>NZ_CP007595.1:0-2400000 GCF_000785535.1 Arthrobacter sp. PAMC 25486 | reverse complement strand
CACCGGGAAATGGGAGCATGGCCCGCTCGACTGGGGCGAATTCAAGGAGGTTCTGGCCGGCCGCGGTCCCTGCAATGCCCAGCGGATGGAGCGCCGCCGTGCCGCGCACGACGGCGGAGCCTGGGTTCGCGAGGCGGCCGCCGCCTATGCCGCCAAGCAGGCCGCGCGCGCAGGGATGAAGGCGGCCTAGCCATGTGTCCCGCTGAAATTTCCGCTGCTGTTTCCGCCGGATCCGCCACAACCTCACGTGCCGTTTCCCCCGATGCAGGCACGACGCCGGCTCCCGCCCCGGGTGCCCCGGGTTGGCCCTTGTGGGAGGTCTTTGTGCGCTCAAACCGCGGGCTCAGTCATGTCCACGCCGGCTCGCTGCACGCCCCGGACGCCGCCATGGCGCTGCGCAACGCCCGCGACCTGTACACGCGCCGCAACGAGGGAGTGTCCATCTGGGTGGTCCCCTCCGATGCGATCGCCGCCTCCGACCCCGACGCCAAGGGCTCCTTTTTCGAGTCCCCGCAGGGCAAGGACTACCGCCACGCCACGTATTATACGAAGAGTGAAGGGGTGAAACATTTATGATCCCCACCGGCTCCCCCCACTCGCAGGCTCGCGGCGGGTCCCTCGCCGGCGAGGCCCCCAAGCGCCGCAACCCCACCCCCTGGGCTCAGGGGGACAGCGCCGCCTCCGCCACCAGGATCACTCCCGGCAATGCGCTGCGCCCCGAGGACATTGCGCTCGCAGCCGCCGACGGCACGGCCAGACCCAACGAGGACGTGGCCCAATACGCCCTCCATCTGGGAGACGACGCCCTGGTCCTAGCCCAGCGCCTGGGGCAGTGGATATCCCGCGGCCCCGAACTGGAGGAGGACGTGGCGCTGGGCAACATTGCGCTGGACCAGCTGGGCCACGCCCGGTCGTTCCTCAGCTATGCCGGAGCGGCGTGGGGAAAGAGTGAGGACGATCTCGCCTACTTCCGCCGCGAATCCGAGTTCCGCTCCGCCCACCTCTTCGAACAGCCCAACGGCGACTTTGCCGCCACCATCGCCCGGGCGTTCATCGCCGCCAACTACCAATACCCGCTCTACCGCGAACTCAGCGGCTCCTCCGATCCCATGCTCTCCGCCATCGCGGCCAAGGCCGTCAAGGAAGTGGACTACCACCTGGACCACAGCACACAATGGGTGCTGCGCCTGGCCGGCGGCACGGAGGAATCGCGCCGGCGCATGATCGCCGGACTGGACCTCATGTGGCCGTTTGTCGGCGAGCTCTTTGAAGACGATCCGCTGGCCGCAAAAGTGGGGGACGCCGGCGTCGTGCCTTCCAGCCTCAAAGCGGAATTTGACCGGACCACCGGTGCGGTCCTGGCCGAGGCGGAACTGGCGGTGCCCGCGCATCCCATGGCCACCGGCGGCGGGCGGCACGGCCGGCATTCGGAACATTTGGGCTACCTGCTGGCGGAAATGCAGGTTCTGGCGCGCGAATTTCCCGGGGCAAGCTGGTGAGCGCCGTGGCTGAACTGCGCAGTCAAGCGGCCGGCACCGAAACGGCGGCCACCAAGTCGCAACAGACCGCCTGGGACATCGCCGCGGCCGTGCCCGATCCCGAGCTGCCCGTGCTGACCATCGAGGACCTCGGTATCCTGCGGAAGGTGGAAGTGGCGGGACTAAACGTGAGGGTCACCATCACGCCTACCTACTCGGGCTGCCCCGCCATGGACACCATCCGGAACGATCTGCGGGCGGCGTTCGCCCAACAAGGCTGGCCGGATCCGGAGATCGTGACGGTGCTGTCCCCGGCCTGGACCACCGACTGGATGAGCGCCGCGGGACGCGCCAAGCTGGAGGCCTTCCGTATTGCCCCGCCCAGCGGGCAGTCTCAGGTGGGCGGCCACAGCGGCCCGGTCCGCCTCGCCCTGCAGGTGAAATGCCCGCACTGCCAGTCGCTGAACACGCGCGAACTGGCCCGTTTCGGCTCCACGTCCTGCAAGGCGCTGTACGTGTGCGGCGAATGCAGGGAACCGTTCGACTACTTCAAGGTGCTCTGATGAGTGTTCCTGTCAGTGTTCCCACGGACGCCACGGCCCGGCGAAGGGCGTCGTTCCATGAGTTGGAAGTCTCGGAGGTGCACCGGCTGACGGAGGACGCCATCGAGGTCACGTTCGCCGTCCCGGCTGGGCTGGCCGGCTGGTACGACTACCTGCCCGGCCAGTACGTCGCCCTGCGCGTGCACATGCCGGACGAGCACGGCGTGCTGCGCGAACTGCGCCGCAGCTACTCCCTCTGCGCCGTGCCCGTGCAATTTCCCGACAGCAGCTCGGAACTGAGAATCGCCATCAAGCGCGACATCGGCGGCGAATTCTCCACCTGGGCCAACGCGGAGTTGGTAGCCGGCGCCGTCATGGAGGTCATGAGCCCCCAGGGCGCGTTCATTTCCCGAAGCGGACTGCCCAATCCGCAAAATGTCCTGACCAGCATGAACCACCCCGAGAATCTGGGCCGGCGCACGGGAAAATACGTGGCCATTGCGGCCGGCTCGGGGATCACGCCCGTCATGGCGCTGGCGCGGTCGCTGCTGGGTGGTAGCGAGGACACCCGCCTGGACTTGGTCTACGCCAACAAGGCAGCCATGGACGTCATGTTCCTCGAGGAGCTGGCGGATTTGAAGGACAGGTATCCGGGCCGTTTCGCCCTGCACCATGTGCTCTCGCGCGAACAACGCATCGCCCCGCTGCTCAGCGGGCGGCTCGACGCCGAGAAGCTGGAGGCACTGCTGACGAAGGCCATCCACGCGGACGACGTCGACGAATGGTTCCTCTGCGGCCCCTTCGAACTCGTCCAGCTGTGCCGCGACGTCCTCGAAGCCCGCGGCGTTTCCCGCAGCGACGTCCGTTTTGAGCTGTTCACAACGGGCCGCCCGGACCGTCCCGCAGGCCAGCACGGCCGGCCCGTGCTGATCGACTCCTCCGAGGAAACGTGCAAGATCACGTTCACGCTCGACGGACTCACCGCGGAAATCCGCAGCCCTGTCCACGCCCGGGAATCCGTGCTCAACGCTGCCTTGCGTGTGCGCCCCGATGTGCCGTTCGCCTGCGCGGGAGGCGTGTGCGGCACCTGCCGCGCCAAGCTGGTGTCCGGGCAAGTGGCCATGGATGAAAACTACGCGCTTGAACCCGAGGAGCTTGCCGCCGGCTACGTCCTCACCTGCCAATCCCACCCCACCACGCCGGAGGTCACCGTTGACTACGACGGCTGAGGAGTTATCGTGATTGAACTGTTCATCGCTCATGGCGTTGCCGAAATTGTGCTGAACGCCCCTCACAAGCTGAACTCCCTCAACGAAGACGGGCTGAGGGAGCTCAGTGCCGTTTATGACGAAGCGGCGGCTGAAGTTGCGGCTGGCGCGGTGCGGGCCTTGGTGCTCCGCGGCGAGGGGCGGGCGTTTTGCGCGGGCCGCGACATTGCCGGGGTGGACGGCGCCAACGACGACGCCCGCGGCTACCTCGAAGGCCTGCTGACCCCGTTGCTGCAAAAGATGGCTGCCTTTCCCGCACCCACATTTGCGGCAGCACAGGGCGCCTGCCTTGGAGTGGGGCTGGGTCTGCTGATCGCCACGGACGTGGTGTACGTGGCGGAGAATGCCAAGTTTGGTTCGCCGTTTGGCAACCTCGGAGCCACACTGGATTCCGGCGGGCACTGGCTGTTCACCGAAACCCTGGGCGCACACCGCACCCTTGACCTTATATACACATCGGATTTGATCAGCGGCAGCGAGGCCGTGGCGGCAGGACTGTTCAGCCGGGCACTGCCGGCGGAGGAACTCGTGGAAGTCACCCGGGCCGCGGCAGCCAAAACCGCCACCGGCCCAACCAAGGCCTTCAATGCCAGCAAAACCCTTGTGGCAGCGCTACGGGAGAGGCGGCTGGGACTGTGGGACGCCGTCGTGCTTGAAAATGAGGCGCAGGTGGGCCTATCCACAACGGCCGATTATGCGGAGGGCTTCGCAGCCTTTACGGCCAAGCGGAAGCCGGGATTCACCGGGCGGTAGACCTCACTTCCGGCCCGTGAAATGCTCCATCGACTTGTAGACGCCAAACACGCGCCCGGCCACCACGTCCCAGGCGGCGATCGGCAGCACGCCGCGCAGTGCCGTGCTCAGTTTCACGGTCCACGGCATCATGAGCATCGGGGTGCCTTCCTTCATGGCCCGCCACACTCGCTCGGTCACGGCCTCGGGCTCCATGAGCGGAGTCAGCAGCGGGCCGCGGGCGCCCTCAAACATTCCGGTCTTGATGTAGGACGGGCAGAAGGTGGTGACGAGGATGTGGTTGTGGCCGGCCTGCTTGAGCTCGAGACGCAGCGAATCGCTCCAGCCGATCACTGCCCACTTGGATGATGAATAGACACTCATGCGCGGGTTCGCCAGCAGCCCGGCGGCCGAGGCCACGTTCACAATGCGCGACGTCCTCCCGCCGCTGATCATGGCCGGCAGAAACTCCCGGGTGATATGCATCAGGGCCAGCGTATTAATCGCCATGGTGGCGGCGATGTCGGCCCGCTGGTCGTGCTCCCAGAAGTATTTGCCACGCACAATGCCGGCGTTGTTGATCAGGATGTCCGGGGTGCCCACCTCGGTGCGCACCTGTTGCGCCACCGCCTCGATGTCCTCAAGCCTGCTGACATCAACCACATAGGGGTGGATGTTGGAGCCGCGGCCCCTCAGTTCGGCGGCGGCCTCCTCCAGCGCCCCGGCGTTCACGTCCCACAAGACAACATGCGCGGCGTGGTCTTGCACGGCCAGGTGGGCGTACATTTTGCCCATTCCCATGGCGGCGCCGGTGATCAGGACGGTGGATCCGGCGAGGGATTCGATGGTCATGGTTGTTCCTTCGGGTGGATGGGGCGGGGGAGCACCGGGCGTTATCTCACACCTCGGCGAAGTGCACAGGGCGTGATCTCACATCTCGGCGGATTTGGCGGAGTCGGTGGAGTCGGCGGCTGGCGCCGTGGAAGAAGCGGCAGGGATGAGCTTTCCCGGATTCATGATGCCCTCCGGATCCAGCGTGTCCTTGATCCCGGCCAGCACCTTGATGCCAAGCTCGCCGATTTCCGCACCCATGTAGGGAGCGTGGTCAATGCCCACTGCGTGGTGGTGGGTGATGGTGGCGCCCGCGGCCACAATGGCCTTTGACGCAGCCGCCTTCACACGGGCATTCTGCGCCAGCCCGTCCTCCTCCAGCCCAGCCAAAAACGTGAAGTACAGGGATGCGCCGTCGGAATACACGTGGGAAATGTGCGTTTGGACGTAGGCGCCGCCTCCGTTCGCCTCCAACGCGCCGAGGATGGCGGCACGCACGCCGGTATACGTTTCCGCCACCTTTCCCCACGACGCCGCAGTCTCCAGCGTCTCCACGTACACGCCGCGCGTAAGCAGCTCATCGCGCAGGTATGGACCGCTGAACCGCCCGTGTTCCCACGACTTTCCGGGCAGCGGACCCATCGAAATGCCGCCGGCCGCCCGCATGATCCGCGCGCTGCGCCGCTTGCCGGCCTTGGCCTGACGCCCGTCGCCTTCCCAGACGAACAGCGCCATCGCCGGTGTTTTTTGCCCGCGGACGCGCAGGTAGCGGCCCAGTGTGCCGGTCTTCCAGCCACCCAACTTAAAGGTCGACGCCGTTTCGTCCGTATCGCTCAAGCGGCACACCTGCGGCATGTCGCCTCGTGCGCCGTCGTGCTTGAGCCTGCGCATGGCCTCGGCGCCCGCTTCAAAGGACGGAAACGACCAGGAACCGTACACCTTCTCCGCCGGAACGGGGACCACCTTCACGCTTGCGCTCGTGATGACGCCCAGTGTTCCCTCGCTGCCAACCACCACGTCCAGGAGCTTGGGGCCGGCGGCCGAACCGGGAGCCGGGGACCCGACGTCGAACGGCCCCACCGGGGTCTCAAGGTGTGCCGACTTGACCAGCTCATCGGAGCGTCCGTAGCCGGTGGAGGCCTGGCCGGCTGATCGGGTGGCAACATATCCGCCCAGCGTCGCCTCCTGGTGGCTCTGCGGAAAATGCCCCAGCGTGAAGCCGTGCGGGACCAGTGCCGCCTCGATGGCAGGGCCGCGAATTCCGGCCTCGAAGGTTGCCGTCCGGGCCAGGGGATCAACGTGGAGGAGCTGGTCCATGCGGCGCATGTCAAGGGTGATGACTCCGGCAAGCCGCCCCCGCAGCGGCTCCACCCCGCCCACCACCGAGGTGCCGCCGCCAAAGGCGACCACTGCAAGTTTGCGCTGCACGCACAGCGCCAGGATTGCGCGGACATCTTCGGCGCTGCCGGGAAAAACGACGGCGTCGGGGGCTCCGAGTGCGTCCCCGCCGCGGCGCCGCATCAGGTCCGGCGTGCTCTTTCCTCCAGCGTGCAGGATGCGGGAGGTTGCGTCCGTTGCGACATGGTCTTCGCCGGTGATGGCCCGTAGTTCTGCCAGGACGGCGTCGTCCAGGGAGACGGATCCCACCCTGACCTCGGACAAATCAACGGGAGGGTGCACCGCAGCCACGCTGCCCAGCTTGAGTGTGCGGCGCATAAATTCCAGGGCGCCGGGGCTCAAAGGCCTGGCACGAGTCGGGTCTCCCCAGCCGTACCAAACAGAGCGGGGAATTTCTTCTGTAACGTGGGTCACCATGAGATACAGTGTGACACATGAAGTCACAACGTACCATCCCTGCGGCGGACGAAAAGCTGCTCGCCGCCATCCGTGACTCCGTGGTCCTGCACGGGGTGCGGCGCACCACGGCGAACGACATCGCCGAGCGGGCGGGCATCTCCCGCATGACTTTCTACCGCCGGATGGGCTCCGTGGAAAACGCCGTCCTGGCCGCACTGACGCAGGAGTTCCGTGCCTACACCGGCGCAGTGCAGTCGGAAACCCCCACCGGTCTCGGCCGCGAGCAGTTGGTGCATTTCGCCGTGGAAAGCGTGCGTGTCTTCGCCACCTCGGAACTGCTGGCCTCCATTGCCGAGCGCGACCCAGAGTTCCTGATCCCCTATGTCACGGACCGGTTGGGTACCAGCCAGCAGCTCATCCTGGACCAGTTGAACGCGCTGCTGGACAAGGGGCTGCAGGACGGCAGCATCGAGGCCGCCGCCGGAACACCCACCACGCTGCTGCTCTCCGTGCAGGGCGTGGCACTTTCCTCACGGGTCCTGTTCCGGATGGGCGTCTTCGAGGAGGCACTCACCGAGCTGGCGAAAATGCTGGAACGCTACCTCACGCCGTCGAACGTTATCAGCGGAAAAGAGCAGCCATGACCGGCGCACCCAACTCCACCTGGATTAACGATGCAACGCGCAGGCGCTCGCTGGAGCACCTGGCCGCGAACACCGTGGATGTGGTGGTCGTGGGCGGCGGCATCACCGGGGCGGGCGTGGCGCTGGATGCCGTGAGCCGCGGGCTGAGCGTGGCGCTGATTGAGAGCGGCGATCTCGCCTCGGGGACCAGTGGTTACAGCTCCAAACTGGTGCACGGCGGGCTGCGCTACCTGGCGAAAATGGATTTTCCGGTGGCGTGGGAGTCGGCCAGGGAACGGCGCTGGCTGATGGGCAGCATCGCCCCGCATCTGATCCATCCCCTGGGATTCGTCATCCCCGACGTCCGCAGTGCGCCTGTCTGGGAGGGGCTCGTGGCCGGCTTTGGCACCGTGGTTTATGACGTCCTGCGTAGGCTTTCCGGGCTGGAGAGCACTATCTTGCCGCGTCCGCAGCTGCTCTCCAGCCAGGCCGTGGCTGCCCTGGCTCCGGCGCTGGACGTGGCGGGGCTGCGGCGCGGCTACCTGTACTGGGACGGGCAAGTGGTTGACGATGCCCGCCTGGTGCTGGGCGTGGCCCGGACAGCGGCGGGGCTTGGCGCGCACATTGTGCGCGACGTGCAGGCCACGGCTCTGACCGCGCAAACGGTCGATGCCGTCGACGTCCGCACGGGTGCGCCGCTGCAGATCAGGGCCCGCGCGGTGGTGAATGCCACGGGTGTTTGGGCCGCCGACTTTGACCCCGCCCTGACCGTGACCCCCAGCCGCGGCACCCACCTGGTGGTGCGGGCGGAGCTGCTGGGCCTGCCCCACGCCGCGCACACCGTGGCGGTTCCGGGGCACTTTGGCCGCTACGTTTTTGTGCTGCCGCAGCCGGACGGGCTGGTGTACATCGGACTCACCGACGAGGAGGACCACAGCGCTGACGGGCACCATCCCGAGGTTCCCGAGCACGACGTCGACTTCCTCCTTGGCGTTGTCAACGCCACCTTGGCGGTGCCCCTGGCGCGTGACGACGTTGTGGGCACC
Organism: Arthrobacter sp. PAMC 25486; assembly: GCF_000785535.1. Taxonomy (NCBI): domain Bacteria; kingdom Bacillati; phylum Actinomycetota; class Actinomycetes; order Micrococcales; family Micrococcaceae; genus Arthrobacter; species Arthrobacter sp. PAMC 25486. Next base: position 2,391,683 of record NZ_CP007595.1, on the reverse strand, counting down.
TTTGCCGGGCTGCGGCCCCTGGCGGAGGCTGCGCATGGGGACGGCTTCGACGGCACCTCCGACATCTCCCGGCGCCACCTCGTGGTCGATGTTTCTGGGACGCCGATCACCGTGGTGGGCGGGAAGCTCACCACCTACCGGCGCATGGCCCAGGATGCGGTGGATGCCGTGGTTGGGCGTCTCGGTGTGGACGTTCCTTGCGGCACCAAGACCCTGCCGCTGGTGGGCGCCGCATCTGCTGCGGTGCTCCGCACCATTGATGCCCCTGCCCGGCTTGTGGCAAAGTATGGCACCGAGGCTGCTCAGATACAGGAGCTGGGCCGGATGGATCCCACACTGGCGGAGCCCTTGTTTGATGGAACGGAAATTACCGGTGCCGAACTTTTATTTGCCGTGCGCGCCGAGGGCGCCTCCACCGTTGCAGACCTGTTGGAGCGGCGCACCCGGCTGGCTTTTGTGCCCGCCGACGCGGACAAGGCCCGCGGGCGGGCGGAAGAGATCTTGGCCGTTGCGGCGGCACCGGACTTTGATGCGCCCGGCCTTGGCGAAGGAGCCGGCGCATGAGCGGTGCGGAATTCGGCGGCACGGTCCTGCTGCTCGTCAACCCCACCTCGGGGCGAGGGCGCAGCATGAAGCTGCTGCCGCGGACGGTTGCGGCCCTTGAAGCGGCCGGGTTCACACCCGCCGTAGTCATCACCGACAACCTCGCTGACGCCACAGAGCACGCACGCGCTGCCGAGGCAGGCAGTCTCATAGCGGTGCTGGGCGGCGATGGTTTTCTGGGGGCCACGGCAGCCGGCGCCCGCGATTCCGGGGCAGTCCTGCTGCCCCTGGCAGGCGGGCGCGGCAATGACACCGTGCGCCGGCTGGGTTTGGAGCTGGACCCGGTCAAGGCCATTGAAAACCTTGCCCTGCTGAAATCCCGGGAGCTGGATCTTGGCTTGGTCAACGGACGGCCCTATCTTGGCGTCGCAAATGTGGGCTTTGACGGGCTGGCGAACGAATACGGCAACAGTGCACGCCTGAACTTGGGCCCGTTTGTGTACCTTTACGGCGGGTTGCGCGCGTTCCTCGAGTGGAAGAACGTCACGTTCACGGTGTCGGTGGACGGGAAGGCGACGATCTTTCCCGGCTGGCTGGTCGCCGTCGGAAATGTTGGCCAATACGGCGGCGGGCTGCGGATCTGCCCGCTGGCGTTGGTCGACGACGGCCTGCTGGACGTGGTCTCGCTGGGCCGCGCCTCGATCCTGGGCGTGGCGGCCATGTTCCTGCGCTCCTACCGGGGTTCGCACCTGGGCCAACGCAATATCAGCTTCAGCCGCGGGAACACCGTGACGATCAGCGCCAGCAAGCCGCTGAACATTTACGCCGACGGGGAGATGGCAGGCCCGCTCCCGGCCGTGCTGGAGGTGGCGCCGGCGGCCGTGAAGGTCCTCGTCCCTGAGAGCTCGCCGGTCCTACGCTGACCTCCGCCCTCACGAGATTCCAGACGCGGCAGCACCTTCCGGGCCTTTTCCCCCGACGCTCGATCACATACGGGGATTTTTTCAGGAACGCTTGCGCGCCAAAATCGGCCAAACAATCGTCAGTGCGCCGAGAATGAGAAGGATGAATGCTTCGCCCGGGAATTCGAGGACGCGCAGGAGGATGGCGGCGGCAAGGTAGGGCAGGGCAGCCCACTTTAGCGAAGCAAATTTTAGCCTGCTGCCCCACGCAAACAGCATGAGCGCAAAGTAGAGGCTCAATTCAAAGCGGGCAGACCATTCGACGAAGAAGAATACGGCGCCCAGTACGACCAGCACCCCGGCGGCCGAGACGGTTTGGCGGCGTGCCTCGGTTTTTTCGGTGAAAGACAGTGGCAGCCAGAGAAGTAAAGCACAGAGGGCCGGGATCAGCGGTGCCAGAACAAACACGGGCATACTGACGGTTGCGGGGTCGTTAGAGCCAAGAAGCATCAAAATCCCGGAGAGAACCGCCCCCAGGCCCGCTGCCATGAAGACCCTCCCGCTGACGACAGGCGCCTCCTGGGCCGCGATGGCAGATTGGTCGACAACAGGGGCAACAACAGGGGCAACAACAGGGACAGGGGAGGGAGAAGACGTCATGGTTCAATCGTCGCAGGTTAATGGCGGGCCCGGATCCCGTTCAGGCGGCACCAGTTCCGTGCCTGATCAGTTCAGGATGCGGGTGCCTGCCGGCAGTGCGCCGTTGTTCATCACCTCGGTCGCGGCGTCGGCCAAAGCCGTCAATGCCACCCGCTGCATCCACGGGCCGTAGGAAATCCGCGCCACCCCGAGTGCTTGGAGCGTGGCCGGCGGCAGCGACCCCGGCACGTTGATGACGGAAACCAGCCCGCGCCCAATCCCGGCCACGAGCGCCGTGACCGTGTATTCGTCCAGTTTGCCCGGCACAAAGATGCAGGCCGCGCCCACCTCCAAATAGGCGCGCCCCCGTTCAATGGCGGCTTCGAGCACCTCGCGGGGGTCGCGGCCGCCGCCGTGCAGGAACGCATCCGTGCGGGCATTGAGGACAAAGTCGATCCCCTCCGCAGCGCCGGCGTCTGCCGCCTGCTTCATGCGTGCCACGGCTTGGGGGAGTGGGAGCATCTGGTCCTCGATATTGGCGCCCACAATGCCCACACCCGCGGCCCGCCGGATGGTTTCGCCCGGGTTGCCGTAGCCGCGTTCCAGATCTGCCGTGACGGGCAGCTCCGTGGCGGCGGCGATGCGTCCTACTGCTTCGATCATGAGGGCGACGGGGATGTGCTCACCGTCCTCATAGCCGAACGATGCTGCAATGGAGTGGCTTGCCGTTGCCAGGGCCTTGGTTCCGGGGAGATCCGCGATGACCTTGGCGCTGACGGCGTCCCAGACGTTGGCCAGCTGCAGAATCTCCGGCGCGTGGTGCAGGCGGAGGAGTTCGGCGCCCTTTCTTGCTGTGCTGCTGGTGGCTGTGTTCATAATGTGAGCGTAGCCCCGCGCCCCGCCCGCCGGTAGTGCTTTCCGGCCTGCAATCCGGACACCTGGCTGCCAGGAAGGATGGGAGGCCCCGTGGACGACCCGCACCACCGGACGTTTCCGCGCACCGGCAGGGCAGGATGGCTCGTACTTGGCGGTGGCGCCTACATGTTGCCCAGCAGTGCCGACCGTGCACTGGTGAACATCGGCCTGATACTTGGCAGCGAACGGGCGCTGCTCATCGACACCGGCGCCGGCCCCCGCCACGGCACCGAAATCCTCGCCGCAGTGCGCGCACTCACGCCCCTGCCACTCGTCATCGCCAACACCCACGCCCACTGGGATCACTTTTTTGGCAACGCCGTCTTTCTCGACGAAGGCACCAAGTACGACGGCGGCACCCAGTTTTGGGCGCACGTCGCCGCCGCTCGGGCCATGGCTGAGACGGGGGAGTCCCAGCGGGCAGAGGTTGCGGGCCCGGAACCCGAGATGTCGGCCGGGACGGGGCCGGGCACCAGGATTGTGCTGCCAACCGACGTCGTCCGGGAAACCCCGGTGCAGCTGGACCTTGGCGGCGTCAGCGTGGAGCTGTTCAGTCTGGGCCGCGGGCACACCGACGGTGATCTCATGGTGGGAGCCCCCGGCGTGCTCTTCGCGGGCGAGGTCCTGGAAGAAGGAGCCGATCCGCAGTTTGCGGACTCGTACCCCGGTGAGTGGGCGGCCGTGCTTCGGAAACTGGCCGCCATGGGAACGAAGTATCCGATCATGGTGCCTGGACACGGCCGCCCGGTCGACGCAGCGTTTGCCGCGGCCCTCGCAGAGGTTGTCAGTAGCCGAGGTGGCGGCGCGGCGGGGCTACAGTGGATCGAGTGAGCAAATCAGGGAAATCCGGAGACTTCAGCCTGTGGTCCATCGCCGTGCCGGCGTTTGGGCCATCCTTGTTGTTCGGCATTGGCGAAGGCGCCATTTTGCCCGTCATCCCGCTCAGCGCACGGGACATGGGATCATCCCTGGCCGGGGCTGCGCTCGTGGTGGCACTGATTGGCGTCGGCTCACTTGTCAGCAACATCCCGGCGTCGCTCATCACCGCCAAGTATGGCGAACGCCGCGGCATGGTGGGTGCCGCCGTCCTGAGCCTGGTGGCCATGCTCAGTTGCGTCTTTGCCGGCAACCTCTGGATGTTTGCGGCAGGGGTGTTCCTGATTGGAGCTGCCTCTGCCGTGTTTAACCTGGCCCGCCAAAGCTATCTGACCGAGGCCGTGCCGCCACTGATGCGGGCCCGGGCCATGTCCACGCTGGGCGGTGTGGGGAGGATCGGCTTGTTTGCCGGGCCCTTCATCGGGGCCCTCGTGATCCACCTGGTCGGATTGAGCGGCGCCTATTGGGTTGCCGCCATAGCCGTCACGGCCGCAGGGGTGCTGGCCTGGTGGCTGCCGGACCTGGTCAGCGCCGACGGCGCTGCACCGGTCGGACCCCGGCCCACCATCGCAGCACTGCTTGCCACGCACCGGAAGCTGTTCCTGACGGTGGGCATCGGCGTGCTGCTTGTCAGTGCCGTGAGGTCCTCACGGCAGGTGGTGGTGCCCCTGTGGGCGGACAACCTGGGGCTGAGCCCGGCGGCTACCTCCATCATCTACGGCTTGTCGGGCGCCATCGACATGCTGGTGTTTTACCCTGCCGGGAAGGTCATGGACAGGAAGGGGCGCACCTGGGTGGCTGTGCCGTCCATGGCACTCATGGGGGTGGCCCTGCTGCTCATGCCGCTGACCACGGGCGCCGTCACGCTGCTGCTGGCGGCCCTGCTCGTCGGCTTTGGCAACGGCATCGGCTCGGGGTTGGTCATGACCCTGGGTGCCGACTACTCCCCACGCAACGGCCGGGCCGAATTCTTGGGGATCTGGCGGTTCCTTGCCGACACGGGAGGCTCAAGCGGCCCGGCCATCCTTGCCGGCCTGACCGCAGCGGTGACGTTGTCGTTCGGCATTGCCGCAACGGGCGCACTTGGCCTGGCGGCGGCCGCCACACTTGGCTACTGGATTCCGCGCACCAAGCCTGTTCAGCGCTGACCCGTAACGCACCAGAGCCGAAGGCCAAGGCAGCCGGCCAGAAAATCTTTGACGCCCGGGACGGGGCGGGAATCATGGGATCATGAGCGCGGACTTCGATGGTGTTTGGCGGGCCCTGGAAGAAAAAGTGGCGTCCGGTTGGGCGCCCGGCATGGTGGCGGGCATCAGGCACCGCGGAGCCACAGAATATTTTGCCACCGGCGTCCGAACGCTGGGCCAAAAGGCCCTCATGCGCACCGACACCCCGTTCCGGGTCTCCTCATTGGGAAAGCCGCTGGCCGGCGCGTTGGCGGTCTCCATGATTGCCGACGGATCCCTGGCCCTTGATGACCCGGTCGATATTTGGCTCCCCGAACTTGCCTACCCCCGCGTGCTCACCAGCCCCGATGCGCCCCTGGAGAGCACCGTCTCGGCAGATCACGACATCACCGTGCGGCAGTTGCTGACACTCACCCACGGCATGGGCATCACCTTCGAGGACACGCCGCTGGCCCGGGCCATGGACGCGGCGGGGCTGCTCCCCGGACCCCGCCCGCTGCCCATGACCGCCGATGAATACATGTCCCGCATCGGCGCCCTGCCGCTCGCACACCAGCCCGGCACCCGCTGGAGCTACCATGTGGGCAGCGAGATCCTGTCCGCCCTGCTGGCCCGGGCCGGCCAGGCACCACTGGGCGAGCTGCTGCGCGAACGCATCACCGGCCCCCTCGGCCTGGCCTCCACGGGATTCTCCGGGGACCCCGGCGAGCTTCCCACCGCCTATGAACCTACGACGGCGGGACTTGCCGTTTTCGACGAACCCGGCGGCTTGTTCTCGGCGCCACCGCCCTTCGAGACGCTCGGCGGGGGACTGGTTTCCACCGTCCCCGACTATTTGGCCTTCCTTGCGGCACTCGCCGACGACACCCTGCTGCCCTCCGACTTGCGGGCCGAAATGACCAAGGACCAGTTGAGCGATGAACAGAAGGAGGGCCTGACGGGAATGGTGGGGCCGGGCGTTTCGTGGGGCTGGCAGGTCTCGGTAGACAGCCATGGCCGCTACGGCTGGACGGGCGGTGCCGGCACCACCGCCTATGTGGATCCGGAAAAGGATCTCATTGGTGTGTTGTTCACCCAGCGCCTCATGGCCGGCCCCGACGAAGATTTTTCCTACTTTTGGGAACCCGTCGCGGAAGCGCTCGAACCAGCCACGAACACAGGCGGGCAACGGGATTAACGTCGGTGACGCCGTCGTACGGCCAGCGTCAACAGCAGCGTGCCGGCACATGTCAGGCCATAGCCAACCACCATTATCTGGCCCACGCCCATCAGGAAATAGCTGATGGTGCTGTCGAGGTTGGGCATCGGGACCGACGTCATCATGTACGCCAACAGCAGGGCAGGCAGCACCGCCAGCAACAGGGTCAGCGCCGTCCACCAACGCCGGGACGCCCAGTGCATGGAGGAACCCAGCCACACATTCCAGCTGGACCCGGTGCGCATGACAACCAGGGCGGCGAGGGCCGTCCAAAATGCCACGATGAAGAACGCCGCCAGGACATCCGAGGGGCGGTGCCACTGGTTGATGAGCGTGGAAACCCCCGCAGCAACCGCGTAACCACCGCCCACAAACGCCGCAGCCGGACGCCACCGGGGCGAGACCACCAGGAAAACAGCCGCCGCGGCACTGGCAGCAAGAGTGCTGTGGCCTGAGGGCAGGGAATTCAGGGCCAGGGTGTTCACGCCAAGGTTGGGGCGGTCGGGCAATCCGGCCTTGATCAGCTGCGTCGACAGGTTCGCGGCAGCCATGGCCAGCAGCGCAAAACCGGCCTCCTTCCACCGCCGCCGCGCCAGGGTCACAAACAAAACCACCACCGCGGCAATCACCACTGACGTCAGCGGCAGTACGTCCAGGGCCTGCGCCGTCTGCACCCCGATCCGCTGCCTGGCCACGGCAGCCTCGACGAGCGCTGACTCGTCCATGAACTGTCCGGTGGTGGTTTTTACGAAGAATCTGTAGCTCAGCAGCAATCCGGCCAAACTTATGATGGCTGCAAACAGGAAGGGCCAAGCGGCAACGCGCGCCGCAATATGGCCGGGACGGCCTGAGCGGTGGGGTGCGGCATGCGTATTCATCGCCTCTAGGTTCCCACAGTTTCATGGGAGTGCGCTCAGGCACGGACTACAGTGAAGACATGTTTTCACCACCGCCGATCGAGGACCTCCTTGCCGCCGCCCACGTCGTCTCACTGCCCATGCTGGTGAAATTCCGGGGGGTGATGGCCCGCGAAGTCATGCTGTTTGACGGGCCCGCCGGCTGGTCCGAGTTTGGCCCCTTCCTGGAGTACGACGACGAGGAATCCTCCCGCTGGCTGGCCTCGGCTGTGGAGGCTGGCTGGCTTGGGTATCCCGAAGCGGCCCGCCACTGGGTGCCCGTCAACGCCACTGTTCCGGCAGTTTCGGCGGACCTGGTGCCCGCCGTGCTGGGTGCCTTTGACGGTGTGCACACCGTGAAGATCAAGGTTGCCGAGGCCGGGCAGTCCCTGCGGGACGATGCTGCCCGGGTGGGGGCCGTGCGGCACCTGCTGCCCGATGCCAAGATCCGTGTCGACGCCAACGGCGGCTGGGACGTGGGGCAGGCCGTCTCGGCGCTGCGCATGCTGTCCGTTTTTGGGTTGGAGTACGCCGAGCAGCCAGTCGCCACGATCGAGGACATGGCTGCCGTGCGCAGCGCCCTGCGTGGCTCCGTCCTCATAGCCGCCGACGAAAGCGTGCGCAAGGCCACCGACCCGCTGGCCGTTGCCCGTGCCGGGGCGGCCGACCTGCTCGTGGTCAAGGCTGCTCCGCTGGGTGGGGTGCGCCGGGCGCTGGAGATCGTCGCCGAGGCCGGGCTGCCCGCAGTGGTCAGTTCGGCCCTGGATTCCTCCGTGGGGATCCGTACCGGGCTGGCGCTCGCGGCCGCGCTTCCCCAATTGCGGTACGCGTGTGGGCTGGGCACCGTCGCCTTGATGGGCGGGGACGTTGCCAGTCCCAGCCTCGTGGCGTCGGCGGGCGGCATGGCGGTGCGCGACATTGTGGCGGACCCCGACCTGCTGGCCCATTTCGCCGTCCCGGCGCAACGGAGTGACTGGTGGCTCGACCGCCTGCGCCGCTGCCACGCCCTGCTGTAGCCACGCCTTTCCGTCGGCAACTTCGCCAGGCAGCCGGGCCGCGCCCGGGGGTGGCTAGAGTGGATGGCGTGACTTTACTTAGCTCGATGGATGCCGCCCGCTATGTTGTTGATGCGCTGGAACGCGCCGGAGTGCGCCACGTTGTGGTGGCGCCCGGGTCCCGCAGCGCCCCGCTCGTGTACGCCCTGGCCGAGGCGGAAGCCGACGGCCGCCTCACCACACACGTGCGCATCGACGAGCGCGTGGCCGGATTTACTGCGCTGGGGCTCGCTCTCGGTGCCAACGGGCCCGTGGCCGTGGTGACCACGTCCGGCACAGCCGTGGGCAACCTGCTCCCCGCTGTCATGGAGGCCAACCATGCGGCCGTGCCGCTCGTGGTCCTCTCCGCCGACCGCCCCGAGGAGCTCCGCGGCACGGGGGCGAACCAGACCACCATCCAGCTGGACCTCTTTGGCGAGCACGTGCGCTTTGCCACCGACGTTGCGGCCGGCAGCGACCCCACCAGTGCCGTCAATACCGCCCTGACGGCAGCCCAGGGCCGGCTCGAAGGCATCCCGGCGGGCCCTGTCCAGGTCAACCTGGCCTTCCGCGACCCCCTGACCCCCGCACTGGACGGCTCCGAATGGGAGCGGCTGCTGCCCGTCGTTGACGCCCCTGATGCGGCGTTGGCTGATGCCCTGTTGATGGACGACGGCGGCACCTCCACCGCGGGCAGCGCCACCGGTGCGAGTCCCGAGGAAGGGGACGGGGCTGTGCTGGCCGGGCCGGTTGAGCCTGCCGCGGCCACGAACGGTGCCACCCGGCCGGCGGGGGACTTCCCGACGGACTCACATCCCACCACCAGCCACAGGACCGTGGTGGTCGCCGGGCACGGGGCTGGTCCGGAGGCTGAATACTTTGCCCGGATGCTGGACCTGCCACTGTTGGCCGAGCCGTCCTCCAACGCTCGTTTTGGACCCAACGCGATTGGCCCCTATCGGCTGCTGTTGGAGCAGTTCGGGCCGGACAGTGCCGCCCCCATCCAGCGTGTGGTCCTCTTCGGACGCCCCACCTTGTCCCGCCAGATCAGCCAACTGCTGGGCCGGAACGATCTTGAGCGGGCGCTGTTCCTGCCCCAGCCCGTGCCGTGGTTTGAGGCGGGGCGCCGCACCGAACTGGTCCTGACGCAGTGGGACCAGCTCGTCGGCTTTGCCGGCCGCGGCCCCGACGGCTGGCTCCAGGCCTGGCAACAGGCCGCGAACCAGGCCGAAACCGCGCTGGATGACGTCCTCGACGGGCAATTGAACGGCCCGAGCACGGCCCGTGCGGTGTGGGCGACGGCCCAGCAGGATCCCGGCAGCATCCTCATGCTGGGCTCCTCCAACCCCGTCCGCGACGCAGACCTGGCCGGGCGCCCCACGCCGGGGATCCGCACCGTTGGGAACCACCTCACGGTGCACGCAAACCGCGGCCTGGCCGGGATCGACGGCACGATCGCCACGGCAACCGGCCTGGCACTGGCCACCGGCCGCACCACCCGGGTGCTACTGGGCGATGTGACGTTCCTGCACGATTCCGGCGCCCTCAACATCGGACCCACCGAGCAGCAGCCCAGGCTGCAGGCCATTGTCCTGAACGACGGCGGCGGCGGCATTTTCTCAGTCTTGGAGCACGGCAGGCTGGCCGAGGCACCCAACTATGGTGCCGCCGTCGAACGCTTCTTTGGCACGCCGCACACCGCCAATATCGGGGCGCTGGCCGTGGCCTTTGGGTGGAGCCACACCCTGGCAACCACGACGGCGGAGCTCGCCGCCGCGCTTGCCGCGCCCGTGCAGGGGCCCGGCATTGTGGAGGTTGCCGCTGCGGGCCGCGGGGGCCTGCGTGAGCTGCACGCCCGCATCGCCGCCGCCTTAACCAACTAACCCGCAGAAAACAGCGACAATACGCGTTTTCACGCGGATTGTCGCCGTTTTCTGCGGGTTACTTGTGAGGAGTTAGAGGACGCGGCTGAGGAACTCCTTGGTGCGTTCGTGTTGCGGGTTGGCGATGATGTCACGCGGGTTCCCGCTCTCCACGACCATGCCGGCGTCCATGAACGTCAGGGTGTCCCCAACCTCGCGGGCAAACCCGATCTCGTGGGTTACCACGATCATGGTCATGCCCGACTTGGCGAGGTTCTTCATGACTTCCAGGACGTCGCCGACGAGTTCGGGGTCGAGGGCTGAGGTGGGCTCGTCAAAGAGCATCAACTCCGGTTCCATGGCCAGGGCCCGGGCGATGGCAACACGCTGCTGCTGGCCGCCGGAAAGTTGGGCCGGGTAGAAGTTGGCGCGGTCCGACAGCCCCACCATCTCCAACAGCTCCAGTGCCTTCAGCCGGGCGGCCGTCTTGGATTGGCGTTTGACCTGGGTGGGTGCCTCGATCACGTTTTGCAGCGCGGTCTTGTGCGGGAACAAGTTGAAGCGCTGAAAGACCATGCCGATTTCCCGGCGCTGGGCGGCGATGGCCTTGGTGCTCAGATCATGGAGCTTCCCGTTGACCTCCCGGAATCCGATCAGGTCGTTGTGGACGGAGATCCGTCCGGCGCTGATGGATTCCAGGAGGTTGATGCAGCGCAGCAGGGTGGATTTCCCGGAACCTGACGGGCCGATGATCACGGAGACCTCGCCCGGGTTGACGGTCATGTCGATGCCGCGGAGCACGTGGTGGTCGCCGAAGAACTTGTGCACGCCCTGGATGTCCACGAGTGGTTTCATACCGGCCTGCAGGGGCATGGCTGTTGCCGCGGTGTCAGTCATCAGTGGCCGCCTTCGGTGGTGCCGTCGTTCTGGGTGGGTGGCAGGGCGTGTGCTGCGGCTACGGCGGCTGTTGCCTTGACCGGTGCCTTCATGACGTTGTCCACGCCCTTGCCGAAGTGCTTCTCAATGTAGTGCTGTCCCACCATCAGCACCGAGGTGATGACCAGGTACCAGATGGCGGCCACAATGAGCAGCGGGATGGGCAGGTAGGTGCGGTTGGCGATCGTGTTCGTGACGAATGTCAGGTCCAGGGTGAACGGGATGGCCAAAACCAGTGAGGTGGTCTTGAGCATGCCGATGGTTTCATTGCCTGTGGGTGGGACGATGACGCGCATGGCCTGGGGCAGGATGATGCGCCACATGATCTTTGACCGGCGCATGCCAAGGGCCTCGGCGGCTTCCATCTGCCCGTTGTCAACAGACTTCAAGCCGGCCCTGAAGATCTCAGCCAGATAGGCGGACTCGTTCAGGCCCAAACCAACAATGGCGCCAACCAGTGCGGTGATGACGGTTTCGGTGTTGAGGGAAAACCATTCGGGGCCAAAAGGCACGCCAATGATGATCTTGGGGAACAGCACGGCCACGAGGCCCCAAAAAACCAGCTGGGTGTAGACAGGGGTGCCGCGGAAGAACCAAACCCAGAACCAGGAAACCCACCGGAACAAGGGGTTCTCGGATTGGCGCATGAAGGCCAGAATAATGGCCAGCACAATGGCAATGACCATCGAGCTGACTGTCAACAGCAACGTCCAGCCAATGCTTTGCAACACCAGAACATCAAAGAGATACTTGCCAACCGTTTCCCAGCGGAAATTCTTGTTGGTGATCAGGCTTTGAACGGCCAATGCCACAAAGAGCAAAATGAATGCGGCACCGACCCACCGGCCGGGATGACGGACTGGAACTGCCTTGATCAGTTCCACCCCGTCATGCCGGTCCGGTGCGGCCCTGCGCAGGGATGGGCGGCTCAAGGCTTAGCCCGCCGTCGGGTTCAGTACAGCCTTGGTGATGGCGCCTTCATCGTTGTTCCAGTCCTTCAAGATCTGGGTGTAAACGCCATCTGCCATGAGCTTGTTCATGACCTTTTCAATAACTTCTGCAAACGCGGTGTCATCCTTGGCGATGGCGATGCCCTGCTCCGCGGAGTCGTACACGTCGCCCAACGTTTCAAGGGAATCGCCGGTCTTCTGCAGGGCATTCTTGATGATGGGGGAGTCGGCACTCATGGCATCGATGCTGCCGCTGACCAGACGTGTGGTGACATCCGTCTGGTTCTTCAAGGAGATCACGTCAATGGCCGGCTTGCCGTCCGCCACACACTTCGCGGAACGGTCCTTCACATCGGGATCTTCCTCTACGGTGCCTGTCTGGACACCGATCTTCTTGCCGCAGATGTCATCCAGGCTGATGTTCTTGGGGTTGCCCTTCTGCACGGCCCACAGCACGCCAGCGTTGAAGTAGCTGACAAAGTTCACAGCCTTGGAACGCTCGGGGTTGATGGTGAAGGAGGAGATGCCCAGATCGTACTTGGAGCCAAGGCTCGGCAGAATCGTGGAGAACTCTGAGGTGTGGACCTTGACATCCTTGCCCAACACGGCGCCGATGGCGTGGGCAAGGTCAACGTCGTAGCCGATGGGGGTCTGCCCGTCGGTGGCCAGGAATTCAGCGGGTTCATAGGAGGTGTCGGCGCCAACGTTGAGGGTTGCCTTGTCTTTCAACGCAGCAGGCAGGAGTGCGATCAAGGCATCGTCCTTGGCCACCGTGGAGGGATCGAAGGTGGATGAGCCGCTACCGGTGGTGGGGCCCTCGTCAGCGTTGTTGCAGCCCGTCAGTGCCAAGGCTGCAACTGCAAGGACGGCTGCGAATCGCAGGCCCAGCTTGGATGAGATGTGCATTGTTTACCCTTTGTGTAGTCCCTAAGGAGCCAGCATTTGAAATCAAGTGTAACCCTCGGTGATTTGCATCACGGTGAACAAGGTTTCACTATTGAACAACTTGAGACGCTGCTCCGCAAGGGCCCACGGATGCTCGGTGTCTGAAACTCCGGACAGGGCAGGGGGTGCTAGGGGTGGTTGGGCAGGTGCAATGCCTGCAGCATGGGCCGGAACTTGGCCCACGTCTCAGCAAGTTCAGCCTCCGGATCGGAAGCCTCCACAATGCCCGCGCCGGCGTAGAGGCGAACGTGGTGCGCATCCTCCAGGACGGCTCCGCGCAGGGCAATGCCCCATTCCCCGTTGCCCGCTCCGTCAAGCCACCCCACGGGCCCGGCGTAGGGGCCACGGTCCATTTGCTCGAGCTCCAGGATGAGCTTTCCGGCTTCTTCCCGGGGTGTTCCGCACACTGCAGCAGTGGGGTGCAGGGCCTCAACCAGCGCCAAAGACGTGGGCAGGTGGCCGTTTGAGCTGGCCAGCTGGGCCGTAACGTCGGAGGCCAGGTGCCACACGTTCGGCAGCTCCAAAATGAACGGTTCCGCAGGAAATGACAGGTCAGTAGCGAACGGGGCCAGCTGCCGGGTCAGGGAACGGACGGCGAAGTCGTGCTCGTGGCGCTGCTTGAGGGAACCGCCCAAAACAGCATCGGCAAAGCCCGTTGAACCGGCTGGTTCGTCCTCACGGTCAAGGGTGCCGGCGAGTACCCGGGCCTGTGCCGTGGAGCCGTCGACCTTGATCAGGATTTCAGGGGTGGCGCCCACCAGGCCGCGGACGCCGTAGGTCCAGCAATCGTCGTAGAGGCGCACCAATCGTTGCAGAATTGAAACTCTCTGCACCGGTTCAGGGAAGGTTGCAACAACATCGCGTGCCAAAACAACCTTTTCCAGTCCGCCGTGGGCGATGGCCTGCACGCCGGCCCGGACGGACGCCATCCATTCCTCCTCGGTGAGCGCCCCGGAACGCACCGTGCCCGCGGAGGTGGTGTCCGGCGTCGAACTTTCCGGCGAAGGGGATGTGGGAGATGAGGGTGAGGCGGAGGCAACGACGCCACGCAGCAGTGCCAGGGCGGATTCGGTGGTGGGGACCGTGCCGTCCAGGGACAGCTGGGTCAACCAGGCGGTGCCGTCGGAGAAGCCCACCACGAGGGCCGGGACGATGAGTTTGGAGGCGAAGGCGCTGGTTTTGGAGAAGGCGAAGGAGCCAAAGGCCATGGCGCCGGTGCCGGGCATGCGCACGGAATCATCAACGGATGCGTCGGCCAGCAGGGACTTCCACCACTGCTCGGCGTCGGCAAAGCGGGAGGGTCCGGACCCCGTGAAGGAGACGATTTCGCCGAAGCCCAAGAGGCCTTCGCCGCGGCGCAACCAGCTCAGCGGGCCGTCCGGGGAGCCGGAACCCAGCAAGGCCGCCGGGCCGGTGATGCCAAGCTCCGCCAGCGTGGCCGGATCCAGGGCCAGGGTGAGGGCGCGCAGCGAAAGGGAAGCAGTCATGATGAGTCCAGATTACTCGCTGGGGGAGCAAAAACAGCTCCGGCGGCGGTGTGATGGCCCACAAGCGGCCCCGGCGCAACCTCACATTGCGCGAAGCTGCACAAAGTTTGAGAGACTAAGAGGGTGAACCGTGCATCTTTGGAGAAGCGTCCGGAAGAAATGGCCGCCATGTTTGACGACGTGGCCGCCAAATACGACATCGTCAACGACATTTTGTCCATGGGACAGACGCGCCGTTGGCGACGGGTCGTGGTGGACGCGGTGGGTGCAGTGCCCGGACAGCGGGTCCTTGACCTTGCCGCCGGCACCGGCACCTCGAGCGAACCCTTTGCCGACGCCGGCGTGGACGTGGTCGCCTGCGACTTCTCCGTAGGCATGCTCAAGGTGGGCAAGCGCCGCCGCCCGGACATTGACTTCATCGCCGGGGATGCCACCAACCTGCCGTTCGCGGACAACTCCTTTGACGCCTCCACCATCTCCTTTGGGCTGCGCAACGTCATGGACCCGAAGAAGGCGCTGCGTGAAATGCTGCGTGTCACCAAGCCCGGCGGCACGCTGGTGGTGGCCGAATTCTCCCACCCCACGTTCTCCCCGTTCCGCACCGTCTACACCGAATACCTGATGCGCGCCCTGCCACCCATCGCCAAGAAGGTGGCTTCCAACCCGGCCGCCTACGTGTACCTGGCCGAATCCATCCGCGCCTGGCCCAACCAGGACAACCTCGCCGCCTGGCTCACCGAATCCGGTTGGGATTCCGTCGCCTACAGGAATTTGTCCGGAGGGATCGTGGCCGTCCACCGCGCCACCAAACCCTTGGCGTCCGCCGGGGAGGCCGTGCCCGCACCTGTGCCGGCGCCTGTTCCGGCCACCGGCAAACACCGCTAAGCAAAGGAACTCCACCCACCGTGAAGGTACTTGTTGTAGGGGCCGGCCCCGCCGGATCCACCGCTGCATACCACCTGGCGTCCGCCGGCATCGAGGTCACCGTCCTGGAAAAGACCCGATTCCCGCGTGAAAAGGTCTGCGGCGACGGACTGACCCCGCGCGCCGTCCGGGAAATGCAGCTCATGGGCCTGCCGCACTCCGCCGACGACGGGTGGCGCCGCAACCGGGGCCTGCGCCTGATCGCCGGCGGCCGCCGCATCGAGGTCCCGTGGCCCGAGCTCAGCAGCTTCCCCAACTATGGCCTGATCCGCACCCGCCTGGGCTTCGATGACGCCCTTGCCGCCCACGCCCGCGCCGCCGGTGCCACCATCCTTGAGGGCCACTCGGTCACCACTGCTTTAACGGACGACGCCGGAACTGTCGTGGGTGCCAGGGCGTCACTTTTGGATGCCTCAGGCCGGAAGACGGGCGAAACCGCCGACTTCCACGCCGACATTGTGCTTGCCGCTGACGGCAACTCCACCCGCACCGCCGTCTCGTTGGGTCATGCCAAGCGCGACGACAGGCCCATGGGTGTTGCCTACCGCACCTACTTCACCTCCCCTCGCCACGACGACGACTGGATGGAGGGCTGGCTGGAGCTTTCCTCGCCCGAAGGAAAGGCGCTGCCTGGCTACGGCTGGGTGTTTGGCGTGGGCGACGGCACCTCCAACGTGGGCCTTGGCATCCTGAACTCCTCCAAGGAATTCGGCAAGCTGGACTACCGTGCCGTGCTGCGGGACTGGACGGCGGCGATGCCGGCCGAATGGGGGTTCATCCCGGAAAACCAGGTGGGCCCCATCCGGGGTGCCGCACTGCCCATGGGCTTCAACCGCACCCCGCACTACTCCGACGGCTTGATGCTGTTGGGTGACTCCGGCGGCATGGTCAGCCCGTTCAACGGCGAAGGCATCTCCTACGCCATGGAGTCGGCCCGTTTCGCCGCTGAATTCATTGTCCGGGCAGCCGGCACCAACTCCCGGCTGGCCGCCAACCATGCACTGACCGGTTACAGCGGATTTGTTCGTGAACAATGGGGCAGCCACTTCACCCTGGGCCGCGCCTTTGCCTCCCTGATCGGCAACCCGCACATCATGAAACTGGCACTGCGCACGGGTATGCCGGTGCCGGTCCTGATGCGATTCGTGGTCCGGCTCATGGCAAACCTCACCGACTCCGGAGAGCGTGGTTTTGAGGATAGAGTGATTCATCTACTGGAGAAGCTCGTCCCCGCCACCAGCAATCAGGACAGTACCCGCCCAGCCAAGCAACAATCCCTACCAATAGTTAGTGTTAAGCAGTGACTACTTCCGCGAACCACAGCTGGACCCCCGCCGGGCAAGGACGCCCCGACGGCCACGATCCCGAGCCCAGCACCATGGCCATTGCCACCGGACTGCAACTGCCGTCCGGTTTCGGAGCCGTTGCCGAGGACCCCGATCTGGGTCCCTCCATCTCCATGAGCATGGCTAAGGTGGAAAAGGTGCTGCGTGAAGCCATCTCCCACTCTGATCCATTGGCCGACGCCACCAGCCGCCACCTCGTTGAGGCCGGAGGCAAGCGCATCCGCCCCCTGCTTGTTCTCTTGGCCGCCCACCTCGGGGACCCGGACCGGAAGGAAGTGGTGCAGGCCGCCGTCGTGGTTGAACTGACGCACCTGGCCACGCTCTACCACGACGACGTCATGGACTCCGCGCCGTTCCGCCGCGGTGCGCCAACGGCCCATGAGGTGTGGGGCAACACGGTTGCCATCCTCACCGGCGACCTGATCTTTGCACGCGCCTCCATCCTCGTGTCCGAGCTGGGATCCAAGGCGCTGGGCATCCAGGCCCGCACCTTTGAGCGCCTGTGCCTGGGGCAGTTGCATGAGACGGTTGGGCCGCGCCCCGATGAGGATCCCATTGAGCACTACCTCTCCGTCATCGCCGACAAGACTGGCTCCCTAGTTGCCGCATCCGGCCAGCTGGGCGCCATCTTTGCCGGCGTTGACGAGGATGTGCAGGCCGTCATGGTCGATTATGGGGAAAAGGTCGGCATGGCGTTCCAGCTGGCCGACGACGTCATTGACGTCACCGGCTTGAAGCAGGTTTCCGGCAAGTCACCCGGCACGGACCTGCGCGAAGGCGTGCCCACGCTGCCTGTCCTGTTGCTGCGCAACGCTGCTGGCGCTGGCGACGCCGAGGCGGCCGCTGTGCTGGAACTTGTTGACGGCGACCTGACCAGCGACGAATCCCTGTCCGCTGCTGTGACGGCGCTGCGCGAACACCCAGTCACACTGGATTCCTGGGCCGTGGCCCGCGAATGGTCGGACGCCGCGATTGCGGCCCTGGCCCCGCTGCCGGACGGCATCGTGAAGATCGCCTTGGCCAACTTCGCCGAAGCCGTGGTCTCAAGGGACGTCTAACCCGTTTCTCAAGATCTGTGTGGCAGGAGAGCTTTTAAGTGGGCGTTTCCTCTTGTGCGGTCAGGGCTGCCAGCACACCGTCGGAGACGCTGACCATCAGGGAACTGCGGGCATCGTTGCCGTAGTGGACGTCCAGTTCCAGGCCGTTGGCATCCCACATGCGGCGCAGGCCCCGTTGCCCATGCCAGGGAATTTCCGGCTCTCCGTAGAGTTCCGTGAATTGGCGCCGGATCTCGTCAAAGCAGGCGGTCGTTTCGGGGCTTGGCGGGGCTGCATCGAAGCGGAGCTGGAGATAGATCTGCACGAAGGCGCTATCATCCAAGACCCATGTGCAGAGCACCGGGCCGGCAATTGGCGGATCGGTCAGGAAGTGCTGTTCGGTGCCGACGATGTGCGGGTTCTGTGCCTCCCGCCAAGCTGCCACTGTCAGGTTCAGCCGGTCAAACAGGTACTCCCGCTCGGCCTCCGAGGTGGGCCATGGATCACGGACAATTTCCTGCACGAGCGCCACGACGGCGGAGGGATCAATGGGAGCCTCCGGATCCAGGCCGGGCGGGGCAGGCTCCGAACGGTTCACATCTGGCGGGGCAGGCTCCGAATCCGTCACGCCTGGCGGCCCATCTTCGGGATGGCGAACGGGCTTGCCCCCTCCTCACTGTCATTCCAGTGCGTGGGTGCGTTCCGGCGTCGTGCTTCGGCTTCGGAGGCTGAGGCCAAGCCGGCGTCGTCAACGCTGACCATGACACCGCTGTGCTGGAGGTTGAAGAAGCGGATCACGATGCGGCGGCCGTTGACATTCCAGACGCACGCCTGGACAACGGGGTCGTGCCAAGGGTTGCTGCCTTCTCCGTAGAGTGCGGCGAGCCGGGTGTGGATGCCGTCATAGCCCTCGCGGGTGGAAGGGTTGTCCGTCTGCATGGAGGAGTACAGCTGCATGCTGATGCCCAGGAACCTGGCACCGTAGGACGTCCAGGACGAGGAGATCTCTCCGCCTGCCAGGGGTGTGCGCAGCGAATAATGTGCCACCGTGGGAGCCGTCCCGGCATCGTCCCAGGCTGCGCCGGAGACCAAACCCAGGCGTTCAAACCACGCCTTGCGGTCGAAATCGGAGCGGGGCCACATCCCCTGCACCAATTTCTCGACCAGCTCCACAACCGCAGCCGGTGACGGATTCAATGCGTTCGAAGGCTCCTGAGTGTCCATAACGCCACGCTACCGCTCCCGGAGGAATATTCCCATAGCTTCCGGCGGATTCACATGACCTTCACATGGCCCGGATTAAGCGCAAAGTTCTCAACCCGCAATGCGCATGTTCGACGTGAGTTTGGCTATGCGTCTTGGCCTGGGCTGGAGTGGCGCAGCTCCCGAAGTGGCGCCACTCCAGCCGGTGGCGGGGCGCATATGCGAGGGCGCCGTGGGTTATGCGCCGAGCCCGGGAAGGTGGCTGCGCATGTCCCCATCGGGTGGTTCAGTCCTCGTCGCCGAGCTCTTCGTTGAAGACCCAGTCGAGCATGTCGAACACAAACTCGCTGAACGTGCCTTCCTCGTTGATCCATTCGCCCGTGGCGTTGTTGCGGCGCCACACAATGGGGTCCGGAACGTCGCTCTGGTCGGCAAGCATGCCCCAGGTGTACGCCTCGTCCTCGTCCTCAAGGAACAGCAGGTAGCCGTCCTGGATTTCCAGCTCCTCAGGGTCCCAGAAGTAGTAGTACGCCTCCATGAGGTCTTCGCAATTGCCGAGGGCGTGCAAGAATTCACGCAGCGCCAACGGCACAGTGACTTTCAGTTCCGTAAAGACCGAATCGAGGTCGGCCCACGTGATGCCGTCGGCTTCCTGCCACGGCTCCTCCAGGTACAGGGGCACCAGGCCGCGGAACTTCTCTACGAACATGTCAGACATACAAATCCTTCGAAAATTGGCGGGCATTGCTCTGCCTACAATTCTAGCCGCGCCGGGACCTGCGCGGTGTCCAGCTGTGTGCTGCCAGTGGGGCGTGCCAGCCGTAGCGCAGGCTCAGCAGGCGCAGGGTGAAAACGACGGCGGCGGCCACGGTTCCGGTGGCGAGGTTGAGACACTCCAGGTGCCACATGGCCGTGGTCAGGGCCGCGCCAACGAACGCCGGGATCGCGTACAGGTCCTTGGGGTCAAACACCTTGGGCACGTCGTTGGCGGTGATGTCACGCAAAATGCCGCCACCCACGGCAGTTGTTACACCCATCAGGGTGGCGGCCACCGGATTCATCCCCGCTTCCAGGGCCTTCAGCGAACCGGTGACGCAAAACAGGGCCAACCCTCCGGCGTCGAACATGAACAGCAACCGCCCGCTGCGTTTCACATTCTTCACCGTGAAATACACCAGCGCGGCAGCGGCCACGGGAGGGACAAGATAGATCTGGTTGGAAAAGGCCGCAGGAGGCCCCTGGTTCAGGATGATGTCACGGATGACGCCGCCGCCCAGGCCCACCATGGAACCCAGCAGCACGGAGCCGACGATGTCGAACCCCTTCCTGGCCGCGAGCAGGCAGCCTGAGACGGCGAAGAAAAAGACGCCGAGCAGGTCAAGAATGAGGGGCAGATCAAGGTTCATGAGCGCATTCATAGGTCGGCGGCGGGTGTGAGCGACAACACAGAGGCAGCGCCAAGCGTACGGGCGGCGGCAACAAATGGCGAATTTTAGGCCTCTTGTGGCTCTTCCGTGGGTGGGTTCACCGTTGCACCGTCACGTCTTCATACCCTTTGGCTCAGCTGGCGGGCTGTTGTGGTGATCCATCGCTCAGGTACCGGACACGGGCCCTGTTTCCTTGTGCGGGGTGCGGGGAATTTGTATGGGAGGGTGTGTGCTTCGTCGAGAATGACCCTGGGCCGTAGGGTGTGGCTTCTTGTTTCGCCGAGAATGGCCCGGAGCCGCGATATGCCACCAAGGTTGCGCCCTTCTCGCGAGCCTGAACCATTTTCGGAGAAACACGGTCGGAATGCTGCGAGTTTGGCCCCTTCTCGGCGCGTAGTCTCCAGCCAAGCCCCGTCGGAGCTGCTGGGATCGAATGATATGGCCTGTCAAGCACTGTCGGCAAGAGCAGGACGGGGTGCTCTGCGCCCCTGCCGAAAACGGCCAAGGCGAAAACAGCCAAGGCAAAAACATCCACGGCGACAACGGCTTGAATGCTGACAGCCGGGATGGTGGGTCCCAGGCTGAAGCACCCACGAAAGAGTCGCAACAGCGAATCTTAGACCGCAAAATCCCTGTTTGTGACTACGCTGGAACAATGAACGCCGCGCAGCCGTTGATCCATATTCAGGACTTTCATATGAGCTTTGGCACGAAAAAGGTCATTGAGGGGCTCTCCTTCGACGTTCACCGCGGGGAGACGTTTGGTTTCCTGGGCAGCAACGGCAGCGGAAAGACGACGACGATCCGGGCGCTGCTGGGCATCTACCGTCCCACGTCGGGAACCTTGGAGATCAACGGGAAGGTGTTCAGCGGCGACTTTGGCGCCCGGCTCGGCTACCTGCCTGAGGAGCGCGGGCTGTACAAGAAGGAATCGGTGCGGGACGTCATGAGCTATTTCGGCCGGCTCAAGGGCATGTCGAGGCAGGCAGCGCAGGATTTTTGCCGCCAATACCTGGACCGGGTGGGCCTGGCTGACAAGGCTGAACTGCACGTGGACAAGCTCTCCGGCGGTGAGCAGCAAAAGATCCAGCTGGGCGTGACCATCATGAATGAGCCGGAGCTGCTGATCCTGGACGAACCGACCAAGGGCTTTGACCCGGTCAACCGCCGGCTGCTCATGGACATCATTGAGGACCGCAAGCAGGCCGGCGCCACGGTCATGATGGTCACCCACCAGATGGAGGAGGTGGAGCGGCTGTGCGATTCGATCATCCTGCTCAAGGACGGCCAGGCTGCCGCCTACGGAACCATCGACGACGTCCAAAACCAGTTTGGCGGGCGCACCATCAGGCTTAAATACGCAGGCACCATCCCGGCCTCACCGAACTACCAAGTCACCTTGGCGGAAACGAACTACGCCGAGCTGTCCCTGCCTGATGGGGTGGACGAGGCCCAGGTACTGAAGGAGCTGGTGCTGGCCGGCGTTGTGGTGCGGGGCTTCGTCGCGGCCAAGCGGAGCCTCGAGGACATCTTCATCCAGGTCTACGGCGAGGCGCCCGGCACCGCAGCCCGCACCGAGGAAGTACCGGCACATACCCGCGGCAGGAGAAACTGACATGGCCCGGCACAACCTGCGCACCGTGGTGGAATTTGAGTTCA
Source organism: Arthrobacter sp. PAMC 25486 (assembly GCF_000785535.1). Classification (NCBI taxonomy): domain Bacteria; kingdom Bacillati; phylum Actinomycetota; class Actinomycetes; order Micrococcales; family Micrococcaceae; genus Arthrobacter; species Arthrobacter sp. PAMC 25486. Next base: position 2,369,717 of record NZ_CP007595.1, on the reverse strand, counting down.
CCAGGACCATCAAGAAGCGGCGCTTTTGGATCGCCACCCTGGCCATCCCCGTCCTGCTGGGCATTGTTTTTGCTTTGGTGTTTGCCAGCAGTTCCGCCACCCAGTCGCGGGCGGATGCCCAAAAGAACCAGACCTTGTCCTTCAGCTACACGGATGCCTCCGGGCTCATTGATCCCAAGCTGGCCACAGCGATGGGCGGCGCGCTCGAGACCGACCCGGGCTCCGCCGTCGAACGCGTCAAGGAGGGGAAACTGGACGCCTTCTTTAGCATCCCGGCCAACCCCACGAAGGAGCCGGTGCAGGTTTATGGGGCGGACCAGGGCATTTTCAAGAACGGCACGTACGACGCCGTGGCCACGCAGCTGGTGGTGCTCTCGGCCCAGGAAAAGGTGGGATCGGCCGAATTGACGGCGCTGGTGCAGGGGAAATTCAGTACCGAAACGCAGACTTTCAAGGATGGGCAACCGTCGGGCGGGCTGGAAACGGTGGTGCCGCCACTGCTGTTTCTGGTGCTGTTTTATGTGGTGATCATCCTGCTGGCCAACCAAATGCTCGCCTCCACGCTGGAGGAGAAGGAAAACCGGGTCACGGAGATGATCCTGACCACGCTGAACCCGACAACGCTGGTGGTGGGCAAGGTCATCTCACTGTTCCTCGTGGGTGCACTGCAGGCCGTGGTGTTTGCCGCCCCCATGGTGCTTGGCTACCTGTTCTTCCGCGAGCAACTGGCCCTGCCCGACTTTGACCTGTCCCACCTGCAACTCCAGCCGCTGCCCATGCTCGTTGGGGCGCTGCTGTTCATTGGCGGATTCATCCTGTTCACCGGCGTGCTGGTCGGCATTGGCGCCGTCATGCCCACCGCCAAGGACGCCAGCATGGTGTTTGGCCCGGTCATGATCATGATGTTCATCCCGTTCTACATTGTGTCGATGATTGTCAGCGACCCCGGCTCGGTGATCGTGAAAATCTTCACCTACTTCCCGTTCACGGCGCCCATCACGGCCATGCTGCGCAACGCATTCGGCTCACTCAGCGGGTTCTCCGCGGCCGTGGTGATCGTGGAACTGTTCGTGTTCGGATTCCTGGCCCTGCGCGTGGCCGTACACCTGTTCCGCTACGGCTCCATTGAGTACAACCGCAAGCTTTCCCTGCGCACGGCGTTCTCCCGGAAGGGCTGAGACCCATGCAGGGTGTGCAGCGGCGCGTACTGTGGGTGGCCATCCTCGCCTCGTTCGTGGCATTCCTGGATGGCGCCATTGTCAACGTTGCACTGCCCGCCATGACCCGCGAGCTCGGCGGCGGCATCACCACGCAACAGTGGGTGGTCGACGCCTACCTCCTCGCACTCGGTTCCCTGATTCTGATCGCCGGCTCACTGTCCGACACCTTCGGCCGCGTGCGCATCCTCCGCGCCGGCCTGCTCATCTTCGGCCTCGCCTCGCTCGCCTGCGCCCTCGCACCGAGCGCACTTTTCCTCATCGCGGCCCGCGGTATACAGGGTGCCGGCGCCGCACTGTTGGTGCCGAGTTCACTGGCCCTGATCACGTCCACCTTCAGCGGGCCCGCACAGGGCAAGGCGATCGGCTCCTGGACGGCCTGGACCGGGACGGCGTTTCTTGCCGGCCCGCTGCTGGGCGGCCTGCTCGTCGACTACGCCAGCTGGCGGATCATCTTCGCCATCAACGTCCTCCCCATTGCCGCCACCATGGTGCTGCTGAGGGGGCTTTCCCTGAAGCACGACGCCGGAACCCCCTTCGCGGGCACCCCACCTGCCGCTTCTCCCGTCCCTGGGGCTGTGCCCGTTCCCGTGGCTGTGCCCGTCACTGTCCCTGCGCACGTCACCTTGCCGGGGACGGCGCAACGGGTCGATGTGCCCGGGGCGGTGATGGCCGCCGTCGGACTTTTTGGCACCGTTTTTGCCTTGATCGAGCAGGACAGGCTGGGGTGGGGGAGCCCGCTGGTGTCGGTGCCATTTGCGGTGGGGGTGGTGATGCTGGGGGTGTTCCTGTGGTGGGAGAACCGCGTTCGGGCGCCGATGATGCCGTTGGGCTTGTTCCGGATCCGCAATTTTGGCATGGGCAATGCGGCCACGGCGTTCATCTATGCCGGGGCGTCGCTGGGCGGGCTCATGATGGTGCTGTTCCTGCAGGAAGTGGCCGGGTTTACCGCGGCGCTCGCCGGCCTGGCCTCGATGCCCACCGCCGTGGTCCTGCTGCTGCTGTCTGGACCGTTCGGCACCTTGGCCGGCAAATACGGGCCGCGGCTGTTCATGGCTGTGGGGCCCATCGTTGCCGGTGTGGGCTACCTGCTGATGGCCACGGCGGCGCCACCGTTCAACTTCTGGCTGCAGATCCTGCCCGGCATCCTGGTGTTTTCCGTCGGCATGTCCATCACAGTGGCGCCGCTGACGGCAGCCATCCTGGGGGCGGTTCCAACATCGCAGAGCGGGATTGGTTCGGCCATCAACAATGCAGTGTCCAGGGTGGCCGGGCTGATTGCCGTGGCACTCGCCGGCGTCATGCTGGGCGGGGTGCTGGACTTTGGCTCGTTCCGGCGCATCATGGTAATTACGGCCGCACTATTCATTGTTGGCGGGATCGTGTCCGCCGCGGGGATCAGCAATGCGCCGGCGCAGCGGAGGGAGGCTGGTTCCGGGGCTGGTCCCGACACTTGAGGCAACATTCATGCGGGATCCGTCGTAAGGCTGTCGTACATTGACGGGAAAGCATCACGAAAGGACATCCGAGCATGACGCAACAGGCCATCATGATTGCCTGCGCCCACGGCACCAACGACGCCCAGGGGCAGACCCGCATCAACCAGCTCCGGGCCGACATCGCGCAGCTGCGCCCCGGCCTCACCGTGTTGGAGGCCTATGTTGACGTGCAACAGCCCGCACTGCCGGACGTGGTTGCGGGTCTGGCACCGGACTCCCGGGTCGTTGTGGTGCCGCTGCTGCTGACCGTGGGGTACCACGTGCAGGTGGATATCGCCGAGGCCGTTGCCTCCCGGCCCAACACATTCGCCGCGGCACCGCTGGGTCCGGACCCACGCCTGGCGAAGTTGCTGGATGAGCGGCTGGGGGAGCTCCCCGCCGGGTGGGGGGTTGTGCTGGCTGCGGCCGGATCGTCCAGGCCCGAGGCGGCCGAGCAAATTGAGGTGCTCGCGGCCGACCTGGCCGTCCGTCGTCCGGAGCGGGTCATGGCCGCCTACGGTGCCAGTGCGAAGCCGTCGGTTCCGGAAGCTGTGGCCGCACTGCGGGACGGGGGCGCCGTTGGTGTGGCCGTCGCGTCCTACCTGCTGGCCCCGGGCTATTTCCATGACCAGCTTTCGATGGCCGGTGCCGACCTCGTGGCCGAGCCGCTGCTGCCCGCCACATTGTTGGCCGAACTGGCACTGGAACACTTCGATGCGGCGGTTTCTTCACGTGGCACGGCCGCCTGACATGATGGACGGTCAGCAACCCCGATGAAAGGCTTCCCGTGGGGGAACACCCAATACAAAGTTCTGACAATTCAGCCGCTCCGGAAGGGGGCCAGCAGCCTGGCAACCAGCCGCAGCCGGAAAACCAGCAGCCCGAGCAGTTCGCAGCGCAGCCCGGAGGCCTCCCGCCGCCGTTTGCGCAGCCGCCCTTCTACCCGCCACCGTTTGCGCAGCCCGGTGACCAGCAGGGGCCCTACCCGCAGTCCCCGCACAGCCAGCCGTACCCTCCGTACGGTGCGCCCGCACTAAAGCAGGACACCACCAACACCATGGCCATCGTGGCCTTTGTGCTGTCCTTCGTAGTCAACCTGGCCGGTGTCATCACCGGGCACATTGCGCTGGGCCAGATCAAGCGCACAGGGGAGAAGGGCCGCGGCTTCGCGCTGGCTGGTGTCATCATCGGCTATGTCTCGCTCGCGGCCTCTGTGGCGGCCGCCATCATACTGGTGGTCGTGCTCGCCGCCGGCGGGCTTGCGGCGTCCGGCGTCACCTCATACGACCCGGATGCGGAAAGTGCCCGGCCGAACGGCACTGTGGAACAAGTCAACACCAATGCCTACGGCGGCATCACCTTTGGCCGGGACGGGGTGCTGATCCCGCCAACCGTCCTGACCGCGGACGTGGACATTTGGGACCTGCCGAAGGAACCCGCCAGCCTGGCAGACATCGGCATCAAGGCCTCCGCCAGTGGTGAACCGGTCCAGGTGGTGGTGTACCTGGACTTCATGTGCCCGGACTGTGCCGACTTTGAAGAAGAGTACGGCCCCTCGCTGAGGGCCTTGGGGGACCAGGGCGGCGTCACCCTTGAGTACCGCCCGGGGGGCTTCCTGGACGAATATTCTGACGGTGCCGACTACTCGTCCCGGGCAGCCGAGGCGGCGGCCTGCGTGGCCAACACCGCGCCGGAAGATTACAAGCGATTCATTGACACCCTGTTGGCCAACCAGCCGGCCATCGACTCGATGATGCCGGACACCAACTACCTGGTCGAGCTTGCCAATGCTGTCGGGGCCGGAGACATCGACGATTGCCTGGCCGGAATGGACATGTTCGATCTGGTCTCCGGAGCCACGCTCCTGGCTGTCGGCCACGGGCTCACCGGAATACCCGGCGTCTTCATGGATGGCAAGCAGTGGATGGACGGACCCTTCCCGGATTTCGCCCAGGGAGTCCTGGACGCGAAGCAGTAGCCGCGACGACGTAGGCGTGGAGAAATAAGCGCCGCGACTTTTCGTCTGCACGCCGTAGCGTTCGTACGTGGCGCCACTTTGAAAGTGGCGCCACGTACCCCGTTAACCCTGCGCGGGCCCAAAGTGCACGGCCGTTCCGCACCGCAGGGGGTGCTTCCTGCGCGGGCCCTGTCCCTCAAGGGGAATCATTGTGCCGTGCAGCCACAGACGCCCGCCAAGGCTCCGCCCAGCACACCCCGCCCATAAATGGTGGGTGTGACGAAATGTTGCCCAAGGTGAACCAGCGTTGCAAAGCTGATTGGCTCGGGGGATGCGGCAACCTACGCTCGTTTCATGACACAGACAGCTCTAGCCGGAGCGAACGCCCAGAGCGCCGCCACCGCACCCACCGACGCCCCCGCCGAAAAGCCGGTCCGCACGGCACGCCCCCGTCCCGCAGCCAAGCCGCACGGGCAGTGGAAGGTTGACGGCAAGGCCCCGCTGAACCCGGTCGAGGTGTGGAAGCAGGACGACGACGGCCTCTCCGTGCGCCACCGCATCGAGACCATTTACGCGCATGAGGGCTTCGACGCCATCACCGATGACGACCTGCACGGCCGCTTCCGCTGGTGGGGGCTGTACACGCAGCGCAAGCAGGGGATCGACGGCGGCAAGACGGCCTCGCTGGAACCGCACGAGCTCGAGGACAAGTTCCTCATGCTGCGGGTGAGGATCGACGGCGGCAGTCTCACCACCGAGCAACTGCGCGTCATCGGCCAGATCTCGCGCGACTTTGCCCGCGGCACCGCTGATTTGACCAACCGGCAGAACATCCAACTGCACTGGGTGGAGGTGGAAAGCGTGCCGGAGATCTGGCGCCGCCTGGAAGCCGTTGGCCTCTCAACCACCGAGGCCTGCGGCGATGTTCCCCGCGTCATTCTTGGCTCCCCGGTGGCCGGGATTGCCAAGGAGGAAATCCTTGACCCCACCGAATTCATCCTGGAATTGAACCGTCGCTTCATTGGCAACCCGGAGTTCTCCAACCTGCCGCGTAAGTACAAGACCTCCATCACCGGCCACCCGAACCAGGACACGGTGCACGAGATCAACGATGTCTCCTTCGTGGGCGTGCGCCACCCCGAACTCGGCCCCGGCTACGACCTGTGGGTTGGCGGCGGGCTGTCCACGGCGCCGCGACTGGCCCAGCGCGTCGGCGTTTTTGTGCCGCCGGAGGACGGGCCCGCCGTGTGGGAGGCCGTCACGAGCATCTTCCGTGACTACGGCTACCGGCGCATGCGCAACAAGGCCCGCCTGAAGTTCCTGATCGCCGACTGGGGTGTGGAGAAGTTCCGCCAAATCCTTGAAGACGAATACCTGGGCCGCAAGCTTCCCGAGGGCATTGTGCCGCCGCAGGCCAAAGACCTCGGCGACCACGTTGGCGTCCACGAGCAGAAGGACGGCAAGTTCTTCATCGGCTCGGCCCCCTTCGTTGGTCGGCTCTCCGGCGACAAGCTCGTGGCGCTCGCCGACCTCCTCGAGACCCACGGCTCGCACCGCCTGCGCACCACACCGCACCAGAAGATCCTGGCCCTGGACATCGCCGGCGCAGACGTCGAAACCGTCATCGCGGGGCTCGACACCATTGGCCTGTCCGCCCGGCCGTCCGTGTTCCGCCGCAACACCATGGCCTGCACGGGCATCGAATTCTGCAAGCTCGCCATCGTCAACACCAAGGACACGGCCGAGCACGTCATCGGAGAACTCGAACAACGCATGACCGACCTGATCGACGCTGGCCTGCTGGGCGACCCGATCACCCTGAACATCAACGGCTGCCCCAACTCCTGCGCCCGCATCCAGACGGCGGACATCGGCCTGAAGGGGATCGTCGTTCCCACGGACGACGGCGGCACAACAGGCGGTTTCCAGGTTCACCTGGGTGGCGGGCTGGCTTCGCAGAACCGCGAGGAGGCAGGCCTGGGCCGCACCGTTCGCGGGCTCAAGGTGGCGGTGGACGACCTCTCCGACTACGTGGAGCGCGTCATCCGCAGCTACGCGGCCAACCGCATCTCCGAGGAGACTTTCGCAGAATTTGCGCACCGGGTGGATGAGGAGCTGCTGACATGACCGTTGCAAGCACGCCCCTGCCATCGGTCGAACCGGTGGGGGGCGAGACCCGTACGCTGCGTTCGCACGAGGAGCTGAAGGCCCGTGCCGCCGCCGGTGCCGCGGAACTGGACTGGAACGCGTCCGCCCAGGAGGTCATCGCCTGGGTGGCGCGGAACTTCGCAAGCAGTACGGCCGCCGTCGCCTGTTCCATGGCCGATGCAGTGTTGCCGGCACTTGTGGCGGACCAGTTGCCCGGCGTCGACGTGCTGTTTCTGGACACCGGCTATCACTTCCCGGAAACGTACGCCACGCGTGATGCAGTGGCCGAGAACCTGCGCGTGAACATTGTCGCTGTAGAGCCGGCGAACACCGTGGCGGAGCAGGATTCGCTGCTGGGCAAGGACCTCTTTGCCCGCGACCCGGCCCAGTGCTGTGCGCTGCGGAAGGTCGAACCGCTCTCCCGTTCCCTGTCAGGATACGAGCTGTGGTTCACCGGTGTGCGTCGCGACGAGGCACCCACCCGCACCAACACCCCGCTGGTGGTGTGGGACGAAAAGAACGGCCTCGTCAAGGTCAACCCCGTCGCCGACTGGACGTACGACGAGCTGATCAGCTACTCCGACGACAACCTCCTGCCCGTGAACCCACTCCTCAGCCAGGGCTACCCGTCCATCGGATGTGCCCCCTGCACCAACAAAGTGGCCCCCGGCGCCGACCCCAGGTCCGGACGCTGGGCCGGAACCTCCAAGACAGAATGCGGACTACACGTATGAGCACCCAAACGATCGACAACGACCTGAGCCCCGGGATTGCACCGGCGGCCGGGGAGACCTTGAACTCCCTGGACCTGCTCGAATCCGAGGCCATCCACATCATCCGCGAGGTGGTCGCCGAGTTTGAGCGCCCCGCGCTGCTCTTTTCCGGCGGCAAGGACTCGGTGGTGATGCTGCACCTGGCCACCAAGGCGTTCTGGCCCGGCAAGGTGCCGTTCCCCGTGCTGCACGTGGACACCGGTCACAACTTCCCGGAGGTCATCGAGTTCCGCGACCGCACGGTTGAGCGGTTGGGCCTGCGCATTGAGGTTGGTTCGGTTCAGGCGTTCATCGATTCCGGTGAGCTGGCCGAGCGCGCCGACGGCACCCGCAACCCGTTGCAAACGGCGCCGCTGCTGGATGCCATCGCCAAGAACACGTTCGACGCCGTTTTCGGCGGCGGCCGCCGCGACGAGGACAAGGCCCGCGCCAAGGAACGCATCCTGAGCCTCCGTGACGAGTTTGGCCAGTGGGATCCGCGCAACCAGCGCCCCGAGCTGTGGAACCTGTACAACGGCCGCCACACGGTGGGTCAGCACGTGCGTGCGTTCCCCATCAGCAACTGGACCGAGCTGGACATCTGGCGCTACATTGCCCGCGAGAACATCGAGCTGCCGGGCCTGTACTACGCCCATGACCGCGAAGTGTATGAGCGCGATGGCATGTGGCGTGCGGTGGGTCCGGTCTCGGAGCCCCGTCCCGATGAGCACGTCGTCATCAAGCAGGTCCGCTACCGCACCGTGGGGGACATGTCCTGCACCGGCGCCGTAGCCTCCGACGCCACCACCGTCCACGACGTAGTGCGTGAAGTTGCCGCCTCCACCCTGACCGAACGTGGCGCCACCCGGGCCGATGACCGCATCTCCGAGGCCGCCATGGAAGACCGCAAGAAAGACGGCTACTTCTAATGAGCACCGACACGCAGACACTGCTGCAAGAAGCCCCCCTGGCCCACGCCACCCTGTTCCGCTTCGCCACGGCCGGCTCCGTCGACGACGGCAAGTCAACCCTCGTGGGCCGCCTGCTCCACGACTCCAAGGCCATTCTGGCCGACACGCTCGACGCCGTCACCCGCACCTCGGCGGACCGCGGCTTCGGCACCGGGTTCGGCAGCACCCAGAAGATCGACCTGGCGCTGCTGACCGACGGCCTGCGTGCCGAGCGCGAGCAGGGCATCACGATCGACGTCGCCTACCGCTACTTCGCCACCGACCGCCGCAGCTTCATCCTCGCCGACTGCCCCGGGCACATCCAGTACACCAAGAACACGGTGACGGGCGCGTCCACTGCGGATGCCGTCGTCGTGCTTATTGACGCACGCAAGGGGGTCCTGGAGCAGACCCGCCGGCACCTGTCGGTGCTGCGCCTCCTGCGTGTGCCTAATGTGATTGTGGCCGTGAACAAGATCGACCTCGTGGACTTCAGCGAGGACATCTTCCGCGCCATCGAGGACGACGTCCAAGCGGTCGCCGAGGACATTGGCCTCGGCGATGTCGTGGTCATTCCGGTCTCCGCGCTGGAGGGCGACAACGTCGTGGAGCGCTCCGCCCACACCCCCTGGTACACCGGGCCCAGCCTGCTGGAGCTGCTCGAAACGCTGCCCACCACCGACGAGCTGGAGCGCGGCCTCGAGCCGTTCCGCTTCCCGGTCCAGCTGGTGGTGCGGCCGCAGGGTGCGCTGGCTCCCGCGCTTGCCGCCGCGGACGACGCCGGAGCCTCCTTCCGCGATTACCGAGCCTATGCCGGCCAGGTCGCCTCGGGCGCCGTCGCGGTGGGAGAGTCGATTACGGTATTGCCCTCGAGCCGGACCGCCACCGTGGTGGGCATCGACTTTGCCGGCCGTTCACTCGATCGCGCGGTGGCCCCTCAGTCGGTGTCGCTGCGGCTGAGCGAGGAGATCGACATTGCCCGCGGCGACGTCATCGCGGCCACCGGCACCTTTGGCGAGGTCAGCCAGGATTTGTACGCGGAGCTGTGCTGGCTGTCCACGAAGCCGCTGCGCGAAGGTTCCAAGGTGTTGATCAAGCACGGCAGCAAGACCGTGCAGGGCCTGATCCGCGCCGTGACGGGCAAGCTGGAGTTGGAGTCGTTCACGTATCAGGGTGCCTCAGGGCTGGAGCTCAATGACATTGGCACGGCCCAGATCCGCCTGGCCTCGGCGTTGCCGATTGAGTCGTATGCCCGGCACCGCCGCACCGGCGCGTTCCTGGTGATCGACCCGCAGGACGGCAACACCCTGGCAGCCGGCCTGGTCAAGGACCACCCGGGCGACCACGAGGACGAGCGCTACAGCATCTGACGTTTGTCGAGTTTGTCGAGACCCGGACCCCACGCCGAGAAATGATCCCGATCCCGCTTTCTGACACCGACATCCCGGTGTCGAATGGTGGATCGGGATCATTTTTTACGGGCCCAGCCATTGACGCGCCTCCCGCGCTCCGAAACGATGAAGTGGTGCCGAAAAATCTCGGCCCATCGTTGCTGGAACTAGGGAGAACGCCATGGCCACGCAAGTATTCGTCAACCTTCCCACCGCAGATTTGGACCGCTCCAAGGCCTTCTTTGAGGGGATTGGCTGGGCGATCCAACCGAATTTCACCGATGAGAACGCCGCCTGCATCCTTGTCGACGAGAACATCTACCTGATGGTGCTCACCCCCACGTTTTATGCCACGTTCACCGACAAGACGATTATTGATCCCAGCACGCACTTGCAGGTGCAGACCGCATTCAGCCGGGACAGCCGCGAGGATGTGGACGCCATGCTGGAGAAGGTGCTGGCTGCGGGAGGGGCCGAGCCCCGCCCCGCCCAGGACATGGGATTCATGTACGCCCGCGACTTCGAGGACCCCGACGGCAACTGGTTCAGCGCAATGTGGATGGACCCCAAAGCGGCGGAGCAGGGCCCCGAGGCGTTCATGGCAGAGCAGGAGCAACAAGCATCGGGCCTGGGCCACGCTTGAGGGTTCTTCACCACAGGCTGAACGTCAGCTGATGACAGTTGTGTATGGCTGTTTATTGTATTTATGAGCACTCTTCACACCGATGTACATCCTTCGTTGCATGCAGGTATGGCTGCCTGCCTTGTCGAGTCGTTCAATCATGCGCACATTGCGGGGGTCAACTAGCGCTTCGACGCGGGCCCAGCCTGCCAATGGCTCCGCGGCCCAGCCATCCTGATTCTGGCGGGTGTGGATCTCGTGGCCGATGGACCAGTACAAGCTGATCAGTTGGGTATCGACGCTCCGGCGGGCCTGCACCTGCGCTGCCCGCCCTGGGCCTTGAGCGAGTCGAGAAAGCGATAGTGGTCATGGGGAATGACGGTGTTGTCGGAATCGGAATCGGAATCGGGCGTGGGATTCAATTTGTCGACCACTCGGGTTCTCCTTCCTGAATGACCGCCTGCTGGCGGAGCAATTTCAGTTTCCCAGCAGGGCCTGACATTTGGGCTCGGCCAGATTTTGTAGGAGGTCGTGGAGAACACGCATCCTCAAGGACAGTGCCAAGTGGTGCCAGGAGGTCAGCAGGGCCCGCACCATCGCGCTGATCGGCTAGTCACCGCCAGTTCCACAGGTCAGTGCAGGCTGGATCCCCAGGGGCCGGCCCGCACTGCCTGGAACCGAACCAACCGCCCGCCCGTTGTGCTGGACAAGCCCTGCAAAGCTGGGAGAATTTGAAGTAGGGCCGGGATTTCCGGGTCGGAGGGCAGGGGGACACCATCGGAAGTCAGACCGTGGAAGATGCAGAGTTTGCAATGGATGAGTCGCGGTTCCGGAAGCAGGCACTCAATGACGCAGCGCAGGCCATTCGCGACACCATTGTGGGACGGCTTCACGACGACGGCCTGAACCACCATGACGTGAAATTCCGGGTTAAAAGCGCTGCATCCGCCGCCGAGAAAATGTCCCGCCGCTGCGACAATGGCGAGCTGAAGTACCCCGGCGGCCTGGAACGCCTCGACGACCTGATCGGCGTGCGCGTCATTTTGTACGTGGAGTCCGATATTGATGCGGTCGCAATCGCGCTGACGAGCCAGTTCACCTGTCACGACGATGAAGACAAGACGGCCATCATGCGCAAGAACGGTGGCATTGGCTACGCCGGGCGGCACCTGACCCTTGAAGTGCCCGCGGACAACCCGCCCACCAATTGCCGGGACTATGCCGGTTACCGTTTCGAAGTCCAGATCCGAACGGTCCTCCAGCACGCCTGGGCCGAGTTTGAGCACGACATCCGTTTCAAGGGCTCCAGCGGCGACAACGCCGAAATTAGCCGCGCATTCACCATGGCCTCCACACTGATTGAACTCGCTGACCAGCAGTTCGTGAACATTGCCGACACCCTGAAGCGGCTTCAGTCCGAAGGCGCCATCGACCCGGTTCCCGAGACCCAAACGCTCGACGCCGGGTCCCTTCAGGGCGTGCTGAATCGTGCCTTCCCGCAGTACCGCAGCAGCAAGGAAAATCAATACGACTGGATGGTGCACGTCCTCGCCGCGAACGGCATCGACACCGTCAGTGCGGCAGAGGACTGGTTCAGGTCGATCGATGAGCGGAAGGTTGCCAAGCTCATGGCCTACCGCTTCAACCCCGGCCAGGTCCGCATTGCCGACGATCTCCTGCTGCAGTCCTTTGGGGAATCTTATGTGGATGCCACGAAGTCGGTGGGCAGTGACAGGAACCGCGAGTCAAAGCTGCTTTCACGCCTGCGCAGGCTCCGCGATGAGTGGGATGACCAGCAGGACGGCTGAGCCTGCGAAGCGAGGGAAGGAAACCACGCCATCTTCGCTCCGGGATTCAGCGCTGGCCACGGTGATCACCCCTGGGCTGCGGCCCAGCCCGCAACGCGTGCGGCACTTTCCCCTTCCGAGATGTCCTCAACCCGGGTCATGATGGACCAACGCACGCCAAAGGGATCCCGGATGCTGGCAAAACGGTCGCCCGAGACGAAGTTGGTGACGGGTTCCCTGACCGTTGCGCCAGCCTTGACGGCACGGTCCACAACAGCGTCAACATCGGAACAGTACAGGGCGATCGAATAGCAGTCGGCGTCGCCTTCCGGCGCCGGGACCAGGTGGTAATCCGGGTTGGGCTCGCCCATCTGGAGGTGGCCCTGGCCGAAGTCCAGCTCCGCATGAGCCACGACACCGGCAAACTCGGTGACTGCAACGGTCCGTGCCCCAAAAATGTCCTCGTAGAACGCGATGGCCTCCGCGGCGCGGGGGATGGCCAAAAACGGTGTCAGGCTGGTGAGGCCCTGCGGAATGCCGTGGTTGGTGAACTGGCCGTGGGCGGCGGTGGACTTTTCAAGTTCTGGTGATTTGTTCATGTCAGCAACGCTACGCAGCCTGGTTCCTGGAGGCTTGTAGATTCGCGACATCCCTGCCCATGGCACCGGCACTGCCCATAGAATTGCAAGGTGAGCAGCAGCTTCAAGGGAATCCTGTATCCCGCCCGCCTTCCAATGTTCCACCGCCTGCCCGCGCCCGCAACCGTTGAACACCTCGTACAGTGGTTTTGGATCCCGGAATGGGACATTGCACCGGGGCGCGTCTCCCGCCAGCAACTGCTCGCCTACCCGGCCTGCAACCTCGTGGTGCAGCCCGACGGGATGGAGCTATCCGGTCCCACAACCCGGGTCTCACATCAAGACCTCAGCGGGACGGGCTGGGCGGTGGGTGCACTCCTGAAACCGGCGGCGGTTCCGTTCTTTGCCGCCAATCCGCGGGAGCTGTGCGACGCCCGACTGGACGTTGAGGCACCCAAGCTGCTGGCCGCCGTCGTGCATGCCATGGGCGGGGCAGCACCGGAAGAGCAGCGGGAAAAGGCCGTCGCCATTTTCGCCGATTGGCTGGCGGAGCAGCTACCGGAAGCGTCCGCGGAGGCCCTGCTGGCCAACGCCATGACGGAGGCCATCGCGAACAACCCGGAACTGGTCCGTATCGAGGATGCGGCGGCGCAGCTGTCGGTGTCCACGAGAACGTTGCAACGGATGGCAAAGAAGTACGTGGGGTTGAGCCCTTCGGCCCTGATCCGGCGGCGGCGCCTGCAGGAGGCTGCCGACCATGCCCGCGCCCACCCTGAGATGGACCTGGCGGCCGTGGCAGCCGAGTTCGGCTACGCTGACCAAGCCCATCTGGCCAACGATTTCCAGCGCTTCCTTGGCATCACGGCCAGCAGCTATCGGCGGGCGGTGGGCGCGGGCCCGGTGGGTTCGGGCGGGCTGTGAGGGAATGAGCGGCCGCACGCTTTATGACGGGGTGTGAACGTCCGTGACCCCGAGCGTCGGGACTGTTGAAGCGGCGCCGTTCCGGTTTCTAGCCTTGGTGAATGAAGAAATCAGCCACGGCCGGGACCGCCCAGATTCCGGCCGTTTCCACCAGACAGCCCCGATTCTCACCGCGATGTAGCAGGCCCCAGACCTAAGCCCGCCATCCCCTTCATTCCGAGGAATCCCCATGTCTGAGCAAACCCCTGACAAGCAGCAATACCCGGCAATGCCTGTGCTGAAAACCAGCCGCATTGCGGCGGGCCAAAAGAGCCGCCGGAAACTTCGCGGCGTGGAAATCGTGGCCCTCGCCGCCTTGGTGGCCCTGATCGGCGCCGGGGCGGCTGTTGCCGCCGTCACCACGGGAAACCGTGACACCACGGAGCCGCCTGCCGCAGCAGCCGGCCCCGCCGCCGAGCTCCGGCTCGGCTATTTCGCCAACGTCACGCACGCCCCGGCCCTCATCGGTGTCAACGACGGCATCCTCGCCAAGCATCTGGGCGCCACCGATCTGAAAACGCAGGTGTTCAATGCCGGTCCCTCCGCCATCGAGGCCCTGAACGCCGGCGCCATCGACGCCGCCTACCTCGGCCCCAACCCGGCCATCAACTCCTTCGTGAAAAGCGGCGGTGAATCCATCCGCATCATCGCCGGGGCCACGAGCGGCGGGGCGCAGCTGGTGGTCAGGCCGGAGATCACCTCGGCGACGCAACTGCGCGGAAAGGTCCTGGCCACCCCGCAATTGGGCGGCACCCAGGACGTGGCGCTGCGTTCCTGGTTGGCCGGGGAAGGCCTGGCCACCACGCCCAGCGGCGGCGGCGATGTCGCCATCAACCCCACCGACAACGCCAGTACGCTGAAGCTGTTCCAGGAGGGAAAGCTCGACGGCGCCTGGCTGCCGGAGCCGTGGGCCTCCCGCCTGGTGCTCCAGGCCGGGGCAAAGGTCCTCATCAACGAGGCCGATCTGTGGGAGGACGGCGACTTTGCCACGACCATCCTGATTGTCAGCAAGGCCTTTCTTGACGCTCACCCCGAAACCGTGGACGCCCTACTGGCGGGCAATACGGAGGCCATCGACTGGCTCAACGCCCATCCCCAAGACGCAGCCACGGCGGTCAACGCCGCCTTGAAAGCACAAGCGGGAAAGGAACTGCCGGCGGATGTCATCGACCGCTCCCTGTCGGAGTTGAAGTTCACACCGGACCCGCTGGCGCGCACCTTCCCGAAACTGCTGCAGGACGGTGTCACCGCCGGAGTTGGCAAACAGGCGGACCTGTCCGGGATCTTTGCTCTCAAACCCTTGAACCGGATCCTGGAAAAGGCCGGTACTGCCGAGATATCCGCGGGCGGCTTGGACTAACCCTCCTCCGTCGAGATGTGCGATGACGCCCTGTGCGCCGCCAGCCCAATCCGTCGAAGTTTGAGATGACGCCCTGTGCGCCGCCGGGGACAGGGCGTCATCTCACCTGCGCCGCCGGGGACAGGGCGTCATCTCACACCTCGGCGGAGGGGGTGGGGGGAGTGCCGGGGCGGGCGCGGAGGTGACAGAGGGCAGGGGGCGCATTATTTGTGACGCCGCGTGAACTACCGTGACCTTGGGAGTCCCGGTCATTGATGCAGCCCACCCGCGTTCCCTACCGTTTAACCATGACTACACGCGGAGACGCTGCCGAGCCGCAGCCAGCCCAGCCCCTGCGCCTCACACGCATCGTTGCCGGCGAGAAGGCCAAGCACAAGATGCGCGGGCTGGAGATCCTGGTCGTCACCGCCTTGGTTGCACTGATCGGGGCCGGAGCCGCCGTGGCGAGCGTCAACGCGAAGGGCGCCAGCGACACCGGGATGGCCGCAGCTGCCGCAACCCCGGCCGCCGTCGTCAAGCTAGGTTACTTCGGCAACATCACCCACGGGCCGGCACTGGTGGGCGTGGAAAAGGGCATCTTCGCCAAGGACCTTGGCGCCACCGGGCTGGAAACGCAGGTGTTCACCACGGGACCTGCCACGGTGGAGGCGCTGAATGCCGGCGCCATCGATGCCGCGTATCTCGGCCCGAATCCGGCACTGAACTCCTTTGTGCAGAGCGGTGGCGAGTCCATCCGGATCATTGCCGGGGTGGCGTCGGGCGGGGCACAGTTCGTGGTCCGGCCCGGCATCAGCGACGCTGAGGACCTCCGCGGGGCAACCATTGCCACCCCGCAGCTGGGCGGCACCCAGGACGTGGCGCTGCGCAAGTGGCTGGGCGAGCGCGGACTGGAAACCAACACCTCCGGCGGCGGCGACGTGAACATCACCCCCACCACCAACGCCCAGACTTTGCGCCTGTTTCAGGATGGGAAGATCGACGGCGCATGGGTCGCCGAGCCGTGGACCTCGCGGCTGGTGTTGCAGGCCGGGGCCAAGGTCCTGGTCAACGAGGGTGACCTCTGGGACAAGGGCGAATTCAGCACCACCGTGCTGGCCGTGAATAAGAGCTTCCTGGAGCAACACCCGCAAACCGTGGCGGCGCTGCTGGCCGGGCACGTCGATGCAGTGAAGTGGCTCGGCGAACACCCCGACGAGGCCGGGGCCGTCATTAACGACGCCCTGACGGTGGCGATCGGCCAGCCGTTGGAGGATGACGTCATTGCGCGGTCCCTGTCCGAACTGAAGTTCACCTCGGACCCACTGGCCGGGACCTTCCCCCAACTGCTGGAAAACGGGGTCAGTGCCGGCGTCTCCAAACCGGCGGACCTGAACGGGCTCTTCGAGTTGACACTGCTTAATAAGGTGCTAAAAGCTGCCGGGCAACAACCCGTCACGGCAGCGGGATTGGGAACAGAATGACCGAGCTGCTGATTGCCGGAGCCGAAACTGACAGCCGCAGACGCGGGGGAGCCGACGGCGCGGGCCGGGCACCCGCCGTCGTCCTTGAGAACCTGGGCAAACGCTTTGGTGGCGGGGCGCCGGTGCTGGAGGACATCAACGCGACCGTCTACCAGGGCGAGTTTGTGGCCCTCTTGGGGGCCTCCGGCTGTGGAAAGTCAACGCTGCTGAACATCATTTCCGGGCTTGACGTGCCTTCGGCCGGCGCGCTCGAAGTGCCGGAGGCGGGGGCGGCGTTCATGTTCCAGGAATCATCGTTGTTCCCCTGGCTCAGTGCGCGCGGCAACGTGGAAATGGCGTTGAAGCTGCGCGGTGTGGGGCGCGCCGAGCGCAGGGTGCGTGCCGCCGAACTGCTGGACCTGGTGAACCTTGGCCACTCCATGGACAAGCGCCCGCACGAGCTCTCCGGCGGCATGCGCCAACGCGTGGCGCTGGCACGGTCGCTGGCGCAGGACCGGCCGCTGCTGCTCATGGATGAGCCGTTCGCCGCGCTGGATGCGATCACCCGCGACCTGCTGCACAACGAGCTGGAACGGATCTGGAAAGAGACCGGCCGGACCATTATTTTTGTCACCCACAATGTGCGCGAGGCTGTGCGGCTCGGGCAGCGCGTGCTGCTGCTCTCGTCGCGGCCGGGGCGCGTGGTTGCTGAATGGAACGTTTCCGACGAGCATCGGACCAACGCCGCAGCGGCAGGTTCATTGACCGCCGACATCACCACCCGATTGCGCCAGGAGATCCGCAAACATGCCTGAAACAGTAACGTCGCCGCTGCTCAAGAGCGGGACCGAAGAGGAAATGCGTTCCCTGGAAGCGGGGCTGGATTCGCTGCAGTCCGAGGCCGTTGAACGCCGCGGGGTCGACTGGTCCCGGGTGCTGCTGCCGCTGGCCGCCTTCATTGTGGTGCTGCTCGCCTGGCAGTTCTACGTCTCGCTGGGACTGCGCCGCCGCGACCTGGTGCCGGGGCCGCTGGATGTGCTTGGTTCACTGGGTGCGCTGTGGTCTGCAGGGACTGCCCAGGAAGCCATCTGGACCTCGCTGCAGCGCGGCATTATGGGCTTCACCATCAGCATCGTGGTGGCCACGCCGATCGGTTTGCTGCTCTCCCAGGTGCGTCTGCTGCGCCGCGCGTTTGGGCCGCTGATTTCCGGGTTGCAGGTGCTCCCGTCCGTGGCGTGGGTGCCGGCCGCCATCATCTGGTTCGGGCTGACCGACGCCACCGTCTACTTCGTCATGTTTATGGGCGCCATCCCGTCCATCATCAACGGGCTCATCGCCGGTGTGGACCAGATCCCTCCGCAGTACCGCCGCATGGGCCAAATCCTGGGCGCCTCGCGCTGGGAGATGGCCGTGAACGTGGTGCTCCCGGCCGCGCTGCCCGGTTACGTCGGCGGGCTCAAGCAGGGCTGGGCGTTCTCGTGGCGGTCCTTGATGGCTGCCGAGATCATCGCCATGGGCGGCTCCTTGGGCTTCGGACTCGGATCGCTGCTGGAACAGGGCCGTCAGCTCTCCGACATGGGCATCGTGATGTCGGCCATCCTGATCATCTTGTTCGTGGGCATTCTTGTGGAGCTCGTGGTGTTCGCCCCGGTGGAGAAGCGCCTCCTGCGCGGGCGCGGACTGCTCGCCGGCAGCACCCGGTAATTAAAACCGCGACAAGGAAGCCGCAGAACTGGCAGATACGGCGGGTGCCTACCAACTGGACCTGTCAGCTCGGCGGTACGGTCCCAGGATCCGTGGACCCTGGACCCTGGAGCTTGGGGCGTCAGCGACCGGATCCGTCCAAAGAGCCGGATTGGAGCATCGCAATGATCAAATGCACCGGGCATGGAACCGGAGGATAGCATGGCTGAGGTGCTGTGGATTGTCAGTCCGGCAACCGTCTTCACGGCAAACATTTAGCCATCCCCTTTCCGAAAGCAGATCCTAATGAAAACTATCGATGAACGCGCACTGGCTCTCGGCATGCCGGCCGAGGGGGCACCATCCGACTACCTGAACCTATGTGCCAAAGTGGGCTCCCTCTACTTGACGTCCGGCCATACCAGCCCGGGCACGGGCCGGCTGGGCCATGACCTTACCGTCGAGGAGGGGCAGCAGGCGGCCAGGGAGGCAATACTGAGCCTCCTGGCATCTGCCCGCAAGGCACACGGCACGCTGGAAGGACTGCGGGTGGTCCGCTTGATGGGTTGTGTGCAGGCGACGCCGGA
Source organism: Arthrobacter sp. PAMC 25486 (assembly GCF_000785535.1). NCBI lineage: Bacteria > Bacillati > Actinomycetota > Actinomycetes > Micrococcales > Micrococcaceae > Arthrobacter > Arthrobacter sp. PAMC 25486. The sequence continues at coordinate 2,350,808 of NZ_CP007595.1, read as the reverse complement.
CTTTACGGAACATGGGGACGTTATCAATGGGGCCTCGGACCTCATCCATGAACTCTTCGGTCCGGAATACGGCCATCATGCCCGAAGCGCGCTGGGTTTCGCCTCGCTGCCCGGTGGCAGGGCCATTGAGATCGAGGCCATCCTTGAGGTTGTGGGCGGCTAGCAGAAGCTTCTTTTCGAATCCAATCGTCCTGGGGACGGTTGTGGCGGGGCGTCCCGCCGCGGGGTGGCCCCGTTACCGGCGGCGCAATGGTACCGTCATGAAACTCGCGGAATGTGTCCTCCCATGACGCCGCGTGAACTGGTGTAACGCGCCCCTTGTCCCTCGATATCGGCCGTCCCTAAGGTCGAAGACATGGCAATTGTGGATCTTTACCCAACCTCGCTCCGGCTGCTCGGCCGCCCCGTCCTCGTGGTGGGCGGCGGCGCCGTTGCGGCCCGCCGGGCCAAGGCATTGCTCGACGCCGGAGCCCGGGTCACGCTGGTCTCTCCCGTTCTCAGCGCCCCGACACAGGAATTGGCTGACGCCGGCCTGATCACCTGGCTCGGCCGCGGCTACGAAGCAGCCGACATGACCGGCGCCTGGTACGCCGTGGCAGCCACGGGCAGCTTGGAAGTGGACGCCCGCGTGGCGGCCGACGCCGAATGGAACCGTGTCTGGTGCGTCAACCACTCCGACACCCAGGAATCGGCCGCGTGGACGCCCGCCGTTGCGACAGTTGAAGACATCAAGGTGGCCGTCAACGCCGGGGGAGACCCACTGCGTGCCGTGGCCATCCGCAACGCCATTGCGGCTGCACTGGAAACCGGGGAACTGCCGCTGCAGAGATTCCGGGGCACGGCAGGCGGCCCTGTCAGCCGGGATATCGACAAGCTCGGCCGCCGAAGCGGTTCCGTTGCCCTCGTCGGCGGCGGCCCCGGCGCCGAGGACCTCATCACGGTGCGCGGGCGCAGACTTCTGGCCGAGGCCGACGTCGTGGTGGCCGACAGGCTCGGACCCCGCGGGCTGCTGGAAACACTGGGCGAAAACGTCAAAATCATCGAGGTCGGCAAGACCCCTGGCCACCACCCCGTTCCACAAACAGAGATCAACGCGATCCTGGTTCGCGAAGCCCAAGCCGGCAACCGGGTGGTCCGGCTCAAGGGCGGGGACCCCTACGTGCTGGGCCGTGGCGGGGAGGAAGCCATCGCCTGCCGCGAAAACGGCGTGGATGTGGAAGTTGTCCCGGGTGTCACCAGTGCCGTCAGTGTCCCGGCAGCGGCAGGAATTCCCGTCACGCACCGTGGCCTGGCCAAGGCGTTCACCATGATCAGCGGCCACGAAGAGCTGGAAAACGTCCCGCACGGCAGCGACCACACGGTGGTCCTGCTCATGGGGGTGGGCACGTTGAACCGCTCCATGCCGATTCTTGAAGCGGCGGGCCGCGGCAGGGACTGCCCGGTGGCCATCATCGAAAACGGCTACGCCAAAAACCAGCGCGTCACGATCGGCACGCTTGGCACCATCACGGCCCTCGCCCAGGCGGGCCAGGTGCGCAACCCGGCGGTCGTCGTCGTCGGCGATGTGGTGCGGGTCAGCCCGCTCGCCCCGGAAGAACTCGCCACGGCCAACTACGGCACGCGGGAAACTATCAGTTCTCTCTCTTAGACTTATCCATAAGCCCTTTGCACACAACGAAATGAGCACCTCCGTGTCATCACACACTCCAGCTGCGCCCGGAACCCAGGAGCGTCCGTTGCGCATCGCCGTCATTGGCTCAGGCCCCGCCGGCGTCTATGCGGCGGACATGATTACCAAGAGCGCGGCAGTGCGCGACGGCCTGGTCGTCAGTATTGACCTGTTCGACCGATACCCTGCCCCGTACGGCCTGATCCGCTACGGCGTCGCCCCGGACCACCCGCGCATCAAGGGCATCATGAACGCCCTTCACAAGGTGCTGGACCGCGGCGACATCCGCTTCTTCGGCAACGTCGACTACGGCACGGACCTGGCGCTCGAGGACCTGGCGAAGCATTACGACGCCGTCATCTTCGCCACCGGGGCCATCAAGGACGCGGACCTGAACATTCCTGGCATCGAGCTGGACGGCTCCTACGGCGGCGCGGACTTCGTCTCCTGGTACGACGGCCACCCCGACGTGTCCCGCGAATGGCCGCTGACCGCCAAGGAGATCGCCGTGATCGGGAACGGCAATGTGGCCCTTGACGTGGCCCGCGTCCTGTCCAAACACGCCGACGACATGCTCGTCACCGAAATCCCGGACAACGTCTACCAGGGCCTGAAGGCCTCGCCCGTCACCGACGTGCACATCTTCGGCCGCCGAGGCCCGGCACAGGTGAAGTTCACACCGATGGAGCTGCGGGAGCTGAGCCACTCCAAAGACGTTGACATTGTGCTCTACGAGGAGGACTTCGACTTCGACGAGGCCTCCGATGCCGCCGTCAAGACCAACAACCAGGTCAAGACCATGGTCAACACGCTCACCAACTGGCTCGTCGAGCAGGAGGACGACGCCGCCGACCCCGCCACGGGTGCCTCCCGACGCCTCCACCTGCACTTCCTCCACAACCCGGTCGAGATCACGGGCGACGACGGCAGGGTCACCGGCATCAAATTCGAGCGCACCGAGCTGGACGGGACAGGCAACGCACGCGGCACCGGCGAGTTCATCGACTACCCGGTCCAGGCTGTTTACCGCTCCGTGGGCTACTTCGGCTCGGCCCTGCCGGACGTTGAGTTTGACCACCGCCGCGGCGTTGTCACAAACGACGGCGGACGCGTTCTGGGTGCCGACGGAACCCATGTGCCGGGCCTCTACGCGACGGGCTGGATCAAGCGCGGACCGGTGGGCCTGATCGGCAGCACCAAGGGCGACGCCCTCGAAACCATCACGCACCTGCTCGCCGACCGTGCAGAACTGCCGCTGGCCGCCGAGCCTGCACCGGAGACGATCGTTGAGCTGCTCGATTCCCGCGGCGTGGAATTCACCAGCTGGGAAGGCTGGCTGGAACTGGATGCCCACGAAAAGGCGCTCGGTGCCGCAGCCTCCGAGGACGGCCCCGTGCAGCGCGAACGCGTCAAGGTGGTGCCCCGCGACGACATGGTCAACGTCTCCCGCGGCGCCTCCGTCGTCGGCTAAGCCGGCGGCGCCGGCCTTGACGGGGCTACTCCCCCAGGTTCTCGGCGGCTGTCTCAAATGCGGCGTCCGGGTCGCGGGCCTCAATGGCCGCAAGCAGGTCCTCGTGGCCTTCCTGCGGGCAGCCGTCGCCCTGGCCGCCGCTGTGCGCTGCAACGTCGCTGCGGACAACATCGCCGAAGGACTCGTAGAGGCCGGCCAGCAGCGGGTTCGCGGACGCCCGGGCCACGGCCAGATGGAATTCCCAGTCGTGGGCGACCCATCCGGCCACATCCTTCGCTTCCCATGCACGACGCCGGTCCGCCAGCAGCGCGCGCATCTCACCTTTTTGCGCATCCGTGGCGTTCAGCGCGGCCAACCGTGCTGCCTGGGTGTCGAGGGCGAGCCGGACCTCCACTACGTGCTGGTTGCCGTGCCGGCCGATCAGCTTTTGCGTCGCCCCGGCAATTTCACTGGTGGCCCGCACATAGGTGCCGTCGCCGCGCAGGACTTCCAGCATGCCCACGTGGGCCAGCGACTTGATGGCTTCCCGGAGGGTGCCGCGGGAGACACCCAGCTCCTTCATAAGCTCCTGCTCGGAGGGGATGCGTTCGTTGACGGCCCACATTCCCGAGCTGATCGCGTGGCTCAGCTTCCCGGTGACCTCTTGGGCAAGTGGTTCGCGGTGGGAGGGTGTCAGGCTCATGCGGGGCTTCCTTCCGCAAGGGGCACAGCAGTCGTTGCGCCCGTGTTCCGGCCGCCCCTGTCCCGGGAAACGCCGTCCCGCTTGGTGGCGGTGAGCAACCAGGCCAACACCACCTGTGCGGCGGCCACGCCCACCAGCAATATTAACGGCAGGGTCCAGCCGCCGCTGAGGCTGTGCGCCAGGCCCAGGCCGAACGGGCCCATCGTCCCCAAAAGGTAACCAACAGACTGGGCGACGGTGGACATGGCGGTGGCGTCCGCCGTCGTGCTTCCGCTCTTGCTGATGACGACCAGGACCAAGGCGAACACGCCAAATCCGAAACCGAGGAGCAGGGCGGGGGCGACGGCGGCCGGCGCGGGGAGTGTCAGAAGTGCGACGGCGCCCAGCAGGTAGGAGCCGCTGGCGAGCATGAACGCGAGGCGCAAACCGCCGGGGCGGCTGGCCAATGCGAGTAGGCCGATGTTCGTGACAACCGTGACCACCTGCGCCAGGCCGAGCATCAGGCCGGCGGTGGCGGGGTCGAGGCCGCCGTCGATCAGGATCAGGGGCAGCCAGCTGATGATGGAGTACGCGGCGATGGCCTGGATCGTGAAGAATGCGGTGATCAGTAAGCCCTGGCGGGTTTTGAGCAGCTTCCACGGTGACGTGGCGGGGCTCGGTGCGGCGGCGGGTCGGCGGTGCGCGGCGAGGGCGATCGGGATGAAGGCGAGCAGCGTCACCACGGACAGGATGGCCCACGCGGCCAGGCCCAGCGACGGCGAGTCCAGCTGCATGGCCAATGGCACGCTGACGGCCGCCGAGATGGTGGCGCCGAGCGACATGGTGATGGTGTAAACGCCCGTCATGGCGGCGGTTTTATGGGCATAATGTTCGCGGATGAACGACGGCATGGCCACGTTGCACACCGCGAGCCCGGACATGCTGACAATCGTTCCCAGGAGCAGCATTCCCACGCTGGGAACCGCCCGCAGCGCCAACCCCGCCGTCAGCGTGACCAGGGCGATGGCGATGGCCTTCTCAACGCCAACGCGGCGGACCAGCCATGAGGTTGCGGCTCCGGCAATCGCGAAACACAACGTGGGGATGGAGGGGAGCAGTGCCGCCGTGAAGGCGCCGTAGCCGACGACCAGTTGCAGGTCGTGGTACAGGGCCGAGGCGCTGGAGATGCCTGCGCGGAGGTTGAGGCCGATGAGCACGATGGCGAGGATGCCGAACGCGGCAATGAGCCGTTTTTGGGGGTTGGGTGCGGAAACCGGATGAGCGGCTGCGGGCGTCTGGGCAGGGGGCTGGGGGTGCTGCAGAGTGTGAGACATTGCTCCAATAGTAAAACGTTAGACGTTAGACGTTTGATGTCTAAGTCGTGTGGTGTTGGGCTGATCACCGCGGTGGCAGTGCCGAGGCGTGAGATATGGCGACTTAGATGGGTTGTATTCGCCATATCTCACGTCTCGCGACGAGGGCGAACCGAATTTTCCATTATTCGAAGTCCCTTCGCGTGCTGAGCTTCCCCCGCAGGGACTGTCCGGCCAGATTGTGCGGATCCGGCCACCCGCCCTGGACAAGCATTCGGGCAATCTTGGTGATGGCAACCTGTCCGCCGTTCTTCATATCGTGGTTGTTGATCAGGGCCTGGTGCCAGTCGAGGGATTTAGTGACGAAGTCGCGGTCGTGGTCCTTGCCTTGCTGCTCGGCCGTGAAGTGGTGGGCACCGTCGTACTCGGCACAGGTACGGTACTTCTTGCAGGCCAAATCTGGGCCTACTCTTCCTGTGCCGCTGGGGTCCTTGATTTCCACATTGCACTCGAACGCTGGCAGGGGGGTCCGTTCGATCAGGAGACGGAGCTGTGTTTCGCGTGGCGAATCCGAACCGACACGCACTAATTCCATGGCGGCGCGGACCTTTCGGATCCCCCGCATTCCGGTGTGCCTCTCGATGTAGTTGTGTAGTGCGCCCAGTGAGACCATGGGAAATTTTGGTGGTTTGAAGCTGTACGCATGGGCGCAGACGATTTGGTCCGCGATCTCCACGATTTCGTCAACGGCCAGCAGCGGGGCAATGTCGAGGAGTGTGCGCTGCACAGACGTCACCAGCATGCCCGCAAGCTCGACCACGTCGCCGTCTTCCAAGAACAATTCGTGGCCGCGGAGAAGATTTCTTTGCGGCCTGCCCTGACCCATGGGCCGAGAGATTTGCAGTAGTGGGTGGTTCTCCAGCCGGGACGGCAGAAAGAGACCGTGGAGGCTGGCTGCCGTGTTGTGGCTGGCGATACCGTCCGGAATCAGGGAGAGGTTCGCGCGGCAAATGCTGCGCCAATCGCCCAGGCCTTGGTGGGGAATGCGAATGCTTCTGCTGGGCGTCCACAGATCTGGCGCGCGGGTGCGTGAGCGGCTGAGCCCGGCCCGTTCGGCTTGATCGAGGGTGAATGCCTGTTGGGCCAGTGGCCAGGGGAGTGGTTTGGGTGTTCTCATACACCCATTAGCGGCCAAAAATGGATCGCAAGGGGGCCAAAATACGCCACATGGACAAATCTGTGGACAAGTTCCACTCGGCCCGGCCTGTGGAGGAATGAACACGAAGCGCTGCTGCGCCGAGACGTGAGATGTGGCGACTTAGAACCTTCGTAGTCGCCATATCTCACGCCTCGGCGCGGACAGGAGGCGAGGCAGGGCCCGGATGCCCGGTGCCCGGCGTGCCCAGCGTGCCCAGGATCAGGAAGGAGGCGACAGCCTGCGCACTGCAAGGGCCAGCCACAATTGCACGCGGTCCGGCGTCAGTGCGGGGTCGTAACCGGTCAGCTCGGCGATCTGGGTCAGCCGGTACCGGACGGTGTTTCGGTGCAGCGACAGCGCTTCTGCCACGGCGGCGACTGAGCCATTGAGCCGCAGATACGTCTCCAACGTGTCCAGCAGTTCGGAGCCGTGCGCGGTGTCGAAGGAGGTCAGGGGCCCCAGCGCCTCTGAGGCCATGTCGGCCATGGGCACGTCCTCGCTGGCCAGCAGCAGGGAGGTCAGGCTGAGCCTTTCGGGGACGTTGACCTCCAGTCCGCGTGTGGCTGCCTCACGGGCCTCAAAGTAGCTCCAGCGCAATCCGTTCGCCTGGGAATAGGCGCCGCCAATGCCCACGGGTGCCGTGATGCCAACGTTGTGCATCTGGTGGCTCAGGGCCCTGCCCAGCGAGGCGGGGTCGCCGGCCTTGGTGGGCACCACCAGCAGCAATTCCTGCCGACCCTCGGAATGCACTGTTGCGGCAATCGCCTGCTCCAAGAGGGGAGGCAGACTGATCGTGGACAGCGTTGCAAATTTGCTTTCGTCACAGCTGACCAACAGCACAAAGTTTTTTGCCGAGGCGGAGATGCCAAGATTTTCCAACCTGGCAGCCGAGTCCGCTGCCTCCAGCGTTCCGCGGATGACATCGGAAATGACCTGCCCGGCAATTTGCCGTGCCGCCTGCCTTCGCTGCATCAGGTTGTTCAATTCGATGCTGATCAGGCCGCGCGCGTAGTCAACAATCCCGTCATCGTGAACCGGTTTGCGGAGCCAAAGTGTGCTGGCATCGCGTTTGCCTGTTGACAGCGCAACCGCATGCCACGCGCCGTCGTCCGGGATGGTGCCGGGCATGGTGGAGGCAACCTCGCCGCCGTACTGGGTGATGAGCAGGTCCGCGGAGACCATGGCGGAGAGCTTGAGCAGCAGCGCCGGCAGTCCGCCGCCCGTCAACAGCGCCCGCGCCAGCACCTGGTGTTCGCGCAGCAGCCGCTCCAGCTTGATGTAATGGTCGGAGGAAAGGGCGTCGGCCACGAGCTTGCCGATGGCAATAAACGGGGTGCTGTAGGGGACTTCCACAACGGGAACGCCCCACCGGTTCGCCTCGGCAATGAGTGCCGGGGGCACCGACTCATGCTCAAAGCCAATGCCAAAACCAATTCCGACGGCGCCCGCCCGCTTGATCTGTCGGACAAAGGAGCGCTGTGCGTCAGCGGTGCCCTGCCGGGCTCCCGTGGTCAGCACCAGTTCCCCGCCGCTGAGGAAGGACTGCGGGTTTTCCAGCTCGGTGACAGCAACCCAATCGATGGCAGCCGTCAGCGGGGTTCGGCTGGAACCCATGTTCTTGAGCAGCAAGCTGGGTACGCCGAGGAGGTCCGCTAATGAAAGTGCCATGGAACAACTATACAAACGCACTACGGCTGTACGGTGAAGTGGTGCAGATGGCTATTCGGTTCGGATGGCTGCGGGGCCTAAGCTGTCGCATATGCGGTGCATACACCGCCTTCCACATCGAGCTAAAGAGGTTGAACACTGTGGTCCAGACCTTGCAGAACTTCATCAATGGAGAGTTTGTTCCTGTAACGGGCACGGATTCCCTGGATATCGTCAATCCCACCAACGGCGAGATTGTGGCGAAGGCGCCCATCTCCAGTCAGGCCGATGTGGACGCCGCCATGGAGGCGGCAGCCACCGCGTTCAAGACGTGGAAGCACGCCACCCCGGGTGAACGCCAACGGGTGCTGCTGAAACTTGCCGATGCCGTTGAGGCCCGCAGTGGCGAACTTGTCGAGGCGCAGCACCGCAACACCGGCCAGGTTCGCCAGATGATCGCCGATGAGGAAGTTGGTGCCGGCGCAGACCAGTTGCGCTTCTTTGCCGGTGCGGCACGACTGTTGGAAGGCCGCTCCGCCGGGGAGTACATGGAGAACTTCACCTCCTTTGTGCGCCGCGAACCTGTTGGTGTCATCGCCCAGGTCACCCCGTGGAACTACCCGTTCCTCATGCTCATCTGGAAGATTGGCCCCGCGCTGGCGGCAGGCAACACGGTTGTTCTCAAGCCCAGCGACACCACGCCCGAAAGCACCCTGGTATTCGCCGACATCGCCAAGGACATTGTTCCGGCAGGCGTCCTGAACTTTGTTCTGGGCAACGGTGCCACGGGCGCATCCATGGTTGACCACAAGACCCCCGCCATGGTGTCCATCACCGGATCCGTGCGTGCCGGAATCGCTGTGGCCACCGGGGCAGCAAAGGGCCTCAAACGCGCCCACCTGGAACTCGGCGGCAAGGCCCCGGCAGTTGTCTTCGCCGACGCCAACCTGGGCAAAACGGCCCAGGAAATTGCGGAATACGCCTTCTTCAACGCGGGCCAGGACTGCACGGCCATCACCCGCGTTCTTGTGGAAGAATCAGCCCACGAAGAGTTCGTGGCCGCCCTGGCCACTGCATCCGAAGGCCTGGAAACCGGCAACGAGGACGATTCCAAGAACTACTTCGGCCCGCTGAACAATATCAACCACTTCAACCAGGTGGTCGATGTGGTGGCCAACATCCCCGAGTACGCCACGGTGGTCACCGGAGGCACCCGCGTTGGCGACAGGGGCTTCTACTTCGCACCCACAGTGGTTGACGGTGTCAAGCAGACCGATGACATTGTCCAGCAGGAAACCTTCGGCCCCGTCATCACCGTCCAGACGTTCAAGACGGAAGAAGAGGCCGTCGAGCTGGCAAACGACGTCGAATATGCCCTCGCATCCAGCGTCTGGACGTCCAACCACGGCGTGGCCATGCGCCTCGCCCGCGACCTCGACTTTGGCGTGGTGTGGATCAACACCCACGTCATGCTCACGGCCGAAATGCCGCACGGCGGCTTCAAACAGTCCGGCTACGGCAAGGACCTCTCCATCTACGGCGTGGAAGATTACACCCGGATCAAGCACGTCATGAGCAACCTGGACGCGTAAGTCCCACAAACCCCTTGGCGCGGCGGCACGTTCGCGTTTGAACAACATTGAGAGGAACTTCCCATGAGCGATATCCAGTACCGCCTTGCCCAAAAACGCCAAATTCTCGGAGCATTCCCCGGCCCCAAGTCGCAGGCACTTAACGAACGCCGCAAGTCGGTTGTGGCCGGCGGGGTTGCCTCCACCGTTCCCGTTTATGTAGCGGACGCCGACGGCGGCATCATCGCCGACGTTGACGGCAACTCCTTCATCGACCTGGGGTCCGGCATCGCCGTCACCTCCGTCGGCGCCTCGGATGCCAACGTCGTTGAGGCCGTCCGCGAGCAGGTGGGGCACTTCACCCACACCTGTTTCATGGTCACCCCGTACGAAAGCTACATCCAGGTTGCCGAAGAGCTCAACGCCCTGACCCCCGGCACCCACGAGAAGCGCACCGTGCTGTTCAACTCCGGTGCCGAGGCTGTGGAGAACGCCGTCAAGGTGGCCCGCCTGGCCACCGGGCGCGACGCCATCGTCGCCTTCGACCACGCCTACCACGGCCGCACCAACCTGACCATGGCGCTGACCGCCAAGGCGATGCCGTACAAGACGAACTTCGGCCCGTTCGCACCGGAGATCTACCGCGTGCCCATGAGCTACCCCTACCGCGAGGAAGCAGACATTAAGGGTGAAGAGGCGGCACACCGCGCCATCACCATGATCGAGAAGCAGATTGGCGCCGACTCCGTCGCCGCAATCCTGATCGAGCCCATCCAGGGTGAGGGCGGCTTCATTGTCCCGGCCGACGGCTTCCTGCCCACCCTGGCTGCCTGGGCCAAGGACAACGGTGTCGTCTTCATCGCCGACGAGGTCCAGTCAGGTTTCTGCCGCACCGGCGAATGGTTCGCCACCGCGCACGAGGGCGTTGTCCCGGACATTATCACGATGGCCAAGGGCATCGCCGGCGGCCTGCCGCTTTCGGCCATCACGGGCCGCGCGGACCTCATGGATGCCGTGCACCCCGGCGGCCTCGGCGGCACCTACGGCGGAAACCCGATCGCCTGCGCCGCAGCACTCGCTGCCATCAAGACGATGAAGGAGCACGACCTCAACGGCCGTGCCGCAAACATCGAACGCATCGTCACCGCACGCTTCGAGGCGCTCGTTGCGGAGATGGGCGAGGCCGGCATCATCGGCGAAATCCGCGGCCGCGGCGCCATGCTGGCGATCGAACTGGTCCAGCCGGGCACTGCCAACACCACCAAGGAAGTCAACGCGGAGGCCGCCAAGGCCATCGCCGGCGCCTGCCTGGCCGCCGGTGTCATCATCCTGACCTGTGGCACCTACGGCAACGTCATCCGCCTGCTCCCGCCGCTGGTCATCAGCGACGAACTACTCAACGATGGCCTGGATGTCCTCTCCGACGCGATCCGCGCCTCCGCCTAACCGCCTACTCGCCGAGATGTGCGATGACGCCCTCTCCGGGAGGGCGTCATCGCACATCTCGGCGAAGTGGTTGGGTTAGTACGTGGGTGCGGCCGCGAGGCCGAAGTGCTGCTCCAGTGTTTGGTAGCCGCGGTTGTGCATGTCGGTGGCTGTCCGGACGCCGATGTAGCGCAGATGCCAGGGTTCGTAGGTGTAACCCGTTGCCCAGTCATTGGCCCACGTGTAGCGGATGATGAAGCCGTACTGCCAGGCGTGGTTCCTGACGAACTCTCCGGCGGGCGTGTTTTCGAAGCAGGCCTGTAGTGAGCACGCCCCGTTGGGGTTACCGACGTCCATGACCAAGCCGGTTTGGTGTTCGCTGAAGCCGGGCCGGGCGGAGATGGTGTCGGCGACGGCCCGGCCGTACTGAGACACATAGGAGTTGTAGAGGCCCACCTGTGTGTCGTAGGAGCGGAATCCGCTGACGGTGGTGACCGGCACGCCCGCCGCGGACGCTCCGGAAACCAGCTGTGAGAACTGCCAGGCCGCCTCGCTGCGCATGAGCTGGGAACCCACCCAGACAAGATCTGGGGGTGTTTGGTTCATGGGTGAATTGGGCCGGCGCTTGTTGACCACCACGCCGGTACTGGAAGGGGAGGGGGTGACGCTGACACCCGCAAAGGTGGGCCAGGTGATGGTGCCGCCCTGGAAATATTGGCTGCAGCTCAGCGGCGTCCCGCCGCAGCTCTCGTCACTGACAGGATAGCCCAGCGGGCTGAGCTCATAACCCATCTGGACCCACTTGGCTCCGAGGGCGCCATGAACTGCATGGGATCCTATGGAGGGCTGCCAGTAGACGTAGCCCCCCTGAAAATTTTGTACGCAGCCCCCTGCAACCAGCGCACAGTTTTCACCGCTGATTGGGTAGCCAAGGGGGCCGCGTTCAGCCGCTGTCTGGTCCCAGTGGAACCCGATTCCCCCGGCAATGGGGTTGGCCCCCGTATTAGGCTGCCAATAGATGCGGCCGCCCTGGAACTTCTGAACGCAGCCAGAATTCACCAGCGTGCAATTTTCATCTGTGGTGGGGTAGCCGAGGAAACCGCGCTCCCAATTGAGCGATGCCCACCGCCCCGCGATGGCGCCCACTGTCATGTGCGCCCCGGTGGCCGTGGACCAGTAAATGCTGCCGTTCCGGTACGAGCGGTAGCAGCCCCCTTGCCGCAGGTTGCATCGCAGGGGTGTGATGGCCACCCGAGCTGCGGGTTTGAGACGTATTTCGAGGCGATCGCTCCGTTGTCCGGCGTTGTCGCCAGGGCTGCCCCGGGCACTGCCAGGAACGTCCCCACCATGGCAAACACTGCCATCACCAGGAGCATCAATCGTTTTGTTTTCATGGCAGAGCCACCCTGTCCAATCTGAGTTGATTTTTTGACACTAAACCGATTCCCAGGGCAGGACAAGAGGTTTCGCTGATGTCATGGATGCGTGGCGGACCGGTTGGCTCGGTAAGCTGAAGGAATATTTTCCTTCAGGCGCGGCACATTGGGGTGGCATGAGCAACCAGGACTTCGACCGGCGGTACCCGGCCATGTTTCAGCCCGGAACGGATGCTGAGAGTTCCGCGATCCGTGAAGGGGTCCTGCCGGTGCAGGAAGTGATCCCCCAGGTGCTGGAAGACGCCCCGCAGCTGCAAGACGAGAGCATATCCGGCGCAGAGGAAACTGCCGCCGCGGTCCAGCCGGACAAACGGTGGATGCTGGCGCCGGCAGCGGCCGTGCTGCTGTTTGGGGGAGGGCTGTTTTCACTGTCGGCCCAGTACTGGGCCACGTCCTCCAGCGGAGGCCCGCCGGGTTATCCCGGAACCGTCTACGCCGAGTGGGGCACAGACCTTGCACCCGCAGCATCCGCCCTGATTGTCGCAGGCCTGGGCATCGCTGCGGCATCGCTTTTCCTGGTGTCCAGACGGACTGCCGAGCGGGAATCCGCAGGGAGAAAAGCGTTTGGGGTTGTGGCCGTCCTCGTCGCTGTTGTTGCCTTGCTCGCACTGTATTCCTTTGCCTTGTTCCCGGGCCAGGCAGACTACGCAGCTGCGGCCTACGACGGCGTGCCCCGGCGGACACCCTGGCCGACTGCCATCCGGCCGACCGGCACGTGGACACTAACGTTGGCGTTGTTCATGCTTGCTGTGCTCGTCATCGTGCCGCGCAGATGGGCTGAGGAAATAGCTGGTACGGAGACACCGGGGGCACAACCTAGCGCGCCGGACTTTTCCACCAAGAACGCCCTGTGGTGTGGTGGCCTGGCAGTGGTTGGGGGCCTGGCTGCCTTATTGGCTGCTTCCATCCTCCCGGCAGTTGACAGCGCTGCACCAAGGTATCCGGACGCACAAGCATTCGATGCGGGGTTCATAATGATGCCGATTGGGCTCCCGATGTTGGTGGCAGGCCTGCTGGTGTTGGCGTGGGCAACCATTCAAGGAAGTCTTGGCCTCCCCAGCGGGGCAGTCACAGACAAACATATGAAGGAAGCAAAGGAACAGCCTTGAGCAAGCAGCCATTTGATGACCGCTATCCGGCGATGTTCCAACCCGGCGGTGAGGCCATGCCGGCAGGGATCCATTTGCCTGTCACACCGGCCGACACTATAGCTCCGGCGGCTGTGCCCGCCGCAGTTCCCGTGATGCCGCAGGCGCCCGGACAATACAGCACGGCATCAGATGCGCAGGAAGCCTTGGCCGCGACAGGACTGCCAATCCCCGCCGCAGCAGGACTGGCTGGGACAGAACTAGTCGACTCCAACGCAACAGCCGACCCCGGCGCAGGCGCCAAGAGCCCGTGGCTGTTGTGGCGCGTGCCGGCCATCGTCGGTGCCCTGCTGCTAAGTCTCGGTGTGTTGTTGCCAGTGCTTCCCTCTTGGATCGCCAAGTCCTCCGGGGATCCCAATGAGATGTATGCCGGCGAGATGTGGGCCTACGTTGCGTCGCAGGCTGCCGCGCCAATGGTTGGTGTGGGGGCGGGGGCATTGGCACTGTTGTTGTTCCTCTACACCCAGCAGCACCCAACACGCAGGGAAGGGTTGCGGCGGCTGTTTGCGATTGCTTCGGCAGCGGTGCTGGCCGCGGGGCTCTTCGCCCAGTTCGCCACGTACATGTATCCGCCGATCCGCCACGAGAGCGTTGACTCATTGTCCGGGCAGTCGACCTTTTTCATGAGTCCCTCGACCTTTGTCAGTCTTCTGGGATTGTTCGCGTTCGGCCCCCTTGTCGTAGGCCTGTTGATGTTTGCGGCGCTGGCGATCAGCCACAAAACTTCCCTGATACGTGCCTACACAGTGGGGCTGCTTCTTGTCGCCGTCGCCGTATTCTCACAGTTTGCGCAAAAGATCTTCCCCAATGTTCCACTCTCAACCCAGTATTACGAGGGCGGAAACCAAGGGATTCCCGGCTGGCCGTCCATGTTGCCCATGTTGACTCCGGCATTGGTGGCCGCCGGAGTCATTGTCATAGCTGCCGCTGCACTTGGCCCCGTCATCACAGCGGTCATTCGAACACCACGGGATGCGCCCCAGGCGGGTCGCCTCGACGAGCGGAACGACGAAGTGGAACAGGCGGAGGACCATGTCCAGCCGGAACTTTGATGAACGCTACCCCTCGATGTTCCAGCCCGGAGGGGACGGGGGTGATGCGCCCGCATGGTCGCCTGCGGAAGGCGGCGCAGCGCTTGCAGGCCCGACGGGCGCAGCACTGGCTCCTGCCACAGTTCCGAAGGAAAAGACCGGGCCCGTCACCGAAAAACCGGACACCGTGACGGCAGCGCCGAGCCGGGACGCGAAGATGGACAGCCCCGTCTGGCCGCCCTGGCGCTGGCTCATTGCGTTGGGTGCCGCCGTTGTGATGATCGCCGCCGGAGTGTTTACCCTGATGGCGCAGTACTGGGTGCCCTCAAGCATGGAAATGGATCCGTCCCAGTTTCAGGGAATAGAGCTGCAGCCCTGGGGCCAGGTCGTCTTTGCGGCCGCACCAGCCCTGTTCACAACGGGGGTAGGCATCCTGGCCGCGATGCTGTTCCTTGCTTCACGACGCAAGGCGGAGTGGGAGCCTGCACTGCGGATCTCCTTCGCCGTGGTGGCGGTAACGGTGGGCGCAGCCGGATGGGTCGGATTGTTCGCAATAGTGATCTTCCCAGGCGCCATGTCGCAGTGGAGCAGGGCAGCAGGAAACATGGCCATGCCCTGGACCTACCTGGTGAGATTTAGTGGCAGCTGGCTGTTTGTCGCGGCATTGCTGATGCTGGCTGTGCTGTTCGTGGTGCCCCGGCGCTGGCGGCAATCCTTTTCGGACAACGACATGACGGACGACGCCGGACTGCCGGACTTGGCGGACAAAGGCACCACCCATCAAAGCTCCAACTCTTCTGAGGCCAACCCTTCCAAGAGCCAGCTTTCCGGGCGCCAGTCCACCGGCGGCCGCCCGTCCAGCATGCGCGGCCTATGGTTTGGGACCGCCGCGGTGGCAGCGGGCATGTTCGCCATGTTTGCGCCGTACCTGTTTCCGACGGCCACCGGCACGGTCATGGTGGAGCTCGCCGACGGGGGCCAGACCAGCCACCAGGACTGGGCGGTCTTGGCACAAAACCTGATCACGCCGCTGCTGCTCGTCGGCTTTCTGGTGCTTGGCTGGGCACTTGTCAGCCTTGCCATCACACCCCGGACCGGGCCGGCAGCGGAACTGGACGGATCCGGCGTCGTGCTTGGGAAAGAAGAACCCTAGGCCGGCCAAAGCACTTTAGAAGAAGCCTGTTGCACACACCCCTCGCGGCGGTACAGTCAATGCTACGAACGCCCCGCCGTGCACAGCGTTGTGCCGGGGCCAGCCGAAGGGTTTATTCATGAAGTATGTAGTTGGCTACCGGCCTGATGAACGGGGCGCCGATGCGGTGGCCTTGGCGGGGGTTCTCGCCCGGACCCAGGGTGCGCAGCTGCACCTGGTCACCGTGGTCCACGGCAGCAAGACCGCGGATCCGGAGATTGAAAAACGGGCCCTTTCCATGGTGCCCGACGGCGTGAAGGCCACCTTTTCGGTGCGGGTCGCCGACTCCTTCGTCCACGGTTTGATCGCCGCAGCCAAGGAGGATGACGCGGCGTTGATCGTGGTGGGCGCGGCCAGCAACGGGCTGTTCAAACGCTTCACGGTGGGCTCGGTGGCGAACGGCCTGCTGCACGCCTCGCCCATTCCTGTGGCGCTGGCCCCGCGCGGCTACAACCGCCGGGCCCCGCTCACCCGGCTGACCGTCATGACGGGGATGCGTGAGGGCTGGCAGGGCGTGCTCGACGTCGGCACAACAGCCGCCGGGCGCCGCCACCTGCCGCTGCGGCTGGTTTCCGTAGTGGAAATCGACCAGACCACCCAGACCGACTTTGACCTGGACAACGCCCTGAGCCCGGCGAGACAGCACGTCAACACGGTGCTCGCCGAGGCCGCGGCGAAGCTGCCGGACAACAAAGTCACCGTCACCCTCGCGCACGGGCGCAACATTGAGGAAGCCATCGACGGCATCGGTTGGAAGTCCGGCGAAGTGGTCATCGTGGGCTCCAGCCGGCTCGCCGAAAACCGCAAGATCTTCCTGGGATCAACGGCCAACAAGATCCTGCGCTCGCTGCCGGTACCCATGGTGGTGGTCCCGCGCGACTTCGTGACGCAGGGGATCTGACGGGGTTCAGGCCTCCAAGAAAGCGTCGCTGAACAGCAGCTGCAGGCCCTCCGCCATGGTGGGGTGGGCGATCACGGCATCGCGGACCCGCTGGTACGGGAGCCCTCCGAGCATCGCCATCTGCACCACGGCGATCACCTCACTGGACTCGTGGCCGAGCAAGGAAACGCCCAGAATCCTGTCGGTGCCGCGCTCCACAACGGCCTTCCACACGCCCTCGAGCTGGCCAACAGTGCGGGCGCGGGGGATAGCGGTGATGGGCATTTTGGCAACGCGAATGGTGTGCCCCGCGGCCCGTGCTTCGGCTTCCGACAGGCCAACGCGGCCCAACTCGGGCGTCGTGAAGACGCAGTACGGAATCAGCCGGTCCCGGGTGCTTTGCAGAACGCCGTCCGGTCCGGCGGCCAGATTGGCCTTCAGAATCCGGTAGTCATTCCACGACGCATGCGTGAACTGTGGGGTGCCGGCCACATCCCCGGCACCCCACACGCCGTCAGCCGTGGTGCGCAGGAATTCATCCACCTCCACCAGCCCCTTGCCGGCAAGCTCGACGCCGGCCGCCTCAAGTCCCAGCCCTGCCGTGACGGGTTCACGGCCCACCGCCACCAGGATCTCTGCCGCCTCCACGGTGCCGCCGCCGGCCAAGGAAACGGTGACCGTGCCATTGTGCCGGACCACCGATTCCGCCGCAGCACCCAACCGCACGGACACGCCGTCGGACTTCAGGGCAGCGGTGACGGCAGCGGAAACGTCGGCGTCCTCGCGGGGGAGCAGGGCGGCGCCGCGCTGCACCACTGTCACGGCGACGCCCATGATGGAGAGCATGGAAGCGAATTCGCAGCCGATGTAGCCGCCGCCCAGGATGACAATGCTTTCGGGCAGTTCCGCCAGGGCAAGGATGGTGGTGCTGGTGAGCGGCCGGGCCTCACGCAGGCCGGAAATGTCCGGAACCAGCGGCACCATCCCGGTGTTGACCACCACATTGGTGCCGGACAGCGTGCGGTGAGTTCCGGCGTCGTCCATCACCTCAACCGTGCGCGGACCGGTGAAGCGGGCCTGGCCGATAACCAGGTCCATTCCGGAGCCCAGGAATGACGTGCGCTGCCCGGCCACCATGGTCCCGACGACGTCCTCCTTGCGGGCGCGCAGCAGGTCGATATCGATGACGGGGGAGCCGGGGACGGTGATGCCGAATTCGGCGGCGCGGCGGGTTACGGCCAGCAGGCGGGCGCTGTTGACGAGGGTTTTGGTGGGGATGCAGGCGACGTTGATGCAGGTGCCGCCGATCATGCCCCGTTCCACCATCGCAACGCGCTGACCGGCCGAGGCGAGGTCCATGGCCAGCGACTTGCCGGCCTTGCCTCCGCCGATCACCAGGAGGTCGAAGTGTTCAATTGTCATGGCTTGCCTTTCGATTAGTGCGCCAGGCTGCGCAGCCTGGCCGTTTTGCGGTAGCTGATGAGCATGTCGGCGATCAGGATGGCCAGGGCGACCCAGACGATGGAGAACCCGATCCAGCGTTCGAGGCTCATGTGTTCGCCGAGGAGGGTGATGGCGATGATGAACTGGACCAACGGGGTCATGAACTGCAGCAGGCCGATGCCGGTCATGGAGAGCCGGCTGGCCGAGGCGCCGAAGAACAGCAGAGGCACGGCCGTCACTATGCCGGAAGAAGCCAGGAGCCAGAAGTGGCCGGCACCCATGCCGGTCAGCGTGGCTTGTCCGGCGAGGGTTAGCACCACCATGGCGCCAAGGGCGAACGGGGTCAGGACGGCGGTTTCAATGCTGAGACTGGTGATGGCGTCAACCTTGCCGCCCACCCGGTTTTTCACGAAACCGTAGGTGCCGAAGCTGAACGCCAGGACCAGGGCGATCCATGGCAGCTTGCCGTAACTGAAAGTCAGCACCACAACGGCCACGAAGCCCACACCCACGGCAATCCATTGCAGCGGCCGCAGCTTCTCCTTCAGGACGATGACGCCAATCAGGACCGACACCAGCGGGTTGATGAAGTAGCCAAGGGACGCCTCAACGGTGTTGCCCGTGGTCACGGCGAAGACATAGGTCAGCCAATTGATCACAATGAGGACGCCCGCCACGGCCAGGGTGCCCATGATGCGCTTGTTCTTCACGGCTGTGCGGATTTTGCCCCAGCCGCGGGCCACGGTGATGATGAGCGCGCAGAAGATCACGGACCAGACCACACGGTTGGCCACAATCTCGATGCTGTTGGCCGGCAGAAGCAAGATGAAGTAGATGGGCATCAACCCCCACAAACCGTAGGCGCCCACGCCGTACATGACACCCTTGGTGCCCTCGGATCGTGCGGGCCGGCCCGCTTTTTTGCGGTTGCCGGTTGTCGGCTGGGTCTGGGGTTCGCTCTTTGTCACTACCCCATGAGAGCACTGTTGGGGCGTTTACGCCATGTCCACTTGGAAGTCAGTGGCTTGAACGCGGCATTGCAGTCCACGGCAGGCGGGGCGGGCGGGCTGCCAGACGGGGTGCGGCTCGGTGAGGGCTTGCTCACTTTGCCCTGCACGGGGCGGCGGAAGACAATTACACTAGAAAAGTAGCGCTTAATTCGCGCTTTCGTGTGCAACAGTTGACTTGTCTTGAACACTGATTGGTCTTGATGTTGCGATTCACAGTTCGGAGGGACTTCTTTCTTGGCTAACTTGAGCGCCGCCCGCCCATTCCGCGTTGCCATCATCGGCTCCGGCCCTGCAGGCGTCTATGCAGCAGACATATTGACGAAGTCCCAGGAAGTTGCCGGCGGCGACGTGCAAGTCAGCATCGACCTCTTTGAATCGCACCCGGCCCCGTATGGCCTGATCCGGTACGGCGTGGCCCCTGACCACCCCCGCATCAAGGGCATCATGAACGCCCTGCACAAGGTGTTGGACCGTGGTGACATCCGCTTCTTCGGCAACGTCATGTACGGCCGGGACCTGACGCTGGCCGATCTGCGCGACCACTACGACGCCATCATTTTCGCCACCGGTGCCACGAAGGACGCTGTGCTGGACGTGCCCGGCGTCGACCTTGACGGCTCCTACGGCGGTGCCGACTTTGTTTCCTGGTACGACGGCCACCCCGACGTGCCGCGCGAGTGGCCGCTAAACGCCAAGGAGATCGCCGTGATCGGCAACGGCAACGTGGCCCTCGACGTGGCCCGCGTCCTCTCCAAGCATGCTGACGACATGCTTGTCACCGAAATACCCGACAACGTCTATGAGGGTTTGAAGGCTTCTCCCGTCACGGATGTGCACATCTTCGGCCGCCGCGGCCCGGCACAGGTCAAGTTCACCCCGCTTGAACTGCGCGAACTTTCGCATTCGCGCGACGTGGACATCGTCCTCTACGAGGAGGACTTCGACTTCGATGAGGCCTCCGACACCGCCATCAAGACCAACAACCAGGTCAAGATCATGGTCAACACCCTGACCAACTGGCTGGCGGAAGATCACGACGAAAGCCGGGTTCCGGCGTCGCGCCGCCTGCACCTGCACTTCCTGCACACACCTGTGGAAATCACCGGAGAGGACGGCAAGGTGTCCGGCATCCGTTTTGAGCGCAATGAGCTCGACGGCACGGGCAACGCTCGCGGGACCGGCGAGTTCGTCGACTACCCGGTCCAGGCCGTGTACCGTGCGGTGGGCTACTTCGGCTCCGAGCTGTCCGAGGTTGATTTTGATGCCCGCCGCGGGGTCATCCCGAACGACGGCGGACGCGTGTTGGCAGCCGACGGCACCCATGTGCCGGGCCTCTATGCAACGGGCTGGATCAAGCGCGGACCGGTGGGCCTGATTGGCAGCACCAAGGGTGATGCGTTGGAAACCATTGGCTGCCTGCTCGAAGACAGGCTGAACCTGCCCGTCGCAGCGCATCCCGGTGAAGCCGACATTGTTGAACTGTTGGAATCCCGCGGGGTTGAATTCACCACGTGGGAAGGTTGGAACAAGCTCGACGCCCACGAAAAGCACCTCGGGGAAAGCTACGTCCCCGCCCCCGGTATCGAGGTTGTGCGCGAACGCGTCAAGGTTGTTGACCGTGAGCAGATGGTGAACATCTCCAAAAAGTAACAGCTGCCCGCAGCCAATGGAACTGGGTCCTCCCGTTCCAGCCTGAATATTTCAGGTTGGAACGGGAGGACTTTTCTTTGCTTTCCAAGCCATGTGGCTCAATTCACTAGCCGATCGGGTAAAAAGCACGTCACGAATGCGTGTTTTGTCTCTCTCAACTACATGCAGGGGTAGTTCCGGGCCCGTTATTCTTTTGCTCAGATACTTCCCAGGTCGTGAATCCATGGCCAAGAACCGATCATTTTTACTACTTTGGGAAGTGTATGTTGTACATAAGACGTGGCATGGCCGTTGTGCTTGCCCTGCTATTAACTTTGGGTGTTGGGATGCCGATGGTTTCCGCAGCACCAGATGCGGCCCCAGCCAACACTGGCTTAATCACCGCCGTTCTGGAAACAACCAAGACTGTTGCCGAGTCCGAGCTCACGCCGGGCCAGCAAACCGTCTACACAGTGACGGCCGGTTGCACCTCCGGAACCACGCTTTGCGCAGATGCGGTGCTCACCGACATTGTTCCCGCGCCGCTGGTCGTTGAAATGGTCCAGGTCTCAGGTGCATTCGCCCATGACGCAACGGTTTCCCAAGCTGGCGAGGGAAACCGTGAAATTACGGTCTCATTTGCCAGCCAGAGCGACGATGGCGCCTCTGGTCTCAAAGACGGCAGCACCACGACGATCCTGATTACCGTCCGCCTGCCCCAAGACGTTTCAGCAGAATACGATGGCACCCCCTTGGTGAACAAGGTGGACATCGTGGCCAGCAACGCCACCCCGAAGTCTGCCGAGGCAACAGTTGCCTTGAAGGTTCCCATCACCTTTGGTGCGGACATTTCCAAGCGCTGGTCCACAGGCGGGTTCATTGCCGGTGTCGGTGGCGAGAACAACGTTGAGCTGTCCAACATCAAGAACACTTCCAACGTGGGCGCCACGTCGCTGACCATTGTGGAGCCGTCGGGGCCAAACAACCCCTTTAACGTGGTTGGCTTCACCGGGTTTGGCAATATTGTGTTCCCTGCCGGTGCCGACCAGGTGCAAGTCAACGCCATCATGACCGACGGCGGCACTGCCGAGGGTGTCCCCGGCACCACAGCTGTGTTGCCGGACGGTGTGACGAACGAGCAGGTCAAGGGCCTGGTATTCGTCTTCACCTCCACCAAGAGCACGCCGGAGCGGGGAGGGATTGACGCCAACGGCTCAGCCGGCTCAATCTCCTTCGCAACAACTGTTCCGGCCGATGCGCCTGCCGGCACCGTTGACAATGAAGTGTCCATCACCGCCCAGACACCCAAGGGGGATTCAGCGCCGAAGACGGCTCAGGCTCCATTCACGATCACCGACGCCAGGTACTCGGTATCAGCAGCCAAGTCCTTTGAAACTTCAACCATCGTTGAAGGTGGAACCTCAACCGTAAAACTCAGCGGCACGAACACGTCTGACCAGCCGTTGACATCCATGACCATCACGGAGCCCAGTACCGGAACGGACAACCCGTTCACCGCAACTCCCGGAATGACGTTCACCGGCTTTGCCACTACGCCGTGGCCGGCTGGTGCCGAAAAAGCGATCCTCGTCGTCAACGGCCAGAGCCATACCTTGGTCAGGGGCGACGATACTAATGTGTCATTCCCGGATCTTGGCTCTGTAGCGGTTACCGGATTCAGCCTGGCCTACACCGGGTCCCTGGCCCCGAATGAGACCATCGCGGCGAACTTCACTGTCACCGGTGACACCGCCGGCAACATCCCCAACACGGTGGGCGTCACCGGCACTTCGCCGGATGGTGCCAAGGATCCTGCGGAGGCTGAGCACACCGCGAACTTGGTTGTGAATACATCCAAGGTAGTCATCATGCCTAAAAAGGAGTTCTCAGGTTCGGTACAGGGCAAGACCGGCGATAAGGTCACTGCCACACTCAGGGGAACAGTAGTTGACGGCACCAACACAGCAGTGCCATCCATTGTCCTTGTCGACGAATTCACGCCGGAGATGGCTGCAGACTGGAAAGCTACCAAGCTCCGCCTGACCCCGACGGCAGACGAGACGATCACCGTGCAGGTGTTGCTCGGTACGGTTTGGACCGATGTTCCGGTCACTGCAGGCGCAAACGACGTGGAGCTCCCCGAAGACACCAAGGGTGTGAAGATCACCTTCACCAAGGCTGGCGGAGGTTCCTATGACAAGGGCAGTTCTGTTGCAGCGAAAATTGAATTTGCGCTGACAAAGGATGTCGCCTCCGGCAAGACGTACACGAACGTACTCGTCATCGACGGGCAGGACGAAGAAGGCACCGACACCGTTACCACCAACAACGAGATCCAGATGGATGCAGGCAAACGGTGGAGCCCGGACGCGATTGCCATCACCAGTACGGACACCGAGCCCGTTTCGACACTTAAAGCATGGGTGAAGAACAACTCCATATTCGCCGTTGACAAACTGGCCATCACTGACCCCGTCGACTCCACGGATCCGTTCAACTTCGTTGACATGACCGGCATTGAGAGCTTCCAACTGCCTCAAGGTGCGGCTGCGGCAACTCTGACCCTCACTTTTGCCGGAGAATCATCCGCTGAGTTCGAAGGCGAAAATGCTGGCGCATTCAACGAAGCCTTCACGGCGGAGCAGTGGGCCAAGGCAACCGGCTTCACGTTGGAAGCCGCAGGGCAGATCAAACCCGGTCAAGAGTTGAACCTGGTCCTCAAAACCCGTCTGCGCACCGAAACACGCGACGCCAAGACTCCGATCAAGGATGCCCTGGCAGCTCAGAATTACAAGATTATCAACACCATGGCGGGGACTGTATCCGAGGGCAAACGCGACCCGTCGACGCAGAAGAAGTCCGCTGAGCTGAAGGTCGAGACCAAGGAAAGCATCAATCTCAAGCCCGAACTCGTCAAGAGCTTCGAACCGAAGAGCGCTGTCATGTTTGGGGCCGACGGGAACGCCGTGCCGGTCAACACCAAGCTGACCGTCAAGAACGTTGGCGACCGTCCAGACGTCGTCACGTTCGAAGAAACGGATCCCACGTTCTTCAACGCCTTCGACTTCGGCGGTTGGAATGAATTCAATGTCACTGATTGGTCGGACAACGGAAACATCAAGGCTGAGATTCAGTACCTGACGGGTGGAACCTTCACCGCTAAGGATGGGGACCTCGACCTTGAAGGCGCAGCATGGGGTGACCCCGTGACCTTCACCGTCCAGGACAGTGAAGATTTGGTGGCCCAGGCAAACACCGGCATGCCGGAAGGCATCACTGCAGTGGATGTGCAGGGGATCCGGGTTAAGTACTACACGGTCAACGGTACCGACCTGCCGCAGATTTGGCAGGCTGGAACCAATGCACACGGCCAGTCGCTGGCATTCACTGCAGTACCCCGCTACACGCTGCACACCGGTGAACTGAACTCCACTGACGGCAAGACCACCAATCCTGGTGAAGCGAAGCCGTCAACTGTTGAAAACACGGCCACTGTCACCACCCAGCGTGACGAAGCTGCATCCGAAGTAGTCTCGGCGAAAGACGACTTTGTCTTCCAGTCCGGAGAAGCCAAGGCCGCAGTCTCCAAGACCGATCAAACTGCGCTGCACACAACCACGAGTGCAGGTGGACTGATCGTGTACACCTTGATCATGAAGAACACTGGAACCGAGCCGTTGACGAACCCGGTGTTCACCGATCTGCTCCCGGCCGATGCCAATGGTGCCATTTTGGTGTACAAACCTGAAGAGAAGGCTGCATCATTCTCGAAGTCTTCTGAATCCGTCGCAATCACCACGGACCCCGAGGAAGTCACAACTACATACCGTGCAGAAGGCGCCGAGCCTTCCGTAGCGTTCAGCTTCCCGCAAGGCAGCGTCCTGTTGCCAAGCGAGAGCTACACCATCACCCTGCCGCTGTATGTCCGTGCGGGCATGGAGCCGCGTGAAGGCATTGAGAACAACCTGGAAGTCAAGGTTGATCAACTCACGGAAATTGCGCCGCCGGCCATCGTCAAGGTGGTCATTGGGCAAAGCTACGAGGCACGAAAACTGGTTCGTGAAGTCTTGGCCGAAGGTCAGGAAACACCCACAGGTGTGCACAACGTCTTGGGCGAGGACCGCAGCTGTGTGGACTATGGCGAGGACTTCTACCGGTACCCCTGTGTAGTTGAAACCAAGCCAGGCGCAGATGCGGAATGGAAGATCACGGTTTCTAACACGGGCAACGTGCCAACCAACCGTCTGGAGTTTGTGGATGTTCTGCCGTACGTAGGCGACCACTTGATCTCTCCAAACGCAGTGGAATTGGCTCGTAATACTCGGTGGCTGCCCAAGTTCAAGGAACTGAACCTGGTTGAGGTACCGGCCGGCACCACCGTAACGGTCAAGTACTTGATTGGCGACCCCAGCCGCTGTGTGGCTGACGGTGTGAGGCTGTCGGAGGATCCGTGGGGAGCCGGCTGTGCAGAATCGCTCTTCACTGAGACTCTGCCGGAAGACGTTTCAACGGTGACCGGTTTTAAGATCTCCTACGACTTCAAAACGCCACTGCCTCCCTTGGGCTCAGTGGAAGTCCGCTTCCTAACCACCTCAGGCACAAAGATGCCCGAAGGCGTTGCGGACCTGGCACCTGCCTGGAACACCTTTGCCTACGTTGCAACCTCACCGATTGGCAACGAGACGAAGTACTGGCAACAGGAACCGAACCAGACGGGCATCACGTTCCGTTCAATTCCGGATATGGTCTCCGTTGGCGATTATGTGTGGGTTGATTCTGACCGCAACGGTGTTCAGGGTGATCCTGCCACTGAGGCCGGTATCAAGGACGTTGTCCTGACCCTCACCGGTCCGGACGGCCCGGTCACCGATGTGTTCGGCAATGTGGTCAAGCCGACGAAGACTGATGAGAACGGCAAGTACACCTTTGACAACTTGCCGATCCTGAAAGATGGCGAATTCTATACCGTCAGCATCGACAAGGATGGATCGAAGGAGCCGCTGGCCCCCTACGTTCCGACCATCGAGACTGAAGGCAACCGCGAAGGCGACTCCTCCACCTGGACGGCAACGTCCAAGGGCCTGACGAAGGATGGCGACCGGGACCCCACCTTGGACTTTGGGTTTGTTGTGCCGAAGGTTTCCGTGGGTGACTACGTGTGGGTTGATTCCAACCGTGACGGTGTTCAGTCCGAGGGTGAGAAGGGTATTCAGGATGTTGTTCTGACCATTACCGGTCCGGACGGCAAGCCTGTTGTTGATGTGTTTGGCAACGAGGTGAAGCCGACCACCACGGATGAGAATGGTTTCTATACCTTTGTGAACCTGCCGGTTCTCAAGGATGGGCAGTCCTACACGGTCAGCATCGACAAGGATGGATCGAAGGAGCCGCTGGCCCCCTACGTTCCGACCATCGAGACTGAAGGCAACCGCGAAGGCGACTCCTCCACCTGGACGGCAACGTCCAAGGGCCTGACGAAGGATGGCGACCGGGACCCCACCTTGGACTTCGGGTTTGTTGTGCCGAAGGTTTCCGTGGGTGACTACGTGTGGGTTGATTCTGACCGTGACGGTGTTCAGGGTGGTCCTGCCACTGAGCCCGGTATCAAGGATGTTGTTCTGAGCCTCATTGGTCCGGACGGGAAGCCTGTTGTTGATGTGTTTGGCAATGAAGTGAAGCCGACCACCACGGATGAGAACGGTTTCTATACCTTTGTGAACCTGCCGGTTCTCAATGATGGTGAGTTCTACACGGTCAGCATTGACAAGGACGCATCCAAGGAAGCCCTGGCTCCCTACGTTCCGACTATTGATACGGGTGCTGATCGTGCCACCAACTCGTCCACTTGGACGGCAACGTCCGAGGGGCTGACGAAGGATGGCGACCGGGACCCCACGCTGGACTTTGGTTTTGTTGTGCCGAAGGTTTCCGTGGGTGACTTTGTGTGGGTTGACACGAATGGTGACGGCCGCCAAGATGAGGGCGAGCCCGGTATCAAGGATGTTGTTCTGAGCATTACCGGTCCGGATGGCAAGCCTGTTGTTGATGTGTTCGGCAAGATTGTTGGTGCCGTGTACACGGACAAGGATGGCAGGTACACCTTTGAGAACCTGCCGGTTCTGAAGGAGGGTGAGTCCTACACGGTCAGCATTGACCGGAAGGCTTCCGCCAAGGTGCTGGCCCCGTACCAGCCGACACTGGTTGGCCAGGGTGACCGGGACGGGGATTCCTCGACCTGGACTGCTGCCAGTGGTGACCTGCTCAACGACGGTGACCGGGATCCGTCCCTGGACTTCGGCTTCACGCTGATCCCGGAACCCACCGAACCCACCACTCCGGTGGTTCCCCCGGTCACGGAACCGACCGAACCGACCACTCCGGTCGAGCCTCCGGTCACCGAGCCTGGTGTAACCACGCCGAGCGAGCCTGCCCCGAGCGAGACACCGGGTGCTGTCGCACCTAGCGAAACGCCCGTAGCAAGCGCACCCGCACCCACCACGGCACCCGCCACCGATGTCCTGTCCAACACAGGCTTCGACGGCGCGTTCCTGATGGGAATGGGTCTGCTGCTGACCCTGCTGGGAGGTGGCGCCGTGGCACTGACTGCCCGCCGCCGTCGTACATCCCCAGCACGACATTAAAGGTGAGCGACAGCTGAACCATGCATGACAACACCGCAGCCAAGACTGAAACTGACCCAGACTTGGCTGCGGTTTTGTCATAACTGGACGGCTCGTTGCAGAGACAGGCCTCGGAAAAGAATCTTTAGAAATTCGGATTTATCGCGTCATGAATCATGACTTCACTCTCACAGTGGCCAGATTTCCCCGATTTGAGGGGATGAGCGAGAATGAAGAGTTATCAGTTGGACGGAGGTGGAATGGATTACGACCATGCAGACATGGGCGACGAACTGCAGAAAAGTGACGAGGCCCTGATCCTTGAAGTTCGTACAGGTTCAGAGACGGCTTACGCCAGTTTGTACGAGCGGCATATAGGGAGTGCCCGTTCCACCGCGTACCGCCATGCGGGAAACACAAGCGACGCTGAAGACCTGGTTTCTGACGGCTTTGCAAACGTTCTGCACACCATAAAATTGGGCAAGGGCCCCACGGTTTTCTTCCGGGCCTACCTGCTAACCACCATTCGGCGCCTAGCATCAGCCAAGCGCGCGGCTAGCAACAAGGCTGTTCCAACGGACGACTTGGAGCGGGTTGAGCCCGTTGTGCATGCGGCGGACCCCGCCGTGGTCGCATTTGACCAAGAAACAGTTGCTCGATCGTTCAATGGCCTGCCGGAGCGATGGCAGGCTGTGCTTTGGCACACTGAGATTGATGGCCTGACGCCAGCAGCAGTCGCCCCAATTCTGGGCATGACACCCAACGCCGTATCCGCCCTGGCGCTACGGGCGCGTGAGGGCTTGAAGCAGGCCTATCTTCAAAACCACCTTTCCAGCCTTCCCTCCGATGGCTGTGCCGCGTACACCGACCAACTCGGTGCTTACGCGCGAAATGGATTGACGCCTCGACGGACCAAAAAGGTTCGGCAACACGTGGATTCCTGCCTCCGCTGCACTGAGATGCTTTTGCACCTTGAAGACGTCGGCACTGGCATGCGCGCGATTGTGTTCCCAACGATTATGGGTCTGATCTTTGTCGGCTCAGGTGCGACGTCTGCTGCTGGTCTGGGTCTGCACTTGGATACAGGCGGTGCGGGGGCCGGTTCGGGTGTGACAGCTGGCGGCGTTGCCGCCGGTGCGGGAAGTATGAGCCTGACAACATTCCTGGTTGCGTCGGTGGCAAGCGTTGTGTTGGTTGGCGCCGTCGTGGCCTCCGCCGTAGGGCTGTCCAATATGGGGGTTCGGAATGCGACGACCCAGGCGGCAAGCGGCGCGGTCAGCGAGTCCCCAGTGGTAGCTGCCCCGTCTGGAAACGGTTCCCAGAGTTTTTCCCCACCTTCGTTGATGAGCAGTATTGACGAGCCCATCGTCTACGTAGGGCCAGAACGCTCTATTCCTGCACCGACGCAGGAAGGTACTGTTCCGGTGGCACCGGAGGCACGCCAAGTTGAAAGTCCTTTAGACCCCGCGGTGCTCGCTGGTCAACTCGGGGGCGAACGGGAAGCTGGGTCAGTCCGGCCGCCGTCGGTGGAGCCCTCTAAACCGAAGCCAGCACCAACATCCTCGGCGACCGCATCCATGACGCTGACGCCCAAACCTTCTCCGTCAGCAACGCCGACACAGACGACGGCGCCGTCGGCCGAGCCTACTGTCGCACCATCGGTCTCGCCAAAACCCACCCCCTCGGCGATTCCATCGCATGAGCCTCCGACACCAACACCGGAGCCGACTGCTCCGGCGCCTACTCCGGAGCCGACTACTCCGGCGCCTACTCCTCCGGCGCCTACTCCGACTCCGGCGCCGACTACTCCGGCGCCTACTCCGACACCGGAGCCGACTACTCCGGCGCCTACTCCGACACCGGAGCCGACTACTCCGACACCAACACCGGAGCCGACTACTCCGGCGCCTACACCGGAACCGACACCGGAACCGACTACTCCGGCACCGACTCCGGAGCCGACAGCGGAGCCGCCGGTGTCGAAGACTGAATTTTTGGCCGAGCCTCAGGGTTTGGCTTATGCCGGGGAAAAAATAAGACTCAGTGTTGACCTGACAACAGTTGGAAACGTGGCTGTTGAAGCCCCCGAAGTCATCTTTGCGAGTAGTTCGTGGCTAATGCACTTCGCTGTCGATATTGGTCCCCCGCCTGGATGGGTGTGCGGGAATTCGACCATTTGGTATGCGCCGGAGTGGACCTGCACCACGGCGCAATGGTCGGGGGAATTAGTGTCATTCGAGCTGTCGGTGCCCATGGCACGGAGTCACTCGTCGCTGGACATGAGTGTAGTTGCGCAGGATGCGGAAAAATTAAGCACCAAACTGCGCTTCAAGTAGATATTGATGACGCAACATGACGGTCAGTGAGTCTCATAATGCGAGACAAACTATTTGCAGTTCAAATGTTCTGGTAATGCTTCGCTATTGTTGTGTGGTTGAAAAACCCCAATGATGAAGTGGCTGTAATGAACTTGTTCCGAACTAAATCCATCGAGCTCTCCCTTGCTGATGCTGACGAGCCGGGGCACGCCCTCAAGCGGTCGCTGAGCACCTGGGATCTGATGATCATGGGCATCGCCGTTGCCGTTGGTGCAGGAATCTTCTCGGTGGGGGCCGAAGCTGCTGCCAACCATGCCGGCCCAGCCGTAGTTATCTCCTTTGTGCTGGCGGCCGTCACGTGTGCCATGGCCATCATGTGCTATGCGGAGTTTGCCACGGCGATCCCGGTTACGGGCAGTGCATATGTGTTTACCTATGCCACCGTAGGGGAGCTCCTTGCCTGGATTATTGGCTGGAACCTGATCCTGGAACTGCTCATGGCTGCCTCGGTCATTGCCAAATACTGGGGAATTTACCTGAGCAACTTCTTTGAAGCCGTCAATCTGG
Source organism: Arthrobacter sp. PAMC 25486 (assembly GCF_000785535.1). Taxonomy (NCBI): domain Bacteria; kingdom Bacillati; phylum Actinomycetota; class Actinomycetes; order Micrococcales; family Micrococcaceae; genus Arthrobacter; species Arthrobacter sp. PAMC 25486. The sequence continues at coordinate 2,320,579 of NZ_CP007595.1, read as the reverse complement.
ATGTTCCCTCAAACATTGCCGTGGGCCCGCTCACCGTGTACTGGGGTCCCCTGGTGGTGGTGGCTGTCTTCACGTTCATATTGGTCATGGGAACCAAGCTGGCCGCCCGCATCAACAACGTCTTCACGCTGATCAAGATCGGCATTGTGCTGTTTGTGATCGTGGTTGGGTTCTTCTACGTCAAGATTGAGAACTACCGGCCCTTCGTGCCGCCGTCCCAGCCGGCACCGGTAACGGAAACCTCCTGGCAGGCGCAGCCTTTCCTGTCCCTGCTCACCGGCGCAGATCCTGCCATGTATGGCTTTGTCGGGATTGTTTCAGGTGCCGCATTGGTGTTCTTCGCCTTCATTGGCTTTGATGTCGTTGCCACGAGCGCCGAGGAAGTGAAGAACCCCGCAAAGACCCTTCCCCGGGGTATCTTTGCCGGACTCGCAGTCACCACGGTGCTGTACATCCTCGTGACCCTGGCCGTCACGGGCATGGTCTCCTATGCCGACTTGGCCAAGGCTGACGACCCTTCCTTGTCCACAGCGTTCTCCCTGGTGGGCGCCGAATGGGCTGTCGTGGTCATCTCCCTTGGCTCGCTGATCGGACTCACCACCGTCATCATGGTCCTGCTCATGGGCCTTGCCCGCGTCATGATGGCCATGAGCCGTGACGGCCTGCTGCCAAGGGCGCTGAGCAAGACCTCGGCCAAACATGGAACGCCGGCGCGCACGCAGATCCTCAGCGGTGTCTTTGTTGCAATTTTGGCGGGCTTCACACCCGTTGAGGTGCTCAGTGAAATGATCAACATTGGAACGCTGAGTGCCTTCGTCATGGTGAGCATTGGCATTCTTGTGCTCCGCCACAAACGCCCCGATCTCAAGCCCGCATTCCGGGTCCCTTTTGGGCCTGTCATTCCGGTACTCTCCACGTTGCTGTGCATTTACCTGATGCTGAACCTGGCCACACTCACCTGGGTGTTCTTTGCGGTATGGCTCGCAGTGGGATTGGTGTTCTACTTCAGTTACGGCCACTGGAACTCCCGCCTGCGCAAGGAAAACCTGGCGGAGTCGATCGCAGAAACGATGCCGAGTAATCTCAAGTAGACGGATGTAGTTCCCGTGCGGGCCCGGAACGGAAAGAATCGACCATGAACCAACGCCGCAGCATTAAAAATGTTGCACCCGAAGCGATCATGCTGGCCGGTGCCGGCAGGGCCATCCTGCTCCAACTGGCCAACCCTGCCATTGGGTATGGGGTTGCTCACCATTCAAACTTTGCGACAGATCCGCTCAAACGCCTCCACGGCACCTTGAGTTACATCTATGCCCTCACCAATGGCACGTCCCAGCAGAAAGCGTCCGTCACAGCTGAGGTTCACAAGGCCCACCGGCCCGTGAGTTCACCGGGCGCACAGCACCACCCGGCCTACGATGCTCAACACTCCGCGCTGCAGTTGTGGGTCGCCGCAACACTTTACGATTCGGGCATGCAGGTCTACAACAAGGTCTTCCCGGCGCTGGCGCTGAGCGATGCGGAGGAACTGTATCGGGATTACGGTGTGCTTGGCACGGCGTTGGGTATGCCCGCAGAACACTGGCCCGCCACGATCGCCGAGTTCGGCGACTATTGGGATCAGCAGCTGCGCCAGCTCAGCGTCGATGACAACATCCGCGGAGTTGCCGCGGAGCTGCTGGCCGCCCGCCAGGCGCCCTTGTGGATCAAGGTGCTCATGCCGGCGGCCCGGTTTCTCACCGCGGGGCTGCTGCCAAGCGATGTCAGGGACATGTTTGCCTTGCCCTGGTCGCCAGCCAAGGAGCGCTGGCTGCAACGGGGCTTCCGAACCGCCAAGGTCTTTGTTAAGGTGCTGCCCCGGCGCATTCGTCACGCACCCATGCATTACTACCTCCGTCGAATCCCCGGCTAAGCGCACAAATCTAAGCGTGCCCGGCCAGTCGCGGTAGGAAGGCCGTCAAGGCGGGCGGCAGCTACGGCGCAGCGTGACGGATCACCCAATCCACCAGGGGGCGCAGCTGTTCCCAGTGGTCGGCGATGTGCTGCTGGGCGCTGCCGCTTTCCAGCCAGTCCGGCCGGCCCAGCTCGAGTGAGGCACTCAAGGTTTTGTGCCGCAGCAGCTGCGGGCGAGGGTGGTCTTTAGGGAATCCCCGGGGCATTGTTTTCAATTCCGGCTCTGCAATGGCGAAACCGGCAGCCTCGAGCTGCTCGACAATCCCCACTAACGCCGTCCCGCTGGACGTGGCATCCACGGCAGCCCGGTACCGGGCCAGCTGAGCCGGTGCGGCTGAGCGGTAACCCCCACCAATGCTCAACCCCGCAGCACTTAAATGCAGGTAATACCCAACATCCTCATAGTGCGAGAGGAAAATTCCCTGGGCAGGTTTGTAGGGCGCCTTGTTGGGGGAGAACCTCATGTCCCTATAGGGGCGGAAGATCCGCCCCGGGCCAAACCTGGGTTCCAAGTTGCGGAGGAGGGCGGAAATCGGAGCCAGCACATCGGCGTCGTACTTGTCTTTGTGCCCCTCCCACCACTCCCGGTTGTTGTTGTCTTCAAGGGCGACATAAAACTCCAGGGCTGCCGCGGGAAACCCGGTAAAAGTGTCCATGGGTCGAGCGTAGGGATGCAGGGGAAGGGTCGCCAGAGGTGCGAGTCGAAAAGTGCATGACCGGCGTCGCAGCGGTGCCTGTGGAGGAATGAAACGGACAAAACACACCCTAAATTGGACTGAGTCCAGAAAAGCTGGCAGGATGGCTGTATGGACAAAGGACAAACATTCGAAGACAGGCTGCGGGCAGTTTCACTGCGCGTGACACGTCCTCGCGTTGCTGTTCTGAGTGCCGTCAGTGCCCATCCCCACGCGGACGCGGACACCGTTATTGGTGCTGCGCGAGCCGAGCTGGGCAGTGTTTCAAAGCAAGCGGTGTACGACGTTCTGGCGGCGCTGGTCGACGCCAAACTGGTGCGCCGCATTGAGCCCTCGGGTTCGCCTGCACGGTTTGAAACACGGGTGGGGGACAACCATCATCACGTGGTGTGCCGCAATTGCGGAGACATTGCCGATGTGGACTGCGCCATAGGCGAAGCGCCCTGCCTGCATGCCTCAAACAGCCACGGTTTCAGCATTGATGAGGCCGAGGTCATTTATTGGGGAATGTGCCCTGACTGCGCAACCAAAAAACTTTTGAACTAGATAATGTCGATTACCCCTAGGAGCGATCAGTAAAGATGACTGTCGAAAACACCGCACCCCTGACCACGGCGGCCGGCGCGCCCGTTGCCAACAACCAGGACAGCCTCACGGCCGGCCCCCGCGGCCCCATGCTCTTGCAGGATGTCTGGTTCCTGGAGAAGCTCGCCCACTTCAGCCGCGAGGTCATCCCCGAGCGCCGCATGCACGCCAAGGGCTCCGGTGCCTTCGGTACCTTCACTGTCACCAACGACATCACCAAGTACACCAAGGCGAGCATCTTCTCCGAGGTCGGCAAGCAGACAGAGATGTTTGCCCGCTTCTCCACCGTTGCCGGTGAGCGTGGCGCTGCAGACGCCGAGCGCGACATCCGCGGTTTCTCCGTGAAGTTCTACACCGATGAAGGCAACTGGGACCTGGTTGGCAACAACACCCCCGTGTTCTTCTTCCGTGACGGTTTGAAGTTCCCCGACCTGAACCGCGCCGTCAAGCGCGATCCCCGCACCAACATGCGCAGCGCCGAGAACAACTGGGACTTCTGGACCAACCTGCCCGAGTCGCTGCACCAGGTCACGATCGTCATGTCCGACCGCGGCATCCCGGACGGTTACCGCCACATGCACGGCTTTGGCTCGCACACCTTCTCCCTGATCAACGCCGAGGGTGAGCGTTTCTGGGTCAAGTTCCACCACGTCACCCAGCAGGGCATCAAGAACCTGACCGACGAAGAGGCCGGCGCCGTGGTTGCCGCCGACCGCGAGTCCAGCCAGCGCGACCTGTTCGACTCGATCGAGAACGGTGACTTCCCGAAGTGGAAGCTCATGGTCCAGATCATGCCCGAGGCCGACGCCGAGACGTACAAGTACCACCCGTTCGACCTCACCAAGGTCTGGTCCAAGAAGGACTACCCGCTGATCGAGGTTGGCGAGTGGGAACTGAACCGCAACGCTGAGAACTACTTCGCCGACGTCGAGCAGGCAGCGTTCTCACCGGCCAACGTGGTTCCCGGCATCAGCTTCTCCCCGGACCGCATGCTGCAGGCGCGCCTGTTCTCCTACGGTGACGCGCAGCGCTACCGCCTCGGTGTGAACCACCACCAGATTCCGGTGAATGCGGCGAAGAACCCGGTCAACACGTACCACCGTGACGGTCAGGGCCGGGTTGACGGCAACCAGGGACGCACCCCCGGCATCGAGCCGAATTCCTACGGCCGCTGGCCGGAACAGCCGGCATACGCCGATCCGGCACAGGCCATTGGCGCCGTTGCCGACCGTTTCAACTTCCGCGAAGACGATGCCAACTACTTCGAGCAGCCCGGCATCCTGTTCCGCGAGAAGATGACTGACGAGCAGCGCAAGGTGCTCTTCGAGAACACGGCCCGTGCCATCGACGGTGCCTCACAGGCCACCATCGAGCGCCACATCTACAACTGCACCCAGGCCGATCCGGCCTACGGCGCAGGTGTCCGTGCGGCCATCGAGGTCCTGCAGGCGTCCAAGGCTTAGTCCTTAAAGAAGTACGACGGCGGCACGTCACCTGGCGAGTTCTAGCGGTCGTTGCAACACCTAATTATTTTGGGAGTTGCAACGACCGTGTCGTCTTTAACGGAAAAGTACGTTTTACCGAAAGAAGCCCGTGGGAATCAGAAGCCATCGGGAGGGCCTAAGTATTCGCCGGCGCAGAAGCAAGAGTTCTTCGATCTGCTCGCAGATACCGGTAGCGTCGGCTTGGCTGCGGCGAAGCTGGTCTTGAATAGGGGCACTTGTGATCAGTGGGCCTATCAGGCAAGGAAGGCTGCAGGAACGTCAGTTCGGCAGGTAAAGACTTCCCCGGAGCAGCAGCAAGAGTTCTTCGATCTGCTCGCGACGGTTGGCAGTGTGACTGAAGCGGCCAAGGTTCTGGGTCTGAATCGGAATACCTGTTATCAGTGGGTGCGGCGGGCAGGACTGGCTCGTAAGCGGTCCGAACAGCCCAGCCGGGAGGATTTCCTGCGGCTTCGCTCCGAGGGGCTCACACGCTATGAAGCAACCGTACGGTTGGGCATTCACTCCACCACCGCGCAGGAGTGGGATGCCGGGATCCACAGAACAAAAAACGGCCGTGTTTATCCCAATGGCCGGGCTGTGGACTATAACAAGGAAATGACTTCTCGCACTAACGCCTCCGGCCGCCCTCGAGCGACGTTGCAGCAACTTGACCGCGTCATTGACAGCCGGTATCTGTGCTTGGCCGATCGGGAGGTCATTTACGACATGCTCTCCACAGGGGCATCACACCGAACAATAGCCACCGCCTTACAGAAAAGCCCCTCCTCGATCAGCAGGGAGATCAAGCGCAACAGCAGTCCGATCAGTGGCTATCGACCCTATGATGCACACCGTAAATCCGTGGTTCGGCGACCACGACCTAAACCATCAAAAATCTCGCAAAGCCCGCGGCTGAAGTCCTTCATTAAAGAAGGCCTGCGCCAGCGCTGGTCACCGGAGCAAATATCGCACAAGCTTGTTCTGACCTTCCCCGACGACCAGGACATGCGCGTGTGCCACGAAACGATCTATCAAGCCCTTTACTTCCAACCCCGCGGCGAGCTTCGTCGTGAGGTATCCGCGGCACTTAGAAGCGGGCGGACCCGCCGAATAACCCGTAAAAACCCGGAACAACGCACATCGAGGTTCCGGGACCCGATGATCAACATTTCCGAGCGCCCGGCAGAGGTTGAGGACCGTGCCGTGCCCGGACATTGGGAAGGGGACTTGATCACCGGCGCCCACAACCAGTCAGCGATCGCGACCCTGGTCGAGCGCAGTACCCGCTACGTCATGCTGGTACACCTGCCCGGGGACCACGGCGCCGAATCCGTCCGTGACGGGCTCATCCAGACCATGAGCACCCTGCCAGCCCACCTGCGCGGGTCCCTGACCTGGGACCAAGGCGTGGAAATGGCCAAGCACAAGGCCTTCAGCATCGCCACCGGCATGGACGTCTACTTCTGCGACCCCCACAGCCCCTGGCAACGCGGATCCAACGAAAACACCAACGGTCTCCTGCGTCAATACTTCCCCAAAGGCACCGACCTGTCCGTCTACAGTCCCGAAGACCTCGAACACGTCGCCCAGGAACTCAACGCCCGCCCACGCAAAACGCTCGACTGGAATACACCAGCCGAGCGCCTACGCGACGTACTATTGACAGCCTAACCACCAGTCGTGTTGCAACGACTCCTAGAATCCGCCCCTTTCGCATTCAGCGGAAGGTGGGGTGCCGCCGTCGTTGGTTAACGGACGCCGCAGCATTGAGCGAGCCTGCCCGCCCCACTCCCGCCGAGGTGTGAGTTGACGCCCTCTCCAAGAGGGCGTCAACTCACATTCCGACTGCTCGCAAGCTCGCAGAGGGGCCCGCGGCAGCTCTCTTGTTCGGCGAAAGGCCCCGTCAGCCGAGCAGGTGTTCGCGGCCAAACATGGCGGCAGTGGCCCGCGCGGAGGGGGTTCCGGCGTCGAGGTCGGCGCCTGCGGCCACGAGTAGCCCGCTGATGGTGTCCTCGCCCTTGAACAGGGTCCCGGCGAGAGGTGACTGGCCCCGGCCGTTTTGCATGTTGACGTCGGCGCCGCGGCCGATCAGCATGGACACGGTGTCGACCTCGCCCTTGTAGGCGGCGAGCATCAACAGGGTGTTGCCTTCCGCGTCCTGCGCATCGACGGGCAGGCCGTGGTCCAGGAATTCGGTAAGTTCCGCGGTTTTTCCCTCGCGGGCCAGGTCCATGGCCAGGCCAATGACCTTGGCTGTCTGCTCATCGTTGAGGGTGGCGGATTCGTCGGAGGCTGAAGTGTTGGTCATGCCTCCACAATAGGCGAAGGGCCGCTGATTATCCTGTGTAGGACTAGGCTGTTCCCGTGCCAAGAATCCTCGCCGACGTCACTCCGCTGCGTGAAAGCCCGGCGTTCAGGCGGCTGTGGATTGGCAACGGCTTATCCTCGATCGGCACGCAGCTGACGGTGGTGGCCGTCAGCCTGGAAATTTACGACCTCACCGGATCCACCCTGTCGGTGGGCATGCTGGGCCTGGTGGCCTTGATTCCGCTGGTGGTTGCAGGCCTGTACGGCGGGTCAATCGCCGACGCCCACGACCGCCGCAAGGTCGCCCTGGTCTCCTCAAGCGTTCTGTGGCTGGTCACGATTGGCATTGCGCTGCAGGCGTGGCTGGGCCTTGGCAATATTTGGATTCTGTATGGGCTCATCGCCGTGCAATCCGCGGCTGCGGGGGTGAACGGTTCGGCCCGCAGCTCCATCGTGCCGCGCCTGGTCCGCCCGGAACTGCTGCCTTCGGCCAATGCCCTGAGCATGATCGTGATGGGTATGGGCACCACCATTGGTCCGCTCATGGCAGGAATCTTGGTGGCCAATGTTGGTTACGGGTGGACCTACACGGTGGATGTGCTGACGTTCACTGCCTCACTGTGGGCCTTGTTCAAGCTCCCGCCGCTGCCGCCCCTTGCCCGGGCCGATGGTGGCCTGGTCCAGCGGGCAGGGCTGACGTCCGTGCTTGAGGGCTTCGCTTACCTGGGCACCCGGAAGAATCTGCGCATGACCTTCCTGGTGGACATGTGCGCCATGGTGTTCGCCCTGCCGCGTGCACTGCTTCCTGCCATTGGTGCGGTGTGGCTGGGTGGCGGTGAACAGACAGCGGGCATTCTGTTGGCATCCATTGCCGCCGGTTCCTTCCTGGCGGCCTTGTTCTCCGGCCCGCTCGGTGGCGTCCGACGTCAGGGGTTGGCAGTGGTGTGGTCCATTACGCTGTGGGGCGCCGCGATCGTGGCGCTGGGCGCTGTGGTGTTGGCCGGAGGGAAGACGCACGACGGCGTGACGTCGCCTTGGCTGGTGGGCGCGGTTGCCGCCTTGGTTGTGGCGGGCGTGGCTGACACCATCAGCTCAGTTTTTCGCTCCACGATTTTGCAGTCGGCCACACCCGACCATCTCCGAGGACGGTTGCAGGGCATTTTTGTTGTGGTGGTGACGGGCGGGCCCCGCCTGGGTGACGTGTTCTCCGGTTCCGTGGGGCAGTGGAGGGGTGAGGGCTGGGCAGCAGTCATTGGGGGACTGATCTGCATTGGCGCCGTGTGGGGGTTGGCTGCATGGCAACGCGGTTTCCTGCGCTATGACGCCCGCCATCCGGTGCCGTGATGTGCCGAAAATGCCGCTGGCTCGCGAAACGACCCACAAGATACGCTCGTGTGTGTCTTCCGTGGGTGGCTGAGCCGGACACGCACCATCCCGGCTGTCAGGTTTCAAGCCGTTGTTGCAGGAGCTGTCTTCGACCAGGGAGGAGGGGCGCGCCATCCTGGTATCCCCGACGTTGTGTGACATGCCGGATCATTCGATCCCAGCGGCTCCGCCGGGGTTGAGAGGTAAATGCGGGCCGAGAAGGGGCCAAACCCGCATAGATCTGAACCTGTTTCGCCGAAAATGGTTCAGGCTCGCGAGAAGGGCGCATCTTTGACGCCAGGTCACGGGTTGGACCCATTCTCGGCGAAACAGGATGCCACACAATACGGCTCAGGGCCATTCTCGGCGAAACACACACCCTCCGGCACGAGTTTCCAGTACCCCTGCGAAAGGAAGCGGGGAAAAGAAGCGGGGAAAGGAAGCGGGGAAAGGAAACGGAGACGGTCGCCGGTACCTGAGCGGTGATTCACCCAGCAGCCCATTACCAGTGCGAGGGACTGAAAGCGTGACGGTGAACCCACCCACCGAACAGCCACAACAGCCACAAGAGCCACACGATATGCCTATATTGCGAGCTGGAGCCATTTTCGCGGTTCCCGCAGGCTGTGGGAGCGGGCTGGACCCACTTTCGCTGGTTGAACCTTCTGAACCCATAACCCCTGAAAATGAACTCTTAACCCCTGACCGGCTGAATCAGCAGGAAGTGATGCGGCGTTCGCAAAAACACGCAGTTATGTGATGCCGCGTTTAAACGTGGGGCCGGGCTGTCCGCCGCCTACCAGCCCGAGGCGAAGCGGATGTCGCACGGCAGGCCACCCGATATCAGTGCAGCGGACATGACCGAAGCGCAAGGGAGCTGCCGCGGAAGTGGTGAGGGCCGTCGTCGTCCTTTGGAGCTTGCGGCACTTACCCAGACGACAAGTAGGACAGAATGGAACCATGCGACTGATTTTGATTAGACACGGCCAAACTCCCAACAATGTTCGTAGTCTCCTGGACACTGCCGTTCCCGGGCCGGGCCTGACGCCGCTGGGCGAATTGCAGGCTGCCGCAGTCCCCGGTGCCGTGGCCGATCAGAATATTGATGCCCTGTACATCTCAAATCTGACCCGCACCGCACTGACGGCCGGCCCGCTCGCGGCCGAGCGCCAGCTTGCCCCGGTGGTCCGCGACGGCCTGCGTGAGATCAGCGCCGGAGACCTTGAAATGAAGGGCGATCCGGACTCCGTCAAGGCGTATCTGGGGGCGCTCATGTCATGGCTGAAGGGCGACCTGTCGGCGCGCATGCCCGGCGCCGACAACGGGTTCGAGGTGCTGGAACGCTTCGATGCCGTGGTGGCGGAGGCCGCCGCGCACGAGTCTGTGGCGATGGTCAGCCACGGTGCCATGATCCGCTTTTGGGCAGGGCACAGGGGCATCAACATCGACTGGAGCGACTCGAAATACCACGATCTTTCCAACACGGGCATCGTCACCCTGGAGGGAGAACCTACGGGAAGCAACGCCCCCGGTGGCTGGCAGATCCAGAGCTGGCAGGGGACTCCGGCCGGTGGGCTGAGCGGCCTTGACGCCGACGGCCCCACCGCCGAAGCAGATTTTGACGGGTACGCAAATAGCTAAGGGTCAGACTCCTATGGATGCAAAGGCCGACGCCGCAGAAACACCGGCACCCTTCACCACCGTGACCTTGTGGCGGTTGAAGGGGCTCAGCTGGGTGTGGCTGGGCACGGCCGCCGTCTGCATTGCGCTGTTGGCGGTGGGCGCCCCGCTGAACATGAATTTGTACCATATGGCACTGCCCTTTGCGCTGGGAATGGCCATCCTGCATTCAGCCTCCCTGGGCCTGACCGCCGCGCGGCCGGTGGCAGGCACCCTGGTGTCACTAGTGCCGATGGCTGTCATGCCGCTGGTGTCGCAGCCGGTGGGGGCGGCCCCCATGCCGTTCAGCGTCGTTGCCATGATCACCCAGGTCTTCGTGATCTGCGTGGCGGGGCTGCGGGCGCACTGGATGGTGTCCGCCGGTGCATGGCTGGCCAGCGTGGTGGTTGGCGTGCTCTCGAACTACGTCACCATGCCCGGCGGCCAGTCGGAAGGCGCCCAAATCAATGTGGTCATCTTCGCGGCAGTCTCGGGCGGCCTCATGGTGGCGGCCGTCGTGGCGCAGCAATGGCAGCACCTGAGAGTCGAATTGGCTGCTGAACGCTCTGTCAGCGCCGAACAGCAGTCCCGACGCCGGCTGGCCGAGGAACGCACACGCATTGCCCGGGAACTCCACGATGTGGTGGCCCACGGCATGTCCGTTGTGGTGGTGCAGGCAACCACCGCCAGCTACCGACACCCCGGCCTCAGCGATGAACTGAAGCAGGAATTTGATGACATCGCCGCGAACTCCCGCCGCGCCATGACCGAGATGCGCAGCATGCTGGGCTCCCTGCGCAACACCGAAGCCGGCCGCGAGCTGGGTCCGCAGCCCGGACTGGCAGACCTGCCACAGCTCTTCGCCTCAGCCCGATCGGCAGGTGTGCAGATCACCGAACCCGAGCTGTCCGACATCGTCAATCACGACATCGGCGAGGTCATCGCACTGACCACCTACCGGATTGTGCAGGAGGCACTCAGCAACGTCATTAGGCATGCGCCGGGGGCAACCGTCCATACGGATTTTGTCATCATCGGCGGGCAACTCACCATATCGGTGGTCAACTCCAGCTCGGCCGTGGGTGCGGTGATGGCGCAGCTGGATCGCGGACAGCACCTCGGCCAGGGGCTAATCGGCATGCGCGAGCGGGCCACCATTGTGGGCGGTTCCGTTGTGTGCGTTCCCATGTCCGACGGCGGATTTTCAGTCACAGCCACGCTGCCCCTGAGCGCTGTGAACAAGACGAGTAACGGGCGGGGAGGCTCATGAGCATCAGGGTGTTGGTGGTTGACGACCAGGCCATGGTCCGTGAGGGATTTGCTGCGTTGCTGGGTGCACAGGACGACATCGTTGTGGTGGGGCAGGCAGAAAACGGCGCCGTTGCCGTGGACATGGCTTCCGAACACCAACCCGATGTGGTGTTGATGGATGTGCGCATGCCCGTCATGGACGGACTGGAAGCGGCCCGGCTGATTCTTGCGGGCACCCCCGAAAGCGGTGTCAGGTCCACGCACGTGCTGATGCTGACCACCTTTGACGTTGACGACTATGTGTACGACGCCCTGCGGTTGGGGGCCAGCGGCTTCCTGCTGAAGGATGCGCTCGCCGATGAACTGTTGACGGCCGTGCGTGTTGTTGCTGCGGGGGAGGCACTGCTGGCGCCCTCCGTCACGAGGCGGCTCATTGAACAATTTGCGCAGTCAGCTGCCCGGCCCATGCTGTCGAGGGAGCCGTTGGAAGGGCTCACGGAGCGTGAACTTGAGGTCATGACGCTGATTGGGCGGGGGTTCTCCAACCAGGAGATCGCGGCTGAGTTGTTCATCGCCCAGCAGACCGTCAAGACGCACGTCAGCAAGATTCTGGCGAAACTGGGACTGCGCGACCGGGTGCAGGCCGTGGTGCTGGCCTACGACACCGGTCTGGTGGAGCCGGGCAGCTGATTCCTGCCGAAAAAGCGGCTCTTGTGGCTCTTCCATGGGTGGGTTCGCCATCGGACCGTCACGTCTTCATACCCTTTTGGCTCAGCTGGCGGGCTGTTGTGGCGATCCATCGCTCAGGTACCGGACATCGGCCCTGTTTCCTTGTGCAGGGGTGCGGGAAACTCGTGCCGGAGGGGGTGTGCTTCGTCGAGAATGCCCCTGGGCCGTAGCGTGTGGCTTCTTGTTTCGCCGAGAATGACCCTGGGCCGTAGCGTGTGGCTTCTTGTTTCGCCGAGAATGACCCGAACACGTGAGATGCCGTCGAAGTTGCGCCCTTCTCGCGAGCCTGCACCATTTTCGACGAAACACGGTCGGAATGCTGCGAGTGTGGCCCATTCTCGGCGCGTAGTCTCCAGTCAAACCCCGGCGGAGCCTCGGGGATCGAATGATCCGGCCTGTCAAGGAACGTCGGCAAGACCAGGACGGGTGCTCTGCGACCCTGCCGAAGACAGCCAGGGCGAAAACGGCTTGAACGCTGCCAGCCGGGATGGTGGGTCCCAGACTGAAGCACCCACGAAAGAATCACAAGAGCCGAAAAGCCGCCCATAATGCCCCCTGCCGTTGACATATTAGCGGCGTGAGGCATTGTGAGCGGCATTTTTTCGAATCAGCGCCCGACGGCCCGGACAGCGGCCTGTGGCCGGCCTGGCACGGTCAGGATTGGGGTTGGACGAGCTTGAACATGGCCCCGGTGCAGTCGGTGAGCCCGGCAATCCGGCCGTAAGGGGAATCCTCGGCGGAGTTGATGATGGTGGCACCCAGGGTGAGCGCCTTCGCGATGGTGGCATCGACGTCGTCCGTCTGGAAGTACACCTGCCAGCTGGAGGGCGACTCATCCGGCAGCCACTGGCTGGCGTCCATGATGCCGGCGAGCTCCTTGCCGCCGAAGACCATGTTGGTGTAACGGAACTCGTCGGTGTCGCTCATGACGGAGGTCTCCACGCCAAAGACGTCCCTGTAGAAGCTGACCGCGGCCCGATAGTCCTTGCTGTGGAGCTCATGCCAGGCTGCGGCGCCATTCTCCTCATGGGCCTGGAATCCTGTGTGTCCGCCAAACTGCCACAAGCCCACAGCAGCGCCACTGGGATCCCCAATCATGGCCATGCTGCCCTGCTCCGGAACATCCATGGGCTCCATATAGGCCATGGCGCCCGCATTTTTGGCTGCCGCCATGGATGCTGCCATGTCATCGACGCGCAGGTAGGTGCTCCATATGTCGGGCTGTCCGCCAGCGTCCTGTCCGCTCTGCATCAGCCCGGCAACGCTCTTTCCGTCCTTGTACGCCATGGTGTAGCCGCCATACTTTTCCTCATCTCCGGTTTCGTAGCTCCAGCCGAAAAGGGCCGTGTAAAAATCGCGTGACTTGTTCATGTCAGAGGTCATCAAGTCGATCCAGCAAGGCGCGCCAGCAGGGATGTTTTGGGTGTTCATGGCAGCTCCAAGGGTGATTCGCGGACGACGGCTGGCGTCGGATGGATATAGGGAAGACTATGCCCGCAGCTGCAGCCGGGCAAGAGAAAAAAGCGCCTGCCGGCTGAAAGTTTTCCCAGAGTTTCCAGGGAATTCCAGCGGCAGACGCTTTTTAGCGCAACCATGCCAAGGACGGGCTACACGCTGGGTGGGCCCACGGAGTTGGGGATTAGCGCAGGTTGACGAACTGCAGGTCTGTATCCTCAAACTTGCGCAGCATGTTCATGACTTCCTGAAGATCATCGCGGCTCTTGGAACTCACGCGCAGCTCATCGCCCTGAATGGTCGACTTCACGCCCTTGGGGCCCTCGTCGCGGATGAGCTTATTGATCTTTTTGGCGACGTCCTGCGCGATGCCTTCCTTGATCTCAGCTTCCTGGCGGTACTCCTTGCCTGAAGCGTAGGGCTCGCCAGCGTCCAAGGACTTCAGGGAGATGCCGCGCTTGATCAGCTTGGATTCGAACACGTCCATGACCGCCAAGACACGCTCTTCCGAGTTGGCCTTCAGCAGGATCTTCTCGCCGCTGAAATCAATCTCGGCACCGATTCCCTTGAAGTCGTAGCGCTGTGCAACTTCCTTCTGGGTCTGGTGCAACGCATTGGCGACCTCTTGCTTGTCGACTTTACTAACGACGTCGAACGTTGACTCGCTGGCCATGATTCCTCCACATACTCAAAAAGTTAGATCGATTGGTCTCCCTCTAAGCGTAGCGCCAGGGGCCCCAAAGCGAGCGAAGCGAGATTTAGGGGTGGCTGGTAGGTGCTAGCGCCAGGGATCTAAGCGGGTGCTCACAGAGTCCTCTGAGGCTTCATGGGGCGGGTGCACAGGCGGGTTTGGCACTGTAGTTGGTGTTGAGACCGCCACATCAGGAGGACCCATGAGCACCTTGGAAAACACACCCGCACCCGAACCGGGCACGCATCACGGACGCAAGACCGTGGGAACCGCCGTTGCAGCCGTCACGTTGGCTGCCGTTACCGTCCTGAGCGGTTCGGGGTTGATTGGCGGATCGACGCTCGGCCTGGAATCGGCCAGCATCATTGGATCCCCGCCAAACTCGGTATCGTCTAGGATTGCCGGTGTCCATGAAGACATGGCCCGGGCCGTTGAGTTGGCGCAAGTCACGCCCGAACAAGCGAGTTTCCTGGAGAAGCAGCTGATTCGGCACATTCAGGGAGACCCCGAGTCGGTTTAGCAGGGGTGGGGCAGCCAAGTGAAGCCTGCTGGGAGTACGCCATGAACCAGAAAATGCCCGGAATTTGGCCAACGTGCCCCTCCCAAAAAACCTCGATTCGATTCTTGGGCGAATTCCTAGTATTGTTTTACTGCTTCCACATGTTGGAGGCGAAAAGCTAAGCCCGAGTTTGGGTGACGCTGGCCTTGGCAGATTACCCGAGTGGCCAAAGGGGGCTGACTGTAAATCAGCTGGCAACGCCTTCACTGGTTCGAATCCAGTATCTGCCACCAACGGGAAACCCGGAACCACGCATAGTGGTTCCGGGTTTTCTTGGTTTTCGGCGCACCCGTCCACGCAATTCAGGTGCCAACGGATGCCCGCAAACTGTTGGCCGCTCAGGCGAACTACAGTTAAGGCATGGAATATGTAGTGCCGCTGATTATTGTGCTGGTTATTGTCGTCGTCGTGGTGGTGGGTGCCCGCCTACTGGGGCGCCGCAATCAGGCCGCCCAAACTACGGAGCCGGGAATCGACCAGGCCGGGGCGCCTGTCAAGGCTCCGCGCGGCAACCGGCAGATCACACGGGAAACCGCCCAGGAAGCCAGTGCACGCCTCACTCCTGAAACCCACCAGCGTGTCTACGCCCTGATCGCACAGCACCAGGTGTTGAACGCCGTGAAGGAATATCGCAAGGCCACCCATATGGGACTGGGCGATTCCGCTGCGGCTGTCGCTGCTCTTGCTGAGTTTCCGCAGCCGACGCCCGAGCCGCTTCCGGAGCCCGTCCTTCCGTCCAACGATGCCCCGCTGACAGTCGAGGACATCATGAAGGCCGCCCCTCCCATAAAGGCCGCCGTTCCCAACGCCTACCGCTACCGGGCGATCGTCTCGCAGGGCGATGAGGTCCGAGAGGTTGCCAGCACACGTCTGAATGCGGAGATTTATGCGCAGATCCGACAGCTTGCCTTGGCCGGAAATTACGACGGCGCAGCTCGCCTTCTGCGGGACCACGCCGACATTGGGGTGGCTGAGGCGCAGGAGTTTGTGTCAATGATCGGCCCCGAAGATTAATCTTCGGTAGGCTGTAGTTTTTCAGGAAAGCATTCGTCCGCCGGGACAACCGGCCGTTACCAAGTGGGGGAAAGTTTGAACGTTTCCATGCACCACGGCTCGCGAAGCCTGCGTCGTTTCCTGCTTGTTGTCCTGACAGCTTGTGCCGTCATGCTGCCCATGCTGGTGGCTCCGGTTGCTGCCCAGGCCGCAGCAACCACCACGACTCGCATTGCCAGTTTCGCGGTGGCTCCGGCGAGTGTGGTCAAGGGCAAGAGTGTTACGTATTCGGGCCAGGTGCAGCGTGCGTCGGGCAAGTCTTGGGTCAAGACGGGTGCCCTCACGGTGAAGGTATATTTTGATCCGGACGGCGCCGCGCCGAAGAAGCTGGTCAAGACCATGAAGACCAGCTCCACCGGTTATTTCAAGTCGGCCACGGCGGCGACTGTTTCGGGAAAGTGGTCCGTGCAGCTGGCTGCCCAGGGCGGCTATAAGGGCTCTGCCACGACTGCCAAGGCGGTAAAGGTCGTTGCCCCGAAACCGACGCCGAAGCCATCCGTGACCAAGCCTGTGAGCAAGTGGAACTGCCCCTCCTGGGCTCCCATCAAGGGCAACGCCCCCAGCAAGATCTACCACCTGCGGGGGCAGGCCTTCTACGACAAGACAACCCCGGAGCAGTGCTTCGCCACCGAGACTGCAGCTGTGAAGGCCGGATACCGCAAGTCCAAGCGCTGACGGGCCTGGCCTGCGCGCCCCAAGCAGCCAAACGAGAATGCCCGAACCCGTCACGGGTTCGGGCATTCTCGGTTCCGGGTTAATTCCGGGCCCAGTGTGCAGCCGGCGAGCTAATGGGCAGTATGCTCCAGCACAAAACCGTCTTGATGGTGGATCAGCTGGCGGCCCATGCCGGAGTCAAGTTGGATCCATAAACATTGACGGTCGTGGGAAAGTGTCTCAACCCGGCCCGACAGTCGCCAGCCGCGGTCGTTGATCAGGGCCACCGGATCGTTCTTTGCCAGAACCGGCCACACCTGGTGGTTCTCGGGGTCAATGAAGGCTCGGTGGTGAATGGGACGTGCCATGGGATCTCCTTGTGTGAAAGTCATCGCTGCTTCCTTGATTCGTTAGTCAACACCGCCAGCATGCACGCAAGAGGTGAATCGCCTGTGAACTGCATGTGTCCAGCCGCCGAAGAGTCCATGAAGGCAAGGCGGTGTCGCGGCCGTTTCTCGCAACGAACGACGGCGGTACCCGGGTGGGAATCCCCCGCGGGTACCGCCGTCTGGGGCTGGTGAGCTGTTAGGCGCGTGCTCCCTTGCGCCGGTGCAGCGCCAGCAGGGCTGCGCCCGTGAGCAGCAGTGTGCCCGCCCCGAACAGCAGCGGGGTACCGCCGGCTCCGGTGTTGGCTAGGCTGCCTTCCGCTGCCACGGCTGTTTGGTCCGGAGAGGCCGGGGCGTCTGGGCTGTCCGTGCGGGCGGGGCCGGTGTGTGGTGCTGCCGCGGCCTCGGTTGTAGGTCTCGGCTCCAGAGCCGGCGGGGTGGCCGGACGGTCCGTGGGGGCAGGGGCCGTTGTGGACGGCGAGGGTGGATCGACAGGGGCCGGCGCCGTGGATTCGGAGGGCGGTGTGGCAGTCGCCGTGGCCGTGGGTGCGGCAGTCTCTGTGGGAGCCGCCGTGGGGGAGGGTTGTTCAGCCTGCGGTGCACGCGCCGTCAGCCACTGGCTGGCAGGCAGGGCATGGTCCACGATCCGGGTCTCGCCGATGCAACCGAGGAAGCCCGAGCCGCGGACGCCGTCGTAGGAGCCGCCGCCCAGCACCCATGACATGTCGGCAAAGCCGTTGATGCCGTGCTTGTCCAGCACATTGCGCAGCACGGGGGCACCGTCCACGAACAGTGTCACGGATCCGGCAGCAGGGTCGTCAACGATGGCCAGGTGCAACCATTTGTTGGCGTCCACGTCGCTGGACCAGTTGGAGTTGCCGCGCGGGGCATCGGAGGTGTCGGTGAAGGCCCACTGGACCTCGCGGAGGGAGGAGATGGCGCCGGCCATGGGCGGCTCTTCCTCGTCACCGCCGCCATAGCCGGGCAGGTCCTTGCGCACACCGTCGCGGCCCAGCCACGTCATCCAGGCATTTTGTTGGGCGGTCCAGGACGGGTCGATTTTGATGAACGTTTCCATGGTGTAGCCGTTGCTGAACTTCTCTGCATTGACCGGGGCGCCGTCGGCAGTCAGGAAGTAGCTCATGCGGTTGGTTTGCTGGCCGTCGCTGCCGGTGTGCTTGCTGGTGTTGGAAAAGCAGACTGAGCCGGCATCAGAGGAATAAGCGGCGTGGTCGGCTGAGAACTTCACATCATCCAGAACGGCGTCACGGACAGGGCCCTCTGAATTGAGGTCTGCGCGGGAGAAGTCGTTGAGTCCCGTGAGGTCCTTGACGGTGCCGCCTTCGGGTACTGCGGTGCCAGCCGTGCCGGACTGTGCCATGCGCCAGTGGGCCACGGTACCGTCCACCTCGGGGTAGTCGGTGGCTGCGGAAGGCAGCTCCAGTGGTTTCGACACGGGATCGGTGTACAAGGCGCGGATGTCGTTGCGCAAGGACCTGCTGTAGGACTGGACCTCAGTTCCTGAGGGGGCGAAGTCCGGTGCGAAGGAGGCAAAACGCTTCGCGAAGTCGAACTCCATGCTGTAACTGTCCCCGGCTCCGTACAGGAACGCGGTGTCCATGTCCGTGAGTGTGTCAGCGGGTTTTTCCAGGACCCAAGGGGAGAATGACGTCTGGGTCAGCACGTTGTTCGTAAAGTTGAACTCCACCAGCCCCATGTACCCGTTGCCGCCCTGGTAGGCCATTTGGTAGTCGAGCAGCTGCTGGATGACAGGCTCGCCGAAGTTGTTCATCTTCACCTGCTCCGTGGCCCCGTGGTGGTGGCCGTTGTACGTCAGGAAGATCTGGCGGTTGGTGCTGATTAGACGGTCCCACAGCTTCGTGCCGAAGTCGGTTTCCACGGCCTCGGAGGTGTCGGTGTTGATGTCGATGAGCTGGTGCGAGGTAAAAATGGTGGGAACCGCGGGGTTCGCATCAAGGACCTGCTGCGCCCAGTCGATGTCGGCATCCGAGGCGTCCCAGGACAGGCCCAGGCTCAGGAATTCCTCACCGTTCATGATGACCCGGTGGAAGCTGCCAAAGCCCGACGGCGATCGGCCGCCAAAGCTTTTCTGCTGAGCGTCCCGTGACTCCGGAAACCAGGTGAGGAAGGGATTGCTGGCGTGGACGTCATGGTTGCCGGCCACCACCTGGTAGTTGGCGCCGCCGTCCTCCATGATCTCCATGGCGTCACTTGCCACCTGCCACTGTTGTGGCTTGTCAGCCTGGTCGACGATGTCGCCCAGGTGCTCGGTGAAGGCGATCCCGTACTTGTCCTGGTTCTCGACAATCCAGTTGGTCTGAGATTCAAAGGGTGTATTGCCGAAACGCATCTGGTATTGCCGGCCCTCGTCTTCCGTAGCGTAGCGGGAGTAAAACTGGGTGTCGGGCAGGATGGCGATCGTGGAGCGCAGGCCCGTGCTGGCATGGCTGGGATCGACGGGCAGTTCCTGGGCTGCGGCTGGCACCAAGGACAAACCCAGGAGTGCTGCGCCGAGACCGGCGGCCGTGGCTAGCCCAAGAAGGCCGCGAACTTTGGTGGGGCTGGTCATGGTGTTCCTCAAGACGATTCGGTGTGCAGCTCTTCAATGCCTGAGCTGTGTGTTCGGGGCGAGCTGAATTGAATTCAGCGCAAGCGCCGCAACGAGCGTAGGGAAGCCTGGTTACCCAAAGGCCACCTCGCGGCGAACACGGAGTGTCAATGAAGTTAACTGCTGGTGCGTCACAACAGCTTGACTGTTAGGTAGCCTAATAGTTAGGCTACCTAATTATGACGAAGAAGATTCAGAATCTTGCCGGCCGATACCGTGACATTCTGCGCCAGGCAGTGTTCCTGGTGCGGTCCATGGATGCAGAGGGGGAGCTCAGCATCGGCCACGTGAGCACCCTGAACATGATCTCGGCGGAACCCATGCGTGTCGGGGCCATCGCCCGCAACGCCGGCATTCGCGTTCCCAGTGCCACCGAACAAGTCATCAAGCTTGAAGCAGCAGGCCTCGTGGAACGCATTGCGGACCCCACGGACGCCCGCGTGGTCCTGGTAAGGCTGACCGCAAAGGGCCGGGTGCAACTCCAACAAGCCAACACCCGCCGCAACGCCTCCATGGCCAAGGCCCTTGAGACGCTCAGTAGCGAAGAGCGCCAGGCCATCGACCTGGCCATACCCGCCATCGCCAAACTCAACGCCGCCCTCGCCAACCAGCCCGCAACGGTCAACAAATCGGCGCACCGGCCAGCCACAGAATAAGGCGGCGCCGGAGACGAAAGGTGCGCTCCGGCGTCGAACATCACCCCGAAGAACAACACAACGATCACAGGAGAAACAGTGCAGGCCAATGCCGCCACGGACACGCACCACCAAAGGGGCGGGAAGCTCCACACCGAAAAACAGTCCATGCTCAGGCAGCCCAAGGCGGTGTGGGCGGTGGCGTTCGCGGCCGTGTTCGCGTTCATGGGCATCGGCCTGGTGGACCCCATCCTGCCGGCCATTGCGGCGAATCTGGAGGCGACGCCCAGCGAGGTGTCGCTGCTGTTCACCAGCTATTTCCTCGTCACAGCCATCGCAATGCTCGTCACCGGATTTGTGTCCTCACGGATCGGCGGCAAGAAGACCCTGCTGATCGGGCTGGGGATCATCGTGGTGTTCTCCGCGCTGTCGGGCATGGCGAACACGGTGGACGCGTTGGTGGGCTTCCGCGCCGGCTGGGGCCTGGGCAACGCGCTGTTCGTGGCGACGTCGCTGGCCGTCATGGTGGGCGTTGCCTCCGGCGGTGCGGCCACGGCCATCATCCTCTACGAGGCTGCCCTGGGTCTTGGCCTCTCGCTCGGCCCGCTCATGGGCGCGCTGCTGGGCGGCTGGCAGTGGCGTGCGCCGTTCTTCGGCACGGCAACGGCCATGGCGATCGCGTTCATCCTGGTCATGGTGCTGCTGCCCAAAACCCCGGTTCCCGCCGTCAAGACCCGCCTGCGAGACCCCCTGCTCGCCTTGGGGCACAAGGGCCTGCGGACCACGGCCGGCAGCGCCCTGTTCTACAACTACGGCTTCTTCACCATCCTGGCATTCGTGCCGTTCATCCTCGGGTTCGACGCCTACGGAATCGGCGCCGTGTTCTTTGGCTGGGGCGTGGCTGTGGCCGTCTTCTCCGTGTTCGTGGCCCCCATGGTGCAGCGCCGCTTCGGTGCGGTCGGCGCCTTGACGGGTTCGCTGCTGGGCCTCATGGTGATTCTCGCCGGTTTGGCATTCGCCGCCGGGCATTCCGTCACGACCATCGTGGTGCTGACCATCGTCTCCGGCGCGCTGCTGGGCATCAACAACACCCTCTTCACCGAAATGGCCATGGCGGTGTCCGATTCACCCCGGCCCGTGGCCAGTGCCGGCTACAACTTTGTGCGCTGGATGGGCGGTGCCCTGGCGCCGTTCCTGGCCGCCAAGATCGCCGAGCATTCCTCCGCATCCGTGACCTTCATTGTGGCCGCAGCCATGGTGCTGGTCAGCGCCGCCGTGATCTTTGGCGGGCGCAAGTTCCTCACGGCCCACGAGCCTGTCCCAGCGTAGCTTTCCCGGGTGAGGCACGACGGCGGCGTGCCCGGCTTGGGTGCGTTGCCGTCGTGCTTCTGTTGGGTGCCGGACGGTGTGGCGGCGGGGCCTGTGGGCCGGCGCCGATCGGGGCCGGCGCTCAAGCGCTCAGCGAAACTTCTCGCCAAGCCACTGCCTCTCAAGTAGCGTAGGAGCCATGGCTACAGTTGAAATCACCACGGAATCTTTTGGACCCACCATCGAAGGCAACGACATCGTGATCGTTGATTTTTGGGCAGCCTGGTGCCAGCCCTGTGTGCGATTTGCGCCCACTTTTGAGGCTGCCTCCGAAAAGCACGACGACATTGTGTTCGGCAAGGTCGACACCGAAGCCCAGCAGCAGCTGGCCGCCGAAGCCAACATCACCTCCATCCCCACGCTGATGGCCTTCCGCGAAAAGGTGCTGGTTTTCGCCCAGCCCGGTGCGCTGAACGGCACCCAGCTGGACTCCGTCATCGACGCCGTCAAGGCTCTCGACATGAAGGAAGTCCACGCAGCCGTGGCGACCAAGCAGGCCGAGGACGCCGCCGCCGAGTAACGCAGGTCCTCTGTGAAAAATGAAGCCGATCCCGCTTTATGACCCCGGAATTCCGGGATCCGACAGCGGGATCGGCTTCCTTTTTACACGTTCGTGGTGCTGCTGGCTGCTTAGGAGCGTTCCAGCTTGACCGGCTCGGCCAGCAGCGCGCTCAATGATTCGTTGAGGTCCTGCACTGCGATGCCCTTGCTGTGCGCATCCAGGTCTTCCTTGGACGCCCACTGCTCGGTCAGGACGATCTTGTCATTCGATTCCTCGGTGATTTCGTACTGGATGCAGCCTGCTTCCTCGACGACCTGCTCAATGGCAATGTCCAGGGCGAGCTTCACGCGGAAGGACTCGCCCTCGTTGGGGATGAAGGTGGCCTGAAGGTTGATGATTTCGCTCATGGAATCAGCCTAGGCGATGCGGCGGCCCGGGCGGGAAGCCGTCCCGCAGTGTGAACTCCCGCGGGCGCAGCTGGAGCCCGCACCCCGGCCAGGGTCAGATGCTGGAGTAGCCGCCGTCGATCAGGATGTTCTCACCTGTGATCATGCCGGCATTTTCGCCGGCAAGGTAGGCGATCAGGGAGGCAACCTCTTCGGGCTGTGCAAACCGGCCGGTGGGGATCTGCTTCTTCAGGGCTTCTCCCTTCTCTCCGGCCCAGGCGAGCTTGCCAAGGGGCGTCTCTACGACGGTGGGGGAGACTGCGTTGACGGTCACTCCCTGCTGCGCCCATTCCATGGATAGCACCTTGGTCATGCCGACAATTGCCGCTTTGCTGGCGCAGTAGGCCACGTGCTCGTCCAGGCCGATCACGCTGGCCTGGGAGGCCAGATTGATGATGCGGCCGTATCTGGCTTCTGTCATGGCGTGGCCGGCCGCCTGTGCCATCTTGAAGCTGGCGGTGAGGTTCACGGCAAGCGTGGCATCCCATTTTTGTTCGCTCAGTTCAAGGGCCTTGTCTAACAGGACGATGCCGGCTGAGTTGACCAGGATGTCAACCTTTCCGGCGGCCGCCACCACTTGGCCGATGGTTTCGGTGCCGGCAGCCGCAGCGGTCAGGTCCTGGGCGATGCCCTGGTGTCCGCTGCCGGGGAGTCTGGCCATTTCTTCGTGGATCGATTCACTGAGGTCCACGCCGAACACTTGGGCGCCGCGCTCCGCAAAGTGCCGGGCCACGGAGTTTCCGATGCCGCTGGCGGCGCCGGTGACAACGACGGTGCGTCCAGCAAATTCCTGGCTCATTGCCTACTCCTCGTAGCCGCAGATGGCGTCGACTTTTTCGGCCGAGGCGCTGGACTCATCAAAGGTGTATCCGAGCCACTCGCCGGCGAGGCGGCGGGCAAGCTCCACACCGATGACGCGCTGGCCCATGCACAGGACCTGTGCGTTGTTGCTCAGAACGGAGCGCTCCACGGAGAAGGAGTCGTGGGCCGTGACAGCACGGATGCCCTTGATCTTGTTGGCGGCAATGGCAACGCCGAGGCCGGTGCCGCAGAACAGGATGGCCCTGTCGGCGGATCCGTCGGCCACGAGCTTCGCGGCGTTGACGGCAATGTGGGGGTAAGCGGTCGTATCGTTGGGATCTACACCAACGTCGATGATTTCGGCGACGAGGCCGTTGGCAGCCAGGTCCTTCTTGATGATTTCCTTGTATTCAACGCCGGCTTCATCGCAGCCGATGACGACGCGCAAGTTCTTGTTCATGGTGGGTTCCTTAAAGCTTGTGGTGTGTGGAATGGGGCCGGCTGCTATTTTGCAGGCAGGTCCGCCAATGCGGTGACCAACAGTGCCAGCGAGGTGGCGCCGGCGTCGGGGGTGCCAATGGACTTCGCTGCCAGAGGGCGGGCACGTCCCAGCTTCGGGCTCAGTGCTGCGGTCGCTGCTGCCTGCTCGACGGCCACAGCGGCGGCGGCTTGCCAGGAGCCGGCGAAGTCTGCGCCGGCGGTGACTGCGGTGGCCAATGATTCCGTGAAGGGCAGCAGCGCATCAACGAGGGTCTTGTCGCCGATGGTGGCGCGGCCCAGCTCGATGATGGCATCGGCGAAGGCGTGCGCCGCCGCCACAAAGTCCGCCGGGGTGTAGCTGGCGCGGTTGTTTTCCAGCGAGGTACCGGCCGCCTCGAGGGCTGCGCCCCACAGGACACCGGAGGTGCCGCCGGCCTTTTCGGCCCAGGCCTGGCCCGCGCGCTGCAGCACCCAGGCTGCGCCCGCACCACCCTCGGAGGCGGCGGTTGCTGTCTGGAGTGCAGCGTCGACGCCCTTGACCATGCCGCGGCCGTGGTCGCCGTCGCCCGCCACTGCATCAATGTCGCCCAGGCGCTGTTCGTGCTCGTGCAGGGTGGATGCCATGATTTCCAGGCCGGCGACGACTGCGCCGGCCAGCTGTGCGGAGGCCTCGGAGTATTCCGGGGCCACGGCCGCCTCCAGTTCTGCCTCGGCGCCGTCCTGGAAGCTCTCCAGGGCGGCAACGGGGGCGGCCTGCTTACGGTATGCGGGTGTGTAAGCGTCAGCCTTCCAGAACGTTTCCAACTCTTCATCTAGCCACATGAGTGTCAGTGAGGTGCCGCCCATGTCAAGGCTTGTCACCAGCTCGCCCACTTCGACGTCCACCAGTTCCAGGCCGGCGTCGCGCAGACGCTTGGATACCGGACCCCAAAGCAGGAACAGCTCCTCATACTTGGTGGTGCCCAAACCGTTGAGGATCACACCGACCTTGTTGCCGGCCCCTGCGGGCGCGGAGACGAGGAGCTTGTCGACCAGCATGTCAGCGAGTGCGGATGCCGTGGGCATGGGCTCGTCGCTGATGCCGGGCTCGCCGTGGATGCCCAGGCCCAGGCCGAGGTGCCCCTCCGGAACCTCGAAGAGCGGATTGTCCGCGCCGGGCATGGTGCAGCCGGAGAATGCAACACCCAGGGTGCGTGTGGCTGAGTTTGCGGCACGGCCAGCACGCTCCACGCCGCCCAGGTCGAGTCCGGCGGCAGCCGCGGCTCCCATGACCTTGAACACGGTGAAGTCGCCGGCAATGCCGCGGCGCTTTTTCTCGTCATCGGAGGAAGCAATGTCGTCGGTGACAACCACAATGCGGGTGTCGATGCCTTCCTTCCGGAGGCGCTCGGCCGCAATGCCGAAGTTCATGGTGTCACCGGCGTAGTTGCCGAAGCTCAGCACCACGCCCTGCCCCTGGTTGGCAGCCTTGGCCACCGAGTACACCTGGGCTGCCGACGGGGAGGTGAAGATGTTCCCCACGACAGCGCCGGTGGCAAAGCCAGTGCCCACGAGTCCGGCGAATGCCGGGTAGTGTCCGGAACCGCCGCCAATGACCACAGCCACCTGAGGTTCGCCGGTGCGCAGGGCTACGGCACCGCCGGCAACTCCGCGCAGGCGGTCCGCATAGATGTCAAGGAAGCCTTCAAACTGGTCATCCGAAAAATCTGCCGGTGAATTGAATATCTTGGTCATTGCTGCTCCAGGGATCTTGTTAGGAAAGGTGTGCTCAGTGCTGGCGGCCGCGGGCCGCGTCCTCGGGCACCTTGAGGAAGTGCGTCAGGGCGAATGCCACCCCGTAGAGGGCCACGAAGGCCCAGACGACGCCGGTGTTCCCGCCCCAGGGCAGGACGATCGCGACGACGGCGGCACCGAGGAATGCGGCACCTCCGGCTGCGGTGGTGTACATGGCCATGGCCGCGCCCTGGTGCCTCGGGGTCAGTGCGGGCATGATCGCACCCATGGGCACGAAGCCAGCGAGTAGGATGCCGAAGACGACGCCGGCAAGGACTGACAGCCAGTAGCCCCATTCGGAGCCGGGTGCCACCAGGTGCGGCACGTACCACCAGGCGAGCAGGCCGAGTGCGGAGCCTGCGATGCCGAACCAGCGAACGGTGCGCAGCCACCCCCACCTGTCGCCGATGGCGCCGAAGACGGCGTTGAAGGCGATGTTGGAGGCGTACACGATCACTGTCATCATGAGCCATTGGGTTTGGGTCCAGCCGAGCTGGCCGCCGATGACGGCGGGCAGGATGACAAACATGCCGTACTGCGGTGCGGTGTTGATCAGGCGGACCACAAAGCCTGCCAGGACACGCGGTTCGCTGGCCAGGAGTCGGACGCCGCCGGTGAGGACCTGGGCCGTGGACTCATGGGCCGGGGCCTGCCGCTGGGAGCCGCTCGGCTCCTTCACACCGAACCAGACAATGGCAAAGCCAATCGTCACCAAGGCAATCGAAGCCCACAGGGTTTTGGTTTCGCCTGAGGCGCCGCCGCCGAAGCCGGGGATGGCGAACAGTGCGAACAGTGAACCAAAGGTGGGTAGGCCGCCTGTGAACATGACATAGAACCAGCCGACGGCGGTGCCCTTGCGCTTGACTGGCACCACATTGTTGACCCACACCAGGAAGGCGAACGCGAACAAGGGATAGCCCAGGCCACGGAAGAAGTAGCTGGCGAAGATTGCCACTGCTGAGCCTGTGCCCAGGCTCAGCAGGAACAAGACTTCAAAGACCACCCAGAGCACGAAGCCCAGAGCCATGACCTTGCGCGGCCCGACCAGGTCCGACAAGGCGCCTGAAAGGTAGGACGCAACCATGACAGCCACCCCGTACAGGGTGATGATGGTGGGAACCAACGCAGCTTGGCTGCCGAGCGCCTCGGCCATGTGCGGGGAGATGAAGTTGGATTCAACGCCGTTGCCTGTCATGAAGACCAAGACTGCGATGAACCCCCAGCGCAGCGACTGCGGGATGCCGATCCGATCGAGCCAGGTATCCGGCGCCTTTTCCGGGGTGCGGGTGTATGAAGTCATGGTATAAAACGCCTTTGTTTTGGGGAGAGGGGTGGCCAGGTGGGTGTGAACGTGGGCGGTTACTTCACAAAGCCGGGAACGATGGACACCTTCACGGAAGCGCCTGCGGTGTCGCCGACAAGGTCCAGCGCGTCCTGGAACTTGTCCAGGGGGAACTGGTCGGTGCAGATTTCATCCAGGGGTAGGATGCCTGATTCGATCATCTTGATGGCGGCGGGCCAGCAGTGCGGGCCGAGGTGCGCGCCGCGGACGTCGAGCTCCTTGTCGTCGCTGATGATCGACCAGTCGACCGTGACATCCGAGCCGAAGACCGAGTACTCAACGTAGGTGCCGAGCTTGGCCAGCAAGTTCAGGCCCTGGCCAACAGCTGAGGGGTGGCCGGTTCCTTCGATGTAGACGTCGGCGCCGTAGCCGTCGGTCATGTCCTTGATGATCTGGACGGCATCTTCGCGGGCAATGTTGATGACCATGTCGGCGCCGCACTTGGTGGCGAGGGCGAGCTTGTCGTCTGACATGTCCAGGGCGATGACCTTCATCGGATTCTTGGCCTTGGCGCCAGCAACCATGCCAAGGCCGATCGGGCCGCAGCCTGCAATAACAACGACGTCGTTGAACTTGATCTCTGCGCGTTCCACTGCGTGCAGTGAGCAGGAGAGCGGTTCGGCGAAGGCGGCGTGGGCCGGTGGGAGATCGTGGGAGACCTTGTGGGTCAATGCCTTCATGGGGACCAGCACGTATTCGGCCATGGCGCCGTTGTAGTTGCGGAAGCCGAACATGTCGTGGGGGCCGCACATCCAGTACTGGCCGCGGACGCAGTAGCGGCACTCGCCACAGGGAACGATCTGCTCGCAGGCAATACGGTCGCCCATTTCCAAGCCGTGATGGGCGAGGCCCTTCCCATCGCCGAGAACAACGGTTCCAATGAACTCGTGCCCGGGGGTGACTCCGGTCTGTGCCCAGGCGGGGCGGTTCTCGTCGCCCCAGAACTTCGGTGCACCATGGTAGCACTTGAGGTCGCTGGCGCAGACGCCGACGGCCTCAACCTTGATCAGCAGTTCGCCCGGTCCCGGGACGGGAACCGGCAGGGTTTCCATCACGTAGTTTTCGGGTCCGTGGACGACGACTGCCTGCATAGTTGCAGGGACGGCGGTGGATGTGGGAACAGTTTCAGCAGCGGTGGTGGTCATTGTTTCCTCCAGTGGAAGTGTGATGTAGCTCAATGACTCAAGTGTGAAGACATCCTGAACAAATGTCAAGAACATAATTTCACAACGTGGGAATCGTGAAATTTTGTTCACACGAACGCCTGCTTCGGGCTACCATGGGAACAGGTCCGCCGTGGGGCAGACCACAAATGCAACCAGGGAGAATGTGCAATTGGCGACTGAAACTGCCGCCGCCCAAGGCGGCGCCTTGAGCCGGTTCCCGGTGGAAACGCTGTATCAGGCTGCCCACATGTACTACCTGGAAGACGTGAACCAGGCCCGGATTGCTGAAGTCATGAAGGTCTCACGCCCCACCGTCAGCAGGCTCCTGCAGGAGGCGAGACGCGTTGGCATGGTCAAAATTGAGGTAATTCACCCTTCCAGGGCGGTGACGGAGTCGCTGGCCGCGGAGCTGGCTGAAGCCCTCGGCCTGGAAAAGGTTTACCTTGCGGATGCTGACCAGTCCGGCCGCCTGGGTGCGGGCCTTGCACCGTTGGTGGGCGAGGCCATGCGGGACATGGAGCTGGCCCCCGGCGACATTTTGCTGGCTTCCTCCGGCCGCACCATCTATGAGCTGGCAGGGGCGCCGCTGCCCAAACTGCCCGGTGTGATAGTTGTCCCCACCGTGGGTGGGCAGACAGAACCGGAGCCGTGGTACCAGACGAACGAGATTGCACGCTCCATTGCGGAGCAGACAGGTGCACGCCCGGCGTTTCTGTGGACCCAGGCGCTGCCGTCACCGGAAATGTTTGCGCTGCTCCAGAACGACCCCGACTTCCAGCGGATCCAGCGGCTTTGGGAATCGGCGAAAGGTGCCTTGCTGGGCATCGGCGCCCCTCCGACGACCCGGAGCTCGATCTCCCGCTTCATCCCGAAAGACAACGACTCGCTGTCACGGGCAGCGGGGGACATCTGCCTGAACTTTTTTGACGCCGACGGTGCGGAAATACACTTCCCGGGCAGCGAAAATATGATCGCCACCCCGCCGGCCCTGCTACGTTCAATCCCCTGTTCCGTGGGCATTGCGGTGGGCACGGAAAAGGCACGAAGCATTGTTGGAGGGGCAAACGCCAGATACTTCCGGCGCCTTGTGACCGATGTCCGGACGGCGAAGGCCATTTTGGATCTCGTGCAGGTGGCGGCAGCCTAAGAGGCTGCCGCCAGGTCCGCAACAAATCAGCGCTTAGGTGCCGTCCCGCTGGATCCGCGCCAGAGCATGCATGTGCCCGCCTGTGGCCGGATACAGCCGGCAATAGTTGTCATACAAGGTGTCGTACAGTGGCGCCGAGGCCGGATCCGGTTCAACCACGCGCGCCATGCGCGTCCAGTCGGTCTCCGGCGGGACGGCTCCGGTGGCGATGGCCGCCATGAGCGCATCCCCGTAGCTTGCACCAATGGTCTGCTCTGGAATGATCTGGGGCCGCCCCAGAATGTCGCTAACCAGCTGGGTCCACAACGTCCCCTGCGTACCGCCGCCCACTGCCAGAATCCGCTGGATGGGCTGGCCCGAACTTTCAAAAAGTTCCAGGCTCTGGCGCAGACCGAAGGCGATGCCTTCCAGGGCAGCCCGGACCAGGTGCCCGCGGCCGTGCCGGAGGGTGAGGCCAATGATGGTGCCGCGGGCATCAGGGTCAAGAATCGGTGAGCGTTCCCCCGCAAAGTAGGGCAGTATCAGCAGTCCGTCAGCGCCGGGGCCGGCCGCCAGGGCTTCTTCCATGAGTGTTTCCATGGGGACGTCGCCGAACAGGTGTGCCAGCCAGGTGATAAGGCTTCCGGAGGTCGACATTCCGCCGGCAAGAGTCAGTGTTCCCTGTTCCACTCCTGCGGTGGTCCACAGCTGGCGGTGTGAATGGAAGGCCTCCAGTACCTGCACAAAGAACATGGTGGAGCCATACATCAGCATCAGGTCCCCGGGCTGGCGGACGCCGGCACTGTAACCTTCGGCCCAGGCATCGACGGTGCCGGCGCAGACGGGAGTTCCCGCCGGGATTCCCGTCACGGCGGCGGCGCCGGCGGTCACGGTGCCAACAATGTCGGTGGACCAAGCCAGCCGGGGCATGGGGATGTGCCGGGCGATGGCGTCCGTGCGCTCGGGAATCCAGTCCTGCCGGTGGATGTCGTACAGGGGGTCGCACTGGCTGGCCGTATGGTGGTCCAGGATATATTCCCCGGTGAGCTTGGCGGTCAGAAAAGAGCTGGCGCTGAACCAGTAGCGGGTCGCGTCGAAAATTTCGGGCTCCTCATCGGCAAGCCAGCGAAGCTTGGGCCCCACCGCCTGGGACGACAGGACCTTGCCGCCGGTGGCGTACATGGCGGCGTCGCCGAATTCCCGGTTCAGGTCCTCGATCTGCCGTTCCGCCCGGGTGTCCACACCATAGAGAATCGCCGGGCGAAGCGGTGTGAAGTCGGCATCGGTGACGACAAGGCAGGGCCCCATGCCGCTGATGGAGACTCCGGCGACCGTGGCCGGATCGTGTCTTGCGAATAGCTCGCCGCACAGGCTGATGACCTCCTCCCACCACGTGTTTTCTGCATCGAATTCCGCCCACCCGGGACGGGGGAGTGACACCTGGTGGGTGATGGTGGCGGTGCCAACAATGGAGCCGTCCGGATTCGTCAGGACGGCCTTACTGCTTCCGGTTCCTACATCAATGCCGAGGAACATGTGTGTCCGCCTCTGTGATCGGGTCATTGGCGCGTCCCATGCAAGGTGTCGCGGCCCAAGTTGAATGTCTCCATTATGCGTTGATTCTGCTGTGCCAGGACATGGTGGCCGTCCGGTCAGTGCCCGCGATGGTCCTGAATGGTCATCCGCGGCCCGAACGCCGGCTTGCGGAAACCGCTCAGCTGCAGCATCCGCACCACGCGCTGCCGGTGCCCGTGCCATGGTTCGAGCAGCTCCAGCATACCGGCGTCGTCCACCGGCTTCCCGGCCAGCGCCCAGCCAACATAGGCTGCAAGATGGTAGTCACCCACCGCCACCTGGTCGGCGTCGCCATGAGTGCGCTGCGTGACCTCCGCCGCCGTCCAGGCGCCAATTCCGGGGATGCTTTGCAGCTTTCGGCCTGCCTCTTCCGCAGGCAGCAGGCTTAACCGCTCCAAGCCCGACGACGACCGCAGCATCCGCTGCACCGTCGCCGAGCGCTGTGGTCCAACACCTGCCTTGTGCCATTCCCAGGAGGGAATGGCCGCCCACTGCGACGGGGTCGGGGCCACGAGCAAGTTGGCCGGGATGCCAGGGACGATTCCCGCTCCGGGCGCCGCAGAGCCAAACTTCCGCAACAACGTGGCGTAGCCGCGCTGGGCCTCAATCGCGGTGACCTTCTGCTCTAGGATGGCCGGCACCAGCGCGTCAACCATGCGCCCGGTGGCGGGCAGGCGCAGTGCCGGGTGCCGCCGTCGTGCTTCCCGAATGCGGCGGGGAAGCGACTCGGTAAAGGCGGGGGAGTCGAAGTGGGACCAGTCGTCATAGGTGCCAAGCAGCGCCGGGACGCCGGCCAGCGCATGTACCGCGCCCGGCCCCCAAGTCCGTGCATGCAGCTCTGTGCCGCGGTGGGTGATGCCCAGGGTTGCCGGGCCGGTGGGCGTGTTGAAGGCCAGCCAGGCAGTGCCGGGTGCCAGTGCGACGGTGGGATCGCCGGGGCCGCGGGCCAGGATTCCCAGCGTATGCTGCAGCGAATAGGAGCCGCCGGGATCCCAGACCGCTGGGGGTGCTGAAGTGGCTGCTGCGACTGTCATGGAACCATGGTCGCATGCGCTGCTGGGAATGAGGGATGCCTTTCTCCCGAGATGTGAAATCACGCCCGATTACTTTGGCCGAGGTGTGAGTTGGCGCCCTCTCCTAAGGGCCAGAGAGGGCGTCAACTCACACCTCGACGGTGGGGGTGCCATGGTCAAAGTTCGACGGCGGTCGTAGGCTGGGCGAAACAGCGGCGGCGAGGGTGATGGGCGGACATGCAACGGGTAGGGAACATCTGGGGCAAGAGGGCGCCGGCAAGTTGGCGGATGGGCGAGGACCTGTCGTGGCCGCTCACGGTGGCCCTGTATATTCGGGACGTTTTGAAGCTGCCGGCCACGGTGCCGTTCTTCATTCCACCGCTGGTGCCGGAGGTGCCCGAACACATTCCAGTCACCGGACCTGATCTAGACATCCTGCTGGGCGATGAGTGGACGGCGTGGTTCTCGGGACTGCTGGCGGACCCACGAGTTATTCCGCGAGGAGGACCCATCGACTACTTTTCGCTCGAGGACCGGGAGCCAGCGTTCCGGGACATGGTTGAGAAGTACTTTGGGTCTGCAGGGGCGGCAGCGGACAATGCTTTCGAAGCGTACTTCAAGCAGTTCCAAGCCAACCTCAGGGTTCAGGGCTTGGCTGTGACGAAGCTGGTGCAGTCCATTGAAAAGGAGCTGGGGCGAAAGGCTTCGCCCTTTGAGCTGAACCTAGTGATCCTGCCGCTGGAGGGATTCTGGCTGCGTCAGACAGGGCCGCAGCAGGTGCTCCTGAGCGAGGCCGCGCGCAGGAAACCCGAACAACTGCGCCGCCTGCTGGGCCCCGTCATCAGGGAACTGGCGCGTTAAAATCAGCCATCCGCCGTCGCACTTTCACTGTTCTTCCTGCTGAGGTGTGAGATCACGCCCTGTGGGACAGGGCGTGATCTCACACCTCGGTGAAGTGGACAGGGCGTGATGTCACACCTCGGCGAAGTGGACCGGGCGTGATGTCACACCTCGGCGTCAGCGGCGATGCCCTCCGCCGCCTGGGTCAGGATTTCCCTGCACGCCAGGATCGCCGGGCGCAGGCGGCTGGCCAGGCGGGCCGACGTGAACACTGTGCGGCGGGGCAGGTCCGGCAGGTCCAGCAGCGCCAGTGCTGGCGGTCGTCCCGTCCACATGAGATCCGGCATGAGGCCCACGGCGTTGCCGGACTCGATGAGCCTGACCTGGGCCTGGAGATCGGCTGTTTCAAAGCGGACGTCGGGCTCAAAACCGGCCTGACGGCAGGCTTGCTCGGCCCAATGGCGGGACGCGGCCCCGTGCGGTTCCATGACCCACGGCAGTCGTGCGGTGTCCTGGATGCCGATGATGGGTCCGTCCAGCAGGCGCGCCATGCCGCCGGCCACGCCCTCGTGCGGGACGGCGAGCCGAATGGCGTCGGTGGTCAGCGTTACCCGGTCGAGCTCGGGGTGCAGCGGGGCTGCATGGCCGGGATACTGTTCGGCAACCACGAGGTCAAAGTCGCGCGCCCACGTTTCGTAGAGCGCGGTTTCCGGTTCGCGCTGCACCACTTCAATGCGCACCTCGGGGTAGGCCTGGGCCATGGCGGTGAGTGTGTTCGGCAGCAAGGCCAAGGCGGCCGACTGGAACACGGCCAGCTTCACGGTTCCCGTCACGGTCGACAGGGAGGCTGAGAGGTCGGCCTCGGCACGCTCAAGGGTCTCCAATATTTCCGCCGTGTGCGCTACCAGGATCTCGGCCTGGGGCGTGAGCTGCACGCGCCGGCCCACCTTGCGCAGCAGTTTTGCGCCGGCTTCCTTTTCCAGAAGTGCCAGCTGTTGGGAGACGGCCGAGGGGCTGTATTGCAGCGCCGCAGCCACGTCGGCAAGGGTTCCGCGAAGGTGCAGTTCACGCAGCATGCGCAGCCGTTTGAGGTCCAGCATGGACGCCTCCAGATAGGTTAATAAAAGTGATCAATATCCATCATAAATCACCACTTTTGCTAAATGAACTTTAGTCGCATACTTGTGGTGAGAACCATTGTTCCAGCACGCTCCGCACAACAGAAAAGAACCCACCAGCAGCCATGACAAGCACCACCGCAGCGGCCACAGCCGCCAACATTCCGGTCCCCGGCGACGATCTCGCGGACGAGACGATCGCCTTGGTCCGGCACTGGCTCACGGAAGCCGCAAAGTTCCCCGCCGACGTGTCCGCCCAGCGGCTGGCCGGCGTCCTGAAGGACCCCAACGGGCTGGACTTCACCGTGGGATTCGTCGACGGCGTCATCCGCCCGGAAGACTTGGCCGTGGCCGGACGCAACCTTGCGGCACTGGCGCCCAAGGTCCCGACATTCCTGCCCTGGTACATGCGCGGCGCCGTCCGCCTGGGCGGCATCATGGCTCCCGTGCTGCCGCAGCTTGTCATCCCGATTGCCCGCAGGGTGCTGCGCGACATGGTGGGCCACTTGATCGTGGACGCCACCGACGCCAAGCTGGGCCCGGCCATCGCCAAGATCCGCGCCGGCGGCGTCGATTTGAACATCAACCTCCTGGGCGAGGCCGTCCTCGGAGAGAGCGAAGCCAACCGCCGCCTCGAGGGGACCCTGGCACTGTTGGCGAGGGACGACGTCAACTACGTCTCCATCAAGGAATCCTCCACCGTGGCCCCGCACTCGCCGTGGGCCTTTGACGATGCCGTCAACCACGTGGTGGACAAGCTCACCCCGCTCTACACGCTGGCCAATTCCTTCCCCAAGCCCAAGTTCATCAACTTGGACATGGAGGAATACAAGGACCTCGGCATGACCATTGCCGTGTTCAAGCGCATTTTGGACAAGCCCGAGTTCAAGCACCTCGAGGCCGGCATCGTGCTCCAGGCCTACCTGCCCGACACCCTTGCCGCCATGATCGACCTGCAGGAGTGGGCTGCCGTGCGCAGGGCCGACGGCGGCGCTCCCGTCAAGGTACGGATCGTCAAGGGCGCCAACCTGCCCATGGAACAGGTGCAGGCCTCCGTCAACGGCTGGCCGCTCGCCACCTGGGGCACCAAGCAGGACTCCGACACGAACTACAAGCGCATCGTGAACTACGCGCTGACCCCCGAACACATCAACAACGTGCACGTCGGAGTGGCCGGGCACAACCTCTTTGACGTAGCCCACGCCTGGCTCCTCGCCAAGCAGCGCGGCATCAGTGCCACCTCCGGACAGCTCGAATTTGAGATGCTGCTGGGCATGGCCACCGGCCAGGCCGAGGCCGTCCGCCGCGACGTCGGCTCCCTCCTGCTGTACACGCCTGTGGTCCACCCGGGCGAATTCGACGTGGCCATCGCCTACCTCATCCGCCGCCTCGAGGAGGGTGCCAGCCAGGACAACTTCATGTCCGCCGTGTTCGAGCTCTCCGACAACGAGGCCCTGTTCGAGCGCGAAAAGCAACGCTTCCTCGCCTCGCTGTCCGACCTTGACGACTCGGTGCCGCCCACCAACCGAGTGCAGGACCGCTCGCTGTCTGCCGCCCCTGCACCTGCGGACGGTTTCTCCAACACCCCGGACACCGACCCCGCCCTGGCCGTGAACCGCGCCTGGGGCGCCAACATCCTGGCCCGCATCCCGTCATCCACCCTGGGTGAACGCCTCGTCGCCGACACCACCGTCACCGAGCTGGACGAGCTGAACAAGATTGTGGACACCGCCGTCGAGCACTCCACTGAATGGGCTGCGCTGGGCGGGGCCGGGCGTGCGGCAATTTTGCACCGGGCCGGCGACCTTCTCAACGCCCGCCGCGCCGAACTGCTTGAGGTCATGGCCTCGGAGACAGGCAAGACGCTTGACCAGGGTGATCCCGAGGTCAGCGAGGCCGTGGACTTCGCCCACTTCTACGCCGAACGCGCCAAGGAATTGGAAACGGTCGACGGCGCAACGTTCGTCCCAGCGCGGCTCACCGTTGTGACGCCGCCGTGGAACTTCCCTGTGGCCATCCCGGCAGGGTCGACCCTTTCGGCGCTCGCTGCGGGATCCGCCGTCGTTATTAAGCCGGCGACCCAGGCACGGCGCAGCGGCTCCCTTATGGTGGCGGCACTGTGGGACGCCGGCGTGCCGCGCGAAGTTTTGGCGCTGGTGCAACTGGGCGAGAAGGAGCTGGGACAGGCGCTCGTTGCGCACCCCTCCGTTGATCGGCTGATCCTGACCGGTGGCTACGAGACGGCCGAGTTGTTCCGGCGCTTCCGCACAGACCTTCCGCTGCTGGCCGAGACGTCCGGCAAGAACGCCGTCATCGTCACGCCCAGTGCGGACTTTGACCTGGCGGCGAAGGACGTTATCCAGTCTGCTTTTGGGCACGCCGGGCAGAAATGCTCTGCGGCATCGCTGGTGATCATGGTGGGTTCCGTGGCGAAGTCCAAGCGCTTCCGCAACCAGCTGCTGGATGCGGCGGCGAGCCTCGCCGTGGGCTACCCCGGCGTGGCCACCTCGCAGATGGGCCCGGTCATTGAACCGGCGGCCGGCAAGCTGCTGGGCGCCCTGACCACCTTGGACGCCGGTGAGTCTTGGGCCATCGAACCGCGCCAGTTGGATTCCACCGGGTGCCTGTGGTCACCGGGAGTGCGGACCGGCGTTGCGGCTGGATCCCACTTCCACCTGACCGAGTTCTTTGGCCCCGTTTTGGGCGTCATGACGGCGGACACCCTCGAAGAGGCCATCGCCATGGTCAACGCGATCGACTACGGACTCACCTCCGGACTGCACTCCCTGGACTCAGCGGAGATCGGCCTCTGGCTCGACACCATCCAGGCCGGAAACCTGTACGTGAACCGCGGCATCACCGGTGCCATCGTGCAGCGCCAGCCGTTTGGTGGCTGGAAGAAGTCGGCGGTTGGTCCGGGCACCAAGGCCGGCGGACCGAACTACCTCATGGGCCTGGGCTCCTGGGTTTCAGCGCCGGCAGCGGCCGCCGCTGAGTTGGGCGATGCAGCCCGGAAGTTGCTGACGGCCGCGTCCTCATTCACCGATGATGAGCAGGCGTTCCTGAGCCGCTCGCTGCACAGCGATGCCGCCGCATGGGCCGCCGAATTCGGTGTGGCCAAGGACGTTTCGGCGCTGTCGGCCGAGCGTAACGTCTTCCGCTACCTGCCCCTGAACCCGCTGGTGCGGCTGGCCGAGGGCGAATCTCCCGCGAAGCTCCTGCGCGTGCTGGCGGCAGGAATCCTGGCCGGGGCAACACCGGAGGTCTCCTCCGGCGTCGCACTTCCCAGCGAGGTGCAGGCCCTGCTGTTCAGCCTGCGGATTTCGGTCGCTGTGGAGCACGACGGCGACTGGCTCACCCGGGCGCGGCGCTTTGGTGCCGGGCGCATCCGCCTGATCGGCGGGGATGCTGCGGCCGTGTATGAGGCCACTGGCGGGCGGCCCGACCTGGCGATTTACCACGGTTCGGTGACGGAAGCCGGGCGTGTGGAGATGCTGCCGTTCCTGCACGAGCAGGCCGTCAGCATCACAGCGCACCGCTTCGGCACGCCGGACCACCTCTCGGACGGCCTGATCTAGCACTCCAGCGGCAGAGACGGAGCTGCTGAGGCAAAAATGCGCCCGCTCCCTACTAATGCGCCCGCTCTACGGGGCGCATTAGTGGGGAGCGGGCGCATTTTTCTGGGGAGGTCAGGCTTGCGCGATGCGGACCGTGTTGCCGGACGGGTCGCGGAACGCGCAGTCCTTCGGGCCCCACGGCTGATCGATGGGTTCCTGCAATACCTCGGCACCGGCGGACACTGCCTTCTCGAAGGTGGCATCAAGGTCTGATGCGCTGAAGTTGAGCATGGGCAGCACGCCCTTGGCGAGGAGGCGCGCCATGGCGTCGCCATCGTCCTTGGAGCGGCCAGCGTGCGGCTCGGAGAGCACGATCCCCAGACCCGGCTGGGTGCTGGTGCCCATGGTGACCCAGCGGAATTCACCGTTGCTGACGTCGTTCTGGACAACAAGCCCCAGTGCGTCGCGGTAAAAGGCGATCGACTCGTCGGGGTCATTGACGGTGAGGTGCGTGTACTGCAGTGAAATAGTCATGGCACCAACGCTAATGCGGCAGCCTTGCCGCTGCTTCTTCAATCCTGCTCGACTTGGCGGCGCCCGCGCCTGGGTTTGCCGACTTGGTGGCGGCGCGGGTGCCATTGCCGGCGCCGTTGCGGGCCGGCCGGGTAGTGACTCTGACAAAACAGGGCGGCATGGCTTCGATGGCGCTGTGGTCGCGGGACTTGTAGCTGCTGGGCGTTTCGCCCATGATTTCCGTGAACCGCGAGCTG
Source organism: Arthrobacter sp. PAMC 25486 (assembly GCF_000785535.1). NCBI lineage: Bacteria > Bacillati > Actinomycetota > Actinomycetes > Micrococcales > Micrococcaceae > Arthrobacter > Arthrobacter sp. PAMC 25486. Next base: position 2,282,612 of record NZ_CP007595.1, on the reverse strand, counting down.
AAGGAACCCAGCGAGGTGGCGCCCACGGCCATGCACGTATCCGTCACCGAAGCTCCAGCACGCAGCAGCGCCGACGCTCGTTCGATGCGGCGGGTCATGAGATAGGAATAGGGTGTCTCACCGTAGGCGGCGCGGAACTTGCGCGAGAAGTGGGCGGGGGACATGAACGCCTTCGCCGCAACGGTGGGCACGTCCAGCGGTTGAGCGTACTCCCTGTCGATCAGGTCCCTGGCCCGGCGCAGCAACGTGAGCGTGGCCAGCTCCTCCTCCGTCACTGACGGTTGGGGGTTCATGCCGGGTCCTTGGTAGCCGCGGGGGTCGCAGTCCCGTCCGCGATTGCGTCCGCCGGGACTACCGCCAGCCTGCGCAGCCACACCTCGACCTCGGCAGGTGAGTGCAGCCGCACCACACTCAGCCCCGGAAATTCGCCTTCCAAGGCGGGAACGCGCAGCCGCAGCTTGTACCGCGTGCGCCAGCCCCAGCGGATGATGTGGTCGCGATCGGTGAACACGCCGTGCAAGGGGCCCTCAAAATTGCCGTTCCACAACTCCTGGCCGCGCAGCCGGCGCCGCACTGTGCGCCGCACCAGCCGCGACATGGACAGCCACACAGGATAATCGAGCCACACCAGTGTGTCCGCGCGCTCGGCGAGCATGCGGCGCACGGCAGAATATTGCCACTCGGTGACCCAGCCAGACCCCTTGGTGAGATGGCCGACGTCGGAGGTAAAGTCCGTGCGCGGCACCCAGTTGGGTCCGTGGAACAGGCTGTCGATCTCGGTGTGCGGCAGGTCCAGCACCCTGCCGAGGCGCGCGGCCAGGGTGGTTTTGCCGCAGCCCGAGACCCCGGCAACGAGGATTCGTTGGGGCCGGGTGGGCAGGGGGTCGGCAGCGGTCAGCATGAAAGCAAGTTTATTGCGGCAAAAGCCCTAAACGGTAATGTTCCTTGGCGCGTGGCGGGCGGAGGACTACGTTTGAACTTATGAAGTATGCCAACTCCGTCCTGGACCTGATCGGCAACACCCCGCTGGTGAAACTGAACAAGGTCACCGACGGGATCGCGGCCACCGTCCTGGTCAAGCTTGAGTACCTGAACCCCGGCGGATCAGCCAAGGACCGCATCGCCGTGAAGATGCTGGACGAGGCCGCACGTGAGGGCAAAATCCAGCCCGGCGGCACCGTGGTGGAACCCACCAGCGGCAACACCGGCGTGGCGATGGCCATGGTGGCGCAACAGCGCGGCTACAACTGCGTGTTCGTGGTCCCCGACAAGGTGGGCGAGGACAAGCGGGCCGTCCTGGCGGCCTACGGTGCCGAGGTGGTGGTGACCCCGACGGCGGTCGCGGCCGATTCCCCGCAGTCCTACTACGGCGTCTCCGACCGTTTGGTGAAGGAGATTCCGGGCGCCTACAAGCCGGACCAGTTCTCCAACCAAAACGGCCCATTGAGCCATTACGAATCCACCGGCCCGGAGATCTGGCGCGACACCGACGGGAAAGTCACCCACTTTGTGGCCGGCGTGGGTACGGGCGGCACCATCACCGGCACGGGCCGGTTCCTGCGCGAGGCTTCCGCGGACCGGGACGCCGCAGCTGGCGGCGAGGTCCAGATCATCGGCGCCGACCCCGAAGGCTCCGTCTACTCGGGCGGCACCGGGCGGCCCTACCTGGTTGAAGGCGTGGGAGAGGACATCTGGCCGGCCTCCTACGACCCCAAGGTCCCGCACCGGATCATCGCGGTCAGCGACAACGACAGCTTCGCCATGACCCGCCGCCTGGCACGCGAGGAGGGCCTGCTTGTGGGAGGTTCCTCCGGCATGGCTGTGGTGGCCGCGCTGGAAGCTGCGAAGGGGCTGGGACCCGCGGCAGTCGTCGTCGTGCTTCTGCCGGACAGCGGCCGCGGCTATTTGGGCAAGATCTTTGATGACTCGTGGATGCAGTCGTACGGTTTCCTGAAGGTCACGGACGAACCCGCCATCGGGGATGTGCTCAAGGCCAAGACAGGCGCGCTGCCTGAGCTGGTGCACATCCACCCCAACGAGACGGTGCGCGACGTCATCAACCTCATGGCGGAGTACGGTGTCTCGCAGATTCCGGTGCTCACCGCCGAGCCGCCAGTGGTGATGGGGGAGGTGATCGGTGCCGTCGATGAGCGCACGCTGACCGGCAAACTGTTCCGGCACGAGGCCAAGCTGACCGACAAGATCACCGACCACATGCAGCCACAGCTGCCCATCATCGGCTCGCTGGAGCCCATCTCCGCCGCACGCACCAAGCTGCAGGAAGTTGACGCGCTCATGGTCACTTTTGTCGGCGCGCCCGTGGGTGTGCTGACCCGCCACGACCTGCTCAACTACCTCAACGACTGATACAGACGACCGACTTTTTAGGAGCATCATGACCGAGCACTCCACCACAGGCTTCAACACCCGCGCCGTCCACGCCGGACAAACCCCCGACCCCACCACCGGCGCCGTCATCCCGCCGCTGTACCAAACCACCACGTTCGCGCAGGACGGGATCGGCAAGCTCCGCAACGGCTATGAATACGGCCGCGGCACCAACCCCACCCGCGACGCACTCCAGGCCCAGCTCGCCGCACTCGAGGGCGGGGCGTTCGCGTTCAGCTTCGCCTCCGGACTGGCCGCCGAGGACGCCCTGATCCGCGCGCTCCTGGTCCCCGGCGACCACATCGTCATGGGCAATGACGTCTATGGCGGCACCTACCGGCTGATCAACCGCGTGCTTTCGGTGTGGGGCATCAGCAACGCCGCCGTTGACATGAACGACGGCGGATCCCTGGCCGCCGCTGTTGCCGCCGGCGGTCCGGAAGGCGCGACGAAGATGGTCTGGGTGGAGACGCCGTCGAACCCGATGATGAAAATCACCGACATTGCCGCGCTCGCCGGGGCGGCGCACGCCGCCGGGGCGCTGCTGGTGGTCGACAACACTTTTGCCTCGCCCTACCTGCAGAACCCCCTCGCCCTGGGCGCCGACATTGTGGTGCATTCGACGACGAAGTACATTGGCGGGCACTCGGACGCCTCCGGCGGCGCGATCATTCTTTCCGACCCCGAGGCTGCTGAGAAGATCGGCTTTGTGCAGTTTGCCGTGGGCGCAGTCTCCGCGCCGATGGAAGCCTGGCTGACGACGCGCGGGCTGAAGACCCTGGGCGTGCGCATGGATCGGCACTGCTCCAACGCGCAGGCCGTGGCCGAATGGCTGCTGACCCGCCCCGAGGTGTCGCGGGTCTTGTACCCCGGCCTGCCGGGCCACCCCGGGCACGAGCTGGCCGCCCGCCAGATGCGTGGTTTTGGCGGCATGATCTCGGTGCAGTTCAAGGCCGGGGAGGCTGCTGCCCGCCAGGTTGCAGAGGCCACGCGCGTGTTCACGCTGGCGGAGTCGCTGGGCGGCATTGAGTCGCTCATGAACTACCCGTCGGAAATGACGCACGCGTCGGTGAAGGGCACGGAGCTGGCCGTGCCGGTTGACTTGATCCGGTTGTCCGTGGGGATTGAGGACATCGAGGACTTGATTGCAGACCTGGATCAGGCCCTGAACACCCTGTCGTAACGCTGGCCCGCCGGCCGCGCCTATCCAAACCCGCCGGCCGCGCCTATCCAAACCAAACGCTCGCTCACATATGGGGCCTTTTTTACGAACGCTCCTGCACTGAACTGCAGGAGGGTTCATGAAAAAGGCCCCATATCTGCAGGAGCGTCGGCGGCAGAGGATTATTCCTTGGGGGTGCCGTCCAGCCAGTCCATGTAACGCTGCAGGGAACGCCGGGTGATGGAGGCTGCATTGCCATCGATGATGCCGAAGGCGCCGTAGATCCGGTCAAATTCCAGCGGCGAAATGGTGTCAAGGATGCGTTGGATGGCCCGCCTGGGCAGGGGGATGTTGTTGACGTAGCTGCGCATGGCGTTCACGGATTTCCTGTCACCACCGACGGCTATGGTGTCGCCCGTGATGAGTGCCCCATGACCCCCGACCCCTTCAGGCCAGTGGAGCACACTGCTGCCAGCAAAGTGGCCACCGCACTGGAGCATCCGCAGTCCGGGTACTGGTTCAGCTTCGCCATCCCACAGCTCGATGACGGAGTCCGGACGGCGGATCCAGCGCTTGTCGGCTGTGGCAACGTACACGGGGACACCGCCAAAGGCGTGGCTCCACTGAATGGAGGAACCCGTCAGATGCGGGTGGCTTGCTGAAATGGCGGTGACTCCGCCCAGCGCGTGGACCGCAGCGATTCCGGCGTCGTCAATGAATCCAGGCGGCTCCCACAGCACATTGCCCTGCGGTGTCTGCAGGAGAAGCCCGCGCTGGCCAATCCCCAATTTTGGTTCGGTGGTCACGGCATGCAGGCCCGGCTCCAGTTCGTGGACAACGATCCGCATACCCGTTGCGGCGAGCTCATCCCTCGTGGTCCAGCGCTGGCCGGTGGCCGGGACGTATTGACGCTCGTCGGCACAAATTTCACACACCTCCGGCGGCGCAGGCGTGTCGGGGTGTTCAATGGCGCACGTGGCGCAGGTCCAAATGGTCATGGGGCTCCTTGAAGGTGTTGCTGTGAACAGGATCAGCCAACTAGCTCAATCTAGCGTGAGGTCAAGCCGTTTCGGAAGATGTTTGGCTCAGCGCGGGCCCGTAATGTGTCCGGCCCACAAAAGGGACAAGTCTTCATGCGGACGCAGCTGATTCGGGGGCACCTCGGAGGCGGAGTTCTTCCTCGCGAGCTTTCGTAGCCGACGCAGGCGCTTGGCATTGCGGCGAAATGATTCGTCGGCCGTTTTTCGTGCGTCCTGGCCAGTGTCCGGGGGAGGGGTCCCTGCCACCGGTGAGGCGTCGCGGCTGGTGCGGGTATGGAACAGGGGTGCGGTCATGGCGGGCTCCGTGGGTGTTGAGCGGATGTAGTGGGCACCAGCCAACTAGCTCAAGCTAACTTGAGGTCAAATCATCTCCATGGCACCATTCAAGGCATGGCACGGATTGCACCCAATGAATTGCTCCCCATCGGCGAAATCGCACGTCGAGCGGGCATCAGCGTGCCCACCGTGCGGTACTACGAGGAACGGGGCCTGATTCAATCCGAGCGGACCTCAGGCAACAAGCGCCTCTTTCCCCGCCACACACTCCGCAGGATCGCCGTCGTTGCGGCCGGCCAGCGAGTTGGCCTGACACTGCAGGAGATTACGACGGCGCTCGCCTCGCTTCCCGCTGACAGGGCACCGACGCAACGTGAATGGACGCACATGAGTACTGGCTGGTCGGAGCTGGTTGCCTTGCGGATTCGCCAGCTTGAAGTTCTGCAGACCTCGCTGGATGGCTGCATCGGTTGTGGCTGCCTGTCCCTGGGGAGGTGCACGCTGTTCAATCCAGACGATGTGGCAGCAGCAGAAGGTCCCGGCTCACGCTGGGTGAGGAGGGCGGAAAATGCGGGCAGGCGGACGGATGCAACCTCGGCTCCGGACTGAAAAAAGCGGAGATCTTGAAGGGTCAGGGTCATGGCAAAAAGCCTAGGTTACCTCACGAAACTGTCAAAAGATATGTCAAGAAGGTAACAGTTACCTGATTTGTGTATCGATTCCATATCGCTTTAGGCTTGATCATGCCCTGCGGGGCCGGCGGCAGCTCTAGCCGCCACGATTGCCCGGGCCTTCCAACACCGAACACCGTCATGCGGAAGGCTACGGAAACAACCTCCATGTCTATGGGTTGGACGGTGGCGTGCAGATGTCCGGGGACGGATGGAGCGAAGGTGGCCTTCGGGAGAACGCATCGATGAAAAACTCCAAAATTACGCGCAACATTGGCCGTGTCCTGGCCATCGGCGCCATTGCCGGCGGCGGTCTGGCCGTGGCTGGGACGGGGGCCAACGCGGCCGACGGTGGCACCTGGGATGCGATCGCGCAGTGTGAAAGCGGCGGCAACTGGGCCATCAACACCGGTAACGGATACTCCGGCGGCCTGCAATTCAGTCCGAGTACCTGGGCTGCCTATGGCGGAACCGGGTCTCCGGAAAGCGCCTCGCGTGAGCAGCAGATTGCAGTGGCCGAGAACGTGCAGGCCGGTCAGGGCTGGGGTGCTTGGCCGTCTTGCGCCGCACAGCTGGGCCTGAGCGGGGGCGGCGGTGCAGCTTACGCCCCCGCTGCTGTTCCGGAGGCGCCTGCTCCGGCTGCCGCCCAGTCCGCAGACGTGGTTCCAATTCAGCAGGCACTTGTGCAGCAGGTGCCCGTCGAACAGCTTCCAATTGAGCAGGTTCCCGTTCAGCAAGCACCTCTCCAGCAGTTGCCTGTGCAGCAGGCACCCGCTCCCGTTGCGATCGCCCTCAGCGGCGAGACCTACACCATTGAATCCGGGGACACCCTGAGCATCATTGCCGACAAACTCGGCATTCAGGGCGGTTGGGAAACCCTGTACCAGGCCAACACCGACACGGTCATTCACCCTGACCTGATCTTCACCGGGGCAGTCCTGCAACTCCCCGCCTAATCCGCACGCCTGCGCCGCAGCAGCCCACGCTGGGGTTTCCCTGAAGCGCCGCCCCACTGGAAACGCGGCAGCACCTTCCGGGCATAAATCATGAACGCCGCAGCACTGAGTGCTGCGGCGTTCAGGAAAACACCCCGGAAGGTGCTGCCGCGTTCGTGTGGGGGAGTCGTGGGGGGAGGGGAGTGCTACACGCGGGAGGCTGCGACACCCACCCGGGCGTCGGCGTCGTAGGTGTAAACCTGCTTGCCGCCGATGAACACCTGCGTGGCGCGGGCCATGACATCGAGGGGGTCACCGCTCCACAGCACCAGATCCGCATCCTTGCCCACCTTCAGCGAGCCTATCCGCGCATCGAGGCCAAGCACCTTGGCGGGGTTGATCGTGATGGCGCGCAACGCAACATCCCGGTCCAGGCCCTCGCGCACGGCAAACGTGGCCTGGTGGACCAAGAAGTTGATGGGCACCACCGGGTGGTCGGTGATGATGGAAATTTCGACGCCGGCCCCCGCCAGCTTGCCCGGGTTGGCGATGGAGCGGGCGCGCAGCTCCGGCTTGGACTTGGTGGTGAACAACGGGCCAATCAACACGGGAGTGCCGCGTTCGGCCAGCACGTCGGCCAGGACGTGGGCCTCGGTGCCGTGGTCGATTACGAGCACATAGCCAAATTCGTCGGCCAGGCGGATGGCGGTGGCGATGTCGTCGGCGCGGTGGCAGTGCTGGCGCCAGGGGATCTCGCGGCGCAGCACCATGGCCAGCGCCTCCATCTGTGCATCGCGCGGGCGCGGTTCGGGCAGCGCCAGCCAGTTCTGGGCGGCCATGAATGCCTGGCGGATCACGAGCGCGGTTCCCAGCCTGGTGGAGGGCGTCTTCTTCTTTTCGCCGTAAACGCGCTTGGGATTCTCGCCGAGGGCTGATTTCAGGCCGCTGGGAGAGCGCAACACCATTTCTTCGATGTAGCGCCCGTGCGTGTGCATTGCTACGGCGAGCCCGCCGATCGGGTTGCCGGAGCCCGGGTTGACGTTGACGGCTGTGATGCCGCCGGCTAGGGCGTCGTCGAAGCCCGGGTCAAACGGGTCGACGGCGTCAATGGCCCGGACTGCGGCCATGACGGGATCGGTCATCTCATTGACGTCGCTCGTGGAGGAGACTTCGCCTTCCGGGTCCATGCCCAGGTGCACGTGGGCGTCGATGAAGCCGGGCAGCAGCCACTGGCCCTTCGCATCGAGCACGTCCGCGCCTTCGGGAACCTGGATGGAGGCGCCCAAACCAAGGATCTTGCCGCCTTCAACCAGTACGGTGCCGTCGAACGGTTCGCCCTCTACCGGGACGACGTGGGCGTTGGTGATCGCCAGGACGCGTCTCTTCGCAGCGGCTGCAGCCTCGCGGATAGTGGCGCTGATGGTTGCCGTGTCAGGCTTTTTGGCTGCGGCGGGCACGGGCTTCTTTCCGCCCGGGATCGGCTTGACGGGAACCGATCCCGGCTTTCCCGCTGGAGCAGCGGCCCTGCGTGTCACCCGGCCAGGGATAAAACCAGGTGTGGGGGTGGGCTGTGAGCTGCTCATGATTGCCTTTCGCGTGCCATTTCTGGACCCTTCAAAGTTATCGCGTTTGAGGTGCCCAATGTGTCGGGGCACACCCACGCGGGCATAGGCTGGGGCGATGCACAGCAAAACAGCATTAATCACAGGGGTGGGCCGTACTGTCGGCATCGGCGCCGGCATTGCCCGGGCGCTCGCAGCCGACGGCTGGGACGTGGTCCTGAACTATTGGCAGGCCTACGACGAACGCATGCCATGGGGCGTTCAGCCGGACGATGTCGGCACTCTCACCGCTGAGCTCGAGGCGGCCGGCGCCAGGGTGTGGTCCCTGCCGGGCGACCTCGGCGACCCGTCCGCCGTCGAACGCTTGATGGCGGCGATCGCGCAGGAAGCGGGGCCGTTGGAGGGGATGGTGCTCGCACACTGCGAATCGGTGGATTCGGCCATCCTGGACACGTCGGTGGAGGCCTTTGACCGCCATTTTGCCGTCAACACCCGCGCCAGCTGGCAGTTGATTGCCGCGTTTGCCCGGCAGGCCAAGCCCGACGGCGGCGCGATCGTTGCGCTGACCAGCGACCACACGGCGTTCAACCTGCCGTATGGGGCGTCCAAGGGCGCGTTGGACAGGATCGTGCTTGCGGCCGCACGCGAGCTGGGCGGGCAGGGCATCAGCGCGAACGTCCTCAACCCCGGACCCGTGGACACCGGCTGGATGGACGCGGCCACCCGGGAAGCCATGACGGCGCTCCAGCCGGGAGAACGGCTCGGCACCCCGGCGGACGTGGCGCCGACCGCGGCATTCCTGCTCTCACCGGGCGGGCGCTGGGTCAGCGGGCAGCTCATCAAGTCCGACGGCGGATTCTCCTCCTGACGCTGGGCTGCTGGCGCTCCCGGGGACCCTGGCGCGGGGCCGACATGGCAATCGGACGCCTGTAGACCTGCCTCCGAAGGCAATATCGCCCCCGCAGCGCCCCACCCGATTCCAAACGGCAGATAAGGCGATTTGCTGGTCTCACAGAATTCCAAACGGCAGAAAAGGCGATGAATCCGGGCAATTCGTCGCCATATCTGCAGTTTCGATCTGGTGCGGGCGCCGGGGGTCGCCATATCTGCGGTTTCGATCTGGTGCGGGCGCCGGGAATCGCCATATCTGCAGTTTCGATCTGGTGTCCGGTGCGGCACGTCGCCCGCGGCCCGGCACGGGCTGGGTGCTACACCGCCAAGAGTCAGGAAGCCGTCAAGATTGCCCGGAACAGCGTAAAGAACACGTAAAAACCAGCTCCAAGCCCACTCCGCGGGTGTGCGATTGAGAAAGACATCAACGCACATTGTGAAAGTAGGTTTGTCGTGGTTTTAGTTACGTGGCTCATTTTGGGGCTGGTGGGCTTGGCTTTGCTGGGTTACCTGCTGGCCGCCCTGATCCGCCCCGAGAAGTGGTAAGCGGACACCATGGACCTTAATTTCTTCTCGCTCGCCACCCAGCTGGCCATATTGCTAGTGGTGCTGGCCGCCGTCCATCAGCCCCTGGGCAAGTATCTCGCCAAAACATTCACCAGCCACAAGCACCTGGCCGTGGAACGCGGCCTCTACAAGCTCTCCGGCATTGACCCGCAGGCAGACCAGCACTGGAAGGTGTATCTGCGCTCACTGCTGGCATTCAGCATTGTCTCCATTGTGGTGCTGTTCCTTGGCCAGCTGCTGCAGGGAATCCTGCCCTTCAATCAGGGATTGGGGGCCGTGGACCCGTGGGTTGCCATGAACACGGCGGTCTCCTTTGTCACCAACACCAATTGGCAGACGTACGCCCCGGAGGCAACCCTTGGCTTTGGTGTCCAGATGATGCTGCTGGCCGTGCAGAACTTCCTCAGCGCCGCCGTGGGGCTGGCCGTTGTGGTGGCCCTGATTCGCGGTCTCACGAGGGCCCAAACCAACAACCTTGGCAACTTCTGGGTCGACCTGACCCGCGGCGCCCTGCGCGTCCTGTTGCCGATGGCAATTGTTGGTGCGGTCGTCCTGATCATCACCGGCGTCATCCAAAACTGGGGCGGCACGGCCATCCACACCCTTGTCACAGGCGCCCAGCAAACAGTGCCCGGCGGTCCGGTCGCTTCGCAGGAAGTCATCAAGCTCCTGGGCACCAACGGCGGCGGCTACTTCAACGCCAACTCGGCCCACCCCTTTGAAAACCCCACGGCTTTCAGCAGCTTGTTCCAGGTGTTCCTGATCCTGGTCATCCCGTTCTCCCTGCCGGCCATGTACGGACGCATGGTGGGCGACAAACGCCAGGGCTACACAGTACTCACCGTCATGGTGGCGTTCTGGCTCATTTCCACCTCCCTCATGGCCTGGGCCATCGCCGCCTTCACCGGCAGCGGCACCAGCGTGGGCGAAGGATTCGAGCAGCGCCTGGGCGGTGCCCCCAGCGCCTTGTTCGCCACAGCCACCACCCTGACCTCAACCGGCGCCGTGAACGTGGCCCACGATTCCCTGCCGCCCCTGGCCGGCGGACTGGCCATGCTGAACATGATGCTGGGCGAGATTGCCCCCGGTGGCGTCGGATCCGGCCTCTACGGGATGCTGATCCTCGCCGTGGTGGCGGTGTTCATCGGCGGCCTCATGGTGGGACGCACCCCGGAGTACCTGGGCAAGAAGATTGGCGCACCCCAGATGAAGCTCGTGGCCCTCTACATCCTGGTCACCCCCACACTGGTGCTGCTCGGCACGGCCATCACCGTGGCAACACCCGCACTAGCAGCAGCGGCACCCGCCGAGGGCCCGCACGGCTTCAGTGAAATCCTGTACGCCTTCACCTCCGCCGCCAACAACAACGGCTCGGCCTTTGGCGGCATCACCAGCTCCGGTCCTGGACTGGCCACCCTGTTGGCGCTGGCCATGTTCCTTGGCCGCTTCCTGCCCATAGCGCTGGTCTTGGCGCTCGCAGGATCCTTGGCGAAGCAACGCAAAATCCCCGCCACCACAGGAACCCTCGCCACGCACGGACCGCTGTTTGCCGTGCTGCTGGGCGGCATCTCCCTGATCCTGACAGCACTTACCTACTTCCCCGCGCTCGCCCTGGGCCCGGCTGCAGAAGGACTCCTGAAATGAACCTGAACAACACGCTCGCGGCTCTGCCCCTGGCCTTCCGCAAGCTCGATCCCCGCCAAATGATCCACTCGCCAGTCATGTTCACCGTGCTGATCGGCTCCATTGTCTGCACCGCCGTGAGCGTCCAGCAACTGGCCATTGGCTCCGAGTCGGCCGTATTTTCCATCATCGTCACCGTGTGGCTTTGGTTGACGGTGCTGTTTGGCAATCTGTCCGAGGCCATTGCCGAGGGACGTGGCAAGGCCCAAGCTGACAGCCTTCGCGCCGCCCGCACCTCAGTCATGGCTCGACGCCGGACCCGCACCTTGGTGCCAGCCGGCCAGTCAAGCGGGGCTCACGACGGCAACGGACACGAAGAGTACGAAGAGGAGCTCGTCCCCGGCACCGACCTCGAGGTGGGTGACATTGTCATCTGTGAGGCGGGGGACCTGATCCCCAGTGACGGCGACGTCATCGAGGGCCTGGCCAGCGTGGACGAATCCGCCATCACCGGCGAATCTGCCCCCGTCATCCGTGAATCCGGTGGGGACAGAAGCTCCGTCACGGGCGGCACCATGGTGCTCTCGGACAGGATCACCATCCGCATCACGGCCGCCAGCGGCAAGACGTTCCTGGACAGGATGATCTCCCTGGTGGAAGGCGCCACCCGGCAAAAGACGCCCAATGAAATCGCGTTGAACGTGCTGCTGGCCTCGCTGACCATCGTGTTCGTGGTCGCCGTCATGACACTGGCACCCATGGCGAACTTCGCCAGCGCCCTGCCCACCCCCGTGGTGCTGGTGGCACTGCTGGTCTGCCTGATCCCCACCACCATCGGCGCGCTGGTGCCGGCCATCGGCATCGCCGGCATGGACCGGCTCATTCAACGCAACGTCCTGGCCACCTCCGGCCGGGCCGTGGAAACCGCCGGCGACATCACCACCCTGCTGCTGGATAAGACAGGCACCATCACCTACGGCAATCGCCGCGCGGTTGCCTTCCTCGCGGCCGACGGCGTAAACCAGCAACTGCTCATCGAGACGGCACGCTTATCCTCGCTGGCAGACGAAACACCCGAGGGCCGCTCGATCGTGGAGCTGGCAGTGGAGCTGGCCGAGGGCGATGGGGATGGGGCAGCTCCGGATGCCACAGCAACGCTCACCACGGACGTCGATGTGATCGAGTTCAGCGCCGTGACCCGGATGAGCGGGCTCAACCTGCCCGTGGGGCATCCTGCCAACCCAACCCAAGCGGTTCTGGAGGTGCGCAAGGGGGCCGCGTCCGCCGTCGAACATTATGCGAAGGAACGCGGCGGAGTCCTGCCGCAGGAACTTGACGAGGCGGTGTTGAAAATCTCGGGAACCGGTGGCACCCCTCTGTTGGTGGCCACGTACGACGGCGGGCGCGCGCAGGTTTTGGGCGTCATCCATTTGGCGGATGTGGTCAAGCCCGGCATGAAGGAACGGTTCGCCGAACTGCGGGCGATGGGCATCAAGACCATCATGATCACCGGTGATAACAAGGTCACGGCCGCTGCCATTGCCGCGGAGGCCGGGGTGGATGACTTTGTTGCCGAGGCCACCCCGGAGGACAAGCTGGCCGTCATCAAGGCCGAGCAGGAGGCGGGGCGGTTGGTGGCCATGACGGGGGACGGCACCAACGATGCCCCGGCGCTGGCTGCGGCGGATGTGGGTGTGGCCATGAATTCGGGCACCAGTGCGGCCAAGGAAGCGGCCAACATGGTGGACCTGGATTCGGACCCCACCAAGCTCATTGACATTGTGGGCATTGGCAAGCAATTGCTGATCACACGCGGTTCGCTGACCACTTTTTCGGTGGCGAACGACGTGGCCAAGTACTTTGCCATTGTGCCGGCGTTGTTTGCCGCCACGTTCCCCGGGCTGGGCCTGCTGAACATCATGGGGCTGTCCTCACCCGAGAGCGCCATCCTCTCGGCCGTCATCTTCAACGCACTGGTCATCGTGGCGCTGGTTCCGCTGGCGCTGCGCGGGGTGAAATACAGGGCAGTCTCGGCGGCCAAGGCCCTGTCCCGAAACCTGCTCATCTTTGGCCTGGGCGGCGTCATTGTCCCGTTCATTGGCATCAAGCTCATCGACCTGCTGGTCTCCCTCATCCCCACGATTGGTCAATAATTATGAACGCCTATGGACGCCAACTCTTCACAGCCTTGCGGTTCCTTCTCTGCGCCACCCTGTTGCTGGGCCTGGCCTACCCCGTGTTGGTTTTCGGGGCCGGGCAGCTGATTGCCCCCGCCCAAGCCAACGGCTCCATTCTGACGGTGGGTGGCAAGGCTGCGGGTTCCTCACTGCTGGCCCAGCCGGTCACGGGGGAGAAGTTCTTTTACCCGCGGCCCTCGGCGGTGGGCTGGGACCCGGCGTCGTCGTCGGCCTCCAATCTGGGACCCAACCAGCCCGCGCTGGTGGAGGCCATTGCCACCAACCGGGCAGAGGTGGTGGCAAGGGAGAAGGTTGCCCCGGACGCCGTGCCCATCGACGCAGTCACGGCGAGCGGCTCAGGACTGGACCCGGATATATCGCCAGAGTACGCAGCCCTGCAAGTGCCGCGGGTGGCGGCGGCCAACGGGGTCGGCGAAGCAGCCGTGCGGGAGCTGATCGCACAAAACACCAGCACCGGGGTGAATGCGTTTCTGGGCCAGCCGTCAGTGAACACCACCACCTTGAACGCTGCCCTGGCCGCCGTGCAAAAAACTGCCACAGGCCTGCGAGAATAAACTATGACGCGCGGCATCCTGCGGATCTTCCTGGGCTCAGCACCCGGTGTGGGCAAGACCTACTCCATGCTGGAGGAAGGCCATGCCCAAGCCGCGGCAGGTGTTGATGTGGTGGCCGGGGTCATCCTCGACCATGGCCGGGCGCAAACCCGCGCCCAACTGGCCGGTCTCGAGAGCGTTCCCACCCAACACCTCAGCTACCGCGGCTCCGACTTTCAGGAGCTGGACGTTGCCGCATTGCTCGCCCGCCGGCCCGCGTTGGCCCTGGTTGACGAGTACGCCCACTCCAACATTCCCGGGGCAGGCAATGCCAAGCGGTGGCAGGATGTGGAGGAACTGCTCGCCGCCGGCATCGACGTGTACTCCACCGTCAACGTCCAGCACCTGGCCTCCCTCAGGGATGTGGTGGAATCAATTACGGGGGTCCGCCAACAGGAAACCATCCCGGACGACGTGGTGCGCAGGGCCGAACAAATTGAGCTCGTGGACATCCCGCCGGAACTGCTGCGCCAGCGCCTGAGTACGGGACACGTGTACGCGGCAGACAAGGTGGACGCCGCCCTGGCCAATTACTTCCGGTTGGGAAACCTCACGGCACTGCGGGAGCTGGCACTGCTGTGGCTGGCCGACCGGGTCGAAGAAGGGGTGGCCGCCTACCGGCACAGCCACGGCATCGCCGAGAACTGGCCCACCCGGGAACGCGTGGTGGTGGGGCTCTCCGGAGGGGCCGAAGGAGAGGTGCTGTTGCGCCGGGCAGCCCGGATCCTCAGCCGGGTCAGCGGCGGGGAGCTGCTGGCCGTGCACGTGCCGCGGTCCGACGGCGTCTCCGGGGACGCGCCGTCGGCCCTTGAAGGACAACGCCAACTCGTCACTGACCTGGGTGGCAGCTACCACTCGGTGGGCGGGGAAGACCCCGCACGGGCGCTGCTGGACTTTGCCCGCAACGCCGGCGCCACGCAAATCGTCATCGGTTCCTCACGCCGGAAACCGCGCCTGGGATTCTTGCTGGGGGCCGGGGTGGGGGCGCGGGTGGTGCGCGACGCCGGCGACATGGATGTGCACATGGTGCCGCACCCGCATAGCGCTGCCGGGGGAGTCGTGCGCAACCGGGGGGAACTGAACCGGAAACGTGTTGTGGCAGGATTCGCGCTGGCCGTGGTGCTCCCTGTGCTGGTGCAGCTGGGCACAGGGCCGTTGAGCCTGCAAACCACCATGGTCATCCAGCTCGCCGCCGCCATCGGGGTTGCCCTGGTTGGCGGGCTGTGGCCGGCCATCCTGGCAGCCGTGTGGGGAAGCCTGCTGCTGAACTACTTCTCCGCCCCACCCGTGGGCAATTTGACCATCAACGACCCCGAAAACCTGTTGGCCCTGCTGGTGTTCCTTGTGGTCGCCGTTGCCGTGGCGCTCGCCGTGGACCAGTCGGCAAGGCGCTCGCGGGAAGCTGTGCAGGCAGGCGCCGAGGCTGCCACCCTCAGTGAACTGGCCCGCGGCATCCTCGCCTCCCAGGACACGGTCCAGGTGTTTCTGGAACAGGTGCGGGACCATTTTGGCATGCGCTCGGTGGCCCTGTTCGCCACGGCGGCGCCTCCAGGAACATGGCACCTGGCTGCGTCAGTGGGGGAGGAGCCCCCACAAAACCCTGCTGCAGCTGACACAGTGGAGGAAGTCTCAGACCATTGGGTACTGGGGCTGTCCGGGCGGATCCTGCCGGCCCGCGACAGGCGGCTGCTCAGTGCCTTCGGCGCCCACCTGCTGGCCCTTGAGCAACGCGAGGCGTTGAGTGAAACACAGCGCGAGAACGTGCAGCTGAGCCAGGACAACAACATCAGGACCTCGGTGTTGCGTGCCGTTTCCCATGACCTGCGCACACCCCTGGCCGGCATCAAACTGGCGGTCAGCAGCCTGCGCCAGACCGAGGTGACCTTCAGCCCGGAGGACGAGGCGGAGCTGCTGGCCACCATTGAGCACTATTCGGACCGCATGGATGCGCTGGTGGGAAACCTGCTGGACATGTCCCGGCTCAGCGCCCAAATGGTGCGCCCCGTGGCGGGCCCGGTGACGTGGCAGGAGGTGCTGCCCGGCGCCCTGCACGGCGTCCCCTCCGAGAGGGTGCGCCGCGAGCTGCCGCCCAACATGCCGCCCATCGAGGCCGACCCCGGCCTGCTGGAACGGGTCATCGCCAACATTGTGGAGAACGCCGTCAAATACGCCCCCGATTCGGACATCCTGGTGGTTGGCTCCGTGGGCGGCAGCGGCAGCGCCACCATCAACGGCCGCCCCGCCAGCGAACTGCGCGTGATCGACCACGGCAGGGGTGTCCCGGCCGCGGAAGTCATGGCCATGTTCCGCCCCTTTCAAAGGCTCGACGACGTCTCTTACGGCCCGCACGGCGGCTCCGGTGTGGGCTTGGGGCTGGCTGTTGCCAAAGGATTCACCGAAATCATGGGCGGCGTCCTGGAAGCCGAACAAACACCCGGCGGCGGGCTGACCATGACCATCCGCATGCCGCTCTCCACCGGAATAGTGAGAACCCTGCCATGACCACCGTCCTGATCGTCGACGACGAACCCCAGATCCTGCGGGCCCTGCAGATCAACCTGCACGCACACGGTTACACGGTGGTGCCGGCCCCCAACGGAACCACGGCGCTGGCCGCCGCACAAACACAGGCGATCGACGTCGTCGTGCTTGACCTTGGCCTGCCCGACATGGATGGCCTCGATGTCATCGCGGGACTGAGGGGCTGGACCGAGGTGCCGATCATCGTGCTCTCGGCCAGGCACGGCTCGCACGACAAGGTGGAGGCCCTCGACGCCGGTGCCGACGACTACGTCACGAAGCCGTTCGGGCTCGACGAACTGCTGGCCAGGCTGCGGGCGGCGACGCGGCGTGCCGGGCCGCAAGCTGCCGAGCCGCTCGTGCAGACCGCCGAATTTACGGTGGACCTAGCCAATAAACAGGTGCTGCGAGGCGGCGAGGCCGTGCGGCTGACGCCCACCGAATGGAGCGTGCTGGAGCTGCTGGTGCGCAACCCGGGGCGGCTGGTCAGCCAGCAGCAGATCCTGACGGAAGTGTGGGGGCCCGCCTACGCCAAGGAAACCCACTACCTGCGCGTGTACATGGCCCAGTTGCGGCGGAAGCTGGAGAAGGATCCGGCTGCGCCCGTGCACCTGCTCACGGAGGCGGGCATGGGCTACCGCTTCGCGGCGTGACGGACGCCACAGGAGCATTCCCTTCATTTGGCCTTACCTGGTCATAAAGTCATTAGTACGATTGTGACTATGACAAAACGGTCCCCGCTGGCTCTTGCCGTGCTCGCCTTGCTGATGGAAATGCCCATGCACCCCTACCGCATGCAGCAGCTCATCACCCTGCGCGGCCAGGACAAGGTGGTCAACGTCAGCCAGCGTGCCAGCCTCTACAGCACCATAGAGCGGCTCACCCGCGACGGGCTGATCCGCGTGGCCGAGGTTGAACGGGACGGCTCCCGGCCCGAACGTTCCGTCTATGAAATTTCCGACGCCGGACGCGACACCGCCCACAGCTGGCTCACCAACATGCTGTCCGTGCCGAAGCGGGGCTTCCCGGAATTCCATGCGGCGTTGGCGCATGCCCCGGTCCTTGAACCCGGCGAACTTGCCGGGCTGCTGCACACGCGCCGGACCGCCGTGGCGGCGGAGGTGGCCCAGTTGCAGGCGGAAATGGCATCCGTTGCGGGGTTCCTGCCCCGCGTGGTCCTGCTGGATGCGGAGCTCATTGTCCGGACGCGCACCACGGAACTGGAATTCCTGGACGACGTCCTGGCCGGGTTGGGCTCCGGCACCATGACCTGGAGCCGGGACTCCCTGGCCGAACTGGCCCAGGCCAACGAACCGCACCCCTAACGCTCCTGGCCAGCGGTCCGCCGCCTGGGCCGCCGCCGTGAATCTCAAGCGTGAGCCGCGGCTGCGAGCCGCACCCCAAGAAACTTTGCGCCACAACATTAAAGGAACCTGCATGAATTCTGCTCCGCCCATTGGCAAGGCACGCGCCATAGCCTTGATCTCCCTGTTCATGGCCTCGTTCATGGAACTGCTGGATGCCACGATCGTCAACGTGGCCCTGCCCGACATTGAGCGTGCCCTCGGCGCCCAAAATGCCGAACTGCAGTGGATGGTGGCCTCCTACACGCTGGCCCTGGCCGTCGGCCTGATCACCGGCTCGCGCCTGGGCGACATTTACGGACGCAAGAAGGTGTTCATCATTGGCCTGGTGGCGTTCACCGTGGCCTCCGTGTTGTGCGGTGCGGCGATGAATCCGGAGATGCTCATCGCCTCCCGTGCGCTGCAGGGCTTGGCCTCCGCCGCCATGATCCCGCAGGTCCTTTCCAGCCTGCAGGTCATGTACAAGCCGTCCGAACGGGCCGGCGCCATGGCCGGATTCTCCGCGCTGGCGGGCGTTGCCGCCGTGTCCGGCCCCATCGTCGGCGCCATCCTGACCGACGCCAACCTCTTTGGCTGGGGCTGGCGCACCATCTTCTTCGTCAACATCCCCGTCGGCATCTTCGCCGTGATTTGTGCCGTCAAGTTCGTGCCCGAATCAAAGGCGCCTGTGCGGCACAAGCTTGACCTGTCCGGCGTCGTGATTCTGGCCGTGGGCATGCTCGCCATCCTGTACCCGCTGACCATGGGCCGCGAGGAAGGCTGGCCGCTGTGGACGTACCTGTCGATGGTGTTCGGCGTTCTGGTGTTGGTGGGCTTTGTGCTGCTGCAGCACCGCGAGGAAAAGCGCGGGGGCGAGCCCCTCGTTGCCGTGTCCCTGTTCAAGAGCCGCCCGTTTGCCGCCGGCATCGCCATGATGTTCCTGTTCTTCATCCCCATGAACGGCTTCTTCCTGATCCAGACCCTGTTCCTGCAGCTGGGCCTGGAATACCCCATCCTGAAGGCCGGGCTCACCATGATCCCGTTCTCCATCATGGTCCCGGTGCTGGCCGGAATTTCGGCGGCCATCCTGGCGCGCAAGATCGGCCGCGTGGTGCTGCAGCTTGGTCCGCTCGTCATCGCCGGGGGCTTCGTTGTCTTGATCTTCACCGTTCAGGCCGTGGGTGGCACGGTCACCCCGTGGCACCTGATCGCAGGCCTGGCCCTGAGTGGAGCCGGGTTCGGCATGGTCGTGGCACCCGTGGGCATCTTCGTGCTCTCCGAAGTCCCGACGAAGTTTGCCGGCAGCGCCTCGGGCCTGTTCAACACCACCAGCCAGCTCGCAGGGGCACTGGGTGTTGCCATCATCGGCACCATCTTCTTCGACGCGCTCGAGGGCAGCGCCGGAACCAGCCAGTCGGCCGTGTTCATCGACGGCTTCACCTCCACCATGTGGATCATGGCCGGCGGCATGGTCCTGGCTGCCATTGCGGCGTCGTTCCTGCCACGCTGGGCCTCCGAATCCGATGTGGCTGAGGACGCCGCCGTGGACCTGGTTGACGCCTGAGATTGACGACGCCGGGTCCCGACTCCGCCGGGTCCCGACTCCGCCGGGTCCCGACTCCGCCGGGCCCGTCGCCTCCGCCGGGCCCGTCGCCTCCGCCGTCTGTCCTGATCTGCGCTGGACTCGTCGTCAGTGTGCCGCACAACACTGTTATGCGGCACACTCGGCACGAGTTCAGCGCACGTTGGGTCAGTGCGCCGGCATATTTCCAAGCGCGACGGCGGCACTCCTGCCAGCGAGGTGTCTTGGCTTAGTGTTAAGCCATGAATGACGCGACAGCACATCCCGGCACGGTCCTGGCCATCTGCCGGGTCCACCAGCTGATCACCACCAAGACCGGCTTTGGTGTGACGGGCATTGACAAGCGCCCTGCCGATGGTCCGGTTAAGCTGAAGCGCTTTGGTGTCTTCGGCGATGCCGTGGGCGATACGGAACACCACGGCGGGCCGGACCAGGCTATCTACGCCTATTCGCAGGAGGACGCCGACTACTGGAGCGCCGAGCTGGGCCGCCCCATCCCGGCAGGGCTGTTTGGCGAGAATCTGCGCACCCAGGGTGTGCCGACCACGCGCGCCGTGATCGGCACGCGGTGGCGCCTTGGCTCAGCCTTGCTGGAGGTCACCTCGCCGCGGGTTCCCTGCGCCACGTTTGCCGAGCGCATGGCCGAGCCGCAGTGGGTCAAGCGGTTCACACAGGCGGGCCTGGTGGGCACGTATCTTAGGGTGCTCGAACACGGCAAGGCGCAGGCGGGGGACGCCATCAGTGTGGAGCATGTGCCGGCCCATGGCATCACGGTGGGCAAATTCTTCAGCAACCCCACAGTGGAGGACGTCCAGACGCTGCAGGCCCTCGAAGCGGCCGGCGAGTTGACGCTGTCCGGACACTTTTACGCCCGCTTCCCCAAGATTTTGCGGGGCAGTTTCAGCAACTGAGGTCCGTACACAGCACCCAACGTGAGGGTCCGCGGTGGTGAGCCGGGCGCCTCGGTGTGGTCCCGGCGTCGTGCTTGGAACAAGGGCGTGTGCCGGAACTCACGGCCGAACATCGACTTTAGGACTGTCCCGGCGGCAGGGTATGCCCTACAATTTATATATCCCCCACTCCGGTATATCCTTTTATTTTCTGCCCAATTTTTGAGGCAGGAGCCTGAAGTGTATGGGGCCCGCAAGTTCTTGAGCGGGCAAGTAGTGTTCATAGGGGATTGCCGGCAAAGAAACGCCATGCGGTGTTGAGTAACTTCAACATTGGCGGCCGTACCCACGGTGCGCAAATGGCGCGAGATCCTGCCCGGGATGCCCTGTAGAGGCTGGATTTCTTGTTATGCGGCGTTCCTCGCCGTCCGGCCCTATGAATGAGGACATTCACCACCATGCCCGAAAACTTGACTGAAAATTCCGCTGTTGTGGAAGAAGAGAACGAACTTACTTTCGCTGATATGGGCATTGACGGCCGTGTGCTGTCTGCCCTGAGCGACGTTGGCTACGAGAAGCCCTCACCCATCCAGGCTGCCACCATCCCGTTGCTGCTTGAAGGCCGCGACGTTGTTGGCCTGGCGCAGACCGGAACCGGAAAGACGGCAGCATTCGCCGTTCCGGCACTGTCCCGCATGGCTGAGCTCATGGACCTTAACGGTCCCACCAAGGACACCCAGATCCTGGTCCTGGCCCCTACCCGTGAATTGGCACTTCAGGTTGCTGAAGCGTTCACGTCGTACGCCAAGCACATGGACAACTTCTCCGTGCTCCCCGTATACGGCGGCTCGGCCTATGGCCCGCAGCTTGCTGGCCTGCGCCGCGGTGCACAGGTTGTTGTCGGCACCCCCGGCCGTGTCATCGACCACCTCTCCAAGGGCTCCTTGGACCTGTCCAACCTGCAGTACCTGGTGCTGGATGAGGCCGATGAGATGCTGCGCATGGGCTTCGCCGAAGACGTCGAGCAGATCTTGTCCAAGACCCCGGCCGAGAAGCAGGTTGCCCTCTTCTCCGCCACCATGCCTGGCCAGATCCGCCGCATCTCCAAGCAGTACCTGAACAACCCGGCCGAGGTGACGGTCAAGTCCAAGACCACCACCGGCGCCAACACCCGTCAGCGCTACCTGCAGGTCATGGGCCCGCACAAGCTCGACGCACTGACCCGTGTGCTTGAAGTTGAAGAGTTCGAAGGCGTTATCGCGTTCGTGCGCACCAAGATGGCCACCGAGGACCTGGCTGACAAGCTGAAGGCCCGCGGCTTCCAGGCTGCCGCCATCAACGGTGACATCCCGCAGCAGCAGCGCGAGCGCACCATCGAGGCACTGCGCAGCGGCAAGATCGACATCCTGGTTGCCACGGACGTTGCCGCCCGTGGCCTGGATGTTGAGCGCATCACGCACGTGATCAACTACGACATCCCGCACGACACCGAGTCCTACGTGCACCGCATTGGCCGCACGGGCCGTGCCGGCCGTTCAGGTGACGCGATCCTGTTCATGACCCCGCGGGAGAAGTACCTGCTGCGCGCCATCGAGAAGGCCACGCGCCAGCCGGTGGACCAGATGCACCTGCCGTCCGCAGAGACCATCAACTCGCTGCGCCTGGGCAAGTTCGCTGAGAAGATCACCGAAACCCTGGCCAGCCAGGACGTTGCCAAGTTCCGTGACCTGATCGCCTCCTACGAGCAGGAGCACGACGTTCCGGCGTCGGAGATTGCTGCTGCCTTGGCCGTCATGGCCCAGGGCAACCAGCCGTTGCTTGTCAACGACCTGCCGGCAGCTCCCGAGTACCAGAAGAAGGAACGCTCCAAGGACGGCTTCGGCTCACGTGGCCCGACCCGCACCCTGACCGAGGGCAACGCCACCTACCGCATCTCGGTGGGTCGCCGCCAGCGTGTCATGCCCGGTTCCATCGTTGGTGCCATTGCCAACGAAGGCGGCCTGTCCTCCGCACAGATCGGCGGCATCGACATCCGCGCCGACCACACCCTGGTTGAACTGCCGGCAGAGCTGAGCAAGGACCAGTGGCGTGCACTGAGCAAGACCCGCATCAGCGGCGAGCTCATCAACCTCGAGCTGGACAAGGGCCGTCGCCCCTCCGGCGGAGGCGGCGGCGCCCCTTACCAGGCCCGTGAAGAGCGCAATGACCGCGGTCAGGGCGGCTTCAAAAAGAAGTTCGACGGCGACCGTGGCGGCTTCCGCGCGGATCGCGGCTCAGACCGTGGCCAGGACCGCAACGACCGCGGCCAGGGCCACACCGGCCACGGTGGCGGCGACCGCCGTCCCCGCCACGAGGGCGGCGCGAACTACAACGCCAAGGGCAAGTGGTAACAACCACTGCTTTGTCCGGTTTGTGCCTGGCTGAGTGACAGTTTTGAATGAGTGAAAGAAGGGTCGGTCTCCACACGGAGGCCGGCCCTTCTTTCGCTCCCTCGCACCTCCCAACGCCGCAGCATCGTCCGGGGCTTTTTCGCCAACGCGGCAGCACCTTTCGTGCCCGGAGCACTGTTGCCAGGGCCTGTGTGAGCGAAGTCATGAGCTGCGTTGCATCGTTCGAAATCCCTTGATTTGACGCGGAATTTGAGCTGCGTTTGGGGATGAAAATGGGAAAATGCGGCCGCATCCGGAGGCTTGCTGAAAGTTGACTGGCATACGATTTCACATCCAGCCCAAGCGCTGGTAAAGTATTTTCTCGTTGCCCCCCTAGCTCAGTGGTAGAGCGCGTTCTTGGTAAGAACGAGGTCACCGGATCGATTCCGGTGGGGGGCTCGCAAATGAGAAAGCTCGTGTCGAGACGGTTTTGTCCGGGGCGGCACGAGCTATTCTTGTTTATGGCGGCATAGCTCAGTTGGTTAGAGCGCACGACTCATAATCGTGAGGTCCCGAGATCGAGTCTCGGTGCCGCTACAGACAAACCCCCTCCAGCATTGCGCCGGAGGGGGTTTTCTTGTGCCTGAAAGCAGCCCCAGAGCTTGCCTGGTCCCACTTTGTGGCCATCTGTGTCGTTTCGGCAGTTGCACTATGCACTGACACCCTCGAGCGGGAGCTGACGGGACGGTGTCCACGATTCTGTCGCCGAGAATGGGCCAAACCAGCCGTTCCGCCGGGCCAATCAGCGAAGATGAGCCCAACCCGCGTGAGGGGTGCACTTTGCATGTATTTCGAAAGAAAGGTCCATTTTCGGTGTGTCGGACGATGCACAGAGCGGGTTCGGGTAATTCTCGGCAAGGGCGTGGAGTAGGCTTCCACCAACTAGCCTCGGACCAAGGAGCAAAACATGAAAAAAGTTGTCATCATCGGCGGGCACGGAAAAATTGCCCTGCTGCTGGCCCCTATGCTGAAGGACGCCGGGTGGGAGATCACCTCGGTGATCCGCAACGCCGCCCACATCGACGACGTCGCGGCTGCGGGCGCCAAACCCGTCCTGCACGACGTCGCATCCTCCTCCCGCGAAGAGCTCACCGAGGTGCTGGCCGGCCATGACGCCGTGATCTGGTCAGCAGGGGCGGGCGGTGGCAGCCCGGAACGGACCTACGCCGTGGACCGTGACGCGGCGATCGCCTCCATGGATGCCGCCGCGGCCGCCGGGGTGCAGCGCTACCTCATGGTTTCCTATCTGGGCGCCCGGACAGACCACGGCGTCCCGCCGGACAACAGCTTCTTTGCCTACGCCGAGGCGAAGGCTGCGGCTGATGCCCACTTGCGGTCGAGCACCCTGGCATGGACCATTCTGGGACCGGGTGCGCTGACCCTGGAAGAAGCCACCGGCCTGATCGACCCGACCCCGGCCACCGCCCGCGAGGCAGACGCACCGGGCAACACGTCCCGCGCCAACGTGGCCCTCGTGACGGCTGCCGCCCTGCAACGCCCTGACACGATCATGCGAACCATCGAGTTCAGCGACGGCCACGTGACAATCGAGGAAGCCCTCACCCCGTAAAGTAAAGTCCGTGGAACAGCTCATACTCATTGTCGGACTCCTTTTCGCCACTGTGGTTGCCGTGGGCCTGGGCGACAAGCTCAAGCTCCCGTACCCGGTCCTGATGCTCATCATGGCGGGTGCGCTGACCTTCATCCCGGGATTTCCGGACCTGCGGATTGAGCCCGAGCTGATTCTGCCGATCTTCCTTCCCCCGCTGCTCTTTGCCACGGCGCAGAAGAGTTCGTGGGCCGTCTTCCGGATCCGTTGGCGCACCATCCTCCTGCTGGCGGTGGCGCTGGTTGTGGTCTCCACGGCCGCCGTCGCAGGTGCCGTCTGGCTGCTGATCCCCAGCATCGGCATCCCGGCAGCCATCGCCCTCGGCGCCATGTGCGCCCCGCCGGACCCGGTCGCTGTGGAATCCATCGCCGGCCGCGTCCACATGCCGCGCCGGCTCATCACGGTGCTACAAAGCGAGGGCCTGTTCAACGACGCCGCAGCCATCGTCATCTTCCAGACGGCCGTGGCCAGCGCCATGGACGGGCAGCCGTTCGGACTGGGCGTCATCGGGAAATTCCTGCTCGGCGCCGCGCTAGCGATCGTGGTCGGCATGCTCTTTGGCTGGCTGACGCGCGTCATCAGCAAACTCATCACCTCTTCCGTGGCCCGCAGCGCCGTGACCCTGGTGGCGCCGTTCGCCGCGTACATCCTGGCCGAGGAGGTGCACGCCTCGGGTGTCATCGCCGTCGTAGTCACCGCCCTCGAGATCAAGCGCCATGCCCGCGCCGAGGACGCCACCGAACGCATCACCCGCGCCGCCTTCTGGGACGTGGTGGAACTCCTCGTGACGGGCCTCGCGTTTGGCCTGGTAGGTCTGGAAGTACGCGAGGTCATCAAGATTGAAGGCTCCGCGATCTGGGGCATGCTGCCCATGGCGATCGGCATCAGCGTCCTGGTGATTGTGGTCAGGTTCCTGTGGTTTGGCCTGCTGGCGCTGCTGTCTCGGAAGAACGACGGCGACCTGCCGCCAACCAGCCTCAAGGACGTCGTGATCCTCACCTGGTGCGGCATGCGCGGCCTGGCCACGTTGGCCCTGGCCCTCGCGCTGCCGGTCACGCTGCCCGGTGGGGGAGACTTCCCTGCCCGGCACGAGATTATCGTGGTGGCCTGTGCGGTCCTGCTCACCACCCTGGTGCTGCCCGGCCTGACCCTGCCGTGGCTCATGCGCGTGCTGCAGGCAACCGACGACGGCACCGAGGAACGTGAGGCTGCCAAGGTTCTGGCCCTGCGCGCCCAGGAAGCCGCCATCGCAGCCCTGCGCGACCACGAACTGATGAAGAACCTGCCGCCCGAGAAGGTCGCTCTCGTCAAGGAAAAGATGAAGCGCCTCCATGCCGAGCTGCTCGACGGCAGTCTGAAGAATGAAGGCCTTGACGAGCGCCGTCGTCGTGGGCGGGAACTAGCCATCACCGTCCAAACGATCGCCCTGGACGCGGCCCGCACCGAGGTCTTGAACGCCCGCAATGAGGCCGACGCCGATCCCGAGGTCGTGGACAAGGTGCTGCGGCAGCTGGATCTGCGCACCATGATCACCCCGGAAAAATAGCCCACCGCAACGCTCGCTCACATACGGGGCTGTTTCCCGCAACGCTCGCTCACATACGGGCTATTTGCACGATCCCTCCCTCACTAGTCGGGGGCCCCACAATCCAAGGATGTCTTGATGACTGCTGAGCCAACAACCACCGCCCGCCTGTCGCTGTCCCGTCCAGCGCCGGGCGATGCCGCCGGGATGTATGCCATCTGCAGCGACCCCCGCGTCTGGACGCATTTCCCCAGCCTGCGGCACACCGATCCCGCGCAGACGGCCGCCATGCTTGACGCGTTCACGGCCAAGTGGGACCAGGACGGGCTGGGCCCGTGGGTGGTCCGGGCGATGGGGGAGCAGGAGATCATCGGCCAGGGCGGCTGCTCCATTAAGGCTGGCGTGTTTTGGAATCTTGGCTACCGCTTCTCCGCCGATGTCCATGGCAGGGGCTATGCCACGGAGCTCTCACAGGAGGCCATCCGCCAAGCCAAGGCGCACCGGCCGGAGCTGCCCGTGGTCGCGTACCTGCTGGAACACAACGTTGCCTCGGCCCGGGTTGCCGAGAAGTTGGGCCTGACGCTGGTGCACCGCGGCCCCGACGCCGGCAACCCCGATCCCAAGGCGGTCCGCCTCGTGTACGCCGACCGGCCGCTGAGCCGGGAGGAACTTGCCACAACCATGGCCTAGCCCCGTCGAGGTGTGAGATCACGCCCGCTGACGGCTCCGCACCCGCCTATGCTGGGGCCATGGACTCCCAGCCGGCAACAGTTCCCGAGTCGCTCCGCGATGCAAGCCCCGGTGCATGGCTCAAGCCCCTCATCGATGTGCAATGGCATGACATGCATGCCGTGGTGCCGCGCGGTTTCCCCGCCTATGTCCGGATCTTCCACCCGACGGAACGAGACCGGCCGCTGGACACCAAAACATGGCACGGGCACGATCTGACCGCAATGGTGGACATGGAACAGCGGCAGGTGGGCTGGTCCGCCGTCGCACAGGCCTTTGGTAAACAAATGCACGCACTGGCACAGTTCCATCGGCTGGTAGGCCCGGAGACCGCGAAACTTGGGCCTCTTGACGCAGCCGGCTGGCGCTATTCCAAACCGGAGGTAGGCAACCTCGCCCAGGGCGTCCTGGCCAAAGTGGCCGCCCACCTGTGCGAACACACCACCACTCCGGAGCGGGGCGTCACCGCCATCTGGGAGGGGTGGGGCGGGCTGACCAGCTCTTCCGGTTACGTGGAGCTGAGCATTGCGGACGGCGGCGTGCAGCACCACTTTGGCGGAGGCTTCGAAGCCCCCAACGCAGAGCCAGGCACCGGACTGCTGCCCGCAGAAGTGGTCAACGGCGAAAAGCTGGAGCTCCCAGGGAGGAGCTATTTCCTGTTCAACGCGGGCGCCAGCTTCTACACCGACCCGGCCTGGGTGGACCACGTGCCGTGGCATCACACGCGGCAGTGGCCGCAATCGCCGAGCATCCTGTGGCCCCAAGACCAAAAATGGGTGTTGGTTTCTGAGATCGACTTCGATTCCACCATTGTGGCGGGCAGTTGGGAACTCATTTCCGCGCTGGCGCAGGATCCGGACATCGAGGCCCTGGTGCTGCGGGAAGGCGCCGACCTGACGTGGGATGCGGACGTGCCCAACCGGTCAGTGGTCTAGACCAGTACGGTAAATTCTGGTGCAATCCGCCAGTGTATCCAGCAAGGCTTTGTAGCTCGGCACATCTCACGGACGCTGTTTGCCGTATACGGTAGATATATGTCTAGCACCGTCGGCAACGAAGCCATCCCCGCACCCGTCCGCACCCGCAATATCCCGGCTGAAATCGCCCGCTCGTGGCTTTTGGTGCCCGCCACCCGCCCGGAGATCTTTGACGAGGCCGCAGCATCCCGCGCCGACGCCATTGTGCTGGACATCGAAGACGCCGTGGACCCCAAGAAGAAGGATGACGCCCGCGCCGACGTCATCAACTGGCTGCGCAATGGCGGCCAGGCCTGGGTCCGCATCAACGACGTCCACTCCAAGTTCTGGGCCGACGACGTCGCCAACTTGCGCAACGTCCCCGGACTGCTCGGCGTCATGCTCGCCAAGACCGAACAGGCCGAGCAGGTCAAGGAAACCTACCACCGCCTCGACGGCAAGACCCGCGTTCTGGCCCTGGTTGAATCTGCACTGGGCATAGAGGAAGCCAACAACATCGCCCGCGCCGAGGGCGCCTTCCGCCTCGCATTCGGCTCCGGCGACTTCCGCCGCGACACCGGCATGTCCGCCGACCGCGAGGCCATGGCCTATCCGCGCGCCAAGCTCGTCGTCGCCAGCCGCGTCGGCAACCTGCCCGGCCCCATCGACGGCCCCACGGTCGGCACCAACCACCCGATCCTGCGCGAACAGTCGGCCGTCACCGTCTCCATGGGCATGACCGGCAAACTCTGTCTGGCCATCGACCAGACCACCATCATCAACGAAGTGATCAGCCCCACCCCCTCTGACGTCGCCTGGGCCACCGACTTCATGAACGACTTCCGGGCCCGCGGCGGCGTCATCCGCGACGGCTCCGACTTGCCTCGCCTGGGCCGCGCCGAGAAGATCATGAAGCTCGCGGTCGCGTACGGCGTCCAGCCGGCGCTCTAGCTGTGGACAGTCTGGTCCGTGGCATCTCCTGGTCACTGGAAGGCCCTGCGCTGTCCCTGGAAACGGACGACGGCGGTGCGCGGCTGCCTTTGGTGGTGGGGCAGTGGCTCAGGTTTGAGGTGCTCTCCGGTGATGGTGTCCCGGCGCGGTTCTGCCTAGGCTTCACGCGGGTGGAGGAGTCGGGGCAGCCCCAGCACTTCCCATGCCCTTCGGGTCAGGGGGCCGAGCGCGGCTTTCAGTGTGGTGCCTGCTTCGCCAAGGATCAGATGCGCCTGATGCACGACTTCCACCGCAGTGGCCAGGGGTCGCCCGGACTGAAGGCGTACATGTCGGCGCAGCACTGGCTGTACATCGCCACGTTCGCCGACGGCACCACCAAGGTGGGCACGGCATCCGAGCGCAGCAAGTGGAGCCGCCTGGCCGAGCAAGGGGCGCTCGTGGCCCGGTATGTGGCGAGGGCCCAGGACGGTGCCGTGGTGCGCCACCTTGAGGATGCCGTTTCCACGAACCTGCCGCCCACCCAATTCGTGCGCGGCGCCGCAAAGTTCGCCGCTCTTTTGCATCCCCGACCACCGGCCCACTTGGAGCAGACGAACAAGGCGATGGCCGACGTCGTCCGTGAATACGTGGAGGGTCTGGCGCTGGAAGGCTTTGAGCCCGCGGAGGAGCAATGGGTCCGCAGCGAAATGTCGGAGGCCGTGGCGGTTCCCAGCAAGCGCACCGCTTATCCGCAGCCGCTGGAATCAGGTATGCACGGCATCCGGATGGACTCCCTGCTCGGCCCAACAGCCCTTGTGGGACTGGACGGTGCGGACGGGGAATTTTTGGTGGACCTCGGTGCGCTCAAGGGGAGGAAGATCCGCCTGGGCGACTTCCAGACCGTTGTCCCGGCGCTGCAGGAATCCCTCTTTTAGCACCCCCTCTCACCGACGCTGTCGCAGCAAAGGTCGTTTTTCTCAGCGCCTCTCGCAGCAATGGATGGAAGGTCCGGATCCTGATCGCAGTAATGGCGGGTCAATCGAGACTGGCCGGGTGTTCGCGTTTGCCGCGGAACTAATTCATGAGCCACTGTGTCCAACCTAAGTTTGGTGGCGGGAGTCGCTTTTAGGCTCCGGCCGTATCCCGCCTAGCGTCTCCCGGCCTCCCAAACCTCGCTCCGCTCGCTTTGGGCCCCTCGCCCGGTAGACTTGGCACCGTGCTTAACGACTTTTGGGAAACCGCTCCGCCCGCCTACAAATACGCCGTTTTTGGTGGCATGGGGCTGACCTTCATCGGCATCGTCATCATCATCCTCGGCGCCATCTCTTCGACGCCGTCCATGACGTTCATTGCCCTGCCGTTCATCGGAGTCGGGCTTCTGGCCCACATGGCGTCCCTGGGCCTGCGCGGCCACAACATCCGCAAGGAAATGAAAGCCGCTGAGAAGCGCGAAGCCGCCCGTGACGGCAAGAAGTAGCGCGAAAACCCGCTTTTCAGTGAGTCTGAACGACCCGTGCCTTGGTTTGCTACGCTGGTGATATGAGTTCCCCCGAAGCATCCACTGTCGAGCTACCGGTACGCCCGTAGCTCGAAACCCAAAACAGCGTCCGCTGCGGCGCAGTTTTCAGTGACCCATTCTGCGGTCCTTTGAGCGCTGATGTGCCGGTCCCTCCCGACCGTCATCTCACTTCGAAGGACCCAAATGCCGTTCATCATTTATCTCCTCAGCGTTGCCGTTTTCTCACAGGGAACGTCCGAATTTATGCTCGCCGGCCTGCTGCCGGACATCGCTTCTGATCTCGAAATCACTCTTCCACAAGCGGGTCTCCTGACGTCTGCTTTTGCTGTTGGAATGGTGGCAGGTGCCCCTCTGATGGCTGCGATCAGCCGAAAATGGCCGCCTCGTCGGGCGCTTTCAATTTTTCTGTTTGTTTTCATTGCCATGCACGTGGCCGGTGCGCTGACTGACAGCTTCGGCGTTCTCCTGGCCACGCGCGTCATTGCTGCTTTCACGAACGCCGGTTTTCTCGCCGTCACCTTGTCCACTGTTTCGGCCCTCGTGCCGGTGGATCGAACTGCAAGAGCGCTTGCGGTCATTCTGGGTGGGACGACTCTTGCATTAATTGCCGGAGTGCCGGCAGGTGCAATGATCGGCGCACTTCTGGACTGGCGTGCTGCCCTTTGGGGAGTAGCCGTCATCTCAGTTCCTGCCCTTATCGCGGTCGTCGTGGCCACTCCGAACCGGGCTGCCTCTAGGACTTGTGGCACGGCTTCGCTCATGACCGAGTTCCGCGTGTTGCTTCACCGGAGGCTCATGCTTCCACTGGTGCTTTGCGCATTGGTCAACGGAGCAACGTTCTGTGCCTTTACGTATTTGTCTCCGTTGGTTACGGACGGGGCCGGACTTCCGGCTGGATTAGTTCCCATGGTCCTAGGCATATTCGGGATCGGGTCTTTCTTGGGTGTGTGGGCGGCTGGCCGATTCGGTGATGACCACGCGAAACGTATCCTGGGCATTGGTGGAACTGGTCTACTTCTTGGTTGGATCGCATTGGCAGCGCTTTCAGCAATACCGGTTGTGCTGATTCTCTTGGTGCTGTTACAGGGGGCGTTGTCGTTTGCCGTGGGAAGCACATTGATCGCTGTTTCCATCCGGGCTTCCACTGCTGCGCCAACCATGTCGGGATCCTTCGCAACGGCGTCCCTGAACATTGGTGCTGCCGTGGGACCCGTTCTTGGCGGGCTCGTCTATGCAACCGCAGCCGGGGCTACCGGCCCTGTCCTCGTGAGTGCAGGGCTCATACTCGTGGCAGCCATCGTTTACGGATTTCGGGGGAGGGTCACTTCAACGGCGTGGGCTTCGAGCCCACGCGCCGAGCACTCGAGCCCCGTGTCGTTGCATCGATAGCCTTCCGCTGGCAGCAACAGCAGCCGTGGTTGAATAGCAACAGCCAAGCTCCACCGCACCTCAGGCGATTGCCCGCCGATCCCCAAAGGAAATTCAGATGCAAACCAGCGAAGCCGCGCAGCGCTGGGCACAGACCTGGGCCCGAGCGTGGCCACTCAAGGACATTGAAGCCATTGCGGAGCTGCAGGCCGTAGGCGGGGACCATTGGGCGTCCATGTTCCGGCCCTTCCGGGGACGCGCAGGATTGCGCAGCTACCTTCAGGAGTGCTTCGCGGAGGAGACGCAACCCGCGGAAACCTGGTTCGCCGACCCTGTAGTCGACGGCGCCTCCGCCAGTGTCGAATACTGGGTGGTCATCTACCTCAAAGGCCAACCCGTCACCATTTCCGGATGTACGGTCCTGGCCTTCGACGAATCCGGACTGGTAACCGTGGCGCGCGACTATTCCAACGTCCGGGAGGGACGCCTCGAGCGGCCCAGCCAGGCATTCACCCGCTGAGACCGCCTGCCCACCCACAAGCAAAGGAAGGACGACGGCGTTCCGCAAGAAACGCCGTCGTCCTTCCTTTGAGAGGGAAGAGTTGGGAGGAGTTGGGCTTAGTGGTCCACCGGCTCCGGGGCGGTGACCGCGCTGCGCAGGGTCCACGCGCACATCAGTGCGGCAGCGAGCATGAGCACCACGCTGACCATGGCCACCGTGCCTGAACCGGAGTCGAAGGCGTGCTTGGCCGATTCCAGCAGCGCCTTGCCCTGCTCAACCGGCAGTGTGCCGGCCACATCAATGGCGCCGCCCAGCGTTTGCGAAGCCGTGTTGCTGGCATCAGCTGAAAC
This sequence comes from Arthrobacter sp. PAMC 25486, assembly GCF_000785535.1. Taxonomy (NCBI): domain Bacteria; kingdom Bacillati; phylum Actinomycetota; class Actinomycetes; order Micrococcales; family Micrococcaceae; genus Arthrobacter; species Arthrobacter sp. PAMC 25486. The sequence goes on along the minus strand of NZ_CP007595.1, from coordinate 2,250,454 downwards.
ACCCTCGGGAATCACCACATTCATCCGGTAGGAAGCGGCCAGGATGCTGCCCAACACGGCGGTTCCCAACACTGAACCCACTTCGTAAGCCGTCTCGGAAATGGCCGAGGCGGCGCCGGCCTTGGCGGGCGGGGCGGCCGAAAGGATGAGGTCGTTGGAGATGGTTTCGGCCGTTCCCACGCCGGCGCCGAGGACGGCAAAGGCAATGATGATGCCCAGCACGGAGCCGTCAGAGTTGAGAAACACGATCAAGAAGGCCGTGGCGTTGAGCAGCAGCCCGCCCACCACCAGCCAGGACGGCCGGAAATGGTTTGCCAGGGAAGCTGCCAGCAAGCCGAAAATCACGGTGATGGCGAGGCCTGGAACCAGCACGTAGGCGGCATGGGTGGGGGACAGGCCCACCACCAGCTGCAGGTGCTGGGTGATGAAGTACAGGAATCCGACTAGTGCGAAGATGCTCAGGAGGTTGGCGCTGACGCTGCCGCTGAACACCGGATTTTTAAAGAGCGTCACATCCATCATGGGGTTTTCGCGGCGCATTTGACGGCGCACAAAGACCGCGCCCAGGCCCACGCCCAGCACGATCAGGGCCAGGTTGACCACGGAGAAGCCCGACTGGGCGATCTCCTTGATGCCGAAAATCGTGGGCACCATGGCGCCGAAGGAGAGCAGGATGCTCCACACGTCGATCTTTCCCGGGTTCGGGTCCTTGGACTCAGGCACAAAAATGGGGGCCAGGATGAGTAAGGGGATCAGTACCGGAACCGACATCAGGAACACCGCGCCCCACCAGAAGTGCTCCAGAATGAAGCCGCCCACAATGGGGCCCAGGGCGGCGCCACCGGAGAACCCGGCAGCCCAGACGGCGATTGCCGTGCGGCGCTGGCCCGGATGCAGGAACAAGTTGCGGATGAGCGACAAGGTTGACGGCATCAGCATGGCGCCGAAGAGGCCGAGCAGTGCGCGGTAGCCGATGAGTGCTCCGGCGTTGGGGGCAAAGGCGGCGAACACGGACACCACGGCGAAGCCGGTGCTGCCGATAAGCAGGAGCTTGCGGCGGCCGAACCGGTCCGCCATGCTGCCCATTGGAACGAGCAGCGCAGCAAGCACCAGAGGGTAAATGTCGATGATCCACAACAGCTCGGACGCTGACGGGGTCAGTGCCAAGGAGATGGAGGGGATGGCGAAGCTCAGCACGGTGTTGTCCACCGACACCAGCAAAACGGGCAGCATGAGCACCGCGAGGGCTATCCAGGAACGGACGCCGGCGCGTGGTGTGGTTTCGGACAAACCGGTTTTGGAAGTTGCTGGTGATATCGCCATCATAAAAGTGTATACCGTCCAGACGGTTTACTGTACCGTCTGGACGGTGTACTCCATCACTTCTTGTAGGGTGGACTAATGACTACACAACCCTCAGCACGTGAACGGGTGCTCGCCGCCTATGAGGACCTGCTCATCAGCGACGGCCCCCGGGCCGCAACCTTGGATGCGGTTGCCGCCGCGGCCGGTGTCTCCAAAGGCGGGTTGCTTTACCACTTCAAGAGCAAGGAAGCGTTGACCGAGGGTCTCCTGACCAAGTTGCATGACTATGCCGCACTGGATTTTGCGGCCATGGCTGCGGACCCGCAAGGCTGCGCCAGCTATTACATTCGCACCAGCGTCTTTGGCAGCACCCCCTTTGACCGGGTGATTGTGGCCGCCATGCGCCTGAGTCAAAGCGAGGACGACACCGTCAGGCAGGCCTTTTCCGAGATCCATGCCCGCTGGTTTGAACTGATTCTTAGCGACATCGGCGATCCCGCCGTGTCACACGCCGTGATGCTTCTGGGCGACGGAATGTATTACAACGCAGCGCTCTTCGGCTTCCCCACGGGCGTGAAGAAGCAGGATGACACGCAGGAAAACATGGATGTTGCAGCGCTCTTGGCAATCGTTGACAAGATGCGGTCCGACGCGCGGACATAGTGCGTGCCCGGCAGCGTCCGGGCTATAGGCTTAAGTCCATGACCATCAACCCAGAGCTGCAGGGGCGCAGCTACGCATTAAGCGATCCGTACAGTGTTGGCAGGGAGTCGGTTCGCGACTTCGCCAAGGCAGTCAAGGCTACCAATGCAGCCCATTTCGACGTCGCCGCGGCCCAAAATATGGGCCACGCCGACCTGGTGGCACCTCCCACCTACGCCATCATCGTGGCCCAGCGCGCCGACGCCCTGCTGATCAACGACCCCGAATCCGGCATCGACTTCTCCCGCGTGGTGCATGCCGAACAGCGCTTCACCCACCACCGGCCCATTGTTGCCGGCGATGAACTGCTGGCCGAGCTGCACGTGGACACCGTCCGCGGCATGGGCGGCGGCGCGATGATCACCACCCGCGCGGAAATTTCCACGGTCGACGGCGTTGCTGTCGCCACAACAGTTTCGGCCATCCTGGTCCGCGGGGAGGGACAGTAATGAGCGTCAATAGTGCAGATTTGGCTGTGGGCACCGAGATCGGTTCACGCACACTGGAGATTTCCCGCGCCGACCTCGTCAAGTACGCGGGCGCTTCCGGCGATTTCAACCCCATCCACTGGAACGACCGTTTCGCCCGCGAGGTGGAATTGCCCGGCGTCATTGCCCACGGCATGTTCACCATGGGTGCGGCAGTGCAGCTGGTGACCGACTGGATTGGTGACCCGGGCGCCGTCGTTTCCTATGGCACGCGCTTCACCAAGCCTGTTCCCGTGGCCGACATCGACGGCGCGCCGGGGGCTGTGGTTGAGGTGACCGGTGTGGTTGGCGCGTTAAATAACGACGCCGGGACCGCACGCATCGATCTGACCGTCACCTTGGACGGGCAAAAAGTTTTGGTCAAGGCCCAAGCCGTGGTCCGCTTGACGTGAACCAAGGTTCCGTGAACCAGGTAACTGCCTGGCGTAACGGTGTTGTCACCGCGTACGCCGGTTCAGGGCTGGTCTTCGCCAGCTGGGTCTCGCGCATCCCGGCCATCCGCGACGACCTTGGCCTGACGCCCGGCCAGGTGGGCCTGATCCTGCTGTCCATGTCGCTGGGCTCGTTCATTTCCGTGGCGATCTCCGGGCTGGTCGTGTTGCGGCTCGGCTCGAAGCTCACCTCGCGGCTGGGCAGCATCATCCAAACTGTCGGGGTCATCATCATGGGGCTCGGCGCCACCGTGTTTTCCGAGCCGCTGGTGGTGGGTGCCGGACTGGTCATTGTGGGCCTCGGCACCGGCAGCTGGAACACCGCCTCCAACATTGAAGGGGCGGCGGTCGAACGCGCGCTGGGGCGGCACATCATGCCGCGGCTGCACGGCTCCTTCAGCATCGGCACCGTGGCCGGTGCCGGCCTGGGTGCCCTTGCCGCGGCGCTGCACGTCCCAGTGGCCATCCACCTGTCGGTGATTGCCGTGGCGGTTTGCGTTGCCGTGCTGATCGGCACGGGCCATTACCAGGCCGACAGGCTGGGATCGTCACGTACCACGGTTGACCTGGGTGACTCCGGCGCCGTTCCCGGTACCGGCCCCATCCCCCTTGTTACCGCCGGCACAGCCGAAACGGGTTCGGCGCAGAGGGCTGCCGCCGACAAGCAGGCCGGCCAGGCGAAGATCGCCGCCGCCTGGCGAGATCCGCGCACGCTCCTGCTCGGAGCGCTCGTGCTGGGCCTCGGCCTGGCCGAAGGTGCAGCCGGGGACTGGGTGGCGCTGGCCATGGTCGACGGCTACGACTCGACGGCCGCCATCGGCGCCGTCGGTTACGGCATCTTCGTCTCCGCCATGACCATCGGCCGCTTTGCCGGCACCGTGGTCCTGGACAAGTACGGCCGCGTCATCGTGCTGCGGGTTGGCGCGGCGCTGGCCGTGATTGGCCTGGGACTGTTTGTCTTTGCCCCGAGCCCCGCGATCGCCCTGGCCGCCCTGGTGTTTTGGGGCCTCGGATCTGCCCTGGGCTTCCCCGTCGCCATGTCCGCCGCCTCCGACGACCCCGAGCACGCCGCAGCCCGCGTCTCGGTGGTATCAACGGTTGGCTACGGTGCGTTCCTGGGCGGCCCGCCGCTACTGGGCCTGCTGGCCGAGCACGTTGGCGTGCTGCACTCACTGCTCGCGGTCCTGCTCATGCTGGTCATCGCGTTCTTCCTCACCCCCGTGGTGCGCCGGCCCAAGTACCTCGACGAGGCGGCCACCCGCCCCACACGGGATAGTGTGGAATCGTGAATGAGCAAATTTCCCTGCGTTCCCTGACCACCCTCGAAGTGGGCGGCCCGGCCCGCAATTATGTTGTAGCCGCCACCGAGGCGGAGATTATTGCCGCTGTCCGTGCCGCGGACGACGCCGGTGAGCCTCTCCTGATCCTTGGCGGCGGCTCCAACGTGGTCGTCTCGGATGACGGCTTCGCGGGCACCGTCCTGAAGATTGCCAGCCAGGGCTTTGTGGCGAACTCCGAGGACTCCTGTGGCGGTGCCTCCGTGGTGGTCCAGGCCGGCCATGACTGGGACGACTTCGTCCACCAAACAGTCCTCCACGCCTGGAGCGGCATTGAGGCGCTCTCCGGAATTCCCGGCAGCGCCGGCGCCACCCCCGTGCAGAATGTGGGCGCCTATGGCTGCGAGGTCGCCCAGACCATTGCCGCCGTGCGCACCTGGGACCGCAAGAAAAACGCCGTCCACACCTTCACCAACCACGAGCTGAAGTTCGGCTACCGCGATTCCCTCCTGAAGGCCACCACCGTCAACGGATCCCCCCGATACGTGGTGCTGAGCGTTGAGTTTCAGCTGCTGCTGGGCCGGATGAGCGCACCCGTGAAATACGCCGAACTGGCCCGCCGCCTCGGCGTGGAGGTTGGCAAGCGCGCCAATTCACTCGAGCTGCGCCGCACCGTCCTGGCCCTGCGCGCGTCCAAGGGCATGGTCCTGGACCCGGCCGACCGCGACACCTTCTCCACCGGCTCCTTCTACACCAACCCCGTCGTCAGCGCCGAGGTCGCCGCCACCTTGCCCGCCGACGCCCCGCGCTGGCCCGTCGGGGACCTGGTCAAGCTCAGCGCCGCCTGGCTCATTGAGCACTCAGGGTTCACCAAGGGCTACGGCCTCGCCGGCGAGCTCGCCGCTGGGTCGGCGGCTTCCGCTTCTTCATCCGATGGCAAGCACGACGCCGGGACCCCGCCGCGCGCCTCCCTCTCCACCAAGCACACCCTCGCCATCACGAACCGTGGCGGTGCCCGCACCGAGGACATCCTGGCGATTGCGCGGGAGGTGCGGGACGGCGTCGTGCGTCAATTCGGCATCACGCTGGTCCCGGAACCGGTCCTGGTGGGCTGCGCACTCTAACGCCCCCCCTTGAAACGCTCGCTCACTAAAGGGGCATTTTCCTCCGACGCTCGCTCACTTGTGGGGCCTTTTTGCCAAACGCTCCTGCACCCCGTACCGGGGTAGGGGGTTAAGACGGCTCTCGGGTGTGATGTGCGACGCCGCTGATTTTCATAGTGTTAATGGAAAGATTCACCTTTCTATTAGCGTGGCGCGTCATTCGGTGCAGCCAGCATAAGGAGCCCCATGTCGTCGGCAACACTTGACAGCCCGGAAGTACTGGACGCCACAACCGTCCCCGCGAAGCCGGCGCGGAAACGCCCCGAGCGCGACCGCCATGTCACGGACTTCATCAGGCTGACCGAACAGGTGCGGGCCACCGGCCTCATGCAGCGCGACGTCAAGTGGTATGTGACCCGCTTTGTCCGCCAGGGCATTGGCTACCTGGCCGTCCTGGCATTGTTCCTGACACTGGGGCAGACTTGGTGGCAGATGGTCACAGCCGTGCTGCTGGGCTTCATGTGCACGCACACGGCCTTCATCTCCCACGATGCCGCACACCGCCAGGTCTTTGCCTCGGCCAAGAAGAACGCCTGGCTGGCCCGTATTGCCGGCAACCTCTTTGTGGGCATGAGCTACGGCTGGTGGATGAACAAGCACGGCAAGCACCACCTGAACCCCAACAAGATCGGTGTTGACGGCGACATTGATCCCGGCGTCATCGTGTTTGACCCCGACAACGCCGCCAAGCGCAAGGGATTTGCCAAGTGGTTTGCCGCCCGCCAGGGATATTTCCTGTTTCCGCTGCTGACGCTTGTTGCACTGGATCTGCACATTGCCTCCATCAAGCGGGTGTTTGACCGCACCCAGGTTGTCCCGCAGCGTAAGGCGGAGATCGCCCTGCTGGTTGTTCGTCTGGTCCTCCTTCCGGCCTTCACCATCTGGTTCCTCGGCTGGGGCCTCGGCTTGGCCTTCATCGCGGTGCACGTCATGACGCTCGGCGTATACATGGGCGGCTCCTTCGCCCCGAACCACAAGGGCATGCCGCTGGTCCCGAAGGACGTCAAGATCGACTTCATGCGCCGCCAGACCCTCATGAGCCGCAACATCACCGGCGGCTGGTGGGTTGATGCCGGCATGGGCGGGCTGAACTACCAGATCGAGCACCACCTGTTCCCCACCATGTCCTCCAGAAACCTCAAGGCCGTCCAGCCCATGGTCCGCGCCTACTGCGCCGAGCGGGACATCACGTACACCGAAACCACGCTGGGCCAGTCGTACATGATCGTGATGCGCTACCTGAACCGCGTGGGCCTCGGTCAGCGCGACCCCTTCGAGTGCCCCATCACGGCGAGCATGCGCACCGCCCGCTGACCGCCACTTCTTCAACTGGCCCGCAGGAAACGGCGAAGAATACCGAGAAATCGTGGATTTTCGCGGTTTCCTGTGGGTCAGTTCTGTTAAGTTGAAGTCATGACACTTAGCGTCAGCCCCGCCACGATCGCCCGGCTGCGTCTCGCCGCCCAAGGGATCCTGCCAACGTCCACCCGTCCCAGCCCGGGGCCGGTGGACGTTGTGCGTTCCCTGACCGCGCTGCAGGGGCAGGACTTCCCGGGCGCCCTGTGGTCCATCGGGTTGCGGTCGCCCGGCAGCACCCGCGCCGACGTCGAGGCCGCCTTCAACCGCGGCGAACTCGTACGCTCCTGCCCCCTGCGCGGCACCCTGCACGTCACCGCCGCCGAGGACCTGGGCTGGATCCTCTCCCTCACAGCCGAGCGCATGCTGCAGGGGCAGGCCACCCGCCACCGCCAATTGGGGATTACGACGCCGGACCTCGAGCAGGTGCGCGACCTCGCCCTGGCGCTGCTGGAAAAGTCGGACGGCCGCGTCACGCGTGAGGGACTATTTGCCGCGTTCGAGCAGGCCGGGCAGGGGACCAAAGCCCAGCGCGGCTATCACTTCCTATTCCTGCTCTGCCTTGAGGGGACGCTCGTGCAGGGCCCCGTCAACACGGGAAACGGCAATGGGCAGTTCTTCGTCAGCTCACAAGACTGGATCCAGAATCCCCGGGTCCTGGAACGGGACGAGGCCCTCCCGGAGCTGGCACTGCGCTACTTCCGCAGCCACGGGCCGGCAACCGTCAAGGACTTTCAATGGTGGTCGAAACTGACGCTCAAGGACATCAACGCCGGGCTCGCACAGGTGCAGGACCAGCTGGAAACGCTCGAGTGCAACGGCACGGAGTACTGGCTCGCCCCGGAAACTGCTGAGCTGCTGGGCGGCCCGGACCACAGGAAAACCGTCAACGGCGCCCGTTCCGTGCTCCTGCTCCCCGGCTTTGACGAGTACCTGCTCGGCTACACGGACCGCAGCGCAGCGCTGGCCCCGGAGCACGCCCCGCTCACGGTGCCCGGCAACAACGGCATGTTCAAGGCGACCGTCGTGGCCGGTGGCAGGGTGAGCGGCACCTGGCGGAAGGCGCAAGGCGCGGCGGAAAAGCAAAGGCAACGGTCCGGCGTCGTGCTCCCGGAAATCTTCACGCAGCTGACAACAAGCCAAGACAGGGCCTTGAACGCGGCGGCGAAGAAGTACGCCACATTCCTCGGAAAGTGATCCGAGGCACAGGCCCAATCGCCGTCACGGATGAAAAATGCGCCCGCCTCCCATAAATGCGCCCCGTCGAGCAGGCGCATTTATGGGAGGCGGGCGCATTTTTCGCGCCATGGCCGCAGTTACAGCGTGCCGACGGCGATCTTCAGCATGCGGCGCAGCGGCTCGGCGGCGCCCCAGAGGAGCTGGTCGCCCACCGTGAAGGCGCTGATGTATTCGGGACCCATGTCCATCTTGCGGATGCGGCCCACGGGGACTTCCAGGGTGCCGGAGGCGGCCACGGGGGTCAGGTCCGCCATGGACGCTTCCTTCGTGTTGGGAACCACCTTGGCCCACTCGTTGTCGTTGGCCAGCAGCGACTCAATCTCGGCCACCGACAGGTCCTCGCGGAGCTTGAGCGTGAGTGCCTGGGAGTGGGAGCGCATGGCGCCGATGCGCACGCACAGCCCGTCCATCACAATACGGTTCGCGTCAGTGGTGCCCAGGATCTTGTTGGTCTCCACCCCGGCCTTCCACTCCTCGCGGGACTGCCCGTTGCCCATGTCGGCGTCGATCCAGGGGATCAAGGAACCGGCCAGCGGCACGCCGAACTGTGAGGAGTCGATGCCCTCGCGCTGGTGGGCGAGGACCTTGCGGTCGATTTCCAGGATGGCCGACGCCGGGTTGTCCAGTTCGGAGGAAACCTCGGAGTTCAGCGTCCCGAACTGGTTCAGCAGCTCACGCATGTGGCGGGCGCCGCCTCCGGAGGCCGCCTGGTACGTCATGGACGTGCCCCACTCGACGAGGCCGTTCTTGAACAATCCGCCCAGGCCCATGAGCATGCAGGAAACGGTGCAGTTGCCGCCCACAAAGTCCTTCACGCCGGACGCCAGGCCGGCGTCGATGACGGAGCGGTTGATGGGGTCCAGCACAATGATCGAGTCGTCGTTCATGCGCAGCGTGGAAGCCGCGTCCATCCAGAGCCCGTCCCAGCCGCGGTTGCGCAGCTCGGTGTGGACGCGGGAGGTGTAGTCCCCGCCCTGTGCGGTCACAATAATGGGCAGCTTGGCCAACGTGTCAATGTCAAAAGCGTCTTCGAGCTTGCCGGTGTCGCCGCCGTTAATCGCGGGGGCTGCGCCGCCGGCGTTCGAGGTGGAGAAGAAGACGGGGTTGATATCGCCGAAGTCGCCTTCGTCCTGCATGCGCTGCAGCAGAACGGAACCGACCATGCCGCGCCAGCCGACAAGGCCGACGGAAGGAACATTGTTATTGGTCATGTTCCCACTTTAGTCGGTGGGGCAAATCGGCCGTAGTTCGTTTCAGCCCGTGAACAAGCACGACGGCGTTTGGTGCCTTTTGCGGTCCGGTCCCGTTGGGTGCGGTCCCGGCCGGGCGGCTGGGATCGCGGAGATCCGGCCCAGGGCAGGTCGATCGGGTGGGAATTAGTCGATGGCGCGCGGGATGCCACGGAGCTTGCGCACGCGGGAGGCCTTGATCTCCCTGATGAGGTCCTTTAGGCCCAAGACAAAGAAGAGTCCGAACGCCGAGACCAGCACGAACATCATCAGGAGGCCGATCCAGCCATTGTCCTCAAGCAGTTTGAGATCGCGCAGAGCAACGTCGTTGGAGATGAAACCGGTAACCGTGGCCCCGATAAGGCCGGTCAAGGCGAAAGCCCACATGCCTGTCCACGCGATATGACCGATGACGGATGTCAGCGGGTACCTCCCGCCTCGATCCGCACCGTATTCCTCGGGTCGGTAGCTGTGCAGGTTTCCGTCAGCGCCGGTTCTAAGAATTCGTACTTCACCGCGGGCAACCGCCTCGTTGTGGGCCGTGTGCGTGGGATCGTCACCGAGCAGCTGCTCGGGGGGTTTCCTTGCGGTACCAGTATTTGATGTTCAGGAAGACCACAGCACGTGTCCTTTCGCCGTGCGACTATTCGGCCTGGAACTCCGTCTCGCCCTTGGCCCACAGGGTGAAACGGTATTCGGTGCCGTTCTTCGCGGTATGCCAGCCCTCCAGCGGCGTCGCCCCGCGGAACGTCCATTCCGAACTCAGCCCCGGCGCCTGTGTATCGCCCCGCGCATCCGTGTTGATGACAGTAATCACGGCCACATTGCAGTGTTCCTTAGCCTGCTCGTAAACCTGTCCGCCGCCAATAACCCACACCTCATTGCCACCAGGGGAGAACTGCGCCTCAACCAGTGCCTCCTCCAATGAGTCAAGCACGACGGCGCCACTTGCCTCAGGTGTGGAACCCCACCCTTGCTGGCGGGTCACCACGATGTTGGTGCGATCGGGGAGCGGACGGAACTTGTCCGGGAATGATTCCCACGTCTTGCGTCCCATGACCACCGGGTGACCCTTGGTGACGCGAGTGAAGTGGGCCATGTCCTCGGGCAGGTGCCAGGGCATGCCGCCGTCGGCCCCGATCACTCCGGTGTTGGTCTGCGCCCAGATCATGCCAACGATGGGCTGGGTGAAACGGTACGTGGGCGTGGCAGGAGACTGGCTCATACAGCGATCGGCGCCTTAATCGAGGGGTGGTGCTGGTAATCAACCAGTTCAAAGTCTGCAAAGTCGTAGTCAAAGATGGAGTCCGGCTTGCGGGTGAAGCGCAGCTGCGGGTACGGGTACGGTTCCCGCGAAAGCTGCTCGTCCACCTGCTCCACGTGGTCGTCGTAAATGTGCACGTCGCCGCCGGTCCAGATGAATTCGCCCGGCTCCATGTCCAGCTGCTGCGCGACCATCATGGTCAGCAGCGCGTACGAGGCAATGTTGAACGGCACGCCCAGGAAGGTGTCGGCGGAGCGCTGGTACAGCTGGCAGCTGAGCTTCCCACGCCCATCCTCGGTGGGGGCAACGTAGAACTGGAAGAAGGCGTGGCACGGCGGCAGCGCCATGTTTTTCAGCTCGCCAACATTCCAGGCGGAGACAATGTGGCGGCGCGAATCGGGGTTCTCCCGCAGCGAGGACATGACCTGGGCAATCTGGTCGATGTGCTCCCCGTCCGGCGTGGGCCACGAGCGCCACTGGACGCCGTAGACGGGGCCCAGCTCGCCGTCGTCGTCCGCCCATTCATTCCAAATCTTCACGCCGTTCTCCTGCAGCCAGCGCACATTCGAATCGCCGCGCAGGAACCACAACAGCTCCATCGCGACCGACTTGAAATGCACCCGCTTCGTGGTGATCAGCGGGAACGATTCGCTCAGGTCGAAGCGCAGCTGGCGGCCAAAAACGCTGCGCGTGCCGGTGCCGGTGCGGTCCGATTTCGCCGTCCCGTTGGCCTGCACATCGCGCAGCATGTCTTCATAAGGGGTCTCGATAGTCACGCCAACAGTCTACTTGTTGCGCTGGTTGAGGCGGCCCTGCAGCAATGTGACCAGCATCTTCCCATCCAGGCCGGCCCGTTCCCCTGCTTCAATGAGATGTTCGACGGCGGCCATCACCTCCAGCGCGTTCGTCACCTTTGAGGGTGGTTCCTCCCCACCGGGGCCCTCATCTCGTTCCTCGGTCGAGGCCCCTCTCAGGCGTTGGCCCATGTCTGCGGCGACCACGGTACCCTGACGCCTGTTGGTTACGACAAGTCCGCTCGCCTCGAGTTCCTTGTAGGCGCGGGCCACCGTTCCGGCGGCCACGCCGAGGTCGGCGGCGAGACTGCGGACGGTGGGCAGTCGCGTGCCGGGCGCCAGCTCGCCAACGGCAATGAGCGAGGAGATTTGGGTCCGCACCTGCTCGAACGGCGGCGTTGCCGTGGCCAGGTCGATGACTATTTGGGCTTCCACGGCACTACTTGCCGAGGCTGGTGCTGTTTTTTACCGGCGGTATGAAACCGGCCGGGGTGAAGGCACGCACGGGGTAGAAGCACAGGGTCAGGGCAGCAACAATGCAGACTCCACCAACCATGGCCAGGCTCTGGTCCGCGGATTGACCGCCGTACGTTGGTGCCGTGCCGAGGTTGAAGAGCGCCGCTGCCAAGATGGCGAACAGTCCGCCTGCCACCGTGCGGGCGATGCGGAACAGGGAGCGGCGGCGCAGGGTCCGCTCGAGCAGTTCCGAGGCATCGTTCAAGCCGGGGCGGCGCAGGACAACGGCTGTGGCACCGGCGCCAGCCGTGAGGATGGCCAACACGCAGATCAGCGGAACCAGGAAATGCGGCGAGGATCCGCCAAAGCCTGGCCAGTCATACCCGCCGCCCCTGTTGAGGCTGGAGGTGGCCGCGATGGTCGGGATCAGCCCAATTCCCGCAACGACGGCGAGGATGGGCAGGCTCCGCGGAACGGCGGCCTTGAGCCGGGCGCGCGGGGTCCCGGGTGTTGCATAGTTGTTGCGAAGCAGCAGTTCCAGGCCCAGGTGCGACAGCAGTACAAACACCAACATCAGGGTCATGGGCCCCAGCCAGCCGAACCACGGGACAGTGAACCAGCCCGCAACAAGTCCCACAGCTCCGGCTGCAGGTGCCAGCAGTCCCGCGGTGTTGTTCAGCTTCGCGGCAGCGGGGCCGTCTCCTGAGGAGGGATCCGGGGAGGCACCGCTGTTGAACAAGGCGTTGTAGCCGGCGTCGTCCGTGGGAGAAGCAAGGAACGGCGGCTTCCAGAACAGCATCGCGATGAGCACCAACATGTTGCCAATGGCCAGCCAATTCACCCAGGACGTCGCGGTGGAATCCGGGGCAGGCTGGGCCAGATAGTTCCCGGCAACTGCGGCCAGCCCGGAAGCGACGGTAGCCGAGACGCGCAGCAGCCGGTTCATGCCGATGGTCCGCAACGTCTTGTTCGCCTCCGCCGAAAGGGCTTCAAGGGACCTGCGCGAGGCAATGAGCCGCATGACGGCTGCTGTGCCCACAACCAGAATGGTCAACGCTACGCCCAAGGCAGTTGCGAGGACGTAGCCAGGTGCCCTGCCAAAGCGCGTCTGAATCGACTGGCCGTAATCGCCGAGTGTGACACTGTTTGGCCCAACGGATTCGGGGGCAAAGAACAGGAATCCAACAACAACGGCAGTTAGCGTAAAGATGCCTGCAACGGTCCAGCCCAGCGCGGGCTCGATGTAGTCGCGGGTGCGTCGGAACTCGAGGACTGCGCTGCGTTTGGGGGATTTGGGTGCCGGCCATGTTGACTGCCCTATGGCATGGACTGCGACTACTGCCACAGATGGGGCGATGACGGCCAGCCATGGAACTGTTGACCAGTGGTCGGGGTAGTACTGGTCTGGATCGTAGATTCCTGCCCGGTTGGCGCCGGCAAGGCTGCTGAACGCCCAGGCAATGACACCTGTCCAGAGGGCATGCCTGCGGATATATTCAAGGGACTTTGATTCGGCTTTGCTCCAGACGAACAACCGCAGTGCCAAATAGGTCACGACGGTGACACCGACGCCAATCGTCCCCACCAAGATAAGCAGTTCCATCCAGTTAACGCCAAACATCATTTCCCCCATGACTCAATGGTCTTTGTATCGAGTGTACGGTACAAAGACTTGTTGGGGAAGGAAATCGTGTGGGGCGGTGTCAGCCCGCCAGTAGGTCCGGGTGCTGCACCGCGGCGACGTTTGGGTGTGCGCGCAACCGGTAGCGCAGGGCGTTGTCGCCGTAGGTCTCCAGGATAGGACTGTTGGTGGGGTCGACGGAAAGTCCGCGGGCCTTCGACTGGAACTCGGGGCTGACCGCGAGCTGGGGCATCGTGGCGTCCAGTGCCGGGTTGAAGAAGAATGGCAGGGACATCCTGTCGGTGCCACGCAGGGGTGAGATGACGCGGTGCAGGGTCGCCTTGAGGTAGCCATTGGTGGCGAGTTCAAGCATCTCGCCAATGTTGACCACAAAGGTGCCGGGCACCTGGGGTGCGTCGATCCATGCGCCCTGGTATTCCACCTGGAGCCCGCCTTTTTCGGGTTCGACAAGCAGGAGTGTCAGCACACCGCCGTCGCGGTGGGATCCCACACCCTGCACGGGGTCCGGGCTGGATTCCCCTGGATAGCGCACAATTTTCAGCATCGGGAAAGCCCGGGAGGCGAAGGCGGCATCAAAAGTGTCTTCCGGCGCACCGAGGGAAAGGGCCAAGGCCCGCAGAAGCTCGAGTGAGATGGTGCTGAGCCGTTCGGTCCATTCCGATACAACGGCACGCATTTCGGGCAGTCCCTCGGGCCAGAGGTTGGGACCTTCCAGGCGCCAGTAGTCGGCTACGCCCTCACCCGCGGCAACGGCTTCATGCTCCACGCCGATGTCGATTTGTTCGCGCCAGTCGACGGACCCGTCCGTGAGTTCGCCGCCGACGCGGGTGTAGCCCCGGAACTGCGGGCTGTGGATGTTCTCCACGGCCAATTTCACATCCTCCGGCAGTTCGAAGAAGCGGCGGGAAACCTCGAGCATGGCGTCGGTCAGTTCCTGCGGTATTCCGTGGCCGGCCAGGTAGAGGAACCCGACCTCGTGCATGGCGTCGCGAAGCTCATCGCGGAAAGCGGCGGCTTCCTGTGGGCCTGCGCTGAGGCGGGAGAGGTCCAAGACGGGCAGTGAATCGAGTGAAGCCATCCCATATATCCTTTACGGCATCGTTGGCAAGCGAAATCCCTTATTCGCTTCAATGTTACGTACTGGAGTTCCAGATAGTTCAACAACGTTTCGAATTGCTACGCCCGGGTTCAATCCTCGTAGGGCTTGTGTTGTTCCAGGGCTACGATCCGGCCGGGCTCGGCCAGGGAAACGTGCGCCACCAAAACTTCGCCGGGGGTAAGATGTGGGTCCTTCAGTGGCAGGGCTTCACCCAGTTCGGGCGACATATGCCCGGCCAGCGTCTTCAGCACTGTTGGCAGCACCGGCCTGTGGGTGCACAGGGCGGTGGCGCTTGAGCGGGTCAGCATTTTTTCCACGACGGCGGCGACCTTGGCAGGGTGCCGTTTGTGGTCGGCCTCCGTCAGCCACGGCACCACCTTGACCTTGGCCTTCGTGGCCTGGGCATAAGGGGAGATGGTTGAAATGCAGCGCATCCAACCGCTCGTTTGGATGCGGGCAGGATGCCACGACATCAACAGACGTTGCAAATACAGTGCCTGCCGTTTGCCTGTTGCCGCCAGCGGGCGTTCACCCTCGGCCCTGGTCCATGCCGAACGTGGCTTGGCCTTGGCATGCCTGATGATGAGCAGGGGCCACGTCTGAAGTGTTTCGGCCTCGAAGGCAGCCACCAAAGCCTCCAGTGGTGCAATGTCCGAGGGGTTGGACAGCAGCCCCCGGGCCTTGTTGGGGCTGCACCAAATAGCGGCGTCAACCTCTTTGCCGTCGGGAATGGGCGGCATGTCATCCACGGCGGCAGCCCAGTAATGGACCTCCTTGAGTCCGGTCTTGACGGCGTAACTGATGGCAGGCAGCGGAATGCCGAGGGTGATGGGCAAGCCAACTTCCTCGTACACTTCACGCACCGCACACTCGGCCAGGGTCTCGCCCTTGTCGAGCTTGCCCTTGGGCCAAGACCAGTCGTCGTAGCGCTGCCGGTGGATCAGGAGGACTTCAAGCTTTTTCTTCTTGACCCGCCAGCACAGTGCGCCGGCGGCCAGGATCGAGACTTCCGTGCCGGCCTCGACGCCTTCTTCGAGATGTTCAGAGTTGCGCATTAGCGGTGGAGAGCTGATCTCGGCCGTGAACGGCTGGCGAGCAGCCAAGACTGGATGTCGAGCAAGGGTTTTCCTTCGTCGTCGAGATGGTGGCGTTTCCATTCGCCGTCGCTGTCGAGGTGCCAGCTCGCGGTGCCTGGATCCAGGTACCGGCCCAAAAGGGAATTAACGTCGGCAATGTCCTCAGGATTGGAAAGCTGCACCAGCGCCTCGACCCGGCGGTCAAGGTTCCTGTGCATCATGTCGGCGGAGCCAATGTAAACAACAGGATCCCCGCCGTTGGCGAAGGTGAACACCCGTGAGTGTTCCAGGAAGCGGCCAAGAATTGAACGGACCGTGATGTTCTCGCTCAGTCCGGGAACGCCGGGGCGCAGCGAGCAAATGCCGCGAACCACGATGCCGACCTCTACGCCTGCCTGTGAGGCACGGTACAGGGAGTCGATGATGGCTTCATCAACCATGGAGTTGACCTTGATGCGCACCCGGGCCGGCAGGCCGGCCTTCTTGTTGGCGATCTCGGTGTCGATGCGGTCGATCAATCCTGACCGGACTGATCGCGGAGCCACCAACAAACGGTCGAAGGACGTCTTCGGTGCATAGCCGGAGAGTTGGTTGAAGAGTTTGGATAGGTCTTCGGCCACCTGGTTGTCGGCCGTCAACAGGCCCAGATCCTCATAGTACCGGGCAGTGCGCGGATGGTAGTTGCCCGTGCCAATGTGGCAGTAGCGACGCAGTCCGTCCTGCTCCTGCCGAACCACCAGGGACAGCTTGCAGTGCGTTTTCAAGCCCACAATCCCGTACACCACGTGCACGCCGGCCTGCTCCAGCTTCCGGGCCCAGGAGATGTTCGCCTGCTCGTCGAAGCGGGCCTTGATCTCCACAAGGACCAAGACCTGCTTGCCAGCCTCTGCAGCATCGACCAAGGCGTCAACAATGGGGGAGTCGCCGGAGGTGCGGTACAGGGTCTGCTTGATGGCGCGAACCTTGGGGTCGGCGGCGGCCTGCTCCAGGAACGCCTGCACAGAGGTGGAGAAGGAGTCGTAGGGGTGGTGCAACAAGATGTCACGACGGCGCATGGCGGCAAAGACGTTTGCGGCCTTCGAGGTTTCGGAGGCATTCAGGTCCCGGGAGGTGTGCGCAACGTGTTTGGGGTAGCGCAGGTCGGGTCGGTCAATGCCGCCGAGGATGGACAGCCCGCGCAGGTCCAGGGGCGCCGGCAGCGAGTAAACCTCTGTCTCTTCCACATCGAGCTCGCGCACCAGCAGCGCCAGAATGCTTGGGTTGATGTCCGTGGCCACCTCAAGGCGGACGGGCGGGCCGAACTTGCGGCGCAGCAGTTCCTTCTCCAGTGCCTGCAAAAGATTCTCGGCGTCGTCTTCTTCAACCTCGAGGTCTTCATTGCGGGTGACACGGAACGTGTGGTGCTCCACGATCTCCATGCCGGGGAACAGCTGGTCGAGGTGTTCGGCAATGACTTCTTCCAGCGGAATGAAGCGGGCCACGCGGCCGGGAACCGTGCCGGCGCGGGTGCCGTCGAGCGCAACCAGCCTGGGCAGTTGATCGGGCACCTTGACGCGGGCAAACAACTCCTTGTCGCTGACAGGGTTGCGGACAACAACGGCCAGGTTCAGGGAAAGCCCGGAAATGTAGGGGAACGGGTGGGCGGGATCAACGGCCAGCGGGGTCAGGATGGGGAAAATCTTCTCGGCGAACATCTTGGCCAGCTGCACCTTTGACGGATCATCCAGCTCATCCCAGTGGACCAGGTGGAAGTGCTCATAGGCCAGGGCGGGGCGGATTTGACCGGCAAACACGTGCGCGTGCCGTGCCTGAAGCTCGTGGGCGGCGTCGCTGATCTGCTCCAAAACCTCCAACGGACTCAGCCCGGCAGGCGAGGGCACGGCAAGGCCGGTGGCGATGCGGCGCTTCAGCCCGGCCACCCGGACCATGAAGAACTCATCAAGGTTTGAAGCGAAAATGGACAGGAAGTTCACTCGTTCAAGCAGCGGCATGTCGGGGTCTTCGGCCAGTTCCAGGACACGGGCGTTGAAGGCCAGCCAGCTCAATTCGCGGTCGAGAAAGCGGTCCGGTGAGATGTCGCCTTCCGGGATGAGCGTCGGCTCAAACTCAGGGATGTCAATCCGGTCCTGCGTGGCGCGTGATGCCGGCACTTCGCCGGAAACAAATCGTTCCTGGCCATTGACTGCCAGCGTTTTCACGGATCCCTTGTATTCGCGCTTCATCAACAAGTCCTCATCGTCGGTAGTGCCTTAAAACAACCTTACAAGCCGCAGCGGGAATGGGTGCAACGGGCAGGTTAGGCGGATACGGGTCCATACATGACATCGGAGTCCCACTTGGTGAATCCCAGCTTGCGGTAGAGCGAGACGGCGGCTTCATTGTCGGCGTCAACGTACAGCATGATGGCACGCAGGCCGGCGTTTTGCAGATGATCCAGGCCCTGCCGTGTCAGCGTCTTCCCGAGCCCCAATCCCTGGGCGGCCGGGGTCACTCCCACAACGTACACTTCGCCCATGGCTTCCTGGCCGGAGCGTGCACCGTGGACCTTGGTCCAGTGGAAGCCGAGAATCTCATCCGCGTCGTTGACGGCGAGGAAGAAACCGGCCGGATCAAACCACGGTTCCTCCATGCGCGCCTGTAGATCGGCGAGGGTCAGCGAACCCTGCTCGGGATGGTCCGCAAACGCGGCAGCATTGGCAGCAACCCAGGGAACCTCGTCCTGGTGCGGGACAAATGTCCGCAAGCTCACGCCGTCGGGCGTTGGATAGTCAGCGGGAACCTGGGAATCAGCGGACGACGGCGCCTGCCGGACCAGGCGCATGCGCCACAGTTCGCGGATGGCACGGTAACCGTAACTGGCAGCCAAATCCGCGGCTGCCTCATGGCCACCGTGGGACCAGGCCTTGATGCCCTGCAGGCCGCGGATTTCCACCAGCTTGTCGGCGAGGATCGCCCCCACGCCATCATTGCGGTAGGCGGGGTGGACAACAATTTCCAGCACACCCTCGCTGCCGTTGAGAACAACGACGGCCACGCCCGCAAGGTCCTCGCCGACGGTAGGGGAAGCGTCCTCCGGGGCGTAGGTGAGCAGCGTCAGGACGCTGTGCGGGCCCGCAGCTGTGGATTTCAATTCCACCAGAGTCTGCTCGGAGAAGGGCGGGTTGCCGTCGGCGTCCTCGGCAGCATCAATCACCGTCTGGATTTCCTGCAGGATCTCCGGGGATGGGGCGCCGTTGATGACTGTGACCGGCCAGTTCTCAATATGTGCGGGGCTCATAACCACAGCCTAGTGGCCCGGCCCAAGACATTGCGAGAGGTGGGGCCGGTTTGCGTACGGGGGCGGACGTGCCTTAGAGTTTGGGAGCAGCACATCTTGCGAACTTCATTGTTCTTGAGATAGGCACTGGGGGGATGCACCAGTGGGGTGTCCTCGATACGTTCGACCCGTATGTCCTCCACCAATATGAAACTGACCCGCAGAAGATGGCGAGAATTCAACGAAATCGTTGACTTATCGCCGTTTTCTGCGGGTCAGTTCTTTAATTCCGAGAGACGCCTTGGGGGCCAGCCTACGGCCGGCTATGCGTCGGCGAGTGCGTCATCGGGGACCTTGGAGATGGTCAACCGGTAGCCAACGTTGCGCACGGTGCAGATCAAATTTTCATTCTCCGAGCCGAGCTTGGCCCGCAGTCGACGCACGTGGACGTCAACCGTGCGAGTGCCACCGTAGTAGTCGTAGCCCCATACCTCGTTGAGTAGTTGGGCCCGGGTGAAGACGCGCCCCGGGTGCTGGGCCAGGTACTTCAACAACTCAAATTCCTTGTACGTCAGGTTCAGTGCGGTGCCGTGGACCCTGGCCGTATAGCTGTCCTCGTCAATGACGATTCCTGCCGCCTGGATTTCCTGATGTGTGCCGTTTTCGGTGCTGGCAGCGCGAGTCAAGGCCAGGCGGATCCGGGCCTCCACTTCGGCAGGGCCTGCGGTGTTGAGGATGACGTCGTCGGCGGCCCAGGAAGCCGATACGGCAGCCATGCCGCCTTCGGTCAACACCAGCAGGAGCGGCACGCTGATCCCGGTGGCCCGCAGCAGCTGTGTCAGGGAGCGGGAGCCAACCAAATCCTTGCGGGCATCGACCATGATGAGTTCCGTCGGCTTCGCCTCCAGCAAGGCTGTGGGCACAGCAGGAAGAATGTGGACGGCGTGGCTCAAAAGTTCCAGCGCAGGCAGGACCTCCACGGAACTCCCGCGGTCGTTGGTCAGCATGAGAATCTGCGACATGACTTCCTAACAAAGTACTTTTAGCGCGCACCTTTGAGCGAGGAACCAATAGCCAGACCAAGGAAAATGGTGTGGACGAGCCAACTCCGGCGCTCCATTTTCAGGGTTGTTCCACAGTGTACCGGCAGAATAGGGCAGGATTGATGTGTGAAGTCATCAATAGCCGGACTTATTGGAATCATCGCCCTAGCACTGCTGGTGGCCGGACACTTTCTTGGCCTGGGCTGGGCGATGGGCGTCAGTATCGCCCTTGCCGTGGCCTTTGGCTATGGCTGGCCGCATTACCTCAACATCCCGGCGAAGAAGACACTGGGCACCGTCCTTGCCCTGACGGGTGGCGCTGCTGCGTTGACGGCGGGATTGACCGTCAACAGCGACTATCTAGCCTGGACACCCATCTACCTTGCACTGGGTTTCGGCGCGGTCATGGTGGTCCAGCTCATTCGCGGAACCGGGCAAAAGAGGCGCCTGGAATCCACGCTGGGCGCCGGGGCAGGCGTCGCCATCGCCGGTTTTGCTTGTGGCTGGGTGGGCTCCTTCAGATTTCTGGGCGAGCCAGGAATGACACTTATCATCGCCATCAGCACCGCAGTTGCGCTCCTCGTTGGCATGGTCAACTGGCCGGACAGGGTGCTGGCCCCGCTGGCAATCGTCCTGGCCACCCTGGCAGGCCCGCTGGTGGCACTGTTATTTTCCGACGTGCGCATTGTCCCGGCCGCCATTTTGGGCCTTCTTGTCGGAGCCGTCATCACCTCCTTCCGGCGGCTGCGGACTCTGACCGGCCCGACCCGCAACCTGCTCGGCATGGTTGCGGCGGCCCTGGCACCCGTGTTGTCCCTCGGTGCCCTGGTCTATTTCGTGGAGAAAATGCTCCTGCACTAGGTCGCGCCGTGGTCAGTCAAGATCCGTTCGAAGAACATTGTAGGATGGCATTATGAGCGTACTTGCCTTAGAAATCTTCTTTATCTGCCTCCTCGCGCTGGCCGGCGTAGCCATGGCCTGGTTTGCCGGACTGGTGGTGTGGCGCCTCTTCAAGGGTCAGCAGTAAACTGCCATGGCCATTGAGATACCCACTGACTTAACCCCCGAACTGGTTCCGCTGTCCTGGCTGCTTGGCACCTGGACGGGCACCGGCAGGCTGGGTGCCGGCGAGGAAAATTCCGAGCACTTCACCCAGACCGTGACCTTCAAGGCCAACGGCCTGCCATATCTGCAATACACGGCCGAGTCCTGGCTGTCCGATGAAGACGGCACCATCCTGCGCCCGCTCTCCGTCGAGACAGGGTTCTGGCAGCTAGACCGCACCCTCAATGACTCCGACGGCGGACCCGGCCTGATCCCGGCCGACATGGTCCCCGCACTGAGGACCGCCGACGATGTCGAGGCGCTTCGCAATGCTGACGGCGGCTTTGACATCATGGCGAACATCGTTCACCCCGGCGGCATCTCCGAGCTGTATTACGGCACCATCAAGGGCCCCCAGATCCAGCTCTCCACCGACGCCGTCATGCGCGGTGCCGGCGCCAAGGACTACACCGCAGCCACCCGCATCTTCGGACTTGTCAACGGCGACTTGTTCTGGCGCTGGGATGTTGCCGCGCAAGGGAAGTCGCTGGACGCCCACGCTTCGGCCGCCCTGCGCAAAGTCTCCGCCTAGCCACACATCTTAAAACTGATCCTCCCCACCGGCGCCCTCACCTCGTGCACCGGCTAGGGAGTCCTGCCGGTGTGGACCCGAAGGAAACGGCGAGAATTCATGGTTTTCATGTGTTTTTCGTCGTTTTCTGCGTATCAGCTGGTGGGGATCGACGGCGGATGCGGTTGCCTGCCGCTGTTGGCCGCAACGGCCCGGCATCAAATCGACCGTTCGGAATAGGCCACTAGTAGAAGGCGTTGCAACCGTTATGAGCTATTTGAGTCCTTTGTTGAACCGGACCGGGGCCGTACAGGCCGGCGGTCTCGATGCCGGAGTTGCCGCCCACTATGGGGATCCGAACCGGGAGCAGCGCCTGTTGGCGGGCTACCTCGGGAAGCCGGGGTCCGCCGTCGTGGATCTTTCACACCGCGGCGTCGTCACGGTGACCGGGCCGGACAGGCTCAGCTGGCTGAACACGTTGTCATCACAAGACACGACGAAACTTGCTCCCAACGTTGGCACCGAACTGCTGCTGCTGACCGTGCAGGGACGCATTGAGTTTGATGCCCGCGTTGTCGATGACGGAGAAACCACCTGGCTGATTGTTGAATCGGGGGAAGCCGCACCGCTGGCCGAGTGGCTGAACCGGATGAAGTTCATGCTCCGCGTGGAGATCGCCGACGTCTCGGGCGGGTGGGCTGTGCTGGGCTCGGTGACGGAGGTTCCGGAGTGGAGCGAGCATTTGGTGTGGGTTGATCCGTGGCCTCACATCGGAGTTGGCGGCTACAGCTACGCTGCCATTCCGGAAGACCAGCACCCCGGCCTGGAGCGGCCGTGGCGGGAATATCTGGTCCCGGCGCTTGAGCTGGAAGCAACGGTGGGGGACCGCCCGCTGGCAGGAGTTTGGGCCGCAGAGGCCTTGCGGTTGGCTGCCTGGCGTCCCCGCCGCGGTGCAGAAACCGACGAGAAAACAATTCCGCACGAACTGGACCTGCTGCGAACGGCGGTCCACATGAACAAGGGCTGTTACAAGGGTCAGGAAACCGTTGCGCGGGTGCACAACCTGGGTCGCCCACCGCGGCGGCTGGTGTTTTTGCAGCTCGACGGTTCTCTGCACACGCTGCCCGCTCCCGGCAGTGAGGTCCTGCTGGATGAACGTGTCGTGGGAACTGTGACGTCGGCTGCCCAGCACTTTGAGATTGGGCCCATCGCGCTGGCCCTCGTCAAGCGAAACGTTGACCCTGACGCTGTGCTTACCGTGAACGACAACGGGGAAATGTATCCCGCCAACCAGGAAATCATCGTCGCCACCGACGCCGGCCAAGTGGTCGGGCGGCAAACGGGATTCTTGCGCGCACCCCGCTAATAGCAGTCTTGGCGGACCGGCCCGCGGCCGCAAAGGCTGTGGCCCGGTGACCCGAAACAAGCGCGTATGAGCCCGCCCTATCGGAGAGAATTAAGTGGCGTTTAGCTATTCCACGTGGAATACTTCTTGCGGAATAGTGAAACGCTCCACGTAGGGCGGCAGCGGAAAACGACGTGGGCACTTGGATATGAGAAGTGGTATGGCAGTGGCAAAACAGCTCTCAGCCTTGGCACTGGCCGCTCTGGGCCTGTTGGTTGAGCGGGCCATGCACCCCTATGAGATGTACCAATTGTTGATGCACCGCCATGAGGACAGGCTGCTCAAGGTCAGGCCCGGCACGCTGTACCACGCCGTGGGCCGGCTGGCGGAGGCCGGACTGGTTGAGGCGACCGGAACCGTCAAGGACGGAAACCGGCCGGAGCGGACCAACTACGCAATTCTGCCGGCCGGCAGGGCCAGTCTGACGGCGGGGCTGCGGGAACTGCTGGCGGAGCCGGTCAAGGAATATCCGCGCTTCCCCCAAGCGCTCTCCGAAGCGCATAACCTCCCCGCAGCCGAGGTCATCGAGCTTTTGGCGCAACGTGTTGTTGCCCTGGGGCAGGAGTTGGCAGCCCTGGATGCCGACAGGAAACTCGCACTATCCAGGGATGTGCCCCGCCACTTCTGGATCGATGTGGACTATCAGCAACACCTGCTGCGGGCCGAGCTGGCCTGGATTGAAACGCTCCGTGCACAGCTGGACGATGGTTCGCTGCCATGGATGGACGGCCGGACCAGCCCGCAAATATTGACCGAAATCGTTCAACTCTAAGGATTACCCATGGAAATCGTGGCAAAACCGTGGCCCGCGTTATGGGCACTTGTTCTGGGGTTCTTCATGATCCTTGTGGATTCAACCATTGTTTCGGTGGCCAACCCCAAGATCATGGAAGGGCTGAACACCGACATCAACTCGGTCATCTGGGTCACGAGCGCCTACTTGCTGGCCTACGCAGTACCACTGCTGGTGACCGGACGGCTGGGCGACAAGTATGGTCCCAAAAACCTTTATTTGGTGGGCCTGGTTGTGTTCACCCTTGCATCGCTGTGGTGCGGCTTCTCCGGAGACATCGGGACGTTGATCCTGGCCCGCGTGGTCCAGGGCCTGGGCGCCGCCATGATGACGCCGCAAACGATGGCGATCATCACCCGCATTTTCGCCCCTGACAAGCGTGGCCCCGCCATGGGGCTTTGGGGTGCCACCGCCGGTGTTGCCATGCTCGTGGGACCCATCCTGGGCGGCGTCCTGGTTGACGGCCTGGGCTGGGAATGGATCTTCTTCGTCAACGTCCCCGTGGGAATTGTTGCCTTTGTGCTGGCCTGGCGGTTGGTTCCAAAACTGAAAACCCACGATCACAAGTTCGACCTCTTGGGTGTTGCGCTTAGTTCCGCGGGGTTGTTCCTGCTGGTCTTTGGCATCCAGGAAGGGGCCACCTACGACTGGGGAACGATCGCCGGTCCGCTCAATGTCTGGACCATGATCATCGCCGGCATCGTGTTCCTGGTTGCCTTTGTCTGGTGGCAGGCGGTCAACAAGGGCGAACCGCTGGTGCCGTTGCACCTGTTCAAGGTGCGCAATTTCTCGCTGGCGAACATCGCCATCACCACCATGGGTTTCAGCGTCACGGCGATGAGCCTGCCGTTGTTCTTCTACTACCAGCTGGTGCGCGGCATGACACCCACCCAGTCGGCACTCATGATGGTCCCCATGGCCTTGTTCTCAGGGGTCCTGGCACCGTTTGTGGGCAAGCTGGTGGACGCCGTCAACCCGCGTTACGTGGCCACGACAGGGTTTGTCCTCATGTCGATTTCCCTTGCCTGGACGGCGTCACTCATGAGTCCGGACACTGCCATTTGGCTGTTCCTGCTGCCCAGCGGCTTGTTGGGCATTGCCAGCGCCGGCATTTGGGCGCCACTGTCGACGACGGCCACCCGCAACCTTGGCCCGCGGGAGGCCGGTGCCGGGGCTGGGGTGTACAACACAACCCGCCAGATTGGTTCCGTCCTGGGCAGTGCCGCCATTGCGGCGCTGATCTCCGCCCGCCTGGCCGCCGAAATGCCGGCCGGTGCGGCAGGAGGTGCCGCCGGCGCCTCCGGACCGCTGCCCGAATTCCTCCATGCAGGATTCTCAACGGCCATGGCCCAGTCAACACTGCTGCCCGCCGCCGCGGTCCTGCTGGGAGCCGCCGTGGCAATCTTCTTCGCCAAACCCCGGGAAGTGTCGGCCATCTACGCAGAATTTGACTCCGCCAAGGCATCCGAGGTTGCCAAGGACTCGGCAGAAACGCCCGCCCGGACCGAGCACTAGGCACGCAGGCGAGATTGCCAGAGTACTTAAAGCACGACGGCGGGAGGTCACCTCCAGAAGGTGACCCCCCGCCGTCGTCCGCCATCATTTTCGCCGAGATGTGCGATGACGCCCTCAAGAAAGAGTCTCTTGAGGGCGTCATCGCACATCTCGGCGGTTAAGGCGGCGGTGAAGCGGCGGTGAACCGGACTCGGATTTAGCCGAACAAAATGGCGGCTTCGTCGTAGCGGTGCTGCGGAACAGTCTTCAAGTTGCCGAGGGCCGCTTCGAAGGGGACATGCTCAATCTCTGTGCCCTTGAGCGAAACCATGGTGCCCCAGCGCCCTTCCACGACGGAATCGACGGCGGCCATGCCCAGCCGGGTGGCCAGTACGCGGTCAAAGCTTGAGGGAACGCCGCCACGCTGGATGTGGCCGAGAATGGTGGCACGGGTTTCGATGCCTGTGCGGGCCTCGATCTCAGGGGCCAGCTGCTCGCTGATGCCGCCCAGGCGGGGGCGGCCAAAGGTGTCCAGGCCGCGCTCGGAGTGTGCCGAATCCTGGTGGTCGGGGACGAAGCCCTCGGCAACAACCACGAGGGGTGCGCGGCCGCGGTCGTGGGCTTCCTGCACCCATTCAACGATCTGGTCCATGCTGGTGTTCTGCTCCGGGATCAGCACAGCGTGCGCGCCCGTGGCCATGCCTGCATGCAGGGCAATCCAGCCAACGTGGCGGCCCATGACCTCTGCAATCATGCAGCGGTGGTGGGATTCACCTGTGGTGCGCAGGCGGTCGATCGCCTCGGTGGCAATCTGCACGGCAGTGTCGAAACCGAAGGTGTAGTCGGTGGCGTCAAGGTCGTTGTCAACGGTCTTGGGCACGCCCACAATTTTCAGTCCGGCGTCGGTGAGCCGGCGTGCGGCGGCCAGTGTGCCTTCGCCGCCGATAGCGATCAGGGCGTCGACGCCGAGGCGCTCCATGTGTGCCTTGATGACCTCGGGGCCGCCATTGCCTTCAAAGGGGTTGGTGCGGGAGGTGCCCAAGATGGTGCCGCCCTGCTTGGAGATGCCGCGGACCATCTGGCGGGGCAGGTCCATGACATCGCCCTCAACCACGCCGCGCCAACCGTCTCGAAAACCAACAAATTCATGGCCGTAGCTCTTGATGCCCTTGAGTACGATGCCACGGATCACTGCGTTCAGGCCAGGGCAGTCTCCGCCGCTGGTGAGAATTCCAATCTTCATGGGTAATAAAGTCCTTCGAGGGATGGAGTCAATGGGATTGAGCGCATCATTGAGCTCCTCTAAGACATCATTCTAGACGCTCGTGTGATCTCGGCAACCTCGCGACCAAACCGTGGACGGCATCTGTTAGTTCTGGCGCTTGCGCAGCAGGTTCGCGGCGCCCCCAGCCACCATGGCCACTCCCGCCCCGAGCAGCAGCCACATGACGGTGAGTCCGGCGTCCAGCCTGAGGTCCAGTTGGCTACTGAGGATGACAAGGATGCCTGCCACAAGTACGACGGCGCCCCACACGATGGTGCCGACGCGGGCCGGGTGCCGCACAGCTCCGGGGACGGCGGACGGCTCCTTGGCTGCCGGGGTTTCGGTGCCGGCCGCCGGCTCTGCGGTGGTGTCGGTCGACGGGGCTGTGAAGTATCCGGCCGGCGGGCGGTGCCCGGTTCCGGAGTTGTTGCCGCCGGAGTGGCCGGCTGGGTGATCAAGGGGGTCCGTTGGATGGTTCATGGTCTGCTCCGCTGCTTCTGTGGTTGGTGGAACGGGCGCTGGCCCAAAGTGGCGGCTGTCCGTCACGGGGCCACCGCCGCAGTGACGATGTCAATGTTGCTGGCCACGCCCTGCAGGCTGATGACCAGCACCGGGCCCTTGGCCCCCGGGTTGAGATTGGTGGCCATGTCCTGGGTGAGGACGCCGCCATCGTTCTTTCCATCGATGGAGAACGACGCCGCAGCCAGTTCACTGTTGATGGTCACGGGGATGTCGGAGGGAACCTTCACCGTCATGTTGGCGGTCACTGCCTTGAGGGAAACTTGCACGTCGGCGCTCAAGGCCGAGCCGCCGTCGAACTGGGTGAGGTCAAAAGTGGCATTGCCCAACACCACGGTGCGACCGGTTTCGGCCGCCTCTATTGAGGTGGGGGCCCAGGTGGTGTCATTGAACGCGGTGAAGGGAGTGTTATTGGCGGGCAGGCTCAGCATCCCGGCAAAGACCAGGGCCACGATGGCGAAGGTTCCCAGCCCGCCGGCTGTTCGGCCCAAAATGCCTGCGACCACAATGCCGAGTCCGGCCGTGATGGCCGCGGCCGCCGCGGCCACCCCGGCCTCGTAGCCGCCCAGGTCGATGATGTTTCCGACGTGCAGGAGCAGCACGGCTGCGCCAACCACGGCGGCGGCACCGAGCACCAGGAAACTGCCGGCCGCGCCCAGCCGGGGCTTCGTCTTGACGGGCTGCTGCTTGGCGTACTCCTGCTTGGGGTGCTGCGGCTTCACGTACTGGCCCGGTTCAGGACGGAAGCCCTGTGCATACTGCAGGGGTTGCTGCGGTGCGCCGCCCGGAGGGGTGCTGCCGGGCCAGCCGCCGTACGGCTGGCCTAGTTTTTCATCGCTATCGTTGCCGTACCAGTCAGCGCCGGATTGCTGCGCGGATCCCGAAGTGCCGGGGCCATGCTGCGCGGGCGTGCCTAAGTTCTTGGGGACGGTGCCCTCGGGCTTGTCGCGGTTGACGGCCCAATAGATGAGCCAGAAGACGGGGCCAATCCATATGACGGACCACGGAAACCAGCCGCCTCCGTCAAAGATGAATCCCTGACCGGGGCCCGCAAAGCCCAGCAGCGTCATCACCCCGGCGCCTGTCATGCCGCTGGACCAGCGGCCGCGGGCCACTTCCTCAACATGAATGCGGCCGTCCGGTTCGGGCAGCAGCGCCCAGGCCACGCCATAGGCGAGCAGGCCGACGCCGAAGAACAGCGTGAGCACCACGGTCAGGCCGCGCACAATCACGGGGTCGATGCCCCACTTGGTAGCCAGTCCGCTGCACACCCCGCCCACCCAACGGCTGCTGCCGCGCTGGAAGCCCAAGCTGCGGAGCCACTGAAAGAATTTGGCGGACTCGGACTGCAGCGGCGGAGGGGGAAGAGTTTCGTGCCCGACCGGCGGTTCGGCAGGCGTGTCTGCCGGTGGTTCTGGGAGGTCATGGGAAGTGTTCATGGTTCCATCGTGCCCTCTGCACACGCCGTGGAACATCGGGGGTGACCCTGAAAGAACCCTGAAGAACCCCGGGAAGCGCTGCGGGTGGCGCCGGAGCGTGTTTGGATTGAAACATGAGCACAAAGATGTACCGTTCCCAGGACCGCATTGTTGCCGGAGTGTGCGGCGGGTTGGCCGAGCACCTGGGAGTCAATGTGCGGATGGTTCGCGCCATCATGATTGGGGCCAGCTTCTTCTTTGGCGCCGGCTTGGTCTTTTACGGCTGGTTGTGGTTACTCGTGCCCATGGTGGGGGAGGCATCAGGGGACGGCAGCAAACTGCTCGACGCCGACGGCAACCCCAGGCTGGCACTGTTCCGCCCGGCGGCCGGTGCCGTGGTTGAAGTCAACTCCAACGCGGCGCGCAAGCGGCTATCCCTGGGATTGAGGGAGGTTGCCATCGGCGGGGCACTCGTCATTGCCGCCATCATCATTTTCGGCCAGCAAAGAGGCTGGAACCTGCAGCTGGGCACCTTGATCCCGTTGCTTGTCATCATCCTGGGTGCCGTCCTCGCCTGGATGCAATTGGATGACACCCGCAGGGTGGGGCTGCTCAGCGCAGCCAAGATGAACACTCCCACATCAATGCTGCGCCTTGGCGGGGGACTGGCCCTTGTCATCACGGGTGTGATCGTCATCGTTGCCGGTTCGGGATCGTGGACCCTGGTGTGGTCATCCGTGGTGGCTTCCCTAGCCGTGCTGGCCGGCGTGGCACTGGTCCTTGCCCCATGGGCGCTTAAATTCTGGCGCGAATTCCAAGCTGAAAGGACAGGAAGAATCCGTGAAACCGAGCGCGCGGAAATAGCCGCCCACCTGCACGATTCGGTCCTGCAAACCCTGGCCCTGATCCAAAAGAGCGCCCATTCCCCCGGGGATGTGACCCGGCTGGCCCGAGCCCAGGAACGTGAACTGCGGGAATGGATCTATAAGGACAACACCCACGACACCGGAGCACTGGTGGAACGGGTCAAGGCTGTCTGCGCGGAAGCCGAAGACCTCTATGGCCAGGCAGTGGAGGTCGTCACGGTGGGTGATGCCGAGCTGACCGACCGCGGAAATGCGCTTGTCCAGGCCGTGCGGGAGGCCGTCCTGAACGGTGTGCGTCATGGCGGGACAACCGTTTCCGTTTATGTCGAGGCCGGTGCCAAGGGAGTGGATGTGTTCATCAAGGACCGCGGCCCAGGCTTTGATGTCGCTGCGGTGCCGGCGGACCGGCTGGGAGTCCGGGAGTCCGTCGTCGGACGTATGCAGCGCAACGGCGGCACTGCTGAGATCATAAGTAGCACAGACGGCACCGAAGTGCGCCTGCACCTGCCCAGCGAAACACCTGCCCCCGAGGAAACCAAATGACTGCACCTGCAACACCGATCCGTGTTGTCATTGTCGATGACCACGCCATTTTTCGGTCAGGGCTCAAGGCCGATCTTGCCCAGGACATCCACGTATTGGCTGAGGCGGCAACCGTGGAGGAGGCCATCGCGGCGGTCACGGCGCACACACCCGACGTCGTGTTGCTGGATGTGCACCTGCCCGGCGGCCGCGGCCAGGGCGGGCGGGAAGTGATTGCCGGCTGCGGATCCTTGCTCGCGAGCACCAAATTCCTGGCGTTGAGCGTTTCGGACTCGGCCGAAGACGTGGTCTCCGTCATCAGGGCAGGTGCCCGCGGCTATGTCACGAAATCAATTTCCGGGGCTGAAATATCCGACGCCGTCCGCCGCGTGGCCGGTGGGGACGCCGTGTTCTCGCCCCGGCTGGCCGGATTTGTGCTGGATGCCTTCGGCACGGCGGAAGTGGCGGTCGAGGACGAGCTCGACAAGCTCTCCGCCCGCGAACTTGAAGTCATGCGGCTCATTGCCCGCGGATATTCCTACAAGGAAGTGGCCAAGGCGCTGTTCATCTCCATCAAGACGGTGGAAAGCCACGTCTCGGCCGTGCTGCGCAAGCTCCAACTGTCCTCCCGCCACGAGCTGACCCGCTGGGCTGTCGACCGGCGGCTGCTCTAAGCCAAGCGCTGGCCGCTCTGGGTCCGCCGGCTCCGCTCCCGCTCCCGCTACGGAACCTCGCTTTCCCTCACCCGCGAACTCGCAGTTAATGCGCTCCCAAACGCTTGGGAGCGCATTAACTGCGAGTTCACGGGGATGTACTAGGCCCAAAAGACTGTCACGCAGTGGTTGCATCGCGATCAATCGAATTCGATTGACCGGGCGCAACTACTGCGTCACAGATGCGGGTCAAAAAAGGGCTACGCCTTGGCGGAACCCAGGAATTCCTGCAGGCGGCCCACACCGATTGCAAGGTCGTCGTCGCCGAGGGCGTACGACAGGCGCATGAAGCCGCTGGGGCCAAACGCTTCGCCCGGCACAACAGCAACTTCGGCCTTGTCCAGGATCAAGGCGGCCAGTTCGGCGGAGGTGGCCGGACGGATCCCGCTAATCTCACGGCCCAGCAGGCCTCGGACATCCGCATAGGCGTAGAAGGCCCCGTGCGGGGTGGGGCACTCAACACCGTCGATCTCGTTCAGCGCCGAGACCATGGCCTTGCGGCGGCGGTCAAAGGCCACCTTCATCTCGTCCACAGCCGTCAATGGTCCGGACACTGCAGCCAGGGCCGCCATCTGGGACACGTTCGCCACATTGGAGGTGGCGTGGGATTGCATGTTGGTGGCGGCCTTCGTGACATCCAGGGGTGCGATCATCCAGCCCACGCGCCAGCCGGTCATGGCATATGTCTTGGCCACGCCATTGAGAATCACCACACGGTCACCCAACTCCGGGACGGCCGTGGCAATCGAGGTGAAGGGGACGCCGTCGTACGTCAGGTGCTCGTAGATCTCATCGGTGACGACCCAAATGCCCTTTGACGCAGCCCACAAACCAATCTCGCGGGTCTGCTCGGGGGTGTAGACGGCACCCGTGGGATTGGACGGGGACACGAACAGCAGCACCTTGGTGCGGGGTGTCAGTGCGGCCTCGAGCTGGTCAATGCTGACAAGGTAGCCCTGTTCGGGGCCGGCAAACACCTCAACCGGAACACCGCCGGCCAGGCGGATGGCCTCAGGGTAGGTCGTCCAGAACGGGGAGGGCACAATGACCTCATCGCCGGGATCAAGCAGTGTCGCGAAAGATTCGTACACAGCCTGCTTGCCGCCATTGGTCACCAACACCTGGGCGGGATCCACGGCGTAGCCCGAATCGCGCCGGGTCTTTTCGGCAATGGCGCTGCGCAGCTCGGGCAACCCAGCCGCGGGGGAGTAACGGTGGTACTTGGGCTGGCGTGCAGCGGCAATGGCCGCCTCAACAATATAATCGGGTGTGGGGAAATCGGGCTCACCGGCACCAAAGCCAATGACGGGACGCCCCGCAGCCTTCAGGGCCTTGGCCTTGGCATCAACGGCCAGGGTGGCGGATTCGGCAATGGCGGCGATCCGTGCGGAAACGCGGCGGGCGGAGGCTTGATCAGCGCTCAGTTCGGCAGACATCAGGATTCTTTCTTCGGTGGGAGAGGCCAAAATACTTTCATCGTCATCCTCTACTTTAGGCGCATCCGCTCCCCGGTTCGACGAACCGCCACAATGATGCGTAGAATGGATAACCGGTGTTCAAGCACCATGATGGTTCACGCCTTGAAGTCGGTTTGGAAAGACCGCCCTTCTGGCTGTAAGTTGTTCATGGTTATTAGCACCAAAGAGGGAAATAGTTCGGCCGTTGAAGCCAGCTTCACACGGTTGACTATCAAAGGGTAGTGGCGCAATTGGTAGCGCAGCGGTCTCCAAAACCGCAGGTTGCAGGTTCGAGTCCTGTCTGCCCTGCGCATGGATGCAGCGGGTGTAATGCACAGTTCATTGTGTGCAGAGCCGCCCGAGTGTCCTAGCGAATAGTTTGCACATCGTACGGTCCGGATACACGGACTAGCGTAGTAACCCAACTAATGATGAGTGAGGCACTGGTGACCGAAACTGCGGCAAGCAGCTCCAAGGGCCCTGCCAAGAAGGCGACAAAGCCCGGCAAACCCGGATTTTTTGCCCGGATAGCCATCTTCCTCCGCCAAGTAATTGGCGAGTTGAAGAAGGTTGTTACGCCCACTCGCAAAGAGTTGATCAACATGACCGCCGTTGTGCTGGTATTCGTAGTCATCGTGATGGGTATCGTCACTGTCCTTGATCTTGGTTTCGGCAGAGCCGTACTATGGATCTTTGGCGGAAACATAAACATCGAGCAGTAAGACGCTCAACTTGGCCGACCTCGCCGAAGATCTTTGGCATGGGGTCGGTTTGAGCCATTTAAGAAACGCACAAGGAAAGCAGGAAATTCGTGTCTGAGCTGGAGCCCGAGGCAACACACAGTGAGCAGGACCAGGACACTGTGGTTGTTGATGCTGCCATCAATGCCGACCTTGATGCCGTTGCAGAAGAAGCCGCAGTTGACACTGACGCCGCTGATGCTGCTCCCGCTGAACCCGAGGTTGACCCGGCAGAGGAATTCAAGGCCAAACTGCGCCGCCAGGAGGGTGACTGGTACGTCATTCACTCCTACGCAGGGTATGAAAACCGTGTCAAGGTAAACCTTGAATCACGCAGCCTGTCGCTGAACATGGAAGATTACATCTTCGAAATTCAGGTCCCCATGGAAGAAGTCGTGGAGATCAAGAATGCGCAGCGCAAGGTAGTCAACCGCGTCCGCATCCCCGGCTACGTGCTGGTCCGCATGGAACTCACCGACGCATCATGGGGCGTTGTACGCCACACCCCCGGCGTCACAGGATTCGTTGGCAACGCCCACAACCCTGTTCCGCTGCGACTGGATGAAGTCTTCTCCATGCTTGCCCCCATCTTCGAGGAGCAGCAGGCTGAAGAGAGCGGCGTTCCGCTGCGTCACGATCCTGTTGATGCCGAGATCGACTTTGAGGTCGGCGAGGCAGTCATCGTCAAGGACGGTCCCTTCGAGGGCTTGTCGGCGTCGATCTCCGAGATCAAGCCCGAAGCCGCACAGCTCGTTGTGCTGGTTTCCATCTTCGAGCGTGAAACCCCGGTCACCCTCGCATTCAACCAGGTCACCAAGATCTAGTTGCCCCAAATTTCGTTTCACGCGGAGTTTGCTTAGTTCTGTGTGAAACGTTCGGCCGGACGCCATTCGGCCACCCACCTTGGACGCGCTCCGTCGTCCTAGGAAAGATATTGAGAGAAGGACCCTACATTGGCTCCCAAGAAAAAGGTCACCGGCCTTATCAAGCTGCAGATCCAGGCAGGCGCCGCTAACCCGGCACCGCCCATCGGTCCGGCACTTGGTCAGCACGGCGTCAACATCATGGAATTCTGCAAGGCGTACAACGCTGCAACGGAATCCCAGCGCGGAAACGTCATCCCCGTTGAAATCACGGTTTACGAAGACCGTTCATTCACCTTCATCACGAAGACCCCGCCGGCTGCAGAGCTCATCAAAAAGGCTGCAGGCGTCGCCAAGGGTTCAGCTACCCCGCACACCGTCAAGGTTGCCCAGCTGACCAAGGCACAGGTCAACGAGATCGCCACCCAGAAGATGGTTGACCTCAACGCCACCAGCATCGAAGGCGCAGAGAAGATCATCGCCGGCACCGCCCGTTCCATGGGTATCACCGTCGAGGCTTAAGTCTTCTTTAGACTTTTACTTCACGCCCATTTGGGCATTCACAAACATTAAGAACGACGCCGGATCCCTCACCTTTGGGTGTGCGCCGGCGGACGTAGTGGCAGGGCCCGCGCGGTCCTAACGACCACAACTGCACAAGGAGAAACGCAGCATGGCAAAGCGCAGTAAAGCATATGAGGCAGCTCAGGCCAAGATCGATGCGGAGAACGTATACGCACCCTTCGACGCCATCAAGCTCGCCAAGGAGACCAACCCCTCCAAGTTCGACGCCACCGTTGAGGTTGCCTTCCGCCTGGGTGTAGACCCTCGCAAGGCCGACCAGATGATCCGTGGGACGGTAAACCTGCCCCACGGTACCGGCAAGACCGCCCGCGTCCTGGTTTTCGCAACCGGTGAGCGTGCAGAAGCCGCTATCGCAGCAGGCGCCGACTTCGTTGGCACCGACGACCTGATCGAAAAGATCCAGGGCGGCTGGACCGACTTCGACGCAGCCGTTGCAACCCCTGACCTCATGGGCAAGGTTGGCCGCTTGGGTAAGGTATTGGGGCCTCGTAACCTCATGCCCAACCCGAAGACCGGCACCGTGACCAACGATGTTGCCAAGGCTGTCAATGACATCAAGGGTGGAAAGATCGACTTCCGCGTCGACAAGCACTCCAACCTCCACTTCATCATCGGCAAGGTTTCCTTCGATGTTGAGAAGCTGGCCGAGAACTACGCAGCCGCTCTGGACGAGGTGCTTCGCTTGAAGCCTTCCGCGTCCAAGGGCCGCTACCTGCAGAAGGCCACCGTCTCCACGACGTTCGGCCCCGGCATCTCGGTTGACCCCGCGGCAACCAAGGTTGTCGTCGAGGCTTAGTCCTTGAATCTGTTCTGAAAAGGACCGTTGCAGCATTTCGCTGCGACGGTCCTTTTTCATTTGCCCGACCAGGATTTGCCCGGCAAGGATGGGCGGGGCGAACTTTGTCACCGTCCCGGCTGTTTGTAAGCTGGGTACAGGACGTTACTGCGGCAGGGGAGATTGGGTATGGAAGCCACTATCCGTCCGGCGCTTGCCGGTGATGCACCAGCACTGGCGACTTTGGCTGCCGTGACATTTCCGCTCGCCTGCCCGCGAGACTCGACGCAGCAGGCAATATCCGCGTTCATCAAGGAAAACCTGGGCGAACAGGCATTCGCCCAGTATGTGGCAGACCCTGCCCGCCAGTTGTTTGTTGCTCAGGAGGTTGTCACATCAGGTGCGGGACGCCTGCTGGCCTATAGCATGTTGGTTGACGCCCCGCCGTCGGACCTTGACGTGGCGGCGGTGATACCCGCAACCGGTGCAGTGGAGTTGAGTAAATGCTACGCACATCCCGATATCCACGGCCACGGCGTCAGCAGCACCTTGCTGCAGCACAGCCTGGCATGGGTAAGCCGGCGGGGGAGCCGGGCAATGTGGCTGGGCGTCAACGCCGAGAACCTGCGGGCCCAAGCATTTTATGGCAAGCACGGCTTCCAGCTGGCCGGCACAAGAAGTTTTCAACTGGGGAAGAGGGTCGAGCATGACTATGTCATGGTGCGGCCGGCAAAAGATTAGCAACGGGGAATTTACGCCATGACCGAAACGACCATTGAACAGTTGCGAATTCCGGAGTCCCTGGACGGCGACGAGGCCGCGGACTTCCTGCAAGCCGTCGAGGTGTCCCGCCAAGTCCGTGTCCACACCTGGGGCAATGACGAGCTGGCGTACACGGCACAGGAGTTGTTTGATCAATGCCATGACCCCTTTGAGTGGTATGTGGTCCTGGTGGCGCGCCAGGGCGGGGACATTGTGGGCCGGGCCGGCATCGCACTGCCCCTTGATGACAACACGGAGCAGGCGCACGTGACATTGGACGTCCTGCCGGGCGCTGAAGGATTGGGCCTGGGACGTAAGCTGCTCGAGGCCGCTGAGCTGTTCGTCAAAGGGGAAAACCGCCGGATCGTGTTTGTGGAAACCAACCACCCTGCCGGCACCTTGGGAGACGCAACAGTGGACCCCATCACGGCAACCCACGGCAGCGGCATGCTGCCGCTGAGCAACAGGGAAGCCCGCTTCGCTTACAGTGCTGGCTACGACCTGGACCAGGTGGAGCAATTCAGTTCGTGCGCCCTGCCACTTGAAGGCTCGCTGGTCGCCGCGCTGCAGGAGCAGGCCAGCTCCACTCACGAGTCGGCGTACGCCGTGCACCAGTGGCTGGACAGGGCACCTGAGCGGTGGACGGCAGAGATTGTGCGGCTGGAGCAGGGGGCGGATCAGAACGGCAACGACCAGGACTGGGATGTGGCCAAGCTGCGCAAGGCGGAAGAGCTGTCGGTGGTCACCGGCCGGCGCACCATGGTCACCGCCGCCGAATGCCTCCAAACCGGGGCGCTGGTGGGACTCACCTCCATTTCGCTGCTGGCCCACAACACGGGCGTGGCGTTTCAGGATGACACAGTGGTGGAAATGGAACACAAGGGCAAGGCGGTGGGGCTGCTGATCAAGGTTGCAAACATGGCGTTGCTGATGAAGGAATTCCCCCAGGCCAGGACCATCTATACCTGGAACGCGCCCGAAAGTTCGCACCTGCTGGCAGTGAACGCCCAATTGGGTTTCGTCAGCGCCGGTGTGACGGGACAGTGGCGCAAGGACTTTAACGCCATCTAGCGCTGCAGGTGTGCGCGGGCATACCTGCACACGATTTGGCATCTATTCGGTGCCTCCTGTAACCTTAAGGAACCAAAGACCGTCGGTCGATGGCAACCACCCCCAATCTGGTATGCGCACCATGCGCCGTCCCGGGTTGGAAACGGGCAGGAGCCATCCGAAAGTCCTTACAAGGACGGCCAGCGCAGGTGCACAAAGCTTATGAGCAGTGTTGAACCGGGATAAAACCCATGGATCCGCTGCGAAAAACGCCCCGTACATCTGTGCGGGGCGTTTTTGTTTGTCCCAACCAGTTCGCTGGCCAGGGCAAAAGACAGGAAAGACAGACATATATTCCCGGAAGGAGGGTTATGGCAACGCCAACAAAGGTGGCTGCAGTTGCAGAAATCACACAAGATTTCAACGAATCAACCGCAGCAGTCCTAACCGAATACCGTGGGCTCACCGTAGCTCAGCTCAAGGAGCTGCGCGTTTCTCTCGGCCAGGACACCAAGTTCTCGGTCGTAAAGAACACCCTGACTGCCATTGCGGCCAAGGAAGCGGGTGTTGATGCTTTCGAGGGTCAGCTGTCCGGTCCCACCGCCATTGCTTTCATCAAGGGTGACGCTGTTGCAGCAGCAAAGAGCCTGACGGATTTTGCAAAAACCAACAAGCAGCTGGTCATCAAGACCGGTTTCTTCGAAGGCAAGGCTCTCGACGCTGCAGAGGTCGCCGCACTGGCAGCCCTCGAGTCGCGCGAGTTCCAGCTGGCAAAGGTTGCAGGCATCCTGCTGGCACCGATGGCCGCCGCTGCGCGCACCCTCGACGCCCTGCGTTTGAAGCTTGCCGAAGGCGCTCCCGCTGAAGAGGCTCCGGCCGCTGAGGAAGCACCCGCTGCTGAAGAGGCTCCGGCCGCTGCAGAAGCTCCGGCCGCCGAAGCTGAGACCACCGAAGCGTAGCGTGCTGCGTCCGCGGACGCGCCGCCTGCCAGCAGGTGTTCACCCCTAGTACTTCCCTAAATCCATCAGGGTTTAGGTTTATGGATTCGCCCCTAGCGGGCAAAACACAGAAGGAGCGCCACTCATGGCTAAGCTCACCAACGACGAGCTCATTGCAGCTTTCAAGGAACTGACCATCATCGAGCTCTCCGAGTTCGTCAAGCTCTTCGAAGAGACCTTTGAAGTTACCGCTGCTGCTGTTGCAGTTGCAGGCCCCGCCGGTGGCGGCGCCGCTGAAGAAGCTGCTGAGCAGACTGAATTCGACGTTATCCTCGAAGCAGCCGGCGACAAGAAGATCGCAGTGATCAAGGAAGTTCGCTCCATCACTTCGTTGGGTCTGAAGGAAGCCAAGGAGGTCGTTGACTCGGCTCCCAAGGCTGTCCTCGAAGGCGTCACCAAGGAAGCTGCAGAGAAGGCCAAGGAAGCTCTCGAAGCTGCCGGCGCCACGGTTACCCTCAAGTAATCACCCCGCATTCCAAAAGAAGCCCCGCACCGGAAAGGTGCGGGGCTTCTTTGTGCCTGCAGCGCCCAATTTCGCCGAGATATGAGATGACGCCCTGTCCCGCAGGGCGTCATCTCATATCTCGGCGAAATTGGTCCGGGTGGAGCTGAGTTACTCGAGGGCAGAGATGTCCGCCACCACTGCCCCGTACGCGGCGATCAGCTCGTCGGCGGCCACAAACATGCTGTAGCCGTGCTCGCCGGCGCCCATGGCGACCCTGCGCCCAACGATGCTCTCGTCCACGAACACGGGCCACGCCGTCGTGCTTCCCAAGGGCGTGATGGTGCCTCGCTCATAGCCCGTTGCCACAAGGGCGACGTCGGCGTGCGGCATTTGCAGCTTGTTCACGCCCACGACGGCGCGCAATTTCGGCCAGGAAATGGCCCGCCCGCCGGGCACCAGCGCGAAGAGGAAGCTGTCGTCGCTGCGCTTGAGAACCAAGGATTTCACAATGTCCGACGGCGTGATCCCCATAAGCGCCGCAGCCTCACCGAGCGAATTGGCTGCCGGGCGCGGAAAAATTTCCACCACAAGGCCGCGGTCCGCAGCATCTGCTGCCACACGTTCGTGGCCTGTCAGTTCCGCGCTCACTCGCCATCCCTGAACAACAGCAGTGCCTCGCCCTGGCCGCCGCCGCCACACAGCGACACAGCCGCCTTGCCGCTGCCGCGCCGGTCCAGCTCCATGGCTGCATGCAGGGCCAGGCGGGCACCGGAGGCGCCGATCGGATGTCCCAGGGCGATGGCGCCGCCGTGAATATTGCACTTCTCCAGAGGCAGGTCCAGATCGCGCAGCGACTGGACCGCCACCGAGCCGAAGGCTTCGTTAATCTCAATGAAGTCAAGGTCGGCCACGCTCCAACCAGCCGTGGACAGGGCCTTGGAGATGGCATTGGACGGCTGGGAATGCAGGGAATTGTCGGGGCCCGCAACCTGGCCGGGGGAGCCGACCACCGCCAGCCACGCCAAGCCGTGCTCATCGGCGTAGGCACGGGAGGACAGCACCAGCGCACTGGCCCCATCGGACAGGGGTGAGGAGTTGCCGGCCGTGATGGCGCCGTCGGCCGTAAATGCCGGGCGCAGGCCCGCAAGGGTCTCCACGGTGGTCTGTGCACGGATTCCTTCATCGCGGCTCAACACCAGTGGCTCGCCCTTGCGCTGCGGAACGCTCACAGGGACAATCTCAGCATCGAAAACACCCGCCTCAACAGCGGCGGCGGCACGCTGGTGTGATGCGGCCGCGACCTCGTCCTGGGACGTGCGGGAAATATTGAGTCGAATATTTCCGCGTTCTGTGGACAAACCCATGGAGTCGTCGTCAAAGGCGTCGGTCAGCCCGTCATGGGCGGCAACATCCAACGCCTGGATGGCCCCGTACGTCCAGCCCTGACGGGAGCCGGGCAGAATGTGCGGGGCGCGGGTCATGGACTCCTGCCCACCGGCCACCACCACGGAAGCCTCGCCGCTGCGGATTAGCCGGGCCGCGTCGATCACTGCGCTCAGCCCGGACAGGCACACCTTGTTGATGGTCACGGCCGGCACATTCCAGCCAATTCCGGCACCCACGGCGCTCTGCCTGGCGGGGTTCTGACCGGCGCCTGCCTGCAGCACCTGACCCATGATGACCTGGTCAATGTCACCGGCGTCGACGCCGGAGCGGGTCACAGCGGCGGCAATGGCCTTGGAGCCAAGTTCAACGGCGGTAAATGGCGCCAATTGTCCGTTGAGCCGGCCCTGTGGGGTGCGGGCTCCTGCAAGAATTACCACATCATGTGCTTGTGCCGTCATGGCTTGCGCGCTCCTTGAAACTAATGCCCTGAAGCTCGTCGTTGAGCCACGGATCTCCTCCATAGAATCTAACAGCATTGGTCTTCAAGAAATTTCTTGAACCGCGCTTTGGCGCGTAATTGCGGGGATCCCACATCAATACTTGCGGTTTTTTGGATCGTGGGGTAGACACGCGAGTACTTAAGCCTGTAGTGTAGTTCTTTGCGTATCCCTCTTAACCTTCAGCCTTCATATAGCGGTGGGCTTTGTCTAGGTCAAGAGCTAAGGACAGCATGCAACACGGAGCAGCTTCTCTGCACCATGATGCACCTTCCAAGGCTTCTTGACCAGCGTTCGTCCGGGTTTGATGACCAGGAGTGAATCGGGTGAGGGTCGTAAGAACAAGCCTGCAGGTCTGTGGAAGGATCCCTCTTGGTCGCCTCGAGCACCTCTAATGTAAATAACGCTGCAACCGCTATCGATTCAAACAGCACTGATGGTGCAAAGAGTCGCCTCTCATTCGCAAAGATTCACGAGCCGCTTGACGTGCCGAATCTGCTTGCCCTCCAGACCGAGAGCTTTGACTGGCTCGTAGGTAACGGGCGCTGGCAGAATCGCATGCAGACGGCCGTGGATGCTGGCGATGACAGTGTGGCCGTCACCTCTGGTCTGTCCGACATCTTCGAAGAAATCTCACCCATCGAGGACTTCCAGGGCACCATGTCCCTGTCCTTCGCGGAGCCGGAATTCTCTGACCCGAAGTTCACCGTTGACGAGTGCAAGGACCGCGACGCAACGTACGCGGCACCGCTGTACGTCAAGGCCGAGTTCATGAACAACTTGACCGGTGAAATCAAGCAACAGACTGTCTTCATGGGCGATTTCCCGCTCATGACCAACAAGGGCACCTTTGTTATCAACGGCACCGAGCGTGTTGTTGTGTCCCAGCTGGTCCGTTCCCCGG
Organism: Arthrobacter sp. PAMC 25486; assembly: GCF_000785535.1. Classification (NCBI taxonomy): domain Bacteria; kingdom Bacillati; phylum Actinomycetota; class Actinomycetes; order Micrococcales; family Micrococcaceae; genus Arthrobacter; species Arthrobacter sp. PAMC 25486. The sequence continues at coordinate 2,209,563 of NZ_CP007595.1, read as the reverse complement.
GTGCTTACTTTGAGCGCACCGCGGACAAGACCAGTGACAAGGAAATCTTCACTGCCAAGATCATCCCCTCACGTGGTGCATGGTTCGAGCTGGAGATTGACAAGCGCGACCAGGTTGGCGTCCGCCTCGACCGCAAGCGCAAGCAGTCAGTCACCGTGCTGCTGAAGGCCTTGGGTTGGACCGAAGGCCAGATCCTGGAGGAGTTCGGCGAGTTCGACTCCATCCGTGCCACCTTGGAAAAGGATGCCACCACCGGTCGCGAAGATGCACTGCTTGACATCTACCGCAAGCTGCGTCCGGGCGAGCCGCCCACAGTTGACGCCGCCGATGCGCTGCTGAACAACCTGTACTTCAACCCCAAGCGTTACGATCTGGCCAAGGTTGGCCGTTACAAGATCAACCGCAAGCTGGGTATTGACCTGCCCTTGAGCGATGAGAACGCTTCGGTCCTGAGCGTGGATGACATTGTCGCCATGATCAAGTACCTGGTTGCCTTGCACGCCGGCCACAAGACCACCAAGGGCCAGCGCGACGGCGCAGAGGTTGATCTGCGGGTAGATGTCGATGACATCGACCACTTTGGCAACCGCCGCATCCGCGCCGTGGGTGAGCTTATCGAGAACCAGGTCCGCACGGGCCTGTCCCGCATGGAGCGCGTTGTTCGCGAGCGTATGACCACGCAGGACGTCGAAGCCATCACGCCGCAGACCCTGATCAACATCCGTCCCGTTGTGGCAGCGATCAAGGAGTTCTTCGGAACGTCCCAGCTCTCGCAGTTCATGGATCAGAACAACCCGCTGGCCGGATTGACGCACAAGCGCCGCCTGTCCGCACTGGGCCCGGGCGGTTTGTCCCGTGACCGTGCAGGCATGGAAGTCCGTGACGTTCACCCGTCGCACTACGGCCGCATGTGCCCCATTGAAACCCCTGAAGGACCCAACATTGGTCTGATCGGTTCCTTGGCGTCCTACGGTCGCATCAACCCCTTCGGCTTCATCGAGACCCCGTACCGTCGGGTCAAGGATGGCGTTGTATCGGATGAGGTTGACTACCTGACTGCCGATGACGAGATGGACGTGGTGATCGCACAGGCCAACGCGCCGCTCGATGCCAACAGCCACTTCGTTGAAGATTCCGTCCTGGTTCGCCAGCGCGGTGGTGGCGGCGAGCCCGTTCTGATCCCGGCCAACGAGGTCGAGTACATGGACGTTTCCCCGCGCCAGATGGTGTCTGTGGCTACCGCCCTGATCCCGTTCCTCGAGCACGACGACGCCAACCGCGCCCTCATGGGTGCGAACATGCAGCGCCAGGCTGTGCCGCTGGTCCAGTCCGAGTCCCCGTTTGTGGGCACCGGCATGGAGCGCGCCACCGCTGTCGACGCCGGTGACGTTGTCATCGCGGCGAAGGCCGGTGTGGTTTCGGAAGTTTCCGCTGACATCGTCGTGATGTTGAACGACGACGGCACGGAAACCAACTACCCGATCGCCAAGTACCAGCGTTCAAACCAGGGGACGGCTTACAACCAGCGTGTCCTGGCCTCCGAAGGCCAGCGCCTGGAAGTTGGCGGCATCATCGCTGACGGTCCGGCAACGGATCTTGGTGAACTGGCCCTGGGTAAGAACCTGTTGGTTGCTTTCATGTCCTGGGAAGGGCACAACTACGAGGATGCCATCATCCTTTCGCAGCGCATTGTTGCCGAAGATGTGCTCTCCTCCATCCACATCGAAGAGCATGAGATCGATGCCCGCGACACCAAGCTTGGTGCCGAGGAGATCACTCGGGACATCCCGAACGTTTCCGAGGAAATCCTTGCCGGTCTCGACGAGCGAGGCATCATCCACATCGGTGCCGAAGTTGAAGCCGGCGACATCCTGGTAGGCAAGGTCACCCCCAAGGGTGAAACCGAGCTGACCCCGGAGGAGCGTCTGCTCCGTGCCATCTTCGGTGAGAAGAGCCGCGAAGTTCGCGACACCTCATTGAAGGTTCCCCACGGCGAGTCCGGCACCGTCATCGGTGTCCGCGTCTTTGACCGCGACTCCGAAGATGACCTGCCCCCCGGTGTGAACCAGCTGGTTCGTGTCTACGTGGCCAACAAGCGCAAGATCACCGATGGTGACAAGCTTGCCGGCCGCCACGGCAACAAGGGTGTTATTTCCAAGATCCTGCCGATCGAAGACATGCCGTTCCTTGCAGACGGCACACCGGTTGACATCGTCCTGAACCCCTTGGGTGTGCCAGGTCGAATGAACGTTGGCCAGGTCCTGGAAATCCACCTCGGTTGGGTTGCCAAGACCGGTTGGAAGGTTGAAGGCGAGCCGGACTGGATCAAGAACCTGCCCAACCTGCCGCGTGAAAGCGGCCAGACCCGTGTTGCCACACCGGTGTTCGATGGTGCCCGTGACGCAGAAATCACAGGCCTGCTCGATTCCACGAACCTGACCCGCGACGGCGAACGCCTGATCGACTCCTCCGGTAAGACCATGTTGTTCGACGGCCGCTCCGGCGAGCCGTTCCCGGACCCGGTCTCCGTTGGCTACATGTACATCTTGAAGCTCCACCACTTGGTGGATGACAAGATCCACGCCCGCTCCACGGGCCCGTACTCCATGATCACCCAGCAGCCCTTGGGCGGTAAGGCCCAGTTCGGTGGCCAGCGCTTCGGTGAGATGGAAGTTTGGGCACTTGAGGCATACGGTGCGGCGTACACGCTGCAGGAATTGCTGACGATCAAGTCCGATGACATCCATGGCCGAGTGAAGGTTTACGAAGCCATCGTCAAGGGCGAGAACATCCCGGAGCCGGGCATCCCGGAATCCTTCAAGGTTCTTATCAAGGAAATGCAGTCGCTGTGCCTGAACGTGGAAGTTCTTTCCACCGATGGCACCACGATTGAGATGCGTGACTCGGATGAAGAAGTCTTCCGGGCCGCGGAAGAGTTGGGCATCGACCTGTCACGGGCCGAACCAAACTCTGTCGAAGAAGTTTAGTAAGGCCCGACGGCGGTAGCCAGCCTGCCGCCGTCGCGCCTGTACTTCCTCCCGTACCCGAAACAGACTTTAGAGAATTAGAGAGAACAGGACCCATATGTCCAGCGAATCCTCCTTCGGCCTCATGCAGATTGGCCTGGCCACCGCGCAAGATATTCGCGACTGGAGCCACGGCGAAGTCAAGAAGCCGGAAACCATCAACTACCGCACCCTCAAGCCGGAAAAAGACGGCCTCTTCTGTGAGAAGATCTTCGGCCCGTCCCGTGACTGGGAGTGCTACTGCGGCAAGTACAAGCGCGTGCGTTTCAAGGGCATCATTTGTGAGCGTTGTGGCGTTGAAGTCACCCGCGCCAAGGTGCGCCGTGAGCGCATGGGCCACATTGAGCTTGCCGCTCCCGTAACCCACATCTGGTACTTCAAGGGCGTCCCCTCGCGCTTGGGCTACCTGCTGGATTTGGCACCGAAGGACCTTGAAAAGGTCATCTACTTCGCCGCCTACATGATCACCAGTGTTGATGACGCTGCCCGTCACGAAGAACTGCCCAACCTCCAGATCGAGCACGACCTGGAAAAGAAGCAGATGGTTGACACCCGCGACAGCGACATCGCCACGATTGCCCGCAACCTTGAAGGCGAGATTGCCCGCCTGGAAGGTGAAGGCGCCAAGGCTGCCGACAAGAAGAAGGCCCGTGACTCTGCGGACCGTCAGATGGCGAACGTACGCAAGCGCGCTGACGCTGACATTGACCGCCTCGAGCAGGTTTGGGACCGTTTCAAGGCGCTGAAGGTTGCCGACCTTGAGGGTGACGAAGCTCTTTACCGCGAATTGCGTGACCGTTACGGCATGTTCTTCGAAGGTGCCATGGGTGCCGAAGCCATCAAGAGCCGTCTTGAGACCTTTGACATGCCCGGCGAGGCCGAGATTCTGCGCGACATCATTGCCAATGGCAAGGGCCAGCGCAAGACCCGTGCACTGAAGCGGTTGAAGGTTGTCAACGCGTTCCTGACAACCAACAACAGCCCTCTGGGCATGGTTCTGGACGCCGTCCCGGTGATCCCGCCGGAACTGCGCCCCATGGTTCAGCTCGACGGTGGCCGCTTCGCCACCTCGGACTTGAACGACCTGTACCGTCGCGTGATCAACCGCAACAACCGTCTCAAGCGCCTGCTTGATCTGGGTGCTCCGGAGATCATCGTCAACAACGAAAAGCGCATGCTGCAGGAAGCTGTTGACTCGCTCTTCGACAACGGCCGCCGCGGCCGTCCTGTCACCGGTCCGGGTAACCGTCCGTTGAAGTCACTCTCTGACATGCTCAAGGGCAAGCAGGGACGCTTCCGCCAGAACCTCTTGGGCAAGCGCGTTGACTACTCTGGCCGTTCCGTTATTGTTGTTGGCCCGCAGCTGAAGCTGCACCAGTGTGGTCTGCCCAAGCAGATGGCCCTGGAGCTCTTCAAGCCGTTCGTGATGAAGCGCCTAGTTGACCTCAACCACGCACAGAACATCAAGAGCGCCAAGCGCATGGTTGAGCGTTTCCGTCCCCAGGTCTGGGATGTTCTCGAAGAGATCATCACCGAGCACCCGGTACTGCTGAACCGTGCACCAACCCTGCACCGTTTGGGTATCCAGGCGTTTGAGCCCCAGCTTGTTGAAGGCAAGGCCATCCAGCTTCACCCGCTGGTTTGTGGTGCCTTCAACGCTGACTTCGACGGTGACCAGATGGCAGTTCACCTGCCGCTGAGCCCCGAAGCCCAGGCTGAGGCACGCATCCTGATGCTGTCCTCGAACAACATCCTGAAGCCGTCTGACGGCCGCCCGGTCACCCTGCCTTCGCAGGATATGATCATCGGTCTGTACCACTTGACCACCAAGCGTGAAGGTTCAGTGGGCGAAGGCCGTGTGTTCTCCACCGCTGCCGAAGCCGTCATGGCGTTCGACGCCGGTGAGTTGCACTTGAACTCACAGGTCAAGATCCGTCTGGAAAACTTCGTTCCCGGTGCCGAGCGCAAGGGTCCGGAAGGCTTCGAAGCCGGCGATTCAGCCATCATCGACACGTCCCTGGGACAGGTGCTCTTCAACGACACCCTGCCCGAGGACTACCCGTGGGTTGAAGCTGTTGCCGACAAGGGCCAGCTTTCGGAGATCGTCAACGACCTTGCCGAGCGCTACCCCAAGGTGGTTGTGGCAGCAACACTGGATAACCTGAAGGATGCCGGTTTCTACTGGGCCACCCGTTCAGGCATTACAGTTGCCATCTCCGACATTGAGGTGCCGGCGGAAAAGCCCGCCATCCTTGAAAGCTACGAGGTCAAGGCCGCCAAGGTCCAGGCCCAGTACGACAAGGGTCTGATTGCTGACGACGAGCGCCGCCAGGAGCTCATCGACATCTGGAACCAGGCAACCAACGAGATCGCCGATGTCATGCGCGAGTCCTTCGCCGCATCCAACACGATCAACCGCATGGTTTCCTCCGGTGCCCGTGGTAACTGGATGCAGGTTCGCCAGATTGCCGGTATCCGTGGCTTGGTGGCTAACCCCAAGGGTGAAATTATTCCTCGCCCGATCAAGTCCTCCTACCGTGAGGGCCTGTCGGTTTTGGAGTACTTCATTGCTACTCACGGTGCCCGTAAGGGTCTGGCCGATACGGCCCTCCGTACGGCTAACTCCGGTTACCTGACGCGTCGTCTGGTTGACGTGTCACAGGATGTCATCGTTCGCGAAGACGACTGTGGCACCGAGCGTGGATTGACACTGCCGATCGCAGTGGTTGATTCCATGGGCGAAATCGTGCTGCACGAAGAGGTTGAGAACAGCGTTTACGCCCGTACCTTGGCTTCTGAGGTAGTGGATGCTTCAGGCAACGTTCTGGCTGCTGCCGGAGACGACGTCGGAGATGTCCTCATTGACAAGCTGTTCGCAGCTGGCATTGAAGAGATCAAGGTTCGGTCGGTGCTCACCTGTGAGTCAACCGTTGGAACATGTGCGCTCTGTTACGGCCGTTCCTTGGCCACCGGCAAGACCGTGGACATTGGTGAGGCCGTGGGCATTATTGCTGCACAGTCCATTGGTGAGCCCGGCACGCAGCTGACCATGCGTACCTTCCACACCGGTGGTGCTGTTTCCGCCAACCGTGGCGAGGACATCACCCAGGGTCTGCCCCGTATCCAGGAGCTCTTCGAAGCACGTACCCCCAAGGGTGTCGCTCCGATCGCAGAAGCTGCCGGTCGCATCAACATTGATGAGTCCGAAAAGACGATGCGTTTGATCCTGACACCGGATGACGGTACGGAAGAGATCGCCTACCCGATCCTGCGACGCGCCCGCCTGCAGGTTGCTGACGGCGAGCACGTTGAAGTTGGCCAGAAGCTCATTGTGGGTGCAGTTGACCCCAAGCAGGTTCTGCGCATCCTCGGCCCGCGCGCCGCTCAGAAGCACCTCGTTGAGGAAGTTCAGCGCGTTTACCGCAGCCAGGGTGTGGGTATCCACGACAAGCACGTCGAGGTTATCGTTCGTCAGATGCTGCGCCGCGTCACGGTCATCGAGTCCGGTGACTCGAAGCTGCTGCCCGGCGAGCTTGCCGAGCGCGGCCGCTTCGAGACGGAAAACCGTCGCGTGGTGTCCGAAGGCAAGAAGCCGGCATCGGGCCGTAACGAGCTCATGGGTATCACCAAGGCTTCCTTGGCCACCGAATCATGGCTCTCCGCCGCATCCTTCCAGGAGACCACCCGCGTTCTGACGCAGGCGGCCATGGAAGGCAAGTCGGACCCGCTGTTGGGTCTGAAGGAGAACGTGATCATCGGTAAGTTGATCCCCGCCGGCACCGGCCTTCCGCGCTACACCAACGTCACGGTGGAGCCCACGGAAGAAGCCAAGGCCAACCTGTTCACCGGTCCGAGCGCCTTCAGCGACTTTGACTACGTGGGCGGCGTGGGAGATTTGGGCAACGAGTTCCGTGCCATCCCCTTGGATGACTACGATCTCGGCACCAACTTCTCCGGCTAGCACTTAGCGCAATAAAGTTCGACGGCGGTGACCCACCTTTCAAAGGTGGGTCACCGCCGTCGAACGTTAACCAAGATCCCTCCTCACCCAAACGGGGAGCCCTGAAGAACGCTCCTGCAGATAAGGGGCGATTTCACTGAACGCTCCTGCAGATAAGGGGCGATTTCGCCGAACGCTCCTGCACTTACGGCTTCATGGAGTAGTCGCCTGCCTTCCACTTGTCCCAGTCCCAGGTGGCCAGGAACTTGTTGCCGCCGGCCAGGCCCAGCCCATACAGGGATTGTTTGTCCCGTGCCGTGAGCCGGAAGTCAGTGGAGCGGTAGTTGGAGGTGTCAACGAAGATGGTTCGTGAGGAGGCTTGCGGATCGCTGATGTACATCCGGTCGTGCGCTCCCATCATGGTGGTCAGCACCGACTTGGCCAGTTCCAGGCTGTTGTTGTCCGGGCTCCAGTCCTGGTTGCGGATGACGGCCTTGCCTGACAGCTTTACGCCGATGGTTGGCCACCGTGCCGGTTTGCCGTCGTGTCTGTCGAAAATGGACATGGGGAAGTTGGAGAGGATGCCGCCGTCGCAGCAGACGATGTGGTTGTGCCCGGTGACCGCAGGACTTGTCGTCATGGTCCGGGGGCGGAAGAAGAAGGGTATGGACGCCGACGCCCTGATGGCGTCGGCCACGGATGCAGTGTCCGGGTCAACGCCCAGCAGCGACTCGTAGTCCCAGGGCAGACGCAGCATCAGGCCGCGGGAGACGTCGGACACTATCACCACCAGTTTGTACCGCCGTGACGGTGGCAGGGCGCTGTTGGGATCGTCCTCTTTCAGGTCGGCCCACGTGTGGACACCCTGGGTGGCAAGGGTTTCCTTGATCCAGCGGTGCATGAAATCACCGGCATACAATCCCCGATGCAGCAACAGGCCCGTGAGCGGGCCCAGGAATGGAACATGGGCCAGGAACCCCTTCTCGTCTTCAAAGAAAGAAAAGTCCAGTTCATCCATGGCCGCCTTGATGTGGGGCACCTGCATGCCGGCCGCCAGGAATCCCGCAACAATGGCACCCGCCGATGTTCCCGCAATCCTGTGGAAGGCATAAGGGTCCTTGAACTCCGCCAGTGCCGCCATGGCTCCCACCAGGGCCGAACCCTTGACACCGCCGCCTTCAAGAACCAAATCTGCATCAGCCATGACGTGCCTCCACTCCGCCCGATACCTCCGAGACTGGGCCACGTGAGCGCCACTGTCAAGGGTTGCGGCTGTGGGGTGAGGAGCCGATTTCCGCGCAAGGCCAAACCCGTGGTAATGTGGTGAGTAATTGTTAGTGTGGCAGTGGATAAGAGCGTCAATTTTCTTCATTTTGGTGAAGGAAGTGGATGCGGGTCCGGGTTGTACGGTTCTTGTACAGCGAATGCCACATTTTTGCATGCCTAGGCGCTGTGAAGTCGCCAAGCCTGCGACTACCAGTAAACGGCTTACCCTCAGCGGCTGAATCATTCCGGCCGGCGGGGCAAGCAACACGATAAAACAACGGAGAACACGAAAGTGCCTACGATTAACCAGCTGGTCCGAAAGGGCCGGACACCCAAGGTCACCAAGACCAAGGCTCCCGCATTGAAGGGCAGCCCCATGCGTCGCGGCGTTTGCACGCGCGTTTACACGACCACACCGAAGAAGCCGAACTCGGCTCTGCGTAAGGTTGCACGTGTGCGCCTCAACGGCGGCGTGGAAGTTACTGCTTACATCCCCGGTGTAGGCCACAACCTCCAGGAGCACTCCATCGTGCTCGTCCGTGGAGGCCGTGTTAAGGACCTTCCCGGTGTTCGTTACAAGATCGTCCGCGGCGCACTGGATACCCAGGGCGTTAAGAACCGCAAGCAGGCACGCAGCCGCTACGGTGCAAAGATGGAGAAGAAGTAATATGCCTCGCAAGGGTCCGGCCCCCAAGCGGCCGCTAGTAGTAGATCCCGTATACGGTTCCCCTTTGGTCACACAGTTGATCAACAAGGTTCTGGTCGACGGCAAGAAGTCAACCGCAGAGCGCATCGTTTACGGTGCACTCGAGGGTGTTCGTGAGAAGACCGGTGCTGATCCCGTAGTCGCCTTGAAGAAGGCCATGGAGAACATCAAGCCGAGCCTTGAGGTCAAGTCCCGCCGTGTTGGTGGCGCCACCTACCAGGTTCCGGTTGAGGTCAAGCCGGGTCGTCAGACCGCACTTGCCCTTCGCTGGTTGGTAGGTTACTCGAAGGCTCGCCGCGAGAAGACCATGACCGAGCGTTTGCGCAACGAAGTTCTGGATGCCTCCAACGGTCTTGGTGCCGCTGTCAAGCGTCGTGAAGATACCCACAAGATGGCAGAGTCCAACAAGGCCTTCGCACATTACCGCTGGTAACTAGAGCCGTGACGAATGCTGGCGGCAACCCCGCCAGCATCTTTCCAGCTCATCACTAGACTAAAGGGAGAAACCGTGGCACAGGACGTGCTTACAGACCTTAACAAGGTCCGCAATATCGGCATCATGGCCCACATTGATGCTGGCAAGACCACTACAACTGAGCGCATCCTGTTCTACACGGGTGTGAACCACAAGCTCGGCGAAACGCACGATGGTGCTTCGACGACTGACTGGATGGAACAGGAAAAGGAACGCGGCATCACCATCACGAGCGCCGCCGTGACCTGCTTCTGGGACAACAACCAGATCAACATCATTGACACCCCTGGCCACGTTGACTTCACGGTCGAGGTTGAGCGCTCACTTCGCGTGCTTGACGGCGCAGTTGCTGTTTTTGACGGCAAGGAAGGCGTGGAGCCGCAGTCTGAGACTGTTTGGCGCCAGGCTGACAAGTACAACGTTCCGCGTATCTGCTTCGTCAACAAGATGGACAAGCTCGGTGCTGACTTCTACTTCACCGTAGACACCATCATCAACCGCTTGGGTGCCAAGCCGTTGATCATGCAGCTGCCCATCGGTGCCGAAAGCGAATTCATCGGCGTCGTTGACCTGCTGACCATGAAGGCCTTCGTTTGGGCCGGCGACTCCAAGGGTGATGTCACCATGGGCGCCAACTACGAAATCCAGGAGATCCCCGCGGATCTGCAGGAAAAGGCAGTAGAGTACCGCGCAGCCCTCGTTGAGGCAGTTGCCGAGGCTTCCGAAGAGCTCATGGAGAAGTACCTCGAAGGCGTCGAGCCTTCAATCGAGGAACTGAAGGCCGGCATCCGCCACCTGACCGTGAACTCCGAGATCTACCCGGTGTTCTGTGGCTCAGCCTTCAAGAACCGCGGCGTGCAGCCCATGCTCGATGCTGTCATCGACTACCTGCCGAACCCGTTGGATGTTGGCGCCATGATTGGCCACGATCCCCGCAACGAGGAAGTTGAGCTCACCCGTGAGCCCAGCGAAGAGTCCCCGTTCTCGGCTCTGTCCTTCAAGATCGCCGCACACCCGTTCTTCGGCCAGTTGAACTTCATCCGCGTGTACTCCGGCAAGGCAACTTCCGGCACACAGCTGCTGAACTCCACCAAGCAGAAGAAGGAACGTCTGGGCAAGCTCTTCCAGATGCACGCCAACAAGGAAATGCCGGTGGATGAAATCCACGCAGGTCACATCTACGCCGTTATCGGCCTCAAGGACACCACTACTGGTGACACCCTGTGTGATCCGGCCAACCCGATCGTGCTCGAGTCGATGACCTTCCCGGATCCTGTGATCTTCGTCGCCATTGAGCCGAAGACCAAGAGTGACCAGGAGAAGCTCTCCACCGCCATTCAGAAGCTCTCCGCTGAGGACCCGACGTTCACCGTCAACCTCAACGAAGACACCGGCCAGACCGAAATTGGTGGCATGGGCGAGCTTCACTTGGACGTCTTGGTTGACCGTATGCGCCGCGAATACAACGTTGAAGCCAACGTTGGCAAGCCGCAGGTTGCCTACCGTGAAACCATCAAGCGCGCCGTCGTCAAGCACGACTACACGCACAAGAAGCAGACCGGTGGTTCAGGTCAGTTCGCCAAGATCCAGATTGCGATTGCGCCGCTGGATACGCACGACGGCGAAATGTACTCGTTCCAGAACAAGGTCACTGGTGGCCGTGTTCCCCGCGAATACATCCCCAGCGTTGACCAGGGCATCCAGTCCGCACTGCCTGACGGCGTGCTGGCCGGCTACCCGATGGTTGGCATCCAGGCCACGCTGCTTGACGGCGCGTCCCACGATGTTGACTCCTCCGAAATGGCCTTCAAGATCGCCGGTCGCATGGCGTTCAAGGAAGCCGCTCGGTTGGCCAACCCGGTTCTGCTTGAACCGCTGATGGAAGTTGAAGTCCGCACCCCTGAGGAATACATGGGTGAAGTTATTGGTGACATCAACTCACGTCGTGGCCAGATGCAGTCCATGGAGGACGCAAGCGGTGTCAAGGTCATCAAGGCTCTTGTTCCCTTGTCCGGCATGTTCGGTTACATCGGCGATCTGCGTTCCAAGACCCAGGGTCGCGCAGTTTACTCGATGAAGTTTGACAGCTACTCTGAGGTTCCGAAGGCAGTAGCCGACGAGATCATCCAGAAGGCTCGCGGCGAATAGGCGCAATTTTGCTTGATGTCTGGGCCGGTTTTTGGCCGGCCCAGACATCAAGTGGCACGAAATTTCTTAAATATCAAAAGCCCCCAGTAGACTTACTTTGGATTTCAGCAGCGAACAGCGCTGTTGGGAGTAAGTCATCTGAAAAACGTTCTAGGAGGACCCCGTGGCGAAGGCAAAGTTCGAGCGGACTAAGCCGCACGTTAACATCGGTACCATTGGTCACGTTGACCATGGTAAGACCACGTTGACGGCTGCCATTTCCAAGGTACTTTACGACAAGTACCCCGATCTCAACGAGGCGCGTGATTTCGCTACTATCGACTCGGCTCCCGAGGAGAAGCAGCGTGGAATCACGATCAACATCTCCCACGTTGAGTACCAGACTGAGAAGCGCCACTACGCACACGTAGACGCTCCCGGTCACGCTGACTACATCAAGAACATGATCACCGGTGCTGCCCAGATGGACGGCGCTATCCTGGTGGTTGCTGCGACTGACGGCCCGATGGCCCAGACTCGCGAGCACGTTCTGTTGGCCCGCCAGGTTGGTGTTCCCTACCTGCTGGTTGCACTGAACAAGTCCGACATGGTTGATGACGAAGAACTCCTCGACTTGGTCGAAATGGAAGTTCGCGAACTCCTCTCCTCACAGGGCTTCGACGGCGACGAGGCACCTGTTGTGCGCGTTTCCGGCCTGAAGGCACTGGAAGGCGACCCCGTATGGGTCAAGTCCGTTGAGGACCTGATGGACGCCGTTGACAACAACGTTCCGGACCCGATCCGCGACAAGGACAAGCCGTTCTTGATGCCGGTTGAAGATGTCTTCACCATCACCGGCCGCGGCACCGTTGTTACGGGCCGCGCCGAGCGTGGAACGCTTCAGATCAACTCTGAGGTCGAGATCGTCGGCATCCGTCCGGTCCAGAAGACCACGGTTACCGGTATCGAAATGTTCCACAAGCAGCTCGACGAGGCTTGGGCCGGCGAGAACTGTGGCCTGCTGCTCCGCGGCATCAAGCGCGAAGACGTAGAGCGTGGCCAGGTTATCGTGAAGCCGGGTTCCATTACCCCGCACACCGATTTCGAAGCCAACGTCTACATCCTGGCCAAGGACGAAGGCGGGCGTCACAACCCGTTCTACTCCAACTACCGCCCGCAGTTCTACTTCCGCACCACGGATGTTACCGGCGTCATCACCCTGCCTGAGGGCACGGAAATGGTTATGCCTGGCGACAACACCGAAATGTCAGTCGTGCTGATTCAGCCGATCGCCATGGAAGAGGGCCTCGGCTTCGCTATCCGCGAAGGCGGCCGCACCGTTGGTTCAGGTCGTGTCACCAAGATCCTCAAGTAGTCTTTAGACATACTTGTAGTTCTTTAGGAGGGTCCCAGCTTCGGCTGGGGCCCTTCTTTGCTTTAATGTTCGACGGCGGGGCTCGCCTCCCAGCCAAGCGGACGCCGGGTGCGGCCAGAGCGGGCGCCGGGGACTCGCCGTCGTGCCCCACCGGTTCCACAATCTGCCGAGGTGTGAGATCACGCCCTGTGCCCTGCTCCCCGCGGTTCACTCCACAACGCCGGCTAGCTTGTTGGCTCCAGCCCGTCCACGAGTTCCTGTACGAGGGCAACGTCCAGGGGCTGGCCCGCATTGACGGTCAGCAGTGTGATGCCGGCAAAGATCCCGTCGCCCAGCAGGGTGCCGATGAGTGTTGCCCGGCGTGGCACGTCTTCGGCGTCCCTGAAGGCCACAGAATAGGCGAAGCCTTGTTTGCCGGCGCCGGTGACGGAGCCCTGCATCTCCTCCACGGCGCCAAATTCGGTGACGTAGAAGTTAGCCATGTTTTCCGTCCAGGCAATAATGTCTGCCAGGTTCGTGGCGGCCGTGTCATCGCGAACAAGGGAAACCAGGTCTCCGTTGCTCAGGCTGAATTGCCGGCTGTGCGGACCTGCACTTGACTCCTCCAGGGCGCGGGCCCCGTCGCGCAGGGAAATGCTGATTCCGAGTCCGGTATCGAATTGAATGCTCAAGGTTATGGCCTTTCAGTTTCTGGGGCAGCAGGTGGTGTGTGCAGGCTAATGCCCTGGTTCGTAGCGGTCTTGGCCCTGGATAGCCTGGAAGCTGTCGTCGTAGGGAGCCTTGTGGGCTGTTCCGGCGTTGACAATGACTTCGCTCGATCCGCCCACCGTCAGTTTGGCCACGCCGGAGTCGAAGTCCACTAGGTTGCTCTCGTTCGACACCACGGAGTTGGCTTGCACGGTGACCGCGGAGGCGTGCACGATCTGCTGCATGTCGGCGGCTGCACCGGCTTGGTTGCCCGTGGCCACATTGCCCAGATAGCTCTCCATCAGGTGTTGGTTCTCCGGTGTAATGAACAACTCTAATTGTGCCGTCCCTTGGATGCCTGCCTTTGACTCCGTGCTGATGCCTTCGGTGGGGATACCCGGGCTCTGCAGCCCCGGCTCTGCAACGTTCGGGTTGTCCTGCAGCTTCGCGGCGCCCTCGAGGGTTCCCTTGCGGTCGAGGGTCATCTTGTTGATGTCGCCCTCCGCGTCCATGGACAGCGTGATGCCGGCCTCGCCGCTGCCACCAAACTTCAGGCCCTCGCCGAGGTCCAGCTTCCCGCCGAAACTCGCTGTGGCGCTTGCCGAAGAGGTTTCATCCGATAAGTTTCGTTCATAGGCAAAGTCCACTTGTGCCGAGACTGACGTGTCGCTGCTGAGCTTGCCTTCGGCGCCGACGGAGACGGTGCCCTTGGCGCTCATCCACTCTTTAGTGGAACCGTGGTCGTTGGCGGCGTTGTCCAGCCTGTCGTGAATGTACCCGCCAGGATTGCTGATGGCGTCCGAGACTTTTCCGAAGCTGTCCGGGGGAAGGTCGTTGAGCATCTGGTCGCGGGCGGCGAGTGCTTCTTCAAGGCTGTTGAATTTGTAGGTCTTGCTGAGTTCCCCCGTCAGGGTCGCATTTGCCCCGCCCTTGGTGCTCGGAGTGTTGACACCGCCGCCAAGATCGCCGCTGAGCTTCAAGGTCACAGAACCGTCGGCGTTTTGTGTGATCCTGCTTGCTAGGTGGGCACCGCCGTGCACCCAGGCGACCTGGCCGTCCACGCCAATCTTGTCCGTTCTGGTGTACATGGGGATGGAACCCAGCCCACTGGCAACCAGCATCGCGACAGCGGCCTGGAAGGCAATCGGTGGAAGCTTGTCCTCCAAGGAAGCAAGGTAATACGAGTTGGGAACGCCATTTCCGTCCTTGCCGCTAAACAAGGCATCCTGCTGAGCCTTGCTGAGCCCGTTCCACCACGCCAGTACCTCTGCCGCGGTGCGATTCGGCATGTCCTCCAGCTCGTTCTGGAGATCGTCGCCGAGGGGATCCCCATCTTCGGACCCGGTGGAGCCGGGACCGCCAGGGACCCCGCCGCCAACATCGTGGGCTGCTGACGTCTGCTCCTGCTCCCTGGCCTGGGCCACCAACTCCTTGGACGTTCCGGTCAGCAAGTCCCTGACCGTGCCCAGCTGCGGTCGTAGACGAGATGCCCACTCGCTGCGGAAGCGTTCGGCATCCGGGCCGCCCCATCGTGCGTTCATGATCGCCGGGTGGAGCGCCGTGGCGGAGTGGTCCAAAATGGCCGAGGACTCGCCAAAGAGCTTGGACAAGGCCCTGAGCTGCTCGGGGTCGGCGCCAAGCATTTGGTTGTTCATGACTGTCCGTTTCTACGACGCTTGGAATGTCCATGGCATATTCTGCGCTCCGCGCAGCTCAGCGCCAACTGTTCATAGTGAAAGCGTAGAGGATGTGCACAACGTCCCGCGATGGACAGCACTCCCCATGGTGCGAAGCGGACGCGCCGCTAGGCTGGTTCAATGACATTGGACAAGCAGCAGATCCCTGCCGGCACCCTCCGGACCGCATCCATCATCGTCCTGGGTTTTGCGGCCTTGCTCCTGTTGTTTGGCCAGGGCATGTTCCAAACCGGGAGCAGTCCGGTGCAAACTGCGAGGGAGCTGCAGGCTGCCGGACTGCAGGGGACGCTCACGGACGCACGGGTCAACGTGATCCGTGCCGACGACGGCGAGTGGCACGCCATGCATGCAGAACTGGCCTTCACGGGAAGTGACGGTTCGCGGCACACGATGGAGACCGACCACTTTCCCCGCTACTGGCCTCCCATTAATTCCGCGGGCGGCTGGGTTGAGGATTTTCCCACCAAGGCCGAGTTGCTTGGCCAGCCGGTCACATACCGCCTCGGCGACAGTCCCGCCGTCGAACTCGACAGTGAGCTCCCCGCATTGGCAAGTCGCGGCTGGACCTTCCCGAACTACCTGGGGGTGGCGTTGCTGGTCCTCGGCGTTGGTGCGGCCATCGGGGGAACGGTGAGCTTGGTGCGAGCCGTGCGCCGGCTAAACGCAGCGAAGAGCTGACCGGTCCAGTTTGCCAGGCCGCCTGCAGTGGAATGTGCGACGGCGGAGCCGGCCTCCCAGCCAAGCGGGCACCGGGTGCGACAACAGCGGGCGCCGGGACCCGCCGTCGTGCCACCTCCCGGTCCCCAATCTGCCGAGGTGTGAGTTCACGCCCTGCGCCACGCGCTCCCGTTGGCTCGCATACCCGCATCGGGTCCCTCGCGGGTGTGGGCCCGCAACCATCCTTGACGCAGTAGGTGTCGCCGACTCCGCTTTCCAAGTCCGAAATGACAAGGCTGGAATGGATCATCTAGTGCGTCATGGACGTCTAAATGTATATCCGGGGAACGGCGGGGCTTAGCGGACGCCCTTCACCTGGGCTACAGCGATGGCACCGGCCAGGGCTGTGATGCCGGAGACCAGGAACAGCAGCGTGAAATCGCCAACGGCGCTGACAAGGAGCGCCCCGAGCATGGGGGCGAAGGCCTGGGGCACGGTGAGTGCGATGTTCATGATGCCCAGGTCCTTGCCGCGGGAGAGCTGGTCGGGCAGGACCTCGGTGGCCAGGGCCTGGTCGACCGACAGGAAACAGCCGTAGCCCAGACCCAGCAGCCCGGCCGCAACCGTCGCAGCACCCATGGTGGGGGCGAAGGCCAGGATCAGGGCGGCGACAGCCTGCAGTGCGGAGGCGCCGAAGACGAAGGCACGGCGGCGGCCGAGTTTGTCGGAGAGCCGGCCCAGCCACAGAGAGGCGATGATGACAAACACCATGTAGACCAGCGTCAGCAGGATCAGCGAGCCTTCGGCGTCCGGGACCGCCAGCCCGTACATGAGGAAGTACAGCAGCAAGCTGGTGCCAAAGGCGTTGCCGAGATTGACCAGGATGCGGCTCAGCAGGGTCCAGCCGAAGTCGGGGAATTGCCGTGGGCTGATCCACAGCCCCTCAAGCAGTGACCGCCAGGTGAGTGCTGCGATCACACCCGGCGGCAGCACGGCGTCGGGCACCAGAAACAGGAAGGGCAGGCCGAGCAGCACGAGGAGGGCCGCCATGAGTGCATAGCCGCCGAAGGTGCTTAGGCCCAGTGCTGTCACCAGGATCAGGCCGGCGATGATGCCGATGGCCTGCGGAGCCGTGATCCAGCCGGAAACATAGCCCCGCTGGTTGACCGGCACCTGGTCGGAGATCGCCGCCGTCAGTGCCGCGGTCAGCACGCAGAAGAAGGTGCTGGCCGCCACCCAACAGATCCCGATCCCCAGGAGCGAGGACTGCATGCCGAGCACGAGCAGGGATGCGGCGAACCCGGCAGTTCCGGCCGCGATCCACGGGCGACGGCGGCCAAACCGTGAGGTGGTGCGGTCGGACAGCGCCCCGGTGATCGGGTAGGTAACGAGGGCGAAGATGCCGGCGATGCCTGAGATGTAGCCGAAGCCCAGGACGTTTTGCACCCAGTCGCTGGCGTTGAGGAATTTTTCCACCTGTAACGGCAGCAGCAATTGCACGGGCGTCAGCTGGGCAATCCACACACCAAACCAGCTCAGGGCGAAGAAGGAAATCCAGCGTCCGCCCACCCTCCGGGTGGGAACAGCCGCCAGCGAATCCGTGCCTGGGGGAGTGGACACCCCTTCTGGTTCGGTGATCTTACTCACTCCTGTAGCTTCTCACGTCCGTCAAGAGAGGCGTCCCGGGGCGCCGTGGGCAAAAATGTTCGCAAGGCCACACAAGCTGGGATTGGCGTTCAGGGCCGCAATCCGACATACTTATTAAGTTGTTCAAGTGCTTTTTCGTGTCCCGGTCGAGATAATGCTCTTCGCAGGGTCCAAGCTGAAGCCCAAACATAACCCAACCTTCGTACTAATGGTGCGGGTACGTGCGTGATTTATCGCGACACGCCCGACCGCGGGGGTCGGAGCTTCGATGGATTGAGGAACCCGGATTTCATTCGGATTCAGTTCATGGAGGCGTGGCTGTGAATGCCACATTTGAACAGGAAAAGTAAACAGCGTTTACGTCAACAGCATCGCTTACGTTCAGGATGCTTCGTTACAGGAAAGAGAGTCACGACGCCATGGCGGGACAAAAAATCCGCATCCGGCTGAAGTCATATGACCACGAGGTTATTGATGTTTCAGCCCGGAAGATCGTTGAGACGGTCACGCGCGCAGGCGCAACGGTAGTGGGCCCCGTGCCGCTGCCCACCGAGAAGAACATTTACTGTGTAATTCGTTCACCTCACAAGTACAAGGACAGCCGCGAGCACTTTGAAATGCGCACGCACAAGCGTCTGATCGACATCATTGATCCCACGCCCAAGGCAGTTGATTCGCTCATGCGTCTCGACCTGCCGGCCGACGTGAACATCGAAATCAAACTGTAGGGAGGTGCTGAGAAACTATGACCGCGACCCGAAACACTAAGGGCATCCTGGGCACGAAGCTCGGCATGACCCAGGTCTGGGACGAGAACAACTTGCTTGTTCCCGTTACTGTTGTCCAGGCCGACTCCAACGTCATCACCCAGCTGCGCAATGCAGAGGTAGATGGCTATGTAGCGATCCAGATCGGCTACGGCCAGATCGATCCTCGTAAGGTGACCAAGCCCTTGGCTGGCCACTTCGCAAAGGCAGGCGTCACGCCTCGTCGCCACGTCGTCGAGCTGCGCACCGCAGACGCTGACACTTACACCCTCGGTCAGGAGCTCTCCGTTGAGATCTTCGAAGCCGGCCAGAAGGTCGACGTCGTCGGTACTTCAAAGGGTAAGGGCTTCGCCGGTGTCATGAAGCGTCACGGCTTCCATGGCGCCCCGGCCTCTCACGGTGCTCACAAGAACCACCGTAAGCCCGGTTCCATCGGTGGCGCGTCCACCCCTGGCCGCGTTTTCAAGGGTATGCGCATGGCAGGCCGTATGGGTGCCGAGCGCGTAACCACCGTGAACCTGACCGTTCATGGTGTTGACGCCGAGAAGTCGCTGCTGCTGATCAAGGGTGCCGTCCCCGGCGCCCGCGGCCAGGTCGTACTCGTACGCACCGCCGTGAAGGGAGCATAAGTAAATGGCTACTGTAAAAGTTGACCTGCCTGCAGAGATCTTCGACGTACAGACCAACGTGCCCTTGTTGCACCAGGTTGTCGTAGCTCAGCTTGCCGCTGCCCGCCAGGGTACGCACAAGACCAAGACCCGCGCCGAAGTATCCGGTGCAGGCCGCAAGCCGTTCGCACAGAAGGGTACCGGCCGTGCCCGTCAGGGTTCCATCCGCGCCCCTCACATGACCGGCGGTGGCGTTGTCCACGGTCCGACCCCTCGCGATTACAGCCAGCGTACGCCCAAGAAGATGAAGGCTGCAGCCCTGCGCGGCGCCCTCTCTGACCGCGCACGCAACGGCCGTATCCACGTTATTGCTGAACTGGTTGCCGGCACCAAGCCGTCCACCAAGGTTGCAATGGCGACCCTGGCCGCCGTGACCACTCGCAAGAACATGCTTGTTGTCATCGAGCGCGCCAACGACGTTGCCGCACTGAGCGTTCGCAACATCGTCAACCTGCACGTACTGTACGTTGACCAGCTCAACACCTACGACGTGCTCGTTTCCGATGACATTGTCTTCACCCAGGCTGCCTACGAGGTATTCGTCTCGGGCCGCGCTGCTGCCGAGGCTTTCGCTTCCAGCATGCTGGTTATTGAAGATTTCGATGCCGAAGCCGATGCTGCTGTTGAAGGTGCCGAAGGCACCATCAAGGGCAACAAGGACTCCATGAAGTACCACGTGCCTGGTTCACGCTGGTACGAGGCCACTGAGGCCGAAGTTTGGTTTGCAACGGTAGAGGACGCCAAGGCCGCAGGCTTTGTTCCCGCCGGCGGCGAAGCTGCCCAGACCATTAAGGAGGACGGCAAGTGAGCGCCGTTACCATCAAGGATCCGCGCGACGTAGTGCTTGCACCCGTCGTATCGGAAAAGAGCTACGGCTTGATCGATGAAGGCAAATACACCTTCCTGGTCGACCCCCGCTCCAACAAGACCGAGATCAAGCTGGCCGTGGAGAAGATTTTCTCCGTCAAGGTCGACTCGATCAACACCATCAATCGTGCCGGTAAGCGCAAGCGCACCAAGTTCGGATGGGGACAGCGTAAGAACACCAAGCGCGCAATTGTCTCCCTCCGCGAGGGCACGATCGACATCTTCGGCGGTCCGCTTTCATAAGCGGAGACCACTTTAACGAGGAAATATACTATGGGAATCCGTAAATACAAGCCGACAACCCCGGGCCGTCGCGGCTCGAGCGTTGCCGACTTCACAGAAATCACGCGGTCGACGCCGGAGAAGTCTCTGGTCCGTCCCCTGCCCAAAAAGGGTGGCCGCAATAACACTGGTCGTATCACGACTCGTCACAAGGGTGGTGGCCACAAGCGCCAGTACCGCCTGATTGACTTCCGTCGTCACGACAAGGATGGCGTTAACGCTCGCGTTGCTGAGATCGAATACGATCCCAACCGCACCGCTCGCATTGCCCTCCTGCACTACGTCGATGGCACCAAGCGTTACATCGTCGCCCCGAACAAGCTCAGCCAGGGAGACTTCGTAGAAGCCGGTCCTGCTGCTGACATCAAGCCTGGCAACAACCTCCCGTTGCGCAACATCCCCGTGGGTACTGTTATCCACGCTGTGGAGCTGCGTCCCGGTGGCGGTGCCAAGATGGCTCGTTCGGCCGGTGCCTCTGTTCAGCTCGTCGCCAAGGAAGGCAAGTTCGCCCAGCTGCGTCTGCCCTCCGGCGAAATCCGCAACGTTGATGCGCGCTGCCGCGCGACCATCGGCGAAGTTGGCAACGCTGAGCAGTCCAACATCAACTGGGGTAAGGCTGGCCGTATGCGCTGGAAGGGCGTACGCCCGACCGTCCGCGGTGTTGTCATGAACCCGGTCGATCACCCTCATGGTGGTGGTGAAGGCAAGACCTCCGGTGGACGTCACCCGGTCAACCCGAACGGTAAGCGCGAAGGCCGTACCCGCCGTCCCAACAAAGAGAGCGACAAGCTGATTGTTCGTCGCCGCCGTACTGGCAAGAACAAGCGATAGGAGCCTGGAGACATGCCACGTAGCCTGAAGAAGGGTCCCTTCGTTGACCAGCACCTCTTTGTAAAGGTAGCTCGGGAGAACGAAAATGGAACCAAGAACGTAATTAAGACCTGGTCCCGCCGCTCGATGATCGTCCCCGATATGTTGGGTCACACGATCGCCGTGCACGATGGTCGCAAGCACATTCCCGTGTTTGTTACCGAGTCGATGGTCGGGCACAAGCTCGGCGAATTCGCCCTCACGCGGACATTCCGCGGCCATGTCAAGGACGACCGTAAGGGCAAGCGCCGCTAGGCGCTTGTCAATACGGCAAAGACGAGAGAGAGATAGCAATGGAAGCCAAGGCAAGTGCGCGTCATCTGCGCGTAACGCCTATGAAGGCCCGGCGCGTCGTCAACCTGATTCGTGGCAAGCAGGCGAATGAGGCATTGGCGATTTTGAAGTTTGCCCCCCAGGCAGCTTCGGAACCGGTTTTCAAGGTAGTCCAGTCCGCAGTGGCTAACGCCCGCGTTCTGGCAGATCGCGACAGCGTCGCGTTCAACGAAAATGATCTGTACATCAGCGAAATCTTCGTTGATGAAGGCCCCACCATGAAGCGGTTCCAGCCGCGTGCACAGGGCCGTGCGTTCCAGATCAAGAAGCGCACCAGCCACGTCACCGTGGTTGTCGCGACACCCGAGAAAGAGGAGGTTCGCTAAGTGGGACAGAAAGTAAACCCGCACGGATTCCGTCTCGGGATCACCACGGACCACCGTTCACATTGGTTCGCGGACAGCAACAAGCCCGGCCAGCGGTACAAGGACTTCGTAAAAGAAGACATCCAGATCCGTGCACTCATGTCCACGGGCATGGACCGCGCCGGTATTTCCAAGGTTGAGATCGAGCGCACCCGTGACCGTGTACGTGTGGATATCCACACCGCACGCCCCGGTATCGTCATCGGTCGTCGTGGAGCAGAGGCAGACCGCATCCGCGGCGAGCTCGAAAAGCTCACCGGCAAGCAGGTTCAGCTGAACATCTTGGAAGTCAAGAACCCGGAAGCTGATGCTCAGCTCGTTGCCCAGGGCATCGCAGAGCAGCTGACCTCACGTGTGGCTTTCCGCCGCGCGATGAAGAAGGCCATGCAGTCCGCACAGCGCACCGGCAGCGTCAAGGGCATCCGTGTCGCTTGTGCTGGTCGTTTGGGTGGCGCTGAAATGTCACGCACCGAGTTCTACCGCGAAGGTCGTGTGCCCCTGCACACCCTGCGCGCCAACATCGATTACGGCTTCTTCGAAGCCAAGACCGTGTTCGGCCGCATCGGTGTCAAGGTCTGGATCTACAAGGGCGATGTCACGTCCAAGGAACTGGCTGCCCAGGCAGCCGCTGCTCCTGCACGTGGCCGTGGCCCGCGTCGTGACGGCGATGACCGCGGAGCCCGCGGTCCCCGCGCCGGTGGCGACCGCCGTCGTAACGACCGTCCGGAGCGCACCGAGGCAGCTGCCGCGGTTGAGGCTCCTGTAGCTGCAGAGGTTGCAGCTCCGGCAGTAGAAGGAGGACAGGCTTAAATGCTTATCCCACGTCGAGTAAAGCACCGTAAGCAGCACCACCCCGGTCGTTCGGGGCAGGCTACTGGCGGCACCACGGTTTCGTTTGGTGAGTGGGGCATTCAGGCTCTTTCGCCGGCATACGTAACCAACCGTCAGATCGAGTCCGCTCGTATCGCCATGACCCGTCACATCAAGCGCGGTGGAAAGGTGTGGATTAACATCTACCCCGACCGTCCCTTGACGAAGAAGCCTGCTGAAACCCGCATGGGTTCCGGTAAGGGTTCCCCCGAGTGGTGGATCGCAAACGTCAAGCCCGGCCGTGTTCTTTTTGAACTCTCCGGTGTATCAGAAGAGGTAGCACGCGAGGCATTGCGCTTGGCAATCCACAAGCTGCCGTTGAAAGCACGCATTGTGCGTCGCGAAGGTGGTGAGTAGAGATGTCAGTTGGTTCCAAGGAACTTGCCCCTGCACAGCTTGACGGGTTTGACAATGCACGTCTTGTTGAAGAACTCCGTAAGGCTAAGGAAGAACTGTTCAACCTGCGCTTCCAGTCGGCCACCGGCCAGCTGGAAAGCCACGGTCGTTTGCGCGTTGTGAAGCGCGACATCGCCCGCATCTACACGGTGCTGCGCGAACGCGAGCTGGGCATTCGCCCGGACGTGGTTGCCGCTGCACCCGTGGAGAAGGCCTCCAAGAAGGCTGACAAGGAAGCCAAGAAGGCCTCCAAGAAGGCTGAAGAATCTGAGGAGGACGCCAAGTGAGCGATTCTGTAAACAACACCGAAAATGGCGTGGAGACGCCAGTACGTAACGAACGCAAGAAGATGCGCGGTTACGTTGTCTCCGACAAGATGGACAAGACCATCGTTGTTGAGGTTGAAGACCGCGTAAAGCACGCTCTTTACGGCAAGGTTCTGCGCCGCAACAAGAAGGTCAAGGCCCACGATGAAGAGAACAGCGCCGGCATCGGCGACCTCGTCATCATCAGCGAGACCCGCCCGCTCTCCGCAACCAAGCGCTTCCGCCTGGTTGAGATCGTAGAGAAGGCCAAGTAAACATTCTGTAGCTTCGGCTGGGATTTGTGAACTAAAATGTTGGGCCCGTTGCCACTTGTGGCGGCGGGCCCAACACTTTTTAATGCACGACGCCGGGACGCACCGTTCCCAGGAAGCCCCGCCTGGGGTGGGCCAACAGCGGCGGCCGGGACGCGCCGTCGTACGTCAGGGGCGGAACGGCTAAGACCGGCCGGCAATGGTGGCAGGATTCGTGATTCGCACAGTGTGCCCAAAGCAACAGGAATGGGGGCGGGCGGCGTTCCTTCAGGTTCCGCCATCGTGCTAAGATTGTCTATTGATGCGCCTTTTCTGTGCCGCCGTTTACGGTAGCGGCAGTAGGTGCGCAATTACCTCGTAAATGGTCGTGCCACTACAAACTGCCGTCTGGCGCGTGAGTTTCTCACGCATTGGGCTGGATCGGAAAGTGCAGTTGGCATGAAGCGTTTAGGCGCGTTTTGGCAAAATCCAGGCGCGTCGTGAGACATCCCGAACAATACGTTCCGCAAGGCTTATCCATAGATGGTTTATGGCCAAGAACCCGCGCGACGAACAGGAGATACTAGTGATTCAGCAGGAGTCGCGGCTTAAGATCGCCGACAACACGGGTGCCAAGGAAATCTTGACAATCCGCGTTCTCGGTGGATCTGGGCGCCGCTACGCAGGCATTGGCGACACCATTGTCGCAACCGTCAAGGATGCAATTCCCGGCGGTAACGTAAAGAAGGGTGACGTCGTCAAGGCTGTCATCGTTCGCACAAAGAAGGAACGCCGTCGTCCGGACGGCTCCTACATCAAGTTCGATGAGAATGCAGCTGTCATTCTCAAGGCTGACGGGGACCCTCGCGGTACCCGTATCTTCGGCCCGGTTGGACGTGAACTTCGCGACAAGAAGTTCATGAAGATCATCTCGTTGGCTCCGGAGGTGCTGTAACTTATGGCAAAGATCAAGAAGGGTGACCTGGTTCAGGTCATCACAGGCGCCAAGGCTGAGCGTGGCGGCGACCGTGGCAAGCAGGGCAAGGTCCTGAAGGTCTACACCGAAACCAACCGCGTGTTGGTTGAGGGCGTAAACCGTGTCACCAAGCACACCAAGGCCGGCCAGACCGATCGTGGCACCAACACCGGTGGCATCGAAATCGTCGAGGCACCCATTCACATCTCCAACGTTGCAGTAGTGGACCCGTCCACGAAGAAGCCGACCCGTGTTGGCTACCGCATCGAAACCGTTGAGCGCGATGGCCGCGAGCGTCAAGTACGCATCCGCGTTGCCAAGACCTCGGGGAAGGACCTGCCATGAGCGCCGTAGTTGCAGAGAACACACCCAAGATCACACCTCGTCTGAAGGCCCGCTATGCAGCGGAGATCAAGGCGAGCCTGATCGAGGAGTTCAAGTACTCCAACGTCAACCAGGTTCCGCGCCTGGTCAAGGTTGTTGTCAACATGGGTGTTGGAGATGCCGCCAAGGACTCCAAGCTCATCGACGGCGCCGTCCGCGACCTCACAGCCATCACCGGCCAGAAGCCCCAGGTTTCCAAGGCCCGCAAGTCGATCGCACAGTTCAAGCTGCGCGAAGGCATGCCGATCGGTTGCCACGCAACTCTGCGTGGAGACCGCATGTGGGAATTCCTGGACCGTTTGGTCACCCTCGCACTGCCCCGTATCCGCGACTTCCGCGGCCTCAGCGGCAAGCAGTTCGACGGCAATGGCAACTACACCTTCGGTCTGACCGAACAGGTTATGTTCCACGAGATCGACCAGGATTCCATTGACCGCCCCCGCGGCATGGACATCACCGTCGTGACCACAGCCAAGACAGATGACGAAGGCCGCGCGCTGCTTAAGGCGCTTGGCTTCCCGTTCAAATCCGAAGATAAATAATCTACGTAAAAGGTCCGTTCAGTTGTTCTCACGCGGCGAAATCTGATTTCGTTCCGTCGGAGCTCCGCGAAGGAAACCGTTACGAGGAAGGGCAAGCGCCCAAATGACAATGACAGATCCTGTCGCAGACATGCTTACGCGTCTGCGCAACGCAAACTCGGCACACCACGACACCGTGTCCATGCCGTTTAGCAAACTTAAAGGCCATATCGCCGACATCCTCAAGGCACAGGGTTACATCACTGCCTGGAAGGTCGAAGACGCCGAAGTTGGCAAGAAGATGACCATCGACTTGAAGTACGGTCCCGCACGTGAGCGTTCAATCGCTGGCCTGCGCCGTATCTCCAAGCCCGGACTGCGCGTTTACGCAAAGTCCACAAACCTGCCCAACGTGTTGGGTGGGTTGGGTGTCGCCATCCTGTCGACGTCTTCAGGTCTGCTGACCGACCGTCAGGCTGCCAAGAAGGGCGTGGGTGGGGAAGTCCTCGCCTACGTCTGGTAGTAGAGAGAGAAGGGAAAGAACTTATGTCACGTATTGGACGTCTCCCCATCTCCGTGCCTGCCGGCGTTGAGGTCAAGGTTGAAGATAACCTGGTTTCCGTCAAGGGCCCGAAGGGATCGCTGACACACACTGTTGCCAGCCCCATCACGGTTACTCTCGAAGAGAACACCATTACCGTTAGCCGCCCCAACGATGAGCGCGATTCACGTGCTCGCCACGGCCTAACTCGCACCCTCATTGACAACCTGATCATCGGTGTCACTGCGGGCTACGAGAAGAAGCTGGAAATTGTTGGTACCGGTTACCGCGTAGTCGCCAAGGGCGCGAACCTTGAGTTCGCACTCGGCTTCAGCCACCCGGTTGTCATCGAGGCACCCGAAGGCATCACACTGGCAGTTGAGAGCCCCACTAAGCTCTCCGTGTCAGGCATTGACAAGCAGCAGGTGGGCGAAGTTGCTGCCAACATCCGCAAGCTGCGCAAGTCCGACCCGTACAAGGGTAAGGGCGTACGCTACGCCGGCGAAATCATCCGCCGCAAGGTCGGAAAGGCTGGTAAGTAACCATGGCACTATCCGTACGAGGAAAGTCCAAGGCCGCAGCACGCGGCCGTCGCCACCTGCGAGTGCGCAAGCGCGTCAGTGGCACCACAGTACGCCCGCGTCTGGTGGTCAACCGCTCTGCGCGCCACGTATTCGTTCAGGTCATCGATGACACCCAGGGCCTGACCCTGGTGTCGGCATCGACTCTGGAAGCCGATCTGCGTGCTTTTGACGGTGACAAGACCGCCAAGGCCAAGCGCGTTGGTGAGCTTATTGCAGAGCGCGCCAAGGCTGCCGGCATCGAAGCTGTTGTCTTCGACCGTGGCGGTAACCGTTACCACGGCCGCGTCGCAGCAATCGCTGACGGTGCACGTGAAGGCGGGCTGGCACTGTGACCGAAAACATTAACAAGGAGAACACTGTGTCAGAAGCAACTGCAGCTGACGGTGCCGCCGCAAAGACTGAGACTGCTGCAGGCGCAGACAGCGCCCGCGGCCGTGGCGGTCGCGATGGTGCTCGTGGAGGCCGCGAAGGCGGTCGCGACGGTGGCCGTGGCCGTGGTCGTGACGGTGGACGCGAGGCTGAGAAGAGCCAGTTCATCGAGCGCGTAGTCAACATCAACCGTGTTGCCAAGGTTGTCAAGGGTGGTCGTCGCTTCAGCTTCACCGCACTCGTCATCGTTGGTGACGGCAACGGCATGGTTGGCGTCGGTTACGGCAAGGCTAAGGAAGTTCCTGCCGCTATCGCCAAGGGTGTTGAAGAAGCCAAGAAGTCCTTCTTCCGCGTACCCATGGTGGGCAAGACCATTCCGCACCGCGTACAGGGTGAGGCCGCTGCCGGCGTCGTCCTGCTCCGTCCGGCTGCAGCTGGTACCGGTGTTATCGCCGGTGGTCCGGTCCGCGCCATCCTGGAATGCGTTGGCATCCACGACGTGCTGTCCAAGTCACTGGGTTCCTCCAACGCCATCAACATTGTTCACGCAACTGTTGCTGCTTTGAAGGGCCTGGAAGACCCCAAGGCTGTTGCGGCTCGCCGCGGCCTGCCCTTGGATGAGGTTGCTCCGGCCGTGCTGTTGCGCAATATGCAAAAGGCAGGTCTGTAATGACGACACCGAAGAATGTTCAGGTTTCTGAGAAGAAGCTGGAAATCACGCAGATCAAGGGCATCATTGGTGCCAAGCAGAACCAGAAGGATTGCCTTCGTTCACTGGGCCTGAAGCACATCGGCGACTCTGTCGTTCGTACCGCTGATGCAGTGACCGTCGGCATGGTCAACACGGTTCCGCACCTGATCAAGGTTGAGGAGGCGAAGTAAAAGTGGCTGAAAAGAATACAGCTGAGACTGTTGAAAAGCAGAACGCACTGAAGGTTCACCACCTGCGACCCGCACCTGGTGCCAAGACGGCTAAAACCCGTGTTGGCCGTGGTGAAGGATCCAAGGGTAAGACCGCAGGTCGCGGTACCAAGGGTACCAAGGCCCGCTACCAGGTAAAGGCTGGCTTTGCTGGCGGCCAGCTGCCGCTGCACATGCGCCTGCCGAAGCTGCGTGGCTTCAAGAACCCGTTCCGCGTTGAGTTCCAGGTTGTAAACCTGGACCGCATCAACGAACTGTTCCCCGAGGGTGGCACCGTCACCGTTGAGGCATTGGTTGAGAAGGGCGCCGTTCGCAAGAACCAGCCCGTGAAGGTGCTCGGCACCGGCGAGATCACCGTCAAGGTTGATATTGCTGTCGACGCGTTCTCCACCAGCGCAGTTGAGAAGATCACTGCTGCAGGTGGCACCACCACCGAACTGTAAAAAGTTCAAAAATGCGCACATCTAGCGACTAGACTCTTGGTGGGCGGAGCTCATGTTCCGCTCACCAGGGGTCTTTCGTTTTGTTGCGGGGTTTGCATCCCTCACTTTTTGGCTGTGGCTTAACGGTCACAGTTTCAGTGGGAGTGAGCTGACCCACTAGACTCTGTCATTGGGCTTCGTTATGAAAGCCACTCTCATTACTACACATCAGGAGGACGCTTGCTTACCGCATTTGGCCGCGCCTTTCGCACGCCTGATCTGCGACGCAAGTTGTTGTTCACGCTGGGAATTCTTGCCATCTTCCGAATGGGTGCTTTCATCCCATCGCCTGGAATTGATTACCGCAACGTCCAACAGTGTGTGAATGCTGCTGACACCAGTCAGGGCATCTACCAGCTTGTTAACTTGTTCAGCGGCGGCGCCTTGCTGCAGGTTTCCATCTTTGCGCTGGGAATCATGCCCTACATCACCGCCAGCATCATCGTTCAGCTGCTGCGTGTAGTGATCCCCCGTTTCCAGGAACTTCATCTTGAAGGTGCCCAGGGCCAGGGACAGCTGACCCAGTACACGCGTTACCTCACCATCGCCTTGGGACTGCTCAACGCCACCACGTTGGTGACACTGGCACGCTCCGGGCAGCTCTTTGCCGGCTGTGGTGCTGCGGGAACTCCCGGTGCCTTGATTCCCAATGACAACCTGATCACGATCCTGCTGCTCATCATCACCTTGACCGCCGGTTCCGGCTTGATCATGTGGATGGGTGAGCTCGTCACCGAAAAGGGTGTCGGCAACGGCATGTCCTTGCTGATCTTCGTGGCCATTGCGGCCATGTTCCCCACCTCCTTGGGCGCCATCCTGAAGACCCAGGGCTGGGGCACGTTCCTGACCGTCATGGCCATCGGCCTGCTCGTTGTGGCACTCGTTGTTTTCGTTGAGCAGTCGCAGCGCCGCATCCCCGTGCAGTACGCCAAGCGCATGGTTGGCCGACGCACCATGGGAGGCACCAGCACCTACATTCCCATCAAGGTGAACATGGCCGGTGTTATCCCTGTTATCTTCGCCTCGTCCATGCTTTACCTGCCGGCCCTCGTTGCCCAGTTCGCCACCCCGGCCAACAGCACCGACATTCCGGTATGGATTGAATGGATCAACAATTACCTCACGCGTGGCGATCACCCGATCTACATGCTGCTGTACTTCCTGTTGACCATTGGCTTCACGTACTTCTATGTTGCGATCACCTTTAACCCTGAAGAAGTGTCCGACAACATGAAGAAGTACGGTGGGTTCATCCCCGGCATCCGTGCCGGTCGTCCCACCCAGGATTACCTGCAATACGTTATTTCACGCATCACGCTCCCGGGCTCAATGTACTTGGGTATTGTCGCCTTGATTCCGCTCATCGCCTTGGTGATGGTGGGTGCCAACCAGAACTTCCCGTTCGGCGGCACCTCCATCCTCATTGTGGTTGGTGTTGGTTTGGAGACGGTCAAGCAGATTGATGCGCAACTCCAGCAACGTCACTACGAAGGGCTACTGCGATGACAAGAATGCTGATTATTGGACCTCCCGGGTCAGGCAAAGGCACACAGGCAGAACGCATCTGTGGAGAACTGGGCATTGTTGCCATCTCCACCGGTGACATCTTCCGCGCCAACGTCAAGGGTGAAACGCCGCTCGGTATTGAGGCGAAGAAGTACATCGACAACGGAGACTTCGTTCCTGACAGTGTCACCAACCGCATGGTTCGCGATCGGCTCGCACAGAGTGACGTCTCGGAAGGCTTCCTCCTGGACGGCTACCCGCGCACGTCCCCCCAAGTGGATGAACTGGATGACATTCTGGCCTCAGCCGGCGTCAAGCTCGACATTGTTGTCCAGCTGACAGCTGATGACGAAGAACTGGTTAAGCGCCTGCACGGGCGGGCCCTGGAAACCGGGCGCAGCGATGACAACGAAGCAGTCATCCGCCACCGTCTGGATCTCTATCGCGAACAAACTGAGGTTGTGGTGTCACGCTATGCGGAGCGCGGCATTCTGGCCAAGGTTGACGGTCTCGGTGAAATGGACGACGTGACAGCGCGTGTCATGGAAGCCATCAATAAGCGCCAGGGCAAAGCCGCCTAATTGCAGGCAAACAGTTTTATCAATCGGCGCCGGCAACAAGGCGCCTGGTTATGATGCAGGGCTCCTTCCCGCAGTTCAGGGGAGGAGCCCTGCATCATTTCCCGTAGCGAAAGGGTTCTTTCATGGCATTCGGCCAACAAAAAATTGAATACAAGACCATCGACCAAATGCGCATCATGCGCCGCAGCGGACTCATCCTTGACGCCGCCCTGAAAACCACCATTGCTGCTGTGTCCCCGGGTGTGACCACGGGCGAGCTCGACGCCATCTTCGCAGCCGAGCTGAAGAAAGCCGGAGCCACCTCCAACTTCCTCGGCTACTACGACTTCCCGGCAACCATCTGCACCTCGGTCAATGAGGAAGTCGTTCACGGCATTCCCGGGGCCCGCGTGTTGGAGGCTGGCGACCTGCTCTCCATCGACGGCGGCGCCATCGTCGAAGGCTGGCACTCCGACTCCGCCCGCAGCGTCATCGTGGGCGGCCCCGCCGCCGAGGACCCCGCCGACCGCCGCCTCTCCGACATCACCGAAGAGAGCATGTGGCGCGGCATTGCCGCCATGGCGTCCGCCAAATACGTCGGCGACATCGGCGACGCCATCGATGACTACGTCACCTCCCAGCCCGGGCCGGAACTCGCGATCCTGGAAGACTACGTGGGCCACGGCATTGGATCCGCCATGCACATGCCCCCGGACGTACTGAACTATGCCTCCAAGCACCGCGGCCCCAAGCTCAAGCCCGGCATGTGCCTGGCGCTGGAGCCCATGCTGGTCCGCGGCGGCCTCGAGACGGTCACACTCGAGGACGATTGGACTGTTGTCACCACCGACAAGTCCCGCGCCGCCCACTGGGAACACTCCGTTGCGGTCCACAGCAAGGGCATCTGGGTTCTCACAGCAGACGACGGCGGTGCGGAGCGTCTCGCGCCGTGGGGCGTCACCCCGGTCCCGCTGGACTAGTCCCCACTTCCCTGCCCACCTCCTCAATCTGCCCCGCAGAAGACGGCGAAAATCGACCCACAACGTTGATTTTTCACCGGCTTCTGCGGGCCAGTTGTTTAATAGCATGATTGGCCTGTGACGTGAATCCCATGGTGGGAAGCAAGTCTTTAGTGAGCGTTTTCCTGCTGTCCATCTTGGCGCCACCCGATCACGTACTGCCCTCTGTAGCTTTGCAAATGAAGCCGTAGGGGCGCCCGCCGACTGAGCGCAGTCTGCCCCTCTGACCACAATATTGAGGAGTGCCAGGCCATGCCCATCTATGCCCACAGAGGCGTTTCAGCACATCTCCCGGAGAATACACTGGCCGCTTTTGCCCGTGCCATTGAACTGGGCGTTGCCGGGATTGAACTGGATGTACAGCTGTCAGCGGACAACGTTCCCGTGGTGATCCATGACGACACCGCAGACCGAACCACCAACGGAACCGGGCACATTACCGAGTTCACTGCCCATCAACTGGGACTGCTCGACGCCGGTGCCGGCCAGTTCGTTCCCACCCTTGCCCAGGTGCTGAACCTTGCCGCCGGAAAGCTGCGCGTCAACATCGAGCTCAAAGACTCAAACTCCGCCGGCCCGGTTGCCGAGGTCATCGCCGGAGTGCGGAACCTCGACTGGTTTGCATCATCGGCAGATTGGGACGCCCTGACCGAAATTCGCCACCAGGCACCCGGCGCCAAGATCTACCCGCTGTGTGTGGGGAACTTTGAGAAGATGCAGCCGCTGCTTCCCGAAGGCGTAGGCAAGGATGAGTTTGCAGGCCGGGATCTCGCAGCAGCCATTGAATTTGCGCTCAACAACGGTGGCGAGGGTGTATCCATCTGGGAAGCCGGACTGGACCGGGAAGACATTGAGCGTATCCACGCTGCCGGTCTGCAGGCTTGGGTCTGGACCATCAACGACCCGATCAGGGCACAGAGCTTGCTTGACATGGGCGCCGACGGAATCTGCACCGACGATCCCGAACTGCTGCAGGGGCTACGACTCGCTGTCCATGGGATCCCTGCAACTGCTGCCATAGTGGGCAGCTAGCCTCATGTCACAACTAGCAACAACCGCCGGTACCGTCCGGCAAGCCCTGCTGCGAGACCGGGACCAGAATCCGGTAGTGCAGCGCAAACGCCGCACACCATGGAAATCATGGTTGCTGTTCCTGCTCTTTGCCGGACCCAATGTGGCCCTGCTGATCATCTTCACCTACAAGCCGCTCCTGCAGTCCCTGCAGTATTCGCTGCTGCAGTGGAATATTGGTTCCGCCACCGCACGATTTGTGGGTCTGGACAACTACGCCAGCTGGTTCACTGACCCCTCAACTGCCAACGTGGTGCGGGTGACGGTCATCTTCACCCTTGCCACTGTGGTGGGCGGCATGGTGCTGGGACTCTCGCTGGCGCTCCTGCTGAACCGAAAGCTTCGCGGCACCGGCCTGGCCCGCACGGTAGTTGTCGCACCATATGTCTTATCCGGAGTCGCCGTCGGACTTCTGTGGCTCTTTGTCTTCGACCCCAACTTTGGGGTGCTCGGGGCAATTTTGAAGGGCATCGGGGTGGGCTCACCGGACTGGTATAACGACCCCGCATGGGCGCTACCCATGCTCATCACCGTGTACTTATGGAAAAACGTGGGGTACGTGGCGTTGATCTATCTGGCCGCCCTGCAGGCTGTGCCGAAGGACCTGATGGAAGCCGCAACGCTGGATGGTGCCGGCGCCTTCGCGAGTTTCCGCAACGTGGTCCTGCCGCTGCTGGGGCCCACCACATTCTTCTTATCCGTCACCACGCTGCTCAGTTCGCTACAGTCCTTTGACATCATTCAGGCCATGACCAAGGGCGGCCCCTTGGAAGGCACCACCACCATGATGTACCAGATCTACCAGGAAGGATTCGCCACGGGGCGGGCCGGCTATTCCTCGGCAATCGCCACGATCCTGTTCTTCGTCCTGCTGGTGATCACCGCGGTGCAAATGCTGTTTATCCAAAAGAAGGTCCACTACTAATGAGCCTTGATGTGAGAAGGAAGAGCTCAGCAAAGCTCCAGGAAATGCCCCCCTGGCCCGATGCCGGGGAAGCCGGACCAGCAATAACGCAAGCGCCAAAGGGGCGCAAACCCCGGATCGGTGGCTATCTCATGATGCTGCTGGCCGTGGCCGTGATGGTCCTGCCGCTTGTCTGGATGCTGCTTGCCAGTTTCAAAGAGCGCGATGAGATCTACACCGTGCCAATCCAGTGGCTGCCGGAGTCCTTCGACCTGTCCAACTATGTTGGCGCACTCGCCGCCGTGCCTTTCGGCAACTTCTTCATCAACTCGATGATCACCACAGTGGTCGGTGCCACGCTGAAGATTGCGCTGGGTCTAACCACCGCCTACGCCGTGGTGTTCCTGGAGTTTCCCTTTAAGAAGTTTGTTTTCGGCCTCGTGGTCTTCGCGCTTCTGGTGCCGCAGCAGATTGTCATCATCCCCAACTACACGTTGATCTCCGACCTGGGCTGGATCAACACCTACCAGGGCCTGATCCTGCCGGGACTGGCCAGCGCCTTTGGCACCTTCCTGTTCCGCCAGCACTTTCTGACGCTGCCGATGTCCGTTCTGGAAGCAGCAGCGCTCGACGGTGCGAGCCATTGGACCCGCCTCTGGCGCTTTGTCGTGCCGATCTCGGCCCCGACCATCGCAGCGGTGGCGCTGGTGTCCATCGTCTCCGAATGGAACGAATACCTGTGGCCCCTGCTGGTGGTGGACAAGGCCGAAATGATGACGCTCCCCGTGGGCTTGACCTTGCTGCAGAACAACGACGGCGTCACCAACTGGGGCGTACTCATGGCCGGCACGGTGCTCATCACAGTGCCCGTGCTGATCGTCTTCTTCCTGCTGCAGCGCCGCATCGTCACAGGGCTCACGTCGGGCGCAGTGACCGGCTAAGTTCGCCGCAACCGGCTGCCGCATTTCACCACACTTCACACCCAGAGAACCAAGCCAGACACTGCCCCCTGACCAGGGTGGAAACCATTCAAGGAGAACAGACAGAATGAACGCATCACCCTTTGCAAACATGAACCGCCGCCAGCTGCTCCAACTTGTAGCCCTCGTAGGCGGCGCCGGAGCCCTGGCAGCCTGTGGGGGACCCGCCGTCGGCGAGGCCGGCGGGGCCGCAACGGACACCGCCACCGACTGGGCGGCTGTGACTCCCGCCAAGGAGATCACCTGGTGGTCCAACCACCCCGGCACCTCCAAGGACATTGAGTCCGAGATCATCAAGCGCTTCACAGCTGAGAGCGGCATCAAGGTCAACCTGGTCACCGCCGGTGCCAACTATGACGAAGTTGCCCAGAAGTTCCAGGCGGCATCGGGCTCCAGTAACGTTCCCGACCTGGTGATTGCCAGCGACGTCTGGTGGTTCCGCTACATGATCAACGGCCAGATCCTGCCAATGGACCAGCTGGCCAAGCACCTGGATTTCGGCACCGAGGACTTCAACACCACGCTCTACAACGACTATGAGTTCGCGGATTCACACTGGGCTGTGCCCTACGCCCGATCCACACCGCTGTTCTACTACAACAAGGCGGTGTGGGAAAAGGCCGGGCTGCCCGACCGTGCCCCGAAGACCTGGACCGAATTTGATGAATGGGCGCCCAAGATCCAGTCTGCAACCGATGTTATGCCGTTGGGCCTGGGCAAAGGCACCTCATGGACCGCGTGGTGGTTCTGCAACATGTTGTGGGGTGCAGGTGGTGCGTACTCCAAGGATTGGACCATGACCCTTGACACGCCCGAAGCCCTGGAAGCCGCGAAGTACCTGCAGACGATCATTTACGACAACAAAACCGCGGCAGTGACCGCCAACGACCAGGTGGCAGACTTTGGTGCCGGCCTCACCGGGTGCACCATCTCCTCCACGGGATCGCTCAGCGGCATCCTGGCCTCGTCCAAGTTTGAGGTTGGCACCGGTTTCCTTCCCGAGGGCTCCCAAGGCCCGGCCTGCCCCACTGGCGGCACCGGCCTGGCCATCCCAGCCGGGATATCGCCGGAACAACAACTTGCCGCGGGCATGTTCCTGAAGTTCCTGACCAACGCCGAGAACACTGCATATTTCTCCTCCAACACCGGGTACATGCCGGTGCGCACCTCCGCCCTCGAAGGCGCAACGATGAAGGCCGTCTACGCCAAGACGCCACAGTTCCGCACGGCAGTGGACCAGCTCGCAGGGACCCGCGTCCAGGACTGGGGTCGGGTGTTTGTTCCCAACGGGGACAAGGACCTGACCACGGCACTGGAGAAGATCATGCTGCAGCAGGGCGATCCGGCCGAGGCCTTCGCCACAGCGGCGGCTTCGATCACGAAGTCCTATGAAGAGAACGTCAAAAGCTACCTCTAGCCCTTAACCCAACTGGCCCGCAGTAGACGGCGAGAATCGACGTGAAGGCGTGATTCTTCGACCTTCAGCTGCGGGCCAGTTCTTCATGCCTGGGAGGTGCTGGCCATGGCGGATGGCATTGAGAGGCAAATGTCGGTGGTTGGGGAGACAATGGGGACCAGACACAGCAGCGCAACAAGGGAGTTCAGCAGATGTCAGGCAACAGTAGAACAGAGTCCACGCCAAGCAGCTACGGAGCCATCACCGAGGTCCCCGGCATCCGGGTGGGGCAGGCCCAGCGACGCAGTGACGGCTGGTTGACCGGCGTCAGCGTGGTGATACCCCCGCCGGGAACCATCGGCTCGGTCGATGTCCGCGGCGGCGGCCCCGGAACACACGAAACAGATGCCTTGGATCCATCCACCATGGTCCCCACGGTGGACGCCGTTGCCTTGACAGGCGGCAGTGCGTACGGACTCGCCGCAGCCGGGGGAGTGCAGCGCTGGTGTGAGGAGAATGGCCGAGGTTTCCCCGTGCCCGGCGGTGTCGTGCCGATCGTGCCGGCCGCAGCCATCTTCGACTTGGGCCGCGGTGGCGACTTTTCCGCCCGACCCACCCCGGACATGGGGTACGAAGCGGCACTTGACGCCGCTGGCTCCACTGACGGGGCCGACGTCGTACGTGGCAATGTAGGCGCCGGGACCGGGGCGGCGATTGGGGCCGGCAACTTCAAGGGCGGACTGGGCACAGCAGCGGTGCGGCTCACGGGTGAGAATGCCCACATAGTTGTCGGCGCCCTCGCGGTTGTGAACGCGGCTGGCGTCCCGTGGCAGCCCGGTGCGCCATCGCCCATGGTGGGGGAGGGGCTAAACACGACACTGGTGGTGGTGGCAACAAATGCCACACTCACGGTGGCGCAAGCCAAGCGCACGGCCACTGCTGCCCATGCCGGGATGGCGCGGGCGCTGAACCCCGTGCATACGCTGGCTGACGGGGACACCATCTTTGCGCTCGCCACCTGTGCAGAGGTGCTCGTGCCCCACTCGGTCGTGCCCATAGCCGCGCTGATCGAACTGCAAAGCGCTGCTGCCGAGGCCGTGAGGTTGGCGATTCTTGATGGTGTTGCCGAGGCGGAGGGCGTCGCAACGCCGGCAGGATTTCTGCCCCCGTACCCTGCTGGCACGGCGCAGGGGTCAATTTAACATATTTGCCCATTTGCATTAGAGTAGGTTGTTGGTTGTCTGTGCCTGCTCTGTTGCGGGGCACTCAGTGGGAAGTGGTTGCAAACCAGCCCTGGTGAGTGCAAACGGATAAGCAATAATCAGTAGCAAATCGAACGCCGAAGCAGCAGCGGTTCCCACAGGAATCGACTCTCTCGGCGCAACAAAGTTAGCGGAGGATATGGCCAAGAAAGACGGGGTCATTGAGATCGAGGGCGTTGTGACGGAAGCGCTGCCCAACGCGATGTTTCGTGTTGAGCTGACGAACAAGCACATCGTTCTTGCCCATATCTCAGGAAAAATGCGCCAGCACTACATTCGTATCCTTCCTGAGGACCGAGTTGTGGTGGAGCTGAGCCCGTACGACCTTACCCGTGGTCGTATCGTCTACCGCTACAAATAACCACAACTGCAATCACGCAAAGGAATGCCATGAAGGTCAAGCCGAGCGTCAAGCAGATCTGCGATAAGTGCAAGGTGATTCGCCGTAACGGTCGAGTCATGGTGATCTGCGAGAACCCGCGCCACAAGCAGCGCCAGGGCTAAATTCCTTCTTTTGAAGGAACCCTGAGCGAATGCTCACGCAAGTAAATTAATAAGGCAGCACAAGTTAGACGAAGGCGAACGAAAGTTCGCAACCGGACAACGGACCCCTGGTCGGAGGCCAGGGCCGCATTCACAAAATATGCGGGTGTACTGCCTACGACCTCCGGTTTACACAAGGAGCAGCCAAATATGGCACGTCTCGCTGGCGTAGACCTTCCCCGCGAAAAGCGGCTGGAAGTAGCGCTTACATACATCTACGGCGTGGGCAAGACCCGTGCAAAGAAAGTCTTGGCAGACACGGGAATCTCCCCGGACGTCCGCGTTAAGGACCTTTCTGACGCTGAACTCGTTCAGTTGCGTGACAACATCGAGGGTAACTACAAGGTTGAGGGTGACCTTCGCCGCGAAGTAGCAGCTGATATCCGCCGCAAGGTAGAAATCGGCAGCTACCAGGGTATCCGCCACCGTCGTGGCATGCCCGTGCATGGCCAGCGCACGAAGACCAACGCACGCACCCGCAAGGGTCCGAAGCGTACCGTCGCAGGCAAGAAGAAGGCCGGCAGGTAGAACCCGCTAGCCGGCTTGGAAAACTGCTGATGCAGCTTTTCAGGATCCAGGCCAGCGTGGGACCTAGCCCATGCCGACCCCTTATTAAACTTTCGTAGGAGAATAAAATGCCCCCAAAGACTCGTGGAGCGGTTCGTAAGCCGCGTCGCAAGGATAAAAAGAATATTGCGCTGGGCCAGGCGCACATCAAGAGCACCTTTAACAACACCATCGTTTCCATCACGGATCCGAACGGTGCAGTCATTTCATGGGCTTCTGCCGGTGAAGTTGGCTTCAAGGGCTCGCGCAAGTCGACTCCGTACGCTGCACAGATGGCTGCTGAAGCAGCTGCCAAGCGCGCACAGGAGCACGGACTGCGCAAGGTTGACGTTTTCGTAAAGGGTCCGGGCTCGGGCCGCGAAACGGCGATCCGTTCACTGCAGGCTGCTGGTCTTGAGGTTGGCTCCATCTCGGATGTCACCCCCAGCGCCCACAACGGCTGCCGTCCGCCCAAGCGCCGTCGCGTCTAACGAGACTTCAGCGCAGCAGAGTTGGCCTTCACCGCAAGGTGGAGGCCAATTCCGCCGCCACAAACTCTCGTCAGCCGTCATTTCCACTACCTGTGTTGCGTCATATAGCGGATGCTCGCTGAAAGGAAAACCCAGTGCTCATTGCACAGCGCCCCACCCTATCTGAAGAAGTAGTTTCCGAGAATCGCTCACGGTTTGTTATCGAACCGCTGGAGCCAGGCTTCGGTTACACCCTGGGAAATTCCCTGCGTCGGACCCTGTTGTCCTCCATCCCTGGCGCTGCTGTCACCAGCATCCGCCTCGATGGTGTACTGCACGAGTTCACCACGGTTCCCGGTGTTAAGGAAGATGTCACTGAGATCATCCTGAACATCAAGGGACTCTCCGTGTCTTCGGAGCATGACGAGCCCGTCGTCGCCTACCTGCGCAAGCAGGGCCCCGGCGTTGTTACGGCTGCTGACATTGCTCCTCCGGCCGGAGTGGAATTCCACAACCCTGACATGCACATTGCCACACTGAACTCGAAGGGCAAGTTCGAACTCGAGCTGACCATCGAGCGCGGCCGCGGCTACGTTTCAGCAGCTCAGAACAAGAACGTAGATCAGGAGATCGGCCGCATCCCGGTTGACTCCATCTACTCACCCGTTCTGAAGGTGACCTTCCGTGTGGAAGCAACCCGTGTTGAACAGCGCACTGACTTTGACAAGCTGATTGTCGATGTAGAGACCAAGCAGGCCATCTCCCCGCGGGATGCCATTGCCTCTGCCGGCACCACGCTGGTTGAACTGTTCGGATTGGCCCGCGAGCTCAACACCGCGGCTGAAGGCATTGAGATTGGCCCGTCCCCGACGGACGCCGCTCTTGCCGCAGACATGGCCCTGCCGATCGAGGATCTGGACCTGACGGTTCGTTCCTACAACTGCCTCAAGCGTGAGGGCATCCACTCCGTGGGTGAACTCGTTGCTCGCTCCGAGGCTGACCTGATGGACATTCGCAACTTTGGTGCGAAGTCCATTGACGAGGTAAAAGCAAAGCTGGTTGAGCTTGGTCTGTCCCTGAAGGATTCCCCTCCAGGATTCGATCTGGCCGCCCGTGCCGCAGCCCTTGACGAGAACGACGACGCATTTGGCGACGACGAACTCTAAGTTCGAACAACAATTTTGAGCCGACCGGGCGGACACTGAGGAGTGTCCGCCATGGTTCGGCTGTCACTTGAGGAGAAACACCATGCCTACACCCGCCAAGGGTCCCCGCCTCGGAGGCGGAGCGGCTCACGAGCGTTTGATGCTCGCGAACCTTTCTGCTTCGCTCTTTGAGCACAAGCGGATCACCACCACTTTGACCAAGGCTAAGCGCCTGAGCCCCTACGCAGAGCGACTGGTAACTTTCGCAAAGCGTGGCGACTTGGCTTCACGCCGCCGCGTTCTCGGCCTGATCAGCGACAAGGGCATTGTCCATGAGCTGTTCACCGACATCGCCAAGGCTGTGGAGAACCGTGAAGGCGGTTACACCCGCATCACCAAGATCGGCAACCGCAAGGGCGACAACGCTCCCATGGCTGTCATCGAGCTCGTTCTGGAACCGGTCAGCGCCAAGCAGGCCGTTGTGAAGGAAGCAACCGCTGCTGCCGCCAAGGCTGCCCCGGTTGAAGAAGCTCCGGTCGAAGAAGTTGTCGAGACCGAAGTTGTAGCTGACGAAGCTGCTGCTGAAGAGTCCAAGTAAGGACCAAGCGAAAGCTTGGAATTTACTGAGAAGGACCCGTCGCCCTTAGGGGTGGCGGGTCCTTCTGCATGTCTGCAGGGTGTGCGGCCGGTAGAATCGATTCCATGCACAACCCCAAACTGACACCCGAATATCAAGGCCTGATTCGGGCACGCCTGGACATAGCGTACGACGGCGGGCCTTACAGTGGGTGGGGCATCCAACCAGTCGAGCGCACCGTCCAGGGAGTGATTGAGCAGGCGCTGGCAGTGATCGTGCGCCGGCCCATCAGGCTCACAGTCGCCGGCCGCACTGATGCGGGTGTGCATGCCCGCGGGCAGGTGGCGCATTTTGATGTCACGCCAGAGGAATGGGACGGGCTGCGGCGGGGGCACGATGTGTTGCCGGAGAATTCGCTCCGACGCCGCCTCAACGGAGCCCTGGGCATGGTCCTGCGGGAGCTGCGCGGAACCGTTGAGATCACTGCGGCCTCTCGGGCGCCTCTGGGCTTCGATGCGAGATTCTCGGCCCTATGGCGCCGTTACAGCTACCGGATTGCCGACGGCTCCACCCGCAAGGATCCGCTGCAGCGTGCGCTGACGCTGTGGCACGAGCGTGACCTTGATGTAGCCCGCATGAATCAGGCTGCGGCGCCCTTGTTGGGACTGCAGGATTTCCGGGCGTTTGCGAAACCACGGGACGGCTCCACCACCGTGCGAACCTTGCAACGTTTTGACTTCGAGCAGGACGCTGACGGTGTGATTAATGTCAACGTCCAGGCTGACGCGTTCTGTCACAACATGGTTCGGGCGTTGCTCGGTGCGTCCTTGCGCATAGGGGAGGGGCAGGAAGGCGTCGCATGGATGCATGAGCGCTTAGTCGCGGGAATACGGGACGCAAAGTCCGTTTTGGCCGCGCCACACCCGCTTATTTTGGAGGAAGTCCACTATCCGCACGAAACGGCAATGCATGAACGTGCCGTTCTGACGCGGACCCGGCGGGCGGTGACTGAAGCTGCTCGCTGATGAAAACGGACGCACCACGCACCCCGCTTTGACCCAGTGGCAGTATTAAAGGTATCGTTGATAGTCGTTGTGCGTGTCCTATCTCGATACCACGCGCCCGCTACAGGTCCGGTTGCAGGACTACCACTGAGCGGGCGTCATCGGGAAGTGTAAGGATGACTGGTGTTGGAGCCCTCACCTCTGTTCCGGTAAACGCATAGATAGCAGGTGTCAACCATCTGTGACACCACCTAAGAACAAGAAACGAAGGCAAAAACCGTGCGTACGTATACCCCGAAGCCCGGCGATATCAACCGTCAGTGGCACATCATCGATGCCAATGACGTTGTCTTGGGCCGTCTTGCCAGCCAGACCGCAACACTGCTGCGTGGAAAGCACAAGCCGACCTTCGCTCCCCATATGGACATGGGCGATTTCGTCATCATCATCAACGCCGAGAAGGTCGCCCTCACCGGCGCCAAGCTCGAACAGAAGCGCGCATACCGCCACTCGGGTTACCCGGGCGGTCTGTCCAGCATGAACTATGCCGAACTGTTGGAGAAGAACCCGGTTCGTGCAGTGGAGAAGGCCATCGCTGGCATGCTCCCCAAGACCAAGCTGGGCAACTCCCAGATCAGCAAGCTGAAGGTCTACCGTGGCTCCGAGCACCCCCACGGTGCACAGCAGCCCCAGACGTTTGAAATCACCCAGGTCGCCCAGTAGTCCTGGCCACCACCTAAATCATTAATCAAGGAGAATCGTGGCTCAGAACACTGAAGAGCTGAACACCGAGGCCGTCGTGGTCGAGGAAGAAGTTTTGACCAGCTACACCAGCGAAAGCTCGGCTGCAACTGATGCAGCCCCCAAGAAGGAACGCCCGGCACTGACCGTCTCAGGCGCCGCAGTTGGCCGTCGCAAGCAGGCAATTGCCCGCGTTCGCGTCGTACCCGGCACCGGCAAGTGGGTTGTCAACGGCCGCGAGCTGTCCAACTACTTCCCGAACAAGCTGCACCAGCAGGAAGTAAACGACCCGTTCCGCATCCTCGACTTGGATGGTGCCTACGATGTTTGGGCCCGCATCCACGGTGGTGGCCCTTCAGGCCAGGCCGGTGCGTTGCGTCTGGGCGTTGCTCGTTCCTTGAACGAGATCGATGTCGAGAACAACCGTGCGATCCTGAAGAAGGCAGGCTTCCTGACTCGTGACGCCCGCGTCATCGAGCGCAAGAAGGCTGGTCTCAAGAAGGCCCGTAAGGCTTCGCAGTACTCCAAGCGCTAATATTTCGCTTGGAAAATCCCCGGTCCGCTTCTGCGGGCCGGGGATTTTTTGGTTTCGCCCCATAAACCCTCCTGCAGATATGGGGGTGTTTTTCGAAACCCTCCTGCAGATATGGGGAGTTTTCCGGACGCTCCTCGCACGCTTCGTGACAGCCCCATGCGCGCGAATGCAGAAGCGTTGTCCGAAAGGGCCCCTTATCTGCAGGAGCGTTGCCATATAGTGCCCCATATCTGCAGGAGCGTCTGGGGGTGTGGTGGGGTGTGGCGGGGTGTGGCCGAGGGCATGATGCCAACTGGGCAATATTTCCGGCTTCATGATTTAGACTGAACTTGATGTCAAGATTATTTGGAACAGACGGTGTCCGTGGTTTGGCCAATGGCCTGCTGACGGCTGAGCTGGCGTTGTCGTTGGCCCAAGCTGCTGCAGTTGTCCTCGGACACGATCAGATGAGTGAAGGCAAACGGCCCCGCGCCGTTATTGCCCGCGACCCCAGGGCGAGCGGTGAGTTCATTGGTGCTGCCGTCGAGGCGGGGCTCGCCAGCGCAGGCGTGGACGTGTACGACGCCGGCGTGCTGCCGACGCCCGCCGCCGCCTTCCTGATCGCGGACCTCGGCGCCGACTTCGGCGTCATGATTTCCGCCTCACACAACCCGGCCCCCGACAACGGGATCAAGTTCTTCGCCCGTGGCGGCACCAAGCTGCCCGACGATGTGGAAGACGCCATTGAGGCGCAGCTTGAGCGGGCTGCCTTCAGGCCGGTAGGCGTGGATGTTGGACGCATCCAACGGTTCTCCGATGCGGAGGACCGTTACGTCCTGCACCTGCTGGGAACCCTGCCGCACCGCCTGGACGGGTTGAAGATCGTCCTGGACTGCGCCCACGGTGCCGCCAGCGGATGTTCGCCCCAGGTCTTCACGGATGCCGGCGCGCAGGTCACCGTGATCGGTGCCGAGCCGGACGGGCTGAACATCAACGACGGCGTGGGATCGACCCACCTTGAACTGCTGCAGGAAACGGTGTTGTCCATCGGAGCCGACCTCGGCATCGCCCACGACGGCGACGCAGACCGCTGCCTCGCCGTGGACCATGAGGGCAACGTCATTGATGGCGACCAGATCATGGCTGTGCTGGCGGTGGCACAAAAAGCGGCCGGAGAGCTCAAGGATGATGTCCTCGTGGCCACGGTGATGAGCAACCTCGGCTTGAAAATTGCCTTGCGCAACGCTGGCATCACGATCCGTGAAACCGGTGTTGGCGACCGTTACGTCCTTGAGGAAATGCGCCGCGGCGACTACACCCTTGGCGGTGAGCAGTCAGGGCACGTGATCTTCTCCAAGTACGCAACCACGGGTGACGGCCTGCTGACAGGCCTGCAGCTTGCTGCCCAAGTGGCCAAGACTGGCAAACCCCTGAAGGAACTGGCCGAGGTCATGACCAAGCTTCCGCAGATCATGATCAACGTCAAGAACGTCGACAAGAACCGTGCCTCTTCGGTCCCCGCCATCAATGCGGCCGTTGCCAAGGCGGAAGCGGAACTTGGTGACACCGGACGTGTCCTCCTGCGCCCCTCAGGCACGGAAGCGCTGGTCCGCGTCATGGTTGAGGCAGGGGACATTGAGACGGCTGAACGCATCTGCAATGACCTGGTGACTGTGGTCAGGGCGGAACTTTCGCTTTAGCGCCACCCAATAATCCAAAAAGGCGGCCACCCCGGTTGGGGTGGCCGCCTTTTTGATGGGTGGGAGTTAGTGTAGTCCGCCTGTTGGGCGGGTGGTGAGAGCGTCGCGGATTTCGGTCAGCAGGGCAACCTGGGGGTCGACCTCTTCCTCTTCCGGGTTGATGCCCAGTTTGGCGTTGCGGCGTTCGAGGATCCTGTTCATGGGCATTACGACCACGAAGTAGACGGCTGCAGCAATGAGAATAAAGTTGACCAGGACTGTCAGGAACACGCCGAACTTGATGTCAACACCATCGATGGTGACGAGCGCAAAGCTGTCGAAGTTTGGTGAGTGGGTGATAACTGCGATAAGTGGCATCAAGATGTTTTCCACCAGGGAGTTGATGACGGCCCCGAATGCAGCACCGATAACCACTGCGA
Source organism: Arthrobacter sp. PAMC 25486 (assembly GCF_000785535.1). Taxonomy (NCBI): domain Bacteria; kingdom Bacillati; phylum Actinomycetota; class Actinomycetes; order Micrococcales; family Micrococcaceae; genus Arthrobacter; species Arthrobacter sp. PAMC 25486. The sequence goes on along the minus strand of NZ_CP007595.1, from coordinate 2,164,851 downwards.
CGGCAAGGTCTACGACGTTGCCCTTCATGATGAAATCTCTGAATCCCTTTAACATGCCCCTAAAATACCGCACTCTTGGCGGTTCCGGGGGATTTCAAAGAAAATTTCTGTAGTGCTATTTGTAGCCGGGTGCTCCGGGCAGCCCTAGATATTCCTCGTAGCTGTGGATTCCTCGAACTGCCATGTCCTGGGCGGCGGCCTCGCCGACGAAGCGCAGGTGCCAGGGTTCGGCAAGATATCCGGTGACGGCCTCCTCGCCAGGGACGTACCGAACGACGAATCCGTAGTCGGCGCCATGCAGGGCCACCCACTGAGCTGCTGCGGTGTCTGCAAAACAAGAGTTGAAATCGCAGAGTGTCCCGGCAGTGGCGTCACCGATGTCAACGGCCAGTCCGGTTTGATGCTCGGAGAACCCGGGGCGGGCTGAGGTGGTGTCCGCTGCTGCCACACCCTTCTCGGCGACATAACCGTAGTAAACACTGACCTGGGTCTCATAGGAGCGATAACTGCTCTTGACGTTGATGCTGACGCCTTCCGTTGTTGCAGCAGCAAACATGCTCTCCAGAGCGCTTGCGGCCTCGGCCCGGACCAGCACGGGTTCGGCCGAACCGGACGGTACCGCCGGGGGCACCAGGTCTGCCGGGGCGTAGTCTACCGGCACCAGGGGCCGGTGCTTGTTGACCAGGACCAGCGGGCTGGCAGGGTTGTTGATGTCCAACAGGGCAGGATCCGTGGGAGTGCCCCCGCCTGCTGCAAAGAGCTTTTCTATGGGGGAATCGGGGATCGCCCCGGCGACCAGCAGCGGTGCGGGGATGGCTGAGGGGGAACTGCCCGACGGTGCAAGGGTCGCCCGTGCCGTTGGTGTCGTCGCCGGAGAGGTTGGGGTTTCGAAGGTGCCTGCTGGGGGACTGACGGCGGGTGGGACGGACGCAGTGGAGGTGTTTGGCGTCGTGCTTGGCAGGGAGGAAGCGGCGGCAGGGGAAGGCTGCTCCCCGGAAGGGCCCAGGGCCAAGGCACCGGAAAAGACCAGGGCGGCACCTGCCAGTGAGACCAGGATGCCTCCGGGGCGTGGCCAGGAAAGGTCCCGTCGCAAGCGTTCGGCCCTTGTTTGGCGGGGCCGGCGGGCCTGGTGGAAGCCGACGACAGGCACTAGACCTTCCTTAGCAGCATCCGGCGAATGGAGTGGTCGGCGTCCTTGGTCAGCACCAGCTGCGCACGGCCGCGGGTGGGTAAAACATTCTGGAGCAGGTTGGGCTCGTTGATGTTCTTCCAAATCTTGGAGGCCGTGGCCGTGGCCTCAACGTCGGAAAGGTCCGCATAGCGGCGAAAGTAGGAGTCCGGATCCGCGAAGGCACCCGTGCGCAGTGAACGGAACCGCTCGATGTACCACTGCTCAATGTTGCTGGTTTTCGCGTCCACGTAGATGGAAAAGTCAAAGAAGTCGCTGACGGCAAGGCCGGAGCGTCCATCGGTGCGGGGGCGGGCAGCGGCCAGCACGTTAAGGCCCTCAACAATGAGCACATCCGGGCGGCGGACAACGACTTCTTTGTCCGGGAGGATGTCGTACGTTAGGTGCGAGTACATGGGGGCACGGACTTCCTCGGCCCCGCTCTTGACGGCGCTGACGAAGCGCAGGAGCGCCCGCCGGTCGTAGGACTCGGGGAAGCCCTTGCGGCCCATGAGACCGCGGCGCTCCAGCTCGGCGTTGGGGTACAGGAAACCGTCGGTGGTGACAAGCTCCACATTGGGGGTGTCGGGCCAGCGGCGCAGCATCTCCCGCAGCACGCGGGCCGTTGTTGACTTGCCCACGGCAACGGAACCAGCGACGCCAATGACGAACGGTGTGCGGGAGCCGCGTTCGCCCAAAAAGGTGGTGGTGGCGCTGTGCAGGTGGCCGGCGGCGGCGACATACAGGTTCAGCAGCCGGGAGAGCGGCAGGTAAACGTCGTGTATTTCACGCATGTTGAGTTGATCACCCAGGCCGCGGAGCCGCTGGACGTCATCTTCATTCAGAGGTTGTTCAATTTTATTGGCCAGCCGGGACCATGTTTGGCGGTCCAGTTCCACGAAGGGGGAGGCGCTGACGCCGCTGCCTGACTCGGTTTTTTGCGTTGTCACACCCCCAATTCTGCCCTGTCTGGCATCCAGCGCGAAACGAGGGCGTGCGGGGTCCCTGACTTATCTGACACTTTCTTAGGCCGTCTTCCACGGAAGGACGTAGAACGTCCTCCATATTCTGTGGGGTTTATGATTGTTTTTCATGTGTGGAATTGTGGGATACGCCGGTACCGCCCCGGCTCAGGATGCTAGTTCGTCAACAGGCCAGCGCGCCCTCGAAGTCTTGGTGGAGGGATTGCGCCGCCTGGAATATCGCGGCTACGACTCCGCCGGCATTGCGGTTGTGGGAGCCAACGGCATCGAGATGCGCAAGAAGAGCGGCAAGCTGGTCAACTTGCTGGAGGAATTGTCCAGCAATCCCGTTTCTGCTGCTTCGACCGGCATCGGCCACACCCGCTGGGCCACGCACGGTGGCCCCACGGACGCCAACGCCCACCCCCACGTTGTTGACGGCGGTGCCCTCGCCGTGATTCACAACGGCATCATTGAAAACTACTCACCGCTCAAGGCGGACCTGGTGGCGAGCGGGCACACCTTCCTCTCCGCCACCGACACCGAAGTTGCCGCCACCTTGTTGGCTGAGGTCTTCCGCGGGCTGCCCGAGGACGGTGCCGGCTCCTCGGAAGGTGCCTATGCCGGAATCGGCGGCCGTCTCGCCCAGGCCATGCAGCTGGTGGCACAACAGCTGGAAGGTGCCTTTACGCTCGTGGCAACTCATGCCGAAGAACCCGGCGTGGTGGTGGCGGCCCGCCGCAACTCCCCGCTGGTCGTTGGGCTGGGTGACGGGGAGAACTTCCTGGGCTCGGATGTCTCCGGGTTCATTGACTACACCCGCCGGGCGGTGGAGCTGGGGCAGAACCAGGTTGTCACCATCACCGCCGACCAGGTGGAAATCACCGACTTCTTCGGCGTCCCCGCCGAAGGTCGTGAATATTTGGTGGACTGGGATGCTGCCGCAGCCAAGAAGGACGGCTTCGCCTCCTTCATGGAAAAGGAAATCAACGACCAGCCCGACGCCGTTGCCCAGACCCTGCTGGGGCGCAATGATGGCGCCGGCAACCTGACCCTCGATGAGCTGCGCATTGACCCCGCGGTCCTGAAGACCATCAACAAGATCATTGTGCTGGCCTGTGGCACGTCCGCCTATGCCGGCCAGGTTGCCAAGTACGCCATTGAGCATTGGTGCAGGATTCCCACCGAAGTGGAGCTCTCCCACGAGTTCAGGTACCGGGACCCCATTGTGGACGAGCGGACCCTGATCGTCTCCATTTCCCAGTCTGGCGAGACCATGGACACCCTGATGGCCGTTCGTTACGCCAGGGAACAGGGCGCCAAGACGGTGTCCATCTGCAACACCAACGGCTCCACCATCCCGCGCGAGTCCGACGCTGTTCTCTACACGCATGCCGGCCCCGAAATTGCGGTGGCCTCCACCAAAGCGTTCCTGGCACAGATCACCGCCACCTACCTGCTGGGGCTGTATTTGGCACAACTGCGCGGCAACCTGTTCCAGGGCCAGATCAAGGACATCCTGGCCGAACTGGCGAAAACCCCTGCCAAGATCGCCACGGTCATAGCCAACTCGGGACAGATCAGGGACCTTGCGCGCAGCATGTCCGAAACCCGCACCGTCCTGTTCTTGGGTCGCCACGTGGGTTACCCTGTGGCCATGGAAGGTGCGCTCAAGCTCAAGGAGCTCGCTTACATCCATGCCGAAGGCTTTGCTGCCGGCGAGCTCAAGCACGGTCCCATCGCCTTGATTGAAGAAGGCCAGCCGGTCATTGTGGTGGTGCCGTCCCCCCGCGGGCGCGACTCCCTGCACGCCAAGGTTGTCTCCAATATTCAGGAGGTCCGTGCCCGCGGCGCTATGACCATTGTGATCGCAGAAGAAGGCGACGAGTCCGTGCGGGAGCACGCCGAGCACGTCTTCTACATCCCCGAAACCAGCACGCTCCTGGCGCCGCTGCTGGCCACCGTGCCGCTGCAGATCTTCGCCCTTGAGCTGGCCACAGCCAAGGGTTACGACGTGGATCAGCCGCGCAACCTGGCCAAGTCCGTGACCGTGGAGTAACGATTCCCGCGTCCTTGGATCGAGTACGCAGTTGTTCGCCTGGAAAGCGCTTACTCTGGCCATTTTGGTCCAACAACTGCGTACTCGAATTCATTTCTGTTAAGGACGGCGGCGGCTGGTGACCTTCCCCGCGGAAGGCGTCGGCCGCCGTCGTGCTTCATGCGCACAGACTGGGTGGGGCCACGATCGTGAGGGGCCCGCGTGAAGCCTGCGACACGTGGGTGCGACTGGGGACTTGCGAGACGAACGGAGCGGCTGGGAATAGGGTGGAGGCATGATCATTGGCATTGGTGTGGACGTTGTTGATATTGAGCGCTTCGGCCGGCAGCTTGAGCGCACGCCCGGGCTGCTTGACCGGCTCTTTGTGCCGGCCGAGCGGGGCCTGAACACGCAGTCGCTGGCCGCCCGCTTTGCCGCCAAGGAATCTGTGGCCAAGGCGCTGGGGGCCCCCGCCGGCATGAACTGGCAGGACTGCTGGATCGGTCTCGACGAGCACGGCCCCACCATCAACGTCAAGGGCACCGTCGCCGCCGTCGCCAAGGCAAAGGGCATCAAGCACTGGCACCTGTCCATGAGCCACGACGGCGGAATTTCCACAGCCATGGTGATTGCTGAGAGCTGACATGCTCCGCGCCTACACCGCCGCCGCCGTCCGTGCCGCCGAACAGCCGTTCCTGGCTGCCGGACGCGGCCCGGAGCTGATGCGCACGGCGGCGCACGGCCTGGCCATGGGGGTGGCAGCCACCCTGCGTTCCTGCGGCCGCGGTGTCTATGGTGCCCGGGCGGTGCTGCTGATCGGCTCGGGCAACAATGGCGGGGACGCGCTTTACGCCGGCGCCTGGCTGGCTAGTCGAGGAACGCGCACGACGGCGTTGCTCACCAGCGATCGGACCCATCCCGAGGCGCTGGCTGCTTTTGAGAAGGCGGGCGGGCGGTGCCTTTCGCTGCTGCCAGGCCCCGGCGTGGCTCGTTCGGAGCGTGCCGGCGCAGCCCTGCCGCCCGGTGCCGGGACAGTGGCGACCTTTCTGGCGGAAGCCAAGCTGTCCGACGTCGTGATTGACGGACTGCTGGGCACAGGTGGCAGGGGCGGCCTGCGCGAACCGGCAGCCGGAATCGTTGCCGCGTTGGAGGTTCTGGCGGGTGGCGCACGCCCGGCGGTTGTGGCGTGCGATCTGCCCAGCGGCGTGGATGCCACTACCGGGGAGGTGCATGGGCCGGTGCTGCGCGCCGATCTCACGGTGACTTTTGGGGCCCTGAAAACGGCCCTGCTGGCGTCCCCTGCTGAACAATTGTGCGGCGAGGTGCGGTGCGTCGACCTGGGTATTGCGGACTTTTTGGGTGCCCCGGATGTGGTGCGGTTGGAGCCGGGGGACGTGGCGGCGCTGCTGCCCCGTCCCCGCGCCACGGACCATAAATACACGCGGGGCGTTGCCGGAATTATTGCCGGGTCCGCGCACTATCCGGGTGCGGGGATCTTGGCGGTTGCCGCGGCGTCGGCGTGCGGACCCGGGATGGTTCGCTACCTCGGCCCGGAGCGGGTGGTCGGCGCAGTGCAACTGCGGAACCCTGAGGTGGTGTGCTCCGGGGAGTTCCCGGAGACTGTTCGAGTTCAAGCATGGCTGGCCGGCCCCGGCATTGACGGGGACCCGCAGCAGCGCCGGCGTGCAGAGGCAGCCATGGCCAGTGGCCTGCCCACCGTGGTTGACGCCGCGGCACTGCCGTTCGTAGTGCCTTCCACGGAGGACGGGAACGCGTGTTTGGTCCTCACCCCGCATGCCGGGGAACTGGCCGCCCTTTTTCAGTGCCACGGCGTGGACCTGGACCGGGACAGGATTTCGGCGGCGCCACTCGCCGCAGCCCGCCGGGCCGCGGCGCTGTTTGGTGCCGTGGTGCTGCTCAAGGGTGCCACAACGGTGGTGGCGGCACCAGACGGTTGTGCGTACACCCAAGCCAACGGCTCCCCGGCGCTGGCCACAGCCGGAAGCGGCGACACCCTGGCAGGCATTCTCGTGGCCCTACTGGCCATGGCGGCGGAGACTCCAACTGCAGCGGGCACCGCAGATATGGGTGGCGGCAGGGCCGGCGGTGCAGGAGCCGGGGCTTCGGCCGGGAACCTGGCGCCGCACGATCTGGCCCGAACTGCCGCGCTCGCAGCAGCTCTCCACGGCGAGCTGTCCCGGCAGGATCGCGGCAGCCCGCTGAACGCGGGGCAGCTGGCGCAAAGAATTCCACCCGTTTGGGCACGGTTGTGCCAAATAAAACTGTAGCGTGAACAGCAACTTTCAGGGGAAGTCATGGAAATCTGGCCGGGCAGGGATCATCCGCTGGGTGCCCACGTTGACGCAGCAGGTACCAACTTTGCGCTGTTCAGCGACGGGGCAGAGTCGGTGCAACTGTGCCTTTTTGACCAGGATGGCAAGGAAACAGCCCTCCCGCTGACGGAGGTGGACGGCTACGTGTGGCACGGCTACGTGCCGGGAGTCGGCCCGGGCCAGCGGTACGGATACCGCGTTGACGGGCCCTGGGATCCGGCCAACGGTATGCGCTTCAATTCCGCAAAGCTGCTCCTTGACCCTTACGCGAAGGGGATCGACGGCACCGTTGACTGGGGCCAGGAGGTCTTTGGCTACCAGTTGGGGGAACCGCTGGTGCGCAACGACGCCGATTCGGCCGCCCACACGTACAAAAGCGTGGTGGTCGACGACCTTTTCGACTGGCGCAACACGGACGGCACCATGGACAAAAAGCTTGACATTCCGTACCACGAGAGCCTCATTTATGAGGCCCACGTCAAGGGCCTGACGAAGCTGCACCCCGATGTTCCCGAGGAACTGCGCGGCACCTACGCCGCGGTGGCCCACCCATCCGTTGTGGCCCACCTCAAAAAACTGGGGGCAACCGCCGTCGAACTCATGCCGGTGCACCAATTTGTCCAGGATGAGCGGCTGCTGGGAATGGGGCTGCGGAACTATTGGGGTTACAACACCATCGGCTTTTTCGCCCCGCACAACGAATACGCCTCCACCTCCGAGCCCGGTGACCACGTGCGCGAGTTCAAGGCCATGGTCAAGGAACTGCACCGCAACGGCCTGGAAGTGATCCTTGACGTGGTGTACAACCACACGGCGGAGGGTAGCAACCTGGGCCCCACCCTGTCCTTCCGCGGGATCGACAACGATGCCTATTACCGGCTGCAGGAGGAAAACAAGGAGCTGTATCTCGACTACACAGGCACCGGAAATTCGCTGAATGTCCGGTCGCCGCACTCGCTCCAACTGATCATGGATTCGCTGCGTTACTGGGTCAACGAAATGCACGTTGACGGCTTCCGTTTCGACCTTGCGGCCACCCTTGCCCGCGAGTTTTATGACGTCGACAAACTTTCCTCGTTCTTTGAAATGGTCCAGCAGGATCCGGTGATCTCGAGGGTGAAGCTCATTGCGGAACCCTAGGACCTGGGCCCCGGCGGCTACCAGGTGGGAAATTTTCCGCCGCAATGGACCGAATGGAACGGGAAATTCCGGGACACCGTCCGGGACTTTTGGCGCGGCGAGCCCTCGACCTTGGGCGAATTTGCTGCCCGGCTGACGGGATCGTCGGACCTTTACGGCCATTCCGGGCGCCGCCCTGTGGCCTCCATCAACTTCGTCACCGCCCACGACGGCTTCACCCTGGCCGACCTGGTCAGCTACAACGACAAGCATAACGAAGCGAACGGGGAGGAGAACCGCGACGGCGAATCCCACAACCGTTCCTGGAACAGCGGGGTGGAAGGGCCCAGCGATGACCCCGCCGTGCAGGGGCTGCGGGCCCGCCAACAACGCAACTTCCTCACCACGCTGCTACTGTCCCAGGGTGTGCCCATGCTATTGCACGGCGATGAGCTGGGCCGCAGCCAGAACGGCAACAACAACGCCTACGCCCAGGATACGCCGCTGAGCTGGGTCGACTGGGCCAAGGCCGACGCCGGGCTCATCGACTTTGTCTCCCGGCTGGCACGGTTGAGGGAGGCGCACCCGGTGTTCCGCCGTCGCCGGTTTTTTGATGGGCACCCAGTGGAACGCGGGGACGACGGCGCACTGCCGGACATTGTGTGGCTGCGCCCCGACGCCGCCGCCATGGCGCCCGCCGACTGGGACAGCGGATTCGGACGCAGCATCGGGGTGTTCCTCAACGGTGGCGGCCTCCCCGACTGCGACGCGTGGGGCCGGCCCGTGGTGGATGACTGCTTCCTGCTGCTGTTCAACGGCGGTGACGGGGCCGTCGACTTTACCCTCCCGGGCGACGACTATGCGCCGCGGTGGGTGGTGGAAATTCATACGGACGGGGTTGCCGCTAACGAGTTTATGGCCGCTGGGAAAGTGACCGTGACGGCCCACTCGGTTCTTGTGCTGCGCGCTCCGGACCGAGACTAGACGCAGCTCACAGTATTTAAGTGGCAAGATGTCAGGTATGACCTTTCACGCCGCGGAGAACCGCTATGAAACCATGCCCTACCGCCGAGTCGGCCGCAGCGGGCTGAAACTGCCCGCCATCTCACTGGGACTGTGGCACAACTTTGGTGATGACAAGCCGTTCGAGGTGCAGCGCGACATCCTGCGCCGCGCCTTTGACCTGGGTGTCACGCACTTTGACCTGGCTAACAACTACGGGCCGCCGGCCGGCAGCGCCGAGACCAACTTTGGCCGCCATTTCAAGGACGACTTCCGCGCCCACCGCAACGAACTGGTCATCTCCACCAAGGCCGGCTACCTGATGTGGCCCGGCCCGTACGGTGAGTGGGGTTCACGCAAGAGCCTGCTGGGCAGCCTGGACGAGTCGCTGACCCGCATGGGCCTGGACTACGTGGACATTTTCTACAGCCACCGACCCGATCCGGACACCCCCATGGAGGAAACCATGGGTGCCCTGGACCATGCGGTCCGCTCCGGCAAGGCTTTGTACGCCGGCATCTCCTCCTACACTCCGGCCCAGACGCTTGAAGCCGCCCGGATCCTGAAGGAAATGGGCACCCCGCTGCTCATCCACCAGCCCTCCTACTCCATGCTTAACCGTTGGACCGAGAACGGGGAGCCTAACCTCTACGAAGCGCTCGACGCCGTCGGGGCCGGTTCCATTGCCTTCTCGCCGCTGGCGCAGGGTGTGCTGACGGATCGGTACCTCAAGGGTGTGCCGGCTGATTCCCGCGCAGCCAAGGAGCACTTCCTGTCGGAAAACGACCTGACGGAGGAAAAGATGGCCCGCGTTCGGGGCCTGAACGAGATTGCCTCCGGGCGTGGCCAGTCGCTGGCACAGATGGCCATTGCCTGGCTCCTGCGTGGGCAGATCAAGGGCAGCCCCGTCACCTCGGCACTCGTGGGCGCCTCGAGCGTTGCGCAGCTGGAGAACAGCGTGGCCGCGATCAACAACCTTGACTTCAGCGAAGCCGAGCTGACCGCGATTGACGAGTTCGCCGTCGAATCTGACATCAACAGGTGGGCGCAGAAGTAGTAAAAAACGTGCAGGCACGGCTCCGTGGCCGGCTTGCGTGGGAAGAAATCAATTCTCTGCTGCCTCGAGGGAACAAAATCGAGGCAGCAGAAGTTGTCTAGAATGGTTAAGGGCGCCGTTGGGGCGTCAGGTCCGGCCGAACAGCCGTGCGTCGTGTCTTTTCCTCATGTGTGAAGACGTGCGTCGACCCATCACCGCAAAGTGAGCGTCGGACCCTTGTGAGTTTTATAAAGGAGTTCCGTGTCCAATCATCCTATTCGCGTTGCCATCGTAGGCGTGGGAAACTGTGCCTCATCGCTGGTGCAGGGTGTCGAGTACTACCGCGACGCTGACGCCAGCGTCAAGGTCCCCGGCCTGATGCACGTTGAATTTGGCCAGTACCACGTCAACGACGTGCAGTTTGTTGCAGCGTTCGACGTCGACAGCAAGAAGGTGGGGCTGGACCTCTCCGAGGCCATCGGCGCCAGCGAAAACAACACCATCAAGCTTGCCGACGTCCCCCACCTGGGTGTCCCCGTGCTGCGCGGCACCACCTTGGACGGGCTGGGCAAGTACTACCGCGAGACCATCGTTGAATCCGACGCCGATCCGGTGGACGTTGTGGCAACGCTGAAGGCCGCCAAGGTCGACGTGCTGGTCTGCTACCTGCCGGTTGGCTCCGACGCCGCCGCCAAGTTCTACGCCCAGTGCGCCATCGACGCCGGCGTGGGCTTCGTCAATGCCCTCCCCGTCTTCATCGCCGGAACCAAGGAGTGGGCTGACAAGTTCACCGCCGCCGGTGTGCCGATCGTGGGCGATGACATCAAGTCCCAGATCGGTGCCACCATCACGCACCGCGTCATGGCCAAGCTGTTCGAAGACCGCGGCGTGGTCCTGGACCGCACCTACCAACTCAACGTTGGCGGCAACATGGACTTCAAGAACATGCTCGAGCGTGAGCGCCTTGAATCCAAGAAGATCTCCAAGACTCAGGCTGTCACATCCAACACCTCGGCCGTGTTGGGTGAGGACGACGTCCACATCGGCCCGTCCGACTACGTCGCCTGGCTTGACGATCGCAAGTGGGCCTTTGTCCGTCTCGAAGGCCGCAACTTCGGCGACGCCCCCGTGTCGCTGGAATACAAGCTTGAGGTGTGGGACTCGCCCAACTCCGCAGGTGTCATCATCGACGCCATCCGTGCGGCAAAGATTGCCATGGACCGTGGCATCGGCGGACCCATCCTGTCCGCCTCCAGCTACTTCATGAAGTCCCCGCCGGAGCAGTACGCGGACGACATCGCCCACGAAAAGGTTGAAGCCTTTATCCGCGGCGACATCTAGCCTTCCATTCCCAACGCTCGCTCACATACGGGCCGGTTTTCACCGACGCTCGCTCACTTGTGGGTGAGAAATGCCGAACGCTCCTTCACATCAGGTGGGGGAGCGTTCGGCATTTAGGACTGATCAGCACCGGGGGCGTTAGCTGCTCGACGTAAAACCGGACGCGATGGCCGGGTCCACCCAGGAAGTCCGCAACGCCTGCTTGATGAGCAGGACTGCGTTTTGAAAATGATCGGCCAAATCCTCGTCGGTGAAGACCAACACGGTCCAGCCGGCAGCCCCGAACGCTTTGTCTCGCCGCCTGTCGCTGTGGCGCTGGGCCTCATCCAAGTGATGGGCGCCGTCGTACTGCAACGCGATGCGCCGTGCGCTGTATCCGGCGTCCGCCGACGGCGCCTTTGGCCCGTCCCACAGTTTCAGCTGCAACTCGGGCTCCGGCAGGCCGGCGTCGAGCATGGCAAGGCGCATGAGCGTTTCCGGCCCGGAATCGGCACCCACCCTCATGAGTTCGAGGGCTTCGCGTGCCCGGACGATCCCCTGGAGATTCTTGTGCCGATCCGCCATGGCCCGGAGCTGATCGAGCGTGGCAAAAGGTTCGCTGCGGCCCTCAAATTCCGGCCGGGGGATGCGAATGAGCTGGTCACCCATGCAGATGAGCTCGTAGAGCGGAAGTGTGCGCGCCAGATCGAGCCAGGTACGTGACCGGACGCTGATCCGCAGCTCGTCGATGAACTCAACTTCACCAGGCAGGGTGACCACCGTGTGCCCAACGATGCCGCTCCGGCGCGTTCCAGGCAGCTTTCTGGGTTTGCTCAAATGCAGGTCATTGGACTCCGACAGCCACGGCGGCAAGATCAACTCATGCAGTCTTGCGGCGGTGGTGTGGGAAATCCATGCCCCAGGCGTCGCCACGCACAATGCGCGCGCAGCATCCCGCAGTTCAAAATCCCACGACGCCGGGCGGTACAAATTGCGGCTGACTCCGGAAAATTCGCGGCTTCGGAGTTTGTCTCGTGAAACACCCAAGGCTTGCGCCTCACCCAGTGTGAATGGTCTGTCAGGAAGCCTCGGTGCTTGGGAAATGTTCATAGGGACATTGTGGTCTCAATTTGCAGACCCTGCAGAAGTTATCCACAGGTACTCGGAACGTGGCCGGCCACCGTCAAATCGACGGTGACCGGTGGTGAGCGAGCGTTGCGTGGAAGTGCCCCGTATGTGAGCGAGCGTTGGGTGGGAATGCCCCGTATGTGAGCGAGCGTTGGGGTTAGGGGGCGAGCCAGAGGGTTGTCTCTCCCTCGATTGTTCCCGCCACTGCTTCCGTTCCTGCACCCACCGCCGGTGTATCCGTCCCACCAGAACTGAGGACCAGCTTGGCAAGGTCGACGCCGGATGGCAGCTGTGCGGGGGCGGCACCAAAGTTGGTGATCACCTGCCAGCCGTTCGGGCGGCGGTAGTGCACCACCTCGGCCGCAGGGGAAGCAAGCCATTCCAGCGACTCCTCCGACTGCAGTTCGCGCCGCAGCGCCAGGGCGGCACGGTACATTTCCAGGGTGGACCCGGCAGCCCCGTCCTGCGCGGCGGCTGCCAGCGGACCAAACCATGCGGGCTGCGGCAGCCAGGGTGTGCCGCCAAAGCCAAAGTATGGCTCGAACGAAGACCAGGGCAGCGGCACGCGGCAGCCGTCGCGGCCCTTGACCGTGTTGCCGGTCCGGAACCAGGTGGGGTCCTGCAGCGAATCCACGGGGAGGTCGGCCACCTCAAACAGGCCCAGTTCCTCACCCTGGTACAGGTACGCGGAGCCCGGCAGGCCGAGCATGAACAATGTCGCAGCCCGGGCCCGGCGCAGACCGCGCGCCAAATCCAGTGTGGGCGATGCACCGTCCGCCAGCAGCCAGGCCTCCAGGTCCTTTTGCGTGCTGCCGTCGGGAAACGCATAGCGGGAGGCGTGGCGAACAACGTCGTGGTTGGAGAACACCCAGGTGGAGGAGGCCCCGGAAGCGGCGGCCTCCGTGAGGCACTTTTCGGCGATGGAGCGGAACTCGGCGGCAGCGAAGGGTGCCTGGAGAAGGTCAAAGTTGAACGCCTGGCCCAGCTCGGTGGGGCGGGCGTACTTCAGGCGGCGCTCGGTGAACGGCACCCACGCCTCGGCCACGGCGGCCTTGGGTGGATCATATTCGTTGAGCACGCTGCGCCAACCCGCGAAGATCTCGTGGACGTCGTCGCGGTCAAAGAGCGGATCGGAGCCGTCATCTACCAGGATTTCCAAGGCAGGCTTGGAACGCAGCGGCAGGGACATGTCCTTGGCCAGCCCGTGCGCCACGTCGATGCGGAAACCATCGACGCCGCGGTCCGCCCAGAAACGCAGCGTGGTGTGGAAATCCTCGCGCACCTCGGGGTGGTCCCAGTTGAAGTCGGGCTGTTCCCGGGCAAACAGGTGCAAATACCACTGGCCCAACTGACCGGCGCGGGGACCGGCCGCCTCGACCACCCGCGTCCAAGCACCCCCGCCAAAGTGGGAGGGCCAGTCCGAAGGCGGCAGGCCGCCGTCGTCCCCTAAACCATCCGGAAGGCCCTCAAGGAAGTGGTACCTGGCGCGCTCGGGGGAACCCGGAGCGGAGGCAAGGGCGGCCTTGAACCACTCGTGCCGGTCCGAGGAGTGGTTGGGGACCACGTCAACGATGATCCGGATGCCCGCCGCATGCGCAGCGGCAGCCATGGCATCGAAATCGTCCAGCGAGCCGAGCCGGGGATCGACGTTGCGGTAGTCGTCCACGTCGTAGCCGCCGTCGGCCAGTGCCGAGGGGTAGAACGGGCTCAACCAGATCGCGTCAATGCCCAGATCCGAGAGGTAGTCCATGCGGGCCGTGACACCGGGGAGATCTCCCATGCCGTCGCCGTTGGCGTCGGAAAAACTGCGCGGGTAGATCTGATAGACGGCGGCCTGGCGCCACCAATGGGCGTCGGGGTGCAGGGGCGTGGCAGTGTCGGAAGCTGTGGGGCCGGGCGTGGCAGTACCGGAAACAGTGGAAACAGTGGCAGTCATTATCTGATGGATCCTCTCATGACGCCGGAGATGACCCAGCGCTGGGCGAACAGGTATACCAATAGCAACGGTGCCATGGTCATCAGGGATGAGGCAAACGCGGTGGTGTAATCGGTGGTGGGCTGGCTCTCGAAGACGTACTGGGCCAGAGGCGGGTGTTGGGACCTCAACGCTGAACCCGTCTCGTTGCGTGTCGACTGGCGACTCCGTTTCCTCCGTTTAGCCGAGGTGTGGGTTCGCGCCCTCTGTTGCCCCTGGGCATGTCCCAGTGCCTGCGGCACTTTTGACGGCTGCCGGGTCGGGAGGGTTCTGCCAGCGGGGAGTTCGTCGTGAACTTTGCGCAGGGTGAACTAGAAGGCGCTGCTGGGGCCAGAGGATCGGCCGGGGCGTGAGTCACACTGCAGCGGTCCTACATCAATCCTGCCAGCGGGCACCAGGCCTGCCAATAACTATCAGAGAGCGAGCGTCGGTGGAAACTGCCCCGAATGTGAGCGAGGGTTGGGCCGGGGGCTGTTGCTAAGCGCCAGGTGCTGCGAAACTGGTGGACATGAAGGCACATTTCCGTTTTGTCGCTACCGCGCTGCTTGTCCCGCTGCTGGCCCTGGCCGCCTGCGCCCAGACTGACCCCGGAAACCCGCCCGACGCGGTGCCGGGTTCCCAACCGGCCACAGCCTCGCCCACCGTCCCTCCCGGCACCGCCCCGTCCGCGACGGGCACGGCGCCCGCGGCAGGCATCATCGACCTATCGATCACGCTCACGGAATCGCCCGGGGCCGAACCACACCAGTTCCGGCTTGTTGCGGACGTTCCAGACCCTGCCGACGCGCCGACGCTGACTGAATCCAGCCTGCCCGACCCGGCGGCCGCGCTCGCAGCCGTGGCAAGCCACGGCGAAAAAATGTTCTTCCCCGTCCCGGATCCCACACGCGTCTGCACCCAGCAATACGGCGGCCCGGAGATCGCGGTGGTGACCGGCTGGTTCAAGGGCAAGGAAGTCAACGCCACCTTCAATCGGACCGACGGCTGCGAAATTGCGCGGTGGCGGACCATGGCCCCACTGTTTGGCGCGCTGGCCGGCGGCACCGGCGCCATCTAGCGTCGCGGCGACAGCCCTGGCGTCCCCGCCAACACCCTGGCGGCCCCAACATCCAACACCCGGGCCAAAGACGGTCCACGCACGACGGCGGCCATCCAGCAAATCTGGATGGCCGCCGTCGTGCGTGGCTGCAGAAAACAGGGGCAGGCCCTACATTTGCAGGTCGGTGAGGGGCGGGGCGTCAGGGAACAACGTCACAGCCTTCTTGTCCTTGATCGGCTTGCCCTTGTGGGGGCCGTCCTCATCAGGAACGACGACTGTGCCGCTCGGCGAGATGATGACGGAAACGAACGTTGCGGTGCCGGCGTCGCCGAAGGAAATGCGGCCCAGATAAGAGCCCGGTTCCAAGCCCATCCAGCTCAGTGTCACGTCGCCCGATTTGCCGTTGGCCAGTTTCAGCGGGTTTGGTGACACCGTGGCGTTTCCGACGTTGGCGCCCAACACAGCAGCATCAACAGTTGCCGTCACGGCTGCGTCGCCGGTGCTGGAATACAGATTCGCCAGCACGGTGTACGTTCCCGGGGCGGGGTCGGACAGCGAAAGTGTCTCGCTCGATGAGCCCGTCCTGACATCGCTGTACTGGCCCTGTGGATTGAACACGATCATGTCGAAATCGGCGTTTGGATCAGAGGAAAGCACCTGGAACTTCGCCAGCGTGGTCCCCTCCGGCACCGTCACTTCCTTGACGAAGTTGGACTGGTCCGTGCCCACAACAAGCGGGCCGGGGACCAGTTCAATGGTGTTTGAATCAGCCTTGGACAAGCCGTCCAGGGTCATGTTGACCGGATTGCTGGTGCCTGAAACCACCGGGATCGGCCCGCTGTCCGTGGCCTTGGCGGAGGTCAGGGCAACTTCCGGGGCAACGATGACGGGAAGCGGGCGGACGGCAACAGGTGAGGTCACGGTGGCGCCGGCTCCCTGCCAGGACAGGCTGCCCATCGCGAACTCGCCCAGGGCGGCCGTGGCATTTTCAAAGGTGACCTTGAAGGTGCGCTTGTCGCCGGCTGCGGAGAAGTTCAACACCGGGGGTGTGACCTTGACGTTGACGCCGGGGACGTTGGCCGTGGCACGGTAAAGTCCCGGTGTCAGCGCCGTGACGGTGCGGGTGACGGTGACTTTTCCGGCAAGGGAACCTACGGCAAACGATGCCACGTTCATGTCCCGCGGCGCTGTGCTGCCAAGATCGGGCATGCCCAGGTCGACGCCGGTGCCTTGAATGAACTTCAAGTATTCGGTGTCGCCGGCGTCGTACGCCAGTCCCGGTGAGAGCGCCTTGGCCACAGCGGTCTGGCCAGCGCCCGTGGCGAACAGATCGGTGTTCTTGCTGCCGTCAGCGTTCACCACATCGGTGGCGGTGGTCATCATGGCTGATTTCACCGTGGCGGGGGACCATGCGGGGTTCTTGGCAAGAAGAAGCGCGGCAAATCCGGCAACATGCGGGGACGCCATGGACGTTCCGGACATCATGCCAAACTGGTCGCCGCCGCTGGCAATGGGTGAAACTCCTGCGAGCACGGCAACACCGGGTGCGGCAACGTCGGGCTTGAGGAGGTCCGATCCCGTGGCGCCCAGCGGCCCGCGGGAGGAGAAGCCGGCGATCTGCGGCTGCGGATCAACGGGCAGGCCGGTGGTGTCGTGGTCCACCAAGGCGACCAGGATGTCCGGGTTGGCCGTCACCTTGTCCTTGATTTCCTGTGAGGCCGGCGGGTTCACGTGGACTGTGGGCACTGCGTGCAGGTCCACGTCTTCGGAGGAGGAAGTGACGTTGACCAGGATCATGCCCACACCGCCGGCACGCTTGACCTCGGCGCTCTTGGCGGTGCGGTCGATCACGCCGCGGTCACACACCACCACCTTCCCGGCAACCAGTGCCGGATCCAAGACGTCGGGGCCGCACAGTTCGGGGCTGGCTGCGCCTGCGGCGGCGGCCGTTGCGGCCAGCACCACAGGGCTTTCCGGCAGGCTTGCGCCCATCATGCTGGCTCCCCGGAATTTGCTGCCGTCGGCGAATTCCGCCGTGCCCTGCAGCTCCGAAGAGAAGGACGTGGCGGCCACGGTGGTCACCCAGGGGGCGCCGTGGTTGACGGTCCCTGCGGTGGGGCCGGAGTTGCCCGCCGAGGCGGCAACGAAGATCCCGGCCGAGGTTGCCGAGAGGAAGGCCAGTGAGACCGGGTCCGTGGTGGTGTCGGTGCTGCCCGAGATGGAGTAGTTCAGCACGTCCACGCCGTCGAGGATGGCCTGGTTGATGGCCGCAACAGCGGAGGAGGAATAGCAGCCGCCGGTGTCGGGGTCGTCGTCCTCCCAGCAGATCTTGTAGACGGACAGTTTGGCGGCCGGCGCCACGCCTGCCGTGACGCCCATGTCGCGGCCGCCGATGGATGCCTGGACGTTGGCGTTGCCGGCGGAGGTGCTGGCGGTGTGCGTGCCGTGGCTGGCCACGTCCACGGGGGAGAGCACCTCTTGCGGTGCACGATTTTCCGGCGCCACGTACTTGATGAAGTCGTCGACAAAGTAGTGGGCGCTGAGCACCTTGGAATTGCAGGCGCTGCCGTCAAAGTCGGCTCCCGACTCCACACCGGCCTGGCATTCGCCGGAGAAGGTGTCGCCGTTGGCCTTGAGCATCGCGATGTTGCCGTCGTCGGTGCGGTAGGGGACGCCAACCTGGGGTTCCCCGGTGAGCGGGGCGACCTCATCACCGGCAAAGAACGGGCTCGACGGCGTGTAGCCGGTGTCGATGACGCCCACCACTACACCTTCGCCGGCCTTGTCCTGGCCGCCAAAGGCGGTGTTCCAGCTGCCATTTTCGCCGCTGAGGCCCAAGAAGTCGGTGCTGGAGTAGTCCGGTGCATTCTCCGTGTCGGGCGCCACTGCCAGCACGGCGGGGTCCTTGGCCAGCGCCAGGGCCTGCTCGGCCGACAGGTCGGCGGAGAAGCCGTTCAGTGCCGCCGTGAACGTGCGCTTGACCTGTACGTTCTCGGCCTTGGCGACCGTGGCCTGCGTGGTCTCGAGGTGCGCCTGGTACTGCTTTACTTCGGGCCGGGTGGTGTCGAGTTGCTGGCCGGCTTGCGGCTTCGTGGGCGCAAGTCCGGCAGTGCCGCCGTCGTACATGGCTATGGGCTGCTCGGCCAGGACCACAATGTAGCGCCCCGCCTGGTACAGGAGCGGATCGATGTCCGTCTGGGTGATGAGATGCTGTGTGGCATCTGAGGAGGGTTGCTCGTTCGGGTTGGCCGACGCCGGCAGTGCCCCCACAGTGACCAGCAGCAGGGGCAGCCCCGCACATACCGCTGCGGCCTTCCGCATCGCTGGGCTTCGAAACAGTCGTTTCATGGTGTTGTGAACCTTTCAACGGGTTCCTCCAGGCGTCATTGCCTGAAGGCTTTTCGTGGCTGTCCGGTGCGGTGCCCGAGTGATGGGCGGGAGCCGGCCGTTGCGACAGTCACCAGCATCACGTTAGCCACGGGTGCGGTGTTTGTGACCAGTTCGGCAGGAGGAAGGTGCAGAACTATCCAAACGGACAACCAGCTTCACGCAGAGCGAGCGTTGGGAAAAAATGCCCCGTATCTGCAGGAGCGTTCGCCAAAAAAGCCCCGGATCTGCAGGAGTGTTGGGAGGGGGCGTTGGGAGAGTGGGAAGGCTAGCAGCCTGGGGGTGCCACGTATTGGTACGTCAGGGACAGGTCGTAGCTGGCCATGGTCTGCCGTGCCGTGTTTTCCCAGCCATACGACTGGGCAAAGACGGAGGCGGCCCGGCCCATGTCCAGCCGGGTCTGTGGAAAGTCGTACAGCGAGGCGATGGCCTGCGCCCACAACTTGGCGGAACGGCCCTGCACCAGCAAACCTGTCCGACCGTCGCTGATGGCGCGGGGCAGTCCGCCAACATTTGTGGCCACCACGGGCGTGCCGCAGGCCTGTGCCTCCAACGCGACCAGGCCGAATGACTCGCTGGAGGACGGCACCGCCACCAGGTCGGCGCTGCGGTACCAGTCCGCTAATTCCTTCGGCCCCACGGGGGGAAGTGCGGTTGCGATGTCCTCCAGTCCGGCGTCGGCGATCAGCTGCGGGAGATCATACTTTTCACTGCCGCTGCGCGCGCCCAGGAACGTTAGGCGCAGCGGGATCTCCGGGCGTTGGGAGCGCAGCGCAGCCGCGGCCTTGACCAACACATGGGGACCCTTGAGCCGTTGGAAGCGCCCGGCAAACACCAGGTGGAAGTCCTCTGCGCCAATGCCCAGCACGCCCCGGGAGCGGTCCCTGAACGCGGGCTGGAAAACATGCAGGTCCACGCCGGGGGAGACCACGTCGATGCGCTGCTCACAGCCGTCGTAATGGCCCTCAATTTCGGCAGCCTCGGCCGTGGTGTTGGCGATGAGCCGCGTGGCTCCGGCAACAATGTGTTGTTCGCCGTCCTCCCGGATGCCGGGTTCCGCGCTCTGGCCGGGCCCCAGGTGGTGGTTTTTGACCCGGGCCATGGTGTGCATGGTGTGCACGAGCGGCAGGTCAAGCCGTTTCGCCACGAGCAGCCCCGCCATCCCCGACACCCAGTAATGGGAGTGGATGACATTGACGGGCAACCCGGCCAACCCGGCGGCACCGCCGGCGGCCAAGCCCGGAGCCAGACCGGGGGACGGGGCCGAGGTGAGCTGGGAAATGTGGGAGGCAACGGCGTCGGCCATTTCATTGATCAGCTCAGGCAGGGCCTCCTTGGAAACCTTGCTAAACGGGCCGGCCGTGATGTGGTGGACGTTTACGTGGGGGGCCAGCGGCACGGTGTCCGGCTGGTCGCCGGCGGTGCGGCGGGTGTAAATATCGACGACAATCCCGGCCGTGGCCAGCTCCAGCGCGAGGGCCCTGACATAGACGTTCATGCCCCCGGCGTCCCCGCCACCGGGTTGGTCGAGGGGCGAGGTGTGCAAGGAGAGCATGGCCACGCGCCGTACCTGGTGCATCCGCGTCCTCCCGCTCATTAACCCATGGCAGCCCAACCGGCGGGACTGCCAACAACTGTACTAATCTTGCCACTGCCCGTGCCCGCAACCTAGCCCGCCAATCCCGGTCCGGGACTCGGTCGGGGCCCAGTCGGGGCCGTCAACCACAGGGCAGGCGGGGGTCGGGCCGCAAAACGGGCTAAAATGGGTGGGTGAGTCCCTTCGTCGCGCCGGTTCCAGAGCCTGATTCAGGCCTTGAACGGCAAGCCATCATTGACCTGTCCGCCATCGCCAACAACATCCGCCACCTGCGTGAACTGTCGGCACCAGCCCAATTCATGGCGGTGGTCAAGGCCGACGCCTACGGGCACGGCGCTGTTCAAGTGGCGCAAACGGCCGTCGCCGCCGGTGCCCAATGGCTGGGAACCGCCCACATTGCCGAGGCCCTGGCGCTGCGTGAGGCAGGGATTGACGCGCCGGTGCTCTCGTGGCTACACACGCCGCTGAGCGATTTCACCGCCGCAGTGGCAAACAACATTGATCTTGGCTGCTCGGGCTGGGAACTGGAGCACATTGTTGGTGCCGTCCGCGCATTGGAACGCCCGGCCCGCGTGCACCTGAAAATTGATACCGGACTAGGTCGCAATGGCTGCTCCCGCGAGCACTGGTCGGCGCTGGTTGACGCCGCCATGGGCTACCAGCGTGAGGGCCTGATCCGGGTGGTCGGCGTCTTCAGCCACCTCGCCGTTGCCGACGCGCCCGAGCGGCCGGAAACGGATGAACAGCTGGAGCGTTTCCGCGAGGCCGTGGCTGTGGCGGAGGCTGCCGGCGCCGACCTTGAGGTGCGCCACCTCGCCAACACGCCCGCCACATTGTCGCGCCCGGACACGCATTTCGACCTGGTGCGGGTGGGGCTGGGCATTTACGGGCTGTCACCTTTCCCCGACCGCACCTCGGCGCAGCTGGGCCTGGTCCCAGCCATGACCCTGGCGACACACCTTGCGCTGTGCAAGAACGTGCCGGCAGGGCAGGGCGTCTCCTACGGGCTGAACTATGTCACGGCCGCGCCCACTACCTTGGGCCTGGTGCCGATGGGTTATGCGGACGGCATTCCGCGGGTTGCCACCGGCGGACCCGTGCGCGTCAACGGGATCACGTACCCCGTGGTGGGGCGGATCGCCATGGACCAGATGGTCATTGACCTGGGCCCGCACGCGGAGGTGGCCGGCGCCGTCTCCGATTCTGGCTCCGAGGCCGGGCCCGATGTCGCTGCCGGGCCCGCCTTGGGTGCCACCGCCGTGCTGTTTGGCAACGGGCACGACGGCGGACCCCTCGTCGAGCAGTGGGCCGACGCCGCCGGAACCATCAACTACGAGGTGGTCACCCGGATCAGCCAACGGGTGCCGCGCAGCTACACCGGCGGCGTCGAATGCACCGGCGGTGACCAGTGAGCCAGTGGGAATTTCGCACCGGCACGGCGGCGGCGACCCAACAGCTGGCGCAGCAGCTGGCCAAGTTCCTCCAGGCCGGGGACTTGATCATCCTCAGCGGCGAGCTGGGCGCCGGCAAAACCACGTTCACGCAAGGACTGGGCCGCAGCCTTGGCGTGCGCGAGGGCATCATCTCGCCCACCTTTGTCCTGGTGCGCATCCACCCGAACCTTCCCGACGGGCACAATCCGGGCGGCCCCGACCTGGTCCACGTTGACGCCTACCGCCTGGCCACGCCGGGTGAGATCGATGACATCGACCTGGAAAACACCATGGACTCGGCCGTGACAGTGGTTGAGTGGGGGGTGGACCGGGTGGAGCACCTGGCCGCCAGCCGGCTGGAAATTGAGCTCGTCCGCGCTGTGGGCGGCGCAGCTCCGGCCCCCGCCGGTGATCCCGCCAGTGATCCTGCCGGTGATCCCGCCAGGGATCCTGCCGGGGACTTCGCCGGGGAGGACTCCGCCACCCTCGACTTTGCCGGCACCTTTGACGAGGACGACGACGAACCCCGCACCTTGCGCTTGAGCGCGGTCGGGCCGCGCTGGGACGGCGTCGACTTTTCAGCGCTGGCCCAGCTAAGCACTGGTGCAGCCCAAGAACCCAACGGAATAGACTAAAACACGTGCGAATCCTGACCATTGACACCTCGGCCGCAGCCAGCGCCGCCCTGCTTGATTTTGACCCGCACGACACTGTGCGAACCGTGGAACTAGTGGCCAACTTTGCCACTTCCGACACCCGAAGCCACGCCGAAGTGTTGGCGCCAGGCATCCAGGAACTATTCACAGACCCGGTCACGGAAGGCCCCGCATTGGATGCCATTGTGGTGGGCACCGGCCCCGGCCCCTTCACAGGCCTGCGCGCAGGCATTGCCATGGCCCGCACCCTAAGTTTCAGCTGGAGCGTGCCGCTCTACGGCATGATGAGCCTGGACGCCCTGGCCCAGCAGGTATTTGACGCACCCGCCTACCAGGACGGCCGTGCCGTGGGGCCCCTGGCCATGCGCGACTTTGTCATTGCCACCGACGCAAGACGCAAGGAAGTGTACTGGGCAAAATACAGTGCACACGCCGAGCTGCTGGACGGCCCCCACGTGGGCCCGGCCGGTGACATCCCGGCCCTGCAGGTGTTCGGGGCAGGGGCCGGTCTGTACCAGGAGGTGCTGGAGGGCGGCGGCGCCAGCGTGTACCCGCTGTTTGCCCAAGCCCAGCCCACCGCAGTGGATCTTGGCCGCGCAGCGGCACGCAAGATCATTGCCGCCCGCTCCCTCGAAGGGGCAGGTCTGCTGGATTCCACCCCGCTGTACCTGCGCGAATCAGACGCCAAGGTGCCAGGACCGCGAAAGCGGGCGCTCTGATGACCGCTGCTGAACCAAGCGGCCAAGCTGCCTGCCTGCGCGACATGATCCCCGCCGACATTGACTTCATCACAGCACTGGACAAGACGCTTTTCGGGGTGGATTCCTGGCCGCGGGACATGTTCGTCGGGGAACTTTCGCAACCAGAAACCCGCCGGTACATCATCGCGGAGCTGCCATCCGCCGTCGGCCATGGAAACGGGAAACAAACCGTTGGCTACGCCGGATTGATGTGCGTGCCGCCCATCGGAGACATCCAAACCATCGGCGTGCTGCCCGAATTTGAGGGGCGCGGGATTGCCCGGGCGATGCTCGACGAGCTCATTGCCGAGGCGGCGCGGCGCGGGGCTGCCGACATCATGCTGGAGGTCAGCTCCACAAATCCGCGCGCACAAAAGCTGTACCAGCGCTACGGTTTTGAACACATTCACACCCGGCGCAGGTATTACCGGGACGGCTCGGACGGGCTGATCATGCGCCTGACCCTGCCCCCATCAGCGCACGAAACAGCCGCCGCGCATGCCGCCGAAACCGATGCCAGCCCGAAGGACCCCTCATGAAGCAGCCGTTGATTTTGGGGATTGAATCCTCGTGCGATGAGACAGGTGTTGGGCTGGTGCGTGGCACACAATTGCTGACCAACACGGTCTCCTCCTCCATGGACGAGCACGTCAGGTTTGGCGGGGTCATCCCCGAGATCGCCTCCCGCGCGCACCTGGACGCGTTCGTGCCCACCCTGCAACAGGCGCTCGCCGACGCCGGTGTCACCCTGGACGACGTCGACGCGATCGCCGTCACGAGCGGTCCCGGCCTGGCCGGCGCGCTCATGGTGGGCGTCAGCGCGGCGAAGGCCCTGTCCCTGGCCACCGGCAAGCCGCTCTACGCCATCAACCACCTTGTGGCGCACGTGGGCGTCGGCCTGCTCGATGAATCCATCGCCGCCAAGTACGACGGCGGGGCGTTGCCTGAGAATCTCGGCGCCCTTTTGGTATCCGGAGGTCATACCGAGATCCTCCGGGTGCGTTCCATCGCCTCCGACGTGGAGCTGCTGGGTGCCACGATCGACGATGCCGCCGGGGAGGCCTTTGACAAGGTGGCCCGGCTGCTGGGGCTGAGCTACCCAGGCGGCCCCGCCATCGACAAGCTGGCGAAGGAAGGCAACGCGAAGGCCGTCCGGTTCCCGCGCGGGCTGACCATGCCCAAGTACATGGGCACCGCGGAGGAGCCCGGCCCGCACCGCTACGACTTCTCCTTCTCCGGCCTAAAGACCGCGGTGGCGCGCTGCGTTGAGGGCTACGAGGCCCGCGGCGAAGCGGTGCCGGTGGCGGACATTGCCGCCTCCTTCCAGGAAGCCGTGCTCGACGTCATCACGGCCAAGGCTGTTTTGGCCTGCAAGGAGCAGGGCATCACCACGCTGCTGCTGGGCGGTGGCGTGGCGGCCAACTCGCGCCTGCGGGAGTTGGCGGGGCAGCGGTGCTCGGCGGCCGGGATCACGCTGTTGGTGCCGGCAATGTCGCTGTGCACCGACAACGGCGCCATGGTGGCGGCCCTCGGCGCGCAGCTTGTCATGAACGGGGTGGCCCCGAGCGGGCTGGCCTTCGGCACGGACTCCTCCATGCCGGTGACAAGCATCAGCCTCTAGCCCACCCCACCCAGCTACTTTCCGACGCTCGCTCAGATGCGGGGCGTTTTCCCCAATCGCTCCTGCAGATCCGGGGCGTTTTGGGGGAACGCTCGCTCTCATCCGGGCAATGTCAGCTGCGTGAAGCCCGACGGCGGAGCCTGGCCGCGCGGTAAACGATCCCCACCGCGAACATCACCAGCCCGGCCAACACCGCCTCCAGCGGCAGCGTGGCGACCAACACCACGCACGCCGCGGCACCCAGCACCTGCAGAAACTTGGGGTATCGGCGGTCGGGAGCTGGCTGGGTGAACGCGGCAAGATTGGCCACAAGGTAGTAGACCAGCACGCCAAAGGATGAGAAACCAATGGCGCCGCGCAGGTCCGCAAAGGCAATGATCAGGCAAATCGCAGCACCCAGCGCCAGTTCTGCCCGGTGCGGCACCTGAAACGTCGGATGGATGGCAGTGAACCAGCGCGGAAAGTCGCCTTCCCGGGCCATGGCCAAAGACGTCCTGCCCAGCCCGGCGATCAAGGCGAGCAGCGCGCCCAACGACGCCAGGGCTGCGCCAACACGGACCACGGGAGCAGCCCAGCTCCAACCTCCTGCAGCCACCACATCGGCGAGGGGTGCCGCGGTGGAGGCAACGCCGTCGGGCCCCAAGGCAGCAAGCAGCGTGACTGCCACGCCGGCATACACAGCGGCCGCGATGGCCAGTGCGATGAGGATGGCGCGCGGAATGGTGCGGCGCGGATCCTTGACTTCTTCTCCCAGCGTGGCGATCCGGGCATAGCCGGCGAAGGCAAAGAACAGCAGCCCCGCTGACTGCAGGATCCCGTACCAGCCGTGCGAGAACAGCCCGTCGCCCAGGAAGCCGGCCGGGCTGGAAGAGGTCCCGCCCGCCCAGACCGCGGCAACCGCAACAGCCAGGGCAGCGAGGACGGCGGCCACAATGATGCGGGCCAGGGCTGCCGTCCGGCTGATGCCCCGGTAATTCACGGCCACGAGAAGCACGACGGCGGCAATCGCCAACGGGCGTTCCCATCCGGGCGGGGCCGCGTAGGCGGCAAAGGTCATGGCCATGGCGGCGCTGCTGGCGGTCTTGCCAATGACGAATCCCCAGCCGGCCAGGAAGCCGGACCACGGCCCCAGGCGCTCGCGCCCGTATATGTAGGTGCCGCCGGAGGTGGGGTAGGCCGCGGCCAGTTGGGCTGACGACGTGGCATTGGCGTACGCCACAACGGCGGCAATGGCCAGGCCGACAAGCAGTCCGGATCCCGCGGCTTGGGCTGCGGGCGTGAACGCGGCGAAGACTCCGGCGCCGATCATGGAACCCAGGCCAATCACGACGGCGTCCACCGTGCCCAATCTGCGGGCCAGGCCCGGGGTGCTCCTCATGCTCATGGCGTCCACGCTAGCGCCCTCACATGAACGACGGGTAACCAATCCTTCCCATAGCAGTATGTGCAGGAGCCCCTCTGCGTCAAGCTGGTTGTGAGTCACTCATTAACCGTTGATTGAAGGAGCCGACCGTGGCCGTTGATAACAAGGGATTTACCCGTGAAGAGATCCGTGAGTTCGTGCATGAGTACTATTTGCAGCCGCATGGGTCACGGAGGGAGTGGCTTGCCTCGCATTCGATTTCCGAATGGATCTTCCGCAGATGGCGCACGATGGTGGTCCAGGGAGATATCGACCGGGGCCTGATTCCGCGAGAGCATGGAGGTATGGTCCCAACAAATCGTGAACTCTCCGCGTTTGAAAAAGCACGCGCGAAAGAGATAGCCGCCCATCGTGTCGAAGTCGAAAAACTCCAGAAGCGTATTGCTGAGCTAGAAGGGTCAAATTCAGCACTGGGAAAAGCTATAGGGCTCTTGCACGAGTTGAACGTGCCAGAGCCCGATACGCCCCCGACGAGCGCTCAGAAGCGTTCATAGCCGCTGAGAACACTCTCGTCCTGGAGCTGAAAGAGGTCACCGGTTCCCAGCGGACGGCCCTGAAACTTGCGGGTGTATCGCGTGGGACCTGGCACTACAGGTTCAATCCCCGCCCAGGCGTCCAGAACCCCATCCACCAGGGGGACCGGGCCTATGAAAGCCGGATCAGCACCATCCATCAGGACTGGATTCTTGAGTTCATCCTGGCCGGCTGGGAGAAGAACAACTCCGTGGATCATTCCTTCGCCACGGCCTGGGACAACGGGGTAATGATCGCCTCCCGCCGCACCTGGTGGCGGATCGCGGCAGAGTACGAGGACCAGAACGCACGCCCCACAGTCCCGACCAAACGCGGCGGCAAACGCGGCACCGCTGAGAAGCCCGTTCTCAAGGCCACCGGCCCCTGCCAGGTCTGGTCCTGGGACATCACCGACGTCTATTCCAAGTGGCAGGGAACGGTTTTCAAGGTCTACTCCATCATGGATATCTACTCCCGGGAGATCGTCGGCTGGCGGATCGAGGAACGCGAGGCGGACCACCTCGCCGTCAAGATGTTCGAGGCCGCCATCGCCCGGTACGGCGCCCCGCAAGTGGTCCATGCGGATTCGGGCCCTGCCATGAAGTCACACCTGCTTCGTGACGCGCTCACCGCCCACGGCGTGGAACTCACCTTCAACCGGCCCTACGTCTCCAACGACAATCCCTTCAGTGAGTCTGGTTTCCGGACCATGAAATACCGGCCCAACTACCCGCGAATCTTCGAAAGCCTCGAGGCCGCCAGAGAGTACCTCACCGACTACGTGCATTGGTACAGCACCGACCATAAACACTCCGGCATCGCCTTGTTCTCACCAGCACAAGTCCACGACGGATCCTGGAAAGAGCTCTGGAACCAACGTGACAAAACCCATCAGGAATACTACGAACAAAACCCAGGAAGGTTCCGCCAACGACCCACCACACCAGCCCCAGCCCAACACGTAGGGATCAACCTCCCCAAACCCGAAGAACCCCAAAAAATAGCCTAGTGACTCCACACAGCTTGACAATTTTCGAGCGTCGGGGAAAAGTGCCCCGTATGTGCAGGAGCGTTGGGGAAAAGTGCCCCGTATGTGCAGGAGCGTTTGGAAAGGGAGGGAGGAAGGGGTTAGGCGGCTGGCAGTGTGAGAACCATGGTGGTTCCTCCTGGGCCGGTCTCGGAGACTTCAATGGTTCCGCCAGCGGCGACCGCGATCTCACGGACCAGGGCCAGGCCCAAACCGTAGCTGCGCCGGCCGCCGGCCGGAGGGTTGGTGCTGTGGGCGAAGCGGTCAAATACCCGGGACGGGTCGATGCCGGTGATGCCGCTTCCGGTGTCGCGCACCGTGATGGACACGCCCCGCCCGGACCGCACCACAGCCACCGAGATGCTGCCGCCTGCAGGGGTGTGGTTCAGCGCGTTGTCGACGAGGCCCAGGACAGCCCGGCGCAAACTGTTGGCCTGAATGCGGACCCGGGGGCCGCCGTCGTCCGTGGTTTCCAGCTGCACGCCGCGGGAAGCCGCGACATCCCGCAGGCTCGCGGCCGCCTCCTGCACCACCGGGACGACTCCAATGGGTTCAGCGGGGCCTTCCGCCTCACCCGTGGCGGCGAGCAGGAGCTCCTGGACGGTGGCGGTCAGGGCGGCAGTGTCCTGACGGACCTGGCCCAGAATGCGGGCGGCGTCGCTCCCGGCCTCCACCTTGGCCTCGGCCAGCTGGACGCGGGTGTCGAGGATGGTCAGCGGTGTGCGCAGTTCATGGCTGGCGTCCTGGACAAAGCGGCGCTGCAACTCAAGCGCCCGCCCGAGAGGCGCAATGGCGCTGCGGGCACTGAGCCAGCCAATGGCGCCGGCCGCGAGAATCCCGGCAAATCCGGCCAGGATCATGGCCTTGAGCATGTCGTTCGATTCGACATACACGCGGGCGGAGGTGTCCGAAGCCGCCACCTCCGGATGGCGGGAGACATAGAGCATATAGGCGGCCGCCGCGATGATGACCACAACCACCATGAACGCGATAGCCGCGGCAATTCTGATGCCCACCGTGATGGCGGCGCGCCGCAGGGCGGGGGAGGGCTGCCTTTGGCCTGTCTTGACGGAGTTCATGCGCCGTCCCCGATCTGATAGCCCAGGCCATGCACGGTGCGGACCAGCGACTTGGACACCTTCTTGCGCAGGTAGTGCACATAAGTGTCAATGACGCTGGGCGAATCCTCCGGATGAAACAGGCTTTCCAGCAGTTCCGCCCGGGTGAACACCCTCTCCGGGCTGGCCGCCAGCAGGGCCAGCAGTTCGCTCTCTTTCGCCGTCAAGCCCACATGCTCCCCATAGGGCGAGCGCAGCGAACGGTTGGTGGGATCAAAAAGCCAGCCACCCACGTCCACCAGCGCCACTGCAGGCGCGAAACTCCGGGTCATGGCGCGTAGCCGCGCCCTCAACTCACCGGCATCAAAGGGTTTGGACATGTAGTCGTTCGCTCCGGCGTCGAGCCCGTCAATCTTGTCCGACGTGGCACCCAGCGCGGTCAAGATAAGGGCGGGGGTGGCGATGCCTTTGCGGCGCAGAGCCGCGACTAGCGCCAGGCCGTCCATGGCTGGCAGCCCACGATCCACCACCATGGCATCCCAAGATTCGGTCAGGGCCAGGTGCAGGCCCTTTTGCCCGTCGGGCGCCAACTGGACACGGTAGTCATCGGCCAGGAGCTCGCCAATCAGCGGACCCAGGACGGGGTCGTCCTCCACCAGCAGCAGTCGCGGGAGGTCAGGGTTGTGCATGTTCATTATTGTCTCCCGTTGACTCCCCATCCCGCGTGGAAGGTAGTGATGCTGCGGCGCGGCGCTTGACCAGGAAGCTGATGATGGCCGGCAGCACGGAAATCAGGACCAGCACGACGGCGATCACGTCAATGTTCTTGGCCACAATTTCGTAGTGGCCCAGCCACGTTCCCAACAAGGTGATGGAACCGGCCCAGCCCACGGCCCCGGCAATGTTCCACAGCGTGAACTTGCGGTGGTCGTAGTTCGCCACGCCCGCCACGAGAGGCGCATAGGTGCGCACGATGGGGACAAAACGGGCCAGCACAATGGCCCAGCCGCCGCGCTTGGCAAAGAACTCCTCCGTCTCCGTGAGGTACTTGGTTTTCAGGATGCGGGCGTCGTCCTTGAACCAGCGGCGGCCAAACTTCCGGCCCAGCAGGTAGCCCACTTGGTCGCCCGCCACGGCGGCCAGCACCACGACGCCGATCAGCACCGGGAGGGACAGGTTGAGCTGGTTGTGCAGCAGGCCTGCCGTGAAAAGCAGTGAATCACCGGGCAGGAACGGGAACAGGAGTCCCGATTCGATGAAGACGATCAACGCGACGACAGCGAGAGTGGCCGGTCCCAGCCCGCTCAGGAGGGCTGCCGGATCCATGACTGCCAGCAGCCCGGCAGGGACGGCGTGGGGAAGGGCGAACGCAATGGGGTGCAGCAAGGCAAGCCTCGATCAGTGTTTCGGGTGGGTTGAAGAAGTATTGCTCCCACGTTCCAGCGTAGACCCGTCGGCCGGGAGGCCGCTCAGCACCGTGGGGCGGACCGGGAGGCCGGTCCGCCCGGACGGAGTGACAGGGACGAGGCGCGCTGGGAGGTCGAACCTGGACATCACCCAAGCCAAGGCCGCATTCCACACGCCCGCGAACAAGAACACGGCAGCGCTCGCAGCCAGGAACGAGGCGGCGACATCCGTGGGGTAGTGCACGCCGACATACAGCCTTGACCAGGCCACCACCACTGGAACCAGGATGCCAAGAATCACGGCCAGACGGGCCCAGCGGGTCTTCCGCAACAAGAACCAGAACGCCCAGGCCAGACCCACAGCCAATGCAACGTGCCCGCTCGGGAAGCTGTTGGAACCGGTCTCCGGCGCGAGCGGGTCAAAGAGCAACGCCGGGTTGGGCCGCTGACGTTCCACCACAACCTTGAAGAACTGGCTGGCCAGCCACCCCGAGGCCGCGATGCCGCCAAAGGCGATCGCGTTGACGGGCGACTTGCGGACAAAAAACAGGAGCAGGCACACCAAGGCGATGATGGCGACTCCGCCGATGGGAGAAAACGCCCTGTCCAGGGTCATGGCGACAGCCGTCAGCAGGCCCACATGGTTTCGGCTCAGTTCCTGGTCAACACCAAACTCGCTGGCGGTGAAGCCCGGCGTGCTGGTGACGGAAAAACCAAGCACCAGAACGGCGGCAGAGAGGAGTGCCACCCACAGCCCCCAAAAGGGCAGCTGCGGCAGCACGGCCAAGCGCGTACGGTGGGCCGGTCCGGCGTCGTGCGTGGAGGGGTAGGGGTTTCCGTGGGTGGGCAGCGGCGGCATGGACGACTCCTGGGTTGCGGGGCAGTGAAGCTTTCCCTCACTGTCCCGCACGCCGTCTAAGAATTTTCTAAGAATTTCCGGCGCCAGGGAGCCGAGCAGGCTAGTTGCTGGCCATCTCCGCAACCAATTCACGCACGACGGCGCGCAGCTCGCCACCGTGGGCGGCCGCAACACGGCGCTGGCGCTGGTAGCTGGCGCCGGCGGCAATGATTTTTTCAACGTTCGCCAGCTCGTCGGCGCAGCCAAGCTTGGCCGCAATCGGCTCCAGCTTGTTCAACAGTTCAACCGTGTGCTCGGTGACGAGTTGTTCCTTGCCGGCTGCGTCCAGGATGATGATGGCGTCCATGCCGTACCGGGCGGCACGCCACTTGTTTTCCTGGACGTGCCACGGCGGCATGGTGGGGATGGTGCCGCCGTCGTTCAAGGTATTTGAAAAGTCTTCCACAAGGCACTGGGTCAGGGCCGCAATGGCACCAATTCCCTCCAGCGTGGACATGCCGTCGCAGATCCGCATTTCTATGGTGCCCAGGCTCGCCACGGGGCGGATGTCCCAGCGGATTTCGTTGGGGGCATCGATGACACCGGTGGTGAACATGTCCTGGACGTAGGACTCGTAGGCGGCCCAATCGGGGAACTGGAACGGCAGCCCGGCGGTGGGCAGCTGCTGGAACATGAGTGCCCGCTGCGAGGCGTATCCGGTGTCCTCGCCGTTCCAGTACGGGGAGGAGGCGGAGAGCGCCTGGAAGTGCGGGAAGTAGTTGACCAGCCCGTCCAGAACCGGCATGGCCTTGGAAACGTGATCCAGGCCCACATGGACGTGCACGCCGTAAATGAGCATCTGACTGCCCCACCACTGGGTGCGGTCGACTAGCTTCGCGTAGCGTTCCTTGTCGGTGACGACCTGGGTGCGCGGGTCGCTGAAGGGGTGGGTGCCGGCGCTGAGCAGTTCCAGGCCCAAGGGTGCGGACGCCGCGCGCAAAACGTTCAGGTTGCGGCGCAGGTCCTCGGTTCCTTCGGCGACTGTGCGGCAGACCCCTGTGACCAACTCAACAGTGTTCTGCAGCATCTCACCCTTGATGTGGGGATGCTCACCGGAGGCCATGGATCCGGGGTGGGCGGCTTCAATGTTCTCAAAGACATCGTCGGCGCGGGCAGCCAATTCGCCGGATTCGGCGTCAACCAGCGCAATTTCCCATTCCAGGCCCAGCGTTGACTGCTCAGATTTCGCGAAGTCAATCTTCACGGGCGACGCCCCCTTGGCACTGTTTAAAACATGGCTGCAAGGCGGCAGGACGCCGGTTGCCTTCTGATTGTAGTTCAGGATATGGGGCACACTTGAGGGGTGCCTATTTTGAACAAAGACATGTCATTGTGCATTTCCCTCGCCGCGCGTCCCAGCAACATTGGCACGCGCTTTCACAATTACCTGTACGACGCCCTGGACCTGAATTACATCTACAAGGCGTTCGCACCTGCTGACCTCGCCCAGGCGATCGCCGGTGTGCGCGGCCTCGGCATTCGCGGTGCTGCCGTTTCCATGCCGTACAAGGAGGACGTCATCGCCCTCGTTGACGTCATGGATGACTCCGCGTCCGCCATCGATTCGGTCAACACCATCGTGAACACCGACGGCGTGCTCACCGCGTACAACACCGACTACCTCGCGATCGCCCGGCTGGTGGTGGAGCACAGCCTTGACCCGGCATCCAGCGTTTTATTGCGTGGTTCAGGCGGCATG
This sequence comes from Arthrobacter sp. PAMC 25486, assembly GCF_000785535.1. NCBI lineage: Bacteria > Bacillati > Actinomycetota > Actinomycetes > Micrococcales > Micrococcaceae > Arthrobacter > Arthrobacter sp. PAMC 25486. The sequence continues at coordinate 2,132,273 of NZ_CP007595.1, read as the reverse complement.
GCCAAGGCTGTGGCCGCTGCCATGCACGACGCCGGATTCACGAATGTCACGATTGTGGCCCGCAACGAGGAACGGGGCCGGGCGCTTGCCGCGCTGTACGGTTTTGCCTGGCTGGCTGAGACGGGGGACTCCGGTGCGGAAGTTCTGATCAATGTCACGCCGCTGGGCATGGCCGGGGCCGACGAGTCGGCGCAGTCCTTCAGCGACGCCCTAGTGGCGCAGGCGCACGTGGTGTTCGACGTCGTCGCGCTTCCCGCCGAAACTCCGCTGATCAAGGCGGCCCGAGCTGCGGGGAAGCACGTCATCACGGGCGCCGAGGTCATCGCCCTCCAGGCCGAGGAGCAGTTTGTGCTGTACACGGGTGTGCGGCCCAGCCCCGAGTTGGTGCGCGAAGCCTCAGCGTTCTCCCGCGCCCCATAGACGCTCCTGCGCTTGTGGGTGGGTTTTGACGAATGCTCCTGCGCTTGAATTGGCTAGGGACCCCGCTCGCGCAAAGCAGTGCAGGAGCGTTCAGGAAAAGTGCCCCACAACTGCAGGAGCGTTGGGAGGAAAGTGCCCCACAAGTGCAGGAGCGTTTGTATGTATGCAGGTTCGGTCAGGCGCCGTTGAAGCCGTGGGGCTCCACCACGATGGCCACGCGGTCCTCGCCAATGCGCGTCAGCACCAGCGTGGCCTTGTTGGGGCCCTTGCCTGAACCTGTCAGCAACTGGCGGCGCAGCTCTTCGGGGGTGGTGGAGATCCCGCGCTTCTTGATGTCGAGCACCCCGATCCGGGTGGCTTTCACCCAAGCCTTCAAGGCCTTGACGTTGAACGGCTTCACCTCAAGGACCTTGTAGCAGCGGGCCAGCGGCGTGTGTACCGGCTCGTCGGAGCACAGGTAGGCGATGTGTTCGTCGATTAGGTGGGCACCCATGCTGCGGGCCAAATCTGCCACGAGCCCGGCACGGATCACGGCGCCGTCGGGCTCGTAGAGGTAGCCGGAGATGGGCCCAATGTCAGCATCCTGTGCGCCCGGCTCGTAGGACACCGGGCTGGTGATTTCATTCATGCCGGCGACACCCACCACCAGGGCGGAGCGGCGGATGCCGGGGCGGGCCAGCCGGTTGAAGTACAGCCCGGCCTCCACCACGTCCCCGTTGACGGAGATCCACTGGGCCTCGGCGGTCGCCGGGATGGCCTCATGGGGGATGCCCGGGCCCATCTTCACGCCCACCGCCAGGCCCCGATCGGCCAGCTGTTCAACAAAGGACAGCGGCGGGGAGAACGCTTCGGGGTCAAAAAGCCGGGTGGTTCCGGACGTGCTGGTGGTGCGCCGGGCCGGGTCCAGCCAGACACCCTCAATGCCGGACAGGTCGGTGTCTTCGGCGCGGCCGCACACCACGCGGGCATGGGGGAACGGCATCAGGTTCACGGTGGTGCACGCGGCGGTGACCTCGTCCATATCAACAGCGGTGACGTTGATGTCCAAGCTGGCCATGGCGAGCGAATCCGCGCCCAAGCCGCACCCGAGGTCGGCCACGGAGGTGATGGACGCCGTCGTAAATCTTTGTGCATGCAACGCGGCGATGCTCAGTCGGGTGGCTTGTTCCAGGCCGGCCTGGGTGAACAGCATTTGCTGCGCAAACTCGCCAAACTTGGCCTCAGCCTTGGCGCGCAGCCTCGCCTGGGTTAGGGCGGCTGCGACCAGTTCGGGGGAGTGGCCGGCCTTGCGCAGCGACTCGTTGAGCTTGAGGGAATCAGCTTCGCGGTACGGGCCCAGCGAGGATAAAAGTTCCCATCCTGCCGGGGTGAGAAGGGGGGAAATTACGTCGAGGGCCATGCAATAAGCCTAACGGCAGGATGCGTGTGACGAGCCTCACGGTGATTACGTTACGAATAACTTGCGCAATTATTGAATTTTGTATTAGCTTTTGATCAGGCCTAATTAGGTATGCCTAAGCTAACCTGCATCTGGAGACTGATGATCTTGAAGAAACACCTGTTGACACTCGGAGCCGCAGCCGCCATGCTCGCCCTCACCGCCTGCGGAGGTTCCGCTGCGGCACCGGCAGACACGTCCAGCCCCAGTGCCAGCAACATAACGGTGGAGGACAACAACGGCACGCACACCATCAGCGCCCCGCCCGCATCCGTGGTTGCCACCGACAACCGGACCTTCGAGACGCTCGCCGACTGGGGCGTCACGCTCAAGGCCGGCGCCGTGGCGCTCATGCCGGACAGCAGCGCGTACAAGAAGGACGCGTCGATCGTGGACCTGGGCAGCCACCGCGAACCGAACCTGGAAGCCATTGTCACGGTTGCCCCTGACGTGATCGTCAACGGCCAGCGCTTCGCCCAGTTCCACGACGACTTCACCAAGCTGGCTCCCAACGCCACCGTGCTGGAACTCGATCCGCGCGACGGTGAGCCGTTCGATTCCGAGCTCAAGCGCCAGACCACCGTGCTCGGCGAAGTTTTTGCCAAGCAGGCAGAAGCCAAAAAGCTCAACGACGACTTTGACGCCGCCGTCGAGCGGGTGAAGGCCTCCTACGACAAGAAAAGCACCGTCATGGGTGTCATCGCTTCGGGCGGCAACATTAACTACTCCGCCCCCGGCACCGGGCGCACGCTCGGTCCGCTCTTCGACATCCTGGGCCTGACCCCGGCCCTTGAGGTCAAGGATGCCAGCACCGACCACCAAGGTGATGACATCTCGGTCGAGGCCATTGCCAAGTCCAAGCCGGACTGGATCCTGGTCATGGACAGGGATGCGGCCGTGTCGGCCGATGACGCCAGCTACTCACCGGCGAACGAGCTGCTGGAAAAGTCGGAGGCGCTCAAGAACGTCCCGGCCACTCAGAACGGCAACATCGTCTACATGCCGGCCGACACCTACACCAACGAGGGAATCCAGACCTACACGGAATTCCTGAACACCTTCGCGGACGCCCTGGAAGGCAAGTAGCCATATTCTTCACCAGCCCAGTGGCGGTTCCGGCAGCAATGCCGGACCCGCTGCTTTGCTGTTTGCCGGCAGGATCTGAAGGGACCGCTGCATGAGTACAACACTGAAGGCCACCGCCAGGGGCCCGGTGAAAACACCCGGCAAGGGCAGGCTCTTTGAGCCGAAACTGCTGATTGGCATTGCCGTCGTGGCCCTATTGCTGGTGTTCTCGCTGTTCACCGGCGTCTACGACATCTTCGGCGGTGCGGACGGTGGCGAAATGTTTGCCATCACCCGCATCCCCCGCACCATCGCCCTGGTGCTGGCCGGTGCCGCCATGGCCATGTCGGGACTCGTCATGCAGCTGCTGACACAAAACCGCTTCGTCGAACCCACCACCACCGGCACCACCGAATGGGCGGGACTGGGACTGCTGACGGTCATGCTGATCAACCCCAACGCCAGCATCCTGATCAAGATGTCGGGGGCAGTCCTGGCCGCCTTCATCGGCACCATGATCTTCTTCCTTTTTCTGCGCCGGGTCTCCCTGAAAGCGTCGCTGACGGTGCCGATCGTGGGCATCATGCTGGGTGCCGTGGTCGGTGCCATCTCCACCTTCATCGCGCTGCAGACGGACATGCTCCAGAGCCTTGGCATCTGGTTTGCCGGCAGCTTCACCTCGGTACTCCGCGGCCAGTACGAGGTGCTGTGGATTGTGGCCCTCGTGGGCGTGGCCGTGTTCTTCGTCGCCGACAGGTTCACGGTGGCCGGCCTCGGCGAGGATGTCGCCACCAACGTTGGCCTGAACTACAACCAAGTCATGCTGCTGGGCACCGGGCTCATCGCGATTGCCACCGGCGTTGTCACCGTTGTTGTTGGCAATTTGCCGTTCCTGGGCCTGATCGTGCCGAACATTGTCTCGATGTTCCGCGGCGATGACCTGCGCGGGAACCTGCCGTGGGTGTGCCTGCTGGGCATCGCCATTGTGACCATTTGCGACCTTGTGGGACGAACCATCATCATGCCCTTCGAGGTGCCTGTCTCCCTGATTCTCGGCGTCGTCGGCGCCCTCGTCTTCGTGGCCCTGGTCCTGAGGCAGCGCCGCCATGCTTGATACTCCCTCGACCCGGCCCACCCAACGCAAGACTCCCGCAGTCGGGCTTCCCTCGCCCCTGAAGCCCTTTAAGAAGTACGACGGCGGCACCCGCCTTCCGGAACGCAGCTCGGCTTCCCTGCCCACTCACCGTTCGCGCAGGCGCTATTGGATTGTGCTCAGTGTCTTGCTGGTCATGGCGGTGGGCTTCGGCTTTGGGCTGCTCGCATGGGACAACCCCATGCCCGTTGGTTCCGACGGGTTCTGGCTCATTGCGCAGATGCGCGGCACCAGCGTCATTGTCATGGCCGTGGTGGCGATCTGCCAGGCCATGGCGACCGTCAGCTTCCAGACGGCAACCAACAACCGGATCATCACGCCGTCGATCATGGGCTTTGAATCCCTCTACATCGCGGTGCAGACAGGCGCAGTGTTCTTCCTGGGCGCCGCCGGTGTGACGGCGGTGCAGGGCGTGCCGCAGTTTGTGCTGCAAATCCTCATCATGGTGGGCCTGTCCATGGCGCTGTATGGCTGGCTGCTGTCCGGAAAACACGGCAACATCCATGTCATGCTGCTGATCGGCATCATCATTGGTGGCGGGCTGGGCTCCGTCTCGACCTTCATGCAACGGCTGCTGAGCCCCAGCGAGTTCGACATCCTCACGGCGCGCCTGTTTGGTTCGGTGTCCAACGCGGATGTGCGCTACCTGCCCATCGCCATCCCGTTGTGCCTCGGCGCCGGGGTCCTGCTGCTGCTCAATGCCAGGCGCCTGAACGTGGTTGCGTTGGGGGCCGACACCAGCAGGAACCTGGGCCTGAACCACCGTTTTGAAGTGATGCGGGTGTTGTTCCTGGTCTCGATCCTGATGGCCACCTCCACCGCGCTGGTTGGCCCCATGACCTTCCTGGGCTTCCTCGTTGCCACGCTCGCCTACCAGCTGGCCGACAGCCACGACCACAAATATGTTTTCCCCATTGCGGTGCTCATTGGCTTTGTGGTGCTTTCGGGTTCGTACTTCGTCATGAAGCACGTTTTTTATGCCGAAGGTGTTGTCTCGATCATCATCGAAGTGGTTGGCGGTTCCGTGTTCCTGTTCTTCATTTTACGAAAGGGTCGCCTGTGATCACGCTGACCGAGGTTAGAAAAAGCTATAGCAGCGAGGTCTCCATTGGTCCGGTCAACCTGCAGATTCCCGCAGGCGGGGTCACCGCCCTGGTGGGGCCCAACGGTGCAGGCAAGTCGACGCTGTTGACCATGATTGGCCGGTTGTTGGGCATTGATGCGGGCGCCATTGAGATTGCCGGCTACGACGTGGCCAGCACGAAGTCCAAGGACCTGGCCAAGATTGTTTCGGTGCTGCGCCAGGAAAACCATTTCGTGGCCCGGCTGACCGTGCGCCAGCTGGTTGGCTTTGGCCGCTTCCCGCATTCCAAGGGCAGGCTGACACTGGCCGATGAAGAGGCCATCAGCCAGTCAATCGACTTCCTGAATCTTGGGGAGCTGGAAAACCGCTTCCTTGACCAGCTCTCCGGCGGGCAGCGCCAACGCGCTTACGTTGCCATGGTCCTGGCCCAGGACACCGACTATGTGTTGTTGGATGAGCCGCTGAACAACCTCGACATGAAGCATGCAGCCCAAATGATGGCGCTGCTCAGCCGTGCCGCCACGGAACTGGGCCGCACCATTGTCATCGTGCTGCATGACATCAACTTTGCGGCCCACTACGCCGACCACATTTGTGCGGTCAAGGACGGCAATGTCGTTGAATTTGGCACGCCGGAGCAGATCATGACCGGTGACGTCCTGAGTCGCGTCTTTGACACCCCCGTGCAGGTCATTGAAGGTCCGCGCGGCCCGCTGGCCGTCTACTACTAACAGCCGGGCAGGGCCCGCCGGCCGCCGCTTCTGCGGGGCCGGCTCAGCGGTCCTTGCGGATCCAGCGGAACGTGAAGCGGCACAGCACCAGCCCCACTACCAGCCACACACCCATGACCAGGGCCACGAGCCCCAGGTCCCACGAGCCGCTGGGTTCGATGGCTTCGAATGACTCCGGCAGGAACACCGCACGCATGCCCTGCGCCATCCACTTCAGCGGAAAGATGCTGGCAAAGTTCTGCAGCCACACGGGCAGCTGGGAAAAGGGCAGATACACGCCGGAAATGAATTGCAGCAGCAGCACGATCGGGATGACCACGGCCGTGGCGCTCTTCCCGGACCGCGGCAGCGCGGAGAGGGCGATGCCCAAGACACAACTGGTGATCACGCCAAACAGGAACACCCACGTGAACGTCAGCCACTTGGCGGCCTCCGCCGGAAGCTCCACGTCGAAGGCGAATCGGGCCACCAGCAGCAGCAGGATCACCTGCAGCACCGAGCTGACAAACACCATGCCGATCTTGCCCATGAAATAGGAAAACACGGGCAGGGGAGTGCCGCCCAGCCGCTTCAGCGTGCCGTCGCCCTTCTCAGCGGCAATGTCCACACCCAGGTTCTGGACCCCGCTGAGCAGCATGCCCGCGGCCACCATGCCCGGCAGGTAGAACGCCGCATACGTGATGCCGCCGCCGTCCATGTCAGCACCAATATTCGGGCTGGTGCTGAACGCCACGGCGAACACCGAGAGCATCAGGATCGGGAACAAGAACGTGAAAAAGACGGAATCACCTTGGCGGAAATACAATTTCAGCTCGTAGCCAATGCGGGAGGTGCCCAGCTGCAGTGTCCTCATGCGGCACCGCCCCTCACATCTTGCGCCACGGATTCCTGCGCAGCGGAGTGATTGCCCACCATGTCCAAATAAATGTCTTCGAGGCTGGGGCGGGTGATTTCAAGCCCCGGCACCTCACCGCCCGCCTCTGCGTAAAGCCGTGCGGCCAGTGCGGTGGGCTCGGCGGTGCGCTCTTCGCGGACGACGCCGTCCTGCCGCCACCGCACCAGCGGCACCCTTGCGTCGTGTCCGCCAATGTCATCGATGGGGCCGATGTCCACCAACTTGCCGCCCACGATCACCCCTGCCCGGTCCGCCAGCGTTGCCGCCTCATCCAGGTAGTGGGTTGTCAGCAGGATCGTTGTGCCCTCGGCCTTGAGCTGGTTGATCAGCTCCCAAAACTGCCGCCGGGCTTCCGGGTCAAAGCCGGTGGTTGGTTCATCCAGGAACAAGAGCCGGGGCCTTCCGATGATGCCCAGTGCCACATCCACCCGCCTGCGCTGCCCGCCGGACAGTTTGGCGATCCGGGTTTTCGCCTTGCCGTCCAGTCCGACGGCGTCAATCACCTCGGCGACGTTGCGCGGGTTTGGGTAGTAGCCGGCAAAGTGGGTCAGCTGTTCAAGCACCGTGACGTTGCCGCTTTCACCGCTCGATTGCAGCACAATGCCCAGCTGGGACTTCCAGTCCAAACCGCCGTGCTGTGGATCTGTGCCAAGGACGCGTGCTTCACCGCTGCTGCGGTCCCGGTAACCCTCCAGGATTTCAATTGTGGTGCTTTTCCCAGCACCGTTGGGGCCCAGCAGGGCAAACGTTTCACCGTCGTGGATCTCAAAACTGATGCCATCCACGGCCGTGAAGGTGCCGTACTGCTTCTTGAGGTTGCGCACGTGCACAGGGCTCGTTGTCATGGCAACATCCTTGCATCCAGCCAGGACTGTGAACAGTAGCCGCGTCGCAATAGTGGCAACAGAGCAGCACTCCTTGCACGGCACTGAATCGGAACGTCAGACAAAGCGAAAGTTGAGGAACTTCGGCGCGTAATGGTGGTAATGGGCGGCCACTCGTTGACGAAGTGCTGTTTTCGGCTTTGTCCTGCATCTTGGCGGCTCATCAGAAGCCACTCGGTATGAAGCCAGCTGCACGGCTCTCGCATGCCGGTAGGGGTAACCTCCTGCGGGAAACACAGCACGAGTATGCAGCTCGATGACGTGAGCCGGGCTGCCGAAGCACCACGATCTTGCATGCAAGAATTGGAAGAATGAAACGCTCGAGAATTCATATCATGGGAGCTAGTGGTTCCGGTACGACGACTCTGGCCCGTGCACTTGCCAACCATTGGTCCGTGCCTCATGCCGATGCTGATGACTATTTCTGGCTACCGTCTGATCCGCCATACGTGGACAAGCGCGCCGAAAAAGAACGACTTGATCTGATGCAGACTTTATTCGTTCCCCGTGAAGCCTGGATCCTCTCAGGATCAATGCTCGGTTGGGGACAAAGCATTGTTGACCAATGCGATGCTGTCATATATCTATCGCTCAATGCTGATGAACGGATGCGTCGTCTGAAAACTCGTGAGACAGCGCGTAGAGTCGGAAGCAATTTTGACGAAGTTGCTTGGGAAGGATTCTTGGAATGGGCGCAGGGCTATGACAATCCCATGTTCAAAGGAAGGAGTCGTATCAGCCACGAAAGATGGCTCACAAGCCTAGACAAACCCGTGCTTCGGCTCGACAGTGCACAACCCCAGGAAGAACTGGTCAACGCCGTTCTAGGCTGGCAACCCAGCATTCTGCGGCATCAGCCCGCATAATCGGACCGGTTCCTTGCCGGGAACCCTCTGCAGGACGGCACACACGGCCGTAGCATGCTGAGCCCCGGGAGATCCAAAAGCTGACACAGGGCACCAGACATGGCGATGGTCGAGAGGCAAGCCCCACGGGCTTGACCGGTGAGAGTGGGGTTTGCTGGATCTATTGGCAGCCCTGCCCCCGCACGTGTTGGCGTAGGCTCATGTCAGAGGATCGATGACGAGCCTTGAGTCAGGGAGACATGCTCCCGGTTGGGTGGGAATCACGAAGGGGAATTTGTGACTTCGTTTTCCTACGCGACCGTTCTTAAATCTCGCGGTGTGTCACCCCGACTGGCCGCCGTATTTCTCAGCGCAGTGCCGATCGGCATGTTGGCGCTGACCATGGTGCTGACAGTGGAACGCTGGACCGATTCGCTCGCTGCGGCGGGAACGGTCAGTGCACTCTTTAGTCTGGGTAATGCCTGCGGGCTGGGTATCCAAGGCGCCCTCATGGACCGTCTGGGGTCCCGGATCGTGATTGGGATCGCGGGCGTGGCCTGTGCGGCAAGCATCGCTGCTTTCGTGATGATAGGAAACGCCGGCGGGCCCCTATGGCTGATCGCGGCACTGGCCCTATTAGCGGGTAGCAGTATTCCAGCAGTAACCTCAGCGGTGCGGGCGGCTCTCCCGGAATTTCTGGAGGGGGACGGCGACAAGGCGGCCTCTTATGCCCTCCTGTCCGTCCTTTTCCAAGCCGCAGTGACCATTGGCCCGCTCATCGTCAGCGCTTGTTTGCTCTTCGCTACCCCGGATGCCGCCGGAGTCCTCGCTGCCGTTGTCATTGCAGCGGCGTGCCTGTTGTTCGTAGCTCAGCAGCCCCCGTCCCGCCCTCACATCAAACGTGATGGGGCGCCTTCGAGACGGCCAAAGTGGCCATCGGGTCTGGTCACGGTTCTGGGAACGGCTTCCGCAGTGGGGGTGGTATCCGGAGTGTTTGTCGTGGCGTTGCCGGCGATAGCCACGCGCACGGCAGCGCCGGCACTTTCTGGTTTGTTGTTTGCCGTCCTTGCCATTGGCGAAGTCGTCGGGGCGTTCGTCTACGGTGCGCGCAACTGGTCGTGGCGCAGGCGTGAGCAGTTGGGTGTCTTCCTCCTCGGGGCCACAGTGGTTTTCAGCCTGGCAGTGTTTGCAGCGCTCTGGCCGTATTGGCTGGTCCCGGCCATGTTCCTTTGTGGCATGGCGATCGCACCGATTTCGATCATCCTCTCGATCCTTCTCGATGATGTCGTTGAACCCGGTGAGCTGGCCAGGGCGTATTCCCTGATGGTCGCCGTCAGCCTGGCCGCAACGGCCGCAGCATCAGCCCTAACAGGGGCCATGGCTTCGATCATCTCTTCACCGGTGCTGCTGCTCTTCATCGTCCCAGCTTCGATCAGTGTCTCGTATGCATGGAGCCGGTGGCGGAAGGACACCCTTCTCTCGGGCGCCGGATCGAACGGATAGCTCCTTGGCTGCGCCGTTGCCGAATGCGCTGCCGAAGACATCAGGTCACCCTCAGAAGTCGACTGCACTGCCTTTTGGTGCCCGTAGGGGTAACCTTCACTGGGAATCATTGCCCGGCCACGTGTAAACTTGTCTTATAAAGCTGCACAGGAAGCTGGCACGATGACTATCTCAATTCGACTCACACCCGATGAAGAAGCCCGCCTTGATGTTCTCACGCAGCGCACCGGCCGGTCTAAGAGCTTCTATGTCAGGACCGCGCTCCATGAGTATCTTGCAGACCTCGAAGATGCATTCGCAGCAGATTCCGCTATCGCGGTTTTCGAAGCCGAGGGCCGTCGCAGCAGGCCGTTGGCCGAGTTGAAGGCTGAGACGGAACGGTGACGTCGCGGTGGCAGGTTGAAACCACCGCAGAGTTCGACCGCGAGTATAAGAAGCTTGACCGGGTGGTCCAGCAGCGCGTGATGGTCTACCTCGAGGAAATCGAAACCCTTGAGGATCCTCGTCAGCGAGGCAAAGGGCTTGCCGCCAACCACTCCGGCGTGTGGCGTTACCGCGTTGGCGACTACCGCATCCTCGCCCAGATTACCGATAGCACCTTCACCGTACTGGCCATTCGAGTAGGCCACCGCCGCGACATTTATTGATTCCTCCGGCCGAGCAGATCATCAAGTGCCGCTGCCTTCGACGCACTCGGCAGCAAGAGTTGTTCCGTAAGGGGAAAGCTCTGCGAAAACCAAACCATTTACCGTTGCGATTCACACTCGATGGGCCGTCCCGTAAGACCCGCCCGCAAAGAATTCCCGCTGAGGGGCGGGGCCCTATGCGGGGCAAGAAATGAAGACACCGAGATGATGCTCGCTTGCGCGGTAGTCATCTGCCGTAACCAGGCGCCGTGCACTGTCAGTGAACTGGCCACTTGCCCCGTCCTGCCCGCCCGTCCTGCCCTGCCCGTCCTGCCCTGCCCGTCCTGCCCGGCCGGGCCGTGTCCGGTATGTCTTTACCCGGCACCCAAGATGCGCCGTCAGCGAAACCCGGCCCGCCGGCGTCGTACTTTCAAGAGCAAATCTGGCACTCGCCTTGACCGAGTGCTAATCAATTCCATAGAGTCAGGGTTAGCACTCTCACCCCGAGGGTGCTAATGCTCTGAACTTTTTGCCATGGGAACATCACCGGCACCGCGACGACGGTTGGGTTCCACAAAAACATGGCGTGAAGACTGCCAGGCATCCAAAGAATTTACGTGTGAAGGAGAGGTCCTAAGTGTCGGTCTCTATTAAGCCTCTTGAGGATCGTATTGTTGTTCGCCAGCTCGAAGCAGAGCTGACCACCGCATCAGGTCTGGTCATCCCGGACACTGCCAAGGAAAAGCCCCAGGAGGGCGAAGTTGTGGCAGTCGGCCCCGGCCGCGTTGACGACAACGGCAACCGTGTCCCGATCGACGTTGCTGTTGGCGACGTAGTCATCTACTCCAAGTACGGTGGCACCGAAGTCAAGACCGGTGGCGAGGAACTGTTGGTTCTCTCCGCCCGCGACGTACTGGCCATCGTAGTTAAGTAACCACTTTTGTAAAGCCCCGCGCCGGTCATTCCTGCGGCCTCGATTCGTTCGAGATCACCAGGGTCGGGAGCGGGGTCTTTGCTTGAAAGGACCAAACGCATGGCTAAGCAGCTTGCATTCAATGACAGCGCACGGAAGGCCCTTGAGACCGGTATCGACAAGCTTGCCGATACCGTCAAGGTCACCCTCGGCCCGCGCGGTCGCAATGTTGTGCTCGACAAGAAGTGGGGCGCTCCCACGATCACCAACGACGGCGTAACCATCGCCCGCGAGGTGGAGCTGGAAGACCCGTACGAAAACCTTGGTGCACAGCTGGCCAAGGAAGTTGCCACGAAGACCAACGATGTTGCCGGCGACGGCACCACCACGGCCACCGTTTTGGCACAGGCACTGGTCAAGGAAGGCCTGCGCAACGTTGCCGCAGGTGCGGCTCCCGGCGAGCTCAAGCGCGGCATCCAGGTTTCCGTTGAAGCCATTGCCACGCGCCTGCTGGAGAACGCCCGCCCGGTTGAGGGTGGACAGGTGGCAGAAGTTGCCGCCATCTCCGCTCAGAGCCAGGAAATCGGCGACCTGCTCGCCGAGGCGTTCGACAAGGTCGGCAAGGATGGTGTCATCACCATCGAAGAATCCTCCACGACCTCCACCGAACTGGTCCTCACCGAGGGCATGCAGTTCGACAAGGGCTACCTGTCTCCGTACTTCGTCACCGACGCGGAACGCCAGGAAGCAGTCATGGAAGACGCACTGGTTCTGATCAACCAGGGCAAGATCTCCAACCTGCAGGAATTCCTGCCGCTGCTGGAAAAGGCACTTGCTGCCAACAAGCCGCTGTTCATCATTGCCGAAGACGTCGACGGCGAGGCACTGTCCACGCTGATCGTGAACCGTCTGCGCGGCACACTGAACGTTGTTGCCGTCAAGGCTCCCGGCTTCGGCGACCGTCGCAAGGCGATGCTGCAGGACATTGCGATCCTGACCGGCGCACAGGTTGTCTCCGCGGAGATCGGCCTGTCACTGGACCAGGTTGGCCTCGAGGTGCTGGGTACGGCTCGCCGTATCACCGTCACCAAGGACAACACCACCATCGTTGACGGTGCTGGCACGGCCGACGATGTGGCAGCCCGCGTGGCTCAGCTGCACGCCGAACTGAAGCGCACCGACTCCGACTGGGACAAGGAAAAGCTGCAGGAACGCTTGGCCAAGCTGGCCGGCGGCATCGGCGTGATCAAGGTTGGTGCAGCCACCGAGGTCGAGCTGAAGGAAAAGAAGCACCGTATTGAGGACGCAGTGTCCGCAACGCGTGCAGCTTTGGAAGAAGGCATTGTGGCCGGTGGCGGTTCCGCACTGGTACAGGCCGCCAAGGCACTGGACGAAGACGCTTCGGTTCTGGCGTTGACAGGTGACGCCGCAACAGCGATCGAACTGGTTCGCAAGGCTGTTGCCCAGCCGCTGCGCTGGATCGCCCAGAATGCTGGCCATGACGGCTACGTTGTGGTGCACAAGGTTGGCGAACTTGACGACGGCTTCGGCTTCAACGCTGCCACCGGCGAATACGGCAACCTGATCTCCGACGGCGTCATCGACCCCGTCAAGGTCACCCGTTCGGCCCTGCGCAACGCAGCCTCCATCGCGGCTTTGGTGCTCACCACCGAAGTACTCGTGACGGACAAGCCTGCCGAGGACGAAGAAGCAGCACACCAGCACTAACGTGCCGGAAGCTGACCGGATCGTCTGATCCGGCATTTATGGCACCGATCCCGCTTTCTGACACCGATATCCCGGTGTCAGAAAGTGGGATCGGTGTCATTCTTCGTTGAACTTGGTGAAACCGCTGACTCGCGCGAGACTATGGGCATGAACGATTCTGTGCGTCAGACATCGCAGGCAATGAAGCCTGGCACCCCGGAAGTGCAGCAGCCACCAGCCGCAACCGGCAAAATTGCAGGGTTCATCCGCCGCTACCCCCTCGTGGCGTTGACCGTTCTCGTTATGGTTATCACCGGCATTCTCGCACTGACCGGATTGGGCGTGCAGGCTCAGTGGGTGGCGAGCCTATACGCCGTCGGAATTGCCTTGTACCAAGGCGTTGGCATGGTCAAGGACATCCTGCGCGGGCACTGGGGCACTGACATTCTGGCCGTCACCGCCATCATCAGCACCGTGGCTGTCGGCGAGTATTTTGCGTCGCTCATCATTGTCATGATGCTCTCCGGCGGCGAGGCCCTGGAGGATTATGCAGCCGGGCGTGCCCAGCGAGAGCTGCAGGGCCTGCTCAGCCGTGCGCCCGGCATCGCCCACCGTGAGCGGCTCGATGGCGTTGTTGAAGACATTCCCACGTCCGACGTCGAACTTGACGATGTCCTGATCGTCAAGCCCGCGGAGGTCGTCCCGGTAGACGGGATGCTCCTGTCAAAAACAGCGTCTTTCGACGAGGCAGCCCTCACAGGTGAGAGCCTGCCCGTTGACCGGGTTGCCGGCGACGCCGTCATCAGCGGCACCGTCAACGGCTCGGCTGCCGTCCGAATGCGGGTCACTGCGCGCGAAGAGGACTCGCAGTACAGCCGCATTATCGTCTTGGTTCAGGAAGCTGCGGACAGCAAGGCTCCCATGGTTCGGCTGGCAGACCGCTACGCAGTTCCCTTCACGATTTTCGCGCTGGCACTGGCCGGTGTCGCCTGGTTTGTCACCAAGGATCCAACACGCTTTGCCGAAGTCTTGGTGGTGGCTACCCCGTGCCCGCTGCTGATCGCCGCGCCCGTGGCCTTCCTTGGCGGCATGAGCCGGGCAGCAAAAAACGGCATCATCATCAAAAATGGTGGCACCCTGGAAATGCTGGCCACCGTCAAAACAGCCGCTTTTGACAAGACCGGAACCCTGACCGGTGGTCGGCCAACGCTGGAAGAAGTCCGGACAGCAGGCACCGTCTCAGCGGATGAGCTTCTCGCGTTGTCCGCATCTGCCGAACAGTATTCCTCCCACGTGCTGGCGTCCGCCGTCATCGCTGAAGCAGAAGCGAGGGGGCTCACGCTGCACCCGTCGGATGACGCCGTGGAGCATGCCACCAACGGTGTTGTGGCAACATGCGCGGGCCGGACGGTGGTTGTGGGCAAGCCCGCCTTTGTTGCAGAACATTCAACAGGCCTGGTGGCGGCCGGGCTGTCCGGCGGCCAGCTGGCTGTGTACGTCGGCATCGATGGTGTCTTCGCGGGGTCACTGATCATGAGCGACCCCATCCGACCCAACGCGGCCGCCACCATCACGGAACTTCACGCCCTGGGTCTGCATAACACCATCATTCTTACCGGCGACGCGCAGTCGACGGCCGACCACGTTGCCCGGCAGGCAGGCATCACGGGCGTCAAGGCAGGCCTGCTCCCTGAGGACAAGGTCCGGATCGTAAACTCTCTCCCTGAGCGCCCCGTCCTGATGGTGGGCGACGGCATCAATGACGCGCCAGTCCTGGCCGCGGCCGACGTCGGAATTGCCATGGGTGCCAAGGGCTCCACCGCGGCCAGCGAGTCCGCGGACGTGGTCATCATGCTTGATGACATCGCCAAGGTTTCCCAGGCTGTTGAGACGGGCCGGCGCACCATGAAAATTGCCATTGAGAGCATCTGGATCGGCATCGTGCTGAGCGTGGGGCTCATGATCCTGGCCGCGTTCGGCTTCATACCCGCGGTTGCCGGTGCCCTGGCGCAGGAGCTGGTTGACCTGGCCACCATCCTCAATGCCCTGCGGGCCCTGCTGCCGGGGCGGAACACGGGGCGGAAAATCAGGGTTTAACTGGCCCGGGTGTGACCAACCACTCGGGAATAGGGCATCAGCGGCTTTCGTTTTAGACTGTAAGCAACGCACAGGCCAGCTTCGTAATCACGGAACAGGCCATCGGATGCACACCCCAAAATGGTTCTACCCCCGCCAAGGAGCCTTCGTGTCCCAGCCTGAAATTCATGATCCCTTCGCCTTTGTTGGCCTGACCTACGACGATGTGTTGCTTCTTCCCGGACACACCAACGTCATCCCGTCCGAGGCTGACACGAGCTCGCGCGTGTCCAAGCGCATCACCGTGCAGACTCCGCTGCTCTCCGCAGCCATGGACACCGTGACGGAATCCCGCATGGCAATTGCCATGGCCCGCCAGGGCGGATTGGGTGTTGTCCACCGCAACCTGTCCATCGAGCGCCAAGCCGAGGAAGTGGATCTGGTCAAGCGCAGCGAGTCCGGCATGATCACGAACCCGGTCACAGTTGGCCCGGACGCCACCCTGGCAGACCTTGATGAGTTGTGCGCCCGCTTCCGCGTCTCCGGCTTGCCGGTCGTTGATGAAGACGGCCGCCTCCTGGGCATCGTCACCAACCGCGACACCGTCTTCATCCCGGAAAGCGAATACTCCCAGCGCCTGGTCCGCGACGTCATGACGCACATGCCGCTGATCACCGGCCGCGTCGGCATCAGCCGCGAAGACGCCTCCATGCTGCTGGGCAAGAACAAGATTGAAAAGCTCCCGCTCGTTGACGACGCCGGCATCCTCCGTGGCCTCATCACCGTGAAGGACTTCTCCAAGGCCGAGCAGTACCCCCTGGCCACGAAGGATTCCGAAGGGCGCCTGATGGTTGGTGCAGCTATCGGCTTCTTCGGCGACGGTTTCGAACGGGCCATGACGCTGGTTGACGCCGGCGTTGACGCATTGTTTGTGGACACCGCCAACGGCCACAGCCAGGGCGTGTTGGAAATGATTCAGCGGCTCAAGAACGAAAAGGCCGCGGCGCACGTTGACGTCATCGGCGGCCAGGCTGCCACCCGCGAAGGCGCACAGGCCCTGATCGACGCCGGTGCCGACGGCATCAAGGTCGGCGTCGGACCGGGCTCCATCTGTACCACCCGCGTCGTTGCCGGCGTCGGTGTCCCGCAGATCACCGCCATCTACGAATCCGCCAAGGCTGCCATCCCGGCCGGCGTCCCGCTGATCGCCGACGGCGGCCTGCAGTACTCCGGCGACATCGGCAAGGCACTGGTTGCCGGCGCCGACACCGTCATGATCGGCTCACTCCTGGCCGGCACCGAGGAGTCCCCTGGCGAGACCGTGTTCGTCAACGGCAAGCAGTTCAAGGCCTACCGCGGCATGGGTTCGCTCGGAGCCATGCAGTCCCGCGGAAAGAACACCTCCTATTCCAAGGACCGCTACTTCCAGGCCGATGTCACCGGAGACGAGAAGCTGATCCCGGAAGGCATCGAGGGCCGTGTGGCCTACCGCGGCCCGCTGGCCTCCGTGGCCTACCAGCTGGTCGGCGGCCTGCGCCAGACCATGTTCTACGTGGGCTCGCCCAACATCGCCGAGCTCAAGGCCCGCGGCAAGTTCGTGCGCATCACCCCGGCCGGACTGAAGGAATCCCACCCGCATGACATCACCATGACGGTGGAAGCCCCGAACTACCTGAACAAGTAACGCTTTCCTGAAGTACGACGGCGGCCGGCCCCTTTCGCATGAAAGGGGCCGGCCGCCGGTCTGCTTTAAGAGTCGGGGCTGGCCAGGATTCGCGCAGTGGATCGGGCCAAAACTTCGAAGAATGCCCTCACCTTCGCTATTTTCAGAGTGGCTATCCATGTCGCTGCCGTGATGTAGGGGTGTTGTTTGGCCACGGTTGGCGGGCTCGTTGCCTGGTGGGGTTACCCTGATGTCGTCAAGGTGTGTGTGTGTGTGGCAGGGGTGCGTTGTGGTCATTCGCTGCCGTTGTGGACACCCCTGGTGGTTGCGGGGGTAGCTATTACCATTCGCGCACGGTACACCGGGGGCGAATGACCACGACTACCCCCGCACCCCAAAAGAACCCCGCCTGATTGTTTTCTGGTCCGGATCCCGCGCCACTTGGGCGAGTGGAACCATGCCGGACCCGCGCAATCACGGCAGCGACATGGACAGCCACAATTTTCAGTTCCAATGGGTCGGCACACGTGCTGTGTGTTTTTTCGTTGAGCAGGGCCGGCGGGACCGGCTACGGGCGTAATTCGACTGCCACGCGTTCCGTTCCGCCACAGTTTTGCCAAGCGCACCATCAAGTACGGTCTGGAGCCGAGACGTGCATGCTTGCAACCGTACGATTTGCGGCTCCTGACCCGCTTCGAGGAAAGGAATATGCCAGTACGGTGGCCCCAATCCGCGTAGCGGGACGAAACTGAGTTTGCAACTGCAGCTGGTGCGATTCCCCGGCGCGCACTGAGTTTGCAACTGCAGCTGGTGCGAGAAAATCACGGTGTTCATCGCCTCGGCTGCAGTTTCAAACGGGCAAGGGCAGCCCAAACACGCCGAAGGCGCCAGCGCTTACGCGTCCAGGGCGGCCTTGAACCGGCCCATGGCTTCGGCGGCCGGGTAGTTTTCCTCAACGAACTCGGATTCCGTGCCGGAACGCAGTACCCAGTCCCCGGATTCCACAGCGGTCAGCTGAGCCACAACGGCTTCGGCGTCAACGCGCAGGCGCCGCACAACGGCCGTAGCGGGCAGGCCCTCGGCGGCACCGGTAAGGTATTCGTTGCACAGGTGCAGGGCCAGTTCGAGCATGGCGGCACCGGATTCGATGGGCTGGATCTCGTGCACGCCGTAGGGGCTGATGCTGAGCAATACGGCGCCCACATTGGAGCCAACGGCAAAGAGCACATGTTCGCTGGTGGGTGTGGTCAGCTTGATTTCAAGCCATTCTTGGGCCTGGGACAGCACGGTTCCAACCACGGCGCACTTGTCCACTGGGACGATCTTTTCGCCCTGCGGGGAGGCCAGTCCGCGCACCATCAGCGTTGTCAGTCCTGCGTTGTGCAGCAGTTCGTTGTCGCCGTGCTGGTCGAGGCGGAGCAGGCCCAGGGTCACCGCGGCCGATTCCGTGGGGGTCATCGACAACAAAGTCAGCAGCTCGTGGTCAGTCATGCGCAGTTCTGTGTCAGTCATGCGCTAAGCCTATCGGCCGAGGGCCCCCGGCCACGCGAAGCGGGGGCCGGGGAGGGCGGTAGGCGCTATCGGCCGAGGGCCCCCGGCCACGCGAAGCGGGGGCCGGGGAGGGCGGTAGGCGCTATCGGCCGAGGGCCCCCGGCCACGCGAAGCGGGGGCCGGGGAGGGCGGTAGGCGCTATCGGCCGGGGAGGGCGGTAGGCGCTATCGGCCGAGGGGACCGCCCGTGGCCGGTAGTGAACCCCGCCCGGCTAGAATCAACGCATGCTATCCGCCTATGACCACTCCACCGAATATTCGCACTGGGATTCCGGCCTGTGGACCCGTGTCCTGTCCGCCTCTGGGGTGCGCAGCCCGTTCACCGGCGGCCCTTTCACGGAGGCGATGTTGGCGGGCTTGGCCGGCGGCATCGGCTTCATGATCTTTACCTTTGAATATAAGGACACCACCACGGCGTCGGCCGTCACGCGGTTCCATCCCGGCCCCTACACGGAAAACCTCCTGCATCGCAGCGGGGCCGCCGTCAACATCCAGCAGACCGGCAGCGCCAAGCTCGCCCAATCCCGACTGGACGCCGCGCTGGAAACGGGAGTGCCCGCCGTCGTGCGGGTTGTGCGCGGGGAACTGCCCTGGGTTGCCAAGGACCCGCTGGCCGACATGGACTCGGTGGACGTTGTGGTGGTGGCCCGCGATGGTGCGGATTACCTGATGGACGACGGCGGTAGGCGGCTTGAGCGGATCACCGCACCCGCGCTGGCGCAAGCGCGCAACTCCCGCAAGGCCGACAAACACTGGCAGGGGCACGTGGTGGTCCGCGGCGGGGCGGTCCAGGAGGCTGACGCACTGACCCTCGACGTTGTGCGCCAGTCGATGGGGGAGACTGCGGCGGAACTGCTCTCGCAGCAGGCGCCGCCCGGGGTGCCGCCGGGTTACGCGAAAAACTTTGGCATCCTCGGCATGGCGACGTGGGTGCAGCGGCTCACCGACTCGTCCTCAAAGCGCGGGTGGATGCGGATCTTTGGCGACCCCAACCGCTCCGCTGCGGGCATGGACATGCTGCACGGGCTGCTCGCCGGAAAACGCTACAGCGGCCCCGGCGCCCTGCGGCCGTTGTATGCGCAATTCCTGGCGGAGGTGGCGACGGCCGGGGAGGAGGTGTCCGGCGTCGAACGTGCCGGGCTGGTGGAGCTGGCCGCACAATACAAGGCTTTGGGGGAGCACTGGGATGCGCTCACGGAGCTTGTCGGGGCGCCGGGGGAGCCGGACTTTGCCGCTATGGCATCCCGGGTTGAGGCGATAACGGTGCTGGAGGATGCTGCGGCCAAGTCGCTTCAGGCGGCGGCCGGCAGCGACTCGTAGCGCCCACTTTCTTGGGCGGGGCCCTGCCTGCGATAGGCTAGGGGGCGTGACTTATGAGATTGAGATTGGCCGTGGAAAGCGTGGACGCCGCGCATATTCGTTGGATGAGATTGCGATTGTGCCCTCGAGGCGCACCCGCGACCCCCAGGACGTGTCAGTGAAATGGCAGATCGACGCCTACCAGTTTGATATTCCCGTCCTCGGTGCGCCGATGGACTCCGTCATGTCCCCGGAGACCGCCATTGCCCTCGGCAAGCTCGGCGGCCTGGGCGTGCTTGACCTGGAGGGCCTGTGGACCCGCTACGAGGATCCGCAGCCGCTGCTGGATGAAATCGCACTGCTGCAGGCCTCCGTGGTGGACCCCGAGACCACCGTGCGCCTCCAACAGATCTACAGCGAGCCCATCAAGGCGGAACTGATCACCGCCCGCCTGGCCGAGATCCGTGCCGCCGGTGTGACAGTGGCAGGGTCGCTGACACCGCAGCGTACGCAGGAGTTTTACAAGACGGTTATTGCCGCCGGGGTTGACATCTTTGTCATCCGCGGCACCACCGTTTCGGCGGAGCACGTCTCCAAATCCACCGAACCCTTGAACCTCAAGCAGTTCATTTACGAACTTGACGTCCCCGTCATCGTGGGCGGCGCGGCCGGCTACACCCCCGCCCTGCACCTGATGCGCACCGGCGCGGCAGGGGTGCTGGTCGGTTTCGGCGGCGGCGCCTCCACCACCACGAGCCGGGCACTGGGCATCCGTTCACCCATGGCCAGTGCCATCTCGGACGTGGCAGCAGCCCGCCGCGACTACATGGACGAGTCCGGCGGACGTTACGTCCACGTCATTGCCGACGGCGGCATGGGCTCCAGCGGCGACATCGTCAAGGCGATCGCCATGGGCGCCGACGCCGTCATGCTCGGCGCCGCACTGTCACGCGCGGCCGAGGCTCCCGGACAGGGCTGGCACTGGGGTGCCGAGGCGCACCACCAGGAGCTGCCGCGCGGACACCGCGTGCACATGGGTACCGTTGGCACGCTGGATGAGGTGCTGTACGGCCCCGCCCACCAGGCCGATGGCGCCTCGAACCTGATCGGTGCGCTGCGCCGTTCCATGGCCACCACCGGTTATTCCGACCTGAAGGAATTCCAGCGCGTAGAGGTCATCGTCGCACCGTAGTTTTTGTAGCTTTCGCCAAGGCGCCCGTCCCCCGCGGATTGGGCGCCTTGGCGTTTAATGCGAGGCAGTTGCTCGGGGCGTCGGGACAGCGGCCGGCGGTGCTGCAGTCAGGGCCTTGCGAGCAACGGTGCGGCTAGACTGGGTGCGGGAACATCCCTTGGACGCAGGCGAAAGGTACCAATGACATCGGGCTCGCTGGAACGCTATGAAACAGAATTGACCAATCCGGGCCTCGTGATCCTGGAAATGGTGGCCGAATCCAAGGAGGATGCCGCGGCCCAACTGGCCGCCAAGCTGTTTGAACAGGGCCGTATTTCCGACCTGGCAGGCTTCCTTGCGGACGTCAATGCCCGCGAACACCAGATGGCAACGGGCCTCCCCGGCGGCATCGGCCTGCCCCACGCGAGAAGCGCCCACGTCAACGAAATCTCCATCGCCGTCGGCATCACCAAGTTCGACCACAGCTTGGACTTCGGAGCCGTAGACGGCCCCGCCACCGTCATTTTGCTCATCGCCACCCCCGCGAGTTCGTTCTCCGCCCACCTGGAAGTGCTGGCCACGCTGGCCCGCTCACTGTTCAAGGAAAACTTCCGCGAATCCCTGCGTCGCGCCCACGACGCCGAGGTCATCGCCGAATTGATCAACTCAACCCTGGTGTTTTTCGACCACTAATCCACACCCGCCGGCCATTGCGGGCACTTGCTCTTCGCTGTGTGATGGGTGCCGGGAAAGCTGCATTCGTTGTTCTACATGGTTACGAAGTACCGTTGAAGTGTGTTAAAAACTGCCGTCAAGCCCAAATGGATAGCCGCACTGGTGTTTGCGCTGGCCGTCGCCGCCGTCCTTGTCCTCCTCAGCCAGTGGCAGCTTTCCCGATCGTTGGAGAAAGATGTTGCCCCGCCATCGGTGACTGAAAAAGTACAGCCGTTGCTGGACACCATGGACCCAGGCGAAGCCATGATGGGAAATGTCGAGGGCCAGCTGGTCGCCGCGAGTGGCCACTTTGACACCACAAAACAAGTTTTGGTCTCGTCCCGTTTGCAGGATGGGAAGACCGGCTACTGGGTTGTCACGGCGTTCGTTGTTGATGATGCGCCTGCCCTGGACGGGGTTGCGGCCACCAAGGAAGTGGTCATTCCGGTGGCCCGCGGCTGGGTTTCCGGTGCAGGGAGCCCGCCTGCAGCACCGGCTGGAACCATCGCCCTGGAAGGCCGGCTGCTGAACTCCGAAGGGCCCGTCGTTTCGCCCAATCTTCCTGCCGGACAGATTTCGGCGCTCTCCTCGGCTGAGCTGACAAATACCTGGTCCGTGACCACCTACGCCGCCTTCATCGTCTCTCACAGTGAGCTGCTTGACGGGCAGGAAGTGGGTGCTGCCGTCTCCGGCGGGGCGCTGACGCCGATCACCGTGACCGCCACCGACCAAAACGATAAAATCAATTGGCTGAACATTTTCTATGCCATTGAATGGGTGGTATTCGCCGGCTTCGCACTGTTCCTTTGGTGGCGTTTGGTGGCCGATGACTACCGCCGCGAGCAGGACGAGCTTTTTGACATCGACAACGATGGATTGGATGACCAGCACGACGGCGACGAGCCTGCCGCCGCGCATCATCCCGCCTAACGCTTCACCCAGCTGATGCATTGCGCCAGTTGATGCCCGTGCAAAGTGACATACAGAAACAGATTGAGGAGAGTCGGCACAGTGACCGAGTCCAAGAACACCGAATCAAGCCCAGCGCCGGGCGGCACCGCCGCGCAGTCCGCCAAGGCTGCCCCGAAACGCCGCTTTGGCGGAACACCGGCACAGATCCTTTCAGCCCTGACGTTCTACAAGTACACGGCCTACGCCACAGGCGTCATGTTGCTGTTGCTGGTTGTTGAACTGATCTTCCGCTACGGCTTCCAAAGCGTGCTGGTGGCGGGCGGAACCGACACCGCGGGCGCTGCCCACGGCTTCGGGCTGGTCAACATCGACGGCGGCGTCATGCCCATTACGGGCGGTGTGAACCTCTCGACCACGGTGCTGATTATCCATGGCTGGATGTACGTGGTGTACCTGATCGGCGACTTCCGCCTCTGGACGCTCATGCGCTGGCCCTTCAGCCGGCTGGTGCTGATTGCCTTGGGCGGCGTGGTCCCCTTCCTGTCCTTCATCGTTGAGGCCAAGGTGCACAAGGAAGTCCTCGCGGAAGTGGCAGCCAACCCGAAGGCCGGCAAGCGGTACTAAGCCGGTCCGCCCCCGCCCCTCCCAATAAACGCTCCTGCACATCCGGGGCACTATTTCCCAACGCTCCTGCAGCTTTAGGGCACTTTTTCCAAACGCTCCTGCAGCTTTAGGGCACTTTTTCCAAACGCTCCTGCAGCTTTAGGGCACTTTTTCCAAACGCTCCTGCACATGCGGGAGCGTTTGGCATTAACCCCGATATCTGCGCGAGCTTTGTGACGAGGAGCCCCTTATCTGCGGGAGCGTTTGGCGTTAGGGCCCCTTATCTGCGCGAGCGTTGGGTGGTGTGACGATGGGGTCCTACATCCGAACGGGAGGGCGCGAAAGGGAATTGTGAGGTGCTCGTCACTCAAACCGCGGGTGCGCAGCAACGGGGCGCCGGCGTGGGTTAAGATTGGTGGGTGACTACTCCCGCTAAGGCCCAGACTTCCCAGAAGCCCGTCCTGGTTGTGGATTACGGTGCCCAGTACGCCCAGTTGATTGCGCGCCGTGTGCGTGAGGCCAATGTGTACTCGGAAATCGTGCCGCATACCTATACAACTGCGCAGTTGCTGGCCAAAAACCCAGCTGCCATCATCCTCTCCGGTGGACCCTCAAGTGTCTACGCAGAGGGTGCACCCAACGTTGGTGCAGACCTGTTTGAAGCCGGTATTCCGGTCCTGGGCATCTGCTATGGCTTCCAAGCCATGGCCGCAGCCCTGGGCGGAACCGTCGCCGAGACAGGCCAGCGCGAATACGGTGCCACCGATGTGAATCTGGTCGGCGAAGGCCGCTCCATTTTGGCATCAACCCCCGCAAACCAGACCACCTGGATGAGCCATGGTGACAGCGTGCAGCAGGCCCCTGAGGGCTTCGATGTGCTGGCATCCTCGGCAGGTGCACCCGTTGCAGCTTTCGCCAACGAGGAAAAGTGTCTCTTCGGTGTCCAGTGGCACCCAGAGGTCAAGCACTCCGAATTCGGCCAGACCGTGTTGGAGAACTTCCTGTTCAACGGTGCCAAGCTGGAAAAGAACTGGACCGCTACGTCCATCCTGGACGAGCAGGTTGAGCTCATCCGCAACCAGATCGGCAATGCCCGCGTCCTCTGCGGCCTCTCCGGCGGTGTTGACTCCGCCGTGGCAGCTGCCCTGGTGCAGCGCGCCGTGGGCGACCAGCTCACCTGCGTGTTCGTCAACCACGGCCTGCTGCGCGAAGGCGAAGCCGAACAGGTTGAACTCGACTTCGTGGCTTCCACCGGAGCGAATCTGTACGTTGCCAACGAGCAGGACCGTTTCCTGAACGCACTGGCCGGTGTCTCCGACCCCGAAACCAAGCGCAAGATCATTGGCCGCGAATTCATCCGCGCCTTCGAGGAAGCCGAGCGCGCCATCATGGCCGAAGCCGCTTCCGAAGGCGAAGAGATCAAGTTCCTGGTCCAGGGCACCCTGTACCCCGACGTTGTTGAATCCGGCGGTGGTGAAGGCGCAGCCAACATCAAGAGCCACCACAACGTTGGCGGTCTGCCCGAGGACCTGCGCTTCGAGCTCGTTGAGCCGTTGCGTGCGTTG
The DNA here is from genome assembly GCF_000785535.1 of Arthrobacter sp. PAMC 25486. Lineage (NCBI taxonomy): Bacteria > Bacillati > Actinomycetota > Actinomycetes > Micrococcales > Micrococcaceae > Arthrobacter > Arthrobacter sp. PAMC 25486. The sequence goes on along the minus strand of NZ_CP007595.1, from coordinate 2,107,456 downwards.
TTCAAGGACGAGGTCCGTGCTGTTGGCGCCGAGCTTGGCCTGCCGGCCGAGATCGTTGGACGACAGCCGTTCCCCGGCCCCGGCCTGGGTATCCGCATCGTCGGTGAAATCACCGGCGAACGCCTGGAACTGCTCCGCAAGGCTGACTCCATCGCCCGCGCCGAGCTCACCGCAGCCGGCCTGGACAACGAAGTGTGGCAGATGCCTGTTGTGCTGCTGGCAGATGTCCGCAGCGTTGGTGTCATGGGCGACGGCCGCACCTACGGCCACCCGATCGTGCTGCGCCCGGTATCCTCCGAGGACGCCATGACCGCCGACTGGTCACGCCTGCCGTATGACCTGCTGGCAAAGATCTCCAACCGCATCACCAATGAAGTCGAAGGTGTCAACCGAGTGGTCCTGGACGTCACGTCCAAGCCGCCGGGAACCATCGAATGGGAGTAATCCCGCGCTAAGTGCACCGGGGGACGCCTTAAGCCTGTGAATTCAGGCTTAATTTGGCGTCCTCCAGTGTGCCGAGCAGGCATAAACAGGCTGGGAGCGATAGCCTAAATTGCATGTCAGTATGGTCAAGACCGTTTCGCTTAAGTGCAGAGAAGAAGGCACCCGTGTCCGAAGTTGCAGGTCCCAAGGAGAGCTCATTGGAGCTCCAAGCCTGGCTTGCTGGATTGGATTCCTATTCCGGTGCGGACACCGCGCTGGCCTTTGTGAAAACTGAACACGGCAGCATCGATCTCAGCCACGCACACCCGTCGGGCCTGGCCCAGCTGCTCGCAGGGCGCAAGACCCGACTCTCCACGTTGATTCGTGAACCCGAGCACTATACGGCGGCAAAGAAGGCCGCCGCAGCGCTGCGGGCAAAAATCTTTGAACTGAGCACCGACCGCGGCATCGACGCCGGCTACCTTGGTGCCGGCATGGCCCGCTGGTCAGCTGTGGTGGGCGAAAACGGCGGTGACGTCTGTGCGCCCGTGCTGCTGGCCGCCGTCGCACTTACCGTCCGCCCCGGCCAGGATGACTACGAGCTCCAGCTGATGGAGCAGGCCCAGGTGAACCCGGCGCTGGTCAAGCACCTGGCCGAGCACTCAAACATTCACCTTGATGCCGCATCCCTGGGCCGTCTGGCCTATAGCACTGCCCGCTTTGACCCGGCCCCCGTCCTTGAACGGGTGCGCACATTGCTCGCCCCCATGTTTGGTGCCACTGTTGACCACGAGCTGGTCGTTTCCAGTTTCGCCTTCCTGGCTGACCACCTGAACGATCCAACCCTGCTCGCAGGAAGCGAGCTGTTGGAGCAGTTGCGGGAGCACAGCGAAGACGACGTCCTGCCGGTGGAGCTGGAACCCGACTTCGGTCGTTTTGCCGCCCTGGACGATCGGCATCCGGCCGAGGAAATTCTTGTCCGCGACGCCGATCCGCAGCAACAGTATGTGCTGGATCTGATCCGCAGCGGTGAATCCGTGCTGGTGTCCACCCCTCCCGGAACTGGCCAAACCCAAACCGCCATCAACGCGATTGCCCAGCTGGTCCATGACGGCAAGAACGTCCTGGTGGTTGGTGAGCGGCGGGGGACGCTCAACGAGCTGGCCCAGATTTTCACCGACCATGATCTTGACTCCCTGCTCCTGCAGCTCAGCGCCCACACGGGACCGCAGCAGATCAAGTCACAGCTGGTCCGTGCCATCACCCGTAACGAGAAGGCCACCGAGCCCAAGCTTGCGACCCTGCATGAGACACTGGTCGACCACCGCCACCAGCTCGTCGACCATGTGTCCAGCCTGCACAACGTCCGCGAACGCTGGGGTTGCTCGCCGTACCAGGCCATGCAGTCGCTGGCTGAACTGACCTCGATCCACCCGGCACCCTCCACCACAGTGCGCCTCAAGCGCAGCGTCCTGGACAACATTCGCGACCGCAAGGAACTGACTGACCGGCTGAAGCGGGCTGCCAAGCTCGGCGCCTTCAGCCAGGTCGCCGTCAGCAGTGCCTGGCACGGCGCCCGCATGGTGACGCGCAAGGAAACCGAAGCAGCGTTTGCGCTGGCCGAAGAGTTGTATGTGAAGGTGCCCGGCTTTGCCGAAAAGATGGGCGAAGTGGCTGAATTTGGCCAGATCCGCCAGGGCGTCTCCTTTGCCCAATGGGGCGCCCAGCTGGACATGCTCGTGGCCATTCGGGAGAGCCTGGACAAGTTCAACGCCGACGTTTTTGACTGGCCTACGGATGAAATGATTGCCGCCACGGCCACCACTGCCTGGCGTCGTGAGCGGAGCATTGAGATGCCCGCGCTGCAGCGCGCCCGTTTCCGGCGCAACGCCAAGGACCTGGTCCGGCCCGGTGTGCACATCACCGACCTGCACGCCTCCTTGGTGCTTGTCAGCGAGCAGAGCGCCCAGTGGGCCAAGGCCGCCACGAGCAAGCGCCACCCCACCGTCCCCTCCGGCCTGGCCGACTTGAGCCGGAGCTACCAGGATTTGTGCAAGAAATTGCTGTCACTGGGTACCGTACTGGAACGGACAGTTGACGGCGGAGACCTGCTGAACTTCAACGCCGGGGAACTGATTGGCCGGCTCGAGGCACTGGTCGCCTCAAAGGAATCCCTGGAGCACCTGCCCGAGCGAACGCTGCTGTGGGAAGGCATGCAGGAGCAGGGCCTGGGCGAGCTGCTCGATGACCTGGCCCGCCGCGAAGTGCCGTCCGAGCAGGCGGGCGCCGAGTTGGAGCTTGCCTGGTGGCAGTCCGCCCTGGAAGCCATGATCAGCGGCGACGAGTACCTTGCCATGTCCGACGGCGACAACCTGCGCCGCTTGGAAGCCGAGTTCCGCTTGGCGGACCAGGCACACGTTGCTTCCGGACCCGGGCGGATCCGCTGGGGTTTGGCACAAGACTGGACACGGATTTTGGCTGCCCCGCACCGCCAGGGCGAGATGCTGCGCAACGTCCTGAAGGACGGACGAGTGTCCATGGCCGCGCTGGTCGCCCAGACACCGGACCTGCTGCGCAACCTGGCACCGGTGTTTGTGCTGAGCCCGCTCGCTGTGCCGTCGGCGCTTCCTGAGGGGTACCGTTTCGACGCCGTCGTCATTTTGGATGCGGAATCAACGTCCCTGCAGTCCGCACTGCCGTCACTGGCCCGTGCCGACCAGGTCGTGGCCTTTGGCGATGAACAAACCGCCTGCCCCAAGAGTTTCTCCGTCGCCGTAGGTGCACCCGGGGAAGCCGGCGCCGGTTCGCACCCGCTTGAAAGCGTATTTGGTGCCCTGTCCCGGATCCTGCCGCGCCACCGGCTGACGGTTTCCTACCGCGCCGTGGATGAGGACCTGGTCCGCCAGCTCAGCAGCGGCTTCTACGACTCACAGCTGGAACGCCTCCCCGACGGACGGGCCCTGAGCGGCCTGGAGCGTTCGCTGACCGTTGACTACCTGCCCGACGGCAAGGGCCTGCCCGGCGCCGGTGACGGTGGTGTGGAATCCGTCGTCGCCGAGGTCAACAAGGTGGTGGACCTGGTCTTTGAACACGCCCGGGTCCGCCCGCGCGAATCACTGGCCGTCATCACCGCCAGCGACCGCCACGCAGTGCGGGTGGCCCAGGCCATCCGCCTGCAAATGGCGAACCATCCGCTGCTCGCGGAGTTCTTTGCCAGCGGCCCGGAATCGTTCCGTGTTGTCACGGTTGACCGCGCCGCCGGCCTGGTGCGCGACAGGGTCATCTTCTCCCTGGGCTACGGACGCACCCCGCACGGGCGCGCCCTGCACGGCTTTGGTCCATTGTCCGAACCGGATGGCCGCTCCAAATTTGCCCTGGCCATGACCCGGGCACGGACACACATCCACATCCTGACGTGTTTCCGTCCGGAAGACCTGGATGAAAACCGGCTCAGCCACGGTGCCGTTGACTTCTTCGAGCTGCTGGACCGTGAATTGTCCGGCAATTCCCTGCTGGGCAGCCCCGCCACCCGGGCGCTGGACAGTGAACGTGAAACCGGCGAGGACCCGCTGGTTGCCGACCTGGCCGACAGGCTCAGTGCCCGCGGCGCCCGCGTGTGGCACCACTATGACGGCGCCCTCGACTTGGCGGCCGCCCCGAATCCGATCTCCCTGCTGGGCCGGGAAGAGCACGAAATTCCCGTCCCCGTGGCCGTTGAATCCGACGGCACTGCCAAGTACCAGGGCATGAGCGTGCGCGAACGCAGCCGCCTTCGCCCGCAAATGCTCGAACGACTCGGCTGGCGTTACGTCCCGCTGTGGACCATTGAAGTCTTCACCGACCCCTCCAGCTGCGCCGACCAAATTAGCCGCTATCTGGGTGTGGTTCCCGCGGCCGGCGACGGAGAGTTCGATTCCTTGATGGGCAAGCCCCTCGACGAATCAATGACAGCCGTCATTGGCTCGCCCCGCGCACGACGCCGGAACGCGGCTCCTGCTGCCCCGCCGGCCCGCGCCGTGGAAGAGGCAGCCAACGACACCACCGGTGCCGCCGCGGACAGTGCCCCGGCCGTGGTGACAACAAGCGAAGAAGTAAACGCAAGCGAGGAAAGTGAGGCTCCCGTGAGCGCTCAGGAAAAGTCCAAGGACGCTGCGGCAACAGAGCAGCCAGGGCAGCCAGAGGGGGCAGCAGCACCCGCAAACGATGCTGCGGTGCTGCCCAAGGTTGCCCCGCACGACGCCGACCATACGTGGGGCGACACCCCTTCCGGCCGCGGCCATGATGAGTGGTTGCGCGAGAACAAACCCCCGCACTGGGGCTAAGAACATAAGGACAACAATGGCTACTCCGCCAAAGATCCCCGGGCTGGGAGCCTTCGTCGACAAGAACTCCGGCACCACCAAACGGCCGGCTCCACGGCTGGTGACGCTTGCTGCACGACTGCTGGTCCTGGCTGCCTGCGTGCAGGTCGTTGCCTCGATAGTGGCAGTGATTTATGCACTTTCACCCGATCGACTGGCTGACATTCAGACAAACTTGGACGCCACGACAGGCATTGTTCCCAGCCTTGAGGGTGCCAGAAACATGGGTGTCATCACCGTGGTCATGGCAGGGATAGCCACTGTGTGCGCCTACTTGTTGTTTGCCTGGTTTCTGCACAAGGGACGTTCCTGGGCCCGGGTTGCCGTCGGCGTTTTGGCGGCGCTGACGTGTGTTCAGCTGATCGGTATCGCCTTTCCCTTGGGACTGACGACGGTGGCCCAACTAGTTTTGGGCGGCTTGGCCACGGCGCTGTGCTACCTGCCTGAACCGAACAAATTCTTCGCCGAGATGAAGGCTGCCAGGAGCTGAGTAGGCGGGCATCGGCTTCGCGTGTCCGGCAGTGCACCTCACACCTCGCGTGAGCGGTAGCACGCCACGACCGCTGCACCGGCAGTCGTGCGTCAATTCAACAGGATCAGGAAGACCTTCCCCCGACTGATGGCTCCCGCCAGCTGAACGGCCTGGGCGGGTGTGGCCGCGACAACCAGTATTCCCTCATTTTCCTGCGCCGGCAGCAGCCCGCCGCTCTGGGCCAGGGCGGGTGTCCAGAGCACTGGGACGTTCTCTGCAAGCACCTCGTTGGTGGTCGGCCCGTCCAGCCCCAGGCTGGTGCTGAGCACTACTGAGACGAGCTGCCCCTGCCGCAACAGGGCAAGTGTTGAGGGATCGCTGAGACGGATGGGCACGGCCTGGCTGCCGGACGCAGCACCAATCAAGAGACCACTGCCCAGCAGTGAGGCGTCTGTCAGCACCTCCCCGCGCCGGAGCGGTCCAGAGAGCTGGCGACCGTTCCAGGTTGCGGCCTGAACCAATACGCCGTCGGGCACCATGCGGGGACTGACAGAAGTGGCCAACACATCGCCTTGGCCCAGGGGATGCCCGGCCGGCAAGTCCCGAGCAGCCACCATGACTGTGGTGGTCGGCGGACTGGCCGGGGTGAGCTGCTGGACGGCAATGGCAGCAGCCAGGCACAGCAGCAATGCGGCCAGGAAGCGCCTGTGCCGGGCGGTCCAACGGGACAGTTTTTGCATTGGTGTGGTCGGGGGAGAGCCGCCCGGCCAGAGTTGCGAACGCCACGCCGGCCCCGGATAGGAGGGCGGTCCCTGAGTGGCTGCTCGAGTCTTCATGAGCCCACGCTATGGGCCCGCAAGGCCCGGCGAAAGGGGTCTTTTGCAGTTCGTGGACAAGACCCTCAGCAGCTGACGCTGTGGGGGAATGAAAGCAGCGTAAAAGCTACTTCGAGGCACCGGCCGACGCGGTGGACTTGCTCTCTGACGATGCTGATGCTGACGATGTTGCCGGCGCCCCGCTGGAGGCAGTTGAACCGGACGCTGAAGCTGCCGGCGCGGCCGTGGTGCCGGTGGCGGCGGGAACGGAGCTGGAGGCCGCGCGTGAATCTGTGCGGTAGAAGCCGGATCCCTTGAACACAACGCCCACCGAGTTGAACTTCTTACGCAGGGCTCCCCGGCATTCCGGGCAAACCGTCAGGGAGTCGTCGCTGAATGACTGCTGAATGTCAAAGGCGTGGCCGCAATCCTTGCAGGCGTAAGCGTAAGTGGGCACTGGGTTTCCTCCTGGATACATGCGTGGGGACCGTGCGACTGCCGCCAAGGGGTCTGGCAGTCCATGGTCCCGAGTGCCAATTCTAGCACCGTATGCTAAAACGCCTTCTGGCGCCCGCTCATTCCCGCCCGCCCAGTCATGGCGCCGCCGGTGTGCCCAGTCGCTGCATTCCGCCGGGAGTCAGCGCAAACTCAACCGGGATGTCGAGGGGATCCCGCGGCAGCATCCCCGCCGCAAATACTTCATTGACATGCACGACGGCGGCCACAGGAACCAAGGCGGTTGGCCCTGCCGGGGGAGTGCCAACCCCGGCCAGGAACCTGTCGTAATAGCCGCCCCCTTGACCCATCCGGGTACCCGATCCGTCCACTGCCAGTGCCGGAACAAGCACCGCCAGGACCTGGCCCAACTGGGTGTAGGGAAACCGCTCGCCAACAGGTTCCAGGACGGGGGCAAAGCGGCTCCTGGCCATGTCCACGCCCGGGAACCAGCGGACCCAGCCCAGCTGAAAGCCGGGCTCGCAGACCGGAACGTAGACCGCGCAGCCGGCCGCATGCAGCGCGGCAAGGAGGGGCCCTGTTGGTGGTTCGCTGCCCATGGAAATGTAGGCACATACTGCCGGTCCGCCGTCGTCCGCTTCCCTGGCAGCCAAAAGCGCCCTGAACCAGTCCAGCCCAACGCGGGTCAGGCCAGCCACGGCCTGCTGCCGTGAGGCTTCGACGGCTGCGGCCCGCTGTCCTCGCAGGCGCGCACGCCATGCGGTTTTGCTAAGTGAGTTCATGGCGTCCTGTCTGCACGGCATCCTGTCAAGGGGCATGGTGGCTGTACAGGCAACGATATCGCGGGTTTGTCCGCCCGATCAGATACCCTTGGGGCATGACTTCTGCAAAGCATGTACGCAAGGCGGTTATCCCCGCAGCCGGTTTGGGAACGCGTTTCCTGCCCGCAACCAAGGCGATGCCCAAAGAAATGCTGCCCGTCGTTGACAAGCCTGCCATCCAGTATGTGGTGCAGGAAGCCGTCAGCGCAGGCCTCACCGATGTTTTGATGATCACCGGGCGCAACAAGCGCGCCCTCGAAGACCACTTTGACCGCGTCCCCGTGACCGAGCAGCTGCTTGAGGCAAAGGGCGACACCGAGCGTCTCGCCGCCATCCAGCACGCCACCGAACTCGGTGAGATTCATTACGTCCGCCAGGGCGACCCCAAGGGCCTGGGCCACGCAGTGCTGCGCGCCAAGACCCACGTGGGCGACGAGCCGTTCGCCGTCCTGCTTGGCGATGACCTGATCGATGAACGCGATGAACTGCTCACCACCATGATCGAGGTGCAGGAACGCACCGGCGGCTCCGTCATCGCGCTGATCGAGGTGCCCCAGGACAAGATCTCCTCCTACGGCTGTGCCGACATGAGCGCCATCGAGGGCGAAAACTATGTCCGCATCAACCAGCTGGTGGAGAAGCCCTCGGTGGAGGAAGCGCCGTCAAACCTGGCCGTCATTGGCCGCTACGTCCTGCACCCGGCAGTGTTTGAGGTTCTTGAAAACACCCCTCCGGGACGCGGCGACGAAATTCAGCTCACCGATGCCCTGCAGACCCTGGCCAACATGGAAGGCGAAGGCGGCGGTGTGTACGGTGTGGTGTTCTCCGGCCGTCGTTACGACACCGGCGACAAGCTCAGCTACCTCAAGGCAGTCGTCACCCTGGGCTGCGAAAATGACGAGCTCGGCGCAGACCTGCGCGAGTGGTTGGGCGAGTTCACCGCCAGCCTCAAGGTCTAGTGTCGTGTGGGGGCAGGCCATCTGGCCGGTGACTCTAGAATGCGGTGATTTGCTTCTGCGCCCCATCAAGCTTCGCGACAAGGCGGAGTGGACGCGGGTGCGCACCCGCAACGCGGCCTGGCTGGAGCCGTGGGAGGCGTCCAACCCTGCGGGGCAGGGCCAGCTGCCCACCTACGGTGGCATGGTTCGGGTCTTGAACCAGCAGGCGCGTGAGGGAAGTGCGCTGCCGTTCATCATTACCGAACGCCTGCCGAACCAGCCCAAGCCGGCCATCGTGGGCCAGCTGACGGTGTCCTCCATCATGTGGGGCTCGGCCATGTCCGCCACCCTGGGGTATTGGGTGGATCAAGGCCGGGCCGGGCGCGGCATCGCCCCCACCGCCGTCGCCATGGCCACCGACCATTGCCTTCGCCAGCTGGGGCTGCACCGGATGGAAATCAACATCCGCCCGGAGAACACCGCCAGCCTGCGCGTGGTCGAGAAACTCGGCTTCCGCGATGAGGGCCTGCGCCCGCGATACCTGCACATCAACGGCCGGTGGGCCGACCACCGCAGCTTTGCCTTGACCACGGAGGACGTCCCCGGCGGGATTCTGGACCGATGGTTGGCCACCCGCCGCTAGTCCCCACTTGCCGGTCCAAAAATCGCTGGCGCGATTTCCGGGATCCTGGCAAGCGTGGGCCCAGAAGCGGAAGGCGAGGCCATCCGACGTCGAACCTGCCAAATATGACGGTTTTCTTCGCTCCAAAGGCGACACACCGGCAAGAATGCCGGACGCAACATGTTTCCCCTTTAGGGTTGAAATGTGGCTGGATACGCGCAGTCAGTCCACCCAATCCAGCACTCGCAGGAGACGTCAATGGAAAGCAGCACTTCCGACGCCCACATCCATGTGGAGCCGGCACCTTCTACCCTCGCGCCCCCAGCCGGGCAGCCGTTGAAAATTCGGTGGGGTCGGACGGCGATTGCCCTTGTAGGCCTCCTGGCGCTGCTGACGGCCGGTATTTCCGGGGCATTGAGCGTCATTGCCATCGGCTCCGCTACGCTTCCGCTGATGTCCTTGTGTCTTTTTGCTGCGGTCATTGTCCTTCTGCGAGGCTTGGCCATGCGCGACCAAGCCATTCGCCGTGCTGCCCGCCTTGCTGCACGTGCGACGGCGGACCAGGCTTCCACGGATTCGGCGGCTCCCGCTGCGGAACCGAAGGAAACGACACTTTTTGACGGCGCCGAGGGCGCCCAGCCGACTCCGGCAGCCAAGCCGCTGACGGCCGAGGAACTGCGTGCCGCGGCCATGCGGGTCGCTGCCAAGGGCGCCGCCGATGCCAAGCTGGCGCACACCCAGACGTTGGCTGAGACGTGGGAGCCCGTTGAGGTTCCCATGCCCGGCTACGTCAAGGCGGCCAGGGCACTGACCCTGGAGAAACCGTTGAATCTTCCCATGGCGCCGAAGTCCGCAGGCACCTCGATCAGGGCCGACCAGGCCGGTGTTGGTGTTGCCTCCGGGTCTGCAGGTGTTGCGGCCGTGCCGGATGTCCCGGGCGCCGCTGGTGAGATTGCCAAGGCCGCACCATCGGAACGCAGCAACTACGCCCTCAATAACCTCGACGACGTGCTCCAGCGCCGCCGCGCCTAACTTTTTTCTGCAACAGCCGGGTCCCTTGGGCCCGGCTGTTTTGCTGTCTTGGCGGGCGTACTGTGGAAGACATGACGTTGCTTGCAGTAGTTGGCGGAACAGGTCTTGCCGGCCGTGCGGTCGTGGCGCATGCCGTGGCAGCCGGTCACCAGGTGCGTTCCTTGAGCCGGCACCTGCCGCCGGCTGACAAGAGGGTGGCAGGTGCCGACTATGTGCAGGCAGACCTCCGCACCGGTGCTGGGGTCGATGCTGCCTTGAAGGGCGTGGATGCGCTGGTTGAAGCCATGGATGCCCGCGCCGGGGCGGCGCTCCAGGCGCTGCCCGTCATGTCGGTGGCCACGTTGGCCGCCGCGGACCGGGCCGGCGTGCAGCGGTGTGTCTTGCTCACGATTGTTCGTGCGGGGGAGTGTCGCATGGGCTATTACCAGGCGCAGGCGGCGCGGGCCCTGAGCTACGAGCAGTCGGGCCTGGCCACCTCGGTTGTCTACGCAACGCAGTTCCACAACCTCGTGGGCGGAATCTTTGCCGCTGGCGCCAAGGTGGGGATCATCCCCGCGTTCAAGGGCGTCTCTTTCCAGACAATTTCGACGGCGGATCTGGCGGCTGTGCTTGTGGCGCAGGCGCTGCACGGCGGGCAGGAGAAGTCCAGTGTCCGTGCGGGAGGGCCTGCCGTCCAAGGCATGCACGAGATGGCGAATGCGTGGAAGTTGGCCACGGGCAGCAAGGCGCTGGTGACGGCCCTTCCGCTGCCGGGATCCTTCGGCGCTTTCCTGCGGGCCGGAAAGAACCTGGTTCCTGATGCAGCCGTTGGCACCGAGACATTCAGCGACTGGCTCGCGGAGAAGTAACAGGCCGCCGTTGAAACCAGGGACCGGGCCTTCCTTCGGTGCGAACGCTTCCAGGGCGATGTTGTCTGGGGCGCGGAATTCCAAAATCCAGCCGTCTCCAATGTTCTTGGGTCCGCCGTGCCTGACGTTGAGCTCATCAAGGAGCTTCGCCGCCGCCGTCAGATCCGCCTTGGCGGCCACGGCCAGGCTGAGGTGATCCAGGCCTGTGCGGTCCTCAGCAAAACGGTCGGAGGAGACCGGTCGAAGGCCCAAAAGCGAGTGGCCCATGGTGTAAATGACGCCGCCGAACAGGAGTCCGGAGCGGCCTCGTGTTTCCGGTGGCGTCCCTTCCGGCATTTCAACGGCAACCGGCCAATTTAAGGAGTGCCTCATAGAACGAACGGTCACGTCGAATGCCGGGGACCGTCAGCCGGATGTGGCTGATGGATTTCGCCTTGATGGGCATATCTGCATCTTCCCACCGGCATGTTCGCGTGGCTGGACATGAAATATTATTCACGGTTTTAACCGAATAAATATAGTAGGCTGAAAGTTCGTGGCAATACTTCGCATTTGGAGGCGGAAACTCATGGAACTCATTCCTGGCGGCACCTTGATTACGGCAACTCCTGAAGAGGGCAGGCAGCTTGCCATGACGCTGGCACGCAAGAGCATCGGGGCGATCCAGCCGGATGCCGATGTACGTAAGGCGCTGCGCCCCGACTATGCCAACAGTCCTGATTCCCTGACCATGGCCGCCCATGTGGTTGCCATTGAGTTTGCCACTGTCGCCGCAGCCAACAAGTACTGGCGCAAGTAGCTTCCATCGACGCCAGGGGCGGGTTTCCTGCAGACTTTTGTCATGCAGGGAGGCCCGACCTTCATTTTTTGCGCTGCAGGGCATTCCGGGTTTAGTGTGGAAAATGTCGGGATCAGCGGTCTTACTGGACCCGGCATGGGGCTATGGCGCAGTTGGTAGCGCGCTTCGTTCGCATCGAAGAGGTCAGGAGTTCGAATCTCCTTAGCTCCACCCCAACACCCCTCTGACTAGGCATTACGCCCGGTCGGAGGGGTATTTTCTTGCCCGGAACTGCTTCAAATAAACACTTTGGTAACACTTTGCCTGCGGGGGCGGTGTTCTGGTTGGTGGTCATAACGTCACACTATCGGCGCGGTGGAGGGGTCTTCAAGCGGATCGGTTGGTACGCCTCCAGGGGAGAGCATTGTTTGTTCTCTGGGCCGCGAGCACCGGTCCACGATTGCAAGAGCGTGGCGGTGAAAGCCGGGCTCCGTGGTAGCGGGCGGTAGGACCTGCGCGGCGCGGGAATCACGCCCAAGCTTCTTGAAGAATTCGGAGCTAAATTCCAGGAGGGAAGTATGTCAACAAAAAAGTAGCACCCCGGCCACGTTCGCCAAGGGGCTTCCAACTTTTATGCACCACTACATGCCCATGTGTCGCTGGATACTTTCGGCCTGCGCCAAATATTTGCCAGCGAGCCCACGTTTCAAGTACGACGCATCGCCTTCGTTGACACCGCCGCCTCACCGCTGGCGGCCAGGGAAACGAATCGGTAGGCATTGCGGCTGGCGGAGCGGGTGACCGCTACGGAGTCGGAGTGGACACCGGCCCATGGAACGAATCGGCATGCAAGCTATTCGGAGAGCTGGCAGGTCCCATGGGCGTGCGGCATGTGGACGCGGATTATTCTCTCGGCGCCGAAGTCGGACGTTGCCAACGGAGATCTTCGCGGCGAATGAAGATGTTGGCAGGTGCTAGCGCTAGCGGGGTTGCTGCGATGACAGGCGCTCTCTCCTCTCCGACTTCGGCATATGGGAACCACGGCTGCGGTAACGGCTGGGTCGGTAGCCACGCGCCCACGAGGACGTCCAATATCGCGGAATTGATCAGCGCGTCCCATCGCTCATCGCCAACGGAGCCCGGTGGATCAAACCACGCCGGGGGTGCATCGCCGCCGAGCACAAGCTCCAGCATCGAGAGTTGCTTGCGCAGGTAGACCAACGCCCCCGCTTCACCGCCGGATTCAAATGCGCGGTTGAACCGGACAGGCAGCCTGGACAATTCTTCGTGAAGGTATTCATGAAGCCTCACGGCTCACCTCCGATTTTTTGCGGCTAGCCCGTTGCATGGTCTATCCCAGGCGTTCCATCCCAACCGTAGGTGGCCAGGTCTTCACCGATTACAGTTACGAGCTCGCTAGGCCCCCACATCCTCGTATTCAGAATTGTGATCGCTGTCAGGTGATGCCGGCAAACGTGCACTGGCTCATCGAGTAGATCCTCCAAGCGTTCCAGGTTAGTGAATACCGAGTACAGCTGGCGCGCGCAGTCCGAGCACAGATTCTCGGGAATTATAAAACCCGAAGCCAGGTGAAATTCAAGTCGCAGGTATTCGTGAACGGCTTCGCGCTCGGTGGGCATCAGGAAACTCCTAAGATCGTGCAGCTGACCGGGCGCCGGCTGCGTCTGAGTCCATGTGTGCGGATGCGGGCCCTCTCCGTGCTGGCACGGTGTTGGGCCGGCGATAGTCGTGGCCGTGAGTGTGGCGGTGAAAAGAGTATGGTGGGCAAGGTGACAAGACGAGACAAGAGAAAGTTTTGAGCGGCGTGAACGTCGGGCATGTTAAAGAGTGAGCAAGGTCGGCGCTGGCGCGCCTCTCATGTTTTGCTGATCGAGTCATCTCTCCGTTTTCCGATCCGCCTTCTTCGGCCGTTGCGCGCCCACGTCCCCCTCATAGACATCTTCTTGCAACTCGCCGGCTCCCCGCTGCGCTATGCGGTCTTGCTGTTCGCGGTCCAGCAAAAAACTCACTGCCGTTTTCTTTCCCGCGCTCTCTGCGTCCGCCAACCCACTTGACTTCCATAGTGACCCTCCCGCCGCGCGCAGCGCTTACTAGGACGCTGCGCTGTGCAACGCGACCGGTGTCAGGGGAGTGAAGTACAGCGCGTAGGCGAACGAGCCGACGCCGAACCGGTTGACGTTGGCAGCACGTAGGTGAACTTCTCGGCAACGCGGAGAGAACAGGGCCAAGATGCCTGGCTTGTCGGAGAGCAGAGAGGTGAACTGGACGGAGGCGACGTGGCTGCCAATGCGGCGGTGTCAGTTGCAGCGAACCGTGAGGTAGAGTCCGCACACATGGAGGACATGGAAAAAATCGACATCGAAAACACAATCCTGGTGGCTGGCGACTGGCATGCTGATGCCGAATGGGCAGAGCGCGTGATTCGGGAAGCCGCCAAGGTTGGCTACAGAACCATCATCCACGCAGGTGACCTTGGCGTGCTCTGGCCCAGTGGAGGCGGACCGAAAACAGAGGACCGCTTCACTCGGCTTTTGAAGAGGTGGCTAAAGAAATCCGGGATTATTTTGATCTTCGCGGACGGGAATCATGACGTACACCCGCGGCTCCGCCAACTGCCACTTAACGAAGACGGCTTCGGAGTGATCTCCTCCCAGCTTCTCTACTCACCGCGCGGGCATCGCTTCACGCTGGGAGGTAAGCGCTTCGCGTCATTTGGCGGCGCAGTCTCAATCGATAAATCCATGAGAGTGGAGGGTCGGACGTTTTGGCCAGAGGAAGCAATCACCGCCGAAAATCTGTCTAGGCTTGGAAAAGAGCCCGTGGATATTTTGATCACCCATGAAGTGGCCGCTGGCATCAAAGTTGAATCAGGTTTGATCTACCCGCTTGGTGAAGAGCTTGCACATGAGACGTACCAACAGCGCCCGCTTGTGGCGGACGCTGTGCGGAATGTGAACCCGCTACACGTGTTCAGTGGGCACTGGCACCAACGCATCTCCCAACGATTTGAAAACACTCGGGCCACCGTCCACGTCCTGGATATGAATCGCTACCCGGACAATACGATCAACCTCGATTTAGCGACGCTGGAAGTGACGCCGTTCCCGATTCACCTGCCACATCCTTTTCTCTGACACCACATCTCCGTTGGCACCGACTCATCGCCTGCGGCGCGCAGGTCCACCCGCTGCAGGCGATGCACCAACCATCACGATCCGCCACACCATCCCGCTCGGCTGGCGCCTCACTAGGTCGCGCACTTCGGCCACATTGTCGGTTGACGGTGTGAGGTCTGGATGCGTAGCAGTGTTGGCGGGAAAATGAGGGTAGCAGTTTGTCGGAGAGGCGCGGTTTCTGTAGAGGGAAAAGCGGGCCCCGGGGGCGCGATACACGGCTTCCCGTGTTAAGGGCGATTTACCACAAATATCTAGATTCCTGAGCGCCCTTTATCCTGGGTCCTGGGCTTCACCCAGCGGCAGGTCACTTGTTCGGTGGCCGCTATTTTGAAAAACGCCAACTACGCGAAAACGGACAGCCAACTTTTTCACGCGGGCGACGGAATGCAGTGGTAACTTGCGCCGTTTCCGCCGCCTTCCCTTTCAAAAATTGTGGTCCGCAAAATACGCGTCCACCTCGGCCGGGAGGATCCAACTTTGCAGCTGAGGGTCTGTGAACGGAAACAGACGCGACCTCGCCGGCCACATCCCTCGGCCTATACCGGTGGCTCCGATAAGCCGCGTGCGCAGGGGCGCACCCATCTGCTGGATCACAACCCCTGGCGGGCACTCGAAACCCTTTTCCCACACGGGACTTTCCATATTCTGCTCATCGCTATTTCGCAGCCAGGGATGATCGCCGATCCGCAAAGCCACCAAGAGCTCGGAGGCCATCACCACATTTTCGTCAGTGAACATTGGCCGGCTAACTGGCCTCGGCAGACCCTCCATCGCTGCAATGTCTTCAAGCCACTCGACCAGATCGGCCTCAAGGCCGGCGTCAAGGTAGAGCTGCCACACGAGCTCACGCAACGCGGCCTGGGCGTCGACCAACTTCGGGCGGGCAGGTCTGGCGAGTTCAGACAACTGCGCCGGAGAGATGGCACGGTCGGCGGCGATTTCGGCCATGAGTGTTTTTGCTGCTGCGAACTTTTCATCGCCGGTCAGGAGCTTTATGGCGGACAGCCCCGCGCGGGTAGAGGCCATCTTTTCTTCGAGGGTCATTGGCGTTTGCATCGGGCCCTACTTTCGGTAGACGAGGGGACACAAGCCATCATGCGCCGATATGCCGGTTGTCCTGTCCGTACACATGGAGCACGGGAACAATCACAAACGGAGGAGGCTCGATGTCAGACATTGGCGACAATGAAATCGAAGAACAGGTGGGAGTTGTGACCGCGACCCTGGCACAACTACCTGGCATACTCGGCGCACTAGAACATGCCTGCCCGTGGCTAGTGGAGGTGCGCGAACGTTCGCCTGGCGCTCACCGGGAGGCGGTCGGGAGTTTGATCGTGGGTTACTCCCGCGGCTCGGGTGCGCTACGTGAAGCGATCCAAGAGTGGGCCGCCTTCGCCCAGCCCATGGAGCCGTGGTGCTAAGCCCGAAGTGTCGCCGGACGGCCGTCGGTTAGGGGCCGGCTAGTTCAACTTGAAGACGACACTGCCCGCTCATCTGATGCAGTTGCATGAGCGGGCAGGTGAACCACACGAAGGCGAGCCGGGTCCGATTTGCCCGTAGCCAAGCAGCGGACACGAAGACGAGTCGGGTCCTGCTCGGTTGCTGCGAGGTGACCGGGCCGAGTAACGTCCCGGCAACCAAAACAGCCGGGACATGTTTGTCAGCGGGCGGCTATGAAGGCCTCGGCTTTGGCGAGAAGCGGACCAAGCCCCTCATGACTTTTTGGCTCTAGGACCAAAGAGGCCGGGAGTTTCCTTGAACGGTAGCGTCGAAGATTTGAGCCGGTACTCTTCAAGTCGCGATCGTCAATTGCGAGTATCCGCCACACCTGACCCCGGGGATGTCGCCGGCGAAAACGTCGAGAGCAAAATGCTTCCAAGGACGATTTCGGTAGACGTCAAAATTCGTGCGGTAATCGAACAGCGGTAGCGGAGGTAGACCAAGCGCCGGCGCGAGCAAGTGAACAAATTCTTGCCAACTAGTGTGCCACTGCACATCCGCATCCGGTAGATCACACCATCGCCGGACGGCCGCGAGCGCTTCCGGATCCACATAGAAAGTTCCGGGCTTGGCCAACGGCGGTTGCCAAAAAGTGAGCTCTTCAAAATCTTCGACCCGGATCTCGGCCGCCCATTCTTGCATTGGCAAAAGCACGCCGTCCACGTCAAGAGTGACAAGGGTCCGCGTCGGCCACTGCATCGGTTCGAAGTCGCCGCCAGACACCAGCCGCGCAGCCTTCAACACCATTTTGGCTGCGTCCTTGAGTGGCGGCCAGCGTAATAGTGAAAGCGGAGAATCATCACAACCGAATGCTGCCAGTGATGGATCTGACCGTAGCCACGACTCCGCGTCCCGGCCACCAGCGCTTACCAGCTCGACCGCTTCGTAGATTACTCGGAGCCGCATTAGCCAAGGGGCAGCGAGCCGCAACCGAGGCGGGTCGCCTCCTAGCCTCTGCCGCGCATGGGCCCGGTCGTCGTCACGGTCAGCGTTCAGCGGTGCGGCCAGGGGAGTAACCAGGGCGGCGCATCGCTCAACTTGGTGGGTTTCGTAACCGCCAAGATTGGCGATGAGGGAAACAGGTAGGTGGCGCAGTAGCACGCGTACCAGGGCGGCGTCGGTGCTAGGTACGGGGATCGTGGGACGCATTAGTTATTCTCCCTCCAATCGTCGATCAGCGGCTTCCACACGGCCGCGACGTCCCACGGCAGAATCAGATGGGTGTCCCAGATCTCGACCAGCGACGCGCCGTCGATGTAGGCCAAGATGTCTGCAGCCTCCCCCTCCACGATCACGTCGGCGTACACTTCCCCGCGTTCGTGAAGATCAGCAAGATCAAACACACGCCCCCGGTCGGCAAGGTGCCCGTTCAACCGAAGTGGCACTGTCGTCTTGCGCAGGGCCAGCTCGGCCGGCAACACTGGCAACCGGTCAGGCACGTAATAGGGGCGCTTCTGCCACCGTTGGTAGTGGGTCGTGAATATT
Source organism: Arthrobacter sp. PAMC 25486 (assembly GCF_000785535.1). Taxonomy (NCBI): domain Bacteria; kingdom Bacillati; phylum Actinomycetota; class Actinomycetes; order Micrococcales; family Micrococcaceae; genus Arthrobacter; species Arthrobacter sp. PAMC 25486. Next base: position 2,089,708 of record NZ_CP007595.1, on the reverse strand, counting down.
GGCTTGGACATTTCCCTCACTGATCTCTTTTCTCTTAACAAACGTTTCGGTTGAGCTTCATGTGTGCGGAGAGTGGCGTTGAGAGCGTAGCGGGCAGGGGAGTGGTGGTAGTGGTGGGCGGAGAGGTGAGCCGCACACATGGGGCGTATGAACTTAGACTTAGAAACAGATGGAACTGATGAAAATGGGCAAGAACGCCATCCACAAGTGAAAGTGTTCGCTGCAGCGGCGTTGATCATGCGGGGTGAGCGGTACTGGCAACCCTCCTCGTCGCTAGAGACACAAATCGAATTTCTCCAGGCGATGGAAGCTGTTGCGACAGAATTGGCTTTCCAACTTTCAAGGTATGGGGTTATGGGCCAAGTGGCCGGTCGGGCCAGGATCTTGCAGCCGCTAGAGCAGAAAATCGCTGCACTCCAGATGCTTCGGGACATGTGAGTTTTTGAAAACGAAAGGCGGCGGGGTGGCATGGACGCGACACTGAATTCGGCCCGCTCGATCGGAGAGTGGCGAGGGTGTCACTCTCTTCGCCGTCGCTGAGCATGCAGTCAGCGCCAGAACGCACTGACCCCGATGCCCCCAGCCCCACGATCCCCACGGGTCGTGGGGTTTTTGGCGTCTAGGGGTATCGGGGAGTGTGGGCCGGGGATAGGCTTCTGTGTCAACGGCGGGGTATGAACGGTGGGAGGGGTACAGATTGTTCGAAGAAGATCCGCGGCTGTCGGCACACCCTGATTGGGATCAGCTCTACGCAGCCGGCACCCCGGTGCCAGTCATCGCCGAACAGACTGGCGTGCGCGTGGGCACGGTTCACCGTCACCTTGAAGTCAGGCGGGCGATGGATCCTAGCCTTGCAAAGGCCCGCGCAGCAGCGCCCAAGGGCCCCTCACGTATCTGGCGCAGCCGCCTGCAAGAAGCGCGCACCTTCATCGCCACTCACGGCCGCTATCCACAGCTTCACGGACCTGTGCCCCGGGAGCAAAAGCTGTACGCATTTCTTTGCGAACAGCGACATGCGCTTGTGGCGCAGACGATCTCGTGGGAGCAGATGCGAGAGCTTGATTGACTTGGGGCGTGGGTGGTGAGCGATCGCGAGCGGGCGCTTGATGCGCACTGGCGGGAGCGATTGGCAGATGTCGTAGCGTTTGTTTCGGAGCATGGCCGGCGGCCGAATCACAGGCGGTTGGAGGCGGAAGCTGGCACGGAAGAACATGCACTCGGCCTGTGGCTCGTGACGGCCAACGATAGGGCGAAGCACGAGAAGTTGGTGGAATGGCGCAGAGAAGAGCTGGATCAGGCGGTGCCTGGGTGGCGGCGGGGGAGGAGAAGCAATGGGTGAGACATACGATCCGCTGCCTGACGAATATGTCCGACCGCCCGGCCGCTACCTTATACCGGATCCGCGAAACGATGAACGATTCGACAACCACTTCGTACGCGGGTCGCAGTTCAACCCGAAAGGCTTCGTAGGGTTGGAGGCTGGCCAAGAAGTCGAAGTGGAAATGGTCCGAGAGCCAGGGAACCCGCACCATGCAGAGGCCATGGCATTGCTGGTAGGTGGCGTGCGTATCGGTTATGTAGGCGCTGGGATAGCCGAGGAGTGGCAGTGCTACGTGATCAAAAAGAACGAAGCCGGCCAAGGCGTCTTTGCTCATGGTTTGATCGAGAATGTTGAGCAGCCGAGAGTGACGATTTTCTTGCCATGGATGAGTACGCTACGCAGGGAGCGAGCTGCGAGGCAGTGGGAGGAGACGCAGAGACTTCGGGCGAAACAGCGTGCTGAGGCGTACCGACTGCGCACCGAGGGCAAGCTGACGTTTGGTTTAATCGCGGCTGAGTTGGACTGCTCGACGGGGTTGGCCAGCAAGCTTTACCGCGAGTACATGGAAGGCATGACCGAGGCGGAGAAAGCGGCTGCTGAAGCCGAGCGCGTTGCCGCGGAGGAGGACTTGCGGATGATGGTGCTGGAAGAGCATGAACGCACTGGCCAGAGCGTCGGCGCCATTGCGGCCAAGATCGGACACCCCGTGTCCAAGGTCCGAGAGGTCTTGCGCGCCGCGGGCGCGCCGCCACAAAACACCTACAACGACGCAGTTCGCAACGACCGAGTGGCCCGGTGCCGCCTCGTCGGCAGGATGCAGGCGGCTGGCAGGACACGCAAGGAGATTGCCTCAGCCCTTGGCGTCACCTGGGAAGTAGTCAAGATCTTGTTGAAAGACGGGAAGTTCTACGATGCGCCGCCGAGCGACCCTGTGCGGCTTGAGCTTGTTCGCAAGGCTCGCCTACCTGAACTGGACGGCCTCGGTCTTGCCGAGGCGGCGGAGGAGCTCGGGGTAAGCGCGGTCAAGCTGAAGGCGGCCCGTCGGGACCGAGCGGTGCTGCAGGACCGTTATGGTGAGGGGTTTGTGGCTGGTGAGGAAGACTGACTCCTACGGCGTCGCCGCGGGTCCGTAGTCCATGGGTTCAGTAATCCGCTGGTTCCGTCCACTCCCGCATACAATCAGACGGAGGCTTCTCCGGAGGCTTCCTCTTACATTTCCGTACCACACTGGGGTAACTGTGACCATTACGTTTGATGAGCTGCTTGATTCGTACCGAGGGGCTGCGCACTCCCAGCGAATGAAGGGTAATTACCTCGAATAGTTGGTTGAGCGTTTTCTGTTGACCGACGGCGTACACGCGCCCCAATACACCGATGTGTGGCTGTGGAGTGAATGGCCGGATCGGCCATCTAACTTCTCGAACCCGGACAACGGCATTGACCTCGTTGCTGCCCGGGCTGATGGCGGTCTTACTGCGATCCAGGCAAAGTTCTACGCACCGGGTGCCAAGATCCAGAAGCATCACATCGACTCGTTCCTGTCAGCCTCCTCCAAAAAGCCATTCACACACGCTGTTGTCGTGGACACTACCGAGGGTGAATGGTCCGCCAACGCAACCGAGATGCTAGATGGTCGATACGTTCCCGTTCAGCGTGTAGGGCTCTCCGACTTCCGGCACTCCAATATTGACTGGGCGACCTACGACTTAGAGCGACCCGAGGAACTGAAGGTCTTCGATAAGAAGACGTTGCGCACGCACCAGCATGAAGCCGTGGAGGCGACGCTCAAGGGCTTCACCACATCCGATCGCGGCAAGTTGATCATGGCCTGCGGTACCGGAAAGACGTTTACGGCGCTGAGATTGGCTGAGCGTTTCGCTGAAGATTTGGGCCACGCCTGGATCCTGGTTATGGTTCCGTCTCTCGCTCTGATTTCGCAGACGCTGAAGGAATGGTCAGACGAGGCCGACCAGCCCATGCAGGCCTATGCCGTTTGCTCAGACACCAAGGTCGGCAGGTCAAAGGACACTGATATGACCGATGTGGCTATCCATGACCTGCAGATTCCAGCCACAACTGACGGCAGGCGCATTATCGAGGCTATGGGCACCCGCACGATGGATGAGGGCATGACGGTCGTTTTTTCGACCTACCAGTCGATTGAAGCGGTCCGCGATGCCCAGCAGGCCGGCTTGCCTGACTTCGACTTGGTCATTTGCGATGAAGCACACAGAACTACCGGCGCCACCTTGGTTGATGGGGACCAGTCGAACTTCGTGAAGATACACGACAACTCCATCATTTCTGCCAACAAGCGCGTGTACATGACCGCGACTCCCCGCATCTTCAACGATGACACCAAGGACGCCGCGAAGGAACGGGACGCTGAGCTGTGTTCCATGGACGATCTGGAAATCTTTGGCCCGGTCTTCTACCGCATAGGCTTCGGTGAAGCCGTAACGAAGGGGCTGTTGACTGACTACAAGGTCCTGGTCCTCGGCGTCGATGAGCATCAGGTAGCGGGCACGTTTCAGGACCAGCTGGCCGACAGTAACAGTGAACTGAACATTGACGATATTGCCAAGCTCGTCGGCGTGTGGAACGGTTTGGCCAAGCGCCGCGCTGGTGAATTTCAGGATGGCTTCGGCCAGGACTGGCAGCCGATGCGCCGCGCTGTGGCGTTCAACCGGTCGATCCCTGCATCCAAGAAGATCGAAGCCGAATTCCAGGAGCTTGTTCGGGTTCATCTTACGGACCTGGCAAACGATGACCCTACCGATGATCTGCGTGTGGAAGCCAAACATGTCGACGGGACGTTCAATGCCGTTCGTCGAGGCGAGCGTCTCGACTGGCTGCAGGCCGACCCGGAGGTTCTCCTGGTTGACGACCGTACCGCTCCGCGAAATGCTGACGGGTCGTGGCCGCTGAAGGAGCAGCCGACCTGCCGGATCCTCACCAACGCACGCTGCCTGACCGAGGGGGTTGACGTTCCGTCGCTGGACGCCGTTCTGTTCATGAATCCCCGCAATTCCATGGTCGACGTCATCCAGTCTGTCGGGCGCGTGATGCGTAACCACATTGACCCAGAGACAGGCGAGTCGAAGAAGTTCGGCTACATCGTCTTGCCCATTGCCATACCCGAGGGCATGTCGACCTCGGAAGCGTTGAAGGACAATGCACGCTACAAAGTGGTGTGGCAGGTGCTGCAGGCTTTACGCGCCCATGATGAACGCATGGACGCTGCCATCAACCAGATGGAGCTCAGCAAGAAGGCTCCGGAATCGATCATCGTCGACAAGATCGATCTGGCTCCGAAGAAAAAGACTCCGATGATCGATGGTTCGGCAACGCCGGAGATAGAGGGAGACGACCAGAGTACCTCTCCGGCCGGCGACCAGGGGACCTTGACGTTCCCCGTTGAGGAGTGGAAGGAATCGGTCTACGCGAAAATTGTCGACAAATGCGGCAACCGCATGTACTGGGCCGACTGGTCGAACGACATCGCGTCGATCGCTAAGAAGCACATCGACCTGATCGATACTCTGCTGGCCGATGCGGATTCTACTCATCGTGCGGCTTTCGACGAGTTTGTTGACGGGCTGCGGGAGAACTTGAACCCTGAGATCGACGAAGAGCAGGCCGTGGAGATGCTGGCACAGCACCTGGTGACGAAACCAGTTTTTGACGCGATGTTCGCGGATTCCAACTTCACGGAGCACAACCCTGTCTCCAGGTCTATGCAGAACATACTGGACCAACTTGGATCCAATGCGGCCTTCGAGCGGGAGAGCAAGGGCCTCGAGAAGTTCTATGCCTCAGTTCGCCTCCGGGTTGCAAAAATTACTGATGCAGACGCCAAGCAGCAGATTATTCTGGAATTGTATGACAACTTCTTCAAGGCAGCCTTTCCCCGTGTTGCAGAGCGCCTAGGCATTGTGTTTACACCCGTGCCGCTGGTCGACTACATTCTGAGGTCGGCCGACGCGGCCCTGCGCCTCGAGTTCGGCAAGTCTCTCTCCGACGAAGGCGTCTCCATTCTGGAACCGTTCGTCGGAACAGGGACATTCGTGACACGATTGTTGCAGATCGGGTTGATCAAGCCAGCGGACTTGCACCGGAAATACACTCAGGAACTGTTCGCTAACGAGATCGTGCTGCTGAGCTACTACATCGCAGCCATCAACATTGAGACGGTGTACTCCGAAGTGGCTGCGGCGGCTGACGTTGACGATGGCTACGTACCGTTCGACGGCATCGCACTGACCGACACATTCCAGCTCAACGAGACTGACGGCCAGTTGGAAGCGACAGGAATCTTTCCGGAGAACCATGCTCGCGTGGTTCGGCAGAAAAACCAAGGCATCCGTGTCATCGTCATGAACCCGCCATATTCGACGGGCCAGACCAGTGCGAACGACAACAATCAAAACCAGAAATATCCGGTGCTTGATGCGAGCATTGCAGATAGCTATGGCGCATCGTCTACCGCTACCAACAAGAACAGCCTCTACGACTCCTACATCCGTGGCATCCGTTGGGCTACCAACCGCATCAAAGACAATGGCGTCATTGCCTTCGTCTCCAATGGCTCATTCATCGACAGCAACACCGCGGACGGTATCCGCAAGACTCTTGCAGAAGATTTCAGCCGAATCTTCATCTACAACCTGAGAGGTAATCAGCGAACCACGGGAGAGCTGTCGCGGAGAGAAGGTGGGAAAGTGTTCGGTAGCGGCTCGCGGACACCGGTCGCAATCGCAATTTTAATCAAGAATGCGAACCATGACGGTCCAGCGGATATTCAATACCGCGACATCGGCGATTACCTGACCCGTGAACAGAAGCTTGACATACTTGAGAATGAACGGTCTCTCGAAGGTACTGCTTGGGACAGTATTGAGCCAAACGGTTCAGGGGACTGGGTAAACCACCGTGATCAGAATTTTGTGAAGCTTCAGCCGTTGGGCGACAAGACCAAGAAATCACTGGCGGAAGTTCCTCCTTTATTTGACAACTTCTCCAGGGGGCTTGCGACGAGCCGCGACGCATGGTGCTATAGCTTCTCCCCTGAATCAGTTGAGAAGAATATGAAGGAAATGATTGCAAACTATGAGGTTCAGCGACTGTCGGAGAGCCGGGAACCCGCGATGGACCCCACGAAAGTCAGCTGGAACCGGGGGCTACTGAAGGATCTTTCGAGGGACATAGAGCACTCTTTTGTGCCAGACGCGTTGCGCCGGTGCATGTATCGGCCGTTCACTAGAGAATTCGTGTATTTTGAGCGAGGCATGAACGACATGGTCTACCAGATGCCCAAGATATTCCCGACGATAGACCTGCCAAACGAGGGCTTCTACATGACAGGCATCGGTGCAAAGAAACCTTTTGGCATCCTTATGACCGATGCAATACCCGACCTGAATCTCTGGGGGAGCGAAGGCGGACAGTATTTCCCTCGGTACACTTACGAGCCCATCCCGGAGGGAGAGTTTCCGATGCCCGCGGAGGGAGAGGAAATCATTGAGGACTATATCCGCCGGGAAAACATTGCTGACGCCACCCTCTCGACGTACCGCAGCTTCTATGAAGATTCCTCCATCACCAAGGAGGACATCTTCTACTACGTCTACGGTTTGCTTCACTCTCCGACGTACAAGGAGACGTACAAGGCTGACCTGATGAAGATGCTGCCGCGGATCCCGAAGGTCAAGGACTTTTGGGGGTTCAGTACGGCTGGACGGGCCTTGGCTGACCTGCATCTGAATTACGAGACTGTGGCGCCGGCAGAGTTGACCGAAGCACGCAGGACCGAACCGCCGTCAGATGTCGAGGCGCAGTACGACTACTGCCGCGTGCAGAAGCTGTCCTGGGGTGCCCGCAAGGATCGGTCCCGGATCGTGTTCAACTCCAACATCACGCTGGAAGATATTCCAGCCGAGACGCTGGACTACCAGGTGAACGGCAAGTCAGCCATTGAGTGGATCATCGATCGGTATCAGGTGACCACTCACAAGGATTCTCAGATCGTCAATGACCCCAACGACTACTGCCGAGAGGTCAACGATCCTCGCTACGTCATCGACCTCATCAAGCGCATCGTCACGGTTTCCGTGGAGACCAACAAGATTGTGGCCGGGCTGCCGGCACTAGAGATTGTGGAGTAAGGATGGCGAAGAATATGTCGTTCGGGGAGGCACCGTTTTTTCATAGCACTAAGTTCAACTGCCCGAGTTGCCGGGCATTTACGGGACAGGAGTGGTCCCCGATCTTCGTTGCGAAGGACGGACGTCAGGGGCCCATAATTGCACTTCTAGATCCCGAGACTGAAGATGATTTCTTTGGTGAGGACCCTCCGGACGATGCCCACTGGAACGTAGCGAGATGCGCCGGCTGCAGCGAGTTGACTTTCTGGCGCGGTATGGACCTTGCATATCCGCTGGCTGGCAGCGAGAGCCTTGCCGAGCCGCATCCCGCGCTGCCAAAAGAGGCAAAGGGGCTGCTGTCGGAAGCGATAGCTGTATTCCCGATCTCACGTCGGGCTTCAGCTGCGCTGTGCCGAGCTGCCCTGGAAAGCCTCCTCAAGGAGGTCATAGCACCAACCCTCGAAAAGAAGCTAAACCTTTCGGGTTTGATCAACTCACAGGCCAAAAGAGTGACCCCTGAGCTGTGGAAACTTTTGGTGGCCATCAGATACGTCGGCAACAAAACACTTCACGGCGCAGATGACTCTGACGAGTCGGTCAGGATCTACCTGGATGAGAACGAGGACTACGTCCCGAAGATGCTGATCGAAGCGGTCAACAGGCTGGCTGTAGAACTCATTGAGGCGCCCATGCGTACTGATGCTATTTATCGGTCCCTCCCCGCCGAGGTCCGCGCTGGGGCGGAACGGGAGATCGAAAAGTACGGCATCGAGGAAGAATCGAGCACCACCGACTGACTCCCGAGCCACCTTCCCCCTCTGACCATCGATCCCTCACACCCACCACCAAGCCACCCGGATCGCTCCCCGCCGCGACGGCTGAGTGCTTGAATTGCAGTGCGGCTGCTGAGTGTGTGGCTTGTAGTGGGGCGCGTCGACTGCCACCGACGCGTTGACCGATTGGCCTAGCCGAACCGCTGACCGTCACGGACGCAAACGTGACGCCTCACCTAGCAGCTGTGGACCGAACGCGCTAGAAACATGTCCCCGCGGGCCGTACACTCCTGCCGGTGAATGGGTTCCTGCCAAGGTGAAGGCGCGGGCGTACACACGAGGCAACTCAGCTAGTTTTGCGCACACCGACGACGAGTCTTTCTAGCCCCATGCCGCACACATGGTTCCTACAAGCGAAGCACCCACGCCAAGGAGCCAAAACAGAATGTCCCACTCACCACAAGACGACAGCTCATCTCTCCCGCCCCAATTCGGCGGGCAAGCCCTCCCGGACGTCGCAGCCCATTACCGCGAGTACCTCCTTCGATCAGAGCAACTCCGAGCTGTTCGCGACGGCATCGCTGAGGGCTTGAGTGTTGAGGCCGTGGCGGATTCGGTAGGAATGTCTGTAGAGACGGTGACAGAGATGGCCGAGAGTCTGGATCGTGGGGCAGATGCGGATGTTTCGCCGTACGAATTGATCGTGAGGGCGTTTGTGGAGGGCGCTTCGAGGCGGGAATTGGTGGATCGGCTTTCAGCCTTTGAGTACACCGAGAACCCTTCGATCCTGCCGTGGCCGATGCAAGGTGCCGTCTTCGGCACGTGGCGAGCCGTGGAGAGAGCTAGCCAGGTCCAAGGGCTATTGAGCCCGGAGGAGCTGGAAGAAGTCCGCTCGCGCAGAGGCCCGCTGACGCAGGAGCTGCCGATCGATTGGAACAGGGGCAGGAGGAAGTGAAGGCTGAACTTACACCCGAAGAAGAAGCCGCGGCCCGCGCCGACGCCCGCCGGCGCCAGGACTATGGCTCCTACCTGGCCACCAGAGGCCGCCTGCGCATCATTCAGTAAGCTCTGGCCGAGAAGCTCAGCTATTCGGAGATCGCCGCCAAGATTGGCATCTCGGAAGGGCGTGTAGAAGATCTCGCCGGTCTCTTGGCAAGCGGCCAGAGCACCGAAGAGTCAGCCTTTGAGGCCATCGTCCGGGCGCACATCGAAGGTACACCGCGACAGGAACTTATCCAGCGGCTGGCTGCTTGGGAGTGGCCCGAGGTGGCCTATGATCCCTACGCCGTACCGCCGAAAGACTGGTATCGGACGCACCGCGACGCGGTCATTCAGGGCCTTATGACGGCGGCGGAGGTCGAGGAGATCGAACATCTGCGCAGCGGTGCCCCAGGCCCCTATGTGCCCGTCCCGCAGCCCACTGCCGAGGAGAAAGCGGCCCACCTACATGGCCGACTCATTGAGATCCATGCCCGGGCAGAGTCGCGACGAGGCGCTGTTGCCGCCGTCATGGCCGGCGATTCGGTGAACGTCGCGGCGGTGCGTTTCGGATTGCGCCCCGAGTCGGTTGCCTCGGATGTGGCTAAGGAGGAGGCTCAACCGGGGTATTTTGCACCGGATCCAGGAGAAATCATAGAGAAGGCCTGGCTTAGTGGGTCGAGCAGGCGGGCGCTCGTGGAGATGCTTTGCGCGATTGTCTATACGGATGATTTGTACGCACCCGATGGCCAAGACGGGATGATCGCTGGAAGCTGGCGCGATGTGGTGCGGGCCCGCTGGCGTATCAGCGGGCCGGACATGCTCAGCGGAGACGGATTTGAAGAGATTGAGCGGCGCCGGAAACCACTGGTGCCGAACCCGTATGCGGAGAAGTACGGGTAGCGCAGGCACTCCTGGAGCTGTAGGCTCCACCCAGACAACAAAGCCCGCCCTCCGAATTGGAAGGCGGGCTTTGTTGTGGGCTCAAAAAGGGGTCGGTTATGGCCGCTCTATGGTAATCAACCCGTGCTTGCGGCCTTCACTTTGCACGCGGGATCCGTAGGCGTAGAACGCCGCAGCATTCTCCTCGTAGCGCGATGCATCATCGCTGTTCAACATCGCTAGCATCGTATCCATCCAAAGGAGACGCAGGTCGCTAGAAACTTCCTCCGTGACTAGCCGCTCCAGCTCTTTATCGACCAGGCTGCGTAGACGCGCCACGGCGGCGGTAGCGGCGGAATCGTCAGGGAGCATCTCCATCACCTCTTCGGAAGCGCCAGCCAGTGTACGTGTGTCACGAGGCTTGACTGTGGGTTCGGGTGCGGTGGCGGTAGTTGTTTTCGGGGCAGCTGAGACCACAGGCACTAGGGCGCTGCCACCTGTACTGCAGGATGCGATGGAAGTCGCGAGCATTGCGGCAAGAAGCACACCGCTGGCAAGCCGCAATCGCACGGAACGGGTGGGTCTATTTTGCGCGAACATTGCTGGCACTCTCAATCTCCCAGCATCGGTACTGGCTTTTAGGCAACCATCAGGCTACGGAGCGATCTGAGTGAGGGCAAAACGGGGTAGTCCTTTACCCTGCATTCCCCGTACAGCAACAGCCACACTCAACGGGGAGCTGGTAGCTGAGCATTGCGGTGGGTGTGTGGCGTGGGGGTGCGGGCAGGCTAGAGTAGTTCGTTGCTAACGATGCTGGGGAGGCACCGATGGATGGACGATACACGCCGCCTGTGAATGAGTACCGCCGTCAAACGGGGCGCTTCGAGATTGCTGACCCGCGCAGCGAACCGAGCTTCGATAACCATTTTGTCCGAGGGGCACAATTCTCTGCACGACAAGCTTTCGATGGTCTGGCCGACGGTCAGACCATCGAGCTGGAATTGGTTCCAGAACCAGGAAATCCGTTTGACGGCTATGCGGTAGCTTTGCACGCCAGCACCGTAAGGATCGGATACCTGGCCTCCGCCCTAGCAAAGCCGTGGCAGGACATTGTTGTGGCCTACAATCATCGCGGACAGGCCGTCTTCGCCACTGGAATAGTAAGGATTTCTGGCGCAGGAAATCCTGGTGCCACGGTCCTTCTGCCATGGTTGAGGGCTTCAGTTCCTAACTTTGGGGCGGGCACTGTGGGGGAGTGCGCTGCTGTCTTCAGCGGACTCTCGGCGGCTATGCAGCAAGAGGTTCTTGATGACTTCTGGGTCGATCTGTCCGAGGAATGTTCGGAGGCAATCATGAGTCTCCGGGGGCTGGCGCCGTCGCTCAACTGGAAAATTGATTCCATTCGAGCATGGCCATTCCAGCTTCGTTGGTACTTTGCAGGCATCGTTCTCCTCGCCCGACAGATCGACGAGGATCTTAAAGAAGCGGAGAGGCAAGTGTCTCGAGCAGCCGCATACAGCAGGCACTTGATGGGAGATACTCCACGTGCCATGGCCGCTTCACTGGGATGCTCTGCGGAACAAGCGAGTCGTCTGCTGTTCGAGTATTTCTCAGCGTTCTCACGCAAACAGTTAGCCTCCATGCGACCGGTCAAATCGCGCGAACAACAGGATCAAGAGAAGCAGGTGTTGTCGGCTCTACAAGAGGGGTGCTCCACCAAGGACATAGCGCAAAGGGCGGGGTGCTCCCAGAGGGAAGTGCTTGCCATCGTCGCCGCGGATGGACAGGAGCTGTTGACAGTCAGCCAAGCAAAGAAGCGTCAAGAGCACCTCGCTATGGCAGAGCGGGCCTTCGCGATCAGAAAAGGGGAGCCGAACCGCTGGGCAATAGCCGCCAAGCTGGGTTGCTCATTTAGCATTCTCGTCGGCCTGCTCGCAGACGGCGAATTCTACGGGGATCCCCGTACTGACAAGACGCGACTGAAGCGAGCGATACAGTGCCGGCGGCCAGCGGCCCGAGGGCTATGCATTGAAGAAGCGGCCGCGGTGGGAAAAATGACTGTGGCTCAATTGAGGCAGGCCCGTAAGGACCGGCCCATTCTAATGGATCTCCATGCCGAGCAGTTCGGTCAGGCATAGTCCTACTGCGGTTTGGCACCAGGTCGGACACCATTGCGATCATCTGAAAGATCTTGGATGACCTCAAATGTTTCCTACCTGGTGCCGCAGACACGTGCTGCGCCAGACTCAACACCGGGCTACATGAGAACACTTGGCTAACGGAAGTCGTAGTCCTTGTCCATGCCGCTTGAGAGCCAGATATCCTCGGCTTCTGACGCGCTGAGAGAATCGCTCAGCGGGCCGTCTTCGCCGCTCTCATGATCCTCACCGATCATGCACCGGCAATCCTCGGCGTAGGAGACGCCTGGTTCTTCGGGTATATCCGTAAACTTCCGATGCCTCGGCCCTGTCGGCATGAGTGCCCTACTTTCTAGTTTTCTGATTGATCCTAGCGCTGAGCAGCCCCCAGTGCACTTGGACGATGGCCTATGATGCAGAGAATGCCTATCTGACCCTGGGGGACCTTTTGATTTACGACGCGCTGGCCGCTTCAACCACGGCCCAAGCTGCCCAGGCACAACGAGCTGCGGCAGCCGAAGCCGCCCATGCGTGGTTCACAAGCCAACAGGCCGCCTCGCCAGGCGACGCTGAACCCTCCCTCCGCGCCGAGTACATGCGCCGGGCGGCCATCATTGACGCGGCCTATGAAGTGGCCGTGGAACCCCACCGGCAAGCTTTCCTTGAGCAGTACCCGGGTATGGTGCTGCCTGAATTCCTGCAGCCTGGTGTGAGGTCATTTGCTGGGCGGTTGCAGGAGCTGGATACGGGAGAGAAGGGGGCTGGGACGGTTGGACGGGCTGGTGTGGTGAACAAGCGGGGTTGGGCCGGGATGTCTTGGCTGGCACGGCTTGGTGTTGTTGCCGGCTCAGTCATGGTGCTTTTCGGGATTGTGGTCCTGTCTCTTTATGTAATTGTTGAGAATGAAAAACGCGACGAGCTTCGTGCGGCAAGGCAGCCAGTCACACTGCCCACCGCGTGTGAAATAGGCATGAAGAATGCAGCGCTGGAACCGGACTCCACAAAGGCGGATCCTTTAATTCTGGCTACCTTGCGCGTTTGCGGCTCGAAGGCGGAGTGGGTGGCTGCGCTCGAAAAACATCCTGCTGCCATGGGCGTGTATGAGGTCACTGGCACCGAATGGGCTGCTGCATGCATCGGCGAGGAAGACGCGCCGGCCTGTAGTGGGTAGCAGAGAGCCAGTGATAGTGGTCGAAAGGCCTCTGACTGAGGTGATCTCATCGATAGCTCCAGGCACTGCCTTAGAGTGGGTCTCATGACTGTTTCTTCGCTGGATACTTCTGTCACGCCTGTCTCTTATGACAGCATTTGCGATTTCGAAGAGTGGGTAACCCTCACGGTTGATACCGCGGAATTTGAACGATTGCAGGCAAGACTTCGTGGTGCCCAGGAAGCGAGCGGGAGGAAGGACCTGCATTGGGCGCATGACCGGATCTTGAGAGCTACCGCGTTTGAAACTGGCGCCGTCGAGGATCTCTACGACGAGGGTGCGACTTATAGTGTCGCTATGGAGACAGACGGCTGGGAGCAGGAGCTGGCGGACAGTGGGGATGGAGCGGGACAGCATTTCGAAGATCAGCTCGCAGCCTACTTGGTCATTCAGGAACTGGCAGCGGGCGTCCGCGAACAGCCACTCACTGAAGCAGAGATACGAGAAATCCATCGGCCCGCGACGAGCTCCCAAAAGACGTACAAGGTCTGGACGCCTAATGGATACCAAGACCGCGAATTTGTGGCAGGCGTCTACAAGACTGAGCCCAACCAAGTGAATGATCGGGCTGGCCGAACTTTTTACTATGCGCCGGTAGAAGACGTTCCCCCCGAGATGGCGCGTCTCGTAGCGACGATGCGGTCGCCTAGGTATGCTGCCGCGCACCCTGTCATCCAGTGCGCCTATGTTCACTGGGCGATAGCGCACGTTCATCCGTTCGCGGACGGGAATGGACGCATGGCTCGCGTAATTTCCTCTCTCCCGCTGTTCACCGCGTTCGGTATACCACTGGCCATATTTTCTGGACGCAAAAAGCTGTACCTCCAGGCTCTGGAGGCGGCGGACAGGCATGCCCACCAGGAAAAAGCAGATTACGTCAGCTCCCGAGCCATAGAAACGCTGTCCTGGCTAGCAGAACTTATTGAGAGTTCCAATGCAGAGGACGAAGCAGACGGTATCGTGGGCAATATAGGGCACCTTCTGAAGGGCGACGGCGTGATGCTAGAAACGGCTCGCCAGGCGGCGATCCGGCTCAAGGCCGAGACGTCAAACGTAATTGAGCGAGAGTGCGCCCGGAGGTTTGGTGGCACGAAGATCCGGTATCAAGTAACGATGGAATACGTGGGTGGGCCCATTGATAAAAGTTATGAGAGGCGATTTATTTTCGGGGTACCTTACGTCAACGACTCGGAAGAAGTCCGCATAGCCTTGAGCGTTGATGAGGTCGAGCAGTTGAGTACGAGCACCAGTGTTCAGTTTGGGTATACGAGCACGACGGGGTGTCCGCCTCTCGTTGTCGAACACGATGCGGGTACTGACGACGTGTACTTCAACCTCGAGGACTGCAGCCCAAACCTCAGCGTGAGTGCGGAGATGCGGATTCGGACACTTGCGTCGACGGTTGTCGTGGACGCGACGCGGAAGTTCGAGAGGGACCTGGCAGACGTGCTGAAACAGCACGGTCGACATCATTCCGATGGAGTATGAACCTCTCCGGCGACGCACTGAACAAATCACCTCCCAGCCAGTAACCTCTCACCATCTGACTGCAGCTCCTTCGTCGTACTCAGATCACTGCAATGTCTGCCGCGTTACGCCAAGCTCGGCTGGGCTCAGCGGCCGGAGCCCTTGATGAGCCCCTTGAGCGTTGACTCAGTCAGGACCGGCAGTCCGTCGAGTACCTGGACGGCTTCTGTGGAATTGAAATGGCGACGAGCCTGCTCGTAATACGGAACGTGGAGCCGGTAGAAGAGCTCCACGACCGGTGCGACGTCGATGTCAGCGGTAAACTTCATAGGCTCAGCGACAGGCCCCCGCCAGAGGAAGCTGGCCCACCATTGCATTCCTTCGGCGCCGAGCATGAGGTCGAGCCCTTGGTTTGAGGTATACCTCCGCGGATCATCACAATTGCCTTTGTGGACGACGAGAATCGCGGCGGGGAGGTCGTGTTGAAGGTGCCCATCGGCTGAATCTGGCGATGTTGGATCCGCCCAGCATACGGTGGCCCACTGAGGGTCCTCGATCGGCTCGTGGCAGCTGTCGCAGTACCAGCGTGTGAGCGGCGGGTCGATTACTACGGAGGTCATGGTGTTCCTTGCTGTGGTAGTTGAAGCTTCATTCTATTGGCCAAGCCGTTCACAAGGCCCCGACCTTCCGCACACATAATCCCTGTCTAACTGGGGTACGCCCTGCTGGGCGTCCAGCCGAAAGGCTAGATCGTGTCAGGTTAGGGTGCTGCGGGACCTGAATGACACATCGGGCATAGGGGCTAAGGCCCTATCTGGACACTTTTCGAAAATGAGCAAAACGAGCGGTCAGCGAGTGGGGTACATGCGAGTTTCAAGTGTTGGGCACAACGATGAGCGGCAGCTCGACTCGGGCCTCGCGCCGTGAGGATGAAGAGCCTCGACCTCAGGCGGGTTCGCATGGGCGCCGACGGATATTGTGTCCGGGTGGCGGCCGCGGCGGGGGAACTACGGCGCTGTGCAGGGCATCCGTGTAGCCTAGGTTGCAGTACCCTGCGTCAAGACCACCAATTTGGAAGACAGGCCGCACATGAGGGCTTTCGTAATTCCGCACGACGGTGCCAACATCGTCGAGCTGGCCGAGGTCCCCAAACCCCAGATCGACGACGATGAGGTGTTGGTGCGTGTGCGCGCGGTCGGGGTTGGTATCCATGACTCCTATTTCTTTCCCCCTGACGTCCGGTATCCGTTTCCAATTGGCATTGAAGCGGCCGGCATTGTCGAAGAGATCGGCGGACGAGTTACTGGCTATCACCCCGGTGATCGCATCGCATACGTAAGTTCGATGCAGCCGAAAGGTGGCACGTGGGCAGAATTTGTCGCCGTGAGCACCGATTCGCTTATTATCCCAATCCCTGCCGGGATGGACTTCGCCACTGCGGCAGCAGTTCCCGTCGCAGGTAACACCGTCTTGCGGGCCTTCCACGCATTGACTGCTGTGCCCTCCGGAGGGTCGCTCTTTATCGCCGGAGGGTCGGGGGCGCTCGGGACCTTCGGAATTCAGCTCGCACGTCAACGTCATTGGAGGGTGGGTGCATCCGCGTCTGAGGTCAATCACGACTACTTGCGGTCACTGGGTGCGGAGATGGTGGTTGATTATCACGATCCCGACTGGACGAGCCAGGTCCGAGACTGGATGCCTGGAGGGGTCGACGCGGCGATGGCGGTGCAACCCGGGACCGCGGCAGAAACTGCCCGCGTGGTCAAGGACTGCGGGCAGTTGATTCCAATCTCGGGAGATTCCGCCGCGACTGAACGCGGTGTGCGGTTGGAGACGATGCCCTACCAGGTGGATGTTAGCGATGGAACGATGCAACTCATGTCGGACATTGAGGCTGGGAACGTGCATGTGGAGATTGAACGGGTGTACCCGTTCGAGGATGCTCTGACTGCCCTCGCTAAAGTGCAGACCAGACGTGCCCGAGGTAAAAGCGTCCTGCGCATCGCGTAACGGGCGCAGCAGGCGGTTGTCGCTACTCACCTCCACCGTCGCCAGTCTCGTAAGGCACACCATCGCCACAATGCTGGACGGCAGAGGCGGGGATCATCCACATCTCCGTTGGTCTCCGTGTACCCCAGAAAACCGATGCGATTGGCGGTCTCCAAGCGGATAGGAAGAAGATCGCGATGATCAGCTTGTTTATCACCGTGCCCGTTGAATCAAGGAGCCTCCCGGAAGTAGGGCTGCCCAATCTTTGGACGACCGCAGTGACGGGATTTTTGGCGGCATGTGACATCTGACCCTGCCTTTCTGCGGCGGGGCGCGTCGTTCGCACCGGAGACTGGGGCAACGACAGGGCAGCCCTCGTCATCCAACGGGAAGTGCTCGAGCCCGCCGTAACCACTACGGATATTGACGGTTGGCACCCCGCTAGTGGGGAATCGCTGTATTGTGAGGTGCCCGACAGTTGTTTTGAGTTACTCAAAACAACTGTTAGAATGGAGACATGGCAAGGGATGAAAAACAAGAGGTTCTGGCGGGCAGACTCAGGTCGGCCCAGCTGAAAGTGACGGCACCTCGAGTTGCCGTCCTCGGCATACTTGCCGGCCAGGGCCACCTGGATGCGGAGACAATTACCTCCGCCGTTGCCATGGAACTGCCGAAGACTTCCCTGCAGGCTGTCTACGGCGTGCTGGCGGCCTTGGTGTCCGCCGGGCTCGTACGCAAGATCGAACCGGCAGGCTCAGCGGCGCTCTATGAAACCCGCGTGGGCGACAACCACCACCACCGGGTCTGCCTGAACTGCCACACCGTCGAAGACGTGGACTGCGTCATCGGCGAAAGCCCGTGCTTGACGCCGTCGAACATGGATGGATTCGCCGTCCAGGTCGCAGAAATCACGTTCTGGGGCATCTGCTCCACGTGCCAGACCACACCGGCCACTGCATAAGCCGCTGCGCAAGCAGCCAATCGTTACAGACGGCACGCAGAAACTTTGCCGTCCCAGCCACCGTTCGTGGCGCGCTGAGCCGCGCCCTCGGGACCGACCCTAGGAGTTACCTTGAACAGCATTTTCAACATCGCACCCCACATTCGCTTTTTCCACAACAATGATGCCAACGGCGGCGGATCGCAGCACCCCGTCCGCGGTGGCGCCTATGTGACCACCACCGCCCCGCGCCCCCGCCACGCAGGATCGTACGTCTCCACCAGCGCACCCGTTGCCGCCCGTCCCGGAAGCTACGTGACATCCAGTGCGCAGCCTTCAGACGCGGTGGGAAGTTACGTCCGCAGCGTCCAACGCGTCTAAGTTCGGGACCCATGCGCCCGGTGCCGAACACCACCCGGTGCGGCCCGTCCAAATTCCTTGAACCGTATCCCCATCAGTAGAATGGGCCTATTATGTTGGCCCTTGAATTCACCCAAAGTGGGAGCCGGTCCCGGACTGGCTCCCACATTGTGCCGGGCATCTTTCTCGCCGTCCTGGTGATCCTCGGGATGCTGGCGATGCACGGCATTCACTCCGGCGGCACCTCCTCAAGCCAAATTTCGAGCGGAGCGGACGTTCTCGCCATGCACGGGGGGACTGCCGCCGTGGTGGCAGCGACCGCAACTGTCGTTCCGCCTCCCACCCCGGCTGCGTCGTGTGCCAACTGTGTCTGCGATGACTTGTCGATGGCCGTGAACTGCAGTGCCGCCGTCGTACTTGGACTGCTGTTGCTGCTGCCAAGGTTCCGCACCGTCCGTCATTCGGGGCTGGTTCGTGCCGGGCCGCAGTGTCGGACCCCTGGCCTTCCGCCGCCAAGCACCCCCTCCTTGAACGTTCTCTGCATCAACCGGTCGTGACAGCCGCGGGCCGGGACGCATTGTGCCCCTGGTCCTGCAGTTTTGTGACCCTGGCCGGCGCACGCGAGACTGCCGTCGGCATTGACTGATCGAGAAAGTGCGCATCATGACCACCCCAATTTCCCGCCGTTCACTGTTTGGCACCATCGGAGCGGCCGCCGCCGTCCTGTTCATTGCCGGCTGTTCCACAGCTGCGCCGACCCCGGCAGAATCCGCGGCTGACCAGTCACTCATCACGGAGCTTGGCTTCGAGGGCATGAGCGCCAAGGACATCATCACCGAACTGGACACCCTGCCCGTGGCAGAGCGGTCGACGCAGCTGATGGCCTCGATCCGCCCGGCTGAGTTGATCCTCATGGACGCCACTAAGCGTGAGGCTGCCGTGCCCATGCCCGCCGACGAGTTTTATGTGTCGGTGGCCCCGTATGTGAGCCAGACGCACGACTGCCACTTCCACAGTCTCACCACGTGCCGGGGCGAACTGGCGAACCAGGACGTGGCTGTCACCGTCACGAATGACAAGACCGGCGAGGTCCTCGTGGAGGAGTCGTTGCGCACGTACGACAACGGCTTCATGGGCCTGTGGCTGCCACGCGGAATCGATGCCACCCTGACCCTTGGCTTTGACGGCAAGAGTGCCACCCAGTCGTTGTCGACCAAGGGCAACGACGATGCCACCTGCGTCACGACGGCGAATCTGAGCTAGCCCAACCCCTGTTCCTGCCGCGTCCATCGGGGTAGCGTCGACCTATGGACTGGAAATTGGAACTCATATTTGTGCCCGTATCCGATGTGGACCGGGCCAAGGATTTTTACGTGAACAAGGTTGGCTTCAACGCCGACTATGACGAGCGCCCTGGCGGCGGCATCCGCTTCGTGCAACTCACGCCGCCAGGGTCCGCCTGCTCGATCACCATTGGGGAAGGCCTCACCGACGCCCCTCCCGGCACCGCGCCCATGATGCAGCTGGTGGTCAGTGACATTCAGGCCGCCCACGACCAGCTCGCCGCCAACGGTGTTGAGGTCAGCGAGGTGGCGGTACTGGATTGGGGCCACTTCGTGTACTTCGCCGACCCCGACGGCAACAAGTGGGCGCTGCAATACCTCCCGAACCGTCCCAACGGCTAAGGCTTGGATCGCGGCAATCACGCGGTGCGCCGTGTGTTGCTCACCCATTGCCAGAATGACAAGATCCGTGCCGAAATTGAAGGCATCGGGCGGGCAGCTCAGGGGCTCCACAGCCAGGACGATCCGGTTTGTTTCGGCATCGGCTGTGTCAGCCGTGTGGATTTGGACCCACGGCAGAACCTTCGGGTCCCAGCGCATGAGCACCCCGGTGCCGCCTGCTGCCGTGAGGCGGGCCTCGACCTCGCCCGTTTCACGGGGAGCCAGGCCGGAATAGGCGAGGTCTATTTCGGTGCCGTCCATGGTTCGAAGCTGCTGGAAGTCAAAGTGCCCCTTGCTGAGGTGTTCGACGGCGGCAAGTCCGGTGGGCAGGAGCCTGTCCGGGGTGACACTCAGAACCTGCGCGGCGGGGAGGTCCAGCGTCCACGCATCCACCGTGCCGCTGCCTGCGACGAGGTAGGGGTGCGGCGCCATGCCGTAGGGGGCAGGCTTTGTATCGGGGCCTGTTGCCGAGATTTGTTGCCGCAATGCGCCAGTCCAGGCCCTCGCCGCTGAGCGTGTAGGCCACCTGGAGTTCCAGCCGGTGCGGGAAGCCATCCCGCGGTTCAAGGACGGCGCCAAGGGTGACACTGGACGGAGTGTGTTCCGGCACGGCCCAGTCATTCCAGATGGCCAGGCCGTGCAGGGCTGTCATCCGGCCTGCTTCGTTGATGTACAACGGCACGTCTGAGCCGTTGAAGGTGTAGGCGCCGTCGGCGATGCGGTTGGGTCAGGGGATAAGGTTTGCTCCCTGGTTTCCGGGCCGGACCTCGTCCGCCGCGAAGGGAACTACAAGGTTGCGACCGCTATGAGTCAGGGAGCGCAGGCCGGCGCCCACCGAGGCAACCACGGCACGGTACTCGCCTGATTCAATGGTGCATTGGGTCCCTGAAACCGGCCGGACGGAAGAGCTTGGCATCTGTTCTCCTCTGCGAGAATGAAAGTGGAATTTTTACGGTTGAATGTAGCAGTAGTTGTTTTTTATTGGACGCACCGTCTGGGAACAATCCCCGAGACGTCAACCATCCCAGTGAACACTGGAGAACAGGCTGACCATGGCAGAAAATGTTTCGTCGCATCCGCGGCCTCCCGTCATGGAGGACGTTGCGGCCAAGGCAGGGGTCTCGCACCAGACAGTCTCCCGGGTGATCAACAACCATCCGAACGTCAGCGCCAAGACCCGGACCCTGGTGGAGGCGGCCATCGCAGAGCTGGGCTATCGCCGCAACACCGCTGCCCGCCAGCTGGTCACCCGCCGATCGGAGACTTTTGGCGTGGTGGCCCACAACATGGAACATTACGGACCCTCCCGCATTCTGCTGGGCATCCAGGAGGCTGCCCGCACGGCCGGATATTCAGTGAACTCTGTGGGACTGCCCGACGCCAGTCAAAAGGCCATTATTGAAACAGTCGAGTACCACTTGGCACATCAGGTTGATGCGCTGGTTGTCATTGCCCCGCAGGAAGAGATTGTAAGGGCGATTGAGAAACTCCAGCCCGGTGTTCCGCTGGTGGCCATTGGTGATATCGGTGCTGCCGGGGTTCAAAGTGTTGGTGTTGACCAGCAGCGTGGTGGATGGCTGGCCACCCAGCACCTGATCGAGTTGGGACACCGGAACATCGCCCACATCATGGGCCCCGCTGACTGGCTGGACGCCCAAGCGCGGCGTCGGGGCTGGGAGGCTGCACTTTCTGCTGCTGGGTTGCAAACGGGGCCGCTGCTCGTGGGGGACTGGAGCGCCGAGTCCGGTTACCGCGCTGGCAAGAAGCTGATCGATGACGGCGAATGCTCGGCAGTTTTTGCCGGCAATGACCAAATGTCCCTGGGTGTGCTCCGTGCGGCACACGAAAGGAAGCTGAGCCTGCCGCGCGACCTGTCAGTGGTGGGCTTTGACGACAGCCCCGAGTCAGGCTTTTACTATCCGCCACTAACAACCGTTCGGCAGGACTTTATGGAACTGGGCCGCCGCTGCGTTGCCATGATTCTTGACGGCATTTCCGGAAACGATCCATTGTTCTCGGTGCGCATTCAGCCCCACCTGACCGAGCGGGCCAGTACCGGACCCAAGCCCGCGGCACTGGCCCGCAGCTAAAGCAGCCCCGTCGCATCTAATGCTGGGCAGCGGCCCGCGCTGTTAGCGTTCACAACGAAAGTATCCCGCCTGCCTGGAAGTTGCCGGCATTCCCTGTAGGTGGGCAGCTGCAACGTCTTGACGGAATGGAGTTTACATGCAATTGTTAGCGCTAACAAGAAATGTTTGGCTACCGGTCTGCTGACCGGCTGCACCGTCTGAGAGGAAATTATGGGGACGCAGGAGTCTTACGTAATCGGCATTGACTACGGCACCTTGTCGGGGCGGGCGGTGGTGGTCCGGGTGCGCGACGGTGCCGAACTGGCATCCGCCGTCGTTGAGTACCCGCATGCCGTGGTGGAGCGGTCCTTGCCGGGATCCGCGGAGAGGCTGCCGCCTGAATGGGCACTGCAGGTCCCCGAGGACTACCGCCAGGTGCTCAAGCAGGCAGTACCAGCCGCCGTCGCCCAGGCAGGGATTGACCCGTCCGCCGTCGTCGGCATCGGTACGGACTTCACCGCCTGCACCATGGTCCCCACAACGGCTGACGGCACACCACTTTGCGAACTGCCGGAGTTCGCCGCTGAACCCCACGCCTTTGTGAAGCTGTGGCGCCACCATGCGGCCCAGCCGCAGGCGGAGCGCATCAACGAGCTTGCCAGGGAACGGAAGGAAAGCTGGCTGCCCCGCTACGGTGGACTGATTTCCTCCGAATGGGAATTCGCCAAGGGCCTGCAGCTGCTGGAGGAAGCTCCCCGAGCATATGAAGCCATGGAGCATTGGGTTGAAGCAGCCGACTGGATCGTCTGGCAGCTCACCGGCAACTACGTGCGCAACGCCTGCACTGCCGGATACAAGGGCATCTATCAGGACGGCAACTACCCGTCGGTGGATTTCCTCTCTGGGTTGAACCCCGGCTTTGGCCGCTTTGTGGTGGACAAGCTGGAGCACCCCATCGGGAACCTGGGCGATTCCGCCGGCGGACTCAGCGCCCAGGCAGCAGCCTGGACCGGGCTGACCGAAGGCATCCCGGTGGCAGTGGGCAACGTGGACGCCCACGTCACGGCACCCGCTGCCAAGGCGGTGGAGCCAGGCCAAATGGTGGCCATCATGGGCACCTCAACCTGCCACGTCATGAGCTCCGGAGAACTGCGCGAAGTGCCCGGCATGTGCGGGGTTGTGGACGGCGGGATCATCCCCGGACTGTACGGCTACGAAGCAGGGCAGAGCGGTGTAGGCGACATTTTCGGCTGGTTCATCAAGAACTCGGTACCCGAGAGCTACCACGCCAAGGCTGCAAAGCGCGGTGTTGGCATCCACGAGTACCTGACGGCACTAGCCGAGCGTCAAAACATTGGCGAACACGGCCTGGTTGCTTTGGACTGGCACAGTGGAAACCGCTCCGTGCTGGTTGACCACGAGCTCTCCGGAGTAGTTGTCGGGCAGACACTGGCCACCCGTCCGGAAGACGGCTACCGCGCACTGCTGGAAGCCACCGCCTTTGGTGCCCGTGTCATTGTTGAAACCTTCAATGCCGCCGGCGTCCCGGTCACGGAATTCATCGTGGCCGGCGGCCTCATGAAGAACCAACTGCTCATGCAGATCTACTCGGACGTGTTGAACCTGCCGCTGTCCACCATCGGCTCGAACCAGGGCCCCGCCCTGGGCTCCGCCATCCACGCCGCCGTAGCGGCAGGACGCTACCCGGACATCCGGGCAGCGTCGCAGGCCATGGGCAGGATCAACCGCGCGGTAGTGAGCCCCATCCCTGAAAACGTTGACGCCTACAACGCCCTTTTTGCCGAATACCGTCTGCTGCACGACTACTTTGGCCGCGGCGGCAATGACGTGATGCACCGGCTCAAGGCCATCGCACGCAAGGCCCACAAGGTTGTAGTGGAGGTGGCGGCATGAGCCACACGTCCGGAACAGAATCAGCTCAAACCGCATCCCCGGAAACGGTGGCCAACATCGCCGCCATCCGTGAGGAGCTGTGCACCCTGCATGCCGAGCTGGTCCGCTACGATCTCGTGGTGTGGACGGCGGGCAACGTTTCAGCCAGGGTCCCCGGGGAAGACCTGATGGTCATCAAGCCGTCCGGGATCGACTATGACGCACTGACCCCCGAATCCATGGTGGTCACCGACCTGCACGGCACCCCCATGGACGGAGGATGGGGCAATCCTGAACTGACGCCGTCGTCCGACACGGCAGCGCACGCCTACGTCTACCGGCACATGCCCGAGGTGGGAGGGGTCGTCCACACCCACTCCAGCTACGCCACGGCGTGGGCCGTGCGCGGCGAAGCCATTCCCTGCGTGCTGACCATGATGGGCGACGAATTCGGCGGCGAAATCCCCATCGGCCCGTTCGCACTCATCGGCGACGACTCCATCGGCCGCGGCATTGTTGAGACACTGAGCGGTTCGCGCTCGCCGGCCGTGCTGATGCAAAACCACGGACCCTTCACCATCGGCGCCACGGCAAGGGCCGCAGTCAAGGCCGCCGTGCTGTGTGAGGAAGTGGCCCGCACAGTGCATCTCTCGCGCGAACTGGGGACGATGCTGCCCATTGAGAACGCACACATTGACCGTCTCCACGAGCGCTACCAAAACGTCTACGGACAGTAACCCACCCACCCCTTGCCTTGAAGGAATCAACATGTCTTTGCAGTTGAACAACTCCCTGTCCGGATACGAAGTCTGGTTCCTGACCGGAAGCCAGAACCTCTACGGCGAGGAAACCCTGCGCCAGGTGGCCGAGCAGTCCGCCGAAGTAGTCAGGACCCTGGAGGAATCCAGCGAGATTCCCGTCCGCGTGGTTTTCAAGGACGTGCTGAAGGACTCCGAGTCCATCCGCCGTGCAGCCCTGGACGCCAACGCCAACGACAAGGTCATCGGCCTCATCGCCTGGATGCACACCTTCTCACCAGCAAAAATGTGGATCCGCGGGCTCACAGAACTGAACAAGCCGCTGCTGCACCTGCACACCCAGGCCAACGAGGCGCTGCCGTGGGCTGACATCGACTTTGACTTCATGAATCTGAATCAGGCAGCGCACGGCGACAGGGAGTTCGGCTACATCCAGTCCCGCATGGGCATCAGCCGCAAAACGGTTGTGGGACATGTGTCTAACCCGCTGGTGCGCGACAAGATCGGCACCTGGACGCGTGCGGCAGCCGCCGTCGCACAGGTCCGCACACTGAAGCTGGCCCGTTTCGGCGACAACATGCGCAACGTTGCCGTCACTGAGGGCGACAAGACCGAGGCGGAAATCCGCTTTGGTGTGTCGGTCAACAGCTGGTCAGTCAACGAGCTGGTGGAGGCTGTTGATGCCGCCTCCGAAGCGGATGTTGACGCTCTCATCGATGAGTACCTGCGCCTGTACAACGTGGCCCCCGAACTCCATCCCGGTGCCGCACGCCACGAGTCACTGCGCTACGGTGCCAAGGTTGAACTGGGTCTGCGCAGCTTCCTGGAAGCCGGCGACTTTGGTGCGTTCACCACCAACTTCGAGGACCTGGGCGGCCTGCGCCAGCTCCCCGGACTGGCAGTCCAGCGCCTCATGGCAGATGGCTACGGCTTCGGCGCCGAGGGTGATTGGAAAACCGCCGTGCTGATCCGCGCGGCCAAGGTCATGGGCGAGGGCCTCCCCGGAGGTGCCTCACTCATGGAGGACTACACCTACCACCTGGTCCCCGGCCAGGAAAAGATCCTGGGCGCACACATGCTTGAGGTCTGCCCGTCGCTGACAGCCACCAAGCCCTCACTTGAGGTGCACCCGCTGGGCATTGGCGGGCGCGAAGATCCCGTGCGCCTAGTGTTCGACGCCGATCCCGGCGCCGGCGTGGTGGTGGCCATGTCCGACATGCGCGAGCGCTTCCGCCTCACCGCCAACAAAGTTGAGGTGGTCCCGCTGGATGAGCCGCTGCCCAACCTGCCCGTGGCCCGTGCCGTGTGGAAGCCGCTTCCCGACTTCGCCACCTCCGCCGCAGCCTGGCTGGAGGCGGGCGCAGCCCACCACACGGTCATGAGCACCGCCGTCGGAATTGAAGCCTTTGAAGACTTCGCCGACATTGTCCAGGCGGAACTCCTCGTCATAGACGAGGACACCACCCAGCGCGGGTTCGCCCGAGAAATTCGCTGGAACCAGGCCTACTACCGCCTGGCCCAGGGGTTCTAAATCACTCCTTTGAGTTGATTGGCCTCCGGTTGATTGGCACAGCAGCGCCCGTCCTTTTTCGGATGGGCGCTGCTGCATTTGGGCGTCATGTCCCCTCCGGAGGACCGGACAGGGCCATGATCTCCTGAACCTGCGAGGTGACCCGCAACGTCACCACCGACGGGTCGTCGCGAAGCTGGAGGGCAAACACCGCACGCTCGCCCACCCGGCAAGCGAACACGCTGTGCAAGTCCAATTGCTCACCGTCGCGGCGCAGCTCTGCAGGCTCCATGCCCGCAAAATCCGGTGCCATCTCAACTGCCGCTCTGAGCCGGGTCAGCGTCCGGGCGTCAAGATCCAGCAGGTAGTAGCTGCCGGCGCCCGTGCGGATGCGGTAAGCGCCGGTATCGGTATTCCGCAGCTCTTCAATCATGGTCACCACGATACATTTGGGCACTGACATGCCGGTCCTGAAGTTCGACGGCGGCCATTGCCCCTCGTTGTTGCTGCACCTTTGCGGCCACCCAGGCAGGCTGCCGGTGGCAGGCAAGACGGCCAAAAATGTCCCACCCAATGGGTAACGTTAAGGACATGGATCTTTCCCTCATTCCTTATGTGGACTACGCGGAGCTGCGCAAGCTAGTTGGCCCTGCGGCAATGCACCGCGGCCTCGAGTATGAAAGCACAGGCCACGTCAGCCGTCTCAAGTGGGATGAAGACGGGCTGGAGCTCCGGGGTCTCGTGTCCGGCAGTCGGCGCATGTCTTACGAAACCCTCATCTATTTCCAGGAAAACCAAGCCAAAATAAACATTGTGGAAACCAGCTGCAGCTGCCCCGTCGGGTGGGATTGCAAGCATGTGGCAGCGGTGGTGTTCCACAGCAACCGCCTGCTGGAGGAAATGGATGGCGACAGGGTGCCGGCCCGTCCGCTGGAAGCTGCTGCGCCTGCGGGGCATGAACAAATGCTGCTGTTTGCCCAGGGGCAGGGTAATTCGGGGAAGATGAAACCGCCACAGCTGGCCCCGCCCAAGCCTGCTCTATGGGAGCAGCAGCTTGAAACTCTCCTGAATCCTCCTGCCGTGGCCCCGCCGATCCGGTGGGGCCACATCAACCAGTCTCCGGTGGCCCGTGCGCCCATGGCACTGCAGTTTGAACTGGTGGAAGAAATGGCACAGCCATTCTCAGGCATCGGGACGTCTCGGGATGCAAAGCCGAAGTCACCGGCCAAGATCCGCCTGGGCGTGCGCCCTGTCATGCGCAGTGCTGCGGGCAAGTGGACTGTTGGCAATCTGGCATGGAGCACCAGTTACCGACTGGCGTATGCCGACAACCTCAACACCGCCCACTGTGAATGGATCCGGGTTTTCCACTCGCTGTACCAGGCCGCCCACTCAGCCCCCACCAATCCCAAGTGGATCTTCCTGGACGGGTTCAACTCCCCGCTGCTGTGGAACCTCCTGGATCAGGCAGCCGCCATTGGCCTGGAATTTGTCAGCTCCCGTAAGAATGCCAGCGTCACCCGGGAAGCCGCAGCCACGGTCAGCACAGACATTCTTGCCATGCCCGACGGCGGCATCCGCCTGGTCCCGCTGGCCCACGGCAACGACGTCGTCCTGGATCCGTCGAGGATCGGCACCCTGGGCTCGCCGGCGCACGGACTGTATTGGTGGGATGCCGGTAAGGATCCGGGCAGCATGCTGTCCCAGCGGACGGTGCACTTTGCGCAGGTGGACGGCGCCATGGGGGAATCCCTCAGCAGGCTGGTCGACTCCCGGTCCACGGTGGATATTCCGGCGCCCGCGCGGGAACGCTTTTTGGAGCTCTACTATCCGAAACTGCGCAGCACCATGGACGTGCGCCCCAGTGAGGGGACGGCGGGACTGCCGGAAATTCGTGATCCCGAACTCGTCCTGACTGTGACACATGTGGCCGCGGTGCCGGCCGCAAAGACGGCCCGTCGCGGCAAGGGCGCTGCCCAGGCGCCGAAGCAGGACGCCGGCAAAACACCGTCCCTGGAGCTGCACTGGCATTGGGAATACACCGTGGGGGAGCAGGTTATCCGGCACCCCATGACCGGCGACGGAACCGGCAACCGCGATCTCGTCTTCGAGGCGAGACTGCTGGAGACCGTTGTCCAGGCGCTCGCCGATTTTCCGGAAGCCACTGGGGATTCCTTCCCCCACCCACCCACCCTCCATCCGGGCAGCAATGAACCGGTCCACCTGAAAAACGTGGCTGCGGCCCGCTTCAGCAACGTCGCCATGCCCGCTCTGGCAGGAGTCGACCACGTCCGAGTGGACACCACCGGTTCGGCTCCTGACTACACCGAGCTGACGGGCACGCCTCAGATTGGTATCAGCACCAAGGGAACCACCGACGGCGACTGGTTTGATTTAGGCGTCACGGTCACCTTGGACGGGACGGAAATTCCCTTCGGCGAGCTTTTCCTGGCGCTGGCTACGGACGAAGAGCACCTGATGCTGCCCAACGGCCACTACTTTGCGCTGGACCAGCCCGAGTTTCAGCAGTTGCGCCGGCTCATCGAGGAGGCAAAAAGTCTCCAGGAACCAGGCGAATCACTGACCATCAGCCGCTATCAGGCAGGGCTGTGGGAAGAACTGAAGGAACTCTCCACCAGCGTTGAAGAAGCCGCGGCCTGGGAAAAGTCGGTCAGCGGGCTCCTTGCATTGCAGGAAGTTGCCGCGGTCCCAGTGCCGGCCACGCTGCACGCAGAACTACGCCCGTACCAGCAGGAAGGCTTCAACTGGCTGGCGTTCCTGTACAAAAACGGGCTTGGCGGGGTGCTGGCCGACGACATGGGCCTGGGCAAGACCCTGCAAACCCTGGCCCTGATCACCCACGCCAAGGAAACGGGCAACCCAAAAATAGCTGGCAACGCAGGAACCGACGAGAGCACCAGCCCGTTCCTCGTCGTGGCGCCCACCTCCGTGGTGTCCAACTGGGAAGCCGAGGCGCGCCGCTTCGCACCCACTCTGAACACCACCGCCGTCATCGACACCCTCCGCCGCAGCGGAAGCGACGCTGCCGCATTGGTGAACGGGGCCGACGTCGTCATTACCTCCTATGCCCTCTTCCGCCTGGACAACGAGGCGTACGCGAGCCAGGAATGGGCGGGGCTGATCCTGGACGAGGCCCAGTTTGTGAAGAACCATCTCACGAAGGCCAGCCAAATGGCTCGCGCCTTCCCGGTGAAATTCAAGCTGGCCATCACCGGCACACCCATGGAAAACAACCTGATGGAACTGTGGTCGCTGTTCGCCGTGGCGGCGCCGGGGCTGTTCCCGTCGCCCACCAATTTTGCCGACTACTACCGCAAACCGGTGGAGAAGGACGGCGACGCGGAACGGCTCAAGCAGTTGCGGCGGCGGATCCGGCCGTTGATCATGCGCCGCACCAAGGACGCCGTGGCCAAGGAACTGCCGCCCAAGCAGGAGCAGGTCCTGGAACTGGAACTGGCGCCGCGGCATCGCACCATTTACCAGCGCCACCTGCAGCACGAGCGCCAAAAGGTCATGGGTTTGCTGGGCGACATGGACAAGAACCGCTTCGCCATTTTCAAGTCGCTCACCACGTTGCGGATGCTCAGCCTGGACGCGTCCCTGGTGGACGTAAAGTATGCCAGCACCCCGTCCAGCAAGCTCGACGTGCTGTTTGAACAGCTCGAGGACGTCGTGGCGGAAGGGCACCGGGCGCTGATTTTCAGCCAGTTCACCTCGTTCCTGGGCAAGGCGCGCGAGCGGCTGGACGCGGCCGGGATCGAGTACGCCTATCTGGATGGCAAGACGCGCAAGCGCGGCGAGGTCATTGAGAAGTTCAAGTCCGGAAAGGCACCGGTGTTCCTGATCAGTCTGAAATCGGGGGGTTTCGGGCTGAATCTGACCGAGGCCGACTACTGCTTCCTGCTGGATCCGTGGTGGAACCCGGCCACCGAGAACCAGGCTGTGGACCGCACCCACCGGATCGGGCAGACCAAGAACGTCATGGTGTACCGGCTGGTCGCCAAGGACACCATCGAGGAAAAGGTCATGGCCCTGAAGGAGAAGAAGGCGAAGCTGTTCACCTCCGTCATGGACGACGACGCCATGTTCTCCTCCGCCATTACCGCAGACGACGTCCGCGGCCTGTTCGACGCCTGAGTTGGGCGTGCGCTGATTGGGCGCCGCGGCTTGGGCCTGTCGAAATCCTTGGACCAGCTCGACCAGCTCGACCAGCTGGACCAGCTCGACCAGCAATCGCCGCTAGCCCTGCAGGATCCGCACATGCTCCGGCGTCAGTTCCGCAATGGAGCTGACCCCGAGCAGGGCCATGGTGCGCCTCATGTCAGTCTCCAGGATCGCCAGGGCGCGGTCCACTCCGGCACGTCCACCGGCCATGAGCCCGTACAGGTAGGCGCGGCCAATCAGGGTGAAGTCCGCGCCGAGGGCCAGTGCCGCGATGATGTCCGCCCCGGCCATGATGCCCGTGTCCAGGATGATGGCCGGGTTGTTGCCACTTGTCTTCAACGCGGCAGCGACCTCCGGCAGCAGATGGAACGGGATGGGTGCCCGGTCCAGCTGGCGGCCGCCATGGTTTGACAGCACCACACCATCGGCGCCGTGGGCAACTGACTTCCGGGCGTCGTCGACCGTCTGGATGCCCTTGACCACCAGCTTGCCCTTCCAGGTGTTCCGCAGCCAATCCAGATCCGCGTACGTCAGGGTCGGATCAAACATCGAATTGATCAGGGATTCAGCCGTGCCCGAATGTCGGGACAGCGAGGCAAAAGCCAGCGGCTCATGCGTCAGGAAGTTGAACCACCAGGCCGGACGGTAGGAAGCATCCAACACAGTTTTCAAGGTCAGCGACGGCGGGATGGTCATGCCATTGCGCACATCCCGCAACCGGGCGCCACCAACGGCGGTGTCCACGGTGACCATGAGCGTGTCGTAGCCGGCTTGGGCAGCACGTTCGATCAGCTCGAGGGAGCGGTCCCGGTCCTTCCACAGGTACAGCTGGAACCAGTTCCGTCCGTCCGGGGCCGCCGCGGCGACGTCTTCGATGGAGGCGGTGCCCATGGTGGAGAGCGTGTACGGGATGCCCGCGGCTTCCGCTGCCTGGGAGCCTGCGTACTCGCCTTCAGACTGCATCATGCGGGTGAATCCAGTGGGGGCAATGCCCACAGGCATGGTTGAATGCCTGCCCAGAATCTCGGTGCCCAGATCAATGCTGGAGACATCGCGCAGCACGCCGGGCCGGAATTCAATGTCCAGAAACGCCTGGCGTGCCCGGCGGAGCGTTATTTCCGCCTCGGCGGCGCCGTCCGTGTAGTCGAACGGGGCTTTTGGGGTGCGGCGCTTGGCCATGTCCCGCAAGTCCCAGATGGTGCTGGCGCGGCGCAGCTTGGATGCCCGGCTGAACTCGGGTTTCTTGAACTGCATCAGCGGCGCGATTTCCGAGTATTTTGGGATTCGGCGCTTGAGCGCGGACGGTGTCGCGGCAGCGGGGAGTGCGACCGCTTCAGGCATGCCGGGTTCGATGGTGTGTGTCATGGCGCCTCCAGGCTGGGGAAGAGGGGTTGTCCGCTCTGGCTTTCCACCCTAACGACTAAGGTCCAACCACACAAAGTAGGATGAATTCATGCGCACCCACCAAGTTGTCCTGAATTGGATCGAGAGCCAGCTCGCAGCCGGCAGCCTGAAGCTGGGAGACCGGCTGCCGCCCGAGCGGGCCCTGGCCGAAAAATTGGCGGTCTCGCGCACGTCCGTCCGGGAAGCCATCAGGATCCTTGAGGTCATGGGTGTGGTCCGGGTGGGTGTGGGTTCCGGGCCCGACGCCGGCACCGTGGCCATCGCCGATCCGGCCCTGGCCTTGGGGATGGCGCTGCGATTGCATGTGGCCACCTCCCATCTCCCCGTTGCCGACATTGTGCGGACCCGCGTCCTGCTGGAATCCTGGGCAGCGTCTGAGGCCCGCTCCGATTCCCCTGCCCTCTGCGAGGCTGCGTCGCTGCTGGACCGGATGGATGACACCACTGACGTGGAGGAGTTCCTGGACCTCGACGTCCGCTTCCACCTTGCCGTGGCGCAGGCAGCCGGAAACGTCGTCATCAGCGCCATCCTGGGCTCGTTGCGCGAGGCCATCAAGGACTACGGCAGCAGGCTCACCGGCAACCTTCCGGATTGGGACGCAACAGTGCAGCGCCTGCGTGCAGAGCATCGCGCCATTCTTGCAGCGGTCAAGAACGACGACGGACCCCTCGCCTCAGCGCTCGTCACGGCCCATGTTGAGGGTTTCTACAGGGAAGCCGGAGTAGCCTGAACTTCTCCCGATGAGTGGTCTGCGTCCGGCTGATGGAGCGGGATTTAAGAAAACTTTCATTGAGGTTCCTAGGCTGTTGCCTTGCGGGGCATTGGTTCCGCCGCCAACGGGTCTTGTGGGGGAATGATGAAGCAATTGATGCAGTCGATGACGGCCGTGGCTTTCGCCGCCATGCTTGCCGTGGGCGCCACAGCTTGCGGCGGCGGCCCGGATCCGGCACCCGGCAGCGTTGCGCCGGCGGGCCAGGAAAGCAAGGATCCGGCCAGTGCGGAACAGCAAATGTCCGACGAATCCGGCAAGGACGCCGGAAGCGGCGACATCGACAAGGACACCATGGCCATGGCGATAGGCTCCGCACTGAGCGCGGAAGCCCGCTGGGAGGGGGAGACCTTGCATGTGAAACTGGCCGAGGACCAAGACGTGAACGGCATCCGGGCCTTCACCAACTGCATGGTGACGGACCAGCTGCTGGAAGACTCCCAAACAGCGGTCATGGAATTCACGGACGGCACCGTGGCCTGCATCGATATTTTGGAGAAGTAAACAACATGAAAAAGCTTTCCAGGAAGAATCTTCGCGGCTGTATTTTCCGCATCGCTGCTGTTGGGGGCGGCCGGGTGCTCAAGCAACCCGGCAGCTGAGGACAAAACGGGTGCGGGCGATGCTGCCCAGGAAGCGGCGCCCGAGAAGAAGCCCCAAGATAATTCGGCGAAGAAATCCCAGGATGGTGAAACAAGCCGGAGCGGCGTGGCCATGCTCATGGGTGCGGCACTCCAAGGAGAAGCCAGGTGGGACGGTGACGTCCTGTACGTGGAAACTGCGCTTGAGAACGACGGCGACAACCTGGGTGCCATCACTGCGTGCGGCATAGCCCAGAAAATGTTGGATGACACTACCTTGGCTACCGCCACGGTCGTCTTCGAGTTTGGCAATGGCACCGTCAAATTCACTGACATCAAGGACAAGATCGACGCAGCACGAGGAAGCTAATGGTTCGCCACGTGCGTCTGGGAGCGGCAGGATTGATCCTGCCGCAGCCAGCGGCGAGAGCTGCCACACGGGGTCTTGGCGAGGGACGGATGCGAGCTTGCGGAGCTCCGCTAGTTCCTTGCAGCCAGCTCGTCCTTGCGGAAGTCGTCTTGCTCATCCAACGGCGGCAGTTCAGCTGTTGCCGTTGGCACCGCTGCCCGCTTGTCCCTGAACCGGACCAGGCGGACGGCGTTGATGATGACCACCAGCACGCTGACCTCGTGCACCAGCATGCCCGTTGCCATGAACACCTTCTGCAGCAGCACTCCGGTCAGAAGAAGTACCACCGTGCCAAGTGCGATCGCGGTGTTTTGCTTCATGTTCCGTACGGTCGCCTTGGACAGCGAGAACGCGTGCACAAGCTGGTCAAAGCGGTTGCCCATGAGGATCACGTCCGCCGTCTGGATGGAGACGTCCGTGCCGGCGCCCATGGCCAGGCCAACGTCGGCCGTGGCAATGGCTGGCGCGTCGTTGATGCCGTCGCCCACCATGGCAACGCTGTGTCCGGCGTCCTTGATCTCCTGGACAATGCGGACCTTGTCGGCTGGCAGCAGCTCGGCGCGGACCTCGTCGATGTCCAGCTCGGCCGCGACCAGTGCCGCCGTGTGGCGGTTGTCGCCTGTGAGCATGAAGAACTTCTTCACACCGCTGCGGCGCATGGCCGCAATGGCGTCCTTGGCCTCCGGGCGGATCTTGTCGGCGATGGAAATGACTGCGGCCAGTTCGCCATCGAGCACTGCAAAGACTGCGGTGTTGCCGCCCTGCTCCCGCAGCACCGCATGGTCGGCGGCTGAAGCAGGCAGATCAACGCCCATGCTGGCGAGCACCCGGCGTGAGCCAACGGCCACGGTGTGCCCGTCAACCTTGCCACGGATGCCTCCGCCCTTGATGACCTCAACCTCGGTGGGCTGGATCGTGACGTCGAGTCCGCGCCTGCGGGCCTCATCCACAATCGTCTTTCCGAGCGGGTGTTCGGAAGCAAGCTCAAGGTGGGCCGCAAGCAACAGGACGGTGTCGGCGTCGTTCATTCCAAGCGGGAAAATCTCGGTGATCTCGGGACGGCCCACGGTGAGGGTACCCGTCTTGTCGAAGACCATGGCGTCGATCTTGGAGAAGCGCTCCAGAGCGTCGCCGCCCTTGACCAAGACGCCGTGGCGGGCGCCGTTGCCGAGGCCCGCAACCATGGAAACCGGGGTGGAGATGACCAAGGCCCCGGGGCAGGCGATGACCAGGAACGTCAGCGCGAACTCCACATTGCGGCTGAAGATCAGCACAATGACGGCCAGCACCACAATGGCCGGCGTGTAAATTTGTGCGAACCTGTCGAGGAAGCGCTGCGCCTTCGTCTTGGATTCCTGCGCCTCTTCAACGAGTTCGATGATCTGCGCGAAGGTGGTGTCGTCGCCCACCTGCTCGGCGGTCATGCCGATGAAGCCGTTGTCCACGATGGTGCCGCCGTAGACCTTGTTGCCAATCGTTTTGGACGCGGGTACCGGCTCGCCCGTAATGGTTGCCTCGTTGACCAGGGCTTGGCCGGAGATGATGGTGCCGTCCACGGGGATTTGGCCGCCGGATTGGACCACCACATGGTCGCCCGTAACGACGTCGTCCACGCTGATGGTGACGGACACGCCGTCGCGCATGACTTGCGCTTCCTGCGGCGCCATGTCCACCAGGTCCCGCAGCGAGCGGCGCGTCTTCTCCAGCGTGCGGGCCTCGAGCCAGGCGCCGAAGATGAACAGGAAGGAGACCACAGCGGCCTCGACAAACTCGCCGATGATGAGGGCGCCGACGACGGCGATGGTCACGAGCAGGTCGATGCTGAACGCCTTGTGGCGCAGCGCCTGGAACGCGCGGATGGCTGTGGGGACGCCGGCGGTGACGGCCGAGACGAACAATAGGACGTCGCGGGGCACCGGCATGGCGAAGAGGTGGAACGTCAGTGCGGCGATCAGCATGATGCCGGTCGCGGCGGCGATCCGGGCTTTGGTCCTGCCAGTCATGATGCTCCTTGGCTTGTGTGCCGGCGGGGGTTTCCCACCGATACGTCAAGAATTGCCCGCATCGCCGGAAGGCGCCTTGACCGGGGTCAATTCCAGCGGAATGCTTTGCAGGGTTTCTTGGGGAAGCTGAAAAAGGAAACAGCTGTCTTTGATTGAGAGCCGCTTGATTCCCGATCATGACTCAAGAAATCACAAGACTAGCCAAAAGGACATGACTGTCCTCGGCCGGCAACCCCCGCCGCGTGGCCCGTCCCGGCCTACAGCTTGTGCAGCGCCGGCACGTCCAGCAGTTCCACGATGCGGCGCGGATGCAGGCGGAGCCAGCCGGCAGACTCGAATTGGGCCAGCTTGCGGCTGAGTGTTTCAGGGGTCAGCCCCAGGAACGATGCCACATCCTTCTTCGCGATGGGCAGCGCAAACTTCGCCGTGGGGTGCTTGTCTGACAGTTCCAGTAGGTAGGCGGCGATGCGGTGTTCGGCATCCTCCCCGGCCAGGATGCTCACCTGGCGTTCGGTGCTTTCGAGCCGGCTGCTCAGGGTTTCCAGCATCTTGTACGTCACGGTGGGGAAGCGCAGCAGGTAGTCGCGCAGGTCGTCGTGGTGCAGCACGCAAATCTCAGCCACCTCCAGCGTGGTGGCGAAGTGGTCGGTGGCGGCGCCGCTGATGAAGCTCATGTCGCCGAGAAAATCACCCTCGCCGAGGACCCTGATGAGCTGCTCGTGACCGGATTCAGTGATCCGGAAAATCTTCACATGCCCGCTGTGGATGATCATCAGGTGCGGATTGTTCTCCCCGGCACCGTACAACTGCTCGTTGCGCGGGTGGTGTCGCAGCCTCACCCGCCCGGCAATGTCCTTGAGCTCCTCCGGTGCCAGCTGGCTGAAAATGGGGACACGCCCCACCAGAACGTCCAGTGGAGCGTGCCCTTGGACTGCAGAATGTTGTGCCATGTCCACAGTCAACCAGCTATTTCCGCGGGCCGTGTCCCGGGAGGCTATGCCGCGACCTTGTGCTTCAGGACCGGGTAACCGAGATCCGTGATGGCCTTGGCGATCGCCTCGGCGGTGACCAGTCCGTCGTCGAACGTCACCTTGACCTTGCCGGAGTTGAACATGACCTTGGTTTCCTCGACGCCGGGCATCTTGCCGACAACACTCTCGATCTTCGTGATGCACGACGGGCAGGTGAACGGTTCAGTCTCAAATTTGGCGGTGCGCATGATGTGCCTTTCTGTGGGTTGTGCTTGTCTCACCACTACATCGCGTTCCGCGCGCCGCCGCCTTGACGTGGGTCAAGAACGCAAAGACTCTTTTCTGGAATGCACGACGTCGGCACACACCATCCGTGCGCTGGCTGCGGCGGTCTTGGGGTCACCGGGGTGGTGCGGCCGGCTCGGCAAGCGCTGCAACACACGAGCCCAGCAGCTGCCGCAATTGGGCCTGCTCGGGGGACGAGAGCCCGCTGCCCATCCTGCTCTCCACCGCATGTGCGACAGCGCTCGCGGCCAGCAGGCGCTCGTGGCCAAGCGCTGTGAGCCGGGCAGGAAGTGCCCTGCCGGTGGCAGCCTGCTCGGGGCGGGATGCCAGGCCGTCCCGCTCGAGCGATTGCAAGAGTACGTTCATCGACTGCCTCGAGACGAAGGCGCCTCGTGCCAGCTCGGAATTGGACAGGCCCGGCCGCTGCGCGAGCAACTCCAGGCAGGCGTACTGCGGCACGGTCAGCCCGAGCGGGCGCAACGCGCCGTCCATGGCGGACCGCAGTGCGCTGTGCGCCTGCTTCAGCAAATATCCCAGTGACGTTTCCAGATCTACTCCGGCACCTACTTGACTCATGTCAATATTCTGACATACATTTAGGATGTCAATACCTTGACATTAAAGAGGAGGCAACACATGGCTGTCAGCGGCCCGGATTTCATTTCCCTGCAGGTGCGCGACCTTGAACTGTCCGCGAGTTTCTATGAGACGGAGCTTGGGCTCGTGCGGGCCAAGGGTGCGCCGCCCCACGCCGTCGTCTTTGACACCGGCACCATCCCGTTTGCCGTGCGTGAGCCCTTGCCCGGGGTTGATCTTGCAACAATGAAACAGCCCGGTGCTGGCATGTCCGTGTGGCTGCGTGCCTCGGATGTGCAGACAATTCACGACAATCTTGCTGTCGCTGGAACACGGATCGTCTCGGCGCCGACTGACGGGCCGTTCGGCCGGACCTTCACCTTCGCGGACCCGGACGGCTACCTCATCACGGTTCATGATAAAGCCTGAATGGTGGAGTTCATGGCAGCTGGGGACCGCCCCATGAGTGCCTGGCTGGGAGTGGTCTCCGCTGAGCATGTCCGGCGGGCGGTTGCGCTGGGCATCGCGCAGATCGGCCACGGCCAGAGGGTCGGTCTGGCGCGCATGCACGCCGGCGACACCTTGATCTACTATTCGCCCATCGAGCGGATGGGGGACAAGGTGCCGCTCCAGCAGTTCACCGCCTTCGGGACAGTGTCCGACGATGAAATTTGGCAGGCAGAGGAAGGCGATTTCAAGCCGTTCCGCCGCCACGTCGCGTACCTGCCCACAATCCCGGTTGGCCTGGCTGGCGTGCGGGACCGGCTCCACCTCACCGCGGAACCCAATTGGGGCTACCAGCTCAGGCGAGGACTCGTACTCCTGGACGCGCATGATGTGGACGTGCTCCGCCAGGCCATGACCGCCTGAGTCGCCAACTAAACTCAAGCCATGACGAAGCTGAGGGCGCGGATGTGATCATCACCGGCGGTTGACAGGAGGTAGGTGCGGCTTTTGCCAAGGCAGCGCACGACGCCGGAGCCCGGGTTTCGCTGATTGCTCGCGGTTCGGCGGGGCTTGAGCGGGCAGCGGCGGCCGCCGGCCAGGGTGTCCTGTGGGAGGCGGCCGATGTCACAGCGAATACGCCACCCGCGGTTTTGTATGGCACCCCGGCTTTGCAGCGGAGAATCCGCGCAAGCTGCCGGCGACCGCCGCCATCTCCGGCGCCGTCAAGCACGTCCCTGCTGGTCTGGCGCTCGGCATCGGACGCAACGCCCGGAACATCACAGTTGAGGCCACCGCCCGTTGGTTGTTGCTGCTGGGCGGCCTGGCGGAACCTATCCTGCGCTGGACCTTCACCCGGACGGCCGCGAAGGCCCACCGTTAGAAACTGCCGAGCCCGTTGCCGATCAGGATGAATCCAAACACCACAAGCAGCAGTCCCGTCATGATCGAGTGGTTGACCTGCAGCCACTGCATAACGGCGCGCAGCGGCACTGCCACCTTGCGCGGTGCAATGAGGTAGACCGCGACAGGCACCAACACCGTCAAGGAGGCAAACACGATATACGCGGACATAGCCCAAATCTCAGCGTTTAGGCTGAGGTCCGCGGCGCCGATGGTGACGCCGGCTGCGGCAGTAATCGCAAAGTTCTTGGGATTTGCGGCCGACAGGGTCAGCCCCATCACGGCGCTTCGCCCAGGTGAGTAGCTGGTAGCGGAAGCCATCCAGCGGGGGAGGGGTCCGGCGTCGGACGTGCCAAAACGCTTGATGAACTTGCGCGCCGCCATGACCAGGAGGGCGGAGCCGAGGATGATCCGCACGACGCCGGCCATTGGGCCAGGGTCGTTGCCCGCGCCGTCCAGGGCGTCCAGGGCGAAGGTGAGGACGGCGACGATCGCCGCCAGGCCCACAACCCAGCCGGACAGGAACGCCAGCCCGTTGGCGTTCGGGCGTGCCGATCCCAGCAGCAACACAATCATGATGATGGGGAACGGGCCCAGCGCCACGCCCATGCTCAGCGGCAGGATGCTGCCCAGCACTTCATTCACGGTGTGTTCCTCCCCTCCGGCGGTTTACCCAATTCGAGTGTGCAGTTGTTGGACCGGCAAGCGCATTCCTGAACGAAATCGGTCCAACAACTGCGTACTCGATGAGAAATGGCGGGGCGGTTACAGCAGTTCGGCGCGGAGGTCCGCGGCGGACTTGGGGGAGAGCAGGCCGGGGGCCACGTCGAATACGGTCTTGGCGCCGAACTGACCGGCAGCGTTCATGCGGTGCACGGCGCGGGCGTACGCAACCAGCACGCTGGAGGTGAATTCGGGGTTGCTTTCCAGTGCCAGCGAGTATTCGATGACCTGGGCGTGCCCATCCGTGGTGTTGCCGCTGCGAATGACAAAACCGCCGTGCGGCATGGCTGCATGGTCGCGGGCCAGCTCTTCGGCGGA
The DNA here is from genome assembly GCF_000785535.1 of Arthrobacter sp. PAMC 25486. Lineage (NCBI taxonomy): Bacteria > Bacillati > Actinomycetota > Actinomycetes > Micrococcales > Micrococcaceae > Arthrobacter > Arthrobacter sp. PAMC 25486. Next base: position 2,049,982 of record NZ_CP007595.1, on the reverse strand, counting down.
AATGAAGTTCACCGTGGTGTCGTACTGGTCGAAGTAGTGCGGCATGCCCACGATCTCGGCGCGGACGGCGTCCTCGGAGGCGCCGTCGTCGAGCACCACGAAGCATTCGCGGGTGTGCTTCTGGCGGGTGGTGAGTTCGGGGCGCGAGCCGCGGCGCACCTCTTCAATCGCGGTTTCCGAGGGCAGCGTGTACTGCACGCCTCCGGCAACACCGTCGACGCGGCGGATCGCGTCCGAGTGGCCCTGGCTCAGGCCCCGGCCCCAGAACGTGTAGGTGTCGCCGTCGGGCAGCAGCGCCTCGCCGTAGACGCGGTTGATCGAAAACATGCCCGGGTCCCAGCCGGCGGAGATCAGCGCGGTCTTCTGCGCAGCCTGGGCGGGAGCGTCCACGGCGGCGAAGTACTCCGGGATGCGGGCGTGGGTGTCAAAGCTGTCAACCGTGTTGAACAGTGCGGCCAGTGCCGGGCCCTGTTCCGGCAGGTCTGACTTTGAGCCGCCGCACAGGATCAGCACATCAACATCGCCTGCATGGCCGACAAGGTCGTCCATGGAGAACACGGATGCGCCCGCGTTCAGCGGGGTCAGCTCGACCGGGTTGCGGCGGGTGTAGATTCCTACGAGCGTCATGTCGGCGTTCTTGGCAATGGCTGCCTCCACCCCGCGGCCCAAGTTTCCGTAACCGGCAATTCCAATGCGAATCGGCGTGCTCATGTGTTCTCCATCCAATCATTGGACCGCTCCTCGTTGGCGGCCGCACTCACTATCCCCAACGGTACAGTCTGCTGCCGTGGTGGTGCACAGCGGCCGGGGCGGCCGTGCACAGTGGGACCGGGCGGGTGCGGCGGCGGCCGGTGTGGAGGCGGGACTCGGCGTCGAACGATGTGCGCCGACGATGCATTTGGCACGGCGCTAATCCCGGGAGAGTTGGCTTTCCAGGAACGCCAGCGTTTGCCCCCATGCAGTGGCGGCGGCTTCCTGGCGGTACATGGACGGGTTGGCGTCGTTGAAAAACGCGTGGCCTGCGCCAGGGAAAACGGTGGGACGGAAGTCAACCTCCGCTTCCTGCATGCGGTGCGCAAGATCCGACAGGGACGCCATCAGGCCGGCATCGTCCGCGCCGTAAAACGCCAAGATGGGGCACGCAATGGCGGAGAGCTCGGCTGTTGCATAGCCGGCGTGGCCATAAAACGGCACGGCCGCCTTCAGCCGTGGCTCCTCCACAGCCAGGGCAAACGCGTACGTCCCGCCAAAACAGAAACCAACCGCCGCTGTCCGTCCTGCGCCCTCCGGTGTTGCCTCCAAATAGTTGAAGACTGCGGCCACGCCTGCCTTGATTTGCGCCGCACTTTCCGGGGAGTTCAGGGGCGCTGTGGCGGCCCGAAGCTTGGGCTGGGCTTCGGCCTGTGCCGCGGGATCGGCCCGCCGTTCACCCAATTCGGCCAGCAGCACGGCGTCCAAACCAGCCAAGCCCATGAGGTCGGGCGCCACCGCGAGGTAGCCTTCGGCCGCAAACCTGTCCGCCACGTCCTTGATGTGCGCGGTGAGCCCCCAAATTTCGTGGATCACCAGCACCGCACCCTGTGCAGGGCCCGACGGCTCCGACCGGTATGCCTGGAATTCCTGTCCCGCCGCCGCAAAATCAATCATTGTTCCCATGGGCCAACACTGGCACTGTTGGCTGCAAGCCGCCAGGGAAAGTTGCGCAGGCCGGCCACGGCGGAAGGAGCCCTGCCCGCCCCACCCAGGTGCCGCCGTCGTACTTGTCCTTAAAGTACGGATCCCTAAAGCACGACGGCGGCACGCGCCACCGAGGCCCCCTCGCCTGCCGGTAAACTGGGCTTGGGTGTTTTTCGTGCCCCACTCCCGCTACAAAAGGACCACACCCATGAGCTTGATCCGCCTCAATGACGTTTCCGTGCGCTTCGACAAGGTCCAGGTGCTGCGCGAGACGTTTTTTAAGTTGGAGGCGGGGGACAGGGTTGGCCTGATCGGGCGCAACGGTTCCGGAAAGTCAACGCTGCTCAAGCTCGTGATGGACCAGGTGGAGCCCGACACTGGCACCGTCAGTGTGGAACTCGGCACGAAAATCGGCTACTTCTCACAGTTCTCGGAGTTGAACGGCGCGCAGACCATCCTTGAGGTGCTGGAGGACGTGTTTGCGCATGTGAAGGAGATTGAGGCTGAGCTCGCGGAGATTGACGCGGCGCTCGGTGCGGATCCCTCGGAAAGCGACATGGACCGACTGATTCACCGACAGTCCGAGCTCTTTGCCGACATGGACAGGCTTGACGGCTGGGATTACCAGCGCTCCATCGACAAGGTCCTGACCACGCTGGGCTTCAACGAGGCCCACCGCGTGTGTGCGATCGACGAGCTGTCCGGAGGGTGGCGCAACCGTGCAGCCCTGGCAAAGATCCTGCTCGAGGCCCCCGACGTCCTGCTGCTCGATGAGCCCACCAACTACCTTGACGTGGCCGGTGTGGAATGGCTGGAAGGCTGGTTCAAGAACTTCCAGGGCGCGGCGATCATCGTCTCGCACGATCGGAAATTCCTTGACGCCGTGGTCACACGCATCATCGAGGTGGAAAACTTCCACCTGCACGAATATCCCGGCAGCTTCAGCGAATACGTGGTGGCCAAGCAGTTCCGGCTGAAGACGCTGGAGAGCCAGTTCATGCACGAATCTGAGCTGCTCGCCTTTGAGGCCGAGGGGATTTCCGATAGGCGCGAGGCCTCCAAGGCTGCGTCGAAGGGGCTGGATTCGAAACTTTCCAAGATCAAGAAATCGCGCGCCCCGCGACCGGTGGACAAGATCATCACCGAGATTTACGGGGGGCTGCACGTCAAGGATGTGCTGTGTCGGGTGGAATCGCTGACGAAGTCGTACGGCGACCGGACGCTGTTCAGCGACCTCAGCTTTGAGATCCGCCGCGGCAACCGGATTGTGGTGCTGGGCTCGAACGGCTCGGGCAAGTCGACGCTGCTGCGCGCCCTGACGGGGGAGGAGCCGGCAGATTCCGGCTACGTCGCCTGGGCCAAGGGCGGCGGGCTCGTCTCCTACAACCAGGTTTTGGACGAGCTGGACCCTGACGACACTGTCACCCACGCCGTCAACGCGATGCCCGACAGCCTGGCCCTGACCGCCACGAAGAAGTCCGTCAACCGCTTCCTGGCCATGTTCCAATTCTCCGAGGCTGACCTGAAACAGCGCATCGGTGCGCTGTCCGGCGGGCAGCGCGCCCGCGTCGCCATGGCCCAGTGCCTGCTCTCCGGCGCCTCCGTGCTGGTGCTCGATGAGCCCACCAACCACCTCGACATGTCCAGCACGCAGGTCATGGAACGGGCGCTGCTGCACTTCCCCGGCGCCGTCCTCGTGGTCAGCCACGACCGCTTCTTCACCGACAAGATCGCCAACCGCCGCCTCGTCTTCAACCCCGATGCACCCGGAACCATCGACGTGCGCATGGGCTGATTGCCTCTCGCCAGCCCGTCCGACGCGCCCGGCGGGACCGTGCCGCCATTGACCTTAATGGTCGACGGCGGTTCGTGCGTTAAGCGCCGATCGCCGGCCGTGTTGGCTGTGCTTCTCGGGACGTCGCTTCCCTCCCCCGCCCATGGACCTGCGCCGAGACCCAAGGTCGCCTCGTTCCGAGGCTCCAGCGCGTTCGGGGGTGTTTTTCCCGACGCTCCAGCATGGTTTGGGCTCAGCGCGTGGCCGGGTTTGTCGTGGTTTCCATAACATTATTAGAAGTATTATTCTAGAAAGTATTGCGGTCTGATTACGATGAGCGTATTGTTGTTGTTATGAGTATTCGGGAGCAGTTCCCCGGGGACCGGGGTGGTGGGGCCACACAGGATGTGGTGGCACTGCTGGCTGCGTTGACTCGTGCTCTTCCTTCCATTGAACACTTTGGGTCTGACAATGTTGAGCTGGCGGGCTTGCCCGAACGTCCCGTCTATCCGGTACCTGATCCGCTGCCGGTGACCCAGCTCTCCGTGGCACAAGACGCCTATGACGCCGCGATGGCATCCTTGGCTGAGATTAAACGCCACGAGGACGCGCTCGACGGGGCCAAAGCACGCTTGATTGCCCGTGCCGTCGGGGCAGCCGGTGTGGAGGCTGAACTGCTGGGACTGGACACCTGGCAAGACGGGATCGCGGCTTCCTCCACAGCGACGGAAATCGCACTAACCCTCGGCATCCCCGAACGTACGGCAGCAGCCCTGGAGTATCACAGCGTGGTACTGGTCAAGGAACGCCCCGAGGTGTTGGCCGCGTTGGAGGCTGGGGAACTTTCCTGGCATCACGCAACGATCATCAACGACGAAGTCCGTACATTGCAGGAAACCCCCACGACAACCGTTGAGGATGCGACCCTTCTGGAGGCCCGGCTGCTGGTGCTGGCAGAGAACACGACGGCGGCCTCCTTTGCCGGGAAGGCCCGGCGGGCGCGGGAGAAAATGCACCCGGAAACCATGGCAACCCGGACCAAGGAAGCCTTTCGCAAACGCACCATCAGCTGCGACCCCGGCAAAGACGGCATGTCCTGGCTGACCATGCACCTCCCTACGGTCAGCGCCTCCGCGATTTACACGCACTGCACCCGCCTGGCCCGCGCCATCAAGGCCGAGGCCCACCGCGCGCAGCACGCAGCAGACGCCTTCGGCACCGGCCAGGACTGCCGGGAATACAGGACCCTCGATCAGCTGCGGGCCGACATCGCCGCGATCCTGCTCCTGGGCCAGGACCTGCCCCTGTGCCCGGCGGGCTCAACCGGCGCCTCAGACACCGGCACTGGCACTGGCACCGATACTGGCACCGGCACCGCAAAGGGTGGGTCGCCTCCGGTGTTCGGAGATTCCGGAACTGCTCCGTGGCCTGCGAAAGGGGCTCAGGCTACGGCCGACCCCGGCAAGTCAACTAAGCCGGGCAGTTCAAGCGAGCCGGGCATGTCGTCCTTGGGGCAGGCCTGCGCCTTCGAGGTATCGCTGGTCGAGCAATTCGATGTGCCTCCCTGGTCACACGAGCGGGGCAGCAAGGACATCGTGGCCGGTGACGGTCCCGACCAGAAAATCAGCACCAGCACCGTTGAGGACCTAGGGACCAGCGGCACCGCGTCCACCGGGCAGCGTGCCCCTACCCCCTCTGGCCCATCCGTTAGCACCTCCAATTCATCCAGCCACCGCCAGGAAACCTTGGCGGAGGGGACAGTTCTGCCCGCCCACGCTGAACCCACAGTTCCAGCCGACAGTTTCATCGCACCGCTGGGCTCCAACGGATCCAACAGCTCCCACAGCGCACAGGACGCCGACAACTCCTCTTCGCAGGTTGCCGGAGATGGTGGACAGGAACCGGCAGAGGCACTTGCGGGGGAACTGGTCGGGGACGGGTCCGGGCTGGTGGGGTGGATCGTTGACGGGATTCCCGAAGACCCGCAAACCGAATACCAACAGCAGCTTCAGGAGCTGGCCCACTCAAAGGTCCTGACCGATCCGCCCCTGCCCGAAGCCCTGGTGATCGTCACGGTACCCTACCTGGGGCTGTTGGGGATTACCGATGAACCAGGGGAACTCGCCGGCCCGCAAGGCGGACCCGTCCCAGCAGAAATCGCCCGGAAACTCCTAGCCCATTCCTCCTCGTTCCTGCGCGTGCTCACCGACCCGATCAGCGGCGAAGCCCTGCCACTGCAACCAGAACGCTACATACTCCGAGCGGCAGAGAAAGCCGTGCTGCAAGCACTCGCCGGAGGCTGCTACGTCCCGAACTGTCCAAACCCTGTCATGGACACCGAACTCGACCACCTGCGCGCCTTCGAGTTCGGCGGCGCCTCCACCCTGACAAACCTGCGCGCGGCCTGCAAACGCCACCACACCCTAAAGCACTTCAAAGACGACAAAAACCGGCGCGGAGAACGTCGCAGCATCAACGAACCCGAACGCCATGGCATCAAACTACGCGGCTGGACCGCCAAAGTCACCGACGATGGCCGCGTCGGCTGGATCGCACCCAGCGGCACCTACCAACCACCACTGAATACCGACCCGCAACGACCCATGTACCCCAAATGGCTCAAGAAACTCATCAACAAGTCTCTCCACAAGCGCCGCGCCTAACTGTTTGCCGGGTAAGCCGAATGGCCAGATGTTCACGGCGCGTGGCCGCCGCGGCAGGGGCCACACCGTGTGGGGCGCTAGGCTGAAAGACAAACAACGTCAGGGAGCTCATGATTCGTCGCGTCACAGTATTTCTGCTCGCACTCGGTCTCGTACTTGGTGGGACAGCTTGTTCTCCCAAGGACGACGGGACGGCAACAGCCGCTGCACTGGCCAAGGCACTTGCCAGCCACACAGTGGGAGACTTGAGTTTCGACAAGGCAACGGCCGACGTCCAAAAGGAGCTGACCGGGCTCGCCGAGAGCATCGACCCTGTCTGGCCGGATGTCAGCGTTGGCAGCGTCGCCGTCACCGAGGACACGGCCCGTGTTTCACTGAACTACTCCTGGAAGCTCCCCGACCTGGACAAGCCATGGACGTATGCCACCGGCGCCGACATGAAGCGCGATGGGAACGGCTGGATCATCACCTGGTCCCCGGAAATGGTCGAACCCAAGCTCAAGTCTGGCGAGCGGTTCAAGCTGGCCAGCAGCTATGGCCAACGAGCCCAGATCCTCTCCGCCGATGGTGAAGCAATTGTGAAGGCCCGTCCGGTGCGCATCGTCGGCATCAACAAGGACGGCCTCAGTGAAGAAACAGCTGAATCCTCGGCCAAGGCTCTGGCCGACGTGCTGGGAATCGACGAACAAGGCTACCTTGACAAGGTCAAGGCGTATGGGCCCGTGGCCTTTGTCGACGCCATCACCTTGCGTGAGGACGCGTTCAATGAGCTGAATCAGGAGCAGCTCAACGCCATCAAGGGTGTCCTGGCCACGGCTTCCACCCTGCCGCTGGCACCCTCGCGCACCTTTGCCCAAGCCATTCTTGGCACCGTCCATGAAGCCACGGCCGAGGACATTGAAAAATCCGAGGGCAAGATTGTTGCGGGACAAGTTGTTGGCTCGGCAGGCCTGCAGGCTGCATTCAACGACCAGCTTTCCGGCACCCGGGGCGTGACCATCAGTGCCGTTCCCGCCGCTAAGGATGCTGCGGAGGATGCCACCGCTTCCCCCACGGACGACGCCGGGACCTCACCCGAGGATCCCAACGCACCTTTGACCGTCCTCTTCTCGAGCGACCCCGTCAACGGCACCGATGTGAAGACCACGTTGGTGCCGGGCCTGCAAAGCGCCGCCGAGGATGCCTTGGCTGATGTGACATCACCGAGCTCCGTTGTGGTCATGCGGCCATCCACGGGGGCTATTTTGGCATCGGCCAACGGCCCCGACAGTCAGGGGTACAACACGGCATTCCTGGGCCAATATGCCCCCGGATCAACGTTCAAGATAGCCACCTCCCTTGGCCTGCTTCGCTTGGGAATGACCCCGGAGTCAACGGTGACTTGTTCCCCTGAGTACGTCGCGGATGGCAAGAAGTTCCTGAACGCCCCAGGCTACGCACCCGAGGCGACAGGCGAAGTGTCCTTGACAACTGCCGTCGCGCATTCCTGCAACACAGCCTTCGTCTCCCAATTTGAGAAGCTGCCCCAGACCGGTCTGGCGGACGCGGCGGGCGCGCTGGGAATTGGCATGAGCAATGACCTTGGATTGCAGGCCTTCATGGGAGCTGTCCCGCGGGACTCCGCCGGCACGGAGCATGCCGCGTCCATGATCGGACAGGGAAAGATACAGGTTTCACCACTGTCCATGGCTGCGTTGATGGCCTCCGCGGTCAAAGGTGAAGCGGTTGCCCCGGTGCTGGTTGACGGACACGACGGTAAGGTCAAGCCAGCAGAGGGAGCAGCCCTGACAGGGGAGGAAGCCGGCGATCTGCGCACCATGATGCGTGCGGTCGTCACCGATGGCTACCTTGACAACCTGGCCGACCTGCCCGGAGCCGAGGCAATCGGCAAGACCGGAACCGCCGAATACGGCACCGAGACCCCGCCACGCACCCACTCATGGGTCATTGCCGCACAGGGTGATGTTGCCGTGGCCGTCTTCGTCGAAGATGGAGACCTTGGGGCTGTGACCGGAGGACCCTTGGCCAAGACAATTTTGGCTGCGGCGGCCGGGTGAGGGCCAGAAGTGGCGCGTTAGGCGCCTGAGCGCGGGCGTTTTGGAGCAGAACTAAGGAAATTTGCCGACTTGTGGCTTAAGCTGGCCTTGGAACAACCGATGCGGAGCAGCGTGTTCCGCCCGACGGTAAAGGCAGCGCCATGCACAGTTCGGATATTGCCAGTATCAGTTTCGCCACGACCAGGCTGCATGAGGGCTATGCAATTCCTGAGGTGGACGAGTTTGTGAAGTCGGTCCGCAAGGCAATGGAAAAATGGGAGGCCGGCCTGGCCGGCGGACTCGCAGCCGCGGACATCATGCAGGCCCGTTTTACCCCCATCAAGTTCTTCAAGGGGTACAACGAAAATCAGGTCGATGACTTCCTGGACGAGGCGGCGGAAACGTTCTCAGCCTATGAAACCGGCACCCGGCCAGCCACCTGAGAAAGCCAGCCGCCGGACTCAGGCTGCGCTGGCCGCCCAGCCCTCCGGCGTCGTGCCTTGGTCAAGGAATTTCAGCAGTTCACCACTGGCTTCGGCACCGAGGATCTCATCGGCCTGCGTGTAAATAATGGGTTCTTCCTTGGCATTGTGATCGCTGAGGAGGGCGAGCAGATCGTTGCAGGCCAGGCGCATTTCCCCGGCATCGGCGGAGCCCTGGAACAATGATTCCACGGCGTCCAGCTGCTTCCACAACAAGCCGTGCTCGCGGAGCATGACGAAGATCGGACCCATGAGCCCCGCCCTCTTCAACGGCGGGAACAGGAACTCTTCCTCGAGGTAGATGTGGCGGCGCAGCCCGGTCAGCGCCGCCATCAGCGGGCCGGCGTCGGCCGCAGGCTCGGGCGTGGCCTGGACACCCGCAGAATCGTCCAGCGACGCCACATAGGCTTCAAACCCGCCGTCGATTTCCCGGTGTTCAAGCTCCAAAGCCTGGCCCAACGTCAACGGTTCCACAATTCCTCCTGTGTCTTATGCCGGCTGTCCCTGCCGGACGGCTGCCACTTTCAGGCTACTCCGCCATGATGTCGCGGTTCCGGAAACGCCAGATTCCCAACACTCCAAGCACCACGGCGATCACGATCAAGACCACGAGCGGCGGCAGGGCGAAGCTCTCTGCAGGCATGCGGGGGACGGCGCCAAACGGTGTGGCCTTGATGGTTGCCTCGGAGAGGGAAAACAAAGGCCCGAACATGGCCACCACCACAGAGATGCCGTACACGGCCCAGCTCAGGCTGACGCTCAGCCGGGGCAGGAAACCGTGCAAAAATAACAGCACGCCCATCATCAGCAGCACGGCCGGCCAGTAGGAGAAAGCCGCCGCGGCCATGGCGGCACCTGTTGCGGCACCGTTGGAGGAGACACCGGTGAGCCAGCCGCCGAGCAGCAGCATCGCGGCAGAACCCGCGGCGGCCACGGCGATGTGCGCGCCGAGCCAGCCGGTGCGGGCGAGCGATCCGGCCAGTTGGGACTCGAGCCGTCCGCCGGATTCCTCGGCCCGGGCACCGGACAGGCTTTGCAGTGCAAAGGCGCCGGCCAGCATGGCGGTGAACAGCACGAACATGCCCATGATGCCGTTGAGCATGTCATGTGAGCCGCCGAGGAACGCCTTGGCATATGAATTTGACGGGTCCAAGACCGTGGTCATGGCTTTCGCCACGCTGCCGAAAAACAGGCCGGCCACGATTGCACCGAACAGCCAGGAAATCAGGGTGGCCCGCTGCAGGCGCAACGCCAACCCGATGGGTGAGGTCAGCACCGCGGTGGCGTGACCCGGTCCGCGGCGTTCGGGCAGCAGGCCCATGCCCAAGTCCCGGCGGGTTTCAATGCGTAGCGCCAGCACACAGCAGGCTGCGGCGAAGGCGAGCAGGGCCAGGAACGGCCACCACGTGTCTTGGGAGAACGAACGCATGTTCTGGCCCCAGCCGATCGGCGAGAACCAGCTCAGGGCGGTCACCTTGGTGTCGGACGCGTTCACATCCGCAACGGCCCGGATCAGATAAAAGACGGCCAGCACGGCCACGCCCAAGGAGTTCGCGCCCCGGCTGGAGGAACTCAGCTGCCCGCAGAGTGCCGCGACACCGACGAAGGCCAGCCCGACGCCGGCGATCGAGCCGCCCAGCACCCAGGAACCGGCGGCCGGCAGATTATCGGACAGGGCCAGCAGCGTGATCAGCAGGCCCGTGACGATGCAGAGCCCGCCCACCACCGCGTAGTTCGCCAGGCTGAAGGCGTGCCGTCCCAGTGCGGAGCCGCGCAGCAGTTCGGTGCGGCCGGCTTCCTCATCGGCGCGGCCGTTGCGGGTCACCAGGAAGATCGCGGCAAAGCCCAAGGCGACGGCGAGCGTCATCCAGATTTTGATGACGAGGATGCCGCCCAGGCTGCCGGCCGCATACGGCAGACCTGTCATCGCCGCAATGGCCGGGGTGTTGGCCACGTTGGCGTAGGCATCCCTGGCCGCCTGCGTGGGAAAGGCCTCCTGCTGGGAGGAATAAACGATGGGGATCATGATGGCCAGCACCAGGGCCCAGATCAGCAGGCGCAACCAGTTGCGGCGCAGGATGAACCGCACGGAGAGGCCGAATCCGGCCAGGGTGCCCGCTGCGGATGGGGTCCCAGCGGCGTGGAGGCGGGGGGGCCGCGATGCTCATCGCGCACCCGCTGCCTGCGCCGAGGCTGAGTCCGTACCAGTGGTGCCGTCCGTCCCGGTGGCGCCGGCCGCCTTGGTGCCGTCCGTCCCGGTGGCGCCGGCCGCCTTGGTGCCGTCCGTCCCGGTGCTGCCGGCCGCCGTCGTGCTTGAGGAAGCAACGCCGCCGTAGTGGCGCAGGAACAGGTCCTCAAGGGACGGTGGGCTTGAGACGAGCTGGCGCGGATTGAACGCGGAGATGGCAGCGAGCACGCCGCCGAGTTCGGCCTCGCCCACAGTAAACGTGGCGTGGTTGCCGTCCGTGACGAGTTGGTTCACGCCGGCAACGCCGCCGAGCACGGATGCGTCGCGGTCCAGCAGGACGGTGACCACGGTGCGGTGCAGATGTCGCAGTTCGTCCAGCCGGCCGGCCTCCACCGTCTTGCCCTCGCGGATGATGGTGACGGTGTCACACAGCTTTTCGACCTCGGCGAAGATGTGGCTGGAGAGCAGCACGCTGCGACCCTGCGCCTTCATCTCGCGGATGCAGTCCGTGAAGACCTGCTCCATGAGCGGGTCCAGGCCCGACGTCGGCTCATCAAGGATCAGCAGTTCCGCGTTGGAGGCCAGCCCGGCAACGAGGGCCACCTTTTGCCGGTTTCCCTTGGAATAGCTGCGCGCCTTCTTGGTGGGGTCCAACTCAAAACGCTCCAGCAGACTGTCGCGCTTGGCATTGTCCACGCCGCCGCGCAACTTGGAGAGGATGTCGATGGCCTGCCCTCCGGTCAGGTTGGGCCACAGGCTGACATCGCCGGGCACGTAGGCGATGCGCCGGTGAAGCTCGACGGCGTCACGCCAGGGATCGCCGCCCAGCAGGCTTGCGCTGCCGCCGTCGGACCGCAAAAGACCCAGCAGGATGCGGATGGTGGTGGACTTGCCCGAGCCGTTTGGTCCCAGGAATCCTGCGACGGTGCCCCGATCCACCCGCAGGTTCAACCCTGCCAGGGCGGTGGTGCTTCCAAACCTCTTGTGCAGCCCTTGTACCTCGACTGCCGGAACGGTGTTGGACATGGTGATTCCTTTACCTTGTTGCAGCTTCTCCCGCGAGGCCCGCGGGCGGGTTGGTCTTGGTGGCCAGAAAGGCAACATATTCATCAAGATAGGTACGGTCGGTGAAGATGCCTTCCGTGTAAACCTCCAGCGTGGGGAGCATGGAGTCGGCCATGTACTGGTCCATGACGGTTGCAAAATCGTCCAGCTGAATTTCCGGGCGCATGGCCAGGTTCACCAGCATGCTGCCGATGGACTGCTGCACCATGAACCGTGCACGGGCTTCCTCGTCGCGGCTGGGCACAACAAGCCCGCGGGCCACGGCGTCCGCGGTGAAGTCCACGGCCTCGGCCACCATGCTGTCCACAAACATGCGCCCCGCCGCGCTGCCGTCCTGGACGCTGCGCAGAATGTAGACCATGAGCATGCCGCCGTCGCGGGAGGCGGGCAACTGCGTAAACAGGCGGGTGGGTGGCGTGTTCAGACTGTCATTCTTGAACACGCGGTAGCGGTCCAGGACCGTGGAATCGCACTCGGCGCGCAGTTCCTCCTTGGATCCAAAGTGGTGGCGGACCAGCCCTGCGCTGACGCCTGCCCGTGCCGCAATGGCGCGGAGGGATTCACCGAATCCCCGCGCCGCAAAGCACTCGATGGCGGCGTCCCGGAGCCGTGCACGCCCCGTGAGATCTTCCTGAGCTGTACTCATGAATAGCAGACTACTCGCGTGTATAGCCGATGGCAATGGAAACTTTTGGTTGCCCTTTTGGGGTAGGTCAGGGGCGGCGGGGAGTGGCGGGAATGCGGGTGCGTGTCGGCATGGGGGAGGAGGAGACGTGGGTGCGTGTCGGCATGGGGGAGGAGGAGACGTGGGTGCGGCAGGGTGTGGGACGGTGGGGATACGATGACTGAATGGACACAGTTGCACAGCTTGCGCCGTTGGAAGACGCCTGCACCATTGTCTTGCTGCGCGACGGTGCGGCGGGGCTTGAAACCCTCATGCTGGAGCGGCCACACAACAGCCGGGCCTTCGGTGGGGCCTGGGTGTTTCCCGGCGGAAAGGTCGACCCCGAGGACCGCCTGAATGGAACAGGGCGCCCATTGGACGACCTTGCGGCCGCCCAGGTGGCCGGCCTGCGCGAACTGGCGGAGGAGACTGGCCAGGAACTGGGCCCCGACCAGCTGGTGTGGCTGGCCCAGTGGACACCCATGCACGCCATCCCGCGCCGCTTCAGGACGTGGTTCATGCTGGCGCCGGCGGCCTCGGACAAGGTGGTATTGAATCCTGAGGAGCACGAACGCTACGAATGGCTGGCCCCCGCGGCAGCCCTGGCCAGGCACGCAGAAGGCAAAATATCGCTCGTCCCGCCCACCTGGGTCACGCTGCACAATCTGGCCGCCATGGGATCGACCGCCCAGGCAGTCGCCGACGCCCGGAACCACACACCTTTTGCCTACAACACACACTTGCTGATGCCCGACGCCGGATCTCGCCCGGGTGCCACCGGAACCGACAGTGTTGGTGCAGCAAGTGACGCCGCTTGGGCAGGTCAAAACGGCACCACAGGCAACACCGGCCCCGTGCTGGCCACCGCGGTGCCCAACATGCGAGGTGTTCGCCCGGCAGGTGTCTTGTGGGATGGCGATGAGGACTACCCCGGTCCCGCGGCACACCCCGGCGGCCGCCACCGGCTGACCATGACAAGCCTGCCCTGGATCTTTGAACACACAGATTTTTGAACCCCGCCAACGAGACAACAACAAACTCTAAAGGAGACACCATGGCAGCGAAAAAACGCTGGAGTGACTTGAGCGTGCCAAAGCGCTGTGCGATTGTCGTGGCCGGAGCTGCGCAAATCGCGCTGCAGGTGGCGGCGCTGCGGGACATCTCCAAAAGAACCCCGGCGCAGGTCAATGGCTCCAAGGTGGGGTGGGTGGCGGCGTCGTTCATTAACTTCGCAGGCCCCATCGCTTGGTTCCTGCGCGGACGAAAAAACGAGGACCGCGGGCCCTCACAGCAGCAATGCCCGTGACAGTGATTCTTTAAGAATAGTTTCATTGAGGCTGCCTACGCTGGGCTTTCCGATCCACGAAGGCAGGCACGCCATGAATCTTCAATCCACCAGCAACCTGTTGGGCATCACCTTGCGCCCCTGGTCGGGGATGGCGCCAGCCAGGCTCGCCATGCACGGGCTCGTCCATGCGGCGATTGGCATTTTTGTGAGCTATTGGTGCATCAGGATCGCCGGCGGCTCGCTCCAGGGCGACACCGAAGAAGTCGCCAAGATTGCCTCGGTGATCCGCATGCTGGCCTTCCCGCTGACAGTGTTGGGTCTCCTGTTCACCCTCTACGGGCTGTTGCGGCTGGTCGTTGGCATCCTCGACCTCACGCCAAGGCACGGGGTGACAGGCATAGTCGTCATGGCAGGTTCGCGCCAATTCGGCGACGTCCTGCCGAGAATTGTCCAGGACCTCATTTTTCGCCGCGGCCGGGACAACTTTGGCCAGCGTAACAACGACAACCGGCGTATCCGCCACGAGCTCGTGCTGGAAACTGCGGGCGGCCTGAAAACCTACACCGTGAATCCGGGCATGGCCCTCTCGGTCCGGCAGGGCCAGCAGGTGCGCCTGAGCGTGAGCCCGCTGATCGGCTATGTAGCCACCTGCCAGGCGCTCTAGCCGGTCACAACTTCCGCAAGATCCGTACGGGCAGCAGGCTCAGCCATGTTCAACACGCCTGAACCGGACTGTCGCACCGGGCGCCAGCCCAGCGGCCCGGCCCAAATCTTCGTGCAGCACCACGCCCAGGACGGGGTAGCCGCCTGTGACAGGGTGGTCGGCCAGGAAGATCAGCGGCAGGCCCGACGGCGGCACCTGGATTGCACCGTCGACCATCCCCTCGCTGGGGAGCTCCGCCGAAGCGGCCCCAAGGGTGCGTTCCAGGACCGTGCCGCCTGTCCCGTGGGAATCCAGGCGCAGCCCGATCCTGTTGGATGCTGCACTGACCTGCCAGGGCTGGTTTTCAAACGCGGCCAGTGACGCCGGGGTGAACCAGGTGTGGCGCGGGCCCAGGATGAACCGCAATTCGGTAATATCCTGCGGAGACGGCGGGGCTGCTTCCGGAAATCCTACAACGCCCGTTGTCGGAGCCACGGGCAGGAACGTCCCAGCCGCAATAACGTCGGGGCCCAGCCCCGAAAGCATATCCGTGGCACGGCTGCCCAGGACGGCAGGCATGGTGAAACCTCCCCGCACGGCCAGATAGCTGCGCAATTCCGCGGTGCCCGGACACAGCCCCACGCTTAATATTTCCCCGTCGAGCAGCACAAACGGTGCATTGGCCGGTGGAGTGTGCAGGGCGCCGTCGGTAGCCGCCACCCTGAGCAGGATGCCTGTACCGGCAACCGCCACAATCTGGCTGCCGACCGCCTGTACCGCCAATCCGGCCATGACCATTTCCAAGCCGGCTGCGCCGGGCACGGTTCCGGGGTGGGTATCGCCCGGGGTGGTGCTGCTGTTTCCCACCATCCTGTTGGCACGGCGCAGGGCCGCCCGGTCCAGGGCACCGGACGCTGTGACACCCAGATGGGCAAAACCGGGGCGGCCCAAATCCTGCACCGTAGTGAAGGCGCCGGGGGTCAGGACTTTCAGTCCGGCCATTGCGCAGGCTGGCGGCTCTTGTGCCGGTGCCGGTGCCGGTGACACAGTGACGAGTTCCCGGACGGGCACAAATTGCACGGCATCCCCGGGCTGCAGCAGTGCCGGGGTGCCGGCGGTGGCGTTCCACAAGATCTCGGCGCAGTGTCCCAGTAACTGCCAGCCGCCCGGACTGGGGCCCGGGTACACTGCGGAGAACTCGCCGCCCACTGCAACCGATCCGGCTGGGACCAGTGTGCGCGGGCTGGGTCGCCGGGGGACGTTTAGCAGCTTCACCGTGGGACTGAGGTACATGAATCCCGGGGCGAAACCGCCAAAGGCAGCCAACCATTGCTGGCCGCTGTGCCAAGCCACGAGAGCCTCGGCGCTCAGCCCGGTGAGCCCGGCAACGTGGGCGAGGTCGGCGCCGTCGTACTGGGTCTTGATGGTGTGGACGATGCCGGGAGGTGGCTCGGGCAGCCCGGGAGGTGCGTTGACCAGCAAGGTCCGGATGGCCTGCACGGAGGCGGGCGAATCGCAGGTGACAAGCACAGTTTGGGCCGCGGCCACGATATCGATGACGCCGGGCGGGGTCTGCCGCCGCAGCAGGGCCTGCACGGCCACAACCTGTCCCAGAGAGCCAAGCTCAGCCAGAACAGCGGTTTCCCCAACATTAAGCAGGCGCAAAGGGCGCTCCACCCCTTCCCGATGCTCCACCTAGGCGAAACTGCGGATGGCCACGCCGGCGGAATCAAGCGCGGCGCGGACAGCGGAGGCCATGGCGACGGCTCCGGGGGTGTCGCCGTGCAGGCACAGGCTCTGCACATCGAGGGGAACGCGGGTGCCGTCGGTGGCAATGACTTCCCTGTCCACGGCGATGCGCAAGCCCTGTGTGACGACGGCATCCACATCATGGAGCACGGCGCCGGGCTGGGTGCGGGGCACCAGCGTGCCGTCGGGGTTGTAGGCGCGGTCCGCAAACGCCTCGGCTACCACCGTGATCCCGGCAGCCGCGGCCAACCGTCCGGCCTCGGACCCCGGGGAGACCAGCAGTGGCAGGGCAGGACCAAGTTCCAGCATGGCCGACACCACAGCTTCAGCCTGTGCCGTGTGGTGGACGAGCGCGTTGTACAAGGCACCATGCGGTTTCACATAGCGCACGGACGTACCCTCGGCACGGGCCATGGCCTGCAGGGCGCCCACCTGGTACAGCACCTCGTCCCGCAGTTCCTCCGGATCAACGTCCAGGAACCGCCTGCCAAATCCGGCCAGGTCGCGGTAACTGGGATGCGCCCCGATCGCCACACCGGCAGCTGCGGCGGCGGCACAGCTTTTCCGCATCGTCCGCGGGTCCCCGGCATGGAAACCGCAGGCAATGCTGGCGCTGGACACCTGCATGAAGATCGCCGCGTCATCGCCCAGCCGCCACGGGCCGAACGATTCCCCCACATCCGCATTCAGGTCGATCGCCGTCAGGCCGGGCTCATGTACGGAAGCCTCATCCATGCCAGGCTCATTCATCATGCCCGGCTCATTCATATCCAGGACAGTCACCTTAGAGGAGGCCCAATTCCGTGACAGCGTCACGTTCAGAGAGCAGCTCGGCCACCGAGGCGTCGATCCGGGCACGCGAGAAATCGCTGATTTCCAGGCCCTGCACAATGCTGTAGTCTCCATCGCGGGTGGTGACGGGGAAGGAGCTGACGAGACCCTCGGGCACACCATAAGAGCCGTCCGACGGCACAGCCATGCTGGTCCAATCACCCTCCGCTGTGCCGTTGACCCAGAGCCGCACATGTTCGATGGCGGCATTCGCGGCTGACGCTGCCGAGGAACCGCCGCGCACGGAAATGATCTCGGCACCGCGCTTGGCCACCCGCGGGATGAACTCATCGGCTATCCAGGATTGCTCCACCAAAGACGTTGCCGCGGTGCCGTTAACAGTTGCATGGCTGAGGTCCGGATACTGGGTTGCCGAGTGGTTGCCCCAGATCGCCAGCTTGCGGATGCCGGCAACACTGGCACCGGTCTTGGCCGCCAGTTGGGCCACGGCCCGGTCATGGTCCAGCCGGGTCATGGCGGTGAAGCGTGATGCGGGAATGTCGGGGGCGTGGGAGGAGGCGATCAAGGCGTTGGTGTTGGCGGGGTTGCCCACCACAACCACCCTGACGTCCGGTGCTGCGCCGGCATTCAGGGCGTGGCCCTGCACGGAGAAGATGCCGCCGTTGGCACTGAGCAGCTCGGACCGTTCCATGCCCGGCCCGCGAGGACGGGCGCCAACCAGCATGGCGACATTTACGCCGTCGAACGCCTTGACGGGGTCGTCGAAGACCTCCAGCCCGGTTACGAGAGGGAAGGCGCAGTCCATAAGCTCAAGGACAGTGCCTTCGGCGGCCTGGGTGGCCTGGGGAATTTCCAGCAGGTTCAGCCTGACCGGAACATCGGGTCCAAGCATGGCTCCAGAGGCGATTCGGAACAGCAGCGCATAACCGATCTGGCCTGCTGCGCCGGTGACTGTGACGGTGACGGGGGCATGTGCTCTCATGCAGCCAGTCTAGCCATGGGATCCGCGGCACAGCGGGAAAGCGACGGACGGTGTTGGCTGTCCACGGTTAGAGTTGGACCTTGGCGTTCGTTGGCAGCGCTGCGATGCTACGAGGGGGACGAATGCCGCAGGGCACAAAACAGGCAGAACCAGCCGCTGAACCAGTCATGGGACGGAGTTTGGGGGACAGGGCCAGGGCGTTGCCGGCCTTGTTGGCGAGGGCACCGTGGTGGCTCGTGCTGGCCGTTGGTGCGGTGTGTGTCTGGCTCGGTTTCAGCCTTGCCACCAAGCCGCTCTCATCCTTGGGCGCCCTGACGTTCTACGTGGGCGCCAGCTTCATCATCGCAGGCATCGCAGACCTGATTGATGATGAAAAGGCCGGATCCGGGCGCCTGCGCATGGTCTTGGGCGGCGGCTGGATTGCTGCCGGCGTCGTAGTCATTCTTTGGGTGGGCGGCGCCATTGCGGTATTGCCCATTTTCATTGCCGTGTCCCTCATAGTCTCAGGCATGCTCAGGGGGATTGGTGGAATCAAGGGTGCCGGCCGGCCCGCGGATGAACGCATCTCGGTCCTGGTTTTGGCGCTCGCAGACCTGATCTTTGGTGTGGTGGCATTGTCGTGGCCGGATGTGACGCTGCTGCTCGTGGCAGTGCTGTTCGGCATCCGCACGCTGCTGTTTGGCCTGGGCCGGATCTGGAATGCGCTGGCAGAAGCTTTCACGGGAGCCCGCAAGGGCCCGGCGCAGGACAAGCCAGGCATGGCGCGGCGATGGTTCCGCGTCATCGGTGCCGTGCTCTCACTGGCGCTGGCTGTTGCCGCGGCAGGCATCGGTGGGCAATTACGTGCTGGTGCCCCGGACGTTGCAGCGTTTTACGACACTCCGGCCTTAGTTCCGGCCGAACCCGGCGTCTTGCTCAAGAGTGAACCATTCACCACACTGGTCCCGGCAGGTGCAAAGGCGTGGCGGATCATGTACACCACCACCCTTGACGAGGGGCAGCCAACGGTGGCAACCGCCGTCGTGCTTACCTCGTTGAAACCCGCCAACGGACCGCGGCCGGTCATTACCTGGGCGCATGGCACCACTGGATTTGCGCGGGCCTGTGCACCATCGAACCTGTCGGATCCGTTCTGGTCGGGGGCGTTGCCGGCTTTGGATGAGATCGTGACCAACGGCTGGGTGCTCGTGACGACCGACTATGCGGGCTTGGGCACCGAGGGCACGCAGCCGTACCTGATCGGGCAGGGCGAGGCGCGCTCGGTGCTGGATTCGGTGCGGGCAGCAAAGGCTCTGGATCTCGAACAGGACGAGCTGGAGATGGCCGCGGAAACCGTGGTGTGGGGCCACTCCCAGGGCGGCCAGGCTGCACTGTGGACCGGCGGGTTGGCGCCTAGCTACGCTCCGGACGTGAAAATCAGCGGAGTTGTGGCGATGGCACCGGCCGGCGACGCCATCGGGCTGGTGGGGAACATGCCGAACATGGCTGGTGGCAGTCTTTTTGCCTCCTATGTTGCCGCAGCCTACGCCGACACGTACCCGGATGTTTCCTTCAACGACTACATCACGCCGGCGGCCAGGACGTTTGTGCGCCAGATGTCCACACGCTGCCTGTCGGAGCCGGGGGTGTTGGTCTCCCTCATCAGCGCCATCGCGATCGACAAGGACAAAACGATCTTCGCCAAGGACCCCACAAGCGGCCCCCTGGGGGAGCGGCTCCGGGAAAACACGCCCGTGCTGCCCATCCCGCACCCGCTGTTCATTGCCCAAGGCGACGCCGACCCGCTGGTCATTCCGTCGGTGCAGGACGCCTACGTTGCTGCCCGCTGCGAAGCCGGACAAGAGCTGAACTACAAGAAGTACGCGGGCAAGGACCACATGAGTGTCGTATCGCCCGGATCGCCGCTGCTCGCGGATCTGCTGGACTGGACCCAGGACCGCATCGACGGCAAGCCGTTCTCCGGCGACTGCGCGGACCTGCCTTAGCGGGGCGCCCTGGCAGGGCGCCCTGGCGGGAGCCCAGCCGGGAGCCGTAAAGAAAAACAGTGCGGCCCCTTCCTTTTGGGAGGAAGGGGCCGCACCGTTGTTGCGCCTTGCGGCGTGAAACCTACAAAGTGACCGTGGCCAGCTCAAATTCGAGGCGGTGCAGGCGCTCGCGGTCGGCAATGCCGTTGGGCTTGCCCAAGTTGACCACCATGAATGAGGAGTAGGGCGTGCCGGCGTTGAACTCGGCATCCATGGCTGGCGCATCAAAGCCCGTCATCGGACCGGCAGCCAGGCCCGCTGCGCGGGCGGCAACGATGAAGTAGCCGGCCTGCAGGTGGGCGTTGTTGACGGCCATGGTGTTGCGCGTGTCAGCGTTCGCCTCAAACATGGGCACCATGCCGCTCATGTGCGGGGCCGTGGTGGGGAGCAGTTCATGCCACTCGTTGGTGTAGCTCAGGAGGGCGACCATGGGAGCCGTCAGCGTCTTGGCCTTGTTACCGTCGTTCATGTGCTCAACCAGGCGCCCGCGAGCCTCTTCCGAACGGACCCAGGTGATGCGCAGCGGTTGGATGTTCATGGCGGTGGGGCCCATTTTGGTCAGCGCATAAACAGCCTGCAGCGTCTCATCCGAGATTTCCTCATCGGCCCAGCTGTTGGCCGTGCGGGCCTCCAGGAACAATGCCGCGGTGGCGTCGCTGTCCAGGATGAGTTCCTTGTGGAGGTCGGTCTCGGTGGCGATGTCGATGCTCATTGGCGCAGCTTTCCTTGGTTGGGTGGGGGTTCTCTACCGGTTCAGCGCGAAAGTGACGACGTTTGTTTCACGTTTTGCCATGACATGGGTCATAGTGCCAAGATGGCCGGACTGGCCAACGCAAAGGAGCGGCAGAGACATGAGCCCATGGACCATCCGGGATTTCCATTCGCAAGACCTTGAAGGCATCCTGACTCTGTGGCAGGCGCTGCGGGAAAACGGCGTGGAACCTGTCTATGATCTGTCCGAGGTGCTGGCCTCCTGCGAAAAGGACCACGCCGTTGTTGCCGTCCACGGCGAACAGATCGTTGGTGCTGCTGTTGGCCGGGCCGCCCACGATCAGGGCTGGATCGTTTTCCTGGCCACACTCCCCAGCTTCCGCGGACGGGGGATCGGCACACTCCTGCTGGCCGCCGTCGAAAACCGGATGGCAGCCCACGGCCTGAACAAGCTCTCCGCACTGATGCCCGAGACCGAAACCCGGGTGGAGGCGTTCACCAACAGGGGCTTCGTGGTGAAGAAGAACCTGCGCTACTTTGAACGCCGCATCCCCGTGCAGCGGGCCGAGCTTGGGGCGCTGGAGGACTTGGGCGGGCGCATTCTGCCCCGCGACCTGTGGGACCGCGTTGCCGGCATGGTGGATGAAAAGGAATTGCTGGAGCGCAGGCTCGTCCTGCCCCTGGCCGAGTCGGAGCTGGCGGAGGAATTCGGTGTGGTGCCGCCGCGCGCCGTCGTTCTTTTTGGTCCTCCCGGCACCGGCAAGACCACCTTCGCCAAGGCCATTGCGTCACGGCTGGAGTGGCCCTTTGTTGAGGTCTTTCCGTCGCGGCTGGCCGGTGAGCCGGGTGGATTGGCCGGTGCGCTGCGCCAAACGTTCCTGGAAATCGCCGAGCTGGAGCATGCCGTTGTCTTTATCGATGAGGTGGAGGAAATTGCCTCGCAGCGTTCTGGCGAGCCGCCGTCACCCATGCAGGGCGTCACGAATGAGCTGTTGAAAATCATTCCGGCGTTCCGCGATCAGCCCGGCCGGCTGCTGGTGTGCGCCACGAACTTCATCCGCTCGCTGGACTCGGCGTTCCTGCGCCACGGCCGTTTCGATTACGTCATCCCCATCGGTCTGCCGGACGCCCAGGCGCGCACGGCCATGTGGAGCCGCTTCATTCCCGCCCACGTCTTGGAGCAGGTGGCGGTGGCCGAGTTGGTGTCAGCCAGTGCCGGCTTCTCACCGGCGGACATTGAATTTGCTGCCCGCAGCGCCTCCCAGAAGGCCTTGGAAAAGGCCATGTTCGACGGCGGATCCCCCACCGAGGCTTCTGCCGCCGCTGCGGACGGTACGGATGTGCGGGCTCCGCAGGCGCGCGGCCCGGTGACCGCCGACTATCTGGAGACCATCGCCGAAACGAAGGCGACGGTGAGTCAGGAGGTGGCCGCCGATTTCCTGGAGGACATCGCCGCCCTCGCCAGGACATAACTCGGGCCTGAACGTAGCTCAGGCCCGAGATACGTTCAGGCCAGTACCTGGCCAAGGACGCCTTGGCCGGGAAGGTTAAAGCCAGGATTTGCGCTTGAAGATCACGTACATGAACAGACCGACCAGGAACATCAGGGCCAGCGCAAAGGGGTAGCCGAACGCCCAGTGCAGCTCGGGCATGATGTCAAAGTTCATGCCGTAGATGGACCCCACAAAGGACGGTGCGAACAAGATGGCTGCCCAGGAGGAGATTTTCTTCATCTGCTCATTTTCGGCGGCACTGGCCTCGTTTTGCCGGTTGGTGGTCAGGGTGCCGTCCACCGTCAGGGCATTTTGCAGCAGCTGGCGGAAGGAATCGGCCCTGGCTGTGACAATCTCAATGTGGTCTTCAACATCACGCAGGTAGCGCTGGAGTTCGACGTTCACCTGGTACTTTTCAAACCCCGCCTTGAGCTGTTCGAGCATGCCCTGCAGCGGGTGGATGGCCCGCTGGAACTGGATGACCTCGCGCGAAAGCTGGTAGATGCGCCGCGAGACGTGCGGATCGCCCGAGAATAGTTGGTCCTCAATCTCGTCGATGTCATTTTCCAGGCCGTTCACCACCGGCTGGTAGTCGTCAACCACCTGGTCCAGGATCGCGTATAGGACGGCCTCGGGACCCAGGGCCAGCAGCTCGGGATCGGCCTCGAGCCGGGTCCGCGTAGACGTCAGCCCCGGAGTTTCGGCGTGGCGGATGGTGACCACAAAATCCTTGCCGGTGAAGACATGCAGTTCGCCAAACTCAACGGCCTCGGTCTCATCGATGTATCTGGCGGGCCGCAGCACTGTGAAGAGGACGTCGTCGTATCTCTCAAGCTTGGGCCGCTGGTGGGCCTTGATGGTGTCCTCGACCGCCAGTTCATGCAGCGAAAACTCGGTGGCGAGCGAGTTCATCTCCGCGGCATCGGGGCGGAACATGCCAATCCAGGCCATGCCGTCGCAGGAATCCATGACCTCATACGTTTGGTCGAGGCTGTCGGGATTAGCGAAGCGCTTGCCGTCCACGTACACGGCGTTGTCAATGATGGTCACCAGCCCATTATGGGTGAGGTGGGCGGCAAATGTGTGCGGTTGCTAGTCCAACGGGCCCGTGTGCCCCGGAATATGCTTGAACACGAGCGTCGTTTCCGTGTGCCCCACCACGGGATCGGTGGTCAGGTTGTCCAGCACCCAATCGCGCAGGGCATCGGTGTCCCGAACGGCAATGTGCAGCAGATAATCCACCGAACCGGAGGTGTGGAACGTGGAGAGCACCTCGGGCAGCTGCGGCACGCGAGCCGTGAAGGTATCGATCTGGTCCCGGTCGTGCGCGCGCAGCCGCACCGCGATCAGCGCCTGCACGGCGCGGCCGATGGAGGCAAGGTTCAGCTTCGCCTCAAAACCTTCAATGGCACCGCGTTCCATGAGGGCGCGGGTGCGCATCAGCGCGGTCGAGGGGGCGATGCCCACAGCGTCGGCCAGATCCCGGTTGGTAATTCGGGCGTCGGCCACGAGGGTGTCGATGATCTGGCGGTCGACGGCGTCCAGCGGCTCGCTCTGCACGTGGCCTGGCACGGATTCCCGCCGAACATTCTTCGCCGATGCTGCCATGGTGTCCTCCAAGATTCGTGATGCTTGCGTCCAGTAACGCCGCGTGTGGCGTGCGTTAGTTCGCAATTCTAGCAAATTTCCGAACAAACGGACATAGAAACCGTGGTTGGGCTGCGGCTGCGCCCATGGTGTCAGCTGCACACCGCACGGACTCAGAGTTCGCGCAGGAATCCTTCCACGACAGCTGCCGCGGGACCAGCCTGGGCCGACCTCCAGCCGACACCCGCCCACAGGTTCAGTGCCTGCGGATCCTGCGCTGCGGAGGCCGCGGCGCGCAGGGGCGCGGTGAGGAAGTGGACCTCGGGATAGGCCTCTGGGGCGGTATCCGTATGGTCCTGCACAAAGGTGTTGACCAGGGCGCGGGCGGATTTTCCGGTGAAGGCGCGGGTCATGGCGGTGCGGGTGTAGGTGGGATTTGCCAGGGCGTCCTTGTGCAGGGGCCGTGCTCCGCTCTCGTCCGTGCGGATCAAGGCCGTGCCGATGGCCACCGCTTCGGCGCCCGCAGCCAGCGCAGCCCTGGCCTGTTCCGGGCCCGCGACACCGCCGGCACCAATCAACGGCAGTGCCACAGCAGCCCGGACGGCGGCCAGCAACTGGGGGAGGGTGGGTCCGTCTGTGCCGCCGCCCGCACCAGCGGTCCCCGGCGACGGTGCCAGGAACGCCGCGGTGTGGCCGCCGGCGTCGGCATGCTGGACCACGAGCGCGTCAACGCCGCTTTCGGCAGCAGCCAACGCCTCAGCAACGCTTGTCACCGACGCCACCACGCGCGTGCCGGCCCTCGCCAGCGCAGCCACCACCGACGCAGGCGCCAAACCAAACGTGAAACTGACAACCGGGACGGGGTCCCCAAGGAGCAGGGCAAGCTTTTCGGCCCAGAAGTCCTGCACCCGGGCGTCATCCTGCTCAAGCACCACGGCGGGCACATCGGCACCATATTTTGCAGCGGTGCCCTGCAGCTCGGCCCGGTAGCGGGCCAGGGCGGCAGACTGGTCAGGCGCCAGCGGCTCCGTCCGCGGCACAAACAAGTTCACCCCAAAATCGAGGCCGGTGGCACGCAGCGGTGCGATGTGCGCGGCGAGCTGCTCCGCCGTCTTGTACCCGCCGGCTGCGAAGGCAAACGCACCGGCGCCCTGGGCTGCCAAGGCAAGTTCCGCCGTCGTCGTTCCCCCGGCCATGGGCGCGGCTATCAAGGGTGTGTTGAACATGCCATTAGTCTAGATGCGTGAACAATAACACCCAGGACAGCCGGCTCCATCCCGCACGATTTGTGGGCCTCGACATTGGCGGCTCCAAAACCCGCGGCATCGTGTGGACGGACGGTGCCGTCACCTCCGATGCCAGCGTGGGCAGCACGAACGTGCAAAACGTGAGCGTGGAAACTGCCCGGGAGAACATGGCCGAACTGTTTGCCCGGCTCGATGTTGCCGGGGCCACCGCTGTCCTGGCCGGTGCCGGAGGCGTTGACACGGACGACGACGCAGCCGCCTTGGCCGGGCTCATCTCACCTTTTATGCCGGGCGCGCAGGTACAGGTGGTCCATGACACCCGCCTGCTGCTCGCCGCAGCGGGGGCCACCGCCGGGGTGGCGGTCATTGCCGGTACGGGGTCCGCCGCCTGGGGCATGAACGCCTCGGGGGAGCAGGCCCGCGCCGGCGGCTGGGGCTATTTGCTCGGCGACGAGGGCAGCGGCTACTGGCTCGCGCGCGAAACTGTGCGGTACAGCCTGCGGCGGATGGACTCAGGGGAACGTGCCGACGCACTGACAGCGGCCTTGTTGGACTACTGCGGGCTGGACTCGCCACAGGAACTCATTGCTCATTTCCACATGGGCACCACGCGGCGGTACTGGGCGGCGAGCTCGCCAGTGGTTTTTGCCGCGGCCCAGAACGGGCACTCCCACGCACTTGCCTTGGTGGAGCAGGCAGCCAGTGACTTGGCGGAGATGGCGGCCAAGGTGGCCGGCCAGCTGAACATCGACGGGCCCATTGTGCTCGGCAGCGGCATGGGCTCCAATGTGCCGGCCTTGCAGGAAGCGTTCCGGACCCAGTTGGCGCGGCGCGGCATCACTGATGTGCAGATTCTGGAACAGGATCCCATATTTGGTATTCCGCTGATCGTGGCCCAGGGTTTGCCACAGCAGGACTAACAGGCCAGTTGCCTGACCTGCGCCACTGCGCCCGCCTGCGGCCCGAACTGCCGGCTGCCAGGTGGCCGAACCGCCGCTAACCGGCGGCCGCAGGCGGTGCGGCAGTGCTGCCTCGGACCACGAGCGTTGGTGCCACCAGATCCGGCGGGCTGGCCAGTTGCGGGTTGGCAATTATCGCTACGAGGTGCTCCACTGCACGGCGCCCGGTGTCCTCAAAGGATTGGCGGATGGTGGTTAAGGGGGGATTTGAGTAGGGAGCCAGGTCGATGTCGTCGATGCCCACCACCGAGACGTCCTCGGGGACGCGGCGCCCCAGCTCGGCCAGGGCGCGCAGCACTCCGAACGCCATTTCGTCGCTGGCCACCAGGATGGCGGTGACTTCGGGCATGCGGCCAAGAATGATGCCGTTGCGGTAGCCGGATTCCGGACTCCAGTCGCCATGCAGTTCCGGGGGCACCTCACAGCCGTGTTCCGCCAAAGTGCGGCGCCAGCTGTTGAGCCGGCTTGCAGCATCCGACCACTCGGCGGGACCGGCCACGTGCCAGACAGTCTTGTGGCCCAGATCCAGGAGATGCGTGGTTGCCATCTCGGCGGAAATGTCCTGGTCCACGCCCACCAGATGGTCGCTCCAGGCAACGGAGCCGTCGGTGTTGATGGTGGGGATGCGTTCGGTGAGCTTGCGGATCTGCTCGCCCGCCTCCAGCAAGGGGGTGGCCAGGATAATGCCGTCCACGCCTTGGAACACCAGCCTGCCGACAGCATCGACCAATGCCTGGGAGCTCAGCGTTGACGCCACAGAGTTCACCGTGTAACCGGCGTCCCGGGCGCCCCGTTCGATACCCAGTGCCACAGAGGACCGGGAATAGTTGTTGGTGGCCAGGGTCAACAGCCCAATAGTCCTGGAACGTCCGGTCACCAGCGCCCTTGCCATGTAACTGCGGCGGTAGCCAAGCTTTTCGACCACGGCCAGGACCCGCTGCCGGGTGCTGTCCTGCACATTGGGGTGGTCATTGAGCACCCTGGACACGGTTTGTGCCGAAACACCTGCAGCTGCCGCGACATCACGCATTGCAGGGCCGCGGGTGTTTTGCGGATCAGGCATTCTTGTCCTCAAGGGTGGTTGGGCAAGCCGCGGAAGGGTGCAGCGGATGGGAACGGATTCAACTATAGGCCCATTTGTTTGCCTGTAACATGGCGCCAATATTTACCCAGATGGCCAGTCGCTTTCGGCGGGGCCGCACGGTAATATGTGAGTGTTATCCATAACAGAACGTCTTTCATTTCGTCTCGAACCAGTGCCAGGAGTTTAGTTGTCCACGTCTGCCACCCTGCCCGGGGAACAAGTCCCCGGCGTTGCGTTGTCCGAAGCACCACGAACTACTGCCCAGGCATTGAGCTATGGCGATCGCAAGCTCTACAAGAATGGGCAGCCGCACCGCGTCATCGCAGGAGCCATTCACTACTTCAGGGTCCACCCTGACCAGTGGCAGGACAGGATCGAGCGTCTCGTGGCGATGGGTGTGAACACGCTTGACACTTATGTCGCTTGGAATTTCCATCAGCCCCACCAGGACAAATCTCCGGACTTCACCGGTTGGCGGGACCTGGCCCGCTTCATCACCTTGGCTGGCGACGCCGGACTGGATGTCATTGTGCGCCCCGGCCCGTACATCTGTGCCGAGTGGGACAACGGTGGATTCCCGTCCTGGGCCATCTCCAATCCCGAGATGACCTTGCGGTCCTCCGACCCCTTGTTCACCGGCGTCATCGAGCAGTGGTTCGACCACCTCCTGCCCGTCATCGAGCCGCTGCAGGCTAGCCACAGCGGACCCGTCATTGCCGTGCAGATCGAGAATGAGTACGGCAGCTACGGCGACGACAAGGACTACCTGCGCTGGAACCGCCAGGCCCTCCTTGAGCGCGGCATCACTGAAATGCTGTTCACGGCCGACGGCGGCACGGACTATTTCCTTGACGGCGGCTCCCTGCCTGATACTTGGGCAACGGCCACCCTGGGTTCCCGAGGCCCCGAAAGTGACGAAGTGTGGCAGCGCAGGCGCCCGGGCGAACCCTTCTTCACGGTTGAGTTCTGGAACGGCTGGTTTGACCACTGGAGCGAGGAACACCACACCCGTGACGCCGTCGAAGCTGCGGCCGAGGCGAAAAAGATCCTGGACGTTGGCGGCTCAATCTGCCTCTACATGGCCCACGGCGGCACCAACTTTGGCCTGTCCGCAGGCGCCAACCATGACGGCGCCATCCAGCCAACAGTCACCAGCTATGACTCGGACGCCCCCATCGCAGAAGACGGCCGGCTCACGGCAAAGTTCCATGCAATGCGGGAGGCATTCTTTGCCGCCGCGGGCCGGGAACTGACGCCCGTGCCCGAACATCTGGAGAGGCCGGCACCCGTGCTGACTTCCGCCAGCGTGCCCTTGAGCCGCGGCACGACGCTGCTCGATTTCGTCCGCGCCGCGGAGCCCGTAAGCAGCATCAAGCCACTGTCCTTTGAACAATTGGGCCTTGACCGCGGCCTGGTGCACTACAGCGCAAAGGCCGTCCTGCCCGCCGGTGAGGCAACCATCAAGATTCGCGGACTCCATGACCGGGCCCAGGTTTGGGTGGACAACGCATTCGCTGGCGTCCTCAACGATGCCAACGGCGCAGACGGCCTCAAGGTCACCACCGGGGGCGGCATGGCCCGGGTGGAAATCCTTGTCGAAAACCAGGGCAGGATCAACTACGGCCCCCTTTTTGGCCAAGGCAAGGGAATCCTCGACGGCGTCCTGATCAACCAGCGCTACGTCTTTCACTGGGAACAACGCCCCATCGAACTGGAACTGCCGCTGTCCGAACTGCTTGCCGTCGGCGCCACGAAAACCCCTGCCGCCACGGACAGCCAGCCCGGAGCTGACTCGAGTAGGGGCTTCTTTAGCGGCACCCTGCACGTGGATGCCCCGGCTGACACGTATTTGGCGCTTCCCGACTTTGGCAAGGGCTTCGTGTGGGTCAATGGATTCATGCTTGGACGGTACTGGGAAATTGGTCCGCAGCTGACACTGTACGTTCCTGCACCCCTGCTCCGCACCGGCGAAAACAGCATCACCGTCCTTGAACTTGAGCACGGCGGGACGCAGGCACAGCTTCACGAAGAACCCACTTTGGGTCTTGTGGGGGTAACGTATGTGGAGGATTTGGGATAACGGGCAGGACTGAGGAGTGGGTGGCGGTGCGTCATAAGGTAAGTGCCGCTCTCTGCACGGCAGTTCTGTTGCTGGCCACCGCCTGCACACCCGCGCCCATCGTCACCATTCCCAGTGCTTCCCAGTCGGTGGGCCAGGCGCCGCTCATCGTGGGAATTCCTGAAGTGCCCGACGGCGTTTTGCCCGCCGAGGGTGCCTTGCTGGCGCACGTATACGCTGCCGCGCTGAACGCCGCGGGCCTGAAGTCCTCCGTCGCCGAGGCGCCAGCCAAGACAGGTACTCTCGTCTCAGGGCTGACGGCGGGAAGCTATGACGTTGCCCCGGCCTACTCCCGGCTGGTCTTGTCCGAAGTGTCATCAGCGCCCGCTCCCGCCGACCCCGGTGAGGTGCTCTCGGAATTGGCGGCCGCACTGCCGGCCGGTGTCATTCTGATGGATGCCACCAAGGCAGAAGACCGGGACAACATGGTTGTCACGGCCGTCACCGCGGAAAAGTACAAGCTCAAGAGCATCGCCGACCTGGCCAAGGTCTGTGACAAGTTGACCATGGGTGGCTCTGCAGACTTCAAGGGCAGCACTGGTGGCCTCCCAGCATTGGATCGCGACTACAAGTGCGTGCCGAAAGCCTACGAATCCCTGCTGCCAACCCTGGCTACCAGCAATGACGGCATCGTCTGGTCACTGTTGCGCGATGACATTCAGGTGGCTGACATCCACAGTTCATCACCGGCCATTGCGGACAATTCGCTGGTTGTGCTCTCCGACCCCGAACAGTTGTTCGTTGCCCAAACCATCGTGCCCTTGGTGGCAAAAGACAAGCTCAGCACCGACGTGCAGGACTTACTGAATAAGGTCAGCGCCGCCATGAACACCGAGGAGCTGGCCAACCTCAACCGGCTCTCGCAAGACCGCCACTATGGGGACGACTCAGAGGTAGCCGAGGCATGGCTGGTGCAAAAAGGGCTGATCAAGGCCAGTTCTTAGCTATTGGCCTTGCCGTGTGAGGCATGTGTGGGCGCAATTTCAGGCCGGCGTGTGCCATATTGGGTAAATGGCAGAAATTACCCAGTCCACCAAGCTTCACAACGTTCTCTACGACATCCGCGGCCCCCTGCTGCAACGTGCGCAGCAGATGGAGTCTGAGGGGCACAGAATCCTCAAGCTCAACATTGGCAATCCTGCGACCTTTGGTTTTGAAGCTCCGGATGCCATTTTGGTGGACATGATCCGCCACCTCCCGCATGCCCAGGGCTACACGGATTCACGCGGCATCTTCTCCGCCCGCACAGCAGTAGTGCAGTACTACCAAACGCGCGGCATCCAGAACATCCACGTGGATGACGTGTATCTGGGCAACGGTGTCAGCGAATTGATCACCCTGTCCCTGATGGCGTTGCTGAACAATGGCGACGAGGTGCTCATTCCCGCACCGGACTACCCGCTGTGGACGGCATCCGTCAGCCTCGCAGGAGGCCGGCCGGTGCACTACATCTGCGATGAGGACAGCGACTGGTGGCCGGACCTGGAGGATCTGGAAGCCAAGATCACGCCGAAGACCAAGGGCATGGTGATCATCAACCCGAACAACCCCACAGGTGCCGTTTATCCTACGCACGTCATCCAGGCCATGGTGGACCTAGCACGCAAGCACAACCTCGTGGTCTTCTCCGATGAGATCTACGAGAAGATTCTGTACGACGGCACCGAATTCACCAACACTGCTGCGTTCACCGGTGACGACGTGCTGTGCATGACATTCAGCGGACTATCCAAGGCCTACCGGATTTGTGGCTACCGTGCGGGCTGGCTGGCCATTTCAGGACCGAAGGCCGAAGCCGCCGACTACATAGAGGGCATCAACCTCCTGGCCAACATGCGACTCTGCGCCAATGCACCGGGGCAGCACGCCATCCAAACCGCGCTTGGCGGACACCAGAGCATTGAAGACCTGATCCTGCCCGGTGGCCGCCTGCGTGAACAGCGCGACATCGCCTACCGGCTCCTGAACGAGATCCCGGGCGTCAGCACAAACCAGGCCCAAGGCGCCCTGTACCTGTTCCCCAAGTTGGATCCTGAGGCGTACCCGATCAAGAGTGATGAGAAATTTGCCCTTGACCTGTTGGAATCACAAAAGATACTGATTTCACACGGCACAGCCTTCAACTGGATTCGACCGGACCACTTCCGTCTTGTCACTTTGCCCAACGTCAAGGACTTGGAAGAGGCCATCGGCCGCATTGCGGAGTTCCTGAGTACATACAAACCCTAGGGAAAGGCTTCACCATGTCATTGCCCATTGGATTCACCGACCACCCGGCCGATCTGCTGCGTGTTGGCCAGGGTTTCTCCCTGGCCGCCGCGCCCACTGATGCCGCCCCCGGCTACTCAGGCAAGAAGATCGACGGCGCCGAGACCTTGGCTGAGCGGGCACCGGTGCTTGCACAGCTGCAGGAGCAGCTTTTTGCCGAGAGCCGGTTTGGCGGGCAAAAGTCAGTGTTGTTGGTGCTGCAGGCCATGGATACCGCAGGCAAGGGCGGGGTCGTGGGCCGTGTGGTGGGTGCTGTGGATCCCCAAGGCGTGAAGTTGAAGTCTTTCAAGTCCCCGACCGAGGAAGAAAAAGCGCATGATTTCCTGTGGCGGGTGCGCCCCGCAGCGCCGGAGCCGGGCATGTTTGGCGTCTTTGACAGGTCGCACTACGAGGATGTGCTGATCCACCGGGTCCATGGCTGGGCTGATGAGCAGGAGCTGGAGCGGCGATATGCGGCGATCAACGACTATGAACAGGAGCTCGTTGACTCCGGCACCACCATCGTCAAGGTCATGTTGAACATCAGCCAGGACGAACAGCTTGAACGGTTGTCTGCCCGGTTGCACGACCCCACGAAATACTGGAAGTACAGCCCCACAGACCTGGACGAGCGCCAATACTGGCCGGCGTACATGGACGCCTATCAGCGGGTTTTCGAGAAAACCAGCACCGAGCACGCGCCGTGGCATGTGGTTCCGGCAGACAAGAAATGGTACGCCCGCATGGCGGTGCAGGAACTGCTTATCAAGGAGCTGGGCGGTCTGAACCTGCAATGGCCTGCCGGTGACTTTGACGTTGCCGCGGAAAGGGCCCGCCTCAAGGACGCCTGACCTCATTCCAGTAGCCCGCAGAAAACGACGAAAATACGTGTTTTGAGCGTTATTTTCGCTGTCTTCTGCGGGCTAGTTGCTTGATTCGCCGAGCGGCCAATGGAGCACGGGGAAAAACTCTGCCAGGGCTTCGACAATGCTGATGTCCTGGGTTGTCCTGCCTGCAAGGAAAATGGCCTTGCGGTGCCGGTTGGGCACCACGTGCCCGCCGCCGGCCACCGTGTACAGCCGAACCGGGGCCCGTCCTTCCTGTTCGAAGGAGGTGGCCGTGACGGAGGTCCGCCCGCTTTCGCGCCGGTGCGGCAGGACCTTGTGTGACGGTGCCGAGGTGATGTTGTTGCGTGTAGCAAAATATTGGGCGGTTTCCGGGGCTGAGGGTCCCCTTTTCCTGCCAATGAAACGGCCAAACCAGCCTTCGCCGCCATACGGCACCACGAGGTCGTGCGTTCCGTGGACAAGCATCACCGGTAACGGCAGCCGCTGGTCGGCGAAGGCCAAGCCTGGCCGGGGGAGGGTGGCGCCGATGATGGCAGCGCCATCGAATTTATCGGGGATTTCATGGATCAGCCGGATGAGCAGTTGGCCGCCGTTGGAGAATCCGGCAATGATGACGGGCACGGGGCCGTGGAGCGTGCGGAAAAGATCAGCGAGGGCTGCCATGACGGCAACATCGTCCGCGGCGCGGGGCGCCGCACTGTTGTGGTTCCACAGCTTGTTCACACCCTCGGGGTAGACCACAACAGTCGGGCCGTGGAGTGCCAGCAGGTCGAAGCTGTTGCCGCTGTAGGACCGCACCGCCTGCCCCGTTTGGCTTGAGCCGTGCAGCACCATCAGCACGGCGGACGGGGGCACGCCCTCCGGCAGCTCGGGGTTCAGCAGCAGGAAGGACCGCAGCCGGCCACCAACCCTGATCTGCTGTTCCATGAGGCCGCCCGGCTATGCCGGGCCGGACCCTTCGCTGGTGGACCGGGCGGCGTCCAGACGGGCCTTGGCACCCTCGAGCCATTCTTCGCAGCGCTTGGCCAGGGCCTCGCCGCGTTCCCATAGGGAAAGGGAGTCTTCCAGGCTTGAACTGCCAGCCTCCAGCTGGTTGACCACGTTCATCAATTGTTCGCGGGCCTGTTCGTAGCTCAGTGCTGCGATGTCTGCGGGAGTCTCTGTCTGGCTCATGGTGTTTCCTTTGCTGCTGTGGCGGCGCGCGGTGCGCCGGGATGAACGGGATGAAAAGACGGCTGGGTGTTAGTTTCCTGTGGCGGTGAAGTCGCCGGCGGCGACCCGGATCCGCAACGCTGCTCCGCTGTTGACCTGTTCGGGGTCCCGTACAATGCTGCGGTCTTCAAGCTGAACCACGGCGTAACCTCTGTCAAGGGTTTTTTGCGGCGACAGCGCCCTCACCTGGGCACGGAGGTGGGCCAACTGGTCGAGGTGCCGCCCCACCTGGGTGCGCACGGCGGTCCTGGCGCGCCCGCCCAAGGAGGCAACGTCGTCGTACTTGCTGGTGAGCATCAAATGGGGGGTGGCCATCACCGGGCGGGAACGCAGAAAGCTGAGCCGTTCGAATTCACGGTCCAGGAGGTCCTCAATGCGGCGGTTGAGCTGCGCCCGGGCCTGACTGATGCGGCGCAGCTCCTCACTGACGTCGGGAACAATCCGCTTGGCGGCGTCGGTGGGCGTTGACGCGCGAAGGTCGGCCACCTCATCCAGCAGCGGACGGTCGGCCTCGTGCCCGATGGCACTGACCACGGGAGTCTGGGCGGCGGCAACGGCGCGGATGAGTGATTCGTGGCTGAACGGCAGCAGGTCCTCCAGGGAGCCGCCGCCGCGGGCGATGACGATCACGTCGACGGCGGGATCGGCGTCAAGCTCGGCCAGCGCGCCAATGACGGCGGTGACGGCGTTGACGCCCTGCACGGGGACCTCGCGGACCTCAAATTCGACGGCGGGCCAGCGCAGTGCGGCGTTTTGCAGCACATCCTTCATGGCATCCGAGTTGCGGCCCGTGATCAGCCCAATCCGGTGCGGCAGCAGGGGCAGCTGTTTCTTCCGGCGCGGATCGAAGAGTCCCTCGGCGGCCAGGGCCTGGCGCAGTTGTTCGATCCGGGCCAGCAAATCGCCCAGGCCAACGGGGCGAATATCCTGCCCCTGCATGGACAGGCGGCCCGTCTTGAGCCAAAAATCCGGCTTCAACTGGGCAACCACCCGCGAACCACGCTCCAGCGGCGCCTCCAGCCGGCTCAACACCGAGCCCCAGATGGTCACGCTCAAGGACACCTCGGCGTCAACGTCACGCAGCGTTAAATAGCTGACGTTGGCGCGCTTGTTGAGTTCGATCACCTGGGCCTCCACCCAGGCGGGCGGAGCCTTCTCGATGTGGGCCTTGAGTTTCTGGCTGAGCAACTGCAACGGCCAGGGGTTGTCGGGGGAGGTTTCTGCCGCCGTGGCTGCAATAACCTTGCGCTCCGGTGTTTCCGCCATTGTCAGATCGCCGTCCTTCATTTTGGTGATTCGCTGTGCCGGACCACCTTGAAATAACTCTATCCGCAGGCACTGACACTGGCGCACCGTCATCCACAGGCATGCACTAGTGTGAGGAACCATTGTTCGTAAATTTGTCGATTTGGGATGGTTCATGCGCACTACCTTGTCTGCGCTGCTGGTTATTTTATCCTTGCTCGTGGCCGCCGTGGCTGGTCCCGCACTGTGGCTGCAGCGCAACGTCGCCGACCAGGCAGGCTTTGTGGCCCTGGCCGGACCGTTGGGCAGCAACAAGGAATTCCAGGAGGGCCTCACGGCGATGCTGGTCGCGCAGTCGACCGCATCGTTGAACCTGCCACCGCAACTCAACGAACTGGCCGGTGCTGTCATCAACTCTGCCACCCGGAACCTGTACACCGATCCCGGCTATGCGGCTGCCTGGACGCAAACCCTGCAGCGTAGCCACCAGCTCACCTTTGACGCGGCCGGGAACACGGAAATCGAAGGCGATGTGCTGCTGGACATCGCGCCTCTGCTGGGCCTGATTGCCGCCAATGTGGGCGCCGACCTCGGCATCAACCTGCCCGTGCCGCCGGATGCCGTGGTCAGTGTTGAACAGCCGAAAGTTGCCTCGCTGTTGCCCATGGTGACCATGCTGGGAGGGTGGAGCGGCTGGCTTGTGTTCATCGCCGTGGCCCTTCTGGTGTTAAGTGTCATCGTGGCACGACGGCGGGGCCTTACCCTTGTGCTCGCAGGCGTGGGACTCGCCGCCGTCGCGCTTGTGTGGCTGTTGGCGTCAAGTTTTGTGCAGACCGTGCTGGCAGGTCTGGCTGTGGGGCCGGAGGTGGCCCAGCAGGTGGGCGTCGAGCTGGGGACGCTGGCGCGGGCGAGTTGGCGTGGCGGCATCAATGCCACCTTCGGCATCGCCGCTGTTGTGGCGGTGGCTGGTGTTGCAACTCTCGTGGTGAAGCGCAGACGCACCACGTAGGATGGTGGCTATGAGCACCACTGCTGTTTCCTTGTCCATGCCCACCGTTCCGCGCCGTCGCAAATCACCCGAAGAGGTGGCTGCAGCAGCCCCGGTGACCGGGGAAAAGCGGGTCCTGCTCGCCGCACCGCGCGGCTATTGTGCAGGCGTTGACCGGGCGGTCATCGCGGTGGAAAAGGCCCTTGAACACCACGGCGCACCCGTTTATGTGCGCAAGCAGATTGTGCACAACGTCCATGTGGTGTCCTCGCTGGAAGCCCGCGGTGCCATCTTCGTGGAAGAAAACGAGGAAGTTCCCGAAGGCGCATTGGTAGTCTTCTCAGCCCACGGCGTCTCACCGGCAGTCGTCCAGTCCGCAGCGGACCGCGGCCTGCGCACCATCGACGCCACCTGCCCCCTCGTGACCAAGGTGCACAAGGAGGCTGTGCGTTTTTCCAAGGAAAACAAACACATCCTGCTGATTGGCCACGAAGGCCACGAGGAAGTGGAAGGTACATACGGGGAAGCGCCCGAAAGCACCACCATTGTGAACAACCCTGCCGAGGCGCGCACCGTCCAGGTTGAGGATCCGGAGAACCTGATCTGGCTGTCCCAGACCACGCTTTCCGTCGATGAAGCCATGGAGATTGTGGAAATCCTGCGCGGGCGGTTCCCCAAGCTGCAGGACCCGCCCAGTGATGACATTTGTTATGCCACCACCAACCGCCAAGGTGCCGTCAAGGAGATCGCCCCTCAAGCAGACTTGGTGATCGTGGTGGGCTCTGCCAACTCCTCCAACTCGGTGCGACTGGTGGAAGTTGCCCTTGAATACGGGGCAAAAGCCTCCTATCGCGTTGATTTTTCCCACGAAATTGACGAGACCTGGTTTGAAGGCGTGGCCAGCGTGGGCGTTACCAGCGGAGCGTCGGTGCCGGAGGTTCTAGTCAAGGACGTGCTGATGCTTTTGGCCGACTACGGCTACGCATCCGTGGAGGAAGTGGTCACCGCCAAGGAAGACATCTTGTTCTCCCTGCCAAAGGAACTTCGCGCCACCATGAAGGCCGCCGGCGATCCCGACTACAAGGGCGTCAAGAGCTCCAACCTGCTTTGACCGTCAGTCGAAGCCGGATACTGGGGCCTGCATGTCTCAGGCGCCATCCGCACAACTGACAGCGGCCACTGCCTTCGCCACGCACGCCGTCGAAAATGCTTGATGCCGCCGAAATATTGGCGACGTCCAGCAATAACGACGGCGTGATCGGCTCACCTGACATGTCCGAGGATCACTTCCATCCGCGGGCAGCTCCGGCTGCCGAGAGTGGGGTAAACCCGCAGGTTTCTGGACGCGTCTAGTCGAGAATGGTGGAAATTCGCGAGAAGGGCGGGACTTTGACGGCTTCTGACGAGTTTTCACCATTCTCGGTGAAAACAGGTTGCCTGATATGCGGTTTGGGGTCACTCTCGGAGAAACACGGGCTCTCAGGCGCAAGTGTCCGCCACGAACGCGGAAAGGCTCTACGAATGAGCGAGGGGCGGACGTGGGGCGGACGTGGGGATTAACTAACTGGCCGCGTCAAACTCCGGTGCCGTGAGCGTGCGCGGTGTGACTTCCACTTGGGCGGGGGACTCCAATGTTTTGGGGTCCAGCGCGTTGAGCTTGCGTGCCGTGGGCAGGACTCTGGCCTCGAGTGTTCCCACCAGCTTGTTGTACCGGTCGACGCTGGTTTTCAAGGACACCCCCACAGCCGAGACGGCCTCGCCCATGGTGCCGAGGCGGGTGTAGAGCTGGGCTGAGAGTTCAAAGAGTTCCTTGGCGCTTTCCGTCAGGACATCTTGGCGCCAGCTAAAGGCGACAGATTTCAAAATGGCCATGAGCGAGATGGGGGACGCCAGCACCACGTTCTTGCTCATCGCGTAATCCAGAAGGTCCGGATCTGTCATGAGGGCTGAGGACAGAATGGACTCCACTGGCACAAAACAAATCACCAGCTCGGGCGAGTTCAGCGCCGAGGTCCAGTACTGCTTGCCGGCAAGGGCATCAATGTGGGCCTTGACCGCCTTGGCGTGGCGGGCTAAATGGTGGGCTGCGGCACTCTCTGTTGTGCCGCCGTCGTGCATGGACTCAGCGTCATGAGCATTGAGGAAAGCCGTCAGGGGAACCTTGGCATCCAGCACCAGCTCCTTCCCGCCGGGGAGACGGACAACCATGTCGGGGCGGTGGATTCCATCATCGGTGACGGCGTGGACCTGCTCATTGAAATCGACGTGGGACAGCATACCGGCAGCCTCCACCACACGGCGCAGCTGGACCTCGCCCCACCTGCCGCGGGCACTGTTTGAGCGCAGCGCCGAGGCGAGCGAGGATGTGGTGGCCAGCAACTTGGCATCCGCATCCTTGGCTTCACGCAGCTGTTCGGCGAGCTGGCCGTACTGCTCCACGCGGTCGCGCTCCAAGAAGGACACCTGGCGCTGGACGGCATTGAGTTTCTCAGCCACCGGCCCCAACGCAGCCAAGACATTTGAGTCCGAGCCCTGCTGTGCCGCCAGCGCATGGTTTTGCGAGCTGAGCAGCCGGCGCTCGGCATCCGCGGCGGCGAATTCCGCGTTCAGGGCGGAAGCCCGCTCATGGGCCGCGTCAGCTTCCTCATACGCTCCGCGCAACCTGCCCAGCAGCACCCACGCCGCCGCAGCTGCACCGAGGACAAGCCCTACGACCAACATTAAAATTGCTACAAGCCACCCGAATTCGTTCATGAAACCACCTTCCCATGAGGCTCTGACATTCTAGGATTCGGAGCAAAAGGGGCGAACAAGCATAAACCCCCGCCAAACGGTAGAATCACTTACCGTGGCTCTTACTATTGGCATCGTCGGACTGCCCAACGTCGGCAAATCAACCCTTTTCAACGCACTGACACGCAACAACGTGCTCGCAGCGAACTACCCGTTCGCCACGATCGAGCCCAACGTTGGTGTTGTCAGCCTGCCCGATCCCCGTTTGGCACAGCTGGCCAAGATCTTTGGATCCCAGCGCCTGCTGCCTGCCGTGGTGTCCTTCGTGGACATTGCAGGCATCGTCAAGGGTGCCTCGGAAGGTGAAGGCCTGGGCAACAAGTTCCTGGCCAACATCCGCGAGGCCGAGGCGATCGCCCAGGTCATCCGCGTGTTTGACGACCCCGATGTGGTGCACGTTGACGGCAAGGTTGATCCCCGCTCCGACATGGAGACCATCAACACCGAGCTGATCCTGGCCGACATGCAGACCATTGAAAAGGCCATCCCGCGTGTTGAAAAGGCCGTCAAGCTCAAGCAGCGAGAGGCCGCAGAACTGAACGCCATGCTGGCTGCCCAGAAGGTCCTTGAGCGCGGCGACACCATTTTCTCCTCCATCAAGAGTGACAAGCTGGAGATGGAGCACCTGCAGGAGCTCGGCCTGCTCACCGCCAAGCCGTTCATCTACGTGTTCAACGTTGACGACGCCGTTCTCGGCAACCCTGAGCGCCAAGCCGAGCTGCGGGAACTGGTGGCCCCGGCCGACGCGATCTTCCTTGACGCCAAGTTGGAGTCCGACCTCGTTGAGTTGGACGAGGACGAGGCCCGCGAAATGCTGGAGATGAGCGGCCAGGAAGAGTCTGGCTTGGACCAGCTGGCGCGTGTCGGCTTCCACACCCTGGGCTTGCAGACCTATTTGACGGCCGGCCCGAAGGAAACTCGCGCCTGGACCATTCACCGGGGCGACACCGCCCCGCAGGCTGCCGGCGTCATCCATACCGACTTCCAGCGCGGTTTCATCAAGGCCGAAGTTGTCCACTTCGATGACCTCATGGAGGCCGGTTCCATGCACGAGGCGAAGGCCAAGGGCAAGGTGCGCATTGAAGGCAAGGAATACGTCATGCACGACGGCGACGTGGTGGAATTTAGATTTAATGTTTAGAATCGCTTCGGTCTAGGCCGTAAGAAATGCCCGGAATGCTTTGGTATTCCGGGCATTTCTGTACCTGATGTCAAGACGTCCATGGCGAATGTACAAGCAGCGCTGGGGATAAGGGATCGTCCTGGAATCTGGACTGATGGCCACCGGAGGTCTTTGCCGTTCGGGAGCGACCGCGCGGATTGCGCAATAGCTTCTCGTTCTGTGAAGCCCGAGGCATTCAGATGTCTGGCAGTAGGAAACGGCGTCGCTGGAAACCGCACGCCGCGAGGGGTTGGTTTGTGCGACTAGATGGTCGAATTGAGATTCAATGTGTTATTGAGTTCCCGTTCAACGTCTTGGTGACCCGTGCTGAATAGCCGCGCTTGTTATGAAACGATGTATGTGAACACACGCGTCTACCGGCAAATTCAGTCCCAGCTGGACGCGCGAAGGGAGCGCTGATTTGTGAGTTGGAAGGGTCCGATTGCCCTTTTTACGGCATGGTTTATCCACGACATTGAGGAAGCATTCGCGTTCCCTGCAACCAGCGATCGACTCGTCGACCGCACGGGTATAAAACAGCTCAGGATCACGCCTCACCAGTCATGGATGGCTGTTGCTCTGATGGGGACCCTCGTAGCGGCGGCTTGTGGCCGTGGCGTGCGTACGGGCGGCAAGTCGAAAATGTATCGGGCCGTTGCCGCCGGACTGGAAGCCCACGTCGCGTCTCACCTAATCGCTTCGATTGCACAGCGTGGATACACCGCGGGTGTTGCTTCGGCACTGCCGGTGATGTTGCCCGGGGCGCTCGTCGCGCGTCGCGAACTTTACCGGGATGGCGTCAGCTTGCAGTTCCGTGACACGGTCAACGGAGTTGCTATGCTCCTCCCTGCCGCGCTGGTGTGCCATGTGGTCGCACGCTTGGTCCGTAGAGCTCCTACTGCCAGGAACTGACCGTAACGGCAAGGTGACCGTCCAACGTGAGCCGGGTATGTGCGGCGACGTGGTTGAATTCCGTTTCTATGTGTAATTAAATTCTGATCTAACGTCTCGGCCCACGAAACCATCTGTGCAACCTTGATCCGTCGTTCGGTGCTCGTAACCATAGTCGTCCGGTGATCCTATTGTTAGTCTCAGAACATGATCCAGAACGTTCATCAGCGATACGTCCGTGCGAGCGCTGAATCGGTCGGAGACTTGCTGGACTCCTTGTCGACTAAGCATGACCGGTTGTGGCCCCGTGGACAATGGCCGTCGATGAGACTGGACAGACCGCTTGGTATCGGCGCATCTGGAGGGCACGGGCCTGTGCGCTATGTGGTGGATGCGTATGAGCCAGGGCGATCCGTAAGCTTCCAATTCACTGGCCCATCGGGGTTTCATGGCTATCACGCATTTACTGTTTCGGAGACTGCGGATGAGGCAACTGTGTTGCTCACGCATGAATTGATGATGACCGTCACGGGGCCGGCGAGGGTGACTTGGCCTCTCTTCTTTCGGCCGCTCCATGACGCTCTCATCGAGGAGAGCTTTGACCGAGCTGAATCCGAGGTAGGTAATCCGCCGGAGGTTCCTGCAAAGCGCCCGCTATGGACGAGGACCCTTCGGTTGGTGACGTCATTGCCGAGAACGGGCCCATCCGCATGATCCATGCCGAACACAGGTTCGGGCCCGACATTCGATGGTCCCAGCTGTCGCGAATAAGACGTCCTGGATAGCGTGCTGGTGGGACGATTGGGAGGGACGCGGTCGGCGACCTGGGGTTGCGATCACGAGTGGCCTGGGTAGAGGTTGGTATGTGCAGGAATGCGGTGGAGTTTAGATTCAATGTGTAGTTGAGCTCTGATCCGATGCTTGGCCGTCCCACTGGCGGCCGCTAGTGATATACTCAACCCACTACATCCCCCACGCCTCTCCACGATGCGCACTTGGGGGATTTTTCTATCTCCAGGACTCCGGTCATGGTGAGGTAATTGCTGTGGGTCGTTAGGCGTTGTTCTTGATTTTGTAGCTCAGGATGAGCGCGGTGCCGGGGTAGCGAGTTTCAGCGCTGTTCAGGTGCTCGCAGAGCTGGGCAGCGGCCGCTGTTTTGGCCTTGGTGGGCAGCGGGTCCAGGCTGATGGTCAGGACGCCGGGCTTGGTGGTGTCGATGTCGCCGGGCTGGTTGAAGATCTGACGCATGAGAGCGTGGGCTTCCTGGCTGGCACGCCGGTAGCCGGTGTTGGTGCGGATCTCCCTGGCGATGGTCATCGCGGTGTTGTAGGCGGCCATGCGGATGCCGGTATGGATCAGTTTCACCTCGGTATCCAGGACCTGCTGGCCCGGGTTCAACTCCCCGAGACGGAGTTTTGCAGGGATGGCTTTGTGGGCCTTCTCCGCCGCGATCAATGCGTTTTCGGCTTCCCAGAGCGGTGCCATGGCCTGGTTGTGCATGTCACTGGTGACCGTGACGGCCAGTTCCGTGGAGCCTTCTGCCGGGGTTTTCAGCGCCATCAGGTTCGTCTCGGCGATCGCAGCGGCCTCGGTGTGGGCATTGCGGGCGGCGACGACTTTTTGGTAGGCCTTGGCCTTGGCAGGGTTCGGCACCATCCGTTCCTCATTGTCACCGGTGCTGGTGTAGGAATCGTGGGAGTCGAGCTCGAAGTGCATGCGGGCGTAGCGGAACTGGTTCTCCTGCCGCCACCTGTTCCCCATTCGATACACGACCTCCCCGGCACTCATGGTCGTATCGGTGGTGAGGATGTGGATTTGCCTCGTCCCGCTGCCGGTGGTGCCCACGATCCGGCTGATCTGCCGGATCTCAAAGACCTCCCCGCTGGTCTTGGTCGTTGCCAGGGGCAGGTCAACGAGCGTGTCAGCAATCGACCAGGTCCTCTCTTCACCGTGCTCCTCGGTGAAGGTGGCCTCCTTGAAGAGATCTTCGGTGATGTCGTTGGTGGTGCCTTTGCGCCAGGTAAGCACATCAAAACCAGCCGCATGCATGTGCTTGAACAACGCCGGTGACCAGCCACCCCTATCGAAGCCGACCAACACGCGCCGGTCATCCCCAACAGCAGCACGGAGTTCGGGCAGGAGGTCGCGCAGTTCGGCGGCCAGGGACGCACCGGGTGCGGCCATGACGACGAAGACGGGGGCACCATTAGCGTCGGTGACCCAGGTTTCCTCGGTCGCCGGGACCGGGAACTTCAACCTCGTGGAGTAGAGTTTCCCGATCTTCTTCGTGCCTTGGTAGGCGCGCACATGCCCGTCAACATAGAGGATCGCGGCCAGGTCCTCCCCACCAGGGCCGGTGCCGGCCAGGAGGTGTTTGGCCAGGGCGGCGATCAATTCCCCGGCTTTGCCCGTTTCGGCCAGCTGGATGATCCGGAGGCGGATCGTTTTCACTTCCGGGGACCGATCCAACCCCAACACCCGCCCGAGCTCCACCGGGTCAAAGCGGGTGGCTCCCTCGGCCCGGGCTTCCCCGGCCAACGCCCGCAACACGGCATCGACCAGGACGGTTTCGAGGCCGTAAAACCCATTCGGCAGCGCCGAATACACGGCTTTGGCGCTGCTGAGCAGGCCCGTGGCTTCCAGTGCCGGGAACGCCAGGAACAGTCCGGCATGGCGAACACGGGTGGCCGGGGCGAACGCCGGTGCCGCGCATTCAAGGAGCCCGGCCCGTGCCGCTGCCCGCTCCCCGTTACGGGCCACCGGGGCCGGCAGCACAGGCTGTTCCGCTGCTTCAAGGGGTGCTACAGAATCGTGGGTAGATTCAGTTGCCGGGGTTTCTGTCGTGGTGGCCATGGCGCGACGGACCGTATCGGTGGAAACCCCGGTCGCTTCGGCGGTGGCCCGCAGGCTCGCGCCGCCGGCACGAACAGCRSGAATCTCTACTGCCTTGGCTTCCGTGAGCAGGGATGGGCGTTTGGGTCCCTTCTTCACCGGTGCCAAGCCCATCAGGCCAGTGCTTTCGAGGGACTCAGGACTCCTGACATCACGATTTAATTGATAAGAGCCGGGGTCTTGGTTTTGATGGCGTATTTGAGGATCAGGTTGCTGCCGGGGTAGCGGGTTTCGGCGGCGGTCAGGTGGTTGCAGAGTTCGGCGGCGGCCGCAGTTTTCGCTGTGGTCGGTAGCGGGTCCAAGGTGATGGTCAGGTATCCGGGCTCGGTGGTGTTGATGTCGCCACTCTGATGGAACATCTGGCGCATGAGGGCGTGGGCTTCCTGGTTCGCGCGACGGTAGCCGGTGTTGGTGCGGATCTCCCGGGCGATCGTCATCGCGGTGTTGTAGGCGGCCATCCGGATGCCGGTGTGGATCATCTTCACCTCGGTATCCAGGACTTGCTGGCCGGGGTTCAGGTCGCCGAGGCGGATCTTCGCCGGGATTCCCTGATGAATCTTTTCAGCAGCAGCCAAGGCATTTTCTGCTTCCCATACTG
Source organism: Arthrobacter sp. PAMC 25486 (assembly GCF_000785535.1). Classification (NCBI taxonomy): domain Bacteria; kingdom Bacillati; phylum Actinomycetota; class Actinomycetes; order Micrococcales; family Micrococcaceae; genus Arthrobacter; species Arthrobacter sp. PAMC 25486. The sequence continues at coordinate 2,005,879 of NZ_CP007595.1, read as the reverse complement.
GTGCCATGACGTGGTTGTGCATGGCGCTGGTCACCGTGACTTCATCCGTGCCCTGGGCCGGGGTTTTCAGGGCCAGCAGGTTCAGATCGGCCACGGCTGCTGCTTCTGCGTGGTGGCGCCGGGCGGCAACAACTTTTTGGTAGGCGCGGGCCTTCGCTGGTTCCGGCACCATCCGGTCCTCGTTGTCATCGCTTGAACGGTAGGAGTCATGGGAGTCGAGCTCGAAGTGCATGCGGGCGTAGCGGAACTGGTTTTCCTGCCGCCACCTGTTCCCCATCCGATACACGACCTCCCCGGCAGGAAGGTCTTTGTCTGTGGTCAGGATATGGATTTGCCGGGTGCCGCCACCGGTGGTGGCCACGATGCGGCTGATCTGGCGGATGTTGAACACTTCCCCAGTTTTCTTGGTGGTGTTCAGGGGCAGGTCAACGAGCGTGTCAGCGACCGACCAGGACCGTGTCTGGCCGTGTTCATCGGTATGGGTGACCTCTTTGAAGAGGTCTTCCTTGATGTCTTCGGTGGTGCCTTTGTGCCAGGTCAGCACATCAAAACCAGCCGCATCCATGTGTTTGAACAGTGCCGGTGACCAGCCGCCACGGTCAAAACCAACCAGCACCCGGCGGTCGTCCCCGACAGTTGTGCGCAGTTCCGGCAGCAGGTCGCGTAGTTCGGCGGCCAGGGACGCACCCGGTGCGGCCATGACAACGAACACGGGGGCGCCGTTCGCGTCGGTGACCCAGGTTTCCTCGGTCGCCGGGACCGGGAACTTCAACCTCGTGGAGTAGAGCCGCCCGATCTTTTTCGTGCCCTGATAGGCGCGCACATGCCCGTCAACGTAGAGGATCGCTGCCAGGTCCTCACCACCAGGACCGGTGCCGGCCAGATGGTGTTTGGCCAAGGCGGCGATCATTTCCTGGGCCTTGCCGCTCTCGGCGAGTTGGCCGATCCGACGGCGGATGGTTTTCACTTCAGGTGCCCGATCCAAACCCAACACCCGCCCCAGCTCTTCCGGGTCAAAACGGGTGGAGCCCTCTGCACGGGCTTCCCCAGCCAATGCCCGCAGCACACTATCGATCAGGACGGTTTCGAGGCCGTAGAACCCATTCGGCAACGCCCCGTAAACCTCCTTCGCGCAGGCGAGCAGGCCGGTGGTTTCCAGGGCGGGGAACGCCAGAAACAGCCCGGCGTGACGGATATGTGCGGCCGGGGCAAACACCGGAGCAGCGCACTCGAGCATGCTGGCAGCGGCTCGCTCGGCCGTGCGGGGTGCCGAGGCCGGCAAGATCGGTAGTTCCCGCTGTTGCGCAACAGCGGGTGCTGGTTCTAGGGGCTCAGGGTTACCCGCGGCGGCTATGTCCGCAGCGTCAGTAGTGGCTTGTTCCGCAGCGATTTTCAGGGCCCGGCGGACGCTGAACTCAGAGACGCCTACCGCGTTGCCGACGGCCTGCTGGGACAGGCCCGTGCTGCGCAGTTCCACGATCCGGGTGATGACAGCGCCGGTGAGTAGGGAAGCTTTCTTTGGCCCCTTCTTTTCCGGCACTAAAGCGATGATGCCGCCATCAGCCAGCAACTGCTTCCATAACCACACCGTTGACGGGGTGACATCAAAGACGGCGGCGATCTCACCGACTCCGGCGGCCTTCATCGCCGCTAGTTTCACCGCTGCCCAGCGGCGGCCGGCTTCGTCCCCCGCGTCCCAGGAAAACGAAGTTTGGCCGTGAAGAAAAACCGTGCCACCACCATCGGCGTCCCTCACCAGTTCCCCGGCCAGACCCAGCGGCACAGCATCCAGAACCATCGCCACAGGAAGAGGAGGTTGAGCAGTCATAACACTCATCATTTCACCCTTCCAAGAGACACTGTTTCTTGGATCTATTATATCGAAGAGTGGGCAAAATTAACAGGCTTTCACCAAGGGAAATCCCGAAAAATCAACGAACTCGCAAACCCGTCACCCGAGCGTGTCCGGAGTCCTGGGACTTGCGCCAGCGCCGCAACGACTCCGTGTTGACGCCGAAAGCTGCGGCGACGTCGTTGACCTGGGCGGCACCGGTATCGACCAGTTGGGAGGCCGCCAGCCGGCGAAGCCCGTCCTGGCCCGCACCCCACACATAGGCCAGCTGCCCGTTGATGAAGACTTTGCCACCAGTGGCGTTTTCCAGCAGGGCCGCACGCTCGCCCATGAGCACAGCGCCGAGGTCCGGCAGTACGGGAAGGGCGGTTTGGGTAGTCATTGAAACCATTGTTTCACCCACCCACGCAGGAAATCATCACGCCTTTATTATCTCACAGTGGGCATGGAATTAACAGCCCGAGCCGTAGTAAGAACCGCGGCAATTCAACAAACTACGAAAGTCGCATCCTCACCATGTCCGGAGTCCTGATCTCGGGTCAGGGGAACGCAAATGCCTCGAATGCCGCGGCCTCGTGGCACTCTCCGCTATGACAAGCCGCCACTGAATCTTGGCGAACTCGCCGGACGCCTAGCCGCGCGCGGTCTGGAAATCCCAGACATGGAGCGTGCGAGAAGATACCTACGGCACATCGGGTACTACCGACTTTCGCCGTACATGATCCCTTTCCAGATCGGCCGGCCTGATCACGTGTTCCGTGATGGAACGACGTTCGACGACGTGCTGGGTCTCTATGTATTCGATCGGGCGCTGCGGCTGCTGGTGATGGATGCGTTAGAACGGGTTGAGGTTGCGGTACGCGCGGCGCTCACAGACCATATGTCGACGACCTACGGGGATTCGCACTGGTATCTTGACGCATCACACTTCCGCGACCGAAGTAAGCACGACAGACTGCTCAGGATCATCCGCGAGACCTCTGATGCACGCCTCACTGGGCAGCCTGAATCCGAGGATGGTTCACTCAATCATCGATCGGCGTTGGAACACTACCTGACGACTTATAGATCTCCCGAACTACCGCCGTCCTGGCTCATGGTGGAGACGCTCACACTCGGTCAACTGGACAACATGATCACCAACTTAAGCCGAAGGTCGGACAAGACCGCAGTCGCCACTAGCATTGGCCTGACTGCGCCAGTGATGGAGTCTTGGCTACGGACTTATGTTAGGGTGCGAAACGTTTGTGCGCACCATGGGCGACTGTGGAACGTCGGCCTCGGTGTGTACCCGGTGATCCCGACGTCGCCCAAAGTTTCGTGGCTCGCGATTTCCAAGGCTCTTCCCGATCGGTCTAGGAAGCGTCTGTAGCCGGTTCTTGTATCGCTCCAGTCCGTGCTCGACACAGTGTCGCCGCGCAGCAGTTGGGCGCGGAGGCTTCACGAACTCGTAAGCGATCGACCTCAGATGAACCGCTCAGGGATGGGCATCCCTGAGTCTTGGGCGGACGATCCGTTCTGGAGTCGACACTTCGTCTGACGCACTACCGCAGATGCTCGTCAGCGACGGAACGTGGTGGAATCTAGATTCAATGTGTAGTGGAATTGTATTTTGTGCCGAGTGCGCCAGTGCTCGACGAGGATAGTTAAGGTCGAAGTGCGCGGCCCCTCGATGCAAGTCCGACTGTGAGTCGGAGCAATTAGTTTCGGGGCTGGCAGGTACATCCGAAACCAATGTCTCCGAGTCTCTGGGCGCTGATCTTCCCACAGCGACGGCACTTCGTGAGGTGCGGATCGTCGCTTAATGACGGTGCGGTGAGTGCTCCAAGGTAGTCGAATCCGTGTCCGTCGACGTATGTTTTGGTTTCCTCGAAGGTCGCTGGAGTGAGCTCAGCCCAATCTCCCCTTGCTTTTTTGGCCCACTTGCGCCAGTAGCAGGCACGGCAGGTCGGCTCGCTCCAGCCGTTCTTCTCCAGCGTGTAATTAAAGCGGTAATGCGCTTGCACCGCACAGTTCATGCACTCTGTCAGCTGCCAGTCGTCGGGATGCGTAAAGGATTCCAGCGGGCGGAGCCCGCCGATGCGTTGAATGTCTTCGATGTGGACCGCGCACCAAGTCGGCTTCTTCCGAGTTTTGAACGCGGCTACAGTCTCGCAGTCCTCGACCGAGCAGGCTTGATCGGTGGGGACCGGAGTCCTGCGCAGTGGTTTCGGGGCCCTCGCTGGCTTTGGTTGCTCCGGTGGCTGTCGCATGGTCGACAGAGCGCTTCGTCCGCGCTTCGGAGCGGAAATCGCAGGGTGCGGCTCCGCCTCCGCGGTCTGCCGGCAGCTATCGTCGAGAAGGACCTCAGCGCTGTCGAGGCGGTTGCCGTCGAGGCAGCGGAGAAAGTCATCCTCCGTCATCACCTCAATCTTCTGACCCTTGTCCTGCAATTCGAACGCCTTTCGCGTCTTGCCCGTGAGGTCCGATCCCGGGCGCAGCGCAGCAGGGTTGATATCTCCAACTACCAGGACGTTGGTTCGTTTCGTAGTGTTCTCCTCGGGGATCGCGCCGACTTTGGCGCATTCCTGCCGGGCTACATCCCGCGTCATTGACATGAGTGCCCCCGTGAAGACCACAACGCGACCGTGTAGGTAACCACTCGGGTCGGCGTCCGCGTTGACTTCGATGGGGGTGAATCCGCGGTCGCCAGCGCCGTTCGCGACGCAGCCGCGGTAGATGCCGCTGCCCACGCGCCCGAGGCGGACACCCACGGCCGCAGCGAGGCTAGCGACGTCGGTGACTTCCCGCTGCGTTGCGAGCCTTGCGACGATCTCGACCACAGCGTTCGCGTCCGCTAGGGCGTCGTGGTGGTTTTCCAACTCGAAGCCCAGTGACGCGGCCACAAAAGGCAATCGATAGGTCGGGAGCGCCAGGGTTCGACGGGCCATGACGAGGCTGCAAAGGAAGCGCATTTCGGGCCACTCGATGTTGTCCACCTCGCAGGCGTAGCGGATGACTCCGATGTCGAAGCCTGCGTTGTGGGCCACAGCCACGTCGTCACCGATGAAGTTGACGATCTGCGGCAGCACATCCTTCCAGCGAGGAGCGTTGGTCACCATCCCAGCAGTGATCCCGTGAATCGCTGTGTTCCAGGCGTCGAACCAATCAGCGCCTTCCGGCGGGCGGATCAGCCAGTGCTGCTTGTCTACTGCCCGTCCGTCACGGACTCTTACAAGCCCGACCGAACATGGAGAACCACGAAACGAGTTAGCCGTTTCAAAATCGACTGCAGTGAAATCGAGCATGGGACCTACTCCTAGAGAATTTCAACCATATGCGTCGTACACTACGGTACTGGTCGGACCGGCTCCGCACTGGACTTGGTCAGATATTCGTCTCTATGGCTTCGGCGAGACGTTTCTCTGTGCGGCGACGTCGTTGAATTTAGGTTCAACGTCTAGTTTCGTTCGAACAGCTTGTGAAATGCCCGGGATGCGTCATGCATCTCGGGCATTTTTGATTTGATGGGATTTTGGCTAGATCAAGCCGTTGCAGCGAGCTAGAACCCGGATCGTAGGGCCTGGCTGCTTGGAGTCGCGACGTTGACATGTAATGGCGATATGAGGCGTGACTGGTAGTCGCTCCAGAACAAATTGCTGAAAGCGTTTCGCGAGTAACTAATTTTAGTTCTAGAAGCCTAAATTTTTACTCATTTGATTTAAGACGTGCCTCGTCCAACCGCTATCGTCAACGAAGGCGCGTAGTCGCTCTTCGCATCCATCAGCAAGGGACTTTCGGTGGGATGTCCACGCGATGAAATCGCGCACGATCATGTGGTGAGACTCCGACACTTTAGGACTGTAATCAAGGCTACTTCCAGGCGAAGCCCAGCCGAGCTGGGCCACTGACGTCACTGTTGTCAATAGTGCTGCACCTATCAAGGCTAGGTCACCGTAGGTCACATCTGTTCCTCCTGAGACTTGATCGAGGAGTGTGGGGGAGCGGCTCATTTAGTTGGCTCATTTTCTCAGTATGCATCTAGCAGATTGACGAACGGAAGCATGATGGAAGACTGTTCCAACTGATCGCTGCCAAGTCGTTTGACGTAAAGCGCTCGTTGTAACGTCCTTCACTCGGCAGTCTGAACGCAAAATCTCGGGACACTCGATGTTCGAACCCTGCACCTGTGGGGTATGAAACGATCGATTCCTTCTCATGAATATAGTTTGGAGATGCCCTGCGGAGCCTCCACTGATTTGCGCTCGAAGTTGGGTGAGGTCGTCGGCAATATGCGGATCCGAAAACGGATGGCGTTCAGCATCAGATCGTGAGAATGAAAATCATTCGGTACCTTGTGGCAACATGCGGAGCGTGTCTGACTTGCCATCAATGCTCATCGAATTGACGGTAATCGTCAACACAGGTTGCTACGTACCGGAATGCGGTGGAGTTTCGCTTCAACGTCTAGAAATTCTACGAAGAATGCTCCTCGGGTCCGTGGCCTGAGGAGCATTTTTATCCCTGGCGAAGTGATGCGGCCGCATTTGTAAGCTGGCAAATCGGCCCTACGCGAAATCTGACGTCTGTTGCTATAACCATTTCAAACGATATGGCTCCGGCATGGTGAATCAAGTTCGAACCCTTTGAGAGGCTACCGGCCTGAGCCAGGTAGAGCTTGCCCGACGGTCCGGCTTGTACCCCAAGTTCCTGTCTATGCGAGGCTATCCCGCAGCGATAGCAGGTGAGTGCGACTACGCTGAGCAGCCGTGACGGAGTCTCGATCGAAGATCGCGTCGGCGAGCCCCCCGTGAAGCTCTTGGTCCTCCGCGTGCCCAAATCTCTTGCGGGTGCGCAACATCTCGATCATTGCCTCGCGAAGTCGGGGGGTGAAGCTATCGAACAGATCTAGCAGTACTGGATTGTGTGCCGCGGCCACGATCGTGCGGTGGAACGCGGTATCTGTATCGACGTGACTCTCAATTTCATCGCGGCCTTCGGCGCGTTTAGTGAGGGCGCGGCGGATCGCACGGACATCCGCCGGGGTCCGACGTGCGGCGGCGAGCGAGGCGGCTTCTGTTTCGATGGCGATGCGTGCCTCGATGACCGAGGTGATGTCGGTGCTCCGCAGGATGATATCCCAGTCTTCCGCGACGTCCAGTGCCATGATGAATACACCCGAGCCCTGCCGGGATGCCACTACTCCGCGCCCTGCCAGCTGGCGAATGGCCTCACGCAGCGTGGATCGTCCGATGCCGAGCTGGGGAGCAAGCGTGGTCTCGCCCGGGAGCTTTTCGCCCAGAGCCCATTCGCCCGAACGGATGCGTTCGAGTAAGAGATCCGCTGCTTGATCCGCCAGCGGAGTTCGAGTCACTTGTGCCACGTAATTGCCTTCCAACTCATCAGCTTGTCTGAGGAGTTGTGTTACAGTCTATCCATGTTCTTGGATAAGTTCCTTCTACTTCGCCGCCGCGGCGGGGCGTAGCCAGACCGGCTCCCCGTCGTGGAGTCGAATGCTGTGCCGGTCGCAATTCTTGGACTGAAGGAATCATAGAATGACAAAGACATCTTTTCCCCATATTTCGACTCCGGCAGGCGACCGGCCCGAAAGTGCGCCGAGCTGGAACCAGCAACGATATTCTCAGATGCCCTCGCATCGCTACACCAACGTCTACTCTCGAGTCGAAGTACCGATTGCCGAACGCGACTGGCCGACGAGGCAGCTCACCGAGGCTCCACAGTGGGTCCCGGTTGACTTGCGCGATGGCAATCAAGCGCTCGCCGAGCCGATGGACCCGGCTCGTAAGCGTCGCTTCTTCGAGCTCATGGTCGCCATGGGATACAAAGAGATCGAGGTTGGCTACCCCTCAGCATCACAGACCGACTACGACTTCGTGCGGCAGATCGCCGATGCCGACATCGCCCCGGACGACGTGACGATTGTCGTGTTTACCCCAGCTCGTCGAGACCTCATCGAGCGGACCGTGACCTCGATCCAGGGGATTTCCAATCCGGTCGTGATTCACATGTATACGGCGACCGCTCCAACGTGGCGCAACCTGGTGCTCGGCTACGAGCGGGAAGCACTCAAGGAACTCATCTTGGCTGGTGGACGTGATGTGCTTGAATTTGCCGGGGACATGCCGAACGTACGCTTTGAATTTTCCCCAGAAGTTTTTAACCTGACCGAACCCGACTATGTACTCGACATCTGCAACAGCATGACAGAGCTGTGGGATGCGAGGCCTGAGCGTCCCGTGATTCTCAACCTGCCGGCCACTGTGGAAGTCGCAACCCCGAACGTGTATGCCGACCAAATCGAATACATGCACAAAAATCTTGCACGCCGCGATTCCGTGATCTTGTCGGTACATCCACACAACGACCGCGGTACAGGGATCGCTTGCGCCGAGCTCGCTGTGCTCGCGGGAGCTCAACGGGTTGAAGGGTGCATTTTTGGGAACGGCGAACGCACCGGAAACGTTGATATCGCGACACTGGCACTAAATCTCCACGCTCAAGGCATCGATCCGATGATCGATTTTTCCGACATCGATGAAATCCGTCGAACAGTGGAGTATTGCAACCGTTTTGAGGTGCACCCGCGCCACCCCTATGTTGGCGACCTCGTGCACACCGCCTTCAGCGGCACACATCAGGATGCGATTAAGAAAGGGTTCATAGCGCATCGTGCACGGGCCAGCGCTGAAGACCGTCCGGAATCCGAGGTTCCTTGGAATGTTCCTTATCTACCGATTGACCCGGCCGATATTGGGCGGAGTTACGACGCGGTGATACGTGTGAACTCCCAGTCGGGGAAGGGCGGAATCGCATATCTGCTCGAATCTGAGTTTGGGATTGAGTTGCCTCGACGCCTGCAGATTGACTTCGCTCGCCATGTGCAGCAGCATACTGATGCCAACGGCAGCGAAGTCAGTGCAGGCGGACTGTTGGCTGTCTTTCAGCAGGTCTATCTGGATCGGGGCACACCAGTTGAGTGCCTCGCACTGAACAGTTATCAGGTTGCAGATACGGAGGGAGTCACTCGCGTGGAGCTCGTTCTCGACGTTTCTGGGCGGCAACACAGGAGCACCCATGATGGTGTTGGGCCCGTTGAGGCTTTGACTTCCGCACTGGAGGCTCACAACATCTCGGTTGGCGTTCTCAGCCTGCACCAGACCAGCGTGGGTGCAGGCAACGACAGCGAGGCACTGACGCTACTTGAATGCCGAAGCGATGACGGTACTTTCTGGATTGCCGGACGTGGCCGGTCGGTGCTGGCGGCGAGCATGTCGGCTGTTATGACAGCGGCCATGCGGGTCACCGCCCATCGGAAGCCTGCGAATTCAAGGGGTCTTGATTTGCAGTGATCGTCCGGCTCAATAACTTGCCCGGTTCCGGCAAGCACGCCCAGACGTTGCTATGTGTGGCGACGTGGTGGAGTTCCGCTTCAACGTCTAGAACCGCTGTACTGCTGTGGGGACGCCCGGGATGCTTGAAGCATCCCGGGCGTTTTCGTGCCCGGCCATGCTGAAACGCTGATCAAAGAATGTTGGTGGCGGGTAGCCTCAATTTGTACTTGATTGCGGTGCGGCGAAGTTGGCGTGTGGGCAGGAACCCTGACGGCACTTGTCTGTGAGGGTTGCGATGAACTGATTGACGGCAGATCGCTTCAGAAAAGAAGTCGTGGGTGTGCAGCCCCAGTTTGGCTTATATCTTGGCCGGCGTGGCTTTGTCGCTGCCCTGGCGCGCATCGCGATAGTCGACGGCGTTGATCCAGCCGATGCGGCGCTGTTCGTGCGAACCGCCTAAGAGCGGCATGCTGTGAAAAAGCCGTGGCAGATAAGAATGCGTCAAGAGGTTCCAGATTGATCACTAGCGGTTGCTTTGCATCGGAATGTGGTGGAATCCCGCGTAAGGTTTCGCCCGGTGCTTGACGGCCTTGCCTTCGGTCTGCTTACACTGTGGCAACCTTTGTAGTAGTGCAATGAAGCGCGCGGAAGGATCTCATGCGGATCGTCACTGATGGAACCCGGCTCCGGGATGAGCACGGCCGGGAACGGGTTTTTCACGGCATCAACTTGGTAGCCAAGGGAGATCACGAACCACACGGCTCATTTATTGACCGAGGGTTCAAGGGAACCTGGACCAAGCATGATCTCGAAGATCTTGCCGCACGCGGATTCACTTTGGTCAGGCTGGGAGTCATGTGGGCCGCCGTGGAACCCGAGCCGGGAGCCTATGACAAGGACTACCTCGACTGGATCGTGGAGCAGCTGGACCTCATCCATGACGCAGGAATGGCAGTGCTCCTGGACTCGCATCAAGACCTCTACTCCCAGAGTTTCGGGGATGGGGCACCCTACTGGGCCACCCTGAGCGGCCACCAGTTTGCAGCCACAGAACTGTGGAGCGACGCCTACCTAACCAGTGCGGCGTTGCATGAAGCACTCGACGCCTTCTGGACCAATGCGCCCGGCCCGGGCGGCGTTGGGCTGCAGGAGCGCTTCGCGGCCATGTGGGCACACGTCGCCGCCAAGGTGGGTGAACATCCCGCCGTCGTGGGTTACGACCTGCTGAACGAGCCCGCCCCCGGATCCGCGGCCCCTGACATCTTTGCGGCGCTGATCGGCACGTTCGCGACGGTCACCGGTCAGGATCCGCACCAGGTATTCGCCGACTTCGAGGATCCGGACGCGAAATTGGCCCAGCTTGCCCGTCTCGAGGACGAGGACGTGTACCGCAAGATCGGAGATGCGACCGTCCCACTGGTGCAAGCCTTTGAGACTGACTCCGTAGGGCCCATGATGGAGCGAGTGGCCGCCGCGGTCCGCGCCGTCGACGGCGAGACGCTTCTGGCCCGCGAACACTCCTACTTCGCGAACATGGGGGTGCCGTCGGGGCAGCCGGCGCTGGCTGACACCGCCTGGGTGTACTCGCCACACGGCTATGACCTAACGGTCGACAGCCCTGCCATCGCGCTGTCCTCCAACATCCGCGCCGGCGTCATCTTCTCCCGGCACAAAGAGACCCAGAACAGGCTTGCGGTTCCCGTGATCGTGGGGGAGTGGGGCGCACTGAGTCTCGGTGAGGGGGTGCATGCCCATGGCGAGTTCCTCCTGGACCTTTTCGACTCCTACGGCTGGTCCTGGACCTATTGGGTGTGGGAGCCGGGCTTCGCCGGGTCAGAGGCTGCCGCGACGCTGGACAGACCGCGCCCCATCGCCTTCGCCGGGACGGCACAGAGCTGGCGGGTCGAGGGTAAGGCGCTGCACGCCACGTGGGAAGGGCAGGATGGTGAGCAACCGTCAGTGTTCTTCGTCCCTGAGTGGGCGCAAACCCAGCCGATCACCGTTCGCCGTGACGGGGTTGAGATTGCGGTACGCCAGGATGGCCCCTGGATTTCGGTCGATCCCGGACTCGGTTACTTTGAGTTAAGCCCGGCCCGGTAGCTCGCGGCCATGGCGCTGTCGTTCAAACACAAGCTCCTGCTGGCGACGCCTGTGCCGGCGACGTGGATGTCGAACGTCATCATCCACAACGTCTACATCAAGTTCTACACGGACGTCATTGGGCTCTCACCCGAGTATGTGGGCTGGGTCTACCTGGCCTTCAACTTCTGGAACATCTTGAACGACCCGGTCTTCGGCTTCATGCTCGACAAAATGAAGTACCGCCCTGGGCGCGGCAAGTTCCTGTTGGTCATGCGGCGCACCATTCCGTTCATGCTGGTCGGGTTGGCGGCCATGGCGTGGAGCAGCCCGTCCTGGCCGGAAGGGGTGATTTTTACCGTCTTCCTCCTGCAGCTCTTCCTCTTCGATGTCGCATCCACGTTCTACCTGATTTCCGCCATCAGTTACGGGTTCTTAGCCGCACCCACTCGCGAAGACCGGATCGACGTCGAGGTTGTCAAAACTTGGGTCGGAAACATTTCTTCGGCATTTGCGACCATCCTCGCAACGCAACTGCTGGTGGGCGATGCCATCACGGAGCACACCACCATGGCGACCTTACTCATGGGGGTGGTGCTCCTCAACGCCGCGCTCTACCTGATACCCGCCATCAAGCTCAAGGACCCGCCCGAGTTGTATGAACGCGGCGACGCTGGCGAAGAGTCTGTCACCTGGACGCAGTTGAAGAAGGACGCAAAATCCATCATGTCGATGCGGGCCTTCTGGGCATGGTTCGCCTTCGGCACCACGGCATTGGCCCCCATGGGCATGTACTTCACGGCCTTTCTCTATCTCATGGACCACGTCATCCGAAGCAGCGGAACGGAGGCGACCATCGCGGATATCGGCTCCATGGTGGTGGTTCTGGTCCTGCTTCCACTGCTGGCACGCGCGATCAAAAGGCTGGGCAGCCGCACCGCCATTTACATCGCCTTCGTGCCGTACCTTGGCGGGCTCAGCGCACTGTTTTTCGTGACGCAGTGGTGGCACATGCTGATCGCCTACATGTTCATCATGACGGGGAGGTACATGATGACGACGGCGGGCGTCGCACTGGAGGGGGCCCTCATCGATGACAACGAGCGGCTCACGGGAACGCGCAAGACCGGTTCATTTGCTTCCCTGCGCGCCCTGATGTCTGCGCCCCTCACCGGCACTCAGACCACCATCTTCATGTGGGTCATCGCAGCTTATGGATACGAGCAGAGCGCCGAAGTCCAGTCTGCGGCGGCACAATGGGGGATCAGGTTTGCAACAGCAGGGGTGCCGATCCTGTTTGGTGTCCTGGGCATCGTGGCATTGCTGTTCCTGCCGTACAACAAGAAAATCGAGGCAGAGATCAGTGAGTTCTCCCGTGCAAGGCGTGGCGAGGGGACAGCCTTTGTTTCGACTGGAGGGAATCGGGGTGCCGCGCCGCTGATGGACGAATTGGACCAGACGGTTCAGTCCATGGAAGGGGATCGTGCCGCAGAATAATGCGCTCTCGCTGTGCGGCGGAACTCGTCTGCCAAAGCACGACGGCGGGACGTCCCGTTGCGTCCAAAAGGCGCCTCCCCGGCGTCGAACGTTGCGGAACATTCCCGGTTCAAGGCCTAGGGCGCGCCTGCCGTCGCGTCGTCGTTGTTTCCCCGGAATTCTTCGACCGAGCGATGGAAGCGCTCGGGGATCAGGCTGACATTCGCGGTGCAGCCGAAGCTCGTAAGGAGCCTCGAGTATCCCATGTCGAGGTTATGGCCAAATTCGGGCTCTGACGCTCCTGCGAGTCTTACGAAATCACGTAGGCGAGGTCTGCACTGACGAGGCTGCGGAAGCTCGACGGTGAGATCGCCCGGTGCATACTGCATGCTATCGATGCGCTCGCCGATGAACCGCGCGCCTGGCTCTCTGCAGTTGAGCGGTGGTGACGGAGAACTGCGAATTCGCGTTGGTGACTACCGCATTGTCTACGATGTCGTTGACAGTGAACTCGTCATCCTCGTGCTGCGCCTACGCCACCGGCGAGAGGTGTATCGCTGAGAGGTCACATTGATCTCAGCCAAAGGTTGGTATGTGCGGCGACGTGGTGGAATTCCGTTTCAATGTGTAGGTCCTGACCTCCCTGAAACCTTTTGCGATGGCCGCCAAAAACACGTGTTCTTGGAGGCCATGCGCTTTTTGCGAGCGGTGGCCACCTCAATGCAGCCAGCATTTTGCTGCAAACCGAACGAGTGACCAAACTCGTCGCCGCAAGCCAGAAGCCGTCATTCCCTTAGAACAGCGGCCAGGGCACCGCTGGCATCTCACCGCTCGGAGCCGGAAACTGCCCTGCCAAGCGCAACCGGGCGCAGCGCGCGGCGAGGGATGCGATTTCATCGGCGCTGAGCAAGTCCGCCAGATTTCGACCCAGTCCACCGTGCAGTCCTTCGCTGACACGATCGATGCCGTCGCGTTCCTCGGCGGATAGAGCTTCTCCCCGCCATCCCCACAGCACCGTGCGCAGCTTGGGCTCACGGTGAAAGGTGAGCCCGTGGTCCACACCATGCCGGTGTCCGTCCGTCATGGCAAGAATGTGGTCGCCTTTGCGGTCGGCGTTGTTAACGATGATGTCGAACACCGCCATGCGTCGCAGCGCTGCCGAGTCTTCGTGAACGAGGGTGACCAGCTGTCCGTTCTCATCTTGTCCCTCGAGAACGTGTTTCCAGCCCGTCTCCGGCACCTGATCCGTCGCGACGAGGTTCACGGCGCTTTGGGCGGGGTCTTGGTCCTGCCAGAGCTGCACCATTCCTTCGCCCATCGGACCATCGCGGAGCCAGGTGTGCGGCACGACGCCCCAGCCGAGAGCCTGCGAGACCAGGTAGGCGGCCACCTCCCGCTGAGCCAGGGTGCCGTGGGGAAAATCCCACAGCGGACTTTCGCCTGCTATCGGCTTATAGACGACCATTGCGTCGCCGATGCTGCCCAGAAATGTGGCGTTTGAAGCCGTTGTGATGCGGCCGGTAAGCGTCAGCTCGGCGGTCGCTAGGTCCGGCGTTGGCATCAGACCTCTGGAAGGATGCAGATGTGCCCGTCTGCGTCCATGGGGTAACCGCAGAGGGGGCACGTAGGCCGCCCGGCGCCCACGATCTCGCGGGTGCGCTTGGCGAATGCGCGGGCGGTGCCGACCGGCATTCGCACGAGCAGCATTTCGGTCTCGTTGGCGCCGTCCTCATCAGGCGATTCGTCGTTGTCATCAGCATCGATATCGGTGATGGGGTGGGCTTCAATGACGACCTGGGCCGTGGTTGGATCCCAGCCTAGGCTCATGGCGCCGGCGCGAAACTGCTCCTGGACGGCCTCGAGCTGGTCATTGTCGACAAGTTCGAGGGGAGTACTCGTGGGAACGCTGAAGCGGTTGCCCTCGACGGTGATGAGCTGATCGAGAATTTCGTCGATATTCTCCGCGAGCAGAGCCGACTGCTGCTTCTCCAGAGCAATACTCACGAGCTGCGTCCCCGCGCGCACCTGCAGGTAGAACGTGCGCGCCCCCGGAACGCCAATGGTGCCAACGACGACCCGATCAGGCCAGGAAAACTCGTGAACAAGTGTAGGCATGTCAATATTCTAGGCGCATGAGGTTCATGGCGCCGTTGGCCCTGCACCGCCACCTACCGGCGCATCGCCGGATTGGGTATCGTTCGACAGCCACGACAGATCACCCGCGTCGGTATTGGTCGCGTAGACGCTTGGCCGACTAGCCCCATAGCGCACGATCGATATGGAGGCCGGGCCCACGTTAATACGCTGGAACAGGTCAAGGTGCATGCCGAGCGCGTCCGCGAGGATTGACTTGATAATGTCACCGTGACTCACCGCCGCCCATACGGCCCCTGGTCCGTACTCAGCCTCGAAGGCTGCATCGTGGCGTCGAATTGCTGCCACTGACCGAGACTGCATCGCTGCCATGGATTCACCGCCGGGAAAGACGACGGCGGACGGTTGCGACTGCACAACCGGCCACAATTCCTCGGTCGCGAGATCACTGAGCGTGCGGCCCTGCCACTGGCCGTAATCGCACTCGGTGAGATCAGGTTCGACCGGCGCGTATGGCGCGTCAGTCTGGCGATCGAGGATGAGCTGGGCGGTCTGCTGACAACGCTCAAGAGGGCTCGACACCACCCCGACCAAGGGCACGGCCGCGAGTCGGTCTCCGGTCAGAGCCGCCTGGTCCCGCCCGATCTGGTCCAGGGTGACGCCGACGGCCCGACCGGCCAGCAGTCCAGTCGCATTGGCTGTGGTGCGGCCGTGCCGCACGAGAATAACTGTCGCCATCCATCCAGCCTAACCACCCGCCGCCGCCGAGCCCAGCCGAGACGCCGAGTCTCACTAACGTGGTGGTCAATTGGAGTTAACCGGTTCAGCGTAGTTGGAGCTCGATGAGTGGGTGATCCGCGAAGATCTCGAGTATGAGCTCGAAGTACGTCTTCCCGCGTCCATTCTGCAAATCGTCAAGATCCGAGTGGATACGTTGCTGGTTGAAGGAATTCGGTTGTGACAACTTGTTGTGCAGCCACCGTTGTGTCTCATCGAATCCGAGCGCATCACGGCTGTGGGCATGGTCAATCCAGACGAACGTAGCAGGATCTCCCTCGCGGATCTCGCCGTCTACCCGGTAGAGAATGTCGTTGAAGCCGTCCAGGCTCGAGCCGAGGCGCCAGTCTTCCTCTGCCATCAGCTCTCGGTTGAACTGCTCGTAGAGGTCGGAGATACCGTGCACCTCGGCACCGTCGATTCGGTACTGTTTCATCGGTCTGAGTCCTTCCCTTCTCTGTTCTTGTCACTACACCACGATATGCACTAGCGGCTCAAACCGCTCGAGAATACCAAGCCCGGCTGGGCGCCTGTGCCACGAGGTTCGTGCCATGCCGTCAACGTGGGCAAATTGTACGCGTCAATCATGACCTCCGTGACGCAGTCCCAGTTCCGCAGCCAGCAGAGTGGCTACATCGCTGTTACCCCGCGTGACCCTATATGTTCACGGTGGAATCGCGGCGGCGGATGCAATCTGTGCTGGTGCCCTTGGCAAACATGCCAAGGGCCAGGACCACCAAGATGCGGTCGAGTTGCTCGCATCGGTAGACCAGCAGGCGTCAAAATCGCTAGACACCCGGCTTGGCATGAAGACCCGGGCGGGTTACGGACACGACCCCATCAGCGGGACCACGCTCGTCAGCGCGGAGAGGGCGGCACGGTCGTTGGTTGTGAAGGCAGCTACGCAGCTTTGATCCGATGCTTCGCTGGGACGCCCTGCTATGGTTTGCTGGCATGGGGAGAATACGACGATTCGGTCTTACCGCCGTGCTGCTCCTGGGCTTGGCCGCGACAGGGTGTTCCATCGAAGTGGGTTGTCCTGCCATCGGGTGGAGCAATTCGGTCAACATTCACCTGAACGGCAATGCCGGAGAAGTTGCTGGTTTCGAGGTGTGCGCGGACAGCGATTGTGTCACGTGGCCTGCCCTCCAGGAGGGCCCAGACGAGCCCTTGAAGCTCCTGACATTGGATCAACTCTCCAGTTACGCTCCTGCACCTGCAAGTGTCCCCGCACCGTTCTCAATCTCTCGAGTCGATGAGTGGAATTGGCAAATTTCTCTGGCCATGACGACGCCGGATAAGCTCACCGTGCGCGCCTTGTCGGCAACGGGGCAGGTGCTCGCTGAAAAGGTGTCCACACTTGAATGGCTGCGTGTGGGTGGCAGTGAGCGATGCGGCGGACCAGGCGAAGCCGGGCCCGTGAATCTGGACATCCCGTCATGACGCAAAAGGTAGACAAACACGCATCAACGGCGAGCCATTGACTGTTCAGGAATACCTTGCGGTTTCAAGAACCAAGGCGTTCTCGGGGTGTAACCTGTTCAGCCAATTGAGTAGATCAGCCCGAACCCCCTGGCTGACAACTCGGCCGTAAAACTTGCCGCGGCCGCCAGATAGGACTCAACGTAGCCGCGCCTTCCAGCCAAGATGGCTGCCCAGTCGGGGGAGTGCAGGGGCAGGCAGTGCTGGTACATTTCCTTCAAGTCTGTTTGCGCCAGGTCACCAGCCACAGCCGTTACCTGCTCCGGATCAAGAACCCGGTCAAAGGGCTGGATGTGCCAACCCGGATACTGGGGCTCTCCCCTGACGAGCTCATATGCCGGACGTGGCGGGTCTTTTCTGGTGTCTGCCAGCAGTGTTTGCAAGTCTGACCAGGCGTCACCCAAGGAGAGCGTTTCAGGACGTCCCTTGTGCTCCGTCCACGTTCGCCAAAACAAGGCGTCATCCAGAAACGCACCGGGATCTATTTTGGCGATGTTCACCAATCCGGCCGGCACCGGACGTGCAAAGTAGCTGATTCCCATGCAGCAATTCTTCCAGCAGATTGGCATTCCTGCTTGAAGTTATCCACAGCCCTGGAGAGTAAGCTCAGGGGCAGGAATTCAAAGGAGACACCATGCTTGGACACGACGAAATCCCCTTGCCACCAACGGTGCTCCTTGCCGCCGGCGTACTACAACGGCTGGCACCAACATCAACCAAGGCGCTGCCGTTGCGCCACACAGCTGCCGCGATCCTGGCCGCCGGATCAGCAGCACTCCTCCTTGGCACCTTTGGCGTCTTCAGGGACCACAAGACAACTGTTGATCCGACGGCGCCGGAAGAGGCCCGAGCATTGGTCACCAGCGGCGCCAACAAGGTCTCGCGCAACCCCATGTACATGGGAATGGTGGGCTTGCTGGCCGCGCACGCAACCTGGCGCGGATCCTGGCAGGCATGGCTCCCGGCGGCAGCCTTCGCCGCAACGCTTGACCGTTTTCAGATCCCCCGTGAAGAACGCGCGTTGCGGGGAACTTTTGGCAAGGACTATGAGGATTACTGCGCACGCACCCCACGCTGGATTGGGCGGGTACGGAACTGACCGTCAGGAGGCAGAACCGCCGCACCGCCGGAACCAACGTCAGACGGCAGAGTCACCTGTAGCGCCGGAACCTCGCAGCACACAGAACTCATTGCCCTCCGGATCGGCCATGACAACCCATGTGACGCCGTCGCCCTGGCCAATATCAACCCGCGTGGCACCCAGCCCCTCCAGTCGGGCAACCTCGGCCGCCTGGTCATCGGGGCGCAGGTCCAAGTGCAGCCGGTTCTTCATCGACTTCTCCTCAGGCACCCGCAAAAACAACAGATCCGGGAGAACGCGGGCCTCCGCACTGTCGGCAGCCGGCTGCAGGGCCACCTCATCCTCGTCGTCATCCTCGACGATCCGCCAGCCCAGCACCTCCGCCCAAAACTGTGCGGTTTCGACAGGCGTGGTGGAATCAACGGACACGTTCTCAATGCGCAGGACCATTCCGCCATTCTGCCCTCCACCAGGCAGCGTTGACCAGTGCCTGGCAGAAACTAACTGCATGGCATCAACCGGCAGCAAGTGGCTGGCACGAATCAATCAGCGAAAAATGGCCCAAGGCAGCAAACGCCTGTGGGAAAGTGGTGCCATGGACAACCTTGATGCACGCACCCCGGAACTTGCCGACGAGCGGACGGGTCCGCCGTTTATGGCCGGGGACCGGGAATCCCTTGAGGCTTGGCTGGAGTTCTACCGGCAAACCCTGCCCTGGAAGGTTGGCGGGCTCACGGCGAACCAGCTTTGCCGGGCAGCCATCCCGCCGTCGACCATGACCCTCGCCGGGATTGTCCGCCACCTGAGTGAGGTAGAACGTTATTGGTTTTCCAATGTGGTGGCGGGCACCGGCGAAAAGGCACGCTACCGGGGTGAAGACCGCGATGCGGACTTCACCGGCTACAGCGAGGACACGGCACTGGCCGACGTGGCGGCCTACTCGCAGGAGCTCGAAAGCGCCCGACGGCACGCCGCAAGTGCCAGCGACCTTGACGCGCCGCTGCCCGGTCTCCGCCACGGCCGGGAGCTGAACCTGCGCTGGGTGTTCACGCACATGATCGAGGAGTACGCCCGCCATCTGGGCCATGTGGACCTGCTCCGCGAATGCATCGACGGGCGCACCGGCTACTGACCGCGCGCCGACCGCGCCTGACCGCGCGCCGACCGTGAAAGCCGCCGGCCGCCGTCGAACATTGGGAGGATGCCCACAACCATCCGAATGGGCAGGGGCGTTCCCAGGCCCGTCCCGGCAGGCTGCGGTACTGTTGACAACAGAATTTTCGCGAGGGACAGGCTAGGGCGGGCATGACGCCGTCGAGGTCCCGGATGTACACAAAAGCAAAAGAACCTTGGAGGTGGAATGCGGCTCGGACGCATTTCCAAAGTAGTGGCCACAGCCGTGGCGGCAGCACTGGCACTGGCGGCCTGTACGGGCACGTCCCCGGGACCCAACGAAACCAGCGTCTCGGCCACAGCACCTGCTGGCGGGAATGTCACGGTCCTGGAAGCGGCTCCCTTCACGTCCTTCAACGAGGCAAGTGTCACCGGCAAGACGCTCACCAACACGCGCATTGCATCCGCCACGCATTCCGGTTTCAACTCCGTGGACAGTGAGCTCAAGCTCGTCAAGAATGAAAAGTTTGGCAGCTATGAAAAGGTCAAGGACAAGCCGCTGACCATCAAATACACCGTCAATGACGGTGTGCAGTGGTCAGACGGGGAGCCGGTGAGCGCCGACGACCTGCTCCTGCAGTGGGCGGCCATGTCCGGCTACTTCAACGATGCGACGCTGAATGAGAAGTTCGCCGTCATCAGCGGAACCGCATATTTTCATGTTGCGGGGGACACCGCGGGCCTGTCCAAGACCGAACTGCCGGTGATCAGTGACGACCGCAAATCACTGACGCTTACCTACTCCACGCCTTCTTCGGATTGGGAAACAGCGCTGGGCTCCACGGTGACCATCCCCGCACATATTGTTGCCGCCCGGGCCGGTCTCATGGACGCGCCGGCACTGAGCGATTTGCTGGCAAGTGTGCCGCAGGGCGACCCGGCCAATACCGTGCCGGCGAATCCAACGCTGCGCAAGGTCGCCGATTTCTGGAACACCGGCTTTGACACAAACTCCATGCCCGACCCTTCGCTGGCGCTGTCCAACGGACCCTACCTCGTCAAGGGAATCACGGCCGGGAAGGAACTGTTGCTGATACGCAACAAGGACTTCGCCTGGGGTGAGGTGCCGAAGGTTGACACCTTGACAGTGCATTATGAATCCGATCCGGAGAAGCAGATCGCGGCCCTTGCGGACCAGAGCGCCGACGTCATCTCCCTCACGCCCACCGCGGAACGGCTCGCCGAGCTGGCGGACCTGAAGTCCTCGGGAGTGGCGATCCAGCAGGGCCAGGGCCTCGGTTTTGACCAGCTCGTGTTGAACTTCAAGGGCGTTTTTGCCGAGCAGGACCTGCGCACCGCATTCCTGTACACCGTGCCGCGGCAGCACATCGTCGACGATGTCGCGAAACCCCTTGACCCCGAGGCGCAGGTGCTGAACTCGTTCATGTTCCGCCCCTCCCAAGTCCCGTACAAGGAGTCCACGGGCAGCAACGGCAGCAACCAGTTCCCGGCCAACCGTGCCGAGACCGCCGATCCCGGCAAGACGAGCCTGGACAAAGCCCAGGAGCTGCTCGACGGCGCCCGGCCCACCGTGCGCATCCTCTATAACAAGGACGACGCCGACCGGGTCACCGAATACTCACTCATCGCGGCCGCAGCGCAAGAGGCAGGCTTCACGGTGACGGACGCCGGGCGTGGCGGCACGCAATGGCAGTCTGCCCTCCATGACGGCGCCTTCGACGTCGCCTTGTACGGTTGGACGGCAAACCCCTCCGGTTCCAGCCAGGTGCCGCAAATCTTCCGGACCGGGGCGGCCTCAAACCTGAACAACTTCTCCAATCCTGTAGTGGACCAGCTGACCGACGACCTGGCCGTGAATCCGGACACGGCCAAGCAAAACGCCTTGAAAATGCAGCTCGACAAGCTCGTCTTTGAAGCAGGCTACGGGCTCCCGCTGTTTCAGCGAACGGCCCTGAGTGCCACAGGAAAGCACGTTTCGGGTGTTGCACCGTCACCCCTTGACCTTGGCCCGTGGCAGAGTATCGCCCAGTGGTCGTATTCCGGATAGTAGCCGGGACGGCAACAGGGGAGTTGTCCCCATCGCCGGGCCGGAGAATTCCCCGTAGCCTAAAAACTAGAATTGCGGCAGGTGGGGTGCAGCCATGCACGCCGTGGCCAGTTGGCCGTGAGCTGCTGGGTTTGAAAGGAATGTTTGTGTGAGTGAGGGAATGCTCGGCGCCGCCCCGGAAGAACTACGGGAGCTGGCCAAAACCATGAGTCTGTCCGGGCAGGACCTGGATAACACCGCAACGTCCCTCCAAGCCGCCGTCACACGTACCCAATGGTCGGGGTTTGACGCCGACAGCTTCCGCAACCGGTGGGCATCCGCACTTCGCCCCACCCTGCGCACGGCAGGAGCAAGCCTGGAGAACATGTCCAAAATGCTCCTCGCCCAGGCCGACGAGCAGGAAAAGGCCAGCGCCGACACGGGTGGTTCTGGTGGGCCGGGAGACACTGGCAGCTCAGGATCCGCAGGTACAGGCGGCTCCGACGGTGGCCCCCAGATCAGCACCCCAGGCGACTCCCCAACCGGCGAATCCCTCGATGGGGCCTTCACCGATCCCGGCTATGTCCCGGCGCCGGGCGGCCTTGAATGGTTGACCGAGGATGTCTTGGGCATCGAGGATGGCGCACAGGCCCAGGGTGTGACCAATGCACTAAAGTTCGCGGCGGATAAGTTTGCTTTCAACATCAGCTTGGCTGACGGAAATGAACTCGCCGCCATGATGCCCAAGTTCAGCAACGCCATGGACGTGGGCGGCAGGGCTCTTGGCGTGGTGGGTGTTGGCTTGGGCATCGCGGATGTCGCCTCAGGCATGGCCCATGGGGATGGATTCCGGGCGGCCGACGGTGTGGTTTCCACGGTCTTGTCCGCCGCTGCCATCGCCGCCACGACATCTGTCGTCGGAGCACCGCTCGGCGTTGCCATCGGTGCCGTTGGGCTCCTCTGGGGCGCAGCCTCCATGCTCTCCGGCGACATCCCAGTGACCAAGCGCATCGTGGACGGCATAGGCTGGCTGGGAGGTCTGGTTGGGATTAAATAACCACGGCAAGACGCAACAGCATTCCGGTTGCACGCCACGCCCGGCTCAGCAATCCACATTGAAACCCCCAAGGAATCCATGAACACGCAAGAACTTCCCGCCAGCGCCTACCGCATCACCAGCCACGAGATCTTGGCGCTGCTGTCCTTTAACTCCGGCAAGGAGATCGACCTCAGCCGCAGCGTCCTGAACCTGGCAGATCTGCCGGATGACAGCGACCTGGTCCGGGCCGGGATCAGCACCCTCAACGTCCGGGGTTCGGTCCGCCGCGACGGCGAAGAGATTGCATTGCAGGGTGATGCCGAAATCATCGCCAGGATCCTCGCCAGCGGGCACACTTGGTACCAGATTGCCCGGGTGGGGCAGGACCAGTCTGCACTTCCCACCTATGTGGTGGAATCCGTGGGCGCCAAGGCCGCCTTCCTGCTGCAGCCGCTGAGTGAATACATCTGTGTGCCGCTGCGCGAGGACACCGAAATCCTGGACTTTGTGGGACAAGTGGTGGACGGCACCGTGGCGGATGCGCAAAAAGTTGGCGCAGGCCTTGTGGTCTCGCAAAAGTGGGTCCTCGACGCGGAACCTGTGGTGGCGAACATTAAGGTGGAACAAGGCAAGCCGACCCTGCTGGCCGCATTGCCCGTGACCGATGACGGGCAGCTGTCGGTGCGCGAACTTCAAGGACCTGCTGGTGCAGTGGTCGTGGCTGCTCTGCGCGGCCAGAGTTGAGCCACCCGGCCCCGGCAGACAATTATGCCCAGCTCGCACTGGGCTACGCGCAAAGACGGGTCATCCTGCTTGCCGCACTCCTTGGCGGTCTGTGCATCACCGGTGCCGGCGCAGCATGGGCGCTCAGCTCCGCAGTCATGTACGGGTCTCACAAAAACGGGCTCACCATGGCGCTGCTGGGACTGGGAGTGACCGCTCTCGGCTGGCTGGCAACCGCTGGGCTGCGCTTCACCAGCAAGCCGCCCAAACCACTCCAAGGCAGCGACCGGGTGGAAAGCAACACGCGGAACCGCATCATCAGCGGCTGGATCGCCTTCGGCCTGGTCCTTGCCGCCTGCCTGGCTGCCATCTTGTTCGCTCCGCGCGGGAAGGAGCCGGACGCCATGGCCCTCCTTCTCATGATGGCAGCGTTCCCTGCGGTGATGCTGTTGGGTTTTTACCGCATCCGGCACATCATGCGCTGCCGCGACGAACTGTATGCAAGCTGGCTGACCAAACACCACGGCTGAGCCTCCCAACGCACGACGGCGGCAGGTGAGTTTCATCAGGAATGGGCGAGTGCCGCCGTCGTACTCAAGAGCGCGTTTAGCGAAGTGGGCCGCATCACGGGGCATGCGTGACATTTTGCACTTCCGGTGACCTACGGGGTCGAGCAAACTGAAGGAATGCAAACCAAGACGCACAAACATTTGGCGGCCGCCGCAACCTCGGAACCAGCCCCGGCACTAAAACTTGAGGCGGTCCGCAAAAGCTTTCGCACCGCCCAAGGGCCGGTGCAAGCCGTCGCGGGGATCGACCTGAGCGTGGGCACGGGTGAGATCGTGGCCTTCCTTGGCCCCAACGGTGCCGGAAAAACCACCACGATCGACATGATGCTCGGGTTGACAGCTCCCACCTCCGGAACCGTCAGCGTGTTCGGCAAGAGTCCGCGCGCAGCGGTTGAGGCGGGGGACGTCTCAGCGGTGCTGCAAACCGGTGGGTTGCTGCGGGATCTGACCGTGCGTGAAACCGTGACGGCCATTGCCGCCCTGCACGGGGCCCGGGACCGGATCGACTCCGTCATGGAACGGACCGACATCACCTCGCTGGCCAAACGAAAGGTCTCCAAATGCTCCGGCGGTGAACAGCAGAGGCTCAAATTTGCTCTGGCGCTGCTGCCCGATCCGCGCCTGCTCATCCTGGATGAACCCACCGCGGGCATGGATGTTGCGGCCCGGCACGCATTTTGGGACACCATGCGGGCTGACGCCCTCGAGGGGCGCACCGTGTTGTTCGCCACCCATTATCTGGAAGAGGCGCAGGACTTTGCCGAGCGCACCGTGCTCATCGGGTCCGGCAAGGTGCTCGTTGACGGACCCACCGCGAAGCTTCGCGAGGCAACCGGGGGACGGGTTGTCAGTGCCACGCTCCCGGCAGGCCTGCCCACCGACCACGCAGTGGCTGCCCTCAGCGCACTGGAGCGGGTCACCTCGGTGCGGCTCGCGGGGCAGCGGATCTTTGTGACGGGGCCCGGCTCCGACGCTGCCGCACGGCTGTTGCTGGGTGAACTGGCAGCCACCGACCTGGAAATCACGGCACCAACCCTGGATGCCGCCTTCATGGAATTGACCGGAGTGACCTCATGAACCCCACCTATGTGCGCATTGAACTCTTCCGCCAAACCCGCGATGTCGGGAATCTGATGTTCACCATTGGCCTGCCCGCGGTCATGTACCTGCTCTTTGGGAACATGTTCGGTGGTGGGGATCAGCCCGCAGGGAGCGGCAATGTGAAGTTTTACATCATGGCTTCCATGGCGGCTTATGGGGCAGCCGTGGCCACTACGGCGATTGCCGGCACGGCTGCCACCGAATCGCTGTTGGGCTGGGGCCGGCAGATCGCCTTGACACCGATGAAACCGATCGGGTTCGTCGGTGCGAAGGTCGGCGTAGCGCTGATTGTCGCTGCCGCCTCGGCAGCCGCGGTGTTTGTGGTGGGTGCGGCCACCGGGGCCAGAGCTGACAATTGGCGGATCTGGTTGCTCAGTTACGTCTTTGCTGTTGCCGGGTCGGCCCTCTTCGCGCTCTACGGACTGGGTGTGGGGATGAGCTTTAAATCAGAAACGGCTATCAGCGTGGCCAGCGGCACCATGGTGTTCTTCGCGTTCTTTGGCAACGTGTTCTTGCCGTTGAGCGGGACCATGCTGGATATTGCTCGTTTCACCCCGATGTACGGGTACGCGGGACTGGTGCGCTGGCCCCTCTTGGAAGGGCAAAACACCACCCCGGGAGCTCCCGCAGATTCAATTTGGCTGCTGTTGACTAACCTTGTTGCATGGGCACTTCTCTTCGCAATCCTGGCCCTGTGGGCACTGCGGCGCTCTCGGGCCCGCCGGTGACACAGAAGGCAGGGGAACCTGAGTCCTTTTGGGACAACTATGGCTACTTACTGTCCGCCTTCTGGGTAGTTTTTCTGATCTTCCCGGTGCTGTCGATTGCCCGTTCCGGGCTGCCCGCGGGCCTGACAATTCTGGGGTACGGATTGATCGCCTGCTTTGCTGCAACCTACCTGCAGGCGTTTTACCGTTTCCGCAGCGGGCTGGGGCGAAGCACGAACGGACACCCCGGCGCATGGCCGTTCTTTGCCCTGTTGCTTACCCTGGCGCTTGCCGGAATACCGCTTCTGAGGGAAAACACACTCTCCTACGGCCCCTTCATCATCAGCTACGCGGCCTATCTCCTCTCGCAACGGGCCATGTGGTGGATCACCTCCACCACGCTGGTGCTTTCGGTATGCGTGGCGTTCGCCAGTGGACAGGTGGAGGAATTCATCTTCCTGCTCTGTATTTTGGTGGTGCTGGCCATTGGCAACGCCCTGAACATCACGCTGATCCGCAGCGGCCTGGCAGCGGATGACCTCCGCCTTGATTTCGCAGTGCTTACCGAACAAGACCGCATGGCCAGGGACGTCCACGATGCGCTGGGTCATTCCCTCACAGCTGTTGGCCTCAAAGCTCAATTGGCCGAACGTCTTCTGGACACCGATATCGAGGCCGCCAGGAGCGAGCTGCAACAAATCAACGCATTGACCGTTGAAGCCATGGATTCCATCCGTGTCACCGTGGGCGGGCTGCGCCGCACAACGCTGGGGGAGGAGCTGTCCTTGGTGCGCGCCGCACTCGACGATGCGGGGGTCAGAACAGTCCTGATCGGCGATGCCGGCGACAGCGACCCGGTGCGTTCCACTGCCCTGTCCTGGATTGTTCGGGAGGCCGTGACCAACGTGCTGCGCCACGCCCACGCCACCACCTGCTGGATCCGGATCAGCGAAGGTGGGCTGAGCATCGAGGACGACGGCGACTCCCTTGCCGGATCCCATGAGGGGCATGGCATCCGCGGAATGCGTGAACGCGCCCGGCTGCAAGGGGCGCGCTGCGAGATGGGCGCCTCCGAACATGGCGGAACGAAGGTGGAGCTTTCATGGTGAACCACCAGGACGCAGCAGAGCCCATCCGCGTGCTGCTCGCCGACGACCAGGCGCTGGTGCGGGGCGCGCTCGCAGCCCTGCTGGATCTGGAGCCGGACATCACGGTGGTGGCTCAGGCCGGGAACGGCGCCGAGGTGCTGCCGCTAGCTGAGGCGCACAGGGCCCAGGTGGCATTGTTGGACATCCAGATGCCTGTCATGGACGGCCTGCGTGCCGCTGCCCTGCTGCGGTCCCGGTTCCCGCAGTGCAGGGTGCTGATGGTGACCACCTTCGACCGGCCCGGATACTTGCGGGCCGCATTCGACGCCGGTGCCTGCGGGTTCCTGGTCAAGGACACCCCGTCCGCCGAACTGGCAGCCGCGGTGCGCCGCGTGCATTCCGGGGGACGGGTGGTGGACCCGAAGCTGGCTGCACAATCACTGGGCCAAGTGGCCAATCCGCTGACGGAGCGAGAATGCCAGGTGCTGTCCCATGCCCAGTCCGGCGCCCCCGTGGCGCAGATAGCCGCCGCACTGTTCCTGAGCGTCGGCACCGTGCGCAACCACCTTTCCAGCGCCATTGGCAAGACCGGGGCAGCAAACCGGATTGAGGCTGCGCACTCGGCCCATGCGCAGGGCTGGATCTGAGGCCAACAGCGAAGGGTTGGGCCCTGTATAACGCGCCCAAAGCACGACGGCGGCAGGTGAGTTTCATCACGAAACTCCCCTGCCGCCGTCGTACTTTTTGGGAAAAACCGCTGGTCGGAGCCATAATTCCGGCAATCCGACGCTGGGGTGGGGCGAAAAATGTGGCCGTCATGGGATAAAGTGACTAGGCCGTATTTGTCAGTGCGACTAGAATAGTGTTATCTGCCGATTCTTCACGGCCAACCATCAATGTGACTTTCTGCTTTAGCCCTTCCGGGCCTGCAGCCGGGCCCAACTGAAACGAGTCTTCACGCATGAGCGATCTTTCTCTCAACACTGCCTCGCGCAATGACCTGCGCAACGTCGCCATTGTGGCGCACGTTGACCATGGCAAGACCACACTGGTCGATGCCATGCTCAAGCACACGCACTCATTTGCCGAACACGGCGATGTCGCTGAGCGCGTCATGGACTCCGGCGACCTGGAGCGCGAAAAGGGCATTACGATCCTTGCCAAGAACACCACTGTTGCCTACAGCGGTTCCGCAGCCAACGGCCTGGACATGACCATCAACGTCATCGACACCCCCGGCCACGCCGACTTCGGTGGCGAGGTTGAGCGCGGACTGTCCATGGTTGACGGTGTCGTCCTGCTGGTTGACGCTTCCGAGGGCCCGCTGCCGCAGACCCGCTTTGTGCTGCGTAAGGCACTCGCCGCAAAGCTCCCCGTCATTCTTCTGGTCAACAAGACCGACCGCCCCGATGCGCGCATCGATGAGGTTGTTGCAGAGTCCATGGACCTGCTGCTTGGCCTGGCCTCGGACCTGGCGGACGAAGTTCCGGACCTGGACCTGGACGCCGTCCTGAACGTTCCCGTCGTGTACGCATCCGGCAAGTTGGGCCGCGCTTCCCTGAACCAGCCCGGCAACGGTGAAGCTCCGGACTGCGAAGACCTTGAGCCGCTGTTCAAGACCATCATCGACCACATCCCGGCTCCGAAGTACAACCCGGAAGGTGTCCTGCAGGCGCACGTCACCAACCTTGACGCCTCGCCGTTCCTGGGCCGCCTGGCTCTGCTGCGAATCTTCAACGGCACCCTGCGCAAGGGCCAGACCGTTGCCTGGGCCCGCCACGACGGCACCATCAAGCCCGTCAAGATCACCGAACTGCTGGCCACCAAGGCCCTGACCCGTGTTCCCGCAGAATCTGCCGGCCCGGGTGAAATCGTTGCTGTTGCCGGCATCGAGGACATCACCATTGGTGAAACCCTGACCGACCTGGACAACCCGCAGCCGCTGCCGCTGATCACGGTTGACCCGCCGGCAATCTCCATGACCATCGGTATCAACACCTCCCCGCTGGCCGGCCGCGTCAAGGGCGCCAAGGTCACCGCACGCCAGGTCAAGGACCGCCTCGACAAGGAACTGATCGGTAACGTCTCCCTGAAGGTTCTTCCCACCGAGCGTCCCGACGCCTGGGAAGTCCAGGGCCGTGGCGAGCTCGCCCTGTCCATCCTTGTTGAGCAGATGCGTCGCGAAGGCTTCGAACTGACCGTGGGCAAGCCGCAGGTTGTCACCAAGATCGTTGACGGCAAGAAGCACGAGCCGATGGAGCACATGACCATCGACGTGCCCGAAGAGTACCTTGGTGGCGTAACCCAGCTGCTGGCAGCCCGCAAGGGCCGCATGGTCAACATGGCAAACCACGGCACCGGCTGGTGCCGCATGGAATTCATCGTTCCGGCCCGAGGCCTGATCGGTTTCCGCACCCGCTTCATGACCGACACCCGCGGTGCCGGCATTGCGGCCTCCATCGCCGAGGGCTACGAGCCGTGGGCCGGCCCCATCGAGTACCGCACCAACGGTTCGATCGTGGCTGACCGCTCTGGCGTCGTCACTCCGTTTGCGATTATCAACCTCCAGGAGCGCATGACCTTCTTCGTGCAGCCCACCTCCGAGGTGTACGAGGGCATGATCGTCGGCGAGAACTCACGCTCCGATGACATGGACGTGAACATCACGAAGGAAAAGAAGCTCACCAACATGCGTGCAGCCTCCTCTGACACCTTCGAGAACATGACCCCGCCGCGCAACCTGACCTTGGAAGAATCCCTGGAATTCGCCCGCGAAGACGAGTGCGTCGAGGTTACCCCGGAGTCAATCCGTATCCGCAAGCTGATCCTGAACGCCGGCGACCGCGCCAAGGCTTACCGCGCCCGCGCCAAGGACTAAGCATTTAGCAGTCCGCTGGTCGGGCTGGCCGCGACCACAGGTTTCGACCCGCCCGACCACAAAGCCCGCCCCGACACTTGTTGGGGCGGGTTTTTTGCACCCAAAATGCGGCCTGACCCGGTGCGACTGACGCGGTGCGGGGGCTGTACCTGCCGGCGACCATTCCAGCCCCCGCGTGCGCCCTTTCGCCCAAAGTACGACGGCGGGAGATTGCCTCGGTCTGCCAAAGGCGCGAGTTCTAGCGGTCGTACTTTGGGTGACCTGGCGTGGACGTGGCGAATTCTCGGGGGAACTGTCAGGATTTTCGGGGGGAACGGCCCGGGATGCGTACCGAGAACGGGGAACCCTGCGGTCAGCGTCGCTTGTTCACCATCCATTTCGCCGACAATGGGCCCAGCCCGTGAGATGCCGTCAAAGTTGCACCCATCTCGCGGGCTGGCCCCATTCTCGTGAAAAGGCTCCCGAATTTGTGTGGTCTGGGCCCATTCTCGACGCGGACAGGGGACAAATCGGAGGATCCGCCCCCGTGGACCGGCAGCGAATCGCCTTGGCAGCCCCGGACCTGTCCCCGCCGACTCGTTTCCCAACGCCGCAGCATCTTCCGGGGTGTTTGCGCCAACGCGGCAACATCTTCCGGGGTGTTTGCGCCAACGCGGCAACAACTAGCGAGGAGGACGTCCGGACGTTCTCGCGGTGAGCAGTGAGCAGTGAGCGGTGTGCGGTGAGCGTTTGGGCCACGTAGCCCGGGTCGTGGGGGAGGGATTGCTAAAACAGCCCGAAAGGTGAGGAAGCGCCGGGAGTTGTAGGACGTCACATGACGTAATTTTGTTGCAGGTCGGTAAAGATCTGGCAAAAGTGTGTCCTCGATTACTTGCTGGTAATAAAAGCCGATAGCCTAGTTGCGTATGAGTTGAAACACACTGCGTCCAACGACGAACGCGGTTTCTGGGGGATTTCGGTTGTTCCAGAGGTCAGCTCGCGTCCATTCAAATATCAAGGAGGCGGAATGCGTTTCTCGCGCACTTCCAAAGCACTGGGTGTGGCAGCAGTAGTTGCCATGGCCCTTACCGCCTGTGGCGGCGACACCGGCGGCGGCAATGGTGGCGAAACCACCGGCGGCGACACCAGCAAGGTCATTACCGCCAACAGCACTGAGCCGCAAAACGGCCTATTGCCGGCCAACACCAACGAAGTGGGTGGCGGACGCGTCATGGACCTCCTCTTCACGGGGCTGGTCAGCTATGACGCCAAGGGCGCCACGGTCAACGAGCTCGCTGACTCCATCGAGACAAAGGATTCCCAGACCTTCACCATCAAGGTGAAGTCGGGTCAGTCCTTCAGCGATGGCACCCCGATCACCGCCAAGAACTTCGTGGATGCCTGGAACTTCGGTGCAGCCGCCAAGAACACCCAGCTGAACTCCTACTTCTTCGAGTCCATCAAGGGCTACGACAAGGTCTCCGCTGAAAACTCCACCGACGACAAGATGGAAGGCCTGAAGGTTGTCGATGACACCACCTTCACCGTGGAACTTGCACAGCCTGAGTCTGACTTCCCGCTGCGCCTCGGCTACACCGCGTTCTACCCGCTGCCCGAGTCTGCCTATGCAGACCCGAAGGCATACGGCGAAAACCCGGTTGGCAACGGCCCGTACAAGCTGGCCGAAGGCGGCTGGAAGCACGACGTTTCCATCGAACTCGTGCCCAACGACAAGTACGAAGGCCCGCGCAAGGCCAAGAACGGTGGCGTGACCTTCACGATCTTCGCCAGCACCGACGCAGCCTACACCGAAGTTCAGTCAGACAACCTTGACGTTTTGGACCAGGTGCCCCCGAGCAACCTGCAGAACTTCACGAAGGACTTCGAAGGCCGCTTCGTCAACCAGCCCTACGCTGGTAACGCGACCATGACGATCCCGTCATACCTGCCTGAGTTCTCAGGTCCGGAAGGCGAACTGCGCCGCGCAGCCATCTCCATGGCCATCGACCGCCAGCAGATCATCGACAAGATCTTCTACGGCAACAAGAAGCCCGCCACGGAATTCACCTCACCCGTCATTGACGGCTTCGTTGCAGACCTGCCGGGCTCCGAGGTGTTGAAGTTCGACGCCGCCGGCGCCAAGGCCAAGTGGGAAGAGGCCAACAAGATCAACGCCTGGCCCGCTGACAAGGTCTTCACCATCACCTCGAACATCGATGGCGCCGGCAACAAGGAATACATCACGGCCATGGCCAACCAGATTGCCACCAACCTGGGCATCAAGGCTGAGCTGAACCCGATCGCCACGTTCAAGCAGTCACGTGACCTGATCAGCTCCAAGAAGCTCACCGGTGCCTCACGCGCCGGCTGGCAGGCTGACTACCCGTCGCTGTACAACTTCCTCGGCCCGCTGTACGGCACCGGTGCAGGTTCCAACGACGGCGACTACTCCAACCCGGCCTTCGATGACAAGTTGAAGGAAGGCCTCGCGGCCCCCACCGTTGAAGAGGGCGTCAAGAAGTTCAACGAAGCCCAGGAAATCCTCTTGAAGGACCTGCCGGTTGTGCCCCTGTGGTACCAGGCAGCCCAGGGTGTTTGGAGCAACAACGTCACCAACGTGCAGTTCGGTTGGAACGGCGTTCCGCTGTACTACGAAATTACCGCCAAGTAATCTTCTTACTGGTGTGAAGTGACAAGGGGGACCCGGCCTTGGGCCGGGTCCCTCTCGTTCGCACTACGCAACCCATGCGTGCCATTACGTGCAGAAGCTTCGGAGACCCCGTAAGTTGATCTGTGCCGCCAACTATTTGAACAGGTAATTTCATGAACGCTTTGCGATTAGGGGCAATGGGAGAGGGGACACCACAATGGTAATGTTCACCCTCCGCCGCTTCCTGCAGCTGATTCCCGTCTTTTTCGGGGCCACACTGTTGGTCTACTTCCTAGTTTTTGCAACCCCCGGAGACCCCATTGCCGCGCTCTCCGGTGGCAAGCCCATGGCCCCCGCTGTTGAGGCAGCGCTTCGGGCTCAATACAACCTCGACCAGCCCTTCTGGATTCAGTACGGGTTGTACCTGAAAAACCTCGTGTCGTTGAACCTGGGCCAGACCTTCTCCGGCCAGGACGTTTCCGCCGTCATCGGGCGTGCCTACCCTGTTACAGCAAGACTTGCCATCATGGCACTCGCTTTTGAGGCCATCTTTGGTGTCTTCTTTGGAGTCATCGCGGGCCTGCGCAAAGGCAAGCTCTTTGACGCAACCGTACTGGTGGCTTCACTCGTAGTCATCGCAGTCCCCACCTTCGTTCTGGGCTTCGTCCTGCAGTTGGTGGTCGGTGTCAAGCTCGGCTGGGCCCGTCCCACCGTCAGCGGCACCGCGCCGTGGAATGAGCTGGTGCTGCCGGCCCTGGTCCTTGGACTTGTCTCGCTGGCCTATGTCATCCGGTTGACGCGCACCTCCATTGGCGAAAACATGGACGCCGACTATGTCCGCACGGCCACAGCCAAAGGGCTGACCCGCCGCCGCGTGGTTGTTGTCCACATTCTGCGCAACTCATTGATTCCCGTTGTCACCTTCCTGGGCGCTGACCTTGGCTCCCTGATGGGTGGCGCCATTGTCACCGAAGGCATCTTCAACGTCCCCGGTGTTGGCAACCTGCTGTACAAGGCCATCCTGAAGGGTGAAAGCGCCACCGTTGTGGCTGTTGTTGGCATCCTGGTCATTGTCTTTGTCGTGGCCAACCTGATTGTGGACCTCTTGTACGCCTGGCTCGACCCAAGGATTCGCTATGTCTGAGAACCTGACTCCCGATAAAGACCTGGCCGCCGCTGCAACCCCAGCCACCCGCCAGGGAAAAATATCCCGCCACCACATTGAGCACTTCGTGGCACCGCTGGAGGAGACCCCTCTCGCCGCGATTGACAATGTCGACGAAAGTGCAGCGCCCCTGAGCCTGTGGGCTGACGCGTGGCGCAACCTGCGCCGCCAGCCGCTGTTCATCATTTCTGCGTTGCTGATCCTGGCCGTGCTGGTTGTGGCGATCTTCCCCGGCTGGTTCTCCGGCATCGATCCAAGGGACCCGGCAACCTCGTGCAACTTGGCCGACTCGGCCGAACCCGCACGTTCCGGCCACCCTTTGGGGTTCACGCTGCAGGGCTGTGACGTTTACGCACGCATGATCTACGGCACCAGGGCGTCCCTGATGGTGGGAGTGTTCACCACGATCGGCGTGCTCGTCATCGGCGGCACCATGGGTGCCTTGGCCGGCTACTACGGCGGTTGGCTGGACATCATCCTGGCCCGCCTGACGGATGTTTTCTTTGCCCTGCCATTGATCCTGGGTGCCATCATCATCAACCAGTTGCCGGCATTTCGGGACAACAAGAGTGTCTGGACCGTCGTGACTGCCCTGGTGGTCTTTGGCTGGCCGCAGATTGCCCGCATCACCCGCGGAGCCGTCATTGAGAACCGCAACGCGGACTTCGTCACGGCCTCCAAGGCATTGGGTCTCTCCCCGTTCCGGGCATTGCTCAGGCACGTGCTGCCGAACTCCCTCGCCCCGATCATCGTCGTGGCCAGCATCTCCCTCGGTACGTTCATCGTTGCTGAGGCAACACTGTCCTTCCTGGGCATTGGCCTGCCCTTCTCCGTTATGTCCTGGGGCAATGACATTGCCGCCGCACAGTCACAGGTGCGCAACAACCCGGGCGTGCTTCTCTGGCCTGCCATTGCACTGTCCATTACGGTGTTGAGCTTCATCATGCTCGGTGACGCCCTGCGTGACGCCCTCGATCCCAAAGCAAGGAAGCGGTGACCACCATGTCCAATCATGAAGCGGGGCAGGGAGCCAACACTTCCGGCAGCGCCACACAGCCGCTGCTGGAAATCCGCGACCTGGCCATCACCTTTCAAACCTCCAACGGCCCCGTCAACGCTGTGCGCAACGCACACCTGACGATCATGCCCGGCGAGACTGTGGCCATTGTGGGCGAGTCCGGCTCCGGAAAGTCAACGACGGCGCTTGCCGCCATCGGCCTGCTCCCCAGCAATGGAGGTGTCAGCGGCGGCCAAATCATCTTTGACGGCGAAGACATCACCAACGCCAGCGACAAGCGCATCATCGAACTGCGTGGAAACTCCATCGGCATGGTTCCCCAGGACCCCATGTCCAACCTGAACCCGGTGTGGAAGATCGGCTTCCAGGTCAAGGAGACGCTCAAGGCCAACGGCCTGGCCGGTGCCAACTCCAAGGAACGCGTGGCCGAAGTGCTGACCGAGGCAGGCCTGCCCGATGCGGTAAACCGTGCCAAGCAGTACCCGCACGAGTTCTCCGGTGGCATGCGCCAGCGCGCCTTGATCGCGATTGGGCTGGCCTGCCGGCCGCGCCTGCTCATCGCGGACGAGCCCACCTCCGCCCTGGACGTTACCGTCCAGCGGCAGATCCTGGACCACCTGGACCGCATGACCACCGAGCTGGGCACGGCCGTGCTCCTCATTACGCACGACCTCGGCCTCGCCGCCGAGCGTGCCGAAAAGCTTGTGGTCATGTACAAGGGCCAGGTGGTTGAATCGGGGCCCGCGCTGGAAATCCTGCGCAACCCGCAGCACCCCTACACCCAGCGCCTGGTGAACTCGGCACCGTCCCTGGCGTCCCGCCGCCTGCAGTCGCAGAAGGCCAAGGATGCGCTTGCGGAGGCCGTGGCCGAACTCGACACGCCAGCGGACGCCGTGGCACCCACGGAAGTCGGGCACTCGCCGTCGTCCATCCCGGCAGCGGCAGCGAAGCCTGCCGAGGCCAAGGCAGCCGCACGCAAGGGTGCCCAGGCAGGCGAGACCATCCTGGAGATCAAGAACCTCACCAAGACGTTCAAGCTCCGCGGCGCGCTCGGCAAGTCCACGGACTTCAAGGCGGTGGACGATGTCTCGTTCTCCGTGCCGCGCGGAACCACCATGGCGATTGTGGGCGAGTCCGGTTCCGGCAAGTCCACGGTGGCGCAGATGGCCCTGAGCCTGCTCGCGCCCACCGAGGGAAGCATCCTGTTCGACGGGGTGGAGGTCAACACGCTCAAGGGGAAGACGCTGTTTGACTTCCGCCGGCGCGTGCAGCCGATCTTCCAGGACCCCTACGGTTCGTTGGACCCCATGTTCAACATCTACCGGACCATCGAGGAGCCGCTGAAGATCCACAAGATCGGCGATTCCAAGTCCCGGGAGAAGAAGGTGCGCGAGCTGTTGGACCAGGTTTCCATGCCGTCTTCAAGCATGCAGCGCTTCCCCAACGAACTCTCCGGCGGCCAGCGCCAGCGTATCGCCATCGCGCGTGCACTGGCCCTGAACCCGGATGTGATCATCTGTGACGAGGCCGTGTCCGCACTGGACGTGTTGGTGCAGGCACAGGTGCTGAACCTGCTCAACCAGCTGCAGGAGGACCTTGGCCTGACGTACCTGTTCATCACGCACGACCTCGCCGTGGTCCGCCAGATCGCCGACCACGTCACCGTGATGCAGCATGGCCGCGTCGTGGAGGCCGCATCCACGGATGAGGTCTTCAGCAACCCCAAGCAGGTCTACACGCAGGAACTGCTCAACGCGATACCCGGCGCCACGCTGCTGGTCTAACAGCAGGGCTAGGCGCCACGGCACGGTAGGGCCGGCACATGCGGATCACCCGTGTGTGCCGGCCCCCGCTATTTCCCGGCCATCATTGGGGTGGCGGCAGCGCTTGCGAGTAGATTGGAAGGCATGGAAACATTTAGCACTCTGCCGGGCACCGGACCCGGCACCACCTTGCTCCTTGTCCACGCACACCCCGACGATGAGACCATTGCCACCGGCGCCACCATGGCCGCCGCGGCCGGTGCAGGAACCCGCGTAGTCCTGGTGACGTGCACCCGCGGCGAGCTGGGGGAGGTCATCCCGCCTGAACTCGCGCACCTTGAAGTGAAGGCTGCAGACCTGCCGCCCGTGCCGTTCCCGGAAACCAAGGACGACGGCGGGCACCTCCCCGGGCACGCAGCGTCACCCGGGGCCGGGCTTGCCGTGCAACGGGAACATGAATTGGCCAGCGCACTGGCGGCCCTTGGCGTGCATGAGCAGATCTGGCTGGGACAGGGGGCCACCGCCCCGACTGCCGGACCCGTGGTGTTCCGTGACTCAGGCATGCAGTGGGGGAACGACGGCCGTGCCACTGCAGCCTCAACCGTGCTGCCGGGATCGTTCTCCCGGGCCCCCTTGGCGGAGACGGCGGGACTGTTGGCACAAGCCATCCGGGACCTGCGCCCGGACGTGGTGGTCACCTATGCCTCCGACGGCGGCTACGGCCACCCCGACCACATCGGTGCCCATGAACTGACCGTGACGGCCTTGCGCCAAGCCCGGGCGGCCGGACCCGCCGCCGCAAGGCCGGGAGAGCCGGCACCCGTGGCGACCGGCTGGAAGGTCCCGGCCGTCTACACCATTGTCAGCGACCGCCCGGAACGACCGCTTGACGATGGTGCGCCACGGATTGCCGTGGCCGGGGACCTCGCCGCCAAAACAGCGGCCATGCGCGCCCACCAAACCCAGATCGTGGTGGACGGGGGGCGCTATGCGCTTTCGGACCAGGTCTGGCGGGACATCAACGTAGTTGAGGAGTTCACGCAGCTGGATGCTGGCATCATTTACGGAAACGGTGCGGACTCCCCGTGACGGATCCCGACGCCGGAGACAACCTGGCAGGTGCAGCCCCGGAACACCGCACACAGCTTCCCAAACCGCGACAGTGGGCTGTCACGGCCGCAGCCATGGGTGCAGGAGTTGGTGCCGGGCTGCTTGGCACGTCCCTGCACGGGCACACAATATATGTTGGCACCGCGGCGATTCCCTACGGTGCGGGGCTGGCCCTGCTGTTGTTGGCGGCCGTGAGCATGTTTGTGGGACTGTGGAGCAGAAGTTCCTGGGCCGTGGTTTGGTGCGGTGCCGCCGCATATGCAACGGCAGGCTTGCTGTCCCTGCAGTTGAGTACGTTTGGCTTGATCTTTGACAACGTGCAGGGACGGGTCTGGCTGTACGGGATCGCCGTGGTGACGCCGCTGGTGGCGCTTGCCGTGTGGCGCCTGCTGCGCATCAAGATCAACATCAAGCGGCAATAGGCCGCAACCGCCGCACCTTACGGCTGGACCCGCCGCGCCCGCGGCGCCGGGGGCGGGGGAACCGCCTTGGCGAGCTGGACGTCGTCGAACTTAATCGTGACGGGACCGGTGCGGGTGGTGATGGTGCAGCTCAGGCCATCGCGGGAGGTGAGCTCGCCGAGAGCGTCGGTCAGGCCGCCGTCGATCCTGTGGCGGACCACCAAGCGTGTGCCGAGGGGAAGCTGCGTGAGTCGCTCCAATGCAGTGTTCATCACTTCATACTAAGTCTCGGTGAGGTGCGGGGGCGGCGGCGTTGATGGATAATGGGAATGCCGGTGGCGATTTGTGCCGGACATTGGACTTGTAAGGAAGGTTGGGGTTCGTGACGTACGTAATTGCGCAGCCGTGCGTGGATGTCAAGGACAAGGCATGTGTTGAGGAGTGCCCTGTTGATTGCATCTACGAGGGTGAACGCGCGCTCTACATCCACCCGGACGAATGCGTTGACTGTGGCGCCTGCGAACCTGTGTGCCCCGTTGAGGCGATCTACTACGAGGATGACACCCCGGAAGAGTGGGCCGAATACTACAAGGCCAACGTTGAATTCTTCGACGTTTTGGGTTCCCCGGGCGGTGCAGCCAAGGTCGGCAACACGCACACCGACCACCCCATCATTGCCGCGCTCCCGCCGCAGAACCAGGACTGATCGCATCCCATGACATTGGCCCCTGCCAACGGCAAACCCTTTGGCCTGCAGCTTCCCGAGTACCCGTGGGAGGCGCTGGCGCCGTACTTGGCCACCGCCGCCAAGCATCCCGACGGTGTTGTGAACCTGTCCATCGGCACGCCCGTGGACCCCACGCCGGCGCTGATCCAGGATGCGCTGAAGGCTGCTGCGGATGCGCCGGGATACCCCACCACCCACGGCACCCCGGCCCTGCGCCAGGCGGTTGTGGACTGGTTTGCCCGGCGCCGCAACGTTCCCGGGCTCTCCCCGGTCGATGTCATGCCCACTGTGGGTTCCAAAGAGCTTGTTGCCTGGCTGCCGCTGCTGTTGGGTCTGGGCGTCGGCGATGTGGTGGTGCGGCCCCGCGTTGCCTACCCCACCTATGACATGGGCGCCGTTTTTGCCGGGGCCACCTCGGTTGCCGCGGATTCCCTGGACGAGCTCGACGCCGGGACCCTCGCCAAGGTGCGGCTGGTCTGGGTCAACTCCCCAGGCAACCCCACCGGCATTGTGCGCGGTGTCTCCGAGCTCGCTGCGCTGGTTGCAGCGGCGCGGGAGATTGGCGCCGTCGTGGCTTCCGATGAATGCTACGGCGAGCTGGGCTGGGGGGAGTGGGACGTTGAAAATGGCGGGGAGGCCGTGCCCAGCGTCCTTGACCCGCGCGTGTCGGGCGGCTCTAACGAGGGCCTGCTGGCCATTTATTCGCTGAGCAAGCAGTCCAATGTGGCAGGCTACCGTGCGGCGTTTGTTGCCGGTGACAGCGCCCTCGTGGCGAGCCTGGTCAACAGCCGCAAGCATGCGGGCATGATCGTGCCACACCCCGTGCAGGAGGCCATGCGCGTGGCCTTGGGCGATGACACACATGTTCAGGCGCAGAAGGCACTGTACCGCCGCCGCCGGGAAATGCTCGTTCCGGCGTTGGAGGGTTTTGGGCTCACGATCCACCATTCAGAGGCCGGACTGTACCTGTGGTGCACGGCCGGCGAGGACACCTGGACCACGATCGGCCGGTTCGCGGAGCTGGGTATTCTGGCAGGCCCGGGCACCTTTTACGGGGAAGCCGGCAACGGTTTTATCCGTGTTGCCCTGACCGGAAGTGATGAACGGATTGCTGCCGCCGTCCAGCGGCTGGGCGGGCAGCTGGGCGCAAAATCATAACGTTTTCGCGCAAAAGCGCCCTGTGCACCATTCTGGATTAGTGTTGCAGGCCCTTAAAGCGGTAGTTTCGTAGGTAACCGTCTAGGTCACCGGACGCATCATGTGCTTTAAGTTTTCTTTCGAATTTCCTCACGTGCGCGGGTGTCCCGCGGAATAGAAAACGTGCATTGAACCAACCACGCCTTTCGAAGGCAACCTCATGAAGGGGACTCCATGACTGATTCCACGAGCGCATCGCTGCGCTACGACGGCGGAGAACTAGAACTTCCGCGCCTTGAAGCAGTAGAAGGCAACGCCGGATATGACGTTTCCAAGCTCCTGAAGACCACCGGCGCGGTCGCCTATGACCCCGGCTTCGTGAACACCGCTGCCACTTCCTCCGCCATCACCTTCATTGATGGCGATGCGGGCATCCTGCGCTACCGCGGATACCCCATCGAGGAGCTGGCTGAGCACTCCAGCTTCCTGGAAGTGTCCTTCCTGCTGATCTACGGCAACCTGCCCACCGCCGCAGAACTGGACGCGTTTGATCAGCGCATCCGCCGCCACACGATGCTGCACGAAGACCTTAAAGGCTTCTTTGGCGGCTTCCCCCGCGACGCACACCCCATGCCGGTGCTCTCCTCGGCCGTCTCGGCGCTGTCCACGTTCTACCAGGACTCCCTGGACCCGTTCGACGACGAGCAGGTCGAAATGGCCACCATCCGCCTCCTGGCCAAGATGCCCGTCCTTGCCGCCTACGCGCACAAGAAGTCCATCGGCCAGCCCATGCTGTACCCGGACAACTCCATGAACCTGGTGGAGAACTATCTGCGCCTGAGCTTTGGCGTACCGGCCGAGCATTACGAGCTGGACCCGGTGGTAGTCAAGGCCCTTGACCTGCTGCTGATCCTGCACGCGGACCACGAACAGAACTGCTCCACCTCCACCGTCCGCATGGTCGGTTCGGCCAACGCCAACATGTTCGCCTCGGTTTCCGCCGGCATCAACGCCCTCTTCGGCCCGCTGCACGGCGGCGCCAACGAGGCCGTGCTGAACATGCTCCGCCAGATCCAGGACAGCGGCGAGCCCGTCGAGAAGTTCGTGGAGCGTGTGAAGAACAAGGAAGACGGTGTGAAGCTCATGGGCTTCGGGCACCGCGTCTACAAGAACTATGACCCCCGCGCCAAAATCGTCAAGGCCACGGCCCATGAAATCTTGGAGAAGCTCGGCGGCAACGACGAACTCCTCGACATCGCCATGCGTCTGGAAGAAGTTGCGCTGACGGATGAATACTTCATCTCACGCAAGCTGTACCCGAACGTGGACTTCTACACCGGCCTGATCTACAAGGCCATGGGCTTCCCGGAGAAGATGTTCACGGTCTTGTTCGCCATTGGCCGTCTGCCGGGCTGGATTGCCCAGTGGCGCGAAATGATGAAGGACCCGCAGACCAAGATCGGCCGCCCGCGCCAGCTGTACATCGGCGAGCCGGAGCGCATGTACCCCTCGCGCTAGCCTGTTTTTCAAAGTACGACGGCGGCGGGAGACTTTTCCTTGGGAGAGTCACCCGCCGCTTTTCTTTTGCGTAACCTGGGACGAAAGTAAAAAAATGAAAATGTCGACGTTGTTGTTGCACACCTTCTCCATGGCATTCCCGATCGTCGTTGTGGTGTTGGGAATCATGGTGCTGCTTGGTAAAGCTGTTTTTCTGCCGTTCTTCATCGGCGCCCTCGTGATCATGGCGGCACTGCTGGTGCTGCTCTACCTGGACAAGAAGAAGGACGCCGCGGCCGACAAATAGCGGTAGCCGCCACCCCTGCCCAACGCTCCCTCCTCCCGGGGCGTACCGGATCCGTAATGTATCGCCTGGGCAGCGTCCAGGACGGGGACCTCTGCGCGGGAGCGCACGGGCTTCTCCCGTTCTCAGCACCATGCCTAAGCGGGTAGGCCCCGCTTTCGTGGTCCCGCAGTGGGACTTTATGCGCATTCAGGCCGGTCATTGCTCATTTGTGAAACATCTGTGCTAAAAAAGACGTGTGCCTAAAATTGTAAATGCTGATGACCGCCGTGAGCTCGTCGCAGATGCCGTATTCGAAGTAATTGCCGAACGTGGCCTGACACAAGCCTCGCTACGTACTGTGGCTGCTCAGGCGGGCTTGGCACTGGGGTCGGTACGGCACTATTTCGACAATCAGGCTGAACTTATGGAGTTCGCCTTCCGGGTCAATTCCGAACGAATCCACCTTCGTGCGCTCGACACCCTTGAACTGCTTGAACAGGAGGAGCTGCCCGCCAAGCGGAACGATCTGCTGGAAAAATGTGCAGTGGTGTTGGAAGAACTGCTGCCGCTGGACGAGGCACGGCGTGCGGATGCTGTCGTCCACATGGAGTTCATGCTCGACGCCCGCACCAACGCCGGCCTCCTCGACGCCGCCCAGGACGACTATCGGGCCACCGGAGCCGTCGTGGGCAGGGTGCTCCTTGCGCTCATGGACAGCCCGCTGGCGGTGCCTGGGATGGTGCCCGTTGATGAGGCCGAGCGGCTCATCGCCCTGCTTGACGGCTTGAGCCTGCGCATGGTGCTCCAGCCCGCGTGGGCCGCGCCGGAACAGGGCCGGGCCACGCTCCGCCGACACCTGGCCAGCCTCCTCATGGCGTAGCTCTAAACCCCTTAGTTCCAAACCCCGAGTTCCAGACCCCGAGTTCCAGACCCCCTCTCCGTACCCTTGCCGTGCCCCTGCAGTCGCCAACGCCGCACCACTTAACGCCGTGTTTCCCCAAACCCTCGCTCAGTTGTGGGGTGTTTTTCCCAAACCCTCGCTCAGTTGTGGGGTGTTTTTCCCAAACCCTCGCTCACCACCAGTCAGGCCTTGGCCGATGGTGAGCGAGCGTCTGGGGAAAGTGCCCCGTATGTGAGCGAGCGTTTGCAGGGTGGATTGGGAGGGGCAGGAGGTTTTATGCCGTTGGGTGCCTTGTTCGGCGCTTGCGAGTAATCTTGGTCTTGTGATTGCTGCAACAAGATTGCAGCGGTTGGAGGCGAGAAAAATGCATCATACCGGTGGGCCTGGCTGGCGAATCACCATGGATACCTGCACTCCCATGCTGATGGCACTGTATCTGCGCGACGTGGCCGGGCTGGTGGGGGCGGGAACGCCAGCACTCTCCCACGTGGCACCGTCGGTCAGGGCTGCAGACCACACCATGCTGACGTCCGGGGTGGGCGGCACGGACGCCCTGCGCGACCAGTGGGAGGTGTGGTGGGGGCGGTTGCTGAGCAATTTTCCGGACACCCAGCAAAACCTGACGCCTCCGGAGTTTCCTGAACTGGCCGGAATGCCGGCCCTGCAACGGGTGGCCCATGCCCACTACGGTTCGGCCCTGACCTGGTCCCGCGAACAGTCACAACTTTATGCCCTGATGGCGGCCCAGCGTGAAACCCTGGGCGGGAACAAGATTCTGGCCGACCTGGTGCAGAACCGGGAGATGGAACTGGGGCGCAGCGCCAGGGACTTCACCCTGACCATTGTTGAAGTGCCACTTGCCGAACAACGGGCCTGGTTCATTGAACCCAACCGGCTGATCATGAGTTCGCACC
Source organism: Arthrobacter sp. PAMC 25486 (assembly GCF_000785535.1). Taxonomy (NCBI): domain Bacteria; kingdom Bacillati; phylum Actinomycetota; class Actinomycetes; order Micrococcales; family Micrococcaceae; genus Arthrobacter; species Arthrobacter sp. PAMC 25486. The sequence goes on along the minus strand of NZ_CP007595.1, from coordinate 1,962,894 downwards.
TGCTGGATGACCAGGAGATCTTCCGCAGCTTCGTTCAACCGGTCGTGGAGCTGCTGGTTTAAGCGATCGGCGCTGCCAACGTGACCATCACTTGGGTTCCAGTTCCAGTCTCGCTGGGCTGCCAGCCAACATTGTGGCCCTCCTGGTTGTCATTCCGGTCCCAGGTTTGACCCGCATGGCTGATTTGCACAATGCCCAACTCATTGGCGTTGGCAAGTGCCCAGTGGGCCAGCATCCAGCCATGCGCTTCAGGCACCTCAAACGTCATGACGGTGCCGGCGTCCGACGGTGCAGTGCTTGGCACCAGCACGGCCAAGGGACCCATGGCCTCCTGCGCCCCGGCGGTCACCGCATCAGGGCTGCCGATGATGGTTGCCGCGGCCAAGGTGCAGTTCAGGCCGCCCGGGGTTTGCCCCGTCAAGGCGGAGGCGAAGGCACGGGAGAGCGGCTCATGCTGGGCGTAAGCTTCCGGAAAACCCGAACGCTGAACAATTTGTGCGGCGTCATTGATCGGCAAATTCACGTAGTCGGGCACCTGCGCCAGGACGTTATAAAAGGCGTTGGCTGAATACACCGGATCCATGATTTGCTCCACGGTGCCCCAGTCCTGCGACGGCCGCTGCTGGAACAGCCCCACCGAATCCCGGTCACCATAGTCAATGTTGCGCAGCGCCGATTCCTGCATGGCCGTGGCCAACGCGATCGACGCCGCCCGCGCCGGCATGCCCCGCTGCACCGAAATATCGGCAATGAGCGCAGCATTCCGGGCCTGCTCAATGGCCATGTGGTACCCGGCAGCACCCACGGTTGCGGTGCAACCCACGGACAGTTTCGGTTCAAGGGCGTTGGTGACGGAGCGAACCAGCCACACGCCGGCACCCACCAGCAGGGCCACCACGATGAGAATGGCGACTAAAAGTCCGACGGCGTTGGGCGACTTCACAGCAGCGCCTCGCGTTGCGCCGGGGTGAAGCGGGCGCCGCGGAAGGACTTAGTTGGCATGCAGGCTTTCGTTGAGTGCCACCGTGGACCCCTTGCGGGGCAGCACCTCCACCCCGCCTGAGGTGGAGTTGCGGCGGAACAGCAGATTGGGCACGCCTGAAAGCTCACTGGCCTTGACGATCACGGTGGTTTCCTCGCCGTCGTCGTTCTTGGGGCCCAAAACCCGCACCCGGGTGCCGGCGGTGACATACAGTCCGGCCTCCACCACGGAGTCGTCGCCGATGCTGATGCCCACGCCCGAGTTGGCACCCAGAAGCACCCGCTCGCCCAAAGCCACCCGGGCCACGCCGCCGCCGGACAAGGTGCCCATGATGGAGGCGCCGCCACCCACATCGGTGCCGTGGCCCACCACCACGCCGGCCGAGATGCGGCCCTCGACCATGGAGGTGCCGAGCGTGCCGGCGTTGAAGTTCACGAAGCCCTCATGCATCACGGTGGTGCCCTCGGCCAGGTGGGCGCCGAGGCGGACGCGGTCGGCGTCGCCCACGCGCACCCCAGACGGGACAACGTAGTCAACCATGCGCGGGAACTTGTCCACCGAGTAGACGGTGACGGGGCCGCGGCGGCGCAGCTTGGCGCGCGTCAGTTCGAAACCGTCGACGGCGGCCGGGCCAAAGTTGGTCCACACCACGTTGTTCAGCTTGCCGAAAATGCCGTCGAGATTGATGCTGTTCGGTGCCACCAGGCGGTGCGAGAGCAGGTGCAGGCGGAGGTAGGCGTCGACCGTGTCGGCGGGTTCGGCGTCGAGGTTCACCTGGGCGAATACCACGCTCTGGTGCACGTCACGGTCGGCGTCGCTGCCGGCTTCGGCGAGGGCGGCCAGTGCCGGATCGGCATCCGGGGTGTCACCGAGTGCGCCCGCGGCCAGGCCGAGGGCAGGGGCGGGGAACCACACGTCGAGTACTTCGCCGGATGTGGTGATGGTGGCAAGTCCGTGGCCATGGGCGGAACGATTGCTGGCAGCTGGGGCGTCGGTCATGGGCCAAGTTTATCTGCTGCATCCTGTATGTAGCCTGCATCCTGCGTAAACGTCAGGAAAGTGTGAAGCTGACGGTGTGCCAACCGGTGGCACCGTCCGGTGCCGGCGGTGCTTCCTCCCGCACCTGCAGCGCACCCGAGGCGTCATAGGAGCGGACGCGGGCGGTGTGGTTCCCGGCCGGGGCATCGTTCCACATGAAGGACCATTGCCGCCATGTGTCCACCGACGCTTCCCCAGCGAGCTGCGCCGGCTGCCAGGATCCGCCGTCGAGCTGGATTTCCACCTTGGAGATGCCCCGAGTCTGGGCCCAGGCACTGCCGCCGAGAGCCACCCGCCCTGCTGCCAGCCGGGCGCCGTCGGACGGGACCTCGATGCGCGACGCCGTCTTGACCGGGCCGTGGGAGGACCAGCCGCGGGACGTCCAGTACGCGGTTTGGAGGGCGAAGGTGGTCAGCTCAAGGTCCACAACCCACTTGGTGGCGGAGACATATCCGTACAGGCCGGGCACCACCATGCGCACCGGGAATCCGTGGTCCACCGGCAGCGGCTCCCCGTTCATGCCGACGGCGAGGAGGGCGGCGCGCCCGTCCTGCAGCACGGGCAGGGGAGTGGAGGCCGTGAAACCGTCGACGCTGGTGGACAGGACCATGTCGGCTCCCGGCAGTGGTTTGGCGCGGGCCAGCACCTCGCGCAGCGGCAGGCCGAGCCATTTGGCATTGCCGACCAGGTTCCCGCCGACCTCATTGGACACGCACGCCAGCGTCACATAGGCCTCGACGAGATCCGACGCCAGCAGCTCATCAAAGCCCATGGTGAATTCCGCCTCCACCATTCCATGCACCCGCAGCGACCAGCCGGACGGGTCCACTTCCGGGGCGACCAGGGCTGTGTCGATCCGGTAAAAGTCGTTGGCCGGCGTCACAAACGGCACCACCCCGGCAACAGACGCCTGGACACCGGCCGGCAGGGGCGGCGCCGTTGTGAAGGGTGCCGGCAGTTTCAGCGCTTCCCTTACGGCTTTGACCTTCGTCCTGGTGCGTGAGAGCAGCGCCCCGCCCAAGCCAAGCACGACGGCGGCACCCGCCACCGCGGCCGACCTCAGCAAAAAAGCGCGCCGGCTCGGGCTGGCCTGCTGCTGGCTGGGGATGGTGGGGAACGCTGGGTGCGTGGGGCTGGCGGGATGGGGTGGGCTGGCCGGGCTGGTGGATCCCGCGGCTTCCCCCGCGGCTTCCGTGAGCAGGCGCAGCACCCAGATCCCTGCCGCGGTGCCAGCTGCGAGGGGGAGCACGTCGACGGCGCCGGCACCGCTGCGGGTCAGGACGCAGGCGGCCATGGCCAGTGCGGCAACCAGGACAATCAGGTTGGCGGCGCGCAGCGACGTCCCGGCCACCAGGCCAATCATCGCCGACGCTGCTGCGGCGACAAGTGCCATGGCGATGAGAAGAACGGTTTTGTCGTTGCTGCCAAACGTTGCGATGGCGAAGTCCTTCAACCACGCCGGGGTGAAGTCGATGAAGGTGGAGCCCACTGCCGTGAAGGGTGAGGATGCGGGGCCAAAGAACGCCGAGAGCAGTTCCGCGACGGCAAAGAGCAGGGCTGCGCTGGCCACGCCGGCCACGGCACCCCGCCCTGCGCCACGCTTCACCCTGCCGTCCCTGACAGAGCCGTCACTGACCGGGCCCTGCCTGGCCGGGGAACCTTTCGCCACGCCGTCCTTCACTGGACACCGCCCTTCACCGTCATGTTTCCCGCCCGCCAACAATTGTGCATCCTTGATGCTTCACGCTACTCCTGCGCGGCCGGGGCGGCACCCCTGGCGCGTAAACTGGCACAATGACGCAGATCCCCGACGCCGCCGCCCCCCTCCGCCCAACAGCGCAAGCCGCCCCGGGGGGACACGGCGAAGGCGGGCTGGGCGCCGTCGTGCTTGACCTGCGGGGCGACGTGGCCGAGCTGACCGCGGCGCTCATGGACATTGACAGCGTCTCCGGCAACGAGCGGGCGCTGGCCGATGCGGTGGAGGCGGCGCTGGCGGGGCTGGGGCATCTGAGGCTCACACGCAACGGCGATGCCATCGTGGCGCGGACGGAGTTGGGGCGGTCCGAGCGGATCATTTTGGCAGGCCACCTGGACACCGTGCCGCTGCCCACCACCCCGGGATCACGCGGTACGGTGCCCAGCTCCTGGGACGGGGACGTGCTGTACGGGCGCGGCGCCACGGACATGAAGGGCGGGGTGGCGGTGCAGCTGGCGCTCGCAGCCACGCTGACCGAGCCCACGAAAGACCTGACGTTCATCTTTTATGACCATGAGGAAGTGGCCGCTGCCAAGAGCGGGCTGGGCCGGCTGGTACGGGACAACCGGGATCTCCTGGACGCCGACTTTGGGATCCTGCTCGAACCCACCAACGGCACCGTCGAAGGCGGCTGCAACGGCACCATCCGCTTTGAAGCCACCACACGCGGTCTGGCCGCCCACTCGGCGCGGGCGTGGAAGGGGGAGAACGCCATCCACGCGGCGGCGCCCATCCTGGTCCGGCTGGCCGCCTACGAACCGGCCACGGTGACCGTGGACGGGCTCGACTACCGGGAATCCCTCAACGCGGTGAAGGTGCGCGGCGGCACGGCCGGCAATGTCATTCCGGATCTGTGCGTCGTGGAGATCAACTACCGCTTCGCCCCCGACAAAACGCCCGCCCAGGCCGAGGCGCACGTGCGTTCCCTGCTTGAGGGTTTTGACCTGGTCTGCACCGACTCCTCCGCAGGCGCGCGGCCGGGGCTGAATGCGCCGGCTGCGGCGTCGTTTGTTGCGGCGGTGGGCCGGGAACCGCTGCCCAAATACGGCTGGACGGATGTTGCCCGGCTCAGCGAAATGGGGATTCCGGCGGTGAACTTCGGACCCGGCGACGCACTGCTGGCCCACTCCGACAACGAACACGTCCACGCCGACGCCATCCGTGAATGCCTGGCCGCCCTGACCCGCTGGCTGCGCTGACCCCGTAATAAAATCGAGTACGCAGTAGTTGGACCGGAAAGCGCTTGCTTTCGTTGATTTGGTCCAACAACTGCGTACTCGATTTCGGGCGGGGCGAACGGGCTAGCCGGCGATGCCGACCTTGGCCTTGACGACCTTCACACGCGAGGACATCTTGTACTCGGTGAACTTGGCCACACCAGAGAGGATCAAGCAGAGCCCCACGTAGATGACCGCCGCGACCATGAGCGCCGGCACCACGGGGAATCCAAAATCGCCCTGCGAGCCAAGGACCGCCGAGTAGTAAAGGATCTCGTTGTACGTGATCAGGAAGCCCAGCGCGGTGTCCTTCATGATGACCACGAGCTGCGAGATGATGACCGGCAGCATGGCGCGGATGGCCTGCGGCAGCAGGATGCTGCGCAGCGCCTGTCCATTTGTGAGGCCGATGGCCAGGCCGGCTTCGCGCTGTCCCTTGGGCAGCGACTCTATGCCGGCGCGGAACACCTCGGCCAGGACCGATCCGTTGTACAGGATCAACCCCACAACGACGGCGATGAAGGGCGTGATGCCCTTGACACCGGCAGAGGGGAGGCCGTAGTACATGATCATCATCAGGATCAGCAGTGGCACCGCACGGAACACTTCCGTGAACCAGTAGCACGGCAGGCTGAGCCACTTGCTATCGGCAAGGCGGCCGAAGGCAAGGACGATGCCCAGCACCAGGCTGCCAACGGCGCCAACGGCGAAGGCACTCAGCGTGGCCCCGATGGCCTTCAGGAAGGTCTCCTGAACGAGCGGGAAGGTGAAGACTTCCCACTTCTGGGCTGTGAACTGCCCCGATTGGTAGAATCGGAACAAGATAAAGGCAATGATGCCGACCACCACAATGAGCGTGACGGCGTTTAGATAGACGTTGCGTGTGCGGGCTTTGGGACCGGGAACGTCAAAAAGGACTGAACTCATCGCGCAACCCTCCACTTCTTCTCAAGGTAGCGTTGCAGTGGCGTCAGGATGGCCAGCACCAGAACCACAAAGATCAAGGCAACCCAGAGCAAGCCGGGCAGCAGCGGCTCTCCGCGTTCGCTGAGGTAGGCGCGGATGGCACCAGCCTCAAGGACGGAGAATCCTGCGGCCACCGTGGTGTTCTTCAGCAAGGCGATGAACACACTAAACAGCGGCGGCACCACCGAACGGAATGCCTGCGGCAGCACAATCAAGGTCAACGTCTGCATGAACGGCAAACCAATGGCGCGGGCGGCCTCGGACTGGCCCACGGAGACGGTGTTGATACCGGAGCGGATCGCCTCGGAAACATACGTGGCCGTGTAGAGGGAGAGGCCGACGATGGCGGCATTCATGAAACTGATCTGTGGCAGTCCCAGCTGCGGATAGCCCAAGGCGAAAAAGGCCAGGATCAGGGTCAGCGGGGTGTTGCGGACGGCGTTGACGTAAAACGTTCCCGCCCCACGCATGGCGGGCGCCGGCGAGACACGCATGCCGGCGACGATGGTGCCCAAGATCAGGGCAAAGAACGCGGAAAAAACAAACAAGATTCCGGTGTTCTTAAACCCGGTAATGAACAGTTCGCTGTTGTTAATAAGTACATTCACAGGGCTCTGTCGCTTTCAGTGAATTCGAGAGGACGAATTGGTGGTGCCGCACCGGCCGACGCCGGTGCGGCACCACCAATCAGGAATTGGTACTACTTCTCAACTGCAGGCTGCTCAACCTTGGTGCCTGACTTGCCCAGGGTGGCATCGAAGATCTTGGTCCACGTGGCGTTGCCGTCCGTGAGTGTGGTGTTCAGGAACGTCTGCAGTGCGGTGTCGCCAAGGGGCAGGCCGATGCCGTAGTTCTCCGTGGTGAACGGCTCGCCAACAACCTTCAGCTTGTCAGGTTCCTGGGAAGCGAAGCCCAACAGGATGGCCTGGTCGGTGGTCACTGCATCAACGGTGCCGGACTTGAGCGCATCCACACACTTGGAGTAGATATCGAACTCCACCGGGGTCGCCTCCGGAAAGTTGTCCCGGATGTTCTGGATGGGGGTTGAACCGGTAGCGGAGCAGACCTTCTTGCCGGCCAGGTCCTTTTCGCTCGTGATGTCCGTGTTGTCCTTGGCCACCAGCAGGCCCTGACCTGTGACGAAGTAGGGGCCGGCAAAGTCAACGAGCTTCTTGCGCTTATCCGTGATGGAGTAGGTGCCCACGTACAGGTCCACGTCGCCGTTGGCGAGTGCGGACTCGCGGTTTGCCGAAGGAATGGGCTTGAAGTCGATCTTGTCAGCGGCAACGCCCAGTGAGGCTGCCATCCAAGTGGCTATTTCAATGTCGAAACCGCTGCGCACGCCCGTGGCGGCGTTGAAGTAGCCCAGGCCGGGCTGGTCTTCCTTGACACCGATGGTGATCTTGCCGGAGGACTTGATCGCATCAAAGGTGGGGCTGCCGGTCAGGGCAACATCCTTGGCAACATCAAAGCTCAGGCCGGCTGCGTCGCCCCCGCCGCCAGCTCCTTCAGTGCCGCCGCCGCCGGTATCGCCGCCACAGCCCGTCATGGCAAGGGCTGCTGCTGTAAGGAGTGCCGCTACGCCGAGGCTCTTCCTGCTGAGAAACTTTTTCAAGGGTGTTCCTTTCGTAATCGGCCAGTGCGGCCGGGAAAATCGGGTAAAGAATGGCTGTTGAGCCGGGGGAGTTTTATCCGTTGCTGAGGATCTTGGACAGGAAGTCCTTGGCGCGGGGGGTCTGCGGGTTCGTGAAGAACTCGTCGGGTGTGGCTTCTTCGACGATCTGCCCGTCAGCCATGAAGACGACCCTGTCGCCAGCCTTGCGGGCAAATCCCATCTCGTGCGTGACAACCACCATGGTCATGCCATCCTTGGCCAGCTCAACCATGACGTCCAAGACCTCGTTAATCATTTCCGGGTCGAGGGCGCTGGTGGGTTCGTCAAACAGCATGACCTTTGGCTTCATTGCCAAGGCCCGGGCGATGGCCACGCGCTGCTGCTGTCCGCCGGAGAGCTGGGCAGGCAGTTTGGCCGCCTGGTGCCCCACTCCAACACGTTCCAACAGCGATAAGGCGAGCTTGTCGGCGTCGGGCTTGGACATTCCCTTGACCTTGATGGGGCCCAGAGTGACATTTTCCAGGATGGTCTTGTGCGCAAACAAGTTGAACGACTGGAACACCATGCCCACATCGGCACGGAGGTTCGCCAGCTGGCGCCCTTCCTTGGGCAGTTCCTGGCCATCGATCGAGATGGAGCCGGTGTCAATGGTTTCCAGGCGGTTGATGGTGCGGCACAGTGTTGACTTGCCTGACCCGGAAGGGCCAATGACAACCAATACCTCACCCTTGGCGACGCGGAGATTAATATCCTGGAGCACATGGAGGGAGCCGTAATGCTTGTTGACAGCTTTGAGCTCCACGAGCGCAGGAGCAGGTGCGGAATTTGTCATGCATTGAATGTATCGAGAATCACGAGGGCCGGTAAAGGATTTGGCCATGTCGGCCCGGATCGTAACGCTAACGAGATAATGTGAGCCGGGCCACGGGGACTTTTCGCGTAGCCTAGGTGCCATGAGTTCACCAACAGGATCAAGCCGCCCCGTCCGCCCAGAGCTGCGCCGCTTTGGACTGTGGCGAAAAAATGGTGCAGGTCGCGACACCGCCGACGCCCGCCTGCTGGAAAATTCTCCCAGCAGCGACTTCACCCACACGGATCCGTGGCGCGTCATGCGCATCCAAAGCGAGTTCGTCCAGGGCTTTGATGCGCTCTCCGAGATCGGACCGGCTATCAGCGTGTTTGGCTCGGCCCGCACCAAGCCGGATTCCCCGTACTATGCCACCGGCGTTGAGGTGGGTCGGCGCCTGGTCGAGGCCGGCGTGGCAGTCATCACCGGCGGCGGGCCCGGCTCCATGGAGGCAGCCAACCGCGGCGCCGCCGAGGCCGGAGGGCTGTCGATCGGCCTGGGCATTGAACTGCCGTTTGAGGAGGGCATGAACGAATGGGTCGGCCTGGGCGTCGACTTCCGCTACTTCTTTGCCCGCAAAACCATGTTTGTGAAGTACGCGCAGGGATTTGTGGTGCTCCCCGGCGGCCTCGGCACCCTCGACGAGCTCTTCGAAGCCATGGTCCTGGTACAGACCAGCAAGGTCAGCCAGTTCCCGATCGTCCTGGTCAACAGGGTGTTCTGGGGCCCGCTCATGGACTGGCTCAGGGACACGATGGTGGCCCAGGGCCTTGTCTCGCCCGGCGACCTGGACATTGTTCAGCTCGTCGACACCGCCGAGGAGGCCGTGGAGCTGGTCATGCAGGGCAAGGCCGGCGCCAGGGTTGCCGCGGTTGCCGGCGAGTAAAATGCCCGCCCCATCTGGCACCATGGTCTTGTGAGCTATTTCCTGATCTTCCTCGCCATCATTGTGGCCGCCGCCGCCGTGTTTTACGTGGTGGGGCTAAACAAGCCCGGCGCTGAGTCGCCCGTGTACGAGGACGCGCTGGGCGCCCCCGTCGCGAATCTGCCGCCGGTGCTGCTGCCCTCCACCCCCATGCCCGGTGACGTCGACCGGCTGCGCTTCTCCCTCGGCCTGCGCGGCTACCGCATGGACCAGGTGGACGAGGTCCTCGACCGGCTCCGCGACGAGCTGGCGGCCAGGGATGCGCGGATCACCGAGCTTGAGGCCGCCGCTGGCGCTGCTGGAGTGAATGCTGCTGCCGTGACTGAGGCTTCGGTGACGCAGTCTTCGGTGACGCACGACGGCGGATCCCCAACTTCCGCTGAGGCGGCGGCCCCCGCCGGACCCGGCACCGGAACGGGCCTTGGCCCCCGTGGGTAGCGACGGACTTGTCCGCTGTGCCTGGGGCGGCATTGAAAACGATGAGCAGTACCAGAGCTACCACGACAACGAATGGGGCCAGCCCGTCACCGGGGAGTCGGAACTGTTTGAACGGCTCAGCCTGGAAGCATTCCAGTCGGGCCTGAGCTGGATCACCATCCTGCGCAAGCGGGAGTCCTTTCGGGAAGCCTTCGCCCACTTTGACCCGGGCGCCGTGGCAGCCTTCACTGACGGCGACGTTGCCCGGCTCCTGGCCGATGCCTCCATTGTGCGCAACCGGCTGAAAATCAACGCGACCATCGGCAACGCCAGGGCCTTGCTGGCCCTGCCCGTCGGGGTGAGCCTCGGTTCGATCGTCGCCGCACACGCACCTGCCTTGCCACGGCCCGCGGATGCGCCGGTGCCCGCCCAAACAGCAGAGTCGGCACAGCTGGCCAAGGCGCTGAAGAAATACGGCTTCTCGTTTGTGGGCCCCACCACTGCCTATGCCATGATGCAGGCCATCGGCGTGGTCAATGACCACCAGCCCGGGTGCTGGCTTGCGCCTGCCCCGGGACCAGCACCCGAATGAGCGCCGCGCGCAGCGTCCAGGCGACGGGTACATCGGAGCCCACGCTCAATGACCGGCTCTTTGCCGCGCTGAGCCGTTTCTTGGCCCCCGTGGGCCGGGCGCCTTGGTGGCTGCATGTGACGCTGTTGTACGCCGGTGCCAGATTCGTCAGTTTTGTCATATTCACGGCTGCCGGCTGGCAGGCCGAGGCCAGCCCGTGGGGCGGGCAGCGCCCCGGCTACCTTGAGTTCATCAACCGGTGGGACGCCGGCTGGTACGAGAAAATCTTCAACCACGGCTATCCCGACTCGATCCCGCGCAATCCCGACGGCTCGGCGCAGCCCAACGAGTGGGCGTTCTATCCGGTGCTGCCGGTCCTGGCCCGCGGCGTTCACGCCGTCACCGGCCTGGGCTGGGCAGCCTCCGGAGCGCTCGTGGCAACACTGGCCGGCTTTGGCGCGGCCCTGGTGATCTACAAACTGTTCAGGAACTTTGCCCCGGCGGCGACGGCGTTGTGGGGTGTCGCCTTCTTCGCCACCTTCCCCGTTTCCCCCGTGCTGCAGGTCCCGTACGCGGAATCCCTGGGGATGCTGTTTCTCGCCGGCGCCCTGCACCTGCTGATCCGGCGCAACTACTGGGGCGCGATGCCCTTGGTGATCCTGCTGTGCCTGTCGCGACCGGCAGGGGTGCCGTTTGCCGCCGTCGTGCTTCTCCATCTTTTCCTGCGCTGGCGGAACCGGGACAGCAGCCCCTTCCCTCGACGGGACATGCTCAGCGGAGGGCTGTTGCTGCTGGTCAGTGTGTTCATGGCGGTGGCCTGGATGCTTGTGGCCTGGTGGGTGACGGGGGACCGCAGCACCTACACCGACACCGAAACCTCGTGGCGCGGCACGGAGCTGGTGCTGTTCAAACCCTGGTTTGACGTGGGGATTGAGCTGGCGGGACCGTTCTGGGGTCCCCTGCTGCCGGTGCTGTTGGTAGGGTTGGCTGGCCTGTACCTGAATTCCCGGGCGGTGCGCAGGCTGGGCCCGGAATTGCAGATGTGGTGCGGCATGTACCTGCTGTACCTGCTGGCGGTGTTGCATCCGCAGTCGAGCACGTTCCGGATGCTGCTGCCGCTGTTCCCGCTGGCACTCGCGGCTGCCTTCATCTCACCGTCGCGGGCCTACCGGTGGACCGTGGTGCTCATGTTCAGCCTGCTGCAGATTGTGTGGATTGTGTGGCTGTGGCAATACGCTGCGATCGACACAGGGGTCGGCTGGCCGCCGTAACTAAGTGGCTGGCGTTTGTCAAAGCCGCAATCGACGCTCCCGGCGGGAAGTACCGATTAGCGCCGGAGCACTCAAATACGGAATAATGGTCTGTGAGCAATACAACAGAAACGCCATGCCGGAGAATTCTTCGGCAGGGGCGGGTATGCACTACGAAAAGGGGAACTCCTGATGGCGGCCATGAAACCTAGAACCGGTGACGGTCCAATGGAAGTGACTAAAGAAGGTCGGAGCTTGATCCTGCGGCTGCCGCTGGAAGGCGGAGGACGTCTCGTTGTTGAGATGAACGCCGATGAGGCAGTCAGCCTCAAGGAGTGCCTGGTAGGCGTGACCGAATAAGAGTTTCATTTTTACATTTGTGGCGGGGCAACATCGGTTGCCCCGCCACTTTTGGCTTAGAAACCTCGGCCGTCCCGGTTTCTGACACCGATCCCGCCTTCTGACACCGATCCCGCCTTCTGACACCGGGATCGGTGTCATTTTCGCGACGGGGTGTTGGCAGACCTCTCGCTTAGCGCTTGACGGCCAGCAACAGTGTCAGACCTCAACTTAGCGCTTGACGGCCAGCAACAGACCGTCGCCGGTGGGCAGCATGGCGCTGGTCAGGGATTCGTGCTCGCGAACCATCTTGCCAACCCGGCGCAGGACCACCGTGCTGCTTTCACGGATGGCCGGATCGGAGACACGGTCCTTGTCCAGCGCGTCGTTGATGATCAACAGGCCGCCGGACTTGAGCAGCCTGATGGCCTGCTCAACATACTCGGGGAAGCTGGGCTTGTCGGCGTCGATGAAGACGAGGTCGTAGGCGGCGTCGGTCAGGCGCGGCAGCACATCCTGCGCGCGGCCCGAAATGGTGCGTGTGCGGTTGGCCGGCGATCCGGCTTCGGAGAACGCTTCGCGCGCGGCCTTGAGGTGGTCAACGTCGGGGTCAATCGTGGTCAGAACGGCGCGCGGGCCCAGGCCGCGCAACAAGGAAACACCGGAGACGCCCGCACCGGTGCCAACCTCCACGGCTGTTTGCGCCTTGGAGGTGGCTGCCAGAACAGTCAGCGCGGCGGCAACGCCGGGACTGACGGGGAACAAGCCCAATTCATGCGAACGCTCGCGGGCACGTCGCAGGACAAGATCTTCCACGGGCAGGGCCTCTGTATAGGACCAGCTGGTGGATTTATCGGCGCTCATGGGTGGTGTTTCCTAAACTGTTGCGGTGACTAGCTCTAGCCTACTGCCTGCACACAGGGCACATTCGCCGGAATCGTTCAGCAAAATGTCAGCTTGGTTTGGCAGACTGTGGGAACCATTGGGAACCCTTCCCATAGCTGTGGTGCCCCACCGGGCACGCTCAGCAGCCACCGAAGCGAGGTGCAGCGATGAACCCATCCGTCAGCCCTGCAAGCCGTCCTGTCGAAGCCGCCACCGCGGCGCTGGTGGACGCACCTGAGTGGGTCACGCCGTCGTGGGAAGAGGTTGTCACCAATCACTCGACCAAAGTTTTTCGGCTTGCCTTCCGCCTGACCGGAAACAGGTACGACGCCGAGGACCTCACCCAAGAGGTTTTTGTCAGGGTGTTCAAGTCCCTGGCCAATTTCAAGCCCGGCACCCTCGACGGTTGGTTGCACCGGATCACCACCAACCTGTTCCTCGACCAGGCACGCCGCAAACAACGCATTCGCTTTGACGGGCTCACCGAAGACGCGGAGGCACGCCTGCCCGGGAACGATCCCGGCCCCGAACGCAGCTTTGAATTCAACAACCTTGACATTGACATTGCCGCAGCGCTGGAGGCCTTGCCGCCCGACTTTCGTGCCGCCGTCGTGCTTTGTGACATGGAGGGGCTCTCCTATGACGAGGTGGCGCACGCGCTGAACATCAAGCTGGGGACGGTGCGCTCACGCATCCACAGGGGGCGGGCCATGCTGCGTGAATCCCTGGCCGACAGGGCGCCCGGACGCAGCAAGGAAGTGCGCCCTGCGCGTAAGCCGCTGCTGACGATGCCTCGCATTGCCGGGGCACGCTAGACTTTTCGCGATAGAAGTTGTCCACCGGCGTGCAAGATAAAGCTTAAGAATATTCTCTCGCGTTACCGCCAGGAATCGTTGCTTTGAGTGTTGAGAGGGTAATCTTCCTAACGTGTTTGGTATCAATACCCCTGAGCTGGTCCTGATTGTCGTAGTGGCAGTTTTGGTGATCGGCCCCGCCCGGCTTCCCGAATATGTGGAGAAGCTGAAGAACCTCATCCGCGAGGTGCGCAGGATGGCTTCCGGCGCGCGCGAAACCATTAAGGAAGAGGCCGGCGTTGATATCGACGACATTGACTGGAAGAAGCTTGACCCGCGGCAGTACGACCCGCGACGCATCATCCGCGAGGCCCTGATTGACGACGAGGACGTTGAAACACTCAACTCGCTGAAGATGGCCCCGGGCGCCGCGATTGCCTCGATGTTGGGCAAGGACGAGGACAAGAAGATTGCCGCCGTTGAGGCCTCCGCCGCTCCTGCGGAGCCGGATCCCGTCCGCCTCGCGGCAGGCCAGCTGGCCCCGTTCGACGTAGAAGCCACCTAGCCTCATCAGACGCTCCTGCAGGTTCGGGGATGTTTTCCCCTAACGCTCCTGCAGATATGGGGCTGTTTTCCCTAACGCTCCTGCATCCACTGCGGGAGCGTTAGGGAAAACAGCCCCATATGTGAGCGAGCGTCGGCTGGAAGTGCCCCATATCTGCAGGAGCGTCGGGAAGGGTTAGGTGAGGGTGACGCCGAGCTTTAGTCCTGCAAGCCCGCGGGGGCGCACAGCCAGTTTCGCGGCAATGCCCAACAGTTCCTGCGCCGCAGGTGACTCCGGGTGCGACAGCACGATCGGGAGCCCCGCATCCCCGCCCTCGCGCAGCGTGACGTCCAACGGAATCTGCCCCAGCAGCTCCACAGGAGCGTTGACGGTCTGGCTCAACCGCTTGGCCAGGATTTCCCCGCCTCCGGAGCCGAACAGCTCCATGGTGCTGCCGTCCGGCAACGTCAGGTACGACATGTTCTCAATGACTCCGGCAACCTTCTGCCCCGTCTGCACGGCAATGGCTCCGGCCCGTTCTGCCACGTCCGCGGCGGCGGCCTGCGGGGTTGAAACCACCAGGATTTCCGCCTTGGGCAGCAGCTGCGCCACGGAAATGGCCACGTCGCCGGTGCCGGGCGGCAGGTCAAGGAGCAGGATGTCCAGGTCACCAAAGTACACGTCGGTCAGGAACTGTTCCAGCGCCCGGTGCAGCATCGGTCCGCGCCATGCCACGGGCTGGTTGCCGGCCACGAACATGCCGATGGAAATCACTTTCACGTCATGGGCAACCGGCGGCAAGATCATCTCATCCACACGGGTGGGGCTTTGTGTTATCCCCATGAGCCCGGGCACCGAAAAACCGTAAATGTCGGCATCAACAATGCCCACGCGCAGCCCCTTGGCTGCCAGAGCGCACGCCAGGTTCACCGTCACAGACGACTTCCCAACCCCGCCCTTGCCGCTGGCCACCGCATACACGCGGGTCAGGGAACTCTCGTCGTTGAAGGGGATGCCGCGTTCGCTCGAGCTGCCCTTGAGGCGTTCCTTCAGTTCCGCACGCTGCTGCGCCGTCATGACGGTGAGGTCGACGCTTACCTCAGTTACGCCGTCGAGTCTCGTCAGAGCCTCGGTGACATCCTTGGTGATGGTTTCGCGGAGGGGACAGCCGGCGATGGTGAGGCGTACGACGGCGCGTACCCGGCCGCCGTCGAACGCCTCCACCGACTCAACCATGCCCAGCTCCGTGATGGGCCGGCGCAACTCGGGGTCAATGACCGTGGCGAGGGCGGCTAGTAGGGCTGGTTCGGAGGGGGCGTTCATGGTGCTGCCTTAAGATTTGGGGGGAGTATCCGGCGCAGTGCGCGCTTCCTTCAGCGTATCCTCTTCCCCTTGAAGGGCAATCAGCTCCTCGAGCAGGCTGCGCAATTCCGAGCGGACGAAGTCGCGGGTGGCCACTTCACGCAGCGATATACGCAGCGCGGCAACCTCACGGGTCAGATACTCGGTGTCGGCCAGGTTGCGCTCATTGCGGGAGCGGTCCTGCTCAATCTGGACCCTGTCCCTGTCATCCTGGCGGTTCTGGGCGAGCAGAATGAGCGGGGCGGCGTAGGAGGCCTGCGTGGAGAAGAACAAGTTCAAGAGGATGAACGGGTACGGATCCCATTTCAGCCCGAAGAGGCCGATGACGTTGATGGCGATCCAGACGATGACAAAAATCGTCATGTAGAGCAGGAAATTGGCGGTGCCCATGTAGCGGGCAAAGCGCTCGGCGAAGCGGCCGAAGAGGTCCGGATCGCTGGCCAGGTTCGGCAGGAGCCGTGATTTCAGCTCCATGGGGGTGTCCAGGCCCGCGCCCTTTGTGTGGTGCCGCTCAGCCAATGCGTCCTCCTAATCTCCTGATGGGTGCGCCGTCCTCATGGGCACGCCAGTCTTCAGGCAAGAGATGGTCCAGCAGGTCGTCAACTGTCACGGCGCCCACGAGGCGGCCTTCCTTGCTGACGACAGGGAGTGAATTGAGGTTGTAGGAGGCCATGATGTGGCTGACGGTGCTGATGTCGTCCTGGTCGGAGACGGGTTCTAAGTTCTTGTCGACCAGGGTGCCCAGCAGTTCGGGAGGTGCGCTGCGCAGCAGCTGCTGGATGTGGACGGCGCCCAAGAAACGGCCTGTGGGGGTTTCCAGCGGCGGGCGGCAGATGAAGATTGCTGAGGCGAGTGCGGGGGACAGGTCCTCGCTGCGGACGTGTGCCAGCGCCTCGGCTACCGTGGCCTCCGGGGGCAGGATCACGGGGACCGGGGTCATGAGGGCGCCGGCAGTGCCTTCGGCATATTGCAGCAGGCGGCGGACGTCCTTGGCTTCGTCCGGTTCCATGAGCAGCAGCAGTTCCTCAGCCTTGGCCTTGGGCAGGTCGGCGAGGAGGTCGGCGGCGTCGTCGGGGTCCATTTCCTCCAGCACGTCTGCGGCACGTTCATTGTCCAGGGCGGAAAGCAGCGTGACCTGGTCGTCCTCCGGGAGCTCGGACATGATGTCGGCCAGGCGCTCATCCTGGAGTTCGCTGGCCACTTCAACACGGCGTTTGTCGGTCATGTCTTGCAGCGCATCGGCGAAGTCCGCCGCCTTGAGGTCTTCGTGGGTTGCCACGAAGTGGGTGGCGCTTTGCGGGGCGGCGGCGTCTTCGGCGTGCGCTTCGGCCCAGTCAATCAGCATGGTGTGGCCGCGGCGCAGCCCGCGCAGCCGTGAGGTGGAGGAGCCCCGGCGGACAAAGAGCTTGGTCACGAGCCAGTCGCCGTTGCGCTGCTGGTCCATGGCGATGTCTTCGATCACGGCAAAGCCGCTGCCGTCCACGAGCGTCACCTTGCGGTCAAAAATGCCGCCCACCACGAGCTGTTCGGCGCCGCGCTGTTCAAAGCGTCGCAGGTTCACCAGGCCGGTGCAGATGATTTGGGACTGGTCCATGGACGTCAGCCGCGTCATGGGCACGAAGACCCGTTTCTTCCCCGGAACCTCCACCACGATGCCGACGGCGTGCGGGGCGGTGTTGGGGCCCCGGCCCACCACAACTACGTCGCGCAGCTTGCCGAGCCTGTCCCCGAGGGGGTCAAAGACGTCCAGGCCTAGGAGCCGGGCAACAAAGATGCGGGTAGGTTGTGTGCTCACAGTTACAGGCTACTTCCCCTCTCGGCGATTTTCCCAACCATTGGCGGCCAGTAGCGGGCGGCGTCGAGCCTATTTTCGTTTCACTGCCAGCGATACTTCAGCAAACATGCAGGATCATGGTGAACAATGGGGGGATGGCAAACCTTTTTGGACGCACCCGCCCCATGGACGAGGCCCGCACTGTTCCCTCCGGGGAGACAATCGGTTCCTACACTTCCTACTTGGATGCCCAGAAGGCGGTTGACTACCTGGCGGATGAGAAATTCCCCGTCAGGCATGTTTCCATTGTGGGCAATGACCTGAAGATCGTGGAACGGGTGACGGGCAAACTGAGTTACCCGCGCGTGGCCCTGAGGGGTGCCATGACAGGCGCCTGGTTTGGCTTGTTCATCGGCGTCATGCTCTCGTTCTTTGATTCATCCAGCAACGTTGGTGCGCCTTATTCCAACATTTTCACCTCCATTCTTTTGGGCGCAGCCCTGTGGATGTTGTTCGCGATCATCGGCTATGCCGCCCAGCGCGGCAAGCGCGACTTCACCTCCACCAACCAAGTGTTGGCCACCAGCTACGACGTCATCGTCTCGGTGGACGTTGCCATGGAGGCCCGCCGCCTGCTGGCCCAGCTGCCCATGAATTCCACGGCGCCCCGCCCCCAGCAGCACCAGGGGCAAGGTTTCCAGGGCCAAGGCGGCCAGGGGTACCGACCTCCGGTCCAGCCGCCCGCCCAGCCGCCGGCGTCGTCCGGCCCGGCCCCCGCTCGTCCCGAAGGCTGGCACGATCCCTACGGTCCCGCCGCCAATGCGCCTGAAGCAGCCGCCTCCGACGCGCCTGCCGAGAACAACGACCGTCCGGGTCAGGCTCCTTTGGAAGGACCCCGTCGCGGCCAGTTCCCTGACCTCCCGGACGGGCGCCCGCAGTACGGCATCCGTGTCGAGCCCGCCGAGCACCCTGCTCCCAAGGATCCCAAGGATCCCAAGGATCCCAAGGATCCCAACGCCCCGGAGCAGTAGCCTCACCCCCTGAAGCACGACGACGGGAGGCCACCTTTTCTTCAAAAGGTGGCCTCCCGTCGTCGTGCTTCCCACCACTCTCGAGTTCGCAGCGGGACCCTCGGCAGCTCCCTTAATAACGTTCCCCAGCGATCGAGTACGCAGTTGTTGGACGGAAAAGCCCGAAATTTGGACAAATCGATCCAATAGCTGCGTACTCGATTTCTTGTGGGCGGCGCTGACGGCCACGGGCAAGGTGGCCTACGAGCAACACGTCGCGGCACTCAAGGCGCTCATCGCCGGCGGGCAAACACCCAACTGACCGCCCGCCGTCGTGCTCTAAGGCGCTCCACCAAAAAATCGAGTTTGCACTTGTTGGACGATAAACCGGGAAAATGCGGCGAATCGGTCTAACAAGTGCAAACTCGATTTGGGGGAGGGGATGGGGAGCTATTTGGAGAGGCCGGCCATCCACGTCTCAACGGCGTCCGGCTCGCGGGGCAGTGCCACGCTGAGGTTGACCGGGCCGTTGGCTGTGATCAGGATGTCGTCCTCGATGCGCACGCCGATGCCGCGGTACTCGGCCGGGATGGCCAGGTCCTCTTCCTTGAAGTACAGGCCGGGCTCAATTGTGAAGACCATGCCCTCGGCGATGATGCCATCAACGTACATTTCGGCGCGGGCCTGTGCACAGTCGTGCACGTCAAGGCCCAGGTGGTGGCTGGTGCCGTGTGGCATCCAGCGGCGGTGCTGCTGGCCCTCGGGGGACAGTGCAACGGACGCGGAAACCGGCAGCAGGCCCCAGGCGGCGAGGCGGTCGGCCAGCACCTCCATGGCCGCGGTGTGGACATCGCGGAACTTGGCGCCCGGAACGGCAACGGCGAAGGCTGCATCCGCAGCATCAAGCACGGCCTGGTAGACCTTGCGCTGCACGTCGGAGAACTTGCCGTTGACCGGGAGGGTGCGGGTGATGTCCGCCGTGTACAGCGACTCGGCCTCAACGCCGGCATCAACCAGCAGCAATTCGCCCGCGTCGATGGTGCCGCTGTTGCGGTTCCAGTGCAGGACCGTGGCGTTGTTGCCGCCGGCCGCGATGGTGTCGTAGCCGAGCTCATTGCCTTCTTCGCGGGCGCGGGCAAAGAACGCACCCTCAACTACACGCTCACCGCGCGTGTGGGCAACCGCGCGGGGCAGAGCCTTCACGATGTCCTCGAAGCCGTTGATGGTGGCGGCGACGGCGACCTTCATCTGCTCGATTTCCCAGGCGTCCTTGATGAGGCGCAGCTCCGAGAGTGCCTCGGTTAGCTTGCCGTCGAGGTCGTCCAGGGCGCTGAAGTCCATGGCGTCCGGGTCCTTGGCTGTGTTGTAGCGGGCGGTGTCCACGAGGGCGTCGATGTTCTCGTCAACCTTGCGCACCAGGCGGATCGAAATGCCGCCAACCGACGTATCTCCAACATTCTTGGTGACGGCCACTTCAAGGGCGGTGACGTCGGCGGTGGGCAGGCCCAGCTTCGCCTGGAACTCGGGCAGTGTGGGGCGGCGGCCAATCCAAAACTCGCCGCTGCGGGCATCGGCATAGAATTCCTTGGTATCCCGGCCGGCCATGGGACGGAAGTACAAGGTGGCGAGGTGATTACCGCCGTCGTCCCCTGCACCTTCAGCCACAGGGTCCAGCACTAGGACGGCGTCGGGTTCGTGGTCAACGCCCAAGCCGGTCAGGTGCGCGAACGCGGAGTGCGGGCGGAAGCGGTAGTCGCAGTCATTGGAGCGGACCTTCAACGGGCCGGCCGGAATGACGAGCCGCTCGCCGGGGAACTGTGCGGAAATGGCACGACGGCGGCGCGCGGCATGGTCTGCCACCTCATCCCGGGAGGGGAGTTCGGCGGTCGACGGCGCCCAGTTGGCGGCCATGAAGGAACGGAAGGCGTCCGAATCGGGGCGCTGCGAACGGTTGTTCACACGCTCCTCGAGGGGCTGCTCGCTTGAAGGGGCGGTGTTCACGGAAGTTTGCTCAGTCTGGTTCACTCCTTAAGTCTCCCACCGCTTGCGCAAAGGGACAAAGGGACAAAGGGCGCGGCGTGCGGCGCAGCAGCGGGGCGGCGGCGAACAGACGTAGGCTTGGAGAGTGAGGATCGATTTGCATGCGCACTCAAATGTTTCCGACGGCACCCAGCCGCCCGCCGAACTGCTTGCCGCAGCGGCGCAGGCGCGTCTGGACGTGCTGGCCCTGACTGACCACGATTCCACCGACGGCTGGGCGGAAGCACTCGACGCCGCCCGCCAGCAGGGTGTGGGGCTGCTTCCGGGCATGGAAATCTCCTGCAAGACGTCCCAAGGTGTCAGCGTCCACCTCCTCTGCTACCTGCACGACCCGTTCAATGCGGACCTCCTCGAGGAAATCACCAAGGCCAAGGACGCCCGCCTGACCCGCGCCGAATGCATGGTGGAGCGACTGGCCGAGGACTACCCGCTGAATTGGGACGACGTCAGCGCCCACGTTGCCCCTGGCGCCACCATTGGCCGCCCCCACATCGCCGATGCGCTCGTCGCCGCCGGCATCGTGGCGGACCGGAATGAAGCCTTCGCCAGCATTCTCACCTCGCATTCGCGCTATTTTGTCAGCCACTACGCCGTGGACCCTGTGCTCGCCGTGGAGCTGGTCCGAGCGGCCGGCGGCGTGCCGGTGTTTGCCCACCCTGTGGCATCGGAACGGGGACGGGTTGCCCCGCCGGAAGTTTTTCATGACATGGTCGACGCCGGACTGCTGGGTTTGGAGGTCGAGCACCGGGACAATCCTCCCGAAGGTCGCGCGTGGCTGCGCCGCCTTGCGCAGGAAACCGGGCTTTTCATGACCGGCTCCTCCGACTACCACGGGGCCGGAAAGCCGAACCTGCTGGGTGAAAATCTCACGTCACGTGAGGTGCTGGAACGCATCCTGGCAGTTGGCACGGGAACGCCGGCGTACCTGCCATAACGGCAATGGTTGCACCATCGTTACTCTTTTCTTGTGCGTAACAATCAGAATGAAGCGCCGGGCCGCTGTTACTGTTGAAGGCAATAAACAGTTCGAGAGAGCAACTAACCTTGCCCTGGAACTGTTGTGTTCCCGTTGCCGGCTGAACGTCAGCCGTTGATTTTCCGGTAGTGAATGATCGTCTTGTATGCGATTCACTTTGGGCCCCTGCGCAGTTAAGTCTGCTTGCTGTTGGTGGCTGGTCCCGGGCGGGATAGTGCGCCCGACAGCTCCGTCACCGGATTGCTTTTTGTACCTCTTTTATGGGCGGCGCACGCTTTTTTTGGCGGAATGCCGGTGAGTTCCGCCCTAGCGAGAGGAATACGCATGGTGCCGGATGGCGCAGGACTCCACCAACTTGGGGGTTGGACAGTAATTGGCCTTTTAGTGCTGTTTTTTGGCGGCACTTTTCTCATGACCTTGTTCATTGGCCGCAAGAAGGAGAACGCAGACGGCTATATGACCGCCGGCAACAAGGTGGGTTTCGGCATTTCTGCCGGAAGCATGACAGCCACCTGGATCTGGGCGTCGTCGATGTACGCCTCGGCCACCTCCGGCTACACCTACGGCATCTCGGGGCCCATCCACTATGGCCTGTGGGGTGCGTTGATGATCTTGTTCATCTACCCCTTTGGCAAGCGGATCCGCGCCGTGGCACCCAAGGCCCACACACTGGCTGAGGTCATGTACGCCCGGCATGGAAAGTCCAGCCAGCTGATGCTGGCCGGATCCAACATTGTTGGATCCATGGTCAGTATCACCTCCAACTTCATCGCTGGTGGAGCATTGATTTCGCTGTTGTCACCCTTCAGCTTCACCCAGGGCATTGTATTTATTGGTGCAGGCATCTTGCTGTACTCACTGTGGTCAGGTTTTAGGGCCTCGGTACTGACTGATGCTGTTCAGGTGTTTGCCATGCTCGGCGCCGTGGTGATCATCATTCCGGTGGTGTTCTTTGCTGCTGGTGGCCCCGACATGTTTGTCACAGGTGCTGCCAACCTGACCCCGCAGCAGTCCAACTTCTTCTCCTCCGAGGCGTTCCTGAACCAGGGTGCCCCGTACATCGCGGCAGTTCTGGCCTATGCCATTGGCAACCAGACCATTGCCCAGCGGCTCTTTGCCGTGCGCGAGGACCTGATCAAGAAAACCTTTGTCACGGCAACCGTGGGCTACGGTGCAACGATCATCGGCATTGGCATGCTGGGCGTCATGGCGCTCTACACCGGCGTTGTGCCGTTGGATGGGGACACCAACAACCTGATCCCGCAAATGGCCGCCACCTACCTGAGCCCCGTCCTCGTGGGCATCTTCCTGATTATGATCATTGGAGCGCTGTCGTCCACTGCCGACTCGGACTTGTCCGCCATGTCTTCGATCATGATGGCTGACGTTTATGGCCAAAATATTGCCAAGAAGGGTGAAGTCAAGCCAACCACCATGCTGCTCGTTGGCCGCATCACCATGATTGTTGCCACGGGAGCCGGGCTGTACTTTGCCAGCGGCAAATTGAACATTCTGGACCTGCTGGTCTTTGTCGGAGCCTTGTGGGGTGCCTTGGTGTTCCCCGTCATTGCCAGCTTCTACTGGCAGAAGGTTACCAACAAGGCCTTCACCGTCTCGGTGCTTGTGGCTTTGGCCTGTTTCCTGCCCGTGCGGTTTGAATGGATTTCCATGGGCGGGCTCACGGGCATTGTGGTCGATGTGATCTCCGTTGTGGGCATCGGAGTTGTCCTGGGCCTGATGGCGTTTGGCTTCTTCGGCTTGAAGACGGCCAAGATCGTAGCCGCCGTCGCCATGGTGGCAGCGGCTCCATTCTCCATCGGATTCCTGCACGACTACACGGTCTTGTCCGGTTCCCTCGTGGCCTACGCCGTGAGCGCCCTGGTGTGCTACTTCATGTGCTTCCGCAACAACGCCACCTTCGACTTTGACACCATCAAGGAGCGCATCGGCGACTTCGACACCCGCGAAGAGGTCGGGCACACGCCCGAACCAACCGCTGCAACGAAAGCGTAGGGAAACATCATGAGCGTATTTTTTCTCACCCTGTATGTCCTGGCCTGGCCGGTCATCGTTGCCGTGGTGCTGTACATCCTCGGCAAGGCCTTCTTCCAGGAGTTCCGCGAGGCAAGGCGTGAAGGCCGTCCGCTGATCTAAGTTCACCTTAAACAACTAGGACGCAGTAGATGCACTCGGAAAGCGATTTCCGTTGGGTTTCAGTGCAACTACTGCGTCACAGTCGTTGGTGGGGTTAGGAGTCCGTGGCGGGCGTGTCCACTACCTCGCCGTTGCGGCGGCGGGTGCGACTGCGACGTGCGCGCGGTGCCCCAGCCTCGGCCGAAGCGGGTGCGCCGCCCTCAGCCGGTGCCTCGGCAGCAGAGGATGCCGGACGACGCCGGCTCCGGCCGCCGTCGCTCTTCTCACCTGCGGGGGTCTCATCACGGCGCTTCTCACCATGGCGGGCACCAGTTCGGTTGCCGCCGCGGTTTCCTCCGCGTTCCCCCTCGCGGGGGCCGCGGCTGTCGCTCTTGGGGGCGTTGCGCTTGCCGGTCTCGCCCAGGTCTTCAAGCACCTCGGCATCGATGCCGGCATGCGTGCGCTTGCTGCGCGGCAGGCGGCCCTTGGTGCCCTCGGGGATGTCGAGGTCCGTGTAGAGGTGCGGCGAGGAGGAGTACGTCTCGATGGGCTCGGGAACGCTCAGGCCCAAGGCCTTATTGATCAGGGCCCAGCGGGGCATGTCGTCCCAGTCCACGAACGTGACGGCCGTGCCCTTGTTGCCTGCGCGGCCGGTGCGGCCCACACGGTGCAGATAAATCTTCTCGTCCTCAACGCACTGGTAGTTCACCACGTGCGTGACATCGTCAACGTCAATGCCGCGGGCGGCAACATCGGTGGCGACGAGGACGTCAACCTTGTTGTTGCGGAAGGCGCGCAGCGCCTGCTCGCGGGCGCCCTGGCCGAGGTCGCCGTGGATGGCTGCGGCAGCGAAACCGCGGTCAACCAACTCTTCGGCAACCTTGGCTGCGGTGCGCTTGGTCTTCGTGAAGATGATGGAGCGGCCGCGGCCCTTGGCCTGCAGGATGCGGGCCAGCACCTCAATCTTGTCAAGGTTGTGGGCGCGGTAGATCAGCTGGCGGATGTCACGCTTCGTCAGGCCTTCATCGTCGGGATCGGCGGCGCGGATGTGCGTTGGCTGGGTCATGTAGCGGCGGGCCATGGCAACCACCGGGCCGGGCATGGTGGCCGAGAACAGCATGGTCTGGCGCACGGCCGGGGTGCCGGCAATCAACGTCTCAACATCGGGCAGGAAGCCCAGATCCAGCATTTCGTCAGCCTCATCAAGGATCACCATGCGCACGTGCTTGACGTTCAGGTGGCGCTGCTTGAGCAGGTCAATCAGGCGGCCCGGCGTGCCAACGATCAGCTCGACACCCTTTTGCAGGGCCTCGATCTGGGGTTCGTAGGCGCGGCCGCCGTAAATGGTGGCGATGCGGATGCCGCGATGCTTGGAGGCGGTGACGAGGTCGCCGGCAACCTGCACGGCGAGCTCACGCGTGGGCACGATGATCATGGCCTGGGGCGCGCCGGGGGCGGCCAGCTTCTCAAAGCCCTCATCCTTCGGGGCAACAATGCGGTTCAGCGCCGGGATCCCGAAGCCGAGCGTCTTGCCCGTTCCGGTCTTGGCCTGGCCGATGATGTCGTGCCCGGTCAGGGCGATGGGCAGTGTCATGGCCTGGATGGGGAAGGGGTGGTTGATCCCGGCTTCGGTCAGCGAGGAAACGATCTCGTGGTGCACGCCAAAGCTGGCGAACGTTTCCTTTTCTTCCTGGCGGGGTGGTTCGTTGCTGCTCAGCGTGCCGTCAATTTCAACGTTTTCGTTGCTGTCTTCTGCCTGCAGCAGGGAATCTGTTTCAATGCTCAAATGCTTACCATTCAATTCGTCTATTCAAGGTGCCGCCAACCGGGCTCAACGCTGGCACAAGAGGCCTCACGGAACCGCAGAACAGCGGCACTACCTTAGGGAAGCCGATCGCGGGCTTGCAATTTCGTGCCCTCCCGCCGTCAGAGTGACGGCTGCGGGAGGAACTGATAAGACGCGCGTAGGGGCGGGCTTGTTGAATCAAAATCTAATAATCAACGACCGGGCATCCATGTCTACCCTCACAGTCTAGCCGTACAGCCCCGCATTCCCGCCGCGATTGGCCCAAAAGAGATGGCGGAGCCACCCGCGCCGCCATCAGACGACGGGTTCGGAGGCAGCCTGCACGAATTTCACGCTCCGCTTGGCAATGTCCACCGCGACCAACTTGACCCGGACAACGGTGCCCGGTTCAAGATCGCCCTCACAATATGCGCTCACGGCCGGTGTGGTGATCTGGATGGAGCTGCGCGCGGCTGCCGACCTTGTAGTGTGGCCGTTTTTCTTTGGCCCGGCAAGCACGACGGCGTCAAACTCACCTCCGACGTAATGGCGCAACAACGCTGCCTCAACCGTGTCGATAGCGGCCCTGTCCACCTTGTTGGCCAGCTGATTGGAGTCGGCCATGATCTCCGGAAGTTCCTCCAAGGCTGCGATGGCCCACTCCGGCACGTCCTCGTTGGCAGACAACGCGGCGCAAATGGCCAGCACAAACCTGTCAACGAGCCGCCGCAGCGGTGCCGTAGTGTGCGCATAAGGTGCGGCTACGGCGGCCTGCGTGAGCTGTTCCGGCAGCGTGCCATTGAACGGGGTGTAGCTGGCGCCGCGGAACAAGGTGGTGGCAGCGTGCATCAGTGCCAAATGTTTTGGCTCGGAGGTGTCCAGGGTGCGCAGATACGCCCCGTAGGCCATGTCCGTGCCCCACGGTTTGCCCAGGACCACGGTTTGGCGCCGATAGGCGGCAATGGCTTCCTCATCCGGGGCCGGCATGGTGCGCAGGATGCCCACCTTGCCCTCAATCATGAGACCGGCCGCGGCCATGCCCGTGAGCAGGGAAATCTGCGCGTTCCAGTCCTCAATTGGCAAGCCCGGGCGGAATTCCAGCACGTATCGGCCATCAATAAAATCGACCTCCTGCGCGGGCACGTTCAGGCTGGCGCCTCCCCTGGCGCGCTCCAGGGCGATGCGTTTCGTCCCAATCTCTGCCAAAAGGGCCAAGGTGCCGGCAAAAGCGGCGGGTGCGGTCCCGGCGTCGTACATCTCCTGAGCCTGCTCGTAACCGAGTTTGGCAATGCTCTGCACGGTGGCGCGGCGGACCATGGCGGAGGTCTGGGAACCGTCGGCGGCAAGGTGAATTTCCCAGACGTAGGCGGAGCGGGGGTCGTTGGCGAAGAGGCTGGCGGCGCCCTCGCTCAACGGCAGCGGGTGCAGGGGGATGCGCTGGCCGGGGGTGTAGATGGTCTGGCCGCGGCGGCGCGTCTCGGAATCCAGGGGGCCGCCGGCCGGCACAAACGAGGGGACATCGGCAATGGCGTAATGGACCACATAACCGTCGCCGTTGCGCTCCAAATGCATGGCCTGGTCAAGATCCTGGGAGGTGGGCGGGTCGATCGTAATGAACGGCAGCGCGGTGAGGTCCGGGGTGGGAAGCTCGTGGCCGGCAATGACGTCAGCGACTTCGGCCAGGACGTCCGGGTCAAAGCCGTCCGGCAGCTTGAACTCCTCGCTCAAGGCGGCCAGGGCTTGGGCAAGGGACTGCTGCGCGGCGCTTCGTCTGACGCCAATGTGAGAGTAGGGCACGGGTTCAGCGTAAACGATTCTGTGACGGGATCAAGGGCGGCGCAGCACACACTACGCTTGGGCACATGAGTATTTCAGCATTCGACGCCGACGATTCCGTTTCCGCCGGTGAACTCAGCGCCCGCTACGACAACTTTGTGGTGGACCTGCTGGGCAGCATTGCGTACGGGGAATTGTCGGCGTTTGAGCGCCTGGCCGCGGATGCCCGGCATTCCCCGACCCTGAGCGATCGGGCCGTGCTGGGAAAGATGGCAGTGTCCGAGTTTGGCCATTATGAGGCCATGTGTGCACGGCTGCGTGAGATGGGCATGGACCCGGAGCTGGCCATGGCACCGTACCAGCGCATGGTCGATGCCTTCCACGAGCGCACCAGGCCGGCTGATTGGCACGAGTCGTTGATGAAGGCGTACGTGGTGGAGGCGATCACGGAGGAGTTTTACGCGGCCATCGCCGAGCGCCTGGATGAGCCCACACGCGAGGCGATTGCCAAGGTGCGCACCAGTGATGAACAGTTGGCCGAGCTGACCGGGCTGTTGAAGAAGATGTTGGGCGAAGATCCCCGGCTGTCCTCACGGCTGGCGCTGTGGGGCCGGAGGCTGGTGGGGGAGGCCCTGACCCAGGTACAGCGGATCGGCGCCAAGCACAGTTTCCTGGTGGGTCTGCGCCCCGACGCCACTCAGGAACAGGCTGCCGCCGAGCTGGCAGCCATCTTGAGCGCCCTGACCCGCAACCACTCCAAGCGCATGAGCCGGCTGGGGCTGACGGCGTAGCTTGTGCAGTTTTGCGGAAAAAGCTTGCGGAAAATGGGGACTGCGGTTAAAGCCGGTGGTAGAACACCCGCTTTAACCGCAAATGCCGTCCGTTGTGGGAAGTGGCGGCTGCAGCGCACGTCTTCTCCGTCCTGGACGTCCTCGACATTGGGCCGGGCCGTCGAGATGGGGCCATGTCGACGTCTCTGGCGAGCCTATTCGCCGAAAATGACCCCAGCCCGCGAAGAGGGCGCGACTTCGACGGCATTTCGCGAGGTGGACCCATTCTCGCGAAAAGATACGTGTCAGAGTGCTGCTTGGGGCCATTTTCGCCGACATTAAGCAGTTGATGTCCGTGCGGTGGCCGGGAGCGAACTGGAAACTGCCGTGATGGTTCTAACCTCCCCGGACATCGGCGAGGATTCGCGCCACTGTAGCCTCAAGGCCCTCGGGCGCCGTAATCCGCTGCTCCGAGATTCCCTCCAGTGGGTCCCAGCCGTGGTACCAGCTGCGCATCTGCTTCTCGCCGAAGTCGGACCGCTTGTCCGGACGGGTGGCGTGGCGGCGCAAAGTCTCATCAAGGCTGAGTTCCCATGCGTAGAACAGGCTCCGACCCGTGTGCCCGTCCCGCAACCGGCAGAAACAGCCGCTGTAACTTCGAGGGTTGAACATGCCTTCCATGATGACCGTCCGCCCGTGTCGCAGCGCCAAGGCAGCAGACTGTTCAATCAGCTCTACGCTGAGTGGGGGATAGTTTCCGGTCTCGCCCAACACTGTCCGGCGGAAGTAGTCCTGCTCAATCCAGACCGCACCCAGTTCCTGTTGCAGCGCGCGGGCGACGGTGCTCTTGCCGGAGCCGGAGTTGCCGCGCAACACAACCAAGACGGACATGTCTCCATCCAAGCACCTTCCGGGGCCGAACGGGGCAGGCCGGGGCCCGCCGGGCCCGAACGGGGCCGGACAGGGACAGCACCTGCCACGCGCGCCGGGCGGGCCCCGGGAATCAGCGCACAGCCACTATCAGTCCCCGGCGTTGCGCTTGAAGACCAGCATCAGTGCCCGCATGCCCAGCACAAAGCCGCCAAAGAGCAGGACAAATCCAAAGAAGCCGTACAAATGGATGTCCCCTGTCAGTAACGGACCTTCGTTGCTGGTGATCAGCAGGATGGCACCGAGGACAGCGGATCCTGCCAGCACCGCAACGATGAGCTGTTGGAACAATCCGGTGAGGAAGCGGCGGTCCGAGGGGTGGTCCAGGACGCGAACCCGCATGGAGAATCGGCCGTGCTCCAGGTCCTCGGTGATCTTGTTGAGTCGGCGTGGGAGGCGGTTGACCAGCGGCAGCAGTTGCATCATGCGCTGCTCAAACTCGCCCTTGAGGTTGCCGATTTTTAGTTTTCCGTCCATGAGCCGTGAGCCTTCGCTGCGCGCGGCGGCCACCAGGTCCATGGAGGGGTCAATGACCAACAACGTGCCCTCCACGGCGGCGAGGGCCCGGAAGGCGGCGCCGATCTGAGCCGGGACGGCGAACTTGTGGGCGATGACCAGGGCAAACAAATCTCCAAACATCCTCTGGCTGCCACCTGGACCGAATCCTGGCCGGAAACGGGTCAGCAACTGGCCCAAGGAACGCTCCAGTGCCCTCTCATCCAGGTCTTCGGGCCGGTCGAGCAGTTCGATGAGGGCGTCGGTGGCCCCGGCTGCGTCGTTCTTGTCAATCGCGTACAGCATCATGCCCAGAGCCGTCTGGGTGGCCGGATCCAGCCTGCCCACGGAGCCAAAGTCCAACAGGCCAAGCGTCCCCTCCGGGGTGATGAAAATGTTGCCGGCGTGCAGGTCTGCGTGGAATACGCCGTCGGAAATGATCTGCTCCAGCGTGGCGCCTAGAAGAGTTTCGGCAAGGGCTCTGCGCTCGCCGGCCGACAAAGAGGTCAGCAGTGCGCCGGCCGAGCTGACAGGACGGCCCGGGAGCCGGTCCATGACCAGCAGCCGTTCACTGGACAGTTCGTGATGGGCGTGTGGGACGGCGACGGCGAACGTGCCCGAGTGCGCCAGCGACGCTTCGATGCTGCGCATGTTGTCCAGCTCAACCCGGTAATCCAGCTCCTCCTCAAGCGAATCGGCAAATCCGCGCGCCAGGGTCAGCACGCCCAGGGACTTGCCCCAGGGTGTTGTGGTGTTTAGCCAGCGCGCCAGCCGCAGGATGATGTCGGTGTCCAGGGTGACCTGGTCAAGCGCACCGGGGCGTTGAACCTTAAGCACGACGTCGGACCCGTCCAGCAAGGTTGCCTGGTGCACCTGCGCCACCGACGCCGCGGCCAGGGGTACCGGGTCCACCTGGCTGAATACCTCCGCAAGCGGCCGGCCCAGACTTTCTGTAATGGCCAACTGGATGGCTTCCCACGGCTCCGGGGCAGCGTTGCTCTGCAGCGACTCCAGCTCCCGGATGAACACCTCCGGCAGCAGGTCGCGGCGGGGGGACAGCATCTGGCCCAGCTTGATGAACGTGACACCGGCTTCGTTGAGGGCATTGCGCAGGGCCCGCGCGGTTTTGGCGTCCTGGCCGAAACCCTCGTCCCGGCCAAATCCGCGCAGCCGCGAACCGAGACCGTGGCGCACGGCGATCGAGATGACATCGGCGTAGCGCCGGGTACGCCGCCGTCGTGCCTTCCAACCGGTGAAAATCTGACTGAAGCCGGGCAGCGTGCCGGTGGGGAATGCGGCCTCAAGAAACACCAGGGCGCCCACGCCGAGGGCAAACGTCCAACAGACCGCCAGCACCAGCAGGAGCAGCGCCACCATGGGTGAGACATCAAGGCCGGTGGGGTTTGCATCTGTTCCCGCACGGAACAGGTATTGAACGGTCAGGGCCATGGCACCGCTCATGACAAAGCCGACGGCGATGGACCGCGGCCAGCCGATGGGCACCCCCACCACGCGCCGGACCACGGTTGCCGCCAGCCATGATTGCAGGGCCAGGAACAGCAGCCCGGCAATGCCCAGCAGCACTATCAGCGCAACATCCAGAAAGCCCATCATGAACTGCACTTGCTGAGATTGCTGCTGACTACGACCACTTCGGCTCCCGGGGTGAGATGGATTGTGTCTTCACTGTAGCCGCGCCGGGCGCCTGCGACCGGATGGACGCGGCAGCAGGAAGACGCAAACACAGCCAACTTCGGCATCGACCAGGACGATCCGCAAAAGCGGTTGTGGCTGCGCCTGGCCACCATGGACCTGGCCGGGAAGTAGTCACATCCCGGACGAATATGCCGGGCCCGGCCCGCTTGGCTACGCTTGTCCGGTGACCTGGGGAATACCGACGTCGAACGGCAGCAAGTCCTTCAGCCGCGCCCTGGCACTTTTGGTCGCCGGCACGTATTTCATGGAGATCCTGGACGGCACCATCATTGCCACGGCGGCGCCCGGCATCGCCGCAGACCTAAACGTCAACCCCGTGGACATCAACCTGGCCATGACCTCCTACCTGATCACCCTGGCCGTGGGCATCCCGATCAGCGGCTGGCTGGCCGAACGCTTTGGCGCGCGCCGCGTGTTCACGGCCGCCATCGCCATCTTCACGGTGGCCTCGCTGCTCTGTGCAATGAGCCCCAACCTTGCGTTCCTGTGCGGTGCCCGCATGCTTCAGGGAGCGGGCGGGGCCATGATGGTCCCCGTCGGCAGGCTGGTTGTGCTGCGCGATGCGGACAGGAAGGAGTTCCTGGAAGCCATCGCCTACCTGACCTGGCCGGCCCTCATCGCGCCTGTGCTGGCTCCCGTATTGGGCGGACTGTTCGTCACCTACGCCAGCTGGCACTGGATTTTCCTGATCAACGTCCCACTGGGCGTCATCGCCTTCATCGCCTCCCTGAAGGTGGTGCCCAACGTTCGCGCCCTCAAGGTCCCGCCGCCGGACTGGACCGGCTTTCTCATGTGCGGCATCGCCCTCGCCGCCCTGGTGATTGGCATGGAACTGGTCGGCGCGGCACCTACGCCGTGGGCCGCCGTCGTGCTGTGGCTGATGATTGCGGTGCTGGCGCTGGCGGCCATGTTGTGGTGGTTCAAGCGCTCGCGGCATCCGCTGCTGGACCTGCGGGCGCTGCGCATCCACACCTTCTTGGTGGGCAATGCCGGCGGCGCAATGTACCGGCTGGTCATCAACGCCGTGCCGTTCCTGCTGCCGCTGATGTTCATGATCGGCTTCGGCTGGAACGCGTTCGAGGCAGGGCTGATGACCATGGCCGTGTTCGCCGGAAACGTGCTGATCAAGCCCGCCACCTCGCCGCTGATCCGGCGGTTTGGCTTCCGCACGGTGCTGCTGTTGAGCAACATTGGCGGTGCGCTGGCCTTGTTTGCGTGCGCCTTCCTGACGCCGGCCACGTCGTTGGCCGTGATCGCCGCCGTGCTGTTTATCAGCGGTGTGCTTCGTTCCATCGGCTTCAGCGCCTACAACACGGTGCAGTTTGTCGATGTCCCCAAGGCTCGGATGGCCGGGGCGAACACGCTCTCATCCACCATCTCTCAGGTCGCGACGGGTCTGGGTGTGGCCGTGGGTGCCTTGATCCTGCGTGCCGCCGAGGGTCTGTTGGGGGCGGATGTTGCACCGGTCACGGGGTACCAATGGACGTTCGCGGTGCTCGGTGTGTTGATGCTCTACCCGGTGGTGGAGGCCCTGCTCATGCAGAGGGCTGCGGGGGATGAGGCGCGGGTGCGCTGACATCCGCCCTGCGGTTATTGCTGTGGTTTCCAAGGAAGCGGACGACGGCGGACGGCAGCCCGGTGCGCAGGCTTAGGTTGCGCCTATGGTTGCGGCCCAGGCTCCGCGCGGGGTTCCGCCGGAGAGCCCTCCGAAGTTTCGGTTCCGGGCACTTCCCGTGGTTCCGCCCCCGGCAGCAGCATTGCGGCAGCCACAGCCGCCAGTGCGGCCAGCACCGCGAGGGCCCCGGCCATGGCGCCCCAGCCAAAGTGCTGGAACAGCAGCCCTGCGCTCCAACCGACGACGCTCGAGCCTGCGTAGTAGCTCAGGTTGTACAGCGAGGCGGCCTGCGCCCGCCCGCTTGTGGCGAGGGCGCCGGTCCAGCCGGACGCAATGCTGTGCGCGCCAAAGAAACCGGCCGTGAACAGGACCAGTCCGGCCAGGATTACGGCAACGGGGGACGCCAGCGTCAGCGCCAGCCCCGTCGTCATGGCCCCCGTCGACGCCAAGAGCACGGTGCGCCGGCCCCAGCGGACCGCCAGCCCGGCGA
Organism: Arthrobacter sp. PAMC 25486; assembly: GCF_000785535.1. Taxonomy (NCBI): domain Bacteria; kingdom Bacillati; phylum Actinomycetota; class Actinomycetes; order Micrococcales; family Micrococcaceae; genus Arthrobacter; species Arthrobacter sp. PAMC 25486. The sequence continues at coordinate 1,929,875 of NZ_CP007595.1, read as the reverse complement.
CCAGACGAGCTGAAACGGTCCCGGAGAGATAGGCCAGGAAGAGCAGGGCCACCGCCCACGCGGGGAACAAGTACGGGGGAGCCTCCAGCCTAAATCCCAAATAGTTGTAGACACTGACAAAGGAGCCCATGAGCAGGAATGCTTGTGCGTAGAGGGCCAGGAGAGGCTTGCTGCGCATTTGCGGCACCAACTTACCCAGTACGGCCCCGAAACCCTCCCCGGACGACGGCACAAAACCGCGCGGCTTCGGCGCCAACAGCAGGAACCCCGCGGCGGCAACGGCGGCGCAGAGGGACACAGCAAGGGTTCCCATGCGCCAGCCGGCCAGATCCGCCACGGGCCCCGCGAGCAGGCGGCCAAACAGCCCACCCAACGTTGTGCCGGCGACATAGGCTCCGGCTGCGGCGGCGGCGCTGCGCGGTTGGACCTCCTCGGTGAGGTAGGCGATGGCCAGTGCCGGGATTCCTCCCAGCGCGGCACCTTCCAATCCGCGCAAGAGCAACAGCACTTCAAAGTTGGGTGCGGCGGGAACCAGCAGCCCGAACACCGTTGCCAGGATGACGGCCAGCCCCATGGTGCGCACCCGGCCCCGGCGGTCGGACACGAACGACCACGGCAGCACAGCCAACGCCAGTCCCGCGGTTGCCACGGAAATGGTCAGCGATGCCTGGGCTGCGGTGACGCCCAATTCGCGTGAGACCAGCGGCAGCAGGCCCTGCAGTGAGTAAAGCTGGGCGAAGGTTGCCACCCCGGCGCACGCCAGCGCGGCCAGCATCCGCCGGTATCCAGGGCTGCCCTTGTGGTGTCCCTGCGACGGGCCGGCGATTCCCTGGCCGCCAGCACCTGGCCCGGACTTGTCGATCTTCCGGGGCTCAGCCACAGTTCACGCTAATCACACGATCAACCGTAGAACGCCGGCCCCGCTGCGTCCAATGCACCCTGCTGCCAGGCGCGAACGGCATCGGGAGGCAGAATTTACCTCAGGACGACGGTGCGGTTGCCCGACAGTATGATGCGGCCCTCCGCATGCCACCGCACCGCATTGGTCAGGGCCTTGCATTCAGCGTCACGGCCAACCGCCACGAGGCCCTCCGGACCGTAACTGTGGTCCACCTCGATGACCTGCTGGGCGATGATGGGCCCCTCATCGAGTTCGGAGTTGACGTAGTGGGCCGTGGCACCGACCGTCTTGACGCCGCGGTCGAAGGCCTGGTGATACGGTTTGGCGCCCTTGAAACTGGGCAGGAAGGAGTGGTGGATGTTGATGGCCCGCCCGGACAGCACCGACGTGAGGCTGTCGCTGAGAACCTGCATGTACCTGGCCAGGACCACCAGCTCCACCCGGTAATTCTCCACCAACTCCAGCAGCTGCGCCTCGGCGGCCGGCTTGGTCTCAGGCGTCACGGGGATGTGGTGGTAGGGGATGTCGTGCCATTCCACCAGGCCCCGATGGGTTTCATGGTTGGAGACAACGGCGACAATTTCCACCGGCAGTTCACCGTTTCGGGCGCGGAACAGCAGGTCGTTCAGGCAGTGGCCGAACTTGGAGACCATGACCAAAATGCGTTCCTTGCGGGCACGCGGCTCCAACCGCCAATTCATGCCCCATTTCCCGGCCACCGGCGCGAAGTCCGCCCGGAGTTCTTCCCGGCCCGGCCCGCCGCTGCCGGTGAGGAAATGCACCCGCATGAAGAAGTGCTTGACCCTCTGGTCACCGAACTGCTTGATATCCACGATGTAGCAGCCGTGTTTGAGCAAAAATTCGGCCACGGCATGCACAATCCCGGGGGACTCGGTGCAATCAAGGGTGAGCAGGAACCCCTCACCCTCCGCCGGGTTCACCGACGGACCCACCGCCGGTATGCCCGACGGCGTCAACGGCTCCGCGCTCATTGGCCGGCCTCCCTCTCACTCGTCAGCCCCTGTTCACTCGTCAGCCCCTGTTCGGTGCGGAACCGCTCCGTTTCAAGGTCTTCCTTGAACTTCGCATAGCGGGCCCGATGGCTGGGGGTCTTGCCAACGAGGTACCAGACCACACCCAGCACAACGAACCACAAGGGGGTCACCAGCAGTGCAATCAGCGTATCCACCTGAGTAGTCAAGGCCCACAGGACAAAGGCGAAGAAGGCGAAGACCACATAGACCATGGGAATTCCGCCAGGCATCTTGAACTTCGAGGATTCATGGAGTTCAGGGCGGCGCCGGCGGAAGGCGAGGTAGCTGGCCAGAATGATGGACCAGACAAAGATGAAGCAGACAGCGGCCACGGTGGTGACCATTTCAAAGGCCTTGCTGATGTCCTCGCCGACGTACAGCAACACGATGCTTGAGAGGAGCAAAACGCAGGAGAGGAACAACGCATTGTTGGGGACCTTGCGCTTGGACAACTTGGCAAACCTGGCAGGAGCATCGCCCTCCTTCGCCAGGCCATAAACCATGCGGGAGGTGGAATAGATGCCGGAGTTGGCTGAGGACATCGCGGACGTGAGCACCACGAGATTGATGATGGTGGCGGCCGCTCCGAGTCCGGCCAGCGAGAACATAGCGATGAACGGGCTTTCTCCGGCGGCAAATTGGGTCCACGGAATGACTGACATGAGGATGATCAAGGCGCCTACATAGAAGAGCAGGACACGAATCGGGATGGAGTTGATGGCCTTGGGGAGGTTCTTCTCCGGGTCCTTGGCCTCGGCCGCAGTGGTGCCGACCAGTTCAATGCCCACGAACGCAAACACGGCAATCTGGAATCCGGCCACAAAACCCATGAATTCATTGGGGAACAATCCGCCGTGGCTCCACAGGTTCGTGAAGCTGGCCGTTCCGGAGTCGGACTGGAAACGGCTGAAGATCATGAACAAGCCCACGCCGATCAAGGCGACAATGGCAACGATCTTGATGAGGGCAAACCAAAATTCCGTTTCGCCAAAGGCCTTCACGGTGGTCAGGTTCAGGACCAGCAATATCCCGATGGTGACTACCCCGGGGATCCACAGGTCGATCCCCGGCAAGAGCACCTCCGAGTAGGCTGCGATGGCGATGACATCGGCGATGCCGGTGATGACCCAGCAGAACCAGTAGGTCCAACCGGTGAAGAAGCCCGCCCACGGACCCAGCAGATCCGCGGCAAAATCGCTGAACGATTTGTAATGGAGGTTGCTCAGCAGCAGCTCGCCCATGGCACGCATGACGAAGAACAACATGAAGCCGATGATCATGTAGACGAAAATCACTGAGGGACCAGCGGCGGAGATGGTCTTGCCTGAGCCCATGAACAGGCCGGTGCCGATGGCCCCGCCGATGGCAATGAGTTGGATGTGCCTGTTGCTCAGCTGCCGCTCAAGGTGGGGCTCGGCATCGGGTGTGCTGGTGGATTGGCGGATCGTCAAAGGAAGGCCCCTCGTTTAGGTGGCATGGTGCACCACGAAGATGTGCTTCCTCCCCGCTCTGTCTGGGACCTGAGAGTTTCCGCGTTTCCTTAGAAATCAAGGGACGCTTGCACCGTCGGTGAGCCCGGATGTTCGGGCTGCTTTCCAGAGTTGCCTAGCCACAGCGGTACAGGGGCCTGAGAGATTCCTGGGGAGGATTTGCTCCTTCGGCGCCTACTGGATGTACCGGCAGAACTCTCCCGCCGCGGATCATAGGCACTTCAACTAACTTGGTGACGCGAGTCACACACTAGTGGGTGATTTGGCCCGGCGCAAGATGGCGCATGAAAAAGCCTGTGGCAAATTGCGGCGCCGGAGCAGTTGAGTGGCTGTATCGACCGCGGCACGGACCTGGCCGGCTTGGCTTGCCGGAGTTCATCGTGTATTGTGTGCTCCGAATCACCCTAATATCTTAATATGCCTTTCGAACCGTGGCGGGAGAGTCCTCCCAGCAATGTGGCGGCGCCGTAGGAGCAAATCCTCCCCAGGAATCTCTCAGGCCCCCGTACCGCCATGGTGAGGCAACTCTGGAAAGCAGCCCGGGTCACCGGGCTCACCGACGGTGCAAAGCGGATGAACAATCCGCGGAATCTCTCAGGTCCAAGACAGAGCGGGGAGGAACCCAACCCATGCCGTGTCCCCCGGGCCGGCCGAATCTTGGAGTTCCTCATGACGATTCAGTCCAACGCGACAGTGTTTGCCGACCGGCACATTGGTGCCCGCCAGCAGTCCCACATCGAGACCATGCTCAAGGCGATCGGCTACGACAGCGTCGATTCACTCGTGGACACGGCCGTTCCCGATTCCATCCGCCAGGCAAAGCCGCTCGCCCTGAGTGGTGCGCTCAGCGAGGTCGAGGTGCTGGCCGCACTCGGCGCCCTCGCCGAGAAAAACACCATGGCGGTGCAGATGATCGGCCAGGGCTACTATGACACCGTGACCCCTCCGGTGATCAGGCGCAACATCCTTGAGGCCCCGGCATGGTACACCGCCTACACCCCTTACCAGCCGGAGATTTCCCAGGGCCGCCTCGAGGCGCTGCTGAACTTCCAGACCATGGTCAGCGACCTAACCGGCCTGCCCGTCGCCAACGCGTCCCTGCTCGATGAAGCCACCGCCGTGGCCGAGGCCGTGCTGCTCATGCGCCGCGCCAACAAGTCCAAAGCTGCCGCCAACGGCAAGACTGTCCTGGACGCAGACCTGTTGCCGCAGACCATCGCCATCGTCAAGGGCCGCGCTGAAGCACTGGGCTTTGAGGTGGAAGTCGCCGATCTGGCCCAGGGACTGCCCGACGGCGACATCAACGGCGTCGTCCTCCAGCAGCCAGGCGTCTCCGGACGCGTGTTCAACCACGCACCCGTGATTGCCGCAGCCAAGGAACGCGGTGCACTCGTCACCGTGGCCGCAGATCTGCTGGCCCTGACGTTGATCACCCCTCCCGGTGAGCAGGGTGCCGACATTGCCGTCGGAACCGCCCAGCGTTTCGGTGTGCCGCTGTTCTTTGGTGGACCGCACGCTGCCTACATGGCTGTGCGTAACGGCATGGAACGCTCACTGCCCGGACGCATCGTGGGTGTCTCCAAGGATGACACCGGACTGCCGGCCTACCGCCTGGCCCTGCAAACCCGCGAGCAGCACATCCGCCGCGAGAAGGCCACCTCCAACATCTGCACGGCCCAGGCCCTGCTGGCCATCGTCGCCTCCATGTACGCCGTTTACCATGGACCTTCGGGCCTGAAGGCCATTGCCGAAACAGTCAACCGCCACGCCCGCACCCTGGCAGCGGCACTGGCGGCATCCGGCGTCGAACTGCTTCACACCTCCTTCTTCGACACCCTCACAGTGCGCGTGCCCGGACGCGCCGGCACTCTTGTTGCCGTGGCCGAGAAGGATGGCATCAACCTGCGTCACATCGATGCCGACCATGTGGGCATATCCGTTGATGAAACCACGACGGCGGATCTTGTGGCCCGCGTGGCCGCAGTGTTTGGTGCCGCACCGGCAGGAGACGGCGCTGACATTGGGGGCAGCGCCGACTTCGCCCTTCCGGCCGACACCGTGCGCGGCTCGGACTTCCTGACCCACCCCGTGTTCAACACGCACCGCTCCGAAACGCAGATGCTGCGTTACATCCGCCGCCTCAGCGACCGCGACCTGGCGCTTGACCGCACGATGATCCCGCTGGGCTCCTGCACCATGAAGCTCAACGCAACGGCCGAGATGGAAGCCATGTCCTGGCCCGGATTCGCCTCCATCCACCCCTTCGCTCCGGACTCCCAGACCGCTGGCTGGCGTGAACTGATCGGCGCACTGGAAGCCGATCTGTGTGAGATCACCGGTTACGACCAGGTCTCCATCCAGCCCAACGCCGGCTCTCAGGGTGAGCTCGCCGGCCTGTTGGCCATCCGCGGCTACCACCTGTCCCGCGGGGAATCGCAGCGCACCATCTGCCTCATTCCGCAGTCCGCCCACGGCACCAATGCGGCCTCGGCCGTGCTGGCCGGCATGAAGGTTGTTGTGGTTGCCACGGCAACGGACGGCACGATCGACCATGCCGACCTGAGCGCCAAGATCGAAACCCACAAGGACCAGCTTTCCGCCATCATGATCACCTACCCGTCCACGCACGGCGTTTACGACGCCGATGTGCGCGAGGTCTGCGACGCCGTCCACGCAGCAGGTGGCCAGGTGTACGTTGACGGTGCGAACCTGAACGCCCTGGTCGGCTTGGCGCAGCCCGGCAAGTTCGGTGGAGACGTCAGCCACCTGAACCTGCACAAGACCTTCTGTATCCCGCACGGCGGCGGCGGCCCCGGCGTGGGCCCCGTTGCTGCGAAGGCCCACCTGGCGCCCTTCATGCCAGGCGATGCCAATGCGTCAGGAGTGTCCGGCACCGGGGTCCCGATCTCGGCCACACGCTTCGGTTCGGCCGGGGTGCTGCCGATCTCCTACGCCTACGTGAAGCTGATGGGTGGCCAGGGACTGACCGAGGCAACGAAGTCCGCGCTCCTGGCGGCGAACTACATCGCCTCGCAGCTCAACGAGCACTACCCGGTCCTGTATACGGGAGCCGGAGACCTGGTTGCCCACGAGTGCATCTTGGACCTGCGCGAGCTGACGGCCAAGACCGGAGTGACGGCAGAAGACGTGGCCAAACGCCTCATTGACTATGGCTTCCACGCCCCCACCCTGTCCTTCCCCGTGTCCGGAACCTTGATGGTGGAGCCGACCGAATCAGAGGATTTGGCCGAAATCAACCGCTTCATCACCGCCATGATCAGCATCCGGGCCGAGATCGACCAGGTTGCCGACGGTGCCTTCACACTGCCGGACAGCCCGTTGCGCAACGCACCCCATACGGCTGCCGCCGTTGTCGATTCCAACTGGGACCGCGGCTACTCACGTGAACAAGCCGTGTTCCCCGTGGCCAGCCTGCGCCAGGACAAGTACTTCCCGCCGGTTGGCCGCATTGACGGAGCCGCGGGGGACCGCAACCTGGTCTGCTCCTGCCCTCCCATTGAAGATTTCGAAGACAACTAAAGCCAACCCCACCGCAAAGGAATTCCCATGACTGAGAACCACACAGCCCTTTACGGCGAACACCAGAAAGCCGGGGCGTCATTTACCGACTTTGGTGGCTGGCAGATGCCGTTGAAGTACTCTTCCGAACTAGCTGAGCACCACGCCGTCCGCAAAGCCGCCGGCCTCTTCGATCTCTCCCACATGGGCGAAGTTTGGGTGAGCGGCCCGGACGCCGCAGCCTTCCTGGATTTCGCCCTGGCCGGAAAAATCTCCGCAGTGGCCGTGGGCCGGGCCAAGTACTCGCTCATCTGCAACGCAGAGGGAGGGATCATCGACGACCTCATCTCCTACCGCCTCGCGGATGAGAAGTTCCTGGTGGTCCCCAATGCCGGCAACGCTGCCACCGTGGCACGGCTTTTGGCCGAACGTGCGGCCGGTTTCGACGTCGTCGTCGAGGACGTTTCGGCTGAGACCTCGCTGATTGCCGTCCAGGGACCCAACGCGGAAGCGATTGTGCTGACCCTCGTGCCGGAGGACCAGCATGCGGCCGTGAGCGGGATGAAGTACTACGCCGCCGCGGAAGTCCCCATCACCATCAACGGCACAGCCCGCGAGCTGTTGCTGGCACGCACGGGTTACACCGGCGAGGACGGCTTCGAAATCTACCTGCCCAATGCCGACGCCGCCGCCCTGTGGCAGGTGTTGTTGGAAAACGGCCAGGACCTGGGGCTGATCCCGGCCGGCCTGGCTTCCCGCGACTCCCTGCGGCTGGAAGCCGGCATGCCGCTGTACGGCAACGAACTAGCCGTCACCGGCCATGCCTACTCGGCCGGCCTGGGCCCAGTGGTGTCGCTGGCCAAGGAAAGCGACTTCATCGGCAAGGCCGCACTCGCCGCCATTAAGGAATCGGGCGACGGCGTCACCTCCGGTCGCAAGCTGGTCGGCCTCAAGGGTATGGGCCGCCGGGCCGCGCGCGGGCACTACCCGGTCCTGAAGGACGGCGCCAGCATTGGCGAGGTCACTTCCGGCCAGCCCAGCCCCACCCTGGGCTACCCTGTCGCCCTGGCCTATGTCGACGTCGAACATGCCGAAGTGGGCACCCTGCTCGATGTGGACCTGCGTGGCAAGGCCGAACCGTTCGAAGTGGTTGCACTGCCGTTTTACAAGCGTCAAAAGTAATCCCCACCCGCTCCCATAGCTTGCAAGCTCGCTTTGGGGCCCTCGCGGGCGTGGGCCCAATCAGTGGCCCGCCCCTACTCACATTTCTTAGACAAGGATCATTATGAGCAAGGTAGCAGCAGAACTGCAGTATTCCGTTGAGCACGAGTGGATCGCCCGCGACGGCGCGGGTCCCGCCACCATTGGCGTTTCGGCCGTAGCCGCCGACGCCCTCGGCGACATTGTGTACGTGGACCTGCCCGAGGCAGGGTCCACCATCACCGCCGGCGAGCCGTGCGGTGAGATCGAATCCACCAAGTCGGTCTCCGATCTCTACTCCCCGGTGACAGGGCTTGTCACCGAAGTAAACACGGCCGCCGTCGAGGATCCCGCCGTGATCAACACGGACCCTTACGGTGCAGGCTGGCTGTTCAAGGTTGAGATTGAATCCGAAGGCCCCCTCCTCAGTGCCGAAGAGTACGCGGCCGCCAATGGTGGCGAGCTGTGAGCGCCGTCGGCGTGGATTACGTGCAGGTTGTCTCCGCGAGCCTGGATGCGCCGTTGTCAGAGCTGGACCCGGACATTGCCGTTGCGATCGACGCCGAGCTGGCCCGCCAGCGCACCGGCCTGGAAATGATCGCCTCGGAAAACCACACCGCGGCGGCCGTCATGGCCGCCCAGGGCTCCGTCCTGACGAACAAGTACGCCGAGGGCTACCCTGGCCGCCGCTACTACGGCGGTTGTGAGCACGTCGACGTCATCGAGCAGCTGGCCATCGACAGGGTCAAGGCCCTGTTCGGTGCGGGTTTCGCCAACGTCCAGCCGCACTCCGGCGCCCAGGCCAACGCCTCGGTCATGCACGCGCTGATCAAGCCCGGCGACACCATCATGGGGCTGAACCTGGCCCACGGCGGGCACCTGACGCACGGCATGAAGATCAACTTCTCCGGCCGCCTGTACAACGTGGTCCCGTACCAGGTCCGTGAAGACACGCACCAGGTGGACATGGTCGAGGTGGAGCGTCTGGCGCTTGAGCACAAACCGGCACTGATCGTTGCCGGCTGGTCGGCTTACGCCCGCCAGCTGGACTTCGTCGAGTTCCGCCGCATTGCCGATCTGGTGGGCGCCTACCTCATGGTGGACATGGCGCACTTTGCCGGCCTGGTGGCCGCGGGCCTGCACCCCTCACCGGTGCCGCACGCCCACGTCACCACGTCCACCACGCACAAGACCCTGGCCGGTCCGCGCGGCGGCATCATCCTAAGCAACGATGCGGACATCGCCAAGAAGATCAACTCGGCGGTGTTCCCCGGGCAGCAGGGCGGTCCGCTGGAGCACGTCATTGCCGGCAAGGCCGTGGCGTTCAAGATCGCAGCCTCGGCGGAGTTCAAGGAACGCCAGGAGCGGGTGCTTGCCGGTGCCCACATACTGGCGGAGCGCTTGATCCAGCCCGACGTCACAGCCAAGGGGATCTCCGTGATTTCCGGTGGCACCGACGTGCACCTGGTGCTCGTGGACCTGCGCAACTGTGAGCTCAACGGCCAGGAAGCCGAAGACCGGCTGGCCGCGATTGACATCACCGTCAACCGCAACGCCGTGCCGTTTGACCCGCGTCCGCCGATGGTCACCTCAGGCCTGCGGATTGGCACCCCGGCCCTGGCAACGCGCGGATTCGGCACGGAGGCTTTTGCCGAAGTGGCCGACATCATTGCCGAGGCCCTCATCGCCGACGCCGGTGCCGACCTCTCCGGTCTGCGCAACCGCGTTGAGGCGTTGGCACAAGCCCACCCCCTGTACCCGTCAGTGGCAGAATTGTCCTAGCGGAACAGTTGCCCCTGCGACCGCCGTGGACAACGGCTGCCGCAGGGGACCGGCCGGGCATGCACCGTCATGGTGCGCCCGGCCCTCCGGGGGACTCATCCCCGGAACACGTTTCGGCCTTGAGTGAGGTGCTCGCATGTCTGTTGGCGTTTTTGACTTGTTTTCAGTGGGGATCGGCCCATCCAGTTCCCACACCGTGGGGCCCATGCGGGCCGCCGCGGCCTTCGCCCGGGAACTGGCTGGACAACACGTCCTGGACCGTACGGCTGCCGTGCGGGTGGATCTCTACGGTTCCCTGGCAGCCACCGGACGCGGGCACGGCACCATGACGGCCGTGCTGTTGGGGTTGGAAGGCCGCGAACCGGAACTGATCCTGCCGGCAGAAGTGGAAGCCAGGCTGGCCGCCTTCGACGCCGGGGAGCCGCTGCTGTTGGCAGGCGCCGTTGCATTGGCCTACGGTGCCGAGGACATCATCCTGCACCCCTTGACCATCCTTCCCCGGCACACCAACGGTGTGAAGTTCAGTGTGAGCGATGCTGCCGGAACCGTGTTGCACGAGGCCACCTACTTTTCCGTGGGCGGCGGCTTCATCATCCGCGAAGGTGCCGTGGAAGAGGCCGTGGCCGAGCTGGAATCATCCAAGGCGAAAATGCCGTACCCCTTCCGCACAGCCGCCGAATTGCTGATCCACTGCGCCACCGCGGGCGGAAACTTCAGCGACGTCATGCTGGCCAACGAGCTCGTTGGACGCAGCGAAGATGACGTCCGCAGCGGGCTGCTGCACATCCGCGACGTCATGGAACAGTGCAAGAACGCCTCGCTCGCCCGTGAGGGCTTGCTGCCGGGCGGGTTGAAGGTGCGGCGCCGGGCTCCGGCCTGGCACACGCGGCTCCTCCAAGAGGACCCGGACCGGGACCCGAAGTTCTGGCAGGAATGGGTGAACCTGGTGGCGCTGGCCGTCAACGAGGAAAACGCCTCCGGCGGCCGCGTTGTCACCGCCCCCACCAACGGTGCCGCCGGCATCATCCCGGCTGTCATGTTCTACGCCACCCACTACATCGACGGCATGCACCACGCCTCGCAGGAGGCGATTGACGCCGTCGTGGTCAAGTTCCTGCTGGCCGCCGGCGCTGTTGGCGTGCTGTACAAGGAGCAGGCCTCCATCTCCGGTGCGGAGGTGGGCTGCCAAGGCGAGGTGGGATCGGCGTCGTCCATGGCCGCCGCCGGACTGGCCGAGGTCATGGGCGGCACGCCGGAACAGGTGGAAAATGCCGCCGAGATCGCCATGGAACACAACCTGGGCCTGACGTGTGACCCCATTGGCGGGCTCGTGCAGATCCCCTGCATCGAGCGTAACGCGATTGCCGCGGCCAAGGCTATCAACGCCGCAAAAATGGCGCTCTGGGGGGACGGCCAGCACCGTGTCTCTCTCGACGAGGTCATCATCACCATGCGTGAAACGGGACGCGACATGTCCTCCAAATACAAGGAAACAGCCATGGGCGGACTCGCCGTCAACGTGGTCGAATGCTAGATCCAACAACCACCGGGGCCGTTGATACGGGCCGGTCAGAAGGAGCACTGCTGTGACGTTGGCACCTGAAGGACGCAAGCTGCTGCGTATTGAACAGCGCAACGCGGCTGTCCCCGTTGAGCGCAAGCCCGACTGGATGAAGACCAAGGTTTCCATGGGCCCCGAATACATCGCCATGAAAAACCTGGTCAAGGGACAGGGCCTGCACACCGTGTGCGAAGAGGCCGGTTGCCCGAACATTTTCGAGTGCTGGGAAGACCGTGAGGCCACGTTCCTCATTGGTGGTTCCGAGTGCACCCGCCGCTGTGACTTCTGCCAGATCGATACGGGCAAGCCGTCCCCGATCGACAGGTTTGAGCCCACCAAGGTGGCCCGCTCCGTGGTGAAGATGAACCTGCGCTACGCCACCGTCACGGGTGTGGCCCGCGATGACCTCGCCGACGAGGGTGTCTGGCTTTATGCCGAGACGGTGCGCAAGATCCATGAGCTCAACCCGAACACCGGCGTTGAACTTCTCATCCCCGACTTCTCCGGCAGACCCGAGCACATCACGGCCATCTGCGAGTCCAAGCCGGAAGTGTTCGCCCACAACGTGGAGACGGTGCCGCGGATCTTCAAGCGCATCCGCCCCGCCTTCCGCTACGACCGCTCCCTGGATGTCATCCGCCAGGGCCGCGATGCGGGCATGGTCACCAAGTCCAACCTGATCCTGGGCATGGGTGAGACCCGTGAGGAAATCTCGACCGCCCTGCAGGACCTGCACGACGCCGGGACCGACCTGATCACGATCACCCAGTACCTGCGCCCCTCCGAACGCCACCTGCCGGTGGACCGCTGGGTCAAGCCACAAGAATTCCTGGACATCTCCCAGGAAGCGGAGGAAATTGGTTTCCTGGGCGTCATGTCCGGACCGTTGGTGCGCTCCTCCTACCGGGCCGGGCGACTCTGGGCCACGGCCATGCGCAAGAAGGGCCGCGACATCCCCGAACACCTCGCCCATATTGCCGACGGCATCGAGGATTCCGGCTTCACCCGCCAGGAAGCCGCCTCCCTGCTCGCCGCACACTGAGCCTGCCCGCACGTTGAGCCGGCACTTCCACTGAGCCGGCACTCCCGCTGGTCCCCACAATTCCCGCCAACAGTTGGCGGGAATTGTGGGGTCCTGCGGGCCGGTCGGCATCCCGCGGGCCGTCCCACCCAACTCCGCTACGAATCGGCCGGGCACGCAAATGATAAGCTGGTCTTCTTTCGAATTCATGTACTAGGCGGTGTTGTGGTGTTTGGCATGGACCTGCCCGTCCCCAAGCGGCCCAACGAGCCCACCGGCTTTGCCTCGCCCGCCCGCGACTACTTTGACGGCGGGATCGACCTCAACCGCCACTTGATCCGCGATCGCACCAGCACCTTCGTCATGCGCGTCTCCGGCGATTCCATGGCCGGAACCGGCATTGCCGACGGCGACGAGATCATCGTGGACCGCGCACTAGCCCCTCGCGACGGTTCCGTGGTGGTTGTAGTGGTGGAGGGTGAGCTCCTGATCCGCCGTCTCGTGAAGCACGACGGCGTCACCTCCCTGACCACCCAGCCCGCCCATGCCCCGTCCCCGGCTTCGGCGGAGGTGCTTGCCTTGACCGGTGAGGTCTCGGTGTGGGGTGTTGTCACCCGGTGTCTGCACCACGTTTAGCCGCTTCCAGCGTTCTTTGCTCGTTCCGTTCAGCCCACGCCCGGCCTTCCTGCCCGCAGGAGTCGTGGGCAATTCAGCCTTCGTTGGACTGTTCCAATAGTTGGAACCCTGGAACCCTGGGTCTCACTGGTTGAAGGCCTGGATGGGCCGGGCATGGCGGCCCTCTTTTACCTCAGAGTAGTCGCGCGCCGACTTTACCAACCCGGTCTCATCGAACGTCAGGACCGTGCATCCGGAAATCGTGATGCGCTGGCCATTGAGGTGAATGACGACCCAGTACTCAACACATGCTGAGCCGCCGGCAACGACCGGTTCGCCGAACCAGGTTTCTGCTGGCCTGGTTTCTTCTGCGAAGCATTCCTGCAGATAGCCTCGCAGTCCGGTGCGTCCATGAAACGGCCTGAACATGGAAGCCCAGTGCTCGCCGTCATCGGCCTGCATTTCCACTATTGCCTCTACGTCCTGCAGCGGCCAGGCGCTGGCCCACGTCTTCGCCCAACGTTGCGCGGCATGGATGGTTTGCATTTATTGTTCCCCTTGAGGTTGCAGGTACCTCATCGGACGACGGCGGAAATTGCCGCGTGCGGTTTGCTGCCGTCATCGTGGCGTGCTTCAACCTCAAGCACCTCAAAGCCGGCCGCCTGCAGTAGACAGGACATCTGTTCAACCGACCGGTAGTACGCCGTGACGACTCCGTGATCCAGGGTTTCGTCGGCAGCGCCGTCGAAGAACCCGATGAGCAGGCGGCCATTGGAGGCGAGAACCCGCCTGAATTCGGCAAGGACTACGGGCAACTCCGCAGGGTGCACGTGGATCAGCGAATACCACGCCAGAACCCCACCCAAACTCCCATCGTCCACCTCGAGACTTCGCAGTGAGGACACGTGAAATGAAACGTCGGGGAAGCGTGTACCGGCGATCTCGACGAATTCCGGAACAATATCGATGCCTGAAATATTTGCACCGCGCCCATTGAGAAAGTTCGTCCAATGGCCGGGTCCGCATCCTGCATCGATGATGTGGCCGTCAACCTCCCCGGCCCAGCATTCAATTCGCCGCCGATCGAGCTCATGCATGTCATCAATTGAGCCAAGCAAAGAAGTGTATTCGGCTGCGCGTTTGGCGTAAGCCCGCAGAACGTCCCCATCATCCATGGAGCAATTGTATGCAGTTTCGTGATTAGGTGCAGGGGTTCCGTGACCCTAGGCTCGTTTCATGTCAGATGCCCCCAGTGTCCCCGAACGATCCGTACTGACCCCGGTCAGCTACGTCGTCTTCCGTCGCGGCAACTCGGTATTGCTGCAGCTGCGCCAAGGCACGGGTTTCATGGATGGTTATTGGGCGACTGCGGCAGCGGGCCATGTGGAAGCTGGTGAATCTGCAAGTGGTGCAGCTGTCCGTGAAGCCCATGAAGAACTGGGCATCGTCATTTCCGCGGACCAGCTGGTGCCACTGGCAACAATGCATCGCACACAGCCAGGTTCCATGGCCTCGGGTGGCCGGGTCGATTTCTTCTTCACCTGTGCGGCATGGTCCGGTGACCCCGTAATCATGGAAGGCGACAAGTCGGCCGGCTTGGAGTGGTTCGATCTTGATGATCTTCCGCAGGCGCTGGTTCCTCACGAACGGTACGTCTTCGAAAGACTCAAAACGGGACTTCCCGCCATCATTGACCTTGGACCATGAAGGTGGAGTTGATGCGCGGGTGTCCGGCCCGTCCTCTTAAGATGGGGTGATGGGGGACAAATTGGGGCACAAGAAATTGGCCAAGCCGCTGTATGTGGAGATTCGGATCCGGGCCGACATGGAGTGGGTGTGGGAGCTGAGCCAGAATCCGGAGGCGCATCCCCGCTGGGACCTGCGGTTCTCACGCATCATCCCTGTGGACCGGGATGAACAGGGTCAGGTCCGCTTCCGCTACGAGTTCCTATTGCCGCTGCACACCATCAAAGGGACCGGGACATCGCTGGGCCACCGGCACCGGGAGGACGGCCAGGCAACCTCGGTGCTGAAGTTCGACACCGCGGACTGGCTTTCACCCATTGGACCGGGCTCGGGATACTGGCGATATATTCCCACGGACGACGGCCTGCGCTTCATCACGGGGTACAACTACCAGCCAGGCATGGGAATCATCGGCAAGGCTCTGGACTCCACCGTCATCCGGCCTGCGCTCGGCTGGGCCACGGCCATCAGCTTTGACCGCTTGCGGCTGTGGGCCGAATCGGACCTTGATCCCAAGGCAGCCCGCAACCGCTGGTTCCTCGACGCCGGCGCCAGGGCAGGCGGGGTTCTGGTGGCTGCTGGACTGTTCCGGCGGGCCGTGACAAAGCACAGCGTGGGATCCGCGGCGCTGGGCATGGTTGCTGCGCTTGCATCCACAGCTGTTCCTTCGCATTGGTCGGTGCCGCGCGCAGGCCGGTGTCTGCGCAGCGCGCCCGACGAACGTGCCGCACGCGCTCTGTCCGCGCTCGCAGGGCTGCGGGAACCCGACCAGCCAGGCAACATCCGCCAGTCGGCAGAAAAGGAATAGGCATGGCCTCAATATTTGAAATTGCACTTGGTGAGGACTTCCAACGGCTGCATCCCATGATGCAGAAGCGCTTCGGCGTGGACGTTGGGGCCGGCTATGCCTGCGTGGGAACGGGAGTCTTCTCCGAAGTTCGCCGCGGCGCCTGGTGGACGGTGCCGTTTCTGCGCTTTGGGGCCTTTCGCAACATCCTGTTCCCCGATCACGGAAACAACATTCCCTTCACCGTGGAGAACTACCCGTACATTGACGGCTTTGGCCGGCCCACCGTCACGTTTGTGCGGACCCTGGACATGCCCAGCGTCCGCGGCAGCCGGGCAAGGAAGCGCCGCTTCGACGCCACAATGGTGCACAGCAGCGACCGCGGCGCCATCGTCGACTACCTTGGCACCCACCAGCACCTGGCCACAGACCTTGTCTTGGAAGTCCTCGACGACGGTTCCCTCCACCTGCAGACCACCGGCCAGCGCTTCTACGAAGGTCCGGTGGCGTTCAGCTTCCCGCCCATTGGCACGGGAACGGCAGACCTCTACGAAAGCTACGACGAGGCCCGCGGCGTATACACAATCCAGATGCAGGTGCGGAACCGCTGGTTCGGCTTCCTCTTTGGCTACAAGGGCGAGTTCACGTGCGAGTTCCCCGCCGTTGTTGGGGACGCGGTGCCGGCGCACCTCAAGCCGGTGCGGGAGGAAATCCGGGAGTAGTTACCCGCCCTGTTGCGGGTCAACCGCGGTCATGAGCCATGCGCCGTCGGACTTTTCTGCGCTCCAGACTTGGGTGTGCTGGTAGACATTGTTGACGGCGCCGGCCAAGCAAAAGTCGACGGCGGTCCTATCCGCGGACATGCGCTTGACGTTGTCACCGTCCGCAAACAGCAACCAGTGCGCGGACTCGTTCGAGGAGGTGTCCAGCGCGAGGGCTTCCTTGGCGAACGGCTCCGGGGCATCCGTCGTATCGCTGTATGGGCAGACAACGAATACCGAGTCCCACAGGGGAATGGGGGCGCCAATTCCCTCTCCGCGAGGCAAGGTGGATTGCCCGCTCTGAGCGGTCTTCACTAGCGCGTCCTGATAGTCGGTGTTGCCGGCACATCCGGTGAGGAGTGCGCCAAGTAGCAGCGTGGCGGCAGGGATTGCCCACCTCGACAAGGCAGGGGGTCGGGGTTCGTGGCTCATGATTCGAGCCTATCTGCCAAGGAGGTTCAGGCTGGCCGGCAACACTCCCTCTGGCTTAATACTCCCACTGTGGGTATATTGGCTGGCATGAACGAAAATACCTTTTGGATCCTCACGGCACTCGCGGGAGGGCGCCGGCACGGCTACGCCATCCTGCGCGACGTGGAGGAGTTGACCGCCGCCAAGGTGTCTTTGCGGGTGACGACGCTTTACGCCTCCCTCGAGCGGCTCGAACGTGAGGGGCTTGTGCTCCGGGCGGGCGAGGAAATTGTCGATGGACGGGCGCGCCGCTACTACGAGTTGGCCGACGGCGGCATCGAGGCGCTGACCGCTGAGACGGAGCGGCTGTCGGTCCGCCTGGGAGCCGCGGAAAAGCGTCTGGCCGCACCTCGGCCGGCGGCCATCCGACCGGCGCCGGCAACCATGGTTTGGGGGTTCGCCGGATGAGCGCTTCGTTGCGGACTAAGTATGAGCGGCTGCTGCGATGGTATCCGCGTACCTGGCGGGACGAGCACGGGCGCCTGATGTTGGACACCCTGGATGAGCATGCCAGCGACCGGGGAATTGGCCGCCCGGGCATCGCGGAGGCATGGTCCATCAGGGCCCATGGGCTGGGTGAGCGGGCCACGAACCGGTGGGCTGTGGTGGCCGCGGCCGTGTCGCTGGCGGCCTTCGCCATTGCCACTGGGATCCTGTTGAGCGATTCGCTCCAGCTGCCCGGAGCCGGTGCTGCACGGATCGTGCTGGCAATGTTTGTCGGCCCGCTGGCACTGTCGTTTGCTGTTTTGATCCTCCTGCACCGCAAGGGCCAGCTGTCCGCACCTGCTTCGCTGTGCATGGCGGCGGGTGCTGTGCCCTCGTGGGCTGTGGCGGCGCTGGCGGTGGTGAGCCTGGCCATCGCCTTCGACGAGGCGGATGCGGGAATGGGGCGCACCTGGTTTGGCTCGGCAACTCTGCTGTTCATGTTGCTGGCGTGGTCCTTCGGCGGGGCATCCCTGCTGGCTCCTGTTGCCTCGTTGGTGGACAGGAAGCTGCCTACGCCCATCCGATGGCTGCTGATTGTGCTCGTGGCGGCGGTGGCTTCACTGGCCATTGGCCTGGCGGCGGCAGTCGGGCAAATGATGGGAGCCGTGGTGGCGGCCACAGCCCTAGTGCTGGCAGTGGTGGCCTCCAGGCCGGCACGGCCGGGGGTGCGGGGTGCGGACATGCAGCGCCCCGAGCTGCCTCCCCGTACCGGTCCACGGGCCGCGCCGACCCGCAGCACCTACGCCAAAGTTTGTGCCGCGGCCCTGGTCTCGTTCGTGGTGGGATTTGCCTGTGTGGTCTTGGCTCTCACGGGCAGCACCTGGGCCCCCGGAGTCGGCGACTCCACGAATGCCATGAATCTTGGATTGGCCGCAGGTGCGTTGGTCGCCATGCCCGCAGTTGTTGCAGCCGGCCTGCTGCTCACGCCGCGTTTTGGCGCCATCGTGGGCTGGTCGGCATTGCTGTTCTGTGCAGGCCTGGGCGTAGCGTCCGCCGCACAGTTTTCAGGTGCTGGCAGTTCCCTGCAGTGGCCGTTGATGCTGCTTGCCGCCGTGCTGGGGAGTCTGGCGTTCGCGCTGCCGGTCAGTGGATTGCTTTCGACCAGGCCCGCCGTGCGCATTGCCGTGGGTGTGGCCCTCGGTCTGGCCGGTGTCGTCCCCGCGATCATGACCGTGACTGCGGCAGGATTCATCGCACCGGTAGCCGCTGCCGCGCTCGCCGTTTGGGCATGGAGGAGACTGTCTGGCGGGCGTCGTAACGCCATCCCGCACGTGGCCTACCCCCAGTAGTGCTGCCTCAGCTCGCCTGCCGGTTAAGCCGGCCTCGTGAGGGAATGCAACAGGACTACCGCTGCTGCCACGGAAACGGCCGTCCGTGCAAGGTTGGCTGCCCGCCAATTTCGCTCAAAGGATTGCCATTTCATCGTGGTGTCGGGGGCATTGGAGGAAATCCCGCCCAAGGCGTTGTTCAGTGGGACGTTGCGGACAAGGGTGATGCCGAAAGCAGCAATGCCAAGTCCGGCCCCCGCCATGAGGAACGGTTCAGGTGGGCTCGTCGAACTTGATATGAGCTCGGTGAGGATCACGGCAGCGGAGGTTGCGGCACCGCCAAAGAAAACAGCCATGAACGGCAGCCGGACCGCGTTGCTGTTGATGCGCTGCATCGCAGTAACTGCCTGACTGGCGGGAAGGCTTCGCAGCGCAGGCATGATGATGGCGGAGAACGCTAAGTACACACCGCCTGAAACTCCCGCACAGACTGCGGCTGTGGCGACGACGGCGTCAAGCAGTGGTCCGCTCATGCGCGGGGTTCCGTGCGCACGGTCTTGAAACTGGGAACGCGATGAAGTGGAGCCGGGCATTCCCTGGTCCGGGAAAAACTGTACGGGGAGAACATGTTTCTCGTAGTCATGGAACCAGTCAACAGCAGTTGGTGTGCACATTGAATGGCTGAAAAGTGTGTCTTCATACGCGATCGTCTAAGTTTGAGGCATGGATCCACTGACGCACCTTCTTGACGGTCCCCGGGCGCGGCGTGCCTTTGCCTTGCGAGTGGTGATGTCCCAAAACTGGTCCATTGGTGTACGGGACAAAGCACCGTTGACGGTCATCGCAATGATGTCAGGACAAGCGTGGCTGGTGGCCGGCAATGGCCAGGTCCAGTTGCGTTCCGGCGACGTGGCGATCGTCCGTGGTCCGGAGCCCTACATCGTTGCTGACGATCCGATGCGCGCCCCGGACGTATTTATTGAACCGGGTCAGCGGTGCACGTCACTGTCCGGTGAAGATGTCGGCCCGGACATGAGCCGGGGAATTCGTACCTGGGGAAACGGGGTGTCTGGGGAAACAACGATGCTGATCGGCACCTATGAGACTGACGCTCAGATCGGGGCGGCCGTAACAAACGCTCTGCCTCAGGTTGCCGTCGTGCCCGCCGGCCAGATCAGCGCATCACTCTTGGGATTCCTCGAAGCTGAAGTCACCACCGATGCGCCAGGTCAAGGCAGCACCATCGACAGGCTCCTTGATGTGCTTCTGGTCCACTCGATCCGCGCCTGGGCCGTGCTGAACCCGGAAACGGCACACGGTTGGCTCGCCGGTGCGAACGACCCGATGGTGTTCCAGGCTCTGAAATACTTCCACGAATCTCCAGAGAAGCCCTGGAGCCTGGAATCACTTGCCCGGCTGCTGAATATTTCACGGGCTACCCTAGCCTGCCGATTCCGCACCTGTGTGGGCGAGCCACCCATGACCTATCTGACGAACTGGCGCATGCTTCTTGTCAGTGAACTGCTGGCCGATTCCCAGCTGACAACAGCGCAGATAGCGGCGAAAGTTGGCTATGGCGGCCCTTTCGCATTGAGTACGGCCTTCAAAAGAAGATTCGGTGCAAGTCCTACGGCGTACCGTAACTGCAACTACGCGACATCAGGAGCGGCGCCAGTTTCCACGTCGCCATAATGCCGGGGAGTCGTCAGCGGAAAGCGCGGCTGATTCCTCCTGCAAACTGGCGCAGCTGCATCCAGATCGCGAAGCGTTGGAGCGGAGCCAGCATGAATCCGACCGCCCGGCGCCAGCCACGACTGCGCCGCCAGGCCAAGGTAATGCCCAGCCGGGTGCCTCCCGTCGTGGCGGAGAGTGCGATGCACAGCTGGTAAGAATTGCTTCGACCCAGATCGGGGTAAGTGAATCGCCAGCTGATGCTGGATCCGGGCACACCAGCGACCAGCTCGACCCGTCGGCGCTCGCTGCCCCTCCGTACGCGTACTGTCTTCCCGTCCGGCCATTCGGTTGGAGGAATCGTCAGCCAGCTAGCTCCCACCATTGCATCACCGGTAATGTCCGGCGCAATGACGCCGCCGGTGAGTGGCTCCCATTCCGACATCCTCTGAGGGTTCACCAGCAGGGCCCACACCTCCTCGATCGGGGCAGGAACAAAAACCTCGGTGGAACCGTGCTTACTGTCAGGAAGTGTGTCGGCTGGTGTTGCCGATGTTGAGGGGGTTGCGGGGGCACTGGATTCTTTGGCATCGGCCAGATGGCTGATGAGCGCCGCCGGGGAAGTGCCCAGCCGCTGCAGTAGCTCCTCAATGAGTCCGCTCGGCTCGGTGAGAAGTTCTGCCAAGACGGCGGCAGCATCGCCGTCGTTCCTGCCCTTGGATGCCCGGGTGATGATGTCGAAGGCGCGCTTGCTCCATTCGTACCCATTGGTTTCGTGGAAGGTGATGCGCCCTCCGTCGGGCGCCGGGAGATCGATTCCGATGGATTGCAGTGACAGGCTACGCTGCTCGGCAATGGCCTGGCGGGTTGCCTCGAGGGTGACACCGTGGCTGCGCAGCACGTGGCCGGCAGCTTGTTCACTGAGCGTCAGTGCAAGGAGCAGATGCTCGACGTCGGGCTCCCGTTGGCCCATGCGGGAGGCTTCCTCCATGGCTGCGAGGGACAAGGTTTGGCTGGTGGTTGCAGCCCGGGCGAACTTGCTCATTGGTTTCTCCTGGGGACGGGGATTCTCGGATCGATCCGCTTTGAGTATTTCTTGTGCGCCGCCTGCCGTGTCACGCCGAGTGCGGCGGCGATATCCTGCCAGCTCATTCCTTCACGCAATGCAGCTTCCACCTGGGCGAGCTCAAGCGTGTCGGCAAGGACGCGCAAGGACGCGACAGCTCGAAGCCCGGAGCGGGGATCGCTCGTGTCCGCTGCCGTCTTTGCAATCTGTCGTGGTTCCATGTTGTAAACCTAGGTTGCTAAGCCTGAGGCTGTCAACCTGGGTTGCTCCGTGGTTGCTGGGATGGCCCCTGCCCCTGCGGTCTGTGGGCTTGAGGCCATGCATGTGACTCGAATGCGTGTTCGGGTCATGGGAGAATAGGCACCATGAGCAACAACCGCATCGCCCTGGTGGACGTGAACAATTTTTATGTCTCGTGCGAGCGGGTCTTTGACCCGAGGCTGGAAGGCCGTCCCGTCGTGGTGCTGTCCAACAATGATGGCTGTGTGGTGGCGCGCTCCGCTGAAGCGAAGGAGCTGGGCATCGCCACAGGGGCTCCATGGTTTCAGATCCAGCGGCAGGCCAAAGCGTGGGGGCTGGTGGCCCGCTCCAGCAACTATGAGCTGTACGGGGACATGAGCGCCCGGGTCATGGAAGTGGCGGGCCGCTTTGGCACGTGGCAGGAGGTGTACTCGATCGACGAATCGTTTGTGGGGCTGGTGGGGGATCCGGACCAATTGCAGGCCGTGGGCCGGGACATCCGGGCGGCCGTGATGCGCCATGTGGGTGTGCCTGTCTGTGTTGGGGTGGCGTCGACGAAGACGCTGGCCAAGTTTGCCAACCGGATTGCCAAGCAGAATCCGAGGCTCGGCGGGGTGTGCGCCCTTGATGCGATGCCGCCCAGTCACGTGGAGGGCATCCAGGAACGCGTTCCAGCCTCGGGACTGTGGGGTGTGGGCGGGAAGACCTCGGACCGGCTGAAAATGATGGGCATCGAAACCATCGCCGACCTCAAGGCCGCCGACCCGGCCCTGATCCGCAAGAAATTTTCCGTGGTGCTGCAGCGGACAGTCATGGAGCTCAACGGGACCGAGTGCATTCCCCATGTCGAGGAGCATGTGGACAAGCAGCAGATCATGTTCTCGCGCAGCTTCTCCGAACCCGTCACCACGGTGGCCGGCATGGAGGAGGTCATGGCTGTCTATGCCCAGCGGGGCGCCGCCCGGCTCAATGAGGAAGGGCTGCGGGCTGCAATCATGACCGTCACGGCCGGAACCAGTCGCTTCGCCGCGGGGGAGGGGAGCTTTCCTGCCGCGACGATCCGCTTTGCGACGCCCACCCAGGACCCCATTGTGTTGGTCCGGGCCGCCGTTGCCGCCATCAGGCAAAGCGCCGTTGCCGGTGCCTCCTACCTGCGGGCCGGTGTCATGTTCGGCGGACTTGAGCCGGCTTCAGGATCGGGGATGCTTGACGTTTTTGGCGCTGGGGAGGCGCAGCCGGAGGTAGGTGGGGTCATGGGGGATGTGCGCAGCAAGTTCGGCAGCTCCGCCATCGGCATTGGGATCGGCGGACTGGCCGTTGCGCCGCAGTGGTCCATGAAACGCGAGCTCGCCTCGCCCCGCTACACCACCGAGTGGACGGACCTGCCGGTGGTGCGGGCGTGATGCGCGGCCGCCATTAGACTCAAAAGCATGGCTCTCCCCAAAACCCTCAAGTCCCGGCGCATCGCGCTGTTCATCGCAGCAACCGATGTGGTCATCGTGGGTCTGGTGTTCCACTTCTTCGTCCCCGGGGACCTGGCTAATCTCGTCAGCGACGCCCTGTACACGGTGCTCGTCTATCTGGTCCTGGCCCTCATCCTGCCGCTGGCCAAGAGGCACTGGCTGGCGCTCGCAGCCTTCGCCATCAGCGCCGTCATCGAGCTGTCCCAGCTGACGGGCGTGCCAGAACAACTCGCGGTGAGCTTCCCGCCGTCGCGCTTGATCTTTGGCACCACCTTCTCCGCACTGGACCTGGTGGCCTACGCAGTGGGAGCCGCCGCCGTCTACCTCGCCGACAGGGTCCTCTCCGAACGCGCCACCCAGTGGCGTGCCACACAACCGGAATAGCCCTCCACAGCCGCCCGTTGCACCTCAGCAGGAGGCAAAAATGCTGGATGTGGTGGTTATTGGTGCAGGTCAGGCCGGGCTTTCGGCCGCGTACTACCTGGCCAGGCACGGACTGAATCCCGAGACCGACTTTGTGGTGCTGGATGCGAATCCCGAGCCCGGCGGTGCTTGGCTGCACCGCTGGCCATCGCTGACCCTGGGCGGTGCGCACGGGGTTCATGACCTTCCCGGCATGAAACTTCCCCCGGCCGATCCCGCCGAGCCGGCCTCTGCCGTGGTCTCGCGCTACTACGGCAGCTATGAGAAATCTTTTGCTTTACCGGTGCATAGGCCCGTCAAGGTCACCGCCGTGCACACGCTGGCCGATGATTCGGCCATGCTCTTTCCCGAGGACGACGGCGGAGTCCCCACCGACATTGCCGGCCCGCCCCTAGTGGTGGAAACGGACCGTGGAGCCTACGAGACCCGGCTGGTCATCAATGCCACCGGCACCTGGGACAAGCCGCACTGGCCGCACTACCCCGGCATGTCCACCTTCGCCGGGCGGCAGCTGCACACCCGGGACTTCCACTCGGTGGAGGACTTTGCCGGGCAGCAGGTGCTGGTGGTGGGCGGCGGCACCTCGGCCGTGCAGTTCCTGCTGCAACTGGCCGCCGCCGGTGTTCAAACAGCGTGGTCCACGCGCCGCCCGCCGGAGTTCACCACCCGCGAGTTCAATCCCGGCTGGGGCCGTGACGTGGAGCGCCGTGTCCACGAGCGGACCTCCGCGGGGTTGCCGCCGTTGAGCGTTGTGGGCGTGACGGGACTGCCATTAACACAGCAGTACCAAAACGGGATTGCCGCCGGAACGCTGGTCTCCCGCGGAGCCTTGCGGGAGCTGACTCCGGCAGGTCCCGTATTTGAGGACGGGAGCACCTGCGACGCGGATGTCATCCTGTGGGCCACCGGTTTCCGCGCTGCGCTGGACCACCTGGCCCCGCTCAAACTGCGCGAACCCGGCGGCGGCATCGTCATGGACGGGGTGAAAGTTGCTAAGGAACAGCGTCTGCTCATGGTGGGCTACGGCGCCTCCGCGTCAACCTTGGGCGCGAACCGTGCCGGGCGGGCAGCTGCGCTGGCGGCCATTGACCGGCTGAGCGTTCCCGCGCCCCTCAGCGCTTGACCCCGGCCGGCTAACCGCAATCCGCAGCCTGCTCGCCTGCCGGGCCACCGCCGCCTTCCGGTGCTCGGCGAGGGGCGCGGATGACCACTTTGGTGGGGACGCCGTCGTCGTCCATCTCGAAAACGACGCCCTGGGGAAGATCACCCGGGGAGGGGATGGGGGCGCGCTGGCGTGACTGTTCCTCACGCTCCAGCCGGGCCTGGGCGGCGTGCGGATTGAAGACCTCGTCCAGGCCGCTGAGCGCCCCTCCCATGGTTGCCATGTCATGGTGCGCGCCGGGCTTGGACATGCTGCGCTGGAACAGGGCGATCGCGGTGATGGCGGCCGCAACCAGGGCAAGCATGAGAAGCACCGTCCACAACCATTCCATGTGAGCAGTCTAAAGCCGGCTGCGGAAATATCCCGGGGCAGGTTGGGGTTGGCGCTAGGGATACCCCCTTTGAAAGGCAGCACCCATGACGCTTCCCATTTCCATCCTTGACCTGGCCTACATTGGCGACGAGGGCGCTGCCGCCAGCCTGCGCTCCTCCGTGGAGCTGGCGCAGAAGGCCGAGGGATGGGGGTACAAGCGGATCTGGTTTGCCGAGCACCACAACATGCCCTCGATCGCGTCGTCGGCAACGAGCGTATTGATCGCCCACGTCGCCGCGCACACCTCCACGATCAGGCTCGGTGCCGGCGGCATCATGCTGCCGAACCACTCGCCGCTGCAGATCGCCGAACAGTTTGGCACGCTGGAGACGCTGCATCCGGGGCGCATTGATCTAGGTCTGGGCAGGGCGCCCGGCAGCGACCAGGCCACCATGCGGGCGCTGCGCCGGGACCCGTCTGCGGCGGACACCTTCCCCTCCGACGTGCAGGAATTGCAGGGGTACTTTGCCGGGGCGACCCTGATTCCCGGCATTAACGCCTACCCGGGCAAGGATACGAACGTTCCGCTGTACATCCTGGGTTCCTCCTTGTTCGGGGCCCGGCTGGCCGCTGCCTTGGGCCTGCCGTACTCGTTCGCCTCGCACTTTGCCCCGCAGGCGCTTGAGGATGCCGTCCGCATTTACCGCCGGGAGTTCAAGCCTTCCGCTGCGCTGGCCGCACCCTACGTGATTGCAGGAGTCAATGCGATTGTGGCGGACAACCAGTCGGAGGCCGATCAGCTTTCGCTGAAGGCCCGGCGCCGCATGGTGGGTGCCCTGGTGGGGCGCGGGCAGACGTTTACCGATGCCGAGTCCGACCTGCTGCTGGATTCACCAGCCGGACAGCAGGTGGTGAACATGTTCCGCTACGCCGCCGTGGGAACACCCTCGGTGGTTCGGGCCTACCTGGACGAGTTTGCCGTACTGGCCGACGCCGACGAGCTCATCGTTGCCTCGCAGATCACCGACCCCGCGGCGCGGAACCGCAGCTTTGAATTGCTCGCGCAGACCATGGAACTGGACGGTTCGAAAGAGTAACCTTTGGGGCATGGCCATTGCGTGGAATCCCACATTTGTTATTGACTGCCCCGACGCGGGCCTGCTGGCAGAGTTTTACGGTTCGCTGCTCGGCTGGGCCGCCACGGTGGAGGACGGCTGGGTCGACATCCGGCCCGCAGACGGCGGCAGCTGCATTTCCTTCCAGCAGGTCGATAACTATCAGGCGCCGGAGTGGCCGGGCCAGGAACACCCGCAGCAAATGCACCTGGACGTGGTGGTGGACGACCTCGACATGGGGGAGGCCGAGGTTTTGCGGCTCGGGGCGCTCAAGGCCGGATTACAGCCCGGCACCACCTTTCGGGTTTTCCTGGACCCGGCCGGCCATCCGTTTTGCCTCTGCAAGTCCTGATTCCCCCTGCAATTCCTAGTTACTTAGGCGGTTTCCACAGGCTGTTTTATCGGCAGGGACCTTGTGGGCAGGTGGTGGCGGTCTGCCATGGAAATGCTCAGGGCAGCCACGAGTGTGCCGATCACCACGCCAATGAGGGTGTCCGCCACGCGGCTGAACGCGGCTTCCGGACCCAGCTGTGAGCCGAGGCCGGTCATGATCAACGCCATGGGCGTGACGGCGATGGTGGTCAAGGTGTAGTTCTTGAGCACCAGCAGTTCCGCCAGAATCTGGAACGCAATCACGAGGGCCACCGACGGCCAAAACCCCAGCGACATTGACAACAACACCGTGGCCGCGGCCGCTCCCACCACATTGCCGACCAGGCGCTGAATGCTGCGCTGGACGGTGATGGCGTAGTTCATTCCCTGCAAGGCGGCGACAGCGCCCATGGTTGCCCAGAGCGGATGCTCAAAGCCCAGGCCGACGGCGGCCCAGCCAGCGAGCACCGCGGCGCCAGCCATGCGCAGGGTTTGGTGGATGCTGGCCCTGAAGCCCAGCTCTGCGAGGGCACCCGCCAGGAAACCCAAGGGTGCTGCTGCCATGCTTGGTGCTGCCTCGTCTGAGGTTGTGGGGCCAGCTGCTGCAAGGGCTGGCTGGGCGCCGGCAGGTATGCCGCGCACCTTGCGCAGTTCCGATTCATGCCGTGCCAGACGGGCCAGTGCCACCCCGTGGGATTCCCCTGCCGGTGCATCGAGGCGGGCCAGCGTGGCTTCCGCCTCGTCCAGCAACAGGTGTAGCCGGGCGGCGTCCCGGTGTAGGCGCAGCGAGCGTGGGCTGTTGCCGCGCAGGGGGCCGGCGCTCAGGGTCACCGATTCCCGGGCTGAGCGCAAGGCCGCCGTGGCAGCGGCTGGGTGGCTGCCGGCGTCGTCCGTGCCCAGCCGGATGACGGCGGCAATGGCGCGGGCAACAGCGAGGCGGGACGGGGCCATCGGGACCAGCAACACCGGGGCCATGGCAGTCAGCCAGCCCACCACAACACCGATGCCCATGGCGATCAAGGGCGCGGGAAGGGTGGCGAGGTCGTGGGTGTAGCTGGAACCTGCGCCGGCAGCGAAAACCAGAATGACGGCGCCGGGACCGGAGATGCGGAAGGCGGAGAAAACGTGGGCAGCCACACCGGCGAGGGCTGAGAGGATGACGATTTGGAGCATCATCGGTGTGCCTGCAGCGCCCAGGAGTGTGCCGATTGCCGTGGCGACGAGCATTCCCATGCCAACGACGACCATCATGCGGGCCAGTCGCCAGTAGGGCTGGTAGCGGCCAAAAGCGCTGGTCAGCGCGCCGAGGGCGGCGATTCCGGCCAACTGTTGCTGGCCCAGCAGGCCGCCGGCCACCAGCACCAGCGACGCTGCGATTCCCACCTTGATGGCTGTGGTGAAAATGGCATCCGCCGGGCGCATGACAAAGGAATTGCGCCATGCGGCAGGGGAGACGGAATGGGCCAGGGCGGCACGTGAGTGGCGCAATCGGGTGGGAGTGCTCATGGTTCCAGTCTACTAACTATTTTACTAGTAAAATAGATGTGAAGGGTGTGAGAGTTCTCTCCAGCGACTACCGCCCTCCCGCCGCTCGCGCGCTCGCAGCGGGCCCCTCGGTCGCTAGGCTTAGTCCATGAGTGCACAAACAGAATCTGGCGACTTTGTTGACCGTGCCCGCCAAGGGTGGGCGCAGGCGCGACCGGACCTGGACGTGGCGAGTATTGAGGTTATGGGGCGCATTGCCCGGATCGGAGCGCTGGTCAACCACCGCACGGAGCGGCATCTGGTGCCGGAGGGTCTGACGCGTGCTGAATTCGACGTGTTGTGCGCGCTGGCGCGCAGCGGCGGGCCCCTGCGCGCCAGCGAGGTGACAGCTGTGACCATGCTCAGCGGTGCCTCGACCACCAAGAACGCCGACCGGCTCGCCAAGCGCGGGCTCATCGAACGCCTGCCCTGGGAGCATGACGGTCGGGTGGTCCTGATGCGCCTCACTAGGCTGGGGGAGGAGCTGGTCGACCGTGAGTTCCCACGCTTTTTGGACCGTGACCGCGAGATGCTGGCCGGGCTGACCTCCAGGGAGCAGGCCCAGCTGGCTGCCCTGCTGCGCAAGATCGCCGTCAATGTGGAGCGTTCCGGGGTGTGAGCCCACGGCGTTGGCTCCGGGTCAATGCTCCGGCTTGCCGCCGGCGGTGGAGTCAAGCCAGTGAAAGCTCCAGGCAGTCCGTGCTGATGGCTGGGAGCAGTATGCCTGCGTGCCGCTCAAGCACATCCAGGGGGTGGGTTCCCGCAGCGCCGATGGCGATCATGCCGGCCGCCGCAACGGCGCCGAGGCCCGGCAGTGAGTCCTCAAAGGCAACAACCTTCGACGGATCCTTGAGCCCGAGGTCTGCTGCAGCGCGCAGGAAACCTTCGGGGTGGGGCGTGCCCTGCGCCACGTCCTCATCCGTCACCACCATGCCGAACAAGTCCAGCAGTCCCGCCCGCTCCAGTGCCGGCAGGACCTGAAGGCGGCCAGCCGTGGTCACCACGCCGAGCTTCATTCCGGCCGAATGCAGGGCATGCACCAGTTCGCGCGTTGCCGGACGGATGGGACTTTCGAGGGCCACCCGGGCCCTGTACTCGGCATCAACCAGGGGTGGGGGGTGTTCGACTGCGTCCGCCAAAATCTCGCGGGCGCTGCACAGCCTGTGCCAGGGGCTCACGCCCCGGCCGGCCACGCCGAATTCAGCGGCGGCCAGGTGGATGAACATGTCGCGGAGGATCCCCTCGTCGTCCGAGACTGTGCCGTTGAAATCGAATAGCACGCCGTCGGCCTGCAGCAAGGTCATGGGGCGGGTGTTCGCGGGTGCGCTCATGGGAATTTCGATCCGGTGCGTGGCCTGCGGGCGGGGCGGCTGTAATTGGGTGCCGCCACGTGGTCTCGCTGGACTCTGGTGCGCCGGGTTGAATATCGGGCGACGACTGGGTGACCTCGAGGATGCGTGCCGGTGAATGCTAGACCCGGGCGCGCCACCACTGGACGGTTTGCTGCGCAGCCTGCGCCAGGGGTATCGGCGACAGGCCCAGCAGTTCCTGGCTGGCCGCCGAATCCATGATGAACGGGGCGCGGAATTGGTACACGGTCTCGGAAAACTCGCGCATGTCGGCGGAGAACACCCCGGCGGCCCTAATGGTCCAACCCGGAATGGCCCCCACTTTCGGTGCCGGGACGGCTGCTGCTGACGCGAATGCGTGCACCATGGCCCGCTGTGTGATTGCCGGGTTGGTGGGCGCGTGCAATACAGAATTCCATAACTCGGGCCGTTCCGCGGCGCGAACCATGGCCGCCGCCAGGTCCGGCACGTACGTGAATGAATGCGGCAGGTCCGCGTTGCCCACCACCTGCACCCGCTTGCCGGTGAGCACCAACGGCACCATGCGATCGCCCGCGTGGGCAGCGCGCACCCGCGGCCCAAAGAAATCCGAGGCCACGACACTGACAGTGGGCGTTTTCGATGCCTCGCGGGCGGCCAGCAGCTCCGTGCGCACGCCCCGCTTCCCGCCACTTGCCTGACGCGAGCTGTTCTCCGTCATGCCTTCTTCCGGGTTGCTGTAGGAGTATAGGCTCTCCGGGAAGATCACGACGGCGCCTGCCTCGCCTGCCGCGGCGAGGACCGACTGCTCCGCGCCGGGAAGTTCACGGCGCCACACGTCAGAACTGTATCTGGACCCGTGAATGCAGTGGAAGACGGCGCCGGCTCCTGCCATGGCGGGTGCCAGTTGCACGGGGTTGCCAACATCCACCCGGTGCCGCTCGACCAGTGGATGGTCCGGTCCTGAACCGGACCTGGTCAGGAGGCGGACGTGGTGGCCGGCCTCCGCCAATTGGCTGGCAACGGTCCAGCCGACGGGCCCTGCGCCGGTGACGATTTTGATGGTGTTCATGACGTTCTCAATTCAAGGTGGTCAGCATTTCACAATATGAGAGCGGTGCTCTCACGTTAACTATCAGCCTCATCGGTTAGTTGTGTCAAGAGCACTGCTCACTTAAGTTGACGATGATCTCGAATTGCCCAAAACTAGAGACATGACGCAAACTCCGAGGGAACGCGCACGACAGCAGACCATGGCGGACATTCTCAGCATCGGACGCAGCCACCTCGCCCTCCATGGGGCCGCAGGCCTGTCACTGCGTGCGGTGGCCCGGGACCTGGGCGTGGTCTCGTCGGCTGTTTACCGATATGTCAAAAACCGCGACGAACTGCTGACGCTGCTCGTGGTGGACGGGTACACCGCGCTGGGTGAGGCTGTCGACTTGGCGGTGGGAAGCGTTGCCGCTGACGATTTTCCGGGACAATTCAGGGCGCTGGGCCGCGCAGTGCGGGAATGGGCGCTGGCAGAGCCCGCGCGTTATGGCCTGCTCTTTGGCTCACCCGTCCCCGGCTATGAAGCTCCCGCCGAGCAAACTACAGGGCCGGGAACCCGCGTGGTTGTTCAGCTGGTGCGGATCCTGGATGAAGCCCACGGCGCGGGAAAACTCGACGCGCAGGACGCCGGGGGAATCCCGCAGGGCCTGGCCCTCGACCTTGCCGCCATCCGGGCGGAAATGGGTCTCAGCGTTCCCGAGGCAGTGGTGGCCCGCGGTGTCCTGCTCTGGGCGGCGCTGTTCGGGGCAGTGAACTTTGAGGTCTTCGGCCAATACGGCACCTCAACGTTTAGTGAGCCGGCCGACCTTTTTGAACTGCACCTGGCTGCCCTGGAACAAACCGTGGGCCTGCGGGGGGCGTGAGCCGCTCAGGTCCTGGCAATGGCCTCCCGCAGTGCGCCAAGGACCAGCATCACGGAGGCCGGGTTGGCGTTGGGGCCCATCATGCCGATCCGCCATACGGTGGAGGCGAACTCACCGGCGCCGGCGCCTATTTCCAGGCTGAAGTTCTCCAGAAGGTAGGCTCGCACGGCTGCTGAATCCACGCCGTCGGGCACCCTGACGGTGGTCAGGCTCGGCAGGCGCGAACCTTCCGCGGCAAATAGTTCCAGGCCCATTTCCTGCAAACCGCCCTGCAGTGCAAGTCCGGAAGCAGCGTGGCGGGCCGCAACGGCGTCGAGCCCCTCGGCCAAGACGCGGTCAAGCCCGGCGGCGAGGCTCGCCACCATGGCAACCGGGGCCGTGTGGTGGTACGTTCGCTTGCCTCCGCCGGCAGCGCCAACATAGCCGCCCAGCAATCCCAGATCCAGGTACCAGGACTGCGGATCCTTGATGCGGCGTTCAAACGCGGCATCCGAAATGGTGAATGGTGCGAGCCCCGGCGCAACACCCAGGCACTTCTGCGTGCCAGCGTAGCCAACGTCAATGCCCCATTCGTCGGCGAGCAGCTCCAAGCCGCCGATGGAGGTGACGGCGTCAACCAGCAGCAGCGCATCGCCCTTGAGTTGGCCCAATGCGGCAATGTCCGAGAGTACGCCGGTAGAGGTCTCGGCGTGAACGGCTGCGATGACCTTGGGGTTTGGGTGGGCGGAGGCAACGCGCTCCGGGTCAATG
Source organism: Arthrobacter sp. PAMC 25486 (assembly GCF_000785535.1). Lineage (NCBI taxonomy): Bacteria > Bacillati > Actinomycetota > Actinomycetes > Micrococcales > Micrococcaceae > Arthrobacter > Arthrobacter sp. PAMC 25486. The sequence goes on along the minus strand of NZ_CP007595.1, from coordinate 1,897,891 downwards.
GGCTGGCCCCATTCATGGTCCACACGGACCACCTCGGCACCGGCGCGGCGGGCCACCTCGCACATGCGCTCACCAAAAAGCCCGTTCACGGCCACCACGGCCACATCCCCCGCACCCACGGTGTTGACGAAGGCGGCTTCCATGCCGGCCGAGCCGGTCCCGCTCAACGGCAGTGTGCGCTCATTGCCGGTGCCCCAGACCAGGCGCAGCCCGTTGCACGTGGCGTCCATCACGTCGATGAACAGAGGGTCGAGGTGGCCCAGAATTGGATGCCCCAAAGCCGCGATGGCTTCCGGATAGCAATTGGTGGGGCCGGGGCCAAAAAGATGCCGGAAGGTGAGTGCGGTGCTCATGGTGCTCCTTTGCGCCTGACGTTGCTTGCCACCCAGCATAAGCACGGCGCTCATGAAGCCCGGGTGCGGCGCGCATGAAGGAATTCTCTATCAATCTTGATACGGTGTACGCACCAGTCCCACTATTGGCGCGTACTCTTTGCGAAGTTGCGCATCCCCGGCGGATGCCATCGATGATCCGATGAAGTGTCACAGAACGCAAAGGAATACCAAGTGTCAGACAATATTTTTCAATTACTCGCCATCGGCGTTTATATGGCGGGAATGCTCGCCATTGGCTACTTCGCCTTCAAAAAAACGGACGACCTGGACGACTACATGTTGGCCGGGCGCGATCTCAAGCCAGGTGTTGCCGCTCTCTCGGCTGGAGCTTCAGATATGTCGGGCTGGCTCATTATGGGCCTCCCCGGGGCCATCTACCTGTCGGGACTGGTCGAGGCATGGATTGCCATTGGGCTGACCATTGGCGCCTGGCTGAACTGGAAGTTCGTCGCGCCAAGGCTGCGTTCTTATACGATGATTTCGCAAAATGCCATCACCGTCCCCAGCTTTTTTGAGAAGCGGCTCAAGGACAATTCACATCTGCTCCGCATCACCGCCTCCGCCGTTATCCTGGTGTTCTTTACCTTCTATGTGTCCTCGGGCATGGTGGCCGCCGGCAAGTTTTTTGAGGGTTCCTTCGGCTGGTCATATCTGCTGGGCATGGGCGTCGTCACTGTCGTCACTTTGACATACACGCTCTTTGGCGGGTTCATTGGGGCAACACTGACCGACGTGGCCCAAGGACTGCTCATGTTTGCCGCCCTCATCGTGGTCCCGGTGATTGCCGTCATTCAAACCGGTGGCGTCGGCGCAACCGTGACGCGCCTGCAAAGCATTGACCCCGACACGTTGAACCTGTTCAAGGGCTTTGGCGAGGGAAACAGCCTGGTGTGGATGATCGGAATCTTTTCCACGGCCGCATGGGGGTTGGGCTACTTTGGACAGCCGCACATCATTGTCCGCTTCATGGCGTTGCGTTCCCCGCAAGACGCCAAGGCCGGCCGTCGGATCGGCATTGGCTGGATGTTCTTGACCGCGGCCGGGGCCGTGAGCACGGCGTTGATCGGCATTGGCTACTTTGCCGACAACCCCGACTTGACGTTGGCGGACCCGGAAACGGTGTTCCTGAAATTGAGCCAGGTGTTCTTCCACCCGTTCGTGGCGGGCCTGGTCCTGGCAGCCGTGCTGGCCGCCATCATGTCCACCATTTCCTCCCAGCTCATTGTGTGTTCCTCGGCGCTCGTCGAAGACCTGTACAACATGACAGGACGGGAGTCCTCGGCCAAGAAACAGGTGATTCTTGGCCGCCTGGGCGTGTTGGTGATCGCCGTCATTGCAGCCACCATTGCCTTGGACAGGAATGCAAGCATCCTGGAGCTGGTGTCATTTGCCTGGGCCGGCTTCGGTGCAGCGTTCGGCCCGATTGTGCTGCTGAGCCTTTACTGGCGCAAACTCACGGCCAAGGGCGCCCTCGTCGGCATGATTGTGGCGACGGTGACGGTGTTTGTGTGGGGCAAGACGCCAGTGCTGCATGACGCGATGTATGAAATCGTGCCCGCATTTATCGTGAACCTGCTGGTCGCCGTCATTGTTTCCCGGTACACCTACAAGGAGAACTCCGTGATCGAGGGCGAATTCGACGCCATGCTGGAAGATTCCGCCCCGAGCAAGGTCGCAGCCAACAGCTGAACCGGGCGGGACGGCAGCGCCGGTTTCCGGAACGGGGATGGATTTTGAGGTCGCCCAGCGACCGAGGAAATCTTACTGCCCGCGAGGAAACCGACGCGGACGCTACCCCAGCGCAGGCAGGCGGGAGAGCAAGGCCTGGGCGGCCGCCGTCGGATCTTCGGCGTGGGTGATGGCGCGAACAACAACAATCCGGGAAGCTCCGGCGTCGACCACCTGGTCCACAGTGGACAAATCCACCCCTCCGATCGCGAACCACGGCTTCGTCGTGCCGAGCGAGGCGGCGTGTTCCACGAGGGAGAGCCCGACGGCGGCCCGGCCCGGTTTGGTGGGGGTGGCCCACAGCGGGCCCACGCAAAAGTAGTCGGCCTCGGAGGCTGCCGCGGCGGAAGCCTGAGCAGGATCGTGGCAGGACAGCCCGATTGAAATCGCAGGCCCAACGAGCGAGCGGGCGGCCGGCAGTGGCAGGTCCTGCTGGCCCACATGGAACACGGGGGCTCCGCTGAGCGCGGCGATGTCGGCCCGGTCATTCACGGCCCACAACTTGCCAAACTCGGCCGCAACGGAGCGCAACACAGCAAGTTTTTCCAGCTCTTCGGCAGCCTCGATGGACTTGTCGCGCAACTGGATGATGTCCACACCACCGGCATACGCCGCCCGTAGGAAATCGGCAAAGTCACCTTGATCGGCGCGGGAATCCGTACACAAATACAGGCGGGCGGAGGCCAGGTCGGGGACAGCGGACGGTGCGGCGGAAGCGGACATGGCGTCATGGATGGCAGAAGTGCTGTGCATGTCTCATAGACTAGTGCAGTACCGCGGGAGCCAGTGAAGCTGGCTGAGAGGGCGCCGACTACGCCGACCGATTGCGCCTTGAGGGCGCGGAACCTGATCCGGATCATGCCGGCGTAGGGAAGGAGAACATTGTGGCACCCTCCGTGCCTTTGCACTTGAGCCCCGACAAATCAACCACCGGGGTGGCCGTCATCGGCGGCGGCATCGTGGGACTCGGCATCGCCTGGGAGGCCCAGCGTGCCGGCCACACAGTCACCGTGATCGACCCGGCCCCCGCCACCGGCGCCACTTTCGCGGCCGCTGGCATGCTGGCCCCCGTGAGCGAGCTCCACTACCAGGAAGAGCAACTCCTGGACCTCACGCTTGCCGCCGCCGCCCGCTGGCCCGACTTTGCCGCATCCCTGGCCGGCCCCGGTGTTCCGGGTACCGGATTTCGTACGACGCCGACCCTCGTCGTGGGTGCCGACGCTGCGGACCGGCGCGCCCTCGCCGAGCTGCGGGACGTCCAGCGCCGGCACGGGCTCGAGGTCGAGATGCTCACGATCAAGGCGGCCCGGGCGGAGGAGCCGCTGGTGGGCCCGCACATTTCCTGTGCCTTCCGGATCGTGGCCGACCACCAGGTGGACCCCCGCGGAACTGCTGCTGCCATCCGCACCCGGCTGGTCGAGGTTGCCGCTCATCGGGGCGAGTCGGATCCCTTCATTGGCCAGGGTGCTGCGGGACTGTTGTGGGACGGCAGGGGAGTCGAAAAGCGGAGGCGGGTGACCGGCGTCGTGCTTGCCGACGGCACGGAAATCCATGCCCGGGAGGTGGTGGTGGCCAACGGGCTGGACGCCCCGAAACTCCACAACCTGCCGGCTGGGCTCGAGCTGCCGCTGCGCCCGGTGCACGGCGATATTCTGCGCCTGCGCGTGCCCGAACACCTGCGGCCGCTGACCACGGCCACGATTCGCGGCCTGGTGCGCGGGCTCCCCGTGTACATTGTGCCGCGCGAGGACGGCACCGTGGTCATCGGCGCGACCAGCCGCGAGGACCACGGTGCCGGGGTCAGCGCCGGGGGAGTGCACCAGCTTTTGCGCGACGCCCAGGTGCTCCTGCCCGCCGTCGCCGAACTTGAACTACTTGAATGCACGGCCCGCGCCCGCCCCGGAACGCCGGACAACGCCCCGCTGCTGGGCCGGGTCGCAGCTGCCTCGGGGAAGGACATCCAGGGACTCATTATCGCCACCGGGTTCTTCCGGCACGGCGTGTTGCTGACCCCGATCGCCGCCTTGATTGTCCGCCAATTGCTGGGCGACATTACCGACCTGGCCTGGACGGGCTTCCGCCCCGACCGCTTTTCCCCCTCACTCCGCCCGGCACTCGCCGGCCCCACCGCGTAGGAGCATGCCATGCACACGATCGAACTCAACGGCACCACCCAGACCCACCCGGCAGGCACCACGGTCGCCGACCTGGTCACCGCCACTACCGGCCGGGCGCTGCTTCCCACCGGGCAGGCGGCCGACGGTGGACGGTTGGGTGTCGCTGTAGCCCGCAACTCGGCCGTGGTGCCGCGCAGCCAGTGGGCTGCCACCGCCGTGGAAGACCGGGACGACCTGGAGATTGTCGCCGCAGTGCAGGGCGGCTGAGATGACTGCCCAGGATGCTTCTTCCGCCCCTGCCGCCCACACCCCACATACGCCCCACGACCGAAAGTGAACGCCATGACCGAAACCCTGACCCGCAATGACGCCCTGGTGATCGACGGCGTGGCGCTGCAATCCCGGCTCATCATGGGCACCGGCGGCGCCCCCAGCCTCACCGGTCTGGGTGCCGCACTCATCGCCTCCGGCACCGAACTGACCACCGTGGCCATGCGCCGCTACTCGGTGGATGAGGCGGCCGGCGGCGGAACAAACCTGTTCAAGCTGCTGCTGGAAAACAACATCCGCATCCTGCCCAACACGGCTGGCTGCTTCACCGCCCGCGAGGCCGTCATGACGGCCGAGCTGGCCCGCGAAGCCCTCGAGACAGACTGGGTGAAACTGGAAGTCATCGCCGACGAACACACGCTGCTCCCTGACGCGCTGGAACTGGTGGAGGCAACGGAGGCGCTGGTCAACCGTGGTTTCAAGGTGTTCGCGTACACCAATGACGACCCGGTTCTGGCACTGCGCCTGGAACAGCTGGGTGCGGCCGCCGTCATGCCGTTGGGGGCCCCGATCGGTACCGGGCTGGGCATCCTGAACCCGCACAACATTGAGCTGATCGTCTCCCGCGCCTCCGTGCCCGTGGTGCTCGACGCCGGCATCGGCACCGCCTCCGACGCCGCCCTGGCCATGGAGCTCGGCTGCGACGCCGTGCTGCTGGCCACCGCCGTCACCCGCGCCCAGAATCCGGTGGTCATGGCGGAGGCCTTTAAACATGCGGTCATCGGTGGCAGACTGGCAGCACAGGGGGGACGCATCCCCAAACGGGCCCATGCACTGGCGTCGTCGGCGATGAACGGCCGCCCTGATTTGTAACCGAATACCCTAAGGAGCCTGCCATGGCTGCGAACGATGTTTTGACCAGGGACCAAATCGACACTGAACTGGCGGCGCTGCCGGACTGGACCCTGGGCCTCGGTGCCCTGCGCACGGTGCTGAAGTGTCCGACGTCGGCCAGCGCCTTGGACTTGTTCGCCGCCATCGGGGCGCTGGCCCAGACAGCGAACCACCACCCCGATGTGGACTGGCGCTACGACCACTTGTTCGTGACGCTGACCTCGCATGACGCCGGCTCCAAGGTGAGCGCGCGGGACACTTCCCTGGCCGGGGCAATATCGGCACGGGCCAAGGAAGCCGGTGCCGTGGCACGCCCGGAGTTGCTGCACACTGTTGAAATCGCCATTGACACAGACGATGCCGATGCCATTGCGGACACCTGGCAGACCGCACTGGGATACCGCACGGCCGCCGATGGGGCGCTCGTGGACCCGTTCGGCCGCGGTCCGTCCGTGTGGTTCCAGAAAACGTCAACCCCGAACGACAACCGCTTTCACCTTGATGTGACGGTGCCATACTCCCAAAGTGCCCGGACCCTTTCAGGGCTGGAGTCAGCAGGGGCGTCCCTGGACCATGGGGCCGCCCCGCGCTTCGTTGTGGCCACCGATGTTCAGGGCAACAGGCTGTGCGTCTGTACCGAAAAGGGCCGCGACGCGTAAACCTCGGGGTGCAGAAATTCCATAGTTCGTGAAAAATGCCGCCGTTTGCCGGAAATGCCATGGATCAAACCATGGCATTTCCGGCAAACGGCGGCATCTAAGGTGCCTCAGGCGCAAAGGCGGGACGGGCGCGGTGGTGACGTCCCGCCGTCGAACATTTAATGCATTTGCAGAATCTGGTTGGTCCGCTCAACCTGCCGGGTGTGGCGGGTGCGGCCCACAAAACCTGCGGTGGCCCAGGCAGCCGCGCCGCCAACCACCATGGACAGGATCCAGGGGATCCACGCGGTGCCGGCATTGTTGTCCAGACCAACGGCCATGGTGATGATCCACACGAGCAGGGCAGCCACCACGGCCACACCGGCCGGCAACAGGGCGCCGAAGGTGTGACGGTACTTGTCAACGGCCCAGGCAATGGCACCAAAAGCGCCAGCCGTCAGGGCAATAATGACCAATGCAACCATGAAGTGAGATCCTTAGCCTTGGACGAATCGTGGAGTTTTGTGCCGGTTTAGAGTGCGCCGAATCCTACGCTGCGGGCCTTCTCGCCGCCCAGTTCAACGTACCCGATGGTGCTGCCGGGAACAATCACCAGACGTCCCTTTTCGTCCTTCAGACGCAGCTCGGTGCCCTTGGCCAGTGCCTCGGACACCAGGGCGGCAACGTCGTCCGCGCTTTGCTCGGACTCAAGGACAATTTCACGGGTGATGTGTTGGATGCCGATCTTGATTTCCACAGTTGTCTCCTTGGGTGCAGACCTATAAGTATGTACAAACCACTCTAGGGGCAGGTGGTCAGGATTCCTTGGGGAAGCGGCTAATTCCGCGCCAAGCTAAACGGTAGACCAGCTCGCTGGCAACATCGATGTCCAGGTCGCCCTTGGCCTCGAGCCAGTAGCGGGCGCTGACCTGCGCCATGCCGGCCAAGGCGCGGCCCAGCAGGATTGCCTCAACCGGCGGCAGCTTGGTGTCTTCGGCAATGACCTGGCCGATGGCGTCGGCGTAGTCTGCGTTGAATTTTTCCAGCCGGGCGGCCACCTCGGGGTCGTTGACAAGGTCGGACTCGAACACCAGCCGGTGCGCCTGGTCGTCGTTGGCCATGAACGTGAAATACGCCTTCATGGTCGCGTGGACTCGGAGCTTGTTGTCCGTGGTGGAGCTCAGCGCCGTCACCAGCATGTTGGTCAGGGACTCCAGATGCGCATCCAGCAGGGCCAGGTACAGGTCCCGCTTGCTGGGGAAGTGCTGGTAGAGCACCGGCTTGCTGACCTTGGCGGTCTCCGCAATTTCATCCATCGCGGCCCCGTGGTAGCCGTGGTTGACAAACACTTCAAGGGCGGAGGCCAGCAACTGGGCCCGGCGTTCATCGCGGGGCATGCGGCTCGGCTGTGTCTTGGGTGCAGGACGTTCCTTGGCGGCTGGGTCCAAAGTCATGGCGGCTGCCTTTCTCTCCGTAGCCCGTGGCTGGTGCATGGGGTCGTTGTGTCATTCTACCGGCCGGTAATGCGCCGACGGGAGCAGCCAGGGCCGGACGGTGGGCGCAAGTCCCGGGTGCCGAGGCCATTGGCGGGGCGGTGGCGTTTCCACTCACTTGGATGTGGCCCGAATCTGGCAGGGACATCAGCAGACCACAAAAGGGGGCCGCCTGTCGCGACACCCCCTGTGCACACCTAAGGGTCGGTGCGAAAAAAACTAGGACGCGGGGACGACCAGACCCTTGAACTCGGTCTCGACGAAGTCCTTCATGTCCTGCGAGGTGAGCACCTTGAAGAGCTTCTGCACGCGGGGATCGTCCTTCATCTCTGCCCTTACGGCGAGCACGTTGTAGAAGGGGCTGTCTTCGCCCTCCACCAAAAGCTGCTTGTCCGAGCTCAGGCCCGCTGGCAGGGCGAAGGCCAGCGTGACGATCGCCGCGTCCTTGTCGTTGAGTGCCTGGGGGAGGCTGGCGTTCTCAATCTCCGTGAACTTGAAGTTCTTGGGGTTGGCGGTGATGTCCTTCAGTGTGATGGGGTTCTCCTTGACCTCGATCAGGCCTTTGGACGCCAGCAGCAACAAGGCGCGGCCTTCATTTGTGGGGTCGTTGGGGATCGCGATGGACGCACCCTCGGGCAGGTCGGCAAGCGCGGCAATCTCATTGGAGTAGAGGGCCATTGGGGGCAGATACACCTTGCCAACGCTGACCAGATCCTTGCCGGCAGCCTTGTTGTAGGTCTCCATGAACGTGGTGTTCTGGAATAGGTTGGCGTCGATGTCGCCGTCGCTGAGTGCCGCATTGGGAGTGTTGTAGTCGCTGAATTCCTTGTAGTCGACCGTTAGCCCTTCCTTCGGGGCAAGCTCTTCGGACACGTGCTTGAGCATGTCGCCGGCCGGGACGGCGAGTGCCCCCACCTTGATGGTGTCGGCGGCGGAAGAGTCGGAGCCCGTGCCGCAGGCGGTGAGTGCGAAGACGGCGGCTACGCCGACGGCGGCGGCCTTGAGGAAGGTGGAACGGATCATGGTGATTCTTTCGATAGAGAGGTGTCCGCATGCGCGGATTGTTCCGGCACATGCACAGTTGAGGTGTGGTCCCTAGCGGTGCGAGAGGCGCCGCGCAGCAAAGTTGCCCAAGGATTGGAACAGCTGGACCAACAGGATCAGGAGGATGACCACGGCGAACATGTATTCGGGGCTGTAACGCTGGTATCCGTAGCGGAAGGCGACGTCGCCCAGACCGCCGCCGCCCACGGCACCGACCATGGCCGAATAGCCGATGAGCCCCACAATGGTCGTGGACAGGCCCAATGCGATGGCGGGCACCGCCTCGGCCACCATGACCTTGGCAAGGATCGTCCAGCGCGTGGCGCCCAGCGATTCGGCGGCCTCGATGAGCCCGACAGGCACTTCACGGATGCCGATTTCCACCAGCCGGGCGAAGAAGGGAATGCCGGCAATGGTCAGCGGAACAATGGCGGCCGTGGGGCCGATGAAGGATCCCACGATCAACCGCGTGAACGGAATCAGGAGGATCATCAAGATGATGAACGGGATGGACCGGCCCACATTGACCAAAAGATCCAGCACCCTGTTGATGACGATGCCCAAGGCGCGACTGCCGAAGGGCTTGGCAAGCAGGCCGCCGGCTTCGGTGGTCACCAGCACCACCCCTGCGGCAAGGCCGAAGATCACGGTGAAGAGCAGGCTGACGCCCACGGTGTACAACGTTTCGCCGGAGCCCTGCAGGATGGTCTCGAAGAGGTCGGTCCAAAAGGACGGGTCATTGCGGTCTAGCATCCGATTACCTCCACAAAAAGTCCTTGGCTGCGCAGATCGTCGATGGCTGCGGCGACGTTTTCCTGGGCGCCGGGCAGTTCAAGCCGGGTCCTGCCCGTTTGGTGCCCGTGGATGGTTTCGATGGCAGCACCGAGGATGCCCACGTCGATGCCGTGTGTCCGGGCCAGCTGTGCGATGACCGGGCGGTCGGCTGTGACGCCGTTGAAGGTGATCTCAATGATCGTGTTGCCGTTTTGCGGAATCTCGCCGAGCGGGAAAAGGGCCTGCCCCAACAGGGACTTCTCGGTTGTCAGCAACCCCTCGACGGAGCCTTGCTCCAGGATCCTGCCTTGGCTCATGACAGCGGCGGAATCGCAGATCCTCTTCACCACATCCATCTCATGGGTGATCAGCATGACGGTCAATCCCAATTCCCTGCTGAGTTCGCGGATGAGGTCCAGGATCTGGCGCGTGGTCTCAGGGTCCAGTGCGGACGTTGCCTCATCGCTCAGGAGCACCGACGGTTTGGACGCAAGCGCGCGGGCAATGCCGACACGCTGCTTCTGGCCGCCGGAGAGTTGCGAGGGATAAGACGTGGCTTTGCCTTCGAGTCCAACGAGTTCCAGGATTTCCGCGACGCGCCTGCGCCGGGCACCGCGGTCCATGCCGGTGATTTCCAGTGAGAGTTCCACATTGGACTGGACCGTCCGGCTGCTCAGCAGGTTGAAGTGCTGGAAAATCATGCCGATGTTGTGGCGGGCCGAGCGCAGCCCCGCGCCCTGCAGGCGGCCGATGTCTTGTCCATCGACGGTGACGGTGCCGCTGTCTGGGCGCTCCAGGGAATTGATGGTCCTGATCAAGGTGCTCTTGCCGGCGCCGCTTTGGCCTACGACGCCGAAAATCTCGCCCTTGGCGATGTTCAGGGAGACATCGTCGAGTGCGTGGACAGCATTGTCCCCCGAGCCATAGCTCTTGCTGATCCGGTCAACTGAAATCATGTTGCTCCTGTTCCCGTTGATAAATTCGGCGTGTCCCTCCGGGGCACTCAGACAGTGCGCACCGCACAAAATTCTTGCAAATGGCGGATGGCGAAGCAAAATCAGAACTATCGCAGGCTTAGGGGTGAAATTACGGCATTTAGTTCATCCAAAGTGCCGGCATTGAAGCGGTTGGGGCCACCGGGGCCGGCAATGCCCGGATAATCATCAACTCGGAGACGGTCGTCTTGCGATGAGACCTTCCCCACAGGGCTCGGCAGGCGTTGCGCCGGCGAAGGTCTCCTCCGCGGAGGGCCAACACCCGCACTCAACGCCCAGGGACAGAGGTGTCTTTATTCCCGAGCCGTCAGCACCGCCGGGCAGCAACCAAGGGACTGGCCACTTGAGCGGGCACGCCCTAGATTTATAGGTATGGTTTCCTTGATCCAGCCCTTGAAGTCCGCCACACCCCAGTCACTGCCGCCCCTCGTTGAGCCCGGCCCGCCCCTGGCCCCCGAGGAACTGGAACGGTATTCCCGCCACGCGCTGATCCCCGAAATTGGCTTGGAGGGCCAGCGCAGGCTGCGCAACGCCCGAGTGCTGGTCATCGGCGCCGGAGGGTTGGGCTCCCCGGCCCTGCTGTACCTGGCCGCGGCCGGGGTGGGCACGCTTGGCATCATTGACGACGACAGCGTTGAACTGAGCAACCTGCAGCGCCAGGTCATCCACGGCGTGTCCGACATTGGCCGCACCAAGCTGGAATCCGCCCGCGACTCCATCCTGGAACTGAACCCGGGCGTCAACGTGGTGCTGCACCAGATCCGGTTGGATTCCTCCAACGCGCTCTCGCTGTTCGAGGACTACGACATCATCCTGGACGGGGCAGACAACTTCGCCACCCGCTACCTCGTCAACGACGCCGCGGCGTTGCTGGGCAAGCCCTATGTGTGGGGTTCCATCCTGCGCTTCGATGGCCAGGTCAGCGTCTTCTGGGACAAGTTCGGCCCCAATTACCGCGACCTCTACCCCGAACCGCCGGCCCCCGGCACCGTCCCCTCCTGCGCCGAAGGCGGCGTATTCGGCATGCTGTGCGCCTCGATCGGGGCCATGATGGTCACCGAGGCCGTCAAACTCATCACCGGCATCGGCCAAACACTCCTGGGCCGGCTCCTGATCTTCGACGCACTCACCTCCCGCTGGCGCGAAATCCGCATCGCCAAGGACCCCGCCGCGCCGCCCATCACCGAGCTCATCGACTATGAGGTGTTCTGCGGGATATTCCCGCCTTCTTCCGAGAACGACGGCGATCTCATCTCCGCGGATGAGCTCGCCTCCCGCCTGGCCCGCCGAGAGGCTGGTGAGGACAGCTTTGTGCTGGTGGATGTGCGCGAGCCGGTGGAATTCGAGATCTCCAAGATTCCTGGTTCCGTGCTGATTCCCTTGGGAGGGATCCGTGAAGGTTCCGCGCTGGGACTTCTGCCCCACGGGGTTCCCTTAATACTGCATTGCAAGGCGGGCACCCGCTCGGCCCAGGCCTTGGCGAGCCTGCGCGCGGCCGGGTTTGCCGACGTCGTGCATCTCGCAGGGGGTATTGATGCCTGGGCCACTCGAGACAAACGCGGCGCGCAGGAGTAAATTGCGCACAAGGGCTCCCTCGCGCCATGGAGGGACCGGCACTTAAAGAAGAGGCGCATCATGAGACGTGTGGACATTCAGCCAACCCCGCAAAAGCCCATTGATTCGGGGTTTGGCCATGACACCGCGGCGGGCTCCGTGGTTGAGGGCATGGACCTTTCCGGGTGCGCGGCCATTGTGACGGGCGGTTATTCGGGGCTGGGGCTGGAGACGGTGCGCGCCCTGGCCGGAGCAGGCGTCAGTGTCACCGTGCCGGCGCGGCGCGCGGATCATGCGCGCGGGGTGCTGGCGGCGGCCGACCTCGGCGGTGTGGCGGTTTTTGAGATGGACTTGGGTTCTCAGGAGAGCGTGAAAAGGTTCGCCGCGGGCTACCTCGATGCGGGGCAGCGGCTGGACATTCTTATCAACAATGCCGCCATCATGGCCTGCCCGGAAACGCGGGTGGGGCCCGGCTGGGAGGCTCAATTCGCCACGAACCACCTGGGCCATTTCACCCTCACGAACGAGCTGTGGCCGCTGCTGTCCGACGGCGGGGCGCGCGTGGTTTCGCTCTCATCCACGGGGCACAAACGCTCCGGCATCCACTTTGACGACCCCCAGTTCTTAAGGGGGTACGACAAATGGGAGGCGTACGGACAGGCGAAAACAGCCAACAGCCTGTTCGCCGTGGAGCTGGATGCGCGCGGGGCCGGGGACGGGGTGCGGGCCTTTGCCGTGAACCCGGGCGGCATCATGACGGGGCTGCAGCGCCACCTGACCCAGGAAGAAATGATGGCTGCCGGCTGGATGGACTCCGCCGGAACAGTGCGCAAGGGTTTCAAGACTCCCGAGCAGGGTGCCGCGACCTCCGTGTGGGCTGCGACCTCGCCGCTGCTCGACGGTCGCGGAGGCGTGTACTGCGAGGACTGCGACATTGCCGCACCCACGGACCCCGCCTCGGAGCTGGCCCGCATTGCCGGAGTGGATGCGCACGCCGTCGATCCTGACAGTGCGCGGAGGCTGTGGGACCTTTCGGCGGAACTGACCGGCGTTAACGCGTTCGGCTGAGTCCAGCCCGGCCGGAGTGTGGGTGTGCAGGGCCGGGTGGGCGGGCGAACCTGGCAGCTCAGGCGCTGGCTTCGGTGTCCGATGCCGTTCCGGCGGCGGCCACAGCCGTGCCGATGGTGTCGGCGGACAGCTTCAATCCGTAGAGGACGTCCAGTGCGGCCACATAGCTTTCCGCGTCGCCGGCCGCGGCCAATTCCTTGGCCCTGACGGTGGGCACATGCAGGAGCTGCTTGACCATGCGGCGCATGGCGAACTCCACCTCGGCTGTGGCAGCGGAGCAGCCGTGCTGCTTGCGAACCTTGGCAAGTTCGTCGTCGAGCACGGCCATGGTGTGTCGGCGCAGGGCCACGATGGCATGGTCCAGGGAGCGGGAGTTTTGCGACTGCTCAAAGTTGTCCGTGGCCTCGGCGACCAGCGCCGAGGCTTGAACCAGGGTCGCTTCCTGTTCGGCGGGGGCTGCCTGGCGGACAGTTTCCAAGGTCAACAGTTCGACGCCGGGCAGCTCGGCAACGTCCGGGGCAAAGTCGTGGCTCAGCGCCAGATCGATGACCGTGAGTTGGGGTGAACCGTCATGGCGCAGCGGTGCCAAATCCGACTTGGAGACTTGATGGTCCGATCCGCTGCAGCCCACCAGCAGGGAGGCGTTGGCCAGGGCCTGCGCCAGGGTGTCGTCGTTGAGTGCCGTGCCGCCCCGGGACGCCACAAAGATGTCAGCACGGCCGGAAGATGAGAACACCGAGATGTCAGTACAGCCGCGCTCCATGAGTTGTGCCATGGCAGCACCGGCATAAGCGCCGGTGCCAAACAGGACAGCCGACTTGCCGACCAGTTGGCGGAAAGCCCCGGCAGTTGAGGCAATGTTGGGGGGAAGTGCCCCGGAAGGTGAGGGAACGTTGTGAAGGTCGGTGGCGAGGTCAAGAGCCACGGAGACGATCGACATGCCGCGGCGCCCCAGTGCCGTTTGGGAACCCACGTCCTTGGCGGTTTTGGCGGCGGCCTGGAACAGCCTGACAAGTGAAGGCGTGGTGACGCCCTGGTCCTGGGCTGTGCTGAGCGCGCGGCGCACCTGGCCGGCGATTTCCCGCTCACCCACAACGGCCGATTCGAGCCCCGTGCTGACGGCAAAAAGATGGCGCGGAACCGCGTCGGCGTGCAGCGTGGTCAGGGCCTGGGAAACCTGGGATTCGGCCAGGCCGGAATGCCTGCTGACCGCTTCGATCGCCGAGCTGCGTGCTGCTTCAAGCTCTTCACCGCTACGGGCATGGACATAAAGCTCGTAGCGGTTACAGGTTGCCAAGGTCACAAGGCCGGCCACGGCATTTTGGCCGGCAACAAGCTCAGCACTGACAGCCGCGGCCCCGGCGCTAAGGCGGGCAACGGTTTCCAGGTCAAGGGCGGTGTGCGAGGCAACGAGAGAAAAGAGAACCACAATTTCAACATGGTAGACCCCCAACCTGATGGTTTATGCACAGGAAGTTCAAAAGCGTCACCAAGCATGTGTGATGCTGCTTACGGCGGGCCGCAGGGCGGCGCCCTCCTGCGGTGACAACTTGTGCACAAAATATGCCCAGATTCGCTCTGTATGGTGGTGCCATGACACTGAGCCCAAACCACCCGTTGATGGATGGTCGCACCGAAAAGTCCCCGCTGATCACCGCCTACAGAGGTGGCAAGCCCAGCCGCCGCCCCGTCTGGTTCATGCGCCAGGCAGGCCGCTCGCTGCCCGAATACCGCGAATTGCGGGTGGGCACCACCATGCTGGAATCCTGCCTCAAGCCGGAAATGGCCGCCGAAATCACGTTGCAGCCGGTCCGCCGCCACGACGTTGACGCCGCCATCTTCTTCTCCGACATCGTCATCCCGCTCAAGCTGGCAGGGGTGGGCGTCGACATCGTCCCCGGCGTCGGCCCGGTCCTGGATAAGCCCATCCGCACGGCCGAAGACATCGCGGCCCTGCCCGAGCTGACGGATGAGTCCCTGGACCCGATCCGCGAAGCCGTGGCGCTGACCGTGCAGGAACTAGGCAGCACGCCGCTGATCGGCTTCGCAGGTGCGCCCTTCACTGTGGCCGCGTACATGGTTGAGGGCCGCCCGTCCCGCGACCACATGGGCCCGCGCACCATGATGCACGCCCAGCCCGAACTCTGGACGCAGCTCATGCGCTGGGCGGCGGACGCCTCCGGGAAGTTCCTGCGCGCCCAGATCGAGGCCGGCGCCAGCGCGGGCCAGCTCTTCGACTCCTGGGCGGGGTCCCTCAGCCTTGCCGACTACACCAAATCTGTGGCCCCGGCGTCGGTCATTGCCTTGGACCATGTCCGCGACCTGGGCGTGCCGCTGGTCCACTTCGGCACCGGCACCGGCGAACTCCTCGGCGCCATGTACGACGTCGGCGTTGACGTCATGGGTGTCGATTACCGGCTCCCTCTGGACGAGGCGAACCGCCGGCTCGGCGGCACGGTGCCGCTGCAGGGCAACATCGACCCGGCGCTGCTCAGTGCCCCGTGGGAGGTGCTGGAACAACATGTCCGCGAAGTCGTCGCGGCTGGCTCCGCGGCGCCCTCACATGTGGTGAACTTGGGACATGGCGTGCCGCCGGAAACGGACCCGGCCGTCCTGACTCGACTCGTTGAGCTGATCCACTCGATCTAGCGCATCGACCGCCAGGCCCACCGCCAACTTGCACCAGCCGTAAGGGGACACCATGGAAAACCGAAAGACCGCAGCCAAGGCCCACCGGCCGCAGAGCCACCCCTCGCCGCAGCAGGCGATCGTGGTGGGCGGCGGCGTGTCCGGGCTGTTGGCGGCCAGGGACCTGCAAGCTGCGGGATTCCAGGTGAGCATCTACGAGGCCTCCGGCACGTGGGGCGGCTGCGTTGGCCGCCACGAGGTGGCCGGGACGGTGCTGGATTCCGGCGCGGAATCGTTCGCCACCCGCAATACGGCCGTGGCCGACCTTGCCGCCGAGCTGGGCTTGGCGGAGCGCATCGTGACCCCCAATCCGGCCGGCGCCTGGGTGTGGCTGCCCGACGGCCCCGTGCCCTTGCCGCGCACCGGTATTCTGGGCATCCCCTCGGACCTGAACGCCCCTGAGGTGCGTGCCGCATTGGGCGCTTCCGGCGTGCTGCGGGCCGCCCTGGACGCCAAGATGCCGGTCACCATCGGCACCACCGAAGAGGTCTCCAGCGTGGCAGAACTGGTCCGTGCCCGCATGGGCAAGCGGGTGCTGGAGCGGCTCGTGGCGCCGGTAGTTGCGGGCGTGCATTCGGCCGATCCGGAGAAGCTCGACGTCGACGCTGTGGCGCCGGGACTGCGCGCCGGCATCCGCGAACACGGCTCACTGGCCGCCGCCGTGGCTGCGCAGCGGGCCGCCAGTACCCAGCCGGGGTCCGCCGTGGCCGGGCTGGCCGGCGGCATGCACACGCTGGTCGCCGCGCTTGTTGCCGCGCTGCGGGAGGCCGGGGTGGCCATGTATGCCGGCTACCAAATCAAGGCTGTCTACCGCGGCGACACGGATGCCGAGGCGGCCCCTGCCCCCAAGAAGTACGACGGCGGAGCCCCCTCCCCGTGGATCGTTGACTGGGAGCATGGCACAGACCGCGGCTTCGAGTCCGCCAAGCTGCTGGTCATGGCCACCGACGGCCCCGCCGCCGTGGCGCTTTTGACCCCGGAGCTGCCGGAGCTGGAACCCTTCACCCCGGCCCCCGGCCCCGACGTTCGCCTGGTTACGCTGGTCGTGGACGTGCCGGAACTCGACTCCGCACCGCGCGGCACCGGCATCCTCGTGGCCCCCGATGTTCCCGGCATCAAGGCCAAGGCGCTCACCCACGCGACGGCAAAATGGGATTGGCTGGCGGACGGCACAGGCCCCGGCACGCACGTGCTGCGGCTCTCGTATGGCCGCGCCGGCGTCAAGCCCTCGGACGCCGTCCGGCTCACGCCTGCAACGCCCCGGGAGGACGACCTCATCGCCACGGCGCTGGCCGATGCCAGCAAGCTGCTGGGCCTTCCCGTGACCGAATCCGACCTCCTGGGTGCGGACATTGTCCGGTGGAAGGGCGCACTGCCGTTCGCCGCCGTCGGGCATCAGGCAAAGATGGCGCAGCTCCAATCCGTGGTGGCCAAGGTTCCGGGACTCGTGCTGACGGGCGGCTGGATGAGCGGGAACGGCTTGGCGGCCGTGGTGAGCGGCACCCGGCGGGCGGTCCGGGCCGCCGTCGACCGCTCCAGGAAAGTGTAATCTTCCTCACTTTCTACGCCTTGTAGAGAAGTCTGGTTTTAGCTTTTGTGCGGTTTGGGTGCAGACTTGAACCCATGAGCCACACAAACGCACAATCTGTCACTAAAACTCCTGCCGAGACGCCGTTCACCCTCTGGACCGTCTTCAAGCGCACCGGATCCTTCGCCGGCGGGGAAGGGGCGGTAGCGGCGTTTGAAACGCTGGTCGCCGAGCTGGCCGCCGAAAGCATCACCCTGCGCGGCAGCTACGACGTCTCGGCCATGCGCAACGATGCGGACATCATGCTCTGGCTCGTGGGCGCCGACGCCGAAGGCCTGCAGCGGGCCGTGCGCAGCATCCGCCGCACTGAACTGTTCGCGGCCACCGAGATCGCCTGGTCCGCCATGGGCGTGCACGTCGAGGCCGAGTTCGCCAAGAGTCATGCCCCGGCCTACATGGGCCCCAACGCGCCGAAGGGCTGGGTTTGCGTCTACCCGTTCGTGCGCTCCTACGACTGGTACATCCTGCCTGCCGAGGAGCGCTCCCGCATGCTGCGCGAACATGGCATGCTGGGCCGGGAATACCCGCAGGTGCAGGCCAACACCATCTCCGCGTTCGCCCTGGGCGACTGGGAATGGCTGCTGGGACTGGAGGCCGACAACCTCATCGACTTGGTCGACATGATGCGCAGCCTGCGCTACTCGGACGCCCGCCTGCACGTGCGCGAGGAAACACCGTTCTACACCGGGCGCCGTATCGACGCCGCCGAGGTTGCCGAGGTGCTCCGATGACCGCGGACCTTCGTGCAGCAACGCCTGCCAGCCCTGCCCGCTATGACGCGGTGCTGCTCGCCTCCTTCGGTGGGCCCGAGGGTCAGGATGATGTCCTGCCGTTCCTGCGCAACGTCACGCGCGGCCGCGGCATCCCTGACGAGCGCCTCGAAGAAGTTAGCCACCACTACCGCGCCAACGGGGGCATCAGCCCCATCAACGCCCAGAACCGCGCACTCAAAGCCGCCCTGGAGGCCGAACTGGCCGCCCGCGACATTGCGTTGCCCGTGCTGTGGGGGAACCGGAACTGGGATCCCTACATCCCCGCTGTTTTGGCGGATGCGTACGACGCCGGTCACCGCCGACTCTTGATGGTCACCACGAGCGCCTACTCCTCATACTCCAGCTGCCGCCAGTACCGCGAGGACATCGGCATGGCCTTGACCGAGACCGGCCTGGACGGAAAGCTGGCCGTGGACAAGGTGCGCCAGTACTTCGACCACCCCGGTTTTGTTGAGCCCTTTATCGAAGGCACGGCCGCCTCCCTGGACCGCGTCCGGGCTGCGCTGGCCGCCGCCGGCACCCCGGACGCCCCCGTGCACGTCATGTTTGCCACGCACTCCATCCCCATCCGGGATGCCGAGGCCTCGGGCAACTCCGAGCTGGAACTACGAGAATTCGCCGAGAATTCGGCCTACGTGGCGCAGCACCTGGCCGCAGCCGAGGCCATCATGGCCCGGGTCGACCCGTCGCAGGAATGGTCACTGGTTTACCAGTCCCGTTCGGGTGCTCCGCATGTGCCGTGGCTGGAGCCGGACATCAACGATGCCCTGGCCGAGAAGGCCGCTGCCGGCACCAAGGGCGTTGTTGTTGTCCCCTTGGGCTTTGTCAGCGACCACATGGAGGTCCGCTGGGACCTCGATACCGAAGCCGCAGAAACATGCGCCGAGCTGGGCCTGGCCTTCGACCGCGCCCCCACGCCCGGCACCCACCAAAAGTTTGTTGCCGGGCTGGTGGACCTGATCTGCGAACGCACCATTGAAAACCACATCGCCGAGCGCCCCGCCATGACGAAGCTCGGGCCCTGGTTTGATGTGTGCAACCCCGGCTGCTGCGCGAACTTCCGCGGCGAAAAACCGGTCATCGCCGAAACCGGCAGCACCGTCGGGCTGCCCGCGGGCGCAGTCGCTGCTGCCCCGGTCGATTCCGCCCCGGTCGATTCCGTGCAAGGTGGTTCTTAATCTCCATGGCTGAAACAATGGCAAGTGTGAAAATTGGAACCCGCGGAAGCAAGCTGGCCCTGAGCCAGACCCAGCAAATTACCGACCAGCTGCGCGCAGTCGGCGGCTTTGCGGCCGAGATCGTGCCCATCAAGACCGACGGCGACATCCTCACGGGACCGCTGTCCCAAATGGGCGGCACCGGCGTGTTCGCCGCCGAACTCCGGGCAGCCATCCTGGACGGGCGCGTCGATGTGGCGGTGCACTCGCTGAAGGACCTGCCCACCGCGGCCGTCCCCGGCCTGACGCTGGCCGCCGTGCCAGTGCGGGCAGACGCCCGCGACGCACTGTGCTCCCGCGACGGGCTGAAACTCTCCGAGCTGCCCGTCGGAGCCACCGTCGGCACCGGCTCACCCCGCCGGGCGGCCCAGCTGCTAGCGGCCCGTCCCGACCTGTCGATTGTCGACATCCGCGGCAACGTCGACACCCGCCTGGCCCGGGTCCCCGGGTTGCCGGGCAACCCCGACGCGGACATGGTGCCCGGCAAGGTGGGCGACCTCGACGCCGTCGTGCTTGCCGCCGCCGGGCTGACCCGGATCGGCCGGCTCGACACCGTCACCGAATTCCTCGACACCGACGTCATGCTCCCGGCTCCCGGCCAAGGCGCACTTGCGCTGGAATGCCGCACCGCCGACGCCGAACTGACAGGTGTTTTGGGTCAGTCACTGTCCGCCGTTGACGATCACGATACCCGCCTCGCCGTCACCGCCGAACGGGCACTGCTCGCCCGTCTTGAGGCCGGTTGCAGCGCACCCGTTGGCGCCCTCGGGCACCGCAAGGGCTCCATGCTGCACCTGGAAACCGTTGTTGTTTCCCTGGATGGCAAGCGTTCACTGCGCCTGAAGAAGGCCACCGACGGCCTGACGGTTGTTGGCGCCACGTTGCTGGGCATCGAACTGGCCGAGGAACTTCTTGCCGGCGGCGCCGCAGACCTGGCGGATTTGGCCGGCCCCGCGCAATGACCGAACTCGGTGACGGGGCCGCGACTTTGGCTGCGTCCTCTCGGCCGCTTGCGGGTTTGCGCGTTGCCGTGACCCGGAGTGTGGATCGGGCCGGGGCGCTGATTTCTGCTCTCCAGGATGCAGGGGCCGATCCTGTCCTGGTGCCGCTCATCGATTTCGAGATGTCAGATAATGCCCTCTTGAGCGCTGCCCTCCGGCGCCTGGCCGCGGGGGAGTACCGCTGGCTGGTGATCAGCTCCATCACAACAGTGCGGGCACTGAAGCAATGGTGTGAGTCGGCTGGGACCACGTTGGTGGACGTCATCCCGTCGTCGACAGCAGTGGCAACGATCGGGCCCACCTCCGTTGCGGTCCTGGCAGCGGAGGGGATCCACGCCCTGCTGGCGCCGGTGGACGTACAATCCGCCGCCGGGCTCGTCGCCTTGTGGCCGGACTTCAGCCCGGCCGACGGCGGCTCCAACAAGGTCCTGCTGCCGCAATCGAACATTGCAGAGCCGACCCTTGTGAATGGCCTGGCAGCGAAGGGCTGGACGCCGGAAGTCGTCACCGCCTACAAAACCGTCAACTACCCCGCGCACGATGGACTCCGACTGACCGCGAGTCTGGAACTGAGAGCCGGCGGCCAGTCGCAGGAGCTGCAGGAGATTCTCACCCCGGCCCAAGCGGCAGGCGAGATTCGCGCCGGGGCGATTCACGCCGTCGTACTTGCTTCGGGAAGCGCGGCGAGAAGGACGGCCGAAACGATGGCGCCACTGCCGGAAAACTGCCTCCTCATCGCCATCGGGGAGCCCACGAGGGCCGAGGCCGAACGGCTGGGAATGAACGTTGCCGCGACCGCCGAACACCCCACGCCCGAGGGGATTGTGGCCGCGCTGACCCAGGCCCACACCATTTTTCACACGCTAGATTCACAGGAGCCATCATGAGTTTCCCCCAGCACCGACCGCGCCGCCTGCGCACCACGCCCGCCATGCGCAGGCTTGTCAGCGAATATTCGGTGGCGCCGTCGGACCTGATTCTGCCGGTTTTCATCCGCGAGGACCTGACCGAGCCGCGCCCCATCACCTCAATGCCGGGCGTGGTGCAGCATACGACGTCGTCACTTGTGTTGGCGGCGCGGGATGCGGTTGCGCTGGGGCTGGGCGGCATCATGTTGTTTGGGATTCCGGCCGTGCGCGACGCCCAGGGCAGTGCCGGCACGGACCCGTTTGGCGTGCTGAACAAGGCGATTCGGGACGTTCGCGCCGCGGTGGGGGATGAGCTCGTCATCATGAGCGACCTCTGCCTCGACGAATTCACCGACCACGGGCACTGCGGTGTGCTGGCCTCGGACGGTTCAGTGGACAACGACGCCACGCTGGAAATTTACGCGAAGATGGCCGTGGCGCAGGCTGCGGCAGGCGCGCATGTTGTGGCGCCGTCGGGCATGATGGACGGGCAGATCGCCGTGATCCGCGAAGCCCTC
Organism: Arthrobacter sp. PAMC 25486; assembly: GCF_000785535.1. NCBI lineage: Bacteria > Bacillati > Actinomycetota > Actinomycetes > Micrococcales > Micrococcaceae > Arthrobacter > Arthrobacter sp. PAMC 25486. The sequence continues at coordinate 1,876,228 of NZ_CP007595.1, read as the reverse complement.
GACTCCGCCGGCTACACGTCCGTTTCCGTGTTGGCCTACGCGGCCAAGTACGCGTCCGCGTTTTACGGCCCGTTCCGTGAAGCCGTGGATTCCCAGCTGCAGGGTGACCGCCGCACGTACCAAATGGATCCGGGCAACAGGAGCGAGGCGCTGCATGAAGTTGAGCTGGACCTGGCAGAAGGCGCCGACATTGTCATGGTCAAGCCGGCCATGAGCTACCTGGACATCCTGGCCGACGTGGCAGCCATGTCACCTGTGCCGGTTGCGGCGTACCAAATCTCCGGCGAGTACGCCATGATCGAGGCTGCTGCGGCGAACGGCTGGATCAACCGCCGGGCCGCCATCGAAGAGTCGGTGCTGGGCATTAAGCGCGCAGGGGCGAATATGATCCTCACCTACTGGGCGGCCGAACTGGCCGGCTGGCTGCGCGAAAACTAAGCCCGACGGCACCCGCCTCACCTTCACCGTTCGACCGAAAAACCAAAGGACTTTTCATGACCAGCTCGCAGGAACTTTTTGACCGCGCCAAGACGCTCATGCCCGGCGGGGTGAACTCGCCCGTGCGCGCCTTCGGCTCAGTGGGCGGCACACCGCGCTTCATGGTGAATGCCAAGGGCGCCTACCTGACCGACGCCGACGGCCGGGACTACGTCGACCTGGTCTGCTCCTGGGGTCCGGCCCTGCTGGGCCACGCACACCCCGACGTCCTCGCCGCCGTCCACGCCGCCGTGGACCACGGGCTGAGCTTTGGCGCCTCCACGCCGGCCGAAAGCGAACTTGCCGCCCTCGTGCAGGGGCGGGTGTCCGGCGTCGAACGCCTGCGCATGGTCTCCACCGGCACCGAGGCGACCATGACCGCCGTTCGCTTGGCCCGCGGCTTCACGGGGCGTGAGCTGATCATCAAGTTTGCCGGCTGCTACCACGGCCACCTCGATTCGCTGCTGGCCGCCGCCGGATCCGGCTTGGCCACCCTGGCGCTGCCCGGTTCCGCCGGCGTCACGGCCGCAACGGCCGCCGAAACACTGGTGCTGCCGTACAACGACCTCGCCGCCGTCGAGGCCGCCTTCGCCACGCACGGGGACCGGATCGCCGCCGTCATCACCGAGGCCGCACCCGCCAACATGGGCGTTGTCACCCCCGGAGACGGTTTCAATGCGGGGCTGTCACGCATCACCTCCGCCCACGGTGCTCTGCTGATCCTGGACGAGGTGCTGACCGGGTTCCGTGTAGGGGCGGCAGGCTATTGGGGTCTGACCGGTGCCTCCGAGGGCTGGACTCCGGACCTGTTTACCTTCGGCAAGGTCATCGGCGGTGGGCTTCCGACGGCGGCGCTCGGCGGCCGCGCTGAGGTCATGGACTATCTGGCCCCCCTGGGCCCGGTCTACCAGGCCGGAACGCTGTCCGGAAACCCGGTGGCCATGGCCGCCGGCGTTGCGACACTGACCGCCGCAACGTCTGACGTGTACGCCACGGTCGACGCCCGCTCGCTGGAACTTTCCGCCGCGCTCTCCTCGGCGTTGGCCGCCGAAGGAGTGGACCACTCCATCCAGCGTGCCGGTAACCTGTTCTCCGTTGCGTTCGGCACCTCTGCTGCCGGCGTGCGCAACTACGCCGACGCGCAGGCCCAGGAAGTCTTCCGGTACGCGCCGTTCTTCCACTCCATGCTGGACTCCGGCGTGTACCTGCCGCCGAGCGTGTTCGAGGCCTGGTTCCTGTCCGCGGCGCACGACGACGCCGCCATGAACCGCATCTTCGGCGCCCTGCCGGCAGCAGCAAAGGCAGCCGCTGCGGCAACCGCCTAACCCCTCGAAGATTCTGTGTGGCAGCTGTTGGCCGAAAAACCACGGCGGCATCGTGAGTCTGAAGCGCATCGACGACGTGCTGAGAACTCACGGTGAGGCGAACGATATGCGGCAGCTTGCCGTCATTACAACCCTCGGCGTCGCCATCTCAAACCTCGACACGCACGCGAAGAACTTGGGTCTCCTGCATCATGCCGATGGGCACATTGCGTTGGCGCCGGCGTATGACTTTGTACCTCACGGTCTTCGCAAGGGGCTGGGCGGGCAGCTGGCCCTCGCTGTGAGCCAGAAGTGCCTGCACACGACCATCACCAAGGATGATCTCATCAGCGAGCTCAGCTCGTGGGGCATCCGCGGCGCTGAAGGCATCGTCAACGACACGCTCGAACAGGGGCAAGCCGTCGCGGCCAGAGAGAAGCCTGTGGCCCAAGCTGCGGCAGCGCTGGCCGAGAACGCGAGTGCCACTGTGCAGAATCTGCTCGACGGACGCGCAGCGGGGCAGTGGGAGCAGGGTCGTGATGACAAACGAGGTCAGCTGGATGCGCTAGCTCCAGCATGCTGTCTCGGACGTCCAAGTCTCGTTCCGACGGCGGCATTTGGGACGCGCCGTCGTCCATCACCTGTTGTAAGGTGTGCCCATGGGGAGCAACCGCCAATCCATGCGGACCATCGCCGTCGTCATTCCCTCGCGCAACGATGCAGCGATGCTTGCCGTGTGCCTGGCCCACCTGGCCCTGCAGTCCCGCCCGGCCGATGAGATCATCGTGGTCGACAACGCCAGCACCGACAATACGGCCGAGATTTGCGCTGCGGCCGGTGTGCGGCGGATCTTCTGGCCGGTGCCCGGTGTGGCCGGGGCCTCTGCCCGCGGCTTCGATGCGGCCGGCACCGACATCATCGCGCGGATCGATGCCGACTCCCGCCCCGGACCGGACTGGCTGGCCCGGGTTGAATCCGATCTGACCGGTGCTGGGCCGTTGGCGCTCGTCACGGGGCCGGGCGATTTCTATGGCGGTCCGCGGGTGGTGTGCTGGCTGGGCCTGACCCTGTATCTGGGCGGCTACTTTCACGTGGTTGGATTGCTGCTGGGGCACCCGCCGGTTTTTGGCTCAAACTATGCCATGACCTCCGAGGTTTGGGAGCGGATCGGTCCCGCCGTGACCCGGAATGTGCCCGCCATGCACGACGACCTGGAAGTCTCCTACCTGCTCCGGCCGGACATGCACGTGAATTACGACGCCGGCCTGCGCATGCCGGTCTCGGCCCGCCCCTTCGAATCGTGGTCGTCTTTGGGACGGCGGCTGGTCATGGCCTGGGGGACTTTTGGGCACCTATTCGCCTCGGAACGTCCCCTGATACGACGCCGGACCCGCTTGCGTTGGGCGCGTGGTCACTAGAAGTGAGCGAGCGTTTGGGAAAAGTGCCCCGTATGTGAGCGAGCGTTTGGAATGGGGTGCCGGATTGGGACGCTCAGGGCGATAATCTGAATAGTTGGAGCAGGTCGCGGCAAAACTGGTTCGGTGAGGTCTCGCACGGGCTGTGGCCTGCCGGGTAGACGGCGAGCCCGGCCCCGATTGACTCGGCAAATTCAACATGCAGGCGCGTGGGCCAAAGGTCGTGTTCGCCCACGGCCACCAGCTTGGGCAGTTTTGTGCCGGACAGGACGGGGCGCAGGTCGGGGTTGTGTTTCATGAGGGACACGATGTCGCGCACCGACTGTCTGCGGGTCAACTTGAACCTGTCCCGGGCGAAGCGCAGGCGCCCTGCCGGGACCGGGACGACATTGGATTTGATGCCCCAGATCATAAGCGCGGCCCCCACCCTGCCGGGGGCGATGCCGGTGGCAGGGCCGATCCTGCTGACACCGCGGAAACTTTGTCCCTCCAGTGGCGGACAGCTGAGCAGGGTCAGGCTGGCGAACAGCTCGGGCTCCCGGGCTAAGGCAAGCCCAGCGACGGTGCCGGCAAAGGAGTAGCCCACCACATGGGCAGGCCGGCCGATATCGTGCAGGACTGCTCGGAGGTCGTTGACGAACAGCTCGAAGTCATAGTGCGCCTGTGGAGGTGTGAGATGCTCGGGGCCCGCCCCGGACGATTCATATTGCCCGGCCAGGTCAAAGCTGAGCGTGAAAAACCCTGCCGCAGCCAGGACCGGCATCATCAGCACAAAGTCTTCCTTGGACCCGGTGGCACCCGGGACCAGCACCACCGGCGGCCTCAGCGGTTCGCCGCAGCTGATCACGGACAGCGGGCCGCTGGGTGCTGAAAAGGTTGACCGGGTGAAGCCCTTCGGCAGCACCGCCCAATCAAAGTCGGAGAGTCGTGAATCGGCCAATTCCGCGGCATCGCTGACTCTCTCACTTGCCGCCGCGTCCCGGGCCCGTCCCCTTATCGGCTCGCCAGGTGCCGCCGCGTTCTTGGCGTCGCCTGCCTTGGCGTCACTTTCCTTGGGGGCACCCGGGCCGCCGGGGCCGCTTGGCCAGCTCACGCCGTCGTTCTTCCCTTGATCGGCAACAAAACCCACGGCAACACCTCCGGTTCGCATCGGGGCCTGGCGGCGCAATGGCTAGGCCTGCACCGTCACCTTCGTTATAAAGGATTCTAGGCGCCGGTAAACCTCCTGTGATTCGGGGTAGCGGTAGTTTTGCTGCCAGGTATGTTCGGTGTTGGAATTTCCCCAGCCGTAGACCATGGAATCGACCGCTACGCCGTGCTCGCCCAGCAGCCGGATGAATTTCATGTTGGAGTGGTAGAAGAAGTCGCGTTCGGACGTCGTGATGAAGACGGGCGGGCAGCGGGAATCCAGCCATTCAATGGGCGACATGTAGTGGGCGGCCTCGCGCAGCTTGTGCCGGTCGGTGGCAGCCGCCTCCCCGCGGGGCAGCAGCATGCGGATGAAGTTCAAGCTCATGACAAAACCCTTGTCAAAAAACACGGAGAAATCCACGATGCTGCAATGCTGCACCAGGCCGCGCAGCTGGCCCGACTGCAGCACCGGATCCAGTGAGTAGTGGCGGGTCAGTTCGGGACGGAAGGTGGCTGCGGCCATGAGGGCGGAAATCTGGCCGCCGGCAGAATCGCCGCCGAGCACGATGCGCTGGCTGTCGCCGTTGAATTCTCCAATGTGCTGGGACACCCAGCCGAGCGCCGCATTGGCATCCTCCAACACGTGGCCCAGGTGGAAGTGCGGGGCCATCCGGTAGTTGACGTTGACCACCACGACGCCGCTGGCCGCCTGCCCGGCACAGTATTTTGTCAGGGAAGCCTTGTCCCCGGACGTCCACCCGCCGCCGTGAAAGTACACGTACACGGGTAAGTTGTTCGGGGTGTTTGTTGGGCGGGCCGGGCTCACCGGGGCCAGGACATCCAGGCGGTGCGAACGGATGTGGTCGCCCACAAAGTCGATGTCATGCCAGTGCCTGATGCCGGTGATGGGGTCCTGGTTCAGGTGCCGCAGTTCCACCTTGCCCATGCCGTGCATGAACAGCCGCCAAGCCCACACCGGCACGCGTTTTAATACGTTCCGGGCTCGGCGGCCTGGGACAAAAGAGCCTTGGACCGGCTGCTGATGGACCATGCCTCCAGCGTACGCCCGGGGTGCTGGGATGAGCCTGTGAATTCTTGGGCACCATCTTAAGCAACTGACCCGCAGAAACTGCCCCGCAGAAAACGACGAAGATTCGCGATTTCGCGTTGATTTTCGTCGTTTTCTGCGGGACAGCTGTAAGGAAAGGGACTACAGGACGTCGGAGAGGAAACCCTTCAGGCGGTCCGTCTTCGGCTCGCTGAACAGTTGGTCCGGTGAACCGGTTTCCACGACGACGCCGGCATCCATGAAGGTGACGGTGTCGGAGACGTTGCGGGAGAAGCCCATCTCGTGGGTGACCACAACCATGGTCATGCCTCCCTGGGACAGGTCCGTCATGAGTGCCAGGACGCCCTTGACCAGCTCCGGGTCCAAGGCCGAGGTGGCCTCGTCAAAGAACATGACCTCCGGTTCCATGGCCAGCGCGCGGGCGATGGCCACGCGCTGCTGCTGGCCGCCGGACAAGTTGCCGGGACGCGAATCAGCCTTGTGCTTGAGCCCCACCAACTCCAGCTGGTCCAGGGCCTTGGCGCGGGCCTGCTCCTTGGGCATCTTGCGCAGCTTGATCAGGGCCAGGGAAACATTGTCCAACACGGTTTTGTGGGGGAACAGGTTGAACTGCTGGAACACCATGCCAATTCGACGCCGGAGCTCGTCCGGGTTGTCCTGCAGAACAGAGCGTCCGTCCAGAAGGATGTCGCCCTGGTCCGGCTCGATCAGCCGGTTCATGACGCGCAGCAGCGTTGACTTGCCCGACCCCGACGGCCCAATGACCGAGGCCGTGGTGCCCTGAGGGACATGCAGGTCAATGCCGCGCAAGACCTTGTTGGAGCCGAAAGCCAAGTGGATGTTTGTTGCTGTCAGGGAGCCTGACTTGAATTCACTCATGCGCTAGACGCCCTTTCCAATGACTGCTGCCGCCGCGTCGGGTTCGACTTTTTGGGCCTTGCCCTCACGCATGCGCTTGTCCATGAAGTTGACCAGGTGGGTGAGCGGGATGGTCAGAATCAGGTACAGCAGGCCGGCCGCCACCAGGGGGGACAGGTTGCCGGTGTTGGCAGCCTGGTCCTGCCCGATCTGGAAGATTTCCCTCTGGCTGGCTAAAAGCCCCAGTAGGAAGATCAAGGACGAATCCTTGATCAGGGAGATCAGTTGGTTCACCAATGCGGGCAGGACCCGGCGGATGCCCTGGGGGATGACGATCAGGACCATGGCCGAACCGTAGCTGAACCCCAGGGCGCGGGACGCCTCGAGCTGGCCGCTTTCAACGCTTTGAATGCCCGAACGGAAGATTTCACCAATGTAGGCCGCCGCCATCAGAGAAAGCGCCGCAATACCCAAGGGGACAGGGTTGGTACTACCGGTCAGGATACGGATGACTGGACCGAAGCCCAGCCCAATCAGCAGAATGGTCAAGATGGCGGGCAGTCCGCGGAAAATATCGGTGTAGACCCGGGCGATCCAGCGCGGGATGGGATTGCGGGAAATGCCCATCACTGCCAGGACCATACCCAGGAAACAACCGATCACGGCCGAGGAAACTGCCAGGATCAAGGTGTTGGGCAGGCCGACGGTCAGCATTTCGGGGATGACTTCCCCCATCGCTTCCCAATCGAAAAACGTCTTTGCAAGCTGCTCGAGAACATCCATAAATTAGGCCTTCGGAACCGTTACGGCCTTGGAGCCCGGTGTCCAGTCTGTGGGCGTTTCACGCGTCGGGTACCATTCCTTGGTCAGCTTGGACCAGGTGCCGTCGGCAACAACGGAATCCAGTGCGGAGTTCAGCGCATCGGTCAGGGCCTTGTTCTCGGAGTTCACGGCGTACGCGGTAAAATTCTGCGTGTTGACAACGCTCTCAACGATCGTGGCGCCATCGCCTTCCTTGACCTGGCCTTCAGCCTGCTGCGAGGGGGCAACCCAGGCGTCAATCTGGCCGTTCTTCAGATTTGCGTAGGCAATGTTGTAGTCCTTGAAGCGGACCGGCTCGTACTTGAGCGTGTTGGTGACGTAATCATCCTGGACGGTGCCCTGGACTACGCCAATGCGGGTCTTGTCCGTCAGGTCGGCGAAGCCCTTGATGGGCGTCTTGTCCATGGCAACAACGGCCATGTAGCCAAAGTCGTAGCCGTTGGTGAAGCCGACGTTCTTGCGGCGGGCGTCGGTGGTGGAGATGGAGGAGGATCCGACGTCGAACTGCTTGTTCTCAACCTGGCCCAGGAGGGAGGCGAAGGAGGTTGACTTGAATTCAACCTTCAGGCCGAGCTTGTCGCCCATGGCGCGCAGCAGCTCGTTGTCGTAGCCGGTGAACTTGCCGTCCTTGATGAAGATGTTCGGCGGGGCATCGGAAAGCGTGCCAACTGTGATGGTGCCGGGAACGATCAGGCCCAGTTCATCGACGTTGATCTTGTCCAGCGGGGTGACGTCGTCGGTGGTGTACTTGTCCAGCGACGTCTGGTCGCTGCCGGCCAGGGCGTCGGTGGGCTTGTCCGAGGCGGTGTCGCCTGCGCCGCCGCAGGCAGCGAGGGAGAACGCCAGGGCAACGGCCACGGGGACGGTTGTGAGCCACTTCAGGGCTGATTTCTTCATCAAACATTCACTTTCATTGCAGGATCCAGCCCGAAAAATGCCTCGGGAAGGGAATACTTGTGATGCCGGGAATCATGGAAGAGGTCTCACAGGAGTTTCTTAGCAGACCTCGGCCAGCAAAACTAAATTATGTCACCCAAGCGGAAATTGTGGCGGATGCGAATTTATGCGAAGCCATAAGCATGTTCATCAGAAGAAGATGCGAACATTGATGTGTTTCCGAGGGTGGGGGGCGGCTGTGAGGCTGGCGACTCTGCACGATTGACGCGCAGGAAAGTTCCCCATGCCGAATTTGTTTGGCTGTGATTTAGCTCATGAGCGAAAGTGGGCAGGATTCAGGCATTGTTTGTGACGGCCTGTGACAACGGGGCCACCGCGTGATGCCTGTGCCCCGAGGGCCCAGGGCGTTGGACGGGCCCGCGCCCGCCTAGCAGGCGCAGCCTACGGCAGCACCGGCCAGTCGCCCTCGATGACGGCGGCGGGATCCTTGACGCGGCGCAGGTACCCCTGGAAATCGGCGGCTTGCTCCTGTGCCCACACGACCTGGGCGTTGTGCAATTCCATGACATCCACGCGCAGGGCGCTGTACTTGGCGGCCAGCGCATCGGCGAGCCGGAGCGTGGCTTCCGCGTCGGCAGCCGACGTGTGGGCGTCGTCGAGCTTGATGCCGTACTCCTCACACAGGGCCACCAGTGTGCGGCTGCCCTTGCGGAACTTGTCCACGTTCTTGTTGCAGATGAACGGGTCGATGACCGGCACGGCCGTGATCTGGTCCAGCTCGTGGCGGCGGGCCTCGTTGGCCAGGACCGTGAAATCGTAGCTGGCGTTGAAGGCGATGACGGGGATGTTGTTCTTAAACAAGGTGGCCAGGACGGCACCCACCTCGGCCGTCACAACGTCGGAGGGCCGGCCGTTCTCGCGGGCATGGGCGGTGCTGATGCCGTGGATGGCTGCGGCTTCTTCGGGGATTTCGACGCCCGGATCGGCCAGCCATTCGTGGGTGTCGGCAACGGCCCCGGACTCGTCAACGATCACGATGGACGCCGTCACGATTCGGGCCGTGCGGGGGTCCTTGCCGGTGGTCTCCAGATCGAAGGCGGCGCGGGGGTGCATGCTCCAGCTAGTCATGCCTTTACGGTACCTTCTGCCACCGACATTGCCGCATTGGGATACCCCGGCGGACTACGCTTGAGGCATGCGTGAGCAGTATATGGAAGCAGTTTTGGCCGTCGCGGGGCTCATTCCGCCGTCGAAAGTCCTCTCTTATGGGGACATTGCGGCCCTGTTGGAAAGCGGCGGGCCGCGGCAGGGGGGCGCCGTCATGTCCGCGCAGGGCAGTGCCGTCCCGTGGTGGCGTGTCATCCGCGCCAACGGTGCCGCGCCGCTGTGCCACGAGGGCCAGGCACTGACGCACTACCGAGCCGAGCGCACTCCCTTGCGCGGCGATACTTCCGCCCGGACGCCGTCGGGCAAGGCGGTGCCGTGGGGCGTCGAGATGAAGGCCGCCCGCTGGAACCCGTCCGAATCCGATTTTGACCGGATCGACGCCATTGCCTCCCGCCTGCAGTCCGCCGATTCCGCTCCCAGGGAAGACCTGGAAGACATGGACGACGGCGGATCCCGCCCGCGTGCCACAATGTCAGACCCTCGTGGTGGACTGGAGTCATGAGCACGCACGCAGAACACGCATTGCCGCAGTTGACGCTGGTCCCGCCGGCCAACAGCGTCCGCAGCGCCCCGCAATTGAGCGCCGACCAGCAAGCAATTGTGGCACTGTCGCCCGGCAGCGGTCCGGTGTTGGTGTGGGGTGCCCCGGGCACGGGCAAATCCACCGTACTGATTGAGTCGGCCGTCAAGCGGATGGAGCACGACGGCGTTGATCCCGGCGGTGCGCTCCTCCTGGCACCTTCCCGGCTGGCTGCCGCACGGCTGCGTGATGGCCTGAGCGCCCGGCTCACCAAAAGCCTGAGCACGTCCCCGGCCAGGACCTGGTCCTCCTACGCGTTCGACCTGCTGCGCCGGGCCAAGGTTGAGGGGCGCATGCCGCACCTTGACGGCCCGCCGCGGCTCATGAGCGGACCCGAACAAGACCTGATCATCAGGGACCTGCTGGCCGGCCACAAGTTGGGGCTGGGTACGGCCCCGGACTGGCCCCGGGAGCTGGCTGATGCGCTGGAGACCCGCGGCTTCCGCCAGGAGCTCCGCCAACTTTTTGACCGCGTCATTGAATACGGCCTGGTGCCGGAGGAGCTGGCTGCGCTGGGAGCAGCCAACCACCGCCCGGACTGGGCGGCGGCGGCGTCCCTGTACCGCGAATACCGGGACGTGGTGGATTGGGGAAAATCGGGCTCCTTCGACCCCGCCGGCATCATCACCGCGGCAACCACGCTGCTGCAGCTCGACCCGGAGTTCCTGGCCCGCGAACGCCACCGGTTGGCGTTGATCGTGGTGGACGACATCCAGGAGGCCAACAAGGCAGTCCACGAACTGCTGGCGTTGGTGGGGCGCGGCAAGGACATCGTTGTGGCCGCCTCGCCAGACACCGTGGTGCAGGGGTTCCGCGGTGCCCGTCCGGACCTGGTCGCCTCGCTGGCAGACTCGCTGTCCACGGAGGACCGGGCGCTGCAACACTTTGCGCTGTCCACCTCGCACCGCATGAGCCCGGCACTGGCAGCTGCCTGGGCGGGCGTGGCGGAGCGGATCTTCCAAATCCGCGGCGGCCACAAAGCCCGGGAGTTCACCTGGCCGGCAGGGGCAGGCGCCCCGGAAGGTGACCGGGCAGGCACAAGGACAGGTGCCCCGAAGGCCCAGGCCGGGGACCCGGCGTCGTCCATCAAAGACGTGTACAGCAGGGAACCGGCCGTCACCGCCCACGTGGTGGCCTCCGAGGTGCATGAACTGCGGCTGGTGGCCGAGCGCATCCTGCACCTGCAGCACCTGCGAGGGCACAGCCTCAGCGAAGTCGCCGTCATTGTGCGCACCGGTTCAGCCCTGGCCGCGTTGCAACGGTACCTGAGCGCGCAAGGCATCGCCGTCAAGGTGCCTGTGGCCGAGAATCCGGTGCGCGACGAGCCTGCCGTGCGGCCGCTGCTTGAAGCGCTGGGCATTGCGCTGGCACCGGAATCGCTCGACGCCGAGGCTTGCGTTGCGCTGCTGACCTCGCGGCTGGGGCGCTCAACCGCGCTGCATCTGCGACGGCTGCGGCAGGCGCTGCGACAGCAGGAACTGCACGACGGCGGCGGGCGCGCCAGCGATGAGCTGCTGGTTGAGGCGTTGCTGAACCCGGAAAAACTGGCCCCGCTGGGCTGGGAGGCGGCCAATGCACGGCGGATTGCGGCCATGCTCGCCGCGGGCAGGGGCGCCGTTGCCGAGCCGGGCGCCAATGCGGAGACCGTACTGTGGGCGTTGTGGGATGCCTGCGACAGTTCCGGCACGTGGGAGTCGCAGGCGTTGCGCGGCGGGCCCACGGGCATCCGCGCCGACAGGGACCTGGACGCCGTCATGGCCCTGTTCCAGACGGCCGAACGCTATGTTGACCAGCTGCCCGGTTCCAGCCCTCAGCAGTTCCTTGACTACCTGCTGAGCCAGGAACTGCCCATGGACACCTTGGCCGCCCGCGCCCAGCGCAGCGACGCCGTGGAAATCCTCACCCCTGCCAGTGCGGCGGGGCGGGAATGGCCCATCGTCATTGTTTCCGGGTTGCAGGAAGGGGTCTGGCCCAACACCCGCCTGCGCGGTGAGCTGCTGGGCAGCCAGCTGCTGGTTGACGTGCTGGAAAACGGGTCCGAAACTGCGCGCCAGATTGAGCCGGCCGCCAGGCTGCGCGACATCCGCTACGACGAGCTGCGCAGCTTTGCCGCAGCCATTTCCCGTGCCGGGAACAAACTCATTCTCACGGCGGCCGCCGGGCATGACCTCCAGCCCTCCCAATTCATCGACCTGGCCGCGCCCTACATCCCCGTCACTGATTCCGGCGGCGAATCCCAATACCCGGTGCGCCCGGTGGAACAGGTGCCGCGGCCCATGACACTGCGCTCGCTCGTGGCCGAACTGCGCCAGGAATCGGAAATGCGCGCCGATCCGGAGGCGGCGCGGATCCTCGCCGTGCTGGCCGCAAACCGGGTGCCGGGTGCCGCCCCGGACCAATGGTGGGGGCTGCTGCCGCTGAGCACAGAGGCGCCCATCATTGCGCCGGGGGAGCCCGTTGTGGTCTCGCCGTCCAAGGTCGAGGAAGTGCTTAAATCCCCCTTGAACTGGTTCATCAAGGCCGCCGGGGGAGAGGCCACCACCGATTTTGCCCGCAGTCTCGGCACGCTCATTCACGGCATCGCGGAGCAGATCCCGGACGGCGCCGGCCACGAATACCTGGTCGAACTGGAGCGCCGCTGGCCGTCACTGGGCCTGCCCGAGGCCTGGGAAACGGACCGCGACTATCAGCGCGCCCGGGACATGCTGGGCAAACTCGCCCAATACGTCATCGACGCCCGCATGGACGGGCGCACCCTGCTTGGTGTGGAACAGAACTTCACGGTTGACGTGGGCGAGCTGCCTGCTGAGACTGCTCGGACCGCAAGAATGGACGACGGCGGGACGTCGCCTGCAGGGGATGGCGGCGGTTCCGCTGTGCCCTCGGAAGAGCCGCAGCCGGAGGGACTGCCCCGCGTGGTGCGGTTGCGCGGGCAGGTTGACCGGCTCGAGGCCGATGCCAACGGAAACCTGATCGTCGTCGACATCAAGACAGGTCGCAGCAAACCCACCAAGGAACAGGTGCTCGTGCACCCGCAACTGGGTGCCTACCAGGTGGCGGTGGCGGCGGGCGGCTTTGCCGAACAGGCGGCGGCGGCCGGACTGGCCGGTGCCGCCTCCGGCGGTGCGGCTCTGCTGCCCCTGGGGGACGCCACCAAGTCCGTCAAGACCCAGGACCAGCCAGCCATGGTGCCCGGCAGCGACGACGACCCCACCCGGAAGGTCATGGAAGCCGCACTGCTCATGGCACAGGCAGCCTTTCCGGCACGCCACGGAGCCGACTGGTCCGAACGCAACGGCTGCCCCCTGCCCACCATCTGCCCGCTGTGCCCGGAAGGAAAACAAATCACCGAATGAGCACTTCATCCACAACGAGTCCGGCGGAAGCACCCAGCCCAGAAGAAGCGCCCAGCCGCGCTGAGTCCTCCCCCGCTGAGTCAGCGGCCGCCGCCGAGGCCCAAGATGCGCGGGCAGTGTTGAGCCCCTACGAGCTGGCCGAACTGCTGGGCCAATTCCCGCCCACCGCAGAGCAGGCGGCCATCATCTGCTCACCGCTGGAACCACTGCTGGTCATCGCCGGCGCCGGTTCGGGCAAGACCACCACCATGGCCGACCGGGTTGTCTGGCTCGTCGCCAACGGGCAGGTGCTGCCCGAGGAGATCCTCGGCGTCACGTTCACCCGGAAGGCAGCTGGCGAGCTGGCATCTCGGATCCGCGGCCAGCTGGCCAAACTGGGGACCCTGGCCCGGTCGGGCGAGGTGGCGCTGGCACCCGCAGCAGCAGCCCGCGACGCCTTGGAACCCAAGGTTTCCACCTACCACTCCTACGCGAGCGGAATCGTCACGGACTACGGGCTGCGCCTGGGCATCGAACGCGACGCCGTGGTGCTCGGTGCCGCCGACGCCTGGCAGCTGGCCAGCGAAGTTGTCGAGGGACACGACGGCGCCCACGAGCACTTCACGGCGGCCAAATCCACGCTCATCCAATCCGTCATGGACCTGGCCGGGGAGTGCGCCGAGCACCTGCAGGAACCCGAGGCAGTCATCGCCACGATTGAGCGTTACCTAGCCAGTTTTGGCGCACTACCGTACATTGCCGAGACGGCCAAGCCGCGCACCGGCGTCGTCAACAAACAGCTCGACGTCCTGCGCACGCGGGCATCGGTGGCCGCACTGGTGCAGAAATATGCGGAGGCCAAGCGCCGCCGCAACGCCCTTGACTACGGCGACCTCGTGGCGCTGGCCGCCAGGATTGCCCGCGACGTGCCGCACGCCGCCGAGATGGAGCGTCAGCGCTACAAGGTGGTGCTGCTGGATGAATTCCAGGACACCTCACATGCCCAGCTGCAGCTTTTTGCGGAACTTTTCGGTGCCGGGCACCCGGTCACCGCCGTGGGCGATCCACACCAGTCCATTTACGGCTTCCGCGGCGCCTCCGCCGGCCAGCTGTTCCGCTTTCCCGAGATTTTCCCCAAGTCCGACGGCGGGTACGCACCAACAGCCGAACTCACCATCGCCTGGCGCAACTCCGCACATATTTTGGCTGCGGCCAATGTGATGTCGGCTGAGCTGACACAGGCCCAAACCCGCAAGGCCAATGCCAAGCTGGCCGCCGGTCTGTCCGGGGAGGAAAGAGCTGCTGCCGGGCCGCGTGTTGTTGTCTCGCCGCTGCGGGAAAAGCCGCAGGCACCTGACGGAGAGGTGCTGCTGGCCCGTTACGACACCGAGCTGGCCGAAGCCGAAGCAATTGCGGAGCAGATCCTTGACCGCAAGGGCGACTTCAGCCACCGGGGCGGGGCCCAAGGCGCCATGACAGTGGCAGTGCTGTGCCGCCGTCGAGCACAATTCACCAGGTTCCAGTCAGTGTTTGAGGCCCGTGGCATCCCCTATGAAATTGTGGGGCTGAGCGGCTTACTGGGGACCCCTGAAATTGTTGACTTGGTGGCAACGTTGCGGGTCATCGCCGATCCCGGCCGTTCGGATGCGCTCATGCGGCTGCTGACGGGGGCACGCTGGCGGATAGGGCCCGCCGACCTGATGGCTTTGGCCGACTGGGCCCGGTACCTGGCCCGCCGTCGGGAGTGGGCGGCGAAGCACCGGGTGGACTTTGATGCAGCCGTGCTGCGGGACGATGCGCCGGATCATGCCGGGGGCGCCCCTGGGCAGGTGGGGCCAGAACCTGCCGGAACTGTCCAACCGGCGGTGGTGACGGCGGACCTGGTAGACGCCTCATCACTCGTTGAGGCGCTGGACTATTTGAGCCCGGATTACTGGCCGACGTCCGCCCGGCCGTTGAGCGGGGTGGCACGCACCCGGCTGCTGGCCCTGCGCGATGAGCTGCGCATGCTGCGCGGATTTGTGGGGGAGGATCTCGTGAACCTGCTCGGCGTGGTGGAGAAAACCATGCTCCTTGACGTGGAACTGGCAGCCAAACCCGGCTCCAGCATCCATCATGCCCGGCGCCACCTTGACGCCTTCGCCGATGCCGCCGCGACGTTCATGCAGGCCGCGCAGAGAGTGGACCTTGACGCCTTCCTCGGCTGGCTGGAAACCGCAGAATCCGAAGAGGGCGGGCTGGAAATGACGCCCGTGGAGAGCAATCCGGACGCTGTTGCGCTGCTGACGGTGCACGCCTCGAAGGGGCTGGAATGGGATGTGGTTTTTGTGCCCGGCATGAACTCCGGAGCCTTTCCCAGCACCCGTGCGGACCGCTGGAGCACGGGCGCGAAGTCACTGCCGTGGCCGTTGCGCGGGGACAGGGACGACCTCCCCGTGTGGGACCTGGACGTGCCCGACCTGAAGACCCTGATGGAGAACGAGAAACTGTTCGCGGCGGATGTCCAGCTCCACGGTGAGGAGGAGGAACGCAGGCTGGCCTATGTGGCCTTCACCCGTTCCCGCGACTTCCTCATGTGCTCCAGCACCGTATGGGGCGGCGGGAAAAAGCCGCTGGCCGTCTCGCCCTTTCTGGACGAGCTTCTGCCGCTCACGGAAGGCGCCCAACAGAGCGCCGTGCGGGGCCCGTGGGGTGCCGACCCGGAGGACGGGGCCGAGAACCCGGTCAGCGCCGGGGCCGAAAGTGCGCCCTGGCCGTACGATCCGCTCAACGGCCCCGTCATCGTAGGCAGGTCAGGTATCGCCGCCCGCGTTGGACGTCGCGACAATGCGGAAAGGTCGGCCGCGGCCGTGGCCGCCGCCTCCACCGGTGTTGGAGTCGGCGGCACACCCGATGGGCCGGGAGGTGTGGAATTCCTGGAAGCCAACCCCCGATGGGGCGCCGAAGCCAGCGTGCTGCTGGCCCAGGAGCAGATGGAATCGGACCAGCTGCGGGTGGAGCTGCCTCCGCACATTTCAGCGTCTCGGCTCGTGGCGCTGGGGGAGGATCCGGAAAAGGTCACCCGCGCCATGCGCCGTCCCGTGCCCACCAAGCCTGGGATGGCAGCCCGCAAGGGAACTGCGTTCCATGCGTGGATTGAGGATTTCTTTGCCACCACCGGACAGCTCGACTTTGACGAGGAGCCCGGCGCCGACGCCTACGTCGATGAGGCCTACGGGCTGGCCGACATGCAAGAGACGTTCAAGAACTCGGTTTGGGCCACCAGGATTCCCGCCGATCTGGAAGTCCCCATCGAGACGAGGGTGGCCGACGTCGTCGTCCGTGGGCGCATCGACGCCGTCTTCCGCGACGACGACGGCGGCTGGGACCTGATCGACTGGAAAACGGGCAAGATCCCCTCAAAGGCGCAGCTCGCCGTGCGCGGGGTGCAGCTTGCCGTGTACCGGCTGGCCTGGTCACGGTTGAAGGAGGTGCCGCTGGACCAGGTCCGTGCGGCGTTCTACTACGTGGGTCAGGACAAGCTCATTCGCCCGGTCGACCTGGCTGGGCAGGAAGAGCTTGAAGCCATCGTCAGCAACGCCTATACCGTTTCTAAAGCAACTAACCCGCAGTAAACGGCGAAAATGCGCGTTTTGGACACGATCTTCGCCGTTTGCTTGGGCCCACACCGGCAGGGTTCCCTGGCCAAGGCACGAGGTTGGGGTGCCGGTGGGGAGGGTCAGATCAGAAGAGCTAGTAGATGCTGTCGTAGGCCAGTTGCCTGTTTGAATAGATGGTGATCCAGAAAGTGGTCCCGGCAGGTACATCCACCGTAACGCTGCTGACCTCTGCCGGGTCTGCTGGGGCGAAAGTCATGGAGCCGTGGTTGGTCGGGGAACAGTCGCCGCTGCCCGATATCCCTTGCTCGGAGGAAATGCCGGCGCTCCACCCACCTGGTCCGTCGCAGTTGATGACCAGGCCAATCAGTTTTTGCTTGTCTGTGAGTCCTGACAGGTTGAAAACGCTTTTTCCCGAACCGGTGGACTGTTCAATGAGCGTTCCGGGAGTCGGTCCCTCTGCGATCAAGGCTTTCTGTGCGGCCAGAATTCTCTCCGTGGGCGGCGTGGAAGCCGATGCCTCAGTTGTAGGGGCTACTGGCATGTCCGCCGGTGTTGCACACCCTGACAATGCCAAGGCAGCGACGGCTGCGGTGCTGATGAGTGCCAAAAACCTCTTTGCTGTCCCCATGGGCGACAGTCTGGCACAGATCGGTGCCTTTGGCTCGGGCCACCACCTTGTCGGCGGTGGCACGCAGACTACTTCTCAAGCGGGATGACCTTCATGGCAGTGGTGTCCACATCCTCAGTTGCCGCCTTGGTGATGCCAGAGTCTCCGGATTCCGCTGTTGCTGAATCCTTCTCGGAGGTCTCTGTGGCCTCAGCAGAATCGAGCGCCGCATCCGTGCCTGCCCCGGTGGCACTTTCGGTGCCGGCCTCAGCGGGGGCGGCGGCAGCAACGGCGTCGTCCGTTGCTTTAGGCTCTTCATGGGCTGCCGGCCGGTCAGCCGTTTCCGGGATAGGTGCGGCTGACACTTTTTCAACCGGAACAACTTGAACAACCGGGGCAGCGACCACGACGGGGGCGGCCGGCGCAGCGACCTCAACCGGTGGGACCTGGGCAGGGTCCTCAGCCGGTGCGGCCGGGGCAACGGCCGTTTCGATGCTGATCGGCTGCCCGCCGTGCTCGGCGATGTCGGCTTCGAGCGTGCGCAGCATGGACTCGGCGTCCTCAACCATGCGGGCACTGTCGGCCGCGTAACCCTTGACGAGCCACTGGGCCAGCGCAAATTCGGCGCTCAGGGCTGCGCGGCGCAACAGGTGGGGGTCGGGAGTTTCGTTGCGCGCCGCGGCATAGGCCTGCATGACGGTGTCAACAAAGTCGGGGTCGTTGACGGCCACCAACCAGGCGAAATCGTCGGCCGGGTCGCCCACGCGCAGGTCGGTCCAGCCAATGACGGCGCTGACCGCATCGCCGTCGAGCAGGATGTTATCTTCGTGCAGGTCGCCGTGGACCACGCAGGAATTGAAGCGCCACAGGGCCACATCCTCCATGGCGTGCTCCCAGCGGCGCAGCAGCGACGGCGGGATCTTGCCCGTGGTGGCGGCCTGGTCCAGCTCGTTCAGCTTGCGCTGGCGAAACTCATTGGCCGTGTAACTGGGCAGGTCAAAGGTGGTGACAAGTTCCTGTGGCAGGTCATGAATGGCGGCGATGGCCCGACCAATTTCCAAGGCCAGGGTGGCACTGCCGGTGGCCAGGTCGTCCACAGTTTCGGCCTTGCCTGCAATGTGCGAGTACACAAAAGTGATCAGTTCGCCTTGCCTGACGGTTCCGGCGACGGTGGGCAGCAGGAAGGGCAGCTCGGCGCGGATGGCGGGGGAAAAGGCCCGCAAAACCTGGCGCTCGGTTTCCAGCCGGGTGCTGGCCTCGGCATGGCGGGGGGAGCGCACACGCCAGCGGCGGTTTTCCGAATCCACAAGCAAGGCAGAACAGAAATTGGCGCCATCATCGGGTTCCGGACCGAACGCTGTGACGTTGAGTCCGGGCACGGCGGCGCTGGCTATCGCGGCCAATTCAATTGCTGTCATTCTTCTCACCCCTCCACCGTAGAGCGCGAAGCCGCCAACCCGGCGTCGTTGGGGCGGCGAGTCGCAAGTTCTCCTGTCACAACAGGGCCAAATACGCCTCCAACGCGCGCATGGTTATCCACAGTAACGGCGGCAGGAATGTCAAAATCTGCAGTGGATGCGTACGGTAGAAACATGACCAAAGCCAACCCCTCACCCGAATCCGTGCTTGATCGCCAATGCGAGCAGCGCAGCGAACCAGGGTATTTGGCGGCGGTGCTGGCTTCCCCCACCCATAAGGTGATGTTTTTTCACCGCGGCAAGGCGCTTTTGAGCGGTTCCGAGGTCGGCTATTTCGACCCGGCAGGGCTCCCTGCTGCCCTTCCCGCCGGGACGGTCCCTGTGTACCTCGGCAAGGTGTTGGCTGGCCACGGGCACCCTTTGCGGGCGGGCACCGACATTGTGCTCCAGGTTCTTCCGTACGACGCCGGTGACCTCACCTGGCTGCCTGGGGGCGTCGAGTTTGCCGGGTATAGGGACGCGGCACGGCAACTCAGTGTGGGCGATGCCCAGACTTTTGTGGTTGCCCAAGCCATCTCCAATTGGCATGGCACCCACACGAACTGCCCCCGGTGCGGTAGTCCCACCGAGGCGCAGTTCTCTGGCTGGATGCGGCGCTGCGTCCAGGACGGTTCGGAACATTTTCCACGCACAGACCCGGCCGTCATCGTGGCCATCGTTGGAGCCGACGAGCGGATTCTGCTGGCCAACAACTTCCAGTGGGAAGAAAACAGGTATTCCACGGTCGCCGGTTTTGTTGAGGCGGGCGAGAGTGCTGAAGAGGCGGCCGTCCGCGAAATTCAGGAAGAGGTGGGCGTCCACATGCATGCCCTTGAGTACTCTTCCTCGCAGGCGTGGCCTTTTCCGCGTTCACTCATGCTGGGCTTCATTGGCTACACCACCGACGTTGCGGCCACGCCTGACAACGTGGAGGTGCGGGCTGCCCGCTGGTTCGGCCGCGAGGAACTGCAGGCCGCAGTTCTCAGCGGCGAAGCAATTATTTCGCACAGGCTGTCCATTGCCCGGTCCCTGATTGAGCACTGGTACGGCGGCCCCATACTTGAGCCCGGTGACAACGCATGAGTTTTGACCCGCAGCAATCTGGCCTTCCGGTCATGGATGAGCACACAGCGGAGCAGCACATCCTTGCAGGACTAGACGAGGAGCAGCGCCAGGTTGCCACCACCTTGAACGGGCCACTGTGTGTCTTGGCCGGGGCCGGCACAGGAAAAACCCGAGCCATCACTCACCGCATCGCCTATGGCGTGCACACGGGCGTTTACAACCCCAACAGGCTCCTTGCCGTGACTTTCACTGCCCGTGCCGCAGCTGAAATGCGAACCCGGCTGCGCGACTTGGGCGTGGGCACTGTCCAGGCGCGCACCTTCCACGCCGCAGCGTTACGGCAGTTGCAGTATTTCTGGCCGCACGCCGTCGGAGGTCAGCTCCCGGGGCTGCTGGACCATAAGGCGCAAATTATTGCCGAGGCTGCCCGGCGGCTGCGGCTGCCCACGGACAGGGCCGCGATTAGGGACCTTGCCGCCGAAATTGAGTGGGCAAAAGTTTCCATGCTGACCCCTGAGACGTACCTTGTGAAGGCGGTGGACCGCGGCGAGCCGGGCGGTCTGGACAAGTTGGCCGTTGGGCGCCTGTTCCAGGCCTATGAGGATGTGAAGGCAGACCGGAACCTGATCGACTTTGAGGATGTTCTGCTGATTACCGTGGGCATCTTGCAGGAAGATCCGCGGGTGGCCGCCACCGTGCGCGACCAGTACCGGCACTTTGTTGTGGACGAGTACCAGGACGTGTCCCCGCTCCAGCAACGCATGCTGGATCTGTGGCTGGGCGGGCGCGACGACCTGTGCGTGGTTGGCGATGCCAGCCAGACCATTTACTCCTTCACAGGTGCCACGCCGCGACATCTCCTGGATTTCCCCAAGCAATACCCGAGCGCCAATGTGGTGAAGCTGGTGCGGGACTACCGTTCCACACCGCAGGTTGTGGGCTTGGCAAACACCTTGTTGGGCAGCAGGCGCAGCGGCGGGATGACGGCCGATGCGTTGTGGTCCAAGCCGCTTGAGCTGCTTGCCCAGCGGCCCAGCGGGCCTGCGCCAGAGTTCCTGGAGTGCAGCGATGATGAGGCTGAGGCGGCTGCCGTGGCAGCCCGCATCAAGACGCTGATTGAGCACGGCACCAAGGCCAGCGAGATCGCCGTGCTGTTTAGGACCAACGGACAGTCCGAGGCCTACGAACAGGCCTTGACAGCTGCCGGGGTTG
This sequence comes from Arthrobacter sp. PAMC 25486, assembly GCF_000785535.1. Taxonomy (NCBI): domain Bacteria; kingdom Bacillati; phylum Actinomycetota; class Actinomycetes; order Micrococcales; family Micrococcaceae; genus Arthrobacter; species Arthrobacter sp. PAMC 25486. The sequence goes on along the minus strand of NZ_CP007595.1, from coordinate 1,855,233 downwards.
GCTACCAGCTCCGCGGCGGTGAACGCTTCTTTGCCCGCAAGGAAGTCCGTGATTCCATGCTGCAGCTGCGGGCGGCAAGCCGTGCGGCAGAGGATGAACCACTGGGCCAACTGGTGCGGGATGTGCTCAACAACCTGGGATACCAGCCTGACGCGCCCAAGACCGGTGGCGCCGTGCGGGAACGGTGGGAGTCGCTCTCCGCCATTGTGGCGCTGGCCGATGAACTGGTGGTTTCACGCAGCACCCCCGAGCACACCTTTACCTTGGTGGACTTTGTTGCTGAGCTGCAGGACCGGGCCTCAGCCCAGCACGCGCCGACAGTGCAGGGCGTCACCCTGGCGTCCCTTCACTCGGCCAAGGGGCTTGAGTGGGATGCGGTGTTCCTTGTTGGCCTGAGTGAAGGCCTGATGCCGATCTCCTTTGCCGACACTCCGGAAACGGTGGATGAGGAGCGGCGGCTGTTGTATGTGGGCATCACCCGTGCCCGGGAGTTCCTGAACTTTTCCTGGTCCACGGCGCGCACACCTGGCGGCCGGGCGAACCGTAAACCGTCGCGCTTCCTTGACGCCTTGCGGCCTGGGTCCGTTGGTGGGGCGCCAACGGGACCGCGCATGGCCACCACGCGCAAGTCCCGAAAAGCAGCCGGGCCGTCCGTGTGCAGGGTGTGCGGGAAAATCCTCAACACCGGGGCGGAACGCAAGGTGGGGCGCTGCGTGGAATGCCCGCCAGGCTACGACGAGGCTGTCTTTGAACAGCTGCGAGCATGGCGGCTCGGTGAGGCAACAAGCGCGGCAGTTCCTGCGTTTGTGGTGTTTACGGATGCCACGTTGATGGCCATCGCCGAGGCGGCACCGCAGGACCTGGACGCCCTGGCGGCACTGCCGGGTGTGGGGCCGGCCAAGCTTGAACGTTACGGTGAGGCTGTTTTGGAAATCCTGGCCAGGGACTGATTCTGCCACTGGCAGCCGCAGTCTGGATGGGCGCTGAACTCCTGCCGGGTCCACCTGCCATTGTCCTGATGGAAGGTCAACACCGAAGACCACGAATTTGGCTGGTTGACGGCATCCAGAAACAGCAGGATCTGTGTGGCTGCCGCCCCGGCCAATGTCATGGCCAGGGCCACGTTCTCCAGATGTTCAGCCCTTGGCTTGCGCCCCGGGGGGTGGGCCGCCTTGGCGGCAAGCTGGGCGGAGATGTCCAACCACTGCGGGTCCACGACGGTGCGGTTCCTGTCCACACATTCGGCACATGCCGTTTCCCCCGGGACGACCAGCGGGCCGATCGTGCCGTCCTGCTCACGGAGCAACACAAAAAGGTGCGGACGCTCGGCCGCCAGAAAACGTGCTGCAGTCTCTGCTGAGGCGGTGTCATGCCCCACCATGACGGCAAGGTCAAGGCAAGCCGGGCCGGGAGCCGAGGCCCCGCCGTCGTGCACCACATGGGCCTGGGTGCCAGGATCAATTCGCAGCAGCTGGCGCCGCACGGCAATGGACCTGGCCAGGCCAATGTCGCTGAGTGCAAACGCGCCGGGGCCCACATCGGCGGCCGCAACCGCCCTGTCATCCTCCAACAAGATGGTGCCCAAACCGGCGCTGACCAGCACGGCGGCCAATGCAGCCCCCGTGCGCCCCAATCCGATGAGATGGACCACTGCCTGCTCGCGACGGGTCATGAAGTCATTGCAGGGGCCCTGATACAAACCTAACAGGGCAAGGCGTTCGGGGAGCAGGCGTTCGGCACGAAAACCCTGCGTGCGCAGGTCGGCGTCGGTGAAGAGCAGACCCATCAACTTCGTGCAAATTTCCTGGGCGCGCAGGATGTCCACACCCAGGGCTGCGGCCTTCTCCATCACCTTCTTGTCGGCAATCCCGTGATGCAATGCCTCCACGAACTCCATTTCAGCGTCTTGCAACCCGGTCAGGATCTTCCCGCCTGCGCCCATGCCGATCTGAACGCTGTGCCCGCCACGGCGAACCATGCGAAGCCCCGGATTGATAGTTGCCATGATGCCCTCCCGCACTGTTGAGCAGACTCTTCCAGCGTGTTTCCCTGTCCTGATCATGGCACGTTGGCGTGCTCGGCGTGCAGAGTTATCCACAGGCAGGGGTTGTCCACATTTTGCTGTGGCAGTTACAAAAAGTGCCGGGATTCGTTGTACCGTCGATGCATGGCAGCACCAGCATCCCCGCGTCGAACCCTTGGCACCGGCACCCCCGGCCCGCTGGGGGACTCCGTCTCCGCGCACCTGCTCAGCAACGGCAATCCAGTGATTGTTCGGCGCACCGCCCGGCGCAAAACCGGGCTGAGCGCTTTTTGGGAGGACGGTCAAGCGGTCATAGCAGTCCCGGCCAGGTTGACGCTGGAAGAAGAAAAATACTGGGTGCCGCACATGGCCGCCAAGCTGGAGGCGAGCCGGCGCGAGCGGCAGCGGAGGATCCCCGCCAGTGACGAAGCGCTTCTGCAGCGCAGCCTGTCGCTGAGCAGGAAGTATCTCGGCTCCCGCGCCCGCCCCGACTCAGTGCGATGGGTCAGCAACCAGAATGACCGTTGGGGCTCTGCCACCCCGGCACGCAAAACCATCCGCATCTCACACCATGTGCAGGGCATGCCCGAATGGGTGCTCGACTACGTGGTGCTGCACGAACTGGCGCACCTGATCCATCCCAACCACAGCCCCGCTTTCTGGGCCGAATTGGAGGGCTATCCGGAGCTGGAAACCGCGAAGGCCTTTCTCGCCGGGGCTTCCTTTGCCGCCGCCCGCAACATCAGCGGAATGGGTGGGGACGACCTGGATCCCTAGACGATTAAAACGGCACGGCGGCTGGTTGGCTCTTGGCGGCGATGCATCACCCACAAGAGCCAACCAGCCGCCGAACCTGCAACCGGGGCCAAATTCCCGCTTATTTGTCCTCTTCGGGCTCCGGATCATCGAAGCCGCCGTCAAGCAGCTTGGCCAACGCGGCATCAACGTCCGATTCGGAGGCAGCCTCGGCGGTGCGGCGGGCGCTGAAGCCGGCGGCGTCGTCCAGGTCGGCTGAGGTGGGCAGCAGGTCGGGGTGGGCCCAGATGGCGTCGCGCCCGGCAATGCCGTGCTGTTCCTTCAATGAAGCCCACAGGGCAGCGGCTTCGCGGAGCCTGCGTGGGCGCAGCTCCAACCCGACCAGGGTGCCGAAGGCATGTTCAGCGGGACCGCCGGTGGCCCGGCGCCGCCGGATGGTTTCGCGGATGGCGGCAGCCGACGGGAGGTTGGCGGCTGCTTCAAAGGTCAGCTCATCAACCCAACCCTCAACAAGTGCCAGTGCGGTTTCCAGCTTGGCCAGGGCGGCATCTTGGTCCGGGGTGCGCGCTGGCATGAAGACGCCTTCGGAGAGGGCAGCCTGCATGGATTCCGGGTTGGCCGGGTCGATGTTATGCGCCAAATCCTCAATGCGGGACATGTCGATGTGGATGCCGCGCGCATACGATTCGATGGTTCCAAGCAGGTGGCCGCGCAGCCAGGGGACCTGGACAAACAAGCGCGCGTGGGCTGCCTCGCGCAGGGCCAGGAACAAGCGGATTTCCTGCTCCGGGACCTCCAAACCCTCGCCGAAGGCTTTGACATTCGCCGGCAACAAGGCCATCTGCAAATCTGCCAGCGGGATGCCGATGTCAGTTGAGCCAACCACTTCCTTGGCAAGCGCGCCCACGGCCTGGCCCAGCTGCAGCCCGAACAACGCACCGCCCATGTTTTGCATCATGGATGCTGCACCGCCCACCATGGACTTCATCTCTTCGGGGAGCTGCTCATTCATGGCCTTGGATATGGCAAAGGCGATGCTGTTGGCCACCGGTTCGGTCAAACGCTGCCAGGTGCCAAGTGTTTCCTCAACCCATTCCGCGCGTGACCAGGCACGGCCAATGATGGCGGTGGGGGCCAGTTCGGTGAACGGATCAAGCCACATTTCGGCAAGTCGCAGGGCCTCGTCCACCTCTTTTTGCTGGGCGGGGGTGACTGACGGGTCATCGCCGGCGGCCGCCTTGCGGGCAGCATCCCGGGCAAGGTCCCAGTTGACGGGGGTGTCCGAGGAGCCACTCATCATGGCCTGCACCTGCGAGAACATTTGCGCCAAGGCGTTGGGGTCGGACGGCAGGCCGGCAGCCTTTGCCAACTCGGCCGGGTCAAAGCCTTCCATGCCCTGGCCGCCCAAAAGGTTGGCGAGCATTTCCTGAAGGGGGTCCTTCGGTGTGTCGTCGTCGTCGTTGTTGGCTGGTGTGGAAGACATGATGGCCCGATCGTTGGCGTGGACGCTGAATAACTTCACGTTACCGCCGTCGTCCTGCGTTGTCGCCCTGTGGACGGGCACTGTTCGCTCTAGGCAAAGGGTGGCCGGCATTCACGGCCAACTCCCAGCAGGGGCACAAGCACAGTACATCTGAACACAGTAGGCTAGGGGCTTGGCGACTGTTTTCTGCGGTTGCAGGCGATAGCGCGGACCAGCGTGGAGAGGCACGGTTTTGAGCCAGGAGTCAATGGATGCGGCGCAACCACCCACGACGGTTCGCGACCGCAGATTCTCCTTCATGGTGGTCTCCGGTGTCCTGACGGTGGTGCTGGCCGTCGCCGCCATGACCATCCCCGTCCCGTACGTTGTTGAGTCCCCGGGCCCGGCCATCAACACCATCGGCCAGTTGAACGGCAAGGACATCATCACGGTCTCCGGGCGTGAAAGTTTCCCCGCTACCACCGGCACCTTGGACCTGACTACGGTGCACATGACCGGCGGGCTGCCCGACAGTCAGATCCGCTTCGCCGATGCCGTGGTGTCTTGGCTGACGCCTTCGCACACCGTGTACCCGGCCGAGCTCATTTACGCCCCAGGCACCAGTCAGGAGGCTGTCAACAGTGAGAACTCCGCCGCCATGACAGGTTCCCAGGACAACGCCACCGCCGCTGCCCTGACCGTGCTCGGCATCGAGTATGAGTCCAACCTTTCGGTGGCCTCCATCCCCGCCGACGGTGCCGCCTCCGGGATTTTGAAGCCCGACGACGTCCTTCTCACCATCGATGGACGGAAGATCGCCAAACTGCAGGACATTCAAGAGGTGCTGGCCCAGGGCGAGGGTGCGTCCGTGGACATTGCCGTGCGGCGCGAAGGTGCCGAAAAGACACTGACGCTCACACCGAAGCTGGGTGCGGAAGGCAAATACCTGCTCGGGATTGCCCTGCAAAACACGTTCAAGTTCCCCTTTGACGTGAAATTTGCGTTGGACAACATTGGCGGCCCCAGCGCCGGAATGATGTTCGCCCTTGGCATCATGGACAAATTGACGCCTGGTGAGCTGACCGGCGGAAAACATTTCGCCGGCACCGGAACCATTGACCCGGCCGGAAATGTTGGTGCCATCGGCGGCATCGCACAGAAGATGGTGGGGGCGCAGAACGCCGGGGCGGAGTACTTTTTGGCCCCGGGCGCGAACTGCCAAGACGTGGTGGGACACATTCCCAACGGGCTTGAGGTCTTCAAAGTCAATACACTCAAAGAAGCGTATGACGCAGTTTCCAGCATTGGCTCCGGCAAGGACAGCACTGCACTTCCCCGCTGCGAGTAACGATTGAGCATCATCCGGAACATAGTTCACGAACCGTTCGTGAGACCAGTAGATACAAGTACATCAGTTGAGTAAGAGGTAGAGAGTGACATCCCGCCCATCCCCACCGCCCGGCAATACTGTCCGGCCGAAGCGCCGCAGCGCCCTGCTGCCCACCATTTTGGTGGTCGCAGCACTGGTCATTGCCATCGCGATCTTCTCCGGCTATTACACGGACTTCCTGTGGTTCAACCAGCTGGGCTATTCCGGCGTGTTCTGGACTGAGCGCCTTGCCAAGCTGTTGATCTTCCTCGCAGGGTTCCTGATCATGGCACTGGGGGTGTACTTCTCCATCCGGGCCGCCTACAAGGCCAGGCCGATCTATGCACCCGACAGCGCCCGTGAGGACAACCTCAACCGCTACCAGATGCAGCTTGAGCCGGTGCGCCGCGTCGTCATGATCGGTGTACCCGTGGTCTTTGGACTGTTTGCCGGGACTGCCGCCATGGCCCAGTGGGACAAGGTCATGCTGTTCCTGAACCGTGTCCCGTTCGGCAAGACCGATCCGGAATTTGGCCTGGACATCAGCTTCTACACCAGCACACTGCCGTTCTTCGGCTTCGTGGTGGGCATGCTGATCAGCGTCACCGTGATCGCCTTTATCACTGGGTTGCTCACGCATTACCTCTACGGTGCCATCCGGCTCACAGAGCGCGGCATCTTCACGTCCCGCCAGGCCCAGATCCACATTGCCATCCTGGCCGGTGTTTTCCTGCTGCTACTCAGTGCCAACTTCTGGCTGGGACGCTACGGGACCGTGCAGGACAACGGCGGCTACCGTGCCGGTGCCATGTTCACAGATGTCAACGCGGTCATCCCCACCAAGGCCATCCTGGCTGCGGCAGCCATCATTGTCGCGGTGCTCTTCATCATTGCCGCCTTCATGGGCAAATGGAAGCTGCCGCTGATCGGCACCGGAATGTTGGTTGTCACTGCCATCGTGGCCGGTGGCATTTACCCGTGGGCCGTGCAGGAATGGCAGGTCAAGCCCTCTGAAGGCAACGTGGAACTGCCCTACATTGAGCGCAACATCAACATGACCCGTGACGCCTACGGGCTGACCGGCATGGAGGTCACCCCCTACAACGCCAAGGTTGATGCGGAAGCCGGCGCGCTGCGCCAGGATGCCGACACGGCAGCCAACATCCGTTTGCTGGACCCCAACCTGATCTCTTCAACCTTTGCGCAGCTGGAACAGTACCGTCCGTACTACAAGTTCCCCAAGACGCTCAACGTTGATCGGTACACGATCGACGGCAAGGTCCAAGACGCTGTCATCGCAGTGCGCGAACTGAACCCCGCGGGCATCAGCCCGGACCAGCAGAGCTGGTACAACCAGCACCTGGTGTACACGCATGGTTATGGTGTTGTGGCGGCCTATGGCAATACCGTCACCTCGGACGGCAAGCCGGTCTTCATGCAGTCGGGCGTACCCTCAGTGGGCAAGCTGGGCACGGACACCAGCTACCAGCCGCGCGTCTATTTCGGCCAGTCCACCACCGACTATTCAATCGTGGGTGCCCCGGAGGGGACCGATCCCATCGAGCTGGACCGCCCTCAGGGCAACACCCCGGCAGCCACCGACAACGCCTCGGACGAGACCCTGACAACGTTCACAGGCCAGGCCGGTCCCAACGTGGGCAACTGGTTCAACCGCGTCATGTACGCGCTGAAGTTCCAATCCACGGACCTCTTGCTGACCAACGGCGTGAACGAAAAGTCACAGATCCTCTATGACCGCACCCCGGCCGAACGTGTTGCCAAGGTTGCCCCGTACCTGACCCTGGACGGCAACCCCTACCCGGCGATTGTTGATGGCAAGGTCAAGTGGATTGTGGACGGCTACACCACCAGCTCCTACTACCCGTATTCGCAGCAGCAGCAGCTTCAGGAAGCCACCACTGACTCACTGACCGCAGCCGGCGGCATCGCTCCCTTGCCGAACGCGTCCATCAATTACATCCGCAACTCCGTCAAGGCAACGGTTGATGCCTACGACGGCTCAGTTGACCTGTATGCCTGGGACACCGAGGACCCGATCCTGAAGGCGTGGCAGAAGGTGTTCCCCACCAGTGTGAAGCCCTTCACGGAAATGTCGGGTGACGTCATGTCCCACGTGCGCTACCCGGAGGACCTGTTCAAGGTGCAGCGTGAGTTGATGGGGCGCTACCACGTCACGGATCCCACGAACTTCTTCAAAAACACCCTGGCCTGGAGCGTCCCGGACGACCCCACCACCGAGGCCGTTGACAAGCAGCCCCCGTACTACCTGTCATTGAAGATGCCGGGCAAGGATAAGACTGCCTTCTCCTTGACCACCGACTTCATTCCGCAGGAAGTCAAGAACACTGATTCCCGCAACATCCTGTACGGCTTCATGGCTGCCAACGGTGATGCCGGCAACGTCAAGGGTGTCAAAAGCCCCGACTACGGGAAGCTGCAGCTCCTGCAGCTGCCGGATGCCACCCAGGTGCCCGGTCCCGGTCAGGTGCAAAACACCTTCCAGTCCGACCCCACTGTTTCCGAGCAGCTGAACGTGCTGAAGCTGGGACAGTCCGATGTCATCAACGGCAACCTGCTCACGCTCCCCATGGGCGGTGGCATGTTGTATGTGCAACCGGTCTATGTGCAGTCAACGGGCTCCACGTCGTACCCCACGCTGCAGCGCGTCCTCGTGGCCTTCGGTGACAAGATTGGTTATGCGCCCACGTTGAATGAGGCCCTGGACAAGCTGTTTGGTGGCGACTCCGGTGCCGCCGCGGGCGATGTTGGCGTCCAAAAGCCCGGCACAGGCGGTTCCGCGGAAGGCGGCACCGCCACGCCCGGGGCCGGTGACAATGCGGCCCTCACCCAGGCGCTCAGTGACGCAAACACGGCCCTGCAGGCCGGACAGGCCGCCTTGGCCAAGGGTGACTTTGCCGCCTACGGTGTGGCCCAGAAGCAGTTGGAGGCTGCGATTGCCGCAGCGCTGGCCGCGGAAGGTGCGGGCGCAACGCCAGCACCGGAGGCGACGCCCTCGCCGAGCGCGGCACCCTAGTTCCGCGTCGTGCATGACTGAAAGGCCCCGGACGCACCACTTGGTCCGGGGCCTTTCCCCTGGTCGGCAGCAGGGGAGATGAACGTCACGTGTCCACAGTTTTGCCTGCGAGACAATGCACGGTAAAGTAATAATCACATCGCGGGGTGGAGCAGTTCGGTAGCTCGCCGGGCTCATAACCCGGAGGTCACAGGTTCAAATCCTGTCCCCGCAACTCCACAAGGAAAGTCCCCAGTCTTCGGATTGGGGACTTTTCTGTTTCCCGGCAAAGTTCGTTTGGGGAAATGATCCCGATCACGCTTTCTGCTCCCGGAATCCCAGAATCATTTGGCGGAACCGCGATCATTTTTCGACGGCGGGCTGGGTCGCAGGGTTAGATTCGACGGCGGGCTGGGTGGCAGGTTTAGATTCGACGGCGGGCTGGGTCGCAGGGTTAGATTCGACGGCGGGCTGGGTCGCAGGGTTAGATTCGACGGCGGGCTGGGTGGCAGGTTTAGAAGGGCCAGAACACCGGCACCAGGAACACCGCCACCACCAGGTAGAGGGCCATGATGACCGCACCGAACTTCCAGTAGTCGCCAAACTTGTATCCTGCGGGGCGCATGATCATCATGTTGGCCGGAGTGGCGATGGGCGTCAGCAGCGCCGCGGCGGACGCCACGCTGACACACATGAGCACCGTGATGGGTGACAGGCCCGCCTCCGTGGCAACTGACAAGGCGATGGGGATGATGATCAGCGCGGTGGCCGTGTTGCTGATGAGCTGGCCCAGCACGGCCGTGACAAGGAAGATGCCGACCAGCAGCAGGTAGGGGCTGCCGCCGCCGGTGAGGGTGACAATGCCGTCGGCAAGCATCTTGGCGGTGCCTGTTTTAGTGATGGCGGCCGAGAGCGGGATCATGCCGGCCACCAGGATCAAGGTCTGCCAGGCCATGGATCGGTGCGCCTGACCGATCGTGACAACGCGGCTCAGCACCATGGCCATGGCTGCCAGCAGCGCCGCGACGGCAGCCGGGACGATGTTGGTCGTCATCATAACGACCATCGCGGCCAGGATCACCAGTGCCGGGATGGCTCCGGGGCCAAGCGGGACCGTCTGGCGGCGGATGGCGTCCGGGGAGTCGACGAGGAGGACGTTTTGGTCCTGCGTGTGCTTGTCGAGAGCCACCCAGCTGCCCTGCAACAATAATGTGTCGCCGGCCTTGACCCCTGTGGCCCGTGTGGCAGGAGTGTTGCCGGCAGTGGCCTTTCCGGCCCGCTGGTGTGCCAGCACCACCAGGGATCCGCTCTCCGTGACCATGCCGGGGTAAACATCGGTGCCGATGAGGTTTGACCGGGGGGATACAAGCACCTCCGCCACGCCAAAGGACTTGCTGACGAGCCCGCAGGCAACGCCGTTTTCGCCTGCAGACTCCACACTCATCTCGTGTTCCACCGCGAAGTCCGCAATGTCCGTGGCGGTTCCCCGGACCACCAGGTAATTGCCAGCCTCCAGGGTGTCCCGTGTCAGAGGCTTCCCCGCAGAATTTTGCACGCTGATCAGGTGTACATCACCGCGGGTTGCCGGAAGCACTCCCTCGATGGCGTGCCCAACATGGGTGCTTGCAGCCGGAATGCGGAGCCTGGTCAGTTCGTGTTCATCCGGCCAATAATGGCTCAGTATGACGCGCGGATGGTTGCTCAGATCCTTCGGCGTTGCCTCCGGAACCCGTTGCGGCAGCAGCTTCGGTCCCAGGTAGATGGCAATGAGAATGGTGCCAATGAGCAGCGGCAGCCCCACCAGGGCAAACTCGAAGAAGCCAATGCCATCCCCCGTGGCACCAATGGCCGCCTCAAGGATGAGGATGTTCACAGGCGAACCGGTCAACACCAGCAAGGATCCTGCGTGCGCGGCAAAGGCCATGGGCATGAGCAACTGGCCGGGTTCCCGGCCGAGGCGCACGGCCAGCACCACCACCATTGGCAGCAATGCGGCCACGGCGCCGTTGACACTGATAACGGCGGTAAGAAACGCCGTGAACAGCATGATCAGGGCAATCAGGCGGGGACGGCTGTCGCCGGCAAAGCGCACCAGCAACCCGCCCATCCAGGTGGTGATGCCGGCAGCGTCGATGGCCTCCGCCACCACAAATAGGGCGGCGATGAGGACCACAGTTTGGGAGCCAAATCCTGAAAATGTGTCATCAATGTCGATAATCCCGGTGGCAAAGAGCAGCAGTGCCACACCAATGGCCACTATTTCAACGGGAATCTTATTCCAAACAAATATGACAATCGTAATTGTCAGAATTACCAGCATTGTAGCTATTTCACTCATAGGCACAGGCTAGTGAACAAGGAGTGGCAGGACAATTGTGACGCGAAGTTCTACCGTATGTAGATTGTGACCTTTGTAGGGGACAAAATACTGTGAAGGGCTGCTATTCTGACAGCATCATCACTGATTGGGATCAACGTCTGGTCCTGCTGGCGACGCCTCGGGCACGCCGTAACTACCGAATTTATTGGGGAAAATAATGCAGTTTTTTGAAGTTTTTTGGTCCATTACCATTGCCTTCTTGTTTTTGGCCTACCTGATCCTGCTGTTTCAGATTGTGGCCGACATTTTCCGGGATGAATCACTTTCCGGAATTTTCAAGGCAATCTGGATATTCTTCCTGCTGGTGACCCCGTATATTTCGGCACTGATTTACATCATTGTCCGCGGTGCCGGGATGTCCAAACGAAGTGTCAAGGTGGCAGCGTCTGCGCAGCAGCACACTGAGGAATACCTCCGCCGGGTCGCCGGCACCCAGAGTCCGGCCGACCAGATCGCAGCGGCAAAGTCCCTGCTCGACGCCGGCACCATCAATGAGTCCGAGTACACCCAGCTCAAGGCCAAGGCCCTGGCATAACCGTTTGACCTTTTGATTGGGGCAGATACACCATGGCTAGTAAAGAGGCGGCGCTCAAGCCGCAAAAGAAGTCGGTGCTTGAGAAGTTCCTGACGGGTGTTGAGGTGGTGGGGGACAAGGTTCCGCACCCCGCAGTCATCTTCCTGATTCTTATCGGGATCGTCATGGTGCTGTCCGTCGCCTTCTCTTGGGCAGGCGCCAGCGCAACGTTCCAAAGCGCCAACATTGTCACGGGCGAGATCGACGATGTCACCACCAAGGTGCGCAGCCTCCTCGACGCCGACGGCATCCGCTTCCTCTTTACCTCCATGGTCACCAACTTCACCAACTTTGGCGTGGTGGGGGTCATCCTCGTCGCCATGCTCGGTGTGGGCCTGGCCGAGGAAGCAGGGCTGATCTCCGCCCTGATCCGTAAGCTGGTCCTGGTCACGCATCCCAGCATGATCACCTTCGTGATCGTGATCCTGGGTGTCATCTCCAGCATCGCCACCGACGCCGGCTACATGGTCCTGATCCCGCTTGGCGCAGCCATTTACCACTCCCTGGGAAGGCACCCGCTGGCCGGCCTGGCCGCAGCCTTCTCAGGTGTGGCGGCAGGCTTTGGCGTCAACATCCTGATCACCCCGCTGGACGGCATGCTCACCGAGGTCACCAACGAGGCGATCCACATGATGGATCCGGCCCGGAACCTCGACGTGACGGCCAACCTGTACTTCAGCATCGCCTCCACGGTCCTCGTAGCCATCATCTGCACCATCCTGACGGACAAGTTCGTCGAACCCCGCCTGGGCGTCTACGAAGGCCCATCAGCCGGGCACGAGGACGGCGCATTGAACAAGGAGGAAAAGAAGGGCCTGCTGTGGGCTCTCTACACGGCGGTGGGGATTGCCGCCGTCGTGCTTGTCCTCTCGCTGCCCTCCTGGGGTCCCCTGCGCAACCCGGAAACGGGCTCGCTCATTGTGGCCGCCCCGCTGATGGACAGCATCATCTTCCTGGTTATGATCGTGTTCCTTGGCTGCGGCATCGCCTACGGGCTGGGCGCCGGCACCATCAAGAACAGCATGGACATCATCAACCCCATTGTGAAGACGTTCGCCAACCTGGCCGGGCTGATCTTCCTGCTGCTGGTCATCGCCCAGTTCATCGCCTACTTCGCCTACACCAATCTGGCCACTGTGGGTGCCGTGGGCATGGCCGACTGGCTGGAAACCTCCGGCTTCGGACCCATCCCGCTGCTGATCGGCTTCGTCATTGTCGCCCTCATCATCGACATCCTGATGCCCGGCGGACTGCCGGCCTGGGCCATCCTGGCCCCGATCTTCGTGCCCCTGTTCATGCGCCTTGGCATCGAGCCGGAGGCAGTTCTCGCCGCCTATCGCGTGGGGGACTCACCTATGAACATCGTCACCCCGCTCATGCCGTACTTTGCCATGATCGTGGTCTTCGCCCAGAAATACCGCCCCAAGTCGGGCGTGGGCACCATCGTGGCCATGATGCTGCCGTACACGGTGGTCTTGATTGTTGTGTGGACGGCTTTCCTGATCCTCTGGTTCGTCACCGGCATCCCGTGGGGCCCGGCTTCCTAGCCCACCCTCCGGCCCCTTCTTCGCCCAGCAGTCAACCCGCATTCCCTTGAAAGGTTGTTCTTCCATGGCACATTCACCCAACAAGCTCATCCCGGAATCCTACGATCCGGCACCATCCCTGCAGCTGGATCCCACCGTTTCCGCCGCGACGACGCTGGGAGGGGCGGCCACCGCCGTCGGATATTACGTGTCCACTGAAGGGGACGTCCCGACCGAACTGGGTCTGGGCCGAGATGCCCTGGCTGCCGCCGGATTTACCGGCGCTGCCGGCCAGGCATTGCTGCTGCCCCGTGAAGGCACGACGGCGGTACTCGCCGTGGGCGCCGGCAGCGGTGCCGCCCGCACCGTGGATGAGTTGCGGGACGGCGCTGCCGCGTTTGCCGCGGCCGCCGCCCGCCATGTGAACCTGGCGCTGGTGCTCCCGGACGGGCACGGCGTTGATGGTGCGCTGGCCGCCCAGGCCTCGGTGGAGGGTGCGCTGTTGGCCCGGTACCGCTTCAATGCCCTGAAAAACAAGCCCACGTCCCTTGCGGTCGAAAGCCTTGAAATTGTAGGTGCGGGTGTTGGTGCCGAGTCAGGCGCCGCCCGTGGCAAGGTCCTGGCCCGCTCGGCCGCACTGGCCCGCGACCTCGCCAACAACCCTCCCGGCCATCTCACGGCCACGGAGTACGCCGACTTTGCGGCCGAACAGGGGCCCGGATTCGGGCTCAGCGTGGAAACGTACGGCTTGGCAGCGCTCATTGAGATGGGCTGCGGCGGGCTGCTGGGCGTCAATGTCGGCAGCTTCGAGGAGCCGCGCCTGATCGTGCTGCGCTATGTGCCCGACGGCGAACCCACGGCGAACCTGGCGTTGGTGGGCAAGGGCATCATGTACGATTCCGGCGGCATCAGCCTCAAGCCTTCCGACCCCATGCACCTGGCCATGAAGATGGACATGGCGGGCTCCGCAGCAGTGCTGGCCGCCATGACCGGCCTGCGGGACCTGGGCGCCACGGCAGCGGTCAGTGCCTGGCTGGTCTGCACCGACAACATGCCCTCCGGCACGGCCACGAAGCTTGGCGACGTGCTCAAGGCCCGCAACGGCACCACGGTTGAGGTCAAGAACACCGACGCCGAGGGCCGCCTGGTCATGATGGACGCACTGTCCCTGGCCATGGAGGAAAGCCCCGACGCCATTGTTGACGCCGCCACGCTCACGGGCGCCGCCATGGCCGCCCTCGGCACCCTGGTCGGGGCCGTGATCGGCAACGACCAGCCCCTGGTGGAGCAGATCAAGACGGCCGGTGGCGTTTCGGGCGAGTCCATCTGGCAGCTGCCGCTGGAAACCCGCTACCGCAAGCAACTGGACTCGGATATCGCCGACATCTCCAACATGGGCGGACCCACGGCCGGCGCCATCACGGCGGCGCTTTTCCTCTCGGAGTTTGTCAAGGGCACCCCGTGGGCGCACCTGGACATTGCCGGCACCATGAAGAGCGACTCCGACGAGTCCTGGCGTCCCAGCGGCGCCACCGGCTACGGGACTCGGCTGCTGAGCGAATTCATCGTCAATTACGCCAAGCCGTAGGCTCCCCCGGCGGCACCAGTAGGTAGGATCAACAAAGGCGACGGGCACCGTGTGTGCCCGCCGCCTTTGCCATCCATGACCGGACCAGAGAGCGGAAATACATGATGATCGATCCGGAGACGTGGGCCTGGATCCTCCTGGCGGGACACCTCATTTTGGGCGCCGTTGCCGTTGCCTACATTTCGGCCCGACGCCGCCCGGCCACGGCCATCGCCTGGATGCTCACCATCATTTTTATCCCCTACGTTGGCCTGGTCGCGTTCATGCTGGTTGGCTTTTCACGGCTGCCCAAGGCGCGAAGGGACAAGCAAAAACTTGTCAATGAGCTGTTCCTGGAACGCACCGAGGGGTTCGACCAGTTCAGCCACAAGGAAGACTGGCCCAAAGGCCTGCCGGGCATGGTGACCCTCAACAGCGCGCTCGGTGCGCTGCCCATGGTGGGAGGCAACGACGTCGAACTTCTCCCGGACTACCACGGTTCCATCGCGGCGATGGCGGCGGAGATTGACCGGGCCGAGAAATACGTGCACGTGGAGTTTTACATCCTGGTGCACGACGGCGCCACGCGGCCGTTCTTTGACGCGCTGGCCCGGGCTGCGGCCAGGGGAGTGACGGTGCGGGTGATGAGCGACCACCTGGCCTCGCTCATGAACCCGGGGCGCAAGGAAACCCTGTCCCGGCTGGCAGGGATGGGCGCCGAATACCACGCCATGCTGCCGCTGCGCCCGTGGCAGGGGCACTGGCAGCGGATCGACCTGCGCAACCACCGCAAGCTGTTGGTGGTGGACGGGCAGGTGGGGTTCACGGGCTCGCAAAACCTGGTGCACGAGAGCTACAACAAGAAGAAAAACATTGCCCGCGGGCTGCGCTGGCATGAGCTCATGATGCGCATCCATGGGCCCGCCGTGCGGGAACTGGACGCCGTTTTCGTCACCGACTGGTTCAGCGAGACGGATGAACTGCTGGTGCTGGACACCTCGCCCGTGGTGCTGGATCCGGCCCCGCACCGCGTCGATGCGCAGGTTGTGCCGAGCGGGCCCAGCTTTGAAAATGACAACAACCTGAAGTTGTTTGTGGCGATGATCCACCAGGCGACGGAGCGGGTCAGTATTACCAGCCCGTACTTTGTGCCGGAGGACTCGGTGCTCATGGCGATTATCACGGCTGCCGGGCGGGGGCTGTCGGTGGAGCTGTTTGTGTCTGAGATTGGCGACCAGGCCATGGTCTACCACGCCCAACGCTCCTATTACGAGGCGCTGCTGCGGGCGGGCGTGAAGATCTATTTGTACAAGGCGCCAGAGGTGCTGCATGCCAAACACTTCAGCATCGACTCCGATGTGGCAGTGATCGGCTCCTCCAACATGGACGTGCGGTCGTTCTCGCTGAATATGGAGATCTCGGTGCTCATCCACAGCCGGGCCTTTGTGGTGCAGCTGCGGGGGATCGAGGACGGCTACCGGGCCAACAGCCGCGAGCTGGAACTGGCCGACTGGGTCAAGCGTCCCGTCTGGGAGAAGTTCTGGGACAGCGCGGCCAGGCTGACCTCGAACCTCCAATAGCCCCGCATCCCACACCGACGTCCGCCCCCACCTCCGCCCCCACTTCCAAACGCTCCTGCAGATAACGGGGTGTTTTGGCGGACGCTCCTTCACTTATGGGGCATTTTCGGGCAACGCTCGCTCACCTGGTGATGAGCGTTGCCCCGCTGGCGGGCCAGTCGGTGACGACGGTGCGAGGCGGGCGGCCCGTGAAAGGTGACTTCCCGCCGTCGTGCCTGGAATTTTTGCGTGGCTCGTGAAACCGGACCGGATGTCAGGCCTTGGCCCCCTTGGCCGCCTTGGCTTCCGCCCGCTGGGCCACGAGCATTGCCTTGGACTCGCTGACGTCGCCAATGAACGGTTTCAGCCATGCGGATTCCGGGTGTGAGTCAACGAGTATTGCCCTGGCAAGCAGTGAGAGAGGGACGGCCATCAGGGCACCGAGCGGACCCAGCAGGGCGGACCAGAAGATGACTGACAGGAATGTCAGCGTCATGTTCAGATTGACCGAGCCGGAGACAAATTTGGGCTGGATGATCGACTGGATCAGGGAATTGATGACCCCGTAGAACGCCACGACGCCGATGAAGGTGGGCAGTCCGCCGGCCAGCAGGGCCATAATGGCGGCAGGGACCAGGGAGATCCAGAAGCCGATGAACGGGATGAAGCCGCAGACGAAGGCCAGCAGCGCCCACAGTCCGGCGCCCGGAACGCCCAGGATCAGTAGGAGCGCCAGGTTCAGCGCCGCCACGATGGCGCCGAAGATCGTGGTCATGATCATGAAGGAACGGGAGAGTTTTGCGAAGTTGGACAGAGCTTCTACGACGGGCGCACGCTTCTCTTTCACGACGGCCAGAATCGTGGGGAAGTAGGTGGCGTCGATGCTCATGAACATGATCAATAGCAGCAAGAACACCGTTGCGGAACCCATGTTCATGGCGCTGCCGAGCAGGTTGTAGGCGGTGTCGAGCAGGACCCGCAAATCAATGGAATTGACGATGGCGCGGACCTGGTCGTCACCGATCCCCAGGGAGTCGTGCAGGAAGACCCGTAGATCGTCGCGGAGTTCGGCTATTTGGGGTGCAAATTGCGGCAGCAGTTTGGTGAGCTGGACGGCGGAGACCCACAGGGAGGCCACCAGCGCCCCAATCATGGCGTACACAGCCAGAATCGTTGAAATGGTGGCCAGCACCGGCGGGACGCCGCGTGCCATGAGGCGCTGCTTGAGCGGATAGACGCAAATGGTCAGGATCAGCGCCAAAAAGACCGGTCCCACAATGGATGAAATCCTGCCCAGTCCCCAAAGGACAATGACCGCGGCGGCCAGGCTGATCAGGACCTTGGTGCCGGAGGAACCGTTCCCGGAAGACTCAGTTCCTGAAGCTGCGGTGCCGCCTGTTGTGCTCATGTGGTGTCCGTTTCAATTCTGCCATTCCCGATGCCCCAATGGCATTGGAATGATCTTATCGGGCAGCGGCAAAAAGCGGAGGTGCAGGAGCGTTTGTGAAAAGCGCCCTGGAAGTGAGGGAGCGTTTTAGGGGGTGGGGGATTCTGCGGTGATGATTGCCTCAAGCTCCGTGCACCAGGCGTCGAGCACCCAGGTACGGCGGCCAGCGTCGTCCGTCAAAATGTTGGCCAGGCCAAGCCCGCGGCCAAGGTCCAGGGTGGCTGCCACGATGGCGCGCAGCCGCGGATTCTCCCGATCGATGTTCAGCAGCGTTGACGCGAGCCGGAACGCCTCCCTTGCCACGGTCTGCTCCAGCGGGATGATGTGCTCACGTACAACAGGGTCGACGGCGGCTGCCGTCCAGACCTGCAGGGCCGCCTTGAACAGGGGGCCGGTATACAAGCCCACCAGCGAATCCAGCACCTCCCGCACAGGGGCGCGCCCGCCCGAATGGATGGCAAGTGCCGTCCGGACTTCGTGGACCCGGGCCACGGTCATGTGTTCGATGGCAGCTGTGAAGAGGTCGTCCCGCGTGGGGAAGTGATGCTGCGTGGCGCCGCGCGAAACCCCCGCATGGGCGGCCACCGTGGTGACCGTGGTGTTGTTCCAGCCGGTCTCCGAGAGTAGGGTCACGGCACTCTCCAGCAGCCGTTCCCGCGTGGCTCGGCTGCGGTCCTGCTGGGGTGCCATGACTGTTCTGCTCACACGAGGACGGTAGCACGAAATAGAAACAATCAAGCACGCTTGCTTTATTATGAACCAGGTCACATACTTGCAGTACGAGTGTGCAGCGTAGGGACGACGAGGGAGTTGGACTGTGGTGGATGTGGCGGATGTGCTGGCCGATTACGAGGCCGAGGCGCAGGTGCTTGACGGGCTGTTGGCCGAGCTGCCGGCTGGGGACTGGTCCCGTGAAACGCCCGCGCCGGGTTGGTCCATCGCCCACCAGATCGGCCACCTGGCCTGGACGGACGCCGTCGTGATTGATGCCGCGGCCGCCGCCAATGGTGACGCCGCCGCCTTCGCCGCGCTGGGCGCCGGGCTCCAGTCCGGGGCCGTCACAATCGATTCCGCCGCCGCCGGGATGGCTGCCCTTCCGCCCGCTGAGTTGCTGGCGCAGTGGAGGGATGGACGACGCCGGATGGCAGCTTCCCTGCGCAGGGTCGCCCCGGGTGCCAAGCTGCCCTGGTTTGGACCGCCCATGAGCGCCACCTCCATGGCGACGGCGCGCATCATGGAGACGTGGGCGCACGGCCAGGACATTGCCGACGCCCTGGGTGCCGGCCGCCAGCCCTCTGAACGGCTGCGGCACATTGCCCACCTGGCCGTGCGCACCCGGAACTTTGCCTTCAAACTGCACCAACTATCGCCACCTGAAGCGGAATTCCGGGTCGAACTCGAAAGCCCCGCAGGCGGCACGTGGACCTGGGGCCCGGAGGATGCCGCAGAACGCGTCACCGGAATGGCGGAAGAATTTTGCCTGCTGGCCACCCAGCGCCGGCACCGCGACGACCTCGCCCTCACAGCCGTTGGGCCCAACGCGGAGACGTGGCTGGACATTGTGCAGGCGTTCGCCGGGCCTCCCGGCGAGGGACGACAGAGGGAGGGACGACAGAGTGACGGCCTGCAGCCCGAGGAACGGCAGAGCCTGGCCCGGCCCGGGGAGTCCACCACGGCAGCCGTTTCGCAGGAGCCACAAGCATGAGCGTGCTGCGCGTTGCCAACGCTTCCGGCTTTTACGGCGACAGGGCGGGCGCGTTCCAGGAGATGCTGGAGGGCGGCCCCCTTGATGTCATCACCGGCGACTACCTGGCCGAGCTGACCATGCTCATCCTGGCCCGCGACCGCGCCAAGGACCCCAGCACCGGCTACGCAAAAACCTTCCTGGCCGAGATGCGCCAAAGCCTGGCCCTGGCCATGGACAAGGGCGTGAAGATTGTGGTCAACGCCGGCGGACTGAACCCGGCAGGCCTCGCCGCCAAGCTCCAGGAACTCGCGGCCACCCTGGGAGTGAAGGCGAGGATCGCCCACGTCCACGGCGATGACCTCATCGACCGCGCAGAGGAGCTCGGCCTCACCACAAGCACCGGCACGCCGCTGTCCGCCAACGCCTACCTGGGCGGCTGGGGCATCTCCGCGGCCCTCAAAAAAGGCGCGGACATCGTCGTCACCGGACGCGTCACGGACGCCTCGCTCGTGGTGGGCGCCGCCGCACACCATTTCAACTGGAAAGCCACGGACTACGACGAAATCGCCGGGGCCATGGCCGCCGGCCATGTCATCGAATGCGGCACCCAGGCCACCGGCGGCAACTACGCCTTCTTCGATCGCCTAGAGGGCATGCGCCGCCCCGGCTTCCCCATCGCGGAAATCGAAGAAGACGGATCGAGCGTGATCACGAAGCACCCGGGAACCGGCGGCGCCGTCACGAAGGGCACAGTCACGGCCCAGTTGGTCTACGAAATCACCGGCGCCCGCTATGCCGGACCGGACGCCGTCCTGCGCCTGGACTCCATCGCGCTCGACGACGACGGCCCCGACCGGGTGCGCCTCTCCGGCGTCCGCGGGGAGGCCCCGCCGGACACGCTGAAGGTTTCCATCAACGCCCTCGGCGGCTTCCGCAACGAGGTCACCTTTGTCCTCACCGGCCTGGACATCGAGAAGAAGGCGGCCCTCATCCAAAGCCAGATCGGGCACGCAGTTCCAGACGGCACCACCTGGTCCCTGGCCCGCACCGACCACGAAGACGCCGCCACGGAAGAGGAAGCCAGCGCCATGCTGCACTGCGTGGCCCGCGGCCAGGACCCGAAAATCGTGGGCCGCGCCTTCTCCAACGCCGCCGTCCAGATCGGCCTGGCCAGCTACCCCGGCTTCCACCTGACCGCCCCGCCCGGCGACGCCGCTCCCTACGGCGTCTACACACCCGGCTGGGTCCGCGCCACAGCGGTCCCGCACCTCGTCACGCTGCCCGACGGAACCACAGCGGAAGTCCCGCCCCACCCCGGAACTGTGCCATCCGCCGTCGCCCTTGCCACTGTGGAGGAACCAACCCTCCCGCAATTCCGGCAGGGAAGTACGACGGCGCGTGCCCCGCTCGGGCGGGTCGCGGCGGCCCGCAGCGGTGACAAAGGCGGCGACGCCAATGTGGGCGTGTGGGTCGAGCGCGACGATGCCTGGCCCTGGCTGGTACACACCCTCACCGTGGAGCGGCTGAGGGATCTGCTGCCCGAAACAAAAACGCTGGAGATTGAACGGCACGTGCTGCCGAAACTGCACGCCGTGAACTTTGTCATCCGCGGCCTGCTCGGGGAAGGCGTGGCGTCGAACGCCCGCTTTGACGCGCAGGCCAAGGCCCTGGGCGAATGGCTCCGTGCCCGCCACCTCGATATCCCGGAGGAATTTCTGTGACAGCATTGCGCACCACCATTGATCCGCGCAGCGCGGACTTCACAGCCAACACCACTGCCATGGAAGCGAAGCTGGCCGAACTGGACGGCGAATACGCCAAGGTCCTGGCATCGGGCGGCGACAAGTCGGTCGAAAGGCACCGCAGGCGCGGGAAGATGTTGGCCCGGGAACGGGTGGAGATGCTCCTGGATCGGGATTCGCCGTTCCTGGAACTTTCCGCGCTGGCCGCGTGGGGCACCAAGTTCCATGTGGGCGCCAGCGTTGTCAGCGGCATCGGCGTGGTGGAGGGCGTGGAGTGCATGATTATTGCCCACGAACCCACAGTCAAGGGCGGCACCTCCAACCCGTACAGCACCAAGAAGATCTTCCGTGCCCTGGACATCGCCCGGGAAAACCGGCTGCCCGTCATCTCACTGGTGGAATCCGGCGGCGCCGACCTGCCCACGCAGAGCGAAATCTTCATTCCCGGCGGCAAATTGTTCCGTGACCTCACCCGCCTCTCCGCCGCAGGCATCCCCACCATCGCGCTTGTGTTCGGCAATTCCACCGCCGGCGGCGCGTACGTTCCCGGCATGAGCGATCACATCGTCATGATCAAGGAACGCTCCAAGGTGTTTTTGGCCGGCCCGCCGCTGGTCAAGATGGCCACGGGGGAGGACTCCGATGACGAATCCCTGGGCGGCGCGGACATGCACGCCCGAGTCTCCGGCCTGGCCGACTACTACGCCCTGGATGAGATGGATGCGCTGCGGATCGGTCGCCGGATTGTGGCGCGGCTCAACTGGGTTAAAAGGGGTGCCGCGCCGGCGCCGTCGGTGGAACCCCTGATGGATGAAGAGGAACTGCTTGGCATCGTGCCCTCCGACTTGAAGGTGCCGTTCGACCCCCGCGAGGTCATTGCCCGCGTGGTGGACGGCAGCGACTTTGACGAGTTCAAGGCCCTGTACGGCACCTCCCTGGTCACCGGATGGGCCCGCATCCACGGCCACCCCGTGGGCATCCTGGCCAACGCCCGCGGCGTGCTGTTCTCCGCCGAGGCGCAGAAGGCGGCCCAGTTCATCCAGCTCGCCAACGCTGCCAACACGCCCCTGTTGTTCCTGCACAACACCACCGGCTACATGGTGGGCAAGGAATACGAGCAGGCCGGCATCATCAAGCACGGCTCCATGATGATCAACGCCGTCTCCAACTCCACCGTCCCGCACCTGTCCGTGCTCATGGGTGCCTCCTTCGGCGCGGGCCACTACGGCATGTGCGGGCGCGCCTTCGACCCCCGCTTCCTGTTCTCCTGGCCCTCCGCCCGCTCCTCCGTCATGGGGGCCGCACAGCTGGCCGGCGTCATGTCGATCGTGGGCCGGGCCGCCGCGGCAGCCACCGGCCGCGATTTCGACGAGGACGCGGACGCACTGATGCGCGCCGCCGTGGAGGCGCAGATCGAGGCCGAATCCCTGCCCACCTTCCTGTCCGGAAAGCTGTACGACGACGGCATCATCGACCCCCGCGACACCCGCACCGTACTGGGAATGGCGCTCTCCGCCATCGCCACCACCGAAATCAAGGGCGCCGAGGGCTTCGGCGTCTTCCGGATGTGAGCCAAGGATGACCTCCATGAACCAGCCCATCACCCAGGCCATCAATTCCGTGCTCGTCGCCAACCGCGGCGAGATTGCCCGCCGCGTCTTCCACTCCTGCCGGGAGCGCGGCATCTCCACCGTGGCCGTTTTTTCCACGCCCGACGCCGGAGCCCCCTTTGTCCTGGACGCGGACACCGCGGTGCACCTGCCCGGGACGGCCGCTTCCGAGACCTACCTGCGCGGGGATCTGATCATTGCCGCCGCGTTGCAGGCCGGGGCCGACGCCATTCACCCGGGCTACGGTTTTCTTTCGGAGAACGCGGGCTTCGGCCGGGCCGTGCAGGCCGCGGGGCTGATCTGGATCGGGCCGCCTCCTGCCGCCATCGACTCCATGGCGGACAAGATTTCAGCCAAGCTGCTGGTTGCTGCGGGAGGTGTGCCGGTCCTGACGGAGCTGGATCCGGCCACCGTCACGGAGGCCCAGCTGCCCGTGCTCATCAAGGCCTCGGCCGGCGGCGGCGGGCGAGGCATGCGCATCGTCCGTGCGCTGGCCGATCTTCCCGCCGAAATGGCGGCCGCCCGCACGGAGGCTGCGAGCGCCTTCGGCGACGGAACCGTGTTCTGCGAGCCGTACCTGGAAACCGGCCACCACGTGGAGGTTCAGATCATGGCCGATGCGCACGGGACGGTGTGGGCCGTGGGGGAGCGTGAGTGCTCCATCCAGCGCCGCCACCAAAAGGTGGTGGAGGAGGCGCCCTCGCCGCTGGTGGAACGCACACCCGGCATGCGCCAGAAGTTGTTCGAGGCGGCCGTGGCTGCTGCGAAGGCCGTGGACTATGTGGGTGCCGGAACCGTGGAGTTCCTGGCCGATGAGCAGGGCCGCTTTTACTTTCTGGAGATGAACACGCGCCTGCAGGTGGAACACCCCGTGACCGAATGCACCACGGGCCTTGACCTGGTGGCACTGCAGCTTGAGGTGGCCGCGGGCGGAAAGCTGCCGGAGGCGCAGCCGGCCCCACCTGCAGGCATGGTGGGGGGCGCCGCCATCGAGGTGCGGCTCTACGCGGAGGATCCGGCCGCCGGCTGGGCGCCGCAGACCGGCACCGTGCGGCGCTTTGAGGTCGACGGGGTGGCCGCGGATTTTGCGCTCCCTGTCCGCGAGCGGGGGCTGCGGCTGGACTCCTCCATTGAGGCCGGCTCCTCCGTGTCCATCCACTACGACCCCATGCTGGCCAAGCTCATCGCCTGGGCGCCCACCCGCACCGAGGCGGCCCGCACACTCGCCAAGGCTCTCGCCGCGGCCCGCATCCACGGGGTGCGGACCAACCGCGACCTGCTCGTGAACATCCTGCGCCATAATGCGTTTCTGGCGGGGGAGACAGGCACCGCCTTCCTCAACACCCACGGGCTGGAAACCCTGGCCGCACCGGTTGCCGGGTCGGGGGAGGAAAAACTGGCCGCGCTCGCCGCCGCCCTGGCCGGGGTCGCGCTGCGCCGGGTCCAAGCCCGCGGCAACGGGGTGCTGGGAGGCATGCCCAGCGGCTGGCGCAATCTGCCCTCCATGCCGCAGGCAACCACGTTGGCGGGCCCCGCCGGGGAGCACTCCATCAGGTATGCCCTGACCCGGCGCGGATTGGAGGCGGAAGGCTTCGGAGGGACCGGCGTCGTCCATCTCAGTGCAGACAAGGTGAGCCTGGAGGTGGACGGGCTGGTGCGGACCTGGCAGGTGGCGCACTACGCAACGAGCACCGGCACGGTGATTGAGGTGGACGGCGACGGCGGGGCCGTCACCTTTGTCGAGGCGGAGCGCTTCCCGGATCCGAGCCTGGCCGTGGCGGAGGGATCGCTCACCGCGCCCATGCCCGGCGCCGTGGTCAGCGTGCACGTGCAGGCCGGCGATGCGGTGACGGCGGGCCAGCCGCTGCTGGTGCTGGAGGCCATGAAGATGCTGCACACCATCGGGGCGCCCGCCGACGGGGTGGTTGCCGAATTGCCGGTCATGGTGGGCCAGAACGTGGATGTGGGCATGGTGCTCGCGGTGGTTGACGCGGCGGGCGAATAAAACACATGGCAGGATATTTGATGAGGAGACAAGAATGAGCAGCATTCAATCAAGCATTGTGGAAACGGACGAACTGCAGGCGCTGCGCGAGGCAGTGCGTGACATTGTGGGCCGATACGGCCCTGAATACGCCACGAAGCACTCCCGCGCTGGGGAAAGCATGACGGAAATGTGGCAGGAACTGGGCGAGGCCGGGTTCCTTGGCGTCTCGGTGCCGGAGGAATATGGCGGCGGCGGGGCAGGCATCTACGAGCTCGCCGCCGTGCTGGAGGAATCCTCCGCCCTGGGCGCCTCCATGATCATGATGGTGGTGTCCCCGGCCATCTGCGGCACCATCATCGCCAAGTACGGCACGGAGGAGCAAAAGCGGGTTTGGCTGCCTGGGTTTGCGGACGGCTCCATCGTCATGGCGTTCGGCATCACCGAGCCCGACGCCGGCTCCAACTCGCACAACATCTCCACCGTCGCCCGCCGCGACGGGGACGACTGGGTGCTCAACGGCCGCAAGGTCTTCGTCACCGGCGTCAACAACGCCGACTACGTGCTGATCGTGGCCCGCACCGTGGATGAGCGCAGCGGCCGCCTGCGCCCCGCCATGTTCGTGCTGCCCCGCGAGACCCCCGGTTTTGAATATCGGGAAGTGGAAATGGACATCATCGAATCGGAGAAGCAGTACCTGCTTTTCCTGGACGACGTCCGCCTCCCCGCCAGCGCCCTGATCGGCGGCTCAGACGCACCCCTCGAGGCCCTGTTCGCCGGACTCAACCCGGAACGCATCATGGCCTCCGCCATCGCCGTGGGCACGGGCCGCTACGCCATCAACAAGGCCGTGGAGTATGTCAAGGAGCGCGAGGTGTGGGGCCAGCCCATCGGTGCCCACCAGGGCATCGCGCACCCGCTGGCCAAGGCCCACATCGAGGTGGAACTGAGCCGGCTCATGATGCTGCGCGCCGCGGCCCTGTACGACGCCGGCGAAGACAAGGCCGCCGGGGAGGCCGCCAACATGGCCAAATACTCCGGCGCCGAGGCCAGCATCAACGCCCTCGATGTCGCCATCCAGTCCATGGGCGGCAACGGACTGAGCAAAGAGTACGGCCTGGCCCAGATGCTGGGGCTTGCCCGGATCGGCCGGGTGGCGCCCGTCAGCCGCGAAATGGTGCTGAACTTCATCGCCCAGCACTCGCTCGGCCTGCCGAAGAGCTACTGAGTCATGGCTGGAAGTCTAGAAGCAGCCGAACTCGTCCGCTACGCCGTGGACGCCGGCATCGCCACGCTCACCCTGGATTCCCCCGGCAACCGCAATGCCCTGTCCCGCCAGCTGGTGGGCGAGCTCGTGGCCCGGCTGGAACATGCCGCCGCGGCCACGGGCGGGAGCGTCCGCGGGATTCTCCTCACGCACACGGGCAGTGTGTTCTGCGCCGGAGCGGACCTCAAGGAAGCCGGGGCCCATGGTGTCGAGGCAGGTGCCCGGGATCTCGTACAGATCCTGCGCACCATCCTCACCGTGTCGGTGCCCGTCATTGCCAGGGTCGACGGAATGACCCGGGCGGGCGGGCTGGGCATTCTGGGTGCGTGCGACATTGTCGTGGCCAACTCGGCCGCCACCTTCGCCTTCTCCGAGGTGCGGATTGGGCTGGGCCCGGCCATCATTTCGCTGACCACCATGCCGCGGATGAATAGC
Source organism: Arthrobacter sp. PAMC 25486 (assembly GCF_000785535.1). Lineage (NCBI taxonomy): Bacteria > Bacillati > Actinomycetota > Actinomycetes > Micrococcales > Micrococcaceae > Arthrobacter > Arthrobacter sp. PAMC 25486. Next base: position 1,828,811 of record NZ_CP007595.1, on the reverse strand, counting down.
CGGGCGGTGTCCCGCTACTACCTCACGGGCGAAACCTTCGACGCCGCAGAGGCGCAGGCCGCCGGGCTCATCACGGTTGCGGCGGACGATGTGGACGCGGCGCTGGAACCCATCCTGTTTGGCATCCGGCAGGGCTCCCCGCAGGGCCTGGCCGAAAGCAAGAAGCTGGCCGCCGCCCCCATGCTTACCGCCCTGAACACTGGCGCCGAGGACATGGCTGCGCTGTCCTCGAGGCTGTTCACCACGGACGAGGCAACGGAGGGCATGGCAGCGTTCCTGGAGCGCCGCAAACCCGCCTGGCACCTCCCCGCCTCCTAAACCCCACCCACCGACGCTCGCTCACATACGGGGCACTTTTCGCCAACCCTCGCTCACATAAACCGCAGTCAGTTTCACTCCTCCTTCGAAAGCAGCCGGCAGCGACGCCGGCACCACAGAAAGGCTTGACATGACACTTGACACCCTCGAAGCCCCGGTCTTCTTGCAGGACAGGCTTGACCATTGGGCCCAACAAAAGCCCGACTCCGAGGCCGTGATCTTTGGCAGCACCAGCTGCACCTGGTCCCAATGGCAGGAACGGATCCACCAACTCACCGACGCCTTGCAGAAGGCCGGCATCAAACGCGGGGACAGGATCATGACGTTTGACCTGAACCACCTCGCCATCGTGGAGCTGACCTTTGGTGCGGCAGCCTTGGGCGCCGGAACGGTGGTGGGCAACTTCCGCCTGGCGCCCGGCCAGCTGGCCTACATCCTCGAGGATTCCGCCCCAAAAATCGTCTTCTACGGCGCTGAACTCAAACCGGTCATGGAGGCGGCAGCTGCCGAACAACCTGTGAACCGCACCATCGCCATCGGCGGGGACAACGACGAATACGAGCCGTTTCTTGCCTCGGGCACAGCAAAACCCGCCGAGAATGCGGAAGGAGGGGACGCCGTCGTCCATGGAAAGGGGAGTCGAAGTGGAATGCGCGGGGCGGACGTGGACCCGGATGACACCGTGCTCATCATGTATACCTCGGGCACCACGGGCCGGCCCAAGGGCGTGGAGCTGACGCACAGGAGCGTCAACGTGCACAGCGAGGTGTCCAACGCGGGGTTCCGAATGGTGCCCGGCGATGTGAACATGGTGGGCATGCCCATGTTCCATGTGGGCGGCTCGTGCTACTTCCAGACCGGAATTTACGCCGGCGTCAAGACCATTTACCTGCGCGACCCGGCAGGCCCGTCGATGATGAGGGCCATTGCCGACGGTGCCACGCACGCCTTCCTAGTGCCCGCCGTCATCCAGGCCGTGCTCGCCGCGGGACCCCAGGCCGCGGCCGCCATGGCACCCCTGAAGAAGATTGCGTATGGCTCCTCGCCCATGCCGCTGCCCCTGCTGGAGAAAACTCTCAACGTGTGGCCCAACACGGAGCTGGCGCACGTGTTTGGCATGACGGAGATGTCCGGGATCGGCACCATGATGCAGGACTCCGACCACCGGCATCCGCCTCGGCCCGAGGTGCTGGCGTCCGTGGGGCGTGCCCTGCCGGGCCTGGAGATCAGGATTGCCGATCCCGTCACGCACGAGGTGCTTCCCATCGGCACCAACGGCGAGATCCAGGTCCGCGGGGCGCAAAATATGAAGGGCTACCTCAACCACCCCGACGCCACGGCGGCAGCGTTCACGGCGGACGGGTTCCTCTGCTCGGGCGACATCGGGCACCTGGACGGGGACGGGTACCTGTTCATGGTGGACCGGCTCAAGGACATGATCATCTCCGGCGGCGAGAACATTTACTGCCCCGAGGTGGAGAACGTGCTCATGGCCGCGCCCGGTGTTGCGGAGGGGATCGTCATCGGCGTCCCGGATCCCAAATGGGTGGAGACGGTCAAGGCTGTTGTGGTGCGTGCGCCCGGCAGTACGGTGGAGGAAGCGGCCATCATCGCCTTCTGCCGCGAGCGCCTGGCCCACTACCAGTGCCCCACCTCGGTGGATTTTGTGGCGGAACTGCCGCGCAATGCGACAGGGAAAATCTTGAAGCGCGAGCTGCGCGAACCGTATTGGAGGGGTCATGAGCGAAACATCTAAGGATTTGGGAAGCGCCGGGTTGGGAAGCGCCGGGTTGGGAAGCGCGACGGCGGACGGCGACTTGGGTGCCACCGGCACCTCGGTGCCGTTCCCGGCTGGGGAGACGTCCAGCCAGCCGGGCGCAGGGCCGGACTCGCTGGCGGGCAAGACGATCCTGATGTCCGGTGGTTCGCGCGGCATTGGTTTGGCCATCGCCGAGCGGGCGGCGCGCGACGGTGCCAATGTGGTGATCATCGCCAAAACCGATGCCCCGGATCCGCGTCTCGAGGGCACCATCCACACCGCGGCCGCCGCGATCGAGGCTGCCGGCGGGAAGGTCCTTGCCGTGGTGGGTGACGTCCGTGATGACGAAACGATCGCGTCCGCCGTGGTGCAGGCAGTGGCCATGTTCGGAGGGATCGACATCGTGGTCAACAACGCTTCCGTTATCTCCTTGGACGGCACGCTGAAGGTTTCAGCCAAGCGCTACGACCTCATGCAGGACGTCAACGTGCGCGGCACCTTCATGTTGTCTAAGGCTGCGCTGCCTCATCTGTTGGAGGCGGAGAATCCGCACATCCTCACGCTCAGTCCGCCGTTGAACTTCGACCCGAAGTGGCTCGGTGCCAACCCGGCCTACACGCTGGCCAAGTACGGCATGACACTGACTGCGCTGGGGTTTGCGGCGGAGTTCGCTGCGCAGGGGGTGGCCTCCAATGCGTTGTGGCCGCGCACCACCATCGCCACGGCCGCCGTGGCCAACATCCTGGGCGGCGATGAGATGATCCGGCGTTCGCGCACGCCGGCCATCATGGCTGATGCCGCCCACGCCGTTCTAACCGCCAACAGCCGGGAGCTCACGGGCCAGACCATTATCGACGAGGACCTGCTCCGGTCCCGCGGCATGGAGGACTTCAGCGGCTACGCCGTGGATCCGTCCGCGGAGCTGATGATCGACCTCTACGTTGATCAGTAGCCTCCCGCCACCTCCCCGCGCCTCCTACCCCTTCCGACGCTCGCTCACATACGGGGGTCTTTCCCCGGACGCTCGCTCAGCAGTGGGGGTATTTCGGCGGCCGCTCTCGCACTGATCCTCGGGAAGTGCGAGAGCGGCTGTCCAAGCGGGACGGGCTGCTCCATTGCCTACAGATCTCACCCGCACCAGGTTGCCGACCAATCGAATGTGTCCCTGCCGTATCTGAACACGATTTTGGAGGGTGCCACATCGAATACTGCAACGTGGGGAGTAACCGCCGGGTCGTGCCAGAGTCGCTTGATGTGTTCCTTCGGGCGGACTCATTGGCGCGACGCGGCGCAGCGGATGAACTGGGCCAGCTGGGCCAAGGATTGGGCTGAGGTGAGCGAGCGTCGGCCAAAAGTGCCCCATATGTGAGCGAGCGTCGGCCAAAAGTGCCCCCTATGTGAGCGAGCGTCGGCCAAAAGTGCCCCCTATGTGAGCGAGCCCCTCTGCGTCAAGCTGGTTGTGAGTCACTCATTAACCGTTGATTGAAGGAGCCGACCGTGGCCGTTGATAACAAGGGATTTACCCGTGAAGAGATCCGTGAGTTCGTGCATGAGTACTATTTGCAGCCGCATGGGTCACGGAGGGAGTGGCTTGCCTCGCATTCGATTTCCGAATGGATCTTCCGCAGATGGCGCACGATGGTGGTCCAGGGAGATATCGACCGGGGCCTGATTCCGCGAGAGCATGGAGGTATGGTCCCAACAAATCGTGAACTCTCCGCGTTTGAAAAAGCACGCGCGAAAGAGATAGCCGCCCATCGTGTCGAAGTCGAAAAACTCCAGAAGCGTATTGCTGAGCTAGAAGGGTCAAATTCAGCACTGGGAAAAGCTATAGGGCTCTTGCACGAGTTGAACGTGCCAGAGCCCGATACGCCCCCGACGAGCGCTCAGAAGCGTTCATAGCCGCTGAGAACACTCTCGTCCTGGAGCTGAAAGAGGTCACCGGTTCCCAGCGGACGGCCCTGAAACTTGCGGGTGTATCGCGTGGGACCTGGCACTACAGGTTCAATCCCCGCCCAGGCGTCCAGAACCCCATCCACCAGGGGGACCGGGCCTATGAAAGCCGGATCAGCACCATCCATCAGGACTGGATTCTTGAGTTCATCCTGGCCGGCTGGGAGAAGAACAACTCCGTGGATCATTCCTTCGCCACGGCCTGGGACAACGGGGTAATGATCGCCTCCCGCCGCACCTGGTGGCGGATCGCGGCAGAGTACGAGGACCAGAACGCACGCCCCACAGTCCCGACCAAACGCGGCGGCAAACGCGGCACCGCTGAGAAGCCCGTTCTCAAGGCCACCGGCCCCTGCCAGGTCTGGTCCTGGGACATCACCGACGTCTATTCCAAGTGGCAGGGAACGGTTTTCAAGGTCTACTCCATCATGGATATCTACTCCCGGGAGATCGTCGGCTGGCGGATCGAGGAACGCGAGGCGGACCACCTCGCCGTCAAGATGTTCGAGGCCGCCATCGCCCGGTACGGCGCCCCGCAAGTGGTCCATGCGGATTCGGGCCCTGCCATGAAGTCACACCTGCTTCGTGACGCGCTCACCGCCCACGGCGTGGAACTCACCTTCAACCGGCCCTACGTCTCCAACGACAATCCCTTCAGTGAGTCTGGTTTCCGGACCATGAAATACCGGCCCAACTACCCGCGAATCTTCGAAAGCCTCGAGGCCGCCAGAGAGTACCTCACCGACTACGTGCATTGGTACAGCACCGACCATAAACACTCCGGCATCGCCTTGTTCTCACCAGCACAAGTCCACGACGGATCCTGGAAAGAGCTCTGGAACCAACGTGACAAAACCCATCAGGAATACTACGAACAAAACCCAGGAAGGTTCCGCCAACGACCCACCACACCAGCCCCAGCCCAACACGTAGGGATCAACCTCCCCAAACCCGAAGAACCCCAAAAAATAGCCTAGTGACTCCACACAGCTTGACAATTTTCGAGCGTCGGCCAAAAGTGCCCCATATGTGAGCGAGCGTCGGGGGAGCGCCGGAGGAGCTAGATGGCGGGGACGGCGTCACTGACAATGACCCGCAGAGTGCTGGCCAACAGCGCATGCACCTGCGGGCGGGTCAGCGTCTTGCGCAGCAGCCATTCCCGCCCGCCGCTGCGTGCAAGCTGCGCGTAGACGCGGAACATGGCCCGGATCTGTTCGCGCCCGTCGCGCCGCCCGGACAGCCCGCACGCCTCAATCAGCAGCTCAATGGACTCGTTCTCCGCCGCGATCAGGATCTTCTCCAGGTCCGGATCGCGCCCCATGCTGCCCCCGCCAAAACTCAGCCAAGCCCCGCCGGACTTCTCCAGCGAATCCAGGAACCAGGCCACCGCCAACTCGATCCGCTCATCCAGCGTCCCGTCGGGCAGTGACGCCACCGCAACCTCCGACACCGTGGAACTGACCTTGATGACCTCAAGGTAAAGCTCGCGCTTGTTGCCAAAATAATGGTTGATCAGCCCGCGCGCCACCCCCGCCGAGGCCGCAATGTCGGTCGCGGAGACCTCCTCGTAGGCCCGTTCGGTGAACAGCCGTTGGGCGCACACAAAGATTTGCTGGCGCCGCTCGTCGGGAGCGAGCCGCTGCCGGCGGGATTCGTCGGGAAGAGTCACGGCGTGGTGTCTGTCTCTGTGATGACAGGACTGACCCAGGGGAGCCACTGCGGAATGCCCTCAGGCACCGTGAGTGGGAAGGCAGGCGGGCGCTTCTCGAGGAACGACGTCACGCCTTCCACGGCGTCGCTGTGTGCGGGCAGCCCGGCAATCAACTTCGAGTCCAGGGCGTGGACGGGGATGGGGGAGTCGAGCCCGCTGAGCCGGTTGAGCATTTGCTTGATGACGGCCGTGGACACGGGGGAGGTGTTGGCGATCATGTCCCGGGCCAAGGCGTAAGCGGCCTCCAGGACGGAGTCGGGTTCGTGCACCGAGGTGACAAGTCCGGCGTCGAGCGCTTCATCGGCGCCAAACAGACGGCCCGTTAGCATCCAGTCGGCGGCCTTGGATGCGCCCACCAGGCGCGGCAGGTACCAAACCGAGGCGCCCTCGGGGAAGATGCCGCGGCGGCTGAACGGGAAGGAAAAGCGGGAATCGGTGGAGGCGAGGCGGAAGTCGCAGGAGAGCGTGATGGTCATGCCGCCGCCCACCGAGACACCGCGCAGGGCCGCGATGACGGGCTTGTTCATGCCGAAGATGGTGTTGGAGCAGCGCCCGGCAGGTTCCTGCCAATCGCTCGGGGAATCGGTCATGGACATGTCAAAGCCGCCGCCGCTGAGGTCGGCGCCTACGGAGAAGTCCTTGCCCACGCAGGTGAACACGACAACCTGGACGGCAGGGTCGGCGTCGGCGGCCACAAAGGCGTGCTCGAGCTCGTGCGCCATGGTGAGCGTGTAGCCGTTGCGGGATTCGGGCCGGTTGAGGGAAACCGTGGCGATGCGCTCGGCGACCGAGTACGTGATGGCCGCATAGGGGGCGGGGATTTCAGCTGTCATGGTCATCGCTTTCATGAATGGAAAGTAAAGACTTGCGTCACCTATTGACACGGTGTCAATAGTCTTGCACTATTGGCGGTATGTCAACAACTCAGTTAACTTCGGCCTGGATCGATGAAGATCTGCTCGATGTAAGGTCCCTGTTGCACGATTTTTTCGCCAAGGAGGTCGCCCCGCTTGAGGAGAAGTTCAAGGAGCAGGGCTTTCCCGACAAGGCCCTCTACGCCCGGGCCGGGGAGCTTGGCCTGTGCGGCATGTCCATCCCCGAGGAATACGGTGGCGGCGGCGGCAGCTTCGCCAACCTGGCCCTGCTCCTGCAGGAACAAACCATGGCCGGCGCCGGCAGCCTGGGCTTTGCCGTCAGCGAGGGCATCGTGGCCCATTACCTGCTGGCCTACGCCTCCGAGGAACAGAAGCAGCGCTGGCTGCCGAAGCTGTGCAGCGGGGAATGGGTGGGCGCCATCGCCATGACCGAACCCGGCACCGGATCCGATCTGCAGGCCATCACCACACGCGCCGTGCGCGACGGCGACGACTATCTGGTCAGCGGCTCGAAGATCTTCATCTCCAACGGCCAGCTCGCCGACCTGGTGGTCATCGCCGTCAAGACCGACACCGCCCAGGGTGCCAAGGGCATGTCGCTGCTCGTGGCAGAGGTCGACGGCGGGACGCCCGGTTTCCAGCGTGGCCGGAACCTGGACAAGATCGGCCTCAAGGGCCAGGACACCTCCGAACTGTTCTTTGACAACATGCGCGTCCCGGCGGCCAACATCCTCGGCGGAGAGGAGGGCAAGGGCTTTTACCAGCTCATGAACCAGTTGCCGCAGGAGCGGCTGATCACCGCTATCCTGGCCCAGGCCATGAGCGAGGCCGCCGTGGAGGCAACGCTGGAGTACACCAAGACCCGCGAGGCTTTCGGCAAGCCGCTGTTCGAGCTGCAAAACACCCGCTTCGAGCTGGCCGAATGCGCCACGAATACCCGGGTCAACAGGGTGTTCCTTGACGACTGCATCGCCCGGCACGTTGACGGCGGGCTGGACGCAGCCACAGCGTCGATGGCCAAGTACTGGATCACCGACCGGACAGCGGAGGTGGTGGACCGCTGCCAGCAGCTGTTTGGCGGCTACGGCTACATGATGGAGTACCCCATTGCCGGCATGTATGCCGACAACCGGGTGCTGCGCGTGCTGGCCGGGGCCAATGAGGTCATGAAGGAACTCATCGCCCGCTCCCTCTAATCCCTCACCGCTCCCACCTCTCGCAAGCTCGAGGCGGGGCCCTCGCGGTGTGGGGCCCACCCCGCCAGACATCAACAAACCAGTTCGGCCAACCGTCCGCCCGCGCCGAAGCGGGAGGGATGACAATGGAAGGAAAGCTCACGTGAGCGAACAAGCAATACCGGAAGCATTTGTATACGACGCCATCCGCACCCCGCGCGGCCGCGGCAAAAAGGGGTCGTTGCACGGCACCAAGCCGATTGACCTGGTGGTTGGCCTGATCAACGCATTGCGCGAACGCCACCCGGGACTGGACGAAACACTCATCGACGACCTGATCCTTGGCGTCGTCTCACCGGTGGGCGACCAAGGTGCTGTCATCGCCCGCACCGCCGTCATTGCCGCCGGACTGCCGGACACGGTGGGCGGCGTGCAGCTCAACCGCTTCTGCGCCTCGGGACTGGAAGCCGTCAACGTCGCCGCGCAGAAGGTGCGCTCTGGCTGGGACCAGCTCATCATCGCCGGCGGCGTGGAATCCATGTCCCGCGTGCCCATCGGGTCCGACGGCGGCGCGTGGGCCATGGACCCGGCCACCAACTACGACTCCTACTTCGTCCCCCAGGGTGTCGGCGCCGACCTCATCGCCACGATGGAAGGCTTCAGCCGCGTGGACGTCGACGCCTACGCCGTGCGCTCGCAGCGCCTCGCCGCCAAGGCCTGGCAGGAGGGTCGCTTCGCCAACTCCGTCATTCCCGTGACGGACCAGAACGGCCTCGTCGTCCTGGACCATGACGAGCACATGCGCCCCGAATCCACGCCCGAATCGCAGGCCGGCCTGCGCCCCGCCTTCGCCGTCATGGGCGAGGCCGGCGGTTTTGACGCCGTCGCGCTGCAAAAGTTTCACGCCGTGGAAAAGATTGACCATGTCCATACCGCCGCCAACTCTTCCGGAATTGTCGACGGCGCCGCCCTGGTTTTGGTGGGCAGCGCCGCCGTGGGCGAGCAGCTGGGACTGACGCCGCGGGCCAGGATTGTGGCCACCGCAACGTCAGGCGCCGACCCCACCATCATGCTCACCGGCCCCACCCCGGCCACCCAAAAGCTGTTGAAGACCGCAGGGCTGACGGTGGAAGACATTGACCTGTTTGAAATCAACGAGGCCTTCGCCTCCGTGGTGCTGAAGTACCAGAAGGACCTGGGCATCCCGGACGAGAAGCTGAATGTGAACGGCGGCGCCATCGCCATGGGCCACCCGCTCGGCGCCACCGGGGCCATGATCCTGGGCACCGTGCTGGACGAGCTGGAACGCACAGGCAAGCACAGGGCCGTGGTGACCCTGTGCATTGGTGGCGGCATGGGCGTGGCAACTTTGATTGAGAGGGTCTAAAGCGATGAGCGAGGAAACAGTGAACTACACAAACACCATCCACTGGGAACAGGACACCGACGGCGTCGTCATCCTGACCCTGGATGACCCGAACCAGTCGGCCAACACCATGAACGCGGATTACATCGCTTCCATGCAGGCGGTGGTGGAGCGACTCACGGCAGAGAAGGCGGGCATCTCCGGCGTCGTGCTGACGAGCGCAAAGAAGACCTTCTTCGCCGGCGGCGACCTTAACGACCTCATCAACTCCACGCCGAAAGACGCCCAAAGAGTCTTTGAGCTGGGACAGCAAATCAAGGCCCAGCTGCGCACGCTGGAAACTCTCGGCAAACCCGTGGTCGCAGCCATCAACGGTGCGGCCCTAGGCGGCGGGCTGGAAATTGCCCTCGCCGCGCACCACAGGATCGCCGCCGACACCCGCGGCTCGGTCATCGGCCTGCCCGAGGTGACCCTGGGCCTGCTGCCCGGCGGCGGTGGCATCGTCCGCACCGTGCGCCTGATGGGCATTGCCGACGCCACCATGAAGGTGCTGCTGCAGGGCCAAAAGTACAAGCCGCGCAAGGCCCTGGAAGTTGGCCTGGTCCACGAGGTTGTGGACACGGTGGAGGAGCTCCTCCCCGCGGCCAAGGCCTGGATCAAGTCGAACCGGGACGCCGTGCAGCCGTGGGATGTCCCCAAATACCGGATCCCCGGCGGCACCCCCAGCACCCCCGCACTGGCCGCCAACCTGCCGGCGTTCCCGGCGAATCTGCGCAAGCAGCTCAAGGGCGCCAACTACCCGGCCCCGCGCGCCATTCTGGCCGCCGCCGTGGAGAGCGCCCAGGTGGACTTCGACACGGCGCTGGAGATTGAATCGCGCTACTTTGTGGAGCTCGTGACCGGGCCGGTGTCGACCAACATGATCAAGGCGTTCTTCTTTGACATGGGCCACATCAGTGCCGGCGGCAGCCGCCCGGCAGGATTCGAGAAGTACACGGCCAAGAAGGTTGCCGTCCTCGGCGCCGGCATGATGGGCGCGGGCATCGCCTATGTGTGTGCCCGCGGCGGCATGGACGTTGTGCTCAAGGACGTCTCGCTCGAGGCGGCCGAGCGCGGCAAGAGCTACTCCAAGACCATCACCGACAAGGCAGTGGCGCGGGGCCAGTCCACGCAGGAGGCAGCCGACGCGCTGCTGGCCAAGATCACCCCCACCGCAGACGCGGCGGCTGCGGCCGGTGCGGACCTGGTCATTGAGGCAGTCTTTGAAAACGTGGAGGTGAAGCAGAAGGCGTTCCAGGAAATCCAAGACCTCCTGGGACCGGATGCCGTGCTGGGCTCCAACACCTCCACGCTGCCCATCACCACGCTCGCCGAAGGTGTGCGGCGCCAAGAGAACTTCATCGGCTTGCACTTCTTCTCCCCTGTGGACAAGATGCCGCTGCTGGAAATCATCGCCGGCAAAAACACCTCCGATGAGACCCTGGCCAAGGCCTTCGACATCGCCCAGCAAATCAAAAAGACGCCCATCGTGGTCAATGATTCCCGCGGCTTCTTCACGTCCCGAGTGATCGGCACGTTCATGAACGAGGCCATCGCCATGCTCGGCGAGGGCATCGCCGCCCCGTCCATCGAGCAGGCAGGCCTGCAGGCCGGCTACCCCGCGGCCCCGCTGCAGCTGGCCGACGAGCTGAACCTGATGCTCATGTCCAAGATCCAAAAGGAGACGAAGGCGGGCCTGGAAGCCGAGAACGGCGCGCAAAAGTACCGGGATCACGCCTCCTACCCGATTGTGGACAGGATGATCGAGGAATTTAACCGCAAAGGCAAGCTCGCCGGCGCCGGCTTCTACAACTACGCCGACGGCCACCGCACCGGACTCTGGGAAGGGCTGGCGGAAACCTTCGGCGGGACGGAGGAAATCCCCTTCGAGGACATGAAGGAGCGCATGCTCTTTGCCGAGTCCCTGGAAACCGTCAAATGCCTCGACGAGGGCGTGCTGCGCAGCGTCGAGGACGCCAACATCGGCTCCATCCTGGGCATCGGCTTCCCCGCCTGGACCGGTGGCGTGCTCCAATACATGAACGGGTACGACGGCGGCCTGGCCGGTTTTGTGGCCAGGTCCCGTGAGCTCGCGGCCAGGTATGGCGAACACTTCCTGCCGCCGGCCTCGCTTGTGGCCAAGGCCGAGAAAGGCGAGACGTACTGATGGGCATTGTTGCCGCGGGCGGGACCGCCGCCGGCCCCGCCGAACCAGACATGCCCGCCCAAGCCGGACCCGCCTTCACCCACCCTTGGTCGGCGTTCACTGTGGCGGTGGCACCCAACCCGGGTGTCGCCGTCGTACATCTAACCGGGCCCGGCCGCGGCAACATGCTGGGGCTGGACTTTTGGGCCGAACTGCCCCAGGTTTTCGCTGCCCTCGACGCCGATCCAAGCGTGCGTGCGGTGGTGCTGGCAGGCGCCGGAAACAACTTCAGCACAGGCCTTGACGTGCAGGAGGTGTTGGGGTCCTGGCTGGGAAAGCTGGGCCCCGGCGCCACTGCCCAGGCTTCCCAGCGCACCGAACTGCTCGGGATCATCCGGAGCCTGCAGGACGCCATCAGCTCGGTGGCCGCCTGCCGCAAGCCCGTCATTGCGGCCGTCCACGGCTGGTGCATTGGCGGCGGCGTTGACCTCATCAGCGCCGCCGATGTGCGCCTGGCCAGTGCCGATGCCAAATTCAGCATTCGGGAGGCGCGGCTGGCGATCGTCGCCGACGTTGGAAGTTTGCAAAGGCTGCGTGGCATCATCGGCGAGGGACATCTGCGCGAACTGGCGCTGACGGCCAAGGACATCGGTGCCGAAAGGGCGGAGAAGATCGGCCTGGTCAACGACGTGTACGCCGATGCGGAGGAACTGATGGCTGCGGCGCTGTCGATGGCCGGGGAGATGGCCGCGAATTCACCGCTGGCCGTGGCCGGCGCCAAGGCGGTGCTCAATGAAGGACGCGAGGAGGACATTGCGCGGGGGCTGCGGCACGTGGCGCTGTGGAACACCTCGTTTCTGCACAGCGAAGATTTGCTTGAGGCAGTGCGGGCCATGGGGGAAAACCGTCCGGGAGTGTTTACGGGCAAATAGTTTGAACGCGAGCAGCACGAGCTTGGAATTTCCTGTTTGAAAGTCAACATCGATTTTTTACATTAGGAGTCACCATGTACATGACCCAAGGCCTGCACCGTTCCCTGCAGGCGGATCCCCAAGGCATCGCCACCATTTTCAAGGACCGCGTGCGCACCTATGAAGAGCATGTGGACCGGATTGCCCGCTTCGCCGGCGCCTTGCAAAGCATCGGCGTGAAGGCGGGGGACCGGGTGGGAATCCTGTCCATGAACAGCGACAGATACGCCGAATACCTCCTCGCCGTGCCGTGGGCCGGGGCGGCCGTCAACCCTGTGAACATCAGGTGGAGCCCGGCCGAGGTGGCCTACTCCATGACGGATTCGGACACGCACGTGCTGCTCATTGACGACGCCTTTGTACCCATGGCGCCGCTGCTGCTGGAAAAATCCCCGGCACTGACCACCCTGATCCACTGTGGCGACGGGCCCACACCGGAGGGCATGCTCTCCTACGAAAGCTTGGTGGCGGAGAACGAACCGGTCGAGGACGCCTACCGCGGCGGCGACGACCTGGCCGGGGTGTACTACACCGGCGGCACCACCGGCTTCCCCAAGGGAGTCATGCTCAGCCACACGAACTTCGTCACCTCCGGGCTGGGCACCATTGCCACAGGAGAGCTGCTGAAGGCCGGTTCGCGGCTGCTGCATGCGGCACCCATGTTCCACCTGGCCGACCTCGCCGCCTGGTGCGGGATGACCATCCTGGGCGGCACCCACGTCATGGTGCCGTACTTTGAACCCACCAGCGTGTTCAAAGCCATCGAGGAGCACAAGCCCACCGACGTGCTGCTGGTTCCCACCATGATCCAGATCCTCGTGGACCACCCAGACGCCGGGAACTACGACCTGTCCTCCATGCAGCGCATGCTCTACGGCGGTTCAGTCATTTCCGAGGGCGTGCTGAAACGAGCCAAGGAACGTTTCCCCGGGGTGCGCATGACGCAGGCGTACGGGCAAACCGAGGCATCGCCGGTCATTACCTTGCTGCTGCCGGACGACCACACAGGCGACCGCATGCGATCCGGCGGGCGCGCCGCCCCGCACTGCCAGGTTGCCATCCTGGACCTGGATGGCAAGGAAGCAGCCACGGGCGACGTCGGCGAGATCTGCGCCAAGGGCGCCCACGTCATGCAGGGGTACTGGAACAACCCCGCGGCCAGCGCTGAGGCCCTGCGTGGCGGCTGGCTGCACACCGGCGACCTCGGCTACATCGACGCCGCAGGCTTTGTCTTTGTCGTTGACCGACTCAAGGACATGATCGTGACCGGCAGCGAAAACGTGTACTCCGCAGAGGTGGAGAACGCCCTGAGCAAGCACCCCGCCGTTGCCTCCTCCGCCGTGATTGGCGTGCCGGATGAGAAATATGGGGAGCGCGTGCACGCCGTCGTTGTTCTCTCGCCTGGCCAAAACCCCACGGCCGAGGAACTGCAGGCGCACTGCAAGGAGCACATTGCCGGGTACAAGGTGCCGCGCAGCTTCGAGTTCTTGGAGGCGCTGCCCACGTCCGGTGCCGGCAAGATCCTCAAGCGCGAGCTGCGCGACAGCTACGCCGCGGCGCAGCACTAGATTGCGGCTGACGCTGAAAGGAGCAAGTGGTGGGTGGTCCGTTGCAGGGATTGAAGGTGGTGGAGCTGTCCGCCATGGGGCCAGCCCCGCATGCTGCCATGATGTTGGCGGACATGGGAGCGCAGGTGGTGCGGGTGGTCGGTCCCGCGCCTCCGGTTGGCGGGTACGACGTCGGCACGCACCTGCAGCGTGGCCGCACCACTGTCCGGGCGAACCTGAAGGACGCCGCCGACTTGGCCGGGGTGCGCGGGTTGGTTGCCGCGGCGGATGTTTTCCTTGAGGGTTACCGGCCGGGTACCGCCGAACGGCTGGGCCTGGGCCCGGAGGAATGCCTGGCGGTGAACCCGCGCCTCGTCTACGGCCGCATGACCGGCTGGGGGCAGGAGGGCCCGCTGGCGCAGCGGGCCGGGCACGACATCAACTACATTGCCCTGACCGGCGCGCTGCATGCCATGGGTCCGGCCGCGGCCCCCATGCCGCCCATGAACCTGGTGGGGGACTTTGGCGGCGGCTCCATGTTTGTGCTTACCGGCATCCTGGCTGCGCTCTGGGAGCGGGAGCGTTCGGGCCTAGGCCAGGTGGTGGATGCTGCCATGGTGGACGGCGTCAGCGTGCTCTCACAGATCATCTTGGAACTGCGCTCCGTGGGAATGTGGAACGACACCCGCGAGGCGAACCTGCTGGACGGGGCCGCCCCGTTCTACCGAACGTATGGATGTGCCGGCGGCGGCCATGTTGCTGTGGGCGCCATCGAACCGCAGTTTTACGCGCTGCTCGTTGACGGCCTCGGTTTGGACGGCGCCGGCCTTCCCGATCGTGACGATCCCACCATGTGGGGTGCGCTGGCGGAAGTTCTTGCTGCTGCCTTTGCGGCCCGGACCCGGGATGAATGGGCTGACACGTTCGACGGCGTTGACGCGTGCGTTACGCCGGTGCTCACCTTCGCCGAGGCCGCCGAAAACGCCCATATGGCTGCCCGCGGCGCCCTGACCGGGGCTGGCAAACATGTGGTTGCCGCCCCGGCCCCGCGTTTTTCCCGCACAGCTGCGGTGGCCCGGGAACCCCTGGGTGAGACAGATATTTCAAGCATACTGAGCACTTGGAGGACATCTTGATCACGGTCACGGCAGAGGAACAGTTCCAGGCATGGCAGTCCAAGGTGATGCCCGCCGTTGAGCAGGTACGGCCCGGTGTCTGGTCCATTCCGGTGCCGTTCGTAGGCAACCCGATGCGCTACACGCTGTGCTACGTGCTGGTGGGGGACACGGCTGGCGGAGCAGGGGGCGGAGCCCGTGAGGTGGCGCTCGTGGATCCTGGTTGGGACTCGGACGAGGGCTGGGCGGTGCTGACGGCGGGGCTCTCCACCGCAGGTCTCAGCCCAAAGGACATCACCGGGATTGTGGTGACCCACTTCCACCCCGACCACCTGGGCATGGCGGCGCGCCTGCGCGAGGCTTCTGGGGCGTGGGTGGCGTTGGGCGAGCACGAGCTGCTGCCCACGCATTGGCGTTCCGATCCCGGTCGTTTCGTCACCGAGGACAGGGAGCAGTTTACGGCGTGGGGTGTGCCGGCGGAGTATCTGGACGAGGTCAGTTTTCAGGCTGAGACGTGGGCGCAGATGACCAACGTGGAAGAGCCGCAGCGGCGCCTTGCCGATGGTGAACTCATCCCGGTGGCCGGGCTGAAGGTGCGGGTGCTGTCCACGCCGGGCCATACGCCGGGCAGCATCTGCCTGGTCGATGAGGCAAACCAGCTGATCCTGACGGGTGACCATGTGTTGCCCAAGATCACCCCGCACGTCTCCCTGGAGGCCCAAAACCACGTGGACCCGCTGGGTGACTACTTCACCTCCCTGGACATCATGGGCGTCGGGGCGGACATGGAGGTGCTGCCGGCGCACGAATACCGATTCCGCGGTCTCATGGCACGCGTGGCGCAGCTGCGGGAGCACACGCTGGAGCGCTCTCGGGAGGTCATCGCCGTGCTCGATGCGGGTGAGGCCGGGAGCGTCTGGGATGTGTCGAAGGAGCTGACCTGGTCGCGTGGTTTCGACTCGCTGCGCGGTTTCACGCTGCGCCTGGCGCTCGCCGAAACCGCCAGCCACCTGGTGTATCTGTCGGCACAGGGCCGGGATGTGGCGATCGAGGTCAGCCGCGGCGCCCCCACCCTTTTCGTCGAGGTGTGAGTTCGCGCCCTCTCCTCGTCCCTCGGAGAGGGCGCGAACTCACACCTCGACGATGGGGAAAGAATGCTACAGCGGGTCGGGGTATTGGACCGGGTCGGTGAAGTCGCCGGATTCGCGGCGGAAGCGGGCCAGGATGGCCGTCATTTTGCGCAGGTCCTCGGTCGGAATCCCGGGTTGGGCGAAGACCTCGGCGTTGAGGACGGTGGTGGCCTCCTCCACCAGCTTCCGGCCGCCGCCGGTCAGGACAACCAGGGTAGCGCGGCCGTCGGTGGGATGGGCCTCTCGGCGCACCAGCGCATCGCGCTCCAGCCGGTCAACCACGCTGGTGACGGAGGTGGGATGCACCTGCAGGCGGGCGCTGGCACTTGCCATCGGCAAGGCGCCGTCGCGTGTGAAGGACAGCAGCCGTAATAATTCCAGCCGGGCGTAGGACAAACCCAGCGGCTTGAGCACGGCGTCAACGCGGCTGTACATGAGCTGGTGTGCCCGCATGACGGAGGAATAGGCGGCCATGGCGTCAGCGGCATCGGCCCAGCCGTGGGCAATCCACTGGCGTTTGGCCTCGGCAATCGGGTCCATCGGCAAGGGGGAGGCAGCCACGGCACGACCTTTCTCAACGGGAAGAAAACCAGCTGGAACAACAATTTACTTTGGATCCCTAGTAAATACTAGTACTACCTAGTATTCTGCAGGAAGACACGCAACACCATGACATGGGAGGGCAATCAATGAAGATCGTCGTACTTATCAAGCAGGTGCCTGACACTGCGGAGGAACGCACGCTCGTGCCGGCCACCGGCTGGCTGGACCGCGACGCCGCGGACAACGTGGTGGATGAAATCAATGAGCGAGCGTTGGAAGTGGCGCTGCGTGTGAAGGACGCCGACAAGTCCACCGTAATTGTGGTGCTGTCCCTGGGACCGGATGAAGCCACCAAGGCCATTCGCAAGGCCCTGTCCATGGGTGCCGATTCAGGCATTCACGTGCTCGACGGCGGATTGGCCGGCTCCGATGCCGCCCGCACCGCCGCGGTGCTCGCCGCAGCCCTGCGCGGCACCAACGCCGACGTCATCCTCGCCGGCAATGAATCAACGGACGGCCGCGGCGGCGTGGTTCCGGCCATGGTTGCCGAGCACCTGGGCCTGCCTCTGGTAGGTGGGCTGAACGCCGTCGAACTTGGCGGCGGCAAGGTCAGCGGTGAGCGCTCGGGGGACAGCGGATCGTTGCAGGTCACCGCCGCGCTGCCCGCCGTGGTCACCGTGACCGAGCGGACTGCCGAGGCGCGCTTCCCGAACTTCAAGGGCATTTTGACGGCCAAGCGCAAGCCCGTCGCCACACTCTCGCTCGCCGATCTTGGCGTGGCTGCGACGCCTGCGCACGCCGTCGTGCTCTCGCATAGTGAGCGCCCCGCCCGAGAGGCTGGCCGCAAGATTGCAGACGATGGCACGGCCGCCACGCAGCTGGCCGGCTACCTCATTGAAAACCGCTTGGTCTAGGAAGGCAACACCATGGCAAATATTCTGACTCTTATTGAATTGACCCACGCCGGTGCGGTTGCTGCTTCCGCCAAGGGCTTGCTGGCTGCGGCAGCCTCCCTCGGAACGCCCGTCGCCGTGGTCGCCAGCGATCAGGAACTGAGCCCGGAAACGACAGTGCAGTTGGGGATGGCTGGTGCGGGCGTGATCTACCTCGGACTGGGTGCCCAGGCCGTTTCGGTGCTGACCGGCCCAAGCGTCGAGGCCCTGGAGGCCGCGGTTGCTGCCTACGAACCGTCCGCCGTTCTGGTGGCCAACTCCGTTGACGGCCGCGAGGTTGCGGCCCGGCTTTCAGTCCGCGTGGGTGGTGCCATGCTCAACGACGCCGTCTCCGTGCGGTTGGACGGCGGGCGCGTTGTGGCCGGCCACTCCATCTTCGGCGGTGCCTATGACGTGGAATCCGCTGTGGAGGGCGGCCTGCCCATCATTACCGTGCGCCAGGGGGCCATCGACGGCGCGCCCGCAAACGACGGGGGCGGCGCCGTGGAAATCATCACCGTCCCACTGTCGGGCACGGTCCCCGGCGCACAGGTCACGGCCGTCAATGATGCTCCTGCCACCCACAGCCGTCCGGAACTGCGCACCGCCAAGACAGTTGTCTCCGGCGGACGTGGCCTGGGCTCCAAGGAAAACTTCGTCCTGGTGGAACAGTTGGCGGACGCCCTCGGGGCAGCCATCGGCGCCTCCCGTGCCGCCGTCGATGCCGGATATGTGGACCAGCACGCGCAGGTGGGCCAGACAGGCGTCAGCGTCTCCCCGCAGCTGTACATTGCGCTTGGCATTTCCGGAGCCATCCAGCACCGCGCCGGCATGCAGACCGCCAAGACCATCGTGGCCATCAACAAGGACGGGGATTCGCCCATCTTTGATGTGGCCGACTTCGGCATTGTGGGCGACGTGTTCACGGTGGTGCCGCAGCTCATCGAAGCCCTCGCCGCCCGCGCCCAATAACCAGCCAAGGCGCCTCCCGTGGCAAGCGAGCCAAGGCGGCGCCGCGCACGGCTCCCGGCATGGCGCCTCGCCAAGCGTCCGGTGTGTGGCCCTCAATGACGGACAATGGATGGAAACACACCCAAAGCTGTTACAAATAGAGACTGTTGCAAAGCGGTGGCACCACCGCAAGGCCGCTTCCCACGGAAGTACGCGAAAGAGGTTTTAGACCATGTCGACCCCCAAGACCAAGCAGGCCGCCGGCATCGCCGAGCGTTGGAACGGCCTCGGCCTGTGGGCCAAAATCGGCGTGTCCGCGGGCGCCCTGATCCTACTCCTAGCGGTTGCGGTCCTGGTGGCGCGCTGGTTCACCGGCCTCGCCCCAATACAGGACTTCATGAAAACCTACCCCGGCCAGTCGGAACTGCCCGCCGGCGCCCCCGTGGGGCTGCCCGCCTGGCTGGGCTGGCAGCACTTTTTGAACATGTTCTTCCTCCTCCTGATCATCCGCTCCGGCTGGGCGGTCCGCACCACCAAGCGCCCCGCCGCCCACTGGATCCGCAACAACAAGGGCGTCATCAAGACCAGGAACGCCCCCACCAAGATCAGCCTGGACCTCTGGTTCCACCTCACCCTCGACGCCCTCTGGGTGCTCAACGGCGCCATCTTCATCGTGGTCCTGTTCTTCACGGGCCAGTGGATGCGCATCGTGCCCACCAGCTGGGACGTGTTCCCCAACGCGATCTCCGCCGGCCTGCAATACCTCTCCCTCGACTGGCCCACTGACGACGGCTGGGTCAATTACAACGGCCTGCAGCTGCTGACGTACTTCATCACCGTCTTCATCGCCGCACCCCTGGCCATCGCCACCGGGCTGCGCATGTCCGGCGCCTGGCCCAAAAACGCCACCACGCTGAACAAGATCTACCCCATCACCGCGGCCCGCGCCCTGCACTTCCCCGTCATGCTCTACTTCGTGGGCTTCATCGTCATCCACGTAACCCTGGTGCTGGCCACCGGCGCGTTGCGCAACCTGAACCACATGTACGCCTCCTCCAACGAGGTGAACTGGTGGGGCTTCGGCATCTTCGCCGCATCCCTGGTGGTCATGGCCGGCGCCTGGTTCCTGGCCCAGCCGCTCTTCCTGCGCCCCGTCGCGTCCCTGATGGGCAAGGTCACCAAATAAAGTACGACGGCGGACCCCTCACCCACGTGGGTCCGCTGGCAAAGAGATGGCCACCTGCCATCTCACCACTGACGCCGCAACGACGCGGTAGAAGGAGCCACTATGAACCAGTCATCTCCCGAGCAGGAGGCAATGGTGGAAATGGTGCGCGATTTTGCCGCCACGGCCCTGGCGCCCCATACCGCGGAATGGGACGAGAACAAGCACTTCCCGGTGGACGTGCTGGCCGAGGCCGGTGCCCTGGGCATGGGCGGGATCTATGTGGGGGAGGAGCATGGCGGCTCCGGGTTGAGCCGGGCCGACGCCGTGCTGATCTTCGAGGAATTGGCCGCCGTGGACCCCACCATCGCCGCCTACATCTCGATTCACAACATGGTGGCCTGGATGATCGACGCCTTCGGCAACGACGAACAGCGCAGTAAATGGTTGCCCGGCATCACGGCCATGACGGAGCTGACCAGCTACTGCCTGTCCGAGCCGGGGGTGGGTTCCGACGCCGCCGCCATCACCACCCGCGCCGTCCGCGACGGGGACGACTACATCCTCAACGGCACGAAGCAGTTCATCTCGGGGGCAGGCTCGTCAGCCTGGTATTTAGTGATGGTCCGCACGGCCGACCTGGGCGCTCGGGGGATTACCGCCGTCGTGGTTCCCCATGACGCGGCAGGGCTCAGCTTCGGCGCCAACGAAAAGAAGATGGGCTGGCGCGCCCAGCCCACCCGCCAGGTGGTGATGGAGAACGTGCGGATCCCCGTGGCCAACCGGTTGGGCGAAGAGGGCGACGGTTTCGGCATCGCCATGAAGGGCCTCAACGGCGGGCGCGTGAACATTGGAGCCTGCTCACTGGGCGGTGGCCGGGCGGCGCTGGAACAGTCCATCGCGTACCTGAAGGAACGGCAGGCGTTTGGCGGGCCGCTGATCGACAAGCAGCACCTGCTTTTCGCCATCGCCGAAATGGACACCGACCTCGAGGTCTCCCGAACCATGCTCATGCGCGCCGCCCACGCCCTGGACGCTGGCGCCCCGGACACCGTCAAGCTGTGTGCCATGGCCAAGCTGGTCGCCACGGATGCCGGCTTTGACGTGGCCAACCGGGCCCTGCAACTGCATGGCGGCTACGGCTACCTCAGCGAGTACGGCCTGGAGAAGCTGGTCCGGGACCTGCGCGTGCACCAAATTCTTGAAGGCAGCAATGAAATCATGCGCTTGATCATTGGCCGTCTGGCCGTGGAGCGCTAAGAAGTGGAGGATGGGTCTATGGAAAACAACGACGTTCTCGTGCAGCGCACCGGAGCTTTGGGGCAGCTGATTCTGAACCGGCCCAAGGCCATCAACGCGCTGAACCACGGCATGATCCTGGCCATTGCGGCGGCGCTGGATGAGTGGGAGACGGACGACGCCGTTGCAACAGTTCTCATCTCGGGTTCCGGTGAGCGGGGGCTGTGTGCAGGCGGGGACATCGTCTCCATTTACCACGACGCGCGCACCGGCGGAGATTCCAGCGAGCAATTCTGGCGCGACGAATACCACCTCAACGCCCGCATCGCCCGCTACCCCAAACCCATCGTCACGCTCATGGACGGGGTGGTGCTGGGTGGCGGCGTGGGCATTTCCGCGCACGCCTCGCACCGGATCGTGACCGAACGCTCCCGGATCGGCATGCCCGAAACAGGTATCGGCTTCGTCCCTGACGTGGGTGGCACCTACCTGCTCTCCCGCGCGCCGGGGGAGTTGGGCACCCATGCCGGACTGACCGGGGGCATGGTCAGCGGCGCCGACGCCATTGCCATGGGCCTGGCCAGCCACTATGTCGACTCCGCCAAGCTGCCCACGCTTGTGGCCGAGCTGGCCGTGCGCAACGCAAGCTCCGCCGTCGGACGTTTGGGGCAGGCGGCGCCGGATTCCGAACTGGCCAAGGCGCGCTGGTGGATTGATGAGTGCTACGCCCCGGACGACGCCGGAACCATCCTTGGGCGGCTGGCCCGCGTTGGGGACCCCGCGGCCACGGCGGCTGCGGAGACCATTGCGGCCAAGTCGCCAACGGCGGTGACCGTGACCCTTGCCGCGCTGCGGCGGGCGCGGGCGCTGGGTTCGCTGGAATCCGTGCTGAACCAGGAGCTGCGGGTGTCGCTGCGGGCCCTGGCCTGGCCGGACTTTGCCGAGGGCATCCGGGCGCAGCTCGTCGACAAGGATAGGAACCCTGCGTGGTTGCCTGCGTCTTTGGCGGCTGTTTCGCCGGCGGTGGTTGAGGCTGCGTTTGCGGATTTGGGTGCGCGGGAGCTGGGGCTGTCCGCACCAGTTGAGGAAACGGTTTAAAAGCAGTTTTAGTTCGATGTGAAGGGAAGATGGCCATGAGCAATGAAGCGTCTGAACGCACTGAAACGAAGGCGGCCGAACAGAAGGCTGCTGCAACGAAGGTCGCCTTCATCGGGCTGGGGCACATGGGAGGCCCCATGGCGGCGAACCTGGTCGCCGCAGGGTATCCCGTCACAGGTTTCGACGTGGTGCCAGCGGCGCTGGAGGCGGCAGCTGAGGCCGGTGTGGTGGTGGCGGACTCCGCGGCTGCCGCGGCGGCCGGGGCCGACGTCATCATCACCATGCTGCCGGCCGGCAAACACGTCTTTGCTGCCTTTGAAGGCGAAGGGCCGGGCGGGGGACTGCTGGGGGCAGCCAAGCCGGGGGCCCTGTTCCTGGAATGCTCCACGATCTCCGTGGAGGACGCCCGCACAGCCCACGAGATAGTGGTGGCCGGCGGGCACAGGGGGCTGGACGCTCCCGTGTCCGGTGGAGTCATGGGTGCCGAGGCCGGCACACTGACGTTCATGGTGGGCGGTTCTGAGGACGACTTTGCCACGGCAGGACCCCTCTTCGAAGTCATGGGCAGGCGCATTGTGCTGTGTGGCGGGCCCGGAGCCGGACAGGCTGCCAAGGTCTGCAACAACATGATTCTGGGCGTGTCCATGATCGCCGTCAGCGAGGCTTTTGTCCTGGGCGAAAAGCTTGGACTGACACACCAGGCCCTCTACGACGTTGCAGCCAACGCCTCGGGCCAGTGCTGGTCGCTGACCACCAACTGCCCCGTCCCTGGCCCCGTTCCCACCAGCCCCGCCAACCGCGACTACCAGCCCGGATTTGCCGGGGCGCTGATGGCCAAGGACCTGGGTCTGGCCGTCGAGGCGCTCAACGCAACCGGTGTGGACGCCGTGCTGGGCCGCTCGGCCGAGGAGATCTTCCGCGAGTTCTCCCTGCATGGCGGTTCCGGGACAGACTTCTCCGGCATCATCAACACCATCAGGGCGGCTTCCCAGGGCGGTGCCTGAGCGTTGTGCGCCGGACGGCCCCGTGACGCCTGGACTACCCCACCGCTTTGCCTTCTTGAATTTATCTGAACCGATAGCACCGAACGGAACTTTTTACATGAACCAGTACTCCCAGATCCTGACCGAACAACACGGCCGGGTGGGCCTGATTACGCTCAACCGCCCCGAAGCCTTGAACGCACTGAGCGACGCGATGGGCCGGGAAATTCTTGCCGCGGCCACCGCGTACGACGCCGACCCCTCCGTGGGTGCCATCGTCATCACCGGCACCTCCCGTGCTTTTGCAGCCGGCGCGGACATCAAGGAGATGGCGGCGAAATCCTCGGTGGAGATGTACCAGGCCAACTGGTTCTCCGTATGGGACGAGCTGGCCCGCGTCCGCACGCCCATGATCGCCGCCGTGGCCGGGCACGCCCTGGGCGGCGGCTGCGAGCTGGCCATGATTGCCGACTTCATCATCGCCGCCGACAACGCCAAGTTCGGCCAGCCCGAAATCAAGCTCGGCGTCATCCCCGGCATGGGCGGCTCGCAGCGGCTGACCCGCGCCATCGGCAAGGCCAAGGCCATGGAAATGGTGCTGACCGGCCGGGTCATGGGGGCGGAGGAGGCAGAGCAGGCAGGGCTCGTGGCCCGCGTGGTGCCCGTTGATTCCCTGCTGGAGGAGGCACTTGCCACGGCCGCCACAATCGCGACCATGTCAAAGCCGGTGGCCATGATCGCCAAAGAAGCGGTCAATGCCGCGTTTGAAACCACCTTGGCCGAAGGCGTCCGGGTGGAACGCCGCTCGATCTTCGCCTGCTTCGCCACGGAGGACCAAAAGGAAGGCATGGCGGCATTCATGGAAAAGCGCCCGGCAGTCTTCAACCACCGCTGACGCCGACTCCTCCAGACCCAGACGCGGCAGCACCTTCCGGGCTTTTTCTCCGAACGCGGCAGCACCTTCCGGGCTTTCACCAACGCACACTCACCGGTTGAGGGGGGTGGAGGGCCCTCGAGTTGGTGATTCCGACAAACGCATGTACTGTTGAGGACGCAACGCGGGGTGGAGCAGTTCGGTAGCTCGCCGGGCTCATAACCCGGAGGTCACAGGTTCAAATCCTGTCCCCGCAACCAGATGAGGAAAACCCTCGGCCAGACGGCCGGGGGTTTTTCGTTTCCCAGGCCAAAAACTGGAGCTCAGGCGAGGGTTAGCGATTGGCAGCACGACCCGCCGCGCCGCCGAGTTCTGACACCGTTCCCGCTTTCTGACACCGTTCCTGCTTTCTGATACCGGGATCCGGGCATCAGAAAGCGGGAACGGTGTCATTTGTCGGTCGCGATTGTTCATTGATGGAGAGGAGCGGCCAGAATTGTTCCATGCTTAAGAGACTTCAAGAGATGCCCGCCACCGACCAGCCACAGCGTCCGGCCCTCGCCTCCTCGATGACTGCGGCTGAGTTTTCCCGCTGGTACTGGCTGAAAACCGAACTGGCAGACTTTGCCCGCAGCCAGGGACTCTCTGCAAGTGGCGGCAAAGAGCAGATCACCGAGCGGATCTCAGCGATGCTGGACGGAAGGCTCCAGCCTTCCCTTCCGGCGGAGAAGCGGTCAACGAAGCAGCTTGCCGGACCCCTGACTGTGGACACGACGGTCCCGAAGGGCCAACGCTGCAGCCAGCTCCTGCGGGCCTGGTTCACGGAGCAACTAGGACCGGGTTTCCATTTCGATGCTCACATGCGCGACTTTTTTGCCGCCGGCGACGGTACAGCAACGCTGGCCGACGCCCTGACGCACTGGCATGAAACTCGCAATGCTGCTGTACCTGAAATTGGCCGACAGTTTGAACTCAATCAGTTCACCCGCACCTGGTTTGCCGAGCATCCCGCTGGTACCCGCGAGCAAATGCACGCCGCGTGGCAGGTCCACCGATCCCTGCCGGTGGATCTGCGTCCCTGAATACCCCTATGGCCCAGGTCTGCCTCAGCCGCTGCAGGAGCGTTGCCCAAAATCGCCCCAGATCTGCAGGAGCGTCGGCAAAAACACCCCCGTATCTGCAGGAGCGTCGGTAGGAGGGCCGGAGGATTACGCCGGGTAGAGGGCCACTTCTGCTGCCTTGACCACGAAGAAGACTTCGGTCCCTGGCTCCACCTTGAGCTCTGCCACCGCGGCCGCTGAGACGTCCGCTGCCAGGGCACCGGCCCGGATCCGGATATGCCCGCCCTGCGGTTCCAGCTCGGTCACAGTCACGTTGAAGCAGTTGCGCGGGCTTCCCGCAGGCGGCGCCAAAAACACCGACACGGCCGACGGCGGGAACGCGGCCATGCCTTCCGGCCCACCACTTGCGTCGTCCCCCAGCGAGCCAGCACCCAAGCCGCCGACAGGCTGGCCGGTGACCAATCCGCCGTCGGACATTGAAAGGGTGGAGCCGGAGAGGACACCGGAGATGACGTTCAGACCGGCCAGCGATGCTGCGAAGGCGCTGCGCGGATGGGCGAGCACGGCGGCGGTGGGACCGGATTCCACGATCCGCCCGCCGTCCATGACGATGATGCGGTCGGCGAGCATGAGCGCGTCGAGGACGTCGTGCGTGACGATGATGGCGCGGCGCCCGGCCAACACCCGCTTGAGCAGGCTGCGCAGGAACGGGGTGCTGTTGACATCCAGCGCGGCCATGGGCTCGTCGAGCAGCAGCAGCTCGGGGTCGGTGGCGAGCGCCCGGGCCAGGGCCACCCGCTGTGCCTGCCCGCCGGAGAGTTCTGAGGGCAGCCTGCGGGACAGTTCGACGGCGTCCACCTCACCCAGCCAGCGGCGGGCGACCTCGTGGCTTTCCCGCTTTCCGGCACCCTGGCTGCGCGGTCCGAACGCCACATTGTCCAATACATTCAGGTGGGGGAAGAGCAGCGGTTCCTGCGCCAAAACGCCCACGCCTCGTTCATGCGGGGGCAGCCAGACACTGCCGGGGTTGAACTGGAACAGTAAGCGCCCGTCCAGCGTCGCGCTGCCGGAATCGGGTTTGAGCAGGCCGGCCAGCATCTGGATGACCGACGACTTTCCCGCGCCGTTGGGCCCCATGACGGCCACGGTTTCGGAAGAGCCCACGGTCAGGGCAAGCTCCACATTCCGGGCGGCCAGCACCGCGTTCAAGGAAAGGGTCATGAGGTACGCCCCCGTCCCGCGACTAAAGAACGCAGCGGGGATTTGGGTGCCCGATACGTCACAGCCACGACAATGACCGCCACGGCAATCAGCAGGAAGGAAAGGGCAACGGCGGCGTCGGGATCGGTTTCGCGCTGCAGGTAAATCTCCAGCGGCAGGGTGCGGGTCACGCCCTGCAGGCTGCCGGCAAAGGTCAGGGTTGCGCCAAATTCGCCCAGGCTGCGGGCGAAGGACAGCACCGCCCCGGAGATCAGGCCGGGCAGCACCAGCGGCAGGGTGATCCGCCGCAACACCGTGCCCGGCCGGGCACCGAGCGTGGCGGCCACAGTCTCATATTTTTGTCCGGCGGTGCGCAGTGTTCCCTCCAGGCTGAGGACCAGAAACGGCAGGGCCACAAAGGTCTGCGCCATGATGACGGCAGTGGTGGAAAAGGCAATGCTGATGCCCGCCAGTTGCAGCGAACTGCCAAGCAGTCCCTGCCGCCCAAACGTGTACAGCAGCGCCAGGCCGCCCACCACGGGGGGCACCACCAGCGGCAGCAGGATCAGGGCCCGCAGGATGCGTTGGCCAAAGAACTGGGCACGGGCCAGCACC
Source organism: Arthrobacter sp. PAMC 25486 (assembly GCF_000785535.1). Taxonomy (NCBI): domain Bacteria; kingdom Bacillati; phylum Actinomycetota; class Actinomycetes; order Micrococcales; family Micrococcaceae; genus Arthrobacter; species Arthrobacter sp. PAMC 25486. The sequence continues at coordinate 1,802,045 of NZ_CP007595.1, read as the reverse complement.
AGTGCCAGCGGCACACCGAAAATGATGCACAACGCGGTGCTCGCGGCCGCGGTTTTCAGGCTCAACAGCAGCGCCGCAACGGAGGAGTCCGAGGTGATCAGCGGCCAAAAATGTGCCCAATTGACCCGTGCCACCATGCCCGCAAGCGGCAGCAGGATAAACAGCGCACCCAAGGCTGCAACGGCGAAAATCCATGCCGGGACTCCTGTGTACTGCCATGCGCGACGGCGCGTCCCCCCGCCGGCGCGCATCCCTCCCGGGGTGCCGGGAACGGAGGCAGGGGCTCCGGCGGTGCCGGGTTTGCCGGGTGCGGCACCTGGGTGGGCCGGGCCGCCGTCGTGCTTCCCGGGGAGACTAGGGGGTGCCAAAGCCGGCGTCCGAGAGAACCTTTTGGCCCTCGGCCCCTGTCACCAAGTCAATGAACCCCTGGGCCAGCTCCGGCACCTTGGAGGTGTTGACGGCGGCGATGGGGTACAGGTTCACTGTGGGCTTGTCCAGATTGAGCGGGATGCTCTCAACCTTGTCTCCGGCGGTCTTGGCGTCGGTGACATAGACCAGTCCGGCGTCGGCCTCGCCCGCGGTGACCTTGCCCAGAACACTGGTGACGTTCAGTTCCTCGCTGACGGGGGCCAAAGTGAGGCCCGCGGCCTTTGCATCAGACTGGCTGGCGGCCCCGCACGGCACCTGCGCGGCGCAGATCACCAGCTTGACGCCGGACTGGGCCGCATCGGCAAAGGAGGTGATGTTGGCGGGGTTGTCCGGCGGCACCACCAACGTTAAAACGTTGCTGGCAAAATCAACGGGGGAGCCTATGACCAGTTTGGCGTCGCTGAGTTTGCTCATGTTGGCCTGGTCGGCGGAGGCGAAGACGTCGGCGGGGGCGCCCTCCTGGATCTGGGTGACCAGGGTGGAGGAGCCGTCAAAGCTCAACGAGACCTTCGCTTGCGGGTTTGCGGCCTCGAACTGGGAGGCCAGCTCGGTGAAGGTCTGTTTCAAGGACGCCGCCGCGTACACGTTGAGTGTGCCGGACAGTTTTGCAGGTGCGCCGGAGGAGGACGACGGCGTTTGGCCGGCGCCGGGTGCGTTGTCGCCGGCGGGCGCACACGCGGCAAGGCCCAATACCAGCATGGCGCCAACCGTGCCCGTGACGCCTAGGCGCCGGGAGGCCCTGCCAGTGAAGAATTCAATAAGCGTTGTCATGATTGGTTTCCCTTTGCAGGCACTTCGATGATGACATTGGTTGACTTCACCACGGCCGTGGCAACGGATCCCGGCTCCAGGCCCAGGTCGCGGACAGCCTCGCTGCTCATGAGTGAGACCACCCGGAACGGCCCGCATTGCATCTCCACCTGGGCCATGACCTTGTCCATGACAATGTTGGTTACCAGACCCACCATGCGGTTCCGCGCGGAGCTGCCGACGCCGGCGGGATCGTTGGGCAGCTGTGACTGCTTCTTGGCCAGGGCAGCCAGCTCGACGCCGTCCACCACCATGCGGCCCTGCTGGTCCTTTGCGCCGTGGAGCGTGCCGTTCTCCAGCCACCGGCGCACGGTGTCATCGCTGACGCCAAGAAAGCGAGCCGCCTCTGAAACGCGAATCTGTGTCATAACACCGACTATAGACGCAGGTGCGAAACAATATCCAACATTGATCCGCAAATGAGACACTGCTCAGCCGGCCGGAGGTGGTTCCTGCAGCGTCCCTTACTGTGCGGTCAGTCGCTGCGAGAGCGCCAGGTGCTCCGGATTCACCACTGGGCCCGCCGCGATGTCCCAGGCCTGCGATCGGGCCTAGGCTGGTGGCAGCCGCCTGTCGCGGCCCAATGCAATGAGTCCAGGCAATGAAAGGAAAGAATCTTCATGACTGACACAGGTGCTGCATCCGCAGCCGTTCCGGAACTGCAGTTGAACAACGGAGTTACGATTCCGCAGCTCGGCTTCGGCGTCTTCCAGATCCCGCCGGAGGAAACCCGGGTGGCCGTGGGCCAGGCGCTCGAGGCAGGTTATCGGCACATCGACACGGCCGCGGCCTACCGCAACGAGTCAGGCGTGGGAGCTGCGCTGGCCGAATCCGGGCTGTCCCGAGACGATGTTTTCATCACGACCAAGCTGCGCAATGGCGAACAGGGCAGCCCGCGTGCCGCCTTTGAGGCCAGCCGCAAGGCGCTGGGCGTGGAACGGATTGACCTGTACCTGATCCACTGGCCCGTCCCGTCGCAGGGGTTGTTCACGCAGGCGTGGGCGGAACTAGAGGCGTTGTATGCAGAGGGAATGGTGCGTGCCATTGGGGTGTCCAACTTCCTGCCGGACCACCTCGATGAGCTGTTGGGCGGAGCCGCCGTGGTCCCTGCCGTCAACCAGATCGAGCTGCATCCCTCCTTCCAGCAGGGCGGGCTGGCGCAGAAGTGCCGCAGCCACGGCATTGCCGTGCAGGCCTACAGCCCCCTGGGCCAGGGCAGAGACCTGGTCAGCGGTGTCCTGGCCGAGATTGCGCAGGCCCACGGTGCCACACCGGCCCAAGTGGTCCTGGCCTGGCACCTGGGAACGGGGAACATTGTCATCCCCAAGACCGTGACGCCTGCGCGCATGGCCGAAAACCTGGCGGCGGCAAAGATCAGGCTCAGCGACGCCGAGCTTGAACTGATCTCCGGACTGGAAACAGGCGGCCGCATCGGCGCCGACCCCGCCGTGGCGGCGTTCACGCAAATGTAGTGCCCGGAGGGGCACAGTGCCCGGAGGGGCACGGCACCCGGCAGCCCGCCCGGAATCCGGGCTCTACGCAGCCGCACACCATAAAGCAGCCGCACACCATAAACCCGAACGCAAAAAAAGCGGCCCCGGACAAAAATCCGGGGCCGCTCAGCACCAACAAATCGGGTGCCTGCTGTTTACAGCTTGTCGAAGTCGGCTTCATCCACGGTCGTGCCGGCGTTCAGCGCGGCCGGAGCAGCGGAGCCGCCAGCCTTCAGCGCGGCCAGGCGGGCCTCGATCTCGGTCTGCTCGCCGAGGTCCTCAAGGGAGTTGAATTGTGCATCCAGACTGGAGGCGGCAAGTTCGTTCTGGCCGCGAACCTTGGCTTCTTCGCGGCGGATCTTCTCTTCGAAGCGGCTGACCTCGCTGGTGGGGTCCATGATGTCGATGCTCTTGAGTGAGTCGTGAACCTGAGACTGTGCGGCAGCCGTCTTGGAACGCGCGATCAATTCATTGCGCTTGCTCGCGAGCTCGGCGAGCTTGCCGTTCATCTGCTGCAGCCCGGTCTTGAGCTTCTCAACCACCTCGGTCTGCGCCGCAATGTTGGGCTGTGACGAGCTGGCCTCGCTTTCCGCAGACATCTGGCGCTGCAGTGCGACCTTGGCAAGATTGTCGAACTTCTGCGCGTCGGCAGCATTGCCGGCAGCGCGGAACTCATCGGCCTTGCGGCTGGCAGCCAGTGCCTTGTTGCCCCAGTCGGAAGCGGCCTTGACATCCTCGTTGTAGTCATCTTCAAGCATGCGCAGGTTGCCGATTGTCTGGGCGACGGCTGTCTCGGCTTCGGTGATGTTCGCCTTGTAATCACGAACCATCTGGTCGAGCATTTTCTGAGGATCTTCGGCAGAATCCAGCAACGAGTTGATATTTGCCTTCGCCAACTGAGCGATCCGGCCGAAAATTGACTGCTTTGCCATTACTTTTCCCCTTTATTGGATGTATCAAACAAAATTCCAAGTCGGCTGCGCACATACTCCTGCAGCAATTTGAGTCTAAAGGACGTTCTGCCATTCTTGCCGAAAATTACCAGACGGGGCAAGAACTGCAGGCACGACGCCGGACCCCGCCTTGGGTGCCGGCCGTCACCTGGTGCTGTGGTTCGGTGGGAGACGGCTAGAAGTTGCCGCCGCTGCCGCCGAAGCCGCCGCCGCCTCCTCCGCCGCCCCCACCAAAGCCGCCGCCGCCTCCGCCGCCAAAGCCGCCGCCCCCACCAAAGCCGCCGCCGCCTCCGCCGCCGGAGAGCAGCCCGCCAATGATGCCGCCAAGAATGGCGCCGCCCATGCCACCTCCCATGGAACCGCCCCCGCCGCCGTAGCCGCCGCGACCTCCTCCGCCAAAGTTGTTGACATCGTTCTGGGCGTATTGGATGGCCTGCTTGGCCAGTTGCTGGGCCTGTTGAGCGTATGCCAGGGCGTTGACGGGGTCGGATCCGGAGATGGACACGGCGTAGTCAAGATTGCGTTCCGCCTCGGACAGGCGGGTCCTGGCCTCCGATCCCACCCCGCCGCGGCGGGCTGCGATGAAGTCCTTGGCGGTGGAAATGGTTGCCTGTGCCCCTGCAAGTGCCTGCTGCAGGGCGGCCTGGGCGCGCAGTGCCTGCTGCTGCTGGTCCCGGATGCCTGTCAAGAGTTCATCGAGCTGACCGTGCGCGGACTGCACGGCTTGCAGTTGGGCCAGCGGGTCGGATTTTCCCGCGGCATTCATGCGCACGTCATTGAGGATTTGCTCGGCGCCCTGGACGGTGGGGGCGTAGCGGGCAAACTGTTCCGAGGAGACCATGGACTTGGCCTGCTCCAGATCAGCCAACGCGGACGGCAACGCCGTTGTCAGCGTGGTGGCGGCCTCATTCATGGCTGCCTCGGTCTTGGCGATGGCCTCCAGCAGCACGCCGGACTGCAGGAGGCTTTCCTCTGCAGCCTTGACGGCGACAGCACCCGCGGCGGTGTCCCCTGCGGCCAGCTTGGCATCCGCCTCAGCTGCGGCTGTTACAACAAAGTCCAGGCGTTCCCGGGCCTGGGCGGCGTTGTCGCGCACAGGTTCAACAGCCGTGTCGGAGTACTGCTGCGTCAAGGCGGCGAGCTTCGACTCGGCGGCAGCCAGGGACGTTTGTGCCTCTGCATGCTGTGTGCGAATGCTGGCCAGAACCTGCGGGGCGGTGCGCTCCAGTTCACGCAATTCGTCGAAGGAGGCCTTTTCGGCATCCAATGCGGCGTTGGCTTCTTCGCTGCGGGCGATGATGTCACCCAGCCAGGAACGCTGCTCCTCGATGGTGTCCGGAATTTCATCATCCAATTGCTGCTGCAGCTTGAACGACTCGGAGAGGTGCGTCTTGGCGCGCTCCAGTGCGGCCTGGAACGGCTTGACGGCGTCCTCTCCGTACGATGCCAGTGCAAAGCCAATCTCATGCTCGCTGGTCTTGATGGCGTCATCGGCGGCGATTAGCAACGAGCCGGCCTTGGAACGCAGCTCGGGGATGGTCATGCCGGCGTTCGGGTCGAGGGCCTGCCCGTCGCTGCCGTAGCCCTTGGCCGTTGCCTCAGCAGCGTTCTTCCGGCGCTTGTTGCGCAGGTAAAGCGCGGTGCCAGCTCCGCCAACCACGACGGCGCCTCCGACTCCCAGCGCTACGAACCCGCCGGTGGGGTTGGGCACATTGCCCTTGCCGCCGCCAGCCGCATCGCCAATGGCCGCGGCTGCATCGATGGCCGCCTGCGCCCAGTTTTTCTGGGACAGCTGTGGTTTGATGACGTTCGTCTGGATGTATTGGTTTTTGCTGTCAGGGACCTTGTTCCTATCAGCCAGGAGCGCATATTTTCCCTCCTTGACGGCCACCACAAGCAGGGCATCGCCGGTGCCGAGCTGCTTGAGGTTTCCGACCTCGGTGCCCCACTGCTCCCCAGTTTGGCCGTCAAAGGAATCCACATAGACCACGAAGAATGTCATACCGTGTTTTTGGCTCAGCTCGTCGATGGCTTTTTGGACCTCCGCCTTGTTGCCGCCAAGCACATTGGCGTTGTCAACAATGTAGGTGCCCCCGGGAATGGTGACGGGCGGCTCGGCCGTGGCAACGCCAGCCGGGGCGAGCATCAGGGCCAACAAGGCAAGCAACGCCAGGAAAGGGGAAAACAGCTTCAATCGTGCAAACATCGCTCACCTTAGACATTGGGACCATTGTGGAATCCGACCTGCATGCTTCTTACGAATACTCCACACGATACTATGGCCGGGATTTGCCGGGTGCACTGAAGTTTGCGCGCCGCAAAAGTGACGGCCGGGCCGGCCAGCTGCGCCATACTTGAACTTGGGGAACCTTCACAGCTGACTTCCAGTGAACGTTCGCCAATGCTCCAGCTGCAACGGTAAAGATGAATATCAATCAAGCATTCATCACCGAAGTTTTCAATGAAGGGAAAGCTGATGAACGAGAACAACGGAGACCGCCCCATCAACGATGGCGGGAAGCCCGAGGTCACGTCCCATGAAGCAGGGGCAGACGCTGAAACGCAGGACGCCCAAACAACAGCATTGCCCCAGGCACCAGAGGATGCCGGGCAGCCTGCAGCTGAGTCAGCCCCGCGGCCCGCAGTTCCCCCGGAACACCCGGCCGTTCCTTCCTCAGCGGATCACCAGTCCGCCCCCATCGCCCCGGCCACTGCCTCGACGCCAGCCACGTCACCCTACCCGGCCGCTCCGGTCCAGGCTCCGCAGTCGGCACGCGCCGAGGCATTCGCCAGCCCGGCCGCCGACACGCAGCCAGCCGGTGGCCCTGCCCATGCGGCACCCGCACCGACGATGAACCCCACGGAACCCATTCCGGCACCGTACGCCAACGCCACGAACCCCACCGAACCGATTCCCGGCCACTACGGCCAACAGCAACAGGCCCCGTCCCCCTACCAGGCCCCGCCCACGGGGACGGGTCACGCAGGACCCGGCTATCCGGCGTCGAACGCGTATCCCCACACCTTGGCACCCGCGGTGACCGCACGGCCCCGTGAGCGCAAGAAGGTGGGCATGGGCATGTTCACCGGCGGCGTCCTGGCGGCGGCACTCATCGGCGGGCTTGTGGGCGGCGGATCGCTGTACCTGCTCGACCAGCAGGGCAACAACACGGTGGCCGGCTCCAACCAGCAGGCGGCCCCCTTGGTGATCAACAACCCGAACTCGGTCAATGAGGTCTCCGCGGCCGCTGCCAAGGCCATGCCGTCCGTGGTGACCATTTCGGCCACCAGCGGCACCTCCGGCGGCACGGGGTCGGGCATCATCCTGGATACGGAAGGCCACATCCTCACCAACACCCACGTGGTGACCCTTGATGGGGCCGCCGCCCACGCAACCATTGAGGTCCAGACCAGCGACGGTAAGGTGTACCCGGCCACGATCGTGGGCACCGACCCGCTCTCCGACCTGGCCATTGTCAAGATTGACGCACCCAACCTGGTTCCCGCCGAGCTGGGCGAGTCCAGCAAGATCAACGTTGGCGACACCGTCATTGCGATCGGCTCCCCGCTGGGCCTGAACGGCACCGTCACCGACGGGATCGTGTCCACGCTGAACCGGACCATCCAGGTGGCTTCCTCGGCCGTCCCGGAAACCCCCAGCGACTCTTCACAGAACCCGAACGACGGCGGCAACGGCTTCCAGTTCTCCCCTCCAGGCGGCGGCCAGAGCAACACCGCGGCCACGGGCACCGTGAACCTGAACGTCATCCAGACCGACGCGGCCATCAACCCCGGCAACTCCGGCGGAGCCCTGGTCAACACCGAAGGCAAGATTATTGGTGTCAACGTGGCCATCGCGTCCGCCGGCGGCTCCGACAGCAGCAGCCAGAGCGGCAACATTGGTGTGGGCTTCTCGATTCCGATTGACCACGCCAAGCGGGTTGCCCAGGACATCATCGCCACGGGCAAGGCTTCGCACGGCCAGTTGGGTGTCTCGGTGAAGGGCACCTCGGCCACCGGTTCCGACAGCGCGTTTTCGGCCGGTGCCACAGTTGCCGACGTCACCGCCGACAGTGCAGCAGCCAAGGCGGGCCTGAAGGCAGGCGATGTCATCACGAAGCTGGGGGACCGCACCATCAGCGATCCGTCCGACCTGACGGCCGCCGTGCGTGAGCAGGCCGGCGGGGCCACGGTGAAGCTCGACTTCACCCGTGGCGGCAAGGCGCAGTCGGTCGACGTCACACTGGACACCATGCCTGCCAGCTAGTTTTGCCAGCCTGCAAAAATGTTCCCACCCGGGAGTCTTCGGACCGGGTGGGGACTTTTTGTCCTGTTCAGCGCAGACTAGGACGCGGCCAGCACCTTGTCCAGCACGGGCTTCGACGCAGCCAGGCCCAGCCACACCAGTCCGATACCGCTGGCCAGCACCCCGGCAATGACCACCAGGGAGAGCGGGGCAAAGATCATGGCCATCCCGGTCAGCGGAAAGAGCAATACTCCTGCGATGACGGCCGAACCCACCGTCACTATCCGCACGGGCGATAAGACGGCGCGCTTCCGGGCCGCGTCCATGACCGACCGAGGCATGCCGAGGCGGTCCAAGCTGACATACAGCTCCTGCCGGTCCAGGATTGCGGCGGCCTGATTGACCCCGGCGCTGGCGGCCACCAGCAGGAACGAGACCACCACCGTAATTAACACACCTGTGCGCATATCGGTGAAGAGGAGCTCGTCGGCGGTGCTTTGCGCTTCGCCCACGGAATTGAGCAGGGCCAGACCCGTTCCCGCAACAACAGCTATGAAGCTTGTCATCGAGAGGGAACTGACCTGCCGCCACGCAGCCTTGGGCGATTCCAGAATGCTCCGTGCCGCCAGCAGCTTCTCCGGCGTTTGCGCCTTGCGCAGCCCCCGTCCGGCGACCCATTTCAGCACAAAGGGACCCATGAGGTTCAGCAGCGCCAGCCCGGCCGCAAAGACCGCGACGATCACCACGATGATGACCGCTAGCGAACCGCTGGCCGTCAAATTGGACATCAACAGATAAAGTACGACGACGGCCCCGGCCCCGAGTGCCAGTCGGCGCCAATGCACGGTGGGAGCTTGTTGACGGGTGCGCACTCCCAGCGGGGAGAGCACCACCTGGCGCAGGCCCACTGCGGCGCTGACGGCGGCGAGGAGGATCAAGGTGGCGGCTGCCAGCAGCAGTATGCCCGGGGACAGCCACAGATTTGCCAGCCCCAAAGCCTTGCCCTGAAAGTGGATCAAGGCGATGGCCGGGAGGGTGACTGCGTACAGGACGATTCCGGCCAGGACGCCGAGCAACGCCACCAGCGTGGATTCAATAACAGTCAGCACGGCCACCAGTGCGGGAGTGCCGCCGAGCAAGCGCAAGGTGGAAAGTCGTTCGTCGCGGCGGCGGGCGGACAGACGTGCAGCCGATCCGCCCAAGGTCAGCAGAGGCAACACCAGCAGGGCCAAGGCAAAGGCCGCGAGCATCTGGTAGGTTCCGCCCAGGTCCGGGTTTTCATCGATGACAGGGTTGGTGAAAAAGCTCATGGCACCGGCCAGCACGATCAGCAGCAGCGCCGTGACCAGCGCGAATGCTGTGGCTGGTAGGGCCACAACGGCCTTGTTGCCCGGCGCTGGCCGGGACATCAGCCACAGGATTGAAAGCGTTGATTTGAACTTGTTCACGGCCGTTCCGCCCAGTTCTGACCCGCTGCGAACTGGCTGGCCGACGGGTGTGCCGCCATGCCGGGGGACGGCACGGTACCTGGCCGGCCCGCTCCTGGTATGACCTGCGTGGCAACCGGGGGAGCCGACGGCGCAAGGGACAGGACGCCGTCGTGCATGAACAAGGTGCGGGAGCAACGAGAAGCGACGGTGGCGTCGTGCGTGACCAGGACCAGGGTGTTGCCGCGGCCGGCGGTGGCCCCGAGCAGTGCGCCCATGACGTCGGCGGAGGTGTGGGAGTCCAGTGCACCGGTGGGTTCGTCGGCGAAGACGATGCGTGCGCCCGTGACCTGGGCCCGGGCGATGGCGACGCGCTGTGCCTGGCCGCCGGAGAGCTCGCCGATGCGGCGGTTCTCCATACCGGCCAGGCCGAGGTGTGTCAGCCAGCCGGCCGACTGCTGCTCGGCGTCCCGCCTGGAGACGCCGTTGAGCATGAGGGCGAGGGCCACGTTTTCAATGGCGGTGAGTTCGGGGATCAGCAGACCTGACTGAAAGACGAAGCCGAACGCCTCGCGCCGTAGCTTGGAACGCTGGGTTTCATTCAGGCCCGTCACATCGGTGCCGGCGTAGTTGACGCTGCCGGAGTCGGGGGAGGTGATGCCGGCGAGGGTGTGCAGCAGCGTGGTTTTGCCGGAGCCGGAGGCACCCATGATGGCGACGGATTCTCCGGGGCCGATGTCGAGGTCAACGTTGTTCAGGGCAATGCCTGCGCCGTATCGCTTGGAGAGTGAGCGTGCGCTCAAAAGTGGAGTAGTCATGCATTAATACTGGCGGGAACGGCGGTGGCAAACATCGGGCCAGAGGGCGAAAAATGTTGGCCGGGCATCCACCCGCAGGAGGACGGCACGGCCGGCTGCGCCCTGGCGCTACCTAGGCGACACGGTTCGTCGTCGGGGTTCACGGACCACAACGGCAACAAGCATGCCGGCCAAGGCGCCAACAACGGTTTCTGCAGCCCTATCCCGGATCAGCTCAGCAGGATCCCCTGGGACGGCCAGCAAAGTCATGATCAGGATCAGCGGGGTGAAAAAGACCAGCGCCATTCCGTAGTGTCGCTGCATGAACAGCTCGGTGGGATAGATGAGCGCCAGCACGGCCACCGCCAGAATGAGAACCGGCGGTCGGGGCCAGAGTATCAGCGCAGTGACGGCCACGCCGGCGAAGGTCCCGAACATCCTGTGCAGGCCTCGCCGGATCCTGCCGTTCAGTGACTCCGCGGCAAGGGGTACCGCCGCCGCAGCCATGGCCCAATAGGGGTGTCCCATGCCAAGCAGGTGTCCCACGCTGCCTGCAGCGACGACAGCCAGGACATAGCGCAGTGCATGGACCGCCGCAGCCGCAGCTTGTGGAGGGACGACGGCGCGTGCCGCACCCGGGTGCCATAGACGTGTACCGACCCAGCCAGAGAAACCCACCAAGACGGAGAATGCAGCTGCCCCGATGCTGACGGAGGCAGGGGCCCACCAGGCGGCGATGGGCGGCACCGAGGCCAGAGCCCCGAAAGCGAAGATCGTGAAGAACGGGCCCGTTGGCTTTAAACCGAATCTATCAGCGACCAGGGACGCGGCACCCGCCAGCAGCGCCTCGCAACCGATCAAGGCCCACGGTCCTAAAGCAGCGACGGCACAGAAAATGCCTAATAGCGCACCGCCGATCAACAGTGCAGCTGCCTGCCCCTGATGCAGGAGCCGCAGCTGATGTGGTTCGTCCCGGCCATACATGCCCACGAAGGAGCCAAACGCCGCGTAGATGATCAGTTCCGGGCGTCCAACTGCCAGCAGTAGCAGTATGGGCACGGCGAAGCTCAGGGTCATGCGCCGGGCGGCCCGCCGATCGCCCCCGCTCGGGAGCAGAGTGGCGGGGCGCAGCATGGAGGAACGCGGCGAGACAGCAACGGTGGCAGCTAGGGATGCAGAGGCCAAGGTTACAGCTGGCAGGGGTGAGGCAGTCATGAAGGGAAACCCTCGGGTTGGAGCAGAGAGAGCAGTGCAGCCTCAACTGTGGTGCAGATGATTGATAGGCGTCAAAGAGCTACGCCTTATTTGGCAATAGGCACCGCCTATCGAATGGTGGTTCAGCAACGGTGCCCGCCACACGGAAAGTCACAGCAGAGGGCTACCAATATCAGGAAGCCTCACAGCAAGGGGTGGTGTTGCGGCGGTTCTGAAAGGAATGCCAAATCTGCCGCCGCAGCGACGGCCTCCAGAGCGCGAGTCAAAACAGGGGAAGGTTCCTGGTTCAGGGTGACCATCCCCACGGGGACGGAGTGCTCAAGATCATTCAACGGGGTGGCGTGCAGGGACGGCGGCACGCCAAAGGCGTGGAGCCACGCGGCTGGCACTATCGTGGCCCAGGAACCGGTCATGACATGGGCAAAAAGGGAGGCAACTGAATCCGTTTCAAGCCGCGGAACAGGCTGCACCCCGGCCTCGGCAAAAAGCGCGTCGATGCGCTGCCTGCCCTGCATCTTCGGTGACAGCAGGCAAAGTGGCAGGGTCGCCGCCGCCCGCCACGAGGCCGGCGGGACAGCTCCCGTGTTGGTGCTGAGTAGTACATAGGACTCCCGGTATAACGGCACCAAGCGGAAATCGTCAGGGAGGGGCCCCTGGATGTAGGTGAGACCACCGTCAATTTCATGTTCACGCACCTGGCGCAGGACTTCCGAGGAAGCCAGATCGGAAGAAACCTCCACGCGCGCACCGGGATGTGCGGCACAAAAGGGGCCAGTCAGCAATGAAAGGGCATTCGCTGCCGTGGGAATGCAGCCCAGCCGCAACGTTCCTGTGATGCTGCCATGGACGGCACCAACTTCTGCAATGAGCCCCTCCCGTCCGGCCAGAATCTGCCGAGCCCAGACCACAGCCGCCTCACCCTCCGGAGTCAGCCCCTCAAATTTGTTGCCGCGCCGGATGAGTGCAACATTGAGCTCGATCTCCAATTTGCGCAACCCCTCAGAGAGCGCAGGCTGAGAAACCGCGCAGGCATGGGCTGCACGCATGAAATGGCGCTCACGGGACAGGGACACCAAGTACTCAAGTTGACGGAAGAACACACCACCGGTCTACAGGACCGGCAAGCCCGGCGCCAATCGCCGCCGTCGTACATCCCGCCACACCGCGCCAGCAACTGCACGAAGTGCAATGGGCAGAGCAAATAAAAACCAGACGGCCTTGTTCGCCGGGAGTAAAGTTTCGACGCGGGAAATTCCGCACCTGCCCGCCACGAACTAAGCTGGTGGGGTAGGCCAAGGGCGAACCAGCCGCACCCACCCGCCAACGGGTACGGGCGCGGCACAACCATCCGTCCATGACACAAAGGACAGCAGTGGAAAACTCAGCACTGAATATTGTCGTACTGGTCAAATATGTGCCAGACGCGCAATTTGACCGACACCTGACAGGTGATGCTCACCGGCTTGACCGCAACGAGAGCATCCTGTCCGAACTCGATGAATACGCACTTGAAGCGGCATTGGCACTGACCGATGCACGCGGCGGTGCGAAGGGCGGCAACACCGTCACCGCCCTGACACTGGGCCCGGCAGCTGCCGCCGCTGCAGTGAAAAAGTCGCTGCAGATCGGGGCAACCCAGGGGCTGCACGTCAGCGACGACGCGCTCGCAGGTTCCGACGCCTCCGCCACCTCCCTGGCCCTGGCCGCAGCCATCCAGTCCCTCGGACAAGTTGACCTTGTCATCACCGGCATGGCGTCAACGGACGGGGAAACCTCCATCATTCCGGCGCAGCTGGCCGCCCGGCTGGACCTGCCACAGATCACCTTCGCCTCCGCCCTGGATGTCACCGGCACCACTGTTACGGCCCGCCGCGACGGCGATGACTTCTCCGAGGAAATCCAGGCCACCCTGCCTGCCCTCGTCTCCGTGACCGACCAGGCCAACGAGCCGCGCTACCCCAACTTCAAGGGCATCATCGCCGCGAAGAAGAAGAAGGTGACCACCGTGTCCCTGGCCGAGCTCGGGGTGGCGGCAGACGCCGTCGGACATGCCGGTTCCCTGACCCAGGTGACCGCGGCAGCCGAGCGCCCCGCCCGCACCGCCGGCACCATCATCACCGATTCGGGCGATGCCGGCATTCAGCTTGTTGACTTCCTGGCCGCGCAGAAACTGATCTAAGGAACTTCTTTCATGAGTGCAATTGTTGTTTATGTTGATCAGCTGGATGCGCCGGGGAAGCTCTCCACCACCACGGCGCAGCTCCTCACCCTGGCCCGCAGCGCCGGTGATCCCGTAGCCGTTGTGGCCGGTGCGGTGACGCCCGAGCTGCTCGCGGAGTTGGGCGCCCAAGGCGTTTCCCGGGTGCTGGCGTCGGAGCAGGCCGAGCTGGGCCAGTTCCTCGTGGCACCCAAGGCCGACCTCGTGGCCCAGGCCGCGGCCGCCGTGTCCGCCAGCGCCGTGCTGGTTGAGAACAGCGCCGCGGGCAAGGAAATCGCGGCCCGCGTGGGTGTCGCGTTGAACGCCGGCGTGATCACCGATGCCGTTTCGGTGACGCACGACGGCGGGACCCTCCTGGCGCACAAGTCTGTCCTTGCGGGGTCCTGGACTGTGGAGGCGCGGGCTACGTCAGCGGTCGCTGTCATCTCCGTGAAGGCGCACAGTGTCGAGGCTTCCGCAGCAGCACAGGCGAGCTCGCCGGACGTTGAAACCATTGAGGTTGCGTTTGCTCCGGCAAGCCTGGGCGCCCGGGTTGTTTCACGCACCCCGCGTGCCGCCTCCGGCCGTCCGGAACTAGAAGATGCTCGCATTGTTGTGGCCGGTGGCCGCGGCGTCGACGGTGACTTCACACCTATTGAGGAACTGGCTGATGTGCTTGGTGCAGCAGTGGGTGCGTCCCGTGCAGCTACCGACGCGGGCTGGATCTCGCATGCCTCGCAGGTGGGCCAGACGGGCAAGAAGGTGTCCCCGCAGCTCTACATCTCGGTGGGCATTTCCGGAGCCATCCAGCAGAAGGCCGGCATGCAGACGTCCAAGCTGATTGTGGCCGTGAACAAGGACTCGGAGTCACCGATTTTTGAGATCGCCGACTTCGGCATCGTGGGCGACTTGTTCCAGGTGCTGCCCCAGGCCGTGGAAGAAATCAAGAAGCGCCGGGCCTAGTCCCACCCGAAAAATCCACAGTTGTGGGAAATGCCGCCGTTTGCCGGAAATGCCATGGTTTGATCTATGGCATTTCCGGCAAACGGCGGCATTTTTGCTGTTCTCTAAAATAGCTTGTGGCAAACTGTCAGTTCGGACGGCGTCCAAAGCGGTCTTGAGGAACTCCGGCTTGTCTCAAAATGTAAGCCATCCGTTCGCGGTTTTTCATGTCGTTCCAGTCCCACCGGGCAAATCCCACGCCGTGGGCCCTGATCTGGTCCTCACGCTTCTTCTCGGCAATGATCCGCTCCTGCAATGGGAGCCCGCCACCCCAATCAGATCTGAGGTATTTGCCGAGCCCGTCAAACTCACCTGCCACCCGCTGCTTTTTGAACCAGAAATCGACAAAAGCGTCGCTTCCATCAGCGAGCACAAATTTTTCCTGCAGAATCGGCTCCGGAAATCCCATCTCAAACATCTTTGCCCGGCTCAGGGATTCGCCGGCAGATCCAGACAACGCTGACGCGAAATTGACAACAGCAAGTGTTCGCTTTCTGGCGGCCGCGCTGCGCATGGCATCAGCACCTGCGCGCAGGTCAGCGAGCAACAGAGGTTTGCCTTGCGGAGAGTCGGTATCCCACGCGGGGGAATGGAGAAACGGCTCCGGGCCAGGCTCTGCAAACAGGTTGACGCCACCTCTCTTTTCGGGTGGCCGCAGGCTCGAATCACAGACAGCAACAGCGAAAGGGAAAGACAGCGAATTGATCAGCTGCAAGGTGGTGGTCCGCTTGTCAGCGAGCAGATACGGGCCACACCGCACCACATTTTCGGTGAGTGAGCCGATATGCCGGGTGATCCCCTTGGTGTTGCGCCCACTACTTGTCACCTCGGTCATGACGTGCAGCTTTAGCGGGATGCCAACAATCCACAACCCCCAGAGCAATGCCGCAGTTGCGTGACAGAAGACAGGCCCGGCGGTGGCCAGGTTGCTGTGCGCGGTAGCGCGTAAACCATAACGTTCGCGACGCGAGAGCCTATTCCAGTCGGCCGGACTCACATAGTGGCCTCTGTACACGCGCATCAGATTGCCGCTGCGATGAAGCTGCGTTAGCTTTCTCCTGTCGTCGCCGACGTTGTCATAATCCGCCGACCGGATGAGTCTGGGAAGGTCCATGAGACCAGCCTTGCACCTGTTTGCCCGCCCCAACAGGTGCAATTCGCTGCCTGTGGATAACTCCACAGGGCGCGTCAATGGCGAGCGGGCAAAAATGCCGCCGTTTGCCGGTAATGCCATAGATCAAACCATGGCATTACCGGCAAACGGCGGCATTTTTCACAAAGTGCGGCATTTTCCAGCCGCCAGTCGCCGGCTGGCGCCCAGAGAGAACGAATCAGTGGTTGCGGCGGGGGACCGAGGCCGTGGCGATCATGGCATCCGAATTCATTTCGATGAGCGGACCCACGGAGCGGATGAAATCGCGGCGGACCCTGGAAATCGCTTCGGGATCGCGGGGGAGCAGCGTGCGCCACCCGCTTCCCATGACCAGGTTCCAGGCCATGGCGTCGTCGACGGTCAGGGTGAGTGGATGCGTTGACACGCTCACATCTTCCAGACCGCGCTCTTCAAGCCACATGGAAAGCGCCTCGACGGAAGCCACCCGGGCCATGTTCTGATTGACCGCAGGAACAACGCCCGCCAGCCGGGGACGTTCCTTGATGGCGGCCTCGAGGATGCGTCCGGCGAACGGCTCCAGGGCGCCTTCAATCCACGTGCTGGTGACAATTCTTCCGCCCGGCCGGAGCATGGATGCGAGATGTTCCACACCGGCTTCCATGTCGGCGAAGAAGAACATGCTGTAGGAACACAGGACGGCGTCAAAGGTGCGGTGGCCGCGCCATTCCGTGACATCGGCTTCCGTCAGGGTTGTGTTGATGATCCCGCGCTCGGCCAAGTTGGCGGCCGCAATGCGCAGGAGCCCGGTGGAGATGTCGACGCCGTCGACCGTCCCGCTGGGACCTACGGCCAGGGCAGCAGGAATCGTTGCCGCGCCGGTGCCACAGCACGCGTCGAGAACTTTCTCACCTGGTTGCAGGACAGCGGCCGCAACAACATCCCGGCCCATGGGGTCCCAGAGTTTGTCGGACCAAGCCTCAAATTGCAGTGCGCCATCGGTGAACGCCAGGCCAGGATCGCGAGCGGACATGCATACCTCCAGTTGATGATGATTCTTGCCTCAGCCGGCTATCCGGCGGTGGATCAAGGCCGGCCTCAGTATTTAGGCTTGTAGCTGTGCTCCGGCAAAGCCGTTTTGCCGCCAGGCTTCAAAGACCGCAATGGAGGCGGCGTTGGCCAGGTTCAGGGATCGCAATGAGGGGAGCATGGGCAGCCGGACGCGTGCGGTGATGTGCGGGTCGACCTTGACGTCGTCGGGCAGGCCCTCGGATTCGCGGCCGAACAGCAACACGTCGCCGGGTTGGTAGGCCACGTCGGTGTAGCCTTTTTCCCCGTCTGAGGTGAAGGCAAAGACACGGGTGGGTGCCAGTGCCTCCCATGCTGCTTCGAGGGTCTTGTGCACTGTGACCACCGCAAGATCGTGGTAGTCCAGGCCGGCACGGCGCAGCTTGGCATCTGAGAAGTCGAAGCCAAGGGGTTCAACCAGGTGCAGCTCGGCGCCGGTGATGGCGGCCAGCCTGATGGCGTTGCCGGTATTGCCGGGGATCTCTGGGGTCAGGAATAGGATGCGAAACACGAGTTTTATCCTACCGCCTTCGGCTCAGTACATGCCGCCGAGCAGCCGGTCCAGGATGGACAGGTCCACCACATTGGGGGAGGGTCCCGAGGCCAGGAAGTGCTTGACCTCGCGGGTGAAGCGGGCGGCGTTGGCGACGTTGACGGTGTTTGAACCGTCCGGGTCGGTGCCGCGGGCGTAGTCGATGACAGGTTCAAAGAGGTTCCCGGTGTTGCTGTGTACGCACACCCAGGCCGTGACGTTGCATTCGGGAAAGAGGTCCTGGAATTGGCGGGTTGCCGGAATCAACTGGGGCGGGGCCACCGCTTTGCTGCCATGGACCAGGGTGCTGCCGTCCCAGCGGAACGCTCCGTTGGGAACCAGCATCGAGCCGACAATGGCGATGCGGTAGCCCGACACAAGAACGTGGTCCACGTAGCCGCTGTTGAAGGGTGCAGTCACGCCGTTGATCAACCGTGCGGCCGGAATGCCGGGCAGCACCTGCTGCATGATCAGCTGGGCCGTTCGCGCCTCGCGGGCCAGCCGCGACGTGGCACCAAATAGTCCGCGTTTGCGCGGCGCGCCGTGGACGGGCTGGGCGGCGGTGGGACGGGGCAGCAGGGGCACTTCGCCCTCTGCCAGTCCCTCGTACGAAGGAAAATACACAGCGGGATCCCCTGCTGTGCGTCGCTCTTCAGGTGCGCGGCGGGTGTTGAAACCCCCGAAGCCGGTGTCTCCGGCGCTGCCGGCACGGGACGAGGAACCGTAGGTGCCACGGTAGCCCTCACGTGCATGGGCATGAGCGCTGCCGGTGGATGCTGACGAGGCGGACCTGCCGGTGGCCCCATACGATTTGTCGTAGGCGTTGCGCTTGACCGGGTCGACGAGTGTCTCGTACGCCTGCGTGATTTGCCGAAACAACGCAGGGTCCCCGCCCCGGTCCGGGTGGGCAATCTTGGCGGCTTTTCGGTACGCGATCTTCACATCACGCTCGGTGGCAGTGCGCGCCAGCCCCAACACTTGGTAATGCGTGAGGAACTTCTCGCCCACTGGAGACCTTTCGATAGCTGACGTGCCAAGAATTCAGTCTAGCGGCCCCGGCTCCGACCCTTGACGCAGCACATGCAGTGGATTGCCTCTCCGGAGCTGGTTTTGTGCAACGACAGCGTCACCGAGGAACGTCACCGAGGAACGGGGGAGGAGCTGCGGGAGGGATCCGGGCCTGGCTTACATATCGGGTCGGACGTAGCGCAGGAACAGCATCGAATCGGCTTTGAGTATCCGCGCCAGGTTCATGGAACGCGCCAGCTCCCCGGCCGCACCGGCCGCACTTGCGGCGCCACCGTGATGGCCCCCCATCGCAATCCGGCCGGCCGCACCGCCCACCAGTAGCGGCGACACCGTCAGGTTGAGCTCGTCCACCCTGCCCTCCGCGGCAAAGCTGCCCAGCAGTGTGGGTCCGCCTTCGGAATGGATGTTCTGGTAGCCACGCCCCGACAGTTCCGCGATGAGCCGTGCCACGTCCAGTGAAGCTTCGCCAACATTGACGACGTCGGACACCTCCGACAGCGACTCACGCCGCTCCTGCGGTGCCGAAGCCAGGGTCAAAACCAGCGGCCGGACGGGCGCCTGGGTGAAAACCTCAAGCCCCGGGTCCAGATTGAGGGAGCCGGAGACGATGGCCAGCGGCGGATGTGGGGACAACCAGTTGTCCGAACGCCACTGCTGGGCGGCATGGCTCAGCAGTTCCCCGCCATAGCCTTCGGCACGGATGGTTTGGGCGCCGACCAGGATGACGTCCGAGGTTTGGCGCAACAAGGAAAACACGCGTTGGTCCCAGGCATTGCCCAGTTGTCCGGACAGTCCGTCCAGCGAGGCGGCCCCGTCAATGCTGGCAATGAAGTTAAAGCTGACCCACGGCCTGGTGCTGCGCCGGTTCTCCGGCGGCGCGGCCAGCACCTCGTGTTCCAGGGCGGCTCCGGAGAGTACGGCCGGGTCGGGAAAGATGCGCTCGATCATGGGTGGCTCCTTGTCAAGCGGGCCGTGGCAGGGGTGGCGCCCGTGCACAAAATCCTACACATCTGCCGGCTGCGCGGGGTGGGCCGGCTCGTTGAGCTGGCCCATATTGTGCAACAGGTACGCCGGCTCCCGCCACCCGAGGACGGCCTCCGTCATTCGGATGGCGGAACTGGCCGCGGCCACATTGTGCATGCGCAACACCCGGGCTCCGCCCAGAATACAGATCACCCCGGACGCGATGGAGCCTTCCAGCCGTTCATCCTTGGACTGGCCAAGGGTTTCACCGATAAAGTCCTTGTTCGACACCGCGGCCAGGGCGGGGAAGCCCAGGGCGGCAATCTCGTTGAAGCGGCGCGTGATTTCCAGGGTGTGCAGCGTGTTCTTGTTCAAGTCGTGGCCGGGGTCGATGATGATCTTCTCGGCCGGGACCCCCAACGACAGCGCCAGCTCAACCCGGGATGACAAGAAGGCCGCCACCTCGGTGACGACGTCGTCGTACTGCGGCCGGGGGTATACGGTGCGGGGCGCGGCCAAGGAGTGGGTGATGACAAGGTGGGCGCCCGATTCGGCCACCACCGAGGCGATCTCCGGGTTGGACAGCCCCGTGGTGTCGTTGATGACGTTGGCACCGGCCGCAATGCTGCGCGCCGCCACCTCCGGCAAAAACGTGTCAACGGAGATGATCACATCACTGGCGGCGGCCACCGCTGCAATGACGGGAACCACCCGCTCACTTTCCTCGTCCGCGCTCAGGGCCGGCCCCGGCGCAAAGGGGACCCCGCCAATGTCAACCCAGTCGGCGCCGTCGTTCACGGCAGCCAGTGAAGCGGCCACCGCAGCCTCGAGCGCAAAGGTGGCTCCGCCGTCGTAAAAGGAATCTGGGGTGCGGTTGATGATCGCCATGAGCGCCACCTGGCGGTTGAAGTCAATGGTGCGCGGGCCAAAGTGGTGGACGGGGTGGAGCAGCGGCGGGGTATGGAACGGGGCGGTGGTCATACCCTCCATCAAATCTCCTCGAGCGGGGTTTGCGGGTCAGCCAGCTTCACCGTGTCGACCATGCGGCGGGAGGAGATGAGTGCCTTGATGGTGTCCTGGACGTCCCAAATGTTCACGTTCATGCCTGCCACGACGCGGCCCTCCAGGACCCAGAACGCAATGAATTCGCGCTTGGCGAGGTCGCCGCGGACCACGAGTTCGGCGTCCTTCGTCAGTGCGCCGAAGCCGGAGTACTCCATGCCGAGATCGAATTGGTCGGTGTAGAAGTAGGGGATGTCATCGAGTGTGGCGTCCTGGCCCAGCATGGATTTCGCCGCGACCTTGCCGCTGGCAATCGCGTTGGCCCAGTGTTCGGAGCGCGCAAACGTCCCGGTCACCGGGTGCATGGCGTTGGCCACGTCGCCGGCCGCGTACACGTCCTCGGCAGAGGTCGCCAGCGCCGCCGAGACCTCGATGCCGTTGTTGATGGTGAGCCCGGCGTCCTGGGCGAGCGCAATGTTGGGGACCACACCCACGGCCACGATGACAATGTCAGCCGGCAGGGTGACGCCGGTGGTGGTCAGCACGGACGTGACAACACCGTCGGTGCCCTGGATCTCGGCGGCACTGGCCGGCAGCACGAACTTCACGCCAGCCTCCTGGTGGCGGTTGAGGAACACACCGCCCAGCTCCGCACCGATGGCCACGGACAGCGGCACGTCCTCCAAACCCAGCAGCGTGACATTGTTGCCCAGCTCGCGGGCGGTGGCGGCAATTTCCATGCCAATCCAGCCGGAACCGATCATGACCAGGTTGTGGCCCCCGGTGGAGAGCCGTTCCTTCATGGCAACGCTGTCGGCCTTGGTCCGGAAGGTGTAAACGCCGGCAAGTTCGACGCCGGGAAACGGGATCCGGCGCGGGGCGGCACCTGTTGCTAAAAGCACGGTGGCATACGGGAGTACGGAGCCGTCAGCAAGTGTGACGGTGTGGGTGCCGGGGTCAAGGGCCGTGGCCGCCGTGCCGGTCAGGACGGTGACGTTGTGCTCCGGGTACCAGCTTGCAGGCAGGGGGAGGAGGGCGTCCTCGCCTTCCTTGCCGGCCAGGAAGCCCTTGGACAGGGGAGGGCGCTGGTATGGAATCTCGGCTTCGTTGGCCACGATCGTCAGGGGGCCTTGGTACCCTTCCTTGCGGAGGGTTTCAGCGGCCGTGGCCGCCGTGAGGCCGCCTCCGATGATCACCATGCCCGGGGTCTTGGCGTCTGCTGTGCCGGGGGCTGAGGTGCTGGATGACTGGCTCATGATCGAAACTCTTTCCGCTGGAAAATGACTGTTTCTGGTATGAAGGCGTTCGCTGGGGCGTCTCTCAGGCGAGGGAGAGTGTCAGTGCGGGAACTGCTCACGGAGGGGGCCGGCGTCGGACAGTAAACCGGTGAAGACCGAGGTGCGGGTCAGCGTGCCGGAGGTCTGGACGCCACGCAGGGACATGCACATGTGCTCGGCCTCCATGACTACGCCAACTCCGCGGGGCGCCAGGGTGTCCTCCAGCCAGTCCGCCACCTGCTGGGTGAGGCGTTCCTGGACCTGCAGGTCGCGGGAGAACAGCTCCACGCCGCGGGCCAGCTTGGACAGGCCGAAGAGTCGGTCGCCGGGTAGGTAGCCCACATGCGCCACGCCGCGGAACGGCAAAAGGTGGTGCTGGCACAGTGAATGGAAGGGGATGTCCTTGACCAGCACCAGGCCCTGGTAGCCGTCCTCGTTGGGAAACGTGGTCCATGAGGTCTCGCGCGGGGTCAACATTTCGGCATAGGCGGCGGCAACCCGGCGCGGTGTGTCGAGGAGGTGGGGGTCGGTTTCATCCCGGCCCAGGGCACGCAGGAATTCGGCAATGGCTGCCTGGGCGCGGG
This sequence comes from Arthrobacter sp. PAMC 25486, assembly GCF_000785535.1. Taxonomy (NCBI): domain Bacteria; kingdom Bacillati; phylum Actinomycetota; class Actinomycetes; order Micrococcales; family Micrococcaceae; genus Arthrobacter; species Arthrobacter sp. PAMC 25486. Next base: position 1,779,910 of record NZ_CP007595.1, on the reverse strand, counting down.
GCAGGTCAATTTCCGGCGCCAGGGTTTCGGGATCGTCAAATGCGAGGAGGTCCGGCAGGGACGCGCTGGTGATGGTCATATCCAACCCTTTCTAAAGCTTGTAATATTGACTTTAGAAGTGCAGACTCAAAGCGTCAAGTAGGCGCGAAACAAACCGCAAACTGCCCAACATGTGGCATGAGAGCAAAAGGCCAGTGGTCATGAATCAACCGGTGCAGCACCAGCCCACCCGTCCCTCAACGAAGGAATCGCTCATGATCACCACCAGGGAGCAGGCTGCCATGGCCGCGGCGATGCACGCCGGGCTGAATTCCGGGCTCGACGACGGCCAGCGCCTCAGTGCCGTCGCCTCCCTGGGTGATCCCGTGCGCAAGGACCTCTTTGACTTGGTGCGCGGTGCAGGGCGGGCACTGAGCCGGGACGAATGCGCGCAGGCGCTGGGGCTGCCCAAGAGCACCGTGCGGGTCCACCTGGACAAGCTGGTGGAGGAACAGTTGCTGCTGGTGGAGTACCGCAAGCTCGGCGAGAAGACCGGGCCCGGATCCGGCCGGCCCAGCAAGCTGTACGCCGTGGCCCAGGCCGAGATCAGCGTTTCCGTTCCGCCGCGCCACTACGACCTTGCCGCCGCACTGCTCGCCGCCGCGGTGCAGCGATCCATCGACACCGGCGAAAACGTGGAGCAGTCCATGGCCCGGGTCGCCCATGACGAGGGCCGTCGCCTGGGTGCAGAGGCCGGGAGCATCCACCAGCTGCTGCGCACCACCGGCTACAGCCCCGAGCCGGACGGCGAGGGCGGGACCATCATGGCCAACTGCCCGTTCCACCGCCTCTCCCAGGACCACACGGGCGTGGTCTGTTCACTTAATGGATCGCTGCTCAGCGGCGCCCTTGAGGGGTGTGCGGATGAGCGCCACGACCTGGCGCCCGACACCCAGATCTCCCACTGCTGCGCCCGCCTCGTGCCGCGCGAGGCTTCCTCACAGCTTTAACCCGCCCTGAAGTACGACGGCGTGCTGCCGCCGGCCGCCGCTGCCGGCCCGCCTGGCACTGCCGGGCCGGTTCCCGCGGCGACCATGAACAATCCGCCGTGCGCTAGGCTGCGGTTCATGGACGATGCCAGCGGTGCCGAAGGCCAGTGGATAGCTGTTGCGCTGGAGCGCTACCTCACCAAGGAACTCTGGGATCAGTGGATTGGCACGGTCGCCACAACGGTGCCCGATACGTTCGAGGCGTACGCCCGCATCTTCCACCCGCTCGGAGGCCATGGCGAACCCGAGCTCCGTTGGGCGGATGTGGCCCGGGCCAAAGGAACCCGGATGCACCCGGAAGCCCAGTTCCACCGGCTGGCGCGGACGGAACTGTACGCCCATCTCGACATCGACGGTGTGAGTCAAACGCGGCCAACCAACGGAGAGCTGGACCAGAGGCAGCTGGTTGCGCTCTCGGACGTACTGGGCGCACACACGGCCGAACACCAAGACATCTTCCAAGCGGTATGGGTTGGTTGGGGTGGTTTCGAGCCCGGAGCCGGCAGCATTCCAACAGGTCCCGGCGGGCCACTGACAGTTGCCAAAGGCCTGCGTGAATACTGGGTCTTCCGTGGCACCATCGCAGAACTCGCCCGGCCGCCGTGGTGCGAGGAAGGCAGTGACGAGGACGGCCCCGGCGCCAACACCCAATCCGCCAACCTGGCCTGGCCCGCGGACCGCAGCTGGTGCATGGCCACCGAGATCGACTTTGACTCCACCCTGGTGGGCGGGACGGCGGAACTGATCGCCGCCGTCGTACATTCAAAGGAGCTGGAAGCAATGGAGGTGACCCCGGCCAGCAACCTCAGCTCCGAGGGTGACCAGCTCAACACCCCGCCGCGTCCGTCCGTGCCGTAGAATTGACCGGTGCCCGTGTATCTAGATCACGCGGCGACCACGCCAATTTCGGCCCCGGCCCTCGCCGCACTCACTTCCGTTATCACCCGTAGCGGCAATCCGTCCTCGCTCCACGGATCGGGCCGCCGCGCCCGCGCCACGGTCGAGGCGGCCCGCGAAACCATCGCCGCCGCAGCCGGCGCCCACCCCACCGAGGTCATTTTCACCTCCGGCGGCACCGAGGCGGACAACCTCGCCGTGAAGGGCCTGTTCTGGTCCCGGCGCGCTGCCGACCCCGCCCGCAAGCGCATCCTCGTCTCCAGCATTGAGCACGCCGCCGTGGCGGACACCGTTGAATGGCTCGTGCAGCACGAGGGCGCCGAAGCGATCTGGCTGCCCGTCGATGCTGCCGGTGTCCTGGACCTGGCTGCCCTGGAAAAAGAATTGTCCGACGGCGGAGCCTCCTCCGTGGCGCTCGTCACCTGCATGTGGGCCAACAATGAGGTCGGCAGCATTCAGCCCATCGCCGAGGTCGTGGCGCTCGCCGACAAGTACGGCATTCCGGTCCATTCCGACGCCGTCCAGGCCTTTGGCTCCATCCCCGTTAACTTCCGCTCCTCGGGGCTGGCTGCCATGTCTGTCAGCGCCCACAAGATCGGCGGCACCGTGGGCGTCGGCGCACTGCTGCTGGGCCGCGCCGTGACGCTGACACCCGTGCTGCACGGAGGCGGGCAGGAACGTTCCGTCCGCTCTGGCACGCTCGACACCGCCGGCATCGCCGCGTTCGCCGCAGCCGCGCAGGACGTCACCGCCAATCTTGCCGCCGAGGGCGCCCGGATTGCCGGACTGCGGGATGCCATCATCGCTGCCGTCCGTACCGCGGTCCCGGACGCCGTGCTGCGCGGAGTGGACCCGGCGGAAAACCCCGTGGGAAGGCTCCCCGGCAACACGCACTTCACGTTCCCCGGCTGCGAGGGCGATTCGCTTTTGTTCCTCCTGGACATGGCCGGCGTCGAATCCTCCACAGGCTCCGCCTGCACCGCCGGTGTGCCCCGCCCTTCCCATGTCCTGCTGGCCATGGGCCTGGACGAGGACATGGCACGTGGCGCACAACGCTTCAGCCTCGGGCATACATCGAACCAAGCGGACGTTGACGCCTTTGTGGCCGCGCTGCCGCACGCACACGCACGCGCAAAACAGGCCGGCATGGCCGGGCATAAATCGAGTATTGAAACGGCAAGCACGCGGGCCGCTGGCTGAACAGCCGAAACCGGGCACCAGCACCACCAAACATGAAGTGAAAGGCAAGTAATGCGAGTATTGGCCGCCATGAGCGGCGGGGTTGACTCCGCCGTAGCCGCAGCACGGGCAGTGGATGCCGGGCACGACGTCGTCGGCGTCCACCTGGCGCTCTCCCGCATGCCCGGAACCCTGCGCACCGGCAGCCGCGGCTGTTGCACCGTGGAGGACTCCAACGACGCCTGGCGCGCCTGCGACCTGCTCGGCATCCCGTATTACGTCTGGGACTTCTCGGAACGGTTCAAGGAGGACGTGGTCCAGGACTTCATCGACGAATACGCGGCCGGCCGCACCCCCAACCCGTGCATGCGCTGCAACGAGCGCATCAAGTTTGCCGCGCTGCTGGAAAAGGCCATCGCGCTGGGCTTCGACGCCGTCTGCACAGGCCACTACGCCAAGGTCATCACCGATGCCGACGGCAACCCTGAACTCCACCGCGCCGCCGACTGGGCCAAGGACCAGAGTTACGTGCTCGGCGTGCTCACCCACGAACAGCTCAAGCACTCCATGTTCCCCCTTGCCGACACCCCGTCCAAGGCCGAGGTCCGTGCCGAGGCCGAAGCCCGCGGCCTGTCTGTCGCCAAAAAGCCGGACAGTCACGACATCTGCTTCATCCCCGACGGGGACACCGCCGGCTGGCTCGCCGAAAAGATCGAGATGACCGATGGCGAGATCGTCGACGAAACCGGTGCAACGGTGGGCGGGCACACCGGCTCCAACCAGTTCACCGTGGGCCAGCGCCGCGGACTGAAGCTCGGCACCCCCGCGGCCGACGGCAAGCCGCGCTTCGTCCTGGAAATCCGGCCCAAGGAAAACAAGGTCATCGTCGGCCCGCACGCCCTGCTGGCCATCGACGCCATCCAGGGCATCAAGGTCTCCTGGGCCGGGCTGCCCATCGCCGAGGTCGCCACCGGCGCCGAGTTTGATTGCTATGCGCAGGTCCGCGCCCACGGGGACCCCGTCCCGGCCCGCGCCTTTGTCACCGAAGAAACGGACGACGGCGGCACCCGCCAGCAGCTGCACGTCACCTTGGTTGAGCCGCTGCGCGGCGTGGCGCCCGGGCAGACCATCGTCCTGTACCAGGGCTCCCGCGTGCTGGGCCAGGCCACCATCGACACCGCCCGTTCGATGGCCCGCCCCGACCTTGCCGATCTCCCCTAGCCGCCACCAACCCCAGACGCTCCTGCACATACGGGGCATTTTTCAACGACGCTCCTGCACATACGGGGTACTTTTCAACGACGCTCCTGCGCTTATAGTGCTGGGGTGGATTCATCGTCGAAGCAACTGCCGGAGCGTTGCCCAAAGCACCCCCGTATGTGAGCGAGGATCGCCCGAAAGTGCCCCATATGTGAGCGAGCGTTGGGGTGGGAAAGCGGGGCCTTGTGCCGCTGGCGTAAACTTCCTATAAAGGTGACTTGGTTCACGGAAGGTTGACGCAATGCCCCCGCATACAATTCCCAACCCACTGCAGTTCCTCGAAAATACACTCAATCAGTGCGCCGAAGTGATCGGTGCCATCTCGGCCAATCAAGCGGATTGGCCCACGCCGTGCGAGGACTGGAATGTTCAGGACCTCCTGCACCACCTGGTGGTGCAGGACCTGCATAAGTACACCATCATGGCCCGCGGCAACAATGTGGATCCGCTGGCGGCAACGGCAACTGTTGGCGCCGACTGGTCGACCCGGTTCAGTGACGGCGCGGTCATGCTGATGAGGGCTTGGGCCGCGGCCGACCTGAACGCGCAAGTGGCGCTGCCCGGCGGTGGTGAGGCTCCCTTGCGCAGCCGCATCGGCCTGCAAATCACCGAATTTACCGTGCACTCCTGGGACCTGCTCAAGGCCACCGGAGTCCCCATCATTTTGGATCCGGCACTGGCCGACCAGTCGCTGGCGTGGGCGCAACGGATGCTCAAGCCCGAGTATCGAGGCGTGGAAAGAGGCATTGGTCCGGAGGTGCGGGTCCCCGTCAGTTCGGATTCATACACCCGGCTTGCCGGCTGGTTTGGCCGCAGCCCCTACTTTCGCTCCGGCCCCAGAGTCCAGTCCCTTAGATAACCATCTGGTTGCAACTTGGCCTTTGCGGCACTTGCCTCCGATAAAGATGATACTGATTGACTATCAAGAACGTGGTCCAGGTCACACGACGAAGTGTGGCCTGTTCCATGCAAACGACAAAAGAAAGTTTGCTGATGGTTAAGAACAAGCTTGGGCTGAAAACAATGATCGCCGTTGCCGGCGTATCCGCACTGGCACTGACAGCCTGCACCGGCCCTGCCGGCGGCGGTGACGAAACCTCCGGGGCTCCGGGGACTGCGGGAGGCCCCATCGTGGTGGGCACCACCGACAAGACCACCTTTCTGGATCCGGCTGGATCCTATGACAACGGCTCGTTCATGGTGATGAACCAGATCTACCCCTTCGTGTTGAACTCGGCGGCGGGCATACCCCTTCGTGTTGAACTCGGCGGCGGGCAGTGCGGACCCCAAGCCTGATATTGCGGAGTCGGCTGATTTTACGTCCCCCACCGAGTACACGGTGAAGTTGAAGGCGGGCCTGAAGTGGGCCAACGGTTCCGAACTGGATTCCAAGGATGTGAAGTTCTCCTTCGACCGCCAGCTCAAGATCAATGACGTCAACGGTCCGGCAACGCTGCTGGCAAACCTTGACAGTGTTGAGGCTCCGGATGCCACCACAGTGGTGTTCAAGCTGAAGTTGGGAAACGATCAAACATTCCCACAGGTGTTGACCAGCCCCGTAGGACCCATCGTCGACGACTCGGTGTTCAGCGCAGACGCCATCACCACCGATGAAGACATCATCAAGGGCAAGGCGTTCGGCGGACAGTTCACGATTGACTCGTTCAAGAAGAATGAACTGATCGCCTTCAACAAGAACCCCGAATACAAGGGCCTGCTGGGCCCTGCAAAGTCCGATTCGGTGACCATGAAGTACTACGCCGACTCCAACAACATGAAGCTGGACGTGCAAAAGGGCAACATTGACGTTGCCTGGCGCAGCCTCACCGCCACCGACATTGAAAGCCTGAAATCGGACAAGAACGTCAAGGTGGACATTGGTCCCGGCGGCGAAATCCGCTACATCGTCTTCAACTTCGATACCATGCCGTTCGGCGCCAAGACGGCCGACGCCGATGCGGCCAAGTCCCTTGCCGTCCGCCAGGCCATGGCCGACTCCATTGACCGGGCAAAGATTGCCGACCAGGTTTACAAGGGCACCTACCTGCCGCTGTACTCCTATGTCCCCGCCGGCTTCACAGGTGCCATCGAACCCCTGAAGGCTGACTACGGTGACGGCAACGGCGGACCGGATGTTGCCAAGGCAACCAAGGCCTTGGCGGACGCCGGAGTGCAGACCCCTGTGACGCTGGACCTGCAGTACAACCCGGACCACTACGGTTCTTCCTCGGGCGACGAATATGCAGCCATCAAGGCCCAGCTGGAGGCGACCAAGTTGTTCACGGTCAACCTGCAGTCAACGGAATGGGTTTCCTACTCCAAGCAGCGCACGGCGGATGCCTACCCGATGTACCAGCTGGGCTGGTTCCCTGACTACTCCGATGCTGACAACTACCTGACACCGTTCTTCAGCACGGACAACTTCTTGAAGAACCACTACAGCAACACGGCCGTGCAGGACATGATCACGGAGCAGTTGACCATGAACGATCCCGCCAAGCGCACCCAGCTGATCGAGGACATCCAGACGGCGGAAGCCAAGGACCTCTCCACCCTTCCGCTGCTGCAGGGCGCCCAGGTTGCCGTGTCCAACGTCAAGGTCAACGGCACCAAGGACACCTTGGATGCGTCGTTCAAGTTCCGTCTGGGTGTTTTGTCCAAGTAGTGCCCACAACGCACCTCTAGGACAAGAACTCAGTGGCAAAAGGCGGGGCATCGAACATAGGAGCCCCGCCTTTTGCATCACCAGAAATAGGCGCACATGACCGCAATGATTGACCTGCCGGTGGAGGAACCCGCCGTGCCGGCACCGCACAAGAAGAACAGGGCCGGTGGCGGCCTCGGCAAGTACCTTGCCGTCCGTTTTGTCTTGATTTTCCCCACCATTTTCATCCTCGTCACCATGGTGTTTTTCCTGATGCGGCTGACAGGGGATCCCATAACAGCAGCACTGGGTGGGCGGCTGCCACCGGATCAGCTGGCGGAACGCATCCATGAAGCCGGCTACGACAGACCCATTTTCATCCAATACTTTGAATATCTGGGACAGATCGCCACAGGCAACTTTGGCCGCACCATCTCAGATAACCAGCTCATCTCCGACATGCTGGCCACTTATGGCACGGCGACCCTCGAACTGGCCATCAACTCGCTGTTGGTGGCGTTGGCCATCGGCATCCCTTTCGGCATGCTGGCCGCGTACAAGCGCGACAAGTACCAGGACGCGATCTTGCGTGTCCTGGCCATCTCCTTCTACGCCACCCCGGTGTTCTTCGCAGGCCTGCTCCTGAAACTGGTCTTCTCGGTTTGGCTGGGCTGGTTCCCCGTGGCCGGACGGGCCAGCATCAGCACGGAAATTGCCATGACCCAACTCGAGGCGCCCACCGGCATCTACTGGTTGGATGCGCTGCGCAGCGGCAACATGGAAGCCTTTTGGGACGTTGCCCAGCACTCGGTGCTCCCGGCCATCGCCCTCGGCCTGCTGACAGCCGGCATCTTCCTGCGCCTGGTGCGCACCAACGTCATCGGCACTCTCAGCAAGGACTACGTCGAGGCCGGGCGGTCCCGCGGTGTCAGCGAGTACCGGCTGGTCACCAAACACGCCTTCAAACCGGCACTCATCCCCATCATCACGGTCATGGGCCTGCAAATTGCGCTCCTGCTGGGTGGTGCCGTGCTGACCGAAACCACCTTCGAATGGAAAGGGCTCGGCTTCCAGCTGGCCCATTACCTCACCGCGCGTGACTTTGTTGCCGTCCAAGGCATCGTGGCCCTGCTGGCAGTGATCGTGGCCCTCACCAACTTCATCGTCGACGTCATCGCCGCGCTGATCGACCCGAGGGTGAGGTATTAAACCATGGCGATGAAACGTTCACTCCTGGGCCGCCTGCCCATCTTTGCCCAACTAAAGAAGAGTGTGGGACTGCAACGCGGCATGCTGGTTGCCGGCATTGCCATGACCTGCATCTTCCTGCTGACGGCCGCCCTTGCGCCGTTGCTCGCCCCCTACGGCGCAACCCAGCGCTTCAATGAAACTCAGGCACCGCCGTCGTCCGTTCATCTTTGGGGCACGACGGCGGGAGGTTATGATGTCTTGTCCCGCACCATTTGGGGTTCCCAGACAGCCTTCCTTGTGATTGTGGTTGCGGTTGCGCTGTCGATCTTCCTGGGCGTGATCCTGGGCCTGGTTTCGGGCTATATTGGCGGCTGGCTGGACCGGATCCTGGTGGTTGTGGCGGATGCGATCTATGCCTTCCCGACGCTGCTGCTGGCCATGGTCATGTCGATTGCGCTGAACCAGGGGCGCTCCTCCATGTGGACCGGCATTTTCTCGGCCGCCATTTCCATCACCGTCGTGTTCATTCCGCAGTATTACCGAGTGATCCGGGCTGAAACGATCCGGCTCAAGGCGGAACCTTTTGTGGAGTCGGCCATTGTGGTGGGGGCCTCCAGTGTGCGCATCATGGCCCGGCACATTTACAAGAACGCCACCCGCACGCTGCCGCTGATCTTCACCCTGAACGCCTCGGAGGCGATCCTGACCTTGGCCGGTCTCGGCTTCCTGGGCTTCGGCATTGAACCCTCCACGGCGGCGGAATGGGGTTACGACCTCAACCACGCCCAGTCCGATGCCACGGCCGGAATCTGGTGGACAGGTGTGTACCCGGGTGCGGCCATTGTGCTGACTGTGCTGGGGCTGACTCTGCTGGGCGAGTCCATGAATGACCTCAATGACCCGCGCCTGCGGGGCCGGAAACGGGCCAAAAAGAAGAAGGAATTGGTGGACGCATGAGCCGGCACGCAAGCAACAGCCCCGCGGGCCACAGCCCCGTAGGGGAAGCCGAGCCGCGGCCCGTCCTGGACATCGCAGATTTAAAGGTCACCTTTACCACCGACCAGGGTGATGTGAAGGCGGTGAAGGAAGTGTCCCTTAGCGTGGCGCCCGGTGAAATTGTGGCGATCGTGGGTGAATCAGGGTCGGGTAAGACAGTCACGGCGAAGGCCATTCTGGGGTTGCTGCCGGAGACAGCGGAGAGCAGTGGCGCCGTGGTCATTAGCGGCAATGATGTTATCACCGTCAGTGCGAAACAGCTGCGTCAGCTTCGCGGCCGTGACGTGGCCATGGTGTTCCAGGAACCCTCCACGGCGTTGAACCCGGTGCGCACAGTGGGCTGGCAGATTGCCGAAGGGCTGCGTGCCCACCGTCCGGACGGGAAGCGGGTGGGGAAGAAGGAAGCTCGTCATCTTGCCATTGAGGCGCTGTCCAAGGTAGGCATTCCCGAGCCGGAAAAACGTGTTGACTACTACCCTCACCAATTCTCCGGTGGCCAGAAGCAACGCGTCGTCATTGCTGCTGCGCTTGCCCTGAACCCCGGCCTGATTGTGGCGGATGAACCAACCACCGCACTCGATGTCACGGTCCAGGCTGAAATCCTGGAGCTGCTGCGGGACCTGCGCGACCGTTACGGCACCTCCATTGTGCTGATCACCCACAACATGGGCGTCGTGGCGGATTTGGCAGACCGTGTGGTTGTCATGTTTGAAGGCGACGTCGTGGAGGAAGCCAGTGCGGAGGTGTTGTTTGCCGCCCCGAAGGAGGCGTACACGCAAAAACTGCTGGCGGCTGTGCCCCACCTGGGCCACAATTCGGCCTCCGAAGGGTTCACCGCGCGCGCCTTCCAGGACAAGGAAGTGTTGGTGCGAGCCACGGACCTGGAGATTGAATATCCCGGACGTTTGGGCAGCCCGGCGTTCCGGGCCGTGGACAAGGTGTCCTTCACCATCAGCGCCGGTGAAGTGTTTGGCCTGGTGGGGGAGTCCGGTTCGGGCAAGACCACCATTGGGCGTGCCATTGCCGGGCTGAACCGCACAACCGGCGGCTCACTGGAGGTTCTGGGCTACGAAATGCTCAATTACAAGGAACGCTCCTTCCGGCCGCTGCGTAAGGACATCGGTTTCGTGTTCCAGGATCCTGCGGCGTCATTCAACCCGCACCTGACCATTGGCGAGTGCGTGGCCGAACCGTTGCTCATCCACACCGAGCTCTCCGCCCCGGCCGTGAGCAAAAAGGTGGCGGAACTCCTTGAGTCGGTCCAGCTGCCAAGCGCATACGCCAAGCGGTTTCCTCATGAGCTGTCAGGCGGGCAGCGCCAGCGTGCCTCCCTGGCGCGCGGCCTGGCCCTTAAGCCCAAGCTGCTGATCGCCGATGAACCCACGTCGGCGCTGGATGTTTCGGTTCAGGCGAAGGTGCTGGAACTGTTCCGGGAGATTCAAACGGAGCTAGGTTTTGCGGCCTTGTTTATCAGCCACGATTTGGCCGTCGTGGACATCCTGGCCGAGTGGGTGGGGGTGCTGTACAAGGGATCCCTGGTGGAACAGGGCATCGGCAACCAGATCATGGGCAACCCGCAGCACGACTATACGAAACGGTTGATCGCCTCCCTGCCTGTGCCGAACCCGGCCGAACAAGCGCAGCGGCGCGCCATTCACCAGGCGTTGCTGGCCGCGAATTAGCCCGCCCGCCGGGACCAGGCCAAGGGCAGGCGGTGCGCCGGGTGGACAGGAGTTTTGTCCACCCGGCGCACCGCCTAAACTGTCCCTATGACCGAATCGAGCCACCCGCAGCACCTGTCCGTTGAAGATTTTGACCCGGCCGCCAGTTCCCTCACGGGTGCCGTTGACCCGGCCGTCATGGCCGAGCTGCTCTCCATCCGCTCGAGCATCGACAACTTTGACGCCACCCTCGTGTACCTGCTCGCCGAACGGTTCAAGGCCACCCAGCGAGTTGGCATTCTCAAGGCCGCCCACCAGCTTCCCGCAGCCGATCCCAACCGTGAAAAGGCCCAGATTCACCGCCTGCGAGCCCTCGCCGAGTCGGCCAACCTGGACCCCGCTTTCGCCGAAAAATTCCTGAACTTCATCATCAGCGAGGTCATTCACCACCACCAGGCCATCTCCCAGAGCCACTCCGCCGTGGCCGCCACGGGCGTTGTTCCCGTGGTCAGCCTCGATGGCCAGGGCTTTGTCGCCCATGCGGACACTGACACGGACGACGGCGGCACGGCGCTTAAGTGAGCCCCTCAGCAGATACCGGCTCACCTTCCGCCCACCCGCGGAGTGCCTCCGAACACCGCGGTGCTGGCGAGGCGGCGACCCGTACCGCACCGGTGGCCGAACCCGTTGCCACCGCCACATCCCTGGGCCCGTGGCCGGGCGCCGACCCGGTGGAGGCGGCCAAGGTTGGCCTCGGGGTGCTGCTTGAACCACATCTGCCCGGGCTGGCCAGCCTGCCCGCACGGGGTGTGGGTTCGGACGCTGTGGGGCGCACGGCAGCGATGCTCGTTGAGATGCCTGTTGACGTCCAGCCCTACGGCTGGCGCATCGTTGACCGCCCGGGCCAGGACCAGCGCCGGGCAACATCCGCGCTGTCCACGGACATCAACGTCCTGGCCGACGTTGTGGGAGCTGGCGAATTGGCGCCGGCTGAATACAAGGTCCACGTCTTGGGCCCCGTGTCGCTGGCTGCGGCGCTCCACCTCCACTATGGTGAGCGGGCCCTGCGCGACCACGGGGCACGGCGTGACATCGCCGAATCGCTGGGCGACGGCCTGCTCGCCCACGCCCAACAGCTGCGGTCTGCGGTTCCTGGTGCGGCGCTGACCTTGCAAATTGATGAGCCGGGCGTGGCCGGTGCACTGGCCGGAACCATCCCCACGGCATCCGGCTACAGGACTCTGCGCTCCATTCCTGCCTCCGAGCTGCGCCAGGCCTGGACGGACTTTGTGGCAGCCGCCCGTCGGGCCGGTTTCAACCAGGTGTCCATGAACCTCGCGCCGGAAAGCGGTGCCGCGCAGGCGGTGGCTGCCCGGACCGGCACCGCCCAAGCCGGCGCAGACCAGTCCTTCTCAGTTCGGGGTGCAGGGGATGACACGGCTGCGGCCGAGGCTACTGCTTGGCGAACTGCACTGGGTATTGCCCTGGGCAGCGGCATCGATGCCGTCGCCGTGCCGCTGCACAACTTGGACACCGGGCATTGGGAACAGCTGGCCGAAGCGCTGGAATCCGGCACGGGTGTGTGGGCCGGAACTGTCCCTGCCCGCCCGGGTGTGGCGCTGCCGTCGTACGCAGCCCTGGTGGAACGGATCATGGTGCCGTGGCGCAGCCTGGGCTTGGAAATGGCACTGCTCCCGCAGTTGCGGATCACCCCGTCCGGCAGCCTCGCGGCACTCTCCCCGCAGGAGGCGCGACAGGTGTTGGAACGGTCGCTGGAAGTTGCCGAGGAATTGAGTGCAATTCGCTACCGCTAGACCGCCCGTCATCCCTCGCCCTCCTCGCCACCACCACCCACCACCCGCCACCCGCCACTGCTCACCCCGCCACCGCTCACGCCGCCACCGCTTCGTCGAGATATGAGATGACGCCCTGCTCGCCACCCAACGATGGATCAGCATCGACGGGGACTGCAGTCCGCCCTGCAACGCGTTACGGCATTCCCAAGAAGGGCCGACTAATGGTGATGCCGCGGCAGGCAGAATTGACGGCAATTCGTTACCCCCAGTTCCTCAGCAATTCACCATCGGCTATTAGCATTGTTTCCCTAACTACGTATTTTCGGGGGCGTCATGGAAGCAAGAAAGCTGGCCTTGAGGGGTGGGGCGGGCCTTGCCCTAGCCATTTCCACGGCCCTGCTGGGGCCCGTGGTGGTGCCGACATACCCCGTGCCCCGGGTTGTGGCGCCGCCGGCCGTCGCAGTTGAGCCGGCCCCCGCAGCGGCGGACCGGAACGCGCTTCCCGACGGCGGCCGGGCGGTGGACTCCGGCAGTCCGGACGAGGCCGTGTCGGTGTGGGACCTACCAGCCGGCACGATTGTGTTAAATCCTGTCTCGGGCCGCCGCGAAATCCTAGACCCCGCGGTGGCGCGAACGGCCGTGCTCATGGGGGATTCCCAGTCAGCGGGCGCCGCAGGAACCGACGGCGCCCATACATGGGTGGCCGCGGGGCTTGCCGCACGCGGCTACAAGGTGGACTTTGTGGGTGCCCCCGGCACCGGTTTTGTGGCCGGAACAACCTTCCACGCCAACTATCCGGATGCCGTGGAGAGCGGCGCGGTCATGCTCCCGTATGGCAATCCGGCATTGGTAGTGGTCCAGGGCGGCGGCAACGACGCCGCTCAGGGTGCCTCGGATGCCCAGATCATGGACAATGCCGAGCGGCTGCTGCGGGACCTGAAGGCCAGCTATCCGAGATCCGATTTCCTGTTCATCGGCACCTTGTCCAGCGGAGCCGCTGCCGGCGGCCGCAGGGTCCAGGTCGATGCGCTATTGGCCGGAATTGCCCAGCGCAATGGGATACGGTTTATCAGTGCCGGTGACTGGATCACCCGCTACGGCCTGGCCGACAAAATGGCCGACGGCGTCCACCTGAACGCCAGCGGGCATGAGGTGCTCACCAAGGTCCTGACCGCAAAGCTGGGGGACCTGAAGCTCGTGGCACCCCGGCCCTGAGGGACTGACGCTGAGGGCTGCCACAGCTGATCCGGAGCCGAGGATCTAGAGCCGTCCTGCAGCCTTGAGCCTGATGTAGGCATCGGCCAAGGCTGGCGGGAGTTCCTGCGGGGGAGCATCCACCACATCCACGCCCGATTGCTGGAGCACGGCCGTAATGGCGGCCCGCCGGTTGAGGGTGTGCTCGGCAGCGGCAGCCCGGTAGACCGCCGTCGTGCTTGATCGGTCCAGACGGGCCTCATCCATGGCGGGGTCGCGCACGGTGGCAACCACCACAACATGTTGGCGGGCCAAGGAGGTGGCCAGCGGAATCAGTCCCTCTTCGGCGGAGCCGGCGTCGAGGGAGGTCACCAGCACAATCAACGCCCTGTGTGCCGTGACGGAGCGGACGGCGCCGGCCACGGCCGAGGTGTTCAGTTCAATAAGTTCCGGCTCCAGGGGTGCCAAGGCCTGCACCATGGCGTTGAGCAGATTGCCCTTGCCGGTGGAAGAGACTTTGGCACGCACCCGGCGGTCGTAGGCGAGCAGGCTGACGCGGTCGCCGCCGCGCTCGGCCAAAACGGCAAGGAGCAGGGACGCCTCGATGCCCGTGTCAAGGGCCGTCTCATCGGCGATGCGGCTGGCCGAGGTGCGGGAGGTGTCCAGGACAATGACCACCCGCCGGTCCCGTTCGGGCCGCCAGGTGCGCACCACCACGTCCTGGCGCCGGGCCGTGGCCCGCCAATCGATGGAACGCACATCGTCGCCGCGCACATAGTCACGCAGCGAATCAAACTCTGTGCCGGCACCGCGGATCTGCACGGCCGCCCTGCCATCAAGTTCGCGCAGTTTGCGCAATTTTGAGGGCAGGTGGCGCTTGGCGTGAAACGGCGGCAGCACGCGCAGGGTTCCGGGTGCCGGGATGGTGCGTTGCCGGGCGGCCATGCCCAGCGGGCCAAAAGAGCGCACGCTGACGTGGTGGGTGAACAGGTCCCCGCGCCGGGACGGGGTGAGCGACACGGTGAGCACCGCCCGTTCCCCGGGCCGAATGCGCACGCTTTGCAAGGCATTGACCGCCCCGGCCGAGGGCTGCCAGCCATCCTTTATGCCGGCTCGCAGCAGCCTCGGGGATTCATTGGCCAGGCGCAGCACGGCAGTACAGGGTTCGCCCAACCGCACACCCTGGGGGATGCTGCGCTGCAGGGCCACTTTTTGGGGTGAGGCGGCCAGAGCTAGGTCAACTGTGAGCACCACGGCCAAAACAGCCAGCGACAACAGCCAGGTGGCGAACCCAGGCATGGCAATGATGGGCACCAGCGCCGCTAGTGCCAAGAAGAAGAATCTGCCCGATATGGCCATGGTGTCCTTGATCCGTTCTCAGGAGTGGGAAGGCGGCTCAGTCGGGGGAGAGTTTCCCGGAGCCGGAGCCGGAGCCGGTTTAGCGGGGGACCGGCACGGTGGCCAGGATGGAGCGCAGGATGTCGTCGACGGCGACCCCGTCCATCTCGGCCTCGGGACGCAGTGCCACCCTGTGGCGCAGTGTGGGCAGGGCGAGAGCCTTGATGTCATCGGGGGTGACAAAGCTGCGTCCAGACAGCCACGCATAGGCGCGTGCCGACTTCAGGATGGCGGTTGCGCCGCGCGGGGAAACACCCAACTGGAACGATGGTGCGGTGCGGGTGGCCCTGACCAGATCAACAACATAGGCCAGGATTTCATCGGCCACGCCAACCTGCGACACCTCTTGTTGGGCCTGGGCCAGTTCGGCTGCGCCGGCCACGGCGCGCACCCCGGCACCGTGGAGGTCCTGAGGGTCAAAGCCGCGGCTATGCCTGCGAATCACCTCGATCTCATCGTCCCGGCCCGGCAGGTCCATGGTGAGTTTGAGCAGGAAACGGTCCAGTTGGGCCTCGGGCAGCGGGTAGGTGCCCTCGTACTCGACCGGGTTTTGGGTGGCCGCAACCATGAACGGCGACGGCAGGCGGCGTGAGACACCGTCAACCGACACCTGGTGTTCCTCCATGGCTTCAAGCAATGAGGCCTGCGTCTTGGGCGGCGTGCGGTTGATTTCATCGGCTAGCAAAATGTTCGTGAATACCGGTCCCGCACGGAACGTGAAGGCCGAGGTGGCGGCGTCATAGATCAAGGAGCCCGTCACGTCGCCGGGCATCAGATCGGGGGTGAACTGGACCCGCTTGGTGTCAAGGCTCAGTGCCGTGGACAGGGCCCGCACCAGCAGGGTTTTGGCAACACCGGGCACACCCTCCAACAACACATGGCCTCCCGCCAGGAGCGCAATGAGCAGGCCCGTCACTGTGGCCTCCTGGCCAACAACTGCCTTTGCCACTTCGCTGCGCACGGCCAGCAAAGCCTGCGCCGAGGCGCTGGGCGCTGGTTGGTGTGCGGGGGACTGGTGTGCCGGGGCGGAGGCAGGCACGCCAGCGGGCGCAGGTGCGGAGTTCGGGTAAGGGGTAGTCATCGACGTGCCACTTCTTCCTCTAGGGCCGCAAGTTCCACGGCCATGGACAACAATAGTTTTTCAGTCAAGGGCGGCTCGCCCAACAACAAGGCATGCAATTGTTGTTGCGGCCGCCCGGTGGCGGACGCAACAGCGTGGACCACGGCGTCGGGTTCGGCAGAAATGCCCAGCCGCAAGGTGCGTGCCAAACGGGTCAACGATGCCTGCCGCAATGACGCGGCAGCGGTGTCGAGGGCCCGGGCATCCTGGTACAGCCGAGCCCGGCCCGCCAGCGTTTCAGAGGCCTTGACGTGCACCGGCAGCGGTTCGCTGACCAGCGGCCCGTGCCGCCGCCCGCGCCACACCATGCCCAACATGGCTACCAGCAACAGCCACAACGATGCGGGGAAGATCCATTGGGGGGTCAGCTCAGCCAGCGTCGGGGGATGCTGCGCAACGGGAATGTCCTTGATAGTTGCGGTATACCAGATGAGCTTGGGTGTGCTCCCCAGCAGCCTCATGGTCAGCGCAGCATTGCCCCGGCTGGCCAGGTTTTGGTTAATGACGACGCCGGGATTTCCCAAGGCGGTGATGTCACCGGCGCTGTTGCTGGCCAGGAATCCTCCGCCACCCGCCGGCGAACCTGCGGGGATGAAGCAGGTTTGCGCACCTTTGAACAGCAGCAGTGGAGTGGTGACTGTCGTTGCGTCGGTGCCGGGCAGGGGGGTGCCGCCGTCGATCGTGCCGGCTGCCACGGCAGCGGGACTGCCGCAGCCGGGCGCCACGGTGGCCGTGTCGCCCGCAGTGCCCACGCTGGACAGCTCGGGGCTGAGGGCCTGGGTGGCCAGGGGGCCGGGTGCAACGGCCACCAGCTTGCCGCCGGCGTCCGACACGCTGTCCGTCAACTCGCCCACCCTGGCAGGGGACAGGAAGTTATTGGGGTCATAGAACAGCACGGTGCTGGCACCGGGGCCTTCGCCCTGAAGCAAAGCTTGGGTTGCTGACAGTGAGTCACTGGCCGTGACACTCACGCCCTGGTCCGCAAGGATGGCGGCCGCGGCCTGCGCTCCTGCCGGGGCAGGGTTGGTGATGGACAGTGTGCCGGAGCTGCGCCCGCCGCTGTTGCTCAAGAGATAGCCCAGGACGGACAGCAGGACAAAGACGGTTCCACAAACAATCCAGAAGCCGTGCTTCCTCCACCCCTGCCGGAGCCGGGTGCTCGTGCTGGCGGCCTCGGGTCGAAACACCATTTGATCGCTCACGAGTGCACCGCCGGGAACTCGTCAGCATAGTGCGGGGTGGTGGCGGCAAGTGAACGCTCTGTTGCCTGTAGTTCCTCATACATGGCAGCCGTGGGCGGCACCATGCCGTAGCGCACGGCGTTGAACAGCTCGGCACTGTGGAGCAACGCTTCCCGGTGGGAGGGGAAGGCGCGTTCAAGCACGCCCACAATTTCCGCAGCGGTTAGGCCAAGGGCCGGGACACTGACTGCCCGTTCCTCGGCGGCACGGACCATGGCCCTGAACGATTCGCTCACGGCCGTGTGGAAGTCACCGGAGCGTGCTGCCGTGCGGGCCATGGTGCGGTGCTGCTCCGAGGAGAGTATTTTTTCCCCATCAAAGACTGCGTCGGTGGCGGCCTTCCTGCGATTCAGCCGCGGCCTGATGATCAATACGATGGCGATCGCGGCGAGCAAAACCAGCCCCACCACCACGGCCAGGCCAATGTTGGCGTCGGCTACCCCCAGCTTTCCCAACAGTTCGGCAAACGCCTTTTTTAGCATGGCAAAAAGCTGTTCCGCCCACCCCGGCTTGGCGTCCTGGTACACCTTTTTGGCCAGCTCCTCCTGCGCCCATCGGCGGGCCTCATCGGCGCCCGGCACAACAGGGATGTCGGCGGGGCGCAGAACGGCAAGGAAGGCGGAAAAGACCATGGGCAGCGCCCTAGTTTCCGTACGGCCCGGGCTGCTGCCCCGGCTGGGCGCCCGTTGCCCCGGCTCCCGCAGCAAGGGCGGACGAGACAAGGGACCCGGGGATCCCGCCGTCGTCCTTTCCATGCTCGGCTTCCTTCAACAAGGTGATGTCAAAGCCGTCGCGGCGCATGCGCAGATCAACGTAGATCAAGCCCATGACACCGGTTTGGAAGGCAAGGGTGATGGCGCCGACCAGGGCACCAACAATCATGGCGATGCCCTGGGTGGCGAAAAAGATGCCGACGGTCTGCCCGGCTGTGGGCTCACCGCCAACCAGCACGGGGGTCAGCAAACCTGCCAGGAAAGCAACCGGGGTGGTGATGACGCTGCCGATGACGCCGGCGATGATGGCGGCCAGGATTGAGATGCCGAAGGTGCGCCACCAGTTGCTGCGGGTCAGCTGCCAGGAACGCTTGATGGCTGCGACGGCGCCGATGTTTTCCACGACGATGGCGGCCGGGGCCACGAGCACCTTGGTGCTGATCCAGACGGAGAGCGCAACGAAAGGCAGGCTGAGCAGAAGGGAGAGGCCGATGACGCCGAGGATGGCGGAGTCGGACGTGGTGGCACCCATGGCGAAGATCAGCCCGACGACGATGCCCGTGAAGATCAGGATTGCCGCCAATACTGCGACGGCATAGAGCAGTGCAAGGATGATCAGCGATCCCACGCGGGGCTTGGTCAGGCGCCACATCTGGGTGAAGGTGGTCTTGCGGTTCAGGACGGCGCGCAGCACCGGGACCACCAAGGCGCCCTGCAACACCATCTGGATCAGCACGGACAGGAACGCTGTGACCAGCATCGACAGCGAATAGCTGATGAGTTGGCCGCCAAGGGCCTCAAAGGCGGCGGGGTCTGATTCGTCGATGGTGGAGCTCATCGAGAACAGATCGGTCATGAGGTTGCCGAAGGCGAAGAACATCACCAACAGGGTCACGGCGGCCGTGGCGAGCTGGAAGATCAGTGCCGAGCCGAACATGGCCTTGCCGTTGCGGCGGGCCGTTTGAAAGGCGCCGTCCAGAATTTCGCCCAGTCCCAGGGGGCGCAGCGGGATGACGCCGGGCTTGGGCGGGGCAACATAGCCGCCGTAGCCGGGCTGGCCGTATGGCGGCTGAGGGGCCTGGCCGTACGGGGGTTGCTGGGGTTGCCCGTACTGCCCCCACTGGGGCTGCTGGGGTTGCTGGGGTTGCTGGGGCTGCTGCGGTTGCTGGGGTTGCCCGTACTGCCCCCACTGGGGTTGCTGCGGCTGCCCATACTGCCCCCACTGGGGTTGCTGGGGCTGGCCGTGGGTTTGCTGCGGCGCAGCCGGCGTCACGGGAGCCTGCCCGCCTTCACCCTGTGGATCAAGTGGTGGCTGCTGTGGTTCCTGCGTCATTTTGCTCCCTGTACTGCGGTGTCCATACTGCAAACCCTATCGGCTCAAACCATATCGGGAGGTGCCCACGGAATACCTAATTTGGGTTGGCACACGTCACGCAGCTTCTCTGAGTCCGCCAACTGGCAGTTAATGTCCTCAGAATAAATTTGGAGGACATTAACGGCTCTTGCTCTTTCGGGGGTGCTTCAGCCTGGGACCCACCATCCCGGCTGGCAGCATTCAAGCCGCTGTCGCCCTGGAAGTTTTCGCCTTGGCCGTCTTCGCCTTGGCTGTTTTCGGCAGGGGCGCAGAGCACCCCGTCCAGGTCTTGCCGACAGTGTGTGACAGGCCAGATCATTCGATCCCCGAGGCTCCGCCGAGGTTGAGCTGGAAACACATGCCGAGAATGGGCCACACTCGCAGCATTCTGACCGTGTTTCGCCGAAAATGGTTCAGGCTCGCGAGAATGGCGCAACTTCGACGGCATCTCACGTGTTCGGGCCATTCTCGGCGAAACAAGAAGCCACACGCTACGGCCCAGGGTCATTCTCGACGAAGCACACACCCTCCCGTACGAGTTTCCCGCACCCCGCACAAGGAAACAGGGCCGATGTCCGGTACCTGAGCGATGGATCGCCACAACAGCCCGCCAGCTGAGCGAAAAGGTTTGAAGACGTGACGGTCCGAAGACGTGACGGCGCGACGGTGAACCCACCCACGGAAAAGTCACAAGAGCCACATTAACTGCCAGTTCGCCGGAGGTGGGCGAGCAGTGCTGGCGGACCTTGACATGGAGGGAAGTCGGCAGGCGCGGGTGCCATGCCCTCTCCCGATCCGCGGCCTTCCGACGGGCCCCAAGCAGTATTCATGCTCCGCCGGTAGCGAATTTCGGCGCAAATTCGGCCATGTTGCGCCTCCCGTGGAGCGTCGATGGGGACATTGTGCGGGTAATAGGCAAATATAGAGGTATGAAGGCACGCATTTTAGTGGTTGACGATGACGAGGCACTATCCGAGATGATCGGCATTGTGCTGCGCAATGACGGCTTTGAGCCGGTTTTTTGCGCTGACGGGGCCAAAGCGCTTGAGGTCTTCCAGGACAACAAGCCGGATCTTGTCCTCCTGGACCTGATGCTGCCGGGCATGGACGGCATTGAAGTGTGCCGCCTGATCCGTGCCGAGTCCGACGTTCCCATCGTGATGCTGACCGCCAAGTCGGACACCTCCGATGTGGTGCGCGGCCTGGAATCCGGTGCCGATGACTATGTCGCCAAGCCCTTCAAACCGGCCGAACTCGTTGCGCGGGTGCGTGCCCGGCTGCGTCCCGGCGACGTCAAGGCCCCCGAAACGCTTGTCATCGGTGAGATCAGCATCGACGTGGCCGGCCACTCGGTTCGCCGTGCCGGTGAGAAAATTTCCCTGACGCCGCTGGAGTTTGACCTCCTGGTGGCACTGGCCCGCAAGCCGTGGCAGGTCTTCTCCCGCGAGCTGCTGCTGGAGCAGGTGTGGGGTTACCGCCACGCCGCTGACACCCGCCTGGTCAATGTCCACGTCCAGCGCCTGCGTTCGAAGATTGAGCGAGACCCCGAGGCCCCGGAAGTGGTCCTCACCGTTCGCGGTGTCGGCTACAAGGCCGGGAGCTAAGCCCCGCTTGGCAGTGAACAAGCCATGAGTGCTGAGCAGACCAAGCACGACGCCGTTCCGCACCTTCCCGCTGCCACCCCCGGTCCCGATGGGGTGGGGCAGGAGGGCTCCGCCGTCTCGGTGTTGGCGGGCAAGGTGGCGGCTTCCTTCCGTGTTGGATGGCTGAGAGTTTTGCATGCAGCGCGCTGGGTTCGCAACTCCTTTGCCCGGCGCTGGCGCACCTCGCTGCAGTTCCGCACTGTTGTCACCACCTTGCTGATCGCCTCGATCGCCGTGGTGGGTGTGGGCGGTTATTTGGCCGGACAGATTTCCAACGGCCTGTTCAAGGAACGCCTGGCCCAGGCGCAGCAGGAATCTGCGCGGGGTGCCACACAGGTGCAGGGGGAATTCTCCAACGCCAGCCTGAGCGATCAGCCGCGCGTATCGACGTATGTGCGCGACACCCTGCAGTTGCTCAAAGTGGGTGGTGGCGATGACGACCGCAAATACCTGATGGTGAAGATTCCGGGCCAAAACAGCAAGCTCAACGTGAGCTCCTCCGATTCCGGCGGCGTCACGGCAGCCATCATTCCGGATGAATTGCGGGCGGCTGTCCAAGGAGACGCCGAGTCCCAGTATTGGCAGTCAATCGATCTGCCCACCGGCAGTGCCGGCGCCCACCCGGCGGTGGTTCTTGGCAGCCAGGTGGAGCTCCTGAACACCCGCTATGAGCTGTACATGATCTATGACCTCAACACGGCCCAGGAAACGCTGAACTACATTCAATCGGTGCTGTGGCTGGCTGGCGGCATCCTGCTGCTGCTCATTGGTGCCATCGTCTGGTACGTGACGCGCACCGTGGTGAACCCCGTCAGCCAGGCCGCCGCCGTGTCGGAAAAACTGGCTGCCGGCGGCTTGGAAGAGCGCATGGTGGTCCGCGGCGAGGACGAGATGGCCAGGCTCGCCACGTCATTCAACAAGATGGCCACCTCCCTGCAGGACCAGATCAACGCCTTAGCCAACCTCTCGGAGATGCAACAACGCTTTGTTTCGGACGTCTCGCATGAGCTGCGCACCCCGTTGACGACGGTGCGGATGGCCGCTGAGGTCCTCTACGATGCGCGGGAAGACTTCGACCCCATCAACAAACGTTCCTCCGAATTGCTCTTCCACCAGGTGGAACGCTTTGAACTGCTCCTGGCGGATCTCCTTGAAATCTCACGCTTTGATGCCGGGGTGGCCGATCTTGACGCGGAGTCCCTGGATATTTTCTCCGTGATCCATTCCGTGATCGACGGCGCGTCCCCGGTCGCCGATGCCAACAACTGTGAGCTTTCGGTTGTGACACGGCTGCGCAACCACCAATGCATTGTTGAGATGGACTCGCGCAGGATTGACAGGATTCTGCGGAACCTGATCCTGAACGCCATTGAGCACAGTGAGGGCAAGCCTGTGAAGGTGTTTGTTACAGCTGATGAGTACGCGGTTGCGGTTGCTGTGCGCGACTACGGAATAGGCATGTCACCGTCCGCCCTCGAGCACGTTTTTGACAGGTTCTGGCGTGCGGACGTGGCACGAGCACGCACCACCGGCGGCAGCGGACTGGGCCTGTCCATCGCCATGGAAGACGCGCGGCTGCACGACGGCTGGTTGGACGCCTGGGGCGTGCCAGGAGAGGGGTCCTGCTTCCGCCTGACCCTGCCCCGCAAACAAGGCACCGTGATTTCGCATTCCCCCGTCCCGCTGCCCCCTGACGGTGGCGGACATGCGGCCGGCGCCGGCTCGTTATCCACGGCGCCGGTGCTCACGCATACCGGATCCATCGGTGTGGTGGGTGCCCTGGGCTCCTTGAAGGCACCCGTCGTCCACGAACCCGGCAACAACGCCGCAGGCAATCCCGGCAGTAGCAATGACAAGGCGGGGCAGTGATGGGTGAAGTAAAGCGGAACCAATCGTCCAAGGAGGGGCAGCGGAACTGGCCGCTCATTGCCTGGGCGATGGCCGCCGTCGTACTTTTTGTGCTGAGCGGTTGCGCAACCATTCCCACCAGCGGACCGGTGGGCAAGAGCGACCCCCTGCCACCGCGCAGCAACTCGATCAACGTCAACTTCCAGCAATTTTCGCCCGTGGACGGCGCCTCACCGGAGAGCATCATTCGAGGGTTCGTTGAATCCGGCACCGGCGTCAACGACGATTTTCAGGTGGCACGGCAGTACCTGACGCCTGGCCTGGCGCAATCGTGGGCCCCGGACAAGCGAACGTTGGTGTACACGGATACCTTTTCGGTGGAGCCGGGCGCGGAAAAGGACTCCTACAATCTCACCTTTGAGGTGGTGTCCACGGTGGACGGCACGGGTGTGCTGACGCCGGCGAAACAGGGCACCACGGAGCGTCTGGCTATAGTTTTGGTGCAGGTTGAGGGGCAGTGGCGCATCTCCAAGGCGCCGGACGGGCTGGTGCTTTCGGAGGCAACCTTCCAAACACTTTTCAGCCCGTTCTCGCTGTATTTTTACGATCCCACCTTCACCTACGGCGTTCCGGATGTCAGATGGCTGGCGGGGCGTTCCACGCGCACGTCAACCAGTATTGTCAAGGCCATGCTGGGCGGCCCTGCACCGTACCTGAAGGGCGCCGTGGTCAGCGCCTTCCCCAACGGGATCGCGCTGGAACGCGACTCGGTGCCCGTCGCCGACGGTGTGGCCAGGATCGGTTTGACGCCCGGCCCCCTGCTGGAAACGAGCGTCAAGCAACGCCAGCAGATGCGCGCGCAGATGCTCACCACGTTGCAAAAAAGCCTCAACACCGTCACCGAGGTGAAGTTCCTGGCCGATGAGCGGGAAATTGACATGGGCGGCCCCGGCGACACTGCCAGCCCCATGATTGTTGAGAATGCGGTCCCGCCCACCCAGGTTGCCCTGGCCAAAAATGAGCTTGTCACCTTTGATGGGACGAAGATCGCGCCCATCCCCGACATGGTCTCAGTGCAGGAACTGGCCCCTGCCGTCCCCGCCGTGTCTTATTCGGGCGGCAACTTTGCGTTCCGGGCGGGTGCCGGCAACCAGATTTACTCTGTTGTGCCCGGCCAGCAGCCCGTCCTGGCCATTGCCGGTGTGGCGCTGACCCCGCCGTCGTTTGCCCCGAACGGCTGGCTGTGGTCCGCGGCCGGGGACGGCTCCGGGACGGTGATCGCCATCAAACCGGGCGACGGCGGTGCCCTCGGCAATCCTGTTGTCATCACGGTTCCGTGGCTGGTTGGCCAGCAGGTCAGTACGCTGCGGGTCTCCCGCGACGGCACCCGGGCTCTGGTCATTTCGGAGGCCAACGGGGTGAACAGGGTCAGCATCACAGGACTGTTCAAGACGGGGGACGTGCCGAAGGAACTCACCGAACCGCTCAGCCTGGTGCACACC
This sequence comes from Arthrobacter sp. PAMC 25486, assembly GCF_000785535.1. Taxonomy (NCBI): domain Bacteria; kingdom Bacillati; phylum Actinomycetota; class Actinomycetes; order Micrococcales; family Micrococcaceae; genus Arthrobacter; species Arthrobacter sp. PAMC 25486. Next base: position 1,755,245 of record NZ_CP007595.1, on the reverse strand, counting down.
GGTGCGCCCACACTGGGGGTGTGGGCGGGTGAGTCGAGCGTGGCCGTCATGGCACCGTCGTCCACCGAGCCGGTGACCATCCAGATCCTGGACCTGGCCAGGGGGCCCGTGGAGATGGATGAGCTGGCGGGCGTTGAATGGATCAGCGCCGGGTCGGGCGTGCGCAACGTGCACGCCCAAACCGCGTCCGAATTCTATTCAAATGTTGGCAACAGCTGGGCTGTGGCGGCCAAGGAGCTGCGGCAGGCCTCGTTCGCTGGCTAGCGGCCATCCCCATTCCAGACGCCGCAGCACCTTACGGGCTCCTTTTGCGAACGCCGCAGCGATGTGTCCCTAGAGTTGGGGCTGCGGCGGTTCCTCCACAGGCAGGGCAGGGCCGCCTGCAACCCACAATCGTCGCTGTGCCCCGCCATGGAGTCCATGGCAGCGCCATGCTTGAACCATGAACACGGAAGACACGACGGGCGGGCCAGGCACTCTGGTGCCCCATTTTCCGTCGCACAGGGCACGTGCCAGCTCCCCGTGGCTGAGAGCATGGCTCTGGGGTGAACGCGCATGGCAGGATTTCCTCCACCTGGTGATGCCAGCCGACTGCGTTGTGTGTGGTGCCGAGGACCACACCTTGTGCCCTGCCTGTTCGGCCGCTCTGCGCCGCCAAACAGCACAGCCCTTCCGGGCTGAACGGTTTGCAGATGCACTCGTAGGCGTGTTGGGTGAACCGTACCTGCCGGTGCTTGCGGCAGGACACTATCGGGATGCGTTTGCAGCCACCATTTTGGGCTTCAAAAACCACGGCCGCACCGAATTATCGGCGCCCTTGGGCCGCTGCCTGGCCCGGGCCCTCGACCAGGTGCCTGAGCAACTGAAACAAAGGCCCTCGGCGAGTGAACCGCCGCAGGCGCCAGCCCTGTGGCTGGTTCCGATTCCCAGCACGGGAAGCGGCTGGCGGCGGCGCGGCTACGACCCGGTGGCCTTGCTCTTGGAGTCTCTCGTGAAGGAAGGGAGGCTCCCGTCCGGGGTGGTCATTGCCCCCATTTTGGGCAGCAAGGTGAAAGCGCCGTGGCGCCGCCACCACCAGAAGGGGCTGGGCAGGGCTGCACGCCGGCGCAACGTCCGTAACACAATGAAAATCAAGCGCCGCAGGGGCCGCAGATTTCGGCTCCTGGCGAACCCTAATGGCCAAGCCGTGCTGTTGCTCGATGACGTCCTCACCACCGGGTCAACCCTGCGAGAAGCCGCCAGAACACTGGAGAAGGCGGGGTTTCTGGTCCGTGGTGCAGTGGTCCTGGCAGCCGCCCGGGCACCGGAAAAAGGCATCGTCAACGAGCCCCGATGAGGACTCGCCAAAAATAGTTTTCTGCAAAAGATGAATAAAAGCATGCGGTGAACTAACGTGAGTAAACGGGTACCTCTAGCAAAGGGGAAACCGCCCGTCGGCGGTCAGGATTGCAACGCCATTTGCGTGTTTGGCCGCCGTGTCACCGAAGATATTTGGAGGGCACCATGGAGTTCATGATCACCGGTCGCAACTTGAGCGTTTCGGACCGATTCCGCGAATATGCTGGCGAGAAACTCACAAAAATCGAGCAATTGGCCAACAAGGTCCAGCGTGTCGATGTGAAGGTTTCCAAGGAGACCAAAGCCCGCACAGCAGAAACCCCACTCACCGTCGAGCTGACGGTTCTGGGCCGGGGTCCGGTGATCCGTGCGGAAGCTGCCGCATCGGACAAGTTTGCTGCTTTTGATCTGGCTTACGGAAAGCTGTTGGAGCGGCTCCGCAGGGCCAAGGACAAGAAGAAAGTCCACCATGGCAGGCACGCCCCCGTGGCCGTCAACGAAGCCACAGGTTCCCTGCCGCCCGTGAGCAGTTCTGAGCCGATCTACGCCCAGACCGCTCCCGAAGCGGCTGAAGCGAAGCTGCCGTACGAGATTGAAAACGACATCCCGGCCGGAGATTCACCAGTGCTCATCCGTCGCAAGGTTTTCCCTGCAACGGCGCTGACCCTGGATGACGCCGTGGACAACATGGAAATGGTGGGCCACGACTTCTACCTCTTCATCGATTCCTCCACAGGGGTCCCTTCAGTGGTGTACCGCCGCAAGGGCTGGACGTACGGAGTCATCTCCCTCGATGACAACCCGGACTCTGCCGAGGAAATCTCCGCCTACCGTTCACCGGATGAGCCGGCCCGCGTGTAGGCACCGTCCGCAACAAAGTAAAAGTCAAGGAGTAAATGCATGGGTGCAACGCTGAGCCTCCCGCAGGCACGGCGCATTGCACTCAAAGCTCAAGGACTTGCAGGAATCCGGCCCGTCCAACCCGTCACAGCACGGGAGGTGGGCCGGATTTTTGCCCAAATCCAGCTGGTCCAGATCGACTCGGTCAACGTACTTTCACGAAGCCACTACCTGCCGTTCTTTTCCAGGCTCGGCAACTACGACACCTCAATAGTCAATGCCTTGGCCGGCAGCGCACCCCGGAAAATGATGGAATATTGGGCCCACGAGGCAAGCCTGATCCGGCCCTCGCACTTCCATGACCTGAGGCAATGGCAGAACCGCCGCTGGGTGGGCTCCGCATCAATGGAGACAGGGCTGCGGGACGCGCTGGAACGAGACATCGTAGCTGTCCTGGCCCACAGCAAACCGCTCACCGCCCGGGAGATCAAAGCCAGAATTGGCCACCAGGAAACCGTCGTCAAAGACGAATGGGGATGGAACTGGAGCGCCGTCAAGCGCACGGTGGAAGGCCTGTTTGAGCGGGGTATCGTGGGGGCTGCCTCACGCAATGACCAATTTGAGCGCAGATACGCCCTGATCGACAAGGTCCTGCCGGTGCAGGAACGCCTGTTGTGGGAGCCCGGTCAAAAGATGGACGACGACGGCCGGCAGGAAGCGCTGGTCAGGCTGGTCGCCGCTGCGGCAAAGGCCCACGGTGTTGGTACTGCGCGCTGCTTCGGGGACTACTTCAGGCTGCCGCTGAAGGAAACTGCCACGGCGGTCGCACAGCTCGTGGACACGGGGGAACTGCAACCGGTCTGTGTGACCGGCTGGCCGGAGCCCACCTATCTCCACGCATCAGCCAGCCTGCCGAGAAAATCTGCGGCGCGGGCGCTGCTGAGTCCCTTCGACTCCCTCGTGTTTGAACGCCGCAGGCTTCAAGCACTGTTCAATTTTCATTACCGGTTGGAGATCTACACGCCGGAAGAGAAGCGAAAGTTCGGATATTACGTGCTGCCGTTTCTGCTGGGCGAGAACATCGTAGCCCGCGTGGATCTCAAAGCGGACAGGCGCAACGGCATCTTGTTGGTCCGCGGTGCCTTTGCCGAAGCCGATGCGCCACCGGAGACCGCCCATCACCTGGCCAGCGAGCTGGGATTGATGGCCCGTTGGCTGGGACTTGGTGACGTCGTCGTACTTGAACATGGCGACCTGTCCGCGAAACTGGCGGGCGAAGCAAAAAACTGGCAGTGATCTGTGCAGCTTCTCACGTAGACTGAACACGCCACTTTTAGGCAGCAATAGATTGGGAGCAATTTCGTGCCATCACTTCTTGAGCGGGTCCTTCGCACAGGCGATCGCAAGACGCTTAAACGACTCAACGTCCTTGCCGACGCCATTGATTCGCTGGAAGATTCATTCCAGACGTTCACCGACGCCGAGCTGCGCGAGGAAACAGACAAGCTCAAGGGCCGCCATGAAGACGGCGAGTCGCTGGATGATCTGCTCCCCGAAGCCTTTGCCGCCGTGCGTGAAGCATCATCGCGTACCCTGGGCCTGCGCCATTTCCGTGTGCAGCTCATGGGCGGCGCGGCCCTGCACCTGGGCAACATTGCCGAAATGAAAACCGGTGAAGGAAAGACCCTGGTGGCCACGGCCCCCGCCTACCTGAACGCACTCAGCGGCAAGGGTGTCCACGTGGTCACGGTCAACGACTATCTGGCCCAGTACCAGTCGGACCTGATGGGGCGCGTGTTCCGGTTCCTTGGCCAGAGCACCGGCTGCATTGTGTCCAACCAGGACCCGGCACACCGCCGCGCCCAGTACGCTGCCGACATCACCTACGGCACCAACAACGAGTTTGGGTTCGATTACCTGCGTGACAACATGGCCTGGAGCAAGGACGAACTGGTCCAGCGCGGGCACAACTTTGCCATTGTCGATGAAGTTGACTCGATCCTCATCGACGAAGCCCGTACACCGCTGATCATTTCCGGCCCGGCCTCCGGAGACGCCAACCGCTGGTACGGCGAATTTGCCAAGGTTGTGCTGCGCCTGAACATTGACGAGGATTACGAAGTCGACGAGAAGAAGCGCACCGTGGGCGTGCTCGAGGACGGCATTGAAAAGGTTGAGGACTACCTCGGCATCACCAACCTTTACGAGTCCGCCAACACCCCGCTGATCGGCTTCCTGAACAACGCCATCAAGGCCAAGGAACTGTTCAAGCGCGACAAGGACTACGTCATCATGGACGGCGAAGTCTTGATCGTTGACGAGCACACCGGCCGCATCCTGGCCGGGCGCCGCTACAACGAGGGCATGCACCAGGCCATCGAAGCGAAGGAAGGTGTGGAGATCAAGGCTGAGAACCAGACCTTGGCCACCGTGACCTTGCAGAACTACTTCCGCCTGTACGGCAAGCTTTCCGGCATGACGGGCACGGCCGAGACTGAGGCGTCCGAATTCATGGGCACCTACTCCCTCGGTGTTGTCCCGATCCCGACGAACAAGCCCATGCAGCGCGCGGACCAATCGGACCTTGTCTACAAGAACGAGGTCGTGAAGTTCGATGCCGTTGTGGCGGACATCGCCGAACGTCACGAAACCGGGCAGCCGGTCCTGGTGGGCACAACCAGTGTTGAGAAGAGCGAGTACCTCTCCAAGAAGCTGTCCGAAGCCGGCGTTAAGCATGAGGTTTTGAACGCCAAGAATCACGCACGTGAAGCCGCCATCGTGGCACAGGCGGGCCGTCGCGGCTCCGTCACGGTTGCCACGAACATGGCCGGCCGAGGCACGGACATCATGCTCGGCGGCAACGCCGAGTTCAACGCCGTTGCCGAGCTCGCCGCCCGCGGACTGGACCCGGAGGAGAACGCGGAAGAATACGAGGCCGCCTGGGACGAGGCATTCGCGGAAGCCAAACTGGCCGTCAAGGACGAGCACGAGGCCGTGCTGCAGGCCGGTGGGCTCTATGTCCTGGGCACCGAGCGGCACGAATCCCGCCGCATCGACAACCAGCTCCGCGGCCGTTCCGGACGTCAGGGCGACCCCGGCGAGTCCCGGTTCTACCTCTCACTGACCGACGACCTGATGCGCCTGTTCAACTCGGGTGCTGCCGAGCGCCTCATGTCACGCTCCTCCATGCCGGACGATGTGGCCCTGGAATCCAAGCTCGTATCCAAGGCCATCGCGTCGGCACAGGGCCAGGTAGAGGGCCGCAACGCCGAGCAGCGCAAGAACGTCCTCAAGTACGACGACGTCCTGAACCGCCAGCGCGAAGCCATCTACAGTGACCGTCGCCGCATCCTCGAAGGTGGAGACCTGCACGAAAAGGTCCAGCACTTCCTGGAAGACACCGTCAACGAGATCATTGACGCCTCGCTGAGCTCCGGACACGCAGGCGAATACGATTTCACCACCCTGTGGGGCAACCTGCGCACCATCTACCCGGTGACCGTGACAGTGGATGAAATCGCCGAAGAGGTGGGCGGCGAAGGCCGGATCACCGCCGAACATCTCAAGACCGAGCTGCTCTCAGACGCCCGCGTCGCCTACCAGGAACGTGAAGCCGCACTTGGTTCTGAGACCATGCGCGAGCTGGAACGCCGCGTGGTGCTCTCCGTGGTGGGCCGCAAATGGCAGGAACACCTCTACGAGATGGATTACCTGAAGGAAGGCATCGGCCTGCGGGCCATGGCACAGCGTGATCCCCTGGTGGAATACCAGCGTGAAGGCTATGAAATGTTCCAGTCCATGATGGCCGGCATCCGCGAGGAAAGCGTTGGATTCCTGTTCAACCTTGAAGTTGAAGTTGAGAACGCACCTGCAGCCACCGTGGGTGTCGTGGCCGAACAGCCCTCGGCCCTGATGGACCGCGTAGCAGGAGCAGGAGCCGGAGCCCCAGCCGGATCAGAGCATGTGCACGCGGCCCCACGGATCTCGGCCCCCGGCCTGGAGGCCCCAGCCAAGCCGGCCCAGCTTCAGTTCACCGCGCCCGACGCCCAGGGTGACGCGGAGACGCATGTTGAGCGCCGCAGCACCGACGGCATGCCGCCATCGGCCAAGCGCCCGGCAAACAAGGGTGCCAAGAAGAAGAAAAAGCGCTAGTCCACACAAACGTGTACCGAGCGGCTTAACGATGCCGCCGTTTGGTGCCTGGTCCGGAGTCTAACTCCGGCACAGGCACCAAACGGCGGCATTGTCGTCTGGCAGTGGATAAGCCAACCACCAGCCCTAGCCGATGTTCAGGGCGGTGACCTTCCAGAGTCCCCGGTTCACCTCGAAGCGCATGGCCACGGCGCGAAAACGGGTGGCATCGGCCATGACCACCGAGGTTTCATAAATGCCCGGCGCAACATTGCTGCAGTGGACCGAATGCACCATGGGCTGGTGGTGCAGGGTGCTCACATTCTCGGCATCGCCGTCGTGGCTTTGGCGTCGTGAAGCGGCTTTGTAGGCCTCAGCGTGGAGCCGGGCGCGGGTGGTCAGGGCACTCAGGCACCTGGTGTCCAGCCACCTCACCAATTGTTGGATCGACCGGGCTCCGGTGATCACTTCCAGGACGGCTTGTGCAACCCTGGAGGACATGAGCTCCACAATTTCCTGGTCGACTGCCCCAGGATCAAGGGCGGCAACCTTGCCGGCCGTCCGCCGCACCGTCCCCGTGGTCCTCCGCCCGCTGCCTGCCTTCCCTTGGCGGGCTGGGCTGGTGCCGCCCTGCAGGCGCTGCACGCGCTCAGCGGCTTGGGGCAGTCTCACCAGATTTCCCTCAGGAGCAGATTCGATATCCGGTGGGGTGACAGGCTTGATCACCAACAATGTGGACAGGCCCCCTTCGGAGGTGGCTGCGGTGCTCATGACGTTCTCCCTCATGCTGATGGATAATGCTGATGGCTTGCATTGAAACTGCGTGGTGCTGATAGAAACTGGCTAGGGGCCCGCCGGTGCGTGCAGGATCTGACCCGGCAGAATCACGTTGGGATCGGCGCCTATGGTGTCTCGGTTGGTCCTGTACCAACTTGGCCAGTTCATGGCAACGTCAACGTCGCTGGCGTAGGGACCCAGCGCAGCGGCGACGATGCTCCATAAACTGTCACCGTTTTTCACCACCACATCGAGCTCGCTGCTGATGACTGGCTGTGGTTGGAATGGGATGTTCGACGCCGAATCCTCCCTCCCGCGCTCAATCTCACCGACACTTTGCGCACCACGGCGGCCGGGGCTAATGAGGAAGTCGGGTGCGGTTTCGGCAGTTGTGGGAACCCATTGGGGAGCCACAGCATCAGTGTCGACCGACGGAAGGACGTCGCCGCTGCCGCCACCCGCCGGTGCCCCAACTCCATCACCCGCCGACGCCCCAACCTCGGGGCTGGCTGGCGCGGTGGCTACGGTGTCGGCGTGCCACAACGGATCAACGGCGGGGGTTTCGGCGGCGTTGGCCAGTGGGGCGGCGAGCAGGTTCAGGCCGAGCACCGTGATGACCACCCTGCGCATGAAAGCCGGGGCGCAGGCCCCACTGGCGCTGGCAAGTTTGACGGCTCCCAGCTGCTGGGCAACGGCGGACAGGAACGCACAGAACCAGGCCAGCAGCCACCACGCCAACAATGCGATGCCGCTCCCGACAGCTGCTACTGCGAGCAATTCGGGCAGATCCAGTGGTGCTGCCGCGCCGGAGCTGCTCCACCGCAGGTGAAGGAGCGAATAGCCGCTGAAGACCAGCGAGGCGCCAAGCACAAGAATGGCCACGCTCATGGCCAGGTCCGCCCACATTTGCCGTCTCATCAAACTCTCCTTTGAGCTTGTTTGACATTATTTGACATTGATTGACTGTCTTCATCCCATTTTGAACCCTTCTGGTTCGGTATGTCCAGAGGCTGCGCGAAGATTGTGGATAAGTCGGCTCCGGCGCACACCATGTTCGAGGGCGGCGCGAACGAAAGGTGTTGACGGCCGTGCGCTCTGCGCCTAGCGTGACGCCATGCGATGGGAACTGCTTTTTGCCGACTTGGAAGCGCAATTACACGCAGCCACGCAACAAGACCTGGAGCAGCGCGTCAACGAATTGGCGCGGATTGAGACCGCACAATTGACGCTGTCAGAGGCCCTGCGGGGTTCCTTGGACGGCAAGGTGGCCATCGTGATGTGCACCGGCACGGCATTTCATGGCATCCTGCACAAGGTTGAGCCGCAGTGGGTGCTGCTGCATGAGGGTGCGCGCTCGGTCATCCTGCCACTGGCGAAGATGCAGCGCGTGCAGGGCCTGGGCGCCCGGCGGGCCAAGACGGCGTCGCACATCCCGTTCACGCTGGCCGCGGCCCTGCGCATCCTGGCTAGGAACCGGGCGATGGTGGTCCTGGAGCTGGACAGCTCCCGCAACGCGGCCATGCGCGGCGTGCTGGACCAGGTGGGTGCGGATTTTGTGCAGATCATGCAATTGGCCGACGGCGTGGGCCGGGACGGCGAAAACCGCCAGGGCAGCGCTGTGGTGCCGATCGCGGCGCTCGTTGCGATCGCTTCATCGCCGGACAACGAGTTCTAAGGCTTGGCGGCCGGCGTTGGATGATCGGCCAGCATGGCACGTGCTGCGGCATGGCGGTCGTCAATGAACTGCTCAAATTTTGCTGCGTCCACGCGCCACTGTCCGCGGCCGCCAATCTGGAAGGCGGGCAATTCGCCGCTGTGGACCAAGGCGTAGCAGGCAGCCGCAGAAATTTGCAGCTGCTCGGCAACGTCGGCCAATGTCAGGAATCGAGGCATGCTTCCATTATCCACCCTTTGACCTCATTTGAGCGGCTTGGGTGGCGATATCCACAGCCTGAGTTGTCCACAGATTCGGCCCAATTCGCGGTGAGGGGTTACAACCGCGGCGGATCGGCGGTACAAATGATAGACGGCAGTACCGCTGCCACACACGCAACCGAACGAGGCTGCGCCGGGATGCCAGCTACGGTGGCAAGGCCCCCTAGGGGAGGAACCATGGCGATGGAGGTGCAGGGGCCGGCCCCGCGGTTGGCCAAGCCGTCGTGGAAGGATCCTCGGCTGCTGATCGGCATCCTCATGGTCCTGGCCTCGGTGGCAGGGGTGGTGGCACTGGTGGGGAACGCCGGCAGGACCGTGCCCGTGTATGCGGCCAAGGATGTCCTGGTGGTGGGGCAAAAGATCACCGCCGACTCCTTCAAGATTGTGCAGGTCCAGCTGGGCGAGGTCGATGGGAAGTACCTTGACCCCGGCAGCGGCTTCGAGGGGAACGCGGTGGCCGTGCGCATGGTTCCCAAAGATGAACTTGTCCCGCGTTCCAGCATCGGGCACACAGACGCCCTTGACCGAAAACCTGCCTCGGTGCAGGTCGAGGAGCCGCTGCCCAAGGAAGTGGTCGTTGGCTCCCACGTGGACGTGTGGGTGTCGCTGCCTGATGAACGCAACGGTTTTCAGGCCCCCGTCTTGATGCTCCCCGGGGCCGAGGTGGCGGCGCTCAACGTTGCCTCCTCGTCGCTGGGTTCGGGGCGGAACATGCAATTGATGGTCCTTGTCACCGACGCGCAGATGCCCCAGTTCCTCGGCGCCGTCGCCAACAAGGCCAAGGTCTCAGTGGTGTGGAACCCCGGAGCCTCCCGATGAGTCCTGTCACGGTGGTGTCCGTTGGTGACACCGCATCCTTTGTCATCGCGGCGCTTGCCAAGCAGGAGGACGCCGTGCAGATTGTGCGCCAGTGCCCGGCTCTGGATCAACTGCTGGCTGCGTGCCAAAGCGGCCTGGCCCAGGTCGCCGTCGTTGCTGAATTTGCGCCGGACCTCACCGCGACCCTCATCGACAGGCTGGCCGCCGTGGGCGTCAGTGTCGTGGCGGTTGCCGAATCTGCCCAGGAATTCAGCCGACTCAAGGGCATTGGCGCCCACCCCGTCAACGCCCAGGCCACTCCCGAGGTGCTGGCGGATGTGCTTCGGGCCGCCGTCGAAGGCCGCAGGCACGCAGGTTCCGCGGGCTTTGCCGTCCCCGCGCCGCAGGAGCACCGAAACGTTCCCCTCCAGAAGCACGACGCTGGGACGGCCACTTCATCTGCCAGCGGCGCTCCCGCTGGGGTTGCGGAGGGTGACGCCGCCGGCTGGAAAACGCGGTTGCATTGGAAAGACCGGGTGGGCGCCAAACGCGCCACGGCAGGACAGCCCCCGCCCGAGGAAGATGGTGCTGAAAAGCCCGCGCCGCTCGGCGGTGCGTCGCTTCAAGCGCCGGGCGGGACGTCTGCTGGAACATCAGGCGGGACGTCTGCCGGGGCTGCGGGTGGGGCCACCGAAGGTCGCGTTGGCAGCAGTCCGAAGCAGAAGACGGCCGGCACGGGTCACCAGCCCGGCACGCTTGTGGCCGTGTGGGGTCCCATTGGTTCTCCCGGGCGAACCACGCTGGCCATGAACCTGGCGGGCGAACAGGCAGCTGCGGGGTGCAAGGTCATGCTGATCGATGCGGACAGTTATGGGGCGAGCATCGCCGCGTCGCTGGGGCTCTTGGACGAAGCGGCCTCTTTCGCCCAGGCCTGCAGGTTTGCGGACCAGGGCGGGCTCACGCCCGCACGGCTGGCAAAGACGGCCACACAGTTGGTTTTTAAGGGCGGCACGTTTTCGTTGCTGACCGGACTCACACGGGCCGACCGCTGGCCGGAATTGCGCGCGGCCGCCGTCGAACGCGTCCTGAAAGCAGCCCAGGACGTGGCGGAGTTGGTGATTGTTGACTGTGGTTTTGCGCTGGAGAATGATGAGGAGCTCAGCTATGACACGGTGGCGCCGCGGCGCAATGCGGCCACGTTGCAAGTGCTGGCGCAGGCGGACCTGGTGTTTGCCGTGGGCAGCGGGGATCCCATTGGCATTCCGCGCCTCATCCGAGGGCTCGATGAACTGGCGCAGCTGTTCCCGGCCGCAGAGGTGGCTGTGGTGGTGAACAAGGTGCGGCGCAAGGCGGTGGGTGCGGCGCCGGAGAAGTCGCTGGCCCAGGCCTGGGAACGGTTTGGTCCGCTGCGGGCCATCAGCCATTTTCTGCCGTGGGAGCCGGAGCTGACGGACAAGGCGCTCCTGGAAGGCAGGCTGCTGTTGGAGCTGGCCCCGGATGCGCCACTGCGCCGGGCCATCAGCGGCATCAGTTGTGCAGCTGACCAACAGAAGCTGAAAATTGCTGTATCAAGCGCCACAGCGCAGCTGTAATTTCAGGGCTAGGCTCAGTGTGGGATCGCAAGGAAGCGGTCTCATCTCTTTCACGGAGGCGTTAATTCATGTCATCGCACACATCCAGCCACGAGCCTGAGCAGGACGAAGCCCGGTACGGCGGCCAGTCATTCTTGGCTGACTATTTTGTGCAATTGTCCGAAGAGGACGCAGCAATCTACGATCCCGAGCTGCTCAAGTCCCGGGCGTTTGCGCACCAGGCCCTTGCCGAACACCGCACGCCCGGCCAGGCCCGCATGGAAATCCGGGACGAGCCCGACGCCAGCGTCGTGTTCATCATCACCGATGACATGCCTTTCCTTGTCGACTCGGTCAGCGCCGAACTCGTGAAGCAGAATCTTGCCATTCATTTGGTGACACACCCCGTTTTTGTGGTTGGCCGTGACAAGTCAAGCAATGCCCTGACCTCCGTGACGAAGGTGCCCTCGCATGCCGGTATTGCCAGCGGCGACACCTCAGCCATGCCCAACATTTCTCACCTGCTTGGCGACGGGGACAACACCTCGTTCCTTGAATCCTGGATCGCCATTGAGATTCCACGAACCGGCGCCGGCGAGAAGGAAGAGCTGCTTGCCGGCCTGACCAAGGTCCTTGCCAACGTCCGTGCTGCCGTTGAAGACTGGCCGGCCATGCGCGAGAAGGCACTCAGCCGTGCCGAGATTCTGGCAACGGTTCTGGCGGGGGAGTCGCTCGTTGACCTGCGTGAAGCCGAAGACCTCCTGCACTGGATGGAAGCTGACAACTTCACGTTCCTCGGTTACCGGGAATACGACCTTGACAAGCGCGACGGCGAGGACGTGCTCGTCAACCGCGAGGGCAGCGGCCTGGGCCTGCTCCGTGACGGTTCAAGCCACCCCACGGTCCAGCACCTGACCACGACAGGCCGGCGCAAGGCCCGCGAAAAGCGTGTCTTGGTCATCACCAAGGCCAACTCCCGCTCCACCGTCCACCGCGGCGCCTACCTCGACTACATCGGCATCAAGTCCTTTGACTCCCAAGGCAACGTCAACGGCGAGCAGCGCTTCATCGGCTTGTTCTCCTCCGCCGTGTACACCGGATCGGTGCGCAACATCCCGGTGGTGCGTGAAAAGGTTGAGGCGGTGCTGCGCCACTTTGGTTTCCCGCCCAACTCACACTCCGGCAAGGACCTGTTCGCCGTCCTTGAAACGTACCCCCGCGACGAACTGTTCCAGATTGAGGTTGCGGACCTCATCGAAACCGCCAGCGGCATCCTCAGGCTGGCCGAACGCCGTCGCACACGGTTGTTCCTACGTCCGGACATCTACGGCCGCTTCATGTCCGCCCTCGTGTATGTCCCGCGCGACCGCTACACCACGGCGGTGCGGCACCGCATTGAGGAAGAGCTGACCCGCACCTTCAGCGGCGTCTCCATCGACTTTGAGGCGCGCATGAGCGAATCTGCGCTGGCCAGGCTGTTCTTCCGGATTCGCCTGCCCAAGGACTTCATCGTCCCAGCCGACCTGCAGGTGGCCGAGCTGCAGCAGCGGCTGGTCCGCGCGGCACGGTCGTGGCCGGAAGGAATCGGGCAGGTACTGCGCGATTCAGCACCCCGGGACGAGGCCGAACGGCTCGTGGCCAAATGGTCCGAGGCGTTCCCGGCAGGTTACCGGGTCGACTTTGAAGTTGAGGACGCGCTGGGCGACATTGGCCGTTTTGAGGACTTTGACGCCGCGTACAAGGAAACCCTGGCGGCCGGGCTCGGCGCCGAGCGGTGCGCCCCCGGCATGCACGTCTACCTGCCCACGGGCGTGGGGGATCAGCTGGAGGAGGACGCCCGCGTCAAGCTCTACATGGCCCATCCGGAAAGCCTCAGCAAGATCCTGCCGTTCTTCCACAACCTGGGACTTGAGGTGCTGGACGAGCGACCCTTTGAAATTGAAACGGCGGACAAGCGCGACTTCTTCCTCTACGATTTGGGCCTGAGGTACCCTGCAGGCGTTGACCCGCTTGCGACGGCAGAGCTGCTCACTGATGCGTTTGGCGCAGCCATTACGGGCCTGAGCGAATCGGACCACTTTGACCACCTGGTGCTCAGCGAAGGCATGCATGCACGCCAGATTGTGATCCTGCGGGCCTACGCCAAGTACATGCGCCAGATGGGCAACACCAACTCCTTCGGCTTCATCGCGGACACGCTGCTGCACAATGTGGCGGTGACGCGCGGACTCGTGGAACTGTTCGAAGCCCGCTTCGACCCGGCCGTTGCCGATGCCGACCGCTCGGCTCTGCAGCAGCAGGTGCATGAGCGGCTGAATGCGGCGCTGGAAAGCGTGCCCACCCTGGATGCCGACAGGGTGCTGCGCACGTTCACGAACCTGGTCGATGCCACCCTGCGCACCAACTACTACCAAGGCCATGACTACCTGAGCTTCAAGCTTGACCCCACCACCATCAGCGGGCTGCCCGCGCCGCTGCCCATGTATGAAATTTGGGTGTACTCCCCACGCGTTGAAGGCACACACCTGCGCTTTGGCAAGGTGGCCCGTGGCGGGCTGCGCTGGTCCGACCGGCGTGAGGACTTCCGCACCGAGGTGCTTGGCCTGGTCAAGGCACAGACTGTCAAGAACGCCGTCATTGTCCCCACCGGTGCCAAGGGCGGCTTCTTCGCCAAGGCGCTCCCCAACCCTGCCGTCGACCGCGGTGCCTGGATGGAGGAGGGCCGCGAAAGTTACAAGACGTTCATCCGGGGCCTGCTGGATGTCACCGACAACCTGGTGGCCACGGCGGAGGGCGAAATCGTGGTTCCGCCGCAGAACGTGGTCCGCCACGACGGCGACGACAGCTACCTGGTGGTCGCCGCCGACAAGGGCACCGCGTCATTCTCCGACACCGCCAACGCCATCTCCGCCGAATACGGTTTCTGGCTGGGCGACGCGTTCGCCTCGGGTGGTTCCGTCGGCTACGACCACAAAGCCATGGGCATCACCGCCCGCGGTGCGTGGGAGTCGGTCAAGCGGCACTTCAGCGAGTTCGACCTCGACACCCAGACCCAGGAGTTCACGGCTGTTGGGGTGGGCGACATGTCGGGCGACGTGTTTGGCAACGGCCTGCTGCGCACCCGCACCGTGCGCCTGGTTGCGGCCTTCGACCACCGCGACATTTTCCTTGACCCTAACCCGGTGCCCGGGGTCGCGTTTGACGAGCGCCAGCGCCTGTACGACCTGCCCCGTTCCTCATGGGCCGACTACAACAAGGACCTCATCAGCGAAGGCGGCGGCGTTTATTCACGTTCGCTGAAGTCCATCCCGATCACCCCCGAGGTGTGCGCCATCTTGGGCCTGCCCGAGGGGACCGTGAAGCTCAGCCCGCCGGAACTGCTGCGCGCGGTGCTGCTGGCACCCACCGATCTGCTGTACAACGGCGGCATCGGTACGTACATCAAGGCCAGCACCGAAAGCAACGCCTCGGTGGGCGACAAGGCCAACGACAACATCCGCGTTGACGGTGCCGACCTGCGTGTGAAGGTCATCGGTGAGGGCGGGAACCTGGGCATGACCCAGCGCGGCCGCGTTGAGGCCGCCCTGCATGGGGTCATCCTGAACACCGATGCCATCGACAACTCTGCCGGCGTCGACTGCTCCGACCATGAGGTGAACATCAAGATCTTCGTGGACAGGATGGTGGTGGCCGGCAAGCTGGATCCCGCCGAGCGCACCGACTTCCTGATGTCCATGACGGATGAAATCGGCCAGCTGGTGTTGGAAGACAACATTGAGCAGAACATTCTGTTGCTGAACGACCGTCAGCGCGTGGTTGAGTGGAGCCCCAGCTATGAGCGTTTCATGGACTGGTTGGAAGTGAACGCGGACCTGAACCGCGAGCTTGAAGCGCTGCCCAGCAACGAAGTGCTGGCCGAACGGCTGGCCGCCGGGCAGGGCCTGACCTCCCCGGAACTGGCCGTGCTGCTGGCCTACGCCAAGATGGAACTGGCCAAGTCCCTGAGCAACAGCGACCTGGCCGACGACCCCTGGTTCAAGTCAACGCTGCGCCGATACTTCCCCACGGAACTGGCCGAACGCTTTGATACGGAACTGGACACCCACCCGCTGCGCCGGGAAATCATTGCGACAGTCGTGGCCAACGACATGGTCAACCTGGGCGGCATCACGTTCGCCTTCCGCGCCATGGAGGAATCCTCCGCCAGCGAAGTGGTCGTTGCCAAGGCCTTCGTCGCACTGCATGAAATCTTTGATTTCGGGTCCATGAGCGCAGCCTTGCGGGAACTGCCGCCCAGCTTCTCCACGGAGCAATGGTGCACCGTGCATCTGGACATGCGCCGCCTCCTGGACCGGGCAGTCCGCTGGCTCATCAACGACGGCATGGGCCAGCAGGGCATCGAAGCGGTGGTCAACCGTTTCAAGCCGCTGGTTGCGTCGCTGGGCACCCGCATGGGCGACTTCTTCCAGGGCCAGGACGTGCAGCGGGTTGCCGCCTGGTACGACCGCGCAAATTCCTTCCAGATGCCCCCAACACTGGGTCGGCGCTGGGCGGAGCTCTTTGAAACCTTCCCACTCCTTGATGTGGCGAAGGTCATCGAGTCCCTGCAGGAACCGCAAGAGGACGTTGCCAGCGTGTACTACGCGCTGTACAACCGCTACGGTGTTGACGCCCTGCTCGAACGCATCACCGCCCTGCCACGCAACGACAGGTGGCAGGCCCTCGCCCGGGCAGCGCTGCGCGATGACCTGTATGCCACCACGGCAGACATGACACGCAACGTCATGGACAGCACGGAAGCAGGAGCCCCCAGCATGGACCGGATCGAGTCATGGGAAGGCCAAAACCAGGAACAGCTGGCCCGTGCGGTGCGCATGTTTGCCGAGGTCAACGAGCTTGAACAAGACGACATGGCCTCGTTGTCGGTAGCATTGAGGCTCTTGCGTTCAATCGTGCGGCGTTAATCGCGCAGCCTTTTGTGCCGTTGCAACTGCACGGTTGCAACAGTTTGTGCGGCACCCGCCGTGGGGCGGGTGCCGCCACCTCTTCTAAGGAGCCCGCATGGCAATTTTTGCCGACATGATCAGGGAAAATTCCGGGCTCGGCCCCGGCGACGCCGAATGGCTGCACCTTCTGGTGGGGGACTGGCAGATGATTGCCGACCTGTCCTTCGCCGATCTGGTCCTGTGGTTCCCTGCCGAGGATGACCGCGGCTATGTGGCGCTGGCCCATGTCCGGCCCTCCACCTCCCACACCATGTTCCACGCCGATTTTGTGGGTGACGCCATCGAGCCGGAGCTGGCCCCGCTGGTGCGTTCCGCTTGGGCGAGCCAAAACATTGAACGCTCGCATGAGACGAAAATTTGGAACTCCGATGTGGCCATGAGGGTTGAGGCGATCCCCATGGTGCGCAACGGGCGCACCCTGGCGGTCATCACCACCCACATGGACCTCTCCAGCTCGAGAATGCCCTCGCGGTTGGAGCTGACGTACCGCCAATGCGCCTACGACCTGCTGAAAATGGGCACCCTGGGCCTGTGGCCCGACTTCGCCTCGCCCACCGGATCCCGCCGTGGTGCTCCCCGCGTCGGCGACGGGCTGCTGCGCCTGGACGTTGACGGCATTGTGCAATACGCCAGCCCCAACGGGGTGTCGGCATTCCGCCGGCTCGGTGACGGGGAGTCCCTCGAGGGACGCTCACTGGCCGAGGTCACCACGGGCCTGCTTAAGGACCGGCGCATGGTGGATGAATCACTGCCGCTGGTTGTCACCGGCCGTATGCCGTGGCGCACCGAGATTGAGTCCCGCGGCGTCAGCTTGTCACTGCGTGCCATACCCCTGCGCGACGGCGCCGAACGGTTTGGTGCCCTGGTGCTGTGTCGCGATGTGTCAGAGCTGCGGCGCCGGGAACAGGAACTGGTGACCAAGGATGCCACCATCCGCGAGATTCACCACCGGGTCAAAAACAACCTACAGACCGTGGCGGCACTGCTGCGCATGCAGTCGCGGCGCATGCACAGTGAGGAAGGCAAACAGGGTCTGGAACAGGCCATGCGCCGTGTGGCCACGATCGCCTTGGTGCACGAAACCCTGTCTCAGGGCCTGGCACAAAATGTCGACTTTGATGAACTGATCGACCGCCAGTTCAGGCTGTCCGCCGAGGTCGCCTCTCCGTCCCAGCGAGTGCGCACCGAACGCGAGGGCGCGTTTGAGGAACTGCCCAGCGACTTCGCTACCCCGCTGGCACTGGTGATCAATGAATTGGTGACAAACGCCGTCGAACATGGGCTGCAGGACCGTGAGGGGACGGTCTGGCTCAAGGCACACCGCTACAAAAATGATTCCGGCGACGATGCGTTGACCGTGTCGATCGCGGACGACGGCGTGGGGCTGCCGGAGGGGAACATTGCCGAAGGCCTGGGGCTGCAAATTGTGCGCACCCTTGTCACAAGCGAGTTGGGCGGCACCATCGAATGGTCCCCGCGCGAGGGCGGCGGCACCGTGGTGACCCTGCATATGGCCCTGATCTCCCGCCACTGAGACTCTTTAAAAACATCTGACCCGCAGAAAACGGCGAAAACACGTGAAAACCGTGTATTTTCGCCTTTTTCTGCGGGTCAGCTGGAAAAGAGGGGAGCTAGCTGGCTCGGCGGGCGCGGGCTGCGCGGCGCTTCATGGCCCGGCGCTCGTCCTCGCTCAAGCCACCCCATACGCCTGCGTCCTGTCCGGATTCAATGGCCCACTTCAAGCAGGTGTCGATCACGGGACAGCGACGGCATACGCTCTTTGCTTCCTCGATTTGCAGCAGGGCCGGACCGGTGTTTCCCACAGGGAAAAACAATTCCGGGTCCTTGTCGAGGCAGGCTGCGCGACTACGCCAGTCCATGCTGATCACTCACTCCTTTTAGAACGGGAGGCAACTTGTGAAAAAATTCACGTTAGGCCACATAAGAAAAGGCCCGTGTTTCGGGCCTGAAAGGTCATTGCGTTAAGCGTGTCATGTTAACCCTGCGTAAACAAGAGGTTGGGGCGGAAATATTGGCGTATAACCATGAGCGATGCATCACAGTGACGCGGCAGCCCACGGCCCGCTCACGGCAAACTCCGATAAGGTGCTGTTGTGCAAAACGATCCCGCTCTCCCTGATGAAGTGCCCGCATCACCTGACCCTAATAAGGCTGATATTGACGCCCCGGCCGGTGAACTGACCCGACCCATCGGGGTTGTTGTGGTGGCCATTGTGGTGGGCCTTGAGGCATCGGCCCTCGCCGTCCTGGGGGTGTACTCGATCTATGCAGCGTTCACGCAGCCCATGTTCTCTGTGGCCAGCGGCGTCTTTTTGATCGTGCTGCTGCTGGGCCTGGCCGCGGGACTGGCTGCAGTGTCCGTGAATGCGTTCAAAGGCATGCGGTGGACCCGTTCTGCGGCTTTTGTGTGGCAGCTGCTGATGGTTGCCATTGCCGTTCCGGCCCTGCTTGAGGGCAACGTCCTGCTGGGTCTGATTCTGATGCTGCCGCCGCTGGCTGCCGCGTACTTCCTTTTCACCCCCAAGGTTGTGGCCTTCTCGCAGCGCACCGCTGCGGAAAACTCCGTCCTCTAAGCTGTTCTGCCGGCTCTCATTCCTGCGCTACTCATGGCCGGTCTGGTTCCAGCGGGAATTGAAACCAACGCCGCCGGCCCCGCTCCAGCAATACCGCTCGCCCGGGTGGCTCCGCGCCCATGGTGTCCAGCCGCACCCCGAAGAGTTCGGCGTCGCCCACCCGCTGCGGCATCAGCACTATCCCCTGTTGGGCCGTGCGCAGCCCCCATTCCAAGGGCAGCATGGACAATGCGGGGCCCGGATAGGGGAACGCCGCCACTATCGCGGCCCCCGCTGCCAATTTGCGGGTGGCCCCGGCCAACTCCTGCGGCGACAGTGAAGCCGCATCATCGAGCCAGTAAATGGTGCCTGGACCGCCGTCCGAATCCGTGTTGTCCGCACCGTCAACTCCAGCTGGCGTACCGTCAACGCCACCTGCCCTGTCGCCAACGTCCGGGCGACCAGCCCCAGCGCCGCCCCATCGCTGATGCAGCCCTTCCATCACCCGGATAAAGCTTGATTTTCCCGAGCCTGGTCCGCCAATAACAGGCAGTACACTGCCCGGGGCAAGAGTGGTGGTCACCGGGTCACAGCCGTCGCCGCCCAGCCCAAGCAGCACTTCCGCCGAGGAGCCGCTGCCAGCAACCGGTGAGGAACGCCCGCCGGCAACTGTGAGCAGCTGTGCCAGCGTCAACAACCGCGGAATCTCACGAACCGCGAGCGTCTGGGCTGCACAACTCCCGGCCTCAGTGCTCGGGGATAGCTGCGGGCTGGGCTCCGGTGGAACCCCCAGTTGGGCGACATGCAGCGACGCGTCACCGTCGAGGCCGGGAAAGACATTGATGGGCCCGGCGATGGCAGCCCGCCCAGGCAACGGTTTGAAGGCCGGCAGCCGTGGCCACAGTGCGGTTGACTCCGGGTTGCTGCCGTGGCCCAAGAATATCCGGTTGGGAATAGCGGCAAGAAAGGTGGCGGTGAGCAGTTCCCGGCCACCGCCCACCGCCACCACCATGTTGGAGGGACTGAAGCGGACCAGCTCGGCCAAACCATCCTCGGCGCCATGCCACGGACTGTTGCGCAGCGCCGCCACCCAGCGGCCCCAATCGCTGATGCACAAGATCAAGGTGCCGGTGCAACTGCGCGCCGTGTGGCCTAAACGCTCAATCAGCTGGCTTGCGGTCCGCAATTGTTCCGGCGTCACATGGGCGCCAACCCAAGGGCTCAAAGCCCGCGCGGCCAACGAGCCGTCCCCATCCATCAAGTACAGCACCGGTCTCGCACCGGCTTGCGGCCTGGTGTGCCCGGACTTCGCCAACACTTGATGCGCCACCAGGGCAAGGGCACGGGAGGTTTCCTGCTCAGTGCCAAAGCAGGCAAGGTGGGATTGCGTCTCCGGCTGCCTCCGCAACGGTTCCAGCGACTGCTTCTGTGGCACGTCCACCAGTCCCAGCCAATATGAGGGCCCGGCAGCGGCCGCCGCAATATCGCTGCCGCTCCCCGTCGCCCCGGGATCGGCCGCCGCCGGCACCTCGAGAACTTCCGGTAGCTCCGGAGCCACCACCACTGGAGCCACCACCGCCGGGGCCCCACCGGCCGTCGATGTCCCCGCCGTCGCCGCGGAGTGGTCTCCCCGCCGGACGATCTCAGGAGGAGCAAGTTCTTGCCACGCCCGGGATAGCAGTGCGGCCACGGCTGCAACGTCGCTGCTCTGGAGGTCGGGAAAGGCTGTAAGGTGCGCAGCTGCGCCCAGCCGTTCAACCGCCAGCTCAAGCGATGGCAGCCGCGCATCCGCCACGGCAGGCAGCCGTAGCGTGGCGCTTTGAAACTCCCGGGGAGGCCCGCCTGCCCTGCTGAGGTAGGCGCGGCCGGGGGTGGCGACGCTGATGGACGCTGCAGCGCCGGTGCCGATGACGTCCACTGAATCAAACGCCGACTGTACCCTCAGACAGATGGAGCTGGTCACGTTGGCCCGGATGTCAGCGTTCAGGGCGCCTTGCGGGCGCTGGGTCGCCATGACCAGATGAATGCCCAACGACCTGCCCACGGCTGCAATCCGCATGAGTTCCGCCATGGTGTCGGGAAATTGATCAACCAGCACCCTGAACTCGTCAATGACAATAACCAGATGCGCCATGGCAGGGCGGGAGGAACCGAGCGTCAGGGCACGGTATTCATCGTTGTCGGCCGCCTCCACTGCGGCCAGGGAGGCTTCACGCCGGTGCAGCTCGGCACGGAGCGAAGCCAAGGTGCGTTCCATTCCATGCCCGCCCAGATCGGTGATGAGCGAGGTGGTGTGAGGCAGCTTTCCCAGAACGCCCAGCCCGGCACCACCCTTGAAGTCAATGAACATGAATTGCACGTCGGCAGGGGAATGCGCAACAGCCACACTGCCCACGAGGGCTCGCAGAAACTCGGACTTCCCCGAACCCGTGGTGCCGCCGAGCAGCAGGTGGGGCCCGTCGCGCCCGAAATCAAACATGACGGCTCCCGCCGCGGACCGCCCAATCGGAACCGGCTGCAACGGCGCCCCGGCAGTCCGCTCCCATTGCTGTTGCACGGCGATGCTACTGCGCAGTTCGGCCGGCGGCACGGAATTGGGGGCAAGGCCCTTCCTCCCCTCAGCAGGGAGGTTGTTGCCGGACCCGCCCTGCCCCAGGCCACCGGCACTGCTCAATGCACGACGCCGGGCCTGCGCGCCAAAGCTGCTGGCCGGCACGCCATCGGGGACAAAAGCCGTTCCGGCCATGGTGCCGGCAACACTGCTTCCCACCGTTCGCAGCTCAACGGTGGCGGCAGGATCGGGAGTTTCGGAGAAGAGGAGGATCTGCACCCCGGGAACTGCCTGCAGTTGCGGGTCCAGAGGCGCGTTGACAACTATCAGGACCGCAGCCGCGCCGGCTGATTCTGCAGAGCACGGTGACCGGGCGGACTCCAGCGCCGACAACGCCGATTGTGCCGACAGTGGCCCCAACGCCGATTGTGCCGACAGTGCCCCCAATGCTGACAGTGCCATCGGAACCGATGCGGCCAGGGTCGTCAGCGGCAACAGCCTGGCCGGCAACGGCAGCTCATCACCAGCCCCGAGCACCACCACCGGGACGGCACCGGCATCGAGCTGCATCAGGACGTAATTCAGGAGTGCCTTGAGCGCCGATGAGGGACCGCACACCCGCTGCGGGACGGCACCTAGCCGCAGACACACCGGACGAAAATGCACGAGTGGCGGCGAAAAGGCCGGATCCACGGGAGTCATGGTGACAGCGGAGGGTTCTGTAGCCGTGCCAACTCGCACGGCCAGTGCCAACCCCGGCGGCCGTGCCCTTGGCCGCATGCCGGCATGGACAGCCATCGAAAGAGTTGCGGCGTCGGGGAACACAGACGAAAGTCTGGCAGCATCCTGGCGGACGGCATCGTTCACGGCGAACCGCAGCGCCCTCCTCCGGGCAGATCCGCCAAAAACCGGGATCAGGACCGTCACCGCCCCTATTGCGGCAAAGGACAGGAACATCCATGAGCCGGTCGTCACGGCCAAGACGATGCCCAGGACAAGGGGCAGGGTTCCCGCAACCACCATGGCGCCCCGGTTGCGTGGGGATCCGCCCGCATTGGACACCTCAATGGGGTTGAGGGCGCCAGGATCAAGGGGCCACAGGGGCTGATGTGCCCCGTCGGGAAGGCAGGAATTGGAAGACGTGCCGGCAGGATCCTGAAAGCGCAGCTCCAGGGTGCTGTCACCACAAACAAGCAGCTGCCCCACTTCCACTGTCACCGTGCGCTTGACCGGAACGGCATCGATCTGAACAACGCTGACAGGAACGGCATTGCCAGGAACGGCTCCGACCGCCCTTCTCCTGCGTGGCACAGCGCTCGCAGCCCTGCCCGTCGCTGCCGTGGTGTCTGCGCGCCTCAGCAGGAATCCGCTGGAGCCGGGTGTCGCGGACAGGGTGATGCCGTGGGAACCAACCAGCAGGGTGCCGTGGTGCCTGGACAGGGAAGGGTCTGCGATGCGCAGGCGGCACTGACCTCGGCCAAGCGTGTAGCGGCCGCGCTGGAGGGCAAAGACGGCACCGGCTCCCGGCCCTGAACAAACGGCAAGGACGAGTGCCGGGCCCTCCGCCGGCCTGGCGGTGCCAGCAATGTCAGGTAATCCGGCGGAAGCAGGCACTGAGCCGTCCGGCCACGCCACAACCACCGCACCGTCCACGAGCGGCGGCGTGCCCGGAAGCAGCGAGTCGAGGCGCTCGCCGGCCACGGTAAAGGAATTGCCTGACCAACGCTGGGTCAACGCAAGGTGCAGTGAGTGTCCCGACGGTGTTGCCCCGGCCGGCCACGTGACACTAAGTTCGGTGGGCAGCAGGGGTCCGGCAGCTCCGGCACCGTTCCCAGCCCTTTGAGCCCAGCCGGTCCCGCCATGGTCAGGTGCCCGCGGTCCGGCCACCACTGTGACTTCCAGCAACACGGCAACTCCTTCCCCACCCAACAATCGACCGGCCGCATCCCTGAACCGCACCCCACCCAACAATCGACCGGCCGCATCCCTGAACCGCGCTCCTCACCACCACGCACCCGGCCGCCCCCAGACACCAGCTTAGGCACGCCAACCGCGGGGCTGGGGGCCGCCGTCGTGCATTGTGAATGAAGCCAAAGCCAGCCCCTCCTGTGGAGGAATGAATCTGGCAAGTTCCCCGCAATTCCCTGTGAGGAATGCCACCCGGTCACAGCCAATGGATAACGGTCGGGTAACCTATGAAGATAGTCCGTGGCTCTGCTGTGCCCGGAAATCGTCACCAAGCATTACGGGAGAGTTTGTGAACGCTGACCTGGTCGTCGTCGGTTCGGGTTTCTTTGGCCTGACCATCGCAGAACGCGCAGCCACCGAGTTGGGATTGAAGGTGGCTGTCCTTGACCGCCGCCACCACATCGGCGGCAATGCCTACAGCGAGAACGAGGCGCAGACAGGCATTGAGGTGCACCGCTACGGCGCGCACCTGTTCCACACCTCCAACGAGCGTGTGTGGGAGTACGTCAACCGCTTCACGCAGTTCACCAACTACCAGCACAAGGTGTACACCTCCCACAACGGCGAGGTGTACCAGATGCCCATCAACCTGGGCACCATCAACCAGTTCTTCCGTTCCTCCATGGGCCCGGGTGAGGCGCGTGCGCTGATCCAGGAGCAGGCCGGCGAGCTGGCGGGCACGGACCCCACCAACTTGAATGACAAGGGCATCCAGCTGATCGGCCGCCCGCTGTACGAGGCGTTCATCAAGCACTACACGGGCAAGCAGTGGCAGACGGACCCGAAGGACCTGCCGGCGTCGATCATTTCCCGGCTGCCCGTGCGCTACAACTATGACAACCGCTACTTCTCCGACACCCATGAGGGCCTGCCGGTTGACGGATACACCGCGTGGATTGAGCGCATGGCGGACCACCCGAACATTGAAGTGGTGCTGAATACCGACTTCTTTGACGACGGCGATTACGGCCGCAAGGCTGTCACCGGCCAAGTACCCGTTATCTATACCGGCCCCGTTGACCGCTACTTTGACTACGCGGAGGGCGACCTCTCCTGGCGCACCATCGACCTGGAGCAAGAAGTGCTGCCCATCGAGGACTTCCAGGGCTGTGCCGTCATGAACTACCCGGACGAGGCGCAGAAATACACGCGCATCCACGAGTTCCGCCACTTCCACCCGGAGCGCACCTATACCAAGGACGCCACGGTCATCATGCGTGAGTTCAGCCGTTTCGCCGAGAAGGGCGACGAGCCGTACTACCCCGTGAACACCAGCGATGACCGCAGCAAGCTGCTCGCCTACCGCGACCTTGCCCGCGGCGAATCGGACGTGCTGTTCGGCGGCCGCCTGGGCACCTACAAGTACCTTGACATGCACATGGCCATCGGTTCGGCCCTGAACATGTTCGACAACAAGATCAAGCCGCACTTCACCGGCGGGGCAAAGCTGCAAAGCGGAGGAGTTGACGCGTGAGCGTGGCTGAATCATTGGAAAGCACGACGGCGGCACAAGAGTCCGCGCCTTGGCGCACGCTCCAGCGGGTCATCCTGCCCACCGACTCCCAGGTCGACACCCTGCCGCTCTACGTCGACGCGGGCTCGCCCAGCGGCATCCGGCTGCGCGAAAACGACGAGCTGGCGCGCTCCCCGAAACTGCCCGAGGACAAGCTGCAACTGTTCAGCTCCGGCGGCCCGAATGTGCACTTTGACGACATTCTCTCCCGCCGCGCCATGAATGTCCGTGCCGGCGAGCAGGTCTCCTTCGGCACCTACTTCAACGCCTTCCCCGCCAGCTATTGGCGGCGCTGGACTGATGTGCGCACCGTCCGCCTGGAAGTCACCACCCAGGGCGGCGGCACCGTCACCGTCAGCAAGTCCAACGCCCGCGGCTCCATCCAGCACGTGGACAGTGCGGCCGTTAACGGCACCGCCACCACTGTCTTTGACCTGTCGCTCATGCCCTTTGGCGACGGCGGCTGGTACTGGTTTGACCTGGCGGCAGGCCACGACGGGCTCACTCTTGACGAAGCCCGGTGGACCGTCCAGGACGCCCCGGGCCAAGCCCCAAGGCCTCACGGCCAGGTGACCCTGGAAATCACCACCATGAACAAGCCGGACTACTGCCTGAACAACGCCCGGATCCTGGCCGCGAACCCGGACGCGCTGGAAAACGTCAAGGAAATCCTGATCGTGGACCAGGGCACCAAGAAGGTTCGTGACGAGGCAGGCTTCGCCGAGGTCAGCGCCTCGCTGGACGGAAAGCTGCGCATCATCGACCAGGGCAACCTGGGCGGCTCGGGCGGTTTCGCGCGCGGCATGTATGAGGCCGTGGAAAACGGCAGCGACTATGCGCTCCTGCTCGATGACGACGTCGTTGTTGAGCCCGAGAGCATCCTGCGCATGCTCGCATTCGCCGACCACTGCAAGAAGCCGACCATCGTGGGCGGGCACATGTTTGACCTGCATAACCGCAGCGTCCTGCACACCTTCGGCGAGGTCGTCGACCCGCACCGCATCGTCCCTGCCACCCCGCACGCCGACATGGACATGCGCCACGACTTCAGCGTCGCCAACCTGCGCCAGACCTCGTGGCTGCACCGCCGCGTCGATGTTGACTACAACGGCTGGTGGATGTGCATGATCCCCACCGCCGTCATCAAGGACATTGGCCTGTCCCTTCCCTTGTTCATTAAATGGGACGACGCCGAATATGGTTTGCGTGCGCGGGCGGCGGGCTATGCCACGGTGTCCCTTCCCGGGGCCGCCGTCTGGCATGTCTCCTGGCTCGACAAGGACGACATGGTTGGTTGGCAGTCCTACTTCCACGAGCGCAACCGCCTCATCACCACCTTGATCTACAGCCCCTACCCCAAGGGCGGGCGCGTGCTGCGCGAATCGGTGCAGGCCGACGTCAAACACCTGGTCTCCATGCAGTACTTCACCGAGCACGGCCGGCTGGAAGCGCTCAAGGACATTTTCAAGGGCCCCGAACAGCTCCACAGCGTGCTTGCCACGAAGCTGCCCGAGATCAATGCGTTGCGTGCCCAGTACGCTGATGCGCAGCTGCAGGAAAATGTTGACGACTTCCCCGCCCCCATGCTGGGCCGTGGCCCCATGGGCGGCGCCTTGGTGGGCATGCCGCTGAAGAAGGACCTGGTTTCCTGGGGCCTGAAAACTGTCACCCGTCAGCTCGTCAAGACACCTGACGCCGATGCGGCGGTGCGCCCCCAGGGCGTCCTGGCGCATCGGGACAGCCGTTGGTTCAGGCTGGCACACTACGACTCCGTCGTGGTGACCAACGCCGAAGGCACCGGCATGTCCTGGTACCGCAGGGACCCGAAGCTGCTGCGCTCCATGCTGGCCGAATCCGCACGCCTGCACCTGCGCCTTGCCAAGGAGTGGAACGAGCTGGCCGAGCGTTATCGGAATTCCGTCGCTGAGATCACGTCCATGGAGGCATGGAAGAAGACCTTTGACGCACATTCCGTGGATGGCGAGTAGATGACAGCGGCTAAAAATGAGCTGACCACACCCGGCAACGGGCGCGGTTTGCTGGACCTCTATTCCAACTGGTTCCTGCTGAAGCTGCTGGTACGCAAGGAAATCAAGGTCCGTTACAGGGGATCCGTGCTGGGCCTGCTCTGGTCCTACGTGAAGCCCTTGATGCAGTTCATGATTTATTTTGTGGCGCTCGGCATCTTCCTGAACCTGCAAAAAGCAACCCCCAACTACGCCATCTACCTGTTTTCCGGCATCGTCCTGGTCAACTTCTTCACCGAAACCCTCGGCAACTCCACCCGCTCCATCGTGGAAAACAGGGACCTGATTCGCAAGATTTTCCTGCCGCGGGAACTCTTCCCCGTGGCCACCGTGTTGGTCTCGGCGGCGCATTTCCTGCCACAGGTGGTGATCCTGTTGGGGGCCGCGCTGCTGGTGGGCTGGACGCCGTCGTTCTTCCAACTCATGGCAGCGATCGCGGCCTTCATCGTGGTGGGCATCCTGGCGATGGGACTGGGCCTGCTCTTTGGTGCCGTCAACGTGTACTTCCGCGACTCGGAAAACATTGTCGACATGATCCTCATGGTGGTCACGTGGGCCTCGCCTGTGCTGTACCTGTGGACCATGGCCCGGGACGCGCTGGGGCAATGGTTCTTCCTGTACCAAATGAACCCCATGACAGTTGCCGTGGAGATCTTCCACTGGGCGTTCTGGTACCCAACGCTCGGTGAGGACCAGAGGGCCATGGTGGAGCTGCCGCCGCACCTGCTCAGCCTGTGGCTGCCGGTCTCGCTGCTGATCTCGCTGGTGGTGCTGTTCCTTGGCCAGTACGTCTTCCGCCGCCTCGCCGTCCACTTTGCCCAGGAGCTCTAAGATGACCGCCGAGACCGTTGCCGACAACATCGCCATCACCTGCCGCAACCTGCGCAAGGTATTTGTGCTGCGCAATACACGCTCCATGAAGGAGTCGATCGTCTGGCTCGTGAAGGGGCGCAAGGGTGATTTGTCCAAGCGTTTTGACGCGCTGCAGGACATCTCCCTCGACGTGGCCCAGGGGGAGACCGTGGCGCTGCTCGGGCTCAACGGCTCCGGCAAGTCCACCTTGTTGAAGCTGATCTCGGGTGTTTTACAGCCCGACGGCGGAACCGTCCAGACCCGTGGCAGGGTGGCCGGGCTCATCGAGGTGGGCGCCGGTTTCCACCATGACCTGAGCGGACGCGACAACGTCTACCTCAACGGTGCCATCCTCGGCATGACCGAGAAACAGATCGACACCATGTTTGATTCGATCGTGGAGTTCTCCGAGATCGGCGAGTTCATTGACACCGAGGTGAAGTTTTACTCCTCCGGCATGTACTTGAAACTCGCGTTTTCCATTGCCGTCCACACGGACCCGGAAGTCTTTTTGATCGACGAGATCCTGGCTGTGGGTGATGAACCGTTCCAGCGCAAGTGCATCAAGAAGATCAAGGAACTTGCCGCAGCCGGCAAGACCCTCTTTGTGGTCAGCCACGACCTGGACCTGGTGTCGACGGTCTGCGAACGCGGGATCCTGCTGGAACACGGCAAGGTCATTATGGACGACGAAGTCCACGTGGTGGTCAAGGAATTGCGTCAGCGCTCGGCAGCGGCTTAGGCCCACTGCCCGGCACAGCAGCCCAGCCGCCCTGCGTGGCAGCAACAAATTTTCAAGAAGCCGTACCCACCGGTCCGGCAGTAGAAGTAGCAGTAAGGAAGCGGTGCTTTAGTGACTTGGTGGGAAGCTCTACCTTTGATTGTGGTGGCAGGGGCGATCCTTGTTGTGCCTGGTTTCGTATTTTCCCTGGCCGTCCGGGTTCGTGGCCTGGCAGCGGTGCTGCTGGCTCCGTTGTTCAGCGTTGCCATGGCCAGCGTGCTCTCGCTCGTGCTGCCCATCATCGGCATCGCCTGGTCGCCGCTGTCGTATGGCATCGGGGCACTGGTGATCGCCGCCGCCGCCTTTGGCATCAAGGTGCTGCTCGCGCGCAAGTGGCAGGACCCGCTCTGGGTGCCGGAACGGACATCGGTGCTGGTGGCTTCCGCCGTCGGACTGCTGGGTGCCGGCGTGCTCATCGCCTTGCAGATGGGGACGGCGTTCCAGACCCCGGAGAGCATTTCCCAAACCTATGACAACGTCTTCCACCTCAATGCCGTCCGCTGGGCTATTGACTCAGGGGACGCCTCACCGCTGAACCTGGGTGCCTTCACGGGCATCAGCGCCTACCCGTCGGCTTGGCACGCCATGGCCAGCCTGGTTGCCATGGCAACGGGTGCCAGCATCCCCGTGGCTGTCAGCGTGACGAACCTTGCCATCGGCGCCATTGTCTGGCCGTTGGGTGCCCTGTACCTGGTCCGGCAGATCGTCGGAAGCCGCCTGGTCTCCACGATTGTGGCCTTGATCTTCATCCCCGCCTTCACCGGCTTCCCGCTGATGATGATCGACTGGGGCGTCCTCTACCCGAACCTGCTCTCGATCGCGCTGCTGCCGGCAGGCATGGGCCTGGTCTTCAGCGCCATGGGCCTGGGCAAGGGCCATCGTCCGGCCACGCCCGTGGCTTGGTTGTTGGTGCTCGTCGCGGTTCCCGCCATCGCCGTGGCACACCCCAGCACGCTCATGGCGCTCCTGGCCTTCGTGCTTCCCGCCGTGCTGCTGTGGGCCTGCGGACTCGTCAAGAACTTGCTGCCGGTCAACACCCCCGAACGCCGCCGCCAGCTGTGGATCATCATTGGTGCGGCCGTTGTCTCCGCCCTGGTCCTGGCTATTGTGTGGCGCAAGTTCCGCCCGCCGCCCGGCGCTGCCGGCTGGGGTGCTGTGGAAAGCTCGCCGCAGGCCATCGGCGAGATCTTCCTGGGCGGGGCCATGGGCCGCCCGGCAGCAGCCATCATTGCTGTCTGTATGGTTGTTGGGCTGATCCGCATCTTCGTCATGCGCAGGCAATTGTGGCTGCTGGGCACCTTCCTTGTGGCCGGCCTCTTGTTCTTCTACGCGGCAGGCCTGGACTTCAGCCCCCGCTGGTTCCTGACGGGCGTCTGGTACTACGACAGCTACCGCCTTGCCGCACTGCTACCGGTGGCCATGGTTGGGCCCGCCGTGATCGGTGCAACATATCTGTGGGATGAGGCGCACCGCCGGATTGCTGCCGTCCGCCAGCGCCCTGCCGGCCGGCAGGAGGACCCCGGATCCCGGACGCCGTTGCGCATCACAACGTACGCGGCCGGTGTTGTTGTGCTCGTTTTTGCCACGCAGTTCGGTGTCATGACCTGGGCCGTGAACCAGGCGCACTTCGCCTATGTTGCATCGCCGGTGTCCGGACTGTTAAGCCCGGATGAGCGGGCCCTGCTCGACCGCCTGGACACGCATGTGGAGCCCGGCGCCGTCATTGCCGGCCTGCCCAGCAGCGGTGCAGCCCTGGCCTACGCCATTTCCGGCCGGGAGGTCATGCAGCCGCACATCCTGACCACGCACGGGGACAATGTCGACATCGTCAACGCCGGGCTCAAGAGCGCCGGGCAGTTCCCGTGGGTGTGCGACGCGGTGAAGGAGCTGGACGTGAAGTACGCGCTGGACTTCGGCACCAGGACCGTCACCGGAACCATGACCGGATTCGGCGGCCTCATGGACCTGGGCTCATCCACGTCACTGGAGCTCATCGACCAGCAGGGCTCCGAGGCAAAGCTGTACAAGGTCACCGCCTGCTGGTAGCCCCTCCCGTCGAGGTCTGAGTTCACGCCCTGTCCCTCCCGTCGAGATATGAGATGACGCCCTGTCCGAAGAGTTCGGGAGGGCGTCATCTCACATCTCGCGGAGTTTTGAGGCCAAAGTGCGACGGCGGGACCGCTGCGGCGTTTTGCCCAGCATGTGTGAAGCCCCCGGTCTTGGACCGGGGGCTTCAGCCGTGCATAAACAGTGTGCTTAGAACTCCAACAGCGACAACAGGTATGCGCCGTAGCCGCTCTTCATGAGTGGTTCTGCGCGTTGGCGCAGCTCGTCATCGCTGAGGAAGCCCTGGCGCCAGGCAATTTCCTCCGGCGCACCAATCTTCAGGCCCTGGCGGCTTTCCACCGTCCGGATGAAGTTGGAGGCGTTGTTCAGGTCCTCGAAGGTGCCGGTGTCCAACCAGGCAGTGCCGCGCGGCAGGATCTCCACTTGCAGCTTGCCGCGCTCCAGGTAGGTCCGGTTGACGTCGGTGATTTCCAGTTCGCCGCGGGGAGACGGTTTGAGTGCCTTGGAGATCTCCACGACGTCGTTGTCATAAAAGTACAGTCCAGGAACGGCGTAGTGACTCTTGGGAATCTCCGGTTTTTCCTCCAGGGAGATGGCGGTTCCGGCGTCGTCAAACTCAACGACACCGTAGGATTTCGCATCCTTGACCCAGTAGCCAAACACCGCGCCGCCGTCGATGTCGGCGTGCCGGCGCAGCTGAGTTCCCATACCCGGGCCGTAAAAGATATTGTCGCCGAGGACCAGTGCAACAGTTTCGGAGCCAATATGATCTTCGCCGAGGATAAATGCCTGGGCCAAGCCGTCCGGGGATTCCTGTTTCACGTACGTGATGGAGACACCAAATTGGGAGCCGTCACCTAAAAGGCGCTTAAACTGCTCCGCATCGTGGGGTGTGGTGACAACTAAAATATCCCGGATTCCAGCCAGAATCAGCGTGGACAACGGGTAATAAATCATGGGTTTGTCATAGACGGGCACCAGCTGCTTGCTGATACCATGGGTGATTGGATGCAGTCTCGAGCCAGTTCCGCCCGCAAGGATAATTCCGCGCATACAGTAATCATGGCCGCAAGCGTTGGAATAACGCAAACGGAGGCTCGAGTTTCCTTTCGCAATATCAGCGGCAAGGCTGGCGACAGGAGCAGTGACGAATACCTGACTGTCATCCACATTACAAGGTAGAAGACTAGGTAATCTTGAGTCGTGCAAAATTGGCAAGCAATGGTGCTCCAAGTATGTGGTTCGGTTCTGCTCTGGACGTACGCAACAACAGCCTGAACCTGATCCGACTGATTTTGGCGTTTGCCGTGCTTGTCCATCACAGCTGGCCCCTGGCAGGCCAGGGTGAAACCAAATTTGCCGGTTACTCATTGGGTGGCTGGGCTGTCGCCGGGTTCTTCGGCATCAGCGGATACCTGATCACTTCCAGCCGCTGGTCCAATGCCCTGGGGCACTACCTGGTCAATCGCATTGCACGCATCATGCCGGCGTTTTGGGTCTGCCTGCTCATGATGGCACTCGTGTTTGCGCCGATTGGTTATCGAGTTGCCAATGGCAGCCTGGAGGACTATTTTACGGCTGTGCACTCTCCCTTGAACTACGTGTTTTCCAATGCCCTGTTGGACATGCAGTTCCATGACATCTCGGCAACGCCTGCCAACGTGCCCTACCCGGGGGCCTGGAACGGGTCTTTGTGGAGCCTGTACTATGAATTCCTCTGTTACCTGTTCATCGCCGCACTTGGCTGCTTTGCCCTTGTGAGGCGTTCACGGTGGCCCATGACCATCGCCTTCGTCCTCTCTGTTGTGGCCCAAGCCAACATCGAAACCATCAGCAGGCTAAGCAACGACAACTTCGACGTCGTCCTGATGCTCCAGCTGCTCCCGTTCTTCCTCGCCGGATCTGTGCTCTTCATGTGGAGAGACATGATCGGCTTCCACTGGCTGCCCGGATCCCTGTCATTGATAGTGGCCTTCACTATTTCCTCCACCGTCCCGGGCTGGGGTGTGCAGGCGTCGGCACTCTTTGTCGCCTACAGCCTCATCTGGCTCTCGACCGTGGTGCGGCAGCCGAAACTTATCGCCAAGAACGACATTTCCTACGGGGTCTACATCTACGCTTTTGCCGTCCAGCAGCTGCTGGCAGTCTTCGGCATTCACGAATTGGGCTTGTTCTGGTTTAGTGTCATCGCCGCCATCATCACAGTGCCGCTGGCCGCCGGAAGCTGGGTGTTCGTGGAACGGCCCGTGATGCGCAAGGTCCGTGGAGCAAGGGGCAAATCGCAGCCCAAGAGTGCACCTGCGGCTGCTGTGCAGCTTGTGCCCGGAGTGTGACATGCAACTCATTGTGCAGCCGCCAGGCGGCGAAACGGTAGACTGACGGTTGGGGATCCGTGCCGTACAAGCGGTCGCGTCATCATCTAGAGGTACCACTTTATGACTCACGGCATCACACTGCCGCCACAAGCCGGGCAACGAGCCGCCGATGGGCCGCCGCCGGTGCCACAAAACACAGAACGCAAATACCTTCCGGAAGTACAGGGCCTGAGAGCCCTTGCCGTACTCATGGTTGTGGCTTACCACGTCTGGTTTGGCCGCATTTCCGGCGGCGTGGACATTTTCCTGCTCATTTCTGCCTTCCTGCTGACAGGCCAGTTCACCCGAAAATTGGAGGCTGGACGCGCACTTGAGTTGTTGAAGTACTGGGTGCACCTGTTCAAGCGCCTGCTGCCCATGATCACGGTGACGTTGCTCGCCACGCTCGGGGCAACCCGGCTGTTCCTACCGGAATTGCGGTGGGAGGGCATCTTTAGCCAAAGTTGGGCCTCGCTCTTTTACTACCAGAACTGGTTCCTTGCCGGCGAATCGGTGGACTACTACGCTGCGCAGCACAGCGTGGCCAGTCCCTTGCAGCACTTCTGGTCACTGTCCATCCAGGGCCAGATCTTCATTTTGTGGCCGCTCCTCTTTGCCTTCGCCGCCCTGGTCGCCCGAGTGGCCCGGTTGCGAATCCGTACCGTGCTGATCGCCTTGTTTGGCTCGTTGTTTGCCGTGTCCTTCACGTTCTCTGTCATCACCACTGCGAACAACCAGGCATTTGCCTACTTTGACACCCGCACACGCCTGTGGGAGTTTGCGCTGGGCTCCCTCCTTGCCTTGCTGCTGCCCTACCTGAAGTTTGGTCGTGGCCTCCGCATCGTCCTGGGCTGGCTGGGGCTTGTTGCGATGCTCGCCTGCGGCATCGTACTCCAAGTGGACCAGCAATTTCCCGGCTACATGGCCTTGTGGCCCACGCTGGCCGCAGCCGCGATCATAGTTGCAGGCTTTACCGGCAGCCGCATTGGCGCGGACCGGTTGCTGAGCTGGCAGCCGCTGGTCAAGCTTGGCGACAGTTCCTACGCCCTGTACCTGTTCCACTGGCCCGTTCTGGTTGTCTATCTTGTGGCATCCGGCAACGAGCAGGCGGGGCTTGTCCCCGGGCTGCTGATTGTGTTGGGCTCCGTCGCCGCTGCCGCGATTGCCACGAAATACATCGACACGCCGATCCGGCGCAGCCCTTGGATTGAAGTGAAGCGGCGCAGGGCCCTGGGCGTGATTCTTGTGTGCGTCACGCTCGTCGCCGTGCCCCTGGCAGGCTGGCAGACCCAGGTCAAGAACGCGAATGAGGCTGCCATGACGCTGGCAGCTCAGAACAGCCCGGGGGCGGCTTCACTGCTGCCGGGGTATGTGGACGGCGCCGATCCCAGGGCGCCCCTGATGCCCACCCAGGCGTCCCTGCCTGATGACTGGCCGGTGTTCGTTGGCGGGAAGTGCCGCTCGGACGGCAAGGAACTGCTGAACATTTGCCGCAACAGCATCGAGGACGGCGACAAGCATGTGGTGGTCCTGGGCAGCTCCCACGCCCATGTACTGAACACGCCCATTCTTGACATGGCGGAGCGCAACCATTGGAGCGTCACGTCCATCACGAAGGGTTACTGCCCGCTTGGTGACGACCTTGAAACGGGCATCTCTGAGAGCTGCGCGGACTTCAACCGGGACACCATGGCCGAGGTCCTGGCGATGGCGCCAGACCTTGTGGTGACGACCAGCACCCGCACCAACGTGTTGTGGGAGGAGCCCGAGCTGCTTGACGATTCATGGCTCAATGCCATGGTTACACTTAACTCGGCCGGGATTGATGTAGTCGCCGTGCGGGACACCCCGAGGATTCCACAAAAGGTGCCCGAGTGCCTGGTGGAAACCCCAGGCAATTACCTTGCCTGTGGTGCCAAGCGCATCGACTTGTACAGTGAAGTCCCACCCACGGATGAGATCGCCTGGATGTTGCCCCGCACCACGTTCCTGGACTTCACCGACTACTTTTGCGATGACACCAACTGCCCGGCGGTCATCGGCAACGTCATTGTGTACAAGGATGACAACCACGTGACCCGCAGCTACATGAACACCCTCACACCCATGTTTGAACGCGAGTTTCAGGACGCCACCGGCTGGGACATGTTGCTGGCTCCCATGCGGTGACGGCCCGCCTCGACAATCTGCCGTGACGGCCCTTCCCGACAGCTCATGACAACAGCGAAGGGCCCGTTCACCAGGATAGGTGAACGGGCCCTTCGCTGTGCAGGATGGCGCCTATGCGGGCTTTACGTCGGGCTGGACATCAATCCAGTCAGCCAGCAGTGCGATTCCCTGTGCGAGGTTGTAGCGCGGCTCCCAGCCCAGAACATCGCGTGCTGCCGAGATGTCGGCCCAGGCGTGGCGGACATCGCCTTGGCGGTACTGTCCGGTGACATGCGGGGCAGGGGCACCGTATCGGGCGGCAATGGTCTGCGCTGCCGTGCCGATGGTTTGGAATTCCCCTGAGCCGATGTCAAGGGGGGTGGAGGGTGTCTTTTCCGAGGTGGCTGCCGCCACCACGGCCGATGCGATGTCGTCGATCAAGATGAAGTCGCGGCGAACCTGGCCGTCTTCGTACAGTGGGATGGAGCGTCCGCCCATGGCCATGCGGCAGAACAGGCTCATGATGCCCGTGTACGGGTTGATGAGGGACTGGCCGGGGCCATATACGTTCTGCAGGCGCAGGATGGCGCTCTCGACGCCGTAGGACTTTGCCCACGCCAGCAGAATGTTCTCCTGAGCCAATTTCGTTGCGCCGTAGACGCTCACCGGCGCCGGGAACACCTCGGCAGCGTTCATGGCTGTCGGTTCGGCGCCGGGAAAGTCCCACTCGGAGCGGTCAAGGGTTTCACTGGTCCGCTGGCCTGGGTAGAACAGCGCGCCGTCCGTGGTGCGCCACGCGCCCTCACCATACACCGCACGGCTCGAGGTCAAGACAATGCGCCGGGGGAGGGCCTTGTTGCGGATGAAGCCGTCAAGAAGCTGCGAAGTGCCCACAACATTGACGTGCGTATGGCGGGTTGCTTCCTCCAGGGACTGGCCGGTACCCGTTTCGGCGGCCAGGTGGATCACCACATCCGGCTTGACCTCCGGGAGGACGCGGTCCCAGGTTGCGGCGTCAGTGATGTCGCCGACGATTAATTCAACGCCTTCTGCCAGAGCGGCCGGCCGTTCACCAGATTCGTGAATCTGCGGGTGCAGATTGTCAACCACCACAACCCTCTTGAAGGATTCGAGCAGGGACTCAGATATGGCGCATCCGATGAATCCTGCACCGCCGGTGATGAGGACCGTTTCGGTCCGTGATTCGGGGGAGTTCTGCATGGTGGGTTACTTTCTTGAATGGATGATGAAGCCAGTGGGGTTTCGGGGCTAGGACCCGAAGACGTGGCGGGTCAGGGTCTTGGCTGCCTTGCCGTCACGAGCCAGGAGCGCCTTGGGCACCAGTGCCAGGGCGTGGGCACGCGAGGTGATGCGCAGCTTCGCGGCACGTTCGGCCTTGGTCCATCCCAGCTCACGTGCCTGGGCAGCGGCGACGGCGAAATAGTCACGTTCGCCAACAAAGCGTGAGCCGTCGATCAACTTCGACGACGAGGCGCTTTCAGAATGACGGCGGTAGGAGAAGCACACGGTCGGCTCAATCAGGAGCTGGTCGCCGGCATAAATCATGTCCATGATCAGTGCCAGGTCCTGGATGATGGGGAAGCCGTCACGGAAGTCCACCGCCTGCATGCGGTCGGTGCGGAAAGCCAAGGCAGGCCAGTACAACCAGTCGCCATGCATCAGGTTGGCGGCAATCGACTCCCCGGACACCAGCTGCGCGCCGTTGCCGTGAGGACGCACGACCTTCTGCTTGACCACGTCAACAAACGTCTTGACCACGGTGCTGTTCTCATCGATGACCTGGACGCCAGGCTGGATGATGGCCGCTGAAGGGAAACGATTATGCGCTGCCGAAATCGTCTCAACATAGTTGGGCAGCAGGACATCGTCACAGCCCAGAATAACCATGACTTCTTCGGTGGCCAGTGAGACGCACGTGCGGTAGTTCGCGGTAATACCGCCGTTGGTCTCCTTTCGAATGTACTTGATGCGCTCATCGTCGAGGCCTGCAATGAAGCGTTGAATCTCTAGATCATGGTAGGCGTCATCCACGACCGTCAGGCGCCAGTCGTCGCTGGTCTGTGCCAGAACGCTGTTGACGGTTTCCTTCATATAACCGGGATCTCCCCAGTATGGAATGAAAATGTCCAAGGGCATTGTGAAGGTGTCACTTTCTCCCCTGAATCAGGGGCTGGGCCGGTGGGGCCTATTCGTCGTTGGGTGGCGTTTGCTCGGCCCGTGAGGGGCGGGGTTCACTGGTCAGGGCATCAAGTCTAGTTTCAAGCGTGGCAAGCTGTGCCCGTAAGATGGCGGATTCCTCAGCCAGAATCCGGGTTTCATCCTCAACGACTGAGATTTCCCAGGACAGGTGAAGGCAAACACCCAAGGCCAGGACAATGCTGAGCGCGAACAGGAGGTTTGAAGGCACTTGCACGTTGAGCGTGTGGGCGATTATTTCCAGCAGGCGCGGGAATGCAGCCAGCACCAGCATGGAAACGCCGACAAGCAGCCACAAGGCGGCGTACTTCTCCCGAATTTTCTTCCGGCGAAGCATATCGAAGACAAGGAACAGGATTACGAGGGAAAGGATAAACGCAGCAAGAACCGACATGTCCTAGTTCACCCCACTTCAGTTTCGGCATGGACCAAGGTGGATGGTTTCCTTGTCAGTGCAAAGAGGAAGGCGAAGATGCTCCTGCCCAAGTACAGGGCAGCCTTTGCAGGATTGTGGCTGGGTGTGCCAGCCTGGCGGACACGCATTTCAACGGGGACCTGGGTCACCGTGCAGCCGGAACGGATGGCCACCACGAGGGAGTCGATGGTGTCGCCAAGGTACTCGGCGGGGTAATGGTCAAGGTATTGGGCGATGCCGCGGGTGTTGGCGGCACGAAATCCCGAGGTCACGTCGGTCAGACGGGTGCCGGCAAGCCTTGAGATGGTCTTCGCCAGGAAAACCATGGCCCACTTTCGGGGGCCGCTGACGGTGTAATTTCCCTTGTCGGCGAAGCGGGCGCCGATGGAGATGTCCGCATCGGCAAGCCCGCCCAAAACAACCGCAATGTCCTTAGGATCATGCTGGCCGTCCGCATCAACCTGAATGGCGGCGTCGTAGTTGTGGCGGCTGGCATATTTGAACCCGGCGCGCATGGCGCCGCCAACACCTAGATTGAATGGCAGGTGCAAAACGGTTGCGCCGGCATCAGCAGCGACGGTGGCGGTGTTGTCGGAGGAGCCGTCGTTGACGACCAAAATGTCGTATCCTTCAGGCCGGGCCAGGACTTCCCGCACGGTATTGCCGACAGCTAGACCCTCGTTCCACGCCGGCATGATGACGAGAACGCGTTGTGGGAGTGGTGGGGTCATGGTCTCTAATCTATACCAATCATGCTCAGGGGGATGGGTTATTGGGTGCGCCGTAGCTCACGTGCGCAAGGCGCCGCCTACTCCAAACCGTAGCTTGCGGCTGAGTACTTCAGGTAAACCTTGGCGAAGGTGGCCGGAGCAGCTTTCAGCAATAGTGCGGCGGCGGCAAACTTTGGCTTGACGAAGGTGGCAGCAAATATCCAGGAGAACTTCAAGGACTTTCGGCAATCATCGACTGTTGCTTGGGCCGCGGGCTGGTTCTTGAGCTTCATGATGGCGCTCTGGGCAACGATCAGGGTGATCAGCAGCCGCATGGTGGCATATGGCTTCGCAAACTTTCCCGCACGAAGCCCCTCCGGCAGGTGTTCATGAAGGTCGGCCAGGGCCAGATCTGAGTCGCTGCGGGAAGGAATTCTCCCCCACGTCAAGGAACCGGAAGAAATATAGTAGCGGTTCAGCGGGGTGGGGGAGCTTGTCACCAGGCGTGCCCTGGAGTCCAACAAAATGTTGATGGTCATGTCTTCGAAGCGGGTGGAACCTTCGGGGAAGCTGATGTCTTCAAACAAGGTCCGCCGGTAAACCTTGTCCCATGCAAAAGGCAGGATGTTGTCCAGCATGGCCTCACGCATGGCCTCCAGCCCTGTGGACTGGCCGATGAACTGGCTGTGCCTGGTGGTTTCGCTGCCGTCGGGGCGAATGACAAAGTGGCCCGCCATCGAGATATCGAATCCATCGGGCAAAGCGGAGACATGGTGGTGCAGGAACTCGGGCAGGAACTCGTCATCTGAGTCGAGGAACGCAACAAATGTTCCCAAGGCGCCGCGCAGCGCCTCGTTGCGGACGCCGGACGGCCCAAGGTTTTCCTGCAGGTCAATGAGCTTCAGCCGGGCATCGCCGGTGCCGGCCATAAGAGCGGTGATGATCTCCACCGTGTTGTCGGTGGAGGCGTCGTTGACGATGATCAGCTCAAAGTCGGTGAATGTCTGGGCCAGGACACTGTTGATGGCCCGTTCCACGGTGGCGGCGGCATTGAAGCACGGCATGATGATCGAGACGCGGGGGGCGTTAGCCATCGAGGGAGTCCTTTGACGTTGACGGTGCAGGGGCGGCAAGGCGGTTGCTGCGGAGCACTCCCGCAGCATGTACCAGGGCACCAATGATGGGGCCGGCGAAAAGGCTGGTGACGACTGTTTGTACCAGCGGGCCCGGAACAAACAGCAGTGAGACTGAAACGACGGTCGCCACGACCCAGCCGGCCAGGTAGAGGCGGTGCCGGCCAAGGGCCATTGCGGCCGTGCCGGTCAGTGTCAGGATGGCCAGGAAGGCGGCTGCGAGTGTCAGGGCGCCCAACAGCCAGCCGTCAACTGAGTAGTCCGGGCCGAAGATGAGCATGATCCAGGGCCCCACAAGTGCGGCGGCAACTGCTCCCACTACACCCAGGGCGACAATGGCGGCAAACGGTTTTGCCAGGACGCGGTGGGAGGGCTGGTCGGAGTGGATCAGCGCTGTCATGACAACGCCCTGGAACGCCTGAAGGGGGATCATGATGGGTGCCCGCGTGAGCGAAACAGCCAGCAGAAGGGGGGCTGCCAGGGCAAAGTCCGCCGGGTCGGCGGCAATCTTGATGACAGCTGGCAGGCCGGTGACCAGGATGGCTGTTGCAGCGGCGGTTGCCATGGCCAGGCCGCAGCGAACCAGGTACGGGAGCACGCCTACGTCTGCCCGTGCCCGCATACCGGCCCGGCCGCCCGCGGAAAAGATGGCAAAGTACAGCCACACGAGTGTGCCGCTTAAGGCGCCAAATTCAAGACCTGCCAGGCTGCCGCCCACGAACGCGGCCAGCGCCATGAGGAGCAGCCGGAAGATCGCCTCCGTAGCGGCCAAACCGGAATAGCTGCCCCAGCGTTCCAGCCCGGCGGTTGCCCCTGCGAGCCCAATATGGCCGGCGTATAGCAGGACGGACAGGGCGATGCCCAGCCACAGTAGGGGAGGCGCGTTGGGAATCAGCGTCGGCATCCAGAACGGACTGCTGGCAGCAACCAGAAGTGCTGTCGCGGCGCCAATCAACAGGGAAACGGGAAGTACGGGGGCGCCGTGGTGCGGCTCCATATTTTTCATCATGCGCCGCGACTTCACAGCCCGGGTGCCCTCGGTCATCAGCCCTGTCAGCACACCAAACAAGCCGAGCAGGACACCCCAGAAAGCCAGGAAATTGGCGTTATCGGCCGGGGTCAGGCTGCGTGAGGCGACAATGAGGACAAGGTAGCCGCACGCTGCAGCAACCAGGGACGACAACCCGACCGAAGAGAGGGTCTTACCCTTGCCTGGGGTGGGGGATGACACCGTTAGCCGAGTCCAATGAGGGGTGACACGGCGTCCCAGACCTTGGTATTGCACAAGTTATTCCGCTGGAATGACACACGGATGTGCTTGCCCTTGGACTCACCAAAGACATCGGCCACTACCTGGTTTCCGGTGTCGGTGCACTTCTTGCTATCCGTGGGCACCGGCTCTTTGCTGAACAGCTTGTCCGAGCCCGCAATGAGGGCGCATGCCGCGTCGGCATCGACAATGGTGGTGGGGACAACGGCCTGGGTCCCGACACAGTTCAATTCGCGAGTGCTGACGCCCAGGCTGTTGCCCTGCAGCAAGGTAATAACAAGTTTGGTGTCCACGGTGCCGGTGGCGGTTGGATAGTCCGTGACCAGCGGTGGGGCAGTGGCTTCCGGCGGTGACATCGGCGCGGGGGCCGGTTCGTCGACAATGGTACATCCGGAAACCGTGGTCACCAATGCTGCTGCCAGGGCAAATGCGGCCCAGAGTTTCTTCAAGATGCTCCTCCATAAGTTGCGTAGCAAGCCTACCTTACGGGTGCAGGGCAAAAATATTGTCAACTAGTGGGCTGCGCAACTGCCAAGCCGCAGCCGTTCCGATGGATGCACGGGGCGTTCCCGTATGCTGGCCTAATGCGAAATCTCCTTGTAACCGGTGGTGCCGGGTTCATTGGTTCCAACTTTGTTCATTATGTTCTGGAAAATACTGACATGCATGTCACGGTGTTGGACAAGCTCACCTATGCCGGTAATTTGGCGTCGTTGGAGGGTTTGCCTGCGGATCGCTACACCTTTGTGAAGGGTGATATTTGCGACGCCGGACTCGTGGACGGGCTCGTTGCGGCAACGGATGCTGTGGTCCATTACGCGGCTGAATCGCACAATGACAATTCTTTGCATGATCCGCGCCCGTTCCTGGATACGAACATCATTGGCACGTACACGTTGATTGAGGCGGCGCGGAAGCACGATACGCGGTTCCACCACATCTCCACGGATGAGGTGTACGGGGACCTGGAACTGGATGATCCGCAGCGGTTCACCGCGGAGACCCCCTACGCACCCTCAAGCCCCTACTCGGCGACGAAGGCCGGTTCGGACATGCTGGTCCGTGCCTGGGTGCGATCGTTCGGCCTGCGGGCCACGATCAGCAACTGCTCGAACAACTATGGCCCGTACCAGCATGTGGAGAAGTTCATCCCGCGCCAGATCACGAACGTGATCGACGGGATCCGGCCCAAGCTCTATGGCAAGGGCGAGAATGTGCGGGACTGGATCCACGCCAATGATCATTCCTCGGCCGTGCTGGCGATCCTGGACAAGGGCCGCATGGGTGAGACGTACCTGATCGGCGCTGATGGTGAGAAGAACAACAAGGACGTTGTAGAGCACATCCTCTCCCTCATGGGCCAGGCCCCGGACGCCTATGACCACGTCATTGACCGTCCCGGCCATGACCTGCGCTACGCGATCGAATCGGAGAAGCTGCGCACGGAGCTGGGCTGGGCTCCGTCGTTCGCGAACTTCGATGCCGGCCTGGCAGACACCATCGCCTGGTACCAGGAACACCAGGACTGGTGGCGTCCGCAGAAGGCCGCGACCGAGGCGAAGTACAAGGAACAGGGCCAGTAATCCATGAGCATTGAATTTTCCAAGCAACTTTCGGCAACCCAAACACCCATTCCCGGTGTCATCCTGTATGAGCTGCCGGTCCATGGTGACAACCGGGGCTGGTTCAAGGAGAACTGGCAGCGGGAGAAGATGCTGGCGATGGGCCTGCCGGACTTCGCCCCGGTGCAGAACAATATTTCGTTCAATGAAAAGGCTGGCACCACCCGCGGGATCCATGCCGAGCCGTGGGACAAGTTCATCTCCGTGGCCACGGG
This sequence comes from Arthrobacter sp. PAMC 25486, assembly GCF_000785535.1. Classification (NCBI taxonomy): domain Bacteria; kingdom Bacillati; phylum Actinomycetota; class Actinomycetes; order Micrococcales; family Micrococcaceae; genus Arthrobacter; species Arthrobacter sp. PAMC 25486. Next base: position 1,712,433 of record NZ_CP007595.1, on the reverse strand, counting down.
CAAGATCTTCGGTGCCTGGGTGGACCTGCGCGAGGGGCCGTCCTTCGGCGCCGTGTTCACTACCGTGATGGACCCCTCCCAGGCGATCTTCATCCCGCGCGGTGTGGGCAACGCCTTTCAAACCTTGGAGGACACCACCGCGTACACCTACCTCGTCAACGACCACTGGTCCGCGGACGCGCAGGGACAGTACACCTTCTTGAACCTGGCCGATGAGACCGCCGCCATTCCCTGGCCCATCCCGCTGGAGCAGGCCGAACTGTCCGAGAAGGACAAGGGCCACCCGCGCCTGGCCGATGTCACCCCGATGGCGGGCAAGAAGACCCTGGTGCTCGGTGCCGACGGCCAGCTCGGGACGGCGTTGCGGAAAATGTACGACGGCGTTCCAAGCGTTGAGTTTGCCACGAGGGACGGCTTTGACCTCACCGATCCGGTCTCGTACACGGGGCGGAACTGGAGGAATTACTCCACCATCATCAACGCCGCCGCGTACACGGCCGTGGACACGGCCGAAACCCCCGAAGGGCGCACCACAGCGTGGGCGATCAACGCCACCGCCGTCGCCAACCTGGCAAAGGTCGCCACGGCGCACGGCATCACCCTGGTCCATGTCTCCAGTGACTACGTCTTCGACGGCACGGCGGAACTCCACGGCGAGGACGAGGCCTTGTCCCCGCTGGGCGTGTACGGCCAATCCAAGGCCGCCGGCGACACCGTCGCCGCGACAGTCCCGCGGCACTACATCATCCGCACCAGCTGGGTCATCGGCGAGGGCAGCAACTTCGTCGCCACCATGGCCAACCTGGCCGCCCGCGGCATCAAACCTGCAGTGGTCAATGACCAGGTGGGCCGGCTGAGCTTCACCACAGACATCGCCGCCGCCATCAAACACCTTCTGGACACCAGCCCCGGGTACGGCACCTACAACCTCAGCAACGACGGCGAACCCCAGACCTGGGCCGAGATCGCCGCCGACGTGTACGGACTCACCGGCCACAACCGCGACGCCGTCACCGGCATCAGCACCGAGGAATATTTCAAGGGCAAGGCCGCCGCCCCCCGTCCCCTGACCAGCACCCTAAACCTGGACAAGATCAAGGCCACAGGCTTCACACCCACCAACGCCCAGCAGCGCCTGCGCGAATACTTGGCTCAATAGAAATGGAAACCATGAAAGTTTTGGTCACAGGCGGTGCCGGATACATCGGTTCACATATGGTCCTTTGCCTGCTCGAAGCCGGGCATGACGTCGTCGTGCTCGACAACCTGGCGAACTCCTCGGCTGAGTCCCTGCGCCGGGTTGAGGAACTCACCGGGCGGCACCCGGAGTTTGTGGAGCTTGACCTGCTCGACGCCGCAGGAGTGGACGCACTGTTTGCCTCCTCAGGCTTTGACTCGGTCATACACTTTGCCGGCCTGAAGGCTGTGGGGGAGTCCGTGGCCGAGCCACTGCGGTACTACCAAAACAACATTGTGGGCACCCTGAACCTGCTGGCCTCCATGGACAAGCACGGCGTGCGCTCACTCGTGTTCAGCTCCTCCGCAACCGTCTACGGTGCCAGCGAGGAAGTGCCGCTGATCGAGAAAATGCCCCTGGACGCCACCAACCCCTACGGCCGCACCAAGGAACAGATCGAGGACATCCTCACCGACCTTGGCGCCGCCGACCCCACCTGGCGGGTGGCCCTGCTGCGCTACTTCAACCCCGTGGGCGCACACGAATCCGGCCGCATCGGCGAAGACCCCACAGGCATCCCCAACAACCTGCTGCCCTTCGTGGCGCAGGTTGCCGTGGGCCGCCGCGAAAAGGTCATGGTGTTCGGCAACGACTACCCCACGCCGGACGGCACCGGTGTGCGCGACTACATCCACGTCATGGACCTCGCCGCCGGCCACCTTGCCGCCTTGTCGTACCTGACCAGCCACGAGGGCGTCTTCACCTGGAACCTGGGCACCGGCAACGGCTCCTCGGTCCTGGAAGTCATCGCCGCCTTTGGTGATGCGGCAGGGGCGCCCATTCCCTTTGAATTTGCCGCGCGCCGTCCCGGCGATGCCGCCGTCAGCTATGCTGATCCTTCAGCCGCCCTGGCCGATTTGGGCTGGTCCGCGCACCGCAACCTGGCCCAAATGTGTGCCGACCACTGGCGCTGGCAGAAGCACAACCCGAACGGCTACGCGCAGCCATAGCCTTGTGGCCTGCAGAATTACGGTACATACATGACTTGGCTTGAGACGGTTCCAACCATTGCGGTTGCCGCTTTGGTCGTGATCATGCCCGGCGCCATCCTCGGACGGGCGCTGGGCGCGCGAGGCCTGGCTTGGCTGGCCGCAGCAGCGCCTCTCACGGTCAGCCTGGTGGCCGTGGGCACCATTGCTGCCGGTGCCATCGGGCTGAGATGGAACCCCGTGGTGCTGGGCATTTTCACGCTCGCTTCTGCCGGCATCGTTTGGGGTGTGCGCAAGCTCGTTGCCACCCGCATGGCCATGGTCAACAGGGCAACACAGCGTCCGGCTACCAAGCCAGCAGGGCGCCCGTCGGAGCTGCACCGGGCTGAACTGCGTCCCGCGGCGCAGCAGCGGACAACGCCCGCCATGGTCCTGGCAGGGATTGGCGGGCTCGCCTTTGGTGTGGCCGCCATCTGGTCCAACCTGACGAGAACATTCATCGCGCCGGAGAACATCTCCCAGACGTATGACAACGTTCACCATCTCAGCGCCATCCGCGCCATTGTCGAATCCGGGAACGGTTCCGCGTTTTCGGTGGGCGCCATGATCCACAACGGGCCCTCGGGCGTGTATCCCTTTGCCTGGCACAACCTGGTGGCACTGACGGTCGAGCTGAGTAATGTGCCCTTGCCCGTTGCCGTGAATAGCGTGAACATTGTCATCGGCGCCCTGGTGTGGACTCTTGCCTGCATGTATTTGGCCACCTGTGTGGCGGGCAACCGTCCGGCTGTGTTGCTCCTTTCTGGCGCCTTGGCCGGCAGCTTCGGCGCGTTCCCCTTTCTGGCGCTCGGCTGGGGCGTGCTGTATCCAAACTTCCTGGCGATCGCACTGCTGCCGGTGTTTATCGGCCTGGTTGCCGACCTGCTCAAACTCTCCGTAAAACCCAGGAACGGCCCCGTCGTGAGCCTGGCCTTTCTGGTCATTGGCGCTCCCGGTCTGGCGCTGGCACATCCCAACGTTGTCATGGCGCTGGCCGCCTTCACGATCCCACTGCTGCTCTTTTGGCTGGGCCGGCTCATTGGTGCCCGCAAGTTCCCATTGGGTGCCATGGGTGCCGCAACGCTGGGTGTGGCGCTGTATCTGGTGGTGTTTGTTGCCGCCTGGGACAGGATCCGGCCCAGTGCGGCAGGTTCGCACTGGCCGCCAACGCTCACCCTCCCGGTGGCCGCGGGCGAAGCCTTGGCAACGTCACCGCTGCAGGTGTTGTTCTCCTGGCCGGTGTTCCTGCTGACGCTGCTGGGAATCGCGGCAGTTTGCGCCCAGTGGCGACGCCTCTGGGTGCTGGGCCCCTTCCTCGTGGGCGTCATGTTCTTCGTGGTGGTATCCGGTTTCCCCGACAATGAGCTGCGGCACTCCATCACGGGCGTCTTTTTCAACGACAGCAACAGGTTGGCGGCACTGCTGCCCGTCATGGCATTGCCGGTCATGGTCATGGGTGCCTTCTGGTGCTTTGACCTCGCGGTCAAGGCGATCCCCGCCAACGTGCTGGCGGCAGCACCCCGCGCCGCAGCCGTGGCGGGCGTAGGCGTCGTGGCCGCACTGGTGCTGGGCCTGTCAACACAGAACAATTCGGTGGCCACCACGGTGGTGGAAACCAGCGACTACTACGCCTCGACACCGGACTCGTGGCTGCTCTCCAGTGACGAGGCAGCCCTGATCAAGCGGGCGCCGGAACACATCCCGGCCGACGCCACCGTGATCGGTCACCCGGCCAACGGCGGCTCACTCATCTATGCCCTGGACGGCTACAAGACGATCATGCCGTCCCTCGCGTCCGTGCAGAGCCCCGAGATCCAAACGATTTGGTCCCACCTTCCTGAGCTCAACGAGAACCCTGCCGTCTGCGAGGCAATCCGCACGCTGGATGCCTACTATTACCTGGACTTTGGCAGCGGACGCCAGGTCAGCGACATGCGCATGACCATCCCCAGTTCGGAGGACCTGGCGCTTACACCGGGCCTGACCCTTCTGGATGAGCAGGGCGCGGCACGGCTCTACCGGATCGACGCCTGCCAGTAGCGCGCTGCTGCGCGGAACGCAGAAAACTGTGGGCTGGCTCTCAGCTGACACCGCAGGGCCGCAAAGCTCGATATTCTAATAGTCAAGGCAACGGCCCGGACAGCATTGTCCGAGGCCCGCCAACACGAGAGATAAGGTTACTCCAACGTGAAGATTGCAGTTATTGCACTCGGCAAGATCGGCCTGCCGCTGGCTGTCCAGTTTGCCTCCAAGGGCCACGATGTGGTGGGCGTTGACGTCAACCAGACCGTTGTGAACCTGATCAATGCCGGCACCGAGCCCTTCCCCGGCGAAGCCCACCTGCAGGAAATGCTCTCCGAACTGGTCCCCGCAGGAAAATTGCGTGCGACGACGAACTACGCCGACGCTGTCCCCGGCGCCGACGCCGTGGTGCTGGTGGTGCCGTTGTTTGTTGACGCCGAGGCCAAGCCCGACTTTGGTTGGATGGACACGGCCACCGCCGAACTGGCCCGCCACCTGACCCCCAACACCCTGGTCGCCTACGAGACAACACTGCCCGTTGGCACCACCCGCACCCGCTGGAAGCCGGCCCTCGAAGCAGGCTCCGGCCTGGTTGAGGGCAAAGACTTCCACCTCGTGTTCTCACCCGAGCGCGTCCTGACCGGGCGTGTCTTTGAAGACCTGCGCAAATACCCGAAGCTGGTGGGCGGGCTCTCCGACGCCGGCGCCGCCAAGGCCATCGAATTTTACGAGGCAGTGCTCGACTTTGACGAGCGCCCCGACCTGAACCGGGCCAACGGCGTCTGGGACCTTGGCTCCGCCGAGGCCTCGGAGCTGGCCAAGCTGGCCGAGACCACCTACCGCGACGTCAACATCGGCCTGGCCAACCAGTTCGCCCGCTTCGCTGCCAAGACCGGCATTGACATCTACCAGGTCATCGCCGCCTCCAACTCGCAGCCGTTCAGCCACATCCACCAGCCCGGCATCGCCGTGGGCGGGCACTGCATCCCGGTCTACCCGCGCCTCTACCTGTGGAACGATCCGGACGCCACTGTCGTCCGCGCCGCCCGTGCCGCCAACGCCGAGATGCCCGATTACACCATCGGCCTCCTGGAAGGTGCCTTTGGGGACCTGACCGGGGCACGCGTCGTCGTCCTTGGTGCGGCCTACCGTGGCGGGGTGAAGGAGACGGCATTTTCGGGCGTGTTCGACGCCGTTGAGGCCATCACCCGCCGTGGCGGCACCGCCCTGGTCCACGACCCCCTGTATACGGATGCGGAACTGGCCAAGCTTGGCTTTGCCGCTTACCATCTTGGCGAGCCGGTGGATGCGGCAGTGGTCCAGGCCGACCATGCCGAATATCGTGAGCTTTCCCCGGCCGAGCTGCCCGGCGTGAAGGCCTTCATTGACGGGCGCCGGGTAAGCTCGGCAGAGAAGTGGCCGGGCGTCACCTACCGCGTCATTGGCAAGGCCTAAGGGAATCCCCAGCCGGATCCGATCAGGAGAATCAGCATGACTTACATTGCCCCCAGCGCAGATGTTGCGGACCAGGCCATTCTTGGCGAAGGCACCAAGGTTTGGCACCTTGCCCAGGTCCGTGAGGACGCAGTCCTTGGCGAAAACTGCATTGTAGGCCGCGGCGCCTATGTTGGCACCGGTGTAAAAATCGGAGCCAATTCCAAGATCCAAAACTACGCGCTGGTGTATGAACCGGCTGTGCTGGGCCACGGGGTCTTCATCGGACCGGCCGTGGTGCTCACCAACGACACCTACCCGCGCGCAGTCAGCCCCGACGGCTCGCTCAAGAGCGCCCATGACTGGACGCCGGTCGGGGTCACGATTGAGGACGGCGCCTCCATTGGCGCCCGTGCCGTGTGCATCGCACCGCTGACGATCGGGCGCTGGGCCACGATCGCCGCCGGTTCCGTGGTGACCAAGGATGTGCCCGCGTTTGCCCTCATGGCAGGCGTCCCCGCCCGCCGCCTGGGCTGGGTCGGCAAGGCTGGCTTTCCCCTCGCCGAGGACGGCGGTTTTTGGGTGTGTCCGGAAACCGGGGCAAAATACATTGAAGATGGAAATCTCCTGAACGAGGTCTCCCCGAATCCCGTAGAGGACAACGCATGAGCCAGGACTTCATTCCCGCAGCAAAACCGATCATCGGCGAGGAGGAGCGGGCAGCGGTCGACGCCGTCATGTTGACAGGAATGTTGGCGCAGGGTCCGGAGGTGGCAGCCTTCGAGACGGAGTTCTCCGATGTCCTGCTTGACGGCCGGGCCAGCGTCGCCGTGAACTCCGGCACCTCCGGCCTGCACCTGGGCCTGCTGGCTTCCGGCGTTGGCCCGGGCGATGAGGTCATCGTCCCGTCCTTCACCTTTGCCGCGACCGGCAACTCGGTGGCGCTGACGGGTGCAACCCCTGTCTTTGCCGATATTGAGCTGGACTACTACACCCTTGACGTCTCGCATGTTGAATCGCTCATCACGGACAAAACCAAGGGCATCATGCCGGTGCACCTGTACGGGCACCCCTTCGCCGCCGATGCTTTCACCGCCTTGGCGGAGAAGCACGGGCTCGACCTGTACGAGGACGCAGCCCAAGCCCACGGCGCCGCAGTCAACGGCAAAAAGGTCGGCACGTTCGGTAAGTTCGGCATGTTCAGCCTGTACCCCACGAAGAACATGACCTCCGGCGAGGGCGGCATGGTCTCCACCTCGGATGCCACAGTTGAGCGCAACCTGCGCTTGCTGCGCAACCAAGGCATGGAAACCCAGTACGAAAACGAGCTGGTGGGCTTCAACAACCGCATGACCGACCTGCACGCAGCCATCGGCCGCGTCCAGCTGACTAAGGTCATGGGTTGGACGAAGCAGCGCCAGGACAATGCTGCGTTCCTCACCGCCAACCTCAAAGGCGTGGGCACCCCCAAGGTGGCCCCCGGCGCAGAGCATGTGTACCACCAGTACACGATCCGTGTTTCCGAAGGACGCGACGAGCTGCACGCCCGCCTGCGCTCCGAGTTCAACATTGGCTCCGGCGTGTACTACCCGGTGCCCAACCACCGACTGCCGTCCTTCAACCGCACGGAAGACCTGCCCAACACGGAAATCGCGGCCAAGGAAGTTCTCTCTTTGCCCGTGCACCCGTCGCTGACGGCGAACGACCTCGAACGCATCGTGGCCGCCGTGAACACCATCGTCAAGGCAGGTGCCTAGACCATGGCAAATCTGCGCGTTGGCCTGATTGGCCTTGGCATGATGGGGCGCCACCACGCACGGGTCATCCGCGAGGTTGAGGGCATCGACCTGGTGGCCGTGGCCGACGCCTACGGCGACCCGCACGGCGTCGCAAAGGACCTGCCGGTCCTGCACAGCGTTGAGGAACTCATCGCCGCCGGCATCGATATGGCCGTTGCCGCCGTGCCCACCGGCATGCACGAGGAAGTGGGGCTGGCCCTCGCAGCGGCCGGGGTCCACACTCTCGTGGAGAAGCCCATCGCGGCCAGCACCGCTGCCGGCAAACGCCTCATGGACGCCTTCACAGCGAAAGGCTTGGTGGGCGCCGTCGGACACATTGAGAGGTTCAACCCGGCACTGCAGTCGCTGCGCAAGCGCATTGCCGACGGTGAACTCGGTGCCGTGTACCAGATCGCCACGCGCCGGCAGGGTCCGTTCCCGTCCCGGATTGCTGACGTCGGAGTGGTCAAGGACCTGGGGACGCACGACATCGACCTGACGGCGTGGCTGGCCCAGAGCCACTACGAGTCGATCTTTGCCCAGACCACCACCCGCAGCGGCCGCCCCCACGAGGACATGGTTTCCGCCACCGGCAAGCTGGAAAACGGCATCATCACCAACCACCTGGTGAACTGGCTCTCTCCCATGAAGGAACGCCTCACGGTTGTCACCGGTGAAAAGGGCGCATTTTTGGCCGACACCGTCACGGCGGACCTGACGTTTTACGAAAACGGCACGGTGGCCACCGAGTGGGACTCCATCGGCGCGTTCCGGGGCGTGTCCGAGGGCAACGTCACCCGGCTGGCCATCCCCAAGCCGGAACCGCTGCGCACCGAACACGAGGCGTTCCGGGATGCCGTCCTGGGACTCTACAGCGACGTGGTGACCATGGCCGAAGGCCTTGAAACGTTAGTTGTTGCAGAAGCCGTACTGGAATCAGCCCGCACCGGCCAAAGCGTGAGGATCACGATTTAGTGACTGAGCAAAAACCGTTGAAGGTCGTCGTCGCCACCAGGCTGTATGTGCCTGAAGTGGGGGCGGCGGCCTTCCGCTTGAAAGCACTTGTCGACGGTCTCGTGGAGCAGGGCGCCGAGGTGACGGTCCTGACCACCAAGCTGCCGGCCGGCAGCCCCGTGTTCAAACCGTCCTACAAGCTCAAGCGCTGGCCCGTGCTGCGCGACGCCGGCGGGTACGTGCGCGGCTACGTCCAGTACCTGAGCTTCGACATCCCCGCCTTCTTCCGTCTGCTGGGCACCCCGGCCGATGTGGTGGTCTCCGAACCGCCGCCCACCACAGGCGTTGTCGTGGCACTGTCGTCACTGATCCGCCGTCGTCCGTATGTTTACTATGCGGCCGACATCTGGAGCGAGGCACTGTCCGCCATGGACGTCTCACCCATCGTGAAAAAGGTGCTCGGCGCGGTGGAAGGGTTTGTGCTGCGCCGCGCCGCCCAGGTGATCGCGGTGTCCGAACCCGTGGCCGAGCAGGTGGCGAAGTTTGGTGTGCCGGCTTCGCGTATTGCGGTGGCCGGCAACGGTGTGGACACCAACATCTTCACCCCGATCGGTGAACGCGCCGCCGCCGCGGCACCGTATTTCATTTACACCGGAACCATGAGCGAGTGGCAGGGCGCCGACATCTTCATCAAGGCCCTGGTGCTTGTTCGCAAGCAGTTCCCGGATGTTGACATTAGGTTCTTTGGCCAAGGCACGGACGAGGACCACCTGAAGGACACAGCCAATGAGCTGGTTCCCGGCGGAGTGCACTTTGGCGGGGTCGTGGCGCCTGCCGAGGCCGCCCAGTGGATCCGCGGTGCTGCCGGTGCACTTGTCAGCATCAAGCCCGGACAGGGTTACGACTTTGCCAAGCCCACCAAGATCTACGCCGCCGCCGGCTGCGGTGTGCCGGTGGTTTTTGCTGGGCAGGGCGCCGGAGCCGAGATTGTTGAAGAGGGCGGCCTCGGCATTGCCGCCGGTTACGATCCGCAGGGTGTTGCCGCGGCCATGATTGAGCTGCTGTCATCGACGTCATCTGCTCTGGACCAGCAGCGCCGCGTGGACTGGGTCATGGAGAATGCCTCATTGGCCGCCGCAGGGCGCAAGGCCGCGGCTGTTGTGATTGGGACGGACGTTTGAGCCTCATTGAGGTGGGGGAGCAGCCTGCTGCCACTGAAGTGCCGATACCCAGACGCATGGCACGCCGGCGGCAGATCATGAGGCGCCGCCGGTTACTTGTGGCCGTTGCTATTCTCGCGATCGTGGCCATCTGCGGTGGGCTGTTTGTTTTTCGTGATGCCATTTGGGGGCCCAAGTTCATTCACTCAGGTTACGAAGTGTCCAGGGAGGGTCACTCGCCATACATCGGTGACTACGCAGTCCCGTTGGAGGATGAAACGTGGGGCGTGACAGGGCCGGACAATGTCCTGGTCACCAGGCTCCATGACGAAGTTGTTTACCACCCTGTGAATTCTTCCTGGTACATCAGCCAGATGGTCTCCTCGTACCGGCACTCGCACGTCCAGGAATACCTGGATAGGGCCCTTGCCACCGCCCAGTATCTGGTCGACGGTGCGGAAATCGATGGGCAGGGTGCGCTGTGGTTCCCCTACCACTTTGGCCACGATGTAGGGACGCTTCGCATGGGCGCTCCGTGGTATTCAGGCATGGCCCAGGGAATGATGGGTTCGGTCTTCGTGAACCTGTATGAAACCACGGGGGATGCGAAATGGAAGGATTTGGCGGCAAAAACAATCAAGTCATTTGACCAGCCCAAAACTGACGAGGGGCCGTGGTTCCACAACGTCAAGGTGCTGGACAACAAAAAGTTTACGTATTACGAGGAATACCCGGCACTGGCGGATGAACAAAACGCACATGTGGTCAACGGCGATATTTACGCCTTGTACGGGCTGTACGACTATTACCGGATAACGGGCGACGAGCACGTGCTCTGGTTGTTCGACGTCGGAGCCACAAGTGTCCGGGATTCTTTTGGTTCCTACCGGAACCCAGGGAAGGCCAGCTGGTACGCCATGACGTACTACGGGCGTTCCGTGTGGGAAAACCCCGAGAGCTACCACAAGGGCGTCACGAAACAGCTGAGGATGCTGGCGGAGATGACAGGCGATGCCGAATTCACCCGCCAGGCGGATCTGCTGTACACAGACTTCCACTGAACCGTCGGCTGCTGAAAGGCAACTGTCGCGATATTTCGGTCGCGCACAACTTAACATTTTTGCTTTTTCAAAATTGGCTCCATCGAATGGAACACTGCCTGCTACGCTCATCTCACTCCACTTGGGGGGTGAGTAGCGATTGGGACGCTCATGAAAAGACAGTTTCTGGCCATCTTGCTGGGGACGGGGCTGGCCTTGACAGCCTGCACCGGCGTGCCTGACAGTGGGGTGGAATCCTCGAACCCGCCGCCAGCCACCAGCGAACAGCCCCAGCCGGGTGATAAACCAACAGCGGCCGAACCAACTCTTTCACCCGCCCCGGGCCGCGAAATGCTGCTGCGCGACGTAAAGTGCACGGCGGATGAATCCGGTTCATGGTCCTTTGACGGCTACCTCGTCAACGACCAGGAACAACAACGAACTTTCACCATCGCCATCGCCGTGACAGTCGGCATGGAAGTCAAAGGCCATGACATGGTCATTCAGGAAGTCCCCGGCAAGGGTGAATTCCATGTCACCCGCAACTATTTCGCACAGGCAGCAGACGAAGGCGCCGTCTGCGAACCAGTCGTTTCGGTTGAAGGATGAGTAACATGCGTAGAAACATTGTTGCCGGCGGTATTTTGACAGCCCTTATCGGGGCGATGCTCTCAGTTTCGCCCGCCATGGCTGAAGAGTCGCCGACGCCGCCTGCCGAACTCGCCTACGTGACGATGACAGATGACCCTACGGGGAAGGATCTTGAGTTCGTCACAGCGGACCCCTCGGCCCCGTCAAACGTCCCGACACAGAATCCACCAGTTCCAGACCCTGTTGCCGACGAGATTCCGGCCGCCGAGGAAACGACAGACCAGCTACCTCCGGCCGAAGACGAACCAGTCGAACCGGAGGTTCCTGCCGAAAAGCCTGTTCCGGATCCCACATCGGCGCCTGCTGAAACGCCGGCACCCGCTCCGGCAACACCGGTTGAGAAGCCGGCTCCGGTCGTTCCGGTCCCGGCTCCAGTCGTACCAGTCCCTGTGCCAGCGCCCAAGGCCCCTGCAAAGACTACTCCCAAGTCCACAACCCCGCCGGCCAAGCCAGCCCCGGCGCCGCCGACGAAGGCAGCCAAGCCCGCGATCGCCGTCACGGGTGCCATTGCCACCCACTGGAAGTCGTTGAAGGGTGTGGCCGGGGCACTGGGTGCCCCCACCTCAGCCCAGAAAACTACGGGCAGCTACGTTTCCCAGCAGTTTGTCGGGGGCACTATTTTTGCCACTACGAAAAACGGTGTCCAGCACATCTTGAAGTCCAGCCCGATCGGCAAGATCTGGTTCGCTAAGGGCGAGTCCGTGTACGGCTTCCCTGTTTCAGGGGAAACCGCCACGGCCCAGGGAACCTATCAAAAGTTCTCAACGAACCACTGGATCTTCACCAACGGTAACGTCCTGCTCACCACCAATGGGATCGGCAGCAGATGGGTCGCAAATGGTGGGCTGAAGGTCTTGGGTGCGCCGACGTCCATGGAAAGCTGCGGCCTGCGAAACAACGGCTGCTCCCAGTCATTCGCCAAGGCCGTGGTCTACTGGTCGAAAGCGACGGGCGCACAGGCTGTTTGGGGAGGAATCCTCGGCAGGTACAAGGCGAATGGTGCAACAGCGAACTACATCGGCTACCCGACGTCCAAGGAGTCCTGCACTCTCATCAACAACGGCTGCTACCAGAACTTTGAACGCGGGCTCATTATGTGGAGCGCGCCAACAGGGGCCTACGCAGTTCCGTCGGGGGCGATCCGCAACCATTATGGCAGCACAGGTACCGCCTACGGATTCCTCGGCTATCCCAATGCAAATGAAACTTGTGACAAACTCGGTTGCACGCAGCGCTTCCAAGGCGGCACCGTCTATTGGTCGGGTCTTACGGGTGCGCAGTCCGTCAAGAATGGCAAGCTCCACAACGCCTATAAGGACCGCAACTCCTACAAAGGGGTTCTTGGCTTCCCCCGGGCAGGAGAAGTTTGTGGCCAGCTGCCAAAGAGCGGCTGCTACCAGGATTTTAGCAACGGCCGTCTGTGGTCCAACACAGGCCAGACATATCCTTTTAGGACAAATGGAGGCATTGGAGCCGCCTACTACGCAAAGGGAGGCCCGAACAGCAATCTGGGCTACCCGTTGTCCGATGAAAAATGTTCAGGCGGTCAGTGCGCACAGACCTTCCAAGGCGGCGCCATAGGCTGGGGTGTTGGTGCCAGTGGCACCTATGGCCTGTCCGAATGTCAGAATCTCAATGATGGCCGCAGCCGGTATTCGGGACAAGGTTCGAAGCACGTCCTGCTGACCTTCACCGAGACCTACCGCCAGGCGTACGCAACCAACGTGTACTGCAAGAGTATTGCCGGCGTGTACGTCACCGAATGGCGCACCGACGGATACGTTGGTGCGTCCGGCTTCAAGGGCCCGGGTGAGGCATCAGGGCCCACCCGCAACCTATACTCACCCACCGGTTCATTCACCGTAACTGAAGCATTTGGACTCGGGAATCCCGGCACGGCGCTGTCATACCGCACACTGAACCCCAACTCCCGGTGGGGCGGAAACCCTTGGACACCCACGTACAACAAGTACCACGAGTCCAGCAAGTGGGAAGGGTGGGATGAGAACATGTGGTACTTCGCCAAGCGCTCCACCCGCGATTATGAACAAGGCGCTGTCATCAACTACAACCGTCCCAATATTACTCAGGATGCAGGCTTTGCCATCTTCCTGCATCAGAACAAGGTGCCCACGGCAGGCTGTATCTCCATAGATAACTGGGCGATGGTGGACTATCTCCGGAAATCAGTACCCGGTGACCGAATCATCATGGGCGTTCGGTCGGCCATCTTCAAATAGGCACCCGCAGACGCTATGCACTGAAAATAAGATAGCCAGTCTTCACCTGAAGACTGGCTATTTTATTGAGTTGTCTTGTTCTTATTGAATCGGTTGGACAGAGGCGAACGTGTCCAGCAGCGCATCAATGGTGCGCACCGCGGCATGCCCGTCACCGTACGGCGCAGCGTCCGTGGGGCCCGGGGCCGGACGCTCAACAGCACCCGCAAGCCGGCCAAGATCGTCGTTGACGAGCACGTTCCAGCCCAGCTGGACGGTTTCCACCCATTCGGTTTCCGGGCGGATCGTGGTGCAGGGTACGCGAAGCAGGAACGCTTCCTTCTGCAGGCCGCCGGAGTCGGTCACGACGCCGGCACTGTTGGCCACGGCGTTGACGAGCTGCGGATAGGCCAGCGGCTCACTGAGCACCAGCGAACCTGCCGCCAGGTTGATCCCGTGGCTTTCCGCCAGTGCCTTCAACCGCGGATGTGCCAGCAGCAGCACCGGTTTGTTGAGCGCGGCGAGCGAGTCCACAATGGCCTTGAGCCGGGCGGGGTCATCCGTGTTGTCCGGGCGGTGGATCGTGCAGACATAGTAACCGCCGGCGTCCAGGCCGGACGGGAGTGGCTCATTGGCGGCCGACAGCTGTTCGCGGACGCGGAACAGGACATCGGTCATGACGTCGCCCACCAAGAGCGCGCGCTCAGCCAGGCCCTCATTGGCAAGATGGTCCATGCCCACCTGCGTGGGGGAGAGCAGCAGATCCGCGGCGTGATCGGTCAGGACCCGGTTGTGTTCCTCCGGCATGCGCCGGTTGAAGGAGCGCAAGCCCGCCTCAAGGTGTGCCACGGGAATGTGCATTTTCACGGCAGCCAGGGCCGCTGCCAGTGTTGAGTTCGTGTCGCCATAGACCAGGACCACGTCGGGCTTGGCCCGCTCGAAAACACCCTCCAGGCCGGCCAGCATGGTCCCGGTCTGCTCGCCGTGCTTGCCGGAACCCACCCCCAGGTTGTAATCGGGCGCGGGAATGTCAAGGTCCTGAAAAAACACGTCTGACATCAGCTCGTCGTAGTGCTGGCCCGTGTGCACAATGATGTGCTCCGCCCGGCCCTCCATGGCCCGCGCAATCGGGGCAAGCTTTACAAACTGGGGGCGCGCGCCCACGACACTCAAGATTCGCATGCGTCAAGCCTAACGGAGGCAGAAGGTTGAAGAATCTGCGGTGGTCCAGCGGTGGGCTTCCGGGCACAGCCCCGGCTCAAGGATCCGCGATAACCTTACTAGGTGGACAATAATTCTCAAGGCTCTGTGCTGGTCGACGTGATCATTGCCGTACATACACCGGAGCGGCCCATTGAACGGGCGGTGGCATCCCTTGTCGCCGGAGGCCTGCCCACGCAGCCGGACCTCCCGGACAGGCTGCGCATCAATGTTGTCTGCCACAACACCGATGTGGAACCGGTCCGTCAACGAGTGCTGCCGCAACACCGTAGTCTGGTTCGTTTCCTGCACTGCACGGACGGGATTATGAGCCCGGCAGGGCCCTTCAACCTCGGCATCGCCGAAGCGACGGGCACCTGGGTCGCCATCATGGGCAGCGACGACTCGGTTGAGCCCGGCGCGTTGGCTGCCTGGCTGGGGGCTGCCACTTCAGGTGCTGTTGCGGCTGACGTGCTGCTGGCACCCATGGCCCATGCCCGCGGGGGCAGCATCCATACCCCTGTGGTTCGCCGGACCCGACGGACAAATCTTGATCCAGTGGCAGATCGGCTCACCTATCGCACCGCACCGCTGGGACTGATGCGCCTGTCCCTCGTGCGCACGTTGGGACTGATTTTCCCAACCCGCTATGCCACGGGCGAAGACCAATCCTTTTCTGCAAAGCTGTGGTTTTCCGGCGCACGTATCAGCTATGGACGGGGGTTGCCGCGCTACTTGGTGCACGACGACGCCGTGTCCCGGGTGACCGCCACACGGCGTAGCGTTACCGAGGACTTGGCCTTTGCCACGGACCTGGTTGAATCAGACTGGTTTGCCGGGCTTGGCGCGGCACAGCGATCAGCCATTGTTACCAAAATTATCCGGGTCCATGTGTTTGCCCATGTAATGGTGCGCGCTGAATCGGGCGATTGGGCTGATTCGGAGGCTGCAGAAATGGCCGGGGCTGTGCGCAGGCTGCTTTTCGCCGCCCCCAGGGCTGCCAGGCCGCTCTCTATCGCGGACCGGGCCTTGTTGGACGCGGTGTCCCGCAAGGAAGCCAACCCCGCCACCATGAAGAAACTAACTGCGCTTCGACGCACATTTTCCAATCCACGAACGTGGTTCCCACGCGACCTTTCCCAGATATTGCATCCAGAGGCGCCGTTGCGCTTCATGAGCGCCTCAGCACTTGTCAGCTAAACACAATTCCACTCACGCAATCCAAGGAACGCATGAAAATTTTGGTCATAGCCACGTGGTATCCGCACGACGAGAACCCGGCAGAGGCCCCGTTCAATGCTGAACATGTTGAAGCCATCCGCGGCCAGGGCCACGAAGTCCGGGTGCTGCATGTGCGTCTCGGCACCGACCAGGCCATGCCACAGACCGGGAGCGACACCTGGGACGGGGTTCCTGTGCGGCGGGTCGCGGCCGATCCAAAGCGTCCCGCAACCCTGCTCAAATCCCAGCGGACGATCGCACGCGAACTGGCCTGGGCCGACGTCGTACATACAATGGCATTCTCTTCCATCCTGGCCACACTGCCCGCGTGGGCGCTTGGAAAACTGAGCGGCCGGGGCCGGCCCTGGGTCCATACGGAGCATTGGAATGGTGTGGTCAACCCGGCCAGCGTTTCCCCGGCATGGCAAAAGCTGGCTTGGCTGCGCCGTGTCTTGGTCTTTCCACACGTGGTGACGGGTGTGACCGGCCAGCTGGCAGCACAAATGCAGCTTTTTGCCCGCCCGGGTGCAGCCAGAGTGGTGCCGTGTGTCGTGAAGGGACCCGGCACGGTGACTGATTCCGACTTCAGCGGCCCGCTCAGGCTCGTTGCCGTTGGCGGGCTCATCGCCAGAAAACGGCCATTGCCGGCGATTGAAACAATTGCCTGGCTCAAGGAGCAGGGAGTTCAAGCAAGGTTGACCTGGGTGGGCGACGGCCCGCAACGCCACAAATGTGAAGAACTGATAGCCAAACTTGGTTTGGCCGACAGGGTCACCCTGGTGGGGGCTGTACGTCCCGATGAAGTCTCGGGATACCTGAGTGAGGCAAACTTGTTCTTCCTGCCCACTGAGCAAGAAAACTTCTTCACCTCCGCCGCAGAAGCACTGGCCGCCGGGCGTGCAGTCGTTGCCACGAGGGTGGGCGGTTTTAGCGACTACGCGGACAATACCAACAGTCGGCTGGTGGAGGATGTCACGCCGGAGTGCTTGGGCCTGGCCGTGATTGAAGCGGCAGAGGCGTTCCGGCATGTGCCTGCCGCCGAGCTGGCCACCCCCATTCGCAACCGGTTCTCCCCAGCTGCAGTGGGGGCGCTCATGGATGACGCTTACGCCGCGGCCCTGTCCCGGGCCTAAGAACACTGTCCGAAACCACAAAAACCGTTAACCCAAGGAGCTGTTCATGTCGCCGGAGCCCAAAGTCCTGCAATTCAACGACTGTGCCTTCGTTGCCAGGTCCATGGTGAGCGCTGCACAGCGGGCAGGACTTGACTGGGACTATTTGCCGCCCGAACTGGTACGGCCCATGACGGCCGCCCCGCACAATGCCCTTCTGGCCAAGGCCCGCTTTGTCCCTTTTGTTGCGCGCAGGATGCTCCGGCTCCGTCATGCAGAAATTGTCCATGTCCACTACGGGACAAGCGTCCGGCTCATCAAGGAGCGTGCCATGCCGCAGCGGCCTTATGTCTTGACCCTGCATGGGACTGACATCCGGAAGCAGTGGAAGGATCCCCAATTTCACGGCGAAATCCAGCGTGCCATCGACGGTGCAGCCCATGTCTTTTACGCCAACACCGACAACCAGGGTGACGCGACCTCGGCCAGGCCGGACGCGGAATTCCTGCCTTCCCTGGTCGACACAGCCAGGCTTCCGAGGTGGCAGCCAGCCGGGCGTCCCCAAGTCATGTTCATCTCCCGCTGGGACGACGACAAGGGAGTGGGGCGACAATTGACGTTGGCAGGCGAGCTGGCCAAGGCCTTGGTCGGGAAGGCGGACTTGGTGGGACTGAATTGGGGGCCCGGGGCGGCTCAGGCAGAAACCCTGGGGATTCGCCTCCTGGAAAAGATGCCCCAAGACGCCTACCACCAACAGCTGAGCCGCTCTGTTGTGGGCATTGGACAGGCATCCAACTACTTTTCCACGAGTGAGTTTGAGGCACTTTGCATGGGGCTGCCTGTTGCCGCCTTGGGCACCCGGCTACCGCGCCCTGACGACGGGACCACCCCGCCCGTTATGGAAGGGGATATTTCTGAAGTGGTGCAGCAGGTTGTTGACGCAGTTTCAGATCCCTTGGCGGCGAGTTCGCGTCTGGCCGGACAGAACTGGGCCATCCCGCGATACAGTGCAGACAACTACGTTCCCCGGTTACAGGAACTTTACCGTCGCGTGGCCCTCGGCTAATCAGCCCTGAATTGAAATGGGGTCGGTGCCCCTGTCATGGAGGCCTGCCAAGGCGGCCTGCTCCGCAAAATCGGAGTTTGCGGCAACGACCTCGTCAAAGGTTCCGCGGGACATGATGGTCCCATGCTTCATGAAGCACACCTGATCGTTGTTGCGGATGGTCGAGAGCCTGTGGGCCACAGAGATGACTGTCATTTCGCCGTGGAGGCTGTTGATTGCAAAAGCCACTGCTGCTTCCGTTGCTGTATCCAGGGCGCTCGTTGCTTCATCCATGACAAGGATCAAGGGGTCTGAATATAGTGCCCGGGCAATGCCCAGGCGTTGGCGCTGGCCACCCGACAAGGCAAGGCCGCGCTCTCCCACACGGCCGTGGATGCCATCGTTGCGGGCCTCAATGGTCTCCAGAAGTTGGGCACGTTCCAAGGCGGCACGCACACGTACTTCATCGACTTCATCGCCCCAGGATAAGGCAACATTCTGGGCCACCGTGCCATCAAAAATGGCAACATCCTGGGGGACATAACCAACGTTTTTTCGCCAGTCATAAAGTACATCTTCAAGCGGTACACCATCGAGTGTCATGCTGCCCTCGGACGGGGTGAGTAGTCCCAGGAAGATGTCGATCAAGGTGGACTTCCCTGCACCGGACTGGCCCACGACACCGAGCGAGGAACCCAAAGGGACGGACAAATTGATGCCTTGAATCGCTGGTTGTGCGGAGCCGGGATATGTGAAGGCAACATTTGTCAGCTCCAAGACCTTGGGCGTTCCAACAATGGGCTGCCTGCCCAATTTCTCGGCATTTTCACGGAAGGATTGTGCATCGCGAATATCGCGGATGACTGTCTCCGTGTAAGCCAGTGTGGACTGGACGGTGGTCAAGGAGGACTGCATGGCAGTCAACGCCGGAACCATCTTGAAACCGGCCATGCCAAAGATGGCCACGGATGAAAGGGCGCCCGTCATCCCACCTACCAGGTAGCCGGCGGTGCCGATCAGCAGGAACCCCCCGATGAGGGCCATGTCAATGACGAACTTGGGTACAGCGCCCATGAATCGAATGTTGGATCGAGACCTTGCCGTTCTTTCGCGGCTGATCATCACAACGTCTGCAACTTCGTCGGCCTTGTCCCGTAGCGTGATTTCCTTCAGCGCTGCGAGCATCTCCGTTACGAGCTTTGCCATTTTGCTGCTGGCATCACGGTTGACTCGGCCGGCGACGTAGGATTTTTTCGTGAGCCACAGGTACAAGAAGGCTGCAATGAGGCCCAAGTAGATGAGGGTGACCAGGGCTGTTTGCCAGGAAGCAGCCACAAGGACCAGGAGGACCGAGAAGAAGGTAAGCACTTGTGCGGGCAGTGCAACCGCAGGAAAGAGAACACCCGAGACTGTGTTGGCAATACCTACATCGATCATGCGAACGAGTTCAGATGATGACCGCTTCATGCGTTCCGTCCACGGAGCCCGAATATAGCTCTGGAACAGAACAGTGCCGATCTCGAGCTCGTAATCTGCAAACTTGCGGGTGGAAACCCACTGGAGCCAAATATTGAGGAATGATTTTAGGATCATGACCAACGCTGATGCCACCAAAACGTACACCCCCATCTGCTGGGAGAAGGTTCCCAGAACGGGCAGCGTCATGTCCCCACCGGATGTTGTTTGGAGAATTTGATTCAGGACTAGTGCGAACACTCCAAGTGCGGCCGAGTCCAGAAGTGCGAGTCCGGAGGAAGCAACAGCAAAAATCATCAGAAAACGCCGCGCATTGGAAGGCAACAGCGGCAGCAACTCACGCATGGTACGTCTCAGGTGATTCAAAAAATGCTCCAGTACAGGCAAGAGGGGGACTTCCACATTCTACGTGGTGCAGGCTCCGCGCCACGAACCTGCCGCGGACCGGTGCCCGCTGACGGAGGAAACGGGCCGCTGCGGCAGTGCGGGCTGACAGCTGAAACGTCAGCCTGGTCCTCGCCCCTGCTCCGTAAAATGAGAGGATATGAGTCATGACTGAGAATATTCGCGCAACCCAGCTCTTCGACTGTGCCGATGTTGGCAAGGCACTTGTCGCAGCGGGTCGCGAGCAAGGTGAACCATGGAAACAGATCCAAGGTCCATGGACACGGGGCGGAACCAAACTCGCCTACTACCGCTTCAGGTTGGAACAGGCAGCCGTGTTCCCTTGGACGCAGCTCTGGCACGTAAACATGGGTGGACGGGCCAAGTGGGCCAGGGGGGCGTTCAGTCGGCCCTACGCGTTGTCACTGCACGGGACAGACATTCGCGAGAACTATTGGGAGGCCTCGAATCATGCAGCCATCAAGGCTGACATCGACGGCGCCGGGCATGTTTGGTACATGACACCCGATCTTCGGCAGAAGGCTCAGGAGGTGAGGCCCGATGCCGAGTATTTGCCGATTCCCCTGAATATGGCTGAACTCCCGGCTTGGGCCCCTGCGGCCAGGCCGCGGGTGTTCTTCTCATCCCGGTGGGACAAGTCCAAGGGAGGTGACGCCTGGCTGGAAGCGGCTGCCGATGTGGTTGCCGCATTGGCCGGCAAGGACATTGACATAGTTGGCTTGGACTGGGGAGACCGGGCGCCGGAAGCGGCCGCGCTGGGTGTTCAGCTGATGCCGCGAATGCCCAAAATGCAGTTCCTCCAGGAACTGGCGTCGGCCCACGTTGTCGTCGGACAGGTCTCCGGTATTCTCGCCACGAGCGAGTTGGAATCAATCGCCATTGGCGTGCCCACCATTTTTGCCGACCAGGTCCCGGGCTATCCGGATGACCTTGCAACAGTCAGCGTCGGCCGCGCAGATGTGGGGCAGGCTGTCCGGGACTCATTGTCAGACCCTGTGGCCCTGTCCCGCACCCTCGATGGGCCGAGCTACATCGCCAGAAACCATGCAGCAGCCGTACTCCTTCCAAAATTGCGGGCCGGGTATGCCAAGGTATTGGCGGCGGGCTGATGGCCAAACCGCATCTGTTGTACATTGCTTTTTCCTTCCCGCCCAGCACGGCCTCATCGGTCTACCGGTGCATGGCGGTTGCAAACGGGTTTGTGGAACAAGGCTGGGACGTCACCGTTGTGACGTTGTCTGACGATATTTGGTCGGAAATATCCGGTACGGACTCGGGGCTGGTCCAGTCCATTGACCCGCGCGTCAAGGTGGTTCATGTGGACGACGGCGGTGCGGAGGAACCGAACAGACGTGACCTCAGGCGCTACTCACGTCTGAGGATCGAGGCACCGTACCTGTGGAAGGAACTGTTCCGCCGCCGCCATCGCAACGATTTCCCGGAAGACATCCACCACCTTTGGTTTGAACCGGCAATGGCAGCTGCGCGTGCCATCCATACCCAACGTCCGGCGGACCTGGTCATGGCCTCGGCCAGCCCCTATATTTCCTTCAAGGTGGCCAGGAGCTTGGGGGAGGTCCCCTACATCCTCGACTATCGAGATGCCTGGGCGTTCAACACGTTTACCGGGGCCCAGAATTATGCCGTCGATTCTCCGCATGGCCTTCTGGAAGCCGATTATCTGCGGAATGCGCATCAAATTTGGTATGTCAATGAACCCATCAGGGCAGAATACGCGCGCAGGCACCCGGACGCCGCAGCGTTGATGCGGGTAGTTCCCAATGGTTATGACCAGAGAAATGGTGGCCCGAAGATGCCTCTCGGGGAGCCCTCCACTGGGCTTCGCTTCGGCTACCTTGGCACGTTGCAGTACACGGTGGTGCCACTTGACGAGTTCCTTGGCGGCTGGGACTTGGCGACAGGGATGTGGGATGGTGCCGCGCCGGAAGCCGTCTTTCGCGGAAAACTGAGCCCCACGGGTCTGGTGCCCGCCGAAGTGCTGGAAATGTTCAATTCAGGCCGACACCAGGGCCTGCGATATGACGGCCCGATCTCCAAGAGAGAGGTGGGAACTTTTTACGATTCCGTTGATGCCCTGCTTCTGATTCTTCCGCCTGGAAAGTACGTGACCGGTGGAAAAACTGCCGAGTACCTCGCCACGGGTCTGCCGATCATCTCCATCCACGACCTAGGCAGTGCGGCAACCGAGATGCTCAAAGATTATCCGTTGTGGTTCCCGGCCAAGGACCTCACCGCGGAGGGCGTTGCAGAAGCCATTCGCAGATGTGCAGAGACCATTGGGCGCGCTGATGCCGACCTTTGGAGGGCCGCATGGGATTACGGACAGGACTTTGCCCGCAACACGGTGCTCATCCCGGTGATCAACGAATTGGGAGCCCAATTTGCCGTCGAGAAACTTCCCCAGGACCATAAAACGGGAGAGGCAACAGCATGATCGATGAGACAGATGTGAAGTTGGGCATGATGCTAGGCACGGCATCCCACCCCCAAACGGTCATTGATGACCTGTGGACCCACGCTCAAACTGCCCTTGGCGGGACGGCTGGCCGATTGAGCGCCGTCGTGGTGTATGTCGACGATGGGACACACCATGTGGTGCCGAGGGGCATGCCAATGGAGATGGTCGGCTTGCGACCAAAAACGCAGGGGGCGCTTGCCTCAATGGCGCAAAAGCTCAGCACCAAGGCTTCGGTTGCAGGAATAATCGGACGGCTGCTCAGGGACAATCTCCACTCCAGGAGGGTTGCAAATGCATTGTCTGTCCACCCTGAAGGACGTGCTCTTTTGTGCGGCTCGGACGTCGTGGTGTCTGCTGACCCCGCCGCGGACCGGGCTGTATGGCAACTGCGGAATCTTACCTCGGCACAACTCATGCACGGACCCTTTGCCATGATGAACGCGCTGCGGAAAACCATCAAATAAGGACCCAAACCAGTGAATTTCATTTCCGAACCACATGATGTGGACATCGTTATTGCCGTCCACCAACTAACCAGGCCCATTGAACGCGCTGTTCTGTCGGCACTGGCTGCGGGAAGCCCCGGACAGGTCCGGGTCATAGTGGTTGGCCACGGCCTGGAGAGCGATGACCTCTGGAGTGTTCTTGGCGGATGCCCCTCAGACCATGTTCACGTGGT
The DNA here is from genome assembly GCF_000785535.1 of Arthrobacter sp. PAMC 25486. Lineage (NCBI taxonomy): Bacteria > Bacillati > Actinomycetota > Actinomycetes > Micrococcales > Micrococcaceae > Arthrobacter > Arthrobacter sp. PAMC 25486. The sequence continues at coordinate 1,689,353 of NZ_CP007595.1, read as the reverse complement.
GAAGCACGTGGACGGCATTCGTTCCGCAGCGGGACCGTTCAACGCCGGACTCCAGGCCGCAACCGCTGAGTTCGTTGGCGTTATGGGTTCCGACGACTTGTTGGAGCCTGGCTCCATCAGTTCCTGGGTTGCCCAAGCCCGCCAGGATTCTGCTGATGCCATAGTGGCACCGTTGCGTTTTCAAAGCGGCCCGATGGTGCGAACCCCGCGGTTGCGGGCATTGCGCAGGAGCAAGCTGGATCCCGTGCGTGACCGGCTTGCCTATCGGACAGCGCCGTTGGGCATTATCCGAATGGCTGTAGTACAGACCCAAACGTTGGCCTTCACTGAGGGCATGGCCACAGGCGAGGACGTCTCGTTCTCCTTGCGTCTGTGGTTCGGCGGGGCACGGATCGCCATGGGATACCCGGGAAAGAGCTACATCATTGGTGAGGATGCGCAGGACCGCGTCACACAGCGGCGCCTGCCCCTGGATGAAGAGTTCGCCGCCTTCTCTGCTGTCCTCGAGGAGCGCTGGTTCCACGAGCTCTCAGCATCTGGAAGGCGCTCGATTGCCGTGAAGATTGCGCGGATCCACGTCATCCCCGCAGTAAGCGGCCGGGGTGCGGAGTGGGACTGGACCGGGTCGGACGGAATGGCGGTGCATCATTTGTTGGCGGAGCTGGATGCTGCCGCCGCAGGATATGCAGCACCGTTGAGCAGGGCCGATCGCGCCCTGCTGGAGGCCGCGGCAAAATTGCCGGCGAACGCTCGGAGCATGGGCGAAGCACTCAACAACTATGGCCGGGCAAGCAGGAGTGACCGATTGCTGACACAAAAACTTGCCGGAAACTTCCTGGTCGAAAGCAATGCCCGCTATTTCTTCGACCTAAAATTGGCGCATGGTCTTGCGCGGTGGACGCCAAGGTGGGCAGCGTAGGCAGTGCGTGCGGGATTCGGCGATGCTGCACCGACGGCGATGGCACTGCCTTGGCAGGCATATGGGAGACTTGTTTAGTGAGTCGAACTTGGATAGTCATCCCCATGTATAACGAGGCGTCGGTTGTTGGCACCGTTATTTCGGGGCTGCGAGAGGTTTTCCCCTTCGTGGTGTGCGTCGACGACGGCAGCACCGACGGCTCCCAGCAAGCGGCACGTGAGGCGGGCGCCGTCGTCATTCAACACCCAGTGAACTTGGGCCAGGGAGCATCCCTGCAGACCGGCATCGAGTATGCCCTGAACGATCCTGAACTGGACTGCATCGTCACCTTTGACGCTGACGGCCAGCACAGGGTGGTGGATGCCCAGGCGATGGCCGAGCGCATCAAGTCGGGAGAAGCTGAGGTGGTTCTCGGCTCGCGCTTCCTGGACAAGCGGACCAAGATGTCCCTGGCCAAGCGAACGGTGCTGCGCACTGCTGCGATCCAATCCCGGATGGCCACCGGTATGGCGTTGACCGATGCACACAACGGGCTCCGCGCGTTTAGCCCGCAGGTGGCCCGTAGCATCCACCTGACCCAGAACCGGATGGCCCATGCATCAGAACTCGTCCACCAGCTGTCCGAAATAAAACCCAACTGGGTGGAGCACCCGGTTGAAATCATTTACACCGATTATTCAAAGGCCAAAGGACAGTCATTGCTGAATTCCGTCAACATTCTTGCAGATCTGCTGTTCCGGTAAATCCATGCAAATAGTCGTTCAAATTGCCCTGGTGCTCGCCGTCGTCCTAGTGTCACTGACGCTCATGCGCGGCGGATCCAACGCTCGTCACTTGGCGATCCGGCGCATCATGTTGGTGCTCTTCGCATGCATCGCGGCACTATCCATTTTCTTCCCGGGCATGCTGAGCCACGTGGCCCGCTTCTTTGGCATCGGCCGCGGCACGGACCTTGTCCTTTACGGTCTCATCGTCAGTTTCCTGGTGTACATGGCCACGACCTACCAACGCTTCAGACAGATGGAAACCACTCTCACAAAACTCTCTCGACGAATAGCAATCGACGATGTTAACCGAGCCCAGTCACCGACTGCGGTAGCCCTTGCGATTGCGGAGAACCACCAAGCTGATGGTGGCTCTCCTGAAGAAACCGATTCGGTGCAGGACCGTCGGGACAGCGACTGATTGTGGAGCCGGTGAAGGCGGAGTGCGTCAAAGAAGCACTTCCCAAGCAACGCAACCATGGCCTGGATCTGTTACGGATTCTGAGTATCAGTGGCGTTGTGGCTATTCACGTATTTGGCCTTCGCGTTGGTGCGGAGCCGAAGGGTGACAGATCTTGGTGGATTGCCACGATCATCGATATTGGTTTTATCTGGGTGGTGCCCGTATTCATTATGATCTCGGGTGCCCTCCTGCTCGGCTCATCTCAGCTGCATTCGAATCCTGCCGGGTTTTACAAGAAGCGTGCGCTGCGAATTGTTCCGGCGCTCATCGCATGGAATTTCGTGTATTTGGTCGGTGTGCGCATCTGGCTGCGTGATGAGGTCCTGTCCACCGGCAGAATCCTGCAACTCTTGTACGACAGCTCAGTATTCACACAGCTGTATTTTTTGTGGATCGTTGTTGGCCTCTACGCCGTAGCGCCACTGATCGCCACATTCCTGCGCCAGGGTGGGCACAGTCGTGCCGCAATCACTGCCGCTGTCCTTCTAGGTACGTCGTTGGTGGCCTACATGCTCCCTGGAATCTTGGCGCACTTCAACGTAATACGCCCCATCAGCCTGAACTTCCTGACCATGTGGGTCCCGTACGTTGGTTACTTTGTTGCCGGGTACGCGCTTCGAAACGTCCGCCTCAAGGGCTTTTCGTTGGTGGCCGCGGTGCCGGTTGTAGCAGCCATGATGGCTTTCACGATTTGGCATTATGGCAATCGGGGAGTTCTACCGCGTGTGGATATTTTCATCAATGAATCATATTTTGGGGTCCTGGTTGCAGCCGTCTCCCTGGGTGTTTTTGTGGTGGGGCTGTCCCTGGCTGATGGTTTGAAACTGCCAAAGAAGGTGGCCGCTGCAACCGTGGCCTTGTCGAATGCTTCCTTCGGGGTGTTTTTGGTCCACTTCGTGATCTTTGAATTGATCCGGCTGAATGTGGCGGCTGTGTCCACTCAACACTCGTTGTGGGCCCTGGCCGTGACTTACGTGGTGACTCTGGCAGGCAGCTTCGCTGTCTCACTCATCGGACTGAGGGTGCCGGGGCTGCGGCGCATTTTCTGACAATTCACCGCGTCGAGCATAATGGAGTCCATGCCTTCCCTTCCTTCACTGCTCATCCTCACGTTTTCGCCGATCCGTTCCGATCCCCGTGTGTTGAAGCAGGTGGAGCTTTTCAAAGGCAAATATCGGGTGAGCACCTGCGCCTACGGTGATGCCCCTGATGGCGTCGAGGAGCATTACCCGCTGCCGTCCGATGCTAGGGGATGGTCGTCGGACAAGCTTGGACTCATCACCCGGCAATACGAGCGTGTGTACGGCGGAATGACGGCGGTTCAGGAAGCCCGGAAAATTCTTCCGCGCGGCCAGTTCGACATCATCTTGGCCAATGATTTGAACACGCTGCCACTTGCCCTGGAGCTGCAGCCACGGTTGGGGGTCCATGCCGACCTGCACGAGTACGCGCCCAGTGAAAAGGAATCAGACGCGAAGTGGCGTGTCTTTGTGGCACCGTTCATGCGGTGGATGTGTCGGAAGTACCTACCATTGGCAGCTTCTGTGACGACTGTTTCCCAAGGCATCGCCGACGAGTACCGCAACAGGTTCGGCGTGCAGGTTGGTGTTGTCACCAACGCTGCCCCGTTCCTTGAAGCGGAACCTACGCCGACCGCTGGGCCGCTGAAAGTCATCTACAGCGGTGCGGGGCAGCGGTACCGAAAGATCGAGTTGATCATTGACGCCATGAAAGGTGTCGACGACAAAGTCCAGCTGGACTTTGTCGTCATGCCGAACGAGCCCGACTACGTCGATGAATTGAAGCGATCGGCAGTGGACCTGCCCAACGTCCGCTTTATTGACCCGGTGCCGTATGAAGAACTGGTCTCTCTCATTCGCAACTATGACGTTGCCATGTGTTTCCTGCCGAACTCAACTTTCAACCTCCAAAATGCCTTGCCCAACAAGTTCTTTGAGGCCGTGCAGGCAAGAATTGGTGTAATTACCGGACCGTCACCGGCAATGGTTGCTTTGGTTGAAAGTTATGGCCTGGGTGCGGTCACGACAGATTTCTCGGTTGAAGCATTGCGCGCCGCACTGAATGGGTTGACTGAAAATGAAACCGCCCAATGGAAATCGGCGGCTAACGATGCCGCATGGACACTGTCCGCCGAGTCACAGGTTGCCTTGTGGGAATCGGCAATTGCAGAAATTGCCGCCCCATAGCGGCAGAGATCTCGTCGGCGTCTCGAGTCGCACGTGGTGAGAAACAGGTGCAGGGGCTGCTACACATCATAGGTGCCTGACCACCGTGCCCCGTCGCATTCTGCGGGTAAAGGCCACATTTAAATCCGCAATCAAGCCCAACCTCGGACCCAAACTCAATACGTTTACCGGATTCGCCGACCACGGCCCTGCCATCGTCAGAAAGTTTCGTTCCGGCAGGCCAGCGCGCTTTTACTTTGTCTCGGCCCGTAATAATCGAGGCGTGGGCGGCCCCTTGCAGCTTCTCGGCTTGCTGCGTAGGGTGCTGCATGTTTGCGGCCCGTAAGTATCTGAATGGTTATGAAGCCCCTGCAACATAACGGCTTCGTCACCGGAATATCGGGCGGCTACTTAGCATAGCCAGCCCTGATGAGCATTGACCTCACTCGGCCAGGAAAGAAATGGAGAACAAGTCGTTTATCCCGCCAGCCGTCAGGGAAGGTTTGACCACAACGTCATTCCCCAGCAGCTTCCGGGCCAGTTCGGCCTTTGCCTCCGTGTAATCACCGAGAGATATCCAGACGGTGTTGTGGACTTCATCGGGGCCCCACTCCATGAGAACGAGACCCTGCTTCGCGAGGCTGTCAATCTGTGCCGATATTGAGTCTCGCCGCGCCACGAGATCCTTATAGGAGTGCTTGACCTCGACCACCACGACTTCACCTTTGAAACGTTCGCCCAAATGTCCCTCGATTTCATCGGAGTACCCCTGTTGCACGGCGAGGTGGACCAAACTGTTGTCGTCCACCCAGCACCCCGCAAACCCATCCAACCCTGACATGATTTCCCCAATTTCCCCCGAAACCTTGTTGGCCTTGGCTTCATCAGGACTGAAAGGGTTAGGCGCGTCAACCTGGGGTTCGCGCGGCAATTTTGTTTCCCGACTTGGAAGTACATCAGAACTGGTCGCTTGAGTGGCTACTGTCATCGATGAAGCAACAGAGGAAACCCCCGATGAAGCAGGCGGCACGAAAGACACGCTGAGCACCACAGCAGCAACCAAGCTTCGACTGATGTCCATGCCACCAACGTACTACTCCGTGCGGGAATGGTACATAGTACTTAGCAGCTCCTTGAGCTTGGTGTCAGCGCGCGTAGTTCTGCAGCTCACGCAGCACTTCGTCGCTGACGGTGCCGGTGCCGCCAAGGATGACAATCCGTTGCGGCTTCAAACGCTGGAGTTCCGCCTTGACCGAGTCGGGCAGGACGTTGGGGGCCGTCAGCAAAACCGGACTGCCATTGTGCGCGGCCACAGCAGAGCCGGACAACGCATCGGAATACACCGCGCCGCTGGCAATGTAGGCGGTGATTGTGCCAACCCAATAGGTGGATCTGGATATGGACGCGGAGACCTCGTACCGGTCAGCTCCGCTAATCCGGTTGACTGAGGGGCTGTACCGCTTCAATAAGTTCATGACACTGTCACTGACGCTTCCGGAGCCGCCAAGAATCACGATCCGTTTCGGCTTGAGCCGGGTCAGCTCTGCCCGAATGGGATCGGGAAGGACATGGGGTGCGGTAAGCAACACGGGACCTCCCTGGTGGCCGGCCAATGCCGAGCCTGACAGGGCATCCGTATAGATTGCGCCGCTGGCGATGTAGGCTGTGTCCGTCCCTGACTGGAACGTAGATTTGGAAACACCGGCAGACACGACATAGCGGTCCTTGCCGCTGATCCGGCTAACTGAAGGACTGTATTTCTTCAGCAGTCCCATGACGCTGTTGCTGACGGTTCCGGAACCGCCGAGGATAACGATCCGTTTCGGCTTGAGCCGGGTGAGCTCGGCCCGGATGACGTCCGGCAGCACGCCCGTCCCGGTCAACAGCACTGGGCTATCGTTGTATCCCGCCGCAGCTGAGCCGGAGAGAGCATCGGTGTAAACAGCACCGCTGGCAATGTAGGCGGTCTTGACGCCTGGCCGGAATGCGGTCTTGGAAGCGGCGGCCGAGACTTCATAGCGGTCCTTGCCGTTGATTCTCGTCACTGTCGTGCCCGTGGCAAACTTTTTCAGGCTGGCCTCTGTCCCATTCCAGACGTTGGAATCACCCTCGTTGGGCTTAAGGGGGGTCGTGCCATAGGGGCCGGTGGAGCTGAACTGCCACATGCTGTAGGTCGGCCATCCGCCGGGGATTTCTAGAGCTGCGCCCCCGGTGTAGGCGGCGATGTGCAGGGGCTGGTTTGTGAAGGCCTTTGAGTTGCCCGTGCAAGAAACCCACCAACCCTTGTTGGTGTAGATCATGGGCAGTCGTCCGGTCTTCGACTGCACCCGGGCGGAGAATGTCTTGATCCAGCTGACCATGGCACTTTGCCCCAAGCCATAGCAGTTGGCGCCGTAGGGGTTGTTTTCAATATCGAGCAGAGGGGGAAGCGTTTTTCCATCCGCTTTCCACGCACCGCCATTGCGAACGAAATGGTCTGCCTGCGCTGTGGCGGTGGACTGTCCGGGTAATGCAAAGTGGTACGCGCCGTGGAGCATGCCTACCTTCGATGAGCCGGCCAGATGCGAGGCGCGGGACTGATCGATGAAGCCGCTTCCCTCGGTGGCTTTGACGTAGACAAAGCGCGCACCCAATGACCACTCGCCGGCCCAATTGATTCTGCTATTGGTGTGCCCCTGGTCTGCCTGCCAGCCGCTGACATCCATGCCGCGAACACCGGTTGGAATCCACGGAGCACTTGCAGCCTGCGGCATGGCCCGTGCCATCATTGGGACGTTGGCTGCTGACTCGTCCATGGCCAAGCCCTGGCCCATGTGTGCGCCAGGCGTCTCCTCGGGTGTGGTCGCTTCCGGTTCTGAGGCTGCCGGGGCGTCTGGAGTGGGTGTCGGCGCCGGTGCTTCCGTTGTTGTTTCTGGGGCTGTGGCCGGTTGTGCAGAAGGTGACTCGGAGGCCACAGTGGCACTGGGCGAGGACGACGGGGAAAGACTGTCTGGCGCCGGGTCCACCGTCAGGGAGGGAGCGGGGACTGGCGATTTCTGGGGTGTTGGTTTCGCGTCGGAGTTGGCGTCTGCGGCTTGCTCGGCCGTTGGCTCCGGTGTGCCGGCCGGTTGTTCAACGGCAGGCTCAGCCGTTGAGGCCGTCTCCTGTTCTGTAACCAGGTCCGGAGACGTCCCGTCCACGAGTAATTGTTCACTTGCGGGCAGGACGGCCTGTTCCGTGGCTGCTGGTGCGTCAGATTCTTGGGCATTGACCGGAACGGCACCGACAGTAAATACGAGTGCGAATCCCAGTGCACCGGCAAGAACCGTTCGCGGAACCGTGGACAGGAATCGTCCGGTGGATTGTGAACGTGTAGCGGGCACTGAAAAACGCATTGTTCTATACTCCGAAGTCATCTGCGGCCGGGCGCCGCGCGTGAGGTCCTGCCAGCTTATATGGCGGGCGGGAAACCTGCAGAGGCTCCGGGGGAAAGTCGCAATTTATTCAATGATTCCCATAGGGGGGGCGACTGCTTGTGGCGTTCAGGCGAAGGCACGGACGCAATGTCAATTATTTGTCCAAGCCGCGGTCTTAGGGGAAGTTATCCACAGAAGCCACCATCGCTCTGGCGCGTCCGCCTCCATCAGGTCTAGGCTCCTGAACTACACAGTGATAGGTCTCCGCACCGGGCGGAAGTGATCTGATTGGATGCATTTGCGTTGCTGGAGGATGAGGTTAGGGAGCTCATCCGCCGCAAGGGCCTTGACCCGCTACGTCAAGGCACAGAGGTACGTGCCTTGGTTGACGCCGCCGTCAACGATTATGGCGAGCGGGCACTGCTCGGCGCAGTCCCGGCCCTCACCCAAGGCGACGACATCAATCGGCACGTGTACAACGCCGTCGCCGGTTTCGGTGCATTGCAGCCCTTCCTCGACGACCCGGACATAGAGGAAATCTGGCTTAACGCACCGGATCAGGTATTTGTTGCCCGGTACGGCGAATCGGAACTCACGGGGGTGGTGTTTACCGCCCAGCAGGTTCGGGACCTGGTGGAGCGGATGCTCAAGAGTTCGGGGCGCCGGCTGGATCTGAGCAGCCCGTTCGTGGATGCTGCGCTGCCCGACGGCAGCCGCCTGCATGTGGTTATCCCGGACATCACGCAGAACCACTGGGCCGTGAACATCCGCAAATTCACGGCCAGGGCAAGCCGCCTGGACCATCTGGTGGAACTGGGCTCGCTCACCCCGCAGGCGGCCCGCTTCTTGGGCGCCGCCGTCAGCAGCGGGCTGAACATTCTTGTCTCAGGGGCCACACAGGCAGGCAAGACCACCATGCTGAACTGCCTGGCCGCTGGCATTGGCTCCCGTGAGCGGGTCGTGACGGTGGAGGAAATCTTTGAGCTCAGGCTGCCGCTGCGCGATGTGGTGGGGCTGCAATGCCGCCAGCCGAACCTTGAGGGCAAGGGAGAAATTCCGTTGCGCCGTCTCGTCAAGGAGGCCCTGCGCATGCGACCCGACAGGCTCATTGTGGGTGAGGTGCGCGAGGCCGAAAGCCTTGACATGTTGATCGCCCTGAATAGTGGACTTCCAGGGATGGCTTCAGTTCATGCGAATTCGGCACACGACGCTGTTGTCAAGATCTGCACGCTGCCCCTTCTCGCGGGCGAAAACATCAGTGCAGCCTTCGTGGTGCCAACAGTGGCTGCCTGCATCGACCTCGTGGTCCATTGCGTCAGGGCAACCAACGGCAAACGCAGCGTGGGCGAAATCCTGGCACTGGGCCGCCGGGTCGAGAACGGCATCATTGAATCGGGGCTCGTCTTCAGCACAGTCAACGGGCGCCTCACAGCCTCGGAAACAGCCATGCCGGCCCCCGAAAAATTTGCCGTCGCCGGCTACAACGTTGCCGCCCTAATGGGGGATGACTGATGTCAGCCGTTGTGGGGTTGCTTGCCGGCATGGGCCTGTTCCTGATCTGGAACGCCTGCTGGAACACGCCCGCACGCACACCGCATCCCGGCCACCGCAGCAAACTCGAGACCCTCCTACAACAGGCCGGCGTTGCCCAGGTGACACCAACCTCCCTCGTGCTCAGCTCCGTGGGCCTGGCCATGCTCATGGCGCTGATCGTCTTCGTGCTCACCGGCGCCCCCGCGATCGCCCTGTGCATCGCCTTGTTCACCGGATACCTGCCCTTCGCACTGCTCAAAATGCGGGCACGACGCCGGGCGGCAGTCATGCGCGAACTCTGGCCCGACGTCGTGGACAACTTGCGCTCAGCCATTCGAGCCGGCTTGTCCTTGCCCGAAGCCCTGGTGCAGCTGGGGCAAAAGGGGCCCGTCCAGCTCCGGGATGATTTCCGAAATTTCGGTGCCGACTACAGGGCCACGGGCCACTTTGAAGGTGCACTGCAAAAGCTCAAGGCCACCCTGGCCGACCCCGTCTCCGACAGGATCATCGAGGCGCTGCGCCTGACCAGGGATGTGGGCGGCTCGGATCTGGGCAAATTGTTGGGCACACTCTCCGAGTTTCTCCGTGACCACGCCCGCACCCGCAGCGAGCTGGAAGCCAGACAGTCCTGGACCGTCAACGCTGCCAGGCTTGCCGTGGCAGCGCCGTGGATTGTTCTGATGCTCATGTCCACAAGGGCAGAGGCGGTTGCCGCCTACAACACCACGGCCGGCTGGGCTGTGCTGGGCGGCGGCCTGGCGATCTCGGTTATCTGCTATCGGATCATGCTGCGCATCGGTGCCCTGCCTGAGGAACAACGGGTGTTAAAGTGAGCCCGCACCTGGCCGCCATGATCGCCGTCGGACTTCTTCTGGGGACGGGACTGTGGCTGTGTTTCGTCAGGCTCCCCATCATGCGCCAGCCAAGCTTTACCCAGCGGGTGGAACCACAGCTGAGATCGCTGGACAGCCGCTCACGGTTGCTGGACGGCGACGGTCCCGGCACGCTGTTTGGGCCGCTTGAGCGGATCTTCCGGCTGGTCCTCTCTGACTCGGTGCAGAGGCTGGGCAGGTTCAACATCAGTGTGCACGGCCTGGGCGCGCGGCTGGAACAAGCCGGCAGGAGTGAAAGTGCCTTGGAATTCCGGGCTGTCCAGTTCCTATGTGCGGCGGGCGGGCTCGCGGTGGGCGCGCTGGTGTCGGTGCTGTTGCTCTGGCAGGGGAGCATCAACTTCATGGGAGCGGTGACACTGACCCTGGGGCCCATGGTGGCTGGCTACCTGCTGTATGACTATCTGCTGGGAGCCCGGATCAAGCGGCGGCAGGGCCGGATGCTCACCGAGTTTCCGGCGCTCGCCGAACTTATGGCGTTGGCGGTTGGTGCGGGAGAGAGCGCGGGCAGTGCGCTGGACAGGGTGGCCCGGTCCTCACAGGGGGTGCTGTCGGAGGAGTTCGGCAAGGTGCTGGCACAGACCCGCACCGGCATGCCGCTGGTTGAGGCGTTGAACCAGTTTTCCGCCCGCGTCAACGTCCCGGCGCTGTCCCGGTTTGTTGACGGCATCGGCGTGGCAGTCAACCGGGGGACGCCGCTGGCCGAGGTGCTCCGCGCCCAAGCCCAGGACGTGCGTGACGTGGCAAAACGGGAGCTCATGGAATCCGCGGGGCGGAAAGAAATTGGCATGATGGTGCCGCTGATATTCGGAGTCCTGCCGCTCACCGTCGTCTTCGCCGTGTTCCCCGGACTTGCCCTGCTGCAGTTTGGTTTCTAAATGGCAGCTACCCAGGACAACCACGGCACAGCATCACAGCAAGCAGGAAATTATCAGGTGGAGGGAAAACAACATGGATGTCAGGAACAAATTACTGGGCATGGGGGTGGCCTTGCTGATCCTTGCGAGGCACTGCGCGGGGCGGATCATGCAGGGGATGGACTGGCTCCTTCAGACGTTGCACCTGCCGGCCCTTCGTCCGGCAATGGACAAGAGCCGCGGCGACGTGCCCGGCTGGGTTCTCATCACATTGATGAGTGCCGTGCTGGTGGCAGGGCTGCTGGCCATCGCCGGGCCCGCCCTGGAAAAACTGTTCAACCAGGCCATGGAGCAAGTCACGCCGTAAAGGCGCGAACCGGACACGTCCGGGCAGACCATCAGGTGGGGGCCGCCGTCGTTGATTTTGTGCTCGTCGGCGCCCTCGTCACGGTGATCTTCGTGGCCCTGCTGCAGCTGACCTTGGCCCTGCACGTGCGCAACACCGTGGCCGACGCCGCATCCACAGCCGCACGCTACGGGGCACTGGGGGACAGGACACCGGATGACGCCAGGGACAGGGCAACCACGCTGGTGGCCGGTGCGCTAGGGGAGGGTTATCTGCAAGAGGTGAGCGTCGGGGTGGAATCGCTCAACGGCCTCGAAGTCCTTCACGTGACCATCAGCGCCCCGCTGCCGGTCCTCGGGCTGATTGGGCCCTCGCGCTCTCTGGAGGTGAGCGGCCATGCCGTCATCACCCGGTGACAGCGTGCGGCCGGACCCGCCTGGTGCCTGCGGGAACGGTACGGAAACAGGCAGCGCCATTGTGGAATTCATCTTCCTGGCGGTCCTGCTCATGGTGCCGGTGGTGTACCTGATCCTGACGGTGGGCCAGGTGCAGGGCGGAGCGTACGCCGTCGTGGGAGCAGCCGACCAGGCGGCAAAGGTGTTCGTGCTGCACGATGACCTGCCCACCGCCCAAGCCTCGGCGGAACAAGCCATGCACATGGCTGTCACGGACCTGGGCTTCGACCCGGCCGACGCTCAATTGACCATAGCGTGCGACGGCGGCTGCCTCACCCCCGGCACCATAGTCACCGCCTACGTGCAGTTGCGGATTGAACTGCCCGTGGTCGGCTCTCTGCCGGGAGTCACCGCCAATGCCGCAACGGTGGATTCCCGGGCCACCCAAAAAGTGGGGCGCTTCAAATGACTCCGCAGCCGCTCGAAGCCGAGGAAGACGGGCACGTCATGGTCCTGTTGATTGGCTACGTCCTGCTCGTGTTGCTGCTGATCACGGTTGTTGCCGCGGCCGGCAGCCTCTACGTGGGCCACAAGAAACTGTTCTCCCTCGCCGATGGCGCCGCGCTCGCAGCCGCCGACACCTTTGAACTCAGCGGCGGCAGCACCGACAGCGATCCCGGCACCTTGCTGACCAACCAAGGCGTACTTGCCGCGGCACAGGACTACCTGGCAGGGAACGAAGTCCCCGAGGGACTGGGCGGCATTGTCCTTGACTCGGCCACCGGGGCCGGGGACGGGAGAACAGCGCAAGTGAGCCTGAGCGCCGTCGTGCATCCAATGTTCATCAACTTTTTGGTGCCCGGCGGCATCGGCATTACCGTCACGAGTACGGCGCGCGCCAATCTGCTGCTGTAGGCTTGAATATCATGGCAGAGATCGACTTTCCCGCAGAACTCCGCGCCCTTCGCGCTACGTACACCTCTATTGAACAGGTTTCCGAGGTGGAGAAGCTTTTGGAGGACATCGAGGATTTGTCCGACCAGGCCGGCTCACCCAATCTTTGGGACGACCCCGCCGCCGCGCAAAAGGTGACATCCAAGCTCAGCCATGCCCAGTCAAAGCTGGAGAAGCTGCGCAGGCTGGAAGCTCGGATCGATGATCTTGAGGTGCTGGTGGAGCTTGCGCAGGAAGAGGGCGACGCCGATTCCCTCGCCGAGGCCGCCAAGGACCTGCCGGGGTTGCAAAAGTCCCTGAGCGATCTGGAAATCGTGACGCTGCTGGCCGGCGAGTACGACGAACGCGAAGCCGTCATCACCATTCGCTCCGGCGCCGGTGGCGTGGATGCCGCCGACTTTGCCCAGATGCTGCTGCGCATGTACCTGCGCTGGGCCGAACGCCACGGCTACCCCACGGCGGTGCTGGACACGTCCTATGCGGAAGAAGCCGGGCTGAAGTCGGCCACGTTCGAGGTCAAGGCGCCGTACGCGTTTGGCACGCTGAGTGTCGAGGCCGGCACGCACCGTCTGGTGCGCATCAGCCCCTTCGACAACCAGGGCCGCCGCCAGACCTCCTTCGCCGCTGTCGAGGTCATCCCGCTGATCGAGTCCACGGACAGCATCGAGATCCCGGAGAACGAAATCCGTGTTGACGTGTTCCGTTCCTCGGGCCCCGGCGGACAGTCCGTGAATACCACCGACTCAGCCGTGCGCATGACGCACATTCCTACCGGCACCGTGGTGTCGATGCAGAATGAGAAGTCGCAGATCCAGAACCGTGCGGCTGCCCTGCGCGTGCTGCAGTCGCGCCTGCTGCTGCTGAAGAAGGCCGAAGAGGACGCCACAAAGAAGGCCATGGCCGGTGATGTCAAGGCTTCGTGGGGCGACCAAATGCGCTCCTACGTGCTGAACCCGTACCAAATGGTCAAGGACCTGCGCACCGAACACGAAGTGGGCAACGCCGCCTCCGTGCTGGACGGGGAGATTGACGACTTCATCGACGCCGGAATCCGGTGGCGTGCGGACCAGAGGAACGCTGCGAAGGACTAAAGGCTTTCCCCGCGGTGTCTGGGCCGTGATCGGAATCGGTCGGAACTTTCTCTGCGGTGCTGGGTGATTCCTGGTGGGTTTGGCCCATTCTCGGGGATTCGTTCCTCGAGAATGAACAGGGCCCGCGACATGCCGCCAAGGTTGCGCCCTCTTCGCGAGGCGGAGTCATTTTCGCGAAAGACTGCTTGGAAACCAGCCGTTTTGGCCCATTTTCGCAGCTGGTGGGGCGTTGGCACGCAAGTTTCGCCTCGCCGCCTGGCCGCGTTGGTAATCAGCAGCGCGGTCTGCAAATGAATGAATAGCGCCCTTCCAAGGCTAGCGTCACAAGACGTCCTGAATTAGGAGGGGGCAGTTTTCTGGGCCGCAGCAGCGCTCAGCCGGAAACATGGACCGCCCCACCTCACTGAAACGATGCCCGCCCCGCATTGGCCCACCGCCCGCGCCAGCCCGCCCGTGGCAACGCCCACCGCCCGCGCCAGCCCGCCCGCAGTGGCCCACCGCCCGCGCCAGCCCGCCCCGCATTCACAGCAACGCCACGCCTCGACACACCGCCGTGGAACCGGTAAACACGTAGACGCCCGCCTACAGTAGTAAGGCTGGCGGTTTCTTCCCCCAAACCATGCCCGGCCGTCAGCATGCCAGCACATCCGGCTGGACGGGCAATGAAAAAGTCATGATTCGTTTTGAAAATGTGAGCATTGCTTACGACCGCAAATCCAAGCCGGCGCTCGATGATGTTTCACTTGATATCCAGCGCGGCGAGTTTGTGTTCCTTGTCGGCTCCTCAGGTTCCGGCAAGTCGACGCTGCTGCGCCTGGTGCTGCGCGAGCACAGGACTCCGCACGGGCAGATCTATGTGGCCGGCCAGAATGTGGCCAACGTGCCCAGCTGGCGCGTGCCCAAGTTCCGCCGCGGCATTGGCGTGGTGTTCCAGGACTTCCGCCTCATCCAGACGAAGACGGTTTTCGCCAACGTTGCCTACGCCATGCAGGTGCTGGGCAAATCCCGCGCCGCCATCCGTGCCGAAGTTCCGCGCGTGCTGGAACTCGTTGGCCTGGAGGACAAGGGGCGCCGCTTGCCCACCGAACTTTCCGGCGGTGAGCAGCAGCGCGTGGCCATCGCCCGTGCCATCGTGAACCAGCCCGGCATCCTCTTGGCCGATGAGCCCACCGGAAACCTTGACCCCACCACGAGCGCGGGCATCATGGAAGTCCTGGACAAGATCAACCAGAACGGCACCACAGTGGTCATGGCCACGCACGACGACGACATCGTCAACTCCATGCGTAAGCGCGTCATCGAGCTCAAGCACGGCAAGGTGGTCCGCGACGAGAACGCCGCCCAATACACGTCCATGATTCCCATTGTGCCGGCGGCCGGGCTTGGCTCCGATCCCGCCATGAAGCACGACGCCGAACCCCAGACCCGCCGTCAGCGGATAGTGAGTGCCGCAGCAGTACGGGACGCCGCCGACGACTCCCTGCCACCACGGCTGGAGCGCAGGCGAGGACCTGACGCCGCCGAGGGGAACGCGGCTGAGGGGCCCGCTGATGGGAACACCGCCGGCGAGAAGACTGCCGGCGCGAAGAACACGAATGAGGACCAAAAGTGAGACTTGCTTTCATCATGAGCGAGTTGGGCAGCGGCCTGCGCCGCAACCTGACAATGGTCATCTCGGTGATCCTGGTGACCTTTGTGTCGCTGACCTTTGTTGGTGCGGCAGGGGTGCTGCAGATGCAGATCGGCCAACTCAAGGGGTTCTGGTATGACAAGGTTCAGGTGACCATCTACCTGTGCAACGACGTGCCTGCCAACACCAACTGCCTTGCCGGTCCGGTCTCCGACGAACAAAAGAAGACCATCGAGGGCATGCTGGAATCGGCTGCCGTGAAGCCCTACATCGAGACGTGGAGCTTTGAATCCCAAGACGAGGCACTGCTCCACTTCCAGGAACAGTTCGCCAACTCTCCCATGGTCGATTCGGTGGAGGCCGCCAACCTGCCATCGTCGTTCCGCATCAAGCTGACCGACCCGGAAAAGTACCAGATCATCAACGAGACGTTCTCCGCCACCCCCGGCGTGGATTCGGTGGTGGACCAGCGCAAGGTCCTTGAAAAACTGTTCTCGTGGATGAACATCGCCACGTACGTGGCCATTGGCGTGGCGGTGCTCATGATTGTGTGCGCGGCCCTTCTGATCGCCACCACCATCAGACTTTCCGCGCAGTCGCGCACCAGGGAGATTGAGATCATGCGCTTGGTGGGCGCCTCCCGAACCGTCATCCAGTTGCCCTTTGTGTTGGAAGGGGTGATCGCGGCAACTATCGGGGCGCTGCTGGCTTCCGGCGCTGTTTGGGCGATCGTGCACTTCTTCATGGGCGGCTACCTGGCTGAGTCAAACTCGGGAACGCCGTTCATTTCCGCTACGGATGCCTTCGTGATCTACCCCGTGCTGATCCTGCTAGGAGTGGTGTTGGCCGGTGTTGCCTCGGCTGTTTCCTTGCGGAAAAACCTGAAAGTGTAAGGTTAGTGGGGGTAGTGTTACTGAAGGTACTAGTGTGACTGAAGTTATGCGAGTGTTTAATTGCAACTTATGAAGGAGCCAGCAGGCATGAATTTTGAATCAAGCGGGGGAATAGGGCGCGTGAAATCCCCCCGACTTGGGCGAACCATGCCCAGCGCTCGGCCGGCAATGCGCCGTGCCATGGTTGGCGTGACTGCGCTTCTTGCCCTGGGAATGCTGGGACTGGTGCCTGTGGCCCAGGCCGACAACGCGAGCGACAAAGCCGCCGCGCTTCAACAGCAGGCTGCACTTGAACAGCAGGCCAACGAAGTGCAGTCGTCCCTGGAGTTCGTCGACGCCGGCATTGCCAAGTCCGCTGCCGACCTCGTCACCTTCCAGGGACAGCTTCCCGGAGCCCAGACCGCACTGTCGCAGGCTGAAGGGCGGGTCAGTGTAGCCACCGGCGAGGTCAATTCTCTGACTGCCCGGATTGACCTTGCCCAGCAGAGCAAGGACAAGATCACGGCCCAGATTGCCACCGATGCAACGAAGACAACGGAGACGAAGGCCATGATTGGCCAGATCGCCGCCCAGTCGTACAAGGCCGGGGGACTGCCCGTGAACCTGACCTTAATCCTGGGTGCAGATTCCCCGAACGACCTGGCAAATTCCATCGACCTGGCCGAGCAGGCAATGCGCAGCCAAACAGCAGCACTTGAAGCATTGACTGCGCAAAAGGCCACGAATGAGAATGCCCAGGTCCGCCTTGCCGCCGTGGAGGCGGAGATCAAGGACCTGAAGCTGCAGGCCGAAGTCGCGCTTGCCGCGGAGCAGAGCGCCCGCGATGCCGCCGCCACACAAAAAGCCAAGGTGGACAAGCTGATCAGCGACTCCGCAGTCTTGAACGCCCAGCTGGAAGCCGAGAAGCCGCGGATCCAGACCAAGCTCAAGGAAGTGCAGGGCGAGAAAGACGCGGTGGCGTTCCAGATCTCCGAGATCCAGCGCAAGGAACGTGAAGCTGCCGAGGCTGCCGCACGCGCCGAGGCCGCACGGCTAGCTAAGATTGAGGAAGATCGCCGCGTAGAGGCAGCCCGCGTTGCCTACGATCAGGAACAGCAGCGCCTTGCCCGTGAGAAGGCCGCCGCCGATGCTCAGGCAAACCTTGGCGGAGGCGCCAGCACCCCCTATGAACCGGAACCGTTCGTCCCGCCCGTCTACGTCCCGCCGGCCTACGTTCCGCCCGCACCCGGCAACCCTTCGGCCTTTGGGCTGCAGCACCCGTTTGCCGGCAACATCCCGATCACCTCGGGATTCGGCTGGCGCCAGACCCCGGCCGGGACCATCGACTTTAACGGCACTGGTTCCTACCTGCACTCCGGCATTGACTTTGGTGCCACGTGCGGTACGCCCGTCTATGCTCCGGCAGATGGTGTCGTGCAGATCGCCGGCCAGACAAACGTGGTCTATGGTGGCGGCAACGTCCTGTACATCAGCCACGGCGTGGTGCAGGGCAACGCGTTGATGACCGTTTTCTACCATAACTCCTCCGTCATCGTCTCGGCCGGACAGTCCGTCACGCAGGGCCAGCTCGTGGCCTATTCGGGCAACACCGGCAACTCCACGGGCTGCCACGCGCACTTTGAAACGTGGCTCAACGGCAGCCCGGTTGATCCGATGGGCCTGCTCTAGGATCGACAGGTCCGCTGATGAGCCCGCGGTCCCAGGCCGTTGGCCGCGCGGCATGGCGTGAGTTGCTAAACTAAGGTTCCGGCCGCATTGGCGCACCGGAAGTCATGATGAACATAAAAGGAGTCAGCTGTGCCTAAGGAAAGTGGCCTGAAGGTAGTGGCCACCAATCGCAAGGCCCGGCATGATTACCTCATCATGGACACCTTCGAGGCCGGCCTGGTCTTGATGGGGACCGAGGTCAAGTCGCTGCGTGAAGGCCGGGCCTCCCTGGTGGACGGTTTTGCCACGTTCTACAACGACGAGCTGTGGCTTGAGGGCGTCTACATCCCCGAATACCTCAACGGCAGCTGGACCAACCACACGGCCCGCCGCCGCCGCAAGCTCCTGCTGCACCGCGAAGAGCTCGAGAAGATCGACCGCAAGACCCGCGAATCCGGCTTCACCATTGTGCCGCTGCAGCTGTATTTCAAGGACAGCCGCGCCAAGGTTGAGATCGCCATTGCACGCGGCAAGAAGGACTACGATAAACGCCACGCGCTGCGCGAGCAGCAGGACAACCGCGAGGCATTGCGTGCCATGCGTGAGAAGAACCGCGGCAGCGCGTAACTCCCGCACGGCAGGGGTCCCTTTCGAACTGACGGCGCTTTGTGCGGCCCCGTGATCTAGGCTGGCTGGTACGGCATCTGTGATTGAGAGGCAGGCTGTGGTGGTGAGTGGCTCCAAACGCTGGTTGATGCTCGGCGCCGGCATCGTTGTTGTGGCCCTGGTAGTGGTCTTTGGCATGCTCTATGCAAGCGGCAATGCACCATCGCCCGGCCCGGCAAGCTCAACGCCGCCACCATCGCCAAGTGCGACGGCGGCACCGTCCTCAAGCGCGAAACCATCCCCAAGTGCCCCGTCCCCTTCGCCAAGCACGACGGCGGCACCGCCTCCCAGCGCAAGCCAGGCTCCGCCGTCGTCCGCGCCGGCATCGAGCAAGGCCGCCACGGCATTGGCCGCCATGACGCTGGAGCAAAAGGTGGGGCAAATCCTCATGGTGTCCTCGCCGGTGACAGGTGCCGATGCGGACTCACTGTACGCGCTGGACACCCTCTTCGTGGGCAATGTTTTCATGAAGGGGCGCAGCACTGCGGGGCAGGCCGGGATAGCGGATGAGGTTTCCGCCATCACGGCGCACGTTTCCGGCGACCGGACGCAGGGGGTGCGGGCGTTTGTCGCCACCGACCAGGAAGGCGGGTTTGTGCAGATCATGCAGGGGCCCGGCTTCGCTGTGATGCCGCAGGCGATCGTGCAAGGGGAGCTTTCGGTGGGAGAGCTGCTCGCCGAGGCTACGGCCTGGGGCGAACAGCTGGCCGCGGTGGGCGTCAATGTGAATCTGGCGCCCGTCATGGACACCGTGCCGAGCGCCGAATTTGCGCCGCAGAATGCCCCGATCGGCGCCTTTGGCCGCGAATACGGTTACACACCGGAGACGGTGTCCAGCCATGGCATTGCCTTCGCCCAAGGCATGCGCGCGGCGGCCATTGACGCGACCGTGAAGCATTTCCCAGGACTGGGCCGCGTCACCGCGAACACCGACGTCAGCGCGAATGTGGTGGACGACATTACGGTGCGCAACGACCCGTATGTGCAGCCGTTCAAGGATGCTGTGGCGGCAGGTGTGCCGTGGCTGATGATGTCCAACGCGTCGTACCCGAAGATTGACCCGACGGCCATGGCGCCTTTTTCCAGGGTGCTGGTGCACGACATGGTGCGCGGGGACCTGGGCTTTACGGGCATCATTGTCAGCGATGACATTTGCGACGCCGTCCAGGTCTCGGCCGTGCCGGTGGGGCAGCGCGGGGTTGAGTTCATCCGGGCCGGCGGCACCCTGGCCCTGTGCACGAACCAATCGCTGCTGCCCGCCATGTACGAAGGCATGCTGGCCACGGCGCAGTCCGATCCGGCGTTTGCAACCCAGGTGGATGCGGCGGCGCTGCTGGTGCTGCAGGCGAAGGCCGACAGAGGACTGATTGGGTAGCGTGCGCGGTCTTCGGTCCGGCGGCGGTACCGGTTGGGCAGGTGGCGGGACGTGCGCGGAATATTTTCCCCGCTGAATGCGCTAGCATGGATAGACCACAACGGTTCCTTGCGGACCCTGCGTGGTTTTGAAAAAACAATAGGGGATGATCGGTTTCGACGGTGTTAGTCGAGACAGGTGAAGCGGGTCGAGGATACAGGGTTATCTCGTAAACGATCTCTGTAAAACACAAGTGCTGACTCAAATCGCACTGACTTCGCTCTTGCTGCCTAAGCAGTAAGACAGTCCGTCAGCCCGGGAATGCTCTCGTCCCGGATCCTGGCGTCATTTAGAGGGCCACTGCTCTAAGTTCTTGTTGTAGGCACTTAGGGGACTCTTATACAACTGGGCCTGGCAGCTGCTTGTTTGCGAGACAGCTGGGGCCGAGAAAAACCGCCGCAAACTACACCCGTAGAAGCCCTGACAACACAACATCGGACGGGAGTTCAATTCTCCCCATCTCCACTAGACTGGCCCCTATTGACGGGGCCAGTTCTAGTTAAGTTGCGCTAGACCCCCATTTTGTTGCTTTAGAACAGATAAGGACGGGTTAGCGAACATGGCATCGATTCAGCATAACGTCAGCGCGAAAGGCGTTGAGTCTTGGCGCGTAGTCTGGCGGGAGCCAGGCGGGAAGATCGACGGCCGAACCTTCGATGATGAAGAAAAAGCCGAAATGACCAAGAAGTTCCTGGACGCCAATGGCAACACCTTCAAGCTGGCCAACGAAGCCAAGCGCATCCATGACCAGAAGGTGAAGAAGGTCCACGAGGTTTTGGAGACCCACATTGCTCAGCTGACCAAGCCGCAGCCGGGGACCATCAGGCGCTACCGCAATCTGGCGCGGGACCACATCGCCAGCAGCCCACTCGGGAATATGGGCATCGACATGGTGGAGAAGAAGCACGTCATCAAGTGGATGGATAACCTTGTGAGCGCGCCGGGGTCCAATGTTGCGCCAGGCTCCGAGCTGAACCCGCGCACCAAGAAGAACATCCAAGCGTTGCTATCGTCAGCGTTCGCGACGGCCATAGATATGGATCTCATGTCAAGGAACCCAGCCAAAGGTATTGGTGACCCAGACTTGGGTGAATCCCGCGAGCCGGTCTACTTGAGCCCGGAGGACTTGGAATTGCTGGAAGAGAGCATGCCGGAGCGGTACAAGCTTTTCATCCGGACGCTGAGTAAGACGGGGCTGCGCTACAACGAGGCCACAGCGCTGCGTAAGCGTGATGTGCGCGTAGAGGGGGAGCGGTGCATCATCAGGGTCACGAGGGCATGGAAGGACACAGGTGACGGCGAAGAGATCGGCCCGCCCAAGACGCCCATGGCCAAGCGCAACGTCACATGCAACTTGGAGCTGTCCGCCAAGCTGATTGATCGCATGAAGGACTTGAAGCCGGGGGACTTACTGTTCACCCGCCCCAACGGCCTCTACCTGAGGAACGCCTACTTCCACAAGGTGGCATGGCAGCCTGTCGTGAAGGAGCTCGTCAAGGAAGGCCACTTGGATGACCATCCGTGGATTCACGAGATTCGGAAGGCGCACACCACCCACCTGCTTCAGAAGGGTGTGCCGGTCAACGTGGTGCAGGCGAGGCTTGGTCACGAGGACCCGCAAACTACGCTCAAGATTTACGCCACGCTGACCAACGGCGACGACTTGAAGGCGGCTGACTTGCTCGACTAAGTAGCTCCCCCATCGCCCCGTCCGCACAAGCGGGCGGGGCTTTGTGCTGCCCGTAGCGAGTTGGTTCAGGACTCAGCGTTTTGTCGCGGATCGTTTGTGCCGTGAACTTTTCTGCGGCGTAACATTCTGACTTTTACTAGGTCTACCATGCGTGTCAAGCCTTATACTTCCTCTCGCACGGGTTTGGCCACCGTTCACGGCGCACGACATTTTGTAACATCCCCGTGTTTCCGGCGCTCGCAGGCCGGGTGTGAGCGCAACGAGTTTTGGGCACAAAAAAGGGGCGGCACCCGGTTAGGGGTGCCGCCGTCGTGCTTAGGGTGTTGCGTGGTTGCGGGTTGCCTCGTGGTATTCATCAGTGAGGGCAGGGTCCGCGGGTTCCGGCAGTGGCTTGGGTGCTTTGCGGAGGCGTTGCAGGTAGCTGGCAAACGCGACCAGCACGGACTTGATGATGAGCACGCCGAACGCGCCCCAGAACACGGGGCTCAGCACGTCGCCGCCGTCGAGCAGCAGCAACAGGCCAGCACCGATAGCCGCCACAGCATCGAAGCCGAACCCCTGCCAGAGCGTGCGCAGGGCCCGCTGAACCGCGTCAGCCTTGTCAACGGTCGCCACACGCTGCCCCGTCACTTGAGCTTGTCCGTCTTGGTCTTGATGGCGCGAACGTCCGGGCCAAGGTTCGCCAGGATGTCCACGACGCGTGCTTTGGTCTTGCCGTCGAACGAGGTCAACACCTCGGTGCGCTTGATCGTGTCGCCAAACAGGTTGACCAGATGCGTTTCCAAGCTGGCCTTCGTGCCGTCGCGCAGGGTAAGCGGGTGCCCCATGAGCGCGGTTACTACTTCGGATGGTGTTGCCATGTCGATATCCATTTCTGTGAATGAAGGGATG
Source organism: Arthrobacter sp. PAMC 25486 (assembly GCF_000785535.1). Taxonomy (NCBI): domain Bacteria; kingdom Bacillati; phylum Actinomycetota; class Actinomycetes; order Micrococcales; family Micrococcaceae; genus Arthrobacter; species Arthrobacter sp. PAMC 25486. Next base: position 1,666,729 of record NZ_CP007595.1, on the reverse strand, counting down.
GGTGTGATGGTGTTGGCTTGTGGCGTGGCGCCTGCGATGCCCCAGCTGGACGTGTCGTTGTAGATGTGGGCCGGGAGTGAGCAGTAGCCGCCCCAGTAGCCGTCCCACACGCTCAGGTGTGGGTGGTCCCAGTGCTCCCAGCCAGACCCAGCGAACTCGTATCCGGTGGATGGTGAGGCGATCTGCCCGGCGTAGATCACGTAGGCGACGCGGGGGTCTCCCGCCCGGCCTCGTGCCGCCAAATGGTCGGCTGCCCAACGGTTCTGCGCTTGGGTCATGAAGATGTCCACGCCGTGCGTGATGCCATCGGAATCCGGGTTGTGGCCGGACACATTGCCAGCATCTTTCCAGCCCGTCACAAACTCATACGGCCGGGCAGGATAACCGAACCGGGCCGTGAGTTCATTCGTCACGCTGCGAGTAGCGCCGTCCGGACCAACGTAGGCAACACTTGGGTTGTAAGCCATGCGGCCTCCTTAAAGTAGAGAGCCACCCGGTGGGGTGGCTTAGGGTTTGGGTGGGGCGGTTGGCCAGGGGCCGAGGGTTTCCTCGGGTACGCCATGCTCGATGGCGATGCGTCGCCATTTCGCTGCTTTCTCCATGACCAGGCGCCGGTATTCGTCGGACCAGTCCCGCAGGGCCACGGCCCGGTCGGCAATGGTTTTGAGGTCGTTGTTTTCGAGGCGTTCTTCTTCAGCGGCACCGGTGCGCCACTTGCGGAACTCCTGCACGCTTACGGTGAGGAATCCGCCAGCACCACAGACGATGCCGATAACAGGCCAGATTTGAGACCAATCCAAGGTCGCCTACTTTCCGGGCTGGTAAGAGAACGGCCTGATGCGGGCGTACCGGGACGTGAGGTAGAGCAGTGTCATGACGACGAAGCAGAGTTGAGGGATACGGTTCCCTGTTTCTTGGATGTGCAGGGTCAGGATGATCCCGGCGTAGATCAGGGTGGCGGTGGCGCACAGGATGATCGCGGGTTTCTCGATCAGCCATTTACCGAACGGGCACGCGATGGCCCCGGCCACCCCGCCAAGGATCGCAAACCAGCCCCACACGAGCGTGACCGTCAGACCGAATTGCCCCTCAATGGAAGACGGTGGGGCGAGGACCGTGGCAATCCCCGCCCAGGCGCACAACCCGTAGATGAGGGTCTGCATGATCGTGATGAAACGCGGCTCCTGGATGCGGAGCCAGACCGCGATGGTCCAGTGATTTTTAGTCATGGCCGCGTCCTTAGTAGATTTCGATGGCCATGGTGTCCAGTGCGAACCCTGCGGTAGCGCTGCCAGCGGCTATGCGAGCGAACCCGTTCGGAGTAACCGCGCTGGTGACTGCTTCTGCCACCGCAACACCGTTCACAAAAGCGCTAAGCAACCCTCCAACCCAGCGAACACCGACGCGATCTCCCGCAGAAAACGCAAAGTTCCCACTAAGAGGTGTGCCAACGCCGGATACTCGCTGGTTCAAACTTGCGGACCCAGTGCCAAGAGCGATTCGGTAAACGTCAGGAGAGCCGTTAACTGTTGAAGCGAAAAGGTCCAAGTACAATGGTGCGGCTTGCGGAAGCGACACAACGTCCCAAGACATCATCGCGCCAGCACCAAGCAAGGGCAGGCCAACACTGATAGCCCCGGACACACTGCCGCGGACTACGGTTGAGTTTTGAACCGAGAAATGGTTTGTGTCGCCCTGCCACGTTCCAGTAACGAGGCCAACATCAGTTGCGGTCAACTCGCCCGCGAGGCTGGCCTTGTTTCCGTCGTTGAAGTTTGCCCGGTACAGCTGCCGGCCAGGCGCGTACTTAGCCACCATGGGCGGGATCGTCATGAGCTGGTCAGATCGGATAATTGTTGACATGCGGGGCTCCTTAGTACCAGCCGAGGGCTGAAAGCTTTTTGCGGATGAGTGCCGAAACTGCTGTGTAACCGGCAGCGTTCAGGTGCCCACTGTCGTGGGAGATACTGTCCGGCTTGATGCCGTTGCCCTGCTGGACCAGGTCGTTACTGGTCGGTGTGATTCCGGTGTCTGTCCAGAGTTGCGGGGACGAAAGGTAGGCGTCAACGTCAAGGAACAGATCGCCGTAGCGTGCAGCGAGTGCGGCGTTGACCGTGCGAACGTTTGTCCATTGTGTTGAACCTGACGATTGGGCGGTGTCCACGAAATGGCCTAGAACGAGCACCCGTTTGACCATGGGCGAAAGATAGTCGAAAGCCTTGTTGGTCTGCTCGATGACTAATGGTGCAGAGCCTGAACCGGAAAGGTTGTTTTTGCCCATCCACAGGAACGTCACATGCTGGCGTGACGCGGTCCCAATGGTAGGGATGAACGCGGTTCCTGCAACAACCGAGGTAGTCTCGCCAGGGGTGGACCGGGTGAATGTGAACACCGTAGAAGTGCTGGTCAGCTGCCCCTTGACGCCGTTCAGTGCCCCAACAAAAGGCTTCATTTCAGCACTGTTGCCCATGTTTGATGCGGTGACGGTGACCGGGCCGCTAGCGGGGATTGACCCGCCAGCAACAGTGAGCAAGGCCGGAACAGACCCTAACCGTGCACTAATGTGCTGGGACGTTTCGGCGCCCTTGCCTTCGTTGTGGAACGTTGCGCCCGTGCTTGCTAGTGCTGATGACAGTGCAGCGCCGATCCTCTCAGCACTCGACGAACCCCAGATAGTAATGTTCTTCACGTCAGGGAATACCGGGGACAGTGAGCCGTCAGAAGTAATGTACCGGTCCCCAGTCGCCAGCCCGCTACCCGTCGCAGCACCCATGCGGGAAGCCCAGCGCTGAAGGACCGCATCGGGCACGTTTCCCTCATTGTCCAGGCGCATCTCCGTGTACCGCCATGCAGCATCCGTGACAGCCCAGCTAACGGACGCGTCCGGGTGCTGATGGACGCCAAGCCGGTTCTGCATGTGCCATAGCGCAGTGTCAGTAGGCCCGCCATCCTCGCCACGAGCACCAAGCCACGTCTCTTTCGAGTTCCGGTCAGTGGCAACAAAGATGGGACCCTTGCCCCCGATGATGGGTGCGCGCTTATCCCAGCCCGTCAGGAAATCAAAGTTTTTCACCATGAAGTCCGCGCCGGCCTGATTCAGCGGGTCGCCAGGAACACCTTGGTGTCCGCGAGGGCCGCGCACGTTACCAATAGTTACCCAAGGCATCGGGTTACCTCCATTCTCGGACGTCGCCCGTGTTCGCCGGGTCGTCGGTGTTGTCAGGGTTGGTGTGGAGCCAGAGGAAGGAGCGGTTGGGTGGTGCGCTCAAACCGACCCACCAAACCTTTCGATTCGGGATACTGCCACCGCCGCCGCCGCCGTAGGCTGGGCCGAAGGAGATCATGTCCACGATGGAGCCAGGCCCGGTGACACGCACCTGCCAGTCCGGGAAATCGGCCAGCGCCGCACCCGCACCAACGTCCTGCCAGCGAATCCGAATCGTGTACCACATGTCATTTAGGAACGTTGAGGTGTCCGCCAAGTCCGCACTGAAATCACCATTGGGCTCAATCGTCGCCGCACCCTCGGAAGTCGGCATGATCTGCCCCGGATTCCCTGTGTATCGGATGCCCGGCCCGCTAGGGATGAAGTGAATCTCTCCTTGGCGGGATGCGTAGTTGCGTCCTAGCAGGTCTTTGAGGTTGCCAGTTACAAGCGCCATGCCTGCCCCCTTTCAGGGAGTAGAAAGCCACCACGTGAACCGTGATGGCTAGAAAGAAATGGGGTGGACTATTCGCCCGGGTCAGTCGCGGTTTCGAGCAGTGCGGTCAGCTCGGAAATCCGGGCGTCCTTGACCGTGCCGCGTGCCTGCTCCTGCAGTAGCTCCCACCGCAGCGAGTCAACGTCACTGCGGTTGGCGGCGTGGATGTGCTCGTGGAAAATCTGTTCGTCAGCGTCCAAGGCGGGCTCCTATCGTGTGGGTGGTGTCCGGTAGACTCCGGGCATGAGAAAACTTGGGGGAATACTCGCCATTGGGTTGCTGGCACTCACGGCATGCGGGTCTCCCGCAGATGAGCAAGCCCAGTTCAGGGAGGCCATCAAGCAGTCCGCAACGACATATGCGAACATGCCTGACGCAGACCTTGATGAGATGGCAAAGCAGATCTGTGAACACTACGCGGACGGGTTCACCACCCAAGACCTGCGTGACGCCAACGGTGAGCGGCTTGCGGTGGCCGGGGAAGCGGCATTGTCCACGGTCTGCAAAACGCCTTAGCCTAAGACTTGACGTAAATTCGCCCGCTCGCGTCCATGTAGAGATTCGCGGCTTGAGTAGTTGTCGGAATGCCGTTCATGAATACCCCCGAGCCGGTCGCTATCACTTCGCCGCCGCCCGCTATGCCAACACTTGCTGATGAGCTACCGGCAACGACAGCGCCGCCGCCAGATGTGGCTATCTGGATCCCGTTCGGAGTTGCCGACAGGGACGTGCCGTTGGTGAAACGAACAGAACCCGACAGGTAGCTAGGGTCAATTGACACGGCACCCGCGGTGATCTTTCCGCCCGTGGTCACGTTGAGGTCGGCTTTGAGCGTGGTTACGCCTTCCACGGACAGCGTGCCTTTGGTGGCCATGGCGCCGGTGACGTCCAGCTTTCCGGACACTGTGGTGTTGCCGCCAAGCTTGGTGTCATTGGTGACGTTCAGCTTGCCCGTGATATCCGTGTCGCCGCCGAGCTTCGTTACCCCCGTGACGGTGAACGCGCCGCCAACATCAGTCACACCGTTGAGCTGGGTCGGCCCAGTGACTGTGAACGGTCCAGTAACGTCCGTAGAGCCTTGCACCGTGAGCGAGCCCGTGACGCCTGTAGGCCCGGCCAGGGTTGTTGAGCCACTGAACGTGGTGTTTCCGGCTTGGCTAAATGATCCCTGCCAGCTGAACGTACCAGCGCCAATGATGTTGCCGTTACTCACGTTGATCGTGCCCTGGTCATACACCTCGAACCCTGACCGGCCGACGCCAGCGTTGTTCATTGGGGCGCCGGACTCAACTTGGCTCACCCGCCGCTCCAGCTTCGGAACACTCGGTGTGTTCAGGTTGTTGATATTCGCCATCTCACGCCCCTGTCGGCTGGAATTGAAGAGTCACCATCGGGTCACCCATGGAACCTGAGAACTCGATGATCTGGTGGCTTGTTGCGCCGGTCGGCAGGAATTCGTCCGTGTCGTTGAGCGTCAAAATGGTGTCGCCAAGCCGCAGCTGGTCCACCGTCGGCAACCCGATGACCTGCTCCCCATTCGGGCCCGGTTCGCCGTCCTTGCGGATTGACGCCTCAAACTGCTCGGTAGGAACAGCCTGGGTGCGGATACGCTCCTGCGCCAAAGCATCCAATTGGGTGGCAACGGAGATGTCCTTATGCGATTCGGTCTTCTCAATGGCAGGCAACGAGCCGGACAAGTCAGGGTGGGACCGGACCAGCATGTTCTTCTCGCTACCCTCACCCAAGCTGTAAGCGTTGGTCGTGATCGACTCCGCATCCTCAGTCGCAGCGACGTCGTAAATGCCAGGGTCCGGGGCGTCTAGGTTGTACTCCCACACGTTCCCGCCCAAGGATCCCGTGCGCAGTGTCAGGCGTAGAAACTCACCAGACCACGACGGCACAAAATCAACGTTCGGACCACCACTCGTCGCCATAAGATCACTGATAGCGTCCGCAATAGTCGCGAAGTTGTACCCGTAATACTTCCGCGAATGAACACCAGAAACATCGGCAGGGAAAACAATGGGCAGCGCATACCAAGGACGCGCCGGCCACACAGCCTCCTGAATCAGCTTCTTGATGATCGTCCCCAGCGACAGGCCGGACCATGTGAGGATCGTTTCCGCAGCAGCGTTCGTCCCATGCTCAACGGCCATACGCTTACCAAGAATCCACCACACATCTTTCAGCTCAAGAGCAAGTTCACCCGTAGCCTTCACGTACTTTCGGCGCGTGATAATCCCCGCATACACCGGCTTGAAGTTCGCCTCATACACGAGCATGTACCGCAACGGCTTCGTGTAGAAGCGGACGTTCAAGCCATGGTTCCGCGAGTCACCCCTACGCACCGTTGCGGACCCAGGGCCCATGCCGTTGATGACCCGCTTGTACGAGAAGTCCGTGACCGCAAGCTCAGCCATCTTCTGCCCCGTGATCGTATCCACCACATAGACGCGCTCATTTTGAAGCAAAGCGCCTCCTAAATGTAGGTGTCAAAAGTGGAGACAGTCATGACCGGTGAACCCGTCGTGAGCGGCTGGATGCGCACGGAAATTGACCGACCCTGCCACACCCTGAAAATCCCGGAATAGGTCACCTGCCCGGCCACAAACTGATTCCCAACCATCAGCCGGCCAGTGCGCATATCAATGGTGTGCGGCGTACCAGACACCAGCGGGCGCGTCACTTGGTACGTCGTCCCCCCAGGAGTACGCATCGTGTAACCACCGGGCGCACTGCCAGAGACAACCACCACCGGATACGCCACCGTGTTCCCACGATGGAAAATATCCGTGTACGACGTCGATGCCGGGATGACAACTTTCTGCACATCCCCAAACTTCTGAGGACGCGGAGACTTCAACGGGATCGTGAAGTTCAGCCGCATATCGTCGCCCTGGCCCGCATAGTCATCCTGCAACTCGCCGTCCCATTTCACCGGGGCCCAGCGCGTGGAATGATGCCAGCCAACCTGCAACCGACCACCCGCCAACTGGTCACCCGCCACCGTCCCATCGCCCTGCAGCAGCCCGCCAAGACGATCCAAGAACTCCTGCAACTGCGCCGGTTGCGATGGAATAAGAGTCCCAGAAATAGTGACGTTCCGTGCCGCGTTATGCGCCGGCAGATCAACGTCACCGTCACTGTTGGGTGCGGACACGTCCTGGCTTTTCACACCAGGACGCCCCCGCCACCCAACAAGATCCGTGACAATGCACTCGCCGTACCGGTTCATGCCGTTCAGCTCAAGGCCGTCAAGCATCACGCTTCCATGACTCAAGCCGTCACCCCCGCATTCCGTAGCCTGTGCAGCACCCTGTCCTCAACCTTCCGCGCAAGCCCTTCCGGATCGAGCGCAGAGAACGTAGCCCCAGAGAAATTGAGGCCACCACCCGCACCAGCACCAGAACTTGAACCGGCAGCAGACCCGGCAAACTCGGGCGCTGCTGGCACATTCACGCCGGACTGGATTGTTGCCGACACATCACCCAACGTGGACTTGATCGACGGAATACCCGCCTGCAAACCCTTATCCAAACCGGTCATGATCCAACCACCAGCAGGCACAAGGAGCGCGAGGTCATACGGCTTCGGACCCTTGTTGTCAGCGATCCATTTACCGATGCCACCAACGAAACCCTTGACCTTTTCGAACCCAGCCGTGAGGCCGGAAAGGAAGCCGGTCAGGATGTTTTTACCAGCATCGACAAGAAGCGCCCCAGTGTTGCCGAGGGCGGACACGATCTGGCCCGGCAAGGTGATAACCCAAACGACGAGTTCAGTGAACTTGCCGATCGCCGCGTCCTTCATCTCACCAATCCACTGCCCGAACTGGACGTAGAGAGTAGCCAAACTGATGATGGCGTTGACGATCCGGCCCGGGATGGACTGGAAGAATCCGATGATGGACTCCCATACGGTGGTTGCCGTCGTTGTGATCGACGTCCAAGCGCCTGACAAGAGATCCACGATGCCTGTTACAGCGCCAAAGAAAAGGCCCTTGATGCTCTCCCAAGCGCCTGCCACGATCACGCCAATGGCAGTGAACGCGCCAGAAAACAGCCCCGTGATTTTCAGCCACGCAGACGCGAGCAGAACAACGATCTGATCAAAGTTGCCAGTAAAAACGGCGATGATGATCGACAGGGCCGTAGCGATGATCGTCTTGATTACTTCCCACGCGGTGGAGAAAACGACCTTTATCGTTTCCCACACTGCCTGAATGACTGTCAGGACGATGTTGATGTACGTCGTCACGACGGTCACGATCACAGCCCATGCCACCTGAAAGATACTCACGATGCGATCCCAGATCGGGGTAACGAATCCTAGGAACCCATCCCAGACGCCGCCCCACCAGCCAAGGAAACCGTCCATGATGCCGGTGAACCAGCCCACGAAACCATCCCAAGCACCCTTGAAGAAGCCGATGACCGTGTCCCAGTTCATGACCAGCAGAACGATTCCAGCCACGAGTAAAGCAATGGCGGCGATGATCAGGAATATAGGGTTGATCGCCATGACAGCGTTCAAGATGCCCTGAGCAATAGCCCATCCCTTGGTCACGGCAGCAATGGTCCCCATGACCAGTTTGTAGGCGACGATGCCGCCCACAAGCACACCAATACCCGTTGCCAATGCAGTGGCCCCAGCCTCCGTGCTAGTCAGGTTTGACAGGAACACGGCCAAGCCGCCAAGGACAGTTTCGATAATGGGGGCCAAGAACTCCATGGCGCCAGCCAGCATGTCACCGACCACGACAGCCAGGGAGCCCAAAGCAAGGGACAGCCCAGGCAGGACCGGCAATAGCGCGTCGAGGATGATCAGCAACGGTGAGAACGACGTGGCAAGAGTAAGTAGCTTGGGCCCAAGGTTGGTCACAGTGGGTCCGATTGCGTCCCAGAGGTTACCGAAGACAAGGCCCAAAGTTTCCAGCACCCCAGCAAAGCCACTCGAAGTGATGTCGGTGCCACCATCCTTGAATGCTGCGCCGAATGCTGTTAAACCGCCCTTCACCTCGTCAGCGGCACCCCGCAACTTCCAGCCGACGCCCTCAAGGACGCCATTGAAGCCAGATGAGGTAATCCCATCGGCGCCAGACTCGAACCCGAACACCAGGGCGCTGATTGAACTAGCAGCCTCCTTCGATCCGGATGCGAGCTTGCCCGCGAATCCGTCAATGATCGGGCCGGCCTTAGCTTGGAACGCTTCACCGAACGCCGTGGAGAATGGTTTCAGGATGCTAGTCAGCGCATCCATCCCCTTGTTGACAGCGCCAAACACGTTCTTCATGAGCGGCATAAACCAGCCAGTCAAGACCATGCCGAAGTTAGAGAAGCTTGCCTTCATGTTGGCAAATGCACCGCGTGTGGTGTCGCCAGACTTGAGCGCCGCCCCGCCAAGACCCTTCTCCATTGCATTTGCGAACGTCTCAAAATCAACCTTGCCAGCGGAGGCCATCTTTGATGCCTCGCCAGCCGTTACACCCATCTCCTTGGCGACGAACTGAAGCACCGGCACGCCAGCATCCTGCAGCTGCGCGATCACATCGCCCTGCAACTTGCCCGATGCGGCGACCTTGTTGAAGATGGATCCCATGGAGCCCATGTCAGTTCCCGCAATGGTCGCTGCGTCAGCCGTCAGCTTCAGGACGCGGGTAAGTTCCTTGCCGGGCGCAATGCCAGCAGCAACAGCACCAGCAGACACGCCAGCAGCCTCGCCAAGCCCAAAGGCAGTACCCTTCACGGAGGCAAGTGCATTGTCCATGATGGTTTGCACGTTCTCAGTAGAGTGCCCCAAGCCCGTTAGCTTCGCTTGTGCATCCTCGATAGCCAAGGCCTTAGAGATGCCGCCCTTGACCGCGAGCCCACCAATGATCCCGCCAATGACGCCAACAGCCCCAGCAGCGATACCAACTGTTTTGCCTACAAGGCCGACCGTATTGGACAGGAACCCGCGCTGTGCCGCAGCCCCACCAGCGGAACCTGCTTGGCCCATCTGGTTACTGATCTGCTGCGAGATGCCACGAGCGGAAACGCTCAAGGTCGCGTACAGTGTCCCGACTTCCGCCATTCGGACCCCCTAAGGTGTGTAGTGCGCCGCGCAGAGGTCGCTATGAAATTTGTGTGCTGCACCCACCGCATGGGTGGGTGCAGCATTTAGGCAGGGCGCTTAGCGAACCGCCCATCGGGCCCGCGATATGGGCCCGCCTTACGCAGTGGGCTAATCGACTGCAGAAGTTTTATAGCGTCCGCCGTTGCCAGCTGCGTCTTGCCAACCCGTTTAGTTGGCGCCTTCTTCGACTTCGGGCGCGGGTAAGGCTTCGGATTACGCTTCGCCTTCGACATGTGCTGCAGGTCGTACAAGTCCGCGAGGATCAACCACTCAGCGGACTTTGGCCCATCCCAGCCCGCCATTGCCGCACCAATCTGCGACGACGGATCACTGGCCAGGATCCCCACCAAATTCCACGCTTCCCGAAACGACATGAGCCCCGTGAGAACGTCCGAGAATGACCGATGGAAACGAACCCGCCAGTCATACTCGAACGCCTCCAAGTGCTCATTAGCCGCGTCGAGAAGCGCGATTATTTGGGGAGTTCAGCACCGGTCGCTTCCTGCCAGTCCCGCGTGACTTCGCCAAAGCGCTCCACGCTAAGAGCATCCAACGACTCCAGTTGGGCATCATCAGCCAAAGCCTCAATGATGATGTATAGAAGCTCAAGCTCGTTGTTGCGGTTCTTCCGCAAGTCGCCAGAGGTCAGGCCTGCAGCGGTAGGTGAGAAGAACGGGAGAGTCTTAGTCTCACCATCTGCTCCAACATATTCGAACGGGGCCTTGAGCGCGTCTGCCTCAGCGGCTTTGAGTTTGCGGTCTTGGGGTTGCTTGGGCGCAGCCATGTCAATCTCCTAAAAAGTTTTTGGGTGTTATGCGCAGTTGGTGGTGCCCCTTGCCCGGTAGCCTGCGCGCCACCGGGCAAGGGATTCTTGATTACTCGATCAGCGAGGTGTAGTACTTCGTGACCTTGCCGATAACGTTCACGGTCACGCCGTAGCCGATCAGCTCACCGGATGCGTAGGTGATCGCCTCGGTCTCGCCAACCTCGCCAGTGAACACGGCACGGATAACGTCCGTGCCGTCAATGACGTCGATAACAAACGGGAGCGGGCCGGACGTGGCGCCGGGGTCGATAACAACCTTGCCCGTCGCAGTGTCAACAGTGGTCGAGTAGAACAGGCCAACCGTGTCAGCCGTTTCCTCGATCATGATGAACTTGTACGACAGGGCGGCCTCGGTCACAACAGTGCGGACAACAGCCGCGTTCTGCCACGCCTTGAGCTTGTCAACGGAACGGTCAAGGGTTTCCTCAACACCGTCCTCGTTGATGTACCCAAGGCCCTTATGCCCGGTGACAGCGGCTGTTGCGGATGTGGGGGCGGTTGCTCCGGACTCGCCAACATAGACGGCGCCGGTAACGCCAACACGAGTGTTCTGCGCGTCCAGTTCGGGCGCAATGGGGTCAGCCATGATGTGATTCCTATCTGCCCGCAGGCAATAAAAAAGAGCCCATAGGCTCGGAAGGTTTAGTGCGCAGGGGTTACAGGTTTCGACCCTTGACGATCAGCTCAAAAGTCGCGTAGAAGAACGGTTGCGCATCCTCGACAAACACGGGCCGCAGAGTGCATTTGATCTTCTTGATAGGCCCCGTGCCAGCCATGGAATTGAATAACGCTCGCCCAAGCTCGGCAAGGTCCTTCGCGTCCTCACGAGTCGGCCCCCAAAACTGGACACCCACCCGGACAAGGTCACGCACAACATCGAGCTGGTTGCCTGAATCATCACGGATAATCACCATGCGATCCTTGCGAATCGGCGTACCATTCGGCAGTGTCGGCATCTTGTTGGAGACGTGAACACCAGCCGCATAAGGCTCAGTCCGGGCCGCAAACAGTGGCTTAGCAGCAGAGATAAGCAAAGCCTCAATATCAGGCCACACAACCGCCATCAGTCACCACCAGCCGCAAGAGCCCGCGCCAACGTCCCACGCTTAGCCTCATCACGCAAAGCCTTAGGCGATGGCACACTCTCCGGATAACCAACACGCACACGAGCACGCGCCGGAACAGCACCGCCGCCAGAACTGACCCCAGCCTCAGCCACCAACTTTCCACCGCCCGCAGCAACCACACGGTCAGCCTTCGACTGCAATGCCGCAGCCACCGGGGCAGACGTCAAAAACTCGCCCAACCCCGCACGATTCAACTCAAAACGAGCCCTTGCCATCAACCCACCTCAGCCTTCACGTAGACGGTTGCGCCCGGCTGCCAGTTAGTGAACAGCCCTTGCCACTCAAAATGCGGCTTCACGACTTTGCAGGACTGCCCGCGAACGGTCAGGAGATCCGCGGGTAGGACCGTTTGGTCAGGCTCCAAATACAGGGCATAGTCGAAATCCATTTCCATCCGACCGGGCGAAAACTGGATCTCGGTAGCCTTATCCGAAACGCCGGCGCGGATCGGTGCTGCGTCGATCCACGAACTGACAGGATCGCCATAACGGTCAACCTCGCCAGTCTCCGCATAACGGCTAACCGGGATGACCTCAGCGTTCGGGAAACTCACGAGTCTCCCATAAGATCAACCGTGAAAGCCTGCGCCGCACCAATGCCCAGAATCCGCTTGTCGAGCTTCGACAGGTACAGATTGCCGTCCGGGTTGGTGTAGGTGAATGACTGGCTGAACGGGCCCGCCGTCTGCTGCTGAGTGCCAATACCCTCACCAGCATCAGGTGTTTTCAGTGCACGCTTCACCATCCCGCAGACAACCATTTTCGGCAGGTCCGGGTCCATGAGCTCAACGAGGATCAGCGCATCAATATCAGGTTTCAGGGCCCTAATGATCAGCGATGCTTCAACAAGCTTCTGCGGGGCATCCTCACGCTGAGATTCATTGATCGCTGGCCAAGACACTTCAAGGTCCTGCAGGGTTGCGAACGGTTCCACAGATCCCCCTTAGGACTTCTTGGTTCGTCCGCGCTTAACGGGCTGAGGCTTTTCCGGTGCCGCCTCGACATGCTGGGTATCAGCGTCAGCATCAACCCAGCCCTGGGACTGGTAGCGCGCCGCGAGGTCGTCCCCGCAGTGCACCACCAGTCCCGATGCCGGATGCTTCAAGCGAGGCACCTTAGGCGACGGCGTCCGTCAGCTTCACGAAGCTTTCGACGTCGTCAACCATCCAGCCGTATTCAGCCTCGGCGCGGACCGCGACCAGGTTGTTCTCCCACAGCGACACCAGCTCACCGTTGAGAGTGACCGTTGCCTGCGTCGAAACGTCGTAGGAGATGCCGCCGACAGCACCCCAGACGGCCTTGGACCAGTCGCCGCCATAGCCGACGATGCCAGCCGCGGTGCCGACGTCCTGAGCGTAGAACGACGGGCGGCGCAGCAAGCGACCACCGGACAGTGCGGAGTCCTCATAGACGGCGTCCACGAACAACGGGCGCCCCTGCAAGTCAACCGCGGCGTTCAAGGTCGGCTCAGCCACGTCATCGAACGCCCAGCCGGTCAGCTTCTTCTTGTCATCGACAAGCAGCTTGAGGGCGCCGTTCAGGTCGGCGTACGTTCCGCCAGCGGCGGGCAGTGCGGTGCCCAGCTCGATTGCCTTGGTCGTGGCGTCAATGAAGTTGCCGGCGCCGAACGGGGTGTTCGTGCCGTGCAAGGTCGCGGCGTCGAACGCGATGGCGAATGCCTCCGCGATCTGGTCACGAAACATATTCACGTAGTTGCCCGGATTGGCTCGAACCACTTCGGCCGAAACCACGGTGATAGCCGCGATCTTCTTCGGCGAGATGGTCTTGAGCGCGATGCCTCCGGACGTGGACGGCTTCTGGCCAGCCTCAGCAACCCAGCCCGCGGTGGGCTTGGAGGTAACGTAAGGGATCTCCTGGCCATTGATGCCCAGCGGGATGCGGCGAGTCAGGGACTGGACAACAGACTGACGTGCAGCCTGCTTGAAGTAGTCCTCAGCCAGTTCGGGCTTGAGAAAGCCAGCAAACTCACTGGTCTTTGTTGCGGCGGTCTGCGCCATGTGATGCTCCTAAAAGAGTAGGTAGGACCAGCTAGTTAGCTGATACCCAAAGCGTTTTTCAGTGCCAGCTCGATGCCGTCACCGTTCAGGGCCAGGGTTTCCGAACCGTCGCCGTCAAGGTTCACGTATGACACCTTGTTGCCCGGTCGCTCCTGTGCGGAACCGATGAGCTCCTTCACTGCCGCCGCGGACTCTGCCAGCGCCTCGGGAGTGCTGCCATGAACGAGCCCGTGGTACTTCTTCGGGATACCCTCGTCCGCGATCACCTTGAGCCGCGCATTCTCACGCTGCGTCTCGGTCGATGTTGCTGTAGCTGCGTCAAGCTGGGACTGCAGTCGCTGCGTTTCCGTCAGCTTCTCCGCTTCCAACTCATTCAGTCGCCGTGCGGCTTCCTCGTTGGACTTGGCGGATACAAGGTTGTCCTTCGCTCGCGTTTCCCACTTCCGCGCCTGAGCCTTCCAGTCAACGTCAGTCTCGTTCGCGGCAACTTCGATTGCGGCAGTTTCGTCACTCATTGGTTCTCCCATGCGGGTTGCCCTAGCCATGCGGCATCGGTATTTTGATAAAAGAGCCCATGCGGGCATACCCCGCCATCTAGTGGCGGGAAGAATTATTTAGGCGAGCATCTCGGGGCTATATGTGCCTAGAATCTCGAGGGCCCATTTGACTTTGTCCTCTACGCGCTGCCCGGCAGGTTGCGACTTCGACCAGAGCTCAAGGTTGCCGATCTGATTATCAAGCCGGTCACCATTCACATGATGGACATTCTCATGGTCAAGGAGCGGTCGCCCGATGTGCCCTGACATGACCAGCCGGTGCTCCATTACGGCGCCAGCACTATTGGCCATCGGATTGTCCGGAAGATACACGACTCGGTAACCGTATTGGGTTACCCACGTAGTAGGCTCTGACGGCTCTTTTTCTGGCAGGTCAAGAGTGCCGTATTTTCGAAGCCGCCAATAGTGGGATGCGCACACGCCTTTGGCAAGCCTTGGTTTCGGGCAACCATCCGCGGTACAGGCGCCGGGAGGAAGGACGTTGACGATTGGAACATCCGCACGAACATCACCGTGCTTTATCAGCCTCTGGTAATGGGCTCCGCAAAGAGTTTTCTTCTCAATTTTTCGGTGGCAATTAGTAACTTCACAGGACGACAAGGCAACCCTAAATAATTAGAATGCCCGTGTCGTCTCGGACTAGATTACCGACGTGAAACCCACCTTGCGGAGTACTCCCATTCTACCAGAATTTGGCGCATTCGGACGTTATTTGACGCCGAGATCCTGCCGCATAGCAGCGAGGATCATCTTCGTTTGCTGCTTGGATGACTTCGGCGCACCAGACGCCGAATCAACCCACGCATACTGGTTCTTCTGCGTGCCATCTTTGAGCGTCGTCGTGGTCGATTCCAGAACGAGCCCATCATTGACCTTGTCGGCAGAGTCGCGGTACGAGTCGTAGTACTTGTCAGCGTCCTCTTGCATCTGCACGTAATTGCTCTCAAATACAGGCACCGATGAGCACTTGCAGAAGTCATGAAAGTCTTGGCCGATAGCGCGAGTGCCACGGGGGCGAATACCCTTGCCTTGCCCGCCACGCTTGCCCCGCGTCTGCTCCACAGGAACGCCGCGGCCCATGACCTGCAGCCCGCCGCCGCCGGATACTCCGCGGGACGCCAGAAGGCCACAGAACGCACAGCAGCCAGGCGAAGGTACCCGCTGATAACCAACAAGCACGTCCTCCTGCTGCGCGTTGCCAACAATCGTGTCCGCCGACATCTCAGTGAGGATCTTCGTTAGACCACCAGAGAGGACTTGAAACATGAGCGCACCCGCGGACTGCTCAAACGATGCCGGCGCCGTGCCGAAACCAACAAGAGCATTCCAGCGCTTCGGCGGAACGGTCTTGATCGTCTGCGCGTCGAACGTTGCCTTAACGCCCGACAGCGCCCGGATCTCTTCGTAGAACGTCGCGGACACATCCGACACCGTTGCGGCGTAGGGGTCGAAGATGTCCGGGAACGCCTCGAACAGGATCCTCTTGGACTTCTCCGGCTCCATCCCCTCAACAGCAGCAACAAGCGCCTGCAGGTCAGCCAACGCCGCACCAGACAACGCGCCCAGCGTCGTTGACAAGCCCTGCACCGTAGCCAGCGGGATCACTGGACATTCCCAGCGCCCCGAGCCGCCTGCGTGTCAGCCAACGCCTGAGCATCCAACCTGCCAGCAATACCAGCAACCAAATCAGACACGCTCGACCGGCGCCGCTCAGCCTGGAACCGCACAATCTGCTCACGAGACAACCCGCCATACTCAAGCCCAACCTCAGACTCGGCAAAACCAGGAACCGAAGCCGACAACTTGCTAAACGCATCGGCACGCGAACCAGGCGAAACCGTCTCGGGACTCGTGAAGTTCGCAGACAACGTTTTCATGGCATCCGGCAAAACACCGTCACGCCACTCAACCGCCATGCGCATGGCGGTCTCAGCTCCAGCACCCCACGAGTCATTGGCGTTCTTCGTGTTCGTGATCAGATCTTCCTTGGCCGCATAAATAGCCTCGGCCGACGACGGATTATCCTGCACAACGCCAAGGCTCGAAACGGACAGGCCCTGATCGCCAGCAAACAATGTTGCCCACATGCGCAAGTGGGAGATATGCGCCTCGGGAGACGCACCCTCGAACCGCTTCACATCCGGAAGCCTGTCGTCATCCTCGCCCTGCTCCAAGCCGAACACACGACCCATGACAGCCTTGAACCGGTTGTTACCCGCGAACGCTTCCGCATCCGAGCCAAGCAACCAGTACTGCGGGCCAGCGAACGCCTCGCCCTGCACCTCAGAGCGCACAATGGTACGCAGGCCCGAGTCAGTGAATGAGATCGCCGCACGCGAGATCCTAGAGTGCCCAAATGGACGCTTCAACGACGGCTTGAGCGGCAACGGGGCAACAGACACGCGGCCCAATGGATTGCGGAACCGGTCGATCGTGATCTTGCCAGTCGTCGCCGAAACCTCAATGCGCACAACGGCCTCGTGCAGGTGCATCATCATCTCAACCGGGATGCCATCGCGCAGCTTCGTGATCGCCAAGTAGGCGCCCACCTCGTGCCGTTCAAAGTCCCAAATCGCCGCCGACATATCAGCAGAACGGGCCCGGACGCGCAGCTCCCCAATGGAATCATCCACCGTCAGGAACGCGCACGAATGAATTGCAGACGACAATGTGGCCTGAGGGAAAATGCGCATGAATGAATTCTGATAAATCAGATCATTCACGCCGAACGGATCATCGTCCTTTGAATCAGCAGAAACGAACCCCTCAAGCTTCGACCGGTCAGTCAATGCCCGAACGCCCGTTTCGACCCATCCGAGGACCGGGTCAATCTTGTTCAAGATCTGGGGCGGGATCGCAACACCGAAGTCCTTGAATGCTTGCTTGCCCTCGAAGTAGATATCCCGCATGACATTGCGGGGAACCTTCGCCCGCCACACGTTCATTAACTTCGTCAGAACAAACAGTTCCTCAGCGGTCAGTGCCGTGCTGGACTGAATCAACAAATCGACACCTTCGCTTTCCTGCGTTCCCCAGGCTCACGCCTCTTGCCAAACTTCACGGCACCAAAGTGGGCACACGTAGCCGCCATTGTCGGCGTCAGATCAACTTCCAAGTTCTTGCGGTTCCACTTCCATGCGCCGCCGTCGCCAAACTTCTGCTTCACGGCACCATCCAATGACTTATCTAGCGCCTCTTGGGCAAAGTGAGTAACCGAACCGTCACGCATCGCAGCGTCATGGAGACCGCCGCACGCCTGAGACAGCTCAGAGGCAGACAGGACACGCACAAGGCACTTCCGCTTGCGCAGCTCGGGCTCAATCGAGCGGATCGGGCTAAACGCATCCAGCACCACCGGGATACGTCGGCCGGCGCGCTTCACAATCCACTCCACAAGCGCGTCAGTTCCGTTCTCTGTGAAAGGCGCGTCCTCCGCAAGCTCAAGGTGAATACCATCCGGCGCAAACGCAGCAACACCAATCGTCACCCGCGTACGCTCGTGATTCATGTCGAGGCCGATAGCAGCGAGCGGCCAATCCTCAGGTGGATTCTCGATTGCAAGATCCGACCACGTCGCGGAGTCAATCGCAGACTTGCCGGCAGCGGAAGGTGTTGGCCACATGTTCAAGCGCTCACGGGCAAAGGACCGCGGCGAATACCTGAACTGTTCACCCTCGACCGTGCGCACCTTGATACGCCCACCGAGCGCCGGATTACCAGCCGCCCAATTCTGACGATCAGCAGTGAACACCCGAAGCGCCGCATCATCCATCTTGTCCACGTCACCAGAGGCCGAATGCTCAACCCATGCCGAACGCTTATCAGCACCCGTGATCGCAGCATTGCGGACACGCACAAACGGTTCGCCACGCTCCGAAATGTCAGCAGGCGGGGTGCCCATGTAAATTACCACCGGGTCACCACCAGGCGCCGCAGAAGTTGTTGGCTCGAGCGCTTCCTGCTCGTCTTCCTCAAACTCCTGCGCCTCGTCCACCACAAGGATGTCGAACGAGGAACCACGGCCAGCGCCAGACGTTCGAGCGCCAAGCTCAATCAAGCCGCCATTACGCAGCTCGATAGCCTCCTGCCCGTTCGTCTTGCGGATCTCAATCACCAGAGCATTGAGCTCCGGAAACTTTGCGTGCGGGTCATCAACCTTCGTGCCAAAGAAATGCATCAGACGCTTGAACGCCTTGCGCGCCGAACCAAGCAAGTGCGAGGTGTGCAGGATCTTTAGGCCCAACGCCACCATGCAATACAGCTCGACAATCTCAAGCGCACCATTCTTGCCATTCTGACGAGCAACAGACACGCCCCACGTAGAAGCGCACCACGAACCATCGCGGCTCTGACGCATCCACGCCTGAACAACCGCAGCCTGCCAAGGATCCGCGTTGAAGTTGTAACCAGCCGCGAACTCAAGTGCCTGCTCAGCATGAGCCAAGCTGTAGCCGCGAGGGGAAGGTGCCGTGTTGAAGCGTGCAATCTGAGAACCGACCAGCACGCCACATCACCTACCCGTTCAGCTTGCTTTGCAACTTCTGCAGAGGGGAAACATTCGAAGGAAGATCAGCCGGCACCGATTGCCGGACTGGCTTGGCCGATGCCTCAGCCGGTGCGAGCTTCGTCAAGATCCCAGCCAACGCCGTAGCCTGCTGACGAGCCTCAGCAAGCGGGGAGGCAAACGATACGGTTACTGACATCTCTTGTGAGTCATAGTCAATGTCATCCAGACGGAACTGCATCAGATTCAAAACGCCCTTGCCCTGAATGATGCTGTCCAATTCGTCCAGTCGATCAGCCAGCCGCGAAGCCTCAAGAACCAAGGCATTCCGCGGCACATCAGCAGTAGCCATCGAGGACCAAAGAGCCGATCCGCGCACACCAAGACCAGCGGGGACATCCATTAGGTGGCCTCCTATAGGTAACCGATGAACATTGGATTCTGCGACGTCGCAAGGCACGCCTCAATTTCAAGCGCCACATCCTCGTCTGCCAACGCCGCCGGAACATACACGCGGTCTAATGCCATCCCGCGGCCTCCTTTGGATCTGATACTCAGGAAATGTATCGAACCACCAGCGCGAGTCCTGATTGACTCATTGCCATTCGTTCTCCGGATCTCGCAACCATCCGGAGCTAACGCATCAGCAGCCTTGAACGCTGCGCGGGCATCGTCATGTGTGGCGCCAAAGAACGCCACATGAGACCCTTCAAGCGCTGCCGCCATGGCGGTAATTGAGTGCTCTTTAATGCTCACGTGGGCTCCTGACTGCTCGGGGGGATATTTTTCGCTAAGCCAGGGGTGCTCCCGTACGTGGGGCAAGGGGGTGTCCCGGCCTATCCTCTGCGCGCTTCATCCAGCGCCGGGGTGGTTACCATCGTCGCGAGGTTTTTACGGGCTTGTATGCCGTCTTTGGGGCTTGATTGTCGCCTTTTGATTGATTGCAGCGACGGCAAATTGTGATCAGGTTTTCGAGTACGTCTTGTCCGCCGAGTGAGTGCGCGAGGATGTGGTCAGGTTCGGCACTGTTGGGTCTGAGCCCTACCTTGTAGTCGAGCTGACACCAGCAGTATCGGCATTGTGTTACGCCGTTGTGCTCGTCGCGTCTTAGTGCTTGTGCGCGAACTTTCTTCCATGCTGTTGTTCCTGTGCGGGAGGATGCCATTGTTCACCGCCCGGTTGTCTTGCCGTTCAAGTAGAGTCGCCTCCATGGGACTAAAGGAGTGGGCCGCTAAGGCCCCTGTGGCAATGTATGGGGACTTCATTTTGAGGAAGGGGGGCATTGAGAAGGTAGGGGGTGGGCTCAGGAAGGACGCTCGGGGTCTTGCTGGGGTGACTGCCGTTGTGGATTCGGGGGAGGCTTTGTCTCAGCGTGTGACTTTGACTCGCCTTGTTGCGGTCGGCATCTTCGCGTTCGCCATTCCGAAGAAGTCTGGCGGCGGGTCGTTCTTGCTGATTGAGGGGCCGGACTTCGCTTGGCAGGTTGAGGTTGATCGTGGAGGCCAGGCTAAGGCGCGTGACTTCGCGATGAAGGTCAACACTCAGGCCCGCATAGCAAGTTAGTGCCAGCCTGGTCAGCGTTGTGACGGTCTTGACCAGCCGTCACGCTGGGTAGCTAAGCCCCGCGCTCGGCCGCTGCATTGCTGCGCAATAGTGTGTCGGCGGCGCGGGAAGTGTGCATCATCTGTGAGTGCCGGATGATGAGCGGCATTGCGCACTGGGGGTTGCGCCACTCGTGGGATGCTCCGGTCGTGATCCGGTGGAGACATACTCGGCACCCCTGCCTGCCCAGTCTGTGGAGTTTTGGGCATAAAAATAAGGACCAGCTTTGTGAGCCGATCCTTGGGTTGTGAGACTTCTGCCGCACAAGTGTCAGGATATTCTATTTTGGAAGCACGTGCAAGTTAATTACTTGCCCCGTGCCGGAGGTGTGCGAGTACGGCGGCAGGTGAGTAGGTTGCGTGGCCTTTCTCGTTGGTGCGGGTGATGTGTCCGCGTTCTGCCCATTTCCAGATGCGTGCTGGGTGGAGTTTGATTCCGTGGGTGACGGTGAGCCAGTGGAGCAGCTTTGGCACGGTGAGGCTGTCGGGTACTTCCCGGATCATTCGTTGTCTGATCTCGGCCGTGTCCCGTGGTGTTTCTGCTTCGGGTCCACTAATCAGCACCTCGGCTTTCTTGCACCATTCACCTAAGAGCCATGCCATGCCTGCGACTCGGGGGTCGTGGGCGTACTCAGCTGCGGTTTGGGTGACGGCTTCCATGTTGAGTTTCAACTGCAGTGCGTCCATGTTCGCCGGTGCCGCGGATCCGGCGACGTTGGTGGTCCGTGTTTCTGGGTTCCCGGGCCGTGTGACATCGAGCCTGGCAATGGTCACGTCAAGGTCAGGCAGGAGCCGGTGCGCGTACTCAATGGATGCTTGCAGGTCGGACACGCATTGGTTGCACAGGTAGAGGTCCGTGGGCTGGTTGCAGTCGCTCGTGGTGCAGGTCAAGCTTCCTCCTAGTGTGCGTCAGGGTGTTTTTGGAATGAGTGGAGCCATAGCGCTGATGTGTCTACGCTGACGGTGGCTATTTGCGCGCCGGGTTCGCCCGTGATTTCCACGTCGCCGTAGATGGGCATTTTGTCGCCGCAGTAGCATTCGATGTGGCCGATGGGTTCGGGGCTTTTGCGGGTGGTCTTGGCGGTCCGCTGCCCGCTTTTGTTGGCCCGCATGTTTCGGATTGTTTGGCAGGCTCCGGAGATTCCGGACAGGACGAATGCCATGCTCATGAATCCATATGCGGCGGGGTAGGCGTCATGTCTTCCGGCGAGCCCGGCCATAATGACGGCGGGCAGCGCCAAGGTTGCAGCGATTAGCGCGATGATTTGGAGGGCTCTCAAAACTTCTCCTTGTACTTTGCGCCTATTCGCGGGCCGCAGATGGGGCAGCTGTTCATGTGTTCGCTGGTGAGGATGTCGTATTTGTCGGTGGGTAGTGGGCATCCTTTGCCGGTCCATTCGGTTCCTGCTGGCACAGTACTCAAAACTTCTCCTTGTATCGGTTGTTCCGTCCACGCACCCGCAGCGACTCCACGGCGGGTCCGTTGCCGCGCTGTTCCTTGGCCCAGAGTGCACGGGCGCGTGGGTCGGTGGGCGGGTTGGGTTTGGTATCCCAGTCGCCGCCGATGGACATGTGCACGTGGCCAACGTCCGGGCAGTCTTTGACGAAGCGCATAAGCAGATCTGCCGCGTACTGGTAGGGCCAGCCGGAAACCTTGGCAACGTCGGTTACGGCCCTATTGAATGCGTGATGGTCAAACGGAATTAGGGCATCCTTGGGCTTGGCTGGCATCGGTATCCGCCCCTCCAGCAGGTCCCGGAATAGCTGGTTCGTCATTTGGCGCCGGCCCAGTCGCAGGAGAGTCCGCCCGCATATCCGGATTTGTAGCGGAGGCAGGTGATTTCCCGTCCGTCATTGAGCGTGACGTGGCGTTCTTCGATGTTTGTTTTGGCGCCGGTTGTCTCGTCTGGCTTTCCGACGTCGCATCCGGTGAGCGCAAGCACAGCGATGATGGCGAGTGTGGCGAGGGTCTTCTTCATGTCGTCTCCTTGGTTTCGGGCAAAAGAAAAGCCCCTGCGTGTTCGCAGTGAGCTGAGTGTTTTTCGAATCCGCCGTATTGGCCGGGTCTGCCGCGGGTGAGCTTCACGGTGGCGCCGCAACATGGCAGGTAGGCGAGTGGCACGGGTGGGTCTGGTCGTGCGGCACGGATCTGCTGACAGCGACCGCAGGGGCACAACGGAAAATGTTGGTCGCTCATTCTGCTGCCGGTTCCCACGTGCCGGATGTGCACTCGATCCGGTATTCATTCGGCAGTTGGTTGTATCGCTCGGCCTCGTTGCGCAGCCTCGTCCTCTTGGCTTTGGCTGCCCCGATTGTGGCGTAGGGGCCGTGGTAGGTGGGCCGGAATTTCCCGGTCACTACCAATCGGTAGGCGTGCGCGTGGTCGTTGTCTGATTCTCGGCTCATGTTCGTTTCCTTCTCCTGGTTCGTTTTCTGCGTGGCGTGACGGGCACCCATCCAAGCTGCACGTCACCGGGCCCGGGTAGTGGCGGGAGTTGGGCTGGTGGGGGCGGGTTCGTCACCATCACAGTCGCGGTCATCCCAGCGCCTCCAATTCTCTGTTGACCAACCACTCTCGGTACTCGGCCACGTCTGCTGAGTAGTTGGCATGTGCGCTATCGGCTACGGCAGTCCGCTCACGAAGCCGGGAGGCCTGTGCGGCCCATTCGTCCCGCTCGCGCCTTGCTGTGTCGATGTACCGACGGATGGTTTCCGTCGGCATGTTGTCGGGCGCTTTATCGCGGCTCATCCCAGCGCCTCCCGGATCGTAGTGATCGTCGGGCAGGGCCAGTCGTGGTCACCTTCGCAGTACAGGCAGTTGTCGCGGCACCCTGAGCAGTCACCGTCACTGTTCGGCACATGCACCGCCTCCACAGCCTTCACTGCGGCCAGTAGTTTGGCGCGGTCTTTGTGCATTTCGGATGGTCTGCGGCAAGCGTCCCCAGAAAGCCACGCATCCTCCTGCCGATGCCGTGCCTGGATCTCGTCAAGCGGGTTCGTGGTCATGGCTTCTCTTTCGGTTCGTATTCGACTTCCCATGTGGGGTGGCATCGTGAGGTGATCTTTTCGCCGTCGAAGCGGACGCCGATGTACTGGCCGGGGAATGAGACGATCACCCCGGGGCGCCCTTCAACGGTTACGCGCATCCCTCGCTTGGCTGATACGCCGTAGCAGCGGCGCACATACTCCGCGCTCATTCGACACGCTCCCACGGGAGGGTTACACGCGTTATGACATGCGAGCATGTTTCCTGGGCCTCTTCCTCAGCCCCACGCCGAGAGCCGTGATGGTTTTCCATGAAGCTGTCACTGAGCTGCACGCCCCATTCGACCGCCCCGGCTTCACCCAGCGCGGCCAGCACAGCACGGGCCATCTCGTCGGGCGTAAGTGTGGATGCTGTCAGTTCGCCGTACTCGGGATGCTCGTGGATCACGACACTGTTGTCAGCAATCGCCGCCGCGATGATGCTCACCATGTCCGGGGCCGTCACGGGGTCACCTCGGGTATCAGCTTGAGGAAGTCCGTCCGAACGGTCAGGATCTCGCCGTCTTGGAATGGCAACCTTGCTCCCGGTTTGGCTGAGAGTAGGTTCTGATCGCCCTTGAGTTGGATCTGTGTCCAGATCGCGTCCTCGGCGACGATCTCGCCTTCGATCAAGCCCTTGCGTGAGTGCAGCCACTTGCTCATTCGCTTTTCCATTCGATGGTTGCGGCACGGGCACGGAGCCATTCGATGGGCACACCTACGCAATCAATGTTGTTGCCCACTTCTTTGTCCATTCCGTCGGCGGTGAAGTCCCATGCGGCGTAGTCGAATGCGTCCGCAGCGTCACGCAATGCTTGTGCGGCGATGAGCGGGATGGCTGTTACGAATGCCGTGAGTCGCGCCAGATCGTCGGCGTAGAGGCCGTTCGACTGGTTCACGTTCACTGAGTCAACAAATCCGGCAGCGCAACCATACTTCGCAGCAAAGTCAGCGAGATAGGCGTTCACTCGCGCTGCGGCTTGGATAGCTCCGATTGCTTCGGGGGTTGGGGTGTGGGTCATGTCGCTCTCATTTCTGTGATGGTGATGGTTGCGCCTGCTGGGCCCCATACTTTGGCGGCGTCCCAGTGGACTATGCGGCTGTCATTGGTGAGTAATCCGGCTTGCTCTAGCGCATCACCGGTGGATCTCAGGAGCTTGTCGAGGTCCGCTGGTCCTGCTGGGTAGTCCCGGAATTTGGTGGTGGGCGGCTTGTTGATGCGGAAGGTGACTTGCACGCTCACGGGGGCGTCAAGTGCTGGACGGTTCCATGTGCGCATTGCCGCGTCTTTGACTGCTTTGCGCCAGGCTGGGAGGTTCTTTGACATCTCGACTAGGACGCCTTTGCCAACATGTTTCTTGGAACCTTGGGGTGCTGCGGTTCCGTTGACGTGGAAGGTGAAGTCCACAGGAGGCGATTTAACGGGCTGGTTTGTATCGGGGCTAACATCTCCCCACTCAGCCTCTCCGGACGCGCTGGTGACGTCACCGGGCTTTAATGGCGGGGTCACTGTGCGGCCTCGGCTCGGTCAATTTCCCATTGCAGGTATTGGGCCGCCTTTTTCAGGTCCTCGATCTCGCTGCCCTTGTACGGTGCGCGCAACACGTACTTCAACACGTTGCCGCGCAAGAATGACTCATGCTTCGTGATGGTGATTGTCTCGATGCCGGACGGGTGGCTTCGGTAATGGCTCGGCGCGCTCACCGGGTCAGGTTCCAGATCGTTGTCGAACGGAGCGGAGGGCATGTGAGGGCTGGTCAGCTCTTCCCCCGAGAATGGCATCGTGACCGGATTTCCATCAAGCCGAACGAGCCATTGGGTCGTGCTGTCAACCTCTCGTCCATGAATCATGCCGAACCGTCCGCCGTAACTTCCAACGTGACCGCGAACCATGACTCGCTCGCCAACCTTGAACGCAGCGGGCGCACTTTCCGCGTCCATCTGGTCCAGGACCGTGTGCACATCAGGATCAGCGAGGGTGAGCGTCGACTCAACGCATCCCCACAACGCGCCATTGAAATCTACGATCCACCGGGAATGATCCCCACTGTGCAGGCGGCAGATCACACCAACCTGATCGGACACGTAGGACTTGGGATCAGTCACCCGTACGTGGTCGCCTACTTTGAACTTGCTCATGCTGGGATCTCCTTGGGGAAGTGTTTGTCCAGTTCGATCGGGTTGAATCCTGACCAGTGCGTGTCTGCGTCGATCCACATCACGGGCGCTTGTTGGTAGCCGAGGCTGAGCGCGAACTCCAACGCGGCAGGATCGGCTTCCATGTCCACGACTGGCAGGCTCACGCCGCGCTTGCCAAGCCACCGGTCAGTCGCATTGCACTGCACACAGGCAGGTTTGGCGTTGGGCTTGCTGAACATCGTGGGCTGAGTCGGGGCGGTCACTTGGCGGCTCCTTCGATGGGTTGGGTGCGGTCGTTTGGTTCGTACGGGACGGTGTGGCCAAGTGAATGGGCGAGTTGGCGGCGAGCCTCCATGTGCCCCTGCCAGCGGGCGTAGTCGTAGCTGCCCACGCCTCCCTGTCGGGCTGCGTGCACATATCCAGATCGCTCGTTGATGAAGTCCAGAACTTTGGCCGCCGCATCGACGGGTGACGGGCTTGGGCTGGTGTCTGGATTTTCAAACAAGATCGCCCGGATCTCCTTTTTGGTAATTGCTCCGGGCCTGTCGATGGCGGCTTGTAGGCCTGCGCGTAATTGGCTCATGTTTCCTCCGTGGAAATAGTGGAGGCCCCAGCAAGTGCTAGGGCCTCGGGTGGTTCGGTTGGGTCTAGTTGGGCATGGAAAAGGCCGACCGTTGCGGGTCGGCCCGATGGCTGGGGCAAGTTTCGTTGTGGGGCGTGATGCCGCGTGCCCGGAGTTTCTGCCGGTGTTCCTCGGCGCCTTGACTGACGAGCATTTCCCACCGGTCCGGGTCCGACTGCTTGAAACCATTCGGGTTCACCACCGTGGGACCGGCCGTGAGTGCGGACTGTTTCGCAGCGGCCCGGTCCCGGATCTCATAAGCAATCTTCCGAATCGCGTTTGGTGAGGGCTTCTTGTCATCACTGATCCGGTAAAACTCCAACGCAGCATCCTTGACGTTCTGCGTCGGGATGACGGATAGCGTGTATTGCCAGATCTCCACCTCAGCATCCGTGACTTGGATGCGTGCGTCATGCTGGGAAAGCCAGGTCAGAAACGCGACAGTGTCGGGCAGGTTCATGGTCCTCCTTCGAGGGCGAGTTGGTTTTGTTCTTCGATGGCCGAGTACTTGGCATGCATGGCGGCGCCCGCGTCAAGCTTCCGTTCCGCTGCGGTCTTGAATTGCTGCGGGCGGGTTTCGGCGCGCTCTTGATCACCGAGCAGCCATGACTGCCATGCAGATTCCCAATCAGTTTTGAATTGGGCTGGACCGGCAGCACTGTTGTAGTGGGCTTTGAATTTCTTGGTAGAAGATTGCCAATTGATATTGGGGGTATTTTCCAAAGCCCAGGCGATCATCTGCGCGGTCGCTGCGAATCCTTTGGGGATGCGTGTCCCGGTCCTGCCAGCTTCACGCTCAACCTCGCCAGAAGCGGATACCCCCGTAAGGGGGTATGTAGCTGTAGTAGTAGCTGTAGTAGTAGGCAGGGCCTGGGCTTGACTCAGCTTTGGGGTAAAGGCAGGGGTAACGTCAAGGGTAAAGCTAGGGGTAAACCCTTGGGTAAAGTCCTCCATCGGGCGGGCCGGATGCTTCAATAGAGCAAGCACCTTAGGATTCTCAAAAGCTTTAGTTTCCGGCGCCTCTTTATGCAACCGGGCGAGCTCATAAACAATCACTTCGCGGATATTATTTGAAGCCACCGCGGCGTAAGCGTTCACCATTGATACGGTCAATTTCGGCTGCTTCAAGATCCCGTCATGGCGCAGGAAGGACCGGATCAGAACTTCTTCCGTGTCCTCATCAATGAGGATGAACCGCTCAGCCTGTAGCTCAGCGCCGATTCGCTCGATCTCCTGCCGTGACGTGCCAGCAGAGAACTGCATGAGACGACCAGGGCGCCAATCGGACACTCCGGCATAGGACAGCTCCGGGTGAGTCAGGATCAGCTTGTACAGCCACTGCTGATCACGTGTTAGTTGTCGCCAGTGCGTGTCCGTCCAGATATTCGTGTTGATGTTCGCTCTGTCGCGTGCCAAGAGTCAGCCTCCTTTCTTGGGTTTTCCGTATCGTTCTTGCATGAGTGTTTGGTACAGGCTTGGGTCAGCCTTAGCCCGATCAGGCGCAAGTGAGGCTGCATACTCCCGTGCACTGTTTTCGATGCGGTTGGCGTGGTTATGTGCACGTCGGATGATTGCGGCTGCTTGGTGTTCGGATTGGGTGATGATGCCTGCCGCTTCGACTCGGGAGTTCGACACGATCACTTCGGCAGCACGGGCACGCGACTCGCCATGCGCGTACCCGCTCACCGCCGCCTCCCACGAGTCCTACGGCGGCGGGTCACGTTGTTGATGGCTTGGCGGCTGGTCGGGTCATGGTAGAGGCGCAGGCTGCGGTCATCACGGTCTTCTGTGGCCTGCTTCTTGATGTGATGGGCACAGTCACGCTTGACACACAGGCCGAGCGGACCGCGGCAGGAGTGGCAACACAAATCGCGGGTCACTGGGCAGGCTCGTACAGGACGGTGAGGACCGCGCCCCAGTTGGCCATGCCGAGCCAATGCCGCTTGTCAGCGAGGCCGTAGCCACGGGAACTTGCCCCGCCCTCAGCGCACCTCATCATCGTGTAGTCCGGTTGCGACCCGTCCACCCAATGCGCCAGGACAACGGATCGCACCGGCAGCACGTCAAGCTCGTACACGGTGGTGATGGTGCGAGGCTTGGTTGCTTCGGCGTCAACGCAGCATTGATGGACGATGCTGTTCGTGTATCCGAGCGAGTGCAGGCCACGGGCGATGTAGCGGGCGTAACCTCGGTCTGCGGCAAGTGCGTTGTCCCATTCCTTCTCCGGGTCCGCGGCGTTGCTGTTGTCACTGATAAAAACGTCCTTCGCGATCTGCTCAATCGCTGCGTCGTTGTCGCTCATGTAAGTCTCCTTAGAAGTGGTGGGCCCTGCGCAGCTGGTCGGCTGCGCAGGGCTGGGGTTGGTGTCACTTGGGGGCTAGCTGACGGTGACGTACTTGGTTGCGACTCGCAGCAGGTTGTTGTAGTCGCCGTCCATTGATTCGATTCGGTACTCAGCCACGTCAGCGCCGTGTCCCGCCTCCCTGAGTGCGCGGGAAACTCGGCCCATGATCGCGAATGCGTTTCCGTCATTGCCGGTCAACCGGACGTGAACCTCTGGATACTTGGGGGCAGTGGTGTCGCTCATGCTTGCTCCTGTTTTTGGGTACAAAAAAGGCCCGCGGGTGACGGGCCTAGGTGGATGGGTGGTGGTGCTGGCTAGAAGGGCGGGTCAGACGGCCCATTGCCCCAGCCGCCGTTATTCGCGGGCGGCTGGTTGTCCCAGTTGCCGCCGTTGCCCTGTGGTGCGGGCTGCTGGGCGTGTTGCTGGCCTTGCTGGTTGCTGTACGTACCCTGCTCGTGCTGGCCCGACTGCGGCCCGCCCTGGCCGCTGCGTTGGGTGCGGTTGACCTTGGCGTTTGCGTACCGGAGCGAGGGACCGATCTCGTCCACTTCCAATTCCATGACGGTGCGAGTCTGCCCGTCCTTTTCATAGGACCGCTGAGTCAGTCGCCCGGTGACGATGACGCGCATTCCCTTCTGGTCCATCGTTTCGGCAATGTTCTCTGCCATGTCGCGCCAAGCTGAGCAGCGCATGAAAAGCGTTGTCCCGTCCTTCCATTCGTTGCTGTTCTTGTCGAACGTCCGCGGAGTACTCGCGATGGTGAAGTTCGCAACCGCCGAACCAGACGGGGTGAATCGCAATTCTGGATCCCCAGTCAGATTGCCAATTACCGTGATGGTAGTTTCGCCAGCCATTTACTGCGCCTCTTTCAGTTGTGCTGCTCGGGCTTTCATTGCGTCTTGATACTGCGCGGGCGCTTCGGTCCACAACCGGTTCAGCGTGTCCGTGTCAGGGGCCATGCTGATCTCCTGCTGCCAGTCGCGCTGTGTGGGCATTGCGAGGGGCTGGACGGTGAACACTGCCTTTTGTCCACGCTTGGACGTCAGGGGCAGGCTCAGCGGCTTGTCAATGTGGGACATGGCCGCGATCTCAATACCGCCAACAGCTTTCCCGCCATAGCTGACCTTCGAGTTGCCAAACAAGGTGAGTCCGCGGCCAACCCATACGCCAGACTCCGGGCCCCATGCTTTCGCAAGTACGCGGCGCATGCTCTTGTTGGGCTTGTATGGTCGGCCCGGGTACTCGGCCAGCTCGATATGCACCGGCTGGTCACCGCCAGGAACGTGCACCGCCGTGATTGTCACGGTGCGCGGGCCGAGCAGGTAATCGTCGTAGTTCTGCTGGTCCGACTTAGCGGCCAACGTCTCTGAAATGTCCATCAGAAAATGTCCTGCTCTTCCCAGTGATCTATGCGTTCCGTTGGCGGGTTGCCCTCGGTCGCGGCCAGGTAGCGGTCAAGAATGTTCGTGGCATTGGTTTCGAGGGTGGCTGCGGCATCTTGGATCACGTCGAACCATTCCGGGTCCGGGTAGACGCGATCGACGTACAGTGGCATGCCACCCGTGTAGCTGACGTAATCCAGCCACTCACGCCCAGACACCAACAGTCCTGTTTGGATCTGCGCCATGTTCTCAGCAGGAACCACGCCATCCAGGAACGTGTTGAGCTGGATGCGCTGTTTCCGTGACTTGATCTCGATCAGGCCAGCATCACCAACTAGCCCGTCCGGTGAGTAGCCGATCTTGTACGCGCCAAAGTCACGCACCATGAACCCAAGCTCAGTAGCGGACGCGTGACGCCTGCTGTACTCATCACGGGCGTACGGCTCATCCAACGTGCCGCGCTCCATATCGCGGGACATGGGCATCGGCTCCACAAAGCTCGTGATCCGCTCAGCCGAAAGGGACATGGTGAGGCCTTGTGAGCCGAGGTTGTCAGCCACTCGGTACACGGGCGGCAGGTCAGCAGCAGTGGCCGAGCGCTCACCATGAATGGTCTTGATCGGTGCTGGAACCTTCCGCGCCAGACTCATGCACGGATCACCAGCAAGCGAGCCACAGTTAGGGCAATCGATCGTCATCGCATCAGGTGAGCCCGCCGTAATCAAGTGGTGCATGACTGATGCCGTAACGATGCCGGCACGAGCCGCGAACCACTCCGGCGTGCCCTGGTCGATGCCTTCGTAAACGTGCAGGCTCATGATTCGTCCTCTTCTGGGCTATCGAATTCGTTGGAGTGCCAGCGCGCCAGTTCTGCCTTGATGTAGTCAGGCTGGCCAAACTCTTCTTCGTACTGGTCAAATGCCATGGATGATCCGCTCGTCCAGCATTTGCCACCCCAGACGTGCGCGCAGTATCCGGGGTTCTGCTTCTGATTTGCATATAGCGGCTTGGGTGAATGGATCTCAACGCCACCCATGTGGCCGGTGCTGCTCCACGAGAGTCCGCCAGTCTCAGGTCGTCGCCAAAGTTCAACAGCGCCGTCTGGTGTGGAGTAGATGTAGGACTCGCGCTCAACGACGCCTTCAAGTTCGCGGGTGATGTGCCGAAACTTTGGGGCCCGGTTGTATGCCGTGAACTTCGCTTCGTGCTCAGCCTTCGCAGCTTCTTCTTCTACGGTCATGATTCGCCCTTTCTTTCTTGGTCTGCGCGGTCTATGAGGCGGTCCTCTGCCTCGGCCGCGATGGTGTCGTAGTCGCGCTCATCATCGAAAGCGCGGTCTACGAGTTGTTCGAACGCTGCGGAATGTCGGCGGCTCATGACAGCCCCAGAGTCGCCTTAAGTAGTTCGGCGTCGGGTTCCTGTTCAACGCGGCGGGCAACTACTTCCCGGTCCTCATCGTTGGTTGGTATTGGCCCCATGAGGCGTTGGGACCTCGCGCTGATAAACGTGTTCATGGCTTCTCTTTCTTCGCGGCTTCCCATTCGCGGGCTTCGTCGCGGTTAGCTTTCTTGCATGGGGCGCAGGGTTCCTCGTTGTGGTAGAGGTGGCGCGCATAGGCGGCTTTCGTGCCGCATGGTTTCAGTGGCGTCTGTTTTTGACGCGGCTTGTAGCTGGCACGTTTCGTGGCCGCTGCTGCGTCACGGCACTCTTGGCAGGTGGGGTCACCTTGGCGGAGGTGATGCCGGTACGCTCGCAACGTGCCGCACACGTAAGGCTGAACAGTGCGCGTCTCCTTGGGCCTCGGCGCCTGGATAGGTGCGTGTGGCGGGGCTGGTTTCTCAGGCTCCTTCCCAACCACCAGCGGCCGGTCACCCCGATAGACGTACGCCATCAGATCGCCCCGAAGTCGAACACGTCTTGGGCGCATCGTTTGGCGATGATCTCGCAGT
The DNA here is from genome assembly GCF_000785535.1 of Arthrobacter sp. PAMC 25486. NCBI lineage: Bacteria > Bacillati > Actinomycetota > Actinomycetes > Micrococcales > Micrococcaceae > Arthrobacter > Arthrobacter sp. PAMC 25486. The sequence goes on along the minus strand of NZ_CP007595.1, from coordinate 1,634,822 downwards.
AGTGTTCTTCCAGTTCCACGCCAATCACCTTGCGGCCCAAGTTCTTTGCGGCTACCAAAGTCGAGCCACTGCCCGCGAAAGGGTCGGCAATCACACCGGGCGGGCACTTGGCTATCAGGTCACGCATGAGCGGAATAGGCTTTTGATGCGGGTGCTCGCGGCCATTCCGACTCATGGACTGAACCGGCGCATAGGTCAGGACGTCCGTGGTCCGCTTACCGGTGAATCCGGAGCCGATCACGTAAACCTCTTGGTGCGCGGGCTTCCACGGCAGATCCATGGCCCCCATTCCAAGCGCCCCCTTGGTGTCCCAAACGAGGACCTGTCGAGTGCCCAATGGTCGAGGGATGCGCCAAGTCCCAAAGATCAGCGCAGGCTTTCCGGCAAACGCAGACAGGGCATCGTCGCGAGCGCCAGTGTCCTTGTCGCCTGCGATGGACCGGGCCAGCGTGTCCCTCCGTGCGCCGCTGTTGTAATCGACGCCATACGGAACGTCTGACACCATCACGTCAGCAGCTAACCATTCGCGACTATCCTTCAAGCAGTCGCCGTGGTACAGCGTCACGTGATCATCTTGGTAGTAGAGGCTCATGAGTCTTCACCGCCGAACAGCCAGGCATCCATGCCGCGCAACACGTCCACGAACGCCCAGCCGACAGCCACGATTGCGAGCAGGATCAGCGGCCCACCCAACGCGGTCACTTGGACACCGCGTACTTGGTGAGTTCCGCCGCCCACTGAGCCGCCTCAGCCGGTGACAGGAACACTGTCAACGGCTCAAACGACGAACCCACCGACCGCACCGTGAACTGGGCCTTATCCGACGGGGTAGACGTCAACCGACGCTCCAGCACACCACCAGTCAAGGATGCGAAAAACACTGTGGCGCTCATGCCGCGCCGTCCATGTCCGTGCGGGCAACAAGCCGTGCAATAGCTTCTGCACCGGCCGGGGTTACCTTCAACGTGTGCATCACATCGCCGCCACGGAACCGGGGAGCGTCATGGACAAGCACGTTCTGGAAGTAGGCCTTCTTATCGGAGTACGCGGAGTAGCGTGTACGGCGCACAAGTTCCTGCCGCTTCTCAGACCAGCGTTCTTCCTGCTCGGCGTAGATCCAGCCCTTGCGCACCAGCAACGCCCGCAACTCCTGCTCCGGCGTGCCAAGATTCCCCGCCAGCGTACGAATCGTAATCCGGTCATCAGCGGCGACAAACGTCTGCACGTACGCAACCTTCGGCGCATCCTCAGAGATCCTGGCAGTCAGCTCGTTGTTCTTGCGCTCCATCTCCATGGACAGCTGCTCAGCATCCAACGCCATCTGCAGGATCTGCATGCGCGACAACTCAGCCGGCGCGGCCTGCAGTTCCTTCGCCATCTGGAAGAACGTGCGGACCAAGGCCATCTTGAAGAGGCGAACCTGTGCGGTGTTCTGCTGGTAAGTCATGACCAGGGTGGACTGCTGCTCGTTCAACAGGGCCACTCGGCGAGTTTGTGTGCCGCCCGCAGTTTCAAAGGGTCGCATTTCAAATGCGACCCCTCCGAACTCTTCGAGGTCATCGATGTTGTTGTTCACAAGCTGCAAGACGGCGCGGTGCTCAACACCCGCGCCCTCCGCGATGGTCAGTGAGGAAACGATCAGTGCGCCATCCTCGGCGCGTTCAATTGGTACAATCTGGGTATTCAACTTGTTTCCTTTCAGGGAACAGAAAAGGCACCCATGGCAGTGGGTGCCTTACTTTTATGTGGGGGTTTGTTGTGTTCTTTGAGTTGGTAGATGCCACGACGGCACCTGTAGAAGGGGCAGTGAATCAAGGGCTCAGCACTGAAACATGGATCAATCTCGCATTCACAGCAGCCGCACTGATCTTTGCTATCTGGTCCTGGTGGTCATCGAACCGATCAAAAACGGCAAGGGTCGCAGCTGAGAAGGCCGAGCGGAACGCAGACCGCCGAGTTGAAGCGGCAGAGACAAGTGCCAGCGAGCTACGAAAACTAGTGGAGAACCTCAAACTACCGCCACTAGTAGCCACATCAAACAAGATCAATAGCGGCAGAGTCATCATGCTTCAAAACACGACAAGTGAACCTATCGAGCTGCTGGAGATCCTGAACAACGAACAGTTCTACCAAATAAGAGTTGACCAGGACATGCCGTTCATGATTCATGATCACGCTCAGGCAAGGATTCACGTTTACTACGCGGGCGGGATGGTAGCCGGTCAGAATCTTCACCTTCTGATTCGCGAATCCGGCGTAGAGCGTCGCGTGCACGTTCCGATTCCGTACGCGAGTTGAGTGCAGAGTTCGCCGCAACAACCATGAACACGAATGACGCCACCAAGCAGAGACTGGTAAACGCCTCATCCGGAGTCACGCCGTCACCGTCTCCAAGTTGCGGACAGCATCACGGGCTGTTGTGTCACTGACAAGCCCTAGAATGCGTAGTGACTCGTAGAAGTCGAACTCTTCCTGCATACGATCAGCGCGCCGCTTGATGCGGTTGGCGCAACGTGCAGCGAAGTTGTGGTTGACTCCGGGTACAGCTTCGATGATGCGGTTCTTGAATCCAGTTGCCGTGTCGTTTTCGGGCATGACAATATCCTTCGTTTCTGCGTCGGGACCGAGGTCCACGAACGGATGTGATGCGGGGGTGTGGTGCCCGAGGTGGGCGAAGGTGGCCGGCTGGTAGCTGCGGCGGGTGGTGCGAGTGTTACTTGAAGTAGTCGATTTCGCCGGCGTCGTTCATGACGGGCTCAGCGTTCTTGGCTTTGACCCAGGCGATGATGTCTCTCGCGTTGCCTTGGTCGAGCATGATCTTTTGGCGTGTGATGCGGGTGTGGAATCCGGATTCGATGCAGTAGCGGCGCAGTTCTTTTTCCTTGAATCCGGTGAGTGGCGCGACTTGTGCGGGCGTGTACAGCGCATCGGGATCAAGGTCCGACAGCTTCATGGGCTGGGGGAGCGTGATGGTCATGATGTGATCTCCTTTGCGGTGTGGCGGATGTAGAGGGTGTTGTCTCGGATGGCGGTGTCGTACTGGCCTCGGGGGAAACTGGTGCGTTTGCCGTAGCGGATTCCGTAGCCGAGCTGTACGTGCTGCTTGTCGGTGAACCCGTCGATGGTGACGGGCACCCATGCGCCGTTCGCCGCTTTCACGATGGCGGCTAGGCGGTCGTTGCGTTCCTGGCTGGGGTTGACCCAGTGACGGCCATTCTTGGTGGGCATGGCGGGGAGCTGGTGGACTGGCTATCCGAGCATGAACCCGTCGTGGTCCATTCCGAAGAGTGCTTCCTGAACGATGGGCGATTCAATGAGGTTGCGCATCTGGTAGAACGCTGTGACGAGTGCGAGCTTGAACGCGACAACCTGCGCCGTGTTCCGCATGAACATCATCAGGAGGCTGGACTGCGGTTCATTCAGGAGAGCGGTGCGAACTGGACGCCCGGTACCACCCTGATTGCGGATCTCACCAGAGCGCATTTCAAATGCGGTCTGGCCAAGCGTGTCGATTTCATCCCTGTACTTGTCTACCAGCTGCAAGACTGCGCGGTGCTCAACTCCTGCACCCTGTGCGATGGTCTCACTGGTGACGATCAGGCCGTTGGTGTGGTTCTCGATGGTTGGTACGATTGCGGTAGTCATGATGACCTTCATTTCTGTTTGGTTTGGTTGTTGTGACTGGCCCTCAGCTACTCGATATAGTTGGGGGCTTTTCTTATGCGGCGAAGGAGTGAACTTCCGCCGCGTCCTCTGGCATGAGCGCGAGGGGGCTAGTTCGAAGAATCCCGGCGATAGCCCAAAGCTCTTCGACACTGAATGGGATTTCGCTACTCATGCGCTTGCGGAACCGTTCGTAGCCCATATTGAGGCCGTCCTTGAGTTCCTTGCGAGTGATTCCTTTGGCAGCCATGTGGTTCTCAATCTTCTGGACCACTGCGGCCTGCACTATCTTTGTGTTGTTCATATGGATACCGTAGTACACCTTTTGAGCACCTGTCAACACGCAAGTTGCCCACTTGGATAATGTTTTATGCTCTGCGGTGTTGCAAATATCCGTATTGGATACTAAAGTTACCAGTATGGAAGATGAAGCGAACCCTTTAGAAGTTGCACTGTCCAAGCAGATCCGCGTGGAGCTGGCTGAACGCGAGTGGAGTCAAGACCACCTGGCCGGGAAGATAGGCATAACAAAAGCGGCACTGAACCGGTACCTGAAAGGTCACCGCTCAATGCCGCTTCCGACGCTATATGAAGTAGCCAAGGCGTTCGGTATGTCACTTCGAGACATAGTAGCCAAGGCCGAAGATAGGATTAGTCCAGAAGATCGCTGGTTCTAATTCCAAGCAATGCACAAAGCGCCCCCACCTCTCGCAAGGTAAGGGGGCGCTTTCCTGCTTTCCTGGCTCGTGTTGCGGCAGGGCTGGTTCCCCATGCGGCGCGCAGTTCAGAGTCGGGGGTCTCGCGTACCAGCGCGTTGAGACGGTTGTTTGTCAAAAGGCAGTCCTCCAAAGTTAGAACAAGTGTTCTAGAAATTTTAGGATACACCGAGGGTAAGACAATCAAGCAGCGGGTTGGTAACGATTCACTCATTGCCTCAACTGCTGGCTAGAATCAGCGCATCATCACCGCGCCATTTAGGGGAATCATGGAAACCACAGTCAAGAAGAAAATGCCGAAGCTGGCCAAGGTAGCGATCTGGATTGGCTCGGTGATCGTCGGGCTTTTCGTCATCTTCATTGTCGCCGCCATAATTACCGCCATCGTGTCGCCGCCAGTCAACAAGGACAAGGTGTCAGCAGTGGATGAAACCACGGTCCAAGCTGTGGATACTGCAAAGGCGGATGCCGAGAAGGCAGAACAGACAAGAGCGGATGAGGCCTCCAAGTTGGCGGAAGAGGCCAAGGTGAAGGCCGAAGCCGAGAAGGCCGTAGCCGAAAAGGCGGCAGCTGATGAGGCGTCGGCTAAAGCTGCGGAAGATGCCAAGGCAAAAGAAGCTGAGGCGGCGGCGGCTGAGAAAGCTGCCGAGGTTGACTATGGACAGCAGGTCTATGACGCATGGCTGGAATCGCGAGGCGTAACTAGTAGTACAGAACTTCTTATGGCCAACCCCGAGAACATCCAGGGCTACTTGGTTAGCGCTGAATCCCCGTCGCCCGGCACGGTTGTGTTTACTGCGCAAGTTACCAAGGGTGAGGTTACCAAGGCGGAGTTGGAGCAGGGCGCTATGGCTGTTTTGCAGCTCGTTGGGTTTGACGACGAGACTCTGGACCGTGTTGAGATCAAGACGGCCGACAGCTTGGTTCGCGGAGTCGCCAACCGCCATGACTCATTGCTGCTGAACCTCGGGTAAGAATACCCCGCCCGCGTATAATTCATACCCCCTCCCCGTATAGCTCATACGGGGAGGGGGTATGCCTGTTTTTGGGGTCATTTGGGGGTAAAATTGTGTTGCGGAGCGCAACAACCATAGGGGAGGATGCGCTTAGGTCGGGTCAACTTCCGCTTGTTTTAGCGCCCCAGTGGCACATGAGGTGATACAGATTAGGGCCTTAGGGGTTTTCAATTCTCCCCATCTCCACATCCCTATTGGGGCCTGTTCCTTGCCATTGCGGCAGGGAACGGGCCCTTTTTTGTGCCCTTTTTGTTCGGTTCCGCCGAGATGTGCGATGACGCCCTCTCCGAGCGGGCGTGATCTCACATCTCCCGACCGAATTGAGTGGCTGGTTGCTGGACGTTTTTCATTGACAAGCCACTCTTGGGTGGATTCAGCGGCTCAGCACTCCACCACGTTCACGGCGAGCCGCCCATGGCTGATTCCTTGTATTTGGAGGACATGTCGCGCCCGGTCTCGCGCATGGTGATGATCACTTCATCGAGTGTGACATGGTGGTGGCCGTCGCCCCACAACGCCATCTTCGCCGCATTGATCGCCTTGGCTGTGGCGATGGCATTGCGTTCGATGCAGGGGATAAGCACCAGCCCGCCAATGGGATCGCAGGGCAGGCCCAGGTTGTGTTCCATGGCGATTTCCGCCGCATTTTCCACCTGTTCAGGTGTGCCTCCCATGACCTCGGCCAGTCCCGCCGCCGCCATGGACGATGCCGCCATGGACGATGCCGATCCCACCTCCCCCTGGTAGACCACCTCCGCGCCGGAAATGGAGGCCTGCCCCTTGTGGAGGACCTCCACCGCGCTTGCCGCGAGCCGGAATTAAACCACGACGTCGTCAATCGCCTCCTGCGGTGCGTTGCGGACCGCATCGATGTAGTGGGTGGCGTAAAACATGACGGCAGGAATGATGCCGGCAGCACCGTTGGTAGGGGCCGTGACGACGCGCCCGCCGGAAGCGTTCTCTTCGTTCACCGCCAGAGCCACCGGATTCACCCATTCCTGCCATAACTTGGGATCCTGTCGGGGTCTTCCTGCCGCAGCCGGGCAAGCCAGTCTGGTGCCCGGCGTCGAACTTTCAGTCCGCCAGGCAACAAGCCTTCGCGGGCCAGACTGGAATTTTTGCAGCCGTCCATGACGTCGCGCAGGTGCAGGAGGCCGCTGCGGATCTCGTCCTCTCTGCGGGTGACGAGTTCGTTGGAGAGCATGACGCCGCTGAAGTTTTCTCAGGAGGTGCGGCAGTGGGCCAGCAGCGCGGCCGCGGTTCTGAAGGGGTGGGGGAGGGCGGACTTGGAGCTTTCCAGTTCCTCCGCGGCGGACTCGATTTCACCCTCGCGGATAATGAAGCCGCCACCCACGGAGAAGTAGGTGGCCTCATGGGCGGTGCTTCCCGCGGCGTCGCTGACCATGAGTTTCAAGCCGTTGCTGTGCCTGGCCAAGATGGTCAGCGGATGCAGGATGATGCCGTCCGGACCGTACTGCAGTTTGCTGCGGCCGGCAAGATTAAGGGATTCGTCCGACGCAGAGGCGGCCAGGCGGGCTTCGACTTCCTCCGGGAGGATGAGCTCGGGCTCGCGGCCTTCCAGTCCCAGCGGTACGGCCGTCATGGTGCCGTGCCCGCGGCCGGTGGCAGCCAGGGAACCGTATAGGTCAACCCGGACGGATGCGATCTGCGGAAGGGCGGCCTCGTTCAGTTCGCGCACAAAGGCTGCGGCTGCCCGCATGGGGCCAAACGTGTGGGAACTGGACGGGCGAGTCCCCACTGTTAATAGATCAAAGACACCGACGCTCATGGCTGGGGCTTTCTTGACGGAGGGCACGCGCTCGGGGTGGGAGCTCCTGCATCTCAATGTTGCCGCTCAGCCGAATGGGCAATGTGACGCGGGCCGCATTCTTGCGGATTCATGCTGTTTTTCCGTCTCTGGGTTGCCCAAAGGGTTAAGTGCAAGGGTGAAATCCTGACCTTTCGGACAATCGTCAAAGGCATGCTGGAACTATGAGAATTGGATATTTGTATGTTGCGGTGGGGGACTCTTGTCTGTCTCAAAACTCTAGTTACGGAGTTCACCGCGGTTTCCATTTTTAAGTCGACAACAGAGGAACGAAAATGCACGGAAGACGACCAGAGGCGGTGCCATTGACTCTTGAAGGAAATGGCGCAAGCAGGCTTGCTAGGGGGTGGCAGGCCGCACTGGCGAGCGCGATTGCAATCGCGCTGACTTTCGCGGCCCTCATAGGTGTTGGGGCCGGTGTGGCAGATGCTGCAACAGATGGCATCACCACGACTGTTACAGTGGGCGGTGAAATATACGACGGCAACAAGGTGGTAACCGAGGGTCAAGAGATCACCATGAAGGTCCAGTACGGCAAGGCTGTTGGTGCCGGAACCTCGGTCAAGATCAAGCTGGGTGCTCACGTCACGCTGGGGCCGGTGCCAGCTGCCAACGATGCGATTGAGTCAATCAAACCTGATCCCACGGATCCGAACAGTGTCATTCTCACCTTCAAGGACCCGTGGCCAAGCGGCACAGACCAAGGCGTCGTTGATCTAAAGTTCACAGTCAATAAGGTTGAGCGCAGCGCTCACGAAACCATCAAGTGGAACGTTGATGGAGAAGAGAGCAGCCTCGACGTTATCGTCAAGAACGATGGCGACGACTTCGCCAGCGTCAATGACGGTTCCTCCAAGTGGATATCGAATAACGGAAATCTTGGTCATTTTGTTAGCTACGATGCAGCGACCGGAAAAGTCACTCTCGCCGCAGGCGCAATTGGCGCCCCGATCAAGTACTCGCTGGCGGTTGACACCAGGGAAGCCAAACCGGGATATTCGATTGCGGATCAGCTTCCGGAAGGAATGGTCTACGATGCAGATTCATTTACCGCAACGCAAACTTCTTGGGACCCGAAGGGGCTGAACAAGGAGACAAAACCGGTCACCTTTGTACCGCCCATCTCGGGTAACACCTTCAATGGTTCGCTGGATCTGCCTGCAACGTCGAAGACGGTCATCGAGTACAAGGCCGTCCTTGCCGATGAGGCAGCCCGGGCGGCCCTTGAAGCGCAACTGCAGACCGCAGCAGACATGGTTGAAAAGACCACCGGCGGAAACTTTTCAATTTCATTGACGAACATCGCGACATTCGGTGACACGGACACCCGCGATGCGGCGGTTTCCTTCGGCGGCAAGGTCCCCGCGGATCCCGCGGCTGCGGGACCCAATACTGGCAAAGCCTTTTGGAAGAATGCTGACTGGGAAACCAAGGCCGTCAGCCCGAACGAAAACGGAGCTCTTGTTCCGCCACTGGATATCACGTACACGCTGAATACAGATCTGTCCCAATGGGACGGCAACAACGTACTGAAGACCCTGAAAAGCAATGTGGTTATCTCAGACCCGCTGCCGCCCCAAGCTCGCTGGAACACCGCGGATGCTGCATTCGTGACGGCAACTGGCATTGTTCTGGAAAAGGTTGAGCCGGTATCACCGGAGGAGTTTGCCAATGACAAATACGTAGGTAAGTACTTCGTTGATGGTCAGACGTTGTACATCAACGTTGGCAAGGACGCCTCGTTGAAGGCCTCCATTGCGGTCAAGGCCATCATCAACTCGATTGACAAGCTGAATACCGAGTGGACCAATGTTCCAGGTGAAACAAAGTATAAGTTCACCAACCGGGCCAATTGGAACTACGTGAATGGAACTGACAAGGTCAGCAACATCGGGTACGACCGGAATGCGTGGCTCACGTCCTTCACGGACAGCGACGAAGGCTTCAAAGATGACGCCTACTTCAAGAAGGAATCCACCGACAATCAGGTGGTGGTGAAACAGGATGAATCAGCCACGATTGAATACAAGTTCAGCGTGGGTGAGGGCAAGGGCGTCGATCTGACCAAGAGCAAGATCGTTGACTATGTTGACTCCAATGTCTTTGACCTGAGCGACTTGGCTGCTATCAAGGCAGGCATCACCGCCCAATATGACTGGTGGCATGAGATGGGCGGCGAGCTCTTCGACGTCTCGTTGGATGCTGACGGGAATCTCGTCATTGCATTGAATGCTGCGGGCATCGCCCTGGTCAACGATTTGGGACTGGACAAGCACTTTGAGCTGATCCTGAAGTTGGAAACCAAGCCGGTGACGGGCAAGCAGACGTTGCAGGTGAAGAACAAGGCAACCCTTTTCGGCGAAGATGACAAGGCCCTCTACTGGTCCGAGACGTCTACAACAGCAACTTCGTTTGGTGACGAGGCAGAAGTTCGCAAGGAAGTCCGGGACACGCCCAACGCTAAGTGGACGCAGAACCTGCGTGCCGAAATCGATGCCGACGGCAATCTGGTCCAGAGAAATTTTGTCTACAATGTTGCCTTGATTCCCCACGGTACGTACGACGGAGTCAAAATCTTCGACGTCGTCGATGTGTTGCCTGCAGGTGTTGAGTTCGTTGGCTTCGTTGCAGATGCAAACGTCGATGACGGTGCCAATCCGCTGACTGGCACTCAAGACTTGAACGGTAACGTCCAGGCACGCTTCGATGCACCTACGGTTGATGCGCCTTCAGGCAAGGTCGTTCTGTTCCAGAAGGAAGGGACAGTCCTTGATGCTAAGCAAGGTGAAGCTTCTGTAAACATCCTGGTTCGGATCACAGATTTCAAGGCCGATGAGGCCATCGTGAACGTCATTGGAAGCAACAAGGCCACGATCACTCCCTCTGACGGTTACCCGTTGGGAATTGCCAAGCTCAACTCGACCGATCAGACGACCGTCATTTCGGATGAGAAGGCCCATTTCCAGATCATTGATGCCGCGGGTGAAATTGTCGTTGACAATGTCTTCGTTCAGGACAATGCGCTGCGTGTTCGTGTTGATGGTGAAGTCAAGAACGTAACCGTGCGCACGCCTGGCACCTACACGGTCAAGGAAATCAAGGCACCTTCCGGCTATGCCAAGTCGGATGAAACCATTGAGATTGTTGTTGGAGCGGACGGGTCCTCGCAGGCTGCCACCTTCTACAACACGCCTGTCGACAAGTCCTATGCTGTGGGTGACTACGTGTGGGTTGATGCGGACAAGAATGGTTTGCAGGGTGATTCTGAGGTTCTTGAAGGTGTGAAGGTTACGCTTTTGAATGGTGCCGGTGAAGAAGTCGCTACGACGCATACTGATGCTGCTGGTTGGTACATGTTTGATGAGTTGCCTGCTGGTGAGTACCAGGTCAAGTTTGAGCTGACTGATGATCAGAAGAAGTTGTATAACTTCACGGTTCAGGATGCTTTGGATGCTGATGGCAATGCCAATGACGCCAAGGATTCTGATGTTGATCCGTCGACTGGTTTGACGGCGAAGTTCACCCTTGATGGGGAGAACAAGGCGTTGACGAAGGACTACGACCACGAGTTCAAGGCCTCTGAGGGTATTGACCCGACGTGGGATGCCGGCGTGGTTCTGAAGTGGACTCCGATCGAGCCGGGTATTCCTGCTCCGAAGGTTTCTGTTGGTGACTTTGTCTGGGTTGATTCCAATGGTGACGGTCGTCAGGATGAGGGTGAGCCTGGTATTGAGGGTGTTGTTCTGGATCTCTTTGGTCCGGATGGCACGACCAAGATCGGGACGACCACCACGGACAAGGATGGCAAGTACACCTTTGAGAACCTGCCGGTTCTGAAGGATGGCGAGTCCTACACGGTGACCATTGATCAGGAGAAGTCGGCTGAAGCTCTGAAGGGCTATGTTCCGACGAAGTCGGGTGCGGGTGACCGTGAGGGTGATTCCTCTGAGTGGACTGCTAAGTCTGAGGGGCTGACCAACGATGGTGACCGGGATCCGTCGCTGGACTTCGGCTTCGTGCTGAAGGCCACCCCGATCGAGCCGACCACTCCGGTCGAGCCTCCGGTGATCGAACCCACCACCCCGGTGGTTCCCCCGGTCACGGAACCCACCGAACCGACCGAACCGACCACTCCGGTGGAGCCACCGGTCACGGAGCCTGGTGTAACCACGCCGAGCGAGCCTGCCCCGAGCGAGACACCGGGTGCTGTCGCACCTAGCGAAACGCCCGTAGCAAGCGCACCCGCACCCACCACGGCACCCGCCACCGATGTCCTGTCCAACACAGGCTTCGACGGCGCGTTCCTGATGGGAATGGGTCTGCTGCTGACCCTGTTGGGAGGTGGCGCCGTGGCACTGACTGCCCGCCGCCGTCGTACATCCCCAGCACAGCACTAGGCTGAGCGCCCGCTAAACAACTGTGGCCCTGCGCCTTCCGAAAGGAGGGAGCAGGGCCACGGCTGGTTAAGAGAAGGGGCCAACATTCAGGGCTTGAGGAGGTGCTCCTGGTGCGCGATCAGGAGAGCTTCCTCCCGCGAGGCGACCCCCAGCTTCTTGTAGAGCGAGCGCAACTGGGACTTGACGGTGTTGACACTGACAAAGTGCAGGCGGGCAATCTCAGCACGGTCGCCGGTCTCGACGAGGGTGCCCAGAATCGAGCGCTCACGGGGAGTCAGGGTGATCATCGAGAGGGCATGCGGCAGCAGCCCCCGCGGCAGCACGTCCGCATGGGGCCACGGCACACCCAGTTCCTGGGCGCTCATGAGCAACAGGTGCAAATCCGGCTCCGACAGCATGACAAGGGGCCACTGGTTTTCCAGAACCGAGATGCTGCTGGAAATCCTCTCAATGTCCGCCCGGACCAATGCTGCCGGCTGCAGGTGAAGGCGTGCCACTGTGAGCAGGATCTGCGCCTCCAACGCCTGCCGCAGGGAAGTGAAGCGCAGGGGTCCGCCCAGCAGCTCCACAACCTCCCCTGGCCGGCCCATGCCGAGCCTCACACGGGCCTGCGCCACCGTCCTGGCCACACTCTTGGCGGGCAGCTTGCTCAGGGCGGACTGGGCCCCTGTGGCATTGCCACCGGCCATCAACAGCTCCGCGCGCACCACAGCGACTTCGTTCGCATCCACAGGGTTCAGCGCGGGTAGCTCCTTCTTGTTCAGGAGTGCCAGCTCCAGACGCCCGGCGGCCATCCCAGCATGCCCGCGCAACAGCTCAATGCGCGATTCGATGACACGCAGCTGCCCCCAGAACTCACTTGTGGAGGTCTCCGAAATAACCTTGTCCAAGTGCGTCGCGGCGGCGTCAGGATTCAGCTTGCCCAACTCGATCAGAGCCAGTGCCATGTTTAGCGGCGTCTGTTGGTAAAGCTCGACGGCGGGCATGTCCGGTTGGGTGGCCTGGGCAACCTCTGCGTATTTTGCCGCTGTCTGCAAATCCCCATCCACGGCGTAGCGATAGGCGAGAAGAGCTGTGGCAAAGAACGTCGCTTGCCGCGAGCCGAAGCGTTCACCAGTTGACACGGCAAGATGCAGCGCCCGGGTGGCTGCGCTGAAATCGCCAACAAAGAGCAATGACAAGCCCCAGTGGCCTAGCGCGATTGATTCGAAGATGCCAAGCTGGTCACGATCCGTAAGCGGCAGTTCTGCCAGATCTTTCAGGCCGCTGCGTGCGGACGCCGCAGCCAGCTTGAACTGCCCTGTCAGCCGTAAGGACACGGCCTGGGCTAGATTCACCGCGAGTTTTTCCTCCGGTGGCAGTGATTTACCTTGCAGCTTGGATGAAGTGAGCGCAAGGGCGAAATACTCCAAGCCCTTGAAGCGGGTGCGTTTATCCGCGATGTAAATCACACCGAGTGTCAGGGCCAAAAGCGGGTACTTCACGATTTGGGTGTTGGGAATCTTTTTTAGGGCCGCTGAAAATTCTTGGGTGGGGTCAAACAGCAGGTCCAGCCCGGACCGGACCAGCACGCTTGAGCCCAGCCGGAAGTCATTGTTGTCCAGGGCGTAGACAAAGGCCGGAAGATAGGATTCCCTGTCGAATTCGTGGGCAGCTGCCGCTGCCAACGTTGCGCTGCGACAGGCCGAGATTCCCGTGGACAGGAGCGTACTGAGAATGTCCTTGAATACGGTCGGGTATTCATAAAGGGTGGTGCCCGAACTGTCCCTTGACTCCAAGAAGCCGATTTCTTCCATTAACAGGATGTATGCGGCCACATCGCCGTCAGGGGCGACAACGCGGACCAGGTCCAGATCAAAGTGCATAAGGTTCAAGGTGGCGGCCATGAAGGCACCAACTTCCTCATCCATCCATTGGTCCAGGGATGCGACGATTTCTCGATGCATGACGGCGCTGACCTTGTGGATGACGTCGTCGGCGAAATCAACTGTGGGCTGCCGGGGTTCCTCGGATGCCCGGCGGGCGGCCTTGTGCAGGGTGGGCTTGCCCAGCAACCGCTCGTTCAGTTGGTTGCTGATGGGTTCCAACACGGTTCCAGCATGGAATTCCAGAGCCTCTTCCGGGCTGAATTGCAGCTGGGTGGGCCCCACGGCGCGAAGATCCAGGTAGCCGGAAATCTGTGCCTGTTCAATCGCCAGAGCGGACCGGGCAGTGATGACATTGCTCAGCTCCGGGGCACTTTTGAGGAGTCTCAGCAATCCGTGTGCCACCCCGGTGCCCTGGACCCAGTGGAAATCTTCAAGGATCAAGGTGAATGGTGTGGCATCCTTGAGCAATGCTGTCAGGTGGCTGATCGGGGAGACGGAAAAATCCGGATCGTCGGGTGGCATGTTTGGAAGGCCCAGATGGCTACTCAAAGCATCATGCAGCTGGAGCCAGAATTGTTCGGCTGTGGCGATGTGCTGTGCCACGTGCAGCCACAGGAGGTCCTTGTTGGTGTCGGCAGCCCATTGCCGCAACGCCACGGACTTGCCGCTCCTGTAAGACGCGCGCACTATGCACAGGGGATCTGACGTCGCCGCGTTCAGAAGTGCCATGACTCGTGGCCGCGCCATGGTCGAATGGCTGTTGAGCCCTCGCGGCGTGTAGATGCTCGCCGTGCTGCCGTAAGTATGGTCCGCCACGTTCATTCGACGACTTGTTTCCTTCCCCAGTGTAAAACCAATTCGATCGACCAGTCCCGCGCCGCACTCTCATTGCATTGCCGAGGGCTTTACTGCATAGTGATCGGAAGCTTGCAGAATTTTCTCGTGAAGCTCAGACAAAGGTGAGGATGCTCGGGAATCACCCTTGGATCGAGCCTACTTTAGCTTGGAATTGCAGTGTTAGCCAGATGGCTAACTGTAAGCGGACGAGAGGCCGACTGAGCGCTCTGACGTCACTCGACAATGACTGGAATGCCGCTTTTGGCGCCGGGGCCCGACATCTACGGGCAGAATCGGCGTGACGGGCGGAGTGTAAATAATGCGGACACACGCCTTGCATGGTCAGACTGCCAAGCAGGCTGTTAAATAAACTGAGTGGTGGACCGGCTCTTACGCCGAACCACCACTCACCCCCAAAGGATTGCGTTTTTCGTTTTGGCAAACGTTGTTCACACATTCATTATTATGACAGAACTAATGGAAAAGTGCACATTCCAATTTTTGCGGAACCCGCCGGGCAGTTTTCTACTGTACGGCTTTGGGGCGCATGGGTCTGCGGATGAACGAGAGCCACACCAAGGACAAGCCAGCGGCGATACAAAGAATTGCGCTGAATGAGACCAGCTTCAGGACCGCGTAGTTGGTGTTGGGGGCTAGCTGGAGGGGCACAGTGGCCAGGACCAGAACGAAGCCAATGCACATGAGCAATGCTGAGGCCCTGTCAAGGACCGGGCGCCGCGAGCAGACGGCCCTGGCTGTGGGGATCACCACGCAAGCCGCTGCGTAGGCCATGTACGCCATGCCAAACCACATGTAGGCGGCGAGTGCGGGCTCGTGCTCCAGCTCTGACAGCCCGGTGCTTGACGAGGCCTTTTGGGACACGAAGAAGCTGATACAGATGCCCAGCGAGCAGAATGCCAAAACGGCTATTCCCACCGGGCCCCGGACAAGTTTTCGGGCCAACGGCGAGTTGTAGGCGGCAGCAACCTTGGCAGCCAGAAGGAAGAATGCGGCAAACAAGCTCAGGCGTAAGATGACATTTGCCAGGTTGATGCCGCCCAGCAACGCATCGACGGGTAGGTAAATGGCGGGGATGCTCAGGCCGACGCACAGCGACGTCATGGCGAAAATCCAAAAAAGGCCGCGATTTCGGCCTTTCAGCATGGCTGGAATCCGCCAAGCCGTGCACGCCAGGCACGCAATGAGTGCTGCCCATTGCACAGTTGATGTCATCCCAGGTTCTCCCAAATACTCCGCACAGCAGCGGTGTCGTCTTCTGACCGGCGCATGGCACGGCCCAATATTTCAAGTCGGTGTGACACCGTCAGGACCAGCACACTGTTAGGGGTGTCCCGCAAAGCTCGTTCCCTGGACTGTGGTTCCCAACCGGCTTCAACCGGCGAGAGGAAACCTGTGGCTACCAACCCGTTGGTCAGGCCGACTCCGGCAATTCGGGCGCTTTCTATGGCCAGCTCCGCGGTGAGCCTGTTGGCCGTGATTTGTGCCGATAAATTCTGCGGTGCAATGTCAGCCTGCCGGGCGACCTTCTGGCGCAGCTCTGTGGTGTCAACGGCATCCAGCCACGTGCGTACCGAGGAGGTGTGATGAGACGGGGAAAGTGTCAACTGAGGTGACGTGGTTGACGATTCCGCAGCAGCATGGCGGTTCAGGATTTCTTGCAGCAAATCGGTATCGGCGATTTGGCTCAGTGCTTCCGCTTGGGTTGGCGCCTTGATTCCAGTGGCAAGGTCCTCAAACTGCGGGAATTCAGTTAAGGTGGTGACCACCTGCAGACCCAGCGAACGGCTCACCGCGGCAACTGTGGCCAACGAGACCCGCCCGCGCACCAGCTGTTGGGCCAGCGTCGAACGTTTAATGCCGGCCGCGCGGCACAAAGCCGCCTGGCTCGTGGAGCCGGCCACGGAAGTGAGCCAGTGCTGGAAATTTTTTGCTGAAACGCTCACGCCGTGAAGCCTACTCGATGGAAGGCCCCCACGCTAAGTGCCACCGGGTGGGGCGTTGCGGCCTTAGCCATCCTGGGAGTCGACGATGCCAATGAATCGGCTCCCCACGCCGTCGTACTGGCTGCGACGCAGACCTGCCTCAGGGTCAGGCAGCTCACTGTCGTCATGGAAGTCGCAGATGACATAGGTGAATTCCGGCCACCACTTCTTGGGCCGGGCAACTTCCAGGAAATCGCACAGGTAGCAGCGCAAATCCACCCACACGGGGCGCTTGCCCGTGGAATTGGCCCGCGACTGCGCCAGCCATGCCGGGGGGTTGGTATCCAGGTCGGCAACCTCGGCGGCGCTCATGCGGGAGGGGATGCCGTTGCGGGCGGCCATTTCCGGGGGAATGTTCAGGGCCTGGGCCATCTGGCGGCGATTCAGTGATGTGCGGGGGGAAGAGTTGTTAGCCATGTTCTTCTAAGGATAGATCCCAGCATGATGGCTGGCGATTCGCCGCAGCCTCCAGGGCTGCTGGGTGGCACCGGACGGGTGGTTTGGCGGGGTGAGAATGGCCACAGCCCGAGACTTTCCTCCTTGGATTTGAGCCATTTTTGCCGAGTTTGCAGCAAAAATGAAAGTCATACCCTATGCTGTGGGAAAACAACAGGGAATTCAGGGCGCATTTTCAGCTTTCAGGGGCTAGTATGGGGCGCTGAAAGACCACACCCCATATCACGAGCAGTTCAGGAGTTTGAAAACCGCATGGCAACGGATTACGACGCACCCCGCAACAAGGATGAAGACCACGAGACAGAGTCGCTGCAGGCGCTCCAGGTTCAGCGTGGCGGTGCACAGACGGCACACATTGACGTCGAAGACTCGGACACGGCCGAAGGCACGGACCTTCCCGGTGCCGATCTCTCCAACGAAGAGCTCATCATCCAGGTCATCCCGGCCCAGGACGACGAGTTCACCTGCTCTTCCTGCTTCCTCGTCCGCCACCGCAGCCAGGTGGCCCGCGAGAAGAACGGCTTGCTGTACTGCAAGGACTGTGAAGGCTAAATAGCAGTGGGGATCATGGGCGCACGCGTGCAGGAGCTATTGGATACCTTCGCGGCGCCCGGTGCCAATGCGGCTGAACTGTTGTGTGATCGGCATCCCGCCGAGGCCACGGCGTTCACCGTCATTGATGCCGAACTGAACTTCGTTGATATTAGCTACGGCGAGCTGCGGGAGAAGTCCACGCAGTTCGCCGCTGCTTTAACCGCCCTGGGCGTGCGGCGCGGCGATCATGTTGCCACGCTGATGGGCAAGTCCGCCGAGCTGGTCATCGCGCTGCTCGGCATCTGGCGCCTGGGCGCCGTGGATGTTCCCCTTTTTACGGCCTTCGCCCACGACGCCATCGCCTTCCGGCTGCAGTCCAGCGGTGCGCAGCTGGTGATTTGCGACGCCGACCAGCGTCGCAAGCTCGTCCCTCCCGGCGAGATTCCCACCGACGCGTCGCTGCCGGTCATTGTGGCCCGTGGTGAGGCCTTTGGCTACGACCACTCCTTTGCCGAGCTGCTGGCAGGGACCTCCGCTCTGTTTTCCTCGGATTCTCCGGATTCCTCCGGTTCTTCAGGGGAGTCCGACGGCGGATTGCCCACCATTGCCGGTTTGTCGAACGACGGCGGTTCCGTCGCCGTGGGCGGCGATGGCGCCCTGGTGCAGTTGTTCACCTCCGGGACCACCGGCACACCCAAGGGCGTTCCGATTCCGTTGCGCGCCGTGGCCTCCTTTGTTGGCTATCACCGATTTGGCCTTGATGTTCGCGCTGACGACGTCTTTTGGAACATGGCCGATCCCGGCTGGGCCTACGGACTGTACTTCGCGCTGCTGGCACCCATGGCTGCCGGCGACCGGTCGCTGCTCCTGTCCGCCGGGTTCAGTGCGGACCTGACCTGGGCCGTCATGGAGAAGTTCGCCGTCACAAACTTTGCCGCCGCGCCCACCGTGTACCGTTCGCTGCGCGCCGGATCGGCGCCCGGCGCCGGCCATGCATTGCGGCGGGCCTCAAGTGCCGGAGAGCCGCTGACCCCTGACGTCATTTCCTGGGGCCGTGACGCCTTCGGCCTAGAAGTGCACGACCACTACGGCCAAACAGAACTTGGCATGGTCGCCGGAAACGCCTGGGCGGACGGACTCCAAGAGGATCTACGGCCCGGTTCCATGGGGGAGCCGTTGCCGGGATGGAGCGTGGACGTACTTTCTGAGGACTCCGACGCTTCCGCTCCCGACGGTGAATCCGGACGCATCGCCGTCAACGTGCTCAAGAGCCCCTTCATGTGGTTTGACGCTTATGTGGCTGCGCCGGAGAAAACGGCCGAGCGCTTCAGCGAAGGTGGCGAGTGGTACCTCACCGGCGATTCCGGGCGCCGCGACGCCGACGGCTACATTTACTTCTCCTCACGCGACGACGACGTCATCATTATGGCCGGTTACCGCATCGGGCCCTTCGACGTTGAGTCTGTCTTGGTGACACATCCACGCGTCGCTGAGGCGGCCGTGATCGGCACCCCGGACGAGATCCGCGGCGAAGTCCTTGAAGCGTATGTTGTGCTGCGTGATGCCTCGGAGGGTTCCGAAGAGCTCGTTGCCGAGCTGCAACGGCTGGTGAAGGACAAGTTTGCTGCCCACGCCTACCCGCGCCGGGTTCATTTTGTCCCGGAACTGCCTAAAACGCCCAGCGGCAAGGTGCAGCGTTTCATCCTGCGTGCCCAACGCGCAGAAACCCCAACCCATAGTCGCCCCGCGCCTTAGCCGCGCCATCGAGCCGGAACCGGGTGCAGTCATTGGGGTCCAAAGCCACGCTCACAGGGTTGCCCGGCCGCAGCGGAATCGTGTGGGCCAACGAGCGGCCCCGGCAGAACACGCCGTCAGGGCTGCGCCACTCAAACTCGGTGGCCCTGAAGCCGGACGGAATCGCCACGCCCTGCACGAGCGGCCACTTGCTGCTCCCCGGCTTGTGAATGACGATTCCCACGGTCAGGAAAACAATACCCAGGATCAGCGGGGTGGCTGCAAAAACGGCATCGTTGCGGGCATTCACGCAGGCTACCAATATTTTAGGAGCTGCCCGAGCTGCCCGAGCTGCCGGAGCGGCCGGAGCCGCCGGGCTGCCGAGCCTCAGCGCTGCAAGGGGCGCAGGCCTGCGGTGGTCGCTAATTGTCTGCGTAGTGTTCGCTCATCAGGGAGCCGCCGGTGACGTCCTGCACGGTGCACTCCGGGTGTGTTCCCACGGAAGACAGCCACAGCGAGGCGGCAACCTCATCACCCAAGGTGAGGGGTCCGGCGTCGTGCTTAGAATCCGGAACATCAGCCAGGCGGACCTGGCAGCCGGCACCGAAAGGGGGCCTGTCAAGGACGGTGAGCTGCGTGTCGAGGCCGATGCCCAGTGTTTCCAGATGGCGCAAAAGCTCGGGGTCATGGTCGCTGATGCGCGAAATGCGGCCGGTGTGGCCGGCATCGAGCTCGTCGAGGCGGTGCGAGCGGACCATGGTGATGCGGCCGGTGGCATCCGGGATCGGGTCGCCGTGAGGGTCGCGGGTGGGGTGGCCGAGCTTGGTGCTCATCCGCTCGATAAAGTGCTCTGAAACGGCGTGTTCCAGCTGTTCCGCCTCTTCGTGGACCTCGTCCCAGGTGTAGCCGAGCTCGCGGACCAGGTAGGTCTCGAGGAGCCGGTGCCGCCGGACCATGGCCAGCGCGAGGGTCAGGCCCTGCGGGGTCAGGTGGATGGGGCTGTAGGGCTGGTGGTCCACGAGGCCCTGGTCCTTGAGCTTGCGAACCATCTCGGAGACCGAGGAATTCGCGACGCCGAGCCGGGTAGCCAGAACGCTCGAGGTGATCGGCTTGTCCTGCCACTCCGTATAGGCGTAGATGACCTTCACGTAGTCTTCGATGCTGGAGGATGTGGCAGTTTGTTTCACATCCCCAACCCTACCCGCTAGGCCTGCCCCGTGAAGGTCAGCCACAGCAGCAGTGCGTTCAGTGCCACGATCAGGACCACGCTGATGAGTGCGGCCAGGCGCAGGGGGAGGCCGTCGTGGTGTTCACCCATGACCTTTTTGCTGGCGGTCAGGCGCAGCAGCGGGATCAGGGCGAAGGGGATGCCGAAGCTGAGCACGATCTGGCTCACGATTAGCGCCCAGGTGGGGTCCACGCCCACCGAAAGCAGGATGATGGCCGGGATGAGGCTGACCATGCGCCTCATTTGCAGCGGAATGCGCACGTGCAGGAGGCCGTTCATGATGGTGGCCCCGGCGTAGGCTCCCACCGAAGTTGACGCGAGCCCCGATGCCAGCAGGCCCACGGCAAAGACAACGCCGATCACCGGCCCCAGGCTGTCCACGATGGCCGTGTGGGCGCCTTCAATGGAGTCGGTTCCCGAAACCCCGCCCAGTGTTGAGGCGGCCAGCAGCAGCATGCCGATGTTGACGGCGCCGGCCAGGATCAAGGCCAGCACGACGTCGAGCCTGGTCGCCTTCAGAATCTTCCGCAGGCGCGCCGGGGTGCTGCGGGCGTCCGGGTGCCGGTCCTTGGACAGCTGGGAATGCAGGTAAATGGCGTGTGGCATGACCGTTGCCCCGAGCATGCCCGCGGCGAGCATGACGGAGTTGCTGCCTTCGAAGCGGGGGATGAGGCCGCCGGCGACGCCTGCCGGATCGGGCGGGCTGAGGACCAAGCCGGTGAGGAATCCGATGGTGATGATGACGAGCAGGAAGATGATGATTGATTCGAAGTGCCGCTGCCCGTGGCGGTTTTGGACGGTCAGCAGGGCCATGGAGGCGATGCCCACAATCAAGCCACCCACGGGGAGTGGGATCTGGAACAGCAGGTGCAGGGCGATGGCGCCGCCCACCACTTCGGCCAGGTCGGTGGCCATGGCGACCACTTCGGCCTGCAACCAGTACAGTCGCCGGCTTCTTGTTTTGAAGCGTTGGCCCAGGTGCTCCGGCAGGGATTTTCCTGTCACGACTCCGAGCTTGGCTGACTGGTACTGGACCAGCATGGCCATGACGTTGGCGGCAACCAGCACCCAGACCAGCAGGTAGCCATACGTTGCTCCGGAGGTGAGGTTGGCGGCCACATTGCCCGGGTCAACGTAGGCAATGGCGGCAACGAAGGCCGGGCCAAGCAGCAGAAACAGTCCGCCACGATTCTTCCGCAGCGGTTTTTTCTTGACAGTGTCGAGCACAATGCCACCCTCGTGTTGCCTAATACCATAATTTCGGTATACCGAAATCATAGGCGCAACGACGTTCCGCTGTCGAGGCGGGTGCTGCGGGGTGCTGCTTACAACTTCCGGGTGCGCCAGGTCTGTGTCAGATATGGCAATTTCAGCTGTTCGCCGGGCACATGACCCAAATGGTCGAAGAGGTACCACCTCAAGTTGTCCATGACCTTGGCTCGGATGGGTTCCGCGGCCTTAAGGTAGTAACTGCGTGACTTGGCCAGCTCCATGATGTCCTCCGGCGTCAGCACCTGCACCCAGCCGGTGAGGTGCGGCTCGGCTGGGCTGAACTCCGGCCCGATGGTGGGGCGGAAATCCGGCTTGTGTACATCGCCGGCATGCATGATCCGGGCCAAGCGGTGGACCCAGGGGAGTTCGACGTCGAGCTGATTCCACACCAGCCCCAACGTTCCCTGCGGGCGCAGCACCCGCGCAATCTCGGTGCTGGCCGCGATGGGATCGCACCAATGCCAGGCCTGGGCCACGACCGCTAAGTCGGCGGATTCACCAGGCAGCTCGAGGTGCTCGGCGGTGCCTTCGAGGGTGGTGGCCTGGGGGAGGTCCGCTGAAAGTTGGGCGAGCATGTCCGCGGAGGGGTCGACTGCGGTGATGTTCCAGCCGTGCCGCGCCAGCAACTGCGTGTATTTGCCGGTGCCAGCACCAATGTCCAGGGCATCGCGGACCGGCAGGGCCTGACTGTCGCCGGCAGATTGCAGCAGCCAGTCAAGGGAGTCTTGGGGATACCCGGGGCGGACCTTGTGATAGTGGTCCCCGCCCTCAAGGAATGCGGCAGCCATGTGCCTGCGCCGTTCCGCGTCGAAGACCGGTCCGCCAATGCCCGCCATGTGTGCTCCTGAAAAGTTGTGCCGCTTGCTGCCGGTTGCTGCCGCTCAACTTTACCGTCTACCTAACCCTCGCTCACATATGGGGCGGTTTCCAAGGACCCTCGCTCACATAAGGGGCTTTTTCGCCCGACGCTCGCTCATTCAACTGCAGCTTTGCTCGGGTTCTTGAGAGCGCGGTATCACCTGGTGATACCGCGTCGGGAAGAAACGGGAGGAAACGCCCCGTAGGTGAGCGAGCGTTGGGGAAAAGTGCCCCGTATGTGAGCGAGCGTCTGAAGGGGAGGGGGTGGGTCAGTCGCTGGTGGTGCAGGGGGCGGCGCCGGCCGTGCCCGGCGTGTTCGGCGCCCAGTGGGGGTAGCTACGGTTGTCGTTGGCGGGAACCCAGCGGCCGGCGTCAACCACATAGTCCCAGCCGAGTCCGCCACCCAACAGTGCCGCGATGCCGTCGATCAGGCGCTGGGCGTCCTCGAGCCGGGATCCCACGCCGAAGCTGGCGCGCAGCGAACCGGCGGGCAGGCCCAGGCGGTTTAGCAGCGGGTGGGCACAGAATTTTCCGTCGCGCACGCCCACGCCGTGTTCGGCGGAGAGGTATGCGGCGGCCAATCCGGCGTCGTACCCGGTGACCGAGAAATTCACGACGCCGATGCTGCCGCAACCCGGGTAGACTGACGCATCGCTGAACAGCGAGTGGACGGTGACGCCGTCGAGCTTGTTGAGCCCGTCGACGAGGTGGGCGCGCAGGAGCTGTTCGTGGTTGTGCCAGTCGTCGGCGTCCAGCGCGGCCAGCACGGAGGCGGCCCTGGCCAGGGTTGCGGCGCCCAGAACGTTGGGGGAGCCGGCCTCGTGGCGGGCAGGGCCATCGGTCCAGCTGGTGGATTCGAGGCGGACTTCCTTCACGGCGCCGCCGCCGGCCAGGTGTGGGGCGCCGGCGTCGAGCCAGTCTGCGCGGCCCACGAGGACGCCCGCGCCGAAGGGTGCGTAGAGCTTGTGTCCGGAGAACGCCAGGTAGTCGATGCCGCTGGCGGCCAAATCGATGCGGCGGTGCGGGGCCAGCTGGGCGGCGTCCACCACAATGCGGGCGCCGAACTGGTGGGCCAGGGCGGCAAGCTCGGCCACGGGCAGCACCTCGCCTGTGACATTTGAGGCGCCGGTGACGGCCAGCAGCACGATGTTTCCGGCGCGCAGCTGGGTCTCCACGCGGGACAATGTGGCGGCGATGGAGTCCGCCGCAACCACCGAACGGTGCGGCAGCGCCTGCCACGGCAGCAGGTTGGCGTGGTGTTCGATGTCCAGGTACAGCACCTCGCCGTGGGCGTTGGAGCGGCCCTCGGTGAAGCCGCGCTGCTTCAGGATGGACTCGACGCAGCCGGCCAGCAGATTCAGGGAGTCGGTGGTGTTGCGCGTGAAGATGACGGTGTCGTCGGCGCGGGCGCCCACAAAATCGGCCACAATCCGGCGGGCATTCTCATACACCGAGGTGCTGACCTGCGAGGCGTATCCGGCCCCGCGGTGCACGCTGGCGTAGTAGGGCAGGACCTCGTTCAGATGTGCCGCAACCTCTGCAACGGCCGGGGCAGATGCCGCATAATCAAGGTTGGCGTACCGCACATGCCCACCCTGAATCAGCGGCGCAGCCAGATCCTGGCCCACCACGGGCAGCAGCGGTTTGGCGATCAGGGAAAGGGTTTCAAGGGGTGCAGATTCCAGCAGGGCATGGCTCATGAGAAATTCCTTCGACGAAGGACCCTTTGGCTGCCAAGGAGTCCGCGCTTGCCAAGACCGAACAGGTCTGGCCAGGTCGTCACCCGGGGCACCCCGCCGCGAAAGGAGGGTTGCCGGCCAGCAAACCGGGGTTTAGCGCTGGCACTCGTGACCTATGCACAAGAGATTAGCCCAAGTTCCCCGCTTTCGCATTTGTTACGAAGCGTTTCGTCACCCTTCCGGGCCCCAGCGCAAGGCAACGAAAAAGAACGACGGCGGGAGGCCGCCGTCGTTCTTAACCCACCTGTGCTTCTGGGTCGCCACAGGCACTTCGTCAGGCGTGGTGATCAGCCCAGCAGATCATCCCAGGTGGGGTTCAGGCGCTGCAAAACCTCGGTGTGCAGGATGGAGTTGGTGGCCAGGGCGTTGCCGCCATACGGGCCGTCGGCGCCCTCGAGTGAGGTGAAGCGCCCGCCGGCTTCCTGCACGATCGGGACCAGGGCGGCCATGTCGTAGAGGTTGAGTTCGGGCTCGCAGGCGATGTCCACGCTGCCCTCGGCGACCATGCAGTACGACCAGAAGTCGCCGTACGCGCGGGTGCGCCAGACGTCGTCCGTGAGCGAGATGAACTCGTCGCGGTTGCCGCGTTCCTTCCAGCCGGTCAGCGAGGAGTAAGACAGTGAGGCGTCCTTGAGCTCGGCCACGTTGGAGACGCGGATGCGGGTGGCAGCGGCGAGCGACTTGCCCATGTACGCGCCGGTGCCGGTTGCGGCCCACCAACGTTTGCCCAGTGCGGGGGCGCTGACCAGTCCGACGACCGGAACGCCGTCGTCAACGAGGGAGATGAGGGTGGCCCAGACGGGGACGCCGCGGACAAAGTTCTTCGTGCCGTCGATGGGGTCGATGACCCAGCGCCGTGAACCGTGCCCGCTGCTGCCGAACTCCTCGCCCAGCACTGCATCGCGCGGGCGGACCCGGGCGAGCTGGCTGCGGATGGACTCCTCGGCGGCCTTGTCGGCATCCGTGACAGGTGTCAGGTCGGGCTTGGTTTCAACTGCCAGGTCAAGGGCCTTGAAGCGGGACATGGTCAGGGAGTCCACGCTGTCAGCCAGGACATGGGCCAGGCGGAGATCGTCGTTGTACGTCTGGGGTTGGATCGTCATATGCCTCACGCTATCGTGATTTCGCGCAAACACTGGCCAGGGCACAGCCCGTGATCTTAGGCGCACGACTGGGGTGCAGTGGCGCGTATGCGTTCACACGTCAAAACTCATCCGCACAACTCGGTGTGAGTGGTGCGGATGAGTGCCTATACGCACAACCGGAGTTGAGTGGTGCGTATACGTTCACGGGCAGAGGCCCTGGCACCTTTGACTGCAAATGGTGGGCAGAAGCCAAGTGCGCCGCGGGCGGGTGGGCCAAGCGTTCCAAGCTGCGCAGAACTCACGGTGAGTGTGCCGCAGAACACTGTTGTGCGGCACACCGGGCGTGGGTCCTGGGCAGCTTGGGACAGCTGGAGGCCTGTGTGTGGGAACGCGGCTCTCAGGACGTTGCGCCGAGTTCCTTCTCCGCGGCGCGTCCTTCCGTCCGGTCGCTGGTACCGAGGAGGCGGCGCAACGACGCAAGGCGGGCGGGTCCGGCGTCGCCCGCGTTCCCGGCGGCAACGTAAGGGTCCAGGCCGCAGTTGACGGCGGCACTGTCATGCTTGCAGCCGCGTTCGCAGTTCTCGGTGCCGGGCTGCAGATCGGGGAAGGCCTGCAAAATCCGGTCCGCATCCACATGGGCCAGGCCGAAGGAACGGATGCCGGGGGTGTCGATGATCCACGAGCCGGGCGCCCCATCCTGCAATTGCAGCGCCAGCGCCGAGGAGGAGGTGTGGCGGCCGCGGCCGGTGACGGCATTGACGCCGCCGGTGGCGCGCTGCGAGCCGGTCAAGGCGTTTACCATGGTGGACTTGCCCACGCCGGAGTGGCCCACCAGGACGGAGACCTTGCCGTCGAGGTAGCCGTGCAACTGCTCGACGGCGCCACCGGCCAGCAGGGCGGAATCTCCGTCGTCGCTGCGGGCGTCGATGCCTGATGCGCCGTCGGCGGCCGTGCGGCTGATGATGACGGTCATGTCCAGGTGCTCATAGTTGGCGAGCAGCTCGGCCGGGTCCTTGATGTCGGTTTTCGTGATGAGCAGCAGCGGCTCAATGCCTGAATCGTAGGCGGCCACGAGGGCGCGGTCGATGAAGCCGGTGCGCGGTTCGGGGTTGGCTGCGGCCACCACAATGACCAGCTGGTCCGCGTTGGCCACCACCACCCGCTCTACCGGATCGGTGTCATCTGCGCTGCGGCGCAGCAACGTGCGGCGCTCCTCCACCCGGACCAGCCTGGCCAGGGTGTCGGGATTGCCGGAGGTGTCGCCCACGAGCGCCACGAAGTCCCCGGCCACCACAGGGTTGCGCCGCAGCTCCCTGGCCCGTGCCGCGATCAGGGTGCGCTGCGTGGGCAGGTCCTCATCCACGATGGCTGTGTAGCGTCCGCGGTCAACAGTGATGATCCGGCCAATGACCGCGTCCTCATAGGCTGGCCGGTCCTTGGTGCGCGGACGGCTGCCCTTCTTGTTGGCCCGCACGCGGACATCGGATTCGTCCCAGTTGCTGTAATCCCGTGCCATGCGCCTACGCCCCGGCTTCAACCGCCGCAGCGTTGTCCGCCCATAATGACGGTTCTGCAGTCTGGGCCACCATGGCCGCCCACATGGCGGGGAAGCCGGGCATGGTCTTGGCGGTGGTGCCAATGTTTTCTACTTCAATGCCGGGCACGGCCAGGCCGATGATGGCACCCGCCGTTGCCATGCGATGGTCGTGGTAGCTGTGGAACACGCCGGCGTGCAGGGGGGCTGGGTTGATGATCAGCCCGTCCTCCGTTTCCTCGGCGTGGCCGCCCAGGGCGTTGATCTCGGCAACCAGCGCGGCGAGACGGTCGGTCTCGTGTCCGCGCAGGTGCGAGATCCCCCGCAGGCGCGACGGCGTGGAGGCCAGTGCGCAGATGGCAGCCGTTGACGGGGCCAACTCCGAGGTGTCGGAAATGTCCACGCCAAGGATGTCAGCACCGCCGGTGACGGTTAGGACGCCGTCCTCCAGGGTCACGGTGGCGCCGAACTGCGGCAGGATTTCACGCCATTTGTCGCCCACCTGGGTGGTGTTGGTCGGCCAATTCGGGATGCGGACGGTGCCGCCGGTGGCCAGTGCTGCTGCCAGGAACGGGCCCGCGTTGGAGAGGTCTTGTTCCAGGGAAATGTCAAAGGCGGCGATGGGGCCCGGCTGCACAATCCAGTGCTTCGGGGTGGAGTCATCAACCACCACGCCCAGGGAGCGGAGCACCTCGACCGTCATGGAAATATGGTCCACACTGGGCACGGATTCGCCGATGTGTTCCAGGTGCAGTCCGTTGGCAAAGCGCGCGGCGACCAGCAGGATTGCAGAAATGAACTGCGAGGAACCGCCGGCGTCCACCTGCACATGGCCGCCCTCAACCGTGCCCGTGCCGTGGACCGTGAACGGCAGGAAGCCGTCCTCCGCGCCCTCGACCCGCACGCGCAGCCCTTCCAACGCGGCCACAATGGGAGCCATGGGGCGCACCAAAGCCGCTGGGTCGCCGTCGAACGTCACCGGACCGGACACCAGGGCGGCCAGCGGCGGGACAAAGCGCATGACCGTGCCGGCCAGGCCGCAGTCGATGAGGAGACCGGCGTCGGGCGCGGAAAAACCGCCCGGAATGGGGGTGACCACCAGGTCCGGGACGTCCCCGCTGCCGGGAACTTCATTGATGCCGGCGCCCATGGTGCGCAGCGCGGCGATCATGAGGTCGGAATCGCGGGACTGCAGCGGGGCGCGCAGGCGGGACTCGCCGTCGGCGATGGCTGCAAGGACAAGGTACCTGTTGGTCAGCGATTTGGAGGCCGGAATGGTGACGGTGGCGTCCAGGGGTGTTGCCGAAAAGGGTGCGGGCCAATGGGCGGTGGTCATCTGTGGTTACTGTCCTGTCACGTCGTGGGCTAGCGCGCGGACTTGCTTGTCCGCATTCTGCAACTGCTTTTTGGTGGTCTTTTTGCCGGACTCGATGAGCTTCTCCGCACGCCAGGCCAGGCCAGGACGGCCCACGGTGTCAACGCTGGCCAGCAGCGCCCCGCCAATCAGGCCAATATTCTTGGTCAGCTGGTTGCGGCGGTGGGCGCGGTTTTCCTTGGTGGTGGTGTCCGCGTTGCGATACTCAACCACGGTGCCCAGTCCTGCCGTCAACGCCAGCACGACGGCGGCCGGGCGGGCAAACTTTCCGGCGGCCAGCAACACGCCGGCCCCAACCTGGGTCCCGGCGAGGACACGGGCCAGGGTTTTCTCGCTCGCCTGAACGGGCAGGACTGCGCTGAGTGGGCTCAAAAGCGGCGCCAGTTGCTGCGCCGTTTGCTCCGCATGGCGCAGCCGGTCAATGCCGGAAAGGATGAATGAGGACGCCAGCATGGGGCGGGCAAATATGCGGATAATGGACAAGGAAGCCTCCTAAGTGGTGCTTTCAGCCCCCGTTGGCGGCGCAGGCCAGCCCCCGGAAGGCTCTCGCTGTGTACAAGTCTCCCACCTCGGGGCGGGGTTTGCGGAATATACGACGCCGTTCCCGGGTTTATATGGTTAGCGGCGCCTTCTGAAGGGGCCGGGTAGGTGACATTCCACGCGAAGGAAAGGCGGCAATGCAGACACTAACCAAGGCTGCGCAGCCAGCGGCAGCGCGACAGCTGAGTCTGAGCATAGACTCAACAGTGATGAACATTTCCGAGCCTGAGCAAACCGTCAGCACCGAGGCCGCCGTGGTGAGCACGGACGTTGCCGATGTAGATGTTGCCAACGAGACCACTGACGCAAGGCGTGCCCGTTTTGAGCGCGACGCCATGGTGTACGTCGACCAGCTGTATTCGGCTGCGATGCGCATGGCCCGCAACCCCAGCGATGCCGAAGACCTGGTTCAAGAGGCCTACACCAAGGCGTTTTCAGCGTTTCACCAGTACAAACCAGGCACAAACCTGAAGGCCTGGCTGTACCGGATCCTGACCAACACGTACATCAACCTGTATCGCAAGCGCCAGCGCGAACCACTACAGTCCAACTCGGACAGCATCGAGGACTGGCAGCTGGCACGGGCGGAATCGCACACCTCCAAGGGGCTGCGTTCCGCCGAGGCCGATGCCTTGGATCACCTGCCCGATTCCGATGTTAAGAATGCTTTGCAGGCCATCCCGGAGGAATTCCGGCTGGCCGTGTACTTTGCCGATGTTGAGGGATTTGCCTACAAGGAAATCTCAGAAATCATGAACACCCCCATTGGCACCGTGATGTCACGGCTGCACCGGGGACGAAAACTTTTGCGGGAAATGTTGGCTGACTACGCCGTCGAACGCGGCTACCTCAAGGACGCCAAACAACCAACTGATACGGAGAACTGACCATGGGCGACTGCCAAAGCCTGGGCGATTGCGACGATAAACGCATCGTTCGAATTTACGAATACCTTGACGGTGCCCTGTCCCGTGAAGACCTCGGCGAGATCAAGGCACACCTTGACGGCTGCGCCGACTGCTCGGACGAGTATGACCTTGAATGCGTCATCCGCTCAGTGGTGAAACGTTCCTGCAAGGAAGCCGCCCCTGAAACGCTGAAGGCCGCCATTTTGGCACGCCTCCACGAGGGCAAGCCCGCCGCCGTTTAGTTCTCGCCGGGTGCGGCTGATTGTCAGCCGGCTTCCGGTGCCTGGCCCGGCTGATCCTGCCGTGTTTGCTGCGGGCGCATGGAGATGGTGCTGTATTGGCTTGCCGGCCGGCCCGTCACGCGGCGGTGCAGTGATCCCGCAATCAGGTGTGCCTGCACCTTCGCCATCTCGGCTTTCTCGCCGGCAAATAGCTCATCGACCGTATTGGTCCACAGCTGCAGCCACCGGTTGAAATGCTCCAGCGTCAGCGCTTCCTTGGCATGGATGTCAAAGTGGATCTTCAGCGCATTGCGGCTGTAGAGGCCCGCCTTGAACAGCACTGTCTGCCAGAAGTCGGCCATGATGGGCATGTGCCGGGGCAGATCCATGTGCGCCACCTCGGTGAAGATGAGTCCAATCGTTTCGTCCGCAAACGCCTTGGTGTAAAACGTCTCCACCAGGGTCAGGATGTCCCCCCGGGTGGCGATGTCGCGGCGGTCCGTCGGGGCCGTGGTGGGCGTTTGGTGCGGTTCATAGGCGTTCAGGTTCGACGCCGTTCTACCGGAGTTGAGTGCTGTGCGTGCCACGGGTTCGGCGACGTCCACGCGTTTTGTGAATTCGGAATCCTTTGTGCGTTCCACGGCGTCAGGTTGCCACGGCAACGATAAGCAGGATGCCGGCAATGGGCAGGGCAATGGCCTTCAGCAGCTCGGATCCGATGTAGGCAATGTGGGTCACTGTTGCCACCTTGGCCTTCACCGCCGTGTTACCGCTGTGTGTGAGCGCCGTGTGCGAGAGTGCCTTCGTGCGGTGGGCCATGGCCGGGCGCAGCACCACCATTTGAAGTGCCAGCGCGAGGATCGGGATTGCCAGGAAGATGCCGATGGGCAGCGTCACCAGCTCCTGTTGCTGTGTCCACGCGCCGACGATGAGCACTGCCAGCACCGCTTCCACCAGGTTCAGCACCTTGAACACGAGCCGTCCAATGCCAACACCCAAAGCGTGCGTCATGCCCGGCGCCTTGAACTTCAGTGGGGTTTCGATGAAGGAGATGGCGGCGATCATGCCAAACCAGATAAACGGCAACATGGTGAGCAGAACGATGGCGAACATTTTCGGCTTTCTCTCAAGGCGGGGTGGATCTGTCCCTCCAGCCTATCTTTGGAACAGTATTCTTCTTGTTAATAACGTGCCTGCTTGCTCACGCCCGGACACAGCTGCGAAGCCGCGAGGACGGGATGCCCCGCGCGGAAGCGGCACCGCTGCCCTGGCGCAGTAAATATCTGCGCGGGAGCAGCCACTGCGATCCGCGCCGTATGGACCGGCCGCGAATCATGCAAGCTGCCCCCGCGGGTGCTTTTTCGGGTTGACCGGTCGCCCAACACGCCGAGCCGTGAGGTAAGGCGGTTGTGAGGCCGCTAAGTCGCCATATCTCACGTCTCGCCGATTGGATGATGGGTGGCTGGGTGGCTGGGTGGCTGGCGGGGGGGATCCGGGGATGACAAAGGCCCGCCCCACCAGGTGGTGGAACAGGCCTTTGCTTTGATTCATCAAGACTGGCTTGATGCGTCAAGTCTTAAGTGTTGGGACGCTTACCGTGGTTAGCGCCGCCCTTCTTACGATCTTTACGCTTGCGTGAACGCTTGGACATAGCTGCCTCCAATCATATTAAAGATCTTCAAAAACGATCCGTACCTAGTTTCGCATAAATCGCACAGGTGCACCTAACCGGAGGGCCCAATTTAGCTGTTGAGTGCAGCCTTGATGCTTGCTGTGGCCTGCTCCAGCACCGTACTGATCGTTGCCACGGCGGCTGCGTCCAACGTGTTCTTGGCGGACTGCACCCGAAGTTCAACGCGCAGCTCATCGCGGAACTGCTGCAGCAGGAAGTCGGCTTCCTTGAGTGGGCCTCCGGAGCCGGCGGGTTCACTGCGGGTGGGCTTGGTGCCTTGGCGGGCCGAGGTGCGGGCCGACTCGGCGCTGGCGGCCAGTTCTGCACGCAGTGTGCGCATGTTCTGCTGCACCTCATCGCGGATTTCATCGGCCAGCCGGCGCACGGAGGACGTGATGTTTGCCTGTACCTCGCTGAGCTCGTGCTGGCGCTGTTCCAACTCAACCCGTCCGGCGTCTGTCAATGAATAGATGGTGCGCCGGCCATCCATGGTTGTCTCCAGCAGGCCCTCCTCCTGAAGTTTTGCCAGCCGCGGGTAGACGGTTCCGGCGCTGGGGGAGTAGGTGCCGCCAAAGCGGTCCGTGAGTGCACGGATGATCTCATAGCCGTGCTGCGGCCCTTGTTCCAGGACGGCGAGCAGGTACAGTCGCAGGGCCCCATGGGCAAAGACGGGAGGCATTAGAAGCCCTCCTTTTCCAGTGTGGGTGTGGCGGCGCGTTCCACGGGAGCATGGACGATGGAGACCGCACCGGACACCGTTGAGGTGTGCGCGGTCAGGCGTGGCGATTCCGGTCCGGATGAGGCCGTGGTGTTTTGGCCGATGACGGTGAAACGTTGCTGGTCCAGCAGCAGGGTGCCTGAGGCGCTGGTAGCGCGGACGTCGACGCCAACTGTGCCCGGCAGCCGGACGGTGATCTCGCCGGAGACGGATTTGGCGTTCAAGGTGCGGGTAGCGCCGTGCAGGTCGAGGCTGACGTTGCCTGAGACCGTGCTGGCACGCACATCCGTGAGGTCGCCGGAGGCCATGACGTCCCCGGATACGCTCTTGATGACCAGGGCGCCCCGGTGGTCGCGGGCGATGACCTCGCCGTTGACCGTGTCGATGCTCAGCATGCCCTCGGTGGCATCGGCCATGAGCGAGCCGGTGACGGTGCGCAGCGTGGTTTTGGCGCTGCCGCTGACCATGCCGTCGCCGTTGACAGTGCTCGCCGTCACCAGGGTCCCGGCCGGTACGGCAATGCTGATGACGGCGGTGGCGGCCTGCTGGAAGTTCATCAGCCGCTGCAGCCAGTTCGATGAGTTGAAGTGCTCAACCTTCAGAGTGCCGTTATTGAAGCGAACCTCCAGCGGTTGGCCGTCAACCTCAGAGATTTCCAAGGTTGTACTGTTGCCCTCGGTGACGACGATGTCGAAACGGCCCTTGACCAGGGCAACTTTCACTTCGGCCACACCGCTGAGTTCCAGTGTCTGTGGCTCGGTGACGGACCACGATTCCTCGTTCATTGCAGCTCCCTTGTTTCGCGTTATATCGCGTTGATAGATACACGCTATAACGCGAAGCGCCGAATTTCAAGATATATCGCGAAATTGGGAAGCGCGACGGCGCGTCCCGGCTCCTGCTCTTCGCCCACCCAAGGCGCCGCTCAGCACAGAATCGAGTTTCGCCGTCGTTCCTCACAAAAAGCATCTGGCCCGCAGAAAACGCCGAAAAACACCCCAAAATCGGGAATTTTCGCTATTTTCTGCGGGCCAGATGGAAAAGCGCAGACTACATGGCTTCTGGGATCTCCAGCCACTGGTACCAGCCGCGGTGCAGCACGAGCCAGGCCATCAGGCCATAGCCGGCCTGGCCGGGGGCGCCGGCGTTGGCGGCAACGTCATTGCGCCACTGCTCATGGTTCTGCAGGGGCGAGAACGTGTCAACGTAGTGGTGCTTGCGGCGTGTGGTGACATCGGCGAAGGCCGTGTTCAGTTCAGCCAGTTTGCGGTTCAGCGCAGGATCCAGCGACGGCGGCGGGCCCACCACGAACACGGGGATGTTCAGTTGGGTTGCGCCGTCGAGAATGTTCGCCAGGTTCAGCCGGCTGCGTGCCGTGGACAGGCCATAGTCGATGTCTCGCCCGGACAGCCCAATGATCAGGCGGTTTTCATGGAAGTCATCAAAGCGGCGCCCGGCCTCCTGCAGCCACCGGCCGGCCAGCGCCTCGGTGCCCTCGCGCGGTGTCGCCAACACGTAGGGCTCGATCGTGACGGCATCGTTGGGGGTCCTGGCCAGGACCCGACCAAGCCAGCCCAAGGCGCGGGGATCGCCCACGCCTGCCACCAATTCATCCCCGACAGCAACTATTCGCAGTTCCCGCTTCTCCACGGCGCCTCTTCCTTGTGCACATGCTTGAAAATCAAATAAAAGATGCCCGGCCTGATATTGCAGACCGGGCACCAGTGTTGCGTTAGCTACGCTCGAACGCCTGCTTGACCAGCAAAGTCTGCTCGACAGCGTGGTTCTTGGAGGAACCTGTAGCGGTCGCGGCAGACGCCGGGCGTGAGACACGGACCAGCTTCTTCTCAAGCTCAGGGGCCAGGTTCAGACCCATGAACGGCCACGGTCCCTGGTTGGCCGGCTCATCCTGTGCCCACACGATTTCGGCGTTGGGATACTTGGCAAGCTCAGCCTTGATCTCCTCCAGCGGCAGCGGGTACAGCTGCTCCACGCGGATGATGGCAACCTTGTTGTCTCCGGCCTTGTCCCGCGCAGCGAGCAGATCGTAGTACAGGCGCCCCGAGACCAAAAGGACACGGTCGACGGCGTTGGGCTCCACCGCTGCATGCTCACCGATCACGGGGCGGAAGCCGCCCTTCGTGAAGTCCTCGACAGAGGAGGCCGCAGCCTTCAGGCGCAGCAGCTGCTTCGGGGTGAAGATGATCAGCGGCTTGCGCGGACGGCTGTATGCCTGACGGCGCAGCAGGTGGAAGTGCGACGCCGGTGTGGTGGGGTTGGCAACAATCATGTTCTCTTCCGCACACATTTGCATGAAGCGCTCGATGCGGGCTGAGGAGTGGTCCGGGCCCTGGCCCTCGTAGCCGTGCGGCAGCATCAACACGAGGGACGAGTGCTGGCCCCACTTCTGCTCAGCGGAGGAGACGAACTCGTCAATGACGGTCTGGGCGCCGTTGACGAAGTCACCAAACTGGGCTTCCCAAACGACCAACGCATCAGGGCGCTCGACGGAATAGCCGTACTCGAAGGCCATGGCAGCGTATTCGCTGAGCAGGGAATCGTAGATCCACAGCTTGGCCTGGTCTTCACTGAGGTCGCGCAGCGGGGTCCAGACTTCGCCGTTGGCGCGGTCGTGGAACACTGCGTGGCGTGAGACGAAGGTGCCGCGGCGGGAGTCCTGGCCGGCCATGCGGACCGGGACGCCTTCCATCAGCAGGGAACCGAAGGCGGCCAATTCACCGAAGCCCCAGTCAATGCTGCCTTCGCGGGACATTGCCTCTCGCTTTTCCAGCAGCGGCTTGAGCTTGTGGTGGATCTCGAAGCCTTCAGGAACTGCCAGGTGGACTGCGCCGATACGGGCCAGGGTGTCGGCGCTGATGGCCGTGGTCTGGGGATCGTTCACACCGGTGTCGCCCTGCTGCGCGATGGGGCGCTCCAGGTCGGAAATGGGGTTTGAATCCTTGGTGATGATCGGGATCGGCGAGGTCTGTGCGGCATGCGTTTCGGCGAAAACGCGCTCGAGGCGCTCCTGGTAGTCGCGCAGCAGCTGCGTGGCTTCCTCTTCGGTGATGTCGCCGCGGCCGATCAGGGCCTCGGTGTACAGGCGGCGCACCGAACGCTTGGCCTCGATCAGGTTGTACATCAGCGGCTGGGTCATCGAGGGGTCATCACCCTCGTTGTGGCCGCGGCGGCGGTAGCACACCAGGTCAATGACAACGTCCTTGCGGAAGCGCTGCTGGAACTGGTAGGCCAGCTGGGCTGCACGCACGACGGCTTCGGGGTCATCACCGTTGACGTGGAATACCGGCGCCTGGATCATCTTGGCAACATCGGTGGAATACACCGAGGAACGTGATGAGGACGGGGCTGTGGTGAAGCCAACCTGGTTGTTGACAACAATATGGATGGTGCCACCCGTGCGGTAGCCGCGCAGCTGGGAGAGGTTGAGCGTCTCGGCAACAACGCCCTGGCCTGCGAAGGCCGCGTCGCCGTGGACCATGATGGGCAGGACGGGGAAGTTCTCGCCCTGGTCCAAACGGTCCTGCTTGGCGCGGACGATCCCCTCAAGGACGCCGTCAACGGCTTCCAGGTGGGAGGGGTTGGCGGCGAGGTAAACCTTGGTCTCGTTGCCGGCGTCGGAGGTGAAGGTGCCCTCGGTGCCCAAGTGGTACTTGACGTCGCCGGAGCCCTGGACGCTGCGTGAATCCTGGGTGCCCTCAAACTCGCGGAAGACCTGTGCGTAGGTCTTGCCGGCGATGTTCGTGAGCACGTTCAAGCGGCCTCGGTGGGCCATCCCGATGGCAACCTCGTCGAGGCCGTCGTCGGCCGCGTCGGAGATGATGGAGTCAAGCAGCGGAATCAGGGATTCGCCGCCCTCGAGGGAGAAGCGCTTCTGGCCCACAAACTTGGTCTGCAGGAACGTCTCAAACGCCTCTGCCGAGTTCAGCTTGGACACGATGCGCAGCTGCTCTTCGCGGCTCGGCTTGGAGTATGGATGCTCCAGCTCGTTCTGGAACCATTCGCGCTGCTCGGGTTCCTGAATGTGCATGTATTCCACGCCCGTGGTGCGGCAGTAGGCGTCGCGGAGCACACCGAGAATGTCGCGCAGCAGCAGCTTCTGGGCGCCGCCGAAACCGCCGGTGGGCCATTCGCGGTCCAGGTCCCAGAGGGTCAAACCGTAGGTGAGCACGTCCAGGTCGGGGTGCTTGCGCTGGACGTATTCCAGCGGATCGGTGTCAGCCATCAAGTGGCCGCGCACACGGTAGGAGTGGATCAGCTGCTGGATGCGGGCAACCTTGTTGATCTCGTCGGCCGGATCAACTTGCAGGTCAAGGCTCCAGCGCACGGGCTCGTACGGGATGCGCAGGGATTCAAAGATGTCGTCGTAGAAGTTCTCGGCACCCAGCAGCAGCTGGTTGACCTTCTTCAGGAACTCGCCGGAGCCGGCACCCTGGATGACGCGGTGGTCATAGGTGCTGGTCAGGGTCAGGATCTTGGAGACGGCGTTCTGCGCAATGATCTTGGGGCTGGCACCCTGGTACTCAGCCGGGTAGTCAAGGGAGCCGACGCCGATGATGGCGGCCTGGCCCTTGGACAGGCGGGGCACCGAGTGGACGGTGCCGATGCCGCCGGGGTTGGTCAGGGAAACCGTGGTGCCCGAGTGGTCGTCCGCCGTGAGCTTGCCGGCGCGGGCACGCTTGATCAGGTCCTCATAGGTGCGCCAGAACTCGGCAAAGTTCATGGTCTCGGCACGCTTGATGTTCGGCACCATGAGCAGGCGTGTGCCGTCGGGCTTGGGCATGTCGATCGCGATGCCGAAGTTCACGTGCGGAGGCTGGACGGCAACGGGCTTGCCGTCGATCTCGTCATAGAAGACGTTCATCGACGGGAACTGGCTCAGGGCCTTGATGACGGCGAAGCCGATCAAGTGCGTGAAGGAAACCTTGCCGCCGCGGGCACGGGCCAGGTTTGAGTTGATGACCACACGGTTGTCAATGAGCAGCTTTGCGGGGATGGCACGCACGCTGGTGGCCGTGGGAACTTCCAGGCTGGAGACCATGTTGGCCGCGATGGCCTTGGCCGGGCCGCGCAGAACAGTCTTCACTGACTCTTCGGGTACGGACTTGTCCTTGGCAGTCTTGGGCAGCTGTGCCGGGATGGGGGTGGCTCCGGTGCGGGCGGCATCCTTGGCCGGCGCGGGCGGGCGCGGGGCAGCCGGCGCCTTGGGGGCCACGGCGGGAGCTGCCGGAACAGCGGCAGCAGGGGCCGCCGTCGTGCTTGGGGCAGCTGCAGCCGGGACGGAAACTGCCGGAATGGGAGCCGCGACTACCGGGATCTGGGCAGTGACGGGGGCTGCGGCGTGACGGCCGTTGCCGGCTGCATCATCGGCTGCGAAGCCTTCAAAGAGTGGCCACCACTTCGTGTCCACGGAATTCTTGTCGCCCTTGTAGCGCTCATACAGTTCATCGACGAGCCACTCGTTGCCGCCAAATTCTTCGGGTAGACGGTGGATGGATTGCTCTGGCACGTGTATTACGCCTCTTCCATGAGTTCTTGTTGCCCGCTGTCACAAGGTTGCGCAAGGCGGCGGCACCCGAAACCGATGGATGCTGTCGGCACAAACCTGCGAAGCCTATTCGATAGTTGTCCGTGGTTCAACAAACCCCGGTCCCCAACAAGTCTAGTAAGCAGGGTGGCCTCTAGGCCAATCTACGCCCCGGCGCGCCATGGGTTTGAGAAAAAAGTGCAGCATTTTGCGGTGAAAGGGATCACACGATGGCTAGACTCATACCCGGGCGGCAGCTTGGCGCCGTCGCGAGGGCCTCTAAGCAGGGAGTGTTATGCGTTTTCTGAACCAACCCGCCACCGATCTGACCTACTCCGACGTTTTCCTGATTCCCTCGCGCTCCACAGTCACCTCACGGCTGGATGTTGACCTGTCCAGCGGCGACGGCACCGGGACTACGATCCCGCTGGTGGTTTCCAACATGACCGCGGTGTCCGGCAAGCGCATGGCTGAGACTGTGGCCCGGCGTGGCGGCATGGCGATTTTGCCGCAAGATGTTCCCCTCGACGTGCTGCGCTCCGTCACCGAATGGGTTAAGCAGCGTGACACCCTCTATGAGACGCCGCTGCTGATGACTGCCGGTGACATCGTGATCGACGCCGTCCACCTGATGAGCAAACGGTCCCACAATGCGGTAGTTGTTGTGGACGGCAGCGACTTTGTCGGTGTGGTGCGCGGCGTGGACTGTGAGGGCGTGGACCGTTTCTCCTCCCTGGCCTCGGTCATGCGTTCCAATGTGCTGACCCTGGATGCCGTGCCGTTCGATGACATCCGGAAGCAGGCCGACGCCGGCGACCTCGACTTTGCCGCCGCCAAGGACCAGACCGACGCTGCACTGCGTTCGGCGTTTGCCGTGCTGGATGCGGCCGGGACCGATTATGCCCCGGTGCTGCGGGACGGCGAGGTGGTGGGTGTGCTGACCCGCACCGGCGCGCTGCGTTCCACCATCTACCAGCCCGCCCTGGATGCTGCCGGCCGCCTGCGCCTTGGTGTGGCCGTGGGCATCAACGGCGATGTTGCCGCGAAGGCTTCTGCGTTGTTGGACTTTGGCGTGGACGCGCTGGTTGTGGACACTGCGCACGGCCATCAGGAAAAGATGTTCGACGCCCTGCGTGCCGTGCGCTCCCTTTCGCCGTCCGTTCCGGTGGCGGCGGGCAACGTTGTCAGCGCCGCCGGTGTGCGGGACCTGGTGGAGGCGGGCGCGGACATCGTCAAGGTGGGGGTTGGTCCGGGCGCCATGTGCACCACGCGCATGATGACGGCCGTTGGCAGGCCCCAGTTCTCTGCCGTGCTGGAATGTTCGACGGCGGCCGCCGGGTTGGGTGCCCACGTGTGGGCCGACGGGGGAGTGCGCTACCCGCGGGATGTTGCCCTGGCGCTTGCGGCCGGCGCGAGCCAGGTGATGATTGGCTCGTGGTTTGCCGGCACCTATGAGAGTCCGGGAGATTTGCAGGTTGATGCCACCGGGCGTCAGTACAAGGAGAGCTTTGGCATGGCCTCCGCCCGGGCCGTCCAGAACCGCGCGTCTGCTGAGGGAGCCTTCGAACGGGCGCGCAAGGGGTTGTTTGAGGAAGGCATTTCAACGTCCAAGATGTACCTTGACCCTGCCCGGCCGGGAGTCGAGGATCTGCTGGACATGATTACGGCCGGGCTGCGCAGCTCCTTCACCTACGCCGGTGCTTCGTCACTGGCCGAATTCCGGGAGCGGGCCATTGTTGGTGTGCAGTCGGCCGCCGGTTATGAGGAAGGCCGGCCGCTGCCGCAGAGCTGGTGACGGCGTTGGAACCGTTCGGCACATGGTTTGGCCTGAACGTGGCGCGGGATGGCACCCGGCGGAAAGTTGGCACTCGCGTGGGCGCGTTGGCGGGCAACCGTGCGCATTGCTGGTTCCCGTGCGGGCATATATGCCACGTCGCCCTGCGTGTGCGTCTCGCCCATAGCGCCGGATGCGCATGGCCCAAGATCATTTTCATTCTGCGCATAGTTCGAGTGCCAACTTGGCGCCCACGTGGGCGCATAATTTGATGTCGGAGGCCTGGAACCAGGGTTTCTGCACTAGAACGGGCGCCGGGCCGGTGCAGCTGCGGATGGTCAGGTGAGTGGGAAGAATGCTTTGGTTGCGCGTCTGCGCACCCACTGCCGCGAAGCATGTAAATAGACAAGCCGGTGTTTCCCGGCGGGCACCGGACCGTCGGCATTAGAAGGCCATACGGAGACTTGTGTGCCGCTGGGATACACCGGCATTGCCGGCTCGAGTTGTTACTTGACGCCGCCAGCTGTGAGGCCTCCGACGAGATAGCGCTGGAAGACGAAATAGAGGATGACAACAGGAGCAGCACAGACCAGTGCCGCAGCCATCATCTGGCTGTACACGGGTATGGCGCCACCTTCTTGGCTGGCGCTGAATGTCTGCAGCACAATCGCAGCTGTGGCTGTGTCCGGCTTGGTGAAAATAGAAGCAAACAGGACGTCATTCCAGCCAAGCAGGAACGCGAAGATACCCGAGACCACGATACCGGGCCAGCTTAGCGGGACGATGATCCGGAACAGGATGCCAAGGTTTGAGGCTCCGTCAATGCGGGCAGCTTCTTCCAGTTCACGTGGCAGTCCCCGCAAGTAAGTGACCATAACCCAAGTGGAGAATGGCAGGGCGAATGTCAGATAGGCAATAAACAAACCCCATAGGGTGCCAATGATAGTGATACCAACCCATGAACCGATGGAAGCAAACAGCACGAACACGGGAAGCAGCATGAGCGTGCCGGGGATGCTTTGGAGGCCCAAGAGTCCGCGCAGCATGGTCAGTCTGCCCACGAACGAGAACCGCACCAGTACGTATGCGGTACCGATGGCAATGATGGCAGAGACTACGGCTACGGACCCGGAAACGATCAGGCTGTTGATGATGCCCTTGCCCAGGCCGACACTTCCCCAGATTTTGGTGTAGCTCTCCAGGGAGAACTCGCTGGGCCAAAACTCTCCTCGAGCAACACCAATGTCGGAGTTCAGTGAAGCGAGGAAGATGTATGCGATGGGGACCAGCACAAGAATGCAGAGAAGGGTGGTCAGTACAGCAATGAGCCACGTTGGCATCAGCCGGGTCACTTCTGAGTTGCGACTCTTTCGGCTCTTGCTACGAGCCGGGTTAGCGGGGTGAGTCAGGGTGTGAGAGCTCATTTCTTTCCTCCATCGTCGGAAACGTCGAGCTTGACCGCCCTCAGGTAGATGAAGAGGGGGATGGCGATGAGGATCAGTGAGACAACGGCCATTGCGGCACTCAAGCCGAAGCGGAAGCTCTGGAAGCTGGTCACGTAGACCAGAATGGGCAGGACGTTGACGTCTGCAGGTGCCGGGGCGCCAAAGAGGACGTATGGCAAGGTGAAGTTGTTTATGTGGTTCAAGGTTGCCAACAAGAATGCAAGAGAGACTGGCCCCTTTAGGTAGGGGAAAACCACTTCACGCAATTTGCGCCACCACAACGCACCATCAATGGCTGCAGCTTCATGGACTTCTGAATCGACAGATTGCAGGCCAGCCAGGGCCAGCAGATAAATGAACGGCCAGGCTGCCCAGATCTCCACGAGAACCAAAGTCCAGTAGGACATTGGCCCGTTGAGCCACAGGGTGGGGTCGATGCCTACATTGTTTAGGACGCCGTTGACAATTCCATCAGGCTGCAGCATTGTGCGCCACACGGTGGCAACCACGAATGAGGGCAGGATATAGGGGATGAGGAAGACCGCTCGCACAATGGCCCGGCCGCGGTACGGATTTTGAGTAACGACGGCGGCAGCCACACCCAGCGGAACAGTCACCACTGTGGCAATCACTGAAAAAGATACGCTAATCCAGATGGACCGCAGAAGATCGGTCTTAGTGATGGCCTCAACAAAATTGTCTATCCCGATGAAGGGCGTCGTGAGCCATTTGCGAAGCGTGTACTGATCGAGATCAATGACTGACATGTACAGGGCCAACACCAATGGGATGAGAATGATGACCGTGATGAGGAGGCCACCCGGTGCAAGCAACCATAAAGGCCTGTTGCGTTCAGTGACACCCTTGTACTTCCTACTTTTGAGTGGGGGAGGACCCCCTGCAGAACGAGCTGACTCGTCCTGCAGGGTGTTCCCGGCGTTTTTGCGAGGCATTGAAATAATCTTTCAGCAGCTGCTACTTGGCCCGGTCAAGTGCGGCCTGGGCCTTGGATTGTGCATCCTTGAGGCGTGCCGTGAGGCTGGCATCGCTGACGGATCCGGCAGACAGGTCGGGGATGGTCTGGACGGCAACGTTGGTCAGGGCAAGCTGGACGTCTCCCCATGCACCGCTGAACGGTGTGGCTACCGACTTGGAGGCTGCATCCAATGCCGGAGCAACAAGCGGATCCGATTCGAGAGCCTTGGCGGCCTCAACGTTCGTGGGGACCTCGCCGAAGATCTTGTAGTAGTTCGACTGGGCGTCGGCATCGGTGATCATCTTTACGAATGCGAAAGCCAGGTCCTTGTTAGGCGAGTAGTCAGCAATGACCAGGTTGTCACCGGAGAGAATGCTGGCGGCCTCCACGCCGTCGGCTGGACGTGACGTCTCGCCTGGAGGGACCATCGGCATGAGTGCGTACTGGTATTTGCCTTTGACCTCTGACTTGTCGAGGGTGGGAATGCTCAGCGGCGAGGTCATGGGCAAGTATCCTGCCTTGCCGGCGGCGAAGGCCGCCACGGCCTGGGCGTTGCCCCAGCCGACCGCAGCAGGATCCACGCACTTGTCCGTTGTCATCCAGCCAAAGTAGGCCTCGAAGGCCTTGGCGACTGTGGGATCGTCCAAACGGGCTTTCTTGCCATCGATGATTGGGTTGCCGGCTTGGATTGACATGGCCCAGATGAACTTCCACGGATCGAAGTTGTCCTTGTATGCAACGGCAAGACCGTACTCATCTCCGGTGGTCATCTTCTTGCCGTGCTCGGCAAACTCATCCCACGTGGTGGCGGGCTTGTCGATGCCTGCCTTGGCGAGCAACTCCGTGTTGTAGGCCATGACGAACGGGCGGCTGACGAACGGAATGCCAATCAGGTTGTCCTTGTCGGGTCCGGAGATGCCGAGTGTGGCGGGGACAAATTTGTCCTTGCCGCCAATCTGATTCCACTCGTTGTCACCCAGTTTGACGAAGGCGCCCGTCGAGAAAGCGGTGGGTGTGAAAGTGGTTCCCAAGCCGTAGACGTCTGGGCCGGTGCCCGATACCACTGACGTCTGAATCCTGGTCATTTCGTCATTCGCAGTGGGAAAGGTTTCCCACTGCACGGTGGCGCCAGTCAGGGTTTTGAAGTCTTCGGCGGTCTTGGCGAACCACGCCTTCTGCTCTTCGGGGTATTGAGGCTTGGTGCTGAAGAGGACTGTGAGTGTCTTTCCCTTGCCGTCAATGGCGCCTCCGGTACCTCCTCCGGTGTTCGGGGAGCTTTCAGGGGAGCTCCCGCATGCAGCCAGCGCCAGCGAAAGGGCTCCCAAGCCACCCCCGATGATAAAGTTCTTCCGTGTGATTTCCATGTGGTTCCTCCTTGAACAATGAAAAACTGAACGTGACCTAAGTCATGGTCCTTGGCTAGTGCTTCAGACTCTATCGGCATGGCAATGTGTCTGCAATCAGTTGCCAAGAAATTGCCAAACTGTTTAGAATTCCTATATCAACATCAACCATGGGCAATGTCAGGAGTCACTACGGATGGAGTCAGGGTCGGGTCTGGGTACTGGAAGGGTGACTCTGCAGGACGTGGCCAAAGTTGCTGGAGTGGCAACTTCCACGGTCTCTAGGGTCTTGTCGGATCCCGGCCGCATTAGTCCAAAAACGACGGCGGCAGTCATGCTTGCCGTGCGGCAACTTGGGTATGGGGTCGACAAAGGCAAGCCCGCAGGTTTGGCAACAAAGCCGCGGGCCGTTGCGCTGCTTGTTCCAGATATCACGAACCCCTTCTATTTTGGCATCATCCATGGCACCCAGGAGCAGCTTAAGGCTGCCGGATATATCCAGCTTCTTGTTAACACGGAAGAGTCAGCTGACTTGGAGCAGTCCGCGCTTAACAGCATGATCTC
Organism: Arthrobacter sp. PAMC 25486; assembly: GCF_000785535.1. NCBI lineage: Bacteria > Bacillati > Actinomycetota > Actinomycetes > Micrococcales > Micrococcaceae > Arthrobacter > Arthrobacter sp. PAMC 25486. The sequence goes on along the minus strand of NZ_CP007595.1, from coordinate 1,590,973 downwards.
TTCATCCCGGGGAGTCATCTTGGCGGCGTCCAGGCTGTCAACAGATGCGCTGGCCAAGGCTGCGACACAGATTCCTCTCGTGGCGCTGAACAGGAACGATGCGGATGTTCCCGCTGTTTTGATCGATCCGAGCTACGGCATTCATCAAGCTATCCAGCACTTAGTGTCCATGGACCATCGGCGGATTGCTTATATCTCCGGACCTGCCCATTCCTGGTCGAGCCAATGGCGTTGGCAGGTGTTTGAGGATGCTGCCCGTGAGTATGGCGTGGAAGCTGTCCGGCTGGGACCCTATTCGCCGAAACAGACGTCAGGTGCAGCCGCCGCGGACACTCTGATCACCAGCAAAGCCTCTGCCTGCGTTGCGTTCAACGACTTGCTCGCCATAGGCATGCTGCGGCGGTTGCTGACCAGAGGCGTCAAAGTGCCCGACGACGTCAGTATCGTGGGGTGCGACGATATTTTTGGGGCAGATTTCTGCAACCCTCCTCTAACCACCATCACCGCTCCCATTGAGCAGGCTGCCCGTGTCGCCACGAGCATGTTGCTAAGCCGGTTGGGTAGCGATCCGTTGGCTGTGCGCCAAGTTTCCCAGCTCCCAACGTATTTGACTGTGCGTGAATCCACAGGCCCGGCACCTAGCCGTCGCTAAGCCGATTTGCGCCTCGCAAGTTGCCTATCGAAACGGCTGGCTGGCGAAGAGGAAGCAAACTTGGAGGGCTACTGTCGGGGCTTGTCTGCGGATGCAGGTGGGCGAGAGCCTGTGGATCCTCGAATTGTCAGGTAGGTGGGCAGGAGCGAGTGGCTTCGGGGGAGTGCGCCACGCTCCGGGTCGAGTTGGCTCAGCAGCATCGTCACTGCCACGCGACCGGCCTGTTCCACGGGTGCGGTGACTGTTGTCAGGGGTGGGCTGCAAAAGTCGGCGCCAAATATGTCGTCGCAACCTACAATGCTGATGTCTTGAGGGACCCGAAGTCCGCGTTCCCGCAGTCGGGTCAGCATCCCGATTGCGATGAGGTCATTGAAGGCGATGCCGGCCGTGGCGCCAGAGTAAACCAATGCATCCGCCGCTGCGGCGCCTGAATGTGTACGCGGTGCAAAGGGGCCCAGTTGGACTACGTCTACAGATTGTTCGCTCGCGGCGGCGGAGAGGGCCGCCCAGCGGCGTGCGTTGGAACTGGAGGTTTCAGGTCCGGACAGGTAGGCGATGCGGGAATGGCCCAGTGAAATCAAATGATCCAAGGCCTGGTTGGTGGCTGCCGGCGTATCGAGGATAACTGAGGGAACCCCGGGCACGTCGCGGTTGATGGTGACGAGCGGCATCTTGCTGCTCGCATTGGCAATGAGTTCATCTGGTAGGCGGGAGGCTGTCAGGATCACGCCGTCAGCTGTTTGGCGCATTTGTTCAAGTGTATTGATCTCAACTTCATCGGACTCTTCTGTGTCCACCAGTAGCTGTGTGTAACCGGCAGCCTTGAGCTGATGTTGGGTGCCTCGGATGATGTCGAAATAGAACGGATTGGTAATGTCGGCGACCAGCAAGGCAACGGCCCGTGTGCGCCCCGAGCTCAGCGCCTTTGCCTGTGCATTGGGGACATAGTTGAGTCGCGCGGCAGCAGCTTCGATTCGGGCACGGGTGCGAAAATTCACCCTTCCCGGTGTAGACAGTGCGCGTGAGACAGTGGAGGCCGTTACTCCGGATAAGGCTGCAACATCTCGGATGGTGGCCGGGCGTCGCGGAGTGATGCCATCGGGGATAACACTCATGGGGAGGCCTTCCTTGCTGGTGCCGGTTGACGCTGGGGATTCATGACCGGAACTGTTGTCTGAGGCTGCCGTCGGGGATGTGGCAGCGAGCAGCGCCTCTGTCAGAGTCCTTAGAGTACGCCGGTGCATGAATGATGGCAATCGGTTGTCAGGTCGCTGCTTCGGGGATATGCTGCTTCATACGAGACTTATGACGTGAGTCACCGGAATCGGACCAACGTTTAGGGTGCCGGTTACACGAAAACTAAAAGTGGAGGCCCTGATGTCCATTGCCCAAAACCCCACCTGGACTCTTTCCGGGTTTGGCGACGAGGTAGACCCAGACCCCAAGGTGCAGGCCGCCGTGCTATTGGCGCTTGGGGCATCCCACATTGAGGTCCGTAGCGCCTGGGGCACCAACGTTGTTGAGCTCACCGACGAGCAGATTGCCGAGCTTAAGACAATTCTGGATGAATCGGGACTGAAGGTTTCCGCCGTCGCAAGTCCCATCGGCAAGGTGGACATTTCCCTCCCAGTCGAGCACGAGACCGAGCGTTTGCGCCGTATCATCGTAGTGGCCAAGGCACTCGAAGCCAAATACATTCGCATGTTTTCCTTCTTCCGTGCTGAGGACCAGAGCCCGGAAGGTATCCGCGGAGCAGTCATGGAGCGCATGGTCGCATTGGCCCGTTTGGCCGAGGAATCCGATGTGATGCTCATTCACGAGAACGAGAAGGACATTTACGGTGACACCCCGGAGCGGGTCTTGGACATCATGGAAACTGTGAACTCGCCAGCACTGCGTGCAGCGTGGGACAACGCCAACTTCGTCCAGGTGGGTGTCAAACCCTTTACCGATGCCTACGCAATGCTTCGTCCGCACCTGGAGTACCTGCAAGTCAAGGACGCTAGGGCCACCACAGGTGAAGTGGTGCCGACAGGTCAGGGCGACGGCCAGCTTATGGAGACTCTGACAGCCTTAAGTCAGGACGGTTACGTAGGATTCGCGTCGCTGGAGCCGCACCTGGCCACCCAGAATGAGCTCGGTGGCTTCTCTGGGCCGGCCGAATTTGGTGTCGCAGCCCGAGCTTTCCGCACCGCCACTGACGCCATCGGGATTACGCTCGCCTAGACTAAAGCGCCAATATACGTGACCGCAACACCAGACAAGGAAGTCAGAATGACGAGAGTAGCCATCATCGGATGCGGCGACGTCTCCACCGTCCACTTCGAAGCCGTCAAGGCCATTGACGGGGCGGAGCTGGTGGCCGTGTGTGATACCGATCCCGGCCGGCTGGCCGCAGTATCGCAAACACACGCCGTACCCGGCTACAGCGATGTCGCGGCACTCCTCGACGAGGTGCGCCCCGACGTCGTGCATGTCTGCACTCCCCATAACCAGCACGCCGACCCCGCCATCGCGGCCTTGGAACGCGGCATCAATGTCATCAGCGAGAAACCGCTTGCCAGCACCATGGCCGACGGCGAACGGCTGGCTGCCGCTGCGGCTGTCAGCTCGGCGCGGATCGGCGTCTGCTTCCAAAACCGCTACAACCAGTCGGTTAGGGCCATGGCGGAGCGGCTCGCCTCGGGTGAGTTTGGCGAAGTTCTTGGCGGTTCGGGCACCGTCATGTGGAACCGCTCGGCCGACTACTACCTGAACCGGCCGTGGCGCGGATGCTGGGAAGGTGGTGGTGGCGGGCTCCTGATGAACCAAGCCATCCACACCCTTGACCTGTTGCAGTGGATGCTGGGAGATGTCACCTCGGTGTCCGGCCATGCCGCAACCCATGCACTCGGCGACACCATCGACGTGGAGGACACGGCTGAACTGGTCCTGACCCATGCAAACGGTGCCCGCAGCGTCTTCTACGCCACCCTTGCCAACCCGGTCAACGCACCCATCACGGTTGACATCGTTGCCGAGAAGGCAACCTTGAGCCTACGCGGGGACCTGACCATCACGCACGACGACGGGCGGGTGGAAGTTGTGGAAGAGCGCCGTGCGGAGTCCGGCGGGCGCGATTACTGGGGCGTTTCACACCAGCTCTACATTGCGGATTTCTACTCCCAGTTGGGCCAAGATGGAGCGTTCTGGATCGATCCGGCGGAAGCGCTCAAGACGCTGCGCATCATCAAGGCCGTCTACGCCCAGAGCTATCCGGGCCTGCTGGACGAGGTCTCATGAAACTTCCAAGCACTCACTAACAACCTGGAATGACAACACATTCACTTGACGCGGCCGGATTCGGCCATCGCTACGAAAGGAAAACCATGGCAAAAATTGGTGTGCAAGCAATGATGCTCAAAGAGAGCTTTGCAGACGTGGGTGCATTCGAGACTCTCCGAAAAGTTAGCGGGCTTGGCTACAATGCGGTTGAAATCTCCCAGATACCCATGGATGCAGGAAACGTCTCCGAGTTGGACCGGGCCCAGACTGAATTGGGCATGGATGTAGCCTCCTTGTCAGTCATGATGGAAAAACCTGTGGGACGCCCTGGAGAGTCCCTCAAGGAAGACTTTGACAAGATTATTGACGACGCCAAACGGCTGGACACCAAACTGCTTCGGATCGGAATGATGCCGTTCTCGGCCATGAAATCCATCAACGCTGTGATCGAATTTGCCAAAGAAACGAACGGCTATGCCGAACGACTCCAAGAGGAGGGCATCAACCTTTATTATCACAACCACCACATCGAGTTTGCCAAGTACGGAGGCAAATACCTGTTGGACATCATCAACGAGAATTCCCCCGCCATGGGGCTGGAACTTGACGTTCACTGGGTGCAACGTGGCGGGTTGGATCCGGTACGAACACTGGACAAATACGCGGGACGCACCTCCATGGTGCACCTGAAGGACTATCGGATCGCGATGATGCCGGAGGACGCCTTTAAGATGATGGAATCCGGAGACATGGCGGGCTTCATGAGTGCATTTAGGAACATCGTCCAGTTTGCCGAAGTCGGCGAAGGCAACCTTGACTTTCCATCGATCATTGAACATTCTCTCGCCGCGGGAGCGCAGTACCTGCTGGTGGAGCAAGACGAACTTTATGGTCGCACCGTATGGGAAGCCCTGGAAACCTCCCAGCGCAACCTGGTCGCCATGGGATACCAGGAATTGTTCTAGACACAAGAGCCGGTCACCATATCTGCACGCACCTCCCACTATGCAAAGGATTGAATTCAGTGAGCAAGAAAGTACGTCTCGGCATTATCGGACTGGGACAACAAGGCAGCGCTTACGCCAAGTTCATCAACGAAGGCCTGGTCCCGAACATGGAAATCGGCGCCATCACTGACGAAGATCCGGCAAAGCGGGACCTCGCGGCGACAAACTATCCCGGCGTCAAGGTCTACGACGACTACATCGCCATGATGGAAAGCGGGGACGTTGACGCCGTGGTCACATGCATCCCGCACTACCAGCACCCGGAAGTGGGTATGGCGGCATTGTCGCGGGGCATCCACGCACTTGTGGAAAAGCCGGCCGGTGTCTACACCAAACAGGTTAAGGAGCTCAATGATTTTGCTGCATCGAAGCCGGAGCTCTCTTTCGCGATCATGTTCAACCAGCGCAACAACCCCCTGTACCAGCGGTTGAAGGAAATCGTCGACAACGGCGAGATCGGTACCATCCTGCGCAGCAACTGGATTATCACCAACTGGTGGCGTCCGCAGGGCTACTACGACTCTAGCGCGTGGCGAGCAACATGGGGTGGCGAGGGTGGCGGAGTTCTCGTCAACCAGGCGCCGCATCAGTTGGACCTATGGCAATGGATCTGTGGCGTTCCCAAATCTGTCTTCGCCAAAGTCTCCTACGGCTTTCGCCGTGACATTGCGGTTGAGGATGAAGTCACTGCCTTGGCCGATTTCGGAAACGGCGTCACCGGCACCTTCGTAACCGCCACCCACGACATGGTCGGCACCGACCGCTTCGAGATTCTGGGAGATCAGGGCAAGATCGTGGTCGAGGGTTCCAAAACCGCCACTGTCACACGCCTAAAGTCTAAGGAGCGTGAAATCAGCCAAAACATGGGCATGGATGACGTGCGCAAGCTGTTCATGGGCCAGCTGAACATGGACGACTACCTGACCACCGAAATCGTTGAATTCGAGTCCATCTGGGGCGGCCAGCACGCAGGTGTCTTGCAGAACTTCGCCGCCAATATCCTTGACGGCACGCCGCTGCTGGCCCCGGGTTCCGACGGCATCAGTGGCGTCCGACTTGCCAACGCCATCCATCTCTCCAGCTGGAAGGGACAGGAAGTCGGCCTCGATTTTGATGAGGACGAATTCCTGGGCCTGCTAAATGAACGCATCCGTGAAGAAGGCAAGTACGCTGAGCGCTCATAGGCGGCAGCAAAGCTGAACACCCAAGAGCGGCCAGCCCCGAATATCTGCAGAACTGGCCGCTTCTTGCTTTGAATTATCGTACGATTTGTAAGTTAGCATGACAGTTGGCAACCAATTGCGGAGGATTCCTCTTGACCGACATGAGCACGTCAACTAGCGGCGCTGGCAAGCGTGTACCCCGAGTGAAGACGGCAAAAACTGCTGCCACCATTTATGACATTGCTGAGCTTGCGGGGGTCAATCCTTCAACCGTCTCTCGGGCACTCAGTAAGCCTGGACGGGTCAGCGCCAAGACACAGCAAAAAATCCTCGACGCCGCTGAAGAACTCAACTACCAGGTCAACATCTTTGCCAGGGCGTTGCCCACCGGTAAAACCCAGACAGTTGGCTTGATCGTCGCTGACATCACCAACCCGGCGTTCTTCGACATCATCCGCGGTGCTGAAACATCAGCCTCGGCCAGAGGTTACACCCTGATGCTTGCGGAATCCGCTGAATCTGCAGAGCACGAGTTGACGGCCGCTAGACGGATGCTGGCAACAGTGGATGCGCTTATTCTCGCCAGCCCCCGGCTGGCCGATGAAGAAATTCAGCAGCTGGCACTCAAGAAGCCAGTTGTTGTGACAAACCGCAGGGTTGCAGGAGTGGGGTCCGTTGTGGCTGACACCGAAGCAGGTGTCGCCGCCGCTGTTCGGCACCTGGCAGACTTGGGTCACACCTCCATTGCCTATGTAGCGGGACCCAAACGGTCATGGATGTCCAAGCGGCGATGGGAGACCATCAAAGCCCGGTGCGACTGGCACGGAATTGCCGTGTCAACGGTCGCCTCAGGTGCCCCAACGGTCGACGGCGGCCGGCACGCAGCAGCCGCCGTCCGCGGTGGCGAAGCAACTGCCGTTTTTTGCTACAACGACCTGATGGCCATCGGACTCATGCGCGAACTCCAGGCGGCAGGTATGCGCATTCCTGGCGAGTTGAGCATCTTGGGCTTCGACAACATCTTTGGCTCAGATTTCACCACGCCGCCTTTGTCCACCATCAAGTCGCCGCTGCACGAACTGGGTGTCGCGGCGTTGGCCATGGTGCTGGCGTCAACCGTGGGGGTCAAAGTGGACCGTGCTGATTCCACGCTGAGCACGGAGTTGGTGTTGCGGGGCTCAACAGGGCCGGCCAAGGTCGCCTGACCGCCCGATGGCAATATTTGGCAACCGGTTGACAAAAGGATTCTATCGGTAGACGATTGATCTATGTCACAGTCCCCCGCGCCCACTATTTCCAGTGCGCAGACCGAAGGTCTTGCGCAGAAGTCCCTTGCCGCAGATTCGGACCGTCTGCTTCCCGCCGACCCCGGCACGCGCGCCATCGCCCGTGACTTGCTGGCCCGCGTGGAAGACCTCCCCATCATTTCCCCCCACGGCCACGTTGAAGCATCGATGCTTGAGCTGGACACCCCGTTCCCGGACCCTGCAACGCTGCTGGTCACCCCGGACCACTACGTCACCCGCCTGATCCACGCCAGCGGCGTGCCGCTGGAACGCCTGCGCATGGGCGGCACCACCGTAGTCGAACCGAGGGAGACGTGGCGCGAATTCGCGAAGGCCTGGCCGCTTTTTGACGGCACAGCCTCGGGCTACTGGATGCGCGACTCCTTTGAACACGTTTTCGGACTGACGAAGGAAGTCAACGCTGAGAACGCCGATGCGCTCTTCGACGAGCTCGATGCCAAGCTCAAAAGTCCCGCCTTCCGTCCCCGCCAGCTGTTCAAGGACTTCAACATTGAAGTCCTTGCCACCACCGATGATCCCCTGGACGACCTGGCCGCCCACGTAGCCATCGCGAAGGACCCCACCTTTACCGGCCGTGTGCTGCCCACCTTCCGCCCCGACGCATACATCAAGTTCGCCGCAGCAGGCTGGGCCGAGCACGTGCAAAAACTGATCGACGTTGCCGGCGACGGACTCGCCGGTTACGCCGGTTACCTCCGCGCCATGGAAAACCGCCGCCAGTACTTTGTGGAGCACGGTGCCGTCTCCTCCGACCATGGCGCCCGCACCGCCATGACCCTGCGCCTGGACGAATCCGCCGCAACAGCCCTGTTCGAGAAGGCCCGCCGCGGTGAGGCAACCGCCGAGGATGCTGACGTCTTTGAGGCGCACATGATGTACCAGATGGCCCGCATGGCGGTGGCCGACGGATTGGTCATGACCATCCACCCCGGGGTGTTCCGCAACCATCACACGGCATCGTTCAACAAGTTCGGCGCCGACACCGGCCACGACATCCCGTTCTCCGTCAGCTACACCGAAGCCCTGCGCCCCATGCTGGAGGACTTCGGCACGGCTCCCGGCTTCCACTTCATCCCGTTCACGATCGATGAAACCGTGTTCTCCCGCGAAATCGCCCCGCTGGCAGGCTTCTACCCGTCAGTGTTCATCGGTGCCCCGTGGTGGTTCCTTGACGCCCCGGACGCGATGTTGCGCTTCCGCTCGGCAGTCACCGAAACTGCCGGCTTCTCGCGTTCCTCCGGATTCATCGACGACACCCGCGCGTTCTGCTCCATCCCCGCGCGCCACAACACCTCGCGCCGCATCGAGGCCAGCTTCCTGGCCCGGCTCGTGGCCGAGCACCGCGTCAGCGAGGCCCGGGCACACGAGATCATCGTTGACATCGTCGACGCCGCACCCCGAAGGGCCTTCAAGCTGTGACCAACACCCGGATTCCGCAGGCACTGAACCGGGACACCGCCAGGACGGCACCGGCTGCCCCCGTGCGCATCGTCCACTTGGGACTTGGCGCCTTCCATCGCGCCCACCAGGCCTGGTACACCCAGCGCGCCAGCGATGGCAACCAATGGGGGATCGCAGCTTTTACCGGTCGCCGTCCCGATGTCGCACTCGCCCTTGACGCGCAGGACGGGCTGTATACGCTCATCGAACGCGGCGGTGAAGGCGACACCTTCGAGCTCATGACGAGCATTGTCGAGGCCCACGACGGCGCGGATGTCGCCGCCCTGGAACGACTCGTGGCCGCACCCTCCACAGCCATCGTCACCCTCACCATCACCGAGGCGGCCTACAACTTGGCCGCCGACGGCACACTTGATGTCAGCAACCCGCTCGTCCAAGCGGACATCGATATTTTGCGTTCCCTGACCTCCCAAGATGGGAAGAACGACGGCGGGAACGCACCTGCCGCCGTCACGGCAGCCGGGCGGCTGGTGCAGGCGCTGGCTGCGCGGCGCCACGTCGGAGCCGGGCCCATCGCCGTCGTGTCTTGTGACAACCTGTCAAACAACGCCATTGCGTCCCGTGCCGCGATTGGCGGGCTGGCCGACGTCGTCGACCCCGGGCTTGGCGCTTGGATCGACGCCAACGTCAGCTACGTGGGCACGTCGATCGACAGGATCACGCCTCGCACCACCGGCGCCGAAATTGCGCTGGTCGCTGCTGAATGCGGCTATAGGGACTCCTCGCCTGTGGTCACGGAGCCCTTCAGTGACTGGGTGCTCAGTGGGGAATTCCCCGCCGGACGACCCGACTGGTCCAGCGCGGGCGCCGTGTTCGTAGACGAGATTGAGCACTTTGAGAACCGCAAGCTTTGGCTGCTCAATGGGGCACATTCGCTCATGGCCTACGCGGGCCAGCTGCGTGGGCACGACACCGTTGCCCAGGCCCTTGCGGATCCTGTTTGTGCGGGCTGGGTTGAACAGTTCTGGAATGAAGCTGAAAGCAACTTGCCCGCCGAAGGCCTGAACATTCCGGCGTACCGGGCTGCCCTGTTGGAGCGTTTCGGCAATGCCCGCATTGCCCACCACTTGGCGCAGATTGCCATGGATGGCAGCAACAAGCTGCGCATGAGGGCTGTTCCCGTGTACAAGGCTGAAAAGGCTGCCGGCCGCTCCGGTGCCGGGGCCTTGCGCATGGTTGCCGCCTGGGTGGCTTTTCTGCGCGTGGCCAACTCGACGGGTGCCTCAATTGTCGATGCCGCGGCATCCGAGATTGGGGCCGCTTTGGCACTCGCTCATGATGATGATGCGAAGGCACTCGTGGGCATCCTGGATGCACGGCTGGCTGACGACGAGGCGGCAATGGCTGCGTTGGTCGGGCTGCTGGACGGGTTTGCTCCCTCGACCTGAGCCAGCGCCGGTCCACGAGTGACGATGAGGAACGTTTCCATCCGCCCAAAGAAACCAAGAACAAATCATCTGTTCAAATCTCCCAGTCAATTCCCGGAAGGAATCCCCGAAGTGAAAATTGTTTCCGCAGAAGTATTTGTCACCAGTCCGAGCCGCAACTTTGTGACCTTGAAGGTGACCACAGATGAGGGCGTTGTGGGTATCGGTGACGCCACCCTGAACGGCCGCGAATTGGCCGTCGCCGCGTACCTGAAGGAGCATGTGGCCCAGCTGCTCATCGGGCGCGACCCCAACCGCATCGAGGACACCTGGCAGTTCATCTACCGCAGCTCCTACTGGCGCCGCGGCCCGGTCACCATGGCCGCCATTGCTGCCGTCGACATGGCCCTGTGGGACATCAAGGGCAAGCTGGCCGGCATGCCCGTGTACCAGCTGCTGGGCGGCGCCTCACGCAACGGGTTGCGCGCCTACGGCCACGCCTCGGGATCCGACATTCCCCAGCTGTTTGACTCCGTCCGCGAGCATCTGGAGCTGGGCTACAAGTCCATCCGCATCCAGACCGCCGTCCCCGGCATCAAAGCCGTCTACGGTGTTGCCGCCCAAGCGCAGGCCTCGGGGGAGCGCTACGACTACGAGCCCGCCGGCCGCGGCAACTACCCGCAGGAAGAGGATTGGGACACCCGCGCCTACCTGCGCCACCTCCCCACCGTCTTCGAGGCCGTCCGCAACGAATTCGGCCCGGAAATTCCGCTGCTGCACGACGGCCACCACCGCATGACCCCGATCCAGGCAGCCAAGCTGGGCAAGTCCCTGGAACCGTACGACCTGTACTGGCTTGAAGACTGCACCCCGGCCGAAAACCAGGAGGGCCTACGTCTGGTCCGCCAGCACACCACCACCCCGCTGGCCATTGGCGAGGTCTTCAATACGGTCTTTGATTTCCAGACTCTCATCAAGGAACAGCTGATCGACTACGTACGCGCAGCCTCTACTCACTTCGGCGGCATCTCACCGCTGAAGAAGGTCATGGACTACGCCGCCCAGTACCAGATCAAGTCCGGTTTCCACGGCCCCACCGACATTTCCCCCATCGGTTTCGCCGCCCAGCTGCACGTCGGCCTGGCCATCCACAACTACGGCATCCAGGAATACATGCAGCACTCGGACGCCACGAACGAGGTCTTCGAGCAGTCCATGACGTTCAAGGACGGCTACCTGCACCCCGGAGATGCTCCCGGCATCGGCGTGGAATTCAACGAGGAAGCCGCGGCAGCGTACCCGTACCAGCAGGCCTACCTGCCGTACAACCGCCTGGTAGACGGAACGGTCCACGACTGGTGATCGACGCAACAAATGCTGCACCCGCGGCGCGCATTGTGGTGATGGGAGTCTCCGGCTGCGGCAAGACGACGATCGGCGCCCTCGTGGCGCACGAGCTCGGCCTGCCGTTTACGGACGGGGACTCCCTCCACCCGGTGGCAAACATTGCCAAGATGGCGGCCGGAATCCCCTTGGATGACGGCGACCGCGCACCTTGGCTGGAGATCGTCGGCAGGGAGTTGGCCGGTTCGGCCAACGGCCTCGTGGTGGCCTGCTCGGCCCTGAAACGTTCCTACCGGGACATGATCCGGGCACAGGCACCCGATGCGGTGTTCCTGCACCTTGACGGCAGCCGCGAAGTCCTGGGGTCCCGGCTCGAGGGCCGCTCGGGACACTTCATGCCCACCACGCTGCTCGATTCGCAGCTGGCCACGCTGGAACCGCTCGATGCAGATGAGCGTTGCGCGGTGATTGACATTTCGGCGCCGGTTCCCGCATTGGTGGGTGCCGCCGTCGTACGTCTGCAGCGCACTGCCTGACTGCTGCTGCCCAACATAAAAGGCCGCCGACCATCCCTGTCTGGATGGCCGGCGACCTTATTTGCTGTGGATTTACCAGTCGTGGACGGTTCCGTCGAGCAGGCGGTTCACCGGCAGGTACGCGGTGGTGTATTCGTAGCTGTTGGCAAGATCGTCGTTGTAGTCAACGCCGAGGCCCGGGTTGTTGCCTGGGTGGAGCAGGCCGTTCTCAAAGGTGTAGCTGGTCTGGAAAACGTCCAGGGTTTCGAGTGAGTGTTTCATATACTCCTGGATGCCGAAGTTGTGGATCGCCATGCCGAGGTGGAGCTGCGCCGCCTGGCCAACTGGGGAGATGTCCGTGGGGCCGTGGAAGCCGGACTTGATCTGGTAGACGGCCGCGAAATCCATGAGCTTCTTCAGCGCCGTGATGCCGCCCGTGTGCGTCACCGCCGATCGGACGTAGTCGATGAGCTGTTCGGTGATGAGAGTCTGGTAGTCAAAGACCGAGTTGAACACTTCGCCAATGGCCAGCGGCGTGGTGGTCTGGGACCGGACCCGGCGCAGCCCTTCCTGGTTCTCCCCGGGTGTGCAGTCCTCAAGCCAGAACAGGTCGTACGGTTCAAGCGACTTGCCCAGGGACGCCGCCTGGTTCGGCGTCATGCGGTGGTGGCCGTCATGGAGCAGGATCAGTTCCGGACCGAATTCCTTCCGCACAGCGGCGAACACCGAGGGAATGTGGCGCAGGTAGGCGCGGGTGTCCCAGGTTTCCTCCGCTGGCAGGGGCAGGCGCTTGGCCGGTTCGTAGTCGTAGCGTTCCCCGGGGCGCTGGTCGGTGGCCACACCGTAGATTTGACCCAGGCCGGGCACACCCGTCTGGACACGGATGGCCTTGAAGCCCTGGTCCACGTGGTTGCGGATGGAACTGAACAGGGCCTCGTTGTCTGAACCCGAGGCGTGGCCGTAGGCCAGCGCACCAACCCGGGAGGCTCCGCCGAGCAGCTGGTACAGCGGCAGATTGGCGATTTTCGCCTTGATGTCCCACAAGGCAACGTCGACGGCGGCGATGGCCGCCATGGTGATGGGCCCGCGGCGCCAGTAGGCGCCTCGGTAGAGGAACTGCCACATGTCCTCGATGTTGTGCTCGTCCTTGCCGATCAGCAGCGGCACCACGTGCTCGCTCAGGTAGGCTGCCGTGGCAAGTTCGCGCCCGTTGACTGTGGCGTCACCCAGGCCAACGACGCCGTCGTCGGTGGTGATGCGAAGCGTGACAAAATTGCGCCCGGGGCTGGTGATCAGCACCTCGGCATTGCGAATGGTCAAGAGAAACTCCTTGGGTTGGCTGCAAATGGTTGGTTGGGATGCAACGAGGGGCCGGCTGTTGCTGCCGGCCCCTCGTGGCGGTGTTGGGACTAGCCCTTGAACGCGCCTTCCGCAGCGCCCTGCACAACCCAGCGCTGGGAAATGTAGTAGACAATCAGGACCGGGATGGCTGAGAGCACAGCACCTGCCATGATGGGCCCGTACTGCTGGACGTCGCCGGTGCTCATGTGCTGCAGTGCCACTGGCGCCGTCATGACACTCTGCCCCTTGACGAAGGTCAGGGCCAGGAACAACTCGCCCCACGCCATCATGAAGGCGAGGGAGGCCGCCGTCGCCAGTGCCGGTGCGGAGACCGGCAGCAGGACGCTGAGGAGGGTGCGCATCTTTGACGCGCCGTCCAGTGAGGCGGCTTCCTCAAGGTCCACCGGGAACTCCCGGAAGTGGCCCAGGATCAGCCATGTGCACAGCGGCACGGCGAACGTCAGGTACACCAGGATCAGGCCCGGCAGGGTGTCGGCCAGCCCCAGGTTTCCGACCACGACGCTCAGTGGGATGAAGAGCAGCACCATGGGCGTCAGGTAGCTCATGAGGATGAGCTGGCTGGCCACGTTGCGGCCGGGGAACTTGAACCGGGCGATGGCGTAGGCCGCCAAGACACCCAGGATCATGGCGAGCAGGGTGGTCATAAGTGCAACGATGAGGCTGTTGCCGATGTTCACCATGAACTTGTCGTTGAACAGGACCTTGACGTAGTTGTCCAGGCTGGAGCGTTCCGGCAGCCACGACGGTGTCCGATAGATGGCTGACCGCGGCTTCAGCGAGGCAATGATCATGTAGTAGACAGGCGGCACCACAAGGATGGAGAGAAACGTCATGCCCAGGATGGTGGTCAGGCGGCCACGTTTCTGCATCAGATCTCCTTCTTTCGCCGGCTGAGCAACATGATGAATAGTGCCATGACGGGCAGGATGACCACCGCGTAGGCGGCGGCCTGGCCCAGTTGGCGGCTTTGCAGGCTCAGGAAGGACAAGACGGGGAAGGTCATGGTTGTCGTTGACGGCCCGCCCTGGGTCATGAGCCAGATGTTTTCAAAGCCGTTGGCGGTCCAGATCGCCGAGATGACGGCAACCACGGCCACGGTGGAGCGGATCTGCGGCACCGTGATGTTCACGAACTGCTGCCACGCCGACGCGCCGTCCATGCGGGCGGCCTCATACAGTTCCTTCGGGATGGTCTGCAGCGCGGCAAGGATGGAGATGGCCCAGAACGGGAACCCCCGCCACACAGTTGCCAGGACCACGGAGATGCGGGCCCAGGTGGGGTCGCTCAGGAACGGGACAGGGCTGGTGAATGTTTCCAGCGCCACGTTGATGGCGCCGTAGGGTGACTCAAACATGAGGCGCAGGCCCATGAAGGCGACGAAGCCTGGCATGGCCCACGGCAGCATGACCAGCAGGCGCCACAGGTTCCGTCCGGGCATGGGCCGGTTGAGGATGACGGCAACAATGGTGCCCAAGATCAGCTTGAGCAGCAGTGAAATGCCGACGATGAGGACCAGGTTTGCCGCCGCGGAGAGGAATCCGGAGTCGGTCGCGAGCCGGGTGTAGTTGTCGAGGCCGATGAAACGGCCGGGGGAGCCGACCATCCTGTCCGTGAAGCTGTACCAAATGGAGGAGATGGTGGGATATCCAATAAGGATGACGATGACGGCCACTGCCGGCAGCACCAGCAGCAGGCCCAGCCGGGCTTCCTTGCTGGCAGCCAATGGTTTCCTGCTTGGCTTCCGGCCAAGACTCCGTCGTGACGTGCCCGCAGGCACTGCCGGAGCGGTTGCTCCGGCAGTGGCCGCTGCTTGGTCTGATTTAGCCTGCATGCTGGCTGTAAATCGTCTGGCATGAGGCCTGGGCTTCCGCCATGGCCTTGTCGATGGAGATATTGTCAACGACTACGCGCTGCACCATGCGGGGAGTTGAGAAGGCGTTCTGGTAGTCGGAGTAAGCTGCGTTGGCGGTGTCGGGGAAGGCCGGCGCCGTGCCTTTGTCCGCCTGCTCGAGCAGACCGGCGTGGACTGGGCTGTCGGTGAAGACCGGGTACTCGAGCTGCGACTTCAGGACCGGGCCGTACGTTGCGTTCTCCATGAAACTGGCCATGTAGGTGTCGTCGGCCAGGGACTCGAAGAGGTCCTGGGCCAGGATCTTTCCGGCGTCGGAGGTGCTTGTGGGAACCACGCGGTAGCGCGGGTCAACCGGGGCGACCTGTGCGGCGGGGCCGGCGGGCAGGGCTGAGTAGGCGCTGGCCGCTGCCAAGTCTGGATCGTCCGTCTTCATTGACTGGTACACGCTGCCGGTGTTGACGATGAAGATCGACTGGCCGGAGGTGTAGGAGTTGTTGTCACCCGCACCGTCCCAGGTCACAGCGGAAGGCGGGAATTGTCCGTCGTCGAACGCGCCCTTGATCCAGGTGAGGAAGGAGGCGGTCTCGGGGCTGTTGATGGTACATTGCTTGCCAGCGTCGTCGGCGACGCGGCCGCCGAAGGACTGCATCATCGAGGTGGTCAGGTTGCCGTCAAGGACGTTGGACAGGGCAAAACCCATGCCATACGTAGTGGGCGGGTCCTGGGTGGCCTTGGACTGGGCCAGCAGCTCATCCCAGGTCTTGGGCGGGGAATCGAAGCCCTTTTCCTTCAGCAGGTCCGCGCGGCTGAACAGCACGTTGCCGAAGAAGCCGAAGGGAACGCCGTAGATCTTGTCGCCGAAGCTCTTGGCCTTCGTGGCGGCATCGATGGAATCCAACCAGCCGCCATGGGCCTCGCCCACCGCCGTGTAGGCGTCCGGGACAGGTGAGAGCTGGCCGCCGGTGGCCATGGTCGACATGAGGTCGTAGGGGACCGTCATGGCGGTGGGCAGCGACTTGGCCTCGATGGCGCCCGAGGCCTGCTGGACAACTTCGTTCTGGTTGACTTTGATGACCTCGGTCTTGATGCCTAGGTTGTCGCCCCACGCCTTGATGCGGGCGGCCTCGAGGTCGTTGCTGGATTCGGGGAAGGTCAGCCCAATCCAGTAGGTGAAGGTGCCCTGGAAGTCCTTGGCGGCCTGGGCCACCTCGGTGGATGCGGTGCCCAGCCCCTCGGCCGCAACCTCATCGGTTTTGTCCGGGGTGCTGGAGCAGCCGGTGGCCAGCAGTGCAAGTGCCGCCAGGACGCCAAGTCCCTTGAATATCTTAGAGTGACGCATCATTGTGTCCTTTTGTTGATTGTGTTCTAAAGATTGGTTGGCCTAGGAAAGCTGGATGTGGACCTTCAGGGGTGAGTCGTCCGCTGCGGGTGCTTCAAACACCTCCACAATTTTGTGGAAGGGAACTGTTTGCTCCACCAGCCAAGAGATGTCCAGTTTGTGCTCGTTGAGGAAGTCAAGGGCCGGTGCCAGACCCCCGGCGAATCGCAGCGTGGAGGTCACCCAGGATTCGGCCCGGGAAATGTACTTCACCGGTAGGCCCGCGCCCGCCGGAAGGTTGCCGACCAGCACCACACGGCCTGTGCCGGGCCGGGCCGCCATGAGCGCCGTTTCTACGCCGGCCGGGTGCCCGGAGGCGTCGAAGACAACGTCGAAACGGGTGCCCTTGGACAGTTGGTCCTTGAGCTCGGTGGTTGTCAGCGCAGTGTCCGCGCCGTGTTCGACGGCGGTGCGGGCGCGGCGCTCGCTGACGTCGCTCACGGTCACTGTGGCGGCTCCCAGGGTTTTGGCGGCCAGCGCCGTGAGCTGGCCAATGGCGCCTCCGCCGACCACCAACACCGACGTGCCGGCAACGTTGGTCTTGCGGGCTGCATGCAGGGCGACGGCCATGGGTTCCAGCAGGGCGCCTTCGGCCAGGGTGAAACCGTTGGGCAGCGCCAGGACATGGCTGGCCGGAACGGGGAGGTACTCCTGCAGGGCACCGTCGCGGTGCGGGTTGACGGCAGCGGAACCGAGGTATCGGGTGTGGGGGCAAAGGTTGTCGAAGCCGCCGCTGCACTGCTCGCACGTCCCGCAGGACAGGCTGGGGATCAGTGCAACTGCCGTATCCAACGCCAGGCCGGAGACGCCGTCGCCCAATGCGGCAATCGTGCCGCTGGCCTCGTGCCCCATGACGAACGGTGCATTGATGGCGTAGGCAGCGGTGCCGTGAAAGTAGGCGGTGTCTGATCCGCAAATGCCCACGGTGCTGATTTTTACCAGGACCTCGCCGGCTGCCGGCGTGGGACAGATGCGGCTTGTGAGCTGCAGGTCCCCGGGCCCGGCGAGCACCGCAGCGGTCTGGGTCTCGAATGAAGAGGTAAGTGGCATGAGTCACAACTTATACGAGACCTATAAGCCTGTCAACCTATCTGATAGCTTCAATTTGGACGACTATGATTGGCTAGTGAAAGCTTTTCATGTACTAACCAGCGCCGCCGCCCTCGGGTGGATCCAAAAGGGGGACGCGTGCAGACGCCATTGACTCGCACCAAGCTGAGCCTGCAGATTTTTGATGCCATGATGTCGCACATTGTGGACAACGACCTGCAGCCGGGCAGTGCGCTGCCCTCAACGGCGGCCCTGTGCGAACAGTTTGCCACGAGCAGGCCCGTGGTGCGCGAGGCGCTCAGCGCACTTGAAGCCGTCGGCATCGTTGAGGTTCACAACGGCCGAAATGCGGTCGTGAAGGAACTTGACAGCCACCTGATCAAGCTGTTCCTGTCCAGGGTCCTGCATAACAACCAGCGACCGCTCACCGACATGATGGACGTGCGCATTCCCCTGGAAATTCAGGCCGCGCGGCTTGCTGCCGAGCGTGCCAGTGGCGAAGACTTCCTGATTCTCGACGAACTGATGGCCAGGATGGATGCTGCTCTGCTGGACACGGTGGGTTACCCGGTCCTGGACATCGCCTTCCACCTGGCCATTGCCCGGGCCACGGGCAATGGCGCCCTTGAGTGGTTCAGCGAGGCCCTGCGCATTGAACTGACAACCGCGATGGTCGAGGTTCGCCGTTTCCGCGAAGTCAACGACCTTGTTGGGGACGAGCAGCACCAGCACCGCAGGATTCTCGCTGCCATCCGTGCCGGTGATGCGGCGGGCGCAGAAGAGGCCATGAGAGAACATATGAGATCGTCCGAGCAGTATGTCAGGATGATCGAGGAATCCCATGTTGCGGGCGCCGTCCAGTCCACATAGAGCCCCCGGATCTGTGATCTGCATCAACCTTTGATATACAAGAGAGTATGGACCTGCCCTTGAACAACACAAACCCCGTCACGCCCGCCACCCGCGTTGTGGTCATGGGAGTCTCCGGCGCCGGAAAAAGCACCATTGGGGCTCTGGTGGCCGATGCCTTGGACTTCCCGTTCCTGGACGCCGATTCCCTGCACCCGCTGGAGAATATCCGCAAGATGGCCGACGGCACCCCGCTCACTGATGAGGACCGTTGGCCGTGGCTTGACCTGGTGGGCCATGAGCTTGCCACCACCCAGGCGGCCGGCATCGTCGTTGCCTGCTCGGCCCTGAAACGCCGGTACCGCGACGCCATCCGGGCCAAGGCGCCCGACACCATTTTCCTGCACCTTGACGGTTCCCTTGAGGTGCTCAGCGCCAGGCTCGAGGGCCGCTCCGGCCACTTCATGCCGCCCAATTTGCTGGCCTCCCAGCTGGCGGCGCTTGAGCCCATGGAAGGTGACGAGACCGCCGTCGTTATTAATATTGCCGGCACCATGAACGAGATCCTTGACGAGGCAGTGGCCGGCATTCGCCAGCTTGGCCGGTAATTTTATGCCCGACGCCGGAACGGCCCACCCAGCGCAGGAACTGTTGAGCGTGGGGCAGGTTGCGCAGCGCGGGGGAGTGAGCATCTCTGCGCTGCACTTCTATGAACGTCAGGGCCTGATCTTCAGCAGTAGGACGTCGGGGAACCAGCGCCGCTACGCGCGCTCCGTGCTGCGCCGCGTGGCCGTCATTCGGGCCGCCCAACGAGCGGGCATTCCGCTGGCGCTAGTGGCCGACGTCTTTGGCGAACTGCCCGAGCAGGGCGTTCCCAGCCAGGCCGACTGGCAGAGCTTGTCCGAGCATTGGCAGACCGAATTGGATGCCCGCATTGCCGCCCTGGAGAAGCTGCGTGGCAGTTTGGGCGGCTGCATTGGCTGCGGTTGCCTGTCGCTGGCTGAATGCGGCTTCGTTAATCCCAACGACCAGGTGGCCGGCAAGGGTCCCGGTGCACGCGCCTTCGACGGTATCGATCTGACGTAGGGCCTTTCCGAAAAATGCTGCCGCCTACCCTCGAGATGTGCGATGACGCCCTGTGCGATGCTGCCGCCTACCCTCGAGATGTGACTTAACGCCCTCCCCGAAGGCGCGCCCACCCGGGGAGAGGGCGTCATCGCACATCTCGGCGGGGCGGGAGGGGTGCTGCGGTTTGTGACCGCCATCATGGCCGACCGGTTTGACCTCAACTAAGGTTGAGGTTCTAGAGTCACTTGAGGATCCAGCCGTCGGGCAGGACCTGGTGAGAGGATTTTCATGACAGTTCAGGCAGCGCGATTCCTCGCAGGTGCCATCGGCAATGATGTGCCGACCGCAGAGCCTGCAAAGTCCGCAGTACCGCTGGCACCCGAGCAGGCTGATGTGCCGCCCGCACTCGCAGCAAAGTCCGCACTAGAGGTGCAGTCGGCACCCTCGCCCCGGCTGACAGCCGACTTCAAGGCCGCCTTTGGCGGGCACCCTGCCGGAGTCGCAATCATTACAGCCAATTCCGCCACGGGCCCGGTGGGCATCACGGCATCATCCGTCGCCTCCGTTTCGGCCGAGCCGCCGCTGTTGGCTTTCTCACTCGCCGCACAAAGCGGATCGGCGGCAGCACTCGCCGTTGCCGATACCGTGGTGGTCCATCTCCTGAGCACGGACGACCTTGACCTGGCACGGATCTTTGCCGATTCCCGTTCCGAACGCTTCACTGAATCAATGCCATGGACCCGTCTGGAAAGTGGCGAACCGCTCCTGATGCATGGCGGATTCGCCCTGCATTGCAAGATCTTGAGCCGCACTCCGGCAGGCGGCTCCCTGCTGCTTGCTGCCGAAGTACTGAACATCATTGCCCCTGCATCCACGGGTGCGCCCTTGGTCTACCACAGCCGGACTTTCCATGTACTGGGTGAGGACAGCATTCTGCGCGGTTAGCCTGTCCGTGCGCGTTCCCGGTTAGTTCTCAGCAGTTGTTCACCTTGACGCCACCCGTTATCCGTCCCAGTCATGGCGCCCTGAGGTACACTAAAAATCCTATGGAAAGTAAATCTAGGGGCCGGCGCAACAGCCTGCAGAGCACGCAAGTGCCAAACTGCAGCCACGTTGCACAAGCCGGCAAATCCCACACAAGTGACCACAGTTCTTCAACCCCCGCAGTGGCCGGCCCCGGCGCCGACCACCCTCCGCCGGCGGTTTACCCCCACTGCAGTGCAGCCACAGCGCAGCGAAGCAGCGAACGGGGGGTGTTTTAAATGGAGTGGTTGCTCCTGGCAGCAGGCTTGCTGCTCATCCTGGGAACAGGGTTCTTTGTCGCTGTTGAATTTGCCCTCGTCGCCCTGGACCAGTCAAGCGTTCAGCGTGCAGTCAACGAGGGGGACAAAGGGGCTGTGCCCCTCCTGCGCTGCCTCAAAAGCCTCTCAACGCAGCTCTCAAGCTGTCAGCTGGGCATCACCTTGACCACACTGTTGACCGGATTCCTCATGGAACCGTCACTGGGCGCGCTGCTGGCCGGCCCGCTCGGTGCGGCCGGAATCCCCGAACCCGCAGTGGCCGGGATTGCCCTGGCCCTGGCCATGCTGCTCGCAACACTGCTGTCCATGCTCATTGGTGAACTGGTGCCCAAGAACATGGCCATCGCCAAGTCCTTTGACATTGGCAAGGCCCTGGCCCGTCCCCAACTCGTTTTCACCGCAGTGTTCAAGCCCGCCATCGTGGTGCTCAACGGCTTTTCCAACAAGGTCCTGCACCTGTTCGGCATGGAAGCCAAGGAAGAAATCTCCGGCGCCCGGTCGCCGTCGGAATTGGCCTCACTAGTGCGCCGCTCGGCCGCCATGGGCACCCTGGATGAGGGAACTGCCACCTTCGTGGCCCGCACCCTGAGCTTCTCCAAGCGCACCGCCGCCGACGTCATGACCCCGCGCATGCGGGTTGAGACCATTGAAAGCACCAGGTCCGTTGTGGAAATCATCGACGCGGCCCGGCGCACCGGATACTCGCGCTTTCCCGTCATCGGTGAATCCGCGGACCAGATTCTCGGCGTGGTCCACCTGAAGAAAGCAGTCTCCATCCCCTTCCACAAGCGCCCCGACATCGAGGTGGGCGCCATCATGACCGACGTTCTCCGCGTGCCTGAGACGGTCCACCTTGATGCGCTGATCCTTGAACTGCGTGAGGGAAACCTGCAAATGGCCGTGGTCCAGGACGAATACGGCGGCACCGCCGGCGTTGCAACACTTGAGGACCTTGTGGAGGAAATTGTCGGCGAAGTCTCGGATGAACACGACCGCGCCAAGCCCGGCATCCTGCTGGCCGCCGACGGCACCTGGTTCTTCCCCGGCCTCATGCGCCCCGACGAAGTTTCCGAACGCATCGGCCCGCTGAACGTCCCGGATGAGGCTGGCTATGAAACCGTTGGCGGCTTCATGATGGCCGAGCTGGGCCGCATCGCCGTCATGGGGGACACCGTCGACGTCGAAGGCGGCACCCTCGTTGTTGACAGGGTCGAACGACGCCGGATAGACCGGATCCGCTTCATCGCGGCACCTTCGGCCGATGCTGATGGAGCAGACGCGCACGGCGCAGGCGGTGGTTCTCGATGAGCCCCTGGGCAGGAATAGCCTGGCTGGTGGTACTTCTGTTGGGCAACGCCTTCTTTGTCGCCGCCGAGTTTGCCGTCATGACGGCCCGCCGCAGCCAGATTGAACCGCTGGCCGACGCCGGTTCCAAGCGCGCCAAGATCACCCTGGGCGCCATGGAGAATGTCTCCCTGATGCTGGCCTGTTCGCAGCTGGGCATCACGGTATGTTCCCTGTTGATCCTGAACGTCTCAGAGCCTGCAATCCACCATTTGCTGGTGGGCCCGCTGCATGCGATCGGCGTGCAGGACAACGTGGCAGCCCCCATCGCCTTTGTCGTCACTCTCGCCCTGGTCACGTTCCTGCACGTGACTTTTGGTGAGATGGTGCCCAAGAACATGAGTGTTTCGGCAGCGGACAAGGCGGCGCTGTTGCTGGCTCCGCCGCTGGTCCTGGTCTCCAAAGTGGTGCGTCCGCTGATCGTCGCCTTGAACTGGACCGCCAACCACATCGTGCGACTGTTTGGCATCCAGCCAACAGATGAAGTTAATTCGTCGTTCACCTTGGAAGAGGTGCAGTCCATTGTGGAGGAGTCAACGCGCAGCGGCCTGGTGGATGACCAGACGGGTTTGATCACAGGCGCCCTGGAGTTCTCCTCCCAAACCGCCCAAGGGATCATGGTGCCGTTGGCCGACCTGGTGACGCTGTCGCCTGTTGCCACACCCGTGGACTTTGAGCACAAGGTGGGAAAAACAGGCTTTTCCCGGTTCGTCTTCTCGGATGACGAGGGTACGCTGCTGGGCTATCTGCACCTGAAGGACGTACTGCGGATCCCGCTGGAGCGCTACCAGATGCCCATTGGTGAGGGCCGCGTGCGCTCCATGGTCAACCTGCACGCCGACGAGGAAATAGAGGACGTGCTGGCAACCATGCAGGGCACGGGCACCCATATGGCACGCGTCATTGACAGCAATGAGCAAACCATCGGTGTCATCTTCCTCGAGGACGTCATCGAACAACTGGTGGGCGAGATTCGCGACGCCACCCAGACAAATGTGCACGAACGCAGAAAGGCCTGATGCAGAAAGGCCTGCCCGCACACGCCTCGCACAGCCTGACGGACAGGCTTGATGCGAACGATTCCCAATATGGGTTATGCTAGTTCTTATTGGTAACTGTTCTCATTAGCATCTGAAGAAGGAAACACATGTCACAATCCCGCCGCTCATTGCTCTTTATGGGTGCAACCCTGGCCGCCTCCCTGACCTTGGCGGCCTGCGGTGGCGGCGGGACGGCGGCACCTTCTGGCGATGCCGGCACGGTGAATGTGGTTGCCTCCACCAACGTCTACGGCGACATTGCCCAGGAGATTGGGGGAGCGCATGTCAGCGTCCACTCCATCATCTCCAAGGCTGGCGCAGATCCGCACGGCTATGAGGCCAACGCGCAGGACAAGCTGGCCGTGTCCAAGGCACAGATCGGCATTGAAAACGGCGGCGGCTATGACGACTTCTTCAGCCAGCTGAACAAGGGCCTGCTGACCGGCGAAGAAATTGTCAATGTCAGCGAACTTTCCGGCCTGGACACCGGCGCGGATTTCAACGAGCACGTCTGGTATTCGCTGCCCACCATGTCCCAGCTGGCAGACGAGCTCGCCGTCCGATTCAGCGCAGCGCTGCCTGCCGAGAAGGCTTCCTTCACTGCTGCGGCCGAGGCGTTCAAGGCCAAGCTGGCGGATCTGGACGGCCGCCTCGCCGAGCTGAAAAAGACCCCCCGCACCGTGGCCATCACCGAGCCCGCCCCGCAGTACCTGTTGGAGCAGGCCGGCTTTGCAAACCAGACCCCGGAAAAGTTCACCCACGCCGTGGAAAATGGCAGTGACGCCCCGGCCGCCGTCGTCACCGAGCTGAAAGCACTGCTGGCCTCGGGGCAGGTGGACCTGCTCGCCTACAACGAACAGACCGAGAGCCCCCAGACGGAACAGGTCAAGGCTGCTGCCCAGGCCGCGGGGGTGCCCGTGGTCGACTTCTCCGAAACCCTGCCTCCCGGATCCTCCTACCTTGCCTGGATGGACGCCAACGTGGCCGCGCTTGAACAACGTGCCTCCCAGTGAGCACCCCAGCCATCATCAGCCTTAAGCGGGCCACCTTGAAGTACGGTCCCCGCACCCTCTGGGAGGATCTGAACCTTGAGGTCCAACCGGGCGAATTCCTCGCCGTGCTCGGCGCCAACGGCAGCGGCAAGACGAGCTTCCTGAAGATCCTGCTTGGCCAGGCACCGCTGAGTTCAGGGCAGGTGATGCTCGACGGCGCACCCGCCAAACGCGGCAGCCGCGCCATTGGTTACGTCCCCCAGCAAAAAAACTTCCCCCCTGACACCGCGCTGCGGGCCCGCGATCTCGTGGGCCTGGGCGTGGACGGGGACAAATGGGGCTTCCGTATCCGTGGTGGCGCCTACCGCCGGCGCGTGGACGAGCTCCTGGAACAGGTGGGCGCCACCAGCTACGGCAGGATTCCGGTGGGCATGCTCTCCGGCGGTGAGCAGCAACGGCTGCGGATCGCCCAAGCCATTGCCGCCCGTCCCAAGGTCCTGCTGTGCGACGAACCCCTGCTCTCACTGGACCTGAACCACCAAAAGGAAGTCAGCGCCCTGGTGGGCCAACAGGCCAAAGGCAACGGGACCGCCGTCGTATTTGTGACGCATGAAATCAACCCCATCCTGGACCACGTGGACAGGGTGCTGTACCTGGCGGGCGGGCGTTTCATGCTCGGCACGCCGGAGGAGGTTATGCGCACGGAAGTCCTCTCCTCCCTGTACGGGACTCGGGTTGAGGTGCTGGACATCGACGGGCGGCTGGTGGTTGTGGGCACGCCTGACGTGCTGCATGACGGACATGAAGCTGGAACGGTGACCGCATGAACTGGACAGATTTCAGTGACGCGGTATTCAACTTTTCGAACTACGGCGAACTGCTGCCGCTCTTCCGTGACACGTTGCTGGCCGGAGCCATCCTGGGTGTTGTGGGCGGGCTCATCGGCACTTTTGTCATGATGCGGGACCTTGCCTTCGCCGTCCACGGCATCGCCGAACTGTCCTTCGCCGGCGCCGCCTTTGCGCTGCTAATCGGCGCCGACGTCATCTTCGGCTCGCTCGTGGGCTCCATCCTGGCCGCACTGCTGCTGGGCGTCATGGGGGTGCGGGCGCGGGAGAAAAACTCGGTCATTGGCGTCATCATGCCGTTCGGCCTGGGCCTTGGCATCCTGTTCCTCTCACTGTACGAGGGGCGTTCAGCGAACAAATTTGGGCTGTTGACGGGGCAGATCGTCTCGGTGGATTCCACCCAACTGTCGGTGCTTGCCGGCACCGCCCTGGTGGTGGTGGCCGGGCTGGCGCTGATCTGGCGGCCGCTGACCTTTGCCAGCGCCGACCCAGACATTGCCACGGCCCGCGGGGTGCCGGTGCGCACGCTCTCACTCGCGTTCATGTTCCTGCTGGGCATTGCCGTGGCACTGTCCATCCAGGTGGTTGGGGCACTCCTGGTGCTGGCCCTGCTCATCACCCCGGCGGCTGCGGCGCTGCAGGTCACCGCGGCGCCGCGCATGGTGGTGCTGCTCAGCGTGGCCTTCGCCATGGTCTCCACTGTTGGGGGCATCATGTTGGCCCTCGGCGGCAGCATTCCCATCAGCCCGTACGTGACGACATTGTCGTTCCTCATCTATCTGCTGTGCCGCGTGGCGGGGTCGCTGCGGCGCCGGCGAGGCTGGTCCGCGAGACCGGTGCTGGCGGCGTAGCGCACCGAAGCTCCGCCGAAGCTCCGCACGCATGCGCACCCCTTGCGGTGACTTCTGCGTAGAAGTGTTCATGCGCACCACTGGCCGCGTGTCGTGCGCATGTCTTCAAGCCACGGGCCCCGCTCGCCAGGTACCCGGGAAACCGCGCCAGCGGGTTATCGGGGGCGGCGAAGGGGGACTAGCGTTGAGCCATGGACTGGTTGGGTGCCGGCTGGCCGAACACCGGCCTGCTGGACACACTGTGGCTCGGCAGCGCCAATTACGACGCCGCCCGCTTCATCCTGCAGCGCGGCATCGCAGCCATCTTCGTACTCGCCTTCATCTCCTCGGCCCTGCAATTCCCGGCCCTGCTGGGCGAACGCGGCCTGCTGCCCACGCCCCGCCGCCCCGAACGCGGCACCTTCCCGCCCGGGCCCTCACTCTTCCACTGGCGCTACTCGGACCGGCTCCTGCGCGCCGTGGCCTGGGGCGGCGCGGCACTGGCGCTCTCGGTGGTGCTTGGTCTGCCGCAGCTTGGCCCGCCCTGGGTGCCGATGATCGCCTTCCTGGCCCTGTGGCTGGGCTATTTGTCGATCGTCAACGTTGGCCGGGTCTTCTACGGCTTCGGCTGGGAGATCCTGTTGCTGGAGGCCGGCTTTCTGGCCGCCTTCCTTGGCTCCAACCAAAGCACGACGCCGGTCATCACCATCTGGCTGTTCCGCTGGCTCGTGTTCCGGCTGGAGTTTGGCGCCGGCATGATCAAGATGCGCGGCGACAGGGTGTGGCGGGACCTCACCGCCTTGTATTACCACCATGAAACCCAGCCCATGCCGAACCCGCTGAGCTGGTTCTTTCACCATTTGCCCAAGCCCTTGCACAAGGCGGAGGTGTTGGGCAACCATTTCGCCCAGCTGGTGGTGCCGTTTCTGCTGTTCGCTCCGCAGCCTGTGGCCGCGTGGGCCGCTGCTGTGGTGGTGGTGACGCAGCTGTGGCTGGTGCTCTCCGGAAACTTTGCCTGGCTCAATGCCCTGACGCTCGTCCTGGCCTGCAGCGCTGTGGGGGACGGTGCGCTGGGGGTAAGTGTGCTCGCCGGAATCGTGCCCGCGGCGG
This sequence comes from Arthrobacter sp. PAMC 25486, assembly GCF_000785535.1. NCBI lineage: Bacteria > Bacillati > Actinomycetota > Actinomycetes > Micrococcales > Micrococcaceae > Arthrobacter > Arthrobacter sp. PAMC 25486. Next base: position 1,563,869 of record NZ_CP007595.1, on the reverse strand, counting down.
GAGTCGCGGCCGCGGCCGTCCTCTTCCCTGGTGGCACCCAGGTGCCGGGAATGCCGGGCTGGTTTTCCGGCGTCGTGCTTCTCATGGGTGGGCTCATGGCGTTGCTGGCCTGGCGGCCGCTGCGCAATCTGTTCTCGCCTAACCAGCTCATGAATGCCAGCTTCAACCGGTGGCGGCTGGGCAATGCGTACGGCGCGTTTGGCAGCATCACGCGGGTGCGGCGCGAGGTGGTGGTGGAGGGCTGGGACGGGTCGCAATGGCGGGAATACGGCTTTCGCGGCAAGCCAGGCGAGGTGGGGCGGCTGCCGCGGCAGTTCGCGCCCTACCACCTGCGGCTCGACTGGATGATGTGGTTTCTGGCGCTGGGACAGCCGGGGATGGGCTGGTTCCTGCCGTTCCTGGACAAGCTGCTCGGGGCCGATCCAGCAACGCTGAAGCTGCTGCGCAGCGACCCTTTTGGCGGTGCGGCACCGCTCATGGTGCGGGCCCGGGTGGAAATTTACCGGTTCACGAGCTGGCGCGAATGGCGGTCCACGGGGGAATGGTGGGTGCGGGAGCCGCTGGGGATGCTGGTGCCGCCGAGGAGGCTAGGCGGCTGAGCACTCCGGGCACAGGCCGTAAATTTCCACGGTGTGCTGGACCTGGGTGAAGCCGTTGGCCTTGGCGATCATGGCGGCCCAGCTTTCGACTTCCGGCGCCTCAATCTCCACCGTCTTCCCGCAGTTGCGGCACAGCAGGTGGTGGTGGTGGCTTGTGGCGGAACAGCGGCGGTACACGGCCTCGCCTTCACCGTTGCGCAGCGTGTCCACAAGGCCTTCCTCGGCCATGGACGCGAGGATCCGGTATGTGGTGGCGAGCGAGACCCGGGTGCCCTGTTCGTGCAGCAGGCGGTGCAGTTCCTGCGTGCTGACAAAGTCGTCGAGCGTGTCCAATGCGGCGCTGATGGCAACGCGCTGCTTTGTGACGCGCTGCTCCTTCACCGGTGCATCTGACATTGCGCCAACCCACTTTCATTCCTGCGTAGTTTTCAATCAACCAGCCTATCGCACCCAGCTCCGGAAGCGCCGTGGGGGCCAACACTCTGGCCCGCCCCGCCTTCCGGGCATAGGCTGGGCGCATGTTGCTGACAAAGTTCACCCACGCCTGCGTCCGGCTCGAGCAGGACGGGCGCCTGCTGGTCCTCGACCCCGGCATCTTCTCCGAGACCGCCACGGCCCTCGACGGGGCCAACGCCATTCTCATCACGCACGAACACGCCGACCACATCGATGCCCCGCCCGTGCTGTCCGCCCTGGCCGCCAACCCGGCGCTCACGGTGCACGCGCCCGCCGGCGTGGCTGCCTCCCTGCGCGATGCCGCCCCGGAGCAGGCCGGGCAGGTCCTGGACGCGGCACCGGGGGATCGGTTCACGGCCGCCGGATTTGCGGTGCAGTGCTTTGGCGGCCAGCACGCGCTCATCCACCCAACCATGCCCATTGTGGCCAACCTTGGCTACCTGATTGACGACGACGTCTATCACCCCGGCGACTCCTTGATAGTTCCCGACGGGGTCAGTGTGGGGACATTGCTGGTGCCGGTCCATGCGCCCTGGTCCAAGGTGTCCGAGGTGGTGGACTTTGTAGTCTCGGTGCGTGCCCCGCGTGCCTTCCAAATCCATGACGCGCTGCTCAATGAACGGGGCTTGGGCTTCACCGAATCCCACATCGCCCGGATCGGCGAGGCGCACGGCGTGAAATTTCGGCACCTGAATCCCGGCGAGTCGGTGGACATCTAGGCTGCCCCGGCCAGGTTGGCATGGCTCCGCTGGCGGGGTTGCTCCCCGTCCTGATCAGCCGTGCCAGACGCCTGTGGCGAAGAAGTCCTCAATTGTTGCAAGGTGCGGCGCCGGGTCCAGGCCCTTTTCTGCCAGCCACGCAGGGTTGTTGTAGCTGCCCGCATAGCGCTCACCGCCGTCGCACATCAGGGTCACAATGCTGCCCTTCTCGCCGGCGGCGACCAGCTGCGCCACCAGCTGCCACACACCCCACAGATTGGTGCCGGTGGACGGGCCGGCGTGCAGCCCCGTCAACTGCTCAAAGTGCATCATGGCCGCGACGGAGGCGGCGTCGGGGATCTGGATCATGGAGTCGATGACGCCGGGGACAAAGCTCGGCTCCACGCGGGGGCGGCCGATCCCCTCAATGCGGGAGGAATTGCCCGTCACTACTGCAGGGTCATTGTTCTTCCAGGCCGGGTAAAACGCGGAGCCCTCGGGATCCACCACGGCCAGCTGCGTGGAGTGTCCGTGGTAGCGGATGTAGCGCCCGATCGTGGCCGAGGTGCCGCCGGTGCCTGCACCCACCACCACCCAGGCGGGTTCGGGATGGCGTTCGTGGGAGAGCTGGCTGAAGATGGATTCGGCGATGTTGTTGTTCCCGCGCCAATCGGTGGCCCGTTCGGCGTAGGTGAACTGGTCCATGTAGTGGCCGTTGTTTTCGCGCGCAATCTCCGACGCCGCCGAGTACACCTCGTCCGCGTTGTCCACCAGGTGGCAGCGCCCGCCGAACTGCTCGATTAGGGCGATCTTTTCCGGGCTTGTGGTCCGTGTCATGACGGCGACGAAATCTAGTCCGAGCAGTTGCGCAAAGTACGCCTCTGAGACCGCCGTGCTGCCGGAGCTGGCCTCAACCACGGTGGTGCCCTCATTGATCCAGCCGTTGACCAGGGCAAAGAGGAACAGCGAACGGGCCAGCCGGTGCTTCAGGCTGCCGGTCCGGTGGCAGGACTCATCCTTCACATACAAATCCACGCCCCACTGTTCGGGGAGTTCAATCTTGTACAGGTGGGTGTCGGCCGAGCGGTTGCTTTCGGCCTGGACCTTGCCAATGGCCTGGTGGGTCCACGCCCAGTTGGTGGCAGGGGCATTCAGGGCAGCAGGAAAATTAGCAGCGGGGTTCATAAGCCCAGTGTATGCACTGGAGTAGATTTGAAGGCGTTGCCCGTGAATAGCAAGAAGGAGCCATTATGAGTGTCCTCATCAGTGTTGCCGAACTGAATGCACGCCTGTCTGCCGGCCTGAGCACCGTGTTGCTGGATGTCCGCTGGGCGCTGGGCGATCCCCACGGCCGCGACCACTACCTGGCCGGCCACATTCCGGGCGCCGTTTTCGTGGACATGGACACCGAGCTGGCCTCCCACGGACAGCCATCCGACGGCCGCCACCCGCTGCCCGCCGAGAGCGATTTTGCCGCCACCGTGCGCCACTGGGGCATCAACACCGGAGACACCGTGGTGGTGTATGACGACGCCGGAGCTGCCGCCGCCGCCCGCGCCTGGTGGCTGCTGGGTTACGCGGGGGTTCCCAATGTTTACCTGCTCGACGGCGGATTAGCGGCATGGCGTGCCGCCCACCTTCCGCTCGCCGAAGGTGGGGAGACCGCGGAGCCGGGGGACGCCGTCGTGCATTTTGGGGCGAAGACGACCATCGACGCCGACGCTGCCGCGGCATGGGACGGGATTTTGCTCGACGCGCGGGCGGGGGAGCGGTACCGGGGCGAGGCGGAGCCGATCGATCCGCGGGCCGGGCACATTCCTGGTGCCGTGAGCGCGCCGACCAGTGAGAATTTGCGGGAGGGCAGTTTCCTTCCGGCGGCGCAGTTGCGGGAGCGGTTTGCGGCGCTGGGTGTTTCCGAGGACGTGCCGGTGGCCGTGTATTGCGGTTCGGGCGTGACGGCGGCGCACCAGATTGCGGCGCTGGAAATTGCCGGGTTCACGGCGGCGTTGTATCCGTGGTCGTGGTCTGCGTGGTCCAACCAGCCGGAGCGGGCCGTGGCGACGGGGGCTGCTGGTGCGGGCGGCGGCAACGGCGATAGGGTTGAAGCATGACCCAAGTAAAGGCTTATGCCGCTGAATCAGCCACGTCCGGACTGCGTCCCAGCACCATCGAACGCCGCGAACCGGGCGCCCACGACGTTGAAATAGCCATCGAGTTCTGCGGACTGTGCCACTCCGACGTGCACACCATCCGCTCCGAATGGGGACCGGCCAAATACCCGCTGGTGCCCGGGCACGAGATCGTGGGCGTGGTCTCCCGCGTGGGCGGGTCCGTGGAAGGATTCACGGTGGGCGAGCGTGTTGGTGTTGGCTGCATGGTGGATTCCTGCCGCGAATGCGACTCGTGCCTGGAAGGCTTTGAACAGTACTGCGAAGCCGGAAATGTCGGCACCTACAACGTGGTGGACCGGCGCAACGGCGATGTCATCACCCAGGGCGGCTACTCGCAGGCCATCGTGGTCGATGAAAATTACGTGGTCCATATCCCGGAGGGCATGGACCCGGCGGCTGCTGCACCGTTGCTGTGTGCCGGCGTGACCACCTACTCGCCGCTGCGCTACCTGGATGTGCAGGACGGTGACAAGGTGGGCGTGATCGGCCTCGGCGGGCTGGGCCACATGGCCGTGAAGATCGCCAAGGCGCTCGGTGCCACCGTCACGGTGTTCACCACCTCCCCGGCCAAGACCAGCGATGCTGTTTCCCTGGGGGCCGACGCCGTTGTCATCTCCACCGATGCCGAGGCGATGGCCGGGGCCAAGCACACCCTGAACGCCATCATCGACACGGTTGCTGCCGTGCACGACCTCAACCCCTACCTGCGCACGCTGGCCCGCGACGGCGCGCTGATCCAGCTGGGCCTGCCGTCGGAGAAGATGCCGCCGGTGGATCCTGGTCTGCTGATCCGCAAGCGCCTCGCCTATGGTGGCTCCATCATCGGCGGCATTGCCGAGACCCAGGAAATGCTGGATTTCTGTGCCGAGCACGGCATTGTTTCCGACATTGAAATAGTTTCCGCCACGGAGCTGGATGTTGCGTATGACCGCATGGTGGCCGGTGACGTCAAATACCGTTTTGTGCTGGACGTTTCCACACTCTAGTTTTCGAGTTCTTGTTCTTTGAGTTTTAGTTCTCTTTATTTTAGGAGCATTTCTTGAGCACCCTGTTTAGTAAGATCATTGCCGGCGAGATTCCCGGGCGCTTCATTTGGAAGGACGAGGACTGTGTCTCCTTCCTGACTATCGGCCCGCTGACCGACGGGCACGTGCTGGTGGTGCCGCGTCTGGAAGTGGATAAATGGACGGACGCCTCCCCTGAACTTGTCACGAAACTGATGGCAGTTTCACAGACCATTGGCCAGGCGCAGGTCGCTGCGTTCGGGGCTCCTCGGGCCGGGGTGATCATCGCCGGCTTCGAGGTGGAACACCTGCACGTGCACGTGTTCCCGGCCTACGGGTTGGACAACTTCAGTTTTGCTGCCGTTGACAACAACCCGGACCCGGCAGTGTTGGACGCCAACGCCGAGAAACTGCGGGTGGCCCTGCGTGCGGCCGGACACGGCGACTTCGTCCCCGCCACCTAGACGCTCCTGCAGCTATGGGGGTGTTTTCCCCAACGCTCCTGCAGCTACGGGGGTGTTTTCCCCAACGCTCCTGCAGCTATGGGGGTGTTTTCCCCAACGCTCCTGCAGCAATGGGGGGTGTTTTTGGAGACGCCATGGCACCTGCATACCTTTGGCCTCGGGGACTGTTGCGCGATTACCTGCATGGCTGTGAGCCTTGCCTGAAGTTGGTCCCGAACCAGCTACTGACTGGCGAGAGTGCTCCGTCCTTTAAGGCGGGGGCGAATCGTTTCCAGCGTGCAGGCCTGTTCTGGTTTTCGATGTATTTCTTCACAGTTTCCAGGGGTGCGCCGCCGACGACCGGTCTGTTTTCGTCGGATGATGTCAGACCCTGGTGATTGACTGGAGGCATGCTTCGTTATCGTTACCGGGGTACCCGAATACAGACCAACAGGCGGCAATTGCCCGTCTTTTTGGTTGTGTGCGGGTGGCGTTCAATGATGCACTGACCCTGCGCAAGGCGCATTACGCGGCGACTGGGACGTACCTGTCCAACAGGGTCGCCAGCGCAGCCCTGACGACAGCCTCCAAGAGGACGCCCGAGCGTGAATGGTTGACCGATGGTTCCTGTGTCCCGTTGCAGCAGGCTCTGCGGGACCTCGATACCGCCTACAAGAACTTTTTCTTGACGAAACACAGAAGCTCATGCGCGCGGTCATTCCCGCCATGATGGCGCAGGCGCAGGGGTCCATTGTTAACACCGCCTCCGAGGTCGCCCTGCGCGGATCCGCCGCCGGCGTAGCCTACACGGCGTCCAAGCACGCGGTGGTGGGCCTGACCAAGAGCAGCACGTTCAAGTACGTCCCCAGCGGCATCCGCGTCAATGCCGTGGCGCCCGGGGCCACCATCACGAACATCCAGGCCCCGTTCGATTCCGCGCTGGGCGCCGACCGCGTCCGCCTCGCCATGGCCATCCTGCCCGGCGCCGTGGAAGCCGATGCGCTTGCCGCCTCCATCACCTTCCTCCTGAGTGACGACGGCGTGAACGTCAACGGTGTGATCTTGCCGTCCGACGGCGGCTGGTCGGCTGCGTAGGATCCGCGGCCTCGGATGGAGGGTGCAGTTAATCGGCGCGTCTGATTCTGAGCACCCGTAGCGTGTGTCTGGTGATTCCGGGCATTTCACGTAAAAATGCGCCTATCCGGGGCGTGTGCCAGATGAAGCCGCGGGCCCGCAAATAGCGCGACATTCCTTGGAGTTGATCAGTATTCCATGGAGTGTCGCGTTGTTTTGCTCTGGAATGGTTCAGAAAGCAACAGCCTCATGCCGGGGAAAGGTCAGAGGCAGAATCCAAGCCTCCGGTCCATCGCAGGGTCTCCTGGTCAGCAGTCTCGATCGTTGCAGTTTCGCGGTGTTCGCCATGGTTGCACCGGGCACTGCCGAGACCCTGTCCTCCAGTATCCAAAGGGACCATTGCGGGCTACTTCAGCTGGTGCTGTAGTACTGTGTGCTCCGGCGGCCTGGAGGCCCTGAAAACCGCGGCGACTATCATCGACCAGCCCGTCAGTGTGGTGCAGATCCTGATCTGCTGGTCCACCTACCCGGCGTTCTCCCGGGAGTCCCGTGCCTACGACAAAGCCAAACGTTCGGCATTCGTTGAGCATATTGGGGACTTCCACGGCTGAAAGAGAAAGGGCCGAACCAGGGTTCTCCGCTGCTTAACCTGCATGCGCTTATCGCCCGGATATGTGGCCGGCTTACGGCAAAACAGCGCACGCACATCGACTCTTTTGACCACCCTAGACAGGAAACCGCTCATGATTGATTCGCAAAGAACTCTTTGCAAAACAATCTTTGCGGTCTATTCTGGATGGCATGGAGATCTCGGAAAAGGTCGTCGATGACCTGGACACGCTCAAAGCAATCGCCAGCCCCTTACGCATGAAGCTGCTGGGCGCCCTGCGCGAACACGGCCCCGCCACGGCCTCGGAGCTGGGCCGTCGGCTCGGGGAGTCCAGCGGCTCCACCTCCTACCACCTGCGCCAACTGGAACGCTACGGCTTTGTGGCCGACGACGACGTTCAGCAGTCCCGGCGGGAACGGCGCTGGAAGGCGCTGCACGCCCAAACCAACATCCAGTCGGCACGGTTCATCGACGACGAGGCCGGGCGCGCCTTGATGCACGCCACCATCGGCTACAACGTTGACTACCTTCTGGAGAACGTGTCCGAATACCTCCGGGGCGACTTCGGCCCGGAGTGGCGGGCCACACTGGGAGTCAATGACTACCTGCTCAGGCTGACGCCACAAGACGCCGCCGAACTTCTCGCCGGAATCCAGGGACTTCTGGAAGACTTCCGCTCCCGGGAATCCAACGATGACCAGGCCATGCCGGTCGCCTGGCATGTACTGGCCCTTCCCAAAAAGCCGTCATGACTCTCAGACGGAGATTCTGGCTCATGACGGGTCTGCGCTGGTTTCCCACGGGCCTGCTGATTCCCGTCTACGCGTTGTTGCCACTCCACCGCGGCCTGAGCATCGCCGAATTCGGCGCCGTTGTCGCCGTCCAAGGCTTCGTGGTGCTTTTTCTCGAACTGCCCACGGGAGGCTTGGCGGATTCTCTGGGCCGCAGGCCGCTCATGGTCACCTCCGCTCTGGTTGCCCTGGCGTCCTATGCAACGTTTGCCTTCGCCGGGACCTTTGCCTGGTTCCTGGCGGCCTCGGCGTTGTCCGGCGTTTTCCGGGCCCTGGACAGCGGTCCACTCAACGCGTGGTTCGTCGATCAGACCCTGGCGTCGGGGGAGGGGGGATCGGTGGCCAAGGGCATCTCCGGTGCGGGGGCTGTGGTCGGCACCTCGATGGCCCTCGGCGCGGTGGCGGCAGGTGGCCTGGTTGCTTGGCACCCCTTCGCAGCCATTGATGCGCTTGCGACGCCGTTTTTGGTGGCAGCCGCGCTGACCCTGGTCCAGATCGGGACAACACTGGTCTTGATGAGGGAAAGCCGTCCGGCACATTCCCTGACGTTCCGGTCATCCATCCGGGCGATCCCGCGAACCATTGTCGCAGGGGCCCAACTGGCCGTCGGCAACCGGGTGCTGCGTGCCCTTCTCGCGGCCAGCGTGTTCCTGGGCTTTGGCGTGGTGGGTCTAGAGCAGTTCATGCCCATCCGGTTGTCGGAGCTGTTGGGCAACCCGGATATGGCCGGCGTCGTGATGGGTCCAGTATCTGCTGCCGCGTGGGGTATTTCGGCCATCGGCGCGGCGGCCGTGCCACTATTGCTGCGCCGGTGGTCCATGCCTGCAGTGTCCATCGCGCTGGTGATCGGTGAGGGCGCCATGGTGGTTGTCATGGGATTGGCGGCCGGTCCGGCCGGGCTCATCCTCGCGTTCTTTTGCACCTATGCCGTGCATACCGCCTTCGGGGCCATCTACGAGACCATGCTTCACGGGCAGGTCAGTTCCAGCCACCGGGCCACGGTGCTGTCCCTTTCGTCCATGGTCTTCCAGCCTGCGGGATCACTGGGTGCCCTGGTCCTGGGTTTGATTGCCACTGGGGTCTCCAGCGGAATGGCACTGGTTGTCGCCGGTGTAGTTTTTGGCTGCGCGGCACCGCTGTTCCTGGTCAAAACCGCGCCGCACCCTATTCGTAGTGGTACCGGCACTGGGCGATGCGGATTTCATCCCCGGTAGCTTTGTACACGAGCCTGTGCTCGTCGGTGATCCTGCGTGACCAATAGCCGCTGAAACCGTGCTTGAGCGGCTCGGGCTTGCCGATGCCGTCGTTCCCGTTGCGGGCAATATCCTTCAGGAGTTCATTGATGCGCTTGAGGACTCTTTTGTCGTCACGTTGCCAATCAACGTATTCCGCCCAAGCCTGCTCATCCCACACCAACTTCATGGGAGCAGGTCATGTTCGACGCCGGACCCGTTCTCCAAGCGGTCAATGGCGCCCAACAGGCGGCGTGCGTTGGCAGGGCTGCGCAACAGATACGCAGTTTCCTTCAATGACTGGTACTCCACCAGGGAGACAATCACCACCGGCTCTTTCCCGGATCGGGTGATCACGACTTCCTCGCTGTCGTTCACTACCGCATCAAGTGTGGCCGCGTAGTTTGCCCGCGACTCTGAATAGCTCATGGTTTTCATAGCAACTCCTCACGTACAACTAATTGTACGTGAGGAGTTGCCAATCCAACAGCGTCGGGGAAAACGCCCCGTATGTGAGCGAGGGTCGGGCCAAACACCCCCGTATGTGCGCGAGCGTTTGTTTGTGGGGGCGGGCGGTCAGGCCAGGGACTTCGCCAGGGCCACCCGGATCCGCTTCTCCGAGACCGAATACGCCGTTCCCAGCTCCACGGCAAACAGGCTGACCCGCAGCTCCTCGATCATCCAGCGCACATGCTCCAGCCCCGCCGTCGACCGCTGCCCGGGCAGCAGAGCCGCCGTGGCGTCGTCGTACTCGTCCTCGAGGTGCTGCACGGCCGCCATCGATTGCCCGTCGCGGTTCACGTTCGACGGCAGCTTCTCCAACCGCCGCTCAATCGCTGTAAGGTAGCGCGGCAGCTGGCTGAGCTGGGCAAATCCGGTCTTGGCCACGAATCCCGGGTACACCAGCAGTTCCAACTGTTGCTTGATGTCGTTCAGCGCGCTGATGAGCGGCAGGCTCGTGGTGCCCCGCAACGCCTTCTGGATGCGCAGATTCGACGCCAAAACACGTTCCACCACAGCCGTCACAGTGAACACCGTGTCGATCAATTCAGCGCGCACCGTCTCATACAGCGCGTTAAACTCGACCTCACTCCACGGCAGCGCGGCCGGCGTCAGCTTGTCGATCGTGGCCAGGGTGCAGTCGGCAATCAGCTCGGTCACGGAGCCGTGCGGGTTCTGGCTGAACGTGAGCTTCTCGGTGTTGCTCAGGTGGTCCAGCACGTAGCGGTCAGGCGACGGCACGCGCAGCGCCAGCAGCCGGATGACGCCGCCGCGCATGGCCGATTCCTGCACATCCTGGCGCTGGAACACGCGGATGCCGGCGGTGGCGCCCTCGTCCACGAGCGCCGGGTAGCCGGTGACGGTGTGCCCTGCCACGAGGCGCTTGACCTCGCGCGGCAGGGTGCCCATGTCCCAGCTTGTGATGCCTGAACGTTCCGCGATGCCTGAGCCATCGGAACCTTTCTGACTCCCCGTGGTGGTTGAGGTTGGGCCCACGGCCCCGAGGGACCCGGAACCAGCTTGCGAGTTCTGGGAGGGGCTGGGGACCTGACCGCCCTTGCCGTTGCGGGCATTCTTCCCTGTGGCGGGCGCCGCCCGCGGCGCCCCCCCGGCCTGCGTCGTCTTGGGCGTCGCCCCGAGCGACTCCGCGATGGCTCGGCGTGTGGCTCCGGCCAGCTTCGATTGCAGATCGGAGAGGTCCTGGCCCTCCTCCAAAATACGGCCGTTCTTGTCCACCACTGAGAATGTCATGCGCAAATGGGAAGGAATGGCATCCCTGTTCCAGGAGCCCGGCGGAATCACATGGCCCTTGAGCCGGCGCAAAGCCAATTCAAGGGACGGCTCGAGCTGGTCCGTGGCGGGATCAAAATCAGACGCCAATGCGGCAGCGGCCTGGCGACCCACATCGGGCGCCGGGATGAAGTTCTTCCGGACAGCCTTGGGCAGCGACTTGATCAGCGCCGTGACCAGCTCGGCGCGCAGTCCCGGAATCTGCCAGCGGAACTGGGACTCGTGCAACTGGTTCAGGAACAACAGCGGAACCTGAACCGTCACGCCGTCGGACGGGTTGGGAGCAGAACCCGGCGCGGTGGGATGGAACTCGTAGGACAGCGGCAGCACAAACTCGCCCTGCACCCACGTCTTGGGGAAGGCCGCCTCATCCAGCTCCGGCTCCTCGGCCATGACCACCTGCGTGTCAAAGTCCAGCAGCGCCGCGTTCTCGTGCCGGGCATCCTTCCACCACTTGTCGAAGTGCCGCTCGGAAACAACGTCGCCGCCCACGCGCTCGTCATAGAAGTCGAACAGCGTCTCGTCATCCACGCGCAGGTCGCGGCGCCGCATGCGGGTTTCCAGCTCCTCCACCTCGGCCAGCAGCGCCTGGTTGCGGTGAAAGAACTTGTGGTTGGTATGCCAGTCGCCCTCGACCAGGGCATGGCGGATGAACATCTCCCGGCTCAGTTCCGGATCGATCTTCCCGTAGTGGATCCGGCGGTCAGGCACAATCGGGACACCGTAGAGCGTGACCTTCTCGTGCGCCATGACGGAGCCCATTTTCTTGGACCAGTGTGGCTCGCTGTACGTGCGCTTCACCAGATCCGGGGCCACCTGTTCGGCCCACAGCGGGTCAAACTTGGCCGCCACGCGGGCCCACAACCGGGAGGTTTCCACGAGTTCGGCGGCCATGACCCAATCGGGCGACTTCTTGAACAGGGCCGAGCCCGGGAACACCATGAACTTCGTGCCGCGCGCGCCGGCGTACTCGCGCTTGCGCTGATCGTACAGCCCAATGTGGCTCAGCAGCCCGGTCAGCAGCGACATGTGGATGGCGTCGTGGTTGCCCACGGGGTCGATGTCGTTGCCGGAGACCTTGATGTCCAGCGACTTCGCCATCGCCTTGAGCTGGCTGAACAGGTCTTGCCACTCACGCACGCGCAGGTAGTTGATGAACTCGGCCTTGCACAGGCGCCGGAACGCGCTCGAGGACAGCTCGTTCTGCTTCTCCTTGATATACCGCCACAAATTCAGGAAGCCGGTGAAGTCCGAATGCTCGTCAACAAAGCGCTTGTGCTTTTCCTGCGCCAGCTGCTGCTTGTCCGTGGGGCGCTCGCGCGGGTCCTGGATGGTGAGCGCCGCGGCGAGCACCATGACCTCGGCCGCCACACCGCGCTTGGCAGCTTCCACGATCATGCGTCCCAGCCTCGGGTCCACCGGGAGCTGTGAGAGTTGACGCCCGACGGCGGTAATCCCACCTTGGGTGTTCACCGCGCCCAGCTCGCGCAGCAGGGTCACGCCGTCGGTGATGGCCCGCGAGTCCGGCGGCTGGACGAACGGGAACTTCTCCACGTCCTTGGGCCCCTTGGCCACACCCATGGCCGTCATTTGCAGGATGACGGCGGCCAAGTTGGTGCGCAGGATTTCCGGGTCCGTGAACTCGCTCCGGGCGTTGTAATCCTCCTCGGAATACAGCCGGATGCAGATGCCGTCGGAGACACGCCCGCAACGGCCCGAACGCTGGTTGGCGGAGGCCTGTGAGACGCGTTCAATGGGCAGGCGCTGGACCTTGGTGCGGTGCGAATACCGCGAGATGCGGGCCGTGCCGGTGTCGATCACGTATTTGATGCCCGGCACCGTCAGCGAGGTTTCGGCAACGTTCGTGGCCAGCACGATGCGCTTGCGGCTGCCCGTGGTGAACACGGCGTGCTGCTCGGCCAGCGACAGCCGGGCGAAGAGCGGCAGGATTTGCACGTCGCGCAGCCGCGGATTTGTTTTGGCACGGCCGTGCAGTGCATCGGCGGCGTCGCGGATTTCCCGCTCGCCGGAGAAGAAGATGAGGATGTCCCCGGGCGCTTCCTTGGCGAGTTCGTCCACGGCGTCGCATACGGCATCGAGGGGGTCCCGGTCCTCTTCACTGTTGCCGCCGTCTTCCCGGTCTCCCACGAACTTGTCCCGAGCGGATCCGCGACGGTCCGCGCCCGAGCCGGGTTCGTCGTCGTCCATCCCATCGGAATTTTCGCCATTGGCAGGGCCGGAAAGCGGGCGGTAGCGGATGTCCACGGGGAAGGTGCGTCCGGAGACCTCGATGATCGGGGCCGGGCCCTCGGAGGCGGCGAAGTGCGTGGCGAAACGCTCGGGATCGATCGTGGCCGAGGTGATGACGATTTTCAGGTCCGGGCGCTGGGGCAGGATCTGGCGCAGATAACCGAGAATGAAGTCGATGTTCAGCGAGCGTTCGTGGGCCTCGTCGATGATGATGACGGAGTATTTGCGCAGCAGGCGGTCGCGCTGGATTTCCGCGAGCAGGATGCCGTCGGTCATCAGTTTGATCTTGGTTTTCGGGCCCACATGGCCGGTGAAACGGACCTGGAAGCCCACCTCTTCACCGATTTCCACGCCCAGTTCGCTGGCGATGCGCTCGGCCACGGTGCGGGCGGCGAGGCGGCGCGGCTGCGTGTGGCCGATCAGGCCCTTCTCAGCCAGACCCAGTTCCACACACATTTTCGGGATCTGGGTGGTCTTTCCGGAACCGGTTTCACCGGCGATGATGGTGACCTGGTTGGCGGCGATGGCAGCCATGATGTCCTCGCGGCGTTCCGAGACGGGCAGCGCGGCGGGGTAGGAGATAGTGAAAGTCATGGTGCCACCCAGTTTATGCCGTTACTGGCGCAAGGGCCCCTTCGCGGGCGCGCGTGCGGATTGTGAGCGCTCCCTTTGCGGCCAATGCCAGAAGCACGACGCCGGCCAGGGCCACTGCCACACCTCCGCCGGCGCAGGCGGTGGCCCAGTGGGGGGACGGCGCTGCCGCGGCGCCTGCCGGCACGGCGTTCAGGGCCAGGGCTGCCAGGATGGCCGCCGTCCCCAGACCGGCCAGGAGTGCGCCGCTGGCGAAGTTCAGCACGTTCCGGGCCGAGATTTCACGCCATCGAAGGTCCAGCGCAGCCATGCGGGGATCCGCGAGCATGGCCGTGGTGGCCAGTCGGTGCAGGACAAGAAGGGCCGAACCGGCGAAGGCCACAGCCACGAGGAGGAGGGGCACGCCGTCGGTCTTCACTGCGGTGAAGTCCGGGGCCAGTTCAGTGGCAATGACGAAGGCGGTGAAGATTGCAAGGGTTGCCGCCGGGAGGATGAACGCGCGCCGTGGCAGCAGCGGGGTCTTGGCGGCTGGATTGGCGTTGGTGAGCTGCGCGGCGGGCAGGGCCGAGAACAGGAGCAGGCCGCCACTGGCGGAGAGGCCGGTGGTCATGGCGATCGGCAGACCTGCTTGGCCGGACAGGCCGATGGAGATCCTGAACAGGGCAGCGAACATGATGGCGGCAAAGACGATGGCTGCCACGGTGCGCCATTGGGCCCGCAGCATGGACTTGTCCTGCTCGGCGGCCGTGGCATGGCTTGAGCCCTTGCCTGCGGCGAGCGCCAGCGGTGCCTTCTTTTTGGCAATCCATGACGCTGCGGCCGTGACGGCCCAGGCCAGGGCCGCAAGAATGGCAAGCGCGGCAATCAATTTGGTCATGGGTGAAAGTCTTTCATGGATCCAGATGGCGCCAGCCCGCACGGCGGAGTCCAAACCCTCCGTCCCGGGCAGGGCCCTGCTGCGCTGCGGAGTGGAGCGCAGCAGGGTTAGAGCGCCGCGTCGGTGAGTTTTTGCAGCAGGGCCGCCAGCTGGGATTGCTCCGCCTGGGTCAGGGTGCTGGTGATGGCGTGTTCGGTGCCGAGGTGGTCCGGCAAGGCGGCCTCGATGAGGTCCAGACCGGAGGGGGTCAGGGAGACCAGGGTGCCGCGTCCGTCGTCGGGGTTGGCGCTTCGGGCCACCAGGTCGCGGCGCTCCAGCTTGTTCAGGCGCTGGGCCACGGCGCTGGTGGAGATCATGGCGTCGCGCGCCAGTGCCGCGGGAGTGAGGCTGTACGGGCGGCCGCTGCGCAGGAGGGTGGCCAGGACGTCAAAAGTGGACGCATCCAGCCCGTGCCGTGCGAAGGTAGCGGCGAGCCGGGTGTCCACGGCTGATGCGGCGCGGCTGAGGCGGCCGATCACGGCCATGGGTGACACATCCAGCCCGGGCTTTTCGGCGTGCCACTGGGCAAGGATGCGATCTAGTTGTTCGACCATTGGATCACTGTAGCAATTTGCTAAGCACTAAGCTATATTAGCTAAGTGCTTAGTAAAAAATTGATGCTTGTAATTGTGACGGCCCTGGCCCCGGTCCTGTGGGGATCCACCTACCTGACCACCACCATGTTCCTGCCCGAAGGCCGGCCGCTTTTGGCCGCCGTTCTGCGTGCCCTGCCAGCAGGTCTGCTGCTCCTGGTGCTGTCCAGGCGACTGCCGCAGGGGTCCTGGTGGTGGAAGTCGTGGGTTCTGGGAATGCTGAACATTGGCGTGTTCTTCGCCCTGCTGTTTGTCGCTGCATACCGCCTGCCCGGGGGAGTCGCAGCAATAGTCGGCGGCGCCCAGCCGCTGCTGGTTGCACTGCTGGCAAGCCGGGTGCTCCACGAAAAGCTGACGATGGCGCGGCTGCTGGCCGGTTCCGCGGGGGTGCTGGGAGTGGCGCTCATCGTCCTGCAGTCACAGGCGCGACTGGATCCCATCGGGATTGCGGCAGCGGCCGGCGGCACCCTGTCCATGGCCGTTGGCACGGTGCTGGCCAAGAAGTGGGGCCAGCCTCTTGGAACTTCCGGCCAGCCGGTCTCGGCCTTGGCAACCACCGCGTGGCAGTTGATTGCCGGCGGGGCGTCGCTGGTCATTGTGCTGCTGCTCGTTGAGGGTCTGCCGACCTCCCCGCTGACCGGTTCCAACATTCTTGGGTACCTGTATCTGTCCATCGCAGGAACAGCATTTGCCTACTATTGCTGGTTTCGGGGGCTGGCCCGCCTGCCGGCGGGCGCCGCCGCATTCCTGGGATTGCTGAGCCCGGTCGTGGCCATTGTCCTCGGCTGGGTGGTGATGGGCCAGGCGCTGGGACCGTGGCAGCTGGCGGGCGTGGCCGTGGTCCTGGCATCAGTCGTTACCGGGGTGGGCATGAAAGGCTGGGGCAATGACACAGGCAAACAAGCTCCCAAGCTCGACGGCGTTGGCGTCCCTTGCGCTCGCAGACCGGAACTTTGCGCTGCGCAGGGCGGAGGAGTCCGACGTCGGGCGCCTCGTTGAGCTGATTGCGCGCGACCAGCTGCGTTCGTCCGTCGAGTCCGCAGCCCTTCAGGACCGGGCTCCCTACCTCGCCGCATTCCACGCCATCGATGCCGACCCGGCTCACCTGCTGTGCGTGGTTGACTCTCCTGATGGTGCGGTGGTGGCGACCATGCAGCTGACGTTTCTGCCGGGACTGGCCCGCCGGGGAGCCCAGCGGATGCAGCTCGAGGCTGTTCGGGTGGATGAGGCGCTGCGGGGCAACGGGCTTGGCTCAGCCATGATCCGCTGGGCTGTTGCCGAGGCTGGCCGGAGGGGCGCGGTGCTGGTGCAGCTCACCAGCGACAACACCCGGCTCGATGCCCACCGATTTTATGAGCGGCTGGGGTTTGCGCAGTCGCATGCAGGGTTCAAGCTGACACTGCCTTGACCTGGCAGACCCGCGCCCTCGGCCCACTCGGCCGCATGGCCCGTCTCGGAGCACCTCAGTGCGCCGTTCCCGTCACGGCGCCCGGCGCCGTGACGGGAACGTGAGGTCAACGCAGCACGATGGTCCGGTTCCCCTGGAGGATCACGCGCCCTTCGCAATGCCAGCGCACGGCGTTGCTCAAGGCCTTGCACTCGGTGTCCCGGCCCGCAGCGACCAGGTCCTCCGGGCCAAAGGTGTGGTCCACCTCGACAACCTGTTGGGAGATGATGGGCCCCTCGTCCAGTTCGCTGTTGACGTAGTGGGCCGTGGCCCCGACCGTCTTCACCCCGCGCGCATACGCCTGGTGGTACGGCTTGGCACCCTTGAAGGAGGGCAGGAATGAATGGTGGATGTTGATGGCCCGCCCGTCCAGCCGGCGGGTGAGGCTATCGCTGAGCACCTGCATGTAGCGTGCCAACACCACCAGTTCGACGTCGAACTCCTCCACCAGCTCCAGCAGCCTGGCCTCCGCTGCAGGTTTTGTGGCAGCGGTGACGGGGACATGGAAGAACGGAATGCCGTGCCATTGTGCCAACCGCTGGTGGTCCGGATGGTTGGAGACCACCGCAACCACCTCCACGGGCAGCTCGCCGGTCCGTGTCCTGAACAACAAGTCGTTCAGGCAGTGCTCAAACTTGGACACCATGATCAGCACGCGGCGCTTTTCGCCGTGCGGGCGCAACTCCCACCGCATGGCGTGCCGGGCAGCCAACGGCTCAAAGTCTGCCCGCAGGCGGGCCAAGGATTCCTCCCCGGCCGGGGCGCTGAAGTGCAGGCGCATGAAGAACCGCCCGTCCGGTTCGTCCCGCCCGAGGGCCCCCTGGAGGTGCAGGCGGTCGCTGAACTGGCGGTTGTCGATGATGTCGGCGCCGTGCTTGAGCAGGACTCCCGAGACCTGGTGGACCAGCCCCGGACTGTCGGGACAGTCCAGGGTCAGCACGTATTGGGCGGTCCCGGCCGGTGCGGAAAGGGTGCTCATCTCAGCACTCGATCACATTCACGGCGAGGCCTCCGCGGGAGGTTTCCTTATACTTGCTCATCATGTCGGCACCCGTTTCCCTCATGGTCTTGATGGCTTTGTCCAGCGACACCTTCTGGCTGCCGTCCCCGTGCAGGGCCAGCCGTGCGGCGTTGATCGCCTTGACGCTGGCGATCGCGTTGCGTTCGATGCAGGGAATCTGCACCAGGCCGCCCACGGGATCACAGGTCAGGCCAAGGTTGTGTTCTATGCCAATTTCTGCGGCATTCTCAGCCTGGACGGGCGTGCCGCCCAGCAGCTCGCACAAGGCGCCTGCGGCCATGGAACACGCCGATCCGACCTCGCCCTGGCAGCCAACCTCGGCACCGGAGATGGAGGCGTTGAGCTTGAACAGCATGCCGATCGCCGCAGCCGTCAGCAGGAACCGCACAACACCGTCGTCGTTGGCTCCGGGGACAAACTTCATGTAGTAGTGCAGCACGGCCGGGATGATGCCGGCCGCCCCGTTGGTGGGGGCTGTGACAATGCGCCCGCCCGCGGCGTTCTCCTCGTTCACGGCCAGTGCGAAGAGGTTCACCCATTCCATGGCCCGCAGCGGGTCGGCGGCATCCTCCGGCGCCTGCAGGGTTCGGAACAGCCCCGGCGCCCGGCGCGTGACCTTCAGCCCGCCGGGCAGGATCCCCTCGGCGGCGCAGCCATTGTCCACGCACTCCTGCATGACGGACCAAATGTTCAGCAGCTTGGCCCTCAGGTGCTCCTCCGTGTGCCACACCAGTTCGTTGGCGAGCATGACCTCGGAGATGTTCAGGCGCTCCCTTGCACAGATGGCCAGCAGCTCGTCGGCGGTGCTGAACGGGTGGGGCAGGACAGTTTCGTCCATGACCACCCGGTCCGCCCCGACGGCCTGCTCATCCACCACAAAGCCGCCGCCCACGGAGTAGTAGGTGCGCTCGCGCACCACCTCCCCAGCATGGTCCATGGCCCGGAACGTCATGCCGTTGGGGTGGGCCGGCAGCGACTTGCGCCGGTGCAGCACCACGTCCTTTTCATAGTTGAAGTCGACGCGGTGCAGCCCGGCGAGCAGCAGCTCGGCATCCAGGGCGGCCGCGGCCACCTGGTCGTCGGCCGTGGCGGTGTCCACTGTCTCCGGGTCCTGCCCCTGCAGCCCCAGCACCACAGCCTTGTCCGATCCGTGGCCGCGGCCCGTGGCGCCGAGGGAGCCGAACAGCTCGGCCTCAACGCGGACGACGGCGGACAGCTCGCCGTCGCGCTCAAGGCCTTCGGAAAAGCGCTTGGCCGCACGCATCGGGCCCACAGTATGGGAGGACGAGGGCCCGATGCCCACGGAAAACAGGTCCAGGACACTTAGTGCCACGGTGCGCTCCCGGACGCGAATTCCCGCATGCCGTCCAGGAACCAGCGGCCCAGGTAGTCGGCAAAGGACGCTCTGGGGAAGATCTGGAATGACTCGTCCCCGGCCTTCCACAAGATGGTGGGGATCTTGGTGATTTCCGTGGTGATGGCGGTTCCGGTTGCGAAGGATCGTGGGTGCAGGTCCGCCGCGCAGCTCTTTTCCAGCACGGCCCGGGCGCTTGGCCCGGCCAGTTCAAAGGTGGTGCGGTTGCTGGAGAGGTCGATGGCCTGCCCTGCCCCGTCGCCCAGGGCGGCCACCAGGGCGGCGGCCAGGGTCCCCGCGGCGGATTCTTCCGGACCAACCACCAGGAACTCGTCCGGTCCCAGCCAGAGCGTTGTTGTTGTGGCAGCCGCTGTTGCGACCTTCCCGTACGTGACCTGGCCGGCCGTGGAGGGCAGCCCGCCGGTGAGGGAACCTATCCGCCGGCCGGCCTCGGAAAGCGGATCGACACGGATTCCGACCATGCTCTGGAAGGGGACCTCGCGCAGGGAAACCCCGCGCTCCCCGGCAACGGTCCCCACCTCGAAATCGGTCCAGAGGTGTTCCGCGGGGCTGTGGCGGCGTGCCATTACCTTGGTGTTGTCGATTGTGTTACCCATCTCGGCGCTTCCCTTCTGCATCAAAAAGTACTGTTTCCCCTACGACGACGTCCACCAGTTGGGAGCCGACACTTGCCACAAGCCGTTCACCGATCCGGTTGCGGCCGTTCTTGATCAGGGCCAGGCCGAAGGACCGGCCCAGGGCGGCGCTGTGGTAGCTGGAACTGACGAAGCCCTGCATGGGCACGGGCCCGTATGCGGGGTTGACGGTGATCCCGGCCTCCACCAGCTGGGTGCCTTCCGGCAGCCGGATGGAACCGTCCACGGGCAGCACGGTGACCATGTGCTTGCGGCTTTCACTGTTGGCATCGGGGCGTTGATAGGAGCGTTTGCCGATGAAGTCCTTGGCCTTGGATACCACCCATTCCATGCCGGCGTCGTGCGGTGTAACCGTGCCGTCGGTGTCCTGGCCCACAATCGGGTAGCCCTTTTCGGCACGCAGCACGTGCATGGTTTCGGTGCCGTACGGGGTGATGTTGAATTCCTCCCCGGCAGCGGTCACGTCCTCCCACGTGTCCAGCCCGTACCAGGACGGGACGTTGATCTCGTAGGCGAGCTCGCCGGAGAAGGAGATCCGGCAGATCCGGGCCGGCACGCCCGAGGCGAGCGTTGTTTCGCGGAACGCCATGAACCCGAACGCCTCGGCGGACAGGTCCAGCTCCGGTGCCAGCTTCGCCAGCACAGCCCGTGACTTGGGGCCGACGACGGCAATGGTGCTCCACTGCTCCGTCACCGAGGTGCAGGTGACGTCCAACTCGGGCCACTCGGTCTGCAGCCATTCCTCCAGCCAGTCCAGCACCTTGGCCGCGCCGCCGGTGGTGGTGGTCATGAAGAAGCGGTCCTCATCCAGGCGCAGGGTCACGCCATCGTCAAAGATCATTCCGTCCTGGGTGCACATGACACCGTAGCGGGCCAGACCGGGGGCAAGCTTCTTGAAAGCGTTGGTGTAGATCCGGTTCAGGAACTCCCCGGCGTCCTTGCCGCGGATTTCAATCTTGCCCAGCGTGCTGGCATCCATGTAGCCGACGGAGTCGCGGGTTGCGGCGCACTCGCGCAGCACGGCAGCATCCATGTCTTCGCCCGGCCGCGGGTAGAACCAGGGGCGCTTCCACTGACCGACGTCCTCAAAAAGTGCTCCGCGGTCTTCGTGCCACGGGTGGATGGAGGTGCGTCGTGCCGCGTCAAAGAGATCCCCGCGCTGCCGTCCGGCCAGGGCAACGAAGGACACGGGGGTGAACGGGGCGCGGTAGGTGGTGGTGCCGATGGCGCCGATGTCCGGGTCCACGACGGTGCCCTGCTGGCGGAACGCGGCCGCAATGACTCCGATCGCATTCACCCCGGAGGTCTTGCCTTGGTCGTTGGCGGTGCTGATGGAGGTATAGCGCTTGATGTGCTCCACGCTGCGCAGCCCTGCCCCGGTGGAGCGCCAAACGTCGGCCACGCTCTGGTCCCGCTGGAAGTCCACAAAGTGGTGATGCCAGTCCGACGCCGTTCCTTCCGTACCGCCGACCAGCCACAAGGCGCGGGTCGGGGCCGTGGGCTGGGCCGGGCGGGCCGGGCGCGCTGCAGCTGCGGTGGCGGCAGCAACGGCGTCGGCCGTGGCAAACCCGGCGCTGACGGCCGCAACCGCACCGGCCGAGGCGCCCTCGGCAACACAGCCTGACAGGGTATAGCTGCCCCGGGCGGCGCCCACCACCTGCTGGTTCTTGACCACGCTGGAGGGGACAAAACCAACCAGATCCGCATCCCAGCGCACCTTGCCCTGGGCCTGGCTATGCAGGTGCACCACGGGGCTCCAGCCGCCGGAGACGGCGAGCAGATCCGCGGAAATTTCCTCGACCTCACCGGTGGGGGAGCCGTCGGCGTCGATCCCGGAAACCAGGACCGACTCCAGCGATGAATCACCGGTGGTGTTGACCACGGCGCTGCCGTTGATGACACGCACATCCTCGCTGGTGGCGGCGGCCGCGGCGAGCGGGGACAGCTGCGGGCGGGCGTCAACGACGGCGGCGACCTCGATGCCTGCGGCGAGCAGGTCCGCGGCCAGCTGGTAGGCGCTGTCGTTGGTGGTGGCGATGACCACGCGGGAGCCGGCGGCCACGCCGTAGCGGTTCAGGTAGCTGCGGACCGCCGAGGCGAGCATGATGCCGGGGCGGTCGTTGTTTTCAAACACGAGTGGGCGTTCGTGGGCGCCGGTGGCCACGAGCACCTGGTTGGCACGGATGTGCCAAACCCGCTGGCGGGAGATGCCGGGGGCCGGGGCCTCGGCGAGGTGGTCGGTGCGGTTTTCCACAGCGAGCAGGAAGTTGCTGTCGTAGGAGCCGAAAGCGGTGGTGCGGTGCAGCACGGTGCATTCCGGGGCGGCGGCCAGTTCGGCGGCAATGCCGGCGACCCAGTCCAGGGCCGGGGTGCCGGCCACGTGCTCGTCGCGGCCCGAGAGCAGGGCCCCGCCGAGTTCGGGCTGGTCGTCGATGAGGATGGTGCGGGCGCCGGTGCGGGCGGCGTCGCGGGCCGCGGCGAGCCCGGCGGGGCCGCCGCCGACAATCAGGACGTCCGTGTGGACGTACTTCTTGTCGTAGATGGCCTCGTCCTCGGTGGGGTCCAGCTTGCCCAGCCCGGAGAGGAGCTCGACGTCGAGACCCTCCACCAGGGAGACGGTCGTGGCCGGCAGCATGGATTCGGCGGCGTGGCCGGGGAAGCGGCCGGCGACCTTGATGAGCGCGTTAGACTCCTCAACGCCGGCGGAAAGGATGCCGCGGGGGCGGTCCTCGTACAGGGAGTTGCCGGCGGCCAGGCGGCCGTTGGCAATCAGCGCCGAGGCCACCGTGTCGCCGGGGTGGCCCGCCAGGGCGGCGCCGTCCACGGTGAAGTGCAAGGTGGTGTTGCGGTCGATTCGTCCGCCGTGGGTGAGCCTGTTCGGCTGGTTGTTCTGCCCGGTCATCTCTACACGCCTTCCGATGCTGTGGTGGTGCCGGCCTCGGCGGGTGCCAGGGGCTGGGACTTGGCCTGTGCGGCCGGCGGGGCGGTCAGGCCTTCAGGTGCCTGTTCGCCCATCCCGTAGACGGCTTGGATTTCATAGCTGACAGTGTCGCGGACCATGTTGAACCACTTGCGGCAGCCGGCGGCGTGCACCCAGCGTTCGGCAAACAGGCCTTTCGTGTTCTCGCGGTAGAAGAGGTATTCCGCCCATTCCCGGTTGGAGAGCTGGTCGGGGCTCTCGGGGTAGGCCACGTGGGCCTGCCCGCCGTAGTGGAATTCGGTTTCGTTGCGTGGCCCGCAGTTGGGGCATGAAAACAACAACATTGTGTGTTCCTGGTCTTCCTGTGAGGGGCCGGTTAGTGAGCCACGGCTGCGGCGCCGTGTTCGTCGATGAGGGCGCCGGTTTCGAAACGCTCCAGCGAGAACGGCTTGTTCAGGGTGTGCGGGGTTCCGGTGGCGATCGTGTGGGCGAACGTCAGCCCGGCTGCGGGGGTTCCCTTGAAACCGCCGGTACCCCAGCCACAGTTCACGAACATGTTCTCCACCGGGGTGGCCCCCACAATGGGCGAAGCGTCCATGGTGGTGTCCACAATCCCGCCCCAGGTGCGTAGCACATGGGCCCTGCCAAAGATGGGGAACAGCTCGACGGCGGCCGCCATCTGTTCCTCGATGACGTGGAAGGAGCCGCGCTGGCCGTAGCCGTTGTAGGAGTCGACGCCGGCACCCATGACCAGTTCGCCCTTGTGGGCCTGGGAGACGTACACATGCACATGGTTGGACATGACCACCGTGGGGTGCACCGGTTCATGCAGTTCGGAGACGAGAGCCTGCAGCGGGTGGGACTGGATGGGGAGGCGGAACCCTGCCATCTCGGCCAGCACCGAGCTGTGCCCGGCCGCGCACAGCCCCACCTTTTCGGTGTTGATGGTGCCGCGGGTGGTCTTGACACCCGTGACCTTGTTGCCGTCCTTGATGAATCCGGTGACCTCGCAGTTTTGGATGATGTCCACACCGAGCTCGTCGCACTTGCGGGCAAACGCCCAGGCCACGTGGTCGTGCTTGGCGATGCCGGCACGCGGCTGGTAGGTGGCGCCCATGACGGGGTAGCGGATGTTGTCGTTGATGTTCAGGATCGGGCAGAGTTCCTTCACCTGCTTGGGGTCCAGCCACTCGGCGTCGACTCCGTTGAGCTGGTTGGCCCCGACCCGGCGCATGCTTTCACGCACGTCGCCAAGCGTGTGGGCCAGGTTCATGACCCCGCGCTGGCTGAACAGGAAGTCGTACTCAAGTTCCTCGGGCAGGATCTCCCACAGCTTGAGGGAGTGCTCGTAAATGGCCGCACTTTCATCCCACAGGTAGTTGGAACGGATGATGGTGGTGTTGCGGGCCATGTTGCCGCCGGCCAGCCAGCCCTTTTCCAGGATGGCAATGTTGGTCATGCCATGGTTCTTGGCCAGGAAGTAGGCTGTCGCCAATCCGTGGCCACCACCGCCAACAATCACGGCGTCGTATGATTTCTTGGGGTCCGGGTTGCGCCACAGGAATTCTGGGTGCTCCGGAAGGTGGTCGGCGCTCACTGTGCGACTCCGTTCGGGGTGGTTCCGGCGGTATTGGTAAGGACCGCGCCGGAGAGGTGCGGGTACAGCGGAAATTTTTCGGCCAGGATGGTGACGCGGTCGCGAAGCAACACGGCGGACTCTTCACTGAGCTCGCCCTTGATGGCTTCGGCGATGATGTCGGCAACCTCGGTGAATTCGGCCGGGCCGAAGCCGCGGGTGGCCAGGGCCGGGGTGCCGATGCGCAGCCCGGAGGAGACCATGGGCGGGCGGGGGTCAAAGGGGACCGCGTTGCGGTTGACGGTGATGCCGATCCGGTGCAGCCTGTCCTCACCCTGCTGCCCATCCAGTGCGGAGTTGCGCAGGTCCACCAGGACCAGGTGGACGTCGGTGCCGCCGCCCACCACGGAGATCCCGTATTCGGCAACATCCGGGGCGAGCAGGCGATCGGCCAGGATCTTGGCGCCCTCCAGGGTGCGTTCCTGGCGGTTCTTGAAGGTCTCGGAGGCGGCGATCTTGAAGGACACGGCCTTCGCAGCGATCACATGTTCCAGCGGCCCGCCCTGCTGGCCCGGGAACACGGCGGAGTTGATCTTCCGTGCCAGCGATTCCTTGCTGAGGATGACACCCCCACGCGGTCCGCCCAGGGTCTTGTGCGTTGTGGTGGTGACGACGTCGGCGTGCGGCACCGGGTTCGGGTGCAGGCCGGCGGCCACGAGCCCGGCAAAGTGGGCCATGTCCACCATCAGGTAGGCGCCCACCAGATCCGCGATGCGGCGGAACTCGGCAAAGTCGAGTTGGCGTGTGTAGGCTGACCAGCCGGCCACGATCAACTTGGGCTGATGCTCCAGCGCCAGCGCCTCAACTTCGGCCATGTCCACCGTCATGTCGGATTCGCGAACATGGTACGGGACCACGTTGTACAGCTTGCCGGAGAAGTTGATGCGCATCCCGTGGGTCAGGTGCCCGCCATGGGCCAGGTCCAGTCCCATAATGGTGTCGCCCGGGTCCAACAGGGCGAACATGGCGGCGGCGTTGGCCTGAGCGCCGGAGTGTGGCTGGACGTTGGCGGCCTCGGCGCCAAACAGGGCCTTGACCCTGTCGATGGCCAGCTGCTCAATCACGTCAACATGTTCGCAGCCGCCGTAGTACCGCTTGCCCGGGAGGCCCTCAGCATATTTGTTGGTCAGCACCGAGCCCTGGGCTTCCATGACTGCGATGGGTGCAAAGTTCTCGGAGGCGATCATCTCAAGCGTCGATTGCTGGCGCAGAAGTTCGGCCGTGATGGCAGCAGCAACTTCGGCGTCGGCGCCTGCCAGGGTGTCGTCAAGGGTGAACGTCATCGTTATTCCTTCATAATGTCGCTTTGGATGCAACTGAGTTGCGGTGAATGCAACATTAGGGATGGATGTGACGTACGTCAATAGCTGGTAGGAAAAACTTGATAATTTTCCTGACGAGGGAAAAATCTTTGGAATTATTGCCGAAAAGGTCTTGACGGTGATGCGCGCCACACATAATCTGGTGCAACAGTGTTGCGTTGAACGCAACCCCAAACTCTTTGGTGGATCAAATGACAAATCAGCAACCCACAAGCTCCGGCAGGGCGGCAACGATGCCGCAACGTCCCGAGCCGACGAGCCTGAGTGGACAGCCCTACCCCGAGAATTGCAATCAGGTATCCAAAAGCACCTTGCGCCGCGTAGTTGGCGCCAGCTTCATCGGCAATTTTGTTGAGTGGTTCGACTACGCCGTGTACGGCTATCTGGCAGTCACCATTTCCCACGTGTTCTTCCCCGAAGCAGACAAGCAGACCGCGCTGCTGTTGACGTTCGGCCTGTTCGCCATCTCCTTCTTTGTCCGTCCCATCGGCGGCTTCATCTGGGGGCACATCGGGGACAGGGTGGGGCGCAAGAACGCCCTGTCCCTCTCGATCCTGATCATGTCCGCGGCAACCTTCGCAATAGCATTGATACCCGGCTACAACACCATTGGCATTTGGGCGCCGATCCTGCTGCTGATTATCCGGGTTGTTCAGGGCTTCTCGGCAGCCGGTGAATACGCCGGCGCCTCAGCCTTCCTGGTCGAGTACGCCCCCGCGAACCGGCGAGGACTCTACGCTGCCGTGGTGCCGGCCAGCACCGCCACCGGGCTGCTCCTGGGTTCCTTGATCGCGTTGCTGCTATCAGTGTCACTGGCCCCGGACCAGCTGAACTCCTGGGGCTGGCGCCTGCCGTTCCTGCTTGCAGCCCCGATGGGCCTGATTGGCCGCTACATCCGGGTGAAGCTTGAGGACACCCCGGCATTCCTGGCCCTGGAAAAGGAAGACGAAGCCATCAAGGCGCCCGTCATGGCCATGTTCCGCGAACAATGGCGCCCACTGTTGATCGCCGTCGGTGCCGTGGTCCTGAACGCAGTGGGCTTCTATGTGGTGCTCAGCTACATGCCCACCTACCTCAGCGAGGTTGTTGGACTGGATGCCTCCCTGTCATTCATCGCCACCACCGTGGCCCTCGCCACCTATATTGGCTTCATCTTCCTGACGGGCATGGCCTCGGACAGGTTTGGCCGCAAACGGGTCCTCATTACAGCCTCGATCCTGTTCGTGGTGCTGACCGTGCCTGCGTTCATGCTCCTGGGCACAGGAAATTTCGTGGTGATCATCCTGGTCCAGATCCTGCTGGGCGCCATGTTGACCCTCAACGACGGAACGCTGCCCAGCTTCCTCGCCGAACTGTTCCCCACCAAGGTCCGGTACAGCGGATTTGCCGTGAGCTTCAATCTCACCAATGCCCTCTTTGGTGGCACCGCACTATTCGTCTCGACACTGCTGATCAACGTCAGCGGCTCCAACCTGGCCCCTGGCTGGTACTTGATGGCAGCCGCCGTCGTATCACTGGTTGCCGTGTCCCTCGCCAAGGAAACGTCCAAGGCCCCCCTGAAACACTGAGCGGCTCAGGCGAACCCCAATCCTTCCCCCATATCAAGACAAGCACTATCAACAAGGAGTCACCATGACCATCACCACCCCCGAAACCGCCACCTCCGTCGCCGAGCTGGAGCGCTTGAAGGTCCTGCATAACGGCCAAAAGGTGCAGTTGACGTTCTCCGACGCAGAAATGGAACGCCGCCTGGCCGGCCTGCGCACGATCATGGCAGCCAAGGACCTGGACGCCGTCGTCCTGACCAGCTACCACGGCATCAAGTACTACTCCGACTTCCTGTTCACCTCCTTTGGCCGTTCCTACGCCATGGTGGTGACGAAGGACGACACCGTCACCGTCACCGCGAACATCGACGCCGGCATGCCGTGGCGCCGCGGGTACGGCGACAACATCGTCTACACGGACTGGCGCCGGGACAACTACATCTTCGCCATCCAGGAATCCCTGCGCACCCGCGGGGTCAAGGTCCGCCGCCTCGGCGTGGAGGACGACTCCCTGCCGCTGGACAACCGCAACAAGATCCAGGCAGCTTTCGACGGCGTGACCTTAGTTGACGTGGCGCAGGACGCCATGCGCCAGCGCATGATCAAGTCGGCGGAGGAAATCGCTGTCATCAAGCACGGCGCCCGCATCGGCGACCTCGGCGGCGAAGCCATCCGCAACGCGATTCGTCCCGGCATCACCGAATACGAGGTGGCCCTGATCGGCACCGAGGCGATGGTGCACGAGATTGCCCGCACCTTCCCCAACTCGGAAATCCGCGATACCTGGGTGTGGTTCCAGTCCGGCATCAACACCGACGGCGCCCACAACTGGGCCACCACGCGCAAGCTGCAGGAACACGATATTCTGTCGCTGAACTGCTTCCCCATGACCAGCGGCTACTACACGGCACTGGAACGCACCTTGTTCCTGGGCGAGCCCGATGCCCGCTCGCTGGAATTGTGGAACGTCAACGTTGAGGTCCACCGCCGCGGGCTGGAACTGATCAAACCCGGCGCCGTCTGCAAGGATATCGCCGCCGAGCTCAATGAGATCTACGTGGACCGCGGGCTGCTCGCGAACCGCACCTTCGGCTACGGACACTCCTTCGGCGTCCTTTCGCACTACTACGGCCGCGAAGCCGGGCTGGAACTGCGTGAGGACATCGACACCGTGCTGGAACCGGGCATGGTCGTCTCGATGGAGCCGATGATCACCGTTCTGGATGGCCAGCCGGGCGCGGGCGGCTACCGCGAGCACGACATCCTGGTGGTCGGTGAAGACGGTGCTGAGAACATCACGAAGTTCCCGTTCGGCCCGGAACACAACATCATCGGCGCGTAAGCCCACAGGCTGCGGCGGCCCGTGCCGCCGCAGCCGCCTTTGTCCACAACGTGAGCGCAATAGGGAAAGATGGTGATCATGACGACTACAGCGAACACGCCCGACGGCGCCAACACAGCCCCTGACGCCCGCGGCACCTCGGTGATCGTGAATGCCATCGCCGTCCTACGCTGTTTTTCCGCCGAAGAGCCGTTGTTGGGAGTCACGGAGATCGCCCTGCGCGTGGGCATGCACAAAAGCACAGTGTCGCGGATCCTGGCCACCCTGGAACAAGAAGACCTCGTGGCGCGTGATTCAAGCTCTCGCCGTTACAAGCTGGGGCTGGGCCTGATCGCAGTGGCCGGACCCCTGCTGGCCGAATTGGAGGAGCGGCGGGTGGCCTACCCCTTGCTGTGCCAGCTGACGGAGCGGACGGCCGAGACCAGTGCCCTGATGGTGTGGAACGGCAGCGAAGCCATGTGTGTGGAACAAATTGCCAGCCCCCAGCAGGTCAAGCACACCACACCCCTCGGTGCCCTGTACCGCGACGCCATGAGTGCCTCTGTGCAGGTTTTTCTGGGCCTGGAACCGGAAGCGCGGGTGCGTGAGCTCATCCTCAGTGGCACCATCGCCTTTGCCGGTATCGACGAGGCAGGGCTTGAAGCGTACCTGCTGCGGCTCGCCGACTCTGCCAAGCGCGGCTATGCCACGAACTACGGAGAATCATCGCTGGATGAGGTGGGTGTGGCCGCACCCGTGTACGACCACCGCGGCAACCCGGTGGCTGCCGTACTGATCCCGGCACCACGGTTCCGGGTGTCCCCGGAACGCTTGCAGACCCTGGGTGAGGCGTGTGCGCAAACGGCACGATTGATCACCAAGCGGCTGGGTGGCGCCTGACTCAGCAGCCCCGGCCTTGACGTTTGGGCAGGGCATCGCGGCAACGGTGCATTGCACTGCCAGGAGCACCGGGGCTGTAAACGCAACGCCGTCACTCAACAAGCCGACCTGAACCGACACGTTCCCCAACTGCACGATCACAATCAAATGGATGCGAAGGCGGCAAAGCCGCCATTGTTGTCGCATCACGGGGCTTCGCGGGGAGCGGAGCGAAAAGTGGCGCCGAGCCGACAAAAGCGCTAACGCAGGGCCAACCGCACGGCCCGCAGAACCTCGTCGTGGATGGTGATCGAATGGCCGTCGGAATCCTCAGCGGATCGCGGCCTGGATTCTGAGGCCTCGATCCGCCACATATTCTCGTCCAGGGCACCGGCAATGTCGGCAGCTGTGAAGAAAAGATCTGGCACGTCTGGCCTGCGGGCACCTGCATGAATGTCCGACGCCGCATGCCCCACAATGAGCAGCGAGCCTCCGGTGGCGACTGCCGCGGCAAGCCGGGCGTACAAGGGGTCCCGGTCAACCTTCGGCAAGTGCATGAACTGGGCGGTGACCAGGTCGAAGGAAGCGGCTGGGGGAGTCCACGCGAGCAGGTCGTGGTGATCCCAGGCAATAGTGCCGGACAATGCCGGTACGGCCGTGCCGGATGCGGCCTTCGCGGAAGCATGGTGGGCTGCTTTTTGCAATGCCACGTTTGAAATGTCAACGGCACTCACCTGCCAGCCGCGTTCTGCCAACCAGAGCGAATCGGCGCCTTCACCGCATCCAACGTCCAACGCCCGGCCGGGGGCGAGCCCGGCAGCCTCGGCCACCAATTGCGGGTTCGGGTTGCCACTCCATACGGCGCCGCTGCCGCTGTACCGCTCATCCCAGAAGGTCTCATCAAACAAGGTCGCCATGTGAACAGGCTATACCGGCCCCCTGTTCATAGTCCGTCGGAACGCGCGCGGCGAAGGCCGCCTTCATAGGCCAAGACCACGGCCTGCGCCCCGGGGGTGAACAGCCATTCCTGATCCCCAGGGAACGACAAGAAGCATAAAGTATTATTTTCGTTATCGACAAAAAATGATACATTCTGGAATTGACGCTTTTTCACGGACCATTGGCTATCATGAGGCCATGGTGGGAAGTTGCATAATTCAATGGGTCTCGGTGAAAGACTATTTCCATGGGTGATGCGTTAAATTCATTTGTCGGGCGCGAAAAAGAAATGTTGTTTTTCGAAAATCTCCTGGCGGCAACCCCTGGGGCCGGGACTGCGCTCGTGGTGGTCAGCGGCGGCAGCGGGGTTGGCAAGACGCGGCTGCTGCAGGAAATTGCCCAGACTGCAGGCCGCAACAAAGCCGTCGGTGTGTATGGCTCGGCCATCCGCGCAGTGCAGGGGCGGGCTTATGGCATGTGGGAGCAGATCATTGATGAACTGGCCTCCGAACCATTGACAGGGCTCGAATTTGGTGATCTGGATTCGTCGTTGATGACGGAATCACATTCCGTGGACCGGGCCGAATTCTTTGCCGAAGCCGCAGCACACCTTCGCGACTGCGCCCGCAAGATTCCACTGGTGGTGCTCCTTGATGACTTGGAGCACGCCGACGCCGAATCCGTGCTCATGCTGCGCTACCTTGCGGCCGAGCTGGCCGACGAGCATTGCATCTTTGTTGGTGCCACTGGCAGCAGCTCGGAAAATTCCACTGGCCAGGCCTCGGAGCAATTGCAAAAACTTCTCCTCGCATCCCATCGGATCGAACTGATGGGGCTGAGTTACGAGGAAGTCGACGAACTGGTGAGCCGGACCCAGGCTGTGAGCTTTTTTCACGACATCAGCGACGGGAATCCGCTCCTCATCGGCGAATTATTGGCACTGGGTGGCGCCCTGCAAGAGGGCATGTCGATCGAGGCGCAGGGTGACCTGCTGGCCCTGACCCAGGTCCGCATCGAATCGCAAGAGCCCGACGTCGGGTGGCTGCTCGTCACGTTGGCAGTGTTTGAACGCCCGCCCGCGCTGTCGGAACTTGCTGACATCTCCGACATGTCCACTGCTGACATGACGGAGCTTGTGGAAAAAGCCCTCGCAGGAGGCGTGGCAACACGCATTGCCCGGGGGCCCTTCGCCGGCCACTTCGAAATGGCACATGGCTTGATGCGGACGGTTGTTCTGGCGTCGGCGTCACCAGCGCAGGTTCAGGCGGTGCGGCAGCGGCGCGTGGCCGACCTTTCTGCCAACCCCGTGGAACGGGCGCGCCACCTGTTGTTGTTGGAGGGACCGGCTTCGGAACGGCTGAGCGCGGTTCTTGCGGCAGCCCAGGAATCACTGGAGACTTTCGCCTTTGAGGAGGCAGTGGAACTGGGGGAGTTGGGCCTGGGCACGATCCCTTCCCTCGATCAATGTGAAGGCACGACGGCGGTCAGGCTCGCCCTGGTGGTGGGGCAGGCGCACTGGCGTGTCGGCAACCACGCCTTGGCGGAGGCGAGCTATCTGAGGGCCGGGCAGTTGCTGGGCCAGACAGACTGCCCCGAGGTGACGGCACAGCTTGCCTTGGGCCCTCATCTTGACTTCGACCTTGCCGATGGGGTGGCCCGGCGCCGGATCAAGGCTTGCCAGGAAGCGCTGGACAACAGCCACGCCTTCACGGGGCTGGAACGGGTCAAGGTCCTTGCTACGCTTGCGCTGGCGCAATACCCGAGACATCCGGACGCGGCCGTTGCCGCCGCCGAGGGTGCCCTGCGGATCGCCGCTGAATTGGCCTGCCCGGTAGCCGAGGCCTATGCCCTGGCGGCTAGCGCCATGTCAGATCTGTCGCCCGGCACCGTGGCGGCCCGCCACGGTGCCGCCCGGCGGATTCTGGCAGTGGTGGAGCAGCACAACGAGTTCCGGCTGGCCTCGGTCGGTTACTTTCTGCTGTTGATTGCGCTGCTGGAAAAGGGTGACATTCAGGAATTGGACTTGCAGCTGACCCACCGCAGCGACATTGTGAGTCAATTTCCGGAGCTCCATCAAAGCAGGCAGGCGCATTGGTTCCGCTGCCTGCGTGCAATTCTTGACGGGGACACCGTGCTGGCGGAGCGGCTGGTTCTGGAAGCCCACGCTGCGGCAATGGCCGCCGATGAATCCAGCGCCGATGCTGTATTCACCGGCCAGATGGGTGTCATCCGTTGGATGCAGGGCAAGATTGATGACGCGGAGTCCAGTTTTCTGCATGCCCGGCGCGAGCGCCCGGAGGAACGAATCTGGGCGGCATCACTTGTGTGGCTTTGGCACAAGCAGGGCCGCACGGATGCTGCGGAACAGCTTCTGGACACACTGCAGGATGTGTCCGCCATTCCCCGGAACCGCATGTGGCTCTCCACCATGACCGCGCTGGCCGAGATTGCCAGTGAGCTGGGCACGGAGGAATTTGGTGCCGAAATCCGCTATGCGTTGCTGCCCTATGCCCGCCAAGTGATCCCGCTGGGTGTTGGCATGGCCTTCTGGGGCACTGTGGCCAGGAGCCTTGGCCTGCTCACGGAACGGCTTGGCTTCGTGGACGAGGCGCAGGAGCATCTCCGGGCCGCGGTCGATGTCAGTGCCCGGTCCGGTGCACAGGCATGGTTGGCGGAGGCCCAGATTGAGCTGGCCGAGTTCATGCTGCGCCATTTGGACCGCTCTGGGTCTTCCCTGGCCGAGGCGGCGCGATTGCTGGAGCAAGCGGCGGCGTCGGCACGCAGACGGGACTTTCCCCTGCTTGCTGCCCGGGCAAAGGCTGCACAGAATCTCGTGCCGGCTGCAGAGCCGCCCACCACTGGCCCCACGGCTGGAACGTCCTTGCAGAACTGTGGGCAGGACGGCCGCGTCCGGGTGCGGGTCATGGGGGCGTTCGACGTCGTTTCCCACCACGGGCAGCGCGCCCGCTGGACCTCCAGGAAAGCCCGGGAACTGCTGAAGCTGTTGGTGAGCACGCGGGGGGTTCCCACCTCGAGGGAGGTGTTCATGGATGTTCTGTGGCCGGGGTTGCATCCAGAGCGGCTGGCCAACCGTTTTGCTGTTGCCATCAACACCATCAGGCGCGCCATGGACCCGAACCGGAACTTTCCGCCCCAGTATTTTGTCATGGTGGATGCGGAGTCGGTGCGGCTGCAGCTGGAGCATGTGTCCATTGATGTTGAGGAGTTCTTCAGGCTCGCCCGAGGCACCACACTCCAGGACCTTCGCTCAGCAGCAAACCTGTACTTGGGGGATGTCTTCGCGGAAGAGCCCTATGCCGATTGGGCCACCACCCTGCGCCACGAGGCACAGCTGACGTACTGCCAGCTGGCAGTGACGCTGGCAGAACAGGATGCAGCCGCTGGCAAGCCGCTGTCCGCGAGCCAGCTGTACCGTTCGGTGCTGGACATGGAGCCGGGCAACCAGGAAGCGGGCCGCGGGTTGGTTGTAGCCTTGACCGCCATGGGCGCGCACGGGCAGGCGCAGGCGGTGGCAAGTGGGCTGGGCCGCTGGGAGCAGGAAGCCAGAGCCTTCCGGAACTGAGTTGCTGCCGCCCGCCCACCCGACTGCGCCGCCCACCCAACTGCGCCGCCCAACCAACTACGGCGTGAGCGTGACCCGCTCCTCGTCCCGGGGAGCGTAAATCACAGGGTTGGTGCCGCCGTCGAAAGTCTTGACCGGGCGCTGTGAGTTCCAGGCCTCCCACCCCGGGCTGCCCGACACAGCAAAATCCACCCAGGCCCGGTGCATTTCGGTCGCCAGCGGCTGCGGGGCGGTGCTGCCGGCCAGTCCAAGCGAATCAGGGGAGAGCAGGTCGTCAAAGACAAAGCCAAGTTCGACGGCGTGCGCGGCCCGCAAGTGCTCCACCGGGCTCTCCCACGCGAATTCGTAAACATAGGTGGGGGCGGGACCCGCCAGACGGGCATCCGCCAGCTGGTTCATGGGTACGCGCAGCAGCTTGTCGGTGGCCAGCGCACCAAGGATTTCGCCCATGACCGAATACGGCCTGTTGCGCTGGAACAGCTTGACAGCGGCAGCAGAAATGCCCACCTTGCGGCGGGCAACGGCCAAATGCAGGGCCTTGAGTTTCATCACAAGGCCGGACGGTACCAGCCAGAGCCGGGCCTCGTCCGTGGTGGTGCCGATGAGCAGCGGGGTGCCGGATCCGGCACCTGAGGCAAACGCCGCGGCCGGGCTCACCGGGACAAAGACCGGGTCAACGGCGAGGGCAAAACTCAGCCCGCCCGTGATGGGCGTTGACCCGGCGGTGACACGTGCCTGCGACGCCAACAGTTCATCAGGGGAGAATCGTGAAAAGGCGTCACGGGTGGCTGGAATCTTTAAGTCCTTGGCCATCCGTTGGGTGATCTTCCCGGCCTGCTTTGCCGGGTCAGCAGTCAACGGCCCGCTTTGGATGATGGCTCGACTGAACAGCGTCGAAGCGTCCGGATGTGCCAGCAAGGCGGCAACCGTGTTGCCGCCGGCCGACTGCCCAAACACCGTTACACGCTGGGGGTCCCCGCCAAAGGAGGCGATCTCCTGCTGCACCCAGCGAAGCGCGGCCATCTGGTCGGCCAGGCCAAGGTTGCGCGGAGCGCCATCCAGAACGGAGAAGCCCTCTGCGCCCAAACGGTAGTTGACCGCAACATACACAATGCCGTCACGGGCAAAGGAGCGGCCCCGGTACCCAACCAGCGCATTGGAGCCATGCTGCAGGGAACCGCCGTGGAACCACACCATGACCGGCAGCAGCTCCGGCCCCCGGACCGCCGGTGCCGCAATGTTCAGGTTCAGGAAGCCGTCGCCGGCAATGATCACGGTGGGAAGGATCCGGGCAATGGCGCCGGTGTACGGATTCTGTGGTGCGGTGGGGCCTGGTTCGGTTGAATCACGCACACCCTCCCACGCCGGGGCAGGGTGTGGGAGGGCAAAACGCAACTCTCCAACCGGAGCGGCGGCGTAGGGGATGCCCCAATAATGTTCGACGCCGTCACGCACCTCTCCCCGAACCTCGCCGCAGGAGGTGGTGGCGGTTGCGCCCAGGGAGGGACCGGCGTCGTGCTGGGACATGGAGAGCTCCGTTGGCTGGTTGCGGCGTAATTCCCACAGCTTACGGGAGCCGTGGAAGCTACACCGCAGCTGGCATGTTCGGCAGTGTCTGATGGGTGGTGACGGCCAAACGGTTCCAGACGTTGATGGCTGAAATCGCCATGAGCAGTAAGGGCATTTCCGTGCCGGGGAACTGGGCGGCGGCATCGTTCCACACGTCGTCGGGGACGCCGCCGGCACTGATCATGGTTACTGCTTCGGTGAGCGCCAAGGCAGCCAGCTCACGGGGGCTGAATAGTGCGGTGGCCTCCCGCCAGCCGGCCAACACGTCGAGGCGGCGGTTGTCCACGCCGGCCTCGCGGGCTTCCCTGCCGTGCATGTCCAGGCAGTAGGCGCAGCCGTTGATTTGGGATGCACGGATCTTTACCAGCGCCAGTAGATCTTCGCCCAGCGTACCGCCGTGGATGTACTTTTCCATGGCGTACATGGGTTGGAAGGCTTGCGGGTCGATCTCGTTGATGTTCAGACGTTCGGCAGCCATGCTGGATGCTTCTTTCCTTGTGAAAGATTTCCTGAGGGACATTTTCAGCTAACTCCTCGATAGCCCACTTGGCAAGGGCAGATGCGGGTGCGATGCGCCGTCGGCGAGACAGTCGCGGGCATGGTGCGGCGAGCGGTGGAGCCGGCACCCATTGACCAAGTGATCCGCGCCACGCATACTTCAAGGCATGGCCACACTTGAACCGGCCAATGCCAGATCGGGGATGGCTCCAGCCGATTCCGCTGCCGCATTGGCCGAGAACTCCCAGCCGTCACCCGTAAGCCCCTCATGGTTGTGGCATTTTTCCCTGGCCTGGTTTGGTTTTTGGCTTCTGGTCATGCTGCCTGGCCAGTTCATGATCGCCAAGATCAGCGCCACCGTGGCCCCTGCCGACAAAGTCAGCGTGACCTCGTTTCTCATAGCGGAGACGGCCATCGTGATCCTGTTATCCGTCCCGGTCATCGGTGTGCTGTGCGATAGGACCACCTCCCGCTTTGGCCGGCGCCGTACCTGGGCGCTGCTGGGCTTTGCCGTAGCGGCCGTCCCGTTCTCCATCATCGGCCTGCAGAGCAACTGGGTGGTCATTGCCTTGCTGGTTGCGGTCGTCGCCCTGGGTGAGGCCGCCATTTTGGTGGCGCTCTCGGCCATGATCGCCGATCAGGTCCCGATCAACCAGCGGGGCCGCGCCTCCGCAGCCATGGGTGTTCCCCAAGTTTTGGCCCTGGCCATCGGGATGGTGCTGGTGACGATGCTGGTCACTTCCGTGCCGGGCAGCTGGGCACTCATCGGGGCGCTGGGTCTGCTGTGTTCCTTGCCGTTTCTGCTGCGTTTCACCGAACCCGCCGCGCCCGAAAGGGTGGCTGGCAGGGCCACTCTGCGCCACGCCATTACGCTGCCACGGCCCAAGGCCTACCCTGGGTATTACTGGGCCATGGCCTCACGTGTACTGATTTACTCAGGCAATCTGGTGGGCACCACTTACCTGCTGTTCTTCCTTGCCGATGTCCTTGAGGTCAAGAGCCCCGACGATTCCCTGCTGGTGCTGATCCTGATATACCTCGTGGCCTGTGGGTTCACCAGCTGGCTGGGCGGGGTACTCTCCGACAAATGGGGCAAACGCCGGATCTTCATCGGCATGGCCGCAGGATTGCAGGGCACCGCGGCACTGTTGCTGGCGATCCTGCCCACCTGGGAAGCGTCCATGGTGGCCGCTGTACTGCTGGGGCTTGGCTTTGGCATGTTCCTGTCGGTGGACCAGGCGCTCGTAACCGACCTGCTGCCCAACGCAGAAACCCGGGGCCGTGACCTGGGCCTGATCAACACCGCCCAGCACATCCCCATCGCACCAATCGTGGGTTGGATGGTGTTGAGCTTTGCCGGCTACCGCAGCCTGTACGTAGTGGCTGCGCTCATCATGATTGCCGGCGGATTTGCCGTGTACCGCATCCGGAATGTGCGGTAGCGGCCTACCCACCTGCCGCACCCGAAGGCGGACGTTCCCAAACCACCCGCAGACCGCACCCGAACGCCGTCGTACTTTAAGGAGAAAAGCCGCCCATGAAAGCCATCGTGGTCCTGTTTGACACACTCAACCGCCGTTTCCTGCCGCCCTATGGCAATGACTGGGTGAAGGCGCCAAACTTTGAGCGGCTGGCCGGGCGCACAGCTACCTTCGACAATTGTTATGGCGGCAGCATGCCGTGCATGCCGGCGCGGCGGGAGCTGCACACCGGCCGGCACAACTTTCTGCACCGCGGCTGGGGGCCGCTGGAACCCTTCGATGATTCCGCCCCCGAGATGCTCAAGCAGGCGGGTGTTTACACGCATCTGGCCACCGATCACCAGCACTACTGGCTCGACGGCGGAGCAACGTACCATCCGCGGTTCAACACCTTCGAGCTGATTCGCGGCCAGGAAGGGGACGAGTGGAAGGGGCGTGTGGGGGATCCGGATTTATCGGATGTGCTGCCGTTTTCCAGCAACCAGGTGTTGCGTCGGCAGGACCGGATCAACCGCGAATACCTGCGGGACGAGGCCGACCATCCGCAGACGGGCACCTTTGACGCGGGGCTGCACTTCATTGAGAGCAACCACGGGGCAGACAATTGGATGGTGCAGATCGAGACCTTTGACCCGCATGAACCCTTTTTCAGCTATGAACAGTACAAGGCGCTGTACCCGCACAACTATGACGGGCCGGAGTTTGACTGGCCCGACTACAAGCAGGTCACGGAATCCGCCGAGGAATTGGAGCATCTCCGGTACGAGTATGCGGCACTGCTGTCCATGTGCGACAACTCGCTGGGCCGCGTGCTGGACGCCATGGATGAACATGACTTGTGGGACGACACCATGCTGATTGTCTGCACCGACCATGGCCTGCTGTTGGGTGAACATGACTGGCTGGGCAAAAATGCGCCGCCGTTCTACGACGAAACCATCCACACTCCACTGTTCATTTGGGATCCGCGCGCCGGGGTCCGCGGGGAACGCCGGGACTCCCTGGTGCAGACCATTGATTTGGGGCCAACCCTGTTGGACTTCTTCGGTGTCGAAGCAACTCCGGACATGCAAGGCCGCTCGCTGCAGGACACGGTGGCCCGGGACACCCCCGTGAGGGAAGCGGGCTTGTTTGGCATCCACGGCGGGCATGTCAGCGTCACCGACGGACGTTACGTCTACATGCGGGCCTGTGCCCGCGCCGGCAACCAGCCGCTGGTTGATTACACACTGATGCCGACGAATATGCGTGGCCGCTTCCCCTCGGAAATCCTGAGCCAGGCCGTGTTGGTTGACCCGCTGCCGTTCACCAAGGACATGCCGGTGCTGCGCGTGCCGGCCTACAGCTACACGGACCCGCACAGTTTCGGCACGCTGCTCTTTGACCTGAACAGCGACCCGGACCAGCAACAGCCGCTGCAGGACGATGAGTTGGAGCTGCGCATGGCCACGATGCTCGTTGAGTTGATGCGCCAGAACGCGGCGCCGCCGGAACAATATGAACGCCTGGGGCTGCCCGAATCAGGGGCCGTGACGGAGGCGCACTTGCTGGTGCGTGAGCAATGGGAGCAGGTGCTGTCCTCGCGCAGCGGGCCGGTTGAAGCGCGGGAGTTTTCCGGCGGGCGGATTAGCGTCAACCGCACGTTACGGGAATTGTTGGCTGACCCGGCCGCGCTCGCGGTCCTGCGAATGCGACTGGGTGCACTCGTGGACAGTCCGCTGCCGGATGAGGCGATGGGCATGACACTGGTGGAGATCACCAACCTGGCGTTCGGCATCATCCCGCACGAGGCACTGCGGGCCATTGACGGCGACTTTGCGGCACTGTCGGCACACCAACAGGACCCGGTGCGGTAGGGGTTACACGCCGCCCTTGTTCCGGCGGATCAGCTCCTGGTACCAGTAGTAGGAGTCCTTCGGCGTGCGCTTCTGGGTTTCATAGTCAATGTGGATGAGCCCAAAACGCTGGGAGAAACCCACCGCCCATTCAAAGTTGTCCATGAGGGACCAATGGAAGTAGCCGCGGACGTCCACCCCGGCGTCCATGGCAGCTTTCAAGGCGTGCAGGTGGGCAGCTGTGTACTCAATCCTGCGCGCATCCCGCACCCGGCCTTCGCTGTCCGGTCCGTCATTGATCGCGGCACCGTTCTCGGTGATGTAGATGGGTGGCAGCTTCTCGCCATAACGTTCCTTGAATCCCACCAGCAATTCGGTGAACGCCTCGGGGACCACCGGCCAGTCGAAGTCCGTGCGGGGATATCCTTCAAGCTCCCGCAGTGAGAACGGCAGCGAATCGTCAAGCTCATGCCCGTCAACCAATGCTGCCTCCCCCGCGGTGGGGGCACCGACCAGTGTGGGGTTGTAGCTGTTGATGCCGTACCAGTCGATCGGTGTGGAGATGATGTCCAGGTCGCCGTCGGGGATGGGCGGCAGGAACGGGGCCAACTCCTCCGGGTAGGCTCCGGTGAGGATTGGATCGGCAAAGATCCAGTTCGCAACGTTGTCGTACAGTCCGGCCGCCTGCAGATCCTCCTCGTGCTCGCTGGCGGGCCAGGTGACGGCGTGGTTGTTGGCGATGCCAATGTTGGAGGCCCCGGCAGCGCGCAGCGCCTGGACGCCAAGGCCGTGGGCCAGCAGCAGATGGTGCGCGGCGGGCAGCGCGTCAAAGCCGAGGGTCAGTCCGGGGGCCTGGATGCCGGCGCCGTAGCCGAGCATGGTCAGCACGACTGGTTCGTTGATGGTGATCCAGCGCGGAATCCTGTCCGCAAAATGGTCGCCTACAATCTGGGCGTAATCGGCAAAGCGTGTCGCCGTGTCACGGTTGAGCCAGCCACCAGCCTGTTCCAGTTCCAGCGGAGTGTCCCAGTGGAACAGAGTGGGGCTGGGGGTGATGCCCGCCTCGAGCAGCCCGTCAACCAGCTTGTCGTAAAAACCAAGGCCCGCGGGGTTCACCGCACCCTTGCCTCCCGGTTGGATGCGCGACCACGAGAAACTGAAACGGTAGGCGTCAAGGCCCAATTCCTTCATCAGCGCGATGTCTTCGGGGTAGCGGTGGTAATGGTCGCAGGCGATATTTCCGGTGTCGCCGTTGACGATCCGTCCGGGCTGGGCCACAAAGTCATCCCAGCTGGAAGCGCCACGGCCGTCTTCGTTGACGGCGCCCTCAATTTGGTAGGAGGCGGTGGAAACTCCCCAGACAAAGTCGGCGGGAAACGCGGGAAATTCTGGCTTGTCCATGAAGACCTTTCATCGCAGCACTGCGCTGACCTATGTGGCCTGAGCCTTTCGGATGCCGCTGGAGAAGTCAAGGGATCAGGCCAATATGTCAGGGCCTCTGCCTACAGGCTCAAGCCCTGCCTACAGGTTCAGGCTGGTGCGGATGGCCAGGTGGTCGCTGGCTCCAGCCTCCATTACGGCATTGGAGGTGACGGTCATGCCGCGCTGCAGGAGATGGTCCACCCGGGCCACAGGAAAAGGCGAGGCAGGCCAGGTAAAGCCGGCCAATCCGCCGTCGTTCTTGGGCTTACGCAGGAGGGCAGTCAGCTGCGAAAAATGCCTGTCGCTCGAGGCCGCGTTAAAGTCACCCACGGCGATGATCCGTTCGCTGGCATCGGCGGCGATGGTCTCGGCAAGATTCGCCAGCATCGTGTCCCGCTCGGCGTGCTCTGTTGGGCGCGCCGAGGCTGCATGGACCACATAGATGCGGACCGGGCCGGCGGGGGTGTCCAAATCTGCCGAGAGCGCCCGGTTCCAGCCCAGGCCCAGATCCTGGGGCTGGGCGTTGCTGATCGGATAAGTGCTCCACAGGCCAACCGTGCCGATGCGGTAGGAATACTCGTAGTGCGCGTCGAACTCGGCATCGACCGAGGTCTGGGACGCACCGTCGATCTCCTGCAGCGCAACCACCTGCGCGCCGGTGGCGGCCAGGGCGCCCGCCGACTCTGCCGCCGTTCCGGATTCGGCCTGCAAGTTTTGGCTGACCACCGTCAGGGAATCTGGCGACTGTGCCGGTGCCGACCAGGCCAGCGGAATCATGCCCGGGACGAACAGCAGGGACCAGACGACGGCCGGCACCATGACCGCCGCGGCCAGATACTTTCGCCGGGCTGCGATGGCGGCCAGGCCCACAAGGGGGATCAGGGCGCCCAGCCAGATGAGCCCGGAGTCAAGGAGGAGTCCCAAACCCGCAATGTCGGGGAGCCATGAGTGTGCCAGCAGGATGAAGGTGATGGCAAGGGAACTGACGACAACGAACATCCCCGCCCGGGTGCGGGCCCTGGGCGCCGGGAGTGTGGTGTGTTGTTCCTCGAGCAATGCCATCGGAACTACGCTGTCACGGAAGATTGGGTGAATGCTGGCAGGGTCCGGGGAGGGGGCTGGATTAGTGCTGTCCCGGATACTCCAACCGGTACAGGTCCGTGCGGCGGTCCCGGTGCACATCATTACGTTCGCTGATGGACTTGGA
This sequence comes from Arthrobacter sp. PAMC 25486, assembly GCF_000785535.1. Taxonomy (NCBI): domain Bacteria; kingdom Bacillati; phylum Actinomycetota; class Actinomycetes; order Micrococcales; family Micrococcaceae; genus Arthrobacter; species Arthrobacter sp. PAMC 25486. The sequence goes on along the minus strand of NZ_CP007595.1, from coordinate 1,522,013 downwards.
CTGGGCCTGGGAGAGATCCAATGAAGCCAGGGCAATGCCGTCCCGGCCCACTGGTGCCGAGGCCTGCGGGAAGCCATCTGCATCAACAATAACGCTGCCGCCCAGCCAGTCCTGGCCGCGCTCCATGCCCACCCGGTCGCAGGCGGCAATGAACATGCGGTTGACGCTGGCGCTCGCCTGCACCCGGAACACTTCCGAGGAGCGCTCGCCAGCCGGACGCGGATACAGCGGCCAATTGACGGGGGCGCACAGAATATCGGCACCCCTGAGGGCCACCGACCGCACCCATTCGGGGAATTCCAGGTCGTAGCAAATCATGACGCCGATGCGGCCCGCTGTTGTCTCAACAACCGGCGGCAGGCCTGAGCCGGGGGTGAACAGGCCGTCCTTTTCATGGTTCCAGAGGTGGGCCTTGCGGTAGCTGGCGCGCAAGCCGGAAGGGTCAACCAGGGCCGCCGAGTTGTAGACGAGCCCGTCGACCCCGGCCTCCGCAAATCCGCCAACAATGATGACATTGTGTTCGGCCGCAAGTCTGCTCCAGCCCTGGATGGTGGGGCCGTCCAACGGTTCGGCCGCGGCCTGAAGTTCTTCAAGGCTGTTGAACATGTACCCGCTGTTGGCAAGTTCCGGCAGCACAATGACCTGTGCACCCTGGCCCGCGGCGCTGACGATTGCCTCGGTGAGGCGGGTGTGGTTGCCATGGAGGTTGTCCACTGACAGTGAAACCTGGCAGCAGGCCACGATTGTTGAAGGGGAGTACATCAGTCGTCGGTCCCTTCGAGGAGAAGCTGGCTGGCCGTGCGGGCCTTGGCTTCCGCAGACTGGTCAAAACTGCGTGAGAACAGCAGGTACATGCCGCCGGCCACTAGCAATCCCACCACGAAGGAGAAATCGGCGCCGTCGAGTGCGATTGCCACGGGACCGGAGAAGAAGGTGGTTGAGAAGAAGGGAATCATGGCGGCAAAACCGATGAGGTAGGCCGCGATGCCCCGCCAGGCCCAGCGGCCGTAGATTCCTTCGGGCTTGAAAATTTCTGCAATGGCGTACTTGCCGCGGCGGACAAAATAGAAATCAACCAGGTTGACCGCCGTCCACGGAACCAGGAAGTACAGCATCATGATGACGAAGTCGTTGAAGCTGCCCAGGTAGTCGTCGGGGATGAGCAGCGCGATCACCAAGGTGGCAAGCCCCACGAGGGTCAGGCCCACGATGCGCAGCCGCACGGTGGCCTTGACCTTTCGGAAGCCATCTACGGCGCTTGTTCCGGTCAGCATGGCGCCGTAGGCGTTGACGCCCATGATGGAAATCAAGGCCACGGTGGAGATGAGGACGGCGAAAGTGCCAAAGCCGGGGAACACCATGTCGCCGACGTGGTGGATGGCGCCGATCGCATCGGCGTTGGGGATGTTGCTGGCGATCAGTGCGCCAAGGGACATGAGCCAGACCGCTGAACCGGCGGCGCCGGCGTAGACCCAGGAGATGAGCTTCTTCGAGGAAACATGGTCCGGCAGGTAGCGGGTGTAGTCGGAGACGTACACGGAATAGCTGATGTTGTAGCCGGCGGCGAGGGACAGCTGGACGATGAAAGCCGTGAAGTTCCAGCCTGCTGCGGACTCCACGGCAGCCTCGGTGCCGCCGCCAAAGTTGATGATGGCCGTGACGGTGATGATGGCAAAGACCAGCACCAGGATGTAGGTCAGCCAGCGTTGGATGAAGTGCAACAGGTCGTGTCCCACCACCGCAATGACAATGGAGACGGCGATGATGATGGGGAACCAGACGAGCTTTCCGCCGGGCAAAAGAATTTGCAAACCCTGTGTGGCAAGAATCGTGTCAAAGACCATGAAGCCGATGTATACGAAAACCGTGGCGGTAAACGGAACGATGACGCCCCGGCTGCCGAACTGGGCGCGGGACTGGATCATCTGCGGCAGCCCCATGCGGGGTCCTTGGTTGGCGTGGAAAGCCATGAAGAAGGTGCCGAAACAGGCTCCCAGGACAACCGCCAGGATGCTCCAGCCAACGCTGAGTCCCATGACCGGACCAATGAATCCCGTCACCATCGTGGGAAGCACAAAGTTTCCCGAGAACCAGAACGGTCCCTGATGCCAGACCTTGCCGTGCCGCTCCGACCGAGGCACGTAGTCGATGGACCGCTGTTCTATGACGCTTTCGCGCTTTGTTGCCACTTCCTCAACAGACATCGCTGTCCTTTCAATTGCCACGCCGACATGGGGCCAGCAGGGAAACGAGCTGCCTGGGCCTTTGGTTCATCCACTAACGGAAGAAAAGCATGCCCTCTTGGATACCAATAGTAAACAATTGATTTCTCCCGGGCACCTAAACCACTTCACGAGCCTAGGGTGAGCGCCGTCACCTGTCAATACCTTGGGTGCTGACCTCTGGTTGATTGATGTCTGCCCGGCGTGACGGGGCGGGTTGGGTTCCGTGCTGCGCGCGGGGCAGCCTTGCGAGCAGGCTAAATAATAGTTACCCTGTAACCATTACCGAGTAACTATTGGTTGCGGCTTCGCGAAGCCGGCCCGTTGAGGAGAATTGCCATGTCCGTAAAGCATGCCCTGCTTGCACTGCTCTCGTGGAAGCCATCCACCATGTACCAGCTGCGGAAGGATTTTGACGCCTCAACGGGGGAAACCTGGCCGCTAAACATCGGGCAGGTTTCCACCACCTTGCAGCGCCTTGAGCGCGACGGGCTGGTGGTGCAGGATGCTGCGGAGGCGGGGGAGCCGGAGCCGTGGCGGCTGACGGCCAGCGGGCTGGCGGAGGTGGAAAGCTGGTGGCACAGCCCCGTTCCGCGAGAAACGCCGGGGCGGGACGAACTGGTCATCAAGCTGGCGCTCGCCGTCACAGTGCCCGGTGTGGATGTTGCCGCACTGGTCCAGCGCCAACGCTCAGCCACACTGCGGGTGCTCCATGACATCACGAAGGCGCGGCGCACCGTGGAGCAGGGCGACATCGCTGTTCGGCTGGTCCTGGACAATCACATCTTCACCACGGAAGCCGAGCTGCGCTGGCTCGACGACGTGGAAGAAACCCTGGTGCGGGCGCAGGCCGCGGCGCTGGCATCAGCCCAAGTTGGGGCAAAAGCCTCGGCCACCCAGGTGCCAGTCGCAGCCAACGCCAGGCCCGCCAAGATCCGGAGCAAGCGATGACCGCCAACACCAGCCCCGTCCTGGAAATCCGCAACGCCTGCCGCGTTCATGGTGAGCGGGAGCTGGCTGTCCAGGCCCTCGCCGATGCCACCATTGCGATCCAGCCGGGCGAATTTGTAGCCGTCATGGGCCCTTCCGGTTCCGGCAAGTCAACGCTGCTGCACCTGGCAGGCGGGCTGGACGTGCCGACCGCGGGGCAGGTTCTGGTGGAGGGTACTGACCTGGCCACGCTCAGCATCGCCCAGCGTGCCGTGATCCGACGACGGTCCGCGGGTTACGTCTTTCAGGACTTCAACCTGCTCCCGGCGCTGACTGCCGCGGAGAACGTGGCGTTTCCGTTGGAGCTCGACGGCTGGTCCAAGAAGAAAGCCCGGCAGGCGGCCCTTGCGAGCCTGGACGACACGGGGGTGGCCGAGCTGGCGGACCGGCGCCCCGAGGACATGTCCGGCGGACAAGCACAGCGGGTTGCCATCGCCCGCGCATTAGTGGGGCCGCGGCGCCTGCTGCTCGCTGACGAGCCCACCGGAGCCCTGGACTCCACCAACGGCACAGCCGTTCTGCGCCTGCTGCGGGAGAAGGCAGACAACGGCGCCGCCGTGCTGATGGTCACCCATGAGGCGCGTTATGCGGCCTGGACCGACAGGACATTGTTCCTGCGGGACGGGCGGATCATCGACCAGTCGGGCCCGTCGGACGCGTCCGAACTCTTGAGCCAGGGGACCGCATGAGCGCGGCGGACACCATGGAACGGACCGCCGCGGCTCCCGTGCCGCACCCTGCCGCGGGCATGGTTGAGCGGTGGTGGCGCCCATGGCTTGCCGTGTTGCGACTTGCCGCACACGACGCCGTCCGTCACCGCGCGCGGACCGTCCTCGCCACGCTGCTGGTCGCCCTGCCCATCGCGGCACTGGTTGGCGGGACGGTGCTGACCCAGTCTGCCGTGCCCAGCCGGGATCTGGCCTTGGCTGGAATTCCCGACGGTGTGCACGCCACGGTGACAGCCACGGCGGTCACCCCAACAAGCGTCCCCTTTCCTCAAATTCCCGAGGGCGCGCCGGGGCCGTGGATTGACGATGTCAGCCAGGTCCCCGCCGGCTTCAAGGAACTATCCGGCATCCTCCCCGCCGGAAACTCACTGCGACAGTACTGGAATTCACCGCAGCTGCTGGCCACCACCGGGCTTGACCTGAAACCCGGCGAACAGGCAGTTGCCGGCGCCGGTGTCATTGAATCCGTGGACCGCAGGAAGATCAGTGTTTCCACGCTGCAGGAAGCGGACGCGGAAACGCTCGGACTGTTGCTGCCCCGGCTGTCGTCGGGGTCGTTCCCGGCGGACAGCTCCGGCACGGTCCTCACCTCCGCCCTGGCCAGCCAGCTGGGTGTGGCAGCAGGTGACTCACTGGTGCTGGTGGCCCCGCCGTTCAACGGCATGATGGGCACCAGCGGCCGCATCGGCGACGCCGTGCAGGACTCCCAGCGCGGCTACCGTGTCGCAGGCATTGTCGACAGCGAGGAATCGCAGGCTTGGGCCCTTGACGGCTGGATTTCCACCATGGCCGCCGCGAGCCCCGCCGGCGTGGACGGCCATTGGCTCGTGGTGGGCGACGAGTCCGTGACGTGGGAGCAGGCCAAGGAACTCAACAGGCTGCAGTCGTTCGCGGTCTCCCGGCACGTTCTGGAGAACTACCCGGCCGCCGGCGAGCTGTATCCCGTCCCGGTGGACCCGGTGGCGCTCCTCGGCCGTATTGCGGCGGTGGCCGTGACCGGTCTGGTGGGCGGCCTGCTCGTCCTGTTCCTGGTCACCCCCGCCTTCGCCGTGTCCACGGAACAGTCCCGGCGCATGCTCGGCCTGGCAGCGGCGACGGGGGCCACGCCGTCGGACTTGAAACGGATCGTCACGGCCCAGGGCCTGGTGGTCGGCCTGGCTGGCGGCATCCTGGGTGCGGCGCTCGGTTCCATCGCGGGGATTATTGCCAGGGATGCGGGCCCATCGGGTCCCACCCAGTTCCCATGGTGGATCCTGCCCGTGGGGGTGGTTGTTGCCGGTGTCCTGGGGATGATCGCAACATGGCTCCCGGCGCGGACGGCCGCACGCCTGGCGCCGGTGGATGCCCTCAAGGACCGGCCCACCGAACCCCCGCAGCCCAATGCCAATGTTCGACGCCGGATGGCCGGCCTGGCCGGGCCGCTGCTGTTACTCGCGGGGCTGGCTTGTGCGGCGCTGTCGCTGACCCTGCCGCTGCCTGACGTTTCCGGGCAGGCCATGGCGTCAGGCGGATCCGGGGCGCCGGGACTGCTGGCACTGTTCATGGTCCTGGGGCTGCTGCTGGTGGTCGCGGGCCTGGTCCAGAGCTTAAAATCGCTGGTGGGGCTCGGTGCCAGGCTGTCAGGGCGGCTGCCCATGCTGCCACGCCTGGCGCTGCGCGATGCGGCAGACCACAGCTCCCGGTTCCTGCCGGCCGCAGCCGGCATCCTGGTGTCGGTGCTGGCCGCGTCCTTCCTGGCCGTGGCCATGGGTTCCATGGTGGCCAACGCAAAGGACATGAACGGATCCATGACCGCCAACCACGTGTTTGTGGTGGGGCCAAACGTTCCTGTCTCCGCCACCTTTGACCGCCTGGTCATTGACGATGCCATCGAGAAACTGCGCGCGGATTTCCCGGTGGCCGGGCACCACCCCATCTTCACGACGCCCGGCACCGGCCCGCTGCACCTTGCCGCAGTGATGCCGGAGAACCGAACATGTCCAGACGATCAATGGCCGGACGCCGCATCATCCGTCGAGGTCGGCGCCCCGTTGCACTGCGTTGCTTGGGAGGGGTCATACCATCCGGGCATGAGTTTGGCCTGGTGGGGCGGCACCAGCACCTACATCATGAACGCCGGTGCGCTGCGTTCCTCAGGCCGGCCCGGCGCGGAGGCCGCCGCTGCCGTGCTCGAGGCAGGGGGCGCCGTCGTCAATAATGCAGCGATGCTCTCGCCGGAAGGCACGGTGCGGGTCGCCAGATCAACAGATCCCTTGCCTGATGACTCGAATGCGAAGGACACCGTGGTGGTTCCCGGCGCCTTCATGAAGGGCTTCGCGTCCTACCTGACCGTTTCGCCGGAAACGGCGGCACGGCTGGGCATAGAAAGCCCCGAATATGTGGGGGAGTACGTCGTTGCTGCCGAGGGAACCGGGCCGGCCGAACTGGCCCGGGCCCGGGAGCTGATGATGGCGGACAACAACCTGCTCATGGTGGGGCTGCCGCAGCTCCCCTATCCCTGGGGCGAACAGGCCATGCTGCTGCCCATCGCACTGTTGGCGGCCTTGGCCGTTGCTGCTGCTGCCATATCGATCCTGCTGGCCCGCACCCAGACAGTCCGGGATGCCGCGACCATGCACGCGGTCGGAGCCACTCCAAAGTTCCTGCGCCGCTTCACCCTGGTCCAGGCCTGTGTGGTGCTCGGCGCAGGTGTGCCGCTCGGGGCGCTGGCTGGGCTGGGGCTGGGCTGGTACCTCATCGCCTGGCAGCGCCGCGCCGCCAGGGGGATGGGTAATAGCCCATGGCTTGAGACGGTGCCGCTGTGGCAGGTGCAGGGCGTCCTAATTGTTTCAGTCATTGCTACCGGACTGCTGACGGCGTTCATCATTGGCGGCCCACCGAGGAAGTTCGTGCGCAGGACCATCGACTAGTACCGGATGCCCGCCTTTTTGTGCGGTACAGACGCGGGGCGGGCACTATTCCTTCTTGACCATGACGGTGTAGAGCAACATGTCCCCGTCGAGGCCACCGGCGGACGGGACACCTGCCTGGTATCTATTGGTCTCAAACCTGCCGGAGACCAATCTGCCGGATTCCGCCCACGTGGTTTCGGTCAGCCCGGCATCGGCCATGGTCTGGCGAACGTCTTGCATGGCAGCTGTGGCATCGTCCGTGCGGATGGGCAGGCTCCAGCACGCGGTGGCCGCATCGTCCTTGCCTGGCACCGTCATGACGCTACTGAGACGCTACCGAGACGTTACTGAGACGCTACCGAGACGCTACTGAGAGGCCCATCGTGCAGCGGGATTTCGGCAGGAAAGTCGGCTGGCAGCTCAACTTCAGGCAGCGGTTCGCGGTCCTTCTTCTGGGCGACTGGTTTATCCTTCGTCTTCTCAGGCGCGTCTGGGTTCGTGTCCGGTTGCTTCTCGGCAGCCAGCGGGCCCTGTGTCGCGATGCCGGGGCTGTGAGGAACAGCCGCTGATCGTGAACGCCAGCAACAAGGGGGTTAGGGGTTAGCGGGTTAGCGGCCAGGACCCTAAACAAAAAGTGGCCGGTTGTGCGAACTAATTCGCACAACCGGCCACCGTCATAATGTGCCCTCGGAGGGATTCGAACCCCCGACCTACGGTACCGGAAACCGACGCTCTATCCCCTGAGCTACGAAGGCGTGGCAACCGTGGCTGCCAAAGGGAACGAGAAAGAGCTTAGCAGGTGCGGGGCGCGAGTTGTAAAACCGGTGACCGGCGGGGGCTGCCGGCGTGGCAGGAATCATCAAACTCGCCATCGATTCATGCCCCGCCGCCCTGCACCGCCCGGGTAATGTTGGGGCAATGGTGAACACATGGGCATGAAAATGCATCAAAAGGCGTGGCTTTTCGCCGCCGCCATCATTCTGACAGCGTTGACCCTGCGCGCCGCCGTGACGGTGGTTCCGCCGTTGATCTCAACCATCAACCACGACCTCCCGCTCACGCCCGCCACCATCGGCATACTCGGCATGCTTCCCACCGCGGCCTTCGGACTGTTCGGCTTTTTGACGCCCTACGTCATCCGTTGGGCCTCCCTTGAACGGCTCATTGTCATTGCCATCATTGTGGGCATTGTGGGCCAGGTCGCCCGGGTCTTGGTGCCCAACACGCCCCTGTTCCTGATCTTTTCGGTGATTGCCTTTGGCGGTCTCGGCGCAGGAAACGTGCTCCTGCCGCCGTTGGTGAAGAAATATTTTCCCACCAAAATCGGCCTCATGACGGCCCTGTACGTCACCGCCATTTCGGTCGGCACCGCCCTTCCCGCGCAGCTCTCGGTGCCCGTCGCCGACGCCACCAGCTGGCAATTCTCCCTCGCGTCCTGGGCTGGAATCAGCACCATCGCGCTCATTCCGTGGCTTGTGGCCCTCTTTTCGCAACGGACCTCTTCCCCGCGCACGGCGGCGGCCGCCACCGACGCTGCCGCCCCGCCCGCCGCCGTCGTACCCCAGGATCAACTGACGGTGCATGCGGCGCCCGCGGAAACGGCCGCGCCGCCGAAGATGAACCTGTGGAAGTCGCCGACCGCCTGGGGACTGACCTTCATGTTTGGCTGCACCTCGCTGAACACCTACGCACTTTTTGCGTGGTTGCCGGAAATCCTGACCCAGGCCGGACTCGACCGGGCCCATGCCGGGTCAATGTTGGCCCTGTTTGCCGCGTTCGGCCTGCCCCTGAGCCTGCTCATTCCCTTGATCGCCGCCAAGATGCGCAACCCGTTCCCTGCCGTGCTGGTCATGCTTGGCTGCTTTGTTGTCGGCTATCTGGGCCTGCTGTTGTCCCCGGCCAACGGCACCTGGTTGTGGGTTGCGTTTGCCGGGCTTGGCCCGGGCACCTTCCCGCTGTCGCTGCTGTTGATCAACCACCGCACCCGGACCCAGCTGGGTGCCGGGGCGCTGTCCGGCTTCAGCCAGGGGATGGGCTACACGTTCGCCTGCACCGGCCCGCTGTTCTTTGGCCTGCTGCGACAGTGGACGGGATCGTGGACGGTGCCGTTTGTATTCCTGTTCGCCACGTTGGTGCTGCTGGGCGTCGGGGCATGGATCATCTGCCGGCCCAAAATGCTCGAAGACGACTTCGCACCAGCCCCGGTCCCGGCCACCTGACCGGTCCGTCCCGCCGAGATGTGCGATGACGCCCTCCCCGCCACGCGCGCCCCGCCGAGATGTGCGATGACGCCCTCCCCGCCCCGCCGAGATGTGCGATGACGCCCTCCCCGTCCTCACTAAGCAGCTGTGTGGCTGATATTGGACTTGATAGGGCTTTTCCCGGCGTAATCCGTCCATCAGCTGCTACATAGAAATTCGAGTACGCACTTATTGGACCGGATAGCGCATTCCTCAGCGTTATCGGTCCATTATCTGCGTACTCGATCCGGGAGGGGTACTGGGACGAGTCCAGATTCATGCGCGGATTGGGGGAGGGTGCGGCCGGAACCGTACACTTAGAAGCGTGACTCCTGAAGAACTTTCTGCCGCCATTACCTCCTGCCTAAAAGAAGCCGTCGACGCCGGTGATATCACCGTTCCCGCCGAGGCGCTGCCCACGGAAGTCAAGGTGGACCGGCCCAAGAGCCGCGACCACGGCGACTGGGCCACCAACATCGCACTGCAGCTGGCCAAGCCGGCCGGCGTGCCGCCGCGCAAGATCGCCGAGATCCTGCAGAGCCGCCTCGGCGATATTCCCGGTGTTTCCAAGGTGGACATTGCCGGCCCCGGCTTCTTGAACATCACTGTTGACGCGGCAGCCGCAGGCGAGCTGGCGAAGGCCATCGTCGAAGCAGGCGAAGCCTACGGCAGCAACACCCAGATGGCCGGCACCAAGATCAACCTGGAGTTCGTCTCTGCCAACCCCACGGGCCCCATCCACCTCGGCGGCACCCGCTGGGCAGCCGTGGGTGATTCCCTGGCCCGCATCTTCTTGTCCCAGGGCGCGGACGTGACCCGCGAATATTACTTCAACGACCACGGCAACCAGATCGACAAGTTTGCCCGCTCCCTCCTGGCCAGCGCCAAGGGCGAGCCTGCACCGGAAGACGGCTACGGCGGAGCGTACATCGAGGACATCGCCAAGGAAGTCATGGCGAACAACCCGGACATCCTCAGCAAAGAAGACCCGCAGGAAGAGTTCCGCGCCCAGGGCGTCGAGCTCATGTTCGCGGCGATCCGGAAGTCACTGCACGAGTTCGGCGTCGACTTTGACGTCTACTTCCACGAGAACTCCCTCTTTGAGGACGGCGCCGTGGAGAAGCTGCTCGAACAGCTCAAGGGCTCCGGGAACATGTACCTCAAGGACGGTGCCTGGTGGCTGAACTCCACCGACTACGGCGACGACAAGGACCGCGTTGTCATCAAGAGTGACGGCAACGCCGCCTACATCGCCGGGGACATCGCCTACTTCAAGAACAAGCGTGACCGCGGCTTTGACCTGTGCATCTACATGCTCGGCGCCGACCACCACGGCTATGTGGCCCGCCTGAAGGCCGCCGCGGCAGCCATGGGCGACGACGCCAACCGCGTCGAGGTCCTCATCGGCCAAATGGTGAACCTGGTTCAGGACGGGACGCCCGTGCGCATGTCCAAGCGCGCCGGCACGGTGGTCACCATGGAAGACCTCGTGGAGATTGTCGGCACCGACGCCGCCCGCTACCAGCTGGCCCGTTTCTCTTCCGACTCCAACATCGACATCGATTTGGACGTTTTGACGAAGAAGTCCAACGAGAATCCCGTGTTCTACGTGCAGTACGCCCACGCCCGCACCTGCGCAGTGGGCCGCAACGCCGCCGCCGCCAACGTGGAGCGCACGGTCTTTGATGCTGCACTGCTGCGCCACGCCACCGAATCCGAGCTCCTCGCAGTCCTCGGCCAGTACCCCGGTGTGCTCTCCCACGCTGCCGGATTCCGTGAACCGCACCGCGTGGCCCGCCACCTGGAAGTCATCGCCGGCGCCTACCACCGCTGGTACGACGCCTGCCGCGTCACCCCCATGGGCGAGGAGCCCGTCACGGACACGAACCGCACCCGCTTGTGGCTCAACGACGCCGTGGGCCAGGTCCTCGCCAACGGCCTGTCGCTGCTGGGCGTCTCCGCCCCGGAGCGGATGTAACCATGACCGAAGAAACCATGGCCAACACGATTGCCGGCGCACAGCTGGCTCCCGAATGGCTGCCCGCCGCCGGAAACCTCAATGAGCTGGTGCCCGCCATGTGGGCGCACGACGTCGAACGCGGCCACAGCGGCGAGCTCACCATCAGCGGCATCCCGGTTAGCGAATTAAAGGCACAGTTCGGCACGCCGCTGTTTGTCATGAGCGAGGACGACTTCCGCGCCCGTGCCCGCACCTTCAAGGACGCCTTCGATGCGGCGTTTGCGGACATTTGCGGTGGCGTGGACGTCTACTACGCCGGCAAGGCGTTCCTGTCCGTGGAGGTGGCCCGCTGGGTTGATTCGGAGGGGCTGCGCCTGGATACCTGCTCCGGCGGCGAATTGGCCGTGGCCAAACGTGCCGGCCTGAAGGGTGAAAACCTGGGCCTGCACGGCAACAACAAGTCCACCGCCGAGATTAACCGTGCACTGGACATGGGGCTGGGCCGCATTGTGGTGGACAGCCTGCACGAGCTGGCCCGCGTGGCGGACATCGCCGCAGCCCGCGGGGAAAAGGCCAACGTCATGCTGCGCCTGACCCCCGGCGTGCACGCCCACACCCACGAGTCCATCGCCACGGCCCACGAGGACCAGAAGTTCGGGCTCTCGATGCTTGCCGAGGACCCGCAGGCCCCCGGCATGAGCGCCGCCGAGGCCGCCTCAAAGCTGGCCGTGGAGTCGGAAAGCATCAACTTCCTGGGCTTCCACGCCCACATCGGCTCGCAGATCTTTGAGGCCGAAGGCTTCGAAATCGCCGCCCGCAAGCTGCTGCGATTCACCCATGAAATCCAGAACAAGTACGGCATCACCTTGCCGGAACTTGACCTGGGCGGCGGCTACGGTATTGCCTACACCGCGGTGGACACCCCGCGCCCGGCGGCCGAAGTCGCACAGGCGATGGCCGCCGTCGTCCGCGAAACCTGCAAGGAACTGGACATGGCCGTCCCGCGGATCTCCATTGAGCCGGGCCGTGCCATCGTCGGCAGCACCACATTCACGCTGTACGAGACCGGCACACTGAAAACGGTGCAGGTCGAGGTGGACGGCCAGGAAGATGTGACGGCGCCGCGCCGTTATGTGTCGGTGGACGGCGGCATGAGCGACAATGCCCGTCCCGTGCTCTACGAGGCGGATTATTCGGCGGTTCTGGCCAGCCGCAACGCCACCGCGGCTCCCGCATTGTCCCGAGTGGTGGGCAAACATTGCGAGAGTGGTGACATTGTTGTTAGAGATGTATATCTGCCCAATGACGTGGCGGCCGGGGACTTGCTTGCAGTTCCCGGAACGGGCGCGTACTGCTGGGCATTGGCCAGCAACTACAACTATGTGCCCCGCCCGCCCGTTGTCGCCGTGAAGAACGGCGCCGCACGCTTGATTGTGCGGGGCGAAACAGAAGACGATTTGCTGGCACGCGATTTAGGGGCCTAGAGACCTTTGACAGAGCGCAACACCGTGGACACCGATGTGTCCGCCACCATCAAGACCCTGAAAGTGGCGCTCCTTGGCGCCGGAAATGTGGGCTCGCAGGTTGCCCGTATTTTGCTGGACGACGCCGACGCGCTGGCCGCCCGCACGGGTGCCCGGCTGGAGCTTGTTGGCATTGCCGTGCGCAATGTTGACGCCCCGCGTGAAGTGGCGCTGCCCCGTGAGCTGTTCACCACCGACGCCTCGGCGCTGGTGCGCGGTGCCGACATTGTGATTGAGCTGATAGGCGGGCTGGAGCCGGCCAAGACGCTGATCCTGGAGGCCATCGAGCATGGCGCCACGGTCGTCACCGGCAACAAGGCGCTGCTGGCAGTTGACGGTCCGGCGCTCTATGAGAAGGCCGATGCCGCCGGCGTCCAGCTCTCCTACGAGGCCGCCGTGGCCGGTGCCATCCCCATCCTGCGCCCCATCACGGATTCGCTGGCAGGGGACAAGATCACCCGCGTCATGGGCATCGTCAACGGCACCACGAACTTCATCCTTGACGCCATGGATTCCACCGGCGCCGATTTCGCCGACGCGCTGGCCGAGGCCACCCGCCTGGGCTATGCCGAGGCCGATCCCACCGCGGACATCGAGGGCCACGACGCCGCAGCCAAGGGCGCCATCCTCGCCTCGCTCGCCTTCCACACGCGCTTTGCGCTGGAGGACGTCCACTGCGAGGGCATTACAAAGGTCACCGCCACGGACATCGCCTCCGCCAAGGAGGCCGGCTACGTCATCAAGCTGCTGGCGATTGCCGAAAAGATTCAAGACAAGGACGACGGCGGACACCTCACCTCAGGCGTGAGCGTGCGCGTGCATCCCACCCTGATTCCCCGCGAACACCCGCTGGGTGCCGTGCGCGGTGCGTTCAACGCCGTGTTTGTTGAGGCGGAATCGGCCGGCGAGCTCATGTTCTATGGCCGTGGTGCCGGTGGTTCACCCACCGCATCAGCCGTCATGGGCGATGTTGTCTCGGCGGCCCGCCGCCTGGTCCTGGGCGGCCCCGGCCGCACCGATTCCACCATTGAGGTACTGCCGGTGCTGCCCATCGAGGCTGTGGCAACGCGCTACTACATTGGCATGGATGCGGCAGACCAACCCGGGGTGCTGTCCAAGATTGCAGCGCTCTTTGCGGAGAACGGCGTCTCGATTGAGACGATGCGCCAGACGGTGTACCGCGAACCGGGCGAGACGGACGGACCAGGTTCCGCCGAGCTGCGCATTGTCACGCACCGTGCCGGCGAGGCTGCGCTGGCTGCAACGGTTAAGGCCATCAACGGCCTTGACAGCATTAATTCAATTACAAGTGTCTTGAGGGTGGAGGGAGTCTGATGGCTCACCAGTGGCGCGGGGTTGTCCGCGAATATGCAGAGCGTTTGCCGGTAACGGCTGACACAAAAATCATCACCCTGGGTGAAGGCGGCACACCGTTGGTGTACGCACAGCAGCTCTCGGCCCTGACCGGCTCAAAGGTGTACCTGAAGGTGGAGGGCATGAACCCCACCGGATCCTTCAAGGACCGTGGCATGACCATGGCCATGACGGCTGCCGTTGCGTCGGGCGCCAAGGCCGTAGTGTGCGCCTCCACCGGCAACACCTCGGCGTCGGCAGCCGCCTACGCCAAGGCCGCCGGCCTGACGTGCGCCGTGTTGGTGCCGGAAGGCAAGATCTCCATGGGCAAGCTGAGCCAGGCCGTGGCCCACGGCGCAACAATCCTGCAGGTTGACGGCAACTTTGACAACTGCCTGGACGTGGCCCGCAAGCTGGCCGACTCCTACCCGGTGTTCTTAGTGAACTCGGTCAACCCAGCCCGCATCGAGGGCCAGAAGACCGGCGCCTTCGAAGTCGTTGACGCCCTGGGCGATGCCCCCGATTACCATGTGCTGCCCGTGGGCAACGCAGGCAACATCAGTGCCTATTGGCGCGGGTACAAGGAATACTGCGCACCGTATGAATCCGCTGAAAACGGCACGCTTGCGGCCGTGTCCACCCACACGCCCATCATGTGGGGCTTCCAGGCCGCCGGTGCGGCACCGTTCGTGGCAGGGCACCCCATCACGGAGCCCGACACGATTGCCACGGCCATCCGCATCGGCAACCCGGCGTCCTGGGACCTGGCCATTGCCGCCCGCGACGAGTCCGGCGGGCTCATCGAAGCTGTCACGGATGAGGAAATCCTGGCCGCGCACCGCTGGCTCTCAGCCAAGGAAGGCGTGTTCGTTGAACCGGGTTCCGCAGCAGGCGTTGCCGGCCTGATCAAGAAGCACGCCGCCGGCGAGGTTCCCTCCGGCAAGACGTTCGTCATCACCGTCACCGGCCACGGCCTGAAGGATCCCGACTGGGCCCTGAAGAATGCAGACGGCAGTGCAGCACAGCCCAAGTCAGTGCCTTTTGACGTGGTGACAGTTGCCAATGCACTGGGTCTGACGGACTAGCGCCACACGTTCATGACAGGGGCAACCATGGTGACACCGCTTTTGAAAACACCGCTCAGCGGGATAACTGCCACCGTGCAGGTGCCCGGCACCAGCGCCAACCTGGGCCCCGGCTTCGACTCGCTGGGGCTGGCAGTTTCGCTCTACGACACACTGAGCGTCACAGCGCTGGCCGTGCCGGAGCTGGAGTTTGAGCTCAGCGGTGAAGGGGTGGCGGAGCTTCCCCGGGACGGCCGCCACCTGGTGGTCAAGACCATGGACACAGCCTGGGCACGCCTGGGCTACAGCCGTGTGGGATTGCGGATCACCGCAGCCAATGTGCTCCCACACGGCCGTGGCCTGGGATCCTCGGCATCGGCCATCGTGGCGGCCGTCATGGCCGCCAACGCCCTGGTGGCACCCGAGGACCAGCAAGACAAGGCCTGGATTTTGCAGCTCGCATCCGAGCTGGAAGGCCATCCCGACAACGTTGCCCCGGCCATTTACGGTGCCGTTGCCATCTCGTGGCAGGAAGGGCCGGACTACGCCAGTGCCAGGCTCACACCGGCGGCCATGGTCATTCCCGTTGTTGCCATTCCCGACGTCGAGCTTAAGACCGAGCGGGCCCGCGGCATGTTGCCTGCAACGGTCCCGCATGCCGACGCAGCAGCCAATTCCGGCCGCGCGGCGCTGCTCATGCACGCCCTGACGGCGCAGCCCGAGTTGCTGCTGGCCGGCACGCGCGACTACCTGCACCAGAACTACCGCGCCGCGGCCATGCCCGGCAGTGCCGGACTCGTGGCGCAATTGCGGGCCGAGGGATTCGCCGCCTTCATTTCAGGTGCCGGACCCACGGTCATGACCCTGGCCAATGGCCCGGCACAGGCCGACTCGGCTGTGGCCCGCATCACCGAAATTGGCGCCATTGCCCGCAGCGAGCACAAACACGGCGTGTCTTGGCGCGTTTTACGGCTTCAGGTTGACCTTGAAGGTGCTAAAGTGGAAGTGCATCCATAGCTTGTAAACACTTTCCCGAACTTTGATTTCACTGGTCTCGTTCTTCTTGGCCCGTGTGGAGTCGGTCGTTGTTTATGGAACTCATGATGCCGCTCTTACGGCCTGTGCTTTTCTTGTGCAAGGACCGGCGGATCAACACAGGGCAGCCGCCAGTGTGATTCACAGAATCGCTCCCATTTGAGATTTGATTCAAAGAGTGAACTACACCATTGTTTGGACCCGCCGCTTGCGGGATAAACAATGGAACCTCAGAAACATCCCCTTGCAGGCCAGTGCGGCAGCAAAGGGGAGTCTCCGACACTAATTCATCGCGGCCCCAATAACTGGGCCCGCCATCGAGGGGGAAGGATCCTTCGTGACCGAAACCATAACTTCTGCCGCTGCTCCCAAGTCTGCAGGTCTGGCCGGATTGAAATTGGCTCAACTGCAGGTACTTGCAGGCCAGTTGGGCATCACCGGCGGCTCCAGGATGCGCAAGGGCGATCTTGTTGACGCCATCTCGGCACACCAGCGCGGATCCTCTGTAGCCGACCGCCCGGCACGCTCGGCTGCAAAGACCGAGGAAGCTGCCCCGGCAGCCGCCAAGGCCCCCGCTGCCAAGGCAACGGCCGCCAAGGCAACTGCCGCCAAGGGCGCCGCCGCCACGAAGGTCGCCGAGCCTGCCGCCAAAACCACTGAGGCAGCTGTCGCCGCAGAGCCGAAGGCAGCAGCAGAGCGGCCCACCCGAGGCCGCACCCGCCGTGCCGCCAGCAGTGATGGCATCATCACCACCGGCGCCCCCGCCGTCAGTGAGGAAGCCGCCGCACAGGCGCCGGCAGCCGCTCCGGAGACGGCCGCCGTCGAACCGTCAGAAGGTGCCAGCGGCGAGAACGACGGCGACAACCGCCGCCAGCCCCGCACCCGCAACCGCCGTGCACAAGGTGGCGGACGGACGCAGTCGGCCGACGCCGACGAAACCACCGAGGCGCCCGCCGCTGTTGTCGGCGAATCCGCAAGCGGCCATGAGCCTGCCGGCTCAACCGATGCAGCCTCCTCCGAGGCCGGTAACGGTGAGCACGGCGAAGGCTCCGATCGCAACAACCGGAACCAGCGCAACAACCGCAACCAGCGCAACAACAATGACCGGTCCGCCAACGACCGCAGCAGCCAGGGCAACCACTCGGGCAGCACCGCCGGCAACAACTCGAACAACAACTCGAGCAGCACCGACGACGAAGACGGCTCCCGGAACAACCGCAACCGCCGCAACCGCCGCGACCGGAATTCCAACGATTCCAACGATCGCAATGACCGCAGCGGCAACACCAGCAACAACAACCGCAACGATCGCAACGATCGAAACGACCGTTTCCGTGACCGCAATGAACGCCGCCGCGGCCGCAACGCCGGTCCCGACTTCGATGACACCGAGCTGACAGAGGACGATGTCCTGCTGCCCGTGGCCGGCATCCTGGACATCCTGGAGAACTACGCCTTCGTGCGCACCTCCGGCTACCTGCCCGGTGCCAACGATGTTTACGTATCCCTGCAGCAGGTCAAGAAGTTCAACCTGCGCAAGGGCGACGCCGTCGTCGGCGCCATCCGCGCCCCGCGTGAAGGCGAAGACCGCAGCAACGCCCAGAGCGCCCGCCAGAAGTTCAACGCACTGGTGCGCGTCACCAGTGTCAACGGCAAGACTCCTGAAGAGCTCAAGGACCGTGTTGAGTTCTCCAAGCTGGTTCCGCTGTACCCCTCCGAGCGCCTGCGCCTGGAAACCGACCCCAAGAAGGTTGGGCCCCGTGTCATCGACCTCGTGGCACCCATCGGCAAGGGTCAGCGCGGCTTGATCGTGTCCCCGCCGAAGGCTGGCAAGACGCTGATCCTGCAGTCGATCGCCAACGCCATCACCATCAACAACCCTGAGGTCCACCTCATGATGGTCCTTGTTGATGAACGCCCTGAAGAAGTCACCGACATGCAGCGCACCGTCAAGGGTGAGGTCATTGCCTCAACCTTCGACCGCCCCGCCGATGACCACACGCAGGTTGCCGAGCTCTCCATCGAGCGCGCCAAGCGCCTTGTGGAAATGGGCATGGACGTTGTTGTGCTGCTTGACTCCATGACCCGTTTGGGCCGTGCCTACAACAACTCCGCACCGTCTTCCGGACGCATCCTCTCCGGTGGTGTGGACTCCGCAGCCCTGTACCCGCCCAAGCGATTCTTCGGTGCAGCCCGCAACATTGAAAACGGCGGCTCACTGACCATTCTGGCCACGGCACTGGTGGAAACCGGTTCCAAGGCTGACGAGGTCATCTTCGAAGAGTTCAAGGGCACCGGCAACATGGAACTGCGCCTCTCACGCCAGCTGGCTGACAAGCGCATCTTCCCCGCCGTCGACGTCAACGGCTCCGGCACACGCCGCGAAGAAAACCTGCTTTCCCCCGAGGAAGTCAAGATCATGTGGCGCCTGCGCCGCGTGCTCTCCGGCCTGGAAATGCAGCAGTCGCTTGAACTGCTCACCTCCAAGATCCGTGAAACGCAGTCCAACGTTGAGTTCCTCATGCAGATCCAGAAGACAACCCTGGGTTCCAAGGCCGAACAAGACAAGTAGCTACACAAACTAATCCGCCTTCGTAGTGAAGGGGGCCCCACCGCGGCAGTCAATGCCGCGACGGCCCCTTTCACTGCCTGGCGGATTAGTGCGTTAAACGTGGGGCCGCTGCCGGACTTGTAGAAACCCGGGTAAGCCCCCTGGAGCTGAATTCGTTATTAGACTTGACGTACGTCGAGAGAGGTTTTGAAATGTTTGAATCCATCCATGGCTTGCTTGATGAGCACGCCGAGCTGCAGATGCGGTTGAGCGAGCCCGAGGTGCACGCCGACCAGGCACTGGCGCGCAAGCTGGGCCGCCGGTATGCGGAACTGAGCAACGTGGTTGAGGGCTACCACCAGGTTGAAACGATCGGCGACGATCTGGAAGCGGCCCGTGAAATGGCGGCCGAGGATGCTGACTTTGCGGCCGAAGTGCCCGTCCTGGAAGAGCAGCTGGCAGCGGCCCAGGAGAAGCTGCGCCGTCTGCTGATCCCGCGCGATCCTGACGACGCACGCGATGTGATCCTGGAAGTCAAGGCTGGTGAAGGCGGCGACGAGGCGGCCCTCTTTGCCGCGGACCTGGTGCGCATGTACACCCGATACGCGGATTCACGAGGCTGGAAGACCGAGATCATCTCCGCCACGGAATCGGACCTGGGCGGGTACAAGGACATCTCCATCGCCGTCAAGGGCCGTTCCAACGATCCGGCCGAAGGTGTGTTTGCCCGTCTGAAGTTTGAAGGCGGCGTGCACCGTGTACAGCGCGTGCCCGCCACGGAAAGCCAGGGACGCATCCACACGTCCGCCGCCGGCGTGCTGGTACTGCCGGAAGTGGATGAGCCCGAAGAAGTCGACATCCACCAGAACGAACTCAAGATCGACGTCTACCGGTCATCCGGTCCGGGCGGCCAGTCAGTTAACACCACCGACTCCGCCGTGCGCATCACGCACCTTCCCACAGGCATCGTCGTCGCGATGCAGAACGAGAAGTCGCAGCTGCAGAACCGTGAAGCCGGCATGCGCGTGCTCCGGGCACGCATCCTGGCGCACCGGCAGGCCATCATCGACGCTGAAAACTCGGCCACGCGCAAGTCGCAGATCCGCACCATGGACCGCTCGGAGCGCATCCGCACGTACAACTATCCCGAGAACCGCATCGCCGACCACCGCACCGGATACAAGGCCTACAACCTTGATGCTGTTATGAACGGCGATCTGGAGCCCGTAGTGCAATCAGCCATTGAGATGGATGAGCAGGCACGATTGGACGCCATTGGCGACTAGTCCCCACTCGCCGGCCGAAGAAACCGCTGGCGCGATTTCCCCGGAACCTGGTGAGCGTGGCCCCACCCACTCGCCGGCCGAAGAAACCGCTGGCGCGATTTCCCCGGAACCTGGTGAGCGTGGCCCCACCCACTCGCCGGCCGAGAGCTTGCTGGCTGACGCAGTTGAAAGTGCGACGGCGGTCCTTGCGACCGCTGGCGTGCCCTCACCGGCGGTTGATGCGCAGCTTTTGGCCGCCCATCTGATGGGTGTGAACCGCGGCGAATTGGCAGCCATGCTATTTGGCACAGCTGTGGCACCTGCGGGCTATGGTGCCTTAATCGAGCGGCGTGCCGCACGCGAACCGCTGCAGCACATTACCGGGACTGCCTACTTTAGGTACCTGGAACTGGCAGTTGGCAAGGGTGTCTTTGTGCCGCGGCCGGAGACGGAATCCGTCGTCCAGCTGGCTATTGATGTATTAACACAGATGCGTCAGGAAGACGGTGGTGAGCTGCTCGCCGTCGACCTTGGTACGGGATCAGGCGCCATAGCCGCTGCCCTGGCCACCGAAGTTGCCGGTTCCCGTGTGTATGCCGTGGAGCTTAGCGATGATGCGTATCCCTGGGCGCAGCGGAACCTGGCGGGCACCGGTGCCACGCTTGTCCACGGCGACATGCGCGATGCCTTTCTCGAACTGGATGGAACGGTGGACGTGGTGGTTTCAAACCCGCCGTACATTCCGGCCGATGCCATCCCGCGTGACCTTGAAGTACGCCTGCACGATCCCCACATGGCGCTGTACGGCGGGGGAGCGGACGGCATGGAAATGCCAACAGCTGCCGCGGCGACCGCGGCCAGGCTGCTGCGCCCGGGCGGATACTTTGTCATGGAGCATGCCGAAGTGCAGGCAGCACAAATGGCAGCGCTCCTTGAGGGTAGCGGCGCATGGGAGAATGTTCGCAGCCACGTGGACCTGACCGGACGAGACAGGGCCACCAGCGGCTGGCGCCGCTAAAGAAGTCGCATGGAGACGGTGTTTGGCCAGGCGCATTCAACTGTGGAGGCGCCATGATGAAAGAATGTAAAACGTGAGTACCACTTCTTATAACTGCACCAATGATGACCAGCGCGTTGCAGGCTTGGCCCACGCCCAGAAGGCCATCACGGCCAAACAACTGATCGTCATGCCCACCGACACCGTCTACGGCCTTGCCGCAGACGCCTTCTCACCGCAGGCCGTCGCCATCCTGCTTGCCGCCAAGGGACGTGGCCGCAACATGCCGCCGCCCGTGTTGATCCCACGCATTGGCACCATGGAGGGGCTGGCCGTCGAGATTCCCGACGACGCCCGCAAGCTGGCCGAGAAGTACTGGCCCGGCCCGTTGACCCTGATCTTCCATGCGCAGCCGTCCCTGAGCTGGGACCTTGGCGACACCGTGGGCACTGTTGCCCTGCGCGTGCCCGATGACCAGCTGGCCCTGGACCTGCTTACTGCCACCGGCCCGCTGGCAGTCTCCAGCGCTAACCGCACCGGAGCGCCCGCCGCCCAGACGGCGTCGGACGCCCGGTCGCAATTGGCGGAATCCGTTGAGGTGTACCTGGAGGGCGGATTCCGACCCTTGGAAGGGACCGACCCCACGCCGTCAACTATCGTCGATGCCACCGGCCTGCGCCTTCGCGTAGTGCGTGAAGGCGCCATTTCCCTGGCCGAGATCAAGGCCATCATTCCCAGCGCACTCGGTCCCGAAGCCGAGCCTGCAATGTGGGAACCGGCAAATCTGACAAAACACGACCCCGCAACTGATGCTGCTTCGGACGCTGCGGTTGTAGCGCCGGTGCTCAATCTGGCGAAGGCCGAAGTGCCTGTAGAAACTGACGCTGCCGCATCCGAGTCTGCCGCTGAAGTGGCTGCAGACGCCGCACATGACACCGGTTTGGTCAATGATTCGTCTGTCGAGGCTGATGCCGTGCCGGAAGCAGAAACAGCCGATTCCACAGAGTCGGATACAGCCGTGGACGCAGCGACTCCTGCCAAAGATGCACCTGCTGAAGGCGTGTCCGTCGATGAAACGGTCGAGCCAGCTTCTCCGGCCAAGGAAGATTCACCCACTACAGGTTCTTAGCCCGCACCCTGCACCGTGAACTCGCAGTTAATGCCCTCAAAATTCAAATTGAGGGCATTAACTGCGAGTTCGTGAGAAACACGCCGGTTCGGCCGGTGGTTGCTGGGCGGGACCGCCGTATCTGCAGTTTGGAATTCAGGATCGCGCCGTCCAAGCCCAGTTTGGCACGCAGGATCGGGGTCCGGGGCATGTAATGTGATTCGCCGCTTGTCCACAGGCAGCGAATCACAACTACTGCCGCCAAAACTGCGTGCGGAAGCACCTGCAGCGTTTGACAGAATTAGGGGCGTTGGCCGCGTGCGGCTTGCAGCACTGACGTCACGGCAGGCTCGGGGAGCAGCCCTGCAGTTTGCGCCCAGCCGGGAGTTTGCTCCTGGCCAAACCACATGAGCTCCACCCTGCGGATGGGCCCGTGCAGGCGTTCGCCCAGAAGTCTGGACACAACATAGCCGCTCTTCAGGACCGTGCGGCACAGCCATTGCGGAAGGCTGCGCGGCTTGCGCCCACCGGCCGCGCTGAGCACGTCACTGACGCTCAGGCCCTCCCATGGCTGCAGTACCAGAGAGGGCACGGCGGTGGGGCAAGACCCTGTTTCAACAACAAACCACGCCAGTGCATTGATGGAACTGACGGGTGTGGGCGCCGTCCCGGGGGAGGCAACAGAAGCCAACGGGGAGCGTGCCACCTTCACGAACGAGGTGGTGGTGGGTCGACTGGGACCTTGCACCGAGGTGGCCCGGACCGTGACAATGCTGGCAGAGGCAGAGGCAGCATCGCCTGAATCGAGTGCAAGAAGCTCAAGGACTTCCTCGCCCAGTGCCTTGGACCGCGAGTAGGCGGAGAAAGGTGCGCGGTCGCTGGATTCATCAATGACCCTGCGGTGTCCCTGCACCGAGGCGCTGCTCAGGTGCACAAACCGTGTGACACCGGCCTCGCGTGCGGCCAGGCTGATGACGGCGGGCAGCAGCGCGTTGGCTCCGGTCAGCGCCGGTGATTCGCCATCGCCCGGTGTGGCCAGCCCGGCCGCATTCACCACAATGTCAACGCCGGCAAAGGCGGACGTTAAGGTGGCAATGGCCCCGGACGCACGTGCCTCGGCCACCAGCTCAGGGGCGGACACTGCTGCGGACGCCAGCCGCGGTGCAGCAAGGGCAATGACGGACAGGCCGCGCCCGCGCAGCTCTGCAACCACTGCGGAACCAACAAATCCTGTAGCGCCAAGGACCAACCAGCGGAGGGGTGAAGTCATGTCAGTGGGAGCTTTCCAGTGGTTGCATGGGCACAAAGTCGTCGGCTGCCATTATCTGGCGGGAATCCCGCCAGCCGGCAAACAGCCTGCTGGTGCCGCGGAGCGTCTTTTCAACTCCGACCAGGCGCAACAGCTCTTTGGACATGGTCAGTGCCGTGCCCAGGGCAAAGCCGAAGCGGTTGTACCGGTTGTGCACGCGCAGGTACTGGGCAACCAGGCCCCGGTTGCGCATGACGTAGTAGCGGCTCAGGTCTGAGGCGTCGTTCAGGTGGCGGATGCCCAGGTTCAGGCTGCGCTGGGGGCGCACCTTGTGCAGGACAAACTCGTTGACATACACAACCGGACGCTGCAGGGAGATGAGCCAGCCGTAAATGGTGTCATCCCAGGTCAGGAAGAACCGGGAGTCCGGAAGGCCAACGCCCTCGACGGCGTCAACGTGCAGGAGCATGCCCTCGAAGCAGCCAACGTTGGTGGGAAATTCGTTGGTCTGCTCAAAGATGTCCCCACGCACGGGCAGTGGCAGGCCCAGGAAGGTGTTGAAGCTGTTTTGCCAAAAGAACGGTTCGCCGGCGGCATCGTAACGGCGTCCCACGAGTGCATCGTATTTATCCATCCACGGACCAAAGGCGCCGACGGCCCCGGGAACCACGGTGACGTCGTCGTCCATCAGCCACATCCACTGGGCGCCTTCGGCCAGGGCACGCTCCACGCCGGCCGAGAAGCCGCCGGCACCGCCGGAATTGACGGCCAGCTCATGGTGAATCACGGGGATGGGGGTGGGGAGCTGCGCAAACGTCTCGCGCACCGATTCAATGGCAGCCACGGTTGAATCCGTGCTGGCGTTGTTGACCACAATCACCCCGTCCGGGGCCGGATCCAGCGCAGCTACGGAGGAAAGAAGCTCGGACAGGTAATCAGCACGGTTGAACGTGGTGATGACAATGAAGAATTGGCTGCGCCGCTGCGAACTCAAAACTTTTGGTCCTTCATGGGGCCAAATTTAGCCCCTCGCATGCCGGCAGAGTAGGTGGAGACCCATTTGGCCAGGCCCCTGATGTCGCCCTTCTTCAGGAAGAACAAGGGGTAGCCCACGGCGTCCGCCACGAAAGAGCGCACGCGGCGGTGTTTGCGGGTCAAAAAGCCGCGGTTGCGGTAGTAGTAAAAACGCTTGAAGGCGGTTTCCGGGACCAACACGTGCAGGCGGTCACCCAGCACTTCCTGCACCTCGCCCCAGCCGGCGGGGTGGGTCAGGGCAACGGAGGTGACGGTGCCGAATTTCACCTTGGCCTGGCGCAGGCGGAGCATGAAGTCGGTCTCATCGCCGCGGATGAACAAGCGCAGGTCCGGCAGGCCCACCTTGAAGAACACGTCCGTGCGGATGAGTGCCCCGTTGAAGAACTGGCCCACATTCTCAATGAAACCCAGAGGTTCAACCACGGAACGCTCATGGGTCAGGTGGCCGTCAATACGGAACGGGAACGACAGCTTGGTGGGTTCCCCGGGTGCCACAATGAGCGGCACAACAACGTCAAGCTGGCGGGCCTTGGCAGCTGCCAGCAGCGTGGCCAGGCAGGCAGGGTCTTCCGGGTGGGCGTCGTCGTCCATGATCCAGACCCACTCGGCACCGGAGGCGATGGCGTTGAGGATGGCCAGGGAGAAACCGCCGGCACCGCCCAGGTTCGCCAGCGAACGGACGTAGGTGACCTCGGCAGGCGCCTCGGCGGCAATGGCCTCAACGGATTGCGTGCCGGAATCAACCAAGGCAATGGCGTGCGGCGTGTGGCTTTGCTGCGAAAGGGCTCCCAACAAGGTGCGTACGTCGTCGGGCCTGTCAAAGGTCACGGCGGCAACGGCAACGGAATCGGTCAAGGAGGTTCCTCTCGGGTGGTGCCTGCGGTGTTCCGCGGCATCCGGCACGGCTAAACAGTGAGTAACCACGTAAAGGGATTACTATTCATGTGTAGCCTCCAGTTTAGTACAGCCATCCATGGGTGCGTTGTTGCGCCATGGCTCAGGCGGCTCAGAGAAGCAATAACCCCGGACGAATACGGAAAATACGAATTACGTTGAATATCTCCAGTGCACAGGCAGGCGGGAATCCCGCAATTTCTTCCGGGGACGGCGATCGTAAACCACGACTGTGGCTTTGGTCACAGGCCGCCCTCGATTCACTGGCCTGGGCGGTGGCGTTGTGTCTGGCGGTGCTGCTGCGTTACGAGCTCGATGTCCATCTCATCAATTTTCCCGGCCTCATCATCCTCATCACCCTGGCGGTGGCCACCCAGCTGATCGTGGGCTGGTACATGGCCCTGTACAGGGGCCGGTACACGTTCGGCAGCATCAGCGAAGCCCGCGTGCTCATCGCCGTCACGCTGATTGTGGGTGTGGTTGTCAGCATTGTGCTCTCGATCTTCATCAACGAACTTCACATCGCCCGCTCGGTGGCCGTCATCGCCTTCCCGTTCGCGGCGCTGTCCATGGCCGCGGTGCGGTACGCCAAGCGCCTCTATGTTGAGGGCAAACCGACCTTTGGTGAGGAGGCCCAGCGCACCTTGATTTACGGTGCCGGATTCCTGGGTAATTCGCTGGTCACCCGCATGGTCCAGGACCCCGAGTCGCCTTACGTTCCCGTGGGCCTGATCGACGACGACAGTTCCAAAAAGCACCTGCGCCTGAGCTCGGTGGGCGTCCTTGGTGGCGGCCACGAGCTGCCGGAAATCATCAAGCGCACCAAGTCAACGGTGATCGTGCTTGCCATGGCCCACCTCAGTGCCCGCCAGATTCGTGAAATTTCCGACGGCGTCTCCGGACTGGGAGTGAAGGTGCTGGTGCTGCCGCCCCTGCAAGACATGCTCAGCCCCGACACCAACACGGACAAGCGCGGCGGGCTCACCGACTTCCGCGAGATTGACGTTGCGGACCTCATCGGCCGCACCCCGGTGGAAACCCAGGTGGAACAAATCGCCGGTTATATCAAGGGCAAGCGTGTCCTCGTGACGGGTGCGGGCGGTTCCATCGGTTCCGAACTGTGCCGCCAGCTCAGCGGTTTTGAGCCCGCCGAGCTCATGATGCTGGACCGTGACGAATCCGGGCTGCAGCACACCCAGCTCTCCATCGAGGGCCACGGCCTGCTCGATAACAAGAACATCTTGCTGGCCGACATCCGCGATGCCGACGCGCTGAACCTGATCTTCGCCAAGCGCCGCCCCGAAGTTGTCTTCCACGCCGCCGCGCTCAAGCACGCACCGCTGCTGCAGATGTACCCGGAAGAGGGCTGGAAGACCAACGTCATCGGCTCCCTCAACGTGCTCCAAGCAGCCCGCAGCGTCGATGTTGAAACGTATGTGAACGTCTCCACCGACAAGGCGGCCAGCCCCACCACCGCCCTGGGCCACTCCAAGCGGGCAGCCGAAAAGCTCACGTCCTGGATGGCGGGGGAGACCGGCATGCGCTACGTCTCGGTCCGCTTCGGCAACGTCATCGGCAGCCGCGGCTCCATGCTCCCGCTGTTCACCGACCAGATCAACAAGGGCGGGCCAGTCACCGTCACCCACCCCGACGTGACCCGGTTCTTCATGACCATCCCGGAGGCCTGCCAGCTCGTCATCCAGGCCGGCGCCATCGGCCACGGCGGCGACGTGCTGATCCTGGACATGGGCGAACCCGTGCGCATCATGGACGTGGCCGAACGCATGATCGCCATGTCCGGCCGCGACATCAAGATCAAGATCACCGGCCTGCGGCCCTCGGAAAAGCTGCACGAACAACTCACCGGCGACGACGAAATCCAAGACCCCGACGGCCATGCCAAGATTTCCCACACGCACGCGCGCCCGCTCAGCCCCGCCGAGCTGGACCTTGAGCTGTGGCTGCAACGCTGCAGGGACGAGGCCGGGCCGGAGGGTCCCAGCATTGACGAGTCCGACGGCGACGTCGCGGCAGGTGCCTGATGGAACTTTGGGCACAAATCACCACAGGCGCCATTGCGTTGGGCCTGGCCTTGATCCTTCCGCTGTTCGTGCGCCCGCTGCTGGCCCGCGCCGGAGTGCTTGACGTCCCCAACGCGCGCTCCTCCCACAGCACACCCACCATTCGCGGCATGGGAATTACGACGGCGGCCGCCCTGGCTGCCGCTATCCTGGCCTCCGTGTTCCTGCCCCAGACGGGGTACGCGCTCAAAAGTTCGCTGACCCTGGTGGTGATTCTCGGCGTCGTGCTGGCCGCGGCCACCATCGGCTGGCTGGAAGACATCCGCGGGCTTTCCGTGAAGCTGCGGGCAAGCCTGCAACTGGGTGTTGGCGCCGTTGCCACGGCCATCGTTGCCCTGATTGATCCGGGCCAGCAGCAGCTCTGGCTCATTCCCGTCGGCGCCCTGGCCGTGGCCGCCTACATTAATGTCGCCAACTTTATGGACGGCATCAACGGCATTTCCGGCACCCATGGCCTGCTGGTGGGCGGCTTTTATGCTTACGCCGGTGTCCTGAGCGGGCATTCCTGGCTGGTCTATGCTGGCATCGCGATCGCCCTGGCCTTCGCCGGGTTCCTGCCCTGGAACCTGAGCCGCAACAAGGTGTTCCTTGGTGATGTTGGCAGCTACCTGCTGGGGGCTTCGATTGCCGTGACCGCCATGTGCGCGTTCCTGGCCGGGGTGCCGGTGGAGTACATTTTCTCGCCCGTGCTCATTTACCTGGTTGACACGTTCGTGACGTTCCTGCGCCGGCTGCTTGCGGGGGAGCGCTGGTATGTGGCGCACCGCCAGCACGTGTACCAGCGCTTGAACATCGTTGGGCTGAGCCACCTCCAGGCCACCGCCGTTGTCTGTGCTGCCACCATCATCGTGAGCGTCTTGGGTGTCATCGCCGCCCAAGGCAGCGAAGTGGTGCAGGTTGTGGCAACAGCCGCCGGATTCGCCGTGGTGCTCGGCTACCTGCGCACCCCCACGCTGTTCCAAAGCTACTTCCGACGGCGTGCGCTGCGTGCCGGTGACGGGGTGGCGGGCGGTGCGCCGGACGGGACCGCGGACAAAAACGGGGCGGGGCTATAGAGGCGTGACAATGGGTCAGCAACAAGTTCTATCTCGTGTAGAATTTACTGCGGTGACATTCACCGCAGCTTTGCCCGCACCGTACTTCACGGACCTCGTTGGCTGGCAACCCTCCCCAACGATGGAGCTCCCATGAAGGACAACAGCGCTGCGCGCGGCCCTTTGGCGGCCTCGGGTCCCACTGAGAGCCCCAGCTGGAACATTCTGAAAAAATGTGTGGCGGTTGACGGCCTGGCCGTCATTGTCATGGTGGTGCTGGCCTTCATCTTCACCGACATGGACGGGGTGCTCAGCGTACTCTTTGGCTCCCTTTTGGTGATCGCCTTCTTTGGCTTGAGCTTGCTGGTGGGCCACCTGTTCTCCAAGAAAATGCCGGAAGCCGTCATGGGCATCTTTGTCATGACGTACTTCGTCAAGGTCGTGGGCTTTGCCGCGGTGCTTTTTGCGATGGGCACCCCTGGGTGGTTGAACAAGCCCTGGTTTGCCGGCGCGGCCGTTGCCTGTGTCTTGATTTGGCAGGCCACGGAAGTGGTTATCTTCTCCAAACAACGCTTCTTGTTCTTTGACGAAGCGGCGGCACCTGCCAAGGCGGCCGGCGATTCCACACCCGAACCTGATGCTGAGGGATCCTGACCATGAGCAAAAAGAACCCCGGACCAAATGAGCCTGACCACGTGGTGGTGCCGCCAAAGTCGAAAGACAACAAGCTGGACTATACGTACATTATTGGCGGAATCCTGCTCTGGGGTTTGATAGGGTGGGGACTGGACTTTTTATTCGACACTGCTTGGATTGTGTTCGCTGCCCTCCCCGTAGGGGCGGTCTGTGGATATTATCTGGCCAGGCATCATCAAAGCATGGCCGCTAATGATGATGGACAATCGCAATGAATCCCACCATCAGACTTTTTCACGGTGCTGACCATCTTGCGATGGGCCACCACATTTGCCCTATGACCGAAACTGCAGAGAGGACAGCGCGTTGACCGCGTTTGCGCTTCCGATGGCCTCGAATGACGGTGGCTTTGTACCACCGACGATTAGTGACACCCACCTCCCAGACATCCTTCCCTGGATGACCGAATACGGCACCGGTCTGGGCAAGCAAATGATCATGATCATCCTCTCGGTGATCTTGATTATTTGGTTCTTCAAAGCTGCGATCCGAAACCCGAAACTGGTTCCGGG
Source organism: Arthrobacter sp. PAMC 25486 (assembly GCF_000785535.1). NCBI lineage: Bacteria > Bacillati > Actinomycetota > Actinomycetes > Micrococcales > Micrococcaceae > Arthrobacter > Arthrobacter sp. PAMC 25486. The sequence continues at coordinate 1,492,585 of NZ_CP007595.1, read as the reverse complement.
CAAGGCCCAATTCTTCGCCGAAGGCTTCTACAGCTTCGCGCGCAACACTGTTGGCCGCGACATCATGGGTGAGAAGAACTTCCGCCCCTGGGTTCCGCTGCTGTTCTCAGTGTTCTTGTTTGTGCTGCTGAACAATATCTTTGGAGCTATTCCGTTCCTGCAGCTGCCCTCCTTCTCCCACGCAGGCAGTGCTTATGCAATTGCCTTGATCATCTACTTCACGTGGATTGGGGTTGGCGTTCAGAAGCACGGCATCAAGTACTTCAAGCTGGCAGTTGTTCCCACCGGTGTTCCCGGCTGGATCCTGCCGCTGCTGGTGCCGTTGGAAATCATCTCAAACTTCATTGTCCGCCCGCTGACGCACTCGCTGCGTTTGATGGCAACAATGCTGGCCGGCCACATGATTGTGGTTTTGGCAGGTAGTGGTGCGCAGTACCTGATCATGGAACAGGACAACATCCTGCTCAACGCCACTGGTGTTGCAGTAATTGCCGGTTCCGTGGCCATGTACTTCCTGGAATTGCTGATCATGATTCTGCAGGCGTTTGTTTTCACGCTGCTGACCGCGATCTACATCCAGGGCAGCCTTGACGCTGACGCGCACTAGCAACACCTAAGCATCACCACAATTTTTCTCGAATAAAAGAATCACCTCACAACCTGCCGGCACAACGCCGGTATCTTGAAAGGAACGAAATGGAACTCCACGGCTCGCTCAACATGATTGGCTACGGCCTGGCCGCTATCGGCTCGGCAATTGGTGTGGGCATGATCTTCGCCGCATACATCAACGGTGTAGCACGCCAGCCTGAAGCTCAGCGCATCCTGCAGCCCATCGCCCTGCTTGGCTTCGCCCTTGCAGAAGCATTGGCTATCCTTGGCCTGGTCTTCGCCTTCGTCGTTGGCGTCTAGTCCAAAGACGTCTCGTCCCGAGTAATCGGGGTACGAAATGTTCACGGACAAATATCAGATAAGGATAAGTGAGAAATGATTACCGCAGAAGTAATCCTCGCTGCTAGTGAGGGTGCCAACCCGCTCCTGCCAAACTGGTGGGAAATTCTAGTAACCGCTGTAGCTTTCGCTGTCCTGCTCTTCGTGGTGACAAAGTTCATCGCACCCATCTTTGAGAAGTCATACACGGATCGTGTAGAAGCCATCGAGGGTGGGATTGAGAAGGCGGAAGAGGCCCAGGCCGAAGCTAACGCCCTCTTGGAGCAGTACAAGGCCCAGCTTATGGACGCTCGCACGGAAGCCAATGGCATCCGTGAGACCGCCCGTGCAGAAGGCGCCCAGATCCTGGCAGACCTGAAGGCGAAGGCTGCAGAGGAATCTGCACGCATCACCGCTCAGGCACAGGTTCAGATCGAATCCGAGCGTGTTGCCGCAGTGAACTCCCTCCGTACCGAGGTTGGCACGTTGGCTACATCGCTGGCAAGCAAAATCGTTGGCGAAGCCCTCGATGACGATGCGCGTTCCAACCGCGTGGTTGAGCGCTTCCTGGCCGATCTGGAAAACCAGTCGAACGCGGGTGTATCGAAATAATGGCAGGTGTATCGAGCAAGTCATTGGCAGCGGCTCTGGAGTCGTTGGAACCCAAGCTCGCCACTGCGTCGATCGCATTGGCGCAGGACCTCTTTGCCATCTTGGGGCTGCTTGACAGCAACGCCGGCCTGCGCCGCGCCTTGACCGATCCCACTCGCGAGAGTGCGGCCAAGGTTGCCCTGGCCACCAAGCTTGTTTCCGGAAAGGTCAGCGCCCCGGCGCAGGAGCTTTTCCTGGAATTGGTTGCCGCACGATGGAGCTCGGCACGTGACCTGGGCGATGCACTGGAAGTCTCGGCAGCAACATCGGCGATCGCAGTTGCTGAAGGTCAAGGCGACGGTTCTGCCAACCTGGACAAGCTTGAAGAGGAACTCTTCGCGTTCATCCGAGTTGTTGGGTCCAGTCATGAACTGCAGCGCGCATTGGACGATCCACAGGCCTCGGCGTCAGCCAAGGGCGCTTTGGCGCTCAAGGTTGTTCCCCAGGCAGGTGAGGTCGCTGCGCTGTTGATCCGCCAGGCCGTGGCAGCCCCTCGCGGGCTCAAGCCTACGGCCTTGGTGCAACGTTTCGTGGAATTGGTTGCCAAACGCCAGCAGCGTTGGATTGCCTACGTCAGTGTCACCCGTGACCTGAGCGCAGAGCAGACCACTCGTCTGGCGGCCGGCTTGAACAATCTCTATGGTCGCGATTTGAAGATCAATGTCAACATCGACCCGACATTAGTCGGCGGGATCAAGGTTGTCGTGGGGGATGAGGTTGTTGACGCAACCGCAGCCACACGATTGAACGATCTTCGCCGCCGGTTGGCAGTGTAGGAAACGCTTCGTTTCCTTGACAGCCAGTCCACAACAGACTGAATCAAACATTTAGGTTGCCGCCACACACTGATTTAGGCGGCAACCACAACTTAGGAGAGCAGGGACTGCAGATGGCCGACTTGACCATCAATGCCGACGACGTCCGCAATGCCTTGAATGAGTTCGCAGCGTCCTATGAACCGGGCAACGCAGAGCGCGTCGAGGTTGGCCGCGTCACCACGGCAAGTGACGGCATTGCCAAGGTAGAGGGTCTTCCCTCTGTCATGGCCAACGAGCTTCTTCGTTTCGAAGACGGCACACTGGGCTTGGCCCAGAACCTGGATACACGCGAGATCGGTGTGGTTGTCCTTGGCGACTTCACCGGCATTGCCGAAGGCCAGCAAGTCCACCGCACCGGGGAGATCCTCTCCGTGCCGGTTGGCGACAACTTCCTTGGCCGTGTCGTTGACCCCTTGGGTCAGCCGATTGACGACCTGGGCGAGATTGAACCCGAAACCCGCCGTGCCCTGGAACTCCAGGCCCCCGGTGTTACCGAGCGCAAGTCGGTTCACGAACCGCTGCAGACCGGTATGAAGGCAATCGACGCGATGATCCCGATCGGCCGTGGCCAGCGCCAGCTGATCATTGGTGACCGCCAGACAGGCAAGACGGCCCTGGCCGTTGACGCCATCATCAACCAGAAGGCCAACTGGGCTTCGAACGATGTCAAGAAGCAGGTTCGCTGCGTTTACGTGGCAATCGGCCAGAAGGCATCGACCATTGCTGCTGTTCGCCAGACCCTGGCTGACAACGGTGCCCTGGAGTACACCACCATCGTGGCGTCTCCGGCATCTGACCCGGCCGGTTTCAAGTACTTGGCACCTTACGCCGGTTCGGCCATTGGCCAGCACTGGATGTACGGCGGCAAGCACGTTCTGATCGTGTTTGATGACCTGTCCAAGCAGGCTGAAGCCTACCGCGCCGTGTCACTGCTGCTGCGCCGCCCGCCGGGCCGCGAAGCATACCCCGGTGACGTCTTCTACCTGCACTCCCGTCTGCTCGAACGTTGTGCCAAGCTCTCTGACGAGCTCGGTGCAGGTTCCATGACCGGCTTGCCGATCATTGAGACCAAGGCAAACGACGTTTCGGCGTACATCCCGACCAACGTCATCTCCATCACCGATGGTCAGATCTTCTTGCAGTCGGATCTCTTCAACGCCAACCAGCGTCCCGCAGTGGATGTAGGTGTCTCTGTCTCCCGCGTTGGTGGTGCAGCACAGGTCAAGGCCATGAAGAAGGTTGCCGGTACGTTGAAGCTGGAACTGGCTCAGTACCGCGACATGCAGGCGTTCGCCATGTTCGCATCGGACTTGGATGCTGCCACCAAGCAGCAGCTGACCCGTGGTGCGCGTTTGATGGAACTGCTCAAGCAGGGCCAGTACGCACCGTTCCCGGTTGAGAACCAGGTTGTTTCAATCTGGATGGGCACCAACGGCTACCTGGACAACGTCCCGGTCGAGGATGTTCTCCGCTTTGAGACCGAGTTCCTCGAGCACCTGCGTCACAACACGTCGATCCTGACCACGCTGGCTGAAACCAACCTGCTGGAGCCTTCGACGGTAGACGCGCTCAAGTCCAATATTGACTCCTTCAAGAAGGGCTTCTTCGCGGAGGGCGACAACCAGTTGGTTGGCGCCGGCCACGAAGAGTTCGATGCGCTTGCCGCAGAAGACGTCGACCAGGAAAAGATCGTCAAGCAGAAACGCTGACACCATCTCCTACTTAGCTTGCCGGTCCGCGAGGACCGGCAAGCTAAGTAAAGGATAAGGAAAGGACAAACATGGGAGCCCAGATACGGGTTTACCGCCAGAAGATCTCATCGACCACGTCGATGCAAAAGATCTTCAAGGCGATGGAACTTATCGCCGCGTCCCGCATTGGAAAGGCACGCGTGCGTGTCACGGCGTCATTGCCGTATTCCAATGCGATCACCCGTGCCGTTTCTGCCGTAGCGTCCCAGTCCGAGGTCGACCACCCGCTGACCACCGAGCCCGAACAGATCCGCCGGGCTGCAGTATTGGTCATGACTTCAGACCGTGGTCTTGCCGGTTCCTACTCCGCCAGCGTGTTGAAGCAGGCAGAGCACCTCATCGAATTGCTGCACGGGGAAGGCAAGGACGTCTCGACCTATTTGGTCGGCCGCAAGGCTCAGGCGTACTTCGACTTCCGCGGCCGCGATTACGCCAAGGTGTGGACCGGTGGAACTGACGCACCGGAATTTGAAACTGCACGTGAACTGCGCGAGGTCCTGCTGAAGGATTTCGCAACTGACTTTGAAGAGGGCGGCGTGGATGAAATTCACGTTGTTTACACCCAGTTCAAGTCGATGGTTGTTCAGGAGCCGACAGTAATTCGTCTGCTGCCGCTGGAAGTGGTGGAAGAAGAAGTTGAATCCTCAGCCGATCTGCTGCCGCTGTACGAATTCGAACCGCAGGCTGAAGACGTCCTGGACGCACTGCTGCCGCGGTACATCGAGTCACGCATCTTCGCCGCCCTGTTGCAGGCCGCAGCTTCCGAGCTCGCAGCACGCCAGCGGGCCATGAAGACCGCAGGCGACAACGCCAGCGATCTGATCAAGAAGTACACGCGTCTTCGTAACAACGCCCGGCAGGCCGAGATTACGCAGGAGCTCTCCGAGATTGTTGCGGGCGCTGATGCGCTCAACGCCTCTTAGCAGCCCCATTCATACTTATTCAATGCCATCTACACAAGTGAAGTGAGAGAGATGACTGCCCAACTTAACGAGCAGGGAACCGCTGCGAAGGCCGGTGCCACAGGCCGCATCGCGCGCGTCATCGGCCCGGTTGTCGACGTCGAATTCCCGGCTGACGGCATTCCCGCCATTTACAATGCACTCACCACCGAGATCACTCTCAACGGTGAGACCAAGACCATCACGTTCGAGACCAGCCAGCACCTTGGCGACGGTCTCATCCGCGCCATCTCCTTGCAGGCCACCGACGGACTCGTCCGCGGCACCAGCGTGCAGGACAAGGGTGCACCGATCACCGTGCCCGTGGGCGACGGCGTCAAGGGCCACATCTTCAACGTCTTGGGCGAACCCCTGGACGTGAAGGAATCGGAGCTGAACATCTCCGAGCGCTGGCCCATCCACCGCAAGCCCCCGGCATTTGCCAGCCTCGAAGGCTCCACGGAGATGCTCGAGACCGGTATTAAGTCGATTGACCTTCTGACCCCCTACATCAAGGGTGGAAAGATTGGTCTGTTCGGTGGTGCCGGTGTCGGCAAGACCGTTTTGATCCAGGAAATGATCACCCGTGTTGCCCGCAACTTCGGTGGTACTTCGGTATTCGCCGGTGTTGGCGAGCGCACCCGTGAAGGTAACGACCTTTGGGTTGAAATGGAAGAAGCCGGTGTTCTGAAGGACACCGCGCTAGTCTTTGGCCAGATGGATGAGCCGCCGGGAACGCGTCTGCGCGTTGCCCTGTCGGCACTGACCATGGCTGAGTACTTCCGCGACGTGCAGAACCAGGACGTGTTGCTCTTCATCGACAACATCTTCCGTTTCACGCAGGCCGGTTCGGAAGTTTCCACGCTGCTGGGCCGCATGCCTTCCGCCGTGGGTTACCAGCCCAACCTGGCCGATGAGATGGGTCTCCTCCAGGAGCGCATCACCTCGACCAAGGGTCACTCGATCACGTCCATGCAGGCCGTTTATGTGCCTGCTGATGACTACACCGACCCGGCCCCGGCCGCGACCTTCGCCCACTTGGATGCGACCACGGAACTTTCCCGTGAAATCGCTTCACGTGGCCTGTACCCGGCCATCGATCCGCTGACTTCCACCTCACGCATCCTTGACCCGCAGTACGTCGGCCAGGCGCACTACGACACTGCTGTTCGTGTCAAGCAGATTCTGCAGAAGAACAAGGAACTCCAGGACATCATCGCGATCCTCGGTATCGACGAGCTCGGTGAAGAGGACAAGATCGTTGTATCGCGTGCTCGCCGTATCCAGCAGTTCCTGTCGCAGAACACCTACACGGCCAAGCAGTTCACGGGCGTCGAGGGTTCCACGGTTTCCATTGCCGACACCATTGAGGGCTTCACGGCCATCTGTGACGGCGACGTTGACCACATTGCCGAGCAGGCGTTCTTCAACATCGGTGGCATGGACGATGTAGAGCGTCAGTGGGCTGCAATCCAGGAATCGACTAAGTAAGCATGGCTAACCTCGAAGTTGAAATCGTAGCTGCGGACCACTTTGTGTGGTCCGGTGCAGCGACCCTCGTCAAGGGGTTCACCAGCGAGGGCGAGATCGGCATTCTGCCAGGTCACACCCCGTTGCTCGCGGTTTTGGCGCCGGGCTTGCTGGAAATCGCTCCTGTTGACGGTCCCCGCTTCTTTGCTGAAGTGGACGGCGGCTTCTTCTCGGTTGACAGCAACCGGGTTGTCATCGTTGCTGACAATGCGCAGTTGAAAGACAGCGCAACGTCTGGCGCAGGGATTCGCTAGCAATCTATTGATGAACGATCTCGGTTTTCCGTTCATCGCACTAGCCGGAGTGTTCGTGCTAGTTGTTATTACACTGTGCCTGTTCGGGGTGCGCCGCATGATGTTGCGGCGCGCCCTGGGCACAGTGGACGCCTCCATTTGCACAGTGAACAATCGCTGGGCAATGGGGGTTTGTCGTTATCAGGAGTCGGCCCTTGAGTGGGTGCGGCTCCTTTCGTTAAGCCCCCTGCCGTCCCGCACCATGAAGCGCAGCAAGATTGTGTTGGTGGGCCGCCGCGATCCCAGTGAGCTTGAACTGACGCGTGTGCCGCAGGGAACCATCATCGTGGTGCTCTCCTACGAAGGCGACGAGTTCCTGCTGGCCATGAAGTTTGGTGCCTATGCAGGGCTTTCCTCCTGGCTGGAGGCCGGCCCCCACACCGGGGTTGGCACGTGGCGCTGACAGCGGCTCGCAGTCATCCGGGACCCAGAAACTTACCAGCTAGCGGCGCTATTATCGCTTAGCTCCCGCTCCACAGGGTGAGAGTCCCTCCAAGAGTGTGGCGGACGCGTGAACGCAATAACCGAGCTGAGCCTGGTTGATGGCCCCGTTCCCATCGTTCTTTGGGCACTTTGCGCCGCAGGCCTGGGCGCCCTTCTGGTCCGCCGTTCCTGGCGCTGGTGGCTCTTCGGCGCCGCCGCAGCAGTGGCCGCCGCACTGCTCAGCATGGTGGCCGGATGGGCCGTCATCCACCTGTTTTATTGGTGGGCCGAAGACCTGCCCTCCGCCGTCATCCTCAACTTGGCCATCGCCCTGTGGGCACTCACCATGGGATGCACGACGGCGTTTGCCGGCTTGCGCCGTCGGCCCGGCCGCCGCCTGGCTCACCGGAGCAGCCGCGAGGTTCGGAGCAGCAGCCGCGCGGCTCTCCGCACTTCCCCGGCTCGGCGAATTCTGGCGGTCGTCGCGACGGTTGTGGTGCTGGCCGTCTCGGGCCTGCAGGTCAATGCCTACTTTGGCGAATACCCCACCGTGGGCAGCCTGCTGGGCCAGCAGCCCGCCGTGAGCACAATGCCGCTGCCGGTGCCGCACCACAGCAGTGACTCGCGATTCATGACCACGGCCGTTGCCAGCGGCTGGCAGCAACCAGCCGGGCTGCCTCGCACGGGAACAGTGCTCGCCGCGAAGATACCAGGGACCGTCTCCGGTTTCCACGGACGCGACGCCCTGGTGTACCTGCCGCCGGCCTACTTTGCCGCCCAACGCCCGGTGCTGCCCGTGGTGGTCCTTGTCAGCGGGCAGCCGGGCTCACCGGAATCGTGGCTGCGCTCCACCAACCTTGTTTACGACCTCGACGCCTACGCAGCCTCCCATGGTGGACTTGCCCCACTGGTGGTCCTTCCCGACCCCAATGGCAGCGACGAGAAGAACACCATGTGCATGGATTCCGCCCTGGCCAGGGCGGGAAAATACATGTCAACGGACGTGCCGAACTGGATCAAGTCCCATCTTGACGCCGACACCAACCCCGCCCACTGGGCCATTGGCGGGTTCTCCTATGGCGCCACCTGCAGCCTGCAGATGGCCACCCGCCATCCTGATGTCTTCCAGACGTTCATGGCCGTTGCGCCGGAGCGCGAGCCCGCCCTTGCCTCGAAACGCTCCGTCACGATCGGCAGGGCCTTCCACGGGGACGCTGCCGCCTTCGATTCCCAGCTCCCCCTGACCCTGATGGCCAGGAACAACTATCCGAATACTCACGGCTGGTTTGCCTCGGGCAGCTCGGATGTCACGTATTCTGCCAATGTGAAGGTATTGCAGAAGGCGGCACGGCGGGCCGGCATGACCACGGAAAGTGCCACCTTTCCCGGAGGGCATTCCTGGTCCGTGGCCAATGAGGCGCTCAAGCCCGGACTGGCGTTTGTCTACACCAGAATTGGCCTGCCATGACGACGGCGGTCCTCGCCTGGTTGCGCAGGACGCCTTTCGCCACGGCGATGATGGCTGCCACCATCATCGTCCATCTTGTGGCCGTTGGCTGGTTTGACCGGCTGCCCCGGCATTTAGCGGGGGAGTGGGGGTTCCAGGCGTCCGACCTGGCCGGCGGCCATTGGTGGAACATGCTCACCACCCTGTTCCTGAGCACCAGCACAGCCTCAATGCTGCTGGGCGTGGCGGTGCTGGGCGTGGCGCTGGGACTGGCCGAGTTCACGGTGGGGACCCGCCGCGCGGCGGGACTTTTTCTCGCAACGCAAGTGGCCGCCGTCGTGCTTTATTCAGGAATGCTGGTACTGGGGAACCTGACCGGGATCGACCTGCCGGCGGGCTCCGCGCAGGCCACACTGCTGGGACCGTTTGCCGCGTCGGCGGGCACGCTGCTGGCGGCCAGCCCTGCTATCAGCGTGCTGTGGCGGCGGCGCGTGCGGGTTCTGGTGCTGGCCACCTCGCTCATGCTCAGCGTGTATGTGGGGCATGCGCAGCACACGTTCATCCTTCTCGCCTCGGTTGCCGGGCTGCTGCTCGGCATGGTGCTGGTGAAGGCCGTGGGGCATGGCCTGGTGGGCCATTCCACCAGCCGTGAAGTGCGCACGAACTTGGCCATGGTGGTGGCGGTTTTTGCCGTGGGCCCGCTGGCCGCCGCGATGGCGCATGTGCCGGTGGGGCCGTTGGCCGTGCTGCGCACGTGGATCACCAGCCAGGACACGGCCATGATGCCGGGGACCGGGACGTGCGTGGAGGCGCTGGCGGCCTGCCACGGCACGGTGCACAACCTGGGACTGCTCGGTTCCGGCAGCCACCTGCTGGCCCTGATGCCCATGGTGCTGCTGCTTGTCTGCGCCGAGGGGCTGCGACGCGGGAACCGGCTGGCGTTGTGGGCGGCTGTGTATGCGCACCTTGTCATTGGCCTGGTGTCGGCGTTTTACTTTCAGGTGTTCGCCGGTGTCGGCCTGTCGCTGCGCCGCGGGCACCGCAGCCTGGGCATCAGTGAATCCGTGTGGGAGCTGCTGCCCGTGGTGCTGGTGCCGGTATTGATCGCCGTGCTGCTGGTGGTGTTCCGGCGGCACTTTCGGGTGGACCCGGACCCGGTCCTGCGCCGCCGCTCGATCGTGTACCTGCCGCTGATCCTGCTGGCGTTCATTGCCCTTTACACGATTGCCTGGCTGGCGGAGGGGAACCTGGCGAGCAGCAAGCTTGGCCTGGTGGCCCTCGTGGCGAGCCTTCCACGGATCGTGCTGCCTTACCCGTTTCCATTCAGCTACTCAGCCAGCGTGTATCCGCACGGCTTCTTCTCGGAAATGCTGTTCAGCTTTGGCGGACCGGCACTGTGGTTGATCAGCGCCATCGGCATTCTGGGCGTCTTCCTCAGCCGGCACCTGCGCCTTGGCACCGGTGAACGGGAGCGGGTCCGCACGTTGGTCAGGATGGGAGGGGACTCGCTGTCGGCGATGGTGCTGTGGCCCAATAATCAGTACTGGTTTAATGCTGAGCGCACCGTGGGCGTGGCCTACCAGCTGCACAATGGTGTGGCCGTCACGGTGGGCGGGCCCTTCGGCAACCCGACGCACTATGAACAGGCGATCGATGAGTTCCTTGACTACTGTGCCGATGAGTCGCTGACGGCCTGTTTTTATTCGGTCAACAGCACCCCCACGGAAATACTGGAGCGCCGGGGCTTCAAAGGCATCGCAGTGGCGGCGGAAACCCTGCTGGATATACGCACCATGGACTTCAAGGGCAAGGACTGGCAAAATGTGCGCACCGCCCTGAACAAGGCGGAAAAGCTTGGCGTCACAGCCCTATGGGTGCCCTACAGCGAACTGACCACGGGCCAGCGCACCCAGGTCAAGGAGATCTCCGAGGACTGGGTCTCAGGTCAGGCGCTGCCGGAACTGGGCTTCACCCTGGGCGGGCTGGAGGAGCTGCAGGATGAGAACGTCCAACTATGCCTGGCCATTGATGCCGAGGGGAAGATCCACGCCGTCACGAGCTGGCTGCCGGTGTATTCCGAAGGCACCGTGGTCAGCTGGACCCTTGACTTCATGCGCCGCAATTCAGGGTCCTTCAACGGTGTCATGGAGTACCTGGTGGCCCAGGCCGTGAAACACTTTTCCCCGACGGTGGAGTACATCTCACTTTCGGGTTCACCGCTGGCGGGCAGTGAGGACCTGGAAGGCAGCCTGGGGCGGATACTTGCCCTGCTGGCCCGCACACTGGAACCCGTGTACGGGTTTGCCTCGCTGGCCAACTTCAAGCAGCGCTTCAAACCGCGACACCGCTCCCTGTACTTGATGTACCAGGACCCGTTGTCGCTGCCCGCCATCGGCCGGGCCGTGGGCGAGGCCTATATGCCCAACATGTCCGTTCGCTCCCTGGCAAGGGCGCTGCGTAAGCCATAGGCGGGCCGTCGAGAGGGGGGCCAAGTCGATGCTTCTGGCGGCCCCATTCATCGAAAATGGGCCAGCCCCGCGAAGAGGGCGCGACTTTGGCGGCATCTCACGAGGCGGGGCCATTTTCGGCAAAGCGGGCGCTCAACGGCGCGGGTTGTGCCCATTCTCGGCGAGGTGGGCGTGGTGGGCAATGCGGGTGAGACCCCTTCTCAGCGAAGCGTCCGGGGCAAATGAGCCCACTGCGCACATTTTCCGGAGTCGTCAACATTCGCCGGGCCGTCGCCGGGACCGTCATGAGACCCACCGGACACGGCCCGGCGGGGACATGTCCGGTTGTTGCCGGCAGAGGCACGGCGTCGAAGGTACAGAAGATGCCGAAGCATCGGCTCACAAGGGCGGTGTCAGTACTTTACAGCCCAAGAATGCTGACGGGCGGCAACGGTGGTGCGGCTACTTCAGCCAGGCGCCGGCACGCATCACGCGCTGCAGGGCCAGGTCGGCGTCGACGATGACCACGTCGGCGCGCAGTCCCCGGCGCAGTGCGCCCACTTCATCCGTCAGCCCCAGCACGGCCGCCGGGACGCTCGTGGCCGACATCAGGGCGTCGGTGAACTTCACGCCGGCAGCCGTGGTCAGGCGCACCACGTCCAGCAGGGTGGCGGTGCCGCCGGCAATGGAACCGGTGGCATCCAGTGTGGCGACCCCGTTCGTGACGGTGACGGGGGACGGCCCCAGCATGTATTGGCCGTCGGCCAGCCCGGCCGCCGCCATGGAGTCTGTCACGAGCAGGATGTTGGCGGCGCCCACAACGTCAAAGACCGTCAGGACCGTCTGCGGGTCGAGGTGGGTGCCATCTGCCACAAGCTCGACGGCGGCCGCCCCGGCACTGGCGGCGCGCAGGCACGCTGCGACGGGGCCGGGGGCGCGGTGGTGCATGGGAGGCATGCCGTTGAAAAGGTGTGTCACGGTGGGGCGTCCGGAGACGCCGTCGAACCCGGTGGAATCCAGGCCGTCACGGGCCTGCGCCAGCGATTCGGCGGCCGTGGCGGTATCGCAGTCCGTGTGGCCCACGGACGGGGTGATGCCATGGCTGGTGAGCAGGTCAACGAGCTCGTCGGCACCGGGCAGCTCGGGGGCGTACGTCATGGTGGTGACGGTGCCGCGGCCAGTCTCGATGAGCGAGGACATCAGCTCCAGGTCGGGTTCCAGCAGGAAGGCCGGGTTCTGTGCGCCGCAGCGGGCGTGGGACAGGAACGGGCCCTCGAGGTGGATGCCTGCCAGCAGGCCCTCCTCGGTCATGTTGGCATAGATGGAGATGCCCTTGCGCAGGTCATCAGGGGAGGCGGTGACCATGCTGGCGAGCAGGGTGGTTGTCCCGGCCTTGTGCAGGAAGTCGACGGCGGTGCGGGCCGAGGCCTCGTCGCCGCTGGGGAAGTCCCCGCCGTTGCCGCCGTGGTTGTGGACATCGATCAGTCCGGGAACGATCAGGTGTCCGCCCGGCAGCGAGATGATGTTGGCCGCGTCCACTTCCGCCTCACCAAAACCCGGCTCATCAAAGTGGTCGGCACGCCCTGCATACATGATCCTGTCGCCGGCGATGGCGAGCAGGCCGCCCTCAATGATGCCGTGGTCCGTGACAACGGCGCCTTGTAACAGGTATTTGGTGGGCTGGGGCGTGGAAATGGGATCAGTCATGCCCCAAGTCTAGTCAGGATGGGGGTGCTGCCTGCTAGAAAAGACGCGACGCGCTGTCATCGACGCCGCGCATGGCATCGTAATCAAGGGTCTTGCACTCGATGCCGCGGTCGGTGGCGAGCGTCTTTGCCTGCGGTTTGATCTGCTGGGCGGCAAAGACGCCCCGGACGGGAGCCAGCAGCGGGTCGCGGTTGAGCAGCTCAAGATAGCGGGTGAGCTGTTCGACGCCGTCAATGTCACCACGGCGCTTGAGCTCGATCGCCACGGTGGCCCCGGCCGCGTCCCGGGCCAGGATGTCCACCGGGCCGATGGCCGTGAAATATTCGCGCCGGATCAAGGTGAAACCGGATCCGAGCAGTTCAATCTGCTCGGCCAGCAGGCGCTGCAGATCCGCCTCGACACCGTCCTTGATCAGGCCGGGGTCGATCCCCAGGTCGTGGCTGGAGTCGCTGATGTGCTCATAGATGTTGATGATCAGGCGGTCATCGGTTTTGCTGGACTGCACTATCCACTGGTCGATGACACCGTCTTCAAGCTCCGTGTCGGCGGGGCCCACCGTGCGCAGCGTGGCAGGGGGGCTCATCCAGTTCAACGGCTTGTAGGAACCGCCGTCGGAATGGACCAGAACGGAACCGTCGGCCTTGACCAACAGCAGCCGGACGGCCAGGGGAAGATGGGCTTTGAGGCGTCCGACGTAATCGACGGAGCACTTGGCAATCACTAAACGCACGCCCTCCACTCTAGTCCCCACGCCCTCCCAAGCCTAAGCCGCTGGCGCGTCTTTGCCTTGGGCCCCTCGGGCGCGTGGGCCCAGGTGCCCTCCCAAGCCTAAGCCGCTGGCGCGTCTTTGCCTTGGGCCCCTCGGGCGCGTGGGCCCAGGTGCCCTCCCAAGCCTAAGCCGCTGTCGCGTCTATTGTCTCGGGCCCTCGGGCGTGTGGGGCCAGGTGCCCGCCTGGCGCAACCTGAAGCAGCCGCTTCGCGCGCGCCCGAGCCGTGCGGCACAATGGAGGCATGCCCCGCTCCAACCAGCCCCGCCGCCGTCGACCATCACCAGCCCGCGGCAGCCAGAGTACACACGATGACGGGGAACTGGACCTCTCACGCCTGAGAATGGGCATCCCCTCCACCGAATCCGCGCCCGACGGCGTGTGGGCAGTGCGGCGCATCAGCGTCGGGAACGCCCAAAAGGTGTACACCTGCCCCGGCTGCCACCACCAGGTGTTGCCAGGGGTGGCCCACCTGGTGGTGTGGCGCGAGGACGCCATGTTCGGCGCCGAAGCCGGATTGTCTGAGCGCCGGCACTGGCACAACAACTGCTGGCGGGGCCGGCACTACCAGTACAGGTAGGCCAGTGTGGGCAGGCCGCTACGGGCAGGCCACTACCGGTAGGCTGGAAGGCATGGTTTTCGATCCCGCCTCCCTTGCCTTTGTTGACGCCGACACCCCAACAGCCATCCGTGCCGCCACGATTTTGCCGGCCAGCCGGGAAAACATTGAATTGCGCACCGCCGACGGGCTCACCCTTGTCGGTGAATTGGCCCTGCCGGCCGACGGCGTCGTGCGGGCCACGCTGATCACCCTGCACCCGCTGCCCACCCACGGCGGCTTCATGGACTCGCACGTATACAAGAAGGCGTCGTACCGGCTGCCCGCGCTGGCCGGCATTGCCGTGTTGCGCTTCAACACCCGCGGGACCACATCTCCGCGCGGGACCAGCGACGGCAGCTTTGAAGAGGGCCTGGGCGAGCGCCTTGACGTTGCGGCGGCCGTGCAGTTTGCCGTGGACCGCGGGCTGCCCAACCGCTGGCTGGTGGGCTGGTCGTTCGGCACCGAACTGGTCCTGAAATACGGCGCGGTGCCGCCGGTTTCCGAACAGGTGGAGGGTGCCGTGCTGCTCTCACCGCCGCTGCACCGCGCCGTGGATGCCGATCTGGCCGCGTGGGCCGCCCGCGGTACGCCTCTGACTGTGCTCGTGCCGGAGTTTGACGACTACCTGCAGCCCGCTGCCGCCGCCGAACGCTTTGCCTTGGTGCCGCAGGCCCGCCTGGTCGCGGTCGACGGGGCCAAACACCTCTGGGTGGGGGAGAAGTACGCAGCCCGGGCGCTCAACGAGATTTCCTCGGCAGTACTGGGCACGCCGGTGGAGCTGCCGGGTGACTGGCACGGCCCGGTGGCGGCCGTTCCCGCCTGACCCCGAACCTCCCCGGCAGGGCCCTGCCGTATGAAGCACGACGGCGGGAGCCCACCTTTTACCGCCAAAGGGCGCCAACCGACGTCGTACTTTAAGAAAAGGTCAGTTCTTGTCCTGGCGGGCGATGAACACTTCCTTGACCAGCAGCATGATGGCGGCTGCCGTGGGGATGGCGATCAGGGCGCCCAGCACCCCGAGCAGGCTGCCACCGGCGATCACCGAAATCACGGCCACGGCGCCGGGCACGGCAACGGCCTTCTGCATGATGCGGGGGGAGACGAAGTACGCCTCAAACTGCAGGTAGGCAAAGTAGGCGATCGCGTAGATCACGGCCGTCTGCCAGCCGGCTGTCAGGCTGACGGCGATGACCACGAAGGCTGCGATCATTCCGCCCACCAGCGGGATGAAGGCCAGCAGCGCCACCACAAAGGCCAGCAGAACGCTGAACGGAACGTTGAAGATGCTCATGACGATGAAAGCGTAGGTGGCGTTCAGGACCGCAACGCAGACCTGTCCGATCACGTAGTTGCCCACGCCGCGCGTGATTTCCTCGCTCAGGTCCTCGACCCGCTCGCGGCGTGAACGCGGTGCCAGACGGTAGGCCCACTTCTTGATGGATGGCAGTGAGGCCAGGAAGTACAGGCTCAGCACCAGCACGATCAAGGTGCCAAAGAGGCCGTTGGCGATGGTGCTGCCCACTCCCAGCACACCGCCAAAGATGCCGCCCACAGCCTGTGCGTCCTGGAAGAACTTCGCCACTTGTTCGTTGACGGTGTCAAGGACGTGGTACTGCACATCCAACTGCTTGAAGAAGTCGGAATTCAAAAAGTCCTGGATCCAGCCCGGAGCTTTTTGCACCAATTGAGTTGTTTGCTCAACGATGGTGGGGATGAGTGTGGCAAAGAAGACCGCCACTACCCCGAGGAGCGCAGCCAGCACCAGCACAATGCCCAGCGGCCGGGGCACTTTCCGCTTCTCCAGCCAGCGCACCACCGGGTCAAGTCCCAGTGCGATGAACAGGGCCGTGACGATCCACAACAGCAAGGATTGGGTGTTGGTCAGCATGTAGCTCAGGGCCAGTGCAATGCCAACGCCCACGGTGCCCATGAAGCCAAAGTAGATGGGGTGCCGGAACAGGCTGCTGGTTCCTGCCTCCGCCGCGCTTGCAGGGGCAGCTGGGTCGAGCGTTTGTTGTGGCACCACCGGCAGGTCAAAGCGCACCCTCGGCTGGGCCCCGGGAACGGGCTGGCGCACCTTGTTGATGACCCACGCCCGCCAACCAGACTGCTTGGGCGCAGCCTCGTGCCGTTCGGAGGCCGCGGCAGCCGCCACAGGGGCCGCTGCGGCCTCCGGTTCACCGCGGGTGGCGTGCACGGCACCAGCGGCAGGGGAGGGTTGGCCGCCGTCGTGCTGGGCATCATGCGCCGGCACGGCAGCAGCGTCGGGGGCGGGTGACGGCTGATCCGTGGATTCGGGACCGGACCCGCGGGTGTCAGGGGAGGAACTCACTGTCTTTGCCTTTGGATCAGGGCCGGAATGAAGAGATTCCGGCCAGTGCTCGATGGTGACTAGAGAGTACCAGCGCGGGGTGGCTGTGCTCACGAGCCACGGCCCACGGGAACGTGAGAAATATCAAAAGGACATGCCCTATTGATAACGGTTCGGTTACTCTTGAAATAACGATCACTGCAGTGTTCATTCGATGTTAGGTGTTTTCTTGCGTTTTAAAATTGCAATCGCACTGGCCGTTTTGGGTCTTTTGCTGCTGGGCGCCGGTATTGGCCAGCGCACCATCTGGCTGCCCCCGGCCCAGCTCACGGCAAGCGTTCCGGCGGGTGTGGCCCCCGCGCCGCTGACCGTCATCAGCCCCGATCTGCTCAAAACACGTGATGGCCAGTTCTCCATGACCGTCAAGAGCAGCGGCCCCATCCAGCTGGCGGTGGCGCGCGAGCGGGACATTGCGGGCTGGATCGGCGATGCGGCGCACACCACCATCGGTGCCGCCAACGAGGAATTCACCGCACTGAGCTCCAAGAGCACCGAGGGTGCCGCAGAGGTGCCCAACCCGGCCGGCTCCGACATGTGGGTGGCCGAGGAAAAAGCCACCGGCGAACTGAGCTACACCTGGCAGGCTCCCGGCCACGGTGATTGGGCGCTGCTCCTCTCCTCCGACGGCAAGGCCGCTGCGCCGACCGATATTTCCGTCACCGTAGACAACGATGAGGGAACCCCGTGGGCTGTTCCGCTGATGATCGTCGGCTCGGCCTTGTTGGCCCTGGCCGCGCTGCTGTTTGTGCTGCTGCCGCGCAAGTCGAAGGCGGCTGAGGTGGTACCCGGCCGCCGTGCTGCCGGCCGCGTCCCTGCCGATCCGGCCACCGGAGCCCTCGAAGTTGCCAAGATTGTTGCCGCCCGAGAAAGTGCCAAGGCTGCTGCCGCCGCGCCTGCGCCGGCCACGATAGCCGAGGCCAGGAAGGCCGATGCGCCTTCCGCTGATCTGAAGTCCGACGACGGATCGGCGCCAGCGCCTGCCGCTGCCGCGGTTTCCGACGCCACCTCTGCGCTGCCGCGCACCCTGCATGATCCGCAGGATGCGCTCGCGGGGGATGCTGCCGCTTCGAAGGCTGACGCTGGGAAGGCTGACGCTGCCGGGGTTGCTGACGCTGGGAAGCCTGACGACGGCAAGAAGCCGCAGGACGCCAAGAAGGATTCAGACGCCCCTGACGATGACTCAAAGCCCGGATCCGGCGGTTCGGACGCCAGCGGATCGGACACCAGCGGCAACGACGGCACGCCGTTCAAACGGAAGCCCCGCCAACGGAACTCCGGCGGACCGAAGCGTGTTGCGCCGGCCGAAGGTCTCGGCACCCCTGAAAGCCCCGCAGCCCCCGAAGGCAAGGGGCAGCCAAAGGACAAGGACGGCGGGAAAAACATGAGCGTTAAGGCACGCTGGGGTGCGGCGCTTGCCGCCGTTCTGCTCGCCGGAAGCGTCAGCCCGGCCATGGCCGAAACCACACCCGCTGCTGAAACGCCCGCCGCCGAAACGCCTGCGGCAACAGCGGAGGCCTCGGCGACTGAGACTGCAACGGTGGGCTTCCCCAATCTGCTGACAAGCCAAGTGCAGCGCATTGCCACCTCCGTGGCCACGATTGTTGCCTCCGGGGACAATGCAAAGAATGCCAAGGAGCTCGAGCCTCGGGTTGCCGGCATGGCCTTGACGATGCGCACGGCGAACTACCAGATCAGGGCCACCGTTGAAAGCGAAGCTGCTGCTGAACCTGTCAATGCCACGAAGCTGCTGGCCAACGTTGTCTCCACGACAGCCGCCTGGCCCCGCTCGGCCATGATCGTCACCCAGGGTGAGAACAACGCCCTGCCGCAACTGCTGACGCTGGTCCAGGCCAGCGCACGTGAAAACTACAAGCTGATCCAGGCAACGCCCCTGCTGCCGGGACAGACCTTCCCCAAGGTGGACAAGGAAGGCACCAAGGAAGTGGCGCTGGACTCGGCCGACGGCCTGGCCATGAGTCCCGAAGCTGCCATCTCCGCCTTGAGTGACCGTCTGACCAACGAGCACAGCAAGTTCGCGGCCACCTTCAAGGACAGCCTCTACGTGACGAGCGTCCTGGACTTGCAGAGGCAGGTTGCTGCCGATGCCAAGGACGCAGAGTACGTCTTCAGCCACAAGGGTGAGCTGGAATCGGCGGTCTCCTTGCGCACCGCCGACGGCGGTGCCATGGTGGTGGTGGGTTACAACTTCGGCATTGACGCCACGAGCAAGCAGGACGCCACCTTGACCGTGGGCGACGACGCGGCCGTGTTTACCGGTGGCACGGAAACCACCAAGGGGTTCAGCCTGAACTACGCGGAGCCTGTCGTCATGTACATCCCGCCTGCAGGCGGCGCAACCGAAGTCACCATCATTTCTGCCAACCGGGCCCTGGTTGGCGGATCCTTTAAGTAACTGGGGGCATGGGGCGCCGGAGGCGCTCCATGCTTCCTGTCATGCCTAGTTTCACCCGTGGCGAGAACTGGAAAAGCCCCGGGTCAACACAGTTAGAGTGAGTCCATGAGCCAAAATAGTCCACTGCCGTCCAACGGAACGCCCGGGATCAACCTGCGTGGCGCCGTCGACCTTTCAGCCCTGAAGAACCGGGCCACAGCCGCCGCAGCCGGTGCACCCGCCGGGGGATCGCCCTACGCCGTCGAGGTGAACGAACAAAGTTTCCAGGAATTTGTCCAGTTGTCCCAGAAGGTCCCCGTCGTGGTGTCGCTCGGATCGGGGCGCTCCCACCAGTCGGCGCAGGTCAACGCGGTGCTGGAAAAGCTCATGAACGACAACGGCGGTAAAATCGCGCTGGGCCGGGTGGATGTGGATTCCAGTCCGCAGATTGCCCAGGCCTTCGGGGTCACCGCAGTGCCCACCGTCATTGCCCTGATCAACGGCCAGCCCGTGCCCATGTTTGAAGGGGAGCTGCCCGAAGCCCAGATCCAGGAGTTCCTGGCCGAACTACTCAAGGTCGCCGCCAGCAATGGTGTCACGGGCACCCTGGGCGGCGCCGCCACCGATCCCGAAACAGCCCCGGAGGAACCGCCGCTGCCGCCGTTGCACCAGGCCGCTCGTGACGCGATCGATGCCGGCGACCTGGCTCTCGCACAGGCCAGCTATGAGAAGGCGCTGGCCGAAATGCCCACCGATGCGCCAGCCAAAACCGGTCTGGCACAGGTACAGCTGATGCGCCGCGCGGCCGAAATCAACGTGCTCCAGGCAGAGGAGTTCCGTGCCAGGGCGGCCGCGGACCCGGACGATCTTGAGGCTGCACTTGCCGTAGCTGACCTGGACGTCACCGGCGGTCATGTTGAGGATTCGCTGGGCCGGCTGGTGAACTACATTGGCACGCACTTTGGCCCCGAGCGTGAGGACGTCAGGGTCCGCCTGCTGGAGCTCTACGACGTCGTCGGTGTGGGCGATCCGCGCGTCTCGGCCTCCCGCCAGGCCCTGGCCCGGGCATTGTTCTAAACCCTCCGAGTCTTCATTTGGGATCTGACACCTCTCCCGCTTTTCGACCCCGGGATCCCGGGGTCGAAAAGCGGGAACGGTGTCATTTTTCGTCCCTGGGATGACGGGCAGGCGACGCGGCGGCCAATGTCATCCTTTTGGATAACTCACAGCAACCCTTCAGATTGTTAGTGTGAGGGCATGAATAACTCTATTGCGCCCACACCAGATGGAGCACGGCCACCAGCTCTGTCAATCCGTGGATTGGCTAAGCGGTTTGGCGAAAAGATTGCCGTGGACAACATCAACCTGGATGTTCCTGCGGGCTCCTTTTACGGCTTGGTGGGGCCCAATGGGGCCGGCAAGACCACCTCCCTGTCCATGGCCACGGGCCTGTTGCGTCCAGATTTTGGGCAGGTGAGAGTCCACGGTGTGGACGTTTGGGCGCAGCCGCTGGAAGCCAAGAAACTCATGGGACTGCTGCCCGATGGTGTTCGCCTCTTTGACCGGCTCAGCGGTGAACAGCTGGTGACGTACGCCGGCCTGCTGCGTGGCATGGACAAGGACACGGTGGCCGAGCGGGTCAAGGACCTGCTGGCAGCCCTGGATCTGACCAAGGACGCCGGGACACTGGTGGTCGACTACTCGGCGGGCATGACAAAAAAGATCGCCCTGGCCGCGGCCTTGATCCACGCGCCGCGGCTCCTGGTCCTCGATGAGCCCTTTGAATCGGTTGACCCGGTCTCTGCGGCCAACATCCGCGACATCCTCCACGACTACGTGAATTCCGGCGGCACCGTGATTGTCTCCAGCCACGTCATGGACCTGGTCCAGCGCATGTGTGACCATGTGGCCGTCATTGCCTCCGGCCGCGTTCTCGCCGCCGGCACCGTCGACGACGTGCGTGGGGACATGAGCCTGGAAGACAAGTTTGTTGAGCTAGTTGGCGGCCGGAACCAGACTGCGGGGTTGCAATGGTTGCGCACCTCCTAAGGCTCAAAATCGCGCTGTTGCGCAACTCCATGAAGCGCACGCCCTGGCAGTTGGTGGGGCTCATTATCGGAGGCCTCTACGGGCTCGGCATGCTGGTTCTGGTCCTGGTGGGACTGGCCGCCTTGGGTGCTACCGATGCCGGCTTGATCGGAACCGTCCTGGTTCTGGCCGGTTCCGCAGTCTTCCTTGGCTGGCTGGTCATTCCGGTGGTTGCTGCGGGACTGGACATGACACTCGATCCTGCCCGCTTCACCACCTACGCCATTCCCATGAAGTCGATGCTGACGGGCCTGGCCCTCTCCGGGTTCATCGGGATCCCCGGGGCCATCACCTTGATAGCCGCCATGGGCACGGCTGTTGCCTGGTGGCGCCACCCGGTGGCCGCCGTGGCCGCGCTCATCTGCGGCGCTATCGCGGCGCTGACCTGCATTGTCGCCTCACGCGCCATCACGGCAGCCAGCACCAGCCTGGCATCCTCCCGTCGCTTCAAGGACATGAGCGGCATTGTGGTGCTGATCCCGCTCATGCTCATGGGCCCCATCATTGCCGGGGTTTCCAGCGGCATCACCGACTTTGCCGAGTACCTGCCGCAGCTTGCCAACACCATTTCCTGGACGCCGCTGGGCGCCATCTGGGCGGTCCCCGCCGCAATCGCTGCCGGCGCCTGGGGCGCCGCAGCAGTAAAATTCCTGATTGCCGTGGCAACCCTTGCGGCCCTGGCCTGGGTGTGGAAGGTGTGCCTGGCCAAGGCACTGGTCACCCCCGCATTCTCCGGTGGCGGACGGCGCAGCCCCGGCAAGCTGGGCTTCTTTGCCAAGTTCCCGCAAACGCCCACGGGGGCGGTTGCGGCACGCTGCCTGACCTACTGGTTCCGGGATCCGCGCTACAGCGCCGGGCTCATCGTCGCCCCGCTCATCCCGCTGGTCATGGTGTTTGGCGGGTCGCAGGCCGGCGGGCTGGACGCCGTCGGGCCCATCCTCAGCTACGCCGGTGCCTTTGCGGCGTTCATGGTCACCTGGAGCATTTGTGCCGACATCTCCTACGACAACACCGCCTTCGCCCTGCACCTGGCCACCGGCATTTCGGGCAAGGAGGACAGGACCGGACGCGTCGTGGCAGCGGCAGTACTGGCATTGCCGCTGGGCCTGCTGTTTGCCATTGCCGGGTCCATTGTCTCCGGCAACTGGTCGGGCTTCCCTGCAGCTGTGGGGCTCATGGTCGGAGCATCCGGGGCGGGGCTGGGACTCTCCAGCGTGTTCTCATCCCGCTTCACCATGAATGCACCTTTGCCCGGTGAGAGCCCCATGAAGTCCAAGCCGGGCAACAATTTCTCCACCGTACTTATCCAGCTTGCTGGTTTTGCCGGAGCCTTTGTGCTCGCTGCACCCGTGGCGGTGTTGATCATCGTCGGCGCCGTCACGGATCAGCCCATGTTTGGCTGGTTGGCGCTGTTCGCCGGCATCGTCCTTGGCGCCATCTACGTTGTGGTTGGCATTCGCCTGGGCGGGGCCCAGTATGATCGCCGCGGACCTGAATTGTTGCTGGCCGTTTCTGTAGACCGCTGAGACTGGATAAGGTGGGAACTACATAACTGATGCAAGGCAACAGCGCCCTGTCAGCCACCGCTTGCGGAATGAGTTGACGGGGCGTTGTGCGCACTTGCGGCCGTCTGCCACAAACCATTGGCCGCCTCCTCGAGATGGCCCTGAACACCCACGGCAGCAATGAAAGGAAGCGTGTTTCATGGAGGTCATCATCCTCCCGAGCAGCAAGGAAATTGGGGCGCTTGCCGCCGACTCGATCGAGGCACTGGTGCGCAACAAGCCCAACGCCGTCATCGGCTTGGCCACAGGCTCCTCCCCGCTGCCCATCTACGACGAGCTGGCACGCCGCCACGACGGCGGCCTGAGCTTCGACGGCGTCAGCGGCTTCGCCCTGGATGAGTACGTGGGTCTGCCGGCCGGCCACTTCGAGTCCTACCGTGAGGTCATCCGCCGCGAATTCACCAACCGCGTGGATGTGGCACCCGAAAACGTGCACGGCCCGGACGGCTCCAGCGACGATGTTGTGGGCGCCTGCCAGGCCTACGAGGATGCGATTGCAGCCGCCGGCGGCATCGACCTGCAGATCCTGGGCGTTGGCACCAACGGCCACATCGGCTTCAACGAGCCCGGCTCCTCGCTGGCCTCGCGCACACGCATCAAGACCTTGGCCGAGCAGACGCGCCAGGACAACGCACGCTTCTTCGATCACATTGACCAGGTCCCGCACCACGTGGTGACACAGGGGCTGGGCACCATCATGGATGCCCGCCACCTGGTCCTCGTGGCCTACGGCGCAGGCAAGGCCGACGCCGTCCGCGACTTCGTTGAAGGCGCCGTCTCGGCGTCCTGCCCGGCCTCCATCCTGCAGTTCCACCCGCGCGCCACCGTCATCATTGACGAGGCAGCGGCCAGCAAGCTCACAGGCACTGCAAGCTACCGCAACGCCTACGACAACAAGCCCGCCTGGCAGGGCGTCTAAGCGCACCGTTCTCAGTCAGATGTGAGATGACGCCCTGTGCTCGTGCCTCGCACAGGGCGTCATCTCACATCTGACTGAGTGGGGGCGGCAGAGAGGGCGTGATGTCACATCGACGGGTGGAGGCCGCCTCGGTGAGTCGCGGACGCGAAGACGGTAGACTGGTTTTATGAGTTTGCCTCCAGATCCCTTTGAAAACGATCCGCTGCACGGCCCCGGCCAAACCGGCGGTTCCACAGCCGTGATTGAGCGCGAGGAGCTTCGCCAGGAAGTCGAGCCGGGCGACAGCGAACGGTTCTCGCACTATGTCCGCAAGGAAAAGATCATGGAATCGGCCATGACCGGCGAGCCCGTGGTGGCCCTGTGCGGCAAGGTGTGGACGCCCGGGCGCGATCCCCAGAAGTTCCCCGTCTGCCCCGAGTGCAAAGAGGTCTACGAGGGCCTGCGCCCCGAGGGTGGCAAGGGCAAGGGCCCGAAGAAGCCCAAGAAGTAGCTTGGGACAGTAAATATTGTTGTACACGGCGACACGCCGTTGCTTAGCCGCGCCCGGATTTGGCCGCGGAAGCTTCAAAGTTGTGACAAGGATGGCAGGTAATTCGTGACGGAGACATTGTTTGGTGGCCCGTCGCTGCCTCCGGCCTACCCTGAGCGCGCGGCGTGGGGAACGGCCCAGAAGCTGCGTGCGTGGCAGACCGAAGCGATGGAGAAGTATTTCAGCGACAGTCCCAGAGACTTCCTCGCCGTGGCAACGCCGGGCGCCGGAAAGACCACCTTTGCCCTGCACATCGCGACACAGCTGATCAGCCGGGGCGTGATCAACCGGGTCACAATCGTCACCCCCACCGACCACCTGAAACGCCAGTGGGCGGATGCTGCTGCCAGGGTGGGGATCGCCATCGACCCCAACTTCAAGAACGCCGACGGCCGGCACGGCAAGGGCTTCATCGGCGTGGCCGTCACATACGCCCAGGTGGCCAGCAAGCCGCTGCTGCACCGGGCCAAGACCGAGGCCGCCAAGACGCTTGTCATCATGGACGAGATCCACCACGGCGGAGACGCACTGTCCTGGGGTGACGGCATCCGGGAGGCCTTCGACCCGGCATCCCGGCGCCTGGCACTGACGGGTACACCGTTTCGTTCGGACACGGCCGCCATCCCGTTCGTTGAGTATGCCGAAGACCGCGACGGCATCCGCCGTTCCAAGGCCGACTACACCTACGGATACGGTGAGGCGCTCAAGGACCATGTGGTCCGCCCCGTCATGTTCATGGCCTACTCCGGCCAGATGCGCTGGCGCACCAGCGCCGGTGAGGAAATGGCTGCAACGCTCGGCGAGGCAGTGACCAAGGACGTCACCTCCCAGGCCTGGCGCACAGCCCTCACACCGGAAGGGGAATGGATCCCCGCCGTCCTGGCCGCCGCCGACAAGCGCCTGACCGAGGTGCGCCGGGCAGTGCCCGACGCCGGTGCCATGGTCATTGCCACGGACCATGAGGATGCGCGGGCGTATGCGGCGCAGCTGAAGAAGATCACCGGCGAATCACCCACCGTCATCCTCTCCGATGACTCCAAGGCCTCCGACAAGATTGATGCATTCTCCGCCGGCGACAAGCGGTGGATGGTTGCCGTGCGCATGGTGTCCGAAGGCGTCGACGTGCCCCGGCTGGCAGTTGGCGTCTACGCGACGTCCACAGCCACACCGCTGTTCTTTGCCCAGGCCGTGGGGCGCTTTGTGCGTGCCCGCAAAAGGGGAGAGACGGCGTCGATCTTCCTGCCCTCGGTGCCGAACCTGATGGAACTCGCCAACCAGCTGGAACTTGAACGCGACCATGCACTTGACCGTCCCGACAAGGACGCCGACGGGTTCATGGAGGAAGACTCCGAGATGGAGGAGGCCAACCGTGAGGAGAAAGCCTCCGATACCCTGGAGAAGTTTAAGTTTGAGGCGCTCGAGTCGCAGGCTTCCTTCGACCGGGTGCTGTTCGACGGCGGCGAATTCGGTACCGGCGGCGCCATCGGCAGTGACGATGAAATGGACTTCCTGGGGATTCCCGGACTACTGGACGCCGACCAGATGGGCACGCTGCTGCGTCAACGGCAGGCCGACCAGCAAACCCGCAAGCGCAAGAAGGCCCCGGCCGAGCCTGAGGCACCGCCGCTGGTTGACCACCGCATGCTGATGGACCTGCGCGGGGAACTGGCGAAGAATGTTTCGGCATGGAGCGCCCGTTCCGGCATGCCCCACGGCATGGTGCACAGCGAGTTGCGGCGCATGTGCGGCGGCCCGGCCGTGGCACAGGCCAACGAAGAGCAGCTGCAGACGCGGTTGAAGAAGCTGCAGGACTGGTTTATCGGCCGCAAATAGCGCTGGCGCCGGTGGGGCTGGGCCCGGCCGCCCACTTCATTTCGCCCGCTTAATTTCGTCGAGATGTGAGATCGCGCCCTCCGGGGAGGGCGCGATCTCACATCTCGACGAAATTGGTTGTGAAGTCGCCCCTGCGGCTTCCTGTGCCCGGGACTATTTGACCTCCACGCCTGCGTCTTCGAGTTCCTCAAGGGCCTCGTCGACGGCATCCTCGTCAATGCCCGTGATGTAATCGCGCAGCACTGTGGTGTTGTAGCCGGCGTTGACGGCATCCAATGCTGTTGCGCGGACACAGTGCTCGGTGGCAATGCCCACGATCACGACGTCGTCGACGTCGTTCTGGCGCAGCCAGTCATCCAGCGAGACCGGAGCCACGCCATCTTCCTGGGCGGCCTCATGCGCCTCACGTTCACCAACCGCTACCTCGTCCTCGGGGGCAAGCAGGCCGTCGAAGCCGGAGTATGCGGCATCGAACTTTCCCTTGCGGAAGTAGGCGTCGATGTCCTCCGTGTCGAGATTGCGGTGCAGTGCTGCACCCTTGGAACCGGCCACGCAGTGCACGGGCCAGCTGGTGCGGTAGTTCGGGGTGTCCGAGAAATGCGAACCCGGGTCCACATGCCAGTCCTGCGTGGCAACCACGAAATCCAGGTCCTGGGCATTTTCCAATAGTTCGCTGATCTCGCTGGCGAGCTCGGCGCCGCCCGTAGCGGGAAGTGAACCGCCCTCGCAGAAATCGTTCTGTACGTCAACAATGATCAGGGCCTTAGCCATGGGGACTCCTCTTAGTTCTTTGCAGGTATTGCTTGTTCGTATTCGGTGGGAATCACGGGTTCCCCGCGTTGCAGCCGGCGTGCGGCCCCGGGCATCTCCGCCATCGAGGCCTTGTGCCGGGCGGTGGCACGAATAACGCCCTCGGATCCTGTCCAGCCAGGGAGCAGCTCTCCGCCGGAAACGAACTGTGTCAACAAGTCCCTGTCGTTCTCATCACCGGCCGGACGGTGCCCGATGCCAACAATCTCGCTCGTGGCAGTACCGCGGTCGTTGAGCCGGCGCAGCGCGTACTTCTTGCCGCCCACACTGGCCTTGTTCTTGGCGGCCTTGGCGACGGCAACAAATTCACCGTCGTCGCCCTCCCGGGACACCAGCTTGTACACCATGGAGGCCGTGGGGGCGCCGGAGCCGGTCACCAGCGAGGTGCCCACGCCGTAGGAGTCCACGGGGGCCGCCGCCAGGGCCGCGATGGCGTACTCGTCAAGGTCCGAGGTGACGGTGATGCGCGTATTCGTGTTCCCGAGCGAGTCGAGCAGGGCCCGCACGTCCCTCGCCTGGGCGAGCAGATCACCAGAGTCCAGCCGCACTCCTCCCAAGGCGGGCCCCGCAAGGGCGACGGCCTTGCGGACGGCGGATTCGACGTCGTACGTGTCAACCAACAGCGTGGTGTCCGCGCCCAGCGAACCGACCTGGGCGCGAAAGGCGTCGTCCTCGGAGTCGTGCAGGAGGGTGAAGGAATGCGCGGCAGTACCTTGGGTCAGGACCCCGTAGCGGATGCCGCATTCCAGGTTGGAGGTGCTGTGGAAACCGGCGATTACCGCGGCGCGCGAGGCAGCCACTGCCGATTCCTCGTGCGTGCGCCGCGATCCCATCTCGATGACGGGGCGGTTCCCGGCGGCGCCAATCATGCGGGAGGCGGCGGAGGCAATCGCGGAGTCGTGGTTGAGCGCGGAAAGCACGTACGTTTCGAGGATGCAGGCCTCGGCAAAGGTGGATTCAATGGTCAAAATGGGTGAATTGGGGAAATAAAGTTCGCCCTCTGCATAACCGTAGACGTCGCCGGAGAACTTAAAATCAGCCAGCCAGGCCAGGGTTTCGTCATTAACGACGTTGTTATTGGCCAGGAAATTCAATTCTTCGGGGCCGAAACGGAAGTGCTCCAGCCCCTCTAAAATCCTGCCAGTTCCGCCCACAACCCCATAACGGCGCCCATCCGGGAGGCGTCGGGCAAAGGCCTCGAACACGCTGCGGCGGTGCGCGGCACCCGAATGCAGGGCTGCCTGGAGCATGGTCAGCTCGTAGTGATCCGTAAACAAAGATGTGCGGGGGTGGCCCCAGCTTGATGGCGTAGTCACGGAATTCACTTTAGTGCGACAACACTAGAATGGGTACATGAGTGTCAGCACAGCCCCGGAACTTGACCGGGAAGTTTCCACCAGCGAACTCATCTCCCCAGACATCCCCTGGGAATTAATCGTGTGGAACGACCCGGTTAATTTGATGAGCTACGTCAGTTTCGTGTTCCAAAGCTACTTCGGCTATTCGGAGGCAAAGGCGGCAAAACTAATGCTCCAAGTCCACACCGAGGGCAAATCCGCCGTGGCCCACGGTGCGAAGGAAAAAATGGAGGCACACGCCGTTGCCATGCACGGCTTCGGCCTGTGGGCAACAGTGGCGAAGGGCGGCAACCGTGGCTAAGGCCTTCTCCGCCGGCCGCCGCGGCATCACCGGCTTCCTCGAGCCCGCCGAACGCGACCTCCTCCGCAAGCTTTTCGCCGACATCATCACCATGCTCGAGCCCGCCACGGCCGCCCACACCGACCCGTTGGCTGCCCTGATCGGCTTGGACATGGACGTCACGGTGCCCACCGATCCGGCCTTGTTGCGGCTTTTGCCCGATGCCGTGAGGGACGACGCCGACGCAGCACTTGAGTTCCGACAGCTCACCGAGCGCTCGCTGCGGGAGGGCAAGATTGGTGCTCTACGGGCGGCCTCCTTGGGGTTGGAATCCGAGAAGCTGGTCTTGGATGATGAGTCCGCCACCCTGTGGGCCAAAGCCCTGAATGACGTGCGTCTGGTCCTGGCCGAGCGCCTCGAAATTCGTGACGAAGAGGACGCCGAGAAGGTGCACCAGGTCCAGGACTGGGGTGAGGCGGACGACGTCGAAAGTTACCTTTCACTGGTCTACAACTTTGTCTCGTGGCTGCAGGAAAGCCTCGTCCAAGCCATGCTGGTGGCCCTCGCCCGCGTCAAATAAGGGCTGTGGGGGAACAGGAATGTCACATGTTTTCACGCAGAACGCACTATTGTTGAAACGATCATGAGCACACACCCAGCACACATGTCCGACTCGTCGGAGACTGGTGACCCACAGCAACTGAATCTGGTGGCGGACCGGCCCATTGGAATTTTTGATTCCGGTGTGGGCGGGCTGACGGTGGCGCGTGCCGTCATTGACCAGCTGCCCAATGAATCCATCCTGTATGTGGGGGACACCGCCAACGGCCCCTATGGTCCGCTGCCCATTGCCGAGGTCCGTGCCAATGCGCTCGGCGTCATGGACGAGCTGGTGAGTTCAGGGGTCAAGCTCCTGGTCATCGCCTGCAATTCAGCCTCGGCCGCGGTGCTGCGTGACGCCAGGGAGCGGTACACGGCACGCTTTGGGATTCCCGTTGTTGAGGTGATCCAGCCCGCAGTGCGGCGCGCCGTGGCGGCAACCCGCACCGGCAATGTTGGTGTGATTGGCACGGTTGCCACGGTGGGCTCGCGCGCCTATGAGGACACGTTCGCCGCAGCCCCGGACCTGCGCATCACCTCGGTGGCCTGCCCCGACTTTGTGCGATTTGTGGAATCCGGTGTCACGGCAGGGCCCGAGCTGCTTTCCACAGCTGAAGTGTATTTGGCGCCGCTGAAGGCCGCGGCCGTCGACACCCTGGTGCTGGGCTGCACCCACTACCCGCTGCTGACCGGCGTCATCTCCTACGTTATGGGCGATGCAGTCACGCTCGTGTCCAGCGCCGAGGAAACCGCCAAGGATGTGTACCGCGCCTTGGTGAGCCACGATCTGGAACGAGTGTCCACCGACGCGCCCACCCACCAATTCCTCTCCACCGGCGACGCCGCCAGTTTTGGCCACCTGGCCCGCCGCTTCCTGGGCCCCGAGGTTCGCGGCGTGGAACAAGTCAGCCATGTTGCGGCGCACTATCCCACTGGTTCCCTGGCCCGAATCACCGAGGACATGCTGGCCGCGGCCCGTGAATCAACTGCCGGTGGCGTTGCGTCACGCGTCTCCAATTTTGTTTTGACCGATTCGGTGGGCAGACTGGCTGTTCCGGGATTGGGAGCGGGGAGTAACGAATGAAGTTGACGATTGTGGGTTGCAGCGGGTCTTTCCCTGGTCCGTCGTCGCCCGCGTCCTGCTACCTTTTAACAGCGCACGACGGCGTTCGGCCGTGGCGGGTGCTCATTGACCTCGGTAGCGGCGCCCTCGGGGCTGTGCA
Source organism: Arthrobacter sp. PAMC 25486 (assembly GCF_000785535.1). NCBI lineage: Bacteria > Bacillati > Actinomycetota > Actinomycetes > Micrococcales > Micrococcaceae > Arthrobacter > Arthrobacter sp. PAMC 25486. The sequence continues at coordinate 1,462,311 of NZ_CP007595.1, read as the reverse complement.
AAAGTACATGGACCTTGAGGACATCGACGCGATCTTCCTCAGCCACCTGCACCCCGACCACTGCATGGACCTGTGCGGCCTGCACGTGGCCGTCCGGTGGAACCCTGACGGCTGGCAGCGGGGCAAGATTCCCGTGTGGGGACCTGCCGAAACCGCTGATCGGCTGGCCACGGCGTACGGCCTCGAGCTTGATCCGGGCATGCGCGAAGAGTTTGATTTCATCAACTGGCAGGAGCGCGAGCCCGTCACGGTGGGCCCGTTCAAGGTCACCCCGTACTCGGTTAACCACCCCACGCCAGAGGCGTACGCGCTGCGAGTCGAGGTCACCGAGTACGACGGGACCGGCATGGACCGGACCGTTGTGCTCACCTACTCGGGCGACACCGACGCCTGCCAGGGCCTGGAAGACGCCGCGCAGGATGCACACCTCTTCCTGTGTGAGGCTGCGTTTGAAGAAGGTCGCGACGACCATATCAAGGACGTCCACCTGACCGGCAAACGGGCCGGCGAAGCGGCGGCCCGGGCCAATGTGAAGCGCCTGTTGCTGACCCACATTCCCGTCTGGACCGACACGAACAAGGTGGTGGCCGAGGCCCGTGGAGTATTTGACCGCGACGTGGCAGCTGCCGTTGCCGGTGTGCACTACACGATTTAGCCTTTCCCGGGACGCATGGTGCAGCCACTGACCCCGGCCACAAGCACTGCAATGAGCAGTGCACGACTGAGGATTTTCCATGGCCAACACGCCGCCGAGCTACAACCCGTCTCCTGAGTCTTCATCCGGAGCTGGCGCCCGCGTCGCCCCTGTGGCGCCTGTCGCGCCACGGCAGATTGGCTGGGTCGTCAAGCTGCTGCTGGCCGCAGCAGCATTGCAGGTTGTGGTGACAATCTTGAGCGTCATCAACATCTCCTCCGAGGCGTTCCGCACCCGGCTCCGGGCGGACATTCTTGCCCTGGGTGCTGGCGTCGACGTCGAGCAGCTTGCCGACGGGTCCGTCATGTTTTCAATGGTGACGGCCGTCGCGGTCGGCGTCCTCTCGATCCTGATGTACCTCACCATTGCCAGGTTCCTTGCCAAGGGTGCCATGTGGGCCCGGCTGCTTGGTGGCATCTTGGCCATCTGCTCCGTGTACCAAGCCTCGACGGTTGCCCTGCCCAGCGGACTGGTCGCTATGGTCCAGGTGCTGCTGGGGTTGGTCGCCATCGTGCTGTGCTACATCAAGCCCGGATCCACGTACTTCCGTGAAACGCAGATCCACAAGCTGCTGCTCAAGCGCAAGTAGCTCGGGGCAGTTTTTCAGACCGCGAGTTCTCACGTTGGGCGCCCATGGCTGATTTCGAGGCCGGCTCTGAGGAATCGCAGACATGTTGGCACCGCGTTGGCCACACAGTGATTTGAAACTGCAGCTGATGCGATTTTCACCCAAACGATAATTCGAAACAGCAGCTGATGTTTCAACTTGCGGTGTTGGGGTGCGACCGCATCAGCTGCTGTTTCGAATGCTGAATAGCGCTGCGCTCGGCTCGGGTCCCTCGGCCGGTAGCGCCCACCGCCCTCCCCAGCCTCGCTGCGCTCGGCCGTGGCCCCTCGGCCGGTAGGCTTACTTCATGACTTCCACGCAAACACTTCGCGCCGACGGGCGCACCAACGACCAGCTCCGCGACATCACCATCACCCGCGGCTGGTCCAAGCAGGCCGAAGGCTCGGCCCTGATCGAATTCGGCAACACCCGCGTGCTCTGCACCGCCTCCCTGACCCCCGGCGTCCCGCGCTGGCTCAAGGGCGAAGGCACCGGCTGGGTCACGGCCGAATATGCCATGCTCCCTCGCGCCACGAACACCCGCAACTCCCGCGAGTCCGTCAAGGGCAAGATTGGCGGCCGCACGCACGAGATCTCCCGCCTGATTGGCCGTTCACTGCGCGCCATCATCGACACCAAGGCGCTCGGCGAGAACACCATTGTGCTGGACTGCGACGTCCTGCAGGCCGACGGCGGCACCCGCACCGCCGCGATCACCGGCGCCTACGTGGCCCTCGCCGACGCGATTGCCTACGCCAAGGAAAACAAGCTGATCGCCAAGAACGCCCAACCCCTGATCGACACCATCTCGGCCATCTCCGTGGGCATCATCGACGGCGTCCCCATGCTGGATCTGCCCTACGTTGAGGACGTGCGCGCCGAGACCGACATGAACGTCGTCGTCACAGGCTCCGGCAAGTTCGTCGAGGTTCAGGGCACCGCAGAGGGCGCACCGTTCGACCGCGACGAGCTCAACCAGCTCCTGGACCTGGCCCTGATCGGCACCACCGAACTGTCCCGCATCCAGCGCGAAACCCTCGCCGGCTGATGGCCCCCAAGCTGATTCTTGCCAGCCACAACCAGGGCAAGCTGCGGGAGCTGCGTGAGCTGCTCCGCGGCCAGGTGCCGGGCTTGGATGTTGACACTGACGTGCTCGACGCCGGAGCGATCCAGGCGCCGGATGTCGCCGAAACAGGGGTCACCTTCGCGGAAAACGCGCGACTGAAGGCCCATGCCGTGGCGCAGTTCAGCGGTGCCCTGGCCATCGCAGATGATTCAGGCCTGGCCGTGGACGTCCTTGGGGGAGCGCCGGGAATCTTTTCCGCCCGCTGGGCAGGCGCCCACGGCGACGATGAAGCGAACCTTAACCTGTTGCTGGCCCAGCTCTCCGACATTGCGGAGGAACACCGAGGCGCACGCTTTGTGTGCGCCGCAGCCCTGGCCAGCCCTGACGGTGAAGTGGACATCGTGGAGGAAGGAACCCTGGAGGGAACCCTGCTGCACGAACCCCGCGGCGACGGCGGCTTCGGCTACGACCCCATTCTGCTGCCCGCAGGCATGGACCGCTCGTGCGCGGAGCTCAGCAGCGCGGAAAAGAACGCCATCAGCCACCGCGGCAACGCGTTCCGGGCGCTGCTGCCGCACATCGTGAAGGCCCTCGCGGGCTGACAGCACACCGGCTGAGATCTGATTCCGGGCTCGCTGAGATCTATTACGCAGTTATTGGACTGGAAGGCGCTTTCCGGAGCCGATTTGGTCCAACAACTGCGTAATAGATTTCTTGGGTGAGTAAAAACAAAGGCGACCCCCGGCACTATGCCGGGGGTCGCCGTCGTACTTTAAGAATTGTGCCTGCGCAGACGAGGCCTAGGCCTGCTCGGACTTCGCTTCTGCCTGCAAGGCCTTCTTCTTGCGGTGGCTGCTCACGGCCTTGAGGAACTCGATGCCGATCGGGATGATCGAGACGGCGACGATGGCGATGAAGAGGATATCGAGGTTGTCGCGCACCCAGGGGACCCTGTTGCCCAGGACGTAGCCGAGGTAGGTGACGCCGCCGGCCCAGGCAACCGCGCCGATGGCGTTGAAGATCAGGAATTTGCGCATGTCCATCTTGGCCACGCCGACAATGACGGGGACAAAGGTCCGCACGATCGGGACGAAGCGGGCCAGGATCAGGGCCTTGCCGCCGTGCTTTTCAAAGAATGCGTGGGCGGAATCGACATGCTGCTTTTTGAAGAGCCTGGATTCCGGCTTGTTGAAGATTGCCGGGCCGGCCTTGTATCCGATGTAGTAGCCGAGCTGGTTTCCGATGAAGCCCGAGACGATCAACAGTCCCATGAGCGCCCAGATGTTCACGGGCATGGCGCCTGTGCTCACCAACAGGCCGGCGGTGAAGAGCAGGGAATCTCCGGGCAGGAAGAATCCGACCAATAGGCCGGTCTCGGCGAAGATGATGGCGCAGGCAATCACAACCACCCAAAAACCAAGGGCGGAGTTGTCCAGAATCGTCATCGGATCCAGCCAGTCGGGCAGGATCGCCAGGGACGGCACGGCGCCGTGGCCCATGAGCGCGGGCAGGGCGGATTGGCTCAAAGCAGAAAGTATCACGGTTCAAGATTACGGTACTTCCCTGAACGTGGGCTCCACCCATAGGAGGATCTTTGGGGGAATTCCTTGGCTGCAGGATATTGGCGGTTGACATCTCGTTACATGGTTGTACGGTTAGTTACATGAGGAACGAACCAATGAGGCTGGCTGGGAGTCTCGGGCACTGTGCGGAGGAAGGCTGATCATGATCGATGACAGCAAGCCGATCTTTGTGCAGATCGCCGAAATGATCGAGAACGACATCGTGGACGGCCTGCTGGCCGAAGAGGCGCAGGTTCCGTCCACCAATGAGTTCGCGGCCTTCCATAGAATCAATCCCGCCACCGCGGCCAGGGGCGTCAACCGGCTCGTCGATGACGGACTCCTTTACAAGAAACGGGGAATTGGCATGTTTGTTGCCACCGGAGCCCGGGCCGTCCTTGTGGGCAGGCGCCGGGAGGACTTTTACGAACAATTCATTGCGCCGCTGGCTCGTGAGGCAAACAAGTTGGGGATCGACGGCGCCCAGCTGGCGGACATGCTGGCACGGGAAGCGGCCGCTGTTGCATCCGGGGCCGGCTTAGGCAGCAGCAGCGACGCCACAGCAACAAGAGCAAAGTAGGGTGCGCTGTGAGCACACCGGTAGTCACAGTGGAAAGCCTGAGTCGCAACTACCGCGACGTCAAGGCACTCGACAATGTCAGCCTCAGCCTGGAACAGGGCAAGATCTACGGCCTGTTGGGCCGCAACGGCGCGGGCAAGACCACATTGATGTCGATCCTGACGGCACAGGGCTTTGCCAGCTCGGGCGAGGTCCGGGTGTTCGGCGAACACCCCTATGAAAACGAGAAGGTCCTGAGCCGGATTTGCTTCATCAGGGAATCACAGAAGTATCCCGACGACTTCAAACCCGTCCATGCCTTCAAGGCCGCCGCCCTGTTCTACAAGGACTGGGACCAGGCGATGGCCCTGCAACTGGCCGAGGAGTTCCAGTTGCCCATGAAGAGGCGCATCAAGAAGCTCTCGCGCGGCCAGCTTTCGGCGGTGGGTGTCATCATCGGACTGGCATCCCGCGCCGAGCTGACGTTCTTCGACGAGCCCTACCTGGGCTTGGACGCCGTGGCGCGGCAGCTGTTCTACGACCGCCTGTTGGCCGACTACGCCGAGTTCCCGCGCACCATCGTCCTGTCCTCGCACCTGATCGACGAGGTGGCGAACCTGCTCGAACACGTCATCATCATCGACAAGGGCCACGTCATCATTGACGACGACGCCGAGAACATCCGCGGATCCGCCGTCAACGTCGCCGGCACCGCCGCCCGGGTGGAATCCTTCGCCGCCGGCCGCAAGGTCCTGCACCGCGAGGGTGTCGGTGCCCTCGTTTCCCTGACACTCGACGGCGCACTCAGCGCGGCCGAGCGCCGTGAGGCGCAGGAACTGGGGTTGGAATTGAGCCCGGTGTCCCTGCAGCAATTTGTCATCAGAAAGACGCTCGACGCCGGATCCCCCCTGGGTGCCGATCCGTCGGCGGACGGTGTGGCCGGGCAGGGCAACGGCGCGTCCTCGAGGAAGCATGCCCGGACAGGAGCAATACGATGAGCACCACAATGGACACCACGCTGAACGGCCCGTTGCACCGACGTGCCGGACACCGCGCTTTTGGAGTTGTCAGGATGCAGCTCATCAACAAATGGACATTCCTGGGCATACCGGCTGTCATCATTGCCGGCTCGTTCCTGCTCAGCGCCGTCATCTGGGCGCTGATTCCGGACTCCGTGGGGGTGAAGTACTCCGGCGCCGGCCAGGCCGTCATGTGGTATTTCTTCGGCCTGGGCATCCAGTCGCTGACGTTGAGCTTTCCGTTCTCGCAGGGGCTGAGCGTGAGCCGGCGCAACTTCTTCCTCGGCACGGTGGGACTGTTCACGGTGCTCGCCGCCGCCATCTCCGCACTCTACGTGGTCCTTGGCATTATCGAGAAGGCTACGAACGGCTGGGGTTTGCAGGGCCAGATGTTTGCCCTCGAATGGGTCGCCGAGAAGTCCTGGTTCATCCAATGGTTCTTCTACTTCGTCCTCATGATGTTCTTGTTCCTGCTCGGATTTTGGGCGGCCACCGTTTACAAGCGCTGGCAGACCACGGGGGTGCTGGTCATGACCCTCTCGGCGGCCGTGCTGCTGGTCGCGGCCGTTGCCCTCATCACCCTGCAGGGCTGGTGGCCGGCCGTCGGCGCCTGGCTCATCGCGCTGACACCGCTCTCCCTTGGTGCCATGGCGCTGGTCCTCGTGCTCGTGCTGGGCGGCGCCGCCTACCTGACCCTGCGCCGCGCCACACCCTAGCCCGCCATCCCGCACCAAAAGCAGCTCAATCCACCGGCAAGGCTCGACGCCGGACCCAGCCGTCCGGCGTCGACCATGAAAAGCCGTCCATAGTGCTCCACGCCGCCGATATGTCCGCAGCGTGGAGCACTATGGACGGCTTCTTCGCCTGGGGCGGGCAGGATCGGGCGCATTTTGCAGCCCGTGTGACCTCCGGCTCGGAGGGCGCGGGTTGTCACAGCTCGGGGGTAACCTTGGGGTGTGGCTCTGGACTTTACTGCAATCGATTTTGAAACCGCCAACGGATTTAGGGGATCGCCCTGCTCCGTGGGCCTCACAAGGGTACGCGGCGGGGTGATTGTTGAGGAGGGCTACTGGCTCATGCGCCCGCCGGAGGGGCACGACCACTTTGATTCACGCAACATCACCATCCACGGGATCACCCCAGACGATGTGGCCGCGGCCCCACGCTTTCGCGAGGTTTTCCCCGAGGTTGACGCGTTCATTGGCGGCGATCCGCTCGTTGCACACAACGCGGCCTTTGACCTGGGCGTGATCCGCTCCGCCGCGGAGGTTTCGGGCATCCCCGCACCCGCGTTCGACTACGCCTGCACCGTGGTGCTCTCTCGGAAGAACTATTCGCTGCCCTCATACTCGCTGCCGTTTGTGGCCGAGGCTGCCGGGGTTCCGCTGCGCAATCACCACGACGCCACCGAGGATGCCCGGGCCTGCGCCGGGATCATGGTGGACATCGCGGCCAAGCACGGCGTTGAGTCGGTGCGCGGCGTGTTTGCGGCGTTGAAGCTGGCCATGCCCCACGTGGACGCCTACGACCCCGCCAGCGACGGAATGTCCAAGGCCACCCGTTCGGCCCTGGAGAAGATTGCCGAGATGAAGGCCGGGATCGCCAACGGCACTGCCCGTGGCGGCCGGTCCAGCTGGTCAACGGAAGGGCCAAACCCCGTGCCGAATGACAGGGCCGACATGGCGCACCCTTTGTTTGGACAGACGGTCGTGTTCACGGGGGACCTCAGCCTGGGACGTCCGGAAGCCAAGACCATGGCAGCTGCCCACGGCGCCCAGTGCGCCAGCAACGTCACCCTGAAAACCACGGTCCTGGTGGTGGGCAGCGGCTTCACGGCCTCGGACCTGCGCAGCGGACGGCTCACCTCCAAGGCGCAGCGCGTCCTGGAACTGCAGCGTCGCGGCCAGGGCATCGAGGTGCTCTCCGAGGGCGAATTCATGCAGATGGTGGGGTAGGTCCGCCGAGCGGGCTGGACTCGCTGGGGCAGGGCGAGCGGGCTAAGCCCGCCGACCAGGCTGGGCCCGGACGAGCCGGCTGAATCAGCGCGTGACCAGAGCGCCGGGGACGACTACGCTTTTTGGCATGGCCCACCCCCGGATGTATGACGACGCCGACCCGCTCCTGAAACACCTGCGCGCGTTGTGCCTGGCGTTCCCTGAGGCCTTGGAAAAGGAAACCTTTGGCCGTCCCACGTTCCGCTGCGGGAAGATCTTTGCCTACTTCGGCCAGGGACAGAAAGACCACCCACGGGAGGCATCCATCCAGGTCCTGCCTGAAGCGGACGAACGTGAAGCACTGCTCGCGGATGCGCGTTTCTATGTTCCCTCCTACATCGGCCCGTACGGTTGGGTGGGATTGGACCTCAGCGTCGGGCGCCCAGACTGGCAGGAAATCGCCGAACTGCTCGACAGCTCCTACCGGCACATCGCCCCTGCCCGGTGTTTGGCACTGTTGGACCGGGACGGCTCCCCGGCGGACCGGAATCCTTGAATGCCTGCCCCTCCGCGGCCGGGTCGCCCTTCCGCGGCCGGGTCGCCAGACCTCGCAGCCCACATGATGCGCGGCCCATTTCGTCACGCTGCTCAACAATCCTAGGGAACCCGCGGTGCGCGGTTCTACTCTGGGCCTATGAGCCAGCTCGCCGACCTCCCCGCCGCCACCGAATTCTTACAGCCGTCGGCATCAGGCATGCCCGGTGCGCTCGGTGCGAACGGCGTGCCGGCCGTGCCCGGAAGCGGGAAGCCGGCGCAGTCCGCGCCCGGCGCCCTGAAGCGGTTCTTCGCGTTCCCCAACCCCGTCAATGAGTATGTGGCCCGTTGCACGGCGGGCATTGTGGTGGTGCTGGCGCTCGTAGCAGTCCTGGCCCAGTGGAAGTGGCTGGTGGCCGTCATCGCGGCCGGGTTTGTTCCGCGCCTGGCGTTCGGCCCGCGTGTTTCCCCCGCCGCGCTATTGTCCGTCAAGGTTTTGGCGCCGCGTATCGGCGAGGCAAAATTGGTGCCGGGGCCGCCCAAGCGTTTCGCCCAGGGCATCGGCACGGTCCTGTCGCTCGCTGCCTTCGCACTGCTGATGGCTGGCGTTCCGCTGGCAGGCTGGACGTTGATCGCCTTCCTCATTGTCGCCGCCTCACTTGAGGCTTTCATCGGCCTGTGCCTCGGATGCAAAATCTTCGGAGTCCTGCAGCGCCGCGGGCTCATCCCGGAAGGCATCTGCGCGGACTGCACCAATGTCGGGCGGCGCAAGAACTAACCAGTTGTCCATGTCGCCGTCGTGGTTGCCCGTCGGTGGCGCGGCAGGTGATTCCGTTGAACTTCGCTGGGCGCTAACACCGGGGTGGTTCCGGTCGGGGGTCGTTGTGGCCTTTCGCCGCCGGTTCGGACACCTCGTCACAGCTAGGGGGTAGTCGTTGCCATCCGATGCCGGTGCACCGGGGGCGATTGGCAACGACTACCCCCTGAGCCAAAATACATTGGAGATCTGGCGAGGAATCACCGCTTCCAGCGACCGACCCGAGGCCAAATGATTCCAGGGCATCCTTCGCACCCGGCAGCGGTGTTCACTTCGCACCCGGCAGCGGTGTTCACTTCGCACCCGGCAGCGGTGTTCACGGGATTGCCCCGAAATATCCGCCAGAGATGCGAACAGCCGCACTGAATTAGCCGCGCTGAATTACTCGCCGGTGGTCAGCTTGATGAATTCAGCCCCCAAATGCCGGATCATTGCAGGCGCCTCCGCCATGGTCAACCACGACGGCGGCAGGGCGGCTTCACCGTGCAGCGCACCCAGAATGTTCCCGGCGATCGATGCCGTGGAATCGCTGTCGCCGCTGTGGTTTGCCGCCAGCCGGACCGCAGCCAAGAAATGGTCAACGGGGGAAACCGCAGCAGCCTCGGTGGCCAATACGGAGTAAAGCGCAACCGCCAAAGCCTCCTCGGCAACCCAGCCCAGCCCCAGCGCGTCGGTGAGGGCATCGCCGGACAGGGGTTCGCCGTCGTGCGTGGAAAGGGTGAGCGCGGCAGCCAGCCGGGACAGCAGTTCGGGATCGGCGGAAGGCTCGACGGCGGCACGGGCCTGGGCGGATTGCGCCGCCTCGCCCAGCGGCAGGGCGCCGATGACGAGCTCGTGGATGAGCCAGCTGAAGACGCCGGAGGACTGGCGGGCGGCGGGATGGCCGTGGGTCAGGGATGCGGCGTCGGAGCTCATTTTGTAGATGGTCTCGGCGTCAACATGGGGCAGCAGGCCGTAGGGGGCGGAACGCATGACGGTGCCGCAGCCCTTCGAATCGAGATTGACGGGGCGGAACACGGTGCCCATCTCGCCCGTGGCCAGGCCGGTGATGCAGGCGTTGCCCGGGTGGCGCTGGTGGTGGAGCACGCTTTGCGCATCAATCCAGCGGGGGGACTGCTCGGGGGCGTGCTCAGCCGTGGGGATGCCCTGGGTTTTCAGCCAGCGCAGGTAGGCGAGCCACTGGCAGGCGTTGACGTCGGCGCTGATGCCGCCGTTGGCCCACTCAAGGACATCGAGCAGGCCGTCGAGGGTGTAGAGGGTCATCTGGGTGTCGTCGGAGAAATGCGGCGGGGCCCCGGACTGGGACAAATCCACCAGTAGGGACGGGCCGTACTTGGCCTGGATCTCGGCGAGCGAATCAAACTCCACGAGGTAGCCGAAGGCGTCGCCCAGTGCACCGGCCATGAGCGTGCCCTGGACGCGGCTGGCGAAGTCGGCGGGGGGAGGGGTCTGCGCGGGAAGTGTCATACCCCCAATTTACCGTTACCAGGAGGTTCCGCGTACGGGGCGCGGACGGTTCCCCAGGGTGTTCGGGGCGTTCGGGAGGCGAAGTAGACTCGTGGTTGACTAATCACCCCATTGTGTTGAGGAGACCCATGCGCGAGCCCGCCTGGCGACGGACCGGAAAGACGCCCGACTACCGCTTTTCATTGGCCAATGAGCGCACGTTCCTGGCCTGGGTGCGGACGGCGCTGGCACTCCTGGCCGGCGCCGTGGCGATTGACCAGCTGGCGCCGGAAATTGCGCCGCCGCTGATTCGCATCATCTTGTGCATGACGCTTGCCGTGATTGGCGCCGTCCTGGCCGTTGTCAGCTACCGGCGCTGGGCGCACCAGGAACAGGCCATGCGCAACGATGCCGAGCTGCCGCACTCGTGGCTGATGCTGGGCATGACCGTCATTGTCTCGCTCGCCGCCATCATTTTTGCCGTGCTGATCCTGGTCAAGCCGTAACATGGCCCCGTTTGTGGTTCCTGTCCGGGATCCTGGCCTGCAGCCGGAACGCACCGCATTGTCGTGGCGCCGGACCATCATGAGCGCGGTGGTCGCCGACGTTCTCATCTGGCGCGGCTGGTTCCAGGCGCTCACGGGCGCTTCCGGGGACGGGTTCGCCGGGGCCGGGCTCGCCGGCTCGCTCGATAGCGCTGCTGCCGGCGGCCACGGGGCTCAAGTGGTGGGGCTGGGCATCTGCGCCGCCGTGGCATGCCTGACGACCATCATTTTGGTGTTCTGCGCCGTCAGCCGGGTCCGGCTGCTCCACGCAGGCATCGGACCACTGGAGTCCGAGGCCCACATCGCTGCTCCGGCTCTTATATTACGTACAGCTTCGGCCGCTATAGTTGCTCTGGCTGCAGCCACCGTGTGTGCGCTGGCGCTGGGGATGTAGTGGTGCGGCACCTCGTCCGGTTCGCCCCGGGGACCCGCCGCCATAGCATCCGCGCCGCAGGCAGCCTTTCACTTTGTTGTATCAACCGAAGGATCTTCACGCCATGACTTCATCCGGAACGGCCACGGCCCCGGTGCAGGCCCATCCGATCAGCACCCGCGTCGCCATTGAGGGGCTGGGCAGCTTTTTCATCGTCTTCGCCGGCCTGGGCACAGCACTTTTCAGCTCAGGCGGTACCGGCTCCACGGTGGGATTCGCCTACGGCCTGGCCATGGTCGCCGCCATCATCGCCTTCGGCCACGTCTCCAACGGCTACTTCAACCCGGCGTTCTCGCTGGGCATGGCGGTGGCCGGCCGGCTGAAGTTCTCCGCAGCAGGCCTGTACATCGTGGCGCAGACCATCGGCGCCATCCTGGCCGCAGCCGTGTGGCTGGCCCTGATGAAGGTCATGCCGGCCGGTGCCACCCCTGACATGCCCAAGCTCTTCGGCGCCCTGGCCAATGGCTTCGATTCCCATTCGCCCTCGCAGGTGCCCATGATCGGCGTCCTCATTGTGGAGCTCGTCGCCGTTGGCATGCTCACGGCGCTGCTTTTGGGCGTCACCTCCGCCCGCAACAAGACCACCATGGGCCCGATCGCCATCGGCCTGGCCTTCGCCGTGTCCGTTGCCATCACCATGCCCCTGAGCAACGGTTCGCTGAACCCCGCCCGCGCCACCTCGGTGGTGTTCCTGGCCGAGTCGTGGGCCGCCGGCCAGCTCTGGCTGTTCTGGCTGGCGCCGCTGTTTGGTGCGGCCCTGGCTGCTGCCATCTACCGCTCCTTCGCCCCGGCCAAGCTGGTTGCCGAGCCCCTGATGGACGACGCCGTTGCCCCCGCTGGCGCCCCCGCCACCCCTGCTGCTGCCGACGCTGAGGTGACGGGCGCGGCTGCCGACGCTGCCGAAGCTGCCGACGCTGCCGACGCTGCCGAGCCTGCGTCGGTCGTCGCAGTGGTGCCTGCCCCGGTTCCGGCTGCTGACCTGAAAAAGCCCGTCGACGACGCACAAGCCTTCTTCGACAACCCTAAAAAGTAGCTCCCACGCTCGAGGGCACAGCACCCCCAGCTAGCCCGCAGAAAACGACGAGAAATGCCGCGAAATCGCGAATTTTCGCCGTTTTCTGCGGGCTACTTTTTATGTCCGGTTAGGGTTGAAACATGCTGATCTTCTCCCTCCTGTTTCTTGCCGCCTGCTCACTGGGCGTTGCAGCGCTCAACCATGCGTGTGCCGCCGGAAAGCTCAGGAAGAATCCGTTGGTGGGAATCCGCACCGCCAAGACCATGGTGAACGAGGAGACCTGGCAGGCCGGCCACGCCGCCGCCGTCCAGCCCATGTGGGTCAGCGGCATTGCCGCGGCCGCCATCTCCCTGGCTGGTCTGCTGTTCCTGGATTCGCCCGAAACCCAGATGATCATGGTGTTCCTGGCCTGCGCACTGCTGTTCGTGGCCGTGATCTACGGAGCAAAGTTGGCCAATGTCGCCGCCGTCGAAGCACTGACCGTGGAAAAACCCCGCCGCTAAACACGACCGGCCGGATAATGCCCGCTAAACCTGCCAGCAGCCCAGCGCCGGCCGGCCGGAAGACGCATAGCGTGAACCCGCCCACGGCGCCGCGTGGTCATTGAATGTCGGTGCCCTCAGATACCTTGGAAGCATGAAGCTTCTGCACACCTCAGACTGGCATTTGGGCAGGTCGTTCCACGGCGTTGGAACCCTGGCGGCGCAACGGCGCTTTGCCGACCAGCTCCTGGACACCGTTGCGGCGGAGAACGTCGACGTGGTCCTGGTCGCCGGTGATGTCTACGATCGCGCCTTGCCCAGTGTCGACGTCGTCAATCTTTTTGACGACATCCTGGCCCGGCTGAACAAGGCGGGCGTCCAGGTGGTGGTGACCAGCGGCAACCATGATTCGGCCACCCGGCTCGGATTTGGCGGGCGCTTGCTGGAGAGCGCCGGCGTCCACCTGCGCACCCGCATCGCGGACCTCGCCACACCCGTGCTGCTGCCGTTGGATGGCAGTGCAGGCGGCCCGGTACTGGCCATTTACGGCATCCCCTATCTTGAACCACGCCTGGTGGCCGAGGAACTGGGTGTGGAAAATGGTACACACTTCAGCGTCACGGAGGCGGCACTAAAGCTGATCTCCGAGGACTTGCAGAGCCGTGCGCCGGGCACGCCGTCCATCGTCTTGGCGCACACCTTCGCCAGCGGCGGCATCACCTCGGCCAGTGAGCGCGAGCTGTCCATCGGGGGAGTTGGGGCAGTGCCCCTGGACCTCTTCGAGCCCTTCAGCTACACCGCACTGGGCCATCTGCACGGGCGCCAGCGGCTCAGCGAGACCGTACGTTATTCAGGTTCCCCGCTGCCCTACTCCTTCTCCGAGGCAGCACACATCAAGGGCGCTTGGCTGCTGGAAATCACCGGCGCCGGCCTGGGCGAGGTCACCAAGGTCAACTGGGCTCCCGAGCGGGCCCTGAGCATCCTGCAGGGAAAGCTGGAGGGACTGCTCGTTGACGATCGGTGGGCCGGGGCCGAAGAGCATTACTGCCAAATCACGCTGACGGACAACGACCGCCCGGAACTGGCCATGGAGCGACTGCGCACCCGCTTCCGGCACACCCTCGTGCTCATGTTTGAGCCGGAAACAGCCCGCGACTCCACCACCCAAAGCTACGGGGCCCGCATTGCCCAGGCGACGGATGAACTGGAACTGTGCTGCGGATTCCTGGACCACGTGCGCCACCGCCCCGCCAACGACGACGAACAACAACTTTTGCGCGCAGCCCTGGCTTCCGTGCGGGAAGCCGAGGTGTCCCGATGAGGATCCATCGTTTGGAGATCCAGGCCTTCGGCCCCTTTGCCGGCCGGGAAATTATTGACTTTGACCTGCTGGGTGCCCAAGGGATCTTTCTGCTCAACGGATCCACCGGGGCGGGGAAAACCAGTGTCCTGGACGCCATCGCCTATGCGCTGTACGGGGCGGTTCCCGGCGCCCGCTCGGTCAGCATGGGCCAGCTTCGCAGCCACCATGCCGCCGAGGGTGTTGGCCCGGAGGTGCTGTGCGAATTCAGTGCAGGCGGCCGCAGGCTGGAAGTGAGCCGCAGCCCCGAATGGATGCGGCCCGTCAAGCGAGGATCGGGCACCACCCGTGAGCAGGCCAGCACCCAGCTGCGGGAAAAGACCTCTGACGGCTGGGAAGTGAAGTCGACCCGCAACGACGAGGCCGCCGCCGAAATTCAGGAGCTGTTGGGCATGAACATGGCCCAGTTCACCAAGGTGGTGCTCCTGGCCCAAGGTGACTTTGCGGCGTTCCTGCGGGCCAGTGCCGTAGATCGCCAGGCGTTGTTGCAACGGCTCTTCGGCACGGATGTCTACGAAGGCGTGCAGGAACGGCTGGCTGCCGATTCGAGGACGGCCCAGGCCGCCGTCGCTGCCGGGCTGGCAGAGTTGGCAAGTGCCGAGCAACTGGCACGCAGCCAAAGCGCACAAGTTCTTACGGCGGAAGAGCAAGCGGCCGCGGCAGACGGGAAGCAGGCCGACGCGACTGAAGAAGCAGCGGAGAAACAAGCACCCCCGAGTGAACTCAGCGGCCTGGAGCTCTTCGAGGCCTTGCGGGAGGGACTCGCGGCGGCTGTTGAGCGCACTGGGGCGAACGCCGGGGCGGGCCGGTTCAAGGCCGAATCGTTGGCCAGCGCCGTCACGAAGGCTGAAGGACAACGCAGCTGGCATCTGGCGCTGGCCGCAGCGCTCAGCGAACAAGCCCGGCTTGCTGAGCTGGCAGGGGAAGAGTCACAGTGGCGGCACTGTTTGGACCGCCACCATCAAGCCCAGGTCCTGGCCGCAGTGGTGGACACGGCGGCAAAAACTGCCACGGCCAGTGCGCGGGCACAGTCCCAGACGGCGGCGTCGGCAGCCAGTTTCGACGCCAATGAACTGGCGGCGGGCCAGCTCGGCAAGGCGTCCGCGACAGCCACCGCGGCGGAGTTGGAAAGTCTCGATCGGGAACTGACCAAGCTGCTGGCAACAGTTGATGCTGCCCTGCCCGAGGAAACACGGCACCGCCAGAAAGCTGCAGAACTGGCGGAGAACAAGGGTGCCCAGGCGCTGGTTCTCAAGCAGCAGGACGAACACAGCGCAGCCGTCACCGCAGCCAAGGCCCGCCTGGTGGAGGTCCAGGCGCGTCAGGAGGAACTGCGGAACGGAGCGCACAATGTAGAGCAAAGCGCACACGGCGCCACGGCCGCCGCTCAGCTGGTTGCCACCATCGAGGAATACCTCGAGCACAGCACCCTCGTGGAACTGCTGGGCCAGGCCGAAAACGCGGCGCGCGAACAAGCCCTGACTGCCAAGGAAAATTGGCTGCACGCCTTGGATCTAAGACTTAGCCAGGCTGCCGGAGAATTGGCGGCGGCCCTGGTGGACGGGGAACCCTGCCAAGTGTGCGGCAGCACCGTTCATCCGGCACCCTCACCGCTGGCCGGAAAAGGTGCGGACCTGGTTAAGGCGGAAAAGGCTGCCAAGAAACTCTTCGACGCGGCGGAGGCTGCAGCGAACACGGCACGCAGCAAACTGGCCGAGGCCAAGAACACCCTTGCCGTGCTGGCCGAACGCGGAGGCGGGGGCGAGTTGCAAAAGGCGAGGGACGCCGTCGTGCTTAAACAGCAGGAACACCGGCAGGCCGTGGCGGCTGTGGCAGAGCTTGAGGCCCTGGGTACGGAGTCGGCGGCGCTGCAACAGGGCATGGAAAACGCCCAGGCGTCGGTCCTCGAGGCGTCGGGGAAGGCGGCGTCACTGGCGGCCGGACACTCAGCACTGGTATCGGAAATCGAGGTTCTGGCGGACCATCTCACGCTCGTCCGTGATGGGCATGCCACGTTGGGGCAACGGCGGGAATCATTGACCCGGGCGCAGGAGCCGGGGGCAGCCCTGCTCCTTGCCATGCGGGGCCAGGCCACGGCTGGTGCCGCCGCCGACGATGCCGCCGAGGCGCTGATGCAGTCGTTGGACGAATCTGTCTTTGCCGATGCGGACGAGGTGAGGGCGGCCCTGCTGGGTCCGGCGGATGCGGCCGCCATCGACCAGGCGATCAAGGACCATGCCCGGGCCATTGCCGTGAACACCGACAGATTGGCGGCCCCGGAGGTGGTGGCGGCCCAGCAGGAGGCCGCGGCCGGGGTGCCTGTGCCTAGCGATGACACGGTCGCCGAATTAGTGCGGTCCGCCGCAGCGGCACGGGCCGAGGCGGAGACGGGGGTGCTCGCAGCGGGCATGGCGCGCAATGCGGCTGCGCAGCTGGCGGCCACCGAGGCTGCCTTCATTTCGCTGGAGGAAAAGGTTGCCCCGTTGCGGGAGCGGGCGCAGTTGTTGGCGGGTTTGGCCGAAACTGTGCGCGGGGGCGGGGACAACAGATACAAGATGACGCTGAGCAGCTACGTCCTGGCCGCCCGGCTGGAACAGGTGGCGCAGGCTGCCTCGCTGCGCCTGGCCACCATGAGCGATGCCCGCTACACCCTGCGCCACAGTGATGCCAAGAAGGGCAACCACAAGGCTGGCCTGGGACTCGTTGTGGTGGATGAGTGGACGGGGCTCAGCCGGGACACGGCCACGCTGTCGGGCGGGGAATCGTTCATGGCCTCGTTGTCGCTGGCGCTCGGGCTCTCCGATGTGGTGCAGCAGGAATCCGGCGGACTGGACATTGAGACCTTGTTTGTCGATGAAGGCTTTGGCAGCCTCGACGAGCAGTCCCTGGAGCAGGTCATGGATGCGCTGGAGGGATTGCGCGACGGCGGACGCATGGTTGGTCTGGTCAGCCACGTTGCGGAGATGAAACAGCGCATACCCCTGCACCTGCATGTGCACAAGGGTCGTAATGGCTCAACGGTTGAGCTGAAAATGGCGGGTGCCGAATCGTCCTGAACAGGTAGACTTGAGCGGTCTTGCCTGAAGAAACCGGTGGCTGGAACCGGCACGGGCCAAGACCCGAAACATTGTGAAAGCAGCTGACCATCTCACCGTCCATGGACACCTCCTCCGACACCACCGCCCTTGACCTGAAGGGCGGACGCTATGCCGTGCTGCCCAGACTGGCCGGCAGAAGCTACATCCCGCTGGGTCTTTTCGCCCGGGTGCCGCTGGCCATGCTCACGATCGGTGTGTTGACCATGGTCACCCAGGTCAGCGGCTCCTACGCCATCGGCGGTTTTGCCGCCGGCAGCATCGGCTTGGGTGCAGCCGTTGGGGCGCCGGTTGTGGGTTACCTGGCCGACAGGCTGGGTCAGAAACCCGTGCTGCTTGTTGCTGCCATCGTCAACGCAGTGCTCGTGTCCGCCGTCGTCTTCTTGGCGTATTCATTGATCCCGGACAGCGGCGCGAAACTGGGCGACGCCGGCACGCTGGCCGTACTGGTGACGGCGTTCGTGGCCGGCGGCACCTCGCCCCAGGTGGGCCCGCTCTCGCGTGTGCGGTGGATGGCACTGAGCAAGAAGCTGCCCGCCAAGGAACAGGGCACCGCCGTGGACACGGCGCTTTCCCTGGAAGGCACCGCCGACGAGATCACCTTTGTGCTGGGGCCCGCGCTCGTGGGATTGCTGGCATCGCTTGTGGCGCCCTGGCTGCCGCTGGCCCTTGCCGCGCTCATGACGGCGGTCCTGGTCACCCTCTTTGCCATCCACCCAACGGTGGAAACCGTGGTGGCCCGCCCCTCCCTCAGCAGCACGGTGGGCAACGCCGGCTACGTTGCCAAGGCAAAACCCAACTGGTTCCTTGTCGCCGTACCCGTGGCCGGCATGCTGTTCATGGGTACCTTCTTTGGTTCATCCCAGACCGCGCTGACAGCATTCACCGGCGTTCACGGTTCGGTGGACCAGGCCGGGCTCATGTACGCCATCATGGGCTCCAGCTCCGCCCTGACAGCCTTGTCCGTGGCGTATTGGCCGGTGAAATTCAGCTATGCGTGGCGCTGGGTGCTGGCCGCCGGGTTCATGGCTGCCGCATCGGCGGCGTTCCTCCTGCCCTCCACACTGGGGCAGATGGTGTGGGTGCTGCTGCTGGTGGGCCTTGCCGTGGGTCCCGTCATGGTCACCATTTTCAGCGTGGGCAGCGTCGTTGCCCCGCAGCAGTGGATGGGCACCGTCATGACGGCACTGTCCAGTGGCATCGTTGCGGGGACGGCGTTGGGCTCGTCAGTGGCAGGTTCACTGGCGCAAAGTGTGGGATATTCGGCGGCGTTCCTGGTGCCCATTGCGGCTGCCACCGCCTTGTTCCTGTTGGGTGTCTTGGCCGCGGTGGTGCTGCGCCGCCAACTCAGCTCAGGAAGCTGATTGCCGCGTCCTTGAACTCCCGCGAGGTCACCGTGTTGTTGTGGGTGCGCCCGGGAATTACCAATTGCTGCGCACCCGGGCTGAGCTCGGCGAGCCGGTTCATGCTGCGTGCGCGTTCGTCGAGGCTGCCCGCCACGAGCAGGACCGGCATGTGCGGCACCGCGTCGGAGGGGTCAAAGGGCTCCATTTTTACGGCCTGAATCAGGGCCAGGAGCGCGAAGATGTCGTTGGAGGGGATCAGCTGCGCCATGTTCAACAGCCACCGAGTCGACTCGTCCTCGATGGGCGTGCCGTCGTTGAGGAAGTCCTGGGCGGCACGGAGGTCAAAGTCGGCCAGGGGGTCCTGGGGGTTGGGCCCGCCCAGCACCATTTTGCGCACCAACTCGGATTGGGTGGCACCAAACTCCCATGCCAGCCGGGACCCCAGTGAATAGCCGATCAGGTCCACGCCGCTGGTAGGGTCACCCTCCACGAGTGGGCGGACTCCCTCGTCGATGAGGATCTGCAGCAGGTCGGCCCTGATTTTTCCGGGCGTGTAGGAGTCAAGGTCGTAGGGGGTGTTGCTGCCGCCGTGCCCGGGCAGGTCAACGCTGAGCACCGTGCGCCCGGCACGGTTGAGCGCCTGCACCCAGCCTGTCTTGACCCAGTTCAGCGCCACGGAGGAGGCGAAGCCGTGAATGAGAAAAACCGGGGGCAGGGGTGCCGGATCAGCCGCAGCGAAAACCACCACGCTGAGCCCGGCCTGGGCGCCCTCAATGCTGTGCGGGGACGCCGTTTCCGCGTGTTTGCCAAGGGAAGACATAACTGGACCTTTCCCGCGGTGGCTAGTGCCGCCGTCGTACGTCAACAATAGCGAAAACCGGGCACGGGCGCCCTACGTGACCGGCGCGGCGCGTCTTTGCTGGACCCGGTGGCCGAGCCAGCTCAGGAGGGCGATCACGGCCACGAGGCTGAAGGTGCTCAGCAGCTGGCTGCGACTAACGGGGTCGCTGAAGCCCACCACGAAGATCGCGGCCAGCAGCACCAGGCCGGCGATGGTCAGCCACGGGAAGCCGCGCATGCGCAAGGGCAGCGTGGTGCCGTCGCGGTCGGCGCGGCGGCGCAGGATCAGTTGTGAGAGCAGGGCCGAGCCCCAAACGACCAGGCAGGTGGAACCTACCAGGTTCAGCAGGATGCGCAGCACGGTGTCGGGGTAGAGGAACTCCCAAAGCACCGTGACGAAGCCAAAGGCCACGGAAATGATGACGGCGGGAACAGGTACCTGCCACTGGCTGATGCCCTTGAACATCCGGGGTGCCTCACGGCGTTCGGACAGTGAGTAGATCATGCGTGAGGCGCCATAAAGGTTGGCGTTCAGGGCCGAGAGCAGTGCAGCCACAGCCACCAGGGTGATCACGGTTCCGGCCCATTCCAGACCTGCCGTGTTTAGGACGCCGGCGAAGGGCGAGAGCAGGGCCTGGGACGTCCAGGGGAGAACGGCGGCGATGATGAAGATGGAGCCCACGTAAAACACCAGGATGCGCCACACGACAGTGCGCACGGCAACGGCGACGCTGCGTGAGGGGTTGGTCGTTTCAGCGGCGGCAACGGCGACAATTTCGGTGCCGCCAAAGGCGAACGCCACCACGAACAAGGCCGCGGCGATGCCTGCCATGCCGGTGGGTGCAAAGCCGTCGTTGTTCACGAAGTTTCCGAGGCCGGGGGAGGTTGTTCCGGGGATGAAGCCCAGCAGCAGTGCTGCGCCAAAGGCGAGGAACAGCACAATGGCGGTGACCTTCAATAAGGCAAACCAGAACTCAAACTCGCCGTAATTTTTCACGCTGGTCAGGTTCACCGCGGTGAAGATCACCATGAAGATCAAGGTCAGCGCCCACGCCGGCAGGACCGGCCACACCGTCACCAGCAGCTGCGAGGCACCCAGCGCCTCGGCGGCGATCACCACCACCAGTTGCAGCCACCACAGCCAGCCAACAGTTGCCCCGGCAACCTTGCCCATGGCTTTTTCGGCGTACACGGAGAAGGCTCCCGAGTTGGGATTGGCGGCCGCCATTTCGCCCAGCGCCCACATGACAAGGATGATCAGCGTGCCGGCGACCAGGTAGGAAACCAGGACGGCCGGGCCTGCCAGCATGATCCCTTCGCCCGAGCCGAGGAAGAGCCCGGCCCCAATGGCGGAGCCCAGGCCCATCATGGTTAACTGGCGCTGCTTGAGCGAGGTGCCCAACCCTGTGCTGGCGGGCGCCGTTGTGGCAGGCGCTGGTGTTCCAGCGGCGGGGTGGTGGTTCATGAAAGGGATGGCCTTCTGTGGTGGAACCGGCCGATTGTGGCCGTGGAATGGGGGGGGAAGTATGATCCCTGTCAAGAATTATCCATCATGTGGGCACGGGGCCAAATTCGGTGGTGGTGTGGCTGGGTACTCCCGCTCCGCCCTGCCCCCACCCGCCCCACCCGCCCCACCCTTCCCACCCTTCGCCGAGATGTCAGATGACGCCCTCTGCCCTCCTCGTGCCTCTTCCTCCGCTCCGTGAACTGGCAGTAGATGCCCTCGATTCACAGATTGAGGGCATCTACTGCCAGTTCGGCGCTCCGGGCGTCCGCACCGGTGCCACAGGGGAGTCCAAACAGCAGATAAAGCGGGTGAGGTGCGACGTGGCCAATCGAAACTGCAGATAAACGGGGTCCCGCCCCGGATCCCGCCCCGGATTACCCGCTTTACCTGCAGTTTCGAATCGGCCGGATGGCTGGCACCCGCTTTATCTGCTGTTTGGAATCGAGAATGGTGCTTCATGGGCCAAGTTCGGTTCGCCCGCCCTGCGATCCGGCAGCGAGAACGGGGCCAACCCGTCGGCGCGACTGAATGGAGGCAGGCGAGGCCGGCGACAATGGGGTCAAGCCCCTGGAATTTAACTCCATCGGCGCAACATGCACGGCCGGATTTGTTTCAGCACCCGACGGCGCCGTAGAATTAGTTCTAGTCAAACTGACTATAACTCGAGTCGAGGATAGTGGAAGCGGGTGCAGGGCATGGAACGGACGGCATTTGTCAGTGCGGCAAATATCAGCGAACGGCTCGCGCAGCCGCCGTCGCTGGCCATTTCCACTGTCATCTTCGCCCTGCGCCCCAGCGAAAAGACAGGCCGGCCCACACTCTGGCTACCACTGGTTAAGCGCATCCGTGAACCATTTAAGGACATGTGGGCGTTGCCCGGAGGCCCGCTCACCCAGGCCGATTCCCTCCAGGATGCTGCCGCTCGAAACTTGCAGGACACCACCGGCCTGGCCCCCAGCTACCTGGAACAGCTGTACGCATTTGGCGGCCTGCACCGTTCCCCGAGCCAGAGAGTCGTCTCGATTGTGTACTGGGCACTGGTCCAGTCCGCCGAGGCCGAGCAGGCCCAGGAGTCCGAGAACGTGCAGTGGTTCCGGGCTGATGGATTGCAGGAGCTGGCCTTCGACCACAACGAGATCGTCAATTACGCCCTGTGGCGGCTGCGCAACAAGATGGAATACGGCTCCATCGCCTACCACCTGCTCGGCGAAAAATTCACGCTGGCCCAGGTCCGCGAGGTCTACGAAGCTGTCCTGAACCGCACCCTTGACCCCGCCAATTTCCGCCGCCAACTTACGCAAACCGCGCACATCGAGCCTACCGATGAGTTCCTCCAGGGCGGCAAGCACCGTCCGCCCCGCCTGTACCGCTACACGGGGGCAGGCGGTGATGCAGAGTCAGGCGGTTCGCTGACTGACGACGACGCCCCTCCCGGACATCCGCCGTCCCGCCTCTAGCCCCTCCCGCCCACAAACCCTCCTCACCTTCCAGGGTGTTTCGCCCAACCCTCCCTCAGTAAATGGGCATTTTTCACAAACGCTTTCGCACTCTCGCCACTCACGTCCCACTGCCTCAACCCTTTGGAGCAAGCCATGTCATCCGTGAACACCACCATCCAGCTCATCACCCGCGACCAGGCCGAAGCCGCGCAGCAGGCCGCGGGCAAGCCCGGCCGCGCGCAGGAGAGTTGCGACGACGACCTTGCCAAGGGCCCCTGGGAATTTGACCTGGCAGAGGCGCTCGCGGCCACCCCCGGCTACGGACCCGGTGCCTCCAACGAGGACACCGCCCCAGCCGCCACCCCCGTCCAGGGGCAGCTGCCGCAGGCGTACAAGGATGCCTCCGACGCCGAACTGGAGTCCCGCATTCTCGCCGCCAAGGCTGAACTGGGGGAACGCGTCGTCGTGCTGGGGCATTTCTACCAGCGCGACGAGGTGGTGCAATTTGCTGACTTCGTGGGTGATTCCTTCCAGCTCGCCAACGCGGCCAAGACCCGCAGTGAGGCGGAGGCGATCGTGTTCTGCGGCGTGCACTTCATGGCGGAGACTGCAGACATGCTGTCCGGCAGCCACCAAAGCGTCATCCTGCCGAACCTGGCCGCGGGCTGCTCCATGGCAGACATGGCCGACCTGCCCTCGGTCGAGGCATGCTGGGCCGAACTCGAGGAGCTGTACGGCACCGAGCCCGACGCCGACGGCCGGGTTCCGGTCATCCCCGTCACCTACATGAACTCCTCGGCGGCGCTGAAGGCGTTCTGCGGGGAGCACGGCGGCATTGTGTGCACGTCCTCCAACGCCTCGACCGTGCTGGAATGGGCGTTTGAGCGGGGCCAGCGGGTGCTGTTCTTCCCCGACCAGCACCTGGGCCGCAACACCGCCAAGGCCATGGGCGTCCCGCTGGAGCAGATGCCGCTGTGGAATCCGCGCATGCCGTTGGGCGGGAACAGCCAAGACGTCATGGATGAGGCCAAGGTGGTGCTGTGGCAGGGATTCTGCTCGGTGCACAAGCGCTTCACGGTGAGCCAGATCGAACAGGCCCGGGTGGACTTCCCGGGTGTGCGCGTGATTGTGCACCCGGAGTGCCCCATGGAGGTGGTGGACGCGGCCGACGAGGCAGGCTCCACCGACTACATCCTGAAAGCCATCCAGGCCGCCCCGGACGGTACCACCTTCGCCATCGGCACCGAGATCAACATGGTGAACCGCCTTGCCGCACAATACCCGCAGCACACCATCTTCTGCCTCGACCCGGTCATCTGCCCCTGCTCCACCATGTACCGGATACACCCCGGCTACCTTGCCTGGGTCCTTGAAGGTCTGGTGGCAGGCGAGGTGCGCAACCAGATCACCGTCCCGGAGGCCACCGCCGTCAACGCCCGCATTGCGCTGGAACGGATGCTCGCCGCCAAGCCGGCACCCAAGACTGCGCAGCCCATGAGCGCCGCACGCGCATGAGCAATTCGCACCTGGTGGTGGTGGGCAGCGGCATTGCCGGACTCTATGGTGCCCTGCTCGCCGCCGAGGCCGGAGTTCGGGTCACGCTGTTGACCAAGGGGACCCTCGCGCAGAGCAACACGCACCAGGCCCAGGGCGGGATTTGCGCCGTTCTGACCGAGGGCGAGGCTGCTCCCGGCGATTCGGTGGAGGCGCACATTGCCGACACCCTCAAGGCTGGAGCCAACCAGTGCGATCCCGCTGCCGTGCGTATCCTCTGCTCCGAAGCGGCTGGAGACATCGCGGCACTGGAGCGCTTCGGCGTGCTTTTTGACCGCGACGACACAGGCAGGAGAGCCCTGGGCCTGGAGGGTGCCCACTCAGCTGCCAGGATCCTGCACGCCGGCGGGGATGCCACCGGCGCGGCCATCGCCAACGGGCTCATCGCGGCCGTTCGCGATGCCGCCGAGCTGGGTCTGATCACGCTGCTGGAGGGCTGCTTCGCCACGGAGCTGCTGGCCCACACGGAAAAACACCCCGCGCTTGCTGCCGGGGATGCTGATGAAGCGCACGACGCCGGGACCCCGCCCCGCGCTGCCATCGCCGGCATTGCGTACCTCGACCCCCGCAACGAACGGCAGGTGCTGGACACCGATGCCGTTCTGCTCGCAACAGGCGGCGCCGGGCAGCTTTTCGAATTCACCACCAACCCTCAGGTGGCCACGGGCGACGGTGTGGCCCTCGCGTGGCGCGCAGGTGCCGTGCTGGCGGACCTTGAGTACTTCCAGTTCCACCCCACGGCGCTCGCAGTGGGCCGGAACTTCCTGATATCCGAGGCGGTCCGCGGAGCCGGAGCGGTGCTGCGAGATGCCAACGGCGAGGCGTTCATGTCCCGCTACCACCCGGAGGGCGACCTCGCCCCGCGCGACGTCGTCGCCCGCAGCATCGCCGCCCATCTGGCAACTCTCGCTAGGGAATCCGCCGCGGAAGCCACTGGTGACGCCCCTGCCAAGGAGGCCAACGCCGCCGGCCAGGGCGAAGGCCCCCACCATGTCTTCCTGGACGCCACCGGCGTCGAGGCGGCCAACGGCCCCGGCTACCTCGCACGGCGCTTCCCCACGATCGACGCCACCACCACCGCCCTCGGCTTCAACTGGCGCCGCGACTGGCTCCCCGTGGCCCCCGCCGCGCACTACTGGATGGGCGGAATTGCCACCGACCTCCACGGGCGCACCTCCGTCCCTGGCCTGTTCGCCGCCGGCGAGGCGGCCTGCACCGGCGTCCACGGCGCCAACCGGCTCGCCTCCAACTCGCTGCTCGAGGGCCTCGTCTTCAGCCGCCGCGCCGTCACGGCCTTCACGGCGGCTGCCACCGGGAAGCACACCTGGCCGGTGAAGCACGACGGCGCCACCCGGCTTCCCTTGCTCCCGTCACCCTTGGCGGGGTCAGTGCAGGAGACGGCTGCAGCAGCGCTGTCCCGTGCCGAGCTGCGCCACCTGATGGCTTCGCACGCGGGAGTGGTCCGCGATGCCGATGGCCTGAAGCTGGTGGCGGCTGCGCTCGCCACCGTGAATCCTGCTCGCAACAATGCAGCAGCTAAGCGCCCCGAGGCCAACATTGCTGCGGGAACCGAGCTCCGCCGCGAGCACGAGGACAGCAATCTGCACCTTGTCGCGCAACTGCTGGTGCACGCCGCACTGACCCGGGAAAACTCCGTGGGTGCGCACTTCCGCGCAGACTTCCCACAAGGGCCGGGTGTCATCCTGGAACCCGCCCTAAGCATGACCCGGAAATCCAACTTCTGGGTCAATCCCGTCCCCACCTTGACCACCGCCGAACCCCAGCGTGAAAGCGAAACAGTATGAACGCCGTGAACACCACCACCCCAACCCTGCCGCAGCTGCCGCGCACCGCCATCGAGGACATCCTGCAGCGGGCCTTTGTCGAGGACGCGCCGTACGGGGACATCACCTCGGCCACGCTGCTGCCGGCCGACGCCCGGGCCACGGCCTGGCTGGTGGCGCGCGAACCCGGCATCTTCTCCGGCGGGGACGTATTCCGGGCCGCGATGGCGATGCAGGACCCGGACGCGCAGGTGGAGCAGCTGGTGGCCGACGGTGTGCGGTTTGAAAAGGGGGAGCGCCTCATGTCCGTGACCGGCCTGGCGCGCGGCGTGCTGACGGGGGAACGGATCGCGCTGAACCTGACGCAGCGCATGAGCGCCATCGCCACCCAGACCGCTGAATACGCCGCGCTCATTACGGGCACGGGTGCACGCGTGACCGACACGCGCAAAACCACGCCGGGCCTGCGCATCCTGGAACGCTACGCGGTGCGCTGCGGTGGCGGGCACAACCACCGCTTCTCGCTCTCGGACGCGGTGCTGGCCAAGGACAACCACCTCGCCGTGCTGACCGGCGGAGACCACGGCAGGCTGACCGCCGCGCTCGCAGGCGTCCGCGCCCAGCTGCCGCACACCGTGCACTTTGAGGTTGAGGTGGATTCGCTGGAGCAGATCGAGCCCGTGCTGGCGGCCGGTGTGGACACCATCATGCTCGACAACTTCAGCAACGACGAGCTCGTGCAGGGCGTGGCGCTCGTCAACGGCCGGGCCTTGGTGGAGGCCAGCGGCAACGTAAACTTGTCCACGATCGCCGGCATCGCACGCACCGGTGTTGACATCATTTCCGTCGGCGCCCTGACCCACAGCGTGCGCGCCCTGGACTTAGGCCTGGACATCGCCGTGGAGTTGCCGGGCACCCCGGATGTGCAGGGAGCCGTGGAACTGCCGTGATCTTCCTTGATGCGGCTGCCACCACACCCGTCCGCCGCGAGGTCATCGAGGCCATGTTCCCGTTCCTGACCAACCAATTCGGCAACCCCTCCAGCCACCATGAACTGGGGGAGATTGCTGCCGCGGCATTGGCCGGTGCCCGGGAAAAATGTGCGACGGCGTTGGGCTGCTTCGCGGAGGAGCTCACCTTCACCTCCGGCGGCACCGAGGCCGACAACCTGGCGCTGAAGGGCATCGCCCTGGCCCGACGCGCCGCAGACCCGCGGCTGAACCGGGTGCTCATCAGCGCCGTGGAGCACCCGGCGATTATGGAATCGGCCGACTACCTGCACCGCATCCACGGCTTCGCGGTGGAGCTCGTTCCGGTTGATTCCAGCGGGTTGGTGGACCCTGAGGTGTTTGCTGCGATGCTGGCTGGTTCTGATTCTGCCGGCGGTGCGGCGGGCGGCGGTGTGGCTGTCGCCTCCCTCATGTACGCCAACAACGAGGTGGGGACCGTCCAGGACCTGGACGCCCTGTCCGCCATGGCAATGACTGCCGGTGTGCCACTGCACAGCGACGCCGTTCAAGCCGCGGGCTGGCTGCCGCTGGATGTCCGGACTTTGGGCGTGACGGCGCTGAGCATTTCAGGACACAAGATTGGCGCACCCAAGGGCGTCGGCCTGCTCTACGTCAAGGGCGGCACCCTGTACGAGCCGCTGATCCACGGCGGCGGGCAGGAGCGCGGCACCCGCTCCGGCACCGAAAATGTGGCGTTCGCTGTTGCCCTGGCCACAGCGTTGGAGATGGCTGAAGCGTCACGGCCGGCCGCCGTCGCACGCGTTGCGAAACTGCGAGACGAATTTATTGAGCGGATCCTCCGCGAGCTTCCGGCGGCCGTGCTCACGGGGCACAGGACGCGGCGGCTGCCGAACGCGGCCTCATTTTGCTTCCCGGGCACCAGCGGCGAATCGGTGCTGCTGGAGCTGGAGCGGCGCGGGATTGTGTGCTCGTCCGGCTCGGCGTGTGCGGCGGGATCGGATGAGCCGTCGGCGGTGCTGAGCGCCCTGGGCATTGAGCGCACGGTGGCGCAGACGGCGTTGCGGTTCAGCTTTGGCTCCGATGTGAGCGCCGATGCACTGGAAACGGCGGCCACCGAGCTGGTGGCCGCCGTCGAACGGATGCTGCGGCTGGGCTGACTGGAGGCACTCGAGACTGGCCAGCTGAGGTGAAAAGTCAGGCAACCAGGCCCGCCAGCCCGGCCCGTGACGGCGCCCGGTCCCAAGCGAAGCGTTCGCGCAACACCCGGTTCCAGCGGTTGGCCGGCAGGTGCGGGTGCAACAGGGCGATGCCCACGCAGTACTTGCTCATGCTCAGCTCCCTGATGCCCATCTCCGCCAGGACCCGATCGGCCACACCGCGCCCATCCGCCGACTTCGTCTCGACAACTACCAGGTCCGGCCCGGCCACCTCCTGGACCCCTGTCAGGCAGGTTTCCCCGGCGCCGTTACCGCCGGCGCCGTCCCGGCACAGTAGCCCAACATCGCAGGTGAGCCGTTCCTTGCTGTGGGGATTGACCAGGGTGCCGCGGCGGTAGTCCACCGTCATGACCGGTGTGAGTTCGGGCAGCGGGAGCCTATACTCGGCGTCGAGCAGCTCGGCCAGGAACTCCTGCGCCTCCCCGTTCATGATGGCGCTGTCCGCCAGAGGGTAGGGGATCCGGTGCTTGTCGGTTTCACCCCGGGAACCCTTCAGCTTCGCCTCAAACATGCACAACCCGGAATCAAGGTAGGTGCGGGTGCGGACCTTGAAGCGGCGGCGCCGGCCCTGCCGGTGGACCCGGAACTGTTCGAGGCCCGGGGTGTCAAAGTAGGTGGAGCTGTAGCCAAAGATGCGCCGGCCGGCAATCTCCATGACGGCGAAATCGTCGTCCAGGCGCTCCAGCAATTCCGCCAGCTGGCCGCGGCTTAGCAGGAACTTCTTGTCCACGCGGCGCTGCAGGGCCGCCTCCTCGTTGACCTCCGCCAGGCTGATCGGGTCACGGCGCGCCAGGGCTGTTTGAAGGACCTGTGCGCACGTCATGATCTGGCTCCGACTCGGCTGGGCTGGGCCATTCCAGGCTCCAGACCCGGGTACTGCGGGTGCGCCAGTCCGGAAGGTCCGGGTGTCCCGGCCAAGGCATGCTGATCGGCGGCACCGCCGGCAGCCGCTTCATGGCTGCAGGGCACCACCGGCGCAGTGGTGGCCGCCTTGTACCGGACGTCGGCGATGGTCAGGTCACGAACGATGTCCAGCTCCATGAGCTCAATTCGGGTGACGGGCCCGCCCAGCAGCGTCTCCAACGCCATCCGGAGTTCGCCCTCATTGGCGTAGGCCCGGTCAAGGGTGATGGTCTGGCGGCGGGTGCGCGGGGCGATCCGTGGGTGGTCGGCCACAAACAGCACGGCAACGAGTGCGGCCGAGAGCACGGGGGAGAGCCAGGCCGGGTCCGGGTGCAGCCCGTTCATCAGGCCCAGCACCAGGGCGGCGAAGTAGTAGCCGATCTCGCCCTGCGTCAGCGTGTCCGACCGCAGCCGGATGATGGACAGCACCCCGAACAGCCCCAGCCCCAGGCCCATGCCGGCGCCGCTGCCGGAGAGCAGCATCGTCACGAGCATGATGCCCACGTTCAGGCACACATAGGCGATGGCCAGGTCGCGGCGCTGGTACCGGGGGAAGTAGACGGCGTACACCAAAACACTGATGCAGATCATGTTGGCGGCGAGTGCAATCCAAAGGTTGAACATGATGTCTCCTAAACGAGTGGTTGTTGTCTAACCACTACTGTTGCGCACCCGCATGAGAGTAAAAGGAGACCCAGATGAGAGCGTTCTCATGAAGTTCGGATGAAGTCCGACGGCGCCCGGCTCGCCCAGGTGCCTCGCCGCCCATCTCACCGAAGTGCCCCGCCGGCTCAGTCCAGCTTGAGCCGGTACCCCATGCCGCGGACCGTCTCAATCCGTTCCGCACCAAACTTCTTGCGCAGGTAGCGGATATACACGTCAACAATGTTTGAGCCCGGGTCAAAGTCGAAGCCCCACACCTGGGAGAGCAGCTGTTCGCGCGAGAGGACCTGGTCGCGGTGCCGGAACAAGGTCTCGGCTAGCGCGAACTCCCGGGCGCTGAGGTCCTTGTTGACACCGTCAACCAGCGCTCGCCGGGTGCGCAGGTCAAGGCTGATCGGGCCAGCCGTCAGGATGGTCGCCTCCTCCAGGACGTGCCCGCGCAGCCGTAGCCGGACCCTGGCCAGGAGTTCCTCGAAGGCGAAGGGCTTGGGGAGGTAATCGTCGGCCCCGCCCACCAGCCCGGCCACTTTCTCCTCAACACTGCTGCGCGCCGAAAGAATTAACACAGGGATGTCAACACGCTCCTCACGCAGCCTGTGGAGCACCGTGAGCCCGTCCATGACGGGCAGCCCGATGTCCAGGATCAACAGGTCGTGCGCATAGGAGCGGGCCTCCTCGTAAGCAGACTGGCCATCGCCCACGACTTTGGTGACATAGCCTTCGGCGCTGAGGCCCTTTTGTACAAAAGTGGCAATGCGTGCCTCATCTTCGGCAATCAGAATCCGCTTCATGCAATGCCTTTCCAAGAGCTGTCGGCATCCAGGCCCACAGCAGAGTGTTCGTCATCCGGGCGCAGCGCCACCGGCAAGTTCAAGGTAAATGTCGCTCCGGCACCCAGCGAACTTGAGACCGTAACGGTGCCGCCGTGGGCCTCGGCAATGGACTTCACAATGGCCAGCCCCAAGCCGGCGCCGGCCGCTTGCGGCACACCGGCGCCGCGGCGGAAGCGGGAAAAGATGCCTTCCTGGTCCTCTTGGGCGATTCCAGCGCCAGTGTCACGCACCCACAAAAGCAGCCGTCCGCCGTCGTCCATGGAATCGGGGAGCAGTCGGGAGCCAAGGGCGATGATGCCCCGCGGCGGCGTGTGGGCGACGGCGTTGGAGGCGAGTTGCATGAGTGCCTGGGTGAGGCGCTGGCCGTCGGCAATGATGCGGCCCTCGGCGAGCTCGTCGACGGACCAGTTTTGCGGGCCGAGCATGCTGGCCTTGCTCAGCGCATCCAC
This sequence comes from Arthrobacter sp. PAMC 25486, assembly GCF_000785535.1. NCBI lineage: Bacteria > Bacillati > Actinomycetota > Actinomycetes > Micrococcales > Micrococcaceae > Arthrobacter > Arthrobacter sp. PAMC 25486. The sequence goes on along the minus strand of NZ_CP007595.1, from coordinate 1,431,637 downwards.
CAGCAGGTCCATGAGTTCGACCTCCTGCGGCATCACGAAGTCGGGTTGCTGGGATTTGGCGAGCAGCAGCAGGTCGTTGACGATGCGGCTCATGCGGTCGAGCTCGTCGGTGACGAGGGCGATGGTGTCGGCGCGTTCGGCGGGGTCTTCGCCCATCATTTCCAGCTGGCCCCGGATCACGGTGATGGGGGTGCGCAACTCGTGTCCGGCGTCGTCAACGAACTGCTGTTGCGTGGCGAATGCCGTCTCGAGCCGGTCGAGCATGCGGTTGAAGGTGCGGGCCAGGGCGGCAACATCGTCGCGGCCCTTGACCTCGATCCGGCCGCGCAAATCGCTTTCGCTGATGGTCTCGGCCGTCTCACGGACCAGCCGCAGCGGGGCCAGTACACGTCCGGCGATGAGCCAGCAGGCAATGCCCGCGCCGATCACGGCCAGCCCGCCGGCCAACGCGAAAATGCCCAACGAGCTGAAGAGCGGTGCGGAAACTTCCTTGCGGAACTGCACGCTGACCAGTGCTCCTGGCACGGGATCGCCCACCACCTGCACCGGCAGGACCGCGTAGGAGACCTCGCCCGCCGTCGTCTTGTAGCGGCCGTGGGCAGGGTCCTCATAGTCGGAGATGAGCGCCAGAAAGTCCGGATCCTTGTCCAACCGCACGGGCGGATCGCCAGCCATGCGCCGGTGCGGGGCGCCGTCCAGCAGGCTGAAGGCGGTCTCGGCCCGGTTCGACACTGTGTCCTGCAAATACCGGGTCAGCAGGTCATCCGCCGTGAACTGTGTGCGGCCCGAGGGTGACATGGCGAAGGTGCGGAAACTCGTGGCGGCATGCGTGAGCCTGTCATCGACCATGGCATCCGTGCGCGCGTTCAGGATCTGGGCCGAGAGCACAATGGAGCCGGCAAAGGCCACGGCGAGCAGCAGCACCATGGCGCCGATGATGCGGGCCCGGGCGGTGAGGTGCCGGCGCGGGGAGTCAGTCGTCATCAATATCGTCCCAGTCGTCCCAGTCGTCCCAATCGTCACAGTCGTCGTCGCCGGTCAGGGGTGCGCATCCGGGGACCTCGATGGCTCCCTCCGGTGCCGTTGGGTTGGACGACGGCGGAGGGGGAGTCGGGCTGTTTGTCGCCGGTGGGGCGGTGGTGGGGCTGGGGGACGGTGTGGGCGGGGCGGTTGTTGAGGGGGGTGTGCCCTGCGGGGTGACAACGATGGTGTCGCCCAGGCGGGGCTCTGAATTGGAGGCGAGCAGGCCCGTGGCCACCATTGTTCCGCCCACAACCAGGGCGATGAAGGTGATGAGGATGAACCGTGGGATGTGCATGGTTCGATCCTTTCGCACAAGCTTGCCAATCAGATGAGCCCTGAATGAGAATTCTCTCATCTATCCCGTGAACGTGCGGAATTAGCGCACAAAATTGGCACTAATTAGTTCGCCGCGTTTGGGCGTACGGTGGAGGAAATCAGGCCGCACGGACCGGATTTCGCAGCAAGGAGAAGATTATGACCGTCACCGTCCCCGTCACCGAATGCGCTGTGTCGAACTGTTCATTCAACGATCACACCCATTGCGGTGCGTCCGGCATTACGATCGGCGGGAATGCCGACCACGCCCAGTGTGCAACGTTCATCGACACCGGTGTTCATGGCGGGCTGCCCAAGGTGTTGGCTTCCGTTGGTGCCTGCCAGCGCACGGAGTGCATCCACAACGACCACTTGATGTGCGGTGCCGATTCCGTCCGGGTGGGCCCCGGCGCAGACAACGCCGACTGCCTGACCTACGAGCACACAGTTTAAGGCTCCAGTTAGGGCTCCAGCCGCGGCTTAGAACGTTGACTTCGGCGCCACCGGAGCGCCGTTCTTCGCGCGCCGGAATATCCAGTAGCGCAGCAGGAGGAAGCGGGTCACGGCCGAGGCCACATTGCCCAAGACAATGACGGCGAGTTCAACCACAATTGAGGCGTTCGGGGATATCTGGTGGAGTACCCAGAGGCTGCCGCTGGTCATGACCAGCGCCAGCAGCATGACCCACAACCCGCGCCGCTGATCCCGCCACCAGAGATGGCGCCCGTTGATGCCGAAGCTCATGCGCCGATTCAGCTCGGTGTTGAGAATGGAACACAACACGAGCGAGATGACGTTGGCCCATTGGGTGCCGGTCAGGGGGCGCAGGCTGGCAAAAATGGTCATGGAGATGACCGTGCAAACGATGGCGACCAGGACAAAGCCGCGCAATTGCGAGGCCAATACCGGGTTGGCCTGCCACCAGTTTTTGAGCGCACCGAAAACCCCGCGGCCCGTGGTGAGGGGCTCAACGGGGAGTGGATCCGGAGTTGCTGTTGTTGCCATGGTTAACTAAATCCTGCCAGCTGAACGTGTTAACACCCAATCAGCCGCAAGAGCATTGCCTGTGAATCGCTGGCTACCAGACGCTCCTGCTCCCGACGCTCCTGCAGCAAAGGGGGTGTTTTCCCTGACGCTCGCTCACATCCGGGGCGTTTTCCCCCCGAGGGGCTCCCTCAGTTCCCGGCCACCACCGGGTTGCGCAGCTTGCCGATGCCTTCAATGCGGCAGATGACCTCGTCGCCGGGGGTGATTTGGCGGCACTCGGCGGGGAATCCGGTCATGATGACATCACCAGGCTGGAGCGTCATGAAGCCGCTCAGGTACACCAGGATCTCTTCCACGCCCCAGCCCAGATCGTTGCTTGTGGCGGGGGACAGCTCGGTGCCGTTGTGAACAATACTGATGGCCACGCCGTCGTCCTTCATACCCACAACAATCCACGGGCCAAGCGGGGTGAAGGTGTCGGGGCTCTTGGCGCTGAGCCAGAGTTCGTCCGACTTTTGGGCGTCGCGGGCGGAGACGTCGTTGCCGATGGTGAAGCCGAGAATGGCGCTGCGGGCCGTCTCGAGCGTCAGGTTTTTCGCGGGGCGCCCGACGATGATGGTCAGCTCGGCCTCTGGGTCGACGTAACCCACAGTGGGGCTCAATTCGATGGCGTCGCCGGGGCCCACGACGGAGCTGGCGGCCTTGTGGAATGCCTGCGGGGGCAGGGCGCGGCCGGGGGCGCCGGTGTTGTGCGCCATGCCGAAGACGTTGACGGGTGCGCAGGGGGCCAGAAAGATGAACTGGTCCTCGGTGACAGTGGCGCCGATGGACCAGCCGGCGCGGGGCGCGCTGTTCTGGTTGGCGGGGGAGGCTGGGAACGGTGTTTCAATGATGTGCCAGATGCGGCCTTCGGGACCGGTGAAGTCGACGGCGTCATTGCGGACAAAGAACTGCTCGGGCAGGGCCTGCGCACTGCCTGCCTGCGCTGCATCGAGGGGGCGGACACGGGCAAGTCGGTACGGCGCATTTGTCATGAGGACATCCTACCTCTTCGGTATTGGGTGCGTTCACAGTCACGTGGCATAGAATCCCTGTCATGCCTAAAGGATCAGCGAAATCGATCAATCGTGCTGTCACGGCAGCCCTGTCTGTGGGAGCCGCGGGTGCCGCAGCCGTTATGAGTGCAAGGGCCTTGCGGGCGGGCCCGGGCACGCCGGCCGGGGACTTTGGCGCTGCCTTGAATGCGGCTGAAATCGGCGTGGAATTCGCGCAGCCGGCGGCCGACATTCTGAGCGAACTGATTCGTTTCCGCACTGTTTACTCTCCGTTGCGGGACAGGATAGAACTGGACCAGTTCACCGGCTTCATTGAGGCGCTCGAGCGGCTGTATCCAGGCGTGCACACGGCTCTGTCGCGGGAATTTGTCAACGGGCACGGGCTGCTGTTCAAGTGGTCCGGTGTTCGGGCCGACGCCGGTGCGCGGCCAACAGTGCTGATGGCTCACTACGACGTCGTGCCTGTGGATGTGCGCGATATCTGGACGCATCCTGGCTTCTCCGGGCACCAGGAAGACGGCTATGTCTGGGGTCGCGGCGCCCTGGACGACAAGGGCGCATTGGTCGTCATCATGGGCGCCATTGAAGCGTTGCTGGAGGAGGGGTTCACACCGGGCCATGACGTGTACCTGTCCTTCGGAAACAATGAGGAAACTGCCGGCGACAGTGCCGAGGCGGCCGTTGCGCTGCTTGCCTCACGCGGGGTCGAGCCGTGGCTGGTGCTTGATGAGGGCGGCGCCGTGGCGCTTGAGGCCTTCCCTGGACTGAAGGTGCCGGCTGCCGTGATCGGTGTTGCTGAGAAGGGCATTTTGGATTTGGAGTTGCTGGTGCGGGGTGCTGGCGGGCACGCCTCAACCCCGCCTCGGATGGGTGCCACAGCTCGGCTGGCGCAGGCCATCGTGGCGCTGGAAGAAAACCCGTTCCCTGCCTCCATGCCCGACCCCATCGCTGAAATGATGCGGCGGATCGGGGCCCACAGCGGCTTTGCCCTGCGGTTGGTGACGGAGAATTTGTGGGCCTTCAAGGCTCTGCTGACGCAGGTTTTTGGTGTGGTGGGCGATGAAACTCGCGCCCTGACCCGCACAAGTGTGGCGGTGACGATGCTCGAAGGCAGCAAGGCTTCCAATGTGCTGGCCTCAACAGCGCGTGCCAACGCCAACATCCGGATTGCCGTGGGGGAGAGCGTCGAGTCCGTCGTTGCGCGGGTCCGGTCCATTATTGATGATCCCGAGGTGGAGCTCAGGGTGGTTTCCGGGCATGACCCGTCGCCCATTTCTTCCTTCACCAATGAGCAGTTTGGGCTGCTCAGCCGTGCCGTCGCAGCTTCCTATCCGGATGCTGTGGTCACCCCGTACATACAGACCGGAGCCACCGATTCTCGGCACTTCACGTCCATCTCGCCGGCGGTCTACCGTTTCTCGCCGCTGCTGATGGACGCCGCCGATCGGGGTACGCTCCACGCCGTCAACGAGCGGGTGCGGGTCAGTTCGCTGGGCGCGGGTGTGGTGTTTTATCGGGAGTTGCTGCAGGGCCTGGGCTAGTTCTTCCCTCTCATGAAGTTCGACGGCGGGAGGTCACCTTTGTTGCGAAGGTGGCCTCCCGTTGTCCTACTTTCGTGCGCGACTCAGCAGCCGATGCCCTGGGGGTTTTGGAAGCAGTTGTCGGCGTAGAGGTGTGTTTCTGCGCGCCAAACAGTCAGGGGCAGGGCAGATGAGGGGATGTTTCCCTGTCCAGGTATGGGCAGTTCCGGGCCGCCGTTGACGGTGTATGTGCCGTTGAAATGGGTGGTGAGGTTGATGGCGAGACGGCCGGTTTCGGCGTAGATGTGGCTTGTTTGGGTTTGTTCGCCGATGCGGTCCTGATGCAGGGGTGCGCCATGGGTCGGGGTGGGTCCCCAGATGGTGCCGTCGCCGTAATTCCACGTGTAGGCGGCGGGTGTGGCGGTGATGGTGACGTTTTGGCCAATCAGGGTCAGGTTGAAGGTCTGGGTTGCTGCTTCAGCCCAGACGTTGGTTTCCTCGCCGCGCAGGGTATGGGGTCCCGGTTGGGAGCCGAAGTCGGCGGCTGCGATGGGTGTTTGTTGGAATTCGTGGGCGATCATGCCTGCGATCTCGGCCAGGATGTCCCGAGGCTTCTCGCCGTAGACGCACTCAGGGCCGGAGGAGAATATCCACTTCGGCGGGCTGTCGCTTGTGTCTGCGAAGTACCAGTAGATGGCTGTTCCTGCTTCACCATCTGCGCTTCCCGCTCCTGCGGCGCAAGCCGGCATAACTGCGGCGCATTCTGGGAAAAGGACGATGTCACCATCGGTGCAGGCAAGGCGGGCTTCGTACGCTATCGCATCTGGTGATTCGGAAACAGGTGATTGTATGACTTTCCCGTCAGTTCCCGGAACTACAACTTGGGCAGTCGTGTTGACTCCTCCTTGGACCCAAAGTGGACGTATCGGGTCGGGATCAGCTCCTAGGGCTGCAGTCATGCTCGTCGTCACGAGCAGTATGGCAACTACCAGTATTTCGGCTGCACGAGTGAGGAACGATGTCTCAGGAAGCATTTCTAACCCCCGTTAATACGAAGGACGCTGATGGCTTTCCACTGGTTCGAGTCATAAGCAGCATTCAATTGATCCGCAGCTGATGGGCCTTGTCCGGGGTCATCTGCGAGTGACTTGTCACCCCGATAGAACTGGACATGATTTTGTCTGATCAGCGCAGTGACTTCGTAGGAACCATCTTCAACGGGAACAAATGACGCGTTAGTAGAGAGCACCATCATTTGGCCACCAACGATCCACCGCCCCTCCGAATGCCAGGGCAGTATGGTCTCCGACATGTTGTTACAGGCGATGCAATTTGGCCCGCTGATGTCCATCATTGGCTTCGGGTCGCCGGTTTCGAAGGCGTAGCCGAGGGCCGAGTACCAATACTCGGTGAACGCGATGAGGCCTTCCTTGCTGAATTCCTTGGCTTTGTCGGGCAGGACCGGGATGGGGACGTTTTCCGCCGGGCCCTGATCCGTGGCGGGCTTATAGACCGGGGCTTCGGTGGTCGGCGGAGGCGCTGCGGTAGTGACTTCGACGGCCGGTGTGGTGCTCGAACCGGAGGTGCTCGGAGACGGGGATATCTGTGGAGAGCTGCAGCCGGTAAGTACCAACACTGCCGTGATGGCCGCTGCCAAACTGCTGAGCAGCAAGTGGCCGCGACTCCGTCGAAATCGTCGAGGCGGGCTATGAGATGTTGTGGCCTGGCTGTGGTGCTGGGTCATAGCGTTCCCCCATAAAGTGTTATGAGTGGCAAGCATCGTCGTTGATGGCTGTCGCTAGGTGGTTCCATTCCAAAATACACTCAGTCGCCAGAACGCGCCAGCAAGTTATCCACAGGCAGCCAAACTCTCGCCGTGCAATGTCCCAGCGCATGTCTGGCCATCGAGGGTGTGAGGCGGACTGAGAAGTTGAAGCGGTGGCGGGCCCAAACGTAACAACAGCCCCAAGCCCGGCGTGTCCCGCGGCAACCCCAAGTACAAGCCAAGAGCAGGGCTAACATGGCAGCATCGCACGCAACGATGGAACGCAGCTTTGGAGGGAATCCCCATGAAGATGCCAGCAAAAGCAGCGGCAGTCAGCCTTCTCGCGCTGTCATTGGCGCTCACCGGCTGTGATGTCACGCTGACAAGGGTGGAAAGCAGCCCCTCGGTTACGCCGCCCGCAACCACCGAACAAAGCCCGGCACCAACGGCGAGCCAACCGCCGTCGAACATCAGTAAAGACAGCAACACAGAAAAGCCCACGGAAGCCCCCGCAGAAAAGCCCGGCCCGGTGGCAGAGAAGTGGAAAAACTTCACGGACGCCGGCAAGACCATCAGCTTCGAGCTCCCGGACGACTGGACTGTCAAAGTCCTCCCGCCCCCGAAAACAGGAGCCGTGCAGTTGGAAGTGCGCAACAACGAGGGGCACGTGATGGCCACGCTCGGCACACAAATTTCGGGGCTGGGCGGCGCGTGCCAACCGGAATCACAGAGCCCCTACATCGTGCTGGCCAGCATCCCCATGGAGCTTCCGTCCGACAATGAATCCCGCGAAGCCGTAGAACCCCGCTTCGTCTATCGCGTCATTCAGGGCGCCACGCACTACTTCGCCTCGTACGGCATCACCGACCATTCGGCGGGCCTGGACGGCAAGGCCTGCCTGGTTTACAACACCGTCACGTCCCAACAATTGGGCATCTACATGTTCGGCGACGTGCTCCAATTCTCCAGCGACCCCATGGGATCACCGGGCCTGCGCGCCTTCCCCACCATTGCCGACGCGCAGACTTACATGCTCTCCAGCGAGTACCAGAACATCCAAAAGATGCTCACCTCGCTGACGGCAACCCGCTAAATCGCCCTCGCCTAGTGGCCCTGCACTGACGCGCTGAGCTTGCTTGTGATCTCCAAAAGGGTCCGCATCTCATCGTCGCTCAGCGCCACCTCCATCAGCTCCATGATGTTTTGCACATGTGCCCGGCCCACCTTCTTTTGCAGAGCGGAACCTTCCTCGGTGAGACCAATCAGCACACCGCGCCGGTCGTTCTCGGCCGTCTTGCGCTGAATCAGTCCGCGCGCCTCGAGCCTGTCCACCATGCGCGAAATGCTCGGCTGCGTCAGCAGCACGTGGTCATTGAGGTCGTTGAGCCGCAGCCAGCCGCTGGGGCAGCGCGAGAGGTTGTACAAAATGTCGTACTCCCGGCTGCCCAGCTCCTTGAAACTCGGCTCCTTGTGCAGCTCGCGCATCATCGCCACCTGCGTTCTCAACAGCGACTCCCACGATTCGGTCGTCAGCCTGCGATGTGCCGCTATGGACATGTCAGTTCGCCTCCGTTGACTGAGTCGTTGAATGTGCGACGGCGGAACTCGCCTGGGCTGCCTTGCGGCGAGCCTCGAAGGTGGGTGCGTCCGGGACGGACGCGGGCCGGTTGGCGGCGAATTCCTTGCGCAGGGTTGGCAGGACGTCGGAGCCAAAGAGGTCAAGCTGCTCCAATACGGTCTTCAAGGGCAGGCCCGCGTGGTCGACCAGGAACAGCTGACGCTGGTAGTCGCCGAAGTAGTCGCGGAAGGCCAGCGTCTTGTCGATCATTTCCGCCGGGCTGCCAACAGTCAGCGGGGTCTGCGATGTGAAGTCCTCCATTGACGGACCATGGCCGTAGACCGGTGCATTGTCGAAGTAGGGTCGGAATTCATTGACGGCATCCTGGGAGTTCTTGCGGATGAAGAACTGTCCGCCCAGGCCCACGATTGCCTGTTCCGGGGTGCCGTGGCCGTAGTGTGCGTAGCGCTCCCGGTAGAGGTTGATCAGCTGGATGTAGTGTTCCTTGGGCCAGAAGATGTTGTTGGCGAAGAAGCCATCGCCGTAGTACGCGGCAATCTCGGCAACCTGGGGCGTCCGGATGGCGCCGTGCCACACAAAGGGGGCAACGCCGTCGAGCGGGCGGGGCGTGGACGTGAAGCCGCGCAGGGGAGTGCGGAACTTGCCCTCCCAGTTCACCACTTCCTCGTCCCAGAGACGGCGCAGCAGCGCATAGTTCTCCACGGTCAGCTCCACGGAATCCTGGTTGTTCTTGCCGAACCAGGGGTAGACGGCGCCCATGTTGCCGCGGCCCAGCACAATGTCCGTGCGACCGTCGGAAAGATGCTGCAGCGTGGCAAAGTCCTCGGCGATTTTCACCGGATCGTTGGTGGTGATCAGCGTCGTCGACGTGGACAGGATGATCTTTTCGGTCTGTGCGGCGATGTAGCCCAGAATGGTGGTGGGGGAGCTGGGGTAGAACGGTGGGTTGTGATGCTCGCCCGTGGCAAACACGTCCATGCCAATGTCCTCGGCGTGCTTGGCGATCGTGGTGATGGCCTTTAGGCGTTCATGTTCGGTGGGCGTGCGGCCCGTGGTGGGGTCCATGGTGATGTCGCCAACACTGAAAATTCCGAACTGCATTCTGTACTCCTCTGGCTCCCGGCATTCCCGAGATATATGCGTTTGTATCTATTGTACGGCTCAACCCGCACGGACGCGAATATGTTCCCGGAGCAAAACTGGCATTAGTATGCTCAACAGGGGCATGTAATTCATGTCACAGCATCCATGGAGGTTTCCCTTGGCTTCAGTGCAACGTGGCAGTGACGGCCGAAGTGCCGGCCGAACCGCCGGCGCAGGCCCATCAGTCGGCACAAGTCTGAGACTGGCGCCCACCGCCACCGCCATCGTCGGATTCCTGGTCCTCGTCGAACTGACCAGCGGCATCCTGCAGGGCTACTACACGCCCCTGCTCACCGACATCGCCCGCCACCTGGGCATCCACGACGCCGACGTCAACTGGTTCGAGGCCGCCCAGCTCATGGTCAGCGCCCTCGTGGTCCCCGTCCTGGCGAAACTGGGCGACATGATCGGCCACCGAAAAGTCCTCCTCATCTCCACCGCACTGACGGCCGCGGCATCCTGGGGCGTGGCCTTCGCTCCCAATTTCTGGTTCTTCGTCGCCGCCTGGGCGCTGCAAGGCTTCTACGTCGTCTGGCTGCCGCTGGAAATTGCCCTCATCTACAGCCGCTCCCACCATCGCCCCGACGGCGCCGCCCTCACCCGCAAGTCCGCCGGCATCCTCGTTGCCGGCCTGGAATTCGGTGTGATTGTTGGCGCCCTCGCCGGCGGGTTCATCGGCGGCCTCATCCCGGACAAACTGTGGTTGACCCTCATGATCCCCGCCATCGCCGTCACACTGTGCTTCTTCGTGATCCTGTTCGGCGTGCCCGAATCCGAAAACCGCACCGGCGGCAAGCTCGACCTCATGGGCCTGACCCTCCTCTCCACCGGACTGCTGCTCATCACCGCCGGCCTGACCTTCATGCGCATCAACGGCCCCGGTACCTGGTGGGCGTGGGCCGCCGTCGTGCTTGGCATTGGCGCGCTCATCCCGTTCACCCGCCACCAACTGGGCCACAAAGATCCGCTGATCGACATCCGCCTGCTCCGCCAACCCAGCATGTGGCCCGTGCAACTGACGGCGTTCCTGTTCGGCGTCTCGGTCCTCGGCGCACAGGCCCCGCTATCCACGTTCGCGCGCACCGACCCCGCCGAGGTCGGTTACGGCCTCGGCGCCAGCGCGTCAGTGGTCTCGATCCTGATCGGCGTGTATGTGCTCGGCATGCTGGGCGGCGCACTCCTCTATCCTCTCGTCACCAGATGGACGACGCCGAGAATCACCCTGATGGGCGCGGCCTTCCTCGTTGCTTTGGGTTACCTCATGTTCCTGCCGTTCCACGATTCGACGGCGCAGGTGCTCATCAACATGGGCATCGCAGGCATCGGCAGCGGTGCGCTGGTGGCAGCGCTCCCGTCGGCGGCCGCAGCTGCCGCGCCGCTGACTCAAACGGGCATGGCGACCGGCCTGACAAATGCCACCAAGACTGTTGGCGGGGCGTTTGCCTCGTGTGTGTTCGGCATTGCGCTGGCCGGGCAGGCGCTGGGGTCGCTGACGGCGGACACGGGATCCACCGCGGCACCGCTTGAGGGCTACATGCTGGTGTGGACGATTTGCGGCATCACGGCACTGGTGGCGGCGATCGCCCTGTACTTCGTTCCGAAGCTGGCCTTCAGCCCCACCCTGCCGGGGTAATTTCCCCGTCCAGTACCTGATCCGTTCCACCATTTCTGACCCGCAAGACGTTTCTCGCCTTCCAAAGAAATCCATTACGCAGTTGTTGGACCAAAAAGTCCACTTTTTGGCAAAATCGGTCCAACGAGTGCGTTAAGGATTTTGGGAGGGGCGCCAGCCGCGGGCCCAAAGTGCGTCGCGCACCTTGCGCACCGCGTCCTTGGCCCCGTTGCGCATGTGGCGCTTCATGATCCGCACTTCAATCCAGCCTGCCCGTTGATATTCTTCTGCACGCTTTACGTCGCGTTCAACCTGATCAGGGTCGTTGTGGGTGTCGCCGTCGTATTCAGTGGCCACCTTGAATTCGGGGTACGACTGGTCTGGAGTCCGTTCAGCCCCATCTGACAGGGGCGTTTTGACGTTGAGTAACGGTGCGGGCAACCCGGCATATCCGCACGCCAGCCGGAGCTTGGTTTCCTGCGGCGAGTCGGAACCAACCCGCGCCAGGCTAAGTGCTTCTCGCGCCTTGACGATGCCCGGAGTGCCCGAGTGCCGGGCAAGAAGCACCTCAAGTTCATGGATGGTGGTGTACGGCTCGGAGCGGCCTTCAAATTCTAGTCGGGGAATCCGGAGGAGATGATCGGCAACCACCACAAGTTCCTCGACGGACATTCCATTGGCACAGTCCAACCATGTTCTGATCCTGTTGGTGATCCACAAGCCGTTCAAGCAATGGACTTCGTCATTCAGCAGTGCTGTACGGTGTCCCACAACTCCGTTTCGGCGCGGAGCCGTATGCGGATACTGACGTGAAATGTGGATGGTTTCATCGTGTGATCCCGGCAAGAATCCCGGGAAATCCCAAATCCTAAAAGCTGTCGCGTGAGACGCTGCAGAGTATCCGGTAACCACGGTATAGGGGCGCGTCAAAAGCGCGAGGGGGACATCGGAATCATGCTTCACGATCTTGATGCCGCGGCTGAGTGTGACTACTTCACGGTGGCAGAGCTCGCCATAGCTGGCGCCGTGGTTGAGCGCCTCAGACACCGTGAAGGGTGACCAATGGAACGGCTCTGGCAGATGAACAAGGGAAGTCATGCCTCAATCATGGCAATTTCCACAGGCGCCCGCAGAAGTTATCCACAGGGCGCCTCCTCCAGAATTCCATTACGCACTCGTTAGACCAAAAACGGCGGAAATTGATGAAATCGGTCTAACAAGTGCGTAATCGAATGTGGGGGTCTAACAACTGCGTAATGGAATGGGGAAAAGTACGGGTAGGTGCAGGGGCCGTGGGTCAGTCCGTGGCGGCGCGGCGGCCGCGCACCTTCGGGATGGCTCCCGTGGTCCAGTCCTGGAACTCGGGGGCGGGCTGCGGCGGTGAGCCGGCCGAGGAGCCGGCCTTTGTGTCGGAGCCGGAGCCGGCCTTTGCCTCGGAACCGGCCTTGCTGCCCTTCGCGCCCGAATCGCCCGCACCGCCCTTCGCGCCCGAACTGCCCTTCGCGCCCGAACCGCCCGCACCACCGGACGGCGTGTGCACCACCTTCAGCGCCTTCATGAGATCGTGGCGTTCCTTGCGACCCTCAACGAGGCGGTACAGCACGGGAACCAGGATCAACGTCAAAGCCGTGGAGGAGATGAGCCCGCCCACCACCACAACGGCCAGCGGCTGGGAAATGAAGCCGCCGCTGCCCGTCACGCCCAGCGCCATGGGTGTCAGGGCAAAGATGGTGGCCAGGGCCGTCATCAAAATGGGTCGCAAACGCTGGCGGGCGCCATGTTCAATGGCGTCGGCCACGTTCATGGCAGGCCGGTCGCCGGAAGGCTCCCTGTACTGGTTGATCAGGTCAATGAGCACAATGGCGTTCGTGACCACGATGCCCACCAGCATCAGCAGGCCAATCAAGGACGGCAGGCCCAGCGGGATGCCGGTGATCAGCAACAGCGCGATGGCGCCGGTGGCTGCAAAGGGGATGGACACCAGCAGGATCAGCGGCTGGATGAGCGACTTGAACGTCGCCACCATGATCACGTAGACAATGGCGATTGCGGCGAGCATGGCCAGGCCCAGCTGCTGGAACGACTCAGCCTGCTGCGTGGCCGCACCGCCGATCGTGGCGATCGTACCCGCCGGCAGTGTGGTGGCGTCCAGCTTGTTCGCCACCTCGGAACTGAGGGAGCCCAGCGCATCACCTTCGGGCGTCACCGAGACAGTGGCCGTGCGCTGGCCGTTGGAGGATGTCACCGTCAACGGCGTCTGCACCTCGGCCACGGTGGCCACATCGGAGAGTGGAACCATGCCTGCGGCAGTGGGGATCTGCGCCGCAGCCAGTGCGGCGACGGAATCAAACTGCGTGCCCAGGCCAATCTGCACCCGGTAGTCGGTGGTGTCGATGCGCACGGTGCCGCCCGGAATCGGGCTGACGGTGGCGGCCAGCAGTCCGGTGATCTGCTGCTCATCGAGCCCGGCGGCAACCGCCTTGGCCCGGTCAACGCTCACCTGGACAACAGGCTGTGAACCGCCGAGGTTGCTCGTCACCGACTGGGCGCCGGGCAGCCCCGTCATGGCCTTGACCAGGGTGTCGGACGCCTGCTGCAGTTCCTCGCCGGTGGTCGCCTTGACGGTGATGTCGACGGAGGATGACATGCCGAAGCCGCCACCCTGGGCGCCCAGGCTGATCTTGCCCGCATCCTTGACACCCTCAACAGTTGACCGCACGGTGTCCTGCAGGGCGACCTGGTCGGCGTCGGGGTCGGTGATGACCTGGAACGAGGCGCTGGACGCACCGGAGGACAGGAGCGCGGCGAAACCGCCGGAGGCGTTGCCGATCGTCACCTGCACATCGGTGATGCCGTCGATGCCGTCCAGGGCGGTTTCCACCTTCTTGGCGGCCTCGTTTGTCACCTCAAGGCTGGTGCCGGCGGGCAGGTCCTGCTGGATGCTCAGGCTGTTCTGGCCGGTGTCACCCAGCAGATTGGTGGGCAGCAGCGGGGTCATGGCGAGCGTCGCCGCCAGCACAATGCCGCCAGCAATCAGCGTCACCACGGGGTGCTTTTGGGTCTTGGCGAGGATGGGCAGGTAGCCGCGCTGCAGCCAGGAGGATCGTTCCTTCTCTTCCACAGCGCGCAGCAGCGCCTTGCCGCCCAAGGGGGCTCCGGCGTCGTCCAGCAACATGGCGGAATCGGCCGGCGCGGGGGACTTCAGGAACCAGTACGCCAGCACCGGCACAATGGTGAGCGAGACGAGCAGGGAGGCGAGCAGCGCAAACGTGACGGTGAGCGCGAACGGGCGGAACAGCTCCCCGGCCAGGCTGCCCACAAACGCGATGGGCAGAAACACGGCCACCGTGGTCAGCGTCGAGGCGGTGATGGCCGCGGCAACCTCGCGAATCGCGGCCAGGATGGCGGTTTTCTTGTCCTCGCCGTAACTGAGGTGCCGCTTGATGTTCTCGATCACCACAATGGAGTCGTCCACCACCCGCCCAATGGCAATGGTGAGCGCGCCCAGGGTCAGGATGTTCAACGAATATCCCGTGGCCCACAGCCCGATGAACGTCACCAGCAGCGAGAGCGGGATGGAGATGGCGGTGACCAGCGTGGAGCGCACCGACATGAGGAAAATCAGGATAACCACGACGGCGAACCCGAGTCCCAGCAGACCCTCCACCGTCAGGTCGTGGATGGATTTTTCAATGAAGGGGGCCTGGTCAAGGACGGTGACAAACTTCGTGTTGTTGCCCATGGACGCCGTCAGTTCCGGCATGGCCGCGGCGATTTCCTGGGACAGCGTAACGGTGTCGGCGTCCGGCTTCTTCGTGATGGACAGGGCCAGCGTGGCCTCGCCGTTGGTGCGCGTGATGGAGGTGGTGGGGTCATCCGCCAGGGCCACGGTGGCGACGGATTCGATGGTGGGTGCGGCGCCGGATCCCTCGGCGGGGCCGGCCGGTGCGGCGCCGGGCCCTGTGGCGGGACCGGTGACAGCCAGCGGCAGGGCCTTGACGGCGTCGATGGAGTCAACGGGGCTGCCGGCCTGGATGGACAGGGTGGTGCCGTCGGTGGTCAGCGAACCGACGGGGATCAGGGTGCCGTTGTTCTTTAGGGCGTCGGCAATGGAGCCCACGGTGACCCCGGCGGCCGTCATCTTGGCAGGGTTCGGCAGGATCTGGATGTGCTGGGAGTTGGCGCCGGTCACATCGGCGCTGCGGACGCCGTCGATCTTCATGAGCTTGGGAACGGCGATGCGCGCAAGGTCTGTGTTGAGCGCGGCCAGGTCCTGGTCGGAGGAGACGGCCATGAACACGATGGGGAAATCGGCGATGCTGCCGGCGATGGGCTGCGGTTGGACACCGTCGGGCAGGCGGGAGGCGACGTTGGAGATGGCCCGGTCAATCTGGTTCCGGGCACGGTCCAGGTTGGTGCCGTACGTGAACGCCAGGTTGATGGTGGAGAAGCCGCTGCGGGAGGTGGAGGTGCTGGATTCCAGCCCCTCCACCGCGTTCAGCGCAGCCTCAAGCGGCTCGCTGACCTGTTTGTCCACGACGGCGGGGGAGGCTCCCGGCATGGCCGAGACCACCGTGATTTGCGGGAACTCGATGCTGGGGATGAGTTCCTGCTTGAGTGAACCGAGCGTGATCACCCCGAACACCATGGCGAAGATGGTGATGAGGGCGATCAATGCCCGGTTCCCCAAGGACATTTTGGCCAGCTTGAACATCAAGTTTCTCCCACTGCTAAGTGCCGGTCCCCTCCAGCGATGCGGGGAGCGTTAGGCTTTGTCCGTCTTCAACTGCAAAGAAGCGGCCGTTGCGGCCAGGGTCTTCTCAAATAGTTCCGCGTCATCGTTTAGCGTGCTGCCGTAGGTGGGCATCATGGTGCGCAGGGAATCCTGCCACTCCAGCTTGAACTTGCGCGGGAAGCAACGCTGCAACAGCTCCAGCATAATCGGCACGGCCGTTGAGGCGCCGGGGGAGGCACCCAACAATGCGGAGAGCGATCCGTCGGCGGCCGTGATGACCTCGGTGCCGAACTGCAGCAGGCCGCCCTTCTTGGCGTCCTTCTTGATGATCTGCACCCGCTGGCCTGCCGTGATCAGCTCCCAGTCCTTGCCGTCGGCCTCGGGGAAGTACTCGTGGAGCGCCTCCACCTTGCCGGCGTGCGTCTTGGTGACCTCGGTGACCAGATACTTGACCAGGTCCAGGTTGTCCTTGCCAACAGCCAGCATCGGGATGATGTTGTTGGGGCGGATGGAGCCGGGCAGGTCCATGTAGCTGCCGGTCTTGAGGTACTTGGTGGAGAATCCGCCGTACGGGCCGAACAGCAGTGAACGCTTGCCGTCAACGTAGCGGGTGTCCAGGTGCGGGACCGACATGGGCGGGGCGCCCACTGACGCCTGGCCGTACACCTTGGCGCTGTGCTGCTTGGCAAGTTTTTCATCGGTGCAGCGGAAGAACTGGCCGGAGACGGGGAAGCCGCCAAAGCCCTTGCCCTCGGGGATGCCCGACTTCTGCAACAGGTGCAGGGCACCGCCGCCGGAGCCGATGAACACAAACTTGGCCTTGATCTTGCCGTGCTCCCCGGAGGCGGGGTGCTTCAGCGCAACGTCCCAGCCGCCGTCGGTGGCCCGGGCAACGTCGGTGACGGTGGTGCCGTAGTTGATCTCGACGCCGTTCTCGCCCATGTAGCCGATGAGCTCACGGGTCAGGGCGCCAAAGTCGACGTCGGTGCCTTCGGCGGCGCGGGTGGCGGTGACGATTTCCTGCGGGTCGCGGCCCTTCATGACCAGCGGCGCCCACTTGGCGATCTGCGCCGGGTCCTCGGAGTATTCCATGGAGGCAAAGACGGGGTTGGCCTGCAGCGCCTCGTGCCGGGCCTTCAGGAACGCCCGGTGCGCTTCGCCGATGACAAAGCTCATGTGCGGGACCGTGTTGATGAAGCCCTTGGGGGAGCCGATCAGCGATTCATCCACCAGGTGCGCCCAGAACTGGCGGGACAGCTGGAACTGTTCGTTGATGTGGATGGCCTTGGCCGGGTTCACCGTGCCGTCTTTGGCCGCGGGTGAGTAGTTGAGTTCGCAGAGCGCGGAGTGTCCCGTGCCGGCATTGTTCCAGGGGCTGGAGGATTCCAAGCCTGGCGTGTCGAGCTGTTCGAACAGCACGATCTTCCAGTTTGGTTCCAGTTGCTTGAGCATCGTGCCCAGCGTTGCGCTCATGACGCCGCCCCCGATAAGGACAACATCAGCGTCTTTGGTGTTCGAAATGAAGGTCACAGTCAACTCCGGTAGAGGCTCTTCCTAGCGGTAGAAGCGTATCGCGGTAGGCACTGGATGCGTAAATCGCGGGCATTTCACCCCGTTAAGCACGACGCCGGACCCTCTCACCCAAGGTGCCCTGCCGGGCTGCTCCGCGGGGCTCAGCGTGCCGGCGGCGCGGGCCGCTAACCGGCCGCCGGGGCCAGCTGGACCTGGTTGAAGACCTCGTTGAGCACCGGGCTGAGCGGATAGGACAACACCTTGTCGGATAGGGCGAGGGCCGAGATGGGGAAGGCAATCGGCACGGCCGGCACGGTTTCCGCCAGCTGCTTGCTGATCGATTCATACGCGGCCACCCGGTCGGGCCCGTTGGGCATGCTCCGGGCGCGGGTGATCTTGGAGACCAGCTGTGGATCATCCAGGCCCAGTTCCGCGCTGGGGGAACCGAAGAGTGGGCCCACGAAGTTGTCCGGGTCGGCGTAGCTGCCGTTCCAACCCATCAAACTCAAGGCATGGTCGCCGTCGTTCGTCACGGCCGTGACATAGCCGTCGCTCCACGGGATCGGGACGGGCTTGATGTTCAAGCCGATGGCCGTCAGCTCGGCTGCGATCTGGGCGTACACCTTTTCGGGCAGGGGCAGGTACGTCCGGGCCGAGTTGGTGGGGTAGTAGAACTTGAGCTCTTCGCCGTTGTAGCCCGACTCGCCCAGCAACGTCTTGGCCTTGGCTGGATCGTACGGGATGCCTTCAACGGCCTTGTTGAAACCGCTGAGTTTGGGCGGGATGAACTGCGCGGTGGGTGCCGTGCCGGCGATGAAATAGTTGCTGGCGAGGGTGGCCTTGTCCACGGCCGCGGCAATGGCCTCACGGACCTTCAGTTCCTTGAGGACTGGAATCTTTTGGTTGATCCCGACGTACATGACGGAGAACGGATCGCGCTGGAGCACCTGCTTGCCGCTCTTGATGAGCTTGTCGTAGTTGCCGGGCGTGACCGGATCGAAGCCGTCAAGGGTGCCGTCCTCCAACGCAGCGAACCGCGTCTCGGGCTGTTCGAACGTCTTGAAATTCAGCGTGCTGATGGCGCTCTTGGTGCCCCAGTAGTTGGCATTGGCGTTTAGGGTGACGCCGCCGGCCGCAGCCGAGGTGAAGGTGAACGGCCCGGTTCCCACGGGGTGCAGTCCATAGTTGGAGACCTTGTTGGCGGAAAAGGTCTTGTCCAGGACGTCGGCGGTTCCGGCCGCCAGGGCTGCGGGGGAAGAGATCGCAAAGGCCGGCAGGGTCAGCGCCTGCAGGAATCCCGTGAGCCGCATCTTCAGCCCGAGCGTGACTTCCAACGGCCCAGTAACCGTGCAGCCGTCGTACAGGGAATTCTTGGCGTCGTCCTTGAAAGCGCGAAAAATCTGCTTGAACATCGTCGAGGAGCCGTCGCCGCGTGTTGCGGGCGTGAAGGAGTACCAGCGCTCAAAGTTGGCGCACACAGCTGCGGCGTTGAAGTCCGTGCCGTCCTGGAATTTCACGTCGGGGCGCAGCTCGAAGCGGTACGACAGTCCGCCGTCGAGCTCTTCCCACGTGGTGGCCAGGCTGGGGGCAGGGGCGCCGGTGACGGGGTCGATCGTCATCAGCCCCTCCAGCACCTGCCGCGTCACACGGTAGGACTCGTTGTCTGAGACGAGCGCCGGATCAAATCCCAGCGGGTCCGAACCGGTGCCGAAATTGAAGACGGTTTCCGGCGCCGCGGTGCTTGGTGCCGTGGTGGGCGACGGTTCGGGAGCGGCCGTGCAGGCTGTCACCGCAAGAAGCACGACGGCGGACATCGCCACCGCGCGCCGGAGCACCAAGCGCCGTGGGCCGGCAGGGCGTGTCACGTGGAGTTCTCCTTGTTGCATGGGTTTTTGGCTCAGCCACTCATCTTAGTAGGAGAATCTGACTGATCCCCTGTGAGCGCTGCGCCGTGGTCAAAGTTGCGGGGCCGAGCCGGTAGTATTGTTCATGCTTCAATGCACCCGCGCGAGTGGTGGAATTGGTAGACACGCAGGTTTTAGGTACCTGTGCCTTCGGGCGTAGGGGTTCAAGTCCCCTCTTGCGCACAGTGAAAAAGCCTCCGTCGAAATGAATCGACGGAGGCTTTTTGTGTGCCGTGCGCCAGTCAGGGCATCCGCCACTATGAACGCCGCAGCACCTTCTGGGGTGTTTTCCCCAACGCCGCAGCACTTATGGCGCGTTATTTGGGAACGCCGCAGCACCTCGGCAAGGCCGGGACTGGCAGCTAAGCGTCGTCGATCTTCAAATCGCGGCGCAGCTTGGCCACGTGGCCGGTGGCGCGCACGTTGTACTGGGCCACGGCAACCCTGCCGTCGCCGTCAACCACGATGGTTGAGCGGATCAGGCCCTCATACGTCTTGCCGTAATTCTTCTTCTCGCCCCACGCTGCATAGGCGTCGGCCACGGCATGGTCTTCGTCGCTGAGCAGCGGGTAGGTCAGGGAGTCGCGGGCGGCAAACTTTTCCAGCTTGGCCACTGGGTCGGGGGAGATGCCCAGCACCTTGTACCCGTGTGATTGCAGGGAGCCCAGATTGTCGCGGAAGTCGCAGGCTTGCTTGGTGCAGCCGGGCGTCATGGCTGCCGGGTAAAAGAACAGGATGACGTTCTGGCCGGCAAAATCGGTGAGTGAGGTGGTGCCGCCGTCGGCGTTGGAGAGGGTGAAGGACGGTGCGACATCGCCGGCAACAAGGCGTTCAGACATGGAAGGCTCCTGGTTCGTGGAAGTGTTTGGGCTGGTTTTCAGCCTAGGTGAGTTGCGCCGGGTGGCTAAATTGGGCCCCACCCTTCGAGCCCGCCAGTCGGCCTGCCAGCCGCAAATGCAGGGACGGCTGGCAATAATGACACCGATGCCACTTTCGGAGCCCGGGATCCCGGTGTCGTAAGGCGGGATCGATGTCACTTTTTCAACGGGCGGCGGATCGTAGCCGCAGCCCGCCGGGTGGAAGTTCGCCGACGCCGTTGAAAAACAGCAAATAAGCGAAAAGCTGGAGTAATAAACGGGGATTATTGGGGGAAGTGAGGAATATTAGGGGAGTGCGTGTGCGCCGCTCGTGGATTCCTCTGGGACAGCCGAGGGAATGGCCTCTCGCTGAAGGCGGAGTGCCCGAATTTCTTCCCGGAGCAGTTCCAAATGATCGACGGTCACTGCCTGAGAATTAGAATCCTCGGCCGAGACTTTCTCCACCAACCACGACGCTAACGTTGCAGTTACGATACCGAGCAATGCTATGCCGCCAATCATTAGGCCAACAGCAATTACCCTGCCCGTGCCTGTCGATGGAGACAGATCCCCGTAGCCCACGGTAGTGATCGTCACAATCGCCCACCAGGCGGCGTCACCAAAGGACTTGATGGAAGCCTCAGGAGACGCCTTCTCGGCGTCGTACATGGCAAGTGCGCCGATATACACCAGCAATCCCGAAGCAGCGACTACATAGGTCGCCACCCGACCGCGCAGCGCATTGCCTGCCACCCGTTGCAGAACGCCAATCAATGTCACCAGCCTCAACAGCCGGAGCGGGCGGAGCATTGGCAGCACCACGATGGCCAACTCATGCAAGTGCCGGAAGAACCAGGAGAGCCGCCGCGGAGCCAGCCAGAGCGAAACCACATAATCAACCAGGAACAACCCCCACGTGACCGCCATGAACCAGCCGGCGACCTTGACCGCCGTTCCTGACGCCAGAACTTGGACAGAGTAAGCCGCCAAGAA
Organism: Arthrobacter sp. PAMC 25486; assembly: GCF_000785535.1. NCBI lineage: Bacteria > Bacillati > Actinomycetota > Actinomycetes > Micrococcales > Micrococcaceae > Arthrobacter > Arthrobacter sp. PAMC 25486. The sequence goes on along the minus strand of NZ_CP007595.1, from coordinate 1,410,637 downwards.
CAGCACCGATATTACGATCAAGGGCCACTCTGCAGCCCGCTCCCAGCGCTCTAATGTCATCCCGCGAGCATACCGGGCCAATGGTGGGACAAATTGGCTGCGGACGCGAGCTCAACGCTGGATCAGTGGGTCACGAAACGGCCCGCCAAAGCATGATTTCACAGCCAGAGCCACGGAATAGACGGGGGAACAAGCGATGAGTAGGGGCATTAAACAGGCAATAAAAAAACCGCTCCAACCCCGGCGCTTGCCGGTGTTGGAGCGGTTTTACCATGTGCACCCCTCCGGACTTGAACCGGAAACCCATTGATTAAGAGTCAATTGCTCTGCCAATTGAGCTAGGGGTGCGACTTTTTACTTCAGTAAAAAGCCGTTCCAACGCCGGTTGTTACCAGTATTGGAACGGCCCTTACTCTGTGCACCCCTCCGGACTTGAACCGGAAACCCATTGATTAAGAGTCAATTGCTCTGCCAATTGAGCTAGGGGTGCGACTATTCGCTGCTATGGCGCACAACAGTTTGTGTCCGTCGTGTTCCTTGCAACGACATGAAACTATACGGCTTTTTCCAGTCCATGTGAAATCGAAAAAGGCACTTCGGGGTGTTTTGCGGTGGGGATCACATTTTGGGGCGGTGGAACCCGCGGAATCACGGGGAAGTTCCCGGCAGAAAGCCGGTCAAATATTTTCCCGGCGGCACCCGCCAATCACGCGAACAGCCCGCCAATCCGCGCCTGGTGGCCCTGATCACCTTTGCGTCATAGACTGGCGCACATGAGCCCGGAGAAGAATTCAGCTGAAGATCCCGTCGTTCTCGCAGCAGATGGCAAACCCGACATCAAGCCCCGCAGCCGTGTGGTCACCGACGGCATCCACGCCGCCCCGGCCCGCGGCATGTTCCGGGCCATCGGCATGGGTGACGACGACTTCCGCAAGCCCCAGATCGGCGTGGCCAGTTCCTGGAACGAGATCACCCCGTGCAACCTTTCGCTGAACCGCCTGGCCCAGGGCGCCAAGGAAGGCGTCTTCGCCGCTGACGGATTCCCCATGCAATTCGGCACCATCTCCGTCTCGGACGGCATCTCCATGGGCCACGAAGGCATGCACTTCTCCCTCGTCTCCCGTGAAGTCATTGCAGACTCGGTGGAAACGGTCATGATGGCCGAACGCCTTGACGGGTCCGTCCTGTTGGCTGGCTGCGACAAGTCCCTGCCCGGCATGCTCATGGCCGCCGCCCGCCTGAACCTCGCCAGCGTCTTCTTGTACGCCGGCTCCATCATGCCGGGCTTCGCCAAAATGGAGGACGGCACGGAGAAGGAAGTCACGCTCATCGACGCCTTCGAAGCCGTCGGTGCCTGTGCGGCCGGCACCATGAGCATGAAGGACCTCGACTCCATCGAACGAGCCATCTGCCCCGGCGAAGGCGCGTGCGGCGGCATGTACACCGCCAACACCATGGCTTGCATCGGCGAGGCACTCGGCATGTCCCTGCCCGGTTCCGCCGCCCCTCCCAGTGCCGACCGCCGTCGCGACATGTACGCCCGCAAATCCGGTGAGGCGGTGGTGCACCTCCTCGAAAAAGGCATCCGCGCCCGCGACATCATGACCAAAAAGGCCTTCGAAAACGCCATCGCCGTCACCATGGCCTTCGGCGGCTCCACCAACGCCGTGCTGCACCTGCTCGCCATCGCCCGCGAGGCACACGTGGACCTCACCCTCGCCGACTTCAACCGCATTGGCGACAAGATCCCGCATCTGGGTGACCTGAAACCCTTCGGCCGCTACGTCATGTTCGACGTCGACAAGATCGGCGGCGTGCCCGTCATCATGAAGGCACTGCTCGACGCCGGACTCCTCCACGGCGACGCCCTCACCGTCACGGGCAAAACAGTTGCGGAGAACCTGGCTGAGATCAACCCGCCGGATCCCGACGGCAAGGTCCTGCGCGCGCTGGACAACCCGATCCACAAGACCGGCGGCATCACCATCCTGCACGGGTCCCTCGCTCCTGACGGCGCCGTGGTCAAGAGCGCGGGCTTCGACCTGGACGTCTTTGAGGGAACCGCCCGGGTGTTTGAGCGTGAGCAGGGTGCCCTGGCGGCCCTCGAGCGGGGCGAAATTCACGCCGGCGACGTCGTCGTTATCCGCTATGAAGGCCCCAAGGGCGGCCCCGGCATGCGCGAGATGCTTGCCATCACAGGCGCCATCAAGGGGGCAGGCCTCGGCAAGGATGTCCTGCTGCTCACTGACGGGCGCTTCTCCGGCGGCACCACTGGGCTATGCATTGGCCACGTTGCCCCTGAAGCGGTCGACGGCGGACCCATCGCCTTTGTGTGCGACGGCGACAAAATCCGGGTGGACATTGCGGCGCGGTCCTTCGACCTGCTCGTGGATGAAGAGGAGCTTGAGTCCCGCAAGATTGGCTGGAAACCGCTCCCGGCCAAGTTCACCTCGGGCGTACTGGCCAAGTATGCCAAGCTCGTCAACAGTGCTTCAACGGGCGCCTATTGCGGCTGAAACAAGGGCATGCCCATAGGGTGGACATCACGTCCAGATAGTGAGACGGGGTTGTGGGCTGTTTGACACTCGCGAGCGAAAAACGGGAGACTACAGGTATGCAACCAAAGCTTCTAGTCGTCATTAGCTAGCGCGTGACGCGAAATGACCACACCCATGGTCATTGGCTCCGTGGCTTTCTGATGAGAGAAAGCCACACCACGTGCATACCCCTCGATGAAAGCCTTATGGGCTGAGGGGTTTTTTTGTTTCCACACACCAGCGGCAACTCGAATCACTGCGTGATCCACCAAGATTTGAACGCAACCACAGTAGATGTACCCGAGAGTATGAGTTTCCCAAAGGAAGAACCGATGAGTAAAGGAACGCCCGCCAGCCCAGCGCTGATGGCAGCCAAGTCCTCCGCGCACGGTGCCCAAGGTGGCACCGCATCTGGTGCCGTGAGCACCATTAACGCAACCTCCGACGTCGTAGGTCCCAACAATGTTGTGGCGCCTATTCAGATGACCGGTTCAGAGGCTCTGGTGCGCTCGCTTGAAGAGCTTGGTGTCAAGGACATTTTCGGCCTTCCCGGCGGGGCAATCCTGCCGACGTACGACCCACTCATGGCGTCGTCCCTCAACCACATTCTGGTGCGCCATGAGCAGGGTGCGGGCCACGCAGCCCAGGGTTACGCCATGGTCACCGGCAACGTTGGTGTGTGCATTGCGACGTCGGGTCCCGGCGCCACCAACCTCGTCACGGCCATTATGGATGCGCACATGGACTCGGTGCCGCTGGTTGCCATCACCGGCCAGGTGGCCAGTTCCGTGATTGGCACGGATGCCTTCCAGGAGGCTGACATCGTGGGCATCACCATGCCCATCACCAAGCACTCGTACCTGGTGACGGACCCCAACGACATTCCCCGTGTCCTGGCTGAGGCCTTCCACCTCGCCTCCACCGGACGCCCCGGTCCCGTTTTGGTGGACTTTGCCAAGGACGCGCAGCAGGCCCAGATGACGTTCTCCTGGCCCCCGGTCATCGACCTGCCCGGCTACCGTCCCGTATTCCGCGGCCACTCCAAGCAGCTGCGTGAGGCGGCCCGCCTGATCCGTGAAGCCCAGAAGCCCGTGCTGTACGTGGGTGGCGGCGTGATCAAGGCCAACGCTGCAGAAGAACTGATGGTTCTGGCCGAGCTGACCGGCGCACCCGTTGTCACCACGCTGATGGCACGCGGCGCGTTTCCCGATTCGCACCACCTGCACGTGGGCATGCCTGGCATGCACGGTTCGGTTTCGGCCGTCACGGCGCTGCAGCAGTCAGACCTGCTCATCACCCTGGGCGCCCGCTTCGATGACCGCGTCACCGGCGTGCTCAGCAGCTTCGCTCCGCACGCAAAGGTCATCCACGCAGACATCGACCCTGCCGAGATTTCCAAGAACCGCACGGCAGATGTCCCGATCGTGGGCTCCGTCAAGGAGATTATCCCGGACCTGACCGCCGCAGTGAAGGCCGAGTTTGAGGCCAATGGCCCCTCGGACCTCGGCGACTGGTGGGCGTTCCTGGGTAACCTGCGCGACACCTACCCGCTGGGGTGGACCGAACCCGAAGACGGTCTCATGTCACCGCAGCACGTCATCTCACGCATTGGCGCCCTGACCGGACCTGAAGCGATCTACACGGCCGGCGTTGGCCAGCACCAGATGTGGGCTGCGCAGTTCATCAAGTACGAGCGCCCGCGTTCCTGGCTCAACTCCGGCGGCGCAGGCACCATGGGCTACTCGGTTCCGGCAGCCATGGGCGCCAAAGTTGGCAACCCCGACCGCGTCGTGTGGGCCATTGACGGTGACGGCTGCTTCCAGATGACCAACCAGGAACTGGCCACCTGCCGGATCAACAACATCCCGATCAAGGTTGCCATCATCAACAACTCCTCGCTGGGCATGGTGCGCCAGTGGCAGACGCTGTTCTACAACAGCCGCTACTCAAACACCGACCTGAACACGGGCCACGACACCATCCGCGTGCCCGACTTTGTGAAGCTGGCAGACGCCTACGATTGTGTTGGCCTGCGCTGTGAACGCGTTGAGGACATTGACGCAACCATTGAAGCGGCACTTGCCATCAACGACCGCCCCGTCATCATCGACTTCGTGGTCAGCCCGGACTCCATGGTCTGGCCGATGGTGCCATCAGGCGTGAGTAATGACCAAATTCAAGTTGCCAGGAACATGACCCCGGTGTGGGACGAGGAGGACTAGACATGAGCCGACATACTCTCTCCGTACTGGTTGAAGACAAGCCCGGTGTTTTGACGCGCGTTGCCAGCATGTTTGCCCGCCGCGCCTTCAACATCAACTCCCTCGCCGTGGGCCCCACCGAGATTACGGGGATATCCCGCATGACGGTAGTGGTCGACGCCGACGGTGACCTCATCGAACAGGTCACCAAACAGCTGAACAAACTGGTCAACGTCATCAAGATCGTTGAACTTGTTTCAGAGAATTCCGTGCAACGGGACCACATCCTGGTCAAGGTTCGTGCGGACGCTGCCACGAGGCTGCAGGTCACCCAGGCTGCAGATCTCTTCAGGGCCTCAGTGGTGGATGTGTCCACAGACTCATTGACCATTGAAGCCACCGGCTATGCAGACAAGCTTGCAGCATTGCTGAACGTCTTGGAGCCATTCGGCATCCGGGAAATTGTGCAATCAGGAACCTTGGCCATTGGGCGGGGATCCCGTTCCATGGGCGACCGGGCACTGCGCGCCTCCTAGCGCGGTGCGCCAGGGCCGGCAAGGGCCGGCCTCTCGCCGGATCAGCGCCTTATCGGGCCTGCGCCTTACCGGGCCACGGTCCGCGAGAGCCACGGCGTGGATGTGTTCCGGCACACTGCGCCAGCATGAAATACTTTTCACCATTAGCAACACACCATTTATTCAAGGAGTTTCACAGTGACTGAGATGTTCTACGACGACGATGCAGACCTGTCCATCATCCAGGGTCGCAAGGTCGCCGTTATCGGCTACGGCAGCCAGGGCCACGCACACGCACTGAACCTGCGCGATTCAGGCATTGACGTTCGCGTCGGCCTGAAGGCGGGCTCCAAGTCCATCGCCAAGGCAGAGGCTGAGGGCCTGCGCGTCCTCAGCGTTGCCGAGGCAACGGCAGAAGCCGACGTGATCATGATCCTCACCCCGGACCAGGTCCAGCGCTTCGTTTACGCAGAAGACATTGCCCCGAACCTGAAGGCCGGCGACGCCCTGTTCTTCGGCCACGGCTTCAACATCCGCTTCGGCTACATCACGCCTCCGGCAGATGTTGACGTTGCCCTGGTTGCTCCGAAGGCTCCCGGCCACACCGTGCGCCGCGAATTCGAAGCAGGCCGCGGCATCCCCGACCTGATCGCTGTTGAGCAGGACTTCACCGGTGGCGCCACGGCGCTGGCACTGTCCTACGCCAAGGGCATCGGCGGAACCCGTGCAGGCGTCATTGAGACCACCTTCACCGAAGAGACCGAAACCGACCTGTTCGGCGAGCAGGCAGTTCTCTGCGGTGGCGCTTCACAGCTCGTCCAGTACGGCTTCGAAGTTCTGACCGAAGCCGGCTACAAGCCGGAAATCGCCTACTTCGAGGTGCTGCACGAGCTCAAGCTCATCGTTGACCTCATGTGGGAAGGCGGCATTGCCAAGCAGCGCTGGAGCGTTTCCGACACCGCAGAGTACGGCGACTACGTCTCCGGCCCGCGCGTCATCACCCCCGAGGTGAAGGAAAACATGAAGGCTGTCCTCGCGGACGTCCAGAGCGGTGCTTTCGCCAAGCGCTTCATCGAGGACCAGGATGCCGGCGCACCGGAATTCCTGGCACTGCGCAAGAAGGGCGAAGAGCACCCCATCGAGTCCACCGGCCGCGAACTGCGCAAGCTGTTCTCCTGGGTCGGCAGCAATGACGACTACACCGACGGCTCCGTCTCCCGCTAACGCTGGTTGACACTTAGTCTCTCCAAGCACGACGGCGCCTGCCGGACCCTAGTGGGTCGGCAGGCGCCGTCGTGCTTTGCATAATCTCCGCAAGCCGCGCCACCCCGACGCCGTCCCGCCACCCCGACGCTCGCTCACCAACGGGGTGTTTTGGCGAACGCTCACTCACCAACGGGGTGTTTCTGGACGACCCGCCCACCCTTCTTGGTTTTCGACACCGATCCCGCTTTCGGAGCCCGAGATCCCGGCCTCCGAAAGCGGGATCGGTGTCATTTTTTGGCGGAAGCAGTGGGGGAGCGGGCTGCCTGGAGTCAGCGGCGGGTGCCGATGTCGCTGAGGACCCGGTTGAGCACCAGGTGGGCCGCGCCGGACGAACCCAGACACCAGCTTTCTCCTTGACCCCTTGGGCAAGCCGCCCATTGCCAGCGGAGGCCTGGCCGCGATGGCCCCCTGCTGAACGTGGTGGCCCAGCTTTCCGGCCTGACGACTGAGGTGGGCTGGGAGGCGAGGACAACAGCCGAACTGGGGGACGTCGTCGAACATGCGCTTGAGGTGTTTGGTTCGAAATGGCCCATGTTCGGGACTGACTGTCCGGTGGCCGTGCTGGCTGGCGCGGAGGCGATTTGGCCGCGGGTTCTTACTTTAGTGTTGGATGGGCCTGGTTCCGACGTGGCGGACGCCATCTTCGGCGGCAATACCCGGAGGGTGTACCGGCTTGACCATGGCCGTATACGATCCTGGCAATCGAATGGAATGGGGAACAGCCTTGAGCAGTGCAATCGATTGGACCGATCAAAAGGTTCACGACCCTAAAACGGAGGCCCCCTTGGGGCCGAACGCCGGCGCGCATACGGAGCACTGGTTTAAATCGGCCGGCCTGGGCAGGTTCATTCACTACTACCATGCGAGCCAGCAGGGCCTGGAGGCATCATGGCCGCTGCTTGGTGCGGTGGGACTGGGCTACAATCCACCACCCTAGTTACGGACTATCACAGCACCGCTGAGAGCTTCGATCCGGAACATTGGGACCCGGTGGCGTTGGCTGGCAAGGCGGCCGCCGCAGGGATGAAGTAGGCAGCGTTCACGGCTCGGCACCACAGCGGATAGTCGTCGTGGCCCTCGAGAGCCATCGGGCGGACCCTTGCGTCGTCCCCGTATGGCCTGCGTGGGCGAAGACCTGGTCAGGGAGTACACGGAGGCCTTCCGTGCCGCGGGAATCAGAGTAGGGCTTTACTACTCTCTCTCTGATTGGCGGCATGCACAGTAGCCGGCATTTACTGACGAGATGCGGCCAGACCCACACGGCAAATACCTCCGTCCAAGTGCCAATGACTGGGGCGCCTACCAGCAGTATGTCAAGGACCAGCTGACGGAATTGCTGACCTGGTACGGGCTCATTGGCTTGCTGTGGTTCGACGACGAATGGGAGCCCACGCGCGAGGAATGGGAATCGGTAGGGCTTGAATCCCACATCCGCTCCCTGGCGCCGGACATTGTGATCAATGACAGGCTGGTCGGCAGTGGCGACTATCGAACTCCGGAGCAGTTCATTCCAACGCGGCCCTTGGATGAGCCGTGGGAATGCTGCATGACCAGGTGCGACACCTGGAGCTACGTGCCCGAGGACCAGAACTACAAGCCACTGTACGAGATCATCCGGACCGCAGTTGAAGTAGTCGCCAAGGGCGGAAATCTGCTGCTTAATGTGGGCCTACGGCCAATGGCAGCCTCGCGCCCGAGCAGTTCGCCCTGCTGGACGGGCTGGCGGGGTGGATGGACCGCAACAAGGACGCCGTGCACGGGGTTCGGCCGGGCCTTGAGCCGTGGCAGTACTACGGACTCAGCACAGCCGCTGGCAACAAAACCTACCTGTTCGCACTGGCAGAGCCGGTGGAAACCGTGACCGTCCGCAGTGTTCGGGGGAATCGCGTCTCGGCGGTCCGGCACTTGGGTTCAGGCACAGAACTGCCGTTTATATTCCTGACAACACTGGATGACCAGGTCCTCAGCGACCCGCTCGGCGAACTCAACATCGATGTCAAGCAACTTGACATGAAAGGGTTGGTGCCGGTCTACGTGTCGGAGATGGACCCACAGTCACAGGTCCACCCTACTCCGTGGCCGTCTGGGGAAGGCGGCCACGGGCATGAAGTGGAACATTGAGACTGATGGCATTGTGCAAAGCCAACCCGGCCGCTCCCACCGCGTCTTCTGATTCAGTCCACGTCTTGACCGTGACTTCCACCGGGTGCAAAAACTTGAGTACCGTTCCATGCAAGCCGCGGTTGAAACCCTCACTCATGGCGGGCCACAGACAGGTGGTTTCGCCCGCTATGATAATCGTCCCAATACCCAAAAGATTCACAATTCCGCCAACGGAACGCCCAAGGCGGTGCCCAATCTCCTGCATGAACTCAACAAGTTCGCGGTCAGGGTCGACTTCGAGCCGGGCCTGGAGCTGCGCCAGGTTGCCGGCAGCAGGATGCCCTGGTGCCTGCTGCAGAAGCTCCGCCAGGCCTGCGTAAACCTGAAGGCAGCCGTAGTTACCGCAAACACACAGCGGCCCGTTGATGTCCACGGACATGTGGCCAAACTCAGTTGATGAGCCCCCCGAGCCACTGAACACCCGCCGCCGGTTGACGATGCCCAGGCCGACGCCGTAGCCAAGGCCCAGCAGAAGAAAATCATCCCTGTCGTGACCGAACCCAAAACTGACCTCGCGGGTAGACAAAGCAAACAAGTCATTTGAGACGAAGACGGGAAGACCGACGGCCCGCTGCAGCTGGGGGCCAAGATCAAAGTCCTGCCAATTCAACGTCGTGGAGATTCGAACCGTCGACAGTGCCTGGTCAACGGCACCCGAGATGGAGATCCCCACGGCAATCACACGCTCCGGGTGATCCAATGCCGCCCGCTGGTCATTCACTACACCACTGAATTGCTCCACCACGTGTTGTGAAGGGTCAAAAACGTGGGACCGGGCATTGAGGATGGTGCCGTCGATCAGCATGGTCACGGTGATCAAGCTCGTCGGGGTCACACTGACACCGATGACCAGGGCGGCGTCCGGAATTAGCTCCACCGGGATCCGGGGCCGTCCTGCTCCGGATCGCGCGTCCACGGCCAGCTCACGGACGTATCCATCTGAGATGAGTTTCCGGACTTGCGCGGTGACGGTTGCCGGCCCCAGACTCAGCAGCTTGGCGATTTCACTGCGGCTCAATTTGCCTGTCTGCCCCAAAAGCCCGAGTATCTCGGCGCGGCTGACGGCGTCGCGTGTAGGGGTCGTGTGGGGGCGGACCCGCGTCTTCGAAATTTTTTCCCCCTTGATGAGCCCGTGTTGACTATCACCGGCTCTTGTGATTATCCTAACATCACGCCATTAATTCGGCGCCGAATTAATTATAAGCACAAGGCCAACGAGCCTACGGTACTGACGAAGGATTGACATGAAATTAGCAACGAAGCTAACTGCAATTGCGCTGGGTGGCGCGCTTGCACTGGGCGCCAGCGCGTGCGGTTCCGCGGCTCCCTCAGACGGTGGCAAGGCCGGCGGCGAAGTTTCCTTGGACTGGTCCTTCTGGTCCCAGGGCGATGAAGGCAACCAGACGTGGAAAGACCTGGCCGCCCAGGTCACCGACAAGTACCCGAATATCAAGGTGAACCTGACCACGGCGCCCTTCTCCGACTATTTCACCAAGATGCAGTCGCAGCTGGCCTCGGGTACCGCTCCTTGCATCGTCAGCATGCAGAGCCTGCGACTTCCCGCCTTCGCCAAGGCTATGACCCCCCTCGAGGGCGACCTGGCCAAGGCTGCCGGTTTCGATGAGTCGGAATGGCAGGCCGGTGCCCTGAAGGCGCTGCAAAACGGTGACAAGCAGTACGCCCTGCCCTATGGCCTCTCCACCATGGTCATGTACTACAACAAGGATGCATTCAAGGCCGCCGGCGTTGACGAGCCCAAGGATGGCTGGACCACCGACGAATTCGTCGCTGCGGCCGAGAAGATCACGGCTGCAACCGGCAAGCCCGCCTTCGGCCAGACGTTCTCCGACCTGCACATGTCGGCACAGCTTCTCGCCTACAACGGCGCCAAGCCAGTCTCCGCCGAGGGCGAGCTGCAGATGACGGACCCTGCGTTTGAATCCGCCTTCTCCTGGTACACCGGACTCGCGACTGAGAAGAAGATCAGCAGCATCCCCGCAAGCTCCTCCGACGTGCCGTGGGGCGAGCAGCAGTTCGTTGCAGGCAACGTGGCAATGGCTGTTGACGGCTCATGGAACATGAAGAGCAACGTCACTGACGCAGCCGGATTCCAGGTTGGCGTTGTGACCCTGCCCCAGGGCACCGACGGCGGTGGAACGTTCTCAGCCAACTCAGGATTCGGCATCTCCTCCACGTGCAAGAACAAGACCGAAGCCGCCCAGGCAATCGGTGTGCTCACCGACGCCCAGTCTCAGATGGCATCAGCCAATGCCGGCAACCTGCCAGCCCGCACCGCGGCCGTCCCTGCCTTTATCGAAGGCTTGAAGAAGGACGTCGACCCGACGAACCCCGGCTACTCCGATCAGGTATCGGTTGTGACTGAGGCTGCCTCGGAATCGGCAACACCGTTCATCAGCACCAGCAACTGGGACAAGGTCACCAAGTTGATGGCGCAGCAGTTCCAGCAGGCCTTCGGCGGCAAGAGCACGCCCGCTGAGGCGCTGCAGAACGTCCAGCAAAGTGGAGCGAAGTAACCCTTGCAAACGATTCCGCTAAAACCGGCAGCAGCAGAAAGGTGCCACCGTGACGGCAATAACAACTAAAACCGCGCCACGTAGGATCCCCGATCCTGTTGCGCCAAAGAAGCGGAAGGACTCTGATTCCCGTTCGGCGCTGGGGTTCCTAACCCCCAGCGCCATCGGGATGACGGTATTCATCCTCTTCCCCACCATCTTGGCCATCGCCACGAGCTTCTTCAACTGGCCCACATTTGGGGAAGTGACATTTGCCGGACTGGACAACTACCGCAATCTTTTTGCGCCCGGAAGCCAGTTCACTGCCGCCCTGATCAACACCTTCGTGTTCACCATCGTGGTTGTCCCGGTAAATCTCGTTCTGACGCTGTCAACGGCGTTCTGGGTCGCCACCAGCCGCTTCAGCCGGCTGTATAGGGTCTTGTTTTTCCTGCCGGTGGTTACACCAACAGTGGCCACAGCCGTCATCTGGAAATTGATCTACCAGCCCAACGGCTTGATTGATTCGACCTTGCAGTCATGGTTTGGCATCCACATGCCCAACGTCCTTGGTGACAGCAGCACTGCCCTTCTCGCCGTTGTGGTTGTCATCGTGTGGCAGGGCTTTGGCTACAACATGCTGATTTTCTCGGCAGCCATTGACCAGCTGCCCCAAGACATCATTGATGCGTCTATGTTGGACGGTGCCCACGGGCTGGGCCAGCTGCTCCGGATCAAGATTCCGCTGCTGACACCGGCCATCTTCTTTGCCTCAACCGTCACGATGATTTCGGCGTTCCAAATATTCTCCGAACCATTTGTGATGACCGCAGGAGGCCCTGGAACCTCCACCGTGACCGTGGTCATGAACGTCTACCAAACAGCTTTCCAAGGTGGCGAACTCGGTGCCGCAGCCGCCCCCGCCATCATTCTCTTTGCCTTGATCCTAATCGTCACGATGGTTCAGTGGCTGGGACAGAAGAAATGGGTTCACTATGACTAATATTCAAGTCCAGGCCAAGGCCTCGCGCTCGAACAAAGACACTGGAAGAACGGGGCCGCGCTTCCGCCCGTTCAAGTTTGGCAGTGAAATCCTGCTGGCCATCGTGGCCATCCTGTTTCTGTTCCCCATCATCTTCACCTTCTTCTCAGCCCTGAAGCCGAACGGTGAAATATTCTCCCAGCCACCTACCCTGATAGGTTCTGAGATCCGGTGGCAGAACTTCATTGAAGTCTTCAACTACACACCATTTTTCCGCTTCATCGTTAACGGGCTGATCGTGTCGGTTGCCGGCACACTGATTGTCTTGGCTGTTTCATCACTCGCCGCCTACAGCTTTGGAATTCTCAAGTGGCGCAATCGTGACAAGTACATGCTGCTTTACCTGGCCACCATGATGATTCCCCAAGAAGTGCTGGTCATTCCCATGTTCTTGTTGATGCAGAAACTGGGCTGGATCAACACCTGGCAGGCACTGATTCTCCCATGGGCCTTCGGCGCCTTCGGGGTGTTCCTCCTGCGGCAGTTCTTCCTCGGCATCCCCTATGAACTGGTGGAAGCATCCAGGATGGATGGCTGCAGCCAATGGCGGACCTTTACCCGGATCATCCTGCCACTGGCCAAGCCATCACTGGCCGTGCTGGGCGTCTGGACGTTCATCACATTCTGGAACAGTTTCCTGTGGCCGCTGATTGTGGTCAACGACGTCAATGAACTCGGCAACGTGTCCCTGGGCCTGCAGACGTTCTTCGGGGAACACGGAAACTCCTGGAACCTCGTGATGGCGGCATCCGTCATAGCCATTCTTCCCACCCTGATCATGGTGATAGCCCTGCAAAAGCACCTGGTCAAGGGCATCGCGACTGTTGGTCTGGCCGGCCGCTAGCCGCCATCCGCTTCTTCATACAAAGGTATTAAAGTGATTAATTTTGAGGACCGTGTTGGGCCTGACTTTGGCGAACACAACCCCACCTATCCCGAGTGGAATTTTCCCACGTGGCTCGCCGACGCAAAATTCGGCATCTTCGTCCACTGGGGGCTGTACTCCGTTCCGGCCTGGGCTGAGGTGGGCGACTTGCCGACCGCGGTTGAGGACGCCTACCGGGACCACCAGTATGCGGAATGGTATGGCAACACGGTGCGTGTTGAAGGCAGCAGTGCGCAGGCCTACCAGCGCGCCACCTTCGGCGAGGGAACCAGTTATGAAGACCTGGCTGATGTGTGGACGGCAGAGAAGTTCGACGCCGATGACTGCGTTGCGCTTTTCCGGCAGGCAGGCGCCAGGTACGTTGTGCCGACGGCCAAACATCATGATGGATTCTGCCTGTGGGCAACCGACACTACGCCCTTCAACAGTGCGGTTCGTGGCCCCCGGCGTGATCTCATGCAGGAGTTTGCCGATTCATCCCGCTCCGCCGGGCTCAAGTTTGGCAGCTACTTTTCAGGTGCACTCGACTGGCATGTGAGCGATTTCAGGGCTATTGATTCAGATGCCGACATCTTCCGGCTGCGCCGCAACGATGAAGATTTCGCTCGCTACTCCCACGCCCAGGCGGTGGAACTCATCCAGCGCTTTTCCCCCGACATCCTGTGGAATGACATTGAATGGCCGGACGGGGGAAAGTCAGACTCCGAGTTCGGTGTGGCGGCACTGTTCCGCGAATACCAAAGGTCAGTGCCGGAAGGCATCGTCAATGACCGCTGGGGTGTTCCCTCCCATGGCTACCTGACACGGGAATACAGTGACATCGGCGGGCTCTCGGACAAAAACTGGGAGAGCTGCCGAGGACTGGGCAAGTCCTTCGGCGTCAACCAGCAGGAGACGGCAGCCGACGTCCTCAGCGTGGCTGAACTGGTGCAGCACCTCGTTTCCGTTGTTTCGCGCAACGGCAACTTCCTGCTGAACATCGGTCTTGCAGCCGATGGCTCCGTTCCCGCGATCTACCGCGACCGGTTGTTGGGCCTCGGCGCCTGGTTGGATGTCAACGGCCAGGCCATCTACAACACCCGGACATGGACGGGAACGCTCAATGAGCAGCAGCAACGGCACTATGCCGTCACAGTCGGACCGGAGGCAACATACCTGTGTGTCCTGGCTCCTGACGCTGAGCTTGCACCGGCACCGCTGGACGTTGCCGGAGGAAGCTGGCTTGGTGCCGGGGATGGTGCCGTGGACGGTGTGGTTGTTCCGGCTGCGCTCCGCGGGGAACCCATCGCCGTTCTGAGCATCCCGCACCGATCATCGGATGTTGAGCTGCCGTGAGCCCCGAGTGGATAGGTGTTGATATCGGCGGTACAAAAATTGCCGCCGGACTGGTCGATGCCAATGGGCAGGTCCTGGCACGGGTTCAAAAGGCAACACCTGAAGGTGAACAGGCCATCGCCAACACCGTCGTGGAGGCCATTCTGGAGCTGCAACCGGAGGTGAGCGGGACCCTGGTGGGTATTGCGGTGCCGGGCTACGTCTCCACGGACCACCGGTCCGTTCTGTATGCAGCGAACCTGGAACTGGAAAACACGAAACTGGCCGACCTGATTGAAGCGAAGCTGGACATCACCTGTCTGGTCATTAATGATGCCAACGCCGCGTTATGGGCTGAGTTCAGGTTCGGAGCAGCCCGAACGGCACAGAATGTGGCCATGGTGACCATTGGGACGGGAATCGGCGGTGGACTGCTGATCAACGGGCAGCTGGTTGCTGGCGCCCACGGCTGGGCCGGAGAGATCGGGCACATGGTCGTGGATCCCGGAGGACGTGCCTGCGGGTGCGGCAGCCGTGGCTGCCTGGACAGGTACGCCAGCGGAAGCACCCTGACCAAGCATGCCCAGACCTCTGAGGACTTCGCGGAGATTGCTCGATGGCTCGGGTTTGGTCTCAGCCAGGTCTCCATGCTGCTGGACCCTGACTTGATACTGCTCGGTGGAGGGGTCAGTGCCGCCGGTGCGGCGCTAGTGAAGCCAACACAAGAGAAATTGGCGGAACTCCTCGCCGAACACGGCCGCGATTTGGCCCCGCAGGTCCGCTCAGCCGAGCTGGGCCCTGATGCTGGATTCATTGGGGCGGCCGCTTACGCCGCAGACAATGCGAGGGTCTCTCCCGACCGCTCGCTGCCCCTTGCACATGGATTGTTGAACTAGGAATAGAAAGGTAGTGCCGTCGTGGCCCAACCGAATGTAGTGGTGGTCTTGGCCGATGATCTGGGCTGGGGCGACCTCTCCTGCTATGGGGCGGAAAGAATCAACACCCCGAATTTGGACAGCCTGGCCCAGTGCGGAGTGCGGTTTACGGACTCGCACGCCTCATCGGCCGTCTGCACCCCCAGCCGGTACAGCTTGATGACCGGCTCCTATCCCTGGCGCAGCCCCCTGAAGAGCGGGGTTCTTGGTGGGCTGGATCCTGCCATCATCGGAGCGGAGGAAGCTACGTTGGCCAAGGACTTCCAAGAAGCCGGTTATGCCACCGGTGCATTCGGAAAGTGGCATATGGGGCTCGACTGGACAGCATTGGACGGGTCCAAACGGGACGCATTTGCGACTAATTTTACGGCGCAAATGCAGGGGCACGGGCGAGACATCAATTATGAGGTGCCTTTTACCGGCGGTCCCACGGATTTGGGGTTTGAACACTACTTTGGGATTGCCGGATCCCTCGACATGCCACCGTACTGTTTCCTCGACCATGACCGGGCTGTTGGGCTGCCGCTGGAAGAGAAAACAGACTTGGTTACATCCCAGCGCCCCGGACTGCAGAGCCCGGGCTGGCGGGATGACGCCGTCGACACCACCGTTGTTGCCAAAGCTGCCGAATGGATCACGCAACAGCGCCAAGTCGGACAGCCGTTCTTTGCCTACGTGGCCACAGCGGCTCCGCACAGGCCCTGTGTGCCCCCGGAATTCATCCAGGGAAGCTCCAACGCCGGCGTGCGCGGCGACGGAGTCGTCCTGGTGGACTGGATGGTGGGGCAATTGCTGGAGGCATTGGGAGAAGACCGCGAGAACACAATCTTCATCTTCACCTCCGACAACGGCGCTCCCACCATGTTCCCGGAAGACGGTGATGTGGAAGTGCACCGTCCCAACGGACCCTGGCGCGGTCAAAAGGCTGATGCCTGGGAAGCCGGACACCGGGTGCCCCTGATCGTGGCCGGACCCGGACTCAAAGCTGGCGAAGTCTGCACAGACCTGGTCAGTCTCATGGATGTGCGCGCAACCCTCGCTGACTTGCTGTCCGGTCCGGAAGCTGGCGTTGAGGCGGAGAAACCCCAATTCACCAGAATGGCCGACGGGGTCTCCTTTGCCCGCGCACTTGCCGCGGATTCAAGCAGCATGGCTGACAGCCGAATACTGGGGCATCAGGCTTTCGATGGAACCCTGGTACTTCGCAGCGGCCCGGGCAAGGCCATCTTTGGCACAGGATCGGGAGGGTTCTCCGAACCTGTGGGCGCGCCCGATGACACGGGCCGTGGTGCGGGACAGTTCTATAACTTGGACACGGATCCCACAGAGACCACCAACCTTTGGGCCGAGAAGAATAACAAGGCACTGGACATGATTGAAACCTTTGAGCGCTCCACCGGATTCATACGAGGAACACGATGACTGCACCACTAGATGCCACAGACCTGCCTGAACAATCAGAGGTCTGGTGCCCGCCGTTGGCACCGCTGCAAGACGGCGGATTGTCCCGCCCACGGATCGGCATTGCCGGGATCTCCATCGAATCCAGCACCTTTTCCCCTCACATCAGTGGAACGGAAGCCTTCACCGTCCGCCGAGGCGATGACCTGATTGACTACTATTCCTTCCTCGACGAGGGCCGGGAGCTGCGAGAGGCGGCGGAGTGGGTGCCGCTCATGCATGCCCGATCGCTCCCCGGCGGTGCGGTGGACGCCGACCTGTATGTTGCGTTCCGGGAAGAAATTGTTGAACGGATCAAAAACGCAGGCCACCTGGACGCCCTGTTCTTCGACATCCACGGAGCCATGAGCGTCATTGGCCGACAAGATGCCGAAGGGGACCTTGCCCAACATGTGCGTGCAGCCCTCGGGGACAGCGTCCTTGTTTCAACCTCCATGGACTTGCACGGAAACGTGTCGTGGGAGCTGTTGGAAAGCGTCGACCTCATCACGTGCTACCGCATGGCCCCGCATGAGGATGAGATGAACACCAAGGAGCGAGCTGTCCACAACCTGTTGACGCGCCTGCGCTCCGGAAATGGCGCCGATGTCCGGAAGCGGCGCCCGATAAAGGCCTGGGTGCCAGTTCCCGTGCTGCTGCCCGGGGAAAAGACCAGCACCCGGATCGAGCCGGCCAAGGGCATTTATGATCAGGTCCCGCCCGTAGCCGCGCTGGATGGTGTCGTTGACGCCGCCATCTGGGTCGGCTACGCCTGGGCCGATGAGCCACGGTGCCAGGCCTACGTCGTCGTTACCGGCGATGACGAGGCAGTCATTCGGCGAGAAGCGGAACGGCTGGCCGCCCTGTACTGGGATGCCCGGGATGACTTTGCTTTCGTGGCAGAGACCGCCACCTTGGCAGGGGGCATAGAGGCAGCCATCGCAGCGGGTGCGCCACGGCCGTATTTCCTGTCCGACACCGGTGACAACCCGACAGCAGGGGGAGCAGGGGACGTGACCTGGACGCTGGCCCAATTGATCGGCAGCGAAACCCTTGCGGAGGCTGATGTCCGGCTGGTCCATGCGTCGATTTTCGACGCCGGAGCGGTCGCGCAAGCCGTTGCCGCAGGTGTCGGCGGGTCTGTGGATTTGGAAGCCGGCGCGCGGGTGGACCACAACGCCCACGGTCCCGTGCGCCTCGCAGGAACCGTCTACTCCATCACCGAAGGTGACCCCACGGCTGGCACACAGGCCGTGATTCAGGTGGGCAACGTGTTCGCGATTGTGACCGAACACCGCAAGCCTTTCCATCACATCGCGGATTTCGCCCAGCTTGGACTGGATCCGGCCGAGTTCGATGTCATCGTGGTCAAGATTGGTTATCTGGAGCCGGAACTGTTCGAGGCCGCTGCAGGCTGGAAGCTCGCTCTCACCCCTGGCGGGGTGGACCAGGATTTGTTGCGTCTGGGTCATACCCACCTGTCCGACGGCGTGTTCCCCTTTGCCGCCGACAACGCATCACCGGCGCTCACCGCCCACATCCACCGCCGCTAGCAAGCAGAAAGCCGAACAATGACTGATTTGGAAATTGCCGTCCAAGGTGCCGCGGGTGGCGGGTCCTCAAGCGTGGTCCCCGGCACTCATCACTGGCGGCCCGCACTGGAGATTGCTGTGCAAGATCCGGTGGGGGCCCACATGGCGGCACTGGCCGGGGCGGACCGGTTGGAATTGTGCACCGGCCTGTCCACCGGCGGGCTGACCCCTTCGCCGGGCCTCGTTCGCGCGGTCGTTGACGCGGCCGGTCCCGGGCGGGTGCATGTATTGGTGCGGCCCCGCGAGGGCGGCTTTGTATACGGTCCCGCCGAAGTGGACCTCATGGTGCAGGACGTGCGGATGTTGACAGCCACCGACGGTGTTGCCGGTGTCGTGGTGGGCGCCCTCGTCTCCGGCGGTGCGCTGGATGTTAACGCCACGGCCCGCATGGTCGAGGCCGCCGGGGCACTGGAGGTCACGTTCCACCGGGCCATCGACGTCTGCCCTGACCCCCTGGCTCTGCTCGATGGACTGTTGGAACTCGGCGTTGCCCGCGTCCTGACATCCGGCTGTGCCGCCCGCAGCATCGACGGCATCGAAACCATTGCGGCGTTGGCGCAGAGGGCGGGCAACCGTCTGCAAATCCAGGCCGGCGGGGGAGTGCGGATCGAGGACTTCCCCGCCCTCCTGGCAGCCGGTGCAGCGGCGGTCCACTTATCCGCACGCCGGCAGGAAACCTCGGCCGGGCCCAGTGGCCCCGGCGGCGGCAGTCAGGCCTTTGACGTGACCGATCCGCTGATTGTTACCCAGGCCGTGGCCGCGGTTGCCGCACTGCGGTGACCAGCCGCTCCCTGGCTTCTGACACCGCTCCCGCCCTCGGAGCCCGGAATCCCGGGCTCCGAAGGCGGGAGCGCAGCATTCTTCGGGTGGGCACCAGAACGGCGGGTGGTTGCGGTTAAAGCCGGTGGTGGAACACTCGCTTTAACCGCAACCACCCGCATTTTTGTGGGTTCCAGGCGCTTGTCGCGTCGTTGTTGCCGGTCCCACATGGTCCGGCAGACGCCGTCGTGCGTCCTTCGGAAAGTGGCCCGCCAAGCCAGTGTGACCGAGGGCTGGACAAAAGGGTGCGCAGGCGTGTGATTTATATCGCTTACGTCGCGGATTCCGCCGATTGTTACGGCGCCCAAGCCGGTCTCCCATAAACTGGGGAGCGGTTTATGCTGGCGAAATTGCAGCATAGAAACCATTCACCAAAATCCCCACCAGAACACAACCGAGAACTAAAGAGGTCACCAGGTGAGCGCCACCAAACCCGTAGTACTCCTCGCTGAGGAACTTTCGCCCGCTACGATCGAGGCCTTGGGCCCCGATTTTGAGATCCGTCACACCGACGGCGCGGACCGATCCCAGCTGCTTTCCGCCATTGTTGACGTTGACGCGATCCTGGTTCGCTCCGCAACTCTCGTGGACGCCGAGGCTATCGCCGCGGCCAAGAACTTGAAGGTCATCGCTCGTGCCGGCGTGGGGCTGGACAATGTTGACATCAAGGCCGCAACCCAGGCCGGCGTCATGGTTGTGAACGCGCCGACCTCCAACATCGTCTCCGCCGCCGAGCTGACCATCGGACACATCCTGTCCCTGGCCCGCCACATTCCGGCCGCCAGCACCGCCCTGAAGAACGGCGAATGGAAGCGCTCCAAGTACACCGGCACCGAGCTGCTGGAAAAGAAGCTGGGCATCATCGGCCTGGGCCGCATCGGCGCCCTGATCACCGAGCGCGCCAAGGCCTTCGGCATGGAGGTCGTTGCGTACGACCCCTACGTCACCTCGGCCCGCGCCGCCAGCCTCGGCGTCCAGCTGCTCTCCCTGGATGAGCTGCTGGAGCAGTCCGACTTCATCACGATCCACATGCCGCGCACCCCCGAGACCCTGGGCATGATCGGCACCGAAGCGTTCAAGAAGATGAAGAAGAGCGCCTACGTCATCAACGTGGCCCGCGGCGGCCTCATCGACGAAGCAGCCCTGAACATCGCCCTGCGCAACGGCGAAATCGCCGGCGCCGGCATCGACGTGTTCGTCAAGGAGCCGGCCACCGACGTCGACTTCCTGGAACTCGACAACGTCATTGCCACCCCGCACCTGGGTGCCTCCACCGACGAGGCCCAGGAAAAGGCTGGCGTCTCCGTCGCCAAGTCCGTGCGCCTGGCACTGGCCGGCGAGCTCGTTCCCGACGCCGTGAACGTCGCCGGCGGCGTCATTGCCGCAGAAGTCCGTCCCGGCATCCCGCTGATCGAGAAGCTGGGCCGCATCTTCACCGCGCTGACCCACGCCTCCGTCACGCAGATCGACGTTGAAATTGCCGGCGAAATTGCCGCCCTCGACGTCAAGGCGCTGGAACTCTCCGCACTCAAGGGCGTCTTCAAGGACGTCGTCTCCGAACAGGTTTCCTACGTCAACGCACCGGTTTTGGCCGAGCAGCGCGGCATCAAGACGAACCTGATCACCACACTGGAATCGGCCGATTACCGCAACGTGCTGACCATCCGCGGCGCCCTGTCCGACGATTCACAGATCTCCGTCTCCGGCACCCTGACCGGCCCGAAGCAGATCCAGAAGATCGTCGCCGTCAACGGCTACGAGCTGGAAATCCCCATGAGCGATCACCTCCTGGTCATCTCCTACGCGGACCGCCCCGGCGTCGTCGGCACCCTCGGCCGCCTCCTCGGCGAGAACGGCGTCAACATCGCCGGCATGCAGGTCGCCCGCCACACCGAAGGCGGCCAGGCCCTGGCCCTCATCACGGTGGACAGCTCCGTCCCGCAGGCACTGCTGGAATCCCTCAAGACCGAGATCGGCGCCTCCATGGCCCGCGAGGTCGACCTGGAGGACTAACCTTTTCCAATCTGACCCGCAGACAACGGCGAGAATTCGCGATTTTTTCGTGATTGTCGCCGTCTTCTGCGGGTCAGTGTTTCGTTAAGGAGGTTCCGGTGAAGCACGACGGCGGCACTCGTCCCGCTCTTGCGGCCCACCTTTGGTGCCGGTGCCGGACATACCCGGGTGCCGCCGTCGTGCTTTCACAGGGTGGGTAAGTGACGCTACTCAACCTCTGGCATGCGCCGTGGTGCGACCCTGCCAATCGCATAAACGAAGGCACTTTGCCACAGCGACTCATGCTGATGCCTTGGGTGGGGCGGTCAACTTTCAGTACTCGTTGGAGGGCTGGGGTTCGGCGACACGGCCGTTGCTGGACTGCGCGACGAACGGGTGAGCGCGCTCATCGGTGAATGATGAGGGTCGAGCGTGAACTGAGCCTGGCCGAAACGCCACATCCGGTCAAAAACGAAAAAAGCCCAGCTGTGCTCGCCGGGGGCATGCCAGATACCAAGAACCCACTGGATTGGCCGACCGCGCCCCTCGATGACGAGCGTCGGCCGGATCCGGCATAGAGGACGAATCAGGGTTGGTGGAGCGTGAGCTCGATGCGCCGAGCCGTGTCGGCCACGCCCATCAATATCTGGATTCCCGGACATTAGCGCATCCGAAGCTATGTTTTCAGACGGCCATTCGGGATCTCGCTCGTGTCGGCAGAGCAGTCATTCCGTAGAGCCGATGGCGCCGCGGACTTCCTGGATAACCCGCTCCATGGCCAGGCCCGCACCAATTACATTTCCTTGGAAGATCTCTTGCGCGACATCCTCGTGGGCAGCAATGGAGATCTCCGCTGGCCGGTCTGGCATCAGCCCGGCCTCGGTGCGGCCCCGCAGTACAGCAGCCACTAGATCGGCCAGCGCGGCGAAGAGCTCGTTGCCTGAAGAACGTAAAATCAGTCGGTGGAATTCGATGTCGTGCTCGAGATATTCCTCAAGGTTGCCGCTCTCACCGGTGCGGCGCATTTCAGCAGCGATGGGGAGGAGGCCGGCGCGTACATGGACCGACTCATTCTTCGCCATCCCCAGCGCGGCTGCTGGTTCTACGACCATTCGTAGTTGGGTGAGGGAATCGAGCTGCTCACCTGCGCGATTTGATTTAAGTCGCCAATTGATGAGGTTGACGTCGAGTACCTTCCACGCGTCAATCGGCTGGGGGCTTATGCCGATGCTTCGTCGAGAGGTGATGAGGCCCATCGATTCGAGCGTACGGGTGACTTCGCGGGCCACAGTGCGCGATACCTCGAACCTGTGCTGGATTTCTTCGAGTGTTGCTACACGATCGGTGTCCCAGACGCCCTCGATGATTTCGATGCCGAGCTCCTGCGAGATGCTGTGGTGCAGTGGACCCTCGCTGGGCCCCTGTCCGGAGCTCTTCATTGCCCTCCCCTTATCCGAGATGAAACTTCAACCTAAGTCTGCCATGTTCACACGTTGAACGTACTTCGTAATCTTAAGTACTTGCTTCGGATGACTAAACGTGTCTAAGATCATCTGAAGGCACTCTCGGTGCCGGTGACACTATAGATCCCCCCGACATATCGGGGTGAAGGGCAGCGGCGCCCCGGGGCCGCCCGCTGATTCCCAGGAAGGTTCAAAGATGAACAAGAAAGTCCTTGCGGCGCTCGTAGCCGTTATGGTGCCGTTCTCCTTGGCGGCTTGCTCTGCAAACGGTGGAGACGGATCCTCCGATGACGTCATCAAGTTCCAGCTCTCGATGACAGACAACAAGAGCTCGAACTACTACCAGGGCGCGGCCACGATCGCGGAAGAAGTTGAAAAGGCCACAGACGGGCGCATCCAGATCAACGTGGTCGCAGGCGGCGGGCTGGGCGATGAGCGTGGAACGCTCGAAATGGCCATGAACGGCGATCTTGACATCGCCACCGCGGCCAACCCAATCTTCACAAACTGGATCCCAGAGATGTCTGCGCTCGACCAGCCGTTCCTCTTCGACAATGCCGAGCAGGCGCACGCCGCTGTTGACGGCGAAGTCGGAGAACTGATCGAGACCGCGGCCAGCGAGAAGGGTCTCCACATTCTCGGATACATGGAATCAGGCTTCCGCAACGTGTTCTCCACGAAGCCGATCACCGAGATCTCTGACTTCAACGGTGTCACGATCCGCACCATGCAGAACAAGTACCACATGGCCGCCTTCGATGCCTTCGGGGCACAGCCCGAGGCGTTGCCTGCCGGTGACCAGTTCACGGCACTGCAGCAGGGCACAATCGATGCCGCAGAGAACGCCACCGCCAACATGCTGGCGAGCCGCCTATTCGAGGTGACCAGACACCACACCACCACCGAACACGCCTTCGTCTACATCCTCATCGCGATGTCAGATAAAGCCTGGAACAAGATCCCCACAGATCTGCAGCCGGTGTTCCAAGACGCCGTTCGTCGTGGTGCGGAGGCACAGCGCGGATATCTCGCTGAAGCCAACGAGACCGCGGCCGTTAGCCTCCAAGCCGAAGGTGTTGAGTTCCATGAGACTGACCGCACTTCACTCGTCGCAGCTTACGAAGCGACCTCCGAAGAACGAGGCTTCACCTTCGATCCCAAGTGGACCGCAGCGATTGACAAGGCTCGTACAAACAAATGATCAAGAATCCACTCCAGCCAGAAAGGCCTGACGTGTTGAGTGCTACACGCAAGGTGCT
The DNA here is from genome assembly GCF_000785535.1 of Arthrobacter sp. PAMC 25486. Lineage (NCBI taxonomy): Bacteria > Bacillati > Actinomycetota > Actinomycetes > Micrococcales > Micrococcaceae > Arthrobacter > Arthrobacter sp. PAMC 25486. The sequence continues at coordinate 1,386,700 of NZ_CP007595.1, read as the reverse complement.
CCAGCGCGGAGAGAACTTCATCATGATCGCAACGTTCGCGATCATGGTGGCCGCGCTCTTCCTGGGGATCCTCAACCGAAACTTTATCCACTCATCCATGCCGTGGCTCGGCGAGATCGCCACGTTCAGCATGATCTACATGGTTCTCCTCGGCACCGAAGCTGGGCTCCGCGACGGTAGCCAGGTTGCGATCTCCGGCGTCGTTGACAAATTCAGTGGCCGGGCCCGTCTGGGCCTTAAAGTCATCGCGAAATTGGTCGTCGTGCTTTTCTCTGCAGTGATGCTGTACGCATCCGCAAGTATGGTCGTGCGCCAGATCCAGACCGGGCAGACTTCGCCCGCCCTCGGCGCTCCCATGTGGCTGCCCTACGTCGCCTTCCTGCTGTCATTCCTCATCATCGTCGTTGTCCAAATCGCTTATCTGATCATCCTCGTAAAGGCTTTCGTTACCAACGATGCTGCTCTCGCAAAGACCGTCGAGGCAGAGCGGGACGAAGTCCAGGAGTTGCTTGCGGAAGAGACCGCCAAGACGGTAGCCACCCCGATCGTTGACGGCGACGCACCCACCCAGAAGGAGTCCCGATGACTATCACCGCGCTCATTATGCTGTCGGTTTTCTTGGTGCTGCTTTTCCTCAGCGTGCCGATTTCATTTGCCCTCGCGGGTGCCGTCGTGGCAGTGCTGATATTCGACCCCACGATCGAACTCGGCTTCGAGGTGATTGCACAACGCATGTACGGCGGGCTCGAAAGCTCCGCCATCATGGCTATTCCGTTCTTCATCCTGGCGGGAAACATCATGACCAAGGGTGGGATCTCGAGCAGACTGGTTGAGTTCGCTAACTCACTCATCGGTGGCGTTCGAGGCGGCATGGGCTATGCGCTTGTGCTTGCCAGCGGTTTCTTCGCGGCGCTGTCCGGCTCTGCTCCCGCTACTGTCATCGCCATCGGCATGATGCTGTACCCGGACATGGTCAAACTCGGCTACCCGAAAGGGCGCGTCGCATCCCTGCTGGTCGTCTCCGGTGGTCTCGGCCCGATTCTCCCGCCGAGCATCATCATGATCGTGTACGCAACGATGACCGGTGCTTCGGTCGGCAACATGTTCAAGTCGGGTATGGTCATCGGCCTGATGATCCTGGTCGTTCTGATGATCCTGGTTGCGTTGTACGCCAAAAAGGAAAAGTGGCCCAAGAGCGACCAGAAGTTTTCCGCAGCTAAGTTCCGCAAGTCGTTCCTCACTGCCATCCCCGCACTTCTTCTACCCGTTATCATCTTGGGTGGTATTTACTCCGGTCTTGTGACACCAACGGAATCCGCCGTCCTCGCTGTGGTGTGGTCGCTGATTGTGAGCCTGTTCGTTTACCGTCAGGTCAGCTTCAAGGAACTTGGCCCGATCTTCATCAGCTCTGCAAAGAGCAGTGCCATGATCCTGTTCATCCTGGCTGCGTCGACCGCGTTCTCCTGGCTCTTCGCCTACTCAGGTACATCGGCCTCGCTGGTCAATGGCATCATTTCGATGAATCTCAGCCCGATGATGTTCCTGATCATCGTTGCGATTCTGCTGCTCGTCATGGGCATCTTCATCGAGGGCATTGCGACCGCGGTTCTTATGGTTCCGATCCTGTGGCCGATCGCCAGCGCCCTGGGCATCGACGTCATCCACTTCGGAATGGTCGTCTCGATCGCCAACGTCGTCGGGACAATGACGCCGCCTGTGGCTGTAAGTATCTTCGCAGCGCAGTCGGTCACGAACCTCAAACCCGGTGTGATCGTCAAGAATCAGATGCCGTTCTTCCTGGGCTATCTCGCAATCTTCGTTCTCGTGGTGCTTGTCCCCAGCGTCAGCACCTTCCTCATCCGCTAAGCCCACCCTCTTCACATTCTCGAAAGGACATCTCGATCATGACGTCGACGAAGAATCCCAGCCGCAAGGTGCAATCCCCGGAGACACCCGGCTGGCATATAGTTATCGCACCGGATCGCTCCGAGTGCACCGCAGCCCATGTGTTCCGGCTCAACCTGCCCGCTGGCGAGTCGCACACCATCACCACCGGTGAACTGGAGATGCACCCCGTGCTCATCCACGGTCGGGTGACCCTGTCTGGGCATCCGACTCTGAGCGGCGAACTGAACCGTTTCGACGGCTTCTACCTGCCCGCCGATCAGACAATCACCGTCACCGCAGATGAAGACGCTGTCTTCTACGTTGCTGGAGCGCAGTACGAAGGGATCGGCGAGCCGGTCCTCACACCGTGGAACGCCGAGACCCCCATCGGGGACGTCCACCAAATTCACGGTCAGGGCACCTCGCGTCGCGAGGTGATGTTCACGCTACCTTCGAAGGTGCCGGCATCGCGCCTGATTTGTGGACTTACGTGGAGTGGCCAGGGCACCTGGACGAGCTGGCCCCCTCACCAGCACGAGAAGGACCTCGAAGAGGTCTACTGCTACTTCGACATGCCGACCCCTCACTTCGGTCTGCACCTGGGTTACGCAGCAAGTGGCGAGACGGACGAGATCGTCGCGCACCCCGTGCGCAGCGGTAGCTTCGTCGAGGTGCCGGATGGGTACCACCCGACTGTCGCGACGCCTGGAACGGTCAACGCCTACCTGTGGGTTCTCGCCGCGCACCGTACGTCGAGCCGCAGCTACGACCTCGCTATTGAGGACCCGATCCTCGAGAATCTGCGGGGCTGAGCGTGCGTATTGTCATCACAGACACAGATCACGACTCGGTAGACGTTGAGACTCAGGTTGCAGCCAGCCGGGGCATCGACCTGGTCGTTGCACAGTGCCAGACCGAGGAAGAGGTCATCCAGGCTGCGGCCGGAGCCGACGGACTCATCGTGCAGTACGCACCGATCACGCGTCGCGTGTTTGAGGCTCTGCCCGGCCTCGCCGCCGTCGGACGCTACGGCGTCGGGGTGGACACAATCGACCTCGAAGCTGCGACCGAGCACGGTGTCGCCATCACCAACGTCCCGGATTACGGAACCGAAGAGGTCAGCGACCATGCGATCTCGTTGGCGCTCAGTGCGTCTCGCGGAGTTGCCCGTCTGGACCGCGGTATCCGTCGGGGCGACTACTCTCTGGAGGTTGCAAAACCGCTGTTCCGTCTCCGCGGTCGCGTCTTTGGCGTCGTCGGATTGGGAAACATCGGCGCAGCGACGGCGCGCAAGGCGAAGGGCGTTGGCTTCACCGCGATCGGCTCAGATCCTGCCTTTGAACCCGGCACGATCACAGCCGATGGCATCGAGGTTGTCACCTTCGAAGACCTCCTTGAACGCACCGACATCCTGTCGGTGCACGCCCCGCTCACAGCGAGGACGCACCACCTCATCGGCACTGACGCTATCTCCCGCATGAAGCCGGGCACGATCGTCGTCAACACGAGTCGTGGGCCTCTGATCGACACCGCAGCACTGGTCAGCGCTCTGCAGGAGGGGCGACTGGGCGGTGCGGCGCTGGACGTATTCGAGGAGGAGCCGCTGCCCATAGACTCCGACTTGATGAGTCTGGATAACGTCACACTGACCCCGCATGCCGCGTGGTACAGCGAGGAGTCCTATCAGGAGCTCAAGCGTCGCGTAATTGAGAACGTGGCCGACATCTGCGCAGGCATTCCGGTGCCCAACGTTGTCAATCCGGCCTTCTTCGATCAGATGGTGAAAGGATGAGTAACGCCATGACAACACCAGAATTGAACAGTATTCCCAACCCCTTCGACTTCAGAGGCCGTACGGCTGCGGTCACGGGGGCCTCCAGAGGTATCGGCGAAGCCATCGCGACGGGTTTCATCCGGGGCGGGGCAAACGTGATTGCCCTGCAGCGCAAGCCCGTTCAGGCCGAGTTGCTCGCGCTCGCGGAGGAAAACGGTGTCAGCGTCACGCATGTCCCCGTAGACCTGGGTGATGAGGATTCGGTTTCGGCGGCGATCGAGGCGTCTCTCGCTCTCGGTGCGGTAGACATTCTCGTCAACAACGCAGGCACGCAGATCCGTCACGACACCGTCGACTTCCCGCTTACGGATTTCGACGAGGTGTGGGCCATCAACGGTCGTGCCGTGTTCCAGCTGTGCCAGGGCTTCGCCCGGCCGATGCTAGAGCGTGGCGACGGCAAGATCGTCAACGTTGCTTCGTTGCTGTCCTTTCAGGGCGGGTTGCGCGTTCCGGCATATGCGGCCGCGAAGGGTGCAGTCGCGCAGTTCACGAAGTCAATGTGCAACGAGTGGGCCGCTCGCGGTGTCAACGTCAATGCCATCGCACCCGGCTATGTCTCCACCGACATGAACGAGGCTCTGCTCGGCGATGCCGAGCGCTCCGAACAGATCTCTGTGCGCATTCCAGCCGGACGCTGGGCTAACGGCGAAGACATCGCCGGTGCCGTGCACTTCCTGAGCTCTTCTGCCGCTGATTACATCCACGGGGTTGTTCTGCCCGTGGACGGAGGTTGGTTGGCGCGCTGAGCGCCAGTAACTGCTCACGAGCCGCGTGAGGGTGCCTGTCCCGACTTGGGGAGGGGCATTCTCATGTGGCTCGTAGTGTTTTGTTGGGGTGTGCTGAGACGCATACAACGATTGTGGGAATGAAGGCAAAAGGACTAGGCGCATTCTGGCTGTCGGTTGGGCAACGTTGTCCCAGGTTCTTTGTCTCTGTCCACACCGGCCCCGGTCCAACCAGCCTCGATCGGGGTCATATTCAACCGGATCTGAGACAAACATATGGTCCGCAGCGCTTAACTTCAGCCGAGTTCCCCTCGCGGAGCGCAATAGTTCCTGCTTGGCCAAATGCTTTGCGTGGAGTTCTTCAATGACGGCACGGCACGTGGCTAATTCATCGTTCCCGGACGGGTGCAGGAGCACCAGACGGCACTTGCCAGGCTTTGCGTCGTAGATCCACAGCACCCGCCGCTAAGATCACAGGCGTTCACGAGGATCGCTTCCCCGTTTCGCTATCGCAAGAATTCAGCCTCAACACAACAACTCCTCCCGGCAGCCACCGTGGCACACCGGAATCCCGATGGCCGGCAGCAGCCAGCAGCGACCAACACCAACACGCACTTATCGGCATAGTGCGCCTTGCTGGCTCTGAGTATTGCGCCAGTGTCCGGGCTGCGCAGCGAAATGAACCCGCTTGGCGCATAAGTCCGGGCCATTTTGGGCCGGCGCCGGGCCAGCGGACACCGCAGCGCATAACCTGCAGTGAGTTTGGGCATGCGCATGGTTGGAATTTTGCCAAGCTCATAGTCCAGGGCCGGTGTCGAACTTTGGTGGTCCGGGGCCCGCCGAAGGGTCACGAATCGGTGTTTCAGGTGGGTTCACGGTAAATTCATAGAGTGAGCACTACTGACTCGGCCAAGACGCCTTACTACCTGACCACCGCCATCACGTACCCCAACGGCGATCCGCACATTGGGCACGCCTACGAATACATCGCCACCGACGCCATGGCACGCTTCAAGCGCCTCGACGGCTTCGATGTCATGTTCCTGACGGGCACGGATGAGCATGGCATGAAGATCGCGCAGACAGCCGAGAAGGAAGGCCTCACGCCCAAGGAACTCGTGGACCGCAACGTCACGATTTTCAAGGACACACACAAGGCTCTCGGCATCACCTATGACCGGTTTATCCGCACCACCGACGCCGACCATTACGCCGCGTCGCAGGCCATCTGGGCGAAGATGGAAGAGGCCGGTGACATTTACCTGGGCAAGTACGAGGGCTGGTACTCGGTTCGCGACGAGGCCTACTACGGCGAGGATGAGACGGAACTGCGCGAGGACGGCAAGCGCTACTCCAAGGTCACCGACACCGAACTGACCTGGACCGAGGAGGAAAGCTACTTCTTCCGCCTGTCGAACTACCAGGACAAGCTGCTGGCGCTGTACGAGGCCCAGCCCGAATTCGGTGCCCCGCGCACCCGCTTCAACGAGGTCATCAGCTTCGTCAAGGGCGGCCTCGAGGACCTGTCCGTCAGCCGCACCACCTTCGACTGGGGCGTTCCCGTCCCCGGCAACGAGAAGCACGTCATGTACGTGTGGGTCGATGCGCTCACTAACTACCTGACCGCCGTGGGCTACCCGGATGTTGATTCCGAGGCGTTCAAGAAGTACTGGCCGGCCGACGTGCACATCATCGGCAAGGACATCTCCCGCTTCCACGCCGTCTACTGGCCCGCGTTCCTCATGTCCGCCGGCCTCGAGCTGCCCAAGCGCGTCATGATCCACGGCTTCCTGCACAACAACGGCGTGAAGATGTCCAAGTCCTTGGGCAACGTGGTGGCGCCTGCCGACTGGATGGCGCAGTACGGCCTGGACCAGGTGCGTTTCTTCCTGCTGCGCGAGGTCCCGTTCGGTGCCGACGGTTCCTACAACCACGACGCCGTGGTGGGCCGGATGAACTCCGATCTGGCCAACAACCTCGGCAACCTGGCACAGCGGTCGTTGTCCATGGTGGCGAAGAACTGCTCCGGCGTTGTTCCGACCCCGGGCGAGTTCACGCCTGCGGACGAGGCGATTTTGGGTGCCGCCCGTGAACTGTTGGAGCACTCCCGCCACGCCTACCAGTCACAGGACTTCCACGGTTCGCTGGAGAAGATCTGGCACGTTTTGGGCGACACCAACGCCTACTTTGCCGACCAGGCCCCCTGGATTCTGCGCAAGACCGACGTGCCCCGCATGGAAACCGTGCTGTACGTGACGATGGAAATCCTGCGCATCGTCTCCATCCTGGCGCAGCCGGTCATGCCGGATGCGGCCGCCAAGCTGCTGACAGTTTTGGGCCAGGGTACTTCCGAGAACGACGCCGTCCGCCAGTTCGCTGCCATTGCGGCACCTTTGGTTCCCGGTACAGTGCTGCCCGCCCCGGCACCGATCTTCCCGAAGTACGAGGAGCCGGCCGCCGTCGAGGCGTAGGTTCTGCCTCTTCGGCGTCATTTCTTGGAAAAAGCCGGTGTTGGCGGGATCGGACGGTGGTATACCACCGTCCGATCCCGCCAACACCGGCTTTTCTGCGTCCGGGACTACTTTTGGCGCAGCCCGGCCTGCCTCAGAAGGCGGATAAAGCGTTCTTTGTCCAACATTTCTGCCCACGTCCACCGCACAAATCCCACGCCTTGTGCCCGGATCTGGTTTTCCCGGTCCTTCTCCTTCATGACCCGTTCCTGAATGGAGACACCGCCAGCCCAGTCCACACGCAGATACTTCTCCTTGCCGTCGAATTCGCCGGCCAGGTTCAGCTCTTCAAACCAGAAATCTACGAGTGCCGTGGATGAGTCGCGGAGTATGTATTTCTTTTGCAGGACGGGTGTGGGGAAGCCAAACATGTGCATCTTGGCCCGGCTTATGGATTCCCCGGCCGATCCGGATAGTGCTGAGGCGAAGTTGATGACCGTTTGTGCCCTCAATGCTGCCGCCTTGGACGGCAGCATTTCAGCGGCAGCCTGCAACTCTTCCTGTCGCAACGGGAGCCCCTGCGTGTAGGTGGTCTGCCATATCGGGACGGAGATGCCGGGAGCGGCTCCAATTGGTCCAAAGCTGTTGTAGGCACGCTGGCGGTCAAAGACCTTCAAACTCGAGTCGCAGACGGCCACTGCGCGGGGAAAGTCGAGGCTCACTATGAGCTGCATGACTGTTGTTAACTTGTCGGTGAGCCGGAACGGCCCGCATTGGACAACGCCGTCCGTTAATGAACCCCGGTGCTGCCTGACGTCGTTGCTGTTGTGCCCGCCGGTGGTCACCTCGGTCATGACATGGATCAGCTTGGGCGTACCTACAATCCACAGCCCCCAAATCGCTGCGGCAGTGGCGTGAGCCAGCACTGGTTGGTGGTGGGCAGCCAGCTGCACGGCGGTTGCCTGCAACTCGTATTGCTGCATGGCGCGTAGTTTTTCCCAGTCCACCCGGCGAACGTAAGCGCCGCGCCGCACCCTGTACAGATCGCCCTTGTTGCACAGGTCCACAAGGGAACGGCGGTCTCTCCCAATACCTGCAAAGTCGGACGGAAGAATCAATCGCGGGGTTTCCATGCGCCCTACACTGCCACTGGCGCAGAGACCTGCGGAAGGCCGGTGTCATCAAATGTGCACAACACGCGGGCCAAACCGTGTGTGGAGGAATCAACGGAGAAGGTTCACGCACCCCGTCGCCGTCTGGCATGCAAGAGGGACGGGGTTTGCGGCAAGGGACGGGGCTATACCACCGTCCCTTTCCGCAAACCCCGTCCCTTATGCCCAGAGAGCCGGAAGCGTCAGTCCATGGCGAGGCCCTCAACGGGGGAGAGCCTGGCCGCGCGGCGGGCCGGCACCACGGAGGCGAGGAGCCCCGCCACGGCAGCAACGCCCACCACCGCCAGGATCTGGCCCCACGGGATCACTGCCGTCACGTCCGCGAAGGTGCCCAGTGCCGATTGCGCCCCGGCCCAGCCGTAGACGGCGCCCAGAACGGAGCCGATGATCGCGGCAACGCCGGCAATCAGCAGAGCCTCGAGCGCGAGCATGCCGCGCAATTGTCCACGCGTCAGTCCCAGGGCCCGCAGCAGCGAGTTCTCCCGCGTCCGCTCCAGGACTGACAGCGAGAGTGTGTTGGCCACGCCGATCAGCGCAATGAACACGGCCACGGCGAGCAGCCCGGTGACCACCAGCAGGAGCATATCGATAACCTGGTTGAACATGACCTTCTCCAGCACGGCGCCGGAGATGAAGCTCTCGTCAATGCCCAGCGTGGTGGCCAGCGAGGTGCGCAGGTCCATCAGCGCGTTCACGTCCAGGGACGGGTCCACGGAGATCCACAGCGGTGCAGAAGACTGTCCACGCAGCGGGTCGTCGACTGCCAGCGCAGGGAACGCGTCCAGGGACACCAGCGCCGTCAAGCCGTAGTTGGTGGCAACGGTCGCCGAGAGGTTGGTGGTCTGCGAGCCGGCCTGCAGGCTGGCGGCAGTGGCGTCCGCACCGTCGGGGAGCACACCCTTGGGAAGCACCGCCGAGGTCCGGGTGGGTCGGTTGACCGGGTTCGCCAGGACCGCTGCCGCGTCGGCGTCGGTGATTCCGTACGCAGCCAGCTGTGTGTCACCGGCACTCACCATGCCCACCAGTTCGAGCCTGGCAATGTGCCTGACGCCGGGGAGCGCCCTGGCAGCGGCAATCTTCTCGTCGGGGACATCGGAACCCCCGGCGAACGCCTGGGCGCTGATGTCCACGGGGTAGCTGCTGTCGAGTTGGGTGTCGAAGGCATGCCGGGCCGTCGCGGCACCGGTCATCATCATGGTCACGAGCGTGACGCCGATGAGCAGGGCAGACGCCGTCGCGGTGGTCCGGCGCGGATTGCGCACAGCATTGGCCGCGGCCATCTTCCCGGGGACGCCGGCGGGTGCCGCTAGGGTTCCAGCCAGCGACACGAGCTTCGGCACGAACATCGTCGCCGCCATGAGGAAACCGACAAAGGACGCGGCACCGGAGGGGAGAGCGATGAGCAGGTTTGCGGAGATTCCGCCGTAAACCAGCCCAACACCGCCCGCCAGCAGCAGCAGCACGCCGATGGTCAGGCGCAGCCGTCCGCCTGAATTGTGCACCGAGACGTCGTCGGCCGGTCGCAGCGCAGCCAGCGGTGCCACGGCCGTCGCGGCGCGGGCGGGAACGAGTGCGGCAAGGACTGTCAACAGGGTGCCCACCAGGATGCCGGCAATGATGGCCGACGGCGGCACCGCCAGCGTGGCAAAGGCAAAGTCGGGGTTTTGGCTCAGCAGCGTTAACACCAGGGCCATGGTTCCGACGGCGGCCAGCACACCGAGCACCGAGGCAATGAACCCCACCACGAGGGCCTCGAGAATCACGGAGTTGCGCACCTGCTTGCGGCTGGCGCCAACGCAGCGCAGCAGGGCAAGCTCGCGGGTGCGCTGCGCCACCAGGACGGAGAAGGTGTTGGAGACAACCAGGGCGGAAACCAGCAGGGCCACCCCGGCAAACGCCAGCAGGACAATGGTCAGCTGGTCCTGTCCGCCGGTGAAGCTGGCAACGTCCCGCGTGGTCCTTTCATCCGGTGTCAGGATGGTATCAATCGGCTGGTCCAAGACGGAGGCCAGGGTGGACTTTGCCTCGGCCAGAGAAGTGCCGGGCTTGAGCTTCAGGGAAATGGTACGGAAGAAGCCCGTGTTCGGGCCGCTGAGCGTGTCCACGGCGGCGGGAGTGCCAACAAATTGGGCCATGCCGGAGGACATGGGGTCGGTTGAGGCTGCCATGATGCCCGAGACCGTGGCGGTCAGTTCCGGCGCGGAGGTCTGGCCGGTGGTGCTGCTCTCGGAGGCGACCGAATCGCCGGTCAGCTCCACGGTGCTGCCCACGGACAGCGAGTTTCGATCGGCGGTGACAGCATCAACGGTGACTTCACCATCAGTGGCGGGCCAGGCGCCGGAAATCAGTTTCACCGGTTCCAGCGAGGCGGCTGACGGCATGTTGCGGACCAAGGCGCCAACGGAGCTGGTTCCCAGCTTGCCTTCTACATACAGCGAACGCTGTGCATAGGATTCCGCAACGAACGGCGAGGAGGCCACGGTGTCCGCGGCCGCCGTCGTCAATGGAACTTCGCCGGGAGACGAGACGACGAGGTCGGCAGAAGCGTACGACTGTCCGATGCTCGCCTTCAGCGACGCCTTCGTGGAGGCGTTGACCATGAGCGTGGCGGAGAGGAAGGCGACCGCCAGCAGCACGGCGAGCGTGATGGCGATGAAGCGGCGCGAGTGCGTCCGCAATTGGCTCAGGGCTACTTGCAGCATGGCCTACGCCCCCAGCTGCGCCAGCGAAGCCAGCACCGATTCGGCGGTGGGATTCTCCAGCTCGCCCACGAGTTCGCCGTCGTTCATGAGGACCACGCGGTCGGCGTATGAGGCGGCGACGGGATCGTGCGTGACCATGATGATGCTCTGGCCCATTTCGCGGGAGGAGCGGCGCAGCATGCCCAGGACCTCGGCGCCGGAACGCGAATCCAGGTTGCCGGTGGGCTCATCGCCGAAGATGACGTCGGGGCGGGTGAGCAGCGCCCGGGCCACGGCGACGCGCTGCTGCTGGCCGCCGGAAAGTTCGTGCGGCTTGTGCGCCAGGCGGTCGGTCAGGCCCAGCGTGGAGGTGATGAACGTGAACCATTCCTTGTCCACGGTGCCGCCGGCCAGTGCCACGGGCAGCGTGATGTTGGCTTCCGCGGTCAGCGTGGGAACCAGGTTGAAGGCCTGGAATACAAAGCCGATCCGGTCGCGGCGCAGCTGTGTTAAATCCTTGTCGTTCAGGGCGGTCAGTTCGGTGTCGCCCAGGTGGATGGTGCCCGAGGTGACGGTGTCGAGCCCCGCCAGGCAGTGCATCAGCGTGGATTTTCCCGAGCCCGACGGCCCCATGATCGCGGTGAATTGCCCGGCCGGGAACTCCAGATCAACGCCCTTGAGCGCCGTCACCTCGGTCTCGCCCTTGCCGTACGTCTTGCGCAAGCCGCGGGCCTGAACCGCCAGCGTGCGTTGATTGTGCTCAGATGTGATGGTCATGGCACCAGCCTATTTCCGGCTTCCGCGCAGGGGATCGGCTCGCGGGTGGATATCGCCCTGATGTTCGACGCCGGACCCTCCTACCGTGGGATGAGTCACCGTGCGCTTCGGTGGTGGCGGGTGCGCTCCGCAAGTGAATTTCTGCTTTTCACGCCGCACAGGGAGGAGGACAATTATTCGCATGGTCCAGGAGAGGGATGACGGAGTTGAGGCGTACTCGGACAAGGTGGTCACTGCCCTGTTGGGCTACGCGGAACTGTCAAGCATCGTGCTCGGTGACGGACTGGGATGGTATGCCGCGCTGGCCGAAGCCGGTGGTGCAGGGTTGACGCCGGCCGAGTTGGCCGCGGGCACCGGCACGCAGGAACGCTACGCGCGGGAATGGCTGGAACAGCAAAGCGTGGCGGGCTTCGTCGGCGTGGTGCAGGATGCGGCGGCTCCGGGCAGGCCGGTTCGGGACGGACCGCCAGGTGGCCCGCAGTCCCGGGGCGGCCCGGCTCCGGACAAAGTGAATGACCAGCCCTACAGCCCCCGCTTCACGCTGCCGCCCGGTGCCGCCGAGGTGCTGCTCCAACCGGACTCCCTCACGGCGCTTATGCCCATGGTGCGCATGCTCCGGGCAGGGGTGGCCCAGCTGCCGGAACTGCTGGCGGCATACCGTCACGGCGGCGGCGTTGGCTGGGCACAGATCGGCAGCGAGGCACGCGAGTCGCAGGCAACCGGCAACAAGCCGTGGTTTGACCAGCGGCTGGGGCCAGCACTGGCGTCGGTCCGGGAAATCCACGAGGTGCTGTCCCGACAGGGGGCGCACATCACCGACCTAGGTGCCGGCTGCGGCTGGTCCACACTGGCGCTGGCGAACGCCTACCCGGGGGCCGCCGTCGTCGGCATCGACCTTGATGGGCCCTCCATCGAACAGGCGCGGCAGAACGCGCGCCGCAGCGGTCTGGAGGGCCGGGCAACGTTCCGCCACGCCAACGCCGCGGACGCCGAGGCGCCCGACAGCCAGGACGCCGTCTTCATCTTTGAGGCGCTGCATGACATGCCGTTTCCCGTGCAGGTGCTGACCGCGGTCCGTGACATGGTGAAGCCCGACGGGGTGGTGGTGGTCATGGACGAAGCCGTCGCCGATGCGTTTGGCCCGGACGGGGACGGCCTGGAGCGGCTCATGTATGCCTACAGCCTGTTCATCTGCCTGCCCGACAGCCTGTCGACCCCGGAATCGGCGGGGACTGGGACGGTGATGCGGCAATCGGTGCTGGAGGGGTACGCGGCCGGGGCCGGCTATTCCGCAGTGGAGCGCCTGCCGATCGAGGGCTTCTCCGCCTTCCGCTTTTACCGCCTGCACCTATAAGGCCCCCGCTACGCCTTCCCGAGTACCTCGGCGGCGCTCGCAGGCGGTGGCGACCATAAACCGTGGTTGTGCATGCGGGCCGAAACACCGTCCATGCGGATCAATGTGGCTCTCACGGTCCAAGCTGAGCCACCGGGTGCCCGTTAGCCTTTCCGACGTTCCTGGCGTTCCTGGCGTTCCGGGCGTTCCTGGCGTTCCTGGCGTTCCCGGCGATCCCGGCGTTGACGCGGTGGCGCTAGTTGCGGCCGAACAGGCGTGAGAACCAGTTGCCGGTGGATGCGCTGGGTGCCTTGGCGGCGTTGCGGTCGCAGGCGCAGCGGTTGGACTTGGGTACGTGGGCCATGACGGCGTCCACATGGTTTCCGCAACCGGCCCATGTGGTCTTGTTGCAGGACTTGCAGTTTACGGCTCGGCACATGGGAACTCCTCATTATTGGATACCCTAGGGGGTATTGAACACCCTCTATTGTACATACCCCATGGGGTATTATGGGCAGGAGTCAAGCAGGAGGAATTATGCAGCTTTCCGAGGAAACCACCAAGCCCGTGATCAACCGGCTGCGCCGTGCGCACGGCCAGCTCGCCGGCGTCATCCGCCTGCTGGAAGAGGGGCAGGACTGCGAAAAAGTGGTGATGCAGCTGGCAGCCGTCAGCAAGGCGCTGGACAAGGCGGGATTCGGCATGATCGCCGGAGGCTTGAAGGAGTGCTTGGACGGAGACGACGCCGAGCTCGACTCGGCCAAGCTGGAGAAGATGTTCCTCTCCCTGGCCTGAACTGCCGGGTTTAATTGGGAACCGGAACCGGAGCCGCAACCCGAGACCGCAGCCGCAACCCGGGATTAGGCCTCAGTGGCTCCGGATGCACCGGGCGCGGCCAGCTGGGGTGCGGGGCGGAATTTCCGTAGCCAGAATTCGCTTTGGGCAACGTGGCTGGCGGTGGCCGTCGCCGCCATGGCGGGGTCGTGATTGCGGATGGCATTCACAATGTTGCGGTGGCCCTTGTTGCTCAGATCGCGCACGGTGGCACCCTCGCTGCTGTCAAAGATGTTGAAGTGGCGTCCGCGTGAGCGGAACAGGCCCATGAGTCCGGTGAGTGTGGCGTTGCCGCCCGCCTCGCAGATGGCCTCATGGAAGCGGGCGTCGAGATCGGAAATGTCGGCCGAATTGTCGGTCGCCTCCATCGCCTCCATCAGGGAATCTAGTTCCGCAATGAGTTCCGGCAGCGGCCGGGCGGCAGCTGATGCTGCCGCATGGGACTCAAGGACCCGTCGAATCTCAAATAGCTCTAAGACGCTGTCGAAGGGAAATAGGTCGACCAGCAGGGCGAAGCCCTTCAGGATCTCCGCCGGTTCAAGCGAAGAGATATAGGTGCCGGAGCCGTGCCTAGCCTCCATGACGCCCAAGGCGGACAGGGCCCTGATGGCCTCACGCAAGGAACTCCGTGAGACTCCGAGCTGCGCGGCCAGTTCGCCTTCGGGCGGGCATTTCTGGCCGGGCTGCAGCTCGCCGGAGGCGATCTTGGCCCGCAGGCCCTGCATGGCTGTTTCCACTGCACTCACGGGGGTTCCTTTGGCTGGCTGGGCATCTTTGCTGTCCGACAACTCATCATACGTGTTCGAAAAGTCATCGGATGTATTCCATGAATCTGCGGGACATGACTGCCCTAAGGTCGTACTTTTCAACAAGTCATAGGATGAATTATTATAAAGATGCCTTGTCTTTGGTTTTATTGTGAGATAACTTACAGGTACTTGTATCGCCCAACAGAAAGCGCGCCGTGCCCATCTCAGCACCAACTGCACCGTCTGCCATGCTCACCCCGGAGGGGGCGCCGGCAATCTCGGATTGGTCAATGACCGCAGGAAAAACCCACTTGAACCACGGCTCCTACGGCGCAGTTCCTGTTCCGGCCCAGCAGCACCAGCTGCGTCTGAAGCGGCAGATGGACGCCAACCCCTGTACTTGGTTCATGGGGCAGGCTGCAACCCTGGCCGGCACGCGCAGTGGCATCGCGGACTTCCTGCGAGTCCCCGCATCCGACATGGCCCTGGTCATCAACGCCAGCGCCGGGGTCACTGCCGTCTATAACTCCCTGCCGTTCAGGGACGGTGCGGAAATCGTCACAACCAACCACGCCTACGGCGCAGTGCTTGAGGGCGCCAAGCGCATTGCCCGCAAACACAACGGCCAGGTCCGCATCGCCGAGGTGCCGTTGGACGCGGACGCAAGCCTCGTCACCGAACTTGTCATGGCGCAGGTCAACGGCCGCACCGCGCTCATTGTGATCGACCAGATCACCTCGGCCACGGCGCGCAGCTTCCCTGTGGTTGAGATTGCGGCTGCAGCGGCGTTGCACGGAGTGCCGGTCCTTGTTGATGGCGCCCATGCGCCCGGTGTGCTGGAAGATCCCGTGCCCGACTTTGAAGGGTTTTGGGTCGGCAATCTGCACAAGTTCGCCTGCGCCCCCCGCGGCACGGCGGCGCTTGTTGCTCGCGGCCCGTTCCGCCGGCACCTCACGCCGCTGATCGATTCCTGGGGCTTCCCCCACGAGTTCCCAGAGAGTTTTGACCATGTCGGCACCCAGGACATTACGTCCTGGATGGCCGCCTCCACATCGTTTGCGACTATTGAAAGCCGCTACGGCTGGGACAACTACCGCAGCTACGCCAGGGCCCTGGGCGGCTACGGGCAGCACATCATCCAGGACGCCTTCACGGCACTGACCGGTGAGAACGCAGCGGCGGATGTGGGCATGCCGGTTGACCCGCTCCGGCTGATCCAGCTGCCCCGCGGCCTGGCCACCACGCACGAGGATTCCCACGCGGTCCGTGCCCTAATCTCGGACCGCTTCGACTTTGAAACGGCCATCACCACGTTCGACGGCGCAGGCTACCTGAGACTTTCGACCCACCTTTACAACACTGCGGCTGATTACGAAGCTTTTGCCGAGCGTGCCGTCCCGGAGCTGGTCAAGCTGGCCCGGGCCGCTGACACCATCTAAGACATCCCCGCAACACCTAAATATTTGAACGATGACGTTCCACATCACACTGAAAGGCCTTCCATGAAATCGAAATTCACAACCATTGCTGCGCTTGGTCTTGCAGCAGTCCTCGCACTTTCCGGATGCGGGGGAGGTGGCAACAAGGACTCGGCGGACGGCAAGGTCACCCTGAAAATGGTGGAAAGCCTCACCAACCCCACCCGTACGGACACCATCAAGAAGCTGCTGGCTGGCTTCGAGAAGGACAACCCCAACATCAAGGTTGATCTGGTCTCGCCTCCCACAGATTCGGCTGACCAGAAGATCCAGCAGATGCTGCAGTCTGGCAAGGGTGTTGACGTGGTGGAGGCCCGCGATATCACCGTCGGCTCCTTCGGTGCCAACAAGTGGCTCTACGACATGACCGCCGACCTCGACGGCTGGGACGGCTGGGGAGACCTGACCGACAACGCCGTCAATTACTCCAAGCAGGACGGCAAGACCTACTACATTCCCTACGGGTTCTATGGACTGTCCTTGTTCTACCGCACCGACCTGGTCAAGGACGCCGGCTTCGACGGTCCGCCGAAGAGCTGGGAAGACCTGATCACCCAGTCTGAGAAGCTCAACGATCCGGCCACGAACAAGTTTGGCTACGCCTTCCGTGGAGGCCCCAATGCCAACTCCAACGCCGTCGCCGTGATCGAGGCCTACACTGCCGATCAAATCGACAAGGAAAATGCGTTCCTGCTGACCAACGGCAAGACCATCTTCTCCGCCCCTGAGGCGCAGACCGCCATGGACGATTATCTTGAACTGTTCAAGAAGGGCTCCCCGCCGTCCTCCGTTGCCTGGGGCTACCCGGAAATGGTGCAGGGCTTCAGCAACGGATCCACCGCGTTCCTGCTGCAGGACCCTGAAGTGATCGCAACCATCAAGGAATCCACCTCCGTCAAGGAAAACCAGTGGAACGTTGCACCGCTGTTGGTGGGCCCCACCGGCAAGGCCATCCAGCCTGTTGCCTCCGCCGGCTGGGGCATTGCTGAAAGCTCCGAGCATAAGCCCGAAGCCATCAAGCTCATCAAGTACCTGGCGCAGGGCGAGCCCGCCACAACGTTCAGCAAGGAAAACAGCCTGGTGCCGATCCTGAAGTCGGCAGCAGACGACCCGTTCTACAGCACCGGCCCCTGGGCTGCCTACGTCACCATGACCGAAAATCCGGACACGTACATCTCGGCCGTCCAGCCCCGCGGCGTCTCCTGGTGGACCGAATGGATCAAGAAGTCCGACGGCGAACTCCAGCGGGTCCTCACGGACAAGATGACCACCAAGGAGCTCCTGACCAGCTGGGACACTTACTGGGTCGAAAAGATGGCGGGATAGTCCACCGTGGCTTCTGATTCACAGCGGACAGTGGCACGCCGGCCGGCAACGGCCGGCGTGCCACCCGAGCCGCCAGCATTTGTCCAGCGCAAGAAGAAGTTCAGTTCCCGAACAGGCTGGACCATGCTGGCGTTCATGGCACCGGCGGCCATCTTCGTGGCGATCTTTACGTACTACCCCATGATCTCCGGATCCCAGATGGCGTTCCGCAACTGGAACCTGAACGACCTCTCCGACACCTCATGGATCGGCCTGGGCAACTTCCAGATGCTCTTTGAGAACCCTGAATTTGGCACGATTGTCCGCAACACCGTGGTGTGGGTGGTTGGGTCGCTGGTTCCGCAGGTGGTCATAGGCTTCGCCCTGGCACTGTTCCTGAAGCGAAAGTTTAAGTTCCGCAGCGGCTACCAGGCCTTCATTTTCTTTCCATGGGCAGTGTCCGGCTTCCTCATCGGCATGCTCTTCCGCTGGATGTTCAACGCGGAGTTTGGCGTGGTCAACGATCTGCTCATGAAAACAGGGCTCATTGACGGGCCCATTCCGTGGCTGGCCGAACCCGGCTTCGCCATGACCGCCATCATCATCGCCAACATTTGGTACGGCGTCACGTTCTTCGCCATCATGATCCTGGCTGCCCTGCAGTCGGTCAACGATGACATGTACGAGGCCGCCGCGCTCGACGGCGCCGGCAAGGTGCGGACCTTCTTCAACATCACCCTGCCGGCCATCTCGGTGACGCTGGGCCTGACTATCTTGCTGCGCGTGATCTGGATCTTCAACTTCCCGGACATCATCTGGGCCATGACCGGCGGCGGTCCTGCCGACCAAACCCACATCATCACCACGTACATGATCTCGATTACGCAGGAGGGCGATTACGGCCAGGCCTCGGCCCTGGGCCTGATTGTGGTCTTCACCTTGATGCTGTTTGCTGTCTTCTACTTGATGGCCATGCGCCCCCGAAAGGCCCAGAGATGATTGACAAACAGAGCCCACTGGGGCGGAGCCTCAAGATTATTTTTCTGGCCATCTGCCTGATCGTCACGGTTTTCCCGCTGTACTGGATCGTCGTCACGTCGTTGAAGGCGCCCGGCTCCATCTACGAGCTGCCGCTGAAGTACCTGCCCAGCGAGATCTCTTTCGACAATTACATCGGCCTGTTCACCAAAAGCGACTTCGGTCGGTACATGATCAACAGCCTCATTGTCGCCACGGTTGCCTCAACGGTCGCAACGCTGATCTCTCTGCTCTCCGCGTACGTGCTGGCCCGTTTCCAGTTTGCCGGCCGCGGCGCCGTCATGGCGGCGTTCCTGCTGACCCAGATGATCCCCGGGTTCATCGCTCTGGGCCCGCTGTACATGATGATGAGCAACTTCGACCTGGTCGATTCCAAGACGGGCCTGATCCTGGTCTACATCGCGATCTGCATCCCGTTCTGCACCATCATGCTGCGCGGCTTCTTCGAAAACGTGCCGGACGCGCTTGAGGAGGCGGCCATGATCGACGGCTGCTCCCGCCTGTCCGCGCTCTTCCGGGTGCTGGTTCCGGTCATGATGCCGGGCATCGCCGCCAGCTTCATCTTCAACTTCGTCAACTGCTGGAACGAGCTGTTCCTGTCGGTGACCCTGATGAACAGCGACGAAAACAAAACCATCCCTACGGCGCTGGCCGGATTCATCTCCAGCTTCAACATCGACTGGGGCGCCATGTCCGCCGCGGCCGTCCTGACAGTGGTCCCCACCCTGGCGATCTTCGCGTTCGCCAGCAAGTTCATTGTGCAGGGCCTCACGGCAGGCTCCGTCAAGGGCTGATCCGATCAAAGGTTCGGTAAGAGAGCTGCCGGGGGACCCGCTGCGAGCCTGCGGGCAGTGGGAGGCAGCGAACGGGGAGGTGACCTTTCGAGGAAACGGTCAACTCCCCACGTCGTCCCCTTGAGACCTTCCGGCAGCACGTGGGCACTTTTTTAGGAATGCTCCATCACCACCCAAAGGTGCTGCGGCGTTCGTAGAAACACCCCGGAAGGTGCTGCGGCGTTCGCAGAAACACCCCGGACGGTGCTGCGGCGTCTGAAGGGAGCGGAGGCTTAGCGTGGGGTGACGATCCCCGTCTCGTACGCGATGAGCACCACCTGGACGCGGTCGCGGGCGTTGAGCTTGGCCAGGATGTGCCCCACGTGTGTCTTCACGGTCGCCTCGGAAACAAACAGCTGCACCGCAATTTCCGGGTTGGAGAGCCCATTGGCAATCAGCACAAACACCTCATGCTCACGCGCCGTCAAGCTCGCAACGGCCGCAGCATTCGCATCATTCGCCGGGCTCGGGGCCGAGAGCATCGGGGCCACATGGTCCAGCAGCCGCCGCGTGGTCGACGGCGCAATGACGGCATCCCCGGCAAAAACAGTCCGGATCGCACCCAGCAGCTCCTCCGGCGGCGCGTCCTTGAGCAGGAAGCCACTGGCCCCGGCCTGGATCGCCGCAAGGGCATACTCGTCCAGGTCAAACGTCGTCAGCACCACGATCTTCAGCTCCGCCAGCCACGACCCCGCAGGCGCCGCCTTGGTCCGTTCCATGAGCCGCCGCGTGGTTTCCAGGCCGTCCATGCCGGGCATGCGCACGTCCATGAGCACCACGTCGGCCGCCGTCGCCGCGAGTCCCTGCAGCGCCTCGATCCCGTTGCCGGCCTGCAGTACAACCTCAAGGTCCGGCTGGGAGTTAATCAACATGCCAAAGCCGGAACGCACCAGCTGCTGGTCGTCCACGAGGGCAACGCGAATGGGGGAGGTGGGGGTCATTGATCAGTTCTCCGAGTAGGGGATGAAGGCGGTGATGCCGAAGCCGCCGCCGGGCAAGGGCCCCGCGGCCAGCTCGCCGTCGTACAGTTTCACGCGCTCGGCCATCCCGCGCAAGCCGTTGCCGCCTGCCGCCGCACCGGAGGGTGCCTGGACAGGGGGGAGCGGCGCATGGGTGAGCGGCGCAGTGGTGGGCTGGTTGCTGTGGTGATGGCCGACGTCGGACGCTGACTTGGCGGTAAGCGGCACCGACATGGCAGGAATTTGGGGGACGGGCGCCGTCGGGTGGGATCTGTTCGGGTGGGATCCGGGGGCGGGCTGCCGGGGGATCGGCGCGGTGGAGAGAGAAGCAGTGGCGCCGCGGCCATCGTCGTGCACCGTGACTTCGAGGCCGCGAGCATTCCAACTGAGGGCGACCGAGGCCTGAACCTTGGGCCCGGCGTGCTTCATGACGTTGGTCAGGCCCTCCTGGACCACGCGGTAGGCGGTCAGCTCGGCTCCGGGGGGCAGCTGGCGGCGGGCCTCGTTCACCACGCTGAAGTCCACAGGCAGACCAGCGGCGCGGATGCCCAGGAGCAGTTCGTCCAGGTCAATGAGGCCGGGCAGCGGGCGGGTGGATGCCTCGTCGCCGCCGCGCAGCACGCCCAGGAGCCGGCGCATTTCCTGCAGAGAGGAACGGCCCGTGGCGGCGATGGTGGCGAGGGTTTCCGGGGCGATTTCCGGGTTGGCCACGGAGGCGTAACGGGCGCCGTCGGCCTGGGTGATGATGACGGAGAGGGAGTGTGCCACGATGTCGTGCATCTCGCGGGCTATGTGGGCACGCTCGTCGCTGGCGGCCAGCTCGCGTTCATGCTGGGCCTCAATTTCCAGCCGGTGGGCACGGTCGGAGAGTGACTGTTCGCGCAGCCGCTTGGTGCGGGTGAGGTCGCCGGAGGTCCAGCTGAACAGGATCAGCACCCACACCATGAGGATGATGACCAAGGCTTGGGGTAGCTGGGAGACGGGGTTGAAGGTGAGGTCGTAGAAGTAGCGGGTGACCAGCATGATGGAGCCCAGCATGGCCAGGGCGAGGCCGCTCAAGCTGGCCCAGCGCGGGCCGAACGCGGCCAGGGCGTACACGATGAGGGGGACGGCGACGTCGGCCGCCATCGGCTGCACGTTCATCGCCCACTGCAGCAGGGCCGCCGTGGCGATGAGGCAGCCGGCCATGACGGTGCGGGTGCGGCGCCATGCGAGGGGGACCACCAGTGCGGTGGCGAAAAAGACCGAGGCAACGATGTCCAACAGGCCTGTGTCGTATCCCGATGCCATGCTGAAGGGCAGCACCGAGAGCCAGAGCACGGCCATGAGGACGAAGTCGACGGCAAAGCGGTGCTGCCGAAACCAGTCGTAGATGGAATGCATGATCACACCTTCAACCTTAGGGTGTGCGGCGTGCGGCGGCATCCTGCCGCGGGTGGAGATTGGCCGGGCTGGGCGGGCAGCGCTGGCTTCCTCCGCGGGTGGAGATTCTGTGGGCAGGGCCGGCCACGTTGGCCGGGCCTGCGCCTGCTGGGTAGGGCGGGCCGCACTGGTTGCCGGCTTTCACCCACTTGCTCTATCCACGCCCTCTGTTGGGTCACTCCGCCACGTCCTCAGCGCCTCTGCAGCGTTCACTTTCGGTTCCACACTGCAGATAGGGCGATGTGCTGATGGTTCGCAGGTTCCACACTGCAGATAGGGCGATGAATTCGGCGGAATCGTCGCCGTATCTGCAGTTTCGAATTTGGCGAGGCCAAGAAACCGCCGTATCTGCAGTTTCGATTCCCCGGTGGCACAGGCGCTGACGCCTATGCCGCCTTGTCGGCGTTTCGGGCTGCCGAATCCCAGCGTTGTGGCCAGGAGGGAGAGGAGCCCAAGGCTTGCGGCTGACGCCAGGCAACAGGACGTCGGCGCCATCAGCCCAGTCTCGCATTGTGAGATACTTTGCCCATCATGTGGATGGTTTGGCTAGGCTGAAACCATGAGCGCATCGATTGACACCGCAGTAATTGACATTGCCGTAATTGCCGGCGACGGCATCGGCCCCGAGGTTACGGCCGAGGCGGTAAAGGTCCTGAAAAAGGCCACCGCTTCCGAGGGCCTGGAACTCAAGCTCACCGACTACAAGCTCGGTGCCGAGCACTGGCTGGCCACCGGCGAAACGCTCCCCGACTCCACCATCGAGGCCCTGCGCGGACATGACGCGATCCTGTTCGGCGCGGTCGGTGCAGCCCCCGGCGACACGTCCATCCCCTCCGGGTTGATCGAGCGCGAGATGCTGCTGAAGCTGCGTTTCAGTCTCGACCATTACGTCAACCTGCGCCCTTCCTTCTTGTACGACGGCGTGGCCTCACCCTTGGCGAACCCCGGCACCATCGACTTCGTTGTGGTCCGCGAAGGCACCGAGGGTCCCTATGTTGGCAATGGCGGCGTGCTGCGCAAGGGCACCCCCCACGAGATTGCCACGGAAGTTTCCGTCAACACCGCTTTCGGCGTCGAGCGCCTGGTCCGCGATGGTTTCCGCCGCGCCAACGAGCGTCCCCGCAAGAAATTGACCTACGTCCACAAACATAATGTGCTGGTCTACGCCGGGCACCTGTGGAAACGGACGGTTGAGGCCGTGGCCAAGGAATTCCCCGAGGTCACCGTCGACTACCTGCACGTTGACGCGGCCATGATTTTCCTGGTCACCGACCCATCCCGCTTTGACGTGATCGTCACCGACAACCTGTTTGGCGACATTGTCACCGACCTGGCCGCAGCCGTCACCGGCGGAATTGGCCTGGCGGCGTCGGGCAACATCAACATGGACCGCACCGCGCCATCCATGTTTGAACCAGTCCACGGCTCCGCACCCGACATTGCGGGCCAGCAAAAAGCAGACCCCACGGCAGCCATCCTGTCCGCGGCACTGCTGCTGCACCACCTGGGCCACCACGGTGCCGCGACGAAGATCGAGGCGGCCGTCACGGCCGACATTGCCGGGCGCAACCCGTCGTCCCCCAAGACGACCGGCGCCATTGGCGACGCCATCGCGGCAGCCCTCTGACGCCGTCGTCCATTCCGGTGAAAGACCGGTAAAAGGCTGCGGACAGGTTCATTGAGAGCCCTTCCGCAGCCTTTCGCTTATGTGGCTGGCGAAGGTTGAATGCGCCGGCCCAGGAGCAGCCCGACAATGCCCAGCAACGCCGTGATGGAGAAGATGGTCAGGAATCCGGTGGTTCCTGCTCCGACGCCTGCGATCACTGCGCCGCCAATTCCGGCGATCAATGCCGTCGCGAGAGTTTGGGACAGTTGCAGGCTGGCGCTGATGCTGCCCGTGCGTTCCGGATTGGACGCCGCCATTGTCGCGGAAGTGGCCGCGTTGAAGGCAATGCCCATGCCCACGCCGCCTATGGCCCAGCCCACCACGGCCCAGCCGCCCCACATTGCGGGCAAGGACACCGCTATTCCCATCAGCAACTCCCCGGCGACCAGGATGGCAATGCCGGTTGTTACTGCTTGGTGACGCCTGCCCGGATGTCGCGAGTCAAGGCGGGCCTGAAGGAATGATCCTGCCGACCAGGCCAGCGCACCCGCGGCGAGTCCTGCACCCGCCAAAGTGACCGGCCAGCCGTGGATGCCCATGAGACCCAGGGGCAGGAACGCCTCAGAGCCAAAGTAGACGGCACACAGGAGGAAGCGAATGACGATTCCGGCCGGGGCGCCCCGCGCCGCCTTGAAGGTTCCGGCGGGTGTCAGATGTCGCAGCGCCACGACGGCTGCGCCAGTGCCAAGAATCACCGCCGCGGCAGCCAGCGCCACGCTGGGCAGTTCGAGACCGGCGAGCAGGACCGCCGCACCGGCAACGAGCATCACTGCATACAGGGTGGTTCGGCCCATCTTCGCCGCGGAAGCTGTGCCAGCGACCTTGACCTGAGGAGAACGTGCGAGGCCCTTTACCGTCGGCAGAATCAGGGGCAACAGCAGCAACATTGCGGGGGAGAGGGCCCAAAAGACCACTCTCCAATCAAGCCAGGCCGTGAGCAGTCCGGCCAAGACGGGGCCCAGCAGCGAGGGAATGGTCCAGGCCGAGGACAGGCAGGCAAACATGACCGCATGGAGGCGTCGAGGGTAGGCCAGCACCACCACGCTGTAGGCGTAGGCCATGACGGCGCCAACGCCCAAACCCTGCAGCGCCCGGGCCGCAATGAACAGTTCCCAAGAGGCGGCTGCTCCCGCCAGGGCACACCCTGCGGCAAAGATGATGCTCCCGGCGATCACTGTCCGGAGCGGGCCGCGTCGGTCGATACTTGCCCCTGCCACAACGGTGC
Organism: Arthrobacter sp. PAMC 25486; assembly: GCF_000785535.1. NCBI lineage: Bacteria > Bacillati > Actinomycetota > Actinomycetes > Micrococcales > Micrococcaceae > Arthrobacter > Arthrobacter sp. PAMC 25486. Next base: position 1,362,332 of record NZ_CP007595.1, on the reverse strand, counting down.
CGATGATGTTGGCCAGCATCAAAGCGGCCAGGCCCCAGCCATAGGAGCCCATTCCACCGAGCTCTGTGGCAATGGTGGGAAGGACGGTGGCAACTCCCAGGGATTCAAAGGCGACCACGCCGATGCCCAAGAGGATTCCCACGGTGGAGCCGCGAAGCTCACGTGAGAATATCCCGCCAGTTCCCCGTTCGTCGGATTGTTGCCTGCCCGTGTTGCTGGCCAGGGTTGGGCTCGGGTCCATGCTGCCTCCTATGCGTAATTACGTTCCGTTGCGGAACGTAATTAAAACTACGTTACAGTGGTGCCATGACGCAACAGGGATCGGCTCAGGGGCGGCCACGGGACACTGGCATTGACGAGCGGGCCACGGCGGCCGTGCTTTTCCTCCTCGCCAAGGCGCCATATAACCAGCTGACCTTGGAAGCGATTGCTGCCCAGGCGCAGACCAGCAAGCCCGCGTTGCGCCGTCGCTGGCAGTCGATGCCCGGCGTCGTCATTCATGCCCTGATTGCCACCCTGGGCAGCTCGCCCACGCCGGACACCGGATGCGTGCATTGTGATCTCACCGAGGGCATCTCAAGCCTGGCCAGATCCTTTGCCGATTCGCCGCTGGCACGTGCCCTGCCAGGGCTCATGTCAGATGTGGCCAACGAGCCCGAACTGCACGAAACGTTCATGAACGACTACTTCGAACCCCGGCGGGCCAGTACGCGAAGAGTCTTGGAATCCGCAATTCTCCGTGGTGAACTGCGCCAAACCCTGGATATGGAGCTGGCCCTGGACATGCTGGCGGCGCCGCTTTATCACCGGGTGTTCTTTGGCCACCAGCCAATCACCACCGACGTGGCCGAGGCGACTGTCATGGCCGTGCTTCGTGGCATTGCGACGGACACGTGGCCCGGGCACCGCGAAATCTGAGCACTTCGTGTGGCAGTTGACTGCAAGGCGCGTCACAGGGAGTCGGACAGGTACTACAGTTGAGATAGCGCCAAAACGCGGACTCCGGGCGAACCGGATCTGCAAGACAGAAATGAACTCCGCCTCAAGCTGGAACTACCAATGACGGGCACTACCATGTGGAGGAAGCATGACCCAGATCGCCAATGAGCTGACCTTTTCCCAGCAGCTCAATGAAAACCCGAAGAGCAGCGTGGAGCGTGAGGCCATCTTGGCCAACCCCGGCTTTGGCGATTACTTCACGGACCACACGGCTGTCGTGGACTTCAAGGTTGACGCCGAGGGGCAAGGCGGCTGGTCCAACGCGCGCATCGAACCGTACGGCCCCATTCTCATGGATCCGGCAGCCGCGGTCCTGCACTACGGCCAGGAAATCTTTGAGGGCATGAAGGCGTATCGCCACGCCGACGGGTCCATTTGGACGTTCCGCGCCGATGCCAACGCGGCCCGCCTGAACGCCTCGGCACGTCGCCTGGCACTGCCGGAACTGCCCACCGAGACGTTTGTGGAATCGCTGCGCCAGCTCGTGGCGATTGACCAGGACTGGGTTCCGTCCCGCGACGGCGACGCACTGTACCTGCGCCCGTTCATGATCGCCACCGAGGCTTTCCTGGGGGTGCGCCCGGCCCGCGAAGTGTCCTACCGCGTGATCGCCTCCCCGGCCGGGAACTACTTCGGCGGTGAGCTCAAGCCCGTGTCGATCTGGCTCACCACCACCTATGCCCGCGCCGGCGAGGGCGGCACTGGCGAGGCAAAATGCGGCGGCAACTACGCTGCATCGCTGGCCGCGCAGATGGAAGCCGAGGCCAACGGCTGCAAGCAGGTGCTGTTCCTTGACCCGCACAATGACAACGCCGTTGAAGAGCTCGGCGGCATGAACGTCTTCTTCGTGTTCCAGGACGGCACGCTCGTCACCCCCGAACTCAATGGTCACATCCTGCATGGCATCACCCGTTCCTCCGTGATGCAGCTTGCCGCCGACCGCGGTTTGAAGGTCGAAGAACGCAAGATCACGATCGACGAATGGCGCTCCGGCGTGGCCTCGGGCGAGATCACCGAGGTGTTTGCCTGTGGCACGGCCGCTGTCATCACCCCGATCGGCGAGCTGAAGACGGCCGAGGGCACCATCGCCTCGCCCGCCACCGGCATTGGCGAGGTTACGGCCGCCATTCGCGAGCAGCTCGTGGGCATCCAGACCGGCGTGATCGAGGACCTGCACGGCTGGCTGACCCGCCTGGCGTAACGCTTCCGGCGGCCCGGCTCTGCCGGTGCCATGACGCTGCGGCAGTTTTCGCGCCCGTCCCCCATAAATGTGCCCCGTACACCGGGCGCATTTACGGCGGACGGGCGCATTTTTTGTTCAAGCACGACGGCGGTTGGCCTCTTGGGTGTGGGCCCGCCCCGCCCGCGCGGGGTGAGCTGTGCCCTTGTCCGCCCGCATTCAGTCCTGCTCCCGGAGGCTAAACGGAGGTTGCCCCGGTCTCGGCCGAATCCGTAGCCAGGTCGGTGGCAGCAGGCATGATTTCCCAGCGCTGGCGGGGCAAGGACGACCGGCGGTGCTGTTGAATGAACTCCACCATTGATTCCCGCACCAGGCAGCGCAAGTCCCAAAGGTCGTCACTGTCGGCAGAACTGACAACAATCCTGATCCGGACCAAGCTGTCGACGGCGTTGGTCACTGCCAAGTCACCGGTGCGCCCGTCCCACAAAGGAGTGGACGCCAGAAGCCGGTCCAGGTGGGTGCGCAACTCCGCTACGGGGGTGTCCCAGTCAAGGTCGAGCTCAACGCTGCCCTTGATTTTGGGGTTGTTGCGGGTCCAGTTCTCAAAAGGAGTGGTGGTGAAGTAGGTGGACGGCAGGATCAGCATCCGTTCATCCCACACCCGTACCACAACGTAGGTCATGGTGATCTCGTCCACCTGTCCCCACAGATCTTCCACCACCACCACATCATCAATCCTGAGGGCGTCGGTGAAGGCCAGCTGTACGCCGGCAAAAACATTGGCCAGGGAGCTCTGTACGGCGAGGCCGGCGACAATGGAGATCAGTCCGGCCGAGGCCAAGATCCCGGTACCCAGCGCCCTGACCTCGGGTATGGTCAGCAGCAGACCCGCCACGGCCAAGGTGATCACCAGGGCGCTGATGACTCGGCGGCCCAAGGTCACCTGGGTGGTGAGCCTGCGTCGACGCCGGCTGTCGGTGACGCGTCCGCTGAATTGCCGCAGCAGCAGGCGCTCAGCGACGGATAGTGCTGCCAAGAACAACCAGCACAGGGCCGCTATGAAGGCCGCCACAAGAATGAAATCCACGGCACCAAACCAGGGCTGCCCGGACACGGTGGAGGCGAGCGCTATGCGTAATCCCACCGTGAGCAGGACGACGAAAACCGGCGCCTTCGCCGGTGCGGAGCGGCGCTTGAAGTCTGGAATCTTGCGAAAAACATGATCGGCGGTCAACCTGAGCAACCACGTTGCCAGCAGTGCCAGCGCTATGGCGGCCAGGATCGCCAGGATGGGTTTGATGGCCAGTTCGAGTTCTTCCATCATTTGATCGTGACAGAGGACCCTGGGGGTTTGTCCAACGGGCCGGTACAGGGAAAGTTGCAACCAGGCCGTGCCGCGCAGCAGGCTGCGGGTTTAGCATACATAAAGAGGCGTTGATCACACCGGGCCTGCCGCTCCGTGGCCGGCCACTGCGAGGAGGAACCATGGATGATGAGCAACGACGCCGTGAGCTCGGTGACAATGACGCCCCTGTGGAAGAAGAACTGGAAACGGCCTTTGAGCGCATCGTGGAGGAAGGCGCGCAGCGGTTGCACAGGAGCTGGTCCTCCCTTCTGGTCACCGGGGTGTTTGGGGGAATGGAGGTGGGCCTGGGCGTGATGGCCTACTTGGCGGTGGACCATGCCACCGGCAACAAGCTGTTGGCTGGTCTTGCTTTCAGCATCGGCTTCATCGCCCTTCTGTTGGCAAAGAGTGAATTGTTCACGGAAGGCTTCCTGGTTCCAATTGCCGCCGTCGCTGCCAAGGAAGCCCGCGTGGGGCAACTGCTGAAGTTGTGGACCGGAACGTTGCTGGCCAATCTGGCCGGTGGGTGGATCATCATGTGGCTGGTCATGCAGGGGTTCCCGGAATGGCGTGAGACGGTGGTGGAATCGGCCACCCACTATGCCTTGGCGCCGCTGTCTGTGCAGACTGCGGCCTTGGCCGTGCTCGGTGGCAGCACTATTACGCTCATGACGCGCATGCAGCATGGCACTGATTGCATGCCTGCCAAGATCGTGGCAGCCGTGGGCGGGGCGTTTCTGCTGGCAGGTCTGCCGCTGTTCCACTCCGTGCTGGATTCGCTGCTGATCTTCGGTGCCATCCACGCCGGTGCGCCGTTCGGCTACCTGCAATGGCTGAACTGGTTTTGGTACACGGTGCTGTTCAATGTTGCCGGGGGAGTGGTGTTGGTGACTGCCCTGCGCCTGGTGCGCACCAGGGAGCTTGTCAGTGAAAAACGCAAGGAGGCTGAAGCTGAAGGCCATCCTGCAGGATAGTGGCATTGCCCGGCGCGGGCCGCAGACGGCGCGGACCCGGACGGCTATTGGCCGGTCCGGAAGGATTTCCGGCTAGACTGAAACACATGCGCATAGCCCGATTTGTAGTAGACAATGACCCCATGTACGGCATCGTGGAAGGGGAGTCCGGCAGTGAAATCGTCACCGTCATCAAGGGCGATCCCTTCTTTAACGGTGTGGAACGGACCGCCGAGCAGCACCCGTTGATCGACGTGCGCCTGGTCGCCCCGATCATCCCGCGTTCCAAGGTCATCGGCATTGGCCGCAACTTCGCCGAGCACGCCCGCGAACTCGGCAACGAGGTCCCCGAGAACCCGCTGATGTTCCTCAAGCCCAACACCTCCGTGATCGGCCCGAACGAACCGATCGTGCTGCCGGAATTCTCCGAGGAGGTCTCCTACGAGGCCGAACTCTGCGTCGTCATCGGCCGCATCTGCAAGGATGTCCCGGAAGAGCGCGTCGAGGAGGTCATTTTCGGCTACACCTGCGGCAACGACCTCACCGCCCGCGACGTCCAGGCCGGCGACGGCCAGTGGGCCCGCGCCAAGGGTTTCGACACCTCCGCCCCGCTCGGGCCCTGGATCGAGACCGAACTGGACCCTGACGACGTCTACATCAAGGGTTGGCTCAACGGTGAACTCCGCCAGGACGGCAGCTCCAACCAGATGGTGCGCAGCGTCCGCGAACTCGTCTCGATCGTCTCGCACGCGTTCACCCTGCTCCCCGGCGACGTCATCATGACCGGCACCCCCGCCGGCGTCGACCTCCTTACTGCAGGCGATCGCTACGACGTCGAAATTGAGGGCATCGGCCGCCTCTCCAACCCGGTGGTCCGCCGCTAACGTGAGCTCTTGCTGCGTTGTTTTTAACGCACGACGCCGGGACCTTCCGTGAGGGGGCAGCGCACCTTTGGGCGCGGCCTCACCCAGGCCATGAACGAGGCGGCGCAACGACGCCTGAGAAACCCGCCGCCGAAGCCGTATGCGGGATGGACGTTTGCGGCAGCGGCAGTGGTTGGCGTGGTGGCCCGCGTCATTTTCCTGACCGACGGGCCGCTGCCCCTGGCCCAGGTTCTCATGGTGATCGCCGTGGCGCTGGCGGCCGTCAGTTTCTGGTTGCGGCTGCGGCGGTGGTGGAAGTCCCGGGCTCGCAAATAACCGGCCGGCACCCCTTCGCGACGGAGGGAAGGGCTGCTTGCTGGCAGCTCACAACTTTAGTTGGATGTGGCGGCGCTGGCATGAATTCTAGGCTTGAAGCATGAAGATAAAAATGATGCCCGTTGGAAGTCCCTGGCGCACAGTCCTGCTGGTCCTTGTTGTGGCCGCGGCCGACGTCGTATTTTCGATGGCCCTGCTCGGCTTCGGGCTGGAAAACGGAACGGTCCCGGACCCGGCGGATGCCGGACTGGAATGGGCCCGCTATGGAATTGCGCCTGTGCTTGCCCCCTTGGGCGCCGTTGCGCTGATTTGGCGGCACCGCTTCCCGAAAACCGTGGCCGCCGCCGCGGCCGTGCTGGGTGCGCTCTCGTTCGGTGGAATCGCATTCTTCGTTGCCCTGTTCATGCTGGCCAGGCGCCGCCTCGACTGGTGGGTGGCAGCCATCATTGCCTTGGCCGTCGCAGCGGAAATGCTGTTTGGCAGTGAGCCGATGGCCTGGGACGTGGCCCTGTTTGGCGCTCTGGGATGGAGCGCCATTGCGGTCTGGGGTGCCTACCGCGGCCAGCGGGCCAGGCTCCGGGAAAACCAGGTGGCATCGCTGAAGGAACGTGCCGAGCAGGCCGAAGCCCGGCACGCCGCAGATGTCGAACGCAGCCGCCTGGCCGAACGGCACCGCATCGCCCGGGAAATGCACGACACCCTGGCCCACAGGATGTCGCTGGTGGCTGTTCAGGCAGCGGCGTTGCAGGTGGCTGCCCCGGACGCCGAAACTGCCGGCTCGGCCCGGCTGATCCGGGAGACTGCCCACGCCGCCCTGGGAGAACTCCGCGATGTGCTCGGCGTGCTGCACGAAGATGGTACAGCCGGCCCCGCCGGCACGGCCCGGTGGCAGGCTGTTGATCCGGGCACGGCAACTGGTGCGCCATCAGGGGGAACTACGGAGGCGGCGTCAAACAGGACTGCGCCATCCGGGATCGAACAAATTGCGGGCCTGCTGGAGGAATGGCGGCTGGCCGGGATCAACGTTGACTATTCACCGAATGCTGAACTCGACGGCGTGCTGCCGGACGCGGTCAGCCGAGGGGCATTCCGGGTGGTCCAGGAGGGCATCACCAACGTGGCCCGCCATGCGCCCGGTGCAGTGTCGGCCGTGAGGCTTGAACTCCACCCGTTCGAACCGCAGGAACCACGACCACAAGAGCTGCAGATCACGGTGTCGAACGGCCCCGGAGCACAGAGCGAACCGGCCCCGGGGGCCGGACTCGGCTTGGTTGGCTTGGCCGAGCGCGTCCAGCTCCTCGGCGGCACGCTGGACCATGGCCCCACGGGAAGCGGCTTTCAACTGGTAGCCCGCATCCCGTTCACCAAGCAGCCGCAAAACCAGCGCGACATCCAGGAAGGAGCCATCTTGTGAGTGAGAAGATCCGCGTCATCGTCGCCGACGACGAGGCACTCGTCCGTGCCGCGCTGGTGACGATGGTGACCTCCCGCCCCGACATGACAGTGGTGGGTGAGGCTGCCAGCGGACCGCAGGCGGTGAGGTGCGCGCAGACGCAACGGTCCGACGTCGTACTCATGGATGTGCGGATGCCCGGCGGCGACGGCATCACGGCAACCGCCCAGCTGCGAGCCCTGCCGGTGCCGCCGCAGGTCCTCGTGCTGACCACCTTTGACCTTGACGACTATGTCTTTGCCGCGCTGGAGGCGGGCGCCGCCGGATTCCTGCTCAAGGACACGGATCCGGAGCGGCTGTTCCACGCGATCCGGGCGGTGGCTGCGGGGGAGGGAATGCTCGCGCCGACGGTGACGAAGCGGCTGATCGACAGGACGCGGGAACGGGCTGCGGCGGCACGGTCGAACGCTGCGGTGGCACGGCTGGAAGAACTGACGGCGCGCGAGGCGGAGGTGCTGGACGCGATTGCGCAGGGGATGAGCAACGACGGGATTGCGCGGGCGCTGTTCGTGAGTGAGGGGACAGTCAAGACCCATGTGTCGCGCATTCTGGCCAAACTGGAGCTGGAGAACCGGGTGCAGGCGGCGCTGCTGTTTCGCGACTCACGGCATTGACCCGCCACTGACCCGCACGACGGCGGAGCCTGGCTTCGATGCGGCCCGCCACCAGGGTGCGGGCTGGTTGGGTGACGCCCGCCAACTTCCGGGAGGGTGCGTTATTGGCCGGCTGCGGCGATTGCGGCGGCGTGGTCGGCCCAATGGTCGGAGGATGGCAGGGCCCGCAGCCGCGAATTGAGCAGGGCCAGGAATGCTGCCACAGCGCAGAGTCCCGCGCATGCCAGCAGGATCCCGGTCCAGCCCAGCAGCGCGTATCCGAAACCCGCCACCAGTGGGGACAGGGGAGTGGCGCCCAGGGTCATAAGGTCCAGAGCGCTGCCGGCCCTCCCCAGCATGTCCGAAGGCACCGCCACCATGAAGTAGCCCAGCAGTGCGGCGTTGATGGCTGGCCCGCCCAGGATGGCCACGGCCTGCACCACCATGACGGCGGGGACGGCGTGGACGAACGGCAGCACGGCCAGCGCCGCCGTCATCAGCAGCAGCCCGGCAATGACGATCCAGCCGGCCCCAACACGCTTGACCAGGGGAGCGGCAATGAACGATCCCAGCAGCATGCCGATGCCGATTCCGGCCGAGACCATGCCGATCACCGCCGGGGTTTCCCCTCGCTGCTGGAGCCCAAAAACCACCGCCGTGATAGCCGAGTTGAGGCCCAGGTTGATGATGGTTGCCAGGATCACGATTCCGCGCAGTTCCGGCCGTTGGAACAGCCACGTGATTCCGGCGGACGCCTCGCCGGCGAAGTCCCGCAGGATGCGACGCGCCGCCGGCGGCGAAAAATTGCGTGGCGAAGCTGCGGGTGCCGACGCGGGTGCCGACTCCGGCGCTGAAACCGCCGCCGCCGACTCCGGCGCTGAAACCGCAACGCCCCTGCCAGTGTCTCCGCCCGCCGCGGACGATCCTGCAATCGGCCGCAAGTCCGTGCGGATCATGAGCGCGGCAATGATGGCGAGTAGGTGCGCCGCAGCCGTCGCGGCAAAGGGCAGCGCCCTGCCAAGGCCCATCAGCACGCCGCCCACGGGGCCGCCGGAGAGCGCAACAACCGAATCCCGGGCCTCATTGGCGGCCATGGCAGGACCGATCTGCCGCGGCTGGACCACAGATTTCAGTGCGGCATTCGACGTCGAGCTGAAGAAACCGTTGCGCATGCTCATGAGCAGATTCAAAACGGTAAGCAGCCAAAAACTCAGCAGCCCGGTGAGCTGCAGCAAAGTGAGCGCTGCGGCAAGTGCCAGTCCCATCACGCCGCCGGTCACCATGAGTGTGCGCCGGTTGTGGCGGTCGGCCACCACGCCGCCGGGGAGTGTGGCGAGGATGCGCCCCACCTGCCCGATCCCGGCGACGATGCCTGCCTGCGCCGGGCTGCCGGTCATGTAGAGGGTCAGCAGCGGAACGGCAAAGCTGTGCAGTGCCGATCCGAACGCGGTGGACGTGTCCGTCGCCAGCCACCACCGGTAGTTCGGATTGGCGAGGAGGCGGACCGGGTTGGCACCTGTTTCCTGTTGTGTGGTCGACATGTCCCGAGCTTATATCCGCAAATAAAGTTGCGCAATATAAATTGTGCAAATAATCCTGCCTGTTTGTACACTGGTGCCATGGCAACGAAAACACGTGGCGGGTCCACGGGAGAGCAGGGTAGCGCCTCCGGGAAGCAGGCCGGGAAGCAGGCCGCGATGACCCCGCGCACCATGACCTCGCCCATGCTCAAGGCCATGTCGAGCCCGCTGCGGCGGCGCGTCATGTCCGTGCTGGCGGCCCAGGATTATGCCCGGGCCACGGACCTGGCGGACCAGCTCGGCGTGGCGGCGAACAAACTCAGTTACCACCTGCGGATCCTGGCCGAGGCCGGCATGATCCAAGAGGCCCCGCAGTTCGCGCGCGACAACCGGGACCGCGTCTGGCAGGCCGTCGATGAGACCTACCGGCTCGGTTCGCCGGAGGATCCCCTCGGCGAGTCCGACGAATACTCCCTCGGCGCCTACCTTTCCCAGATGGAACTCGACCAGCACGCCGCCCTCTCACGCGTGCTCGCCTGGGCCCCAGACTTCGCCACCGGCCGCGACTCCGACCCCAAGGCGGAGCTCGCCATCGGCACGCTGCGGCTGAATGCCAGCGACGCGCAGGACCTCTTTCAGGAGATCGAACGCGTGGTCAAAGCCGCCCGGAAACTGCACCGCGAGCCCGGCGAACCCGATGTGAAAACCTGGGACTACACCTTCATGGCCGTCCGGGAGGACCTCTAACTTTCCACGTTCGACGGCGGCCCAACAGTAACGCTGCCAGCCGGCCGCCTGCTGTTGGGGCCACAGATGCCCCAAGGTTGGCGGAGTAGAATCGTCAAGTCCTTTGCCAGCCGACTCGTGAAATTCCGCGAGAACTCGTGGTTGTGCACATGGGGACAGCCGCCAACGTAAGGATTTTGCGTGTCACACGACGTCATCGACACCGCGCCAACACCGCCCGGCCCCGGAAAAGGCACGGGCCCTGGAAAACGCACAGACAACGTTTCGGTGGAGGGATACCAGCAGACGCTGTCCCGTCGGCACGTGACCATGATCGCCATGGGTGGGGCGATCGGCGTCGGACTTTTCATGGGAGCAGGCGGGCGGCTGGCCAGCACCGGCCCGGCCCTGATCTTCTCCTACGCCATTGCCGGCGTCATCGCGTACCTGCTGATGCGGGCGCTCGGCGAGCTGATCATGTACCGGCAGACGTCGGGCTCCTTTGTGTCCTACGCGGGGGAGCTGTTCGGCAAGAAGGGCGCGTATCTGTCCGGCTGGATGTACTTCATCAACTGGGCCATGACGGGCATCGCCGAGCTCATTGCCATCGGACTGTACTTCCAATACTTCTTTCCGGGAGTGCCGGTTGAGCTCAGTGCGCTGTGTGCCCTGGTGCTGCTCGTTGCGGTCAACCTGATGAGCGTCAAGGCGTTCGGCGAATTTGAATTCTGGGCTGCCTGCCTTAAGGTCGGTGCCATTGTGATCTTCCTGGTGGTCGGCACGGTGATGGTGGTCATGAACGCGCAGGTGGGGGAGTCGCACGCCACCGTGAACAACTTGTTCCATGGCGGCAGCATGTTCCCCAAGGGCGGGCTCGTCATGATCCTGGCCCTGAACGCCGTCATTTTTGCCTACAACGCGATTGAACTTGTGGGGATTACGGCCGGTGAGATGAAGAATCCGGAACGGGAGGTCCCCAAGGCGATTCGCGCCGTCGTGCTTCGCATTGTGGTGTTCTATGTTGGCTCGGTGTCGCTGCTGGCCATGCTGATGCCGTCGGACCAGTACAAGTCGGGGGAGAGCCCGTTCGTCACGGTGTTTGCCACGATGGGCCTGGACTGGGTGGGCTCCGTCATGAACTTTGTGGTGATTACCGCGGCGCTGTCGTCCTGCAATTCGGGGCTGTATTCCATTGGTCGGATCTTCCGCACCATGGCCAACAACGGGCACGCACCAGCCTGGCTGACCCGCATGTCCTCACGCTATGTCCCATACGCGGCCATCCTGAGCATCGCCGCCGTGTATCTGGTGGGTGTGCTGGCGAACATTTGGCTCGGCGGCTCCTACGCGTTTGACCTGGCACTGAACACCGCGTCGATCGGCGTGATTTTCACGTGGGCATCCATCTTTGCCTGCCAGATCATGCTGCGGCACAGACGCGGCAAGGTCTCCACGCTGCCCATGCCCGGATCACCATGGACCAGCTGGATCGGGCTCATTGCGCTCCTGGTGATCACGGTGCTCATCGGGTTTGACACCCTGACCAAGCCCGACGGCAGCCAGTACCTGCTGGGCTTGTGGACGCTGTGCACGGTTCCGGTGCTGGCCCTGGTTTTGTGGTTCGGCTGGCAGTTTGTGAAGAAGAACGAGCCGAAGAACGCACTGTTCAGCTGACGCTTCCCTGACCGGGAGACGGCCGCTGAAAAGTCGCCGCTGCTTCCCACAGTCCCGCTGGTGCGGGGCCGGTGGGCAGGAGCGGCGACTTTTTCAAGGCCGTCAGTTGCCTGTCATGCCTTGCGTGCTGCACCCCGGCGGCGGAGCATGACAGTCAGTGCGATCGCCACCAGGATCACGCCGAGGATTGCCAGGATGGGTGCCGGTGCAGCGGCGGCGCCGGCGGGGGTGACGGCTGAAACTCCGGAGTACAGTTCCGAGGTGCCGTCGGCCACTTGGCTGTTGCCCGCTGCCAGTGTTTGGGCTCCGTCAACCATGAGGCTGGCCCCCTGGGCAAGCTCGGAGGAGCCGGCGGCGAGTTTGGAGTTGCCATCCGCCAACGCCGTGTTGCCCGCGGCGAGTTTCTCAGCGCCTTCGGCCAGCGTCTTGCTGCCGGCCAGAAGGCCGGATCCGGCGCTTTCCGGGGTCCCCGCCACGCCCTCGCTGAGTGCCTGGGTGCCAACGGAGAGCTTCTGCGAACCCGACTCCAGATTGCCGGCAGCATAAAGCAGTCCGGGCCGCTCGGGATCTCCGGGGGTGCCATCCATGCCAAAGACCAATTGCTGGGTGCCGGCTGAGAGCTTTTGCGTGCCGGCGGACAACGTCTCGCTGCCGGTTGCAAGCGCGGCAGTGCCGTCAATGAGCCCGGGCTGCTCCGGCGTGCCTGTCAGGCCTGCCGCGATTTGTCCGGTGCCGTTGGACAGCTTGCCCGTGCCAACTGACAAGGCGGTTGAGCCGTCAGCCAGGGATTTCACGGCGTTGAGCAGGCCGGGCTGGGCGGGGTCGTCAGGCTGGCCGTTGACGCCCAGCATCAGTTTCTGTGTCCCTGCATGCAATGCCGTGGTGCCTTCGGCCAGCTGCTTGGTTCCATTGGAAACCTCCAGCGCACCATCGGAGAGCTGCTGGTTGCCGGCGACAAGTCCCGGCTGGGCGGGATCGTCGGGCACGCCGTTGAGCCCAGCTGACAGTAGTGCTGTGCCGCCGGCGAGCTGTTGGGCTCCCGCTGACAGTTGGCTGGCGCCGGCGACGAGGCCGGGGCTGGCGGGGTCCGTGCTGTTGAGTTTCGCACCCAACACGCCAAAGCCGCCCTGGAGCTGCCGGCTTCCGGCGGCGAGGGCAGCGCTGCCCTGGGCCGCCTGCTGGCCGCCCGCCTCCAACGCCGCCAGCTTGTCCAGCAGTGCGCCCACAGGCGTGGCCGGATTGGCCGTGGAATAGGCAAGCAGCTGTGAAAGTCCCTCATTCAGAGCAGCGACGCCCTCAGCAGGGGCGCCCGCAGTGGACCCCTGACCTGCCAATTGAGCTGCCCCTGCCGCCACTTGGTTCACGCCGTCGGCCAGGTTTTGCGGATCCGCACCGGAGGAAGTGGGTGTGAGCCCTGCAGAGAGCTGCTCGAGACCGGCTGCCACACCCTGCGCCCCTGCGCTAACTTGCTGCGCGCCGGTATCGGCTTGCGCGGCGCCGGCACCAAGTGCGGCTGCGCCGGTTGATGCGGCGGCTGCGCCGGCGCTCAATTGTTGCGCGCCGGCATTGAGTTTGCCGACTCCGGATGCCACATCGCCCGCACCCTTGTCCACCGCCCCGATGCCGGGAGCCAGCTGGTTCCTGACACCGTCGGCCAGGGTGGCAGCACCAGTCTCGAGCTGCTTGGAGCCGGCGAACAGTTCCTGGGCGCCGGTGTTGGCCGCGAATACGCCCGGGGCGAGCTGGTTTCTAACGGCGTCGGCGATGGCCGCTGCGCCGGCGCTCAGTGCGGTTCCTCCGGCTGCAAGCTGACCGGCGCCGTCATCCACCGAATAGACCCCGGGGGCCAACTTGGTGCGGACGTCTGCGGCAGTCTTGGCTGCTCCGGCGGACAAGGCGAGGGCGCCGTCGTTGGCGCTCACGAGCCCGGGAGCCAGCTTGTCCGCGATTCCCTGGTTGAGCGTCATTGCCCCGCCGGATAGTTTCGTGGCGCCTTCGCTGGCGGCCGTGGCTCCGTCCGCCGCTGTGGCTGCGCCCTTGGACAGTGCCGCGGCGCCTTCGTCCAAGTCGGTGGCTCCCTGGTGGAGTTTATTGGCGCCGGCGGCGGTGAGCTTGGTGCCATCGTTGAGCTGTGACGCCCCGGTGGCAATTTTAGTTGTTGTCAGGGCGAAGAACAGGATGAGCCCGAGCACCAGCAGGCCAAGAACGGCGTGGGCTATGTAGTGGTTTCTGGCGGACCTGTGCAAGGGCGGGCCTGTAGTGCTGCGGGGCATATGCAGTTCCTCACTAAAATTGGTAAGTGTGATGTAGCTAACAACTTAAGCTACTGACGAGTAACTTACATGAGCGTGTTGTGCTTAAGTCAACCGTTATGTAATTGTGACCAAAACCTGCCGTGCGTCCCGTGCCGTTTTTGCGACGATTCGACGTCCAGGTGAGGTTGCTGGCAGCTCTTTTGTTTCCCCTGCCGGGGTTCGAGCCGGCTCGTCAGGCACCCGCCGGGGTCACTCCTTCGGGTTGTCCTGCGGTGTCTTGGATTCCGTGCGAGCGCCGGTGGGGACGTCGCTGTTGACCAGAACCACCACCGTGGTGTCGGTTCCCGTGTCATAAAATACCGATGTGTTGTAGCCGGGAAGCTCGCCGGTGTGGCCAAACCAGCCGACGACGCAGCCGACTGCCACGCCGTACCCGGTCGGTTCCGGCATCGAGGTCAGCCGGTCAATCTGGTTTTCGGCTTTCAACAACCCCTGTCTGGTGCCGAGGGCCCGGCCATAGACCAGTAAGGCTTGGGCTGTCGACACCAGCTGCCCCGCGGGCCATCCCCAGGAAGGGGTCCAGTGGGTGGCGTTGATCTGCGTCAAGTCCTCGTCCGCCATGCCCTGAAGCGTGAAGCCCTGGGCATGCGGGCTTGGGTGCGGATCAGTCGTCCCCGGCATGGATGTGTGTCCGAGCTGGGCGGGTCCAGGATCTGCTGCGCCAGCAACTCATCGGGAGTTCAGGTCTTCTCCGGGGTGCCGAACGGCTGGTCCGAGAATGTGCTGTCAAGTGTGTAACTGGCAAGGCCGCTGGTCATGTCAGCCAGCATGCGCAGGGTGATGTTCCCGTCCTTGGGAACTTCCGGCTCGTACTTGCTGATGGGTCATCGAGCGTCAGTTTGCCCTTTCGGCGAGCTGCAGCAACAGTGTCCCCGTGACCGTTTTTGTCACTGAGCCAATGCGCTGGTAGACAGCAGCGGCCATGGGCTCATCCGGGGCGCACCACCACATGCAGTGAGGTCAAGCAGCAGCGCGGCGGCTGCACCTGCAAGCTTGGCGGTGGACATTGCGGGCACCTGATTTCGGATCAGCCCGCGATGGAACGGCGTGAATCCAGCTTTTTCGTTCCGCTATTCCGCCAGAATGGCGTCGATCTGGCCCATGGCCTCGCGCATGCCTTCTTCCATGCCCATGGCCACCATTTTTTCCATCTGTTCCGTGCTTTCGAACGTTGTGGTGATGGTCATGAGGGTGCGCCCGTCCACGTCTGCCAGGGAGACAGCCATGTGCGCGGTGCCGATGTCGGCCACGGGCTCGCCATTGTCGTCGGCAAAACCGTCGTCGAGCTCCAGTCGTGCAGGTGCCGCAATGGCGGTGAACTTCCACCAGCCGTGTCCCTTGCTGCCGTCAGGACCCGTCATGTAATAGGCAGCCTTTCCGCCGGGCTGGAAGTCGTAGGTTTCAAAGGTGGCCGGCCAGGTCGGCGGACCCCACCAGCGTTCCAGCTGACGCGGATCCTCCCAGGTCTGCCAGACGCGCTCGACGCCGGCCGTGAACTCCGCCGTGATGGCGAGGGTGAGCGCCTCGGGGGTTTTGATGGAACTGGTGACAGTCATGATGGTTCCTTTGTTTGTTTGCGTGGTTCTTCGGCCAGAATGTCCGTGATCCGTGCGGTGCGCTGCCGCCAGACCTCCTCATATTCATCGAGCAGCCGGCGGGCCAGTGCCAGGCCTTTCGGGTGTACCGTCACCAGCTGCTCACGTCCGCGCTTTTCCTTCGTGATGAGGGAGGCGCGTTCCAGTACGGCCACATGTTTTTGGACCGCGGCGAAACTCATGGCATAGAACGCGGCGAGGCTGGACACTGAAAGCGGCGAGCCGGAAACCCTTCGGACTATGTCGCGTCGGGTGGCATCCGAGAGGGCCTGGAACAGGCGGTCGGCGGCGTCTTCGCTGAGCTGATCTACAACCATTTGGTTGCAGAATACTCCCGTGAGAAAACTTTCGTCAAGGGTTTTGCCGGGTACGGCACCCAAGCCGGGCGGCGCCAGGGCACCCAAGGTGAGAAGGTCCGGCGTCGTACTCAAAACGGGGGAGCCAATGCGGGCAAGAATCCACAGGAAGGCTAAACTGGATTCCATCATGACTAACGCTGCCTTAATCCCCCTTGTCACCGCCGAAACTCCTGTCCGGGTGCGCTTTTGCCCGTCGCCCACGGGAACGCCCCACGTGGGCCTGATCCGCACCGCCCTGTTTAACTGGGCGTATGCGCGGCACACCGGCGGGAAGATGATTTTCCGCATTGAGGACACCGACGCCAAGCGCGACAGTGAGGAAAGCTACCTTCAGCTGCTTGACGGCCTGAAGTGGCTGGGCATCACCTGGGACGAGGGTGTCGAGGTGGGCGGCCCGCACGAGCCGTACCGCCAGTCGCAGCGCGGGGACATTTACACGGGCATCATCGAGAAGCTGGTCGCGGGCGGGCACGCATATGAGTCCTATTCCACACCCGAAGAGGTGGAAAATCGTCACAAGGCGGCCGGGCGAGACGTTAAACTTGGATACGACAACTTTGACCGTGACCTCACGCCCGAGCAGATTGCTGCTTTCAAGGCCGAGGGCCGCGCACCTGCGCTGCGACTGCGCATGCCGGATGCCGACATCACGTTCACCGATTTGGTCCGGGGCGAGATCACCTTTAAGGCAGGATCAGTCCCGGACTACGCCATTGTCCGCCCCAACGGTGCGCCGTTGTACACGCTGGTCAACCCCGTGGATGACGCCTTGATGGGCGTCACCCACGTGTTGCGCGGCGAAGATTTGCTCTCCTCCACACCCCGTCAGGTCGCCCTGTACCAGGCGCTGTACGCGGTGGGCGTGGCCGAGTACATGCCGCTGTTCGGCCATCTGCCCTACGTCATGGGTGCCGGGAACAAGAAGCTCTCCAAGCGTGATCCCGAGGCAAGCCTGTTCCTGCACCGCGACAACGGCTTCATCCCCGAGGGCCTGCTGAACTACTTGTCGCTGCTGGGCTGGTCGCTCTCCGCCGACGAGGATATCTTCACCGTGGCGCAGCTCGTGGAGCACTTCGATGTTCACGACGTCGTGGCCAATCCGGCCCGCTTCGACATTAAAAAGGCGGAGGCCATCAACGGCACCCATGTGCGCATGTTGGAAGCCACTGACTTCCGCAACCGCCTGGTTCCTTACATGCAGGCAGCCGGGCTGGTGGGCGCCGAGCTGAGCGAGCGCGAGAACGTCATCCTGGACGAGGCCGCCCCGCTGGTCCAGGAACGCATCACCCTGCTGGGCGAGGCGCCTGAGATGATCGCCTTCCTGTTCAAGAAGGACGACGGCGTTGACGTCGCCGAGGATGCACTCAAGGGCATGCCGGAGAACCTGACCGAGGTCCTGGATGCTGCGTTGGCCGCGCTGGAGCCCTTGGAATCCTGGGATGCGGAATCGATCCAGGCTGCACTGAAGTCCGCGCTCGTTGAAGGTCTGGGCATCAAGCCGCGCTTCGCGTTTGGTCCGGTCCGCACGGCCATGTCGGGCCGCAAGGTGTCACCGCCGCTCTTTGAGTCCATGGTGATCCTGGGCAAGGAATCCTCACTGACCCGCCTGCGCGCGTTCAGGGGCTAAGTTCCTTGACTGAATTTGCTTCGCAAAACACCCTTGAGTCCGCTGCTTTTGCAGGGCGGATCAAGGGTGTTTTGTTAGACATCGATGAGACTATTGTTGACCTGTACCGGGCTATGGCGGACGCCATGATCGTTGCGTCCTCCCATCTGCTGCCGTCGTACGGTGCCGCGGACTGGTCCCGGTTCGCTGCGCTGTACATGGCCGATGCCGAGGACTTTTACGACCGCTACGTGGCCGGCGAGTTCACCTTCCATGAGCAACGGGGTCTGCGGGCGCGGGCCGTCTTTGCCCGCCTAGGTGTGTCCGGGTTCGACGCCGCCACCGAGGCGCAGTGGATTGCCGACTTCGAGAAGGCCCAGCCGCTGTCCATCCACGCTTTTTCCGATGTCGGTCCGTTGCTGGACCGGTTGGACGCCTCCGGGATTGTTTTTGGCGCGGTCAGCAACAATGTCCACGACTACCAGCGGGCCAAGCTGGACCAGGCCGGGCTGTCCCGGATCGAGGTGCTGGTGGGGATCGACACCGTGGGTGTTGCGAAGCCCTCCCCGGAGATCTTCCTGGAGGGCTGCCGGCTCATTGGCACCCTGCCGTCGGAGACTTTGTATGTGGGGGACAACTTCATGGTCGACGGCGTTGGTTCCGTCAGTGCCGGCCTGCACGGTGTCTGGTTGAACCGGGATGGGAAGGAAGTGCCTGCATCTGATTCCGCTGCTGCCGCCCTGGTGGCTGAGGTTGCGTCGCTGGCTGAAATTCCCGTACTTTTGGGCTTGTCGGAGGCTGCGAGCCGGGTGTGATGCACGGCTCAGTGAAAACCCGCTTTTCCGTTTTGGACTTCAGCAAAGTGTCAGGTATAGTTTTATCCCGGCGCGAGAGCCGCTGAAGGGCCGGGGAAACCCGCGGAATTCAGGGCAACGCGCAGCCATTGGGATATGGTGTAATTGGCAACACATCGGTTTCTGGTACCGACATTCTAGGTTCGAGTCCTGGTATCCCAGCGCTTGCAAAAGCCGCCTTTCATTTGGCGAACGAGGCAAATATTGAGTATTATTCTTGATGTTCGTTGAGTAATAAATGAATGTAACTAGGGCCCCATCGTATAGCGGCCTAGTACGCTGCCCTCTCACGGCGGTAACGCGGGTTCGAATCCCGCTGGGGTCACAAGCAAGGCCGGAAACCTACGGGTTTCCGGCCTTTTGCGTTAACGACTCGCCTCCTTTGCCGAGATATGAGATCACGCCCTCCGCGGGTTAGCGGCAACATTCAGCGCCCAAAGGGCTCCCAAATCCTCCAATGTCGCACCCTGTTGCTACGCTGTCGAAGACCATCACAACCACCATTTGGGGGAACCTTGAAGAAACTATCAGCACTCGCACTCATCGCCGTACTGGGGCTTGGCCTAGCCTCTTGCTCTGATGCCGATGTGACACCCACAGGCGGAGCAGCCTCTTCGCCAGCAGCAGCCGATGCAGTTGCTGCTCCTGCCGAGGAAAAGCCCAAGGCGGAAGACGTGCCTAGCGATCACAAGTCAGCTTTGAAGAGTGCCGAGAACTACGACAAGATCATACCCATGAGCAAGGACGGCCTCTTTGCTCAGCTGTCAAGCGATGCTGGGGATAAGTTCTCTGAGGAGGCCGCACAGTACGCCGTTGACAACATCAAGGCCGACTGGAATGCGAACGCTCTCAAATCTGCGAAGAACTACCAGGACATGATGGCAATGTCTCCCGAAGGCATCCGGGAGCAGCTGACCAGTGAGCATGGCGACAAGTACACGGCCGAGCAGGCTGATTACGCCGTGGCGAACCTGCCGTAACCCCACCCCGCGAGCCCCGCCCGCAACGTTGTGGGCGGGGCTTTGTCCTGCTGTCACGTGGTGCTGTGCCATTCGGGCAGTGCAGCCTCGAGGGCTTCTAGCCGCCTGCGGGGGAGGCGGTCTTCTGCCCGAGCCTGGTGCTCAGTTTGGAGCCAGACGCCAAGGTTGCGTTCCTGCTCGGTCTTGCGGTGGCGGTACCGCGGCCAGTGCCCGTGCGTGGCGACATATTCCGCCGGCTGTGATAATCGTTCCCACCAGTGCTCGTCAGTCGCCCGCTGGCGCTGTGGCACATCCCAGCCGACTAATGACTCCCATGAGCGCTCTCTTAGGGACGGAGAGTGAGCCGTGGCGATGGTCCCTGCACTGGTCCGCCAGCCATGCTGCGAGTAGCCGCTCTGCCGGGGCACCGTCGCGCCGGGGGTGTCGGCCGTGCGCTCTGATGAAGTCCTGCAGCTCTACGTAGCGCCGCCGCCACGGTGTGCTCGGCCAGGCCAGGCCGGGCCGCGTGCCGCCCGACTGATCTCATGCACAGGCCGTAGTGCGCCGTCGTACTGCTCACGGACTTGCAGGTGCCGGTGCGCCGTCGACCGCGACCGCCCGGCCACCCCGCCATCTCGCGCTCGGTCATGCCGGCGGCATACGTGCGATCCCATGCGGGCTGTACCGACATGGACCAATCGGCAGGCATGGTCTCGGGATATGCGGCGCTGCCCCGTTTGTCAGCGCCAGCCCATATCGTGCACGGCATGGAAAGTATCGAAGAAGCAATGGTGGGAGGCACTCCGGCGTCGTTCATCCTGATGGCAGGACATGGCACGTGGGTGCCGAACCCGTGCGGTGGCTGG
This sequence comes from Arthrobacter sp. PAMC 25486, assembly GCF_000785535.1. Classification (NCBI taxonomy): domain Bacteria; kingdom Bacillati; phylum Actinomycetota; class Actinomycetes; order Micrococcales; family Micrococcaceae; genus Arthrobacter; species Arthrobacter sp. PAMC 25486. The sequence continues at coordinate 1,342,136 of NZ_CP007595.1, read as the reverse complement.
AACGGCTGCCCTGGTGGGAGTCACCACAGCGCGCACCAAGGGCGTCATGCTCGGGATCGATATTGAGGTGTGGCAGTACAGGGCGGGATCGGCTACAACTCTAGGACACTTCTTGTCACCTTTGAGCTGGTGCTTGGCCGGGCCAGTAAGTCTTCCGGCGAGAAGCGGGCCGCCCTACAATGAGGTCACCTAGTCTTGGACCCATCCCACTTTGGATACGAATCAGGTGACCCAGCATGGACGGAGCATCGAAACAGAGAATCTGGTGCGAAGTCTGCGACACAGACGAATACATCTTGATTGAGCACGCCCACAAACGAAGGCACCACAAGGCCAGCACCTGGGACGTTGAATACTCGTGTACGGAATGTGAGACCTTCTACGCGCACGACATCTTCTCGGAAACCCTGACAACTCCCATGGCATACGCCATCATTGCCATCGTCCAACGTTCAGGGCAAGGTGACGTCTTCGACCATTGAAATTATGCCGACCCATATGCGGCCCTGAGCCGGCCGCGGCAATCGTGTCAGTGCCCCAAGCTATGGTGATGAGCATGATCATCAAAGCAATGCTGCAGCCCATTGAGGGCGGCGAAGTTGAGGAAACCACTGTCGACTGCAAGGACTACACGGCAGGTTTCGAACAGCTGAAGCGGACAGTTCCTGCGGGCATACGGATACTGTCGGTACGTCCGGAACGGTAGGCATTCAGGAAACACACAGACTTGTTCCTTAGGCTCGAAAGCGTTCTAGTTGGATTCGAATTGAAGGAGGTCCCCATGGGACTCGGAGATAAGATCAGCAACAAAGCTCAGGAAGCAACCGGCAAAGCCAAGGAAGCCCTGGGCGACGTGACCAACAATGAGAAGCTCCAAGCCGAGGGCGTCGAAGATCAGGCCGCTGCGAAGGCCAAACAGGCCGGCGAGCATGTCAAGGACGCTGCCAAGGACGTATTCGGCAAGTAAGCACCACCAGACTTAAATAACAAGTAGGCTCCCACCCAGTGACTGGATGGGGGCCTACTTTTCTGGTTGTGCCACCGCTGGAGTTTTCGTCGAGATATGAGATCAGGCCCTGCTCACCCGGAGGCACAGGGCGTGATCTTACATCTCGGCAGGAACGGGGAGGCGTGGTGGCAGCCGACGAGGAGCTCGGCAGGGCGTGATCTTACATCTCGGCAGGCCCAACCAGCGCCGCCCTCGTTTCGACGCACCCGCACACTCCCAGACGCAGGCACTACAACTCCCACCACAACAATTTGGCACCAGCGCACCGGCAATAGCCCGAAACCCGCCCCGCAACTGGCATGATGAAACTTGTGAACCCCACCGATTCGAGTCAAACAGGCGTCAACGCCGCAGCGGCGCAGCAGGAAGCCGCCGTCGAGCTTCTTGAACAGGTCCGTGCAGAGCTCGCCGGGTTGGAACTTCCCCTTGAACTGCCCGCCGCGGACGAGGCCAGGCAAACAACGGCCAACGCCCTTGGCCAGCTGGATGATTACATCCTGCCGCGCTGGCGCAGCCTTGACGCCCCGCTGCTGGCCGTCGTCGGCGGTTCCACCGGCGCCGGCAAGTCAACGCTCGTCAACGCGCTCGTGGGCCACCCGGTCACACGGTCCGGCGCCATCCGGCCCACCACCCGCCAGCCCATCCTGCTCCACCACCCGCAGGACGCCGACTGGTTCGAATCAACCAGGGTGCTGCCCACTCTGAGCAGAGTCCAAGGCGAGCTCGTCAAGGACAACATTCCCGCGTCCAAAGCCGGAGTGGCCCCCGAGACCGGCGCCATCACGTCCCTCGTCCTCGTCGCCGACCCCGCCGTCCCGCAAGGCATCGCCATCCTCGACGCCCCGGACGTGGACTCCATCTCCGACGACAACCGCCAAATGGCCGGCCAGCTCCTCGCCGCCGCAGACCTCTGGCTGTTCGTCACCACGGCCAACCGCTACGCCGACGCCGTCCCGTGGAAGCTCCTCCTCGACGCCGCCTCGCGTGACATCACCGTCGCCGTCATCCTCGACCGCGTCCCCGCCGGCGCCGAGCAGGAAGTCGCCGCCGACCTCCACGCCATGCTCAACCGCGAAGGTCTCGCCAACGCGCAGCTCTTCGTCGTCCCAGAAGCCACTCTCAACGAGCTCGGCATGCTCCCGCCGGACACGGTCGCGTCCATCAACGAGTGGCTCGCCAACATCAGCGACGACGCCGCCGGCCGGGCCGAAATCGTCCGGCGCACCCTCAACGGCACCGTCCGCTCCCTCTCCGAGAGGCTCACTACACTGGCCCAGGCTGTCCAGGACCAGCACGACGCCGGAGAGCAGCTGGGCGATGACGTCCGGTCTGCCTTCGCGGACGCAGCGACGAAAATCAGCCAGGCCACCAGCGACGGCACCCTCCTGCGGGGCGAGGTTCTGGCCCGCTGGCAGGACTTCGTGGGAACGGGCGAATTCTTCCGAGCAGTGGAAAGCAACATCGGCCGGCTCCGCGACAGGATCGGCGCGTTCTTCAAGGGCCAGCCGCCGCCCGCCATCAAGGTTGAAACAGCCATTGAAACAGGGTTGCAGGCAGTCATCGTCGACCAGGCCGCCCGTGCAGCCGAAGACGCAGACCAGCGTTGGCGTGCGGATCCGGCCGGGCGCCAACTGCTCGGACTTGACGACCTCTCCGGCGTCACCGCCGATTTTCCGGCGGAGGTCGCCGCCGATATCAGGGCCTGGCAGGGCGAAGTGCTGGCACTCATCCGCACCGAAGGCGCCGCCAAACGCTCCCAGGCCCGCTGGCTCTCGTTCGGCGTGAACGGCCTCGGCGTGGCCCTCATGGTCGTCGTCTTTTCCTTCACCGGGGGACTGACGGGAGCCGAGGTCGGCATCGCAGGAGGCACCGCCGTCGTGGGCCAGAAACTGTTGGAGGCCATCTTCGGCGAGGATGCCGTGCGCCGCCTGGCCAAGGAAGCGAGGAACGCACTGGAGAAACGTTCCGCCAGCCTGCTGGAGGGCCAGCAACGGCGGTTCTTCGACCGGCTCGCCCCCGCACAGGCCGACGCCAAGCGCCTGGAGGCCCTCGCCGCCGACCTTGCCGAACTCGGCACGCAAGGGGGGACGGCATGAGCCGGCACCGCCAAACCCGCGCCGAATCCACGCTGGACCGCCAGCTTGCCGCGCTCAATGATGCCCGCGAATTGGGCGAAGGCCGCCTCGACGACGCCTCGCTCGCGGACGTTTACCGCGTCTTGGAGCGCGCCACCTCACGCCGCTCGCTGAGCGCGGACCACACCGTCGTGGGCTTCTTCGGCGCCACGGGCAGCGGTAAATCCTCGCTCTTCAACGCCGTGGCTGGCACCTTCGCGGCCAAGGTCGCCGTCCGCCGCCCCACCACCAGCGAGCCGCTGGCCATGATCTGGGGTCTGGAGGGCAGCGCGCCGCTCCTGGACTGGTTGGAGATCGCCGATCGCCGTGAGGGTGAGCCCGTTCCTGGCCTGATGGACGACGCCGGAGGGCTGGTTTTGCTTGACCTGCCGGATTTCGATTCGGTGCAGTTGGCCAACAGGGCGATTGTGGAACGGTTGGCCGGGCAGGTGGATGTTTTGGTGTGGGTCATGGATCCGCAAAAGTACGCCGACGCGGCCATCCACAACGACTTCATCAGGGCGTTTTCATCCCACGCGGATGTGACGCTCGTGGTGCTGAACCAGATCGACAAGCTGGACCCGGCAGAGGTCAAGCCGGTATTGGAATCGCTCTCGGCGATCCTGGACCGGGACGGCCTGTCGAACGTGAAAATCTCGGGCGTTTCGGCGACCACGGGACAGGGCGTGCCGGAGCTGCGCCAGCGGATTGCCGCCGTCGTGAAGGCCAAAGCGGCGAAGTCCGCACGGCTGGCGGCCGATGTTGCCGTGGCCGCGCAACGCCTCGCCGACGCATCGGGCGAAGGCGAAGCGGTGGGCGTGCATCAGCAGGACCGCAAGGCGCTGTCCGCCGGACTCACCGAAGCAACCCACATCGATTCAGTCGTGTCAGCCGTGAAAACGTCCTACCGGCTGGAGGCCACACGGCAGACGGGCTGGCCGGTGACTCGCTGGATGTCACGTTTCCGCAAGGATCCGCTGCGCCGCCTGAGCCTGCGCAGTGAAGGGACCTCCGAGGTTAACCGGACGTCGCTGCCGCCCGCGGGCGCCGCCGAACAGGCCCAGATTGACACATCCGTCCGCGACTTTGCCGATGCCGCCAGTGCCGGGGCATCGGGTCCGTGGCGTGCCTCGATCCGGTCCGCCGCGCGCAGCAACCGTGAACAGCTCCCGGACGCGCTCGACCAGGCCGTGGCCGGCACCGACTTGAAAGCCAATACGCGCGCCTGGTGGTGGCCCGTCTTCGCCGTCATCCAGTGGCTCGCGCTGTTGGTGGCCGTGGGCGGGCTCGTCTGGCTGGGCGTCCTTGCGGTGCTCGGCTACCTGCAGATGCCTGTCCCGGAAACGCCGCAGGTCGAGGGCTGGCCGGTGCCCACGCTGATGCTGCTTGGGGGAGCGGTGCTGGGCATATTCCTGGCCATCACCAGCAAGTTCCTCGCCCTGGCAGGTGCCAGTGGCCGCGCTGCACAAGCCCGACGGCGGTTGCGCGAGAATGTTGCTGCCACCGCGGAAGCACTTGTGGTTGACCCCACCGAAGCCGAAGTGGCCGTGTCGCGCGCCTTTGCGGAAGCCCTAAAAGCCGCCCGCTAACCCCGCCACCCTCCAAACGCCGCAGCACCTTCCGGGGTGTTTTTCTCGACCCCGCAGCACCTTCCGGGGTGTTTTGGTGAACGCTCCAGCACCCAGTACTGGAGCGTTCACCAAAACACCGCATAAATGAGCCCGCGTCTGAAAGCGGTGCGGCGGTTGGTCTCGACACGTTCGACCGGCGCAACGCGATTGGTGGGACTAGATGAAGGCTGCCAGGGCGTCGCGGCACTTGAGGAGCGTGCGCAGGTTGCGGGTTGTCGTCGTGCTTTTATAGCGGGGGCGTGCGGTGAGCTTGCTGAAGGGGCTGTCCAGTGTGCCGCCCGCCGCTGCCGGCCACGCGATCGCTTCGGGGCTGAGCCTGGCAAGTTCGACGCCGGGAATCTCACCTCCGTGCCTGGCCAGTTCGTCCAGGACCGCCGGATCGGAGGAGAGCGTGACGTAGCTGTGGGTGTTGGCGTCGTCGGCCGGCCAGGGGCACGCCTCGATGATGTGGTCCAGTTGGGCGGCGTCGGTAATGACCACCCAGGCGTCGTAGCCGAAGCGTTCGCGCAGCAGGGTCTCCACCATCGACTTGAGCTCGGGTGCTGTCCCGTCGTAGGCGCAAACCACGTTGCCAGAGGCCAGCAGCGTCTTGACGTAGCCCAGTGGCAGGGTGGCTAGGGCGGTGCGGAGGTTGGCCATTTTCAGATTGATGCCGCCTACGTTGATGCCGCGCAGGAACACCGCATAGTTGGTCATGGGAAAACAATACTCGTCGATAAGGTATACGTAACCATATTCCGCTTCTACAGGAGACTACATGCGCGCGTCGCTGTCGAAACGAGTTCTGCTTCTTCCCGTCATCATGGCACTGATGATTGGGTTCCTGGGCATGACGCCCGCTGTGGCTGCGGGGTCGTTGGTGGCGCCGGTGCCCGCGGTTTCCGGTATCGCTGTGGTGGGGAAGAAGCTGACGGCGGTGCCCGGTAAATGGACGTCGGGGACGGTGTTGAAGTATCAGTGGCAGCGCTCCGGTGTGGCGATTTCAGGGGCGACGGCGTCGTCGTTGACGTTGGGTTCGGCGGATTTGGGCAAGAAGATGTCGGTGCGGGTGACCGGCTCCAAGGCCGGGTACAAGTCAGTGGTGAAGGCCAGCAAAGCAACAGGGGCTGTGGCTGCGGGGTCGTTGGTGGCGCCGGTGCCCACGGTTTCCGGTATCGCTGTGGTGGGGAAGAAGTTATCGGCGACGCCCGGGACCTGGACGTCAGGGACGGTGTTGAAGTATCAGTGGCTGCGCTCCGGCGTGGTTGTCAAGGGCGCGACGGCGTCGTCGTTGACGTTGGGTTCGGCGGATATGGGCAAGCAGATGTCGGTGCGGGTGACCGGCTCCAAGGCCGGGTACAAGTCAGTGGCGAAGACCAGCAAGGTGACTGCTGCTGTTGCCGCGGGTGCGTTGGTGGCGCCGGTGCCCACGGTTTCCGGTTCTGCTGTGGTGGGGAAGAAATTATCGGCGACGCCCGGGACCTGGACGTCAGGAACGGTGTTGAAGTATCAGTGGCTGCGCTCCGGCGTGGTTGTCAAGGGTGCGACGGCGTCGTCGTTGACGTTGGGTTCTGCGGATCGTGGCAAAACCATGTCGGTGCGGGTGACCGGGTCCAAGGCCGGGTACAAATCGGTGGCGAAGACCAGTAAAGCAACGGCGGTGGTGGCTGCACCCCCAAGCAAGGTTCCCTCACTATCAGACCCGATGGTCGCGGAATCGTTCAAGCTGATCAATGATTACCGTGCGAAGAACAAGCTCAAAGCCTTGAAATGGAACCCGAACTTGGCTATCTGGTCGCAAAAATGGGCCGACCACCTCCTGGTCGATTGTTCCTCCCCGAGCTGGGCCGGAAACTGGCACAACCAGACGTTCTACAACAACTACCCGGCAGGATGGACTGGGGCCGGGGAAAATGTTGCCCTCAACACCAGTGTCAAGACCATGTTTGATTCATGGGTCAACTCGTCCGGGCATAAGGCGAATATGCTCAACCCCAACTTCACGGATTTTGGGTTTGGCTACGCGTCCTACACCAAAGGGTCATATGCGGGTCTGTCCATGGGCGTGCAGAACTTCGCACGCTACTAAGGACCAACCCGGCCCACAATAAATCGGTGCCGCAGTTGCTGCATGCGAATCAATCAGATTAGGTTGATCGAGATGCAACAACTGCGACACAGATCCAAGGAGGGGAGGGCTAGGAGCTCTTGCGCAGCGCCTCGGTCAAGATGCGGGAAGCGTTGCACACGATCTCGGCGTGCAGGCGTCCGGGCTGGCGGGTCAGGCGCTCGATGGGTCCGGAAATGGACACCGCCGCGATGACCCGGCCGGAGGGGCCGCGCACCGGAGCGGAGACCGAGGCGACCCCGGGCTCACGTTCGCCGAGGGACTGACCCCAGCCACGCCGTCGAACACCAGCAAGAACGGTGGGTGTGAAGCGTGCGTTGTGCAGGCCCTCCAAAAGCCGCTCGTGATCTTCCCATGCCAGCAGGACCTGTGCGGCGGAGCCGGCCTTCATGGTCAGCTGCGTGCCGACGGGAATGGTGTCGCGCAGGCCGATCGGGCGCTCGGCGGAGGCGACGCAAACACGTGAATCGCCTTGGCGGCGGAAAATTTGTGCACTCTCGCCCGTGGAGTCGCGCAATTGCAGCAAAACAGGTCCCGCGGCGGCAATCAGCCTGTCTTCGCCGGCGGCCGAGGCCAGTTCGACGAGTCTGGTGCCGAGCACAAAACGGCCCTGCATGTCGCGGCTAACCAACCGGTGATGTACCAGGGCTAGTGCCAACCTGTGCACGGTGGGCCGGGCCAAACCGGTTGCTGCAACAAGCTGAGCCAGGGTGGTGGGGCCGGCTTCCAGTGCATCAAGCACAAGAGCCGCTTTATCAATGACGCCAACGCCACTAGAGTTGTCCATGTAATGATATTGCCGTCTCAGCATGTGAGATGCAAATCGGCTGGCTGGCTTCCGCGCTGAACGGGCTGGGACAGTAGGACCATACAAACGAACGAACCCGTCGGGCGGACCCTTCCAATTCTATGTGAAGAGCGCCACGGCAAAGAGGGTTCACCTATGAAGGGAGCTGCTGTGAGCGAGTCATCCACACCCGACGCAGTAGCGGTGGCACCGTCTGCCCCGCGCAAAGAAGCGAAGACGCTGGCTGAAAAAGTATGGCGTGACCACGTCGTCCGCCAGGGCGAAGGCGTGGGCGACGCCGCCCAGCCCGACCTTCTCTACATCGACCTTCACCTGATCCACGAAGTCACCTCACCGCAGGCCTTCGAGGGCCTGCGCCTGGCTGGCCGCCCGCTGCGCCGCCCAGATCTGACGATCGCCACGGAGGACCACAACACCCCCACGCTGGCCATCGACAAGCCGATCGCCGATCTCACCAGCCGCACCCAGATCCAGACGCTGCGTAACAACTGCGCCGAGTTTGGCGTGCGCCTGCACTCGCTGGGCGACGCCGAGCAGGGTATCGTCCACGTGGTGGGCCCGCAGCTGGGCCTGACCCAGCCGGGCATGACGGTTGTGTGCGGCGATTCCCACACCTCAACCCACGGCGCCGTCGGTGCCCTCGCATTCGGCATCGGCACCTCCGAGGTGGAGCACGTCATGGCCACCCAGACGCTGCCGTTGAAGCCGTTCAAGACCATGGCCATCAACGTCGAAGGCACGCTGCGCCCGGGCGTTACGTCCAAGGACATCATCCTGGCCATCATCGCCAAGATTGGCACCGGCGGCGGGCAGGGCTACGTCCTGGAATACCGCGGCTCGGCCATCAGGGCCCTGTCCATGGATGCCCGCATGACCGTGTGCAACATGTCCATCGAGGCCGGCGCCCGTGCAGGCATGATCGCCCCCGATGAGATCACCTTCGAGTACCTCAAGGGCCGCGCCCATGCTCCGGAAGGCGCAGACTGGGACGGCGCCGTTGAGTACTGGAAGTCCCTCACAACAGAGGACGACGCCGAATTCGACGCCGAGGTCTTCCTTGACGCCAACACGTTGGAACCGTTCGTCACCTGGGGCACCAACCCGGGCCAGGGCGTGTCCCTGAGCGACACCGTGCCGTTCCCCGAAGACTTTGGCGATGAAAACGCCAAGGCTGCAGCCGAGCGCGCACTGACCTACATGGATCTGGAAGCCGGCACCCCCATGAAGGACATCCGTGTCGACACGGTGTTCCTGGGTTCCTGCACCAACTCCCGCATCGAGGACCTGCGCGCCGCAGCGGACATCATCCGCGGCCGCGAAAAGGACCCGAACATCCGCATGCTGGTCGTCCCCGGCTCAGCGCGCGTCCGCCTGGAAGCCGAGGCCGAGGGCCTGGACAAGGTGTTCCTGGACTTCGGTGCAGAGTGGCGCTTCGCCGGCTGCTCCATGTGCCTGGGTATGAACCCGGACCAGCTGGAACCGGGCGAGCGCTGCGCATCCACCTCCAACCGCAACTTCGAGGGCCGCCAGGGCAAGGGTGGACGCACGCACCTCGTCTCTCCTGTTGTGGCAGCCGCGACCGCCATCCGCGGAACTCTCAGTTCGCCGTCGGACCTCGAAACCGCCGGCGCCGCAGCCAGCAACGTAGCGTAAGGAGCTCACCATGGAAAAGTTTTCCACCCACACCGGCATTGGTGTCCCGCTGCGCCAGAGCAACGTTGACACGGACCAGATCATCCCCGCCGTCTACCTCAAGCGGATCACGCGCACCGGCTTTGAGGACGCGCTGTTCTCGAGCTGGCGCAAGGACCCGGAATTCATCCTGAACCAGGAGCCGTACACGGCCGGTTCGGTGCTGGTTGCCGGCGCCGATTTCGGCACGGGCTCCTCGCGCGAACACGCCGTCTGGGCGCTGAAGGACTACGGATTCAAGGCCGTCCTCTCCAGCCGGTTCGCCGACATCTTCCGCGGCAACTCAGGCAAGCAGGGACTTATCGCCGCCGAGCTGGCGCAGGACGACATTGAGCTGATCTGGAAGGTCCTGGAAAATGCTCCGGGCACCGACGTCACGGTCGACCTGGTCGCGAAAATGGTCACGGCCGGCACCGTCGTCGCCCCTTTCCAAATCGATGACTACACCCGCTGGCGCCTGCTCGAGGGCCTGGACGACATCGGCCTGACGCTGCGCAACGAACCGGACATCACCGCGTTCGAGGCCACCCGCCCGTCGATCAAACCCACCACGCTGCCGGTGAAGGTCTAACTATTCGCCGCATCGCTGAGCCGGTCCATCCCTTCGGGGGTGGGCCGGCTTTTGCGTGTCCGCACCTATCGCCTGCGCTGTTAATGTACGACGGCGGGACCCCGCCTCCCAGCGCCGCCCCGCCTTGGGCGGCCCCTCGCCTTCCGCTGGCGCGTCGTTGCCATATTCAGTTGGATGCTGATCCGTGCTCGACGCATTTCTGACACCGACCCCACTCCCTATCCCGGCTTCCCAGGCTCTGAAAAGGTATTGGTGGAGCCATGGCCAACCGTGCAATGCCCGGCGGAGGCCAGTCGTCTGCTGCATGGCTCACCGTGTGAGTACGAACGCAGTCAGAAATGAGCATATGGCCATTTTTGCCTGCGTTGCCATGACTATACTTATGGCTAGTTGCCCATAGTCCTTTTGGCTAGTCTTCATGGGCGGATTTCATTACATACAACCCGCAACACTGGTCGGCTGGATTTCTGGGGAACAGACTCTCAACGCTTGCACCGTGTCACCGCACCATAGAAACAGGCTTCACGCATGCATTACAAAGAACCGTCCTGGGGGAAGGTTCGCAGTCACGTACTGCACAAGAATTCCCTTGCTAGAAAATTTCTCTTTGCGCTCTGTATGGCAGCAGCCCTGATGATCGCGATTCCGCCATTGGCCCTCACAAGTGCCGCACCCGCACAGGCAGCATTTGCGCCCGGTGGAAGCGGCCTCTACAAGGGCGCCATCGACTGGATCACATGGGGGACGGACGGCGCCGGTGTCGTGAACAAGCAAAGGGCAAGCAGTACCCGCATTATTGACGGCCAGCGCCTGACGACCACGTGCGAGATTGACAAGATTAGCAAGCCTATCTTGGCGTACCGTTCCGGATCCTGGAAAGGTGACTCCCTTGATAACTTGTACAACACGGGGGGATCAGGCGACAAGAACCAGATGGTCTACGCGCTGAGGAACGCTCAGGATGGTGCTCTGGTCAGCTTTGAAGTCACATGTTCAGCGTCCCTGCAAATTGGCGAGCTCATGCCGGTTGCCGTTCCGCTTGGCGGACTAGTTGTTGCAGACGCGGAATCAAGTGGGGACAAAGAATATATCCAAGCCACACCAATACCAGCCAATGCACCATCGACGTGGCGCATCATCGAACGTCTCCGGGCCCCTGGCTGCTCCACGGCCCTGATCGCAAAGCGCACGGGCTCGACACTTGAAATGCGTCCGAAGGGAAACGAGTGCTCACCCAGCCCTGAGAATGTCGGCGGTCCGATGGCTATCGGCTATTTGGACGGCGCCACGAGTGCCAAGATCACGATGAAGGGGGGCGGTAATAGTGCGGTGGCTCTGGGGACGGTGTTGGAGTCTGACTTTGGTGACGCACCCGAGAGCTATGGCTCGGCCGGGGCCTTGTTCGCACGTGACTGGACTGGAGGAGATAATCTCCCGGAGGGCATCACCGGAACGAACGTGTCCGACAACACGTTTGTTCTGGGCACGCCAAAACAGCCACGAACCAGACTGGGTGCGCTCACCGACTCGGACATTGATCACCAACCCAGTATCAGTGCTGATGCTGATGACCGCTCTGGCGTTGATGATGAGGACGCCATTGCCCCGTTGGGCAGGGTCTCGGTTGTCCCGAGGCAAAACTACACGCTGGACACTGTTGCTTGCACCGGACCGGGCTATGTCGCTGGCTGGATCGACTGGAACGTCAACGGCAAATTTGACGCCAATGAGCGCTCGGCTCCCGTCCAATGCACAGGAGCCTCCGTCACCCTTTCATGGACCGTGCCGGCGGACGTCAAGACCACTCCGGGCCAGGACAAAAGCTTCCTACGCCTGCGGATCGCCGCCAATCAGGCCGGGGTGGACTCGCCCACTGGCATGACGACAACGGGCGAAGTTGAAGATCATCCGTTGCAGATCAGCACGCCAACGCTGACCATCCAAAAAAGTGTTTCCACCCGTGTTGCAGCCGCTGACCAGTTCACCTTGACCCTGCTGAGCAGCGGACAGTCCGTGGGAACAGCAACGACCAGCGGCGCTGAAGTAGGCGTTCAAGTGGCGGCAGTCGGACCAATGACAGTGGCTCCTGGTCAGGTGTACTTCTTCAGCGAGGCGATGGCAGCGGGTTCAGCGTCTGTCATGGGTGAATATGTCAGTAGCTATCAATGCACAGCCAGCTATCCCAATGGCAGCCAACAGGCCCTTGGAGCCTTGACGCAAGGCACAGCGGGCAGCGTCACCATTCCGGCCATCGTGGCTGGACAAGGCACGCCCGCCATCAACTGCATTTTCAGCAATGATCCGGCTGCGGCCAGCCTCGTCGTCGAGAAGCAGTGGATCGTCAATGGCACCGAATACCAACACGGTGAACAACCGAAGGGCCTCGAAGCCCAACTCACGCTGGCACACAATGGTCCGGCGGCGAGCCATGAATGGGGCAAGGAAAAAGTGGGCCATGCGGCTGGCCAGGTAATTGACATTGCCGAAACCATGACGATTGCCTCGTCGATGCCAGGATGCACCGTGGACAGTCAGACATTGATGCCCGCAGGCGGTGTCGAATCGAGCCTGCCCGGCAGCATGGTGCTCAAAGCAGGCCAGAACATTGCCACTGTCACTAACACGATTCAATGCTCCACGGAGCTGACGCTGGCCAAAAATGTTCACGGCGGCGCCGCATCCGCGTCAGATTGGATGCTGACAGCCATTGCGGATTCCGGCGACGGGATATTTTCGGGGACCACCGGTGTCAAGCACAACGTTACCGCCGGAGTTAAACTCCATCTGGCAGAGTCTGGCGGGTCTCCGCTGTACGTTCAGGATGATTCCCGTTCACCGGAGGACAGACTTGTTTCCACACGCTCTACCGGATCTTGGAGCTGCGTAGCCATGGACGGCGAGGGGAACCCGGTCACAGGCGTAGTCGGTGCACGCGAAGGGATCAATGGCACGCTGATCCCGCCTCTCGGCTCCAAAATCACCTGTACCGCAACGAACCGTACCGCGCAGCTGTCCATCCTGAAATTCGTCGAAAACACGAACGGCACCGGCACCGGCGTCCCCGAGGACTGGAACCTGACCGCCACACCGCACGACGGCGTTCCCGGCCTTAGCGTTGGAACTGTGGAGGGTTCCAGCGCGGTTACCGAGCGCAACACCATCCAAGTGCGCCCCGGCCATAGCTACGAACTGAGTGAAAGTGGCACGGTTGGCGGGTACACCCAGCTGGCACTGCAGCGCTTTACCGGAAGTGACCCTGCGGTTGAAAGCCAGTTGGCTGATCCCGCGAACTGGGAAGACTCGAAAGCTGCTGTGTCCGTTGCCGCTGACGGCAGTGAGGTCTACCGGTTCGTGAACCGCGACGCTGTCCGTTATGAATTGCCGCTGACCGGTGGATCCGGATCATGGCCTTATCTGGCCGGTGGCGGGATCATCATCGCCGTGGCCGTGGGCGGGGCCACGCTGGCAGTTCGCCGCCGTCGGACACCCGGCAACGACTAACCAAATCTATCTGTACGGCGGCATCTTTGCCGTCGGGCCCAAAAAATCGATCATCATGAACCAGAACAAGAAAGTTTCGTCATGTCTTTGAACAACCCCCGCACCCTGCGAGGCCGTCTGGGCCGTCTGGCCTCGACCCTCGGCGTAGTCGCCGTTGGTGCCGCGCTGGCCTTTGGCAGTGCTGCACCGGCTTCTGCCGCGCAGAACATCGACCCGGAAGCCAAGGGCTCCATCACTGTGCACAAGTTCCAGGAGCCCAACACTCCCACGGGCTTGGTGCATGACGGCACGGCAGTGGACACCACCGGCTTGACGGCGATCCCTGGAGTCACCTTCAGCGTCCAGCAGGTAGGCATTGACCTCGCGGACTCCGCCAACTGGCAGCAGCTGGAGGGCTACACAGTTGCCCAGGCTCAAAAAAACCTCACAGGTGCAGCGAAGCCGCTGATCACGGACGGCGAAGGTGTCGCAGCGTTCACGGACCTGCCAGTTGGCCTGTACCTGGTGACGGAAACCAACACAGGCACCAACAATATCGCCTTCCACGGCGAGCCGTTCCTGGTGACCATCCCGCTGGCCCTGGACAACGACTGGAACTATGACGTTCACGTCTACCCCAAGAACACTGTCACCGGCCTGATCAAGGAAATGGATGACTCCAAGGCGCATGTCATCGGCGACGCTGTGACTTACACTCTCAAGGCACAGGTCCCGGCCCTCCCCGCAGCCACTGAGCTGACAGCCTTCGGCATCACCGATTCACTGGACGGGCGCCTGGCGTATGCCTCGGCAACCGTAACCGTTGACAGCTTGGCTCTTGAAGCAGGGGACTACACCCTCGGTGCCACGGGCCAGGAGTTTGCCCTGACCTTCACGCCGGACGGCTTGGCCAAGCTGCACGAAGTCCAGGGCAAGGACGTCACCGTTACGCTGACCACCTCCGTTGTCTCTCTCGGTGACGGTGCCATCAAAAACCAGGCCCAGGTGTTCATCAACGATCCCGCCAACTCGTTCAACTCAAATGAAGTCACCACTTCATGGGGTGCGCTGACCGTGTTCAAGCATGCAGCCGAGGACGAAGGAAAGTTCCTGGCCGGCGCCGAATTTGAACTGTATGCCCTCGACAGCGCGGGCGGCCGCGTTGCCGGTCCGCTGAAGGACGTCGTCGACGGAGACAACATCTTCACTACTGCTTCCGGTGATGGCACTTTCACCGTCAACGGGCTCAAGGCCGGGGACTACGAACTCGTGGAAACCAAGGCACCCCTGGGCTACAAGCTTGATTCCACGCCCATCAAGGCCGTCGTCGCTGAGGGAGACCTTGGCGCTGCAGTGGTCGTGAAGATCTCCAACACCCAGGTTCCAGCCTTCATGCTGCCTCTGACAGGCAGCACCGGAACCGCAGTGTTCCTCGGCGGTGGGCTGGTTCTAGTGGCCGGTGGTGTTCTGCTGGCTGTGGCTCGCAAGCGCCGCACCAGCCAGGCATAGGCGGCACTTCGGCCTAGAACAGGGAACAAATTGACCGCGCCAAGGCCTCTCCCGTGAGCAACAATGAACGACGCCGGGCAGCCCACCAAGCTCCCCGGCGTCGCATTGCGCTGCTCTCCTTGGGAACGGCGCTGCTGGTGTTCCTTGGCGCCTGCATCATGCTCTACCCGTCGGCGGCGAGCTGGTTTTCCGCTATGGGACAGGGGCAAGAATCCGGGCGCTACGTGGAAACGGTCGAGGCACTGCATCCCCAGGAACGCGCGGCCGCTCTGCAGGCAGCCGTGAACTACAACGCCTCACTGGCGGACGGCAGTCGAATCGTTGATCCATTTGCGGCGATTCAGGACGAGACGGTCAAAACGGATGACCCGTATTGGGACCTTTTAGAACCGTCAGGCGACGGCATCATGGCCCGACTGCGCATCCCCAAGTTGGACCTCACCTTGCCGGTTTACCATGGCACGGGTGCGGATATCCTGCGTCAAGGCGCGGGACACCTCCAAGGTACAGCGCTGCCGGTGGGTGGTACAGGCACGCATGCGGTCATGACTGGCCACCGTGGACTGCCGCAGGCCACCTTGTTCACCCACCTGGACAAATTGCAGGTGGGCGACACCATCGAAGTTGACGTCTATGGCCGCACCACCATCTACCAAGTGCAGAATTCTTCGGTGGTGCTGCCTTCGGAGACGGAAACCCTGAGACCAGAAGTCGGCCGCGACTTGCTAACTCTCGTCACTTGCACCCCGCTCGGCATCAATTCACACCGCATCCTTGTCACAGCCGAACGCGTGGATGCCACACTACCAACTGCAAACACTCCAGCGACTGTCGTGGGCTTCCCCTGGTGGGCGCTGGTCCTGCTCGGAGTTCTCTCCGCCGGTACTGTGTATGTTCTCCGGACCCGCAGGGTCCCTGCGAACTGAAGATAAGGACCTCCTGCGCACCAAAGAACGCCGCACCAAGGCCGGTCCATCCCTTCGGGGGTGGGCCGGTTTTTGCGTGTCCGCCGTTAATGTACGACGCCGGGACCCCGCCTCCCAGCGCCGGCCCGCCTTGGGCAGCCCCTCGCCATACGCAGTTTTCGCATCCTCGTCGACAATGCTCAAAGTGCAGCTTCCGGAGTGGTGTCTAGTCAGCTCTTGTCAGTCACGTCTAGAGGTCTCTAGACTGAAATTGTGATGATGAAACGACGTGATCTCCTGAACAGACTCAAGTGCATCGCGAAGGAGCTCGGAGTCGAGTACACCGCCACGGAGGGCAGTCGTCATACTCGCGTTGATGTGAGGGGAGAACACCGCGCAAGTTCCACGCCATAACGAGATCGGCGAGATGCTCGCCAAGCAGATCATCAAGCAGGCTGAAGGAAAGGACACGCAGTGACACTACATGTGACGGCTGTCAGGGACGGACGATTCTGGTTCGTAACGTCCGATGACATTGAAAACTTCTACACACAAGCCCGCAACCTGGCTGAGATCCCAGTCATGGCCAGGGACTTGGCTTCGCAGCTCACTGGACGCCCCGAGTCTGACTTCAACGTAGAAGTCAGCATTGACACCCCGGAAGTGACTGCCCATTTACTCGAGGCCGCCGCCCTGGCCGCGAAGGCTGAAGAGCTCAAGGCCGAGTCTGCCCGGGAACGACGGGCCGCAGCTCTTGTCCTCCGGCGTCAAGGTGTAACAGTCCGCGACATCGGCACGGTTCTTGGCGTCTCCCATCAGCGGGCCCAGCAGTTGGTCAGCCGATAAGCCCTGTCGCCAAAAGCCACCGTGCCGTGGGTTGTGGTGCAACGCGACGCACGGCAGAGCGTGAAACGTGTTTTGCCGTGGTTGTGGGTCTACAAGGAGCACCAGCCGCGGCGGGATAACTCGAGAAGTTCCGGCAGGCAATTTCTGACACCGATCCCGCTTTCTGATCACGGGATGGCGGGATCAGAAAGCGGGATCGGTGTCATTTTGCAGGGGCGGCCCGTTCCAGTGCCCGCGGCCGGCGAAGCAACTGCCCGAAGCGCGGTCATGCGCAACGCCGAGGACCGTGGATGCGCATGATGGCGCAGGTGGCCAGGGAAGAGCCTGCAGCCCATTCCCAGCGAGGCATCCACCACAACGACCGCGGCGCATTTACGCATCCAGATGGGGAGAAACTATGCTTGAGACGAAGCCCCGGACCATACCGGGGGAGCCCCGGCATGAACTGGCATGTACCGGGAGGCGCCGGCGGGCCCCGGGACAACCCCGGACGGCAACGGGTGCACAGCATGTAGCAGAGGATTTAGATGACGATGAGCAGAATTCTGACAGTCCGTGGTGGTGTTCCACTTAGGGGACGTGTGCAGGTACGCGGTGCCAAAAACCTCGTTCCCAAGGCGATGGTGGCTGCACTGTTGGGCAACTCGCCGTCAACACTGCGCAATGTGCCGGAGATCAAGGACGTCGAGGTTGTCACCTCGCTGCTCCAGATTCACGGCATCACTGTGGACAAGGACCCTGTCACGGGTGACCTGACCATGGACCCGGCCAACGCCAAAAAGGCCACCTCCGCCGAGATCAACACGCATGCCGGTGACTCACGCATCCCCATCCTGTTGTGCGGGCCCTTGATCCACTCGATCGGGCACGCCTTCATCCCGGACCTGGGCGGCTGCAAGATCGGCGACCGTCCCATCGACTACCACCTGGAAGTCCTGCGCCAATTCGGTGCAGTTGTGGACAAAACCGACAGCGGCATCTCCATCTCAGCACCCATGGGCCTCAAGGGCACCAAGATCAACCTGCCGTACCCCAGCGTCGGCGCCACGGAACAGGTCCTCCTGTCCGCAACGCGGGCCGAGGGCATCACCGAACTGACAGGTGCCGCCACCGAGCCGGAGATCATCGACCTCATAGCGATCCTGCAAAAGATGGGCGCCATCATCTCCGTCCAGACGGACCGGACCATCCGCATCGAGGGCGTCACCGAGCTCACCGGCTACGACCACACCGCCCTGCCGGACCGCAACGAGTCAGCCTCCTGGGCCTCGGCCGCACTCGTCACGGGCGGTGACATCTACGTCGAGGGTGCCAGTCAGCGCGACATGATGACGTTCGTCAACACGTTCCGCAAGATCGGCGGTGGCATGGACATCCAAGACGACGGCATCCGCTTCTTCCACAAGGGCGGCGCCCTGAAGCCGCTGGTCCTGGAAACAGACGTCCACCCCGGCTTCATGACGGACTGGCAGCAGCCCCTCGTCGTGGCACTGACCCAGGCCGAGGGCGTCTCCATCGTCCACGAAACCGTGTACGAAAACCGCTTCGGCTTCACGGAAGCACTGACAAGGATGGGCGCCAGCATTCAGCTCCATCGCGAATGCCTCGGCAGCATCCCGTGCCGTTTCGGCCAGCGCAATTTCATCCACTCGGCCGTGATTTCCGGATCAACCCCGCTCAAGGGCGCCAACATCCACGTCCCGGACCTCCGCGGCGGCTTCAGCCACATGATCGCGGCCCTCGCCGCCGAGGGTACCTCCACCGTCACCGGCATCGATGTGATCAGCCGCGGCTACGAGCACTTCACCGCCAAGCTTGACTCCCTCGGCGCCGACTTCGACGTCCAGGAAAGCAAGTAGGCGGGAAACCAGTGGAGCACCAGAAGCGCCCCTACAAGCCCAAGGGCATGACCATCGGCACCCGCATGTTCTTCGGCCTCCTGGCCGGTGTGGCCAGGCCCATCATGAACGTCCTCATCGGCAAGGAGTGGCACGGCCTGGAACGCCTGCCCCGCGACGAGGGCTTCATCGTGGTCCCCAACCACTGCACCGAAATCGATCCGATCGTCGTTGGCCACATGCTCTACAACCAGAACATCATGCCGCACTTCCTCGCCAAGGACGGGCTCTTCAAGACCCCCGTGCTCGGTGCGGCCCTGCGTGGTGCCCACCAGATCCCGGTGGAGCGCAGCGGTGCCGGTGCCGGCAAGTCCCTGACGGTTGCGCAGGAAGTGCTCGACGGCGGAGGTGCAGTCGTGATTTACCCGGAAGGCACGCTCACCCGGGACCCAGAGCTGTGGCCCATGAAGGGGCGCACCGGTGCCGCCAGGCTCGCCTTGGGCACCGGCGCGAAGGTGGTTCCCGTGGTCCACTGGGGTGCCCAGGAGGTGTTCCCCCGCTACGCCAAGGGATTCAAGATCTTCCCGCGCAAGCGGGTCAAGGTGGTGGTTGGCAACCCCGTGGACCTCAGCGCCTTCGAAGGCCGCACCGCGGACAAGGCCACGCTCGAGGCCATGACCGAAGTCATCATGGCGGCCATCACCGAGATGCTCGAGGGATTGCGCGGAGAGAAGGCCCCGGCACAGCGCTGGGACCCTTCCGCGCACCACCAGGCAAGCCACGGCCGCTTCGTCGAACGCGGCGCCGATGCCAAGCCGGCCACGAAGTCGGACGCCAAGAACAAAACCAAGCACGACGCCGGAACAACAGAAAATGGGGACCTCCAGTGAGCTATGTGGATGGCAATGCGCCGGTCAAGACAGCGGTATTGGGTGCCGGCAGCTGGGGGACCACGTTCGCGAAGATCCTCGGTGACGCCGCCGAAGGCACGGAGCGCAAGATCGTCCTGTGGGGCCGCCGCGATGAGGTCGTCGACCAGATCAACAACCACCACCGCAACCCCCGCTACCTCTCCACCACAGAACTGCCGAAGAACATCTCCGCGTCCACGGATGTCGTAGAAGTTCTCAAGGACGCCGAGCTCGTGGTCCTGGCCGTCCCCGCCCAGACCCTGCGTGAGCAGCTGCGTGGGTGGGCCGGACACATAGCCAAGGACTCCGTCGTCGTCAGCTTGATGAAGGGGCTGGAGCTGGGCACAGACCAGCGCATGTCCCAGGTCATCCAGGAGGAACTCGGCCTGACCGCGGACCGCGTCGTCGTCGTCTCCGGGCCCAACCTGGCCATGGAAATTGCGCGCCAGGAACCCACCGCCTCGGTGGTGGCCTGCACGGATGAGAACACGGCCAAGTGGGTTGCGAACGTCTGCAAGCCAACATATTTCCGCCCCTACACCATCAACGATGTGGTGGGTGTGGAGATCGGCGGGATCGTGAAGAACGTGATCGCACTCTGCGTGGGCATTTGCGAGGGCCAAAAGGTTGGCGACAACACCAAGGCCTCCGTCATCACGCGTGGCCTGGCCGAGACCACGCGGCTGGCGCTGGCGCTGGGCGGGCGCGCCGAGACCATGGCCGGGCTCGCCGGGCTGGGCGACCTCGTGGCCACGTGCTCATCGTCGCTGAGCCGCAACCACACCGCCGGGCGCATGCTGGGCGAGGGCCTCACACTGGATGAGGTCAACAACCGCATGACGCAGACCGCCGAGGGCATCAAGTCGGGCCGTGCCGTCTCGGACCTGGCCGCCAAGATGGGCGTCGATATGCCCATCACGAACGCCGTGGTTGCCGTCCTTGAGGGTAAACTGACTGTCGATGATCTGGGCCCGCTCCTTCTGGCCCGCCAATTGAAATCCGAAGGCGACTAACGCGTGACTACTGATTCTCCCGCCACAACTGCGCCCATTCGCGTCGCCATCCTCTTCGGCGGGCGCTCCAGCGAACACGCGGTCAGCTGTGTGACGGCCGCCGGCGTGCTGGGTGCCATTGACCGTGAGAAGTACGACGTCGTTCCCATCGGTATTGCGAAAAACGGCCAGTGGGTTTTGGCTGGCGAGGAGATCGAGGGCTGGTCCCTCAAGAATGGTGCCCTGCCGGAGGTTGCGGCGGGGGGGCAGTCTGTTTCCCTGGCCCACCTGGGCGGCGGGCACCAGCTGGTGGTCTCCGAAGCTGCCCAGGTGCCGCAGGAACTGGGCGCCGTGGACGTGGTGTTCCCGCTGCTGCACGGTCCGTGGGGCGAGGACGGCACCATTCAGGGGCTGCTCGAGCTGAGCGACACCAGGTATGTGGGTGCGGGCGTTTTGGCGTCGGCCATTGGCATGGACAAGCACTTCATGAAGGTCGTCTTTGAGGCTGCGGGATTGGCCGTTGGCCCGTACATTTCCGTGACGGACCGCGAATGGACGGTTGATCCGGCCAAGGTGCGCGGACGTGTGGAGGCCCTCGGCTTCCCCGTCTTCGTGAAGCCCGCCCGGGCGGGCTCGTCCATGGGCATTTCCAAGGTCGACTCCCTCGACGAGTTGGATGCCGCCATTGCAGAGGCACGCGAGCACGACCTCAAGCTCGTCATCGAGGCCGGCATCGTCGGCCGCGAAATTGAGATCGCCGTCCTCGAAGGCCGGGGGAGCGACGCCCCGCGCGTGTCCCTGCCCGGAGAGATCGCCATGGTGGACGGCGCACACCACGCCTTCTACGACTTCGAGGCCAAGTACGTCCAAGGCAACGCAGTACACCTGAGCTGCCCGGCCGACATGCCTGAGGCTGATGTCGCACGCATCCAGGAGCAGGCCGCCTTGGCGTTCGACGCCGTCGGTGCCGAGGGCCTCTCCCGCGTGGACTTCTTCTACACGGCAGCGGGTGAACTGATCATCAACGAGATCAACACGATGCCTGGCTTCACGCCAAGCTCCATGTACCCGCAGATGTGGGCCGCGACCGGACTGAGCTACCCGGAGCTCATTGACGAGCTGCTGCAGCTGGCACTGACCCGCAAGGTCGGCCTGCGCTAAGCCTGGCAGGAAGAAACAGGGCTGCAACAAACTGTTGTGGCCTCAACAAGTCATTTCATGCAGTATTACAGACCGCATGCCAAATAGGGGGAACCATCCATCTGCCGTCGCAGGACTTAAAAACGTCCATTCACGCGCTGTTTAAAGCAACGGTGATCCTTGTGGTTGTGGCACTTTCGGTGACCGGGTGCACTCCCGCGGGCAAGAGTGAGCCGGGTATAGCACGGGTTTCCACGGACTCCGGTGGCGAGGTTAAAGTCAGTTTTCCGGGGCACCCTGAGCTTTTGCCTACGGTGGAGAAGCGCAAGGCCGAAAACGCCAAGGTGGCGGGGTTCTCAGAGGCTGTCGAGGTCCATGACCAGGTGGAACTCGGGCTACCAAATGGCAACTTTCCGGAGTCGGGTGCCGTGGTCTCCTTCGAAAGAGAGCAGGGACTGCCAGAAGGGGTTCTCGGCACCGTTGCCTACTTTGACGAAGCTGACAAGGTTTGGGTGCCGGTCAAGACAGAATTGTCTCCGGACCGCAAGACGCTGACCGCACACGTCGACCACTTCTCGTTGTGGGGCTTTCTTGAAACGGTCATCCATGGAGTCGGCCTTCTCACGGGCACGTTTACAGAGAAGCCAACGTGTGACGGGACGGTGCCGGAGTGGGCAGACATGACCTTCTTCGACAACAAGCTGGATGTTCTTCAGTGGTGCGTGGGCGGGACCGGGGACCCAGAAGAACTCGTGGTCAAGGCGACCATGAACCGGAACTACCCGGCGATGGTCTATTCTGCAGCCAGGACCGTAGGGCCCCCCGAGAGAACCTCTGACCCTGCTGGGGGCGTTGACTGGCAGGGTTTTGTGACCAACGAGATGAAATGGACGGAAAAAGAGCTTCGCGGACCGGACGTTTTCAGCATGCAGTCGAGCGTAATCCTACCCTTTGAGACTGTCACTTTCCGCTATGCCAAAAAAGATCTGATGCGGGCCTGGGGAGACATCGGCAGTCACGGTGGCCAGCTGTTGACCGTTGGCTCCCATTGGATGTTGGGAGCGGCAGCCAGCGTCTACAACCTGATCGAAATCGGGGCGGCTTCCTACGGCGGCGACAAGGAATCGTTGCAGTGGCTGGCTGTTCTCCTGAAAATCAATGATTGTGCGGCCACCTCCAGTGATAAGGATCCCTCGTCAAAAACTGACTTGGTGGCATTGGCCAATTGCTTAACATTTGGTCTCGACATCGATGACCAAATCGGCAAATACCTAACTCGAAAAGCTACCACCGAGGCGTCCTTGGCCGTCCTTAATGCTGCGGTGAAGAGGGCGTTCATCGCCATTGCCGTAGCGGAGGGCACACTCAACACCATCGTGTTCAGCTTTGACTTTGGTGACAAGGCGGTCCGCCCACAAATGACATTTGGGCCCACCGATGGGTACCTACGGGAATTTGTGGTCGGACCATGGACCACGACAGTCACCGATGACCGTGCGATGGAATTTGAGCATCATCCAGAGTGGACAGTCCATCCGCTGGAATCACAAGCCAATGATCCCACCACGCCAGCCGGTGTCAGCCTTGAGATCCGAAATTCTGATGGCGTTGTCATGGGCACCTTATATACAGGAGTAATCTTCGGCGCCCCGGTAATGCCTGAGACGAACCCATACGTACTGCTGGAACGTCTTCCCACGCCCGGTCTGGAAAGCAAACAAACAGCTCGAGGGAGCAACAACTACGCCTTCCAAGCAGTGCAGGATGTCAAGGGTTGGGGTGCCACCATGGGCATCACAAATTATCCCGAAGAACAACAGGACCTTGTAAGCATGGCGAAAACGGGTTTCTCCTTTACCGAACGCAGCGGGGGATTCTTCAACCGTTTCATTGCGCCTGATTTGGCCCTGCCGGGCGTGGATGCTACCTCGACCGGACAAGCCCGTCTCACTGCCTACATGGGAACAGACGAGTACAAGGACATTCGGCGCATGATCATGTCCCTGCACTTCGTCGCTCAAAACTAAGAAACCACGACAGGGCATTCGTCGCCGGAGTGGCCAGGTTGTTGGTTTGCCGGACATTGACTGGCGGAAGTTTGGCGCCCTCGCGGCAGCCTCCTTGCCGGGGATTGTTCCAGAGTGTCGCTTGCCTGCGGGTGGGAGCCCTGCGTTGCCACGAGTACAGGACCACTCTTTATTGTTATTTAGCATTGCCTGTCGCCTTGTTTTCATCAAGAGTGGGGCGCCGGTTTCCTGTGGTGCGTTGGCGCCAGGAGGGCCCTTGGATGACGAGGACGAGGGTGTGGGCGCCATGGGTGAGCCGGTCTATCACTGACTGGGCCAGCAGGGTGTCGGCGGTCATGGCCATCCATTCGGCGTGTTGGGTGGGTGTCCCAGCGGGAGGTGTTTTGGATCGGGGCAGGCACACCCTTGGTCGCGATGTGACCTTCGCAGCCAAGGTCCTCGAGGAGGTCCCTAGTTTTGTTTGAGTCGTACCCTGCCTCCAGGTGCACCCGGATATCCTCGGGCAGGAAGAATCCGAATCGGGAGAGCTTCTCCAAGGTGGGCCGCAGCAGGGGCGAGTCGTGGCGGTTTGCCCCGGCGATCTCAACTCCGCGCGGGATACCCCAGGCCTCGACCAGCACCGAACGCTTGGTGCCCTGCTTGCCGCGGTCCGCAGGGGACCGATCTGATGCTTCACCACCGCAGGGAGACTTCACCAGGCATCCGTCCACGGACAGCTCCTCCATCTCAAGTCGGACGATGCGGTCGTAGGACTCCAATGCGATCTGCTCCAGCGGTGTGAAGATGCCGGCGATGATCCACGCATCGCGCCGTCGTCGGATGGTCGTGGCCGAGCAGCTGCTGTCGGATATTCTCTCGTAGGCGGCTCCCCGGGCGAGGACCTGAACGAGTTTGTCGAACACGACCTGCTTAGGTATCCGGGGCCGGTGGCAGCCCAGCGGATGCTCTCCAACACTGGTGGGATCAGTGCCTCGAATTGGCTCCAGAGTGCCGCGCCTACTGGTGCAACATGTAAGGCCAACTTTCCCCGACACCACACCACGTATCGCCGTGTTTTTTTAGTACCTCCAGTGCTCCGGGGTGGTGGATTCCGTCGAGACTGAACCTCATGACAAGCGAATTAGGGCTCCTATTCAAAACACTTTAGGGGGACTATGATCAGTGGTATGACCAAGTCGATGACATACCGGGAGTTGGTCAAACTCCTGGTTGCGGCAGGATTTACGGTGTCCGAGGGCAAGGGAGAGCACGAGAAGCGGACGCATCCGGCGCCCTCCCGACCAGTAGTCATCACGCAATCTCGGGAAGTGTCTCCAGGCGTCACTCGGAATGCTCTTCAGGCAATTGCAGAAGTGGAAGGACAAGGATCGTGAACAGCATCACCGTCACCTGTACCCGTTGGGATGGAGGCTGGGAACTGGAAATTGATGAGGACAACATCACCCGGGTGCGCACGCTCGCCAATGCGCCTGCCCAAGTGCGTGATTACCTTGACACCGTCAACCCTGATGTGGACCATGCGAACTGGAGGATAAACCTCGAGCTTTCTGATGAGGAACTTGCAGCCAGGATTCGCGGCTCTCGCCAAGCCAAACTGGCCGCACAGAAGTCTCAGGAAGAAGCTGCCAAGGATGCCCGGGAAGTGGTGGAGCTGCTCCTCGTCAACCACATCACCGCGAACGACGCAGCTGCCCTCCTTGGTATTTCCAGCGGGAGGGTCAGTCAACTCAGGAAAGATGTTCGCCGACGAGAAGCTGCACAGCCGGCGTAGTGCCGCCACGCCAGTTCGCTTCATCATGATGATCCGGACTTGGCCTACGTCCTGTCACTGTATGGTGCTGCTGGTCGTTGACGACGGCGCGGCAGCGTGGCAAGAAGGCGGACCGGCTCGATGGCAGGAAGGACCACAGCCACAACCCATCCTGGACCAGGCTCACAAACATCTGCTACACCTCCTCGCCAGCCCCACCAGCTAAACTGGAGCGTCAGTCAAACCGCCTGCGCCCATGCAACACTAGCCCCCGCAGGCAATCCCAAGGAGCCCTCCACCCATGAGCACCGAGCCGTCCAGCACACAGCCCACCCCCACCGTGAGCTGGACCCACGACGGCGCCGAACACACCGCCCGCTGGTTCTCCGCCAGCGGTGCCGCCGCTCCCAAGAAGCTCGCCGCCGTGGATGATTCGCTCACCGCCGACGACGCCTATCGCCTCGCCGCCCAGGGCACAGCCATGCTGTGGCAGGGCGACTACCACAATGCCCGCCAGCTGCTCTCGGCCATGGCCCGCCGCCTGCCCACCTTTTCCAAGTCCGACGGCGAGGATGTCGCCAAAGCGTTCTACCGCTACCGCCAGGGGCGGACACAGCGGGCCAGGATGCTCGGGCTGTTGTTGGTCCCGTTGGAACCGGGCCCGGCAGTTGCGTTGAGAAGGGCCCCGGATGTCAGCGAGGCGTGGAGCGCTGCCGCTGGGGATGTCGACGAGCCAACGGTCGCGCCATTGCAGGACGTACTCGGCGCGGTGGGCGCGTTCGAGTGGCGCCGCAACGGCGTGTTCGTGCAGGAACTCGACGCCATCATCTATCCGCACTACGGTACGTTCGCACCCATCCGCAGCGAGTACCTGGCCTTGGTGGATGAGGCGGAGCTGCCGTCCACGGAGTTGGCATTCGACATCGGCACCGGCACCGGCGTGCTGGCCGCAATCTTGGCCAAGCGGGGCGTCAAAAAAGTGATTGCCACGGACACCGAGCCCCGGGCCATCGCCTGCGCGCAGGAAAATCTGGCGAACCTCGGCCTGGCCACCATCGTCGAGCCGACCCTGGTCAGCATGTTCCCGGCAGGCAAGGCACCGCTGATCGTGTGCAACCCGCCGTGGCTGCCGGGCACCGCCAACACCTTGTTGGACAACGCCGTGTACGACCCCAAAAGCCGCATGCTCAAGGCCTTCATTACGGGCCTGCCACAGCATCTGGACACGGGAGGAGAGGGCTGGCTGATCATCTCGGACCTCGCCGAACACCTCGGCCTGCGCTCACGTGAAGAGCTGCTCCAATGGATCGACAAGGACGGGCTGGAAGTCAAAGACAGGCTGGATACCGAGCCACGCCACCCGCGCTCCATGGACCGCAGCGACCCCTTCTTCGACGCACGGTCACGGGAGATCACCTCACTGTGGAAGCTGGTCGTCAAGGCTTAGCGTCGAGGTCCTTGCTTGCATCCTTGTGCCCTTGCATATATGCAAGGGCACAAGAGGGCAACCATTTGCTAAACCAAGACCGCCGGGTAATATTTCCCCAGTGTCTCGCGTATGAGTGAGAACTCAATCCAGTCCCGTTCAACGTAGAACGGCATCTTGGCGCCGGCCAGCTTGTCTGCCAGCCCGCCCATGAGGCGGGTGGGAAACTTTTCGTACAACGTGCTGTTGGCGCGTTCATAGAAGGTCAGGTCGAGCCTGGACCCGAGATTGAGAATCTCATCCGGGATGTCCCGGAGCATGTCGTTGGCAACGTTGTGGCCGGCATGCTTGGCCACGTAGATCGACAGGAAGTCCGAGGCGAAGTTCTGGCCAAACTCAAAGTGCGGACGAGGCGGCTTGGGCACGGACGGGATATTCAGCTCCACTCCCAGCCGGTCTTCGGCAATCTTGGCGAGCACGTATTTTCGGTAGAGCTTTTCCTCACCCGGACTGGCCAGGGACAACAATGAGTTTCCAATGTGTTCGCGCTGGTAGCGCGCCAAGACAAAAAGGGTTCCGATCTCCGTCAAGCCGAGCACATACGGCGCATTCTCGAACCCAGCCGCCTTGAAGGGCGGAAATGTTGCACCGGAGGCGGCCACGGGGCTGCGCCGCAAGTTGTCCGAACCGGCTTCCAGGATGCTGCCAAAGGTGTGGAACGCACGCCTTTGGTGTGCACTGGCCAGGATGGCTCCGGAACCCATGAATGACCACGAGTTCTTCTTCAGCGGCGTATCGAGGAGGTTGGTCGAGACGATGGTGGTGTCAAAGTTCTCAAAGAAGGTGCGCTCCCGGCCAAATCGGCCACCAAAATCCATGGACACCAGGTCTGTGCCTTCCGGCATCAAGGAAAGCGCCGCCAAGGAATCAAAGCCGCCGCTGAAACTCAACACATGACCTTCACGGCGCACACCCACAGCCGTGCCAGTTCCTACAGTGGACACCGTGGCAGAGATGAAAGCCTCCACCTGCCGAAGGATGCCCTCAGATGGTGCCAGCTCCATATGGATGCTTTGGTAGGCCTTGCCACACAATGTGGACAGGGCCACCGCCAACGCATCATCGTCCGTCAGGACTGGCCTGTTGAATGCAAACCACAGGGCGTGATCCTCCGTTGTCCCATCGGCTGCAACGAGCTGGCAATCGATGTCAACCCGCAATCCGTCGGTCCGGCGTATGTTGCGAAATGATGCTTGGCGTGGAGCGTTCACGTGCGCTCTCTCTCTCTCTCTCTCTGGTTGTGGGGAGTGACTGCGGCTACCTGACTGCTGTGCGCCCAACGCGCCGAACATGCCCAACCCGCCGCGTCTATCCGGCGAAGTCTTCGGCACGGGCGCCGCTACCCAGAAGGTGATGGATGGCGGCAACGGTGCGGCCGGCGGCGAGACCGTCGCCGTAGGGGTTCGTGGCGTTGGCCATCGCATTGTAGGCGGACGGATCAGTGAGAAGGGAAGTAACCGACTCGACGATGGTGGCCGGGTCGGTGCCGATGAGCTTGACGGTGCCGGCGGTGACGGCCTCGGGCCGCTCTGTGTTGGAACGCATCACGAGGACGGGCTTGCCGAGGGAGGGGGCTTCCTCCTGGACGCCGCCGGAGTCGGTGAGAACCACGGTGGCGAGCGAGATGAGCCGGGTGAACTCACCGTAAGGCAACGGTTCGGTGATCAGGACGTTCAGTTTTCCGACGAGGGCGGGCAGGACCGCCTCGCGGACAAGGGGGTTCTTGTGTGCGGGCAGGACAATCACCACGTCGGGATGGGCGTCGGCCAGCGTGGCGAGGGCTTGGCCGACCCCGCGCATGGTGTCGCCCTGGTTTTCGCGGCGGTGCGTGGTGACCAGGAGGATGCGTTGGCCGGTGACCGCAAGTTCTTCCAACAAAGGATCCGTGAACGGAATGTTCTTGTTGACCGTGGTCAGGAGCGCGTCGATGACGGTGTTGCCGGTGACAGCGATGTCCGCGGCGTTGACGCCCTCGGCCAGGAGGTTGGCCTTGGACGTGCTCGTGGGGGCCAGATGCAGGGAGGCGATCTGCGTGGTGATCTTGCGGTTCGCTTCTTCGGGGAAAGGTGAGAACAGGTTGTGGGAGCGCAGGCCGGCTTCGGCGTGGACCACGGGAATGCCGGCGTAGAACGCGGCGATGGCCCCGGCGGTGGAGGTGGTCGTGTCGCCTTGGACGATGACCACATCGGGGCGGACAGCCGCGAATAGCGAGTCGAGGCCGTTGATGGTGCGGGTCAGGATGCCGGAGAGGGATTGGCCGGGCTGGTGGATGTTCAGGTCATGGTCGGGGGTGATGCCGAAGAGCTCGTTGACCTGGTCAAGCATTTCTCGGTGCTGGCCGGTGACGGTGACCACGCACTCAAAGGAGGGGTCTGCCTTCAGGGCCGCGACGATCGGGGCCATCTTGATGGCTTCCGGACGGGTGCCGTAAATCGGCATAACAACGGTCATGGTTCCCCTTAGTGGTGTGCAGGGAGCTCGTCGGCTCCAGTCTCAAAACTGCGCAGGGGCCCTGTCGATGGGCGCACCAGTGCAATGGCTCAACCTTCACGGTACGGGGTAAACAACGCGTGAACGCGCAAAATCAAGTGGCCGGCACCAGTGTTCACCTAAGTTCTTTTCAATGGCCCCGGTGCGTTTCCGGGGGTTCATGTGCCGTTAACAATTGCCTGACTAACTGGTTTTCAGCGATGAACGGCAACCGCCGTCCACCTGATGAATATTCGAATGAAGGGCGCCAGATGGTAAATCTCCCAGCCGCCGGGAATGCCGCCGTCGCGGCAGGCACCCGCGAGGATGTGGCCACCACCGTCCGCACCGCGCTGTGGCACCTGCGCAAGGGAGGGCTTCCCCAGGTGAGGTCGTGGGCGCAGTCCAAGACCACACCCAAGGAAGCTGCCATCGCCGAACCGGGCTTCGGGGCAACCGGCACGTGGGTTGGGACGGGGCAGCAGTGCCGCCTGCAATTTGCTCCCACCCAAAACGGCCCCGGGCTCGCTCCACGGAACCCGGAGGTCCGCGCCGCCGTCATCCTGGACGACTTTTCCGCGCTGGCCCTTGGCAGTGAATGGGACTGCACCCAACTGTCCCGGAAATCGTGGCGCGAGCAGGTCCAGTCACAGGACTTCAACATCTTGTTTGTTGAATCTGCCTGGTCCGGCTTCAAGAAGCAATGGTCAGGGAAGCTCGACGGCGCCTCTCACCAAAATTCGGACCTTGCGGACATTGTTGCCCACTTCCGCGAAAATGGCATCCCCACGGTTTTTTGGAACAAGGAAGACCCCGTCCACTACGGCGACTTCCTGGCCGCAGCGCAGCTCTTTGACCAGGTCTTCACCACGGATGCGGACCGCATCCCCAACTACCAGCGGGACCTGGGCCATGACCGCGTGGGCCTGCTGCCCTTTGCCGCCCAGCCGCGGCTGCACAACCCCATCCGGCCCGCAGCCGGCTGGCACGAACGCGACATTGCCTTTGGCGGCA
Source organism: Arthrobacter sp. PAMC 25486 (assembly GCF_000785535.1). NCBI lineage: Bacteria > Bacillati > Actinomycetota > Actinomycetes > Micrococcales > Micrococcaceae > Arthrobacter > Arthrobacter sp. PAMC 25486. Next base: position 1,311,837 of record NZ_CP007595.1, on the reverse strand, counting down.
TGTACTTCAGCGAGAAATACGATTCACGGCGTGGGCAGATGGACCTGCTGTTGGGAACAGCCGCGCGGCTGTCCAACACCATGGAGCACGGCCTGGAGATCTTCTCCCGCCAGCTCGGCGGGGCCGCGAAGTACCAGTTCCCGGCCGGCCTGGCCCAGCACGTGGTGGGCAGCCTGGATTACCCGCAGATGCTCACCGCCTACAAGGCCTACAAGGCCATGCTCAACGTGAATACGGTGACGGAATCCTCCAGCATGTGTGCAAGGAGGGTCTTTGAAATCCTGGCCAGCGGCACCAACGTCATCTCCACGCCGAGCAAGGCACTGACGGAATTGTTTGGCCCGGGGGAGATCCACATCTGCGCCACGGAACAGGAGACCGCGGAGGCCGTCGCAACCCTGGTGCGGGACCCCTTCGCCGCCGAACGCGGCCTCCATTTGGCCCAGCGCCGTATCTGGCAGCAGCACACGTACCGGCACCGCTGCGAGACCGTCCTTTCCGCAGCTGCCCCACACCTGGGGCGCGGGACGAAGCGGCCCCGCGTGACCGCCGTCGTGGTGGTGGAGAACGAACGCGAGGTGGAACGCATCTTCCAAACCATCGGCAGCCAGGTTGATGTGGACACGGAACTGGTTCTGGTGGTGCGCGGATTCGAGATGGCTGGCACCGTGGTGCTGGAGCTGCAGGAAGAACATGACATCCCAGCGGCGGCCTGGAGCTACGCGGACTCGGCGGAGACCCGCGGGGCCTGCCTGAACCGGGGGATCGAGGCAGCATCCGGGGAAGTGCTGGCCATCATGAACCCCGTCGACCACTACGGACCCAACTATCTCAGCGACCAACTGCATGCGCTGGAGTATTCCGAGGCAGATGTGGTTGGCAAGCAGGCCTACTATTCCCTGCGTCTGGACACCGGGAAGGCTTATCTGAAGGCCCGCCAAAACGAACACCACTGGACCACCGCCGTCCAGGCTGCAACCTTGACGGCCGGTGCGGGCGTCTTCCGCAGCCAGCCGTTTGCGGACCTCGAGCAGGAAGCCGAATCAGGGTTCCTTGCACACCTCCACCAGGGCGGAGGGAGTATCTACTCCGCGGACAGGTTCAACTACCTGCGCATGGTCCAGGGCGGCGCGGCCCAACTCGCGGCCGCATCTGCCGGTGGACACGACGCGTCCCTGGCCACACACAAACACGAAGTTTCCCTTTAGGAGCATTGACAGATGAACACCATCGAGCATGTGGCCGTCATTGGCCTGGGCTACATTGGGCTGCCCACGGCGGCCATCCTCGCCAGCAAGGGGCTTCGGGTCAGCGGGGTGGATACCAACGAAAGCACGGTCACGGCCGTCAACGCCGGGGAGGTCCCCTTTGTGGAGCCCGGCCTGGGCGCATTTGTGCAGGAAGCCGTCAGGGACGGGTACCTCACAGCCGGCACGCTGACTCCCTCCGCCGGCGCCTACATCGTCGCAGTTCCCACCCCGTTCCTTGCAGACCGTTCGGTGGATGAGCGGTTCATCCGTGCCGCCGCTGAAACCATTGCCCCTCAGCTGGTTGGCGGGGAGCTGGTCATCCTCGAATCAACCTCCCCTCCCGGCACCTCCGCCCACATGGGTGAATACCTGGTGGAACTGCGCCCCGACCTGGCGCTGCGCCGGGACGAAGGGAAACCGGTCATCCATGTGGCTCACTGCCCGGAACGTGTCCTGCCGGGAAAAATCATGGAGGAAATGGTCAGCAATGACCGGATCATCGGCGGATTGACCACGGAAGCCGCCGAACTGGCCCGGGACCTGTACCAGGTCTTCTGCGAGGGTCAACTGCTCGTCACCGACGCCGCGACGGCGGAGCTGGCCAAGCTGGTGGAAAACTCCTTCCGGGACGTCAACATTGCCTTTGCCAACGAGCTCTCGGTCATTGCGGAGAAGTTCGGCATCAACGTCTGGGAACTCATTGACCTGGCCAACCACCACCCCAGGGTGAACATCCTGCAACCGGGCCCCGGAGTGGGCGGGCACTGCATTGCCGTGGACCCGTGGTTCATCGTGGCCGGGGCCCCGGAGGAAGCCAGACTGATCCGAACAGCCCGGGAGGTCAACGACGCCAAGCCGCGCTGGGTAGTGGAAAAGGTCCTCGCCGAGTTGGAGGCCTTGCCCGGGGACGCAGAAATTGCGTTGCTGGGACTGGCCTTCAAGGCCAACATCGACGACCTCCGCCAGTCGCCGGCCCTGAACATTGCCGTGGAACTCTCCCGCAAGCTGGACAGCCGGCGCATCAACATTGTGGAGCCCAACATCGCGTTGCTGCCGAAGGACTTTGCCGGCATGGGCCATGTGCGGCTTCTGGACACCACAGAGGCAGTCACCCGTTCGCAGCTCCTGGTGGTGCTGGTGGACCACCAAGAGGTCAGAGACATCCCTCAGGAAAGCCTGGCCGGGAAAGTGCTCATCGACACGAAGGGCATCTTCCAGGCATGAGCATTCAACAGCGGGAGCGCACCCTGGAAGTTTGGGACGGGGCAGAAACCCTAAACAATGCCCGCATCCATGAAGCCGTGCTGTGCATTGCCCCGGGTGAATTGACCCGCCAGGAACTCCACCTGGTGGCGGGAGATGCCCAGATCATTAAGTCCATGGATGAGGCACCGAGCATGGCCGAGGCCAGCTACACCTCTGTGGTGGTCTTCGCCGCCGGCCTGGAACTGGCACGCGAACTCCTGCAGATCAATGCACTCGACGGCACCGGCAGGATCCACTGGCACCTTGGCATGGACCTGATGGAAACACTGGAAATCCTGTCGCGGCTGGAGCTGCCGTTTGGGGTGCGTGTTGAGAGCACCAACCATGCAGCGCCGGGAACGGTTGTCACCACCGGGCTCACCACCGGCGGGATGCTGGACACGCTCAGCTTTCATCGCGGAGTGCAGGCCGGAAGCCTGCACCGCACCGGACAAACGGCAACCGGGCAGGCAACCGCACCGGACACCGAACGGCTATTGCAGCAAAAGCTGCTGCACACGCTGCAAACCATTGAACCACTCATTGACGCGGCACCGTCCTGCACCGGGCTACACGACGGCGATGCGGAAACGCAGCTCATCGTGCTCAAGCGCAAGTACGACGCACTGGAGCGCAAGTACACTTCCCTGGCCGCCTCACAGATGGGGAAGCTGACGCTGCGCCTGTGGGCACGCAAGCGACGCAGCCGCAGCCGCTTTGCCGCCGCCACGAAGGCCCCGTAGACACCATGAAGGACACCGCAATGAAGAGCCACACGCCCCAACAAACAGATGCTGATTTTGGTGCCCGCATGCTGATGGACAACGATGCCAGGCATGAGGAGATGGCCAGACTGAAGGAAAGCCTTGCCGGCAGCGGGATCCCGACTGAGCTGGGGGAGTACCTGCCCGGGGTGTCCGTTATTGTCCCGTCCTACCAGGGCGCGAACCGCCTGCCCGCCTGCCTGGACTCCCTGGCGGCCCAGACACTGCCACCACACCTCTTCGAGGTCATCGTCGTGGTCAACGGTGAGCAGGACGGTTCCCTGGAAGTCCTGAAAAAATGGCAGGCACGGCACGCCAACCACGCGCTGCGCATCATCTACCAGGCCACCCCCAGTGCAGGGGCCGCCCGCAACCTCGGCATCGCACTGGCTGCGCACGCCTTCACCACCTTCGTGGACGACGACGACTACGTCGGCCCCGAATTCCTGGAACGCATGCTGGCTGTGGCAGGGCCGGACACCATCGGAGTCAGCCCCATCATCAACGTGGAAGCCGACGGCACCAGGGTGGAGCAGAACCCCCTGAACCTGCACATCACCGCCAAGGCCGGCAAAGAATTCACGCTCACCACGGTGCCCCCGCTGCTCGGCTTCAACGCCTGCAAGCTCATCCCCACGGCAGCCCTGTCCCAGATCCGCTACTCCAGCGGACTCCGCAGCGGCGAAGACATCGCCTTCATGGCAGCAGTGGCCGTCTCCCAAGAGTTCAAGGCCCACCTCGGAACCACAGAAACAGCCGGCGCCTACTTCCGGGTCCTGCGGGATGAGTCCATTTCCCGCCAAGACCTTACCTTCGACTTCGCCGTGACCCAGCGCCTGGACGTCATGGTTGAGCTGGAGAAGGGCCGATCCTGGGACCTGTCCGCCAATGACCAGCTCCTGCTAGGGCTCATGCGCTCGCAGGCAGGCTTCATCGGCCGGTACCTAGACGCCCATCCGCACCAGCTGGACGCCATCCACGCAGCCGTTGAGTCCTCGGCAGTCCGGGATTTCCCCTGGCAGCAAATCAACAAGGGCAAGGCCCGGGACCTGGTGGTCAGCTACTGTTTCGCCCCGTTCTCGGACACCAGCGCCGTCGTTGCAGCCAAGGCCATCGTGGAACGCGGCAACATCGTGGACGTCATCTCCAACAACATGGCCGGCGTGCGCCGCAAGGATTCCAGCCTCACCACGATCGCCGGACGCTACGTAGAAAACTCTGTCACCATCGATGCGCCCCCGTCGTTTGCCGGTTGGGAGCACATCTCCGAATTCGTCACCAAGGGAACCGCGGTGGCCAACCGCCAGGACGCACGTGTGGGCGGCTACCGCACCCTGTACAGCCGCGTGCTGTGGCCCGGTTCTCACTTCCTGGCCGCCAGGTTCAAGCTCAGCCACCCGCAGGTAGTGTGGACAGCGGAGTTCTCGGACCCCGTCAGCGCGGATGCGAAGGGCCGCCCGCGCAAGGGCAGCCTCACAAGGGACGCGCTGTTTGAGGAGTACGCCCGCGGCGTCCGTGCCGCAGGATTCCCTGTCCTAAAAACGGACAACCTCTTTGAATGGTGTGAATTCCTCACGTATGTCCTCGCTGACGAGATCACCTTCACCAACCACAACCAGCGCGACTACATGGTGGCGCGGATCGCCAACAAGAAACTGCGCCGCCGCGTCCTGGACAAGGCCACGGTCCGGTTTCACCCCGTACCGCCCCAGCGCAGCTACACCGTGCTCCCGTCGGACTACCAGCTCTCGCCGCATGTGGTGAACATCGGCTACTTCGGTGCCTTCTATGACAACCGCGGCCTCGACGATGTCCTGACGGCGCTGGTCAACGCCCCCATGGATGTCCGCCGGCAGGTGCGGCTGCATGTTTTCACGGACCGGCCCAAGGATTTTGGTGCCAAGGTAAAGTCGCTGGGTCTGGCCGGCAACGTGCTGTTCCAGCGGTACCTGCCGTACCTGGAGTTCCTGAACGTCTCCACCCGCTTCGACGTGTTGGTCGTCAATGACGTTGAGCGCGGCGGCGAGCTGCCCATCAACCCGTTCCTGCCGTCGAAGTACTCGGATTATGTGGGTTCCGGCTCCCAGATTTGGGGGCTCGTGGATGAGGGCAGCCCGCTGAGCCAACGCGACATTGCCTACAAGTCGCCTGTTGGCAACGGTGCGGCAGCGCTGCGGGCTGTCCGCAGCATCCACGGGGACTGGGTCGCGGCCCGAGACCAGGTTTCGGCATAAATGAGCGCGGCATCCCCTGTGGTTTCTGTTGGTGAACCGGGCTTCTCCGACGACGGCCGGCTGAGCCTGGACATCGTCACCGCCCACGGCGTGAAGCACCTGTTCTTTGACATGCACGACGCCGGGATGCCCAGTTTCGATTCCATCGCCTCCACTGTTGGGCTGCTGCTGGGACGAGGCAACGCGGGAATCAACTTTGGCTTCCCCGTCTCTGCCCGGACGCTGGAGGCAGTGGCGGCGCACTGCCGCTGCGAGGTGCGCTCAGCCAAGGTGGCGACGGCCGTCCGGCACCCGGCCTCGTCACGGGTGGGGCTGGCGTTTTCCGGTGGATTCGACTCGCTTATGGCCCGGGACCTGCTGCCGGCGGGAACGGCGCTGCTTTCCTTGGACTTCGGCGGTCGGTTCGCCCGTGAGCGGGCCATGTTCAGTGCCTTTGATTCGCACGTGGTGGGCACCAACCTGGTGGACATTGGCCTGAACCGAAATTCCTGGAGCTTCATGGCCGCGGCGAACGTGCTGCTGCGGGATTCCCTCGGGCTGGCCACCTTGTCCTTTGGCACCGTGACGGAGGCCCGGCCCAAATACTTTCGTTTCGGCGGGCAGACGCAACCCGTTGGCTCCACCATGGATGCCGTTACGGAGATGCCCATTTTCAACCCGGTGTTGGGCCTGACAGAGGTGGCCACGGCCCGCTATGCCCTCACCCACTACCCGGCGCGGGTCGATGACATCCTGAAGTCCGTGGCGAACCCGGGCGAGGAAAAGGCCTACCGCAAGCAGCTGCTGCTTCTGGCGGCCAACGCGCACGCAGGAAACGCAGTGGCGCCTCCTGCCGACGCCTTGCCGGCACAGCCGATTCTCACCTGGGGCTCCAGCCTTGCTGCGGACTTCCTGTCGCTGTACCTCATGAAGCACCTCGGTGCCGGCGTCGTGCAGAAGCTGTACAAGCAACCCGTCCCGGACGCAGCAAAACTGCTGGTGGACAAGCTGGAGCTGAACTTCTTCGGCAGGGTGAATGCCAATTTCTATCAAGGGCATGACCGCAGCCTGCAATCCGGCATGTACCGGAAGCTGCTGTTGGCAGGAGTCGAGCCGTACGGCTCACAGGACTTCCACGAGTTTGCCCAGGTGGCGGCCCTGCTGGGCTGAGCTCAAGAGGGCCGTGCCCACTAATTCCAAGCACGACGGCGAGGAGGTCACCAATGCCTTTTGCCGCTACAGCCAGGGGGAAGACACAGCGGGCCAGGAGGCTCGGGCGATTGTGGGTTCCACTGGAACAGGGCACGGTAGTTGAGAAGCGCAGGGTTTCTTATGCAGCATGGGCATGGAGCGCTGTACTGGGGACCTCGACGAGAGAACTATCAAGTCTTTGGTGGCCCATTTCGCTGTTTTAGGCGAGTTTGTGCCGGAGCTCGACGCCGTCATCTACCGGGACTACTGTACTTTCGCATCGATCCGCAGGAAGTCTTTGGCACGGATGGACCAGACCGTCTGTAGTCCACTGAGCTGGCGTTCGACATCGGCACCGGCGGTCTGGCAGCGATCCTCGCCCCTCGTGGGCGTCAAGCGAGTGGTCCCCTCGGACATCGAACTGCGGCCCATCGCCTGTGCACATGAGAACCTGGCCGCCAATGCGCCCCCGCGTGCCTCGTCTAAAGTGCTCGCGAAAGCGTCACGCTTCGTGGGGTGCTTGGTAGTCGGACTTTGCGGCGGCCAGCCGGATCAGTCGTTGCTGGATCTCGTTGATCCGGTCAGTCAGGCCGGACAGACCAGTCTGGCGTAGAGCTCGCGCAGGTGAAAGTGTTGCGGTTCGAGTATGGTGCCGGTGCCCTGATCCTCTCGGCCGGAGTACGTGGGTCGTGGTATCCGCGCACTCAAATCACAGGAAATATGCAAGCTTTGTGCCGTGCAAATTTGGAGATTCTCCAGACTGAGACTTCCGCCGAACTCACTGGGATTCATCCAGACTCCCGCGTACTGGAGACTGTTTGAAGGACGGAACATCTAGCGAGGGTCTGGTCTGTTGTCATCTCTGTCGCTGTCGTTTCACAATTCAGGAATCAAAGCGTTTGCAAGTGACCTTGGAACGGCAATATTGCGGTGATTCAGGTTTTTACTCAGTCGACCATGTTCAACAAAATAGTGCTGAGCAGAGGCTAATGGCCCTTGACATGCCGACTCTCGAGACCGCCCGTTCACCAGTCATGGGACGGGGAAATGGATACGTCAGCCGCGCCCAGTTTAAAGATTCTGCTTGAGACTTGGAGAAGCCCATTGCAATGCAAACGTTTGCATGAAAATCTACTTACCGCATGACCTAGATCACTCGCAGAGTACTAAGGAGAGAAAATATGCATTCGCTTGACTGGATTGTTCTATCTGGTTATTTCCTCGTCATGGTCGGGATCGGCTGGTGGGCAAAACGCAGAGTTCACAACGCGGCCGACTTCTTCACTGCCGGCGGCAAGATGCCTTGGTGGCTAGCCGGTATTTCTCATCACATGTCTGGTTACTCGGCGGCCGTCTTTGTCGGCTACGCGGCTCTGGCTTACACGATAGGATTCGCGGTTTATGTTTGGTGGGCTATAAGTATCACTATTGCCTGCATCGTCGGATCGATCTTCTTTGCGCCTCGTTGGCCCCGCCTGAGGCAACGGCTGGGGATCATTTCCCCCCTCGAATTTCTAACGACAAGGTACAACCTCCCAGCCCAGCAGGTTCTTGCTTGGTCTGGCACAGCATTAAAGGTGTTCGACGTTGCGGCAAAGTGGGCCGCAAGCGCTATCTTGCTTAACGTTTTCGCTGGTGTGTCCTTGATGCTAGGTATTTTGCTCGTAGGTGGAGTAACGATGATTTACTCGACCATCGGGGGCCTGTGGGCAGACGTCCTAACTGATTTCGGTCAGTTCCTCATTCAGCTTGTCGCTGCAATCGCACTGCTTGTTGCAACGATGGCCAATCTGGGCGGGATCTCATCCATTTTCGGGATTTGGGAGCAGCTGCCGCCGTCGCACTCTGAACCATTCGCAGGAAGCCTTACACTTGGCTTCTTCTTGGCCTACTGCCTCATCAGCACAGTCTCATACAATGGAGGTACTTGGAACCTAGCCCAGCGCTTCATAGCTGCTCCCACGGGTTCATCTGCACGAAAATCAATCTTGCTTTCCGGCGGCCTTTACCTGATTTGGCCCCTGGTACTGTTCTTCCCGATGTGGGCTGCTCCTTTGATTCTCCCCGGGCTGGCGCAACCAGATCAGTCGTACGCATTGATAGCTCAAGAGCTACTCCCTGCAGGTCTCATTGGTCTTGTCCTGGCAGGCATGTTCTCCCATACGATGGCCATGACTTCTTCGGATGCCAACGCTATTTCGGCAGTCATCACGCGCGATATTATCCCTGCCTTGCGCCGAGCTAAGGCACCGCTCACTTCGAAAACTGAACTCTATGTGGGGCGCCTGTCAACCTTTCTTTTTATCGGTCTCTCAATGGCCATTGCCCTCTCGGCGGACTCTTTCGGTGGAGTCTTGGGCCTGCTAATCCTCTGGTTTGGTGCGCTAGTCGGGCCCATCGCCATCCCGATGCTTCTTGGAATGCTGCGCCCCTTCCGCAGATGCGGGCCATCTGCTGCCCTGTTTTCCTGGGCCGCGGGACTGATCGTCTTTGCTGTGATGAAGTATGTACTCGCTGATCAGGTCGCATCATTTGGTGACAACGCGTCTGCGGTTTCAGTGGCAGCACCAATCTTGGCTTCCATCGTTGTTTTCTGTCTGATGGGGGTCATTCGACCGTGGAGGAACGAGGAATCGGACGCGCTCATTGAAGCTATCAATGTCGACTTGGAAGAAGTCCACTCGACGCTAGATGCTGATGATGCAGGTGCCAGCGAAGGTAAACCCACTGGTGTGCGAGCATGATGGCACTTCGATCAAATTCCGCAGTTCCGCGACCGGGGCGCGCTGTCCCTCGACAATTGCTGGAGAACGAGATACTCCCTTGGTGGGAGCAATATGGAGCTGACGACAGAGTTGGAGGAGTTCTTACATGCTTCTCCAACAGCGGTGAGCTGCAAAGTACGGATAAATACACGTGGTCACAGGGCCGCTGGGCATGGCTATGTGCTGAGGTTGCTCAGGACTGTTCATTGGGCCTAATCGATGGCGACAGCGAATTATGGTCACGCCGGGCCATCCAAACCGCTCAATTTCTCCTAAGTCATGCAGTCCTCGACGATGGCCATACGGCGTTTCGACTCACTAGAGATGGAGCAGTATTACCGTCAGGAACTGACGGTGAACTATCAGTCAGCGTCTTTGCTGATCTGTTCGCCGCCTTGGGGCTGGCAGGGGCAGCACGCCTCTCAACCTGTCCGCCGGATCTACGGCAACTTTGTGAGGACGCTGCAGATACAATTCTGGAAAGTGCCGCGCGACGCATCAGCGATGGTAGCGCCCTTTCTGAGCCCTATCCTGTTCCAAGCGGTTTTACGGACATGGCGAGCCCGATGACCCTACTTCACGTCGGCTCCGAAGCGTCACGACTGCGTGGTTCAGAGGTCAGCGTACGGGTCTTCACCCAAGCGCTCACCAGCCTAACGCAGAGAGATACAACGTTGTCCATGTGGTCGAGAGACCGCTGGTGGGAGTTCAGGCCCGATAATGAGGCCGACGCCGATACCTTACTCGCACGCCATAAGACACCAGGACACCTTTTGGAATGCTTATGGATGGCCATCCATGCAGCAGATGCCGCGGAACATCTGATTACGCTTCCCCGGTGGATTCCCGACCTCGCCATTCGCGCCCTTGAAATAGGTTGGGACTCGCGCAACGGTGGCCTATTTCGCTATGTGGATCAAGATGGTGGTGAGCCAAAGGGGCGGCTGTTGAGCGGTGACCGCTACGAGTCGTTGGTCCAATCCACATGGGACACCAAATTGTGGTGGGTGCACGTCGAAGCTATGTATGCGACAGCACTGCTTGCTGAGCGCTTTGACCGCGCTGACCTTGCCATGTGGAATCGCAAGATCACTGAATACACGCTCTCTACATTTCCCGACTCCACAGGGAAGGAATGGATCCATGTCCGGGATCGAGAGGGCCAACCGCTTGACCGCGTGGTGGCCCTACCTGTGAAAGATCCTTTCCACATTGCACGCTCGCTCTTGTTTCTCAACCGCCTGGAGAATAAAGTCTCCCCCTTCTCAGATGGAATCCTCTAATGAATGAAACAGCCAAACAAGCCCTTGTTATCAAGACGTACTCCGATCGGGTTGCACTTGGAAGCGCCGCTGGGGCGCATGCCGCTGACATGATCGTCAGCGCCCTCAAAAACAAACCGGTGGTGCGTGTAATGTTTGCCGCAGCACCGAGTCAAGAAGCGACGCTGACTACTTTGATATCCACTCGCGGCATTGATTGGTCGAGAGTGGACTGCTTCCACATGGACGACTACCTGGGACTTCCCGCTGAGGCCCCACAAGGCTTCGGGAATTGGTTGAACCGTGTGGTTTTCGCAAGTGTCACTCCGCGCAATTTTTATCGCATTGATCCGGCAAATGATCCTTATGCGGAAGCAGGACGATATGGTTTGCAAATGGGTAGCGAACCATTCGACCTAGTATTGTGTGGTCTAGGCGTCAACGGTCACCTGGCATTTAATGACCCACCGGCCGATTTTTCAGATCTCCAAGCAGCACGCATGATCGAGCTGGACGCCGTGTCTCGCCAACAACAAGTATCTGAAGGGCACTTCCCTAGCATTGAGGACGTCCCAACCTATGCGATCACGGCTACTATCCCCCGTCTGCTGAATTCCGAGTGCATGATCGCTTCTGTTCCTGGCCAAGCCAAACGATCAGCCGTTGCGGACACGCTTGACCAACCGATCAGTGGAGCACACCCGGGAACTGCACTTCGACTGCACGGCAACAGCTACATCTACCTAGATACGGAGTCTGATCCGCGATGAACCGAACCGAAATTCTAGGGGCAACTTACCTAGCCGAGGTCATCACACTTCTTCGGAGCATCCATGAGGAAGAAGCCGGAGGTGTCTTGGAAGCATCCATCATTCTGGCAGACCAGATCGGCGACGATCGGCTCGTTCATGTCTATGGGCCTGGCGGACATTCCAATCTAGCTAGTCAGGAGGTGTTCTTCCGTGCAGGTGGGCTAATGCACGTCTCAGCGATCCTGGACGAGGGAACCATGCTTGCCGGGGGAGCGCTGCGTTCGATGGCTATGGAACGCACTCCGGGGTATGGCCGCATCGTCATAGAGAATGCTGGGATTGGGTCTGATGATGTGCTGATACTCGTTAATGCTTACGGAATTAACGCCGCACTCATCGACGCTGCACTCATCGCTCGCGAACGAGGCGCGAAGACGATTGGCTTCTCGTCGCGGCGCCACGCGAATGGTACCTCCGCCAACCATCCTGCCCGGCATCCGACAAAAGCCAACTTGCATGACCTCGTCGACGTGCACATTGACACGAAGGTCCCAATCGGTGATGCGGTGATCGAAGTGCCGGATGTTGCCGAAAAAGTCGGTGCCGTGTCGACGTTCACCAACGCGTTCGCCCTTAACTGGCTTATGCAATGCACCATTGTCGAACTCGCAGCGCGTGGGATTGATCCGCCGCTCTGGCGTTCGGGTAACGCCCCTGGTGGCGATGAAGCCAATAATCGCTTTATCTCGCGATTCAAGGGGCGGGTGCACTCACTATGACGGCTGGGTCAATCCAAGGGCGACACGCGGGGAGCGGGGACGTGCTCACAATTACCTATGACACTGAAAGAATCCTTGCCATCAATCGCAGCCGCGATCCAGCGAATGACGTCCCGATTTTGTCGGCTGGGTTGATTGATGCGCAGGTAAATGGATTTCGAGGCCACGACGTCAACGCTGCCGATGGAACTAGTGGGACTATCCAGGAGATTACTGCCGAACTCGCCAAAGTTGGTGTGACTACTTGGGTTCCGACAATCATCACCGCGAGCGAAAATTCCATCTTGGCAGCACTTGGTCGCATTGAACAGGCCCGGAAGGCTGACGTCGTTGTTGCGAATGCCATCCCAAGCGTTCACATTGAGGGCCCGTTCATCTCTGACCAGGACGGACCGAGAGGCGTGCATGACGCCGACCAGATTCGTCCGATAGACAGTGTGGAAGTGAGCCGATGGCAGTCCGTGGGAGCAAGAATCGGTGTGGTCACTGTTTCTCCACACGCTGCAGACGCTGTTGATCAGATTGCGAAACTCTGCTCGCTCGGAATTACGGTTGCCATCGGCCACACCCATGCCACCCCGGAACAAATTATTGCTGCCGTGGATGCGGGAGCCACACTATCCACACACCTCGGAAATGGTATCGAATCATATATTCGACGACATCCGAACCCGATCTGGACTCAACTTGCTGACGACCGTTTGACTTGCGGGCTCATCGCTGACGGACATCACTTACCTGGCGATACTCTCGAAGTCATGTTGAGGGCGAAAGGCCCCGATAAGGCATTTCTCGTGTCTGACGCCACAGCGTTGGCCGGACATCCGCCGGGACTTTACGAAACAGCAGTCGGTGGGGTTGTTGACCTGAACGCCGAGGGGCGGCTCTCTTACGTAGGGACAGACTTTTTGGCAGGTGCTGCGGCAAGTCTTGCCGACGGATTACGTAACGTGCTTCAGGTCACAACAGCAGGCCTGCCGCAAGCGCTGCGACTTGTGACCGAGAATCCAGCCCGAATTATCCCCGGTGCACGACCAGGACTCGGCCGACTTCGGGTGGGGGCCCCATCCGACTTTGTTCTGCTAACTGAAAACGGTGAAGTTCTCAAGGTCGTTCAATCTGGGAAAAATGTGAGCAGGGCATAGCGTATGAAAACAGTAAACGACGCTCATTGGATTCTAGTTGGCGCATCTGTGGAGGAGGTTTCCGTACCGTCAGGAACGCCCATGGCTGGATATGCTGCGCGCGTTGGCCCCAGCAGTGGTGTCCACGACCCATTAACGGTGCGAGCTATCGTGATTGAGGGTGTTTGCTGGATCACCATGGACGTATGCGGGTTGGATGAAAAGACGTGTTCTGACATCCGTGAGGCGGTTCCACTTCCCGCTGATCACGTGGTTGTCAGTGCAACCCATACGCATTCCGGTCCGTGCTCGATGCCGGACCGGCTCGGGAATGCTGATAGTCGATTTCTCGCTGCCCTCTGCAGGGCTGCGCTCAAGGCATTTGCAGCAGCTCTGAGCGATCGCACATTATGCACTGTTTCGTATGAATCGTTTAGGGGCCTCCGAATTGCACAAAATCGGCGTCATCCACAGGACGATATCGATCCGGAGTTACAAGTCGTAGTCTTCACCTCTCGAAGCGGTTCTGTTGTGGCGTGGTTGATGCAATTTCCCTGTCACCCCGTCGTCCTTGGCGCCGATAACCACCTCATCAGTGGTGATTATCCGGCATACACCCGCATTGCCCTCGAACAGGCGGAGCCAGGCTCAATAGCGCTGTTTCTCACCGGGGCTGCTGGCGATGTTAACACCGGGCACACCGCCGAAAGCTCCTATACGCAGAACAGCTCACCCACTCGCACATTCCACGAGGCCGAGAGGATAGGACGGACCCTCGCCGCTACTGGCATGGCTGCACGGGAGTCTCCACGGCTGGCGAGGTCGGGCCTACGTGTGCTTACAGCTGAGGTACACCTTGAGCTCGAGGTGCTTGACGTTAAGACTCCTGTCGAACTCGCTGGCCAGTGGGAACAGCAAACACATAACCAACCACCTGGCGAACGTGCGCTCCTGCGAATCTGGTCCGACTGGGCTCACGCACAGAATACTAGTGCGGAGATGACCTGGACCGGCACGATAACTGTGATGGCATTGGCAGGTATCCTGCTTGTTGCTTTGCCTGGAGAGCCCTTTCTGGCAGGCGCAGAGAAAATTAAGGGTGCCTTCGAGATACCTGTGATCGTGGCGGGTTACAGTAATGGCTGTCCTGGATATTTCCCCACCGACACAGAATACGAATTTGGAGGGTACGAGGTTATGGATGCACATCGCTACTATGGCATGCCCGCCCCATTCAAACGAGGGAGCCTTGAGATTCTCGTAGAGTCCGCCATCCGAATTGGACAGCTAGTTCTATGAGAAATGTCCCGACAATTGTTCAATTGGCGAAACGTCTCGGTGTAGCCCCATCCACAGTCTCGCGTGCTTACACGAACCCCGGACTGCTTCGAACGGAGACTGTTCAGCGGGTAATGGCTGCGGCTGCAGAACTTGGGTATGTTCCAAATAACCATGCACGCGCACTGATTACCGGGAAATCTGGCGTTATCGGACTTATCGTGCCAGACATCGCGAATCCATTCTTCCCGCCGATCATACGACACGCACAACTTGCTGCTGAAGAATTAGGACTGTCTGTCTTCATCGCCGATACAGATGGCGACGCAGATCGCGAAGTCACCATGATCGGCAGGCTGTCGCCTCAAGTGGACGGCCTTATCATCGCGGCTTCTCGCCTACCGGAAAAAAGCCTAACAACGATCGCGCAACGAATGCCAACCGTCTTGATCAATCGGGATGTTGACAAGATTTCTCGTGTGCTTGTAAGCGCCACTGAGGCACTAGCGGAGGGAATCAATCACTTTGTGCGCGGAGGCCACACCAGGATCGCATACGTCGAGGGTCCACCGAAGTCGTGGTCTAACATGCAGCGGCTTACCAGCGTCACTCAAGCCATGAATAGTCATGGGCTTGACGGCATTTTTTTGCAGGCTCCCGCTGGAACCTTCACTGACGGCGTTGACGCCAGCGCCATGGTCGTTGAGTCTGGGGCAACTGCAGTCATTGCATTCGACGACGTGATTGCACATGGACTGATGTCCGGCTTCCGGGAACGGGGACTGCGAATTCCTGACGACATTTGCATCCTCGGATGTGATGACACCTTAGCCATTACAACCTTTCCTTCTTTGTCCAGCATTACGCTCGACTTGGCGAAAGCAGGAAGAATAGCTGTCGAGGCCTTGCGTAATACCCAGCCAAAGAGGGGCGTCATCGAAAAGCGTATTGAGCTTGAGGGCAATCTCGTGCTCAGAGGGACGACCGGTTGACTACCTGGAAAT
This sequence comes from Arthrobacter sp. PAMC 25486, assembly GCF_000785535.1. Taxonomy (NCBI): domain Bacteria; kingdom Bacillati; phylum Actinomycetota; class Actinomycetes; order Micrococcales; family Micrococcaceae; genus Arthrobacter; species Arthrobacter sp. PAMC 25486. Next base: position 1,296,210 of record NZ_CP007595.1, on the reverse strand, counting down.
CGTAACTTTGTGCCTCAAGTGCCTCGTCAGAACGGCGTTGGCCCGGCTCGAGACTCAGGTGCGGCCATGGCAAAGGAAAGATTGTCTTGCAACGAAAGTCCGAGCGGTTGAACCTGGCTCGCGAGGTTATGCCGCCGGCGTCGAGTATCGTTGTCGGGAATCGGGACCAGGTAGCAACCTCGAGCTGCACCACTAACTTGCAGCAGCTGAGCACGGCTTAAACCTGAATTCCGTAGCCGGCCGCGGCCGGGACCCATTCTTGTTGTGCCCTGTCAATGCTGGGCCACACACGGCACCGGTAGTCTTGAATGACATTGGTACACATAAAGTCGCTGTCCTGTTTTTATGACTTTCCGAGTTACTCATAAGAATCACGCGATTTCTTATGAGTAACCAATCAGTCAGGAGGCTTGCTGTTGAGCGGCGCCGCCTTCAATTCGGAGGAAGGCCCTACTTTTCAGCGTCAACATGCTCTTCACACCGCGGCTGAGGCCAGATCACAAGCATGCCCTGGAGGCCGGAATCTTCGACGCAGCGGCTGAGATCTCAGTCAGGGCGGTATCGGAAGGGATCTTGTTCGTGGACAGGATCAGCTCGGTGGCCGGGTCGCGCCCGTAGGTGGTGAACGTCCACGAGTCGTCGTTTTCCTTCGTGACCCAGTCAACGCCGTTGATCGTCACGCACTTGTCAGTCGTAGGCGGGGGAACGGTTACACCGCAGCGCAGGACCGCGACGGACGGATCGCCCCAGGCTGCGGTGGCCTGGCTCGAGGTGGTGCGGCGCTTGGCGTCGGCCAAGGAATCGGGCAGGGCGACCATCATGGGCGCGCAGGCCGGGTTGTTGGCATCGGCGGCTGCATCAATTGACACCGACGGGGCGCAAGCGGTCAAAACGAGGAGGGCGGAGGCCGCAAAAGGCACAGCAATCCGCCAGGAACGAGAAATCAAAGGCATGTGTAGAAGCCTATCCGGTGAAGCTGGGAACCACCGCGCCGGACGGTGCTCAGCTCAACGCCAGCAACCACCCAGAAAACCGTGAAACCATGGAGCCCATGACTGATCTCCTTGATGCAGCCCCGCCCGAGCCTGAAACGAAACCCAAAAAGAAGAAGACAACCAGAAACGTCCTCTTCTTTTTCCTCGGCATCGTCGTCATCGCAGCCCTCGTCGGCACGGCTTTCGTGGCAAAGCTCGCCAATGACTTCAACAGCCAGACGCAGAAGATCACCAACGTCTTCCCCAAGGAAGAATCCCGCCCGGCCCCAGCAGTAAACGGCGCCAAGAACATCCTGCTCCTCGGCAGCGACAGCCGCGGCGACGCTGTGGACATGGCCGAACAAGGCGCGGCCTCGGATCAGCGCTCCGACACCATGATGTGGGTCCACATTCCCGCCGACCGCAAGAACATCACCATGATGTCCATCATGCGCGACACTTGGGTGGACATCCCCGGCCATGGTGAGGCCAAGATCAACGCCGCCATGGCATTCGGCGGAGTGCCCCTCGTCGTCGAGACGCTGGAGGGCCTGTTCAAGAACCGAATCGACCACGTCGCCATCGTCGACTTTGAGGGATTCAAGGCCATCACCGATTCCCTGGGCGGCGTCACGGTCCCCGTCACCGTGCCGTTCACCACAAGTACGCACACCTTTAACGCCGGCCCGCAACTCATGAACGGTGACGAAGCTCTCGCCTTTGTGCGTGAGCGCTACGCCTTCACCGACGGCGACTACCAACGGGTGCGCAATCAGCAACTCTTCCTTAAGGCAGTCATGGGCACCGTCCTGACCCCTGCAACACTCACCAACCCCGCCAAGATCAGCGATCTTGTCGGCAACGTTTCCCCCTACATTTCGGTGGACAAGAGCCTCGACGCCGGCACCTTAGGTGCGCTGGCGCTGAGCCTGCGCGACGTTCGCTCCTCCAATGTGATCTCTTTCACCCTGCCCAATCTTGGTACCGGGACAAGCGCTGACGGTCAGTCAATTGTTGTCAAGGACGACGCCGCGGTGCTGGGTATTTCCGAGGCCCTCACCAACGATTCGCTCGTGTCATACCTCGCCGCGAACGGGCTTGGCTGACGCCAGCTTCCCGGGGGCGGCTCCGGAAATATGCGATAATGACGTGTTTGGACTTATCGGTTTGCTTGTAGCAGACCCGTGATTGTCCAGCACTCGTGCTTCCCGCGGCTTCTTCGTGGCCGGGGTGATTGTGAATGAAGGGGAAAACTTGGGGCTTATGCTCACCCGCAGGTGGCCTGCCGCTGCCTTGGCCGCTGTCCTTTTGGCTGCCATATGGGGACTGCTTCTCGCCGGACCCGTCTTGGCCGACGATCTTCCCGTGGACCAGGACGTCGTCCAGACCGAAGCACCCGTTGATCCGCTGCCCGCTCCCGAACCCGAAGCGCCCCCAGCGGACGTGCCGCCCGCTCCCGAAGTGGCCCCCGAGCCTATCTACGTGGAGCCAGCCCCCGTGATTGAGGCCCCCATTGTTGAAGCGCCTCCGGTTCCCGAAGTGGCCCCTGAACCTGTCTACGTGGAGCCAGCCCCTGTGATTGAGGCCCCGGTTGAAGAAGTGGTTCCTGAGGTCGTGCCGGAACCCGTGCCCGAAACACCTGCACCTGAAGTAACCGAGGCGCCAGCACCCAGTCCCACCACGGTCGTTCCCGAGGTTGAGGCGGACCTGACAAAGACAGCAGGCACCACCGGCGTCCCAGAAGGCAGCCCGTTCTACATGCAACTCATCATGATCGTGGTGCTGCTGGTCCTGGGTGTCGGATACTTCAAACTCATGAGCCATTCCAGCCGCCGCACCCCCACGGCAAAGCCTGCAACCGATGAGAATCAGCCTTCAGATGCGTAGGAAACCCAGCGCCCAAAAAGGCGCCAGATCCGGGGCGCCTGCCCAGGAGGGCGATTCGTCAGTCAAACCTCTGCGGATCATGCTCATGATCCACTCGTACTGGCCTGAGAGCAGCCCGCCGCAGCGACGCTGGACCACCCTGATCCGAGAATTCCGCAAGTCCGGCTGGGATGTTGACGTTGTCACCCCTGTCGCGCATTTCCCTGTCGGCAAACGCACCCTGCCGGCAAACCTCGCGGGCCGGCCGTTCCGCGGCCAAAATGGTCCGCTGGGGGAGCGCATCAAACGCGTCCCCTACATTCCTCACAGCGGCCACTCCCATGCGGCGCGGCTCATGGACCAGCTGCTCTCGGCCGCCATGTCCGTCCCCGCCGGTTTGATGTGGCGCAAAGCCGACGTCGTCATTGTCACGGCGCCGAGCCTGCCGATCATGGTCGCTGGCTATATCGTGGCCAAGCTGCGCCACGTACCGCTGATCGTCGAGATGCGCGACGCCTGGCCTGATTTGGCACGCGATGCCCGCATCGTGAAGGGCAGCGTCAAAAGCCTCGTGGAGCGTGTGGTCGAGGCCATCCAGCTGCGAGCCGACATGGTTGTCTCCGTCACGGAAGGCTTCGCCGAAACCCTCCGCGCCCGCGGCGTGGAACACGTTGTGACGGTCAGCAACGGCCTGGACCTGGACTCTGTGCCCGTTTTCGAACCTCCGGCTCTTCAACGCGACATCTTTGAAGCCCTGTACTTGGGCAACCATGGCGAAAGTCAGCGCCTGGATGTTGTCATCCGTGCAAGTGCACTCGTCGGCGATTCTATGCTGCTGCACATGGTGGGCCACGGAACTCAACGCCCGGGCCTGATGGAATTGGCGCATGAGCTTAACGCACCCGTCGTCTTCCATGACTCTCTGCACGGCAAAGACGTCCTGGACCGCTACGAGAAGGCCGATACGTGCATTGTTTCCCTGCGCGATGACTGGAAGTCCTTCGACGCCACCGTCCCGTCCAAGACCTACGAGGTCATGTCCATTGGCCGGCACGTGACTGCGGTCGTACGTGGCGAGGCTGCACGCATCGTCAAGGAAGCCGACTGTGGCGACGTCGTGTCCTGGAATGCAGAGGCCATTGCTGAGCTGTGGCGTGAGCTGGCCGCGGACAGGTCGCGCCTCCACGCCGGGACAACCGGCCGCGACTGGGTGCGCAAGAACGCCAATTACCCCATGCTGGCCACGCAATACATGGACTCCATTGCGGCAATTGTCCATGAAAGGAGTGCTCTCTAGTGGGGTTGTTGAAAAACCTCTCGCTGGCGGCGTCAACTGCACTCAGGCACGTTTCCGATGATCCCGTCGTCCTCGTCCTGCAGCTTTCCAGGCGCTTGCCGGCCAAGATCGTCCAGCCTGTCGCTAAAACTGTCTGCAAGGCGCTACCCACTTCGGTTGCCCCGGCGGCCCTCATCGCGGCCTTTGTGGCCGGTGACAGCATCGGTCTGGAGCGCCGCTTTGAAAAGGCCCGTATTGACGGGCTTGCCGGCAACCGTGCCCGCCTCGCAGCAGACATCGCCCTCGCTGCCGGCCAGCCCGAGTGGGCTGACAAGTTCCTGCCCGCAGCTGTTGGCAGCACCCGCCTGCCTGCCACGGTGGCCCGCCGTAGATGGTACGACGGCGACATGGCCGGTGCCGTTGCTTCCCTCGCGTCCCAGAAGGGCAGCATGGGCAAGCACCACGACCGGCTTGCGGGAGAGACGCGGACATTCTCCGGCTGGAACCCCTCGCTGCCCACGATTCACATGGTGCCAGTGCCTGGGCGTGTATTGCACTTTCTGACTAATTCGCTTCCCCACACGGCCAGTGGCTACGCCCAGCGCAGCCACTCCATCATGACGGCACAGCGCGACGCTGGTTGGGATGTTCTGGCCGTGACCCGCCTGGGATACCCGGTTCAGGTGGGCAAGGTCTTTGCTGCTGAGCAGGACGTTGTGGATGGAATTACTTATCAGCGGCTCTTGCTCTCACGCATGGCGGCCACGGCCGATGCCAGGATGCAGCAGGAAGCCAAGGAATTGCTGCGCGTGGCGTTGGAATTTCGCCCTGAGGTGTTGCACACCACCACTCACTTTGCCAACGGCCTCGTCGTCGGTGCTGTCGCAAAGGCGCTTGGCATCCCGTGGGTGTATGAAGTCCGCGGCCAGTTGGCCGACACTTGGGCATCAACACGGAGTGATGGGGCAAAGGAGAGCCAGCGCTACGTTCAGTTCCAGGCACGCGAAGCCGCCGTCATGGACGCAGCAGATGCTGTGTTTACGCTGGGTTACACCATGAAGGACAGCATCATTGCCGCTGGAATTCCCGCAGAGAAGATCCTGCTGGCGCCCAATGCGGTAGGCGGGGAGTTCTTGGGAACGCCCAGAAGCCATGCCGAGGCCCGGACAGCACTCGGGCTGGACCCGGCGCTGAACTACATTGGCACCGTTAGCTCCTTGGTGGATTACGAAGGCATGGACCACTTGGTGGAAGCCTTCGCCATTTTGTCGCCGCAATTCCCCAAATTGCGGCTGTTGATTGTGGGAAGCGGCACATCGGCTCCGTCACTGCAGGACCAGGCAAAGCGTTTGGGGCTTGGGAGTAAGGCTATTTTTACCGGCCGCGTTCCCCGCGAATCCACCCCGATTTACCATGCGGCACTTGATATTTTTGTGGTCCCCCGCAAAGATCTGGCCGTCACGCGGGCTGTGACACCACTCAAACCCGTGGAGGCTTTGGCCAGCGCCCGCCCGGTCGTGGCAAGCAACTTGCCCGCGCTCCGTGAGATCATTGAGGGCAACGTTAACGGCAGGCTGAGTGCGGCGGATGATCCGGCGGACTTGGCCAGGGTTTTGTCTGAGCTGTTATCGGATCAGGATTTGAGAGAAAACCTGGGTACGGCCGGTCGTAGCCGTGTTTTGGAAACCCGTACCTGGGCGGCAAATGCTGCCATCTACAGCGCGGCGTACAAGAAAGTGGTTGAGTTGTCGTTGGAAAGCCCGAGTGGAACGCATGACTGAAGCTGCAACGCAGCTGCCCCAGCCTGCTGCGGTCCATGACGTCCCTGTTGACCTGACAAAGCTGAAAAGGGTCGGGGCCCGCCCCAAGTTTCTGGACTACCTTGTCCAGCTTTGGGACTTCCGCCAGTTCATCTACTACGACGCCCGCGCCCGCGTCCAAAGTGGCACCCGCCGCGACAAGCTCGGCAGCGCCTGGCTAATTCTGAACCCCATATTCAACGGCCTTACCTACTTCCTCGTGTTCGGTCTGCTGCTCAACACCAGCAAGGGGATTCCCAACTTTATCGGCTACCTGGTCATCGGCGTCTTCATGTTCCAAATCAGCTCAGGCGCCATCATGAGCGGCGCCCGCTCCATGCAGCAAAACAAGTCACTCGTTCAAGGTTTCAGTTTCCCTCGGGCAGCCCTGCCCATCGGGGTGAATTTGCGCGAATTCCTTTCGCATATTCCCATGATCATTGCCATGCTGCTCATTGTCCTGGTCATCCCGCCGGCGGAACCGATCACCTGGCGCTGGCTGCTGCTGCTGCCCGTTCTAGTCCTGCAGTTTGCGTTCAACCTTGGGGTGGGATTGATCCTGGCCCGTATCATTTCCCGCGTCAACGATGTTACTCACCTGCTGCCGTTCATGCTGAGACTGCTCATGTACTTGTCCGCCATCTTTTATTCTGTGGACCGTTTTGCGAGCCAGCCAATGATTCTGAAACTGATGCAGATGAACCCCATGTTCATCATCATCGACATCACCCATGACGCTGTGCTGTACGGGGTTACTCCTGCCTTGAGTTCCTGGGCCATGCTCACAGCCTGGGCAACAGTCACACTCGTCTTCGGCATCATCTTCTTCTGGAAGGCGGAGGAGTCTTATGTCCGGGGTTAATTATCTGTATGGAATACCGGAAGAACCTTGTATCGTGGCCGAAAAGGTCGCCATGAGGTACCGGGTCATTTCCACAGAAGTCCAAGCCAAGCGTCCCAACATCGGCGGGAAGGTCCTGCAGCGTTTCAAACCCAGGCCGAATACCGTCACCGTCAATGCCCTCAACGAATTGTCTCTGGTGGTCCGTCGAGGTGAATCCGTTGGCGTCATTGGCCGCAATGGATCCGGTAAGAGCACGTTGATGAAACTGGTCAGCGGCCAGGTTCGTCCCACCAGCGGAGCTATCCACGCCTCCAGCACGCCCATCATGCTTGGTGTCAATGCGGCCCTGGTTCCGGAGCTTTCCGGGGATCAGAACGTCATCCTCGGTGGGCTCGCTATGGGCCTGACACGGGATGAAATCGACGATCGATTCGATGAGATCGTGGAAGTCTCCGGGCTGGAAAAATCCATCCACTTGCCCATGAAGTCGTACTCTTCAGGCATGGGGGCGCGTCTGCGCTTTGCCATTGCCGCCTGCGGCAACCCGGAAATCCTTCTGGTTGACGAGGCACTGAATACCGGTGACGCTCAGTTTGCTGCCCGCAGCAAGCGTCGCATGGACGAATTGCGGGAATCGGCCGGCTGCGTCTTGCTTGTCAGTCACAGCCTGACGACCATCAAGGACATGACCGGCCGTGTTGTGTGGCTGGACAAAGGCGATCTCATCATGGATGGCGATCCAAAGGTGGTCACCAAAAAGTACATGGAGTTCACCAAGCTGCTGGCCAAGGGCAACAACAACTCGGCCTTTGCCCTGCTGGCGGAACTGCGCACCTCACTGGAAATGTCGAACATTGTCAGCCCGACTGCGTCGGGCCGTCGGGCTGCGGGGAAGCGCTGATGTACACAGTCGAAGAAGCAAAAACGGCGCTGTGGCATTTGCGCTCCGGTGGCCCTGACCAACTAAAGGAATGGCAAGCCCGACGCCGTGTGGACCTCGGCTTCGCCGCACCCACTAGTGTCCAGGGCGTTGAAGCTGGCTGGGTGGGACGTGGCAAGAAGCGGCACTTGTCGTTCACCCCTGCGGACCTGCCTGCAGGAGCAGCACGTCGCTCAGATCTGAAGGTCGGCGTCATCCTTGACGACTTCTCGGCCATGGCCTTCCGCTTCGAATGGAACGCCGTCGCACTGGACCCGGCCACCTGGTCAAAACAGCTTGACGGCTTGGACCTGGTCTTCATTGAATCCGCATGGGCTGGCAACGAGAGGCTGTGGCGCGGCAAAATCGCCAGCGACACCGGTCCGTCACAACAATTCAAGGCCCTTCTTGCAGCCTGCAAGGCGCAGGGAATTCCCAGCGTCTTTTGGAACAAGGAAGACCCGCCGCATTACGACGATTTCCTGCCGGCAGCCCGGCTCTTTGACGTGGTTTTCACTTCGGATGAAGGCCGGATCGAAAGCTACCGCGCCGATCTCGGCCATGACCGCATCGATGTGCTGCCCTTTGCAGCCCAGCCGGCGGTCCACAACCCCGTCCGCCCGGCTAAGGGCTGGCACAAGCGCGATGCTGCCTTTGGTGGCATGTACTTTGCCCACAAGTATCCCGAACGCCGCGAACAGATGGACATTCTGCTCAACGGTGTCATGGATGCTTCCAAGAAGATGGAGACCGGGCTGGAAATCTTTTCCCGGCAGCTCGGTGGCAGCCCTGACTACCAGTTCCCGGCTCCGCTTGATTCTCGCGTGGTCGGATCGCTGACGTACCCCCAAATGCTCTCAGCGTACAAGGCCTACAAGGTCTTCCTCAACGTGAATTCCGTCGTGGATTCCGCGAGCATGTGTGCCCGCCGGATCTTTGAGATCTCCGCAGCGGGTACACCTGTGATCACCACACCCAGCGCAGCAATCCGCAACTTCTTTACGGAGGATGAGGTTCCCATTGCGGAAACTCGGGAGTCCGCGGCCAACTTGAGCCGGGCACTGGTGAAAAATGCCGAGCTGAATGACAGGACTGCACACCTGGCCCAGCGCCGCATTTGGCAGGAACACACCTATGCCCACCGTGTGGAAACGGTTCTCGGACAGGCCTTGCCTGACCGCACCTCAGGAATGCAGCGTCCCACTGCCTCGGCCTTGGTCCCGACGATCCGCCCGCAGCAGATTGAGAACGTGTTCCGTACCGTGGCTGCACAGAACGGCATAAGCACCCAGCTGGTGCTGCTGACCCATGGCTTTGAACTCGAAATGGACCAGCTGCACCGTTTGCAGGAACGGTATGGTCTGACTGATGTTGCCTTGCTGACGGCCAGTCGCGATGTCTCGCTGGGGGAGTGCCTGAATCGCTGTGTAGCTGCGGCTGATGGTGACGTTCTCGCCAAGATGGATGACGATGACCATTACGGCAGAGAGTATCTCTCGGACCAGATCTTTGCCCTCGACTACTCCGGGGCGCAGGTTGTAGGAAAGCAAGCGCATTACATGAATCTTCAGTCCTCGAAGGCAACAATCCTGCGCTTTGGACATAAAGAGCATAGGTACACTGACTTCGTCATGGGGCCCACCATTGTGGCAGCCAAGGAGACTTTCATTGCCAACCCGTTCCCAGCCCTCGGACTAGGAGAAGACACAGGGTTCCTGCGCAATGCTGGACAATCCGGGATGCAGATTTACTCTGCGGACCGTTTCAATTTTTACCAGGTGCGTGCTGGCGACGGCCACACCTGGCAAGTGGAAGACGCCGAACTACTCGCATCCGGCGACCTAAAATTCTATGGGGATCCCAATGAACACACCGACATTTGAATCAGCAAAAGAAGCCGGCATCGAGACTGTTGCCGTCATCGGCCTTGGCTACATTGGCTTGCCCACTGCAGCCATCCTGGCCGGAAATGGCGTCAAGGTCATCGGCGTGGACGTCTCCTCGGCGACCGTCGATGCGGTCAACCGCGGAGAGGTGCCGTTCGTTGAACCCGATCTTGGGACGAACGTAGCGGGTGCTGTCGCTCAGGGATTCCTGCGCGCACAGAAGGAAACTCCTCAGGCTGACGCTTTTATCGTCGCTGTTCCTACACCGTTCCTGGCGGACAAGACTGCGGATCTCAGCTACATCGAGGATGCCGCCCGGGCTATTGCACCGCAGCTGCGCGGAGGCGAACTCATTATCCTTGAATCCACGTCGCCGCCCCAGACTACGGCGCACATGGCCCAGGTAGTCCTGGACGCACGCCCGGACCTGAGCCTTGACGGCTCAAAGGGCCGTCCGGTCATTCTGTTCGCCCACTGCCCCGAGCGCGTCCTCCCCGGTCGGGTCATGATCGAGCTCGTAACCAACGACAGAATAGTCGGTGGGTTGAACCCCGGTGCTGCCGCCGCCGCCACGGCACTCTACAAGGTGTTCTGCTTGGGTGAAATCCTCGAAACGGATGCAACCACGGCTGAGCTTTCCAAACTTGTCGAGAATGCCTACCGCGATGTCAATATCGCTTTCGCCAACGAACTTTCGGTCGTTAGCAAGAACCTTGGAGTTGACGTCTGGGAACTCATTGAGCTGGCCAATCACCATCCCCGTGTAAATATTCTCCAGCCCGGCCCCGGCGTCGGTGGACACTGCATCGCAGTTGATCCATGGTTCATTGTGGCCGCCGATCCCGAGAACGCCCGCCTCATCCGCACCGCGCGTGAGGTCAACGATTCGAAACCCCAGTGTGTGGTTGAGCAGATCCTCGAGCCTCTGAAGGGCAACACAGCGCCGACAATTGCCGCCCTAGGGTTGGCGTTCAAGCCGAACATTGATGACATGCGGGAATCGCCGGCTGTGGACATCGTACACAAGCTCGCCACTCAGCGTCCCGAAGCCAAGATCCTCGTCGTAACACCTCATTCAAAGGTTCTGCCGAAAAAACTGGAAGGCTTCACGAACATCGCGTTGGTGTCCGCGGAAGACGCCATTGCTTCAGCAGACGTTGTCGCTCTGCTGGTAGATCATGACAAATTCCGTGAAATCGATACAGCGACTCTGGCAGGCAAGCATGTGGTGGACACGCGTGGGTTCTGGCGTACAAACGTGGCAGGCCAAGCCCGCTAAGGCGAATCATGTCGACGCTACGCAATGTGGCAGCAAAAGTTCTGCCTCAAAAGTACAAGGACAAGCTGCGCCATGCGGTTCACCCTGCTCAACGTTTGGGCATAGCCAGGATGTTGGGCAAGGGGGAACCTAACGTAGGCCTGCTCAGCGTTGTCATCCCCGTCTACAACGTGGCTCAATACGTAGCCGAGTGCCTGACAAGTGTAATTTCACAAAGTTACTCGAATCTGCAAATCATCGTCGTTGACGACGGATCCACCGATGAATCCATGCAGATAGTGGCCGAATTTGCCAAGTACGACAAGCGAATTTCCATCATCAACCTGGAAAATGGTGGAAACGGCCGGGCCCGGAACATTGGCATTTCTGCGGCTAAGGGGGAGTACCTCACCTTCGCGGACTCCGATGACGTTGTTGCGCATGGTGCGTATTCCCTGATGATGGCCACCATTAGCCAGTCGCATTCAGACTTTGTTGTTGGTTCTTACGCACGGATCATTGGAAATAAGCTCCAGAAAACTAAAGCCTCATCCCATATGCATGCCGATAAACGGGTAGGCATCTGCATCGATGAGTTCCCTGACATTTTGGATGATGTCTTCTTTTGGAACAAGGTTTTCAGGAAGAGTTTTTGGGACACCAAAGTCGCTCCTATTCCTGAAGGCGTCCTTTATGAAGACCAAGAAACTACGGCCCGGGCCTTTATTCGCGCAACATCATTCGATGTCCTAGAGGAAGTTGTTTATTTCTGGCGACAGCGAAGTGACGGAAGCTCCATTACCCAGGGGAAAAGATCGCAAAAGGATCTAGACGACCGGATGTTGGTTGCCCACCACGTCAGCTCGTTGCTGGCATCGGAGTCCTCACAACGTGTCCTCCATACGTGGTTTGCCAGATTGCTTGGTAGTGATCTGGTTCCCTACTACGAGCAGGTTCCGTATACGAATGACTTATACTGGTCTGCACTACATCAAGGGACGAAATCCCTTTCAAAAGTAATTGCTGATAACTTCGATAGCGTTGAGCACCTAAACCTTAGAGTAGACCCACATGCCCGTGTATTGCTGCGGTTTGCAACAGCTGGAATGAAGGTTGAATTAGAGCAGGTCATCGTCGATCGGATGGAAAGCGGTAGAGGTTTCCAGATTGATGTTAGGGACGGGCTCTTCTATGCGACCCCCAGCTATGCGAGAGTCTTTCCCGAGTACGCCAACTCCAACTCGCTTCAATGTGACGCATCCCTTCTTCAAATCGATACAAAGCTGGCTGTCACAGGATGGGCAGACAATGGCGATCTGATGTTGTCTGGCTATGGATTCGTCAGAGGACTCTCCGATGAGTCCGTCGAGGTGGCTGTACGTGTTGGAATAGGAGCCGAAGACTGGCAAGAGTTGCGCCTGAAACGGACAACCGATGACCACTTGGACGCGAGAGTGAATGACGCATTTGCTTCACACCGCAGTTCGACATTTACGGTCAGGGTTCCAGCTGCAGTGCTGGCATCTGTTGATGATGGAATGCTTCGCGCGACAGTTTCATTGACTGTAGTTGGACATACGTCGGACTTAGCGCATGCGCTTCAGGTGCCCACCAGATCTCTGATGCGATATGGATCCACTCCGCAAGTCTGCGACTTCGCAGTGCTCAACGACTCAGAAGAGCTCTCAGTTGACATTGATTGGGGCGGAGGTCGTCCCGCATTTGAGCTTTACCTTGCCACCCAACAGCGTCGGCTTGTTCCGGTGCAAATCACGAACCTCGGCGAGAACACTGTTAGATACGTATTCCGCCTAGCTGAAGTGGTCTGGGGACGAACGGTTTACTCACCACCACCGGGCGCTTACACGCTGCGCTTCCACGCAAACGCTGGGTCTGCGGCAACGTCGAAAGGCAGGACCCTAGGGGTTGCAGAGGAGTTGTCGTGGAAGCTCCCCTTGGAGTTCCAGATGACTCACTGCCATGTACAGGCTTGGAGGACTCGGTCAGGAAACTTGGCTGTCACATTGGGGGCTCCACTTGGTATAGATGAAAGGGGAAAATTCTGGCAAAGGAGTCTGCAACACGTTTTTTCCTCCGAGCCCGCAGAACTACAGGAACACTTTGTGTTTGAAAGCTTCGGTGGCAAATCGTGCACAGACAGCCCTAAAGCGCTTTCTGATGAGCTGTATTCACGGAACCATGATGCAATTATCTACTGGTCGATCGATGACTTTTCTGTCAGTTACCCGGATTACGCAAGGCCACTCGTTCGAGGCACTAGAAAATGGTTTGAGAAGGTTTCAACTGCAAAGTACCTAATAAACAACAACAATTTTCCGTTCTATTTTAGAAAGTCGATCGGACAATTCTATCTTCAAACATGGCACGGGACTCCCATGAAGAAGATTGGATTAGACGCTCCAACACGCTATATCTCCCCGTCCTATCGACAATTGATGGAGCGCGAGGCTAGCTACTGGGACCTCTTGTTGGCGCAGAATGACTTCTCTCGGGAAGTTCTGCCCCAAGCTTTTGGATATTCAGGCCGAGTCTTAACTGCAGGATATCCTCGCAATGACACGTTGGCCAGCCAAGTGTCAAACGAGAAAGCACGGGAAGTGAGAGGGCTCCTCGGGATTAGAGAAGACCAGACCGCTATTCTATATGCCCCTACTTGGCGGGATACGGCCAAGAATTCTGGCGGAGTGCATCAATGGGTTGGCCACATTGATTTTGACCAAGCATTCAGATCACTTGGTGAAAAAACGGTATTCCTCATGCGTGGGCACCATAATGTATTGGGTGGAAGGGTGTCAAAATTTGGTGACAATGTAATTGACGTGAGCGGATATCCAGAGATTAATGATCTTATTCTGGCTTCTGATGCATTAGTGACAGATTACTCATCTATAGTGTTTGATTATTCGCTGACCGGAAGAAATATATATTTTCTTGTGACAGACATAAATGAGTATGAAAATGACATGCGAGGGCTGTACCTGTCACATGCTGATCTGGGTCTGGGCGGACTATTCAACAATGGGTCCGACTTAATTAAATTCCTGGCAAAAGTAGTCAAGTCCGCTCAACAGATAAATATTTCCGGCAAGAAATTCACGGCATATGATGACGGATCTGCTTCGGTTCGTGTATTAGAGTCAATTGCTGAAATAAACTCCGGATAAACCTCAGTCCACAAGTAGGGGTAACCAATAGCCAAGCATCGGTGGGAATCGGTTGGTTACATTAGCGGTTAGCATGAACGCATAACTAGATCAACAGATTTGGGAGGAGTCTCTGGTTGCTCAGATTCCCTAGCGAAGGCGGATATATCCAGCGTCTTTCCTTTGATGCAACGTTTGTTTCTTTGTGGTCCTGTGGGCGGCTAACAGCGAAAGGAACCGCTTTTGGCCTACTCTTGGCCGGCCAAAATTCGTCGACGCTGTATTGAGGTGAGAAGATGGCTTGCGGCTAAGTATTGCGTCCACACGGCGGCGCTCGTATGACTGTCCCAGTGTCTCGCAACGTCAGTCAGAACGCACATACTGTCTGAACCGGTACTGAATTTATTGGCGAACAGACTAGATGCAGCCATTAACAGAATATAATATCCCATTTACGAAAGAGGCACGCTGCATGTACAAAATTAATAGCACGGGCAAAGTGCTTTACATGTCACCATCTGACGGCCCGCAAGTGATGGATGCTTTTATCAGTTCGGCAATCTCTCCCGATTTTATTCATTTATCGCACGACGCCAAGTATGACAAGCGTTTGAATATAATCGAAATTAGCCGCATGGACTCGTCTGTTAGAGAGCTCCTGGCCGGCTTGGCTAACAGAGGCTTCTATGTTTACATGTTCTCAGACGGTGTCTCTAGGTTGGTGCAACACACACAGCTTGGGAATTTGTGGAATCCGGTTAAACACGGAACTTTTGAAATGGACAAGAATGGAGTTGTCTACACACTTCAGGCGCCACAAGTTGCTACGGATTCCCCAAAATTGCTTGTTGTATTTTCATCGATTCACGAAACCATGTATACGGCAAGTTTGATGAGATATTTTACGCAAAATTTTGCATCAATTCAAAAGTACGTAGCACCAGAAACTATTGTGCTACGGATTGCAGATGTTGGAGGAATAATTGGCAGTTTTTATTTGAATAATAAATATGATCCAAATAACGCCAATAGCATTCAGTCCCTAATATCCAGTATTGTTGCCAAGTATAGTATCAAGCATGAAAGTGTGGTCCTATACGGAGGATCGAAGGGTGCCACGGGGGCGCTCTATCACGGCCTAGTTGGCCAGTACGGGGTTGTGGCCGTCGAGCCTATTGTGAATGATGAGCACTATTATGCAACTTATGATGATTTGCATTTCACAAAAAACACATGCTTTGATCGCAAAAAGGAAACCGAGTTTCTTTCCGTTATTGACGCCTTTAGAAAACGGGTTGAACCTTGTGATAGAACGAGGATTGCTATTGTCTATTCCCAAAGGTCGCCTCAAAGGACCTACATTGAAAAGCATGCTATTGTCCCATTAGCCCAGTATATTAGGGTGTATAATTCTGAGCATCCGAACATAAAAGATCATCCTGACGTTGCTCGCAACGCTATCCCTATCACTTTGGCAAGCATTAACACTCTATTGTATAATTTGAGTTTAGATGTTGGTTCGCAGACTATCATATAGCGACGGGGTACCCAGTGAATGCTTTTCATTTTGGGGCCCACCGTATTGTCGATGAGGCAGCCGCGACGAAACGGGATGCTCGTACTTGACGGCAACCCTCAGGGTTGTCGGGAGCCACGATTTTGGCTCTTTCCAGTAGGTGAGTGATGGGCATCGGATTCTTTGGTGATGCACACCACTTTGGGTGACGATGGTGCCACCGTGATCGGGGTTCGTTGGCGGCGTCATCGTGACGCCCAAGTCTCTCATTCTGGTTGGCGCTTAATGCTTGCCGCGGCCATGTCGTCTAGGCGAATCTGTCCGGCCGTCCGGTGATGATATGACTTGTCCGTTGCGGGTGGTCAGAGTTCAAGACGAGGTGGCCCTTTCCCAAAGCGCGCATGCTAGACAAGAGCCACTGGAAAGAGTGTTTGGCAGACGAGCAGGACCGGGCACGATGATGATCGTGGGCAGTCCCGAGCGGGATGAGGCGGCGTTGCTGGGTGGGGAATTCCCAGCCCCGGCTGTTCGAGGCAGCTGCGCCCCCACGGGCACGCTCGCACCCGCAGCGTGTGAGGAATGGGCCATGCGTGAGCTGACGGTGCGGTCACGGCGTGCCGGCTGCACCGGTTGAGGGCGTACCCAGGTGTTGTTGCCGCCGGTGCTGACTGTCCGCCGAGCCGATACCCTCGAGGTAATCGGTACCGCACTGGCAGCCAAGGCCTCCGGCATCGGGTACCGCACGATCGCAGCCCACATGTGCCGGCCCCGTCTCGACTGTGCGCCGCTGGCTGCGACGCGTGCCGGAAACCCACAACCACTGGCTGTACAAGCGGGCAGTGGAGCACGTATTCCGCCTTGCCTCTGGCATCATGATCTGCCCTAAGTGTGTTTCGGCGGGTGTCAAGGACCGGCCATTTGAGTGTAAAGATTCTTACCAGTGTGGCAGCAAATCATGGCAAGTATTGGGGCTCGAAATCAAGCGCTCCAAAGAAGTCCGGCCGACGGGCACTGCGGGTGGTTGGACATGCGTGGGGCGCCTGGGCCCTGCCTCCCGTCTTGCCCCGCCAGCCAAGGAGTGCAGCAATTGTTCAAGGCCGTGCCTAAGAACATGGAACACGTGCCCCCTCCCCAATCTCATCGTCGGAACCATCGTCACGTCTGCCGGCCAAAGATGCTGCCGAACTGGCCTGAAAGTACTGCTGACGTAGCAGGAATCTTATCGCTGTCCCACCACCAAGCAGTGGCCGAGAATGTTCGGTTGGAGTCTGAACATCTTGTCGGAGCCGCACCGGTCTGGCAGAATCGCGTGGACCCCGAGCAGCCGCCTGGGCCGTGATCGGCCACAACATCACACGAGATATCCTGCTGACCCCTCCGCTGCTCACATGAAAATGTCATGAGGGTTCGCTCTGCTGTGCCCAGCAACCGGCGTCACCAGGACGACTAGGTAAAATGGCGGTTCACCTTACCGGCAGCCACGACGACCACCGCTTCACGATGGCGACCAAACCCATCAATCTGGTCGACAACAAAAGCGACGACGCCATCGTCAAATAACGTGACGGCTAACACTAATTAGGGACGGCACCTGCATAGATACCCTCACCACAGCTATGACGATTGGCAGGGTATCCCCACCCACATCAGCTCGGCCCGTGCCGTCTCCCAGGATGCCTACACGCTGATGCTTCGGGTCCATAACGAGAATAGAAATACGACATCAACACAGCCCAGCCCGGCACCTCGAGCAAGATACTCCGCGCCTCGCACACTAGCCGGAGTCGTGGCAGCAGTCGCTAGAATCCGTAACCGGACCGCTACCTCAACACCAAGTTAATCCTGCTCTGCAGAATCAAAACCTTGGCAAACATCCGACAACAAATACCCGAGTATCTCCGACGTCGTGAGGCATGCGGTCCTCTATCCCACGAGGCTTTCGAAAGAGCTCAACGCCTGTTGCTGGTAAGCCTGAGCATCGAAGCCATGATCCAGTGGGGTGTTGGTGGAGAAATTCTTCATTCCAGTGGCGAGACCCTCGATACTATTGTCAACTAGTACTCCAGACGTACCGTCAAGGATACTGGCCGCCCCGGGGATATCTACAGATATGATGGCCTTGTCCAAAACTAGTGCTTCAAGAAGAACCATAGGCTGGCCTTCATGGTCTGAGGATAGTAGAAAGAGATCTGACCGCTTTAGAACTGGGAATGGGTTTCTTCGAGATCCTGCGATTAAGATACTTTCTTGCATTTGGAGTGTTTTTACAAGTAATTCTAAATCGCTGCGCAAAGGGCCGTCTCCCACTACGACGAGTTTTGAATGCTGGTGGACACTCAATTCTCGAACGAAAGCTCCGATCAACTTACGATGATTCTTCTCAACAGACAATCGCCCGATAGTACAAAATACCCTCTCGGAATCTCCTATCCAAGTGGAAATATCTGAGTCGAGAGGTTCCGAACTTTGACTTAGAATCTTCGGAATATCCAACTGGTTGTTGCAGGCCACAAACGAATCACCTTCAATGCAGAAATCGTCGGCGAGGTTGTCACGATTAATCTTAGCGATAGTTTCCGAAACTGAGACAATGTGATCAAAGTATCTGTAAATATTAAATATGGCGGTCAAGTAGCCCGCCCGAGTTAGCCATTCCCGCTTCATGTCGCTGTGCTGGTAAATGAGACTCTTCGTGCCGTCAGCAGAGCCACCCGCAAGCAAAGATCCCCAGAAGAGGGAGTAGCCGTCAAATTCAATAACTGCGTCAAATTCTGCCCTACCGAATACTCTTTGATATTCGCGTGAACATGCGGCGAGATACCGGTTCCACTGTACAGGGGAAGTCAAATTGCCACATCGGGTCAACGTAGTGTCTAGCCAAGCCTCTTCAGGGCCAAAAACTTTATGGCCGATACGACCCAGAACGCGGACGTGGCCTGGCAGTTCATTTACTTTTTGAAGTCGGTCTGCATCAGAATTAAAGGCAGCAGGGTCCAGAACGATACTTACAATGTATCGATCGGGATCCAGTTGCGAAAGCAAGTTGAGGAACGAGGATGTTACACCATTAGGGATAAGACTAGCTCTGAATAGAAGCGACGTTCGGGAGTCGGTGCCGAAGCCCATCAGATGCTCGTCATTGTTTCCAAAGAAAAAATCTATTGCCCTCTTGGCGGCAAAACCGTCATCTTTTTGAGCATAAAGTTTTATGGCATCGGCGTAGACATTGCTAGGGACATTATGACCTTGAAATGACACTTCAACGTCACGACAGAGTTCGCCGATAGACCTGGAAACTCGCGCTGGAAGTTCATCGAGTTCCAGGTACAATCCGCGTTCAGCTTTGTAGTCATTCTCGTCATAGGCGTATAAACATATTGGACGTCCAGTGGGAAGGAAGTCAAATATGATACTGGAATAGTCTGTGATCAAAACATCGACAATTGACAATAGGGAATTGGAGTCAATGCCCTTGGGTGCGGATATATAATCGGCATTTAGCCCATCAAGGGCTTTTTCCATTAGCGGGTGACCCCTGAAGATGAAATGACAGTTCAGCGCATTCAGCGCAGCGAGATCAGAACACAACTTTTCTGTATCGAAATATTGGTTATTTGTGTCACCTCTCCAAGTGGGTGCATAAAGGACAATGGGAAGCTGACTGTCTACTGGGATGCGAAGAAGTTTTTTTATTGAATCCATCTTGAACTTGCTTGCGTTGACTGTGATGTCTGTCCGAGGATATCCCGTATACCCGACTTTTGCGGTGATAATATTATCGATATCGTGCTGCCTGACCAGTGTCTGGGCAGTATGGATATTGGAAGTCAAGATGTGACTTGCTTGCAAGAAGTTTCTGGCTACATTTGAGTGCTGGAGAAAACCAGAATTAATGTCTTTGCCCAATGTCTTTATCGGGGTTCCATGCCAAGTGTTTAGATACTTTTGCTCGGAACGGCGAATGAAGTAGTTTTGGAATGTGACATTATTAATCAGATATTCACACGTTGCAAGATAGCGTCTGTACAAATCGCTGTTCTTCTCAACAAGGATTACTTTTGCGTTGACTTTAACTTCGATTGGCACGATATCTATATCGCTAATCACCCAAACATGGGTAAGGTTAGAGTAGCTGCCATCTTGTTGGAGCTCGTTATATATCGCCAGCGGGTTGCAGTCGACTGATGCCCCCATGTGACTTTCGTAGAGAACGAAGTCATTGCGAATGTCTAGAGTCTCCCTATATGCCGTGTAGGCCTTCGCAGCTTTTAGATGGTGGGTCTTGCTCGACAGCGCATGCTCCATATCCCCAGCAGATTGATATGTTTCTGTTTGACGAAAGAATCCACAGGCCGACTCGTGATCGCCTGCGAGGGAATGGTAATAACCAGCTTCGTAGTACAGCGCCCTATTAAAGTCATTGCGACGCATGGTGGCGTTAAATATGAGTCGGGATGCCTCTCGCCAGTCTTCTCTTAGTGCTGCGTCCCGGGCATCCCTGAGATAATCAGTCCAGGACTGAACACTGTCGTTTGCTGTAGGATCAGTAGCCTTTGGTTGTTCTGATGCAAGATTGCGTATCTGATTTGTAAACGAGGCGGAGTCAGGCGCATGCAACAGGTGAGCTTCGACTGCATCTGCAAACCGCCCCATTCGTTCGAGGCAGTGGGCTAGTCGGTAGTGATAATGCTTGGGCGCAGATACTGCTGCCGCGATGGCGGCCTTATATGCAGTTATTGCTCGGTCTAGATTGTTTGTCTGCTCAAAGCAGTAGGCCAAACGGAAGTGAGTGTTCGCAGCATCCGGCTTGAGTAGTAGCGCCTGTTCATATTTCTCAACAGCTGCGTCCCAGTCGTAAGTTCGGTCATAGCTTAATCCTGCACTGTGGAGCAAGTTGGGTGTCGCTTCGGTGTTACTTAGCCTATCTTCATAAGCAGTTCTTGCGGCGGGCCAATTACCGATTTTTTGATGGAAAGCGCCTATGCCTAATTCCTGCGACATTAGTTGGGAATCCAAGAGGATTGCTTTTTGGAAGCATTCCGCGCTTTTGGCTTCTTCAGAAAGTCGCTGGAGACAGTAACCTTCGTAATAAAGCCACCAGGCATTGTCACTATTTCTGTTCGCAATTTTATAGAAAGGTGCGGCTGCTTCGAGCTGATGCATATCATCATATAAACGTGCAATACGGTATTGCAAATAGGGGTCTTCGCGAGGAGCTTCAGCCATTTTTAATAGGTAGGAAAGCGTCTCCCACTTGGCGCTTTTGATGTTGATGGCAGATAATAGGACGTCAATGAACTGTCTATTATTTGGGTCTAGATCTGATGCCAATCGAAGAGATTCAATGGCATCCATATTTTTATTCTGCGCCAGTTGAGTCTTGGCCAGACGGTAGTACCATTGGCTCTTATCTGAGCTGAGTTCAATCCCAGCTCTGTATAGAGCTTCGGCTTCCGTGTATTTATTTAGCCGTTCGTTGATGAAGCCGAGTCTGTAATTCCAGGTGGGAATCGAAGGTTTTAATGATACTGCCGTGCCTATATAAGACGCAGCCAGTTCATACTTTTTTCTAGAGAAGTATAAATGCCCAAGTCGATAGTTTACTGTCGCATTTGACTTCTCCGTAGTCGCCAGCATGCACTTGTACAAGCTTTCAGCTAAACCGAACTGATTGAGCTTCTCACATTGACGCCCAGCGGCGTACAGTATTTTCCAACCGAACATTATTGTGTCCCAACTTGTATCATGGCACCATAGACTGGTCTGCTGTTGATGGCAAACTCTGTCAATTCTAGTTTGTGACGACGAAAAATCTAAATATTAGACGCGATCGTCGGCATGGCACATCCGTTCTGTGATCTTATATTTGTAGCCTACGCGTGGTGCGAACCTTGACTGCTAGTCTGTGCCAGCTGGCCTGGTAAATGGCTGCGGGCTGGTTCTTGTAGCCAGTGCGATAGCTATCTTGCCGTGTCGTGTAAGGCGGATTGTGGCGAGCTGTACTGTTTCAAGTGAGGACTCGTTTGGGAATTACCCACGTGTGAGATCGATGTGATTGCCGGCAAACTCCAGACCTGCAGTCATGCGACGACGGCCGTTGAGGTTGCGGCTGCGATGCAGGCAAGGACTGACTTGAGCGTGACGCCATAGACGCATCTGTTTGGGTGGGGCCACAAGAATATTGCAGTTTAGATGCTAGCGTTCGCGCGTTCCAGATCTTCAGGGAAGTCGACTTCGACTGCGTAGTACTTGCTGATGTCCACGGGGAGCCATTGAACGCCATCTTCCTTGATAGTCAGTTCGATGCCGCCCTCAAAGTAGTCCTGCTCCTCAACTTGCTCGAGGCGCTTGATGAACTTTTTCTTGTCTTTTTTGGAGACGTAGTTAATTCCAACGGCTTCGCCGAGTGCGTCGTTGTGGGCTACTCGTTTGGAGAGTTGGTCGATGAATCCATCTGCATCGATGGTGTATTTGACTTCCTCATCGGAGACGGACGAGACGTCGACTGTGATGAAGGATTGTCCGGTTTTGATGTATTCACAGAGGGTTTCGAGGATTTGGGGGTCGAACACCACGTCGCCGTTCATCCAGAGGACGCCGCCTTTGGGAGAGTTCTTTAAAGCTTTGAGAAGGCTCTTGGACGTGTTGGTCTGGTCAAAGTTCTCGTTGTAGACGAAGGAGGCGTCTGGAACATGTTCCATGATTTGTTCCATCTTGAAACCGACAACTATGGAGAGACGAAGTTTCTTGCCAAAGGTCGACTGTAAGTTGTTCAGCTGCTGGTGCATGATTGTGCGGCCATCGTCGAGCTCAGTCATTGGCTTGGGGTGTGGGCGTGCTAGTCGCGTTCCCATGCCTGCAGCAAGAATTACAGCCTGAACAGTCATTATTTTCCGTCTTCCCATTGATGCGTTAGAGGGGTGGGAGCCAAGGTGCACAAAAGGTCTGTTTGGTTATAGCAGTGTGCACGTAGGTAAACCCCACATTGAGCTTAGCTGAACGCCGGGCAAACTTGCTACTTGACGTTCATGAATTCATGCATTTACGCGGTGTTTGTGCATTCCGTGATGTGCGAGAATCCTTTGACTTTTCAACAGTTGACCGGACCGGCATTTTCAATGCCGTGAGAGGTCGTACGCCAGCCGCTTCTTGTGTGCAGTGGCTTTGCAGCCACCGAAGGGGTCCACGGGGTAGCATGAGGCCCTGTTGTTTGGAAGGTCGTATTCGATGAGCACATTGGCCGTGTCACCAGTGTGTACCCGCTGTGATCACCAGATGCAGGAAACAGAGAGGGCTTGCTGCGCTCCAAAGTGGGGTGTCAGGCATCGGCCAAAGGACTGATGATGAGATACAAAGTCGGCCGAGTCATCCTGGAGGTGCGCGCGGAACTAAAACACCATCATCTACGTCCAGCAGCCCCGGACGCTTGAGTAGATCGCGTGCTAGACGATCTGGAGTTGGCTCTTTTGGGAGACACTATGGTCGATACGTGTCCACCGACGACGCTTTATTTGGGCCGGCGCTGGACCACTTGGAAACGCTTGAGGTCCAAGGTCAGCACATGCCTCTCGAGCTGCTGGTGGAAAACGATCGCTCTTGCGGTTTTGGCTTGGCGAACGTGCAAACAAAGGAACGAGTGTTGGCGCCGACCCACGGGCTGCTGGGCTTGGACGACTTGTTCACACGAGAGACCGGTACATTGTTCCGGAGCTGATGCGTCGGCAAAAACTGCTATGGCCCGGACCTGTCCGAGCCACAACAGTTTAGGAATCGAAGTCGGTGATGCGCGCTCCGATGCCAAGCAGCTGCGCGATGGCGGCCACGGTGCGAGCGGCGGCATGGCCGTCGCCATACGGATTGACGGCTGTGGCCATGGCTTCAAAGTGTGCGGGGTCGTGAAGGAGCTGGTTGACCTCGGTGACGATCCGTTCCTCATCGGTCCCAATCAGCTTTACGGTGCCGGCCACGAGGGCCTCGGGTCGCTCAGTATTCTCTCGCATGACCAATACGGGCTTGCCTAAGCTGGGCGCTTCCTCCTGGACTCCACCGGAGTCGGTGAGGACTACATACGCCAATGACAGCATGCGAGTGAACTCGCCGTATCCCAGTGGTTCCGTGACCATAACATTGTGCAGGCCTTCAAGAGCTGGCAGTACTGCATCCCGCACTACAGGATTCTTGTGGATCGGAAGGACAATCATCAGCTCAGGTTCCGTCTTGGCGATGCGGGCCAATGCCCGCCCAACCCCGCGCATGGCATCGCCCTGGTTTTCCCGCCGGTGCGTGGTGACGAGAAGGATCTTCTGGCCGCTGGCAGCGAGGTCTTCCAAAGCTGGATCAGTGAAGGGGATCTGTTTGTCCACGGTGGTTAGCAGTGCGTCGATGACGGTGTTGCCGGTGACGACGATGTCTGCAGCGTTCACTGATTCAGCGAGCAGATTAGCCTTGCTGGTGCTGGTTGGTGCGAGATGCAGGCTAGCAATCTGGGTGGTGATCTTCCTGTTTGCTTCTTCTGGGAACGGGGAAAACAGGTTGTGGCTACGCAGTCCGGCCTCGGCATGCACAACCGGGATGCCACGGTAGAACGCCGCGATGGCGCCAGCAGTGGAGGTGGTGGTGTCGCCCTGGACCACCACCGCATCCGGTTTGGATTCGGCAAAGAGCTTGTCCAAGCCATTTATGGTGCGGGTCAAAATATCTGACAGTGACTGTCCGTGCTGGAGGATGTCCAGATCATGGTCCGGGGTGATGCCGAACAGATCGTTGACCTGGTCAAGCATTTCGCGGTGCTGGCCCGTTACCGTTACGACGCAGTCGAAGTCCTCTGATGCATTCAGGGCTGCAACAATCGGAGCCATCTTGATGGCTTCTGGACGCGTGCCGTAGATCGGCATGATGACGGGCATTATTCCCCCAATGAAAGTGGACATGGACTTTGCCCAGTATAATCCACTTGGCTTGTCAGGAGTGCCCATTCGCAGGAGATGAGGGGCGTCTCACTGATCAGCGCGCAAGCAATCGCCGGCGGAGCCGCCAGGCTTTGGCGCGAAGGGAGCTGGCCTTGGAAGTGAGCCATCCTGATGACTTAGGCTTTGTAGGATTCAAGGCGGGAACATTCAGCAGATCACCGTCATCAGTGAGATCCCAGTACTCCGACTTCTCGATGGAGCTTGCGTCAGGCTTGTATAAAGGCTCGCGTAATGACAGGTGCGGTCGTTCCCATGCAACGTCTCGGCGAATAACTTTTGCTGGTGTACCCACAGCGATGCAGTTGTTGGGGATCTGGCCTGTGAGGATGCTCCCAAAGCCCAAAATGGAACCGTCTGCGACGGATGCTCCGCCGAGCACGGCAGAGCCGCGGGCCAGCCAGACGTGGTTGCCAATGCGCATCGATCGTGACGGATTGCTGCGCTTCTCGGTGCGTACGTCGAAGATAGGGTGGGCGTCGTCTGTTCGGATTTCCACCTGGGACGACAACATGCAGTCATTTCCGATGGTCACCTTGGTGCCCTCAACAGCGTTAATGGTCACCGTACTGGTGTTTGAGACGTTGTTGCCGATGATGACAGTGGAATCCTGGCCAACGCGAATGTGGGCCTTGAGGGGAGTGACGCCATGGTGGCTGCCGATTTCAATCCTACCGTTGTCGCAATCGAAGTTTGCATGCAGCGCGTGCAAGGAGACCTTCGCGTGAAGGGCGAAGGTGTTGTTGGATCCCCGGAAGTTGACCTTGATGTTTTCTCTATGACTCCCTCATAGAGAATTCTGTTGCCACGCTCGTCTTCGAATGCCTCAAGTGTCGTCAGAATGCTCATTGATTGATCCTAAGGCTCTACTAATCGGTGGACTTGGTCTCGCACTGGGGGTTCAGAGTGACGTCAATGAGGCCACCTGTCTCAATGATGAACCTGCGGAACCACTGCCAGGGGGTGAACTGCGGCGTTGTTGACACCATGGCGACGTCTGCGTCAACGCACTGGTTCATCAGCAGCCCGGCCCGCTGGATGTGGTAGCTAGACGTGACAATGGTCACGTTCTTCCACTGGTACTCCTTTGCTAATTCAGCCAGTGCCACGGACTCTCCGCGGGTGTCCATCGGCTTGGGGGTGAAGCAAATCACATCCGGGTAAATTTTTTTGTTGCTGTGGGTGTCGCAGTAGTCGTCTGCGCTGGCGTTGCCCGGAGTGTCGGTGTTTGAAAGCACTAGGTAGGGCGCCTTCAAGTCGAATCGAAGCATCATGGCCTCCAGCATTCGTTCCTTGCTGGCGCCACCCAGCATGACCACCGCATCAGCTTGCTTTGGTGCCGTTGTGTGGACGTTGTAGAACAGTTGAAAAGCGGCGATGAGCCAGCCCAAAAAAAGAGCCAACAAGATTGCGCCGGTGATTAAGACGGTCTTCTTGCGGGGCTTTCTGATGGCAGGCATTGGCCCATTCTAACGGCCAAACTCCAATGGTTGATGCGTGATATGCGCGGCACGGCGGTTCTAATAATGCGCCTGCGGGACCACCGCAAAAACGCAAACGGCGGCACCCGGGTGGGTGCCGCCGTCGTACGTCAATTGGTGAAGCTGTGGTGAGGTTGGAACGTGAAGTTCAGGATGGTTGCCGTACCGGAGCTCAGAGCGATGGTGAACGTCTGGTCGCCGGCCATGAAGCCGGGGATCTTGCCCCGGGTACCCAGGGGTTCGCCGTTGTTTTCCTGGCCGTCGATGCGGGTGGAGACCTCGGACTTCAAGCTCGCTCCGGCCATCAGGGTCATGGTGCCCGCCGCGGCCTGGGCCGGCAGTGTCAGCGTGATCTCGGCGCGTGCCTGTGCCGTGGGGTCGTTCTGGTTGACAACTATGCCGCTCATGGTGCCGAGCTCGCCTAACCCGATCCCAACAACATGGCGCATCTCAAACCTGATGTAACCAGAAGCTATCAATCGTTGGGGTGTCGTTTCCATTTCGGGCAAAGTGCACTCAGCGTTTTCTTGCCTGTATTCAGCGAAAGCTCAGGTTTCCGTATTTGGTGGAGTAAACCTGAAGGCGCCCGGAAACTGACTCGAATGGAACCCTGGTCTGGATCCGAGTATTCAGGGACCGGCTCTCAACGAACGCATCCATGATTTCTCCCTCGATGTTGGAAATGATCGCTGTTGAGAATGAAAACTCCATGTAGGTGGTGGTTGACCGTTCCTCGATCTTTGAAACAGGCACACGGTGCCAGGAGCCATCGTTTCTGTTGATAAGCACGGCAAAGTGAGAGATAGGGCTGTCTACGTTTGATATATGGTCCGCTTCCGCGTACAACACAGTGTCACCACCTGACCTGAAGATAACCCCACTATCAACGATGCTGAGTGAAAGAGAGGGACTCGGCAGGGCCTTTCGATCAGCAGCCGCGCGCATCTCGTCCACCCACAGTTCATAGATAGCTTCGTCAGTGAAGCGCGAAACACCTGTGATGCCGTTCAGCCGCAGGGTCCCCGCCTCCTGGGCCGACAAGTTCCGGGTGTCAATGATGGACTTTGCCAATGCTTCGACATCACCATCCTTGATCAAGAAACCGTCAACGCCATCAGTGACAATGAAGGAGGGGCCGTACTTGATGTCATACGTAATGGGGATGCACCCGTGGGCAAGGCTCTCCACGAGAACAAGACCAAATCCCTCGGCTGAGCTGGTCATTAGCGACATGGAGGTCCGGGCAAAGACACTGTCTATGGACTCCGTATGGCCGCGGAGTCTGACGAACTGCTCGGCGCCCAGTTCTGCAACCAGCTTATGCAGCCTGTCATGGTCGTCGCCTTCACCGTATATATCAAGGGTCAGTTGAAGTCCGGATTCGGATCGGGCCTGGACCACTGCACGAATGGCATGGTCGATCCTCTTGCCTCCAACCAAGCGAGCCACCAACACCACGGAATTTGGGTCTCGCGAGAAATCGATGCTGTTTGCATCAACAGAAGGCCGGCTGTTCGGGATGACGCAGAAGTTGTCCGCACCTTGAAATCTCTCAAGTGCGTCGTCGCATTGTTCTTGGGTCAAAAAAACTAGGGCGTCATACTGATCCAGCTTCGCAAGGGATCCGATACGGCCGCTGCTCAGGCGCGACTGCGGCCCGTCGATTGCCTTCGCCAGGTGGGAGCCGTGAACCAGATGCATGATGACCGCAGACGGCCTGCGATAGCTGCTCATGAACTTCGCGGAGAACTTGCTGTCAACAATGTAGTACGCCTGCTGCCTGCCCGACACTGCGTCGAGCCATGCATGATACATCTGTGCCGTCGTGTTCCAGCGACGGATGGGAATGCCGTTCATGTCGCAGAAGTAAATGCTCCGGGTGGGGTTCCCCTCCGCAGACAACCCATCGAGTCGGTCTGAGACGTAGAGGGTTCCATTGGAACGGTAGTAGTCAGTCTGAAGGGGTTTCCCTGTTTCAGCGTCCACTCTCATCCGCCGGGTCCGACCGTCTGCCGTCGCACTGCTTCTCTTGATTGGATAGGAATCGTCCAGAGGGGTGAAGGCGTCTGCGTTTAGAACCGTAGGACTGGGAAGATTTGGGATGCGATTGGAGTCAGCGAATTGCTCCCACATATTCAAGATTTTCAGACCCTTGACGAGATAGCCGTCCCGCTCAAGATTTTTGCGAATGGACGGATATGCTTCGTTATAGTCAAAGGTCAATATGTCAATAGGGTGACGCCCAAGTCTTGATATGGCCTGAGACCTCTGAAATAGGACATTGGTCATCCCGCCGAATTGACTGGAGATCGCCCAGGTGACGGCATAGTGTTGACCTGCGGGAAGAGTTGGGTGACTTGTTCGTGGTTTTTTCCACAGGCGCATCTATTTCTCCTTGTAGAACTTGCTGAAGAATTCAAGGAACTCGGACAGCTCTTGAACGGTGCGTTGCGTCGCTTGGCCATCACAATTTGGTGCAAACATGTCAACAAAATTGTTGTAGCGCTTCTTGTAACGATCCTGGACGGACTCGACGTTGACTATGGCCTCGATGACTTCTTCAGTGGTTGTCAGCAGAGGGCCCGGGGCCAGGGACTCGAGGTCAAAATAGAAGCCTCGTGTCGAGTCGCGGTACTGCACTATATCCGGAGTCAGATAGATGATCGGCTTTCTTGTGACACAAAAATCAAACATGACTGATGAATAGTCGTTGATGAGGATGTCTGCTGCCAGGTAGAGATCGTTAACCTCGGGGTACTCGGTTGCGTCGATGATGAAATTGTTTCCGGCCGTTTGACGCTGTCCTGAGACGTTGTGGTGGCCGCGGAGCAGAATAACGTAGTCGTCACCGAGGAGCTCCTGGACCCGTGCGAAGTCCAGGTATGTGACGAGTTGGTAGTCATTGTTGGTTCTCTTGTCGTCACGCCACGTGGGTGTGTAGAGAAGGACTTTTTTGCCGTGGGGGATGCCCAGATGTTGTCTGGTCCGTTCCCGGATTAGTGCCGCTTCAGGTGATCTGAGCGAGTCATTTCGCGGATATCCCTGCTTGACCACGCGTCCTTCGAAGCCAAAGCACGTGGCGAGCGTCTTGGCTGCGTAGTCGTTCTGTGCCAGCAAGGTGTCCCAGTAACCGGCTTCGCGCCACATGAGGTTCCAGTATGACAAGGAGAAGTTGGTTCGGGCGACATCGTTTCCCAAACGCTTCAACGGGGTGCCGTGCCACGTCTGGATGTAGGTCTGGCCTTTACGTTTCCGGAAATAGAACGGAAAGTTGTTGTTGTTCACCAGCAACTCAGACGTGGCCAGGGCCTCGAACCATTCCGCTGATCCAATCACCGTTTTGATGGCGCCGTCAGGGACCGGAACGGAGCCGTCCACAACAGCCCAACGGATAGTCGGAGCCGGTTCCATGTGATGCAGCGACTCAAAGATTCTGCGCGGACTATCAGTGGCCCGTTTTCCGCCGAAACACATGAAGAGGGCCGTGTTTGCCTTGAGGGAACTGTGGTTTTGGCCTGCCCGCAATTGTTGCTGGTTGTAGCGGCCGATTTCATCCGGTCTGAGTGCGGGGCGCATGTGAATCACCAGGGCCGCCGTGGAACTGGTGCGGGAAACGCCGATCTCCACATTTTGCCCGTGGATACGGCGCGGCATCGTTTGCTGGAGCGTAACTGTTGCTCCAATCCAGTTGCTTGACACGGAACCATCCTTGTCAGCGACAAGGCGGAGGCTGTACGCCCCGGACTCTTTGTACACCGTCCCGGTTGACCAGTCGTCGTGGGTTAGCGGGAATGACACCACAAAGGTCCCTGATGTGGAGGAAGTATGGACGATTTCCATGGATTCGGGACGAATGGTGCCTTTGCTGCTGTGCAGCACCAGCTGTGGCTCGGGGGAGGCACCCGACGACCATGTACCCGTGATCCTCAGAGCTTTTTCTGAATCAACCAAGCTGACGGAATCCGCCAGGATCAGACTCTTGGTTTCAGACATCTTCAGGAAGCCATGACCAGTTTGTTCGAAATGCAGTCTCGCTGACGGGTCGGACTCCCGGGCAATTTCGTAAGTGCCTGCGGCATACGCAATGGGAATGAGCTGGCCATCGTTGCGGCGCACCGCGAGATCCCACAACTGGGGGTCAAAGTCGCGAGTGGCCGCTGGCATGCTTGGCAACGTCAAATTGACCACCGCATGGCCCTGGGCATCAAATTCCAAGGTTTGGCGCAAACGTTTCCCTGCCCGTGTGCATTCGGCTACAAATACTGGCTTGAGCCTGAATAGCTCTGGACTCGTGGTTGTAATGTCAAGGGTGATGTTCCGGTCGTTGCCGGTCCGCAGCTGCTTGGCCACCAGATGGTGCTTGACTCTTACCAGGGTGAGCCCGCCAGCGGAGGTGTGTTCGAGCGCCAGACGCTCGTCCGCAACCATTGGTCCGATGGGCACGAGTCCACCGGCCCCGACGGTATCGCGCAATACGGTGAAATCTGTGAATTCTTGCCCATAGACAGTGAGCACGAGCTTCAGGGACCAGCGGGTGACATCGGCAAAGTCGAGATTGGCGAACAGCTCACGTGGTTGGACGGTGAATTGGAAACCAGATTCGGCGTAGCTGGTCCAATTGTCGTTGGCTGTCCAATCGATGGTTTCATCGCGGACAGCCGTGATTTGGATCGCCTGTTCTGAAATGCCGTCAGGAGCGACGGCAGACGCGCTGAGTTTACTGGACCCCAGAGCCGGGTCGAGTCCTTTCACATATGCGTAGCCGCTGATGTCCACAGAACCGTCATCGCGCCACGAAAAGCTCGTCAATTTGGCAACTACGCGGTGGTCTGCCGGGGAGAAGCGCAACAGTTCGTCGGACTGCGTGATCTGCAGCCGTTCGAGGTATTCCGGTTGGCAGAGGAGCTCTCCGGCAATTTCATTCACCGCAAAGCTAGATGAATAATCGCTGCGCGAGATGGAAATGGTTTCAACATCGTCGCGGTTATTGGTGATCATGCTCCATAGCAGGAGTCTTTGGTGAATCGGGAGCAGTGTCCATTGGATGTTGGTTGGGCCAGCCATGGATGCGACGGAATCCTGAAGGATTTCCCAGTATCCAGCGTCCACTCGAGGTACGACCTCAAAGAATGGAAACAAGCCCATTCCGATCTTACGGGTGAGCCATGCAGTGTATGTGGCGCCGGTCAATTTCTCAGACAGTGCCGTCGACAACTCGGCCGTCGAACCAACAACCCTCTGCATGAACTCTTGCTCACACAGCCACACCCTGCCAAGGCTGCGGATTCCCGTGGGGGCGGGAATCCGCAGCGCAGGGACGTCCAGTCGGTCAAATGAGTCCGCATGTGCGTAGGCAAGCTCAGACAACTCACGCATTTGCAGAAGGGTCTGCGGCGAAAGTGATGCCAGGAGCCTGGTCATGAAGTGGGTTGAGAACAGCTTGTTGCCCAGCTGAGTATCGGCCAGAAATTCCGGATTTTGGTCGATGGCGTCAGTATCGTACACACGACCGTTGGTGTCAGCGGGCCACAAAGACGCGACAAATTGATTGCCGCGTTTGACCGCGACGGTGCCTGCGATGAAGTCCCATCCCTCGGTTTTATGGCTCGCAATTGCGCGTTTGATGAATTGCTGGTTCAACTGTTCGCCGCCACGCAGAATCATGACGTAAGGGGTGGTTATAGTTGACAGCCAATCTCTTGACGTGGACAGCTCACCATCACTGGTGACCCGCAACCATGAAACCTGACGAGCAACCGGTTTGAGTTTCCCATTGGTCCATGCAGCCAGATCATCGCCTGCGGGTACCGCGACCGTGACGCTGAGCTCAAAGAACGTGGAGCGAAAAAGGCTGTCAATGGTCGAGATAGTAGCAGTTTGGTCGGTAGCCAAAAGAAGAATCGACACATGCGCTTGAAGACCTGGGATGCGTCCCTGGAAAAAACGTCGTGAGACGAGCAAAGGCGTTGCAGTGTGAAGGGCCCTGCGAAATTTTCGCTGTTGCTTTTGGGGCAAGCGACGCCAGGCTGGACGGAGCAGCGACTTCCATGTGTCCGAACTGATAGCTTTTCCCTGATCCAATGTGTTCCCCAAATCTAACGTGAAGCGTGGTTCGCGGAGCCGCTTGGTGCTCTCAGAGGTGTCGGTTGGCTTGCTCGAGGTCTTCGGGGAAGTCGACTTCGACGGCGTAGTACTTGCTGATGTCGACGGGGAGCCAGCGTACGCCGTCGTCCTTGATGGTGAGTTCGATGCCGCCTTCGAAGTAGTCTTGTTCATCGACTTGTTCCAGACGCTTGATGAACTTCTTCTTGTCCTTCTTGGAGACGTAGTTGATGCCGACGGCTTCGCCTAGGGCAGCATCGTGGGGGACGCGTTTGGAGAGCTGGTCGATGAAACCGTCCTCGTCGACGCTGTACTTCACTTCTTCGTCGGAGACTGAGGAAACGTCCACGGTGATGAAGGACTGGCCCGCCTTGATGTACTCGCGCAGGGATTCGAGGATCTGTGGGTCGAAGACCACATCACCGTTCATCCACAGGACGCCACCTTTGGGGGAGTTCTTCAATGCCTTGAGTAGGCTCTTGGAGGTATTGGTTTGGTCGAAGTTCTCGTTGTAAACGAAGGAAACGTCCGGGACGTGCTCCATGATTTGTTCCATCTTAAAACCAACCACAACCGTCAGGCGCAGTTTCTTGCCGAACGTGGACTGCAGATTGCTCAGTTGCTGGTGCATGATGGTGCGACCATCATTGAGCTCAGTCATGGGCTTCGGGTGGGGGCGAGCCAGTCGCGTGCCCATGCCAGCAGCAAGAATTACAGCCTGAAAAGTCATTGTGTGGTCCAACTTCCCTAAGTGAGTGTGTGGCGCTAGTCAGCCGCCTGACTATGGGATAGCGGCAGCAGACGTGGCGCGTGACGCCATTCAGGGGAGCTTAGTCGACATAGCTGGAAACACCTGATTAACAGCAGAATAATGCAGCTCACATCCGAGCCGTGCCACCACTCCACAAACGTTGACCCGGGCACCCAAGGCGGTGCCGTCGGCGGGCGTCAACGGACGATACTTTGGCGAGCCTGGAAAGTGACGTTCAAGATGGTTGTCGAGGACTCGACTGACACGAGAAGTAGGCTCACGTTCGGACGTTCGCGGGTCAATGACGCCGCCCTTCAGCGTCACTCACTTGGGGTCTGTCCAAACCTATTTGCTGACGGAGTGGTGACTGCTGGCACGACCCACAAATACGCCCCAACGCCGTGGTCACTGTGAAGGACCTCGAGGGGAACATCTTGGGGGCGGGGCAGAATAAGACCCGGAGCGGGACGTGTTCAGCCACTGTCCAATGACAGCGTCGCCAGCCCCCGACCCACCGACCATCATGACTGACTCTTACTTGGGCTACCGCATCATTGACCAGCTGTGGCGCAGCAATGAGGGCTCCAGTCGTTTGGGAATCTGACAGCAGTTCCCAAAGGCGAGGAGTAGCAGCCTGATCGACGGTTCCTGGACGTGGCAAGTGTTGCCTCGACGTTGCTCATATCAAGTATTCCAAGAGTTCAGGTCTCAAGTTCAGGGCTCAACGTCCGGAAAATCTATCCACCGCTTCGACCGTGACACTGGTACGACGGAAGCCTGTTCGACGATCCGACACTGAACGGTTCAGTGAAAGGGCGTGCATTCATCACCAGCTGGAATGTTGACACTCAATTACCACTTGTTTTCGTTGCAACCGGCCATTAAACTGCACCGTGGAATTTGGGCATGTCCGATATCCTCCTGAGTACAGAAACCGGTGCAGGCACTGTCTGCGAAGACGAGAGTAAGTAATGGCACACCGACGGATCCGCCGGGACACAACCACCGCATAAACAGCAACGGCGGCACCAGGGTGTGTGCCGCCGTTACGCATTAATTGGTGAAGCTTGAGTGGGGCTAGAACGTAAAGTTCAGGATGGTTGCCGTGCCGGAGTTCAATGCGATGGTGAATTTCTGGTCGCCAGCGTTGAAGCCGGGGATCTTGCCTTGGGTCTCCAAGGGTTCGCCGTTGGTTTCCAGACCATCGATGCGGGTGGTGTCCTCGGATTCGAAGCTGGCACCGGACATCTGGGTCATGGTGCCCGTTGCGGCCTGGGTGGGCAGTGTCAGCGTGATCTCGGCGGGTGCCTGTGCCATGGGGTCGTTCTGGTTGACGACCATAACGCTCATGGTGCCGTCGGCGTGCTTGACGGGGTAGGCGTAGATGTTTTCACTGCCTGCCGATTCGGCCCGTAGGAAGTCTCCGGAACCCAGCTTGTTGGTCATCATCATGCCGTAGAAGCCAGGACGCATGGCCATGTCCCCTGAGGGCTGGCGAACAGTGCCTGTATCGCACAATGGACCCATAGGCGCGCCACCCTTGCAAGCCTCGAGGCCGCCGTGGAAGTTCAGCAGGCTGACGCCGGCACTGGCCTGTGTCAGTGCATAGTTCAGCGTCCAAAGGCCGGAGGCATGATTCTTGGTGGTGGCGCTGGAGCCGCCGCAAGAGGAAGCGTTGGTTTCCGTGTTCCAGGTCTGCAGTCCTGCTGTGTCAGCAACGGCAACGGCGGCCTCAGCATATGCTCGCGATGCCTCGTTGGTGTGGCGAGACAACATGTTGGAGATCGAGCGCGACTGTGGATCGTCGGGCGTCTCGGGAGCACAGACAGACAACGGATAGTTGTGGAATGTCAGGGCCGCGAGGTTTGGGACGCCGGCGGCAACGTAGTCTTTCCACCAACCTTCGGTGTAGACGTCTGGTCCAACGATTTTGACATTGGGGACCGCGTCTACAACAGCTTGCGCCACCGGCATCGCCTCAGCAATGTAGTGTTCGAATGACCAAGAAGGATCTGAGCGCAATTCGTAATAGGGGTTGGGGGTGGGGCCCCAGCCATTGGGTTCGTTGCCGAAGCTCATGCCAACAAGGCGGTCTCCGAATATCTCGTCGGCATATTTGGCGTAGTCGGCCGTTCGAGCGGCATCAACATGGCCCATGTCGGCGGTCAAGAGGATACGGGCATCACCGGCTTCAAGTAGTCGGTTGACGTTCCTCAGCACGTCGGGGGTGACCTTGATAATAGGGCGAGTATCGGTCGGGTACGCCGGGGCCACAACCCAATTCGGAATTGGCTCGTCCGTTGATGTCCAGAAGAAACGGCGGTCCGCGGCCTGGCCGCCGAAGCGGAGCACCGGACTGCCAGCCATCTTCAATCGCTCAGCAAGGTTGGATAGATCCGGGTTCATCTGAACATCGACCATGTGGTCCGTGTCCAAAGACAGTCCGGACAAACCTTGCGGCATGATTTCGCCAGTGGTTTCAGCTCCAACCGTGACGGTGGTTGGTGCCACCTGCTCGGTTGCCGTTTCCGGAACCTCCGGTTGGACGTAGTCCTGGCGCTCAAAGGCCGGGAACGTCTCCGGGGCCGCTGGCGTAGTGACAACGATGGGGGGAGGCGTGGTCTTTACCACAACAGGGGTGCCGCCTGCATTGTTCAACAACGGAAAACCAGCCACCACCAGTGAAACTACGGCGATAGCAAGGACGCTTCCCGACACCCCGGCTGCAACCACGCGTTTGCGCCGCTTGATGTTGGGCCGTTTCCGCTTCAAACGACGGCCCTGGCCGGTGTCATTTGGATCATCTTCTGGTGTGGGCATGTTGCTGTCCGGTGTCATAAAGGCTCCGTTTATACAGGGAAAAGTTGCGTGCAAATAATACTTAGTTGGAACGAGTCTACCGGTGCCAACTGAGCCGTTCGTTCAGCTAAGTGGTGAGCCTGTCGAGGTTACAAGGTGCAATGGCCATATGACTGTCCGTAGAGATCAGGGCCCACAAGCGCTCAAGCATGGCTGTCGATCAGTCTCGAGTCTGAGGCCAGATGCCTTGCGGAAGACCGCCGAGAGTCCTGCAACCAGCGTTGGAGAATCCTGTGCCGTAAATTTGCCCCCCCCCTTGTAGCCAGGCCGTGCAAATGGAGCGGCCCTTGGTGAGAGTCGAATTTGCTGCACTCATCGTTGCTTCCACGGGTGAATATGTTGTGGATAGGGGTCGATTGTTGTGTAGGTCTCATTGAGTCAGTCGCCACGAAGAGCTATCCGACTGCATGACTTTGACCACCCATATTGTAGGGCGATCGATGGTGGGAGAGCGCAACTTGGAGGCGGTAGTGATACAAAAAACGTCTCACTCGTGCCCGGTTGGCATGTCAGCATCGTGCCGAGCAGGCAGTGTCCATGCTACTTTTAAGAGCAAACTCTCTGCTCGATACATGGTGCTCGTACAGATAGCTGTGGTAAACATTTCGAGGCGCAGCAGAATATGTGACCTAGGTTCCACTCGGTTGCTGCTGCTCCTGTCGGGGCGCACTCAGACGCAAATCCATCGCCAATGTTGACAGCTGTCGAGGTATTGGCGTCCGACTTACTAAATCTCTATTGGGGGGACTAACTAACGAACTAACATCTCAGCCTGAGATACAGATGATCATGCACGGGTTCGGCCCTTACCAGAAGGCTGAAGCTTGCCAACATAGCCGCAGTTGGAAGCAGCCAACTAGTCGGCCTTGCAGCACCGAAACGCCTGGACGAATCAACATGACATGAAACTTGGCATGGATGCAGCGACGGAGACTTGATGAGACCGAAGGGATCCATAGAAGAAAACTTCGGGTGTTTCGTATGATTGGCATCGACATGAGGGATGTCTGAGGGACCCATGGAGCAACGCAGACTTTGCCGCCGTATTTAGCACGGTGGGCCAATGCGCCAGAGTGTCGACACGTTGTATTCGAACTTCCCTGGAAACAACTGCACCGATCTCAAAAAACAACTTGAAGCAATAATTCTAAGCCCTGATTCAAGCGGTTCTCAAAAAACAATGTCACCGTGGACTAGATCGTTCGTTATGGAACACAACGCGATTGGAAGATGTAAGCATAAATTCCGATGTATTACATACGAACGAATATACGGTATCACCATCGTCTAGAAAATGACGATCGGAGCATCCGTATAAATACAATTTCTGATTGTCACGCTTCAAGTATATTACAAATATTTGTGCAATCGACGAACTAGATAGAGAAGACTTTGACTAACGAAAACGAATCTGACTCCAACCAAACCGGTTCGGAAGAGCAGAATTACCTGCAGGCCGAAGCACGGGTTCTACGTCGGATAGGAACCCGCGACTACGCTGATCCTCTCAGTAATCAGGATATAGTCGACTTTATTGACAACGTCGGTGCCCAACGCGACCCTGAATATGCCCTCCGGTTAGCGGACGCTGTGCTGGCTGATCTCAAGCTAACGGGTGATGACCCCAGTGAGTTTGGTATCCAGGTTTTGCTTTCAAGCGCCACCACCCACTGGTTAACGGGTGATGCGGATACAGCGGAACGAATCCTAAACACACTGGTCGACTCGGAGGCCCTAGATCCGGAACAGCTAGTGAGAGGGACTTCCCTCCTCGCAAGGATTGCAGGAGCTCAGGGGCGGTGTAATGAAGCAGCTGAATTCCTAATCTCAATAATTCCACGGCTCGTTCGGGGTACCGAGACCAAAACCAAGGCCGCACTCTGCGCCTCCCAGTACCTGAACTTGAATAGGAACTATAGTTCTGCACTGAAATTAATTGAGTCAATTCAGCGAGAAATAATTGATTCTGGCGCTGTTATCTCTGTCGAGACGGAACAGCTGTTGGGAATCGAGCTCGCATGGACCCACTTCAATTTGGGCGATACAATTAAAGCTATTGAGCTTCTCGAATCGCCTGCCATGGACGTAAACGGTGACGAGAACCCACGCCTTCAGAACTTTAAGGCCTACGTATATGCGTGGACCGACGCTGTACAAAGTAGCCGTCGATTGGGCGATGCGATCCGAGATGGAAAATATAAGTTCGTTTACAACCCGTTGATCACTGATTCGCAGCACATGATCGGCGGTGCATGGTCAATGGTCCAAGAAGGAAATATCCTTGGTGCGCACAATCTCTTCCGTGCAGCAGCAATGGAAAGGAAGCCAGACCACCCGGCCCATGTGGTCCTCAACTCTGTGGAGTCGGCACTTGAAGGAGTGGCTTTTACTGCCAAGGAATTGGATCGAGAAGAATTGGCACTTGAAGCATTGACAGAGCTGCAGGAATTGCAGTCTCTAGGAGGATTTTTCGTCTCTGTTTCAGGCATATTCCATGGAATGGACCTGGTGCTGAACAGTCAAGCTGAAGTTCACGCCCGTCTGGCAGTCATCAGATCGATTCGACGCCGGGGACAAGTTACTCAAGGCAACGCATCCTTGCTGGTACTGCGCTGCAGCCTTACTGAATGTGAGCTACTGCACGAGGCTGGACTCTTCCAGCAGGAACTGGAGCTGCGCACCTATTGCAGGAAATTGATGGCTTCAACGAGGCGGGTGAAAACGCGCCTTGGCTACGAAAATGAGGTTAGGATTGCGTCTCTGACAGCCAAGTTCGGAGATGTCG
Organism: Arthrobacter sp. PAMC 25486; assembly: GCF_000785535.1. Taxonomy (NCBI): domain Bacteria; kingdom Bacillati; phylum Actinomycetota; class Actinomycetes; order Micrococcales; family Micrococcaceae; genus Arthrobacter; species Arthrobacter sp. PAMC 25486. The sequence goes on along the minus strand of NZ_CP007595.1, from coordinate 1,257,764 downwards.
CCGGCGCTCAGGCCTTCATAGAGCAGGTATTGCCTGAGATTCTGTCGCTCTATGGAGCGGCCGATGAGTTGACTATCAACGCCCGGTTCGCCCGGGCAGCTATCTTGGAAGGTTCTGCGCCAGATGACACAATTCTGGACGAACTAAGATCACTTCAGCTCGATGTCGAACGAATATTTGGTGTCAACAGCATCATGAACCTGCGAGCTCAGTACCGCACGGCATGTTCACTGGATGCGGCTGGCGAGAGAGAAGAGGCGCTGTCCGTTCTCTTGGCAGTTGAGGGAAATCGGGGCTTCAACTCGGCAGGCCAAGAATTCGGCTCCACGGTCGTATCAAAAGTCGCCGATCTGTTCTTTGAAATAGGGAACTACTCGCGCGCAGTGAAATGGTACAAACTTATCGCAAGCCGGTCGTTCGATTCACCCGATGAACTGTCTCAGCATGATTACAGAATGCAAATTATGTATGGGTGCGCCTTGGCAAAGGCGGGAAAGTTCAAGGAAGCAAGATCTCATTTGGCAGTTATTTTGGATCAAAGCGTAAGCCAGGAGCCGGAAAACTTCGAAATATCTCTGATGGGTAAAATAGCGTCAGCAGCATGTGCAGAGAGTCTCGGTACCTATACGAAGGCTGCATTCGAATATCAGGAAATTGTAACGAGGATAAACGAGAAAAGTAATGAATCAGAGTTAATGCTCTGGGACTTGAACATTTCAGTTGCACGTAACTACGAGATGGCTGATGATCAGCCGAACGCCTTCTTGTACTACGAAGAGGCACTCCGATTAGCGAATATTTTGGGTGACATCGACGCCGTGCTGATCCAAGAGATAAGCTGGCGGCGGGATTGTTGCCGTCCATAATTTCATGTTATCGGCTTGCTGCAACGGAGAAATGCCATTGCTAATGATTGAATCTTGTAATAAAGTAGAAATTCTGAGGAACTGTGACTAAAGGTTTATTTTCCGTTGTAGTAGCGTTGTACGGTGTTGTCGACTATGTCGATACATTCCTGAATTCGCTTGTCCGGCAGTCTTTTCCTTTCGAGGATTTGGACATCATTATCATTGATGACGCGTCCGTTGACGGCTCCTATGACCGGGTCAAAGAGTGGGTTTCAAAGTACCCCAACGTCATTAGGCACACCACAAAACCTAATGGTGGTCCAGCATCTGCCAGGAATGTTGGCCTCGATATGGCTAAGAACAAGTGGGTGACGTTCTGCGACCCAGATGATGCCCTACAAGAGTCATACTTTGATAATGTTACGTCGTTTATTGAACGCGACCAGGACCGCCAGGCATCTATACTTACAACGAGGGTTATGATATGGCAGGAAAAGACTGGCAGGATTAGTGATAACCACCCACTAGCCAGAAAATACTTCTTTGGCGAACGGTTAGTGGATTTGGACAAAGACCCCCATAATATTCAACTTGGTGGTGCGTCCATATTCCTCCGGAAGAGTGTAATTGACGAACATGATCTGCGGTTTGACGAACGGATTAAACCTACATTTGAAGACGGCGAGTTCATTGGTCGTTTCATGAGCTATCTGGAAAAACCAATTGTTGGATTGGTTTCCAATGCGCGCTACCTCTATCGAAAGCGTGGAGACGGTTCGTCGCTAGTTCAATCGGGTTGGGGACAAGCCGAACGTTACGACCACGTGCTAAAGTACGGGTATATCGGCCTGCTTGACGGTTTGCGCGAAAAACTGGGCTATGTTCCTGTCTGGGCACAGAATATGGTCTTGTATGACATTCAATGGTATTTGTCAGAAGACAAGAAGATGAACAGCTCTACGGCATGGTTGAAAGAAGACCAGCGCCTATTGCTGATGGAACTTCTTCGCAAGACATTTACCTACATTGAGCGTGACACCATCGACTCCTATAACGTGACTGCTTGGTCTTGGCTTACGAGAGAGGCTATTCTTACTCACTTCAAGGGCCAAGGGTCTAAGGTTAAGCGTGCCTTTCTTTGGTCAGAAAGGGATAGCTCGCCAACGCGAATCGTTTATACCTACAGTGGTGTTCTTCCTGACGAGAAATTCATGGTCAATGGTGAGTCGGTAACTCCGATTCGTACAAAATCCGTTGAGCACTCATACTACGGAGAAACATTCGTGATAGAGCGTTCAATTTGGCTGCCGACAAGTAATACGCCCCAAGTTTGGATTAATCAAGAGTTTGTTCCGTTCGCGTCGCCCAAACGGCCTGGGTGGACAAAACCAGTCACAACTCGGGCGTTGAAGCTTGCACCCAAGCCCCCGGCTCGCTCTGGGCAATCCAAAAACATATTCACGCAGCGGATTATGACCAGCACTCGACCTATCGCCCGGCATTTTCAAAGAGCCGTGGCGATTCGGGCGAAACTGGGAAATCGGATTGCCATCGACCGACTCGTGTTTGGTGGCAGTTCAGTCGGAGCTGCGACGAATGTTGCCAAGCGTGTTGTTTCGCGAAAAACTGAGGCCGCATTCATGGCGAGGCAGCACAAAATGGACCGAGCGACTCTTGCCTGGGCCAAGTCAGATTCAGTTCAGAAAAAGTATGAACGTGCATGGGTAGTCATGGACCGTATCGATAAAGCTGATGACAATGGTGAGCACCTGTACCGCTTCATTGCACGAGAACATCCCGAGATAAATGCTTGGTTCTTGTTGAGTAAAGACTCGGCAGATTGGGAACGCCTCTATCGGGAGGGTTTCAAGCTCGTTGACTATGGTTCACGGGATGCAGTCGCTTTGACATTGGCTGCGGATTTCCAGATTTCATCAGATGCCACCCACGGCGTGCAATATCCCATTGACAAGAAGCGGTTCGGCACGTATTCTTCCAAGTTCGTATTCTTGCAGCATGGCGTGATCAAGGATGACCTGTCACGGTGGCTAAACTCGAAGGATTTGTCGATGTTTGTTACATCAACCAAACCAGAGTACGAGTCAATTGCAGGCTCCTTGTCGCCGTACAAATTCACTGCAGATGAGACTAAGCTGACGGGACTTCCCCGCTTTGATGCTTTAGTCTCTAAGCGTCAATTGGTTGATCCGTCAGATCGTCGAACCATCGTAGTCATGCCGACTTGGCGCCAGTCGCTACGTGATGAGCTGATTGACGCCGTGGACGATGCTGAACGCAAAGAAGTTCTAGAAAATTCGGAGTTCGGCAGGAACTGGTTTAAGTTTTTGAGAGATGAGAGAGTTTTGTCATTGGCGAACTTACATCAACTTGAGGTTGTTTTTATTCCCCACCCGGCTATGAATAGTCTGTCGAATCTGGTTGCTCTCCCCAGTTATATAGAAATATTTGATTCGAAATCGGGGAGCCTTCAGGATCTGTTAGCGAAATCAATTGTAACTATTACTGACTATTCGTCTATTGCCTTTGACGCAGCGATGGTTGGTTCCTCTATTGTCTATTTCCAATTCGACTCTGATTCCATATTCTCTGGCACGCACAGCTACCGCAAAGGCTATTACGAATACGAAGCCGATGGATTTGGTCCAGTATTTGAAAGCGTTGATCGTGTCTTTGAAGGGCTTGATGTAATGGCGGCCAATGGATTTGTGCCATTCGAGAAGTATGAGAAACGCGTTTCGGAGACTTTTGCATACATGGACACCAACAATTGTCAACGAGTGGTTGAGTCCATCAGGGCTCTCGGGCAATAGATGTTCGCGGAGAATTGCCAGAATAGTGACATGCTGACTTATGAAGTTATCCTGGTGACCGAAATATTGTCCCATTAGGCGGAAATGTTTTCTTGGCTACCTCATGCATCAATTCCAATTCTCGCGTGACCTTTGTTTTCATGTCAATAAAAAAGCACTGCCTTCTATTTGTTTCAATCAATCTGTAAACTACCTTCCTATTGCCAGAAGTATTTAGGCTGAAGTTACGCAGGTTAAGACAGGAAGATCCCCGGAAACCCGGGGATCTTCCTGTCTTAGTGTCTGGGGTGTCTGGCTACTTTCTGTAGGTTTTGGCGTGGTCTCGGATGAGGTTCAGGGCCTGGTGTTGGGTTGGTGTGGGGGTGGCGAGGAGCTCGAAGGTGCCGGTGGTTCCGGCCATGGTCATGGTGTTTCGGGTCCGTGTGGCGAGGTGGCGCAGCAGGCCCTGGTAGGTGTAAGCGGGGGTTCCGTCAGCGAGTTGCTGCGTGCTGGCCTTACGCTGCGCGGCGGCGGAGCGGTTTACGGCGGCGACGGGTTCCTCGGGCACGGGACGGTCCTCATCGGTGAACGTCAAGGGTTTCAGGGCGTCGCGGAGGTGCCAGGTCAGGTGCCCGGCGAGCATGCATAAAAACACGTGGGACCGGGTCCGTTCCTCGGTGTGGTGGTAGATCGGGCGCACATGCAGGTCCCGTGATTTCAGGGACTTGAAGATCTTCTCCACGTTCGCCAACGACTTGTAAACCCGCACCGCCTCGGCAGCATCCATGGACTCCTCGGTGACGTTGGTGCGGATGACGTAAATCCCGTCCAATTCAGCTTCCTTGGCGATGGATTCCGGGTCCCGTACCCAGGTGAAGGAGGTGTCTTCGATGGTCAGGGTGAAGTGCTTGGCCATGTTGTTTTTCCCCAGCGTTTTACCGACCCGCAGCCCGGTCTTCCCGGCGTCCTTGAGCCGGCCAGCGATCACTGCTTTCTGGATGGTTTTCAACCGCTCTTCCGTGACATCGAGCAGCTCGGCACGTTTGTGTTTGCGCATGGCGGCCAGGGCTGGGTTGTAGCACGCGATCAACCGTTCCCCGGGGTAGTCGGGGTGGGTGATCTCGGCCAGGTTCTGCTGATCGAACAGGCTCATCTGTAACGGGCCCTGGTCCTGGGCCAGTTCCTGAATCGCGGTGATCCGCAACGCACTGACCCACCCCAACGTGGTGTCCTTCAGTGCGGTAATGCGGGCGGAGGTGATCATGCCCCGGTCCCCAACCATGACCATGTCCTGGACCCCTGCGAGGTCCTGGATTTCGGCGGCAATACTGATGAACGCGGTCGGATCCGCCGTGTTGCCGGGGAAGACGCGCACAGCGATCGGAACCCCGGCCCGGTTGGCCAGCATCCCGTATTCAATCTGCTCCACACCCCGCTTTTTATCCCGCGAATACCCGAACGCGGCCAACGGGTTATGGGTGCCCGTCACCCAGGACGAGGAGAGATCGAACAATGCCAATTTATCCGGGTTGACCTCCGGGCGCAGGTACGCCCTCGCCAACGCTTTCTCAATCACTGCTTGGCGGTTTCCGAGCCAGTCCATGGCACGGTACAGGTCATCGGTACTCACCGGTCCCAGATCCCGGCCCAGGGTCGTATCTGCGAAGAAAGACAGCGTTGCCAGCTTCGAGGACGGGGCGCACATTCGGGCCGCCAATAACGCCATGACTAGATCACGTTCCCGACATGCCGGGCCGAGCATCGCCTCAAAACCAAGCCCGCGGGCCATCGCATACACGGCATCAACATGACCGTGGGGCAGGGAACGGAGGATTTGCAGGGCGGCGCCGGCCTCGACCATGGTCTTGCCCGCCAACGAGGCACGCAGCGTCTCCACAGCAGTGTCTGGCAGGGCTGAGAGGTTCGCCAAGGTCTCGTGCTTGACCTTCCCGTCCTCCCGGAACGAGGTGCGCAGCAGCACCGACCGGTACTCGACCTCGACCCCGGCTTTGTTCACCCGGCGGGACGTGTTCACGGCTACATGCATCGCAGGCACAGTCTTCGTCATACCCACAGAATATGCCCCACAGTGGCAAAAGTGAAGGGGTTTTACCAATATTTTAGTGGCTACAAATATTGGTACAAAAGTGGCCCTTCCCCCGGAATCTAGAAGGAAACCGGGGAAAGAGCCAACGTAACTTCAGTTTGGATGCTAGTGTCTGGCGCCTTAGTCCATATTGGTTTCGCATACGCTGTAGAGTAGAGACGCCAGGTCTGCCTTTTGTAGTGGTATCTGGTTTACTAAAGATGCAGAACCGATAATTTCAGGAAATGAGTTCAGTGTAAATATTATGGATGGATTAGCTCAATGAAAGAAACAACAGTGGTTTCAATCTTGACGGGTACATGGAGGCCCAAAGGGGGTATGACTAGTTCAGCGCTTTTGAGGTCAAGCAATTTTGTAGAATACGGTACAGCCTCCATCGTGTTTACGTTGGACTATCGGGCGGATCAAATTGAATACGTGGCGAACATGCGTAAAAATGGCAGCGTTGGACACGGTGTTGAGATTAGAAATTTTTACGAGCACTTTAGGGCTATTTCACTAAAGACTGGAAATGTCTCATTGCCAGACAAGGATCAATTATTCGAGCAAATTCAAGATCCAAATCTTTCTCGATTCTTTTCTGCGAATGGAAACCTCGTCTATAATGAAAGGAAGTCGAACGACGGTAGTTGCAAGCGCAGGTTCTTCAATGACCTGCGTCAAGTTATAAGAGTTGATGAATTTTCGCCACTTGGATCGCTTCATCGTCGTAACCTGAGAAATGCAGATCGAGGAAAATTTACACAAACCACCTATCTAAACCGATTGGGTGGAGCCTATGCCTTGAGTTGGTTGAATGACAAAGAAGATGAGACTGGATTCTTTGTCTACAACGGAGATTCCACGAACGTCATGTATTATAAACGAACACGTGAGGCCCAGATTGCATGGGTGCGCGACCAAATTGAGCAAATTGACGGGCCTGTCGTTGTAATAGTTGATAACACCGAGATGATGGACATTGTTAATTCTATCTCACGACCTGACGTGAAGAAGGTTGCGGTTTTTCATGAAAATCATCTTCTTGAACCTAACGACCCAAGTAGCGGCCTGCGTGATATCTATAAATCCGTCTTGAATAATGATGGCGGCTGGGATCGGTTGGTGTGTTCAACGCAACGGCAGGCTGAACATCTGCAGGCTGTCGTTGGAGACGGTGTTGAGGTTGACGTTATTCCGCAAGCTATAGACGATCTTCCACGAAGTCCGGTTGGCTCGAAATTAGAATCAAGTTTTGCATTTTTTGGCCGGTTGGTTGATTTGAAAAGACTCCCAGAAATTATCACTGCCTTTTCCAAGGTGCAGGCATTGAGACCTGAAGCGAGGCTGGATGTGTTCGGTGATGGACCAGCAAGAGAGCAATTAGTGCAGATTATCAGAGATTTGAAATTGGAGCAGTCTGTCAGTCTCAAAGGAGCGGTATCTGATGTTCGTTCGCATATGGTGAGGTATAGTGCGACGGTTTTGTGTTCGAAGCATGAGGGATTTGGTTTGGTTATTGGAGAATCGATGATCAGTTCAACTCCTGTGATTGCCGCGGATTGTAATTACGGGCCGAGTGAAATTATCACTCATGAGTCGGGATTTTTGGTCGATCATGACGATTTTGAGGCCATTGTAACAGCGATGATTTGGTGTATAGATAATCCCAGCGATCTAAAGCGTATGGGTGACCGAGCAAGAACACGTATATTGGAAAAGTTTTCTCGCAACTTTGTCTCAGAGTCGTGGTTAAAGCTATTGGAGAATATTTTCTGACTTCGGGCCGTTTAGAATATATCAGGAGTATGGGATATCCTGTCATTTGCGGTTCTTCGTAGCTCGTGGGGAATTGAGTTCATGATTTGGCTATACATAGCTCCCGTGTCCCTGATGGGACCGGGGCGGCTGCAATGTCGTTTAGCTGGTAGTGATGCCGCCTAGCTTGAGTGCCCGGTCGGGGTAGTTTCGGGCTGCGCGGGTGGCTTTGGCGAGGTTGGTTTCTTCTTGGAGTCGCAGGATCGTGATGGCGATGTTGCGGAGGGAGGCCATGACTCGTGGCCCTTCACCGTTTCTGACTTTGCTGTGATCTTCTCTCCAGGTCACGTCGCGCCGGTAGTGGAGGCCGTTTTCAATGGCCCAGTGACCGCGGATCCACGCCCCTATCTCGGCAGGTTTTCCGGCTCTCCGTGGTTCGTGGTGAATTCCATTGTTGTCATGGATGATTCACCGCTGTTTGGGCGGCGCTCCTGAGCATAATACGTGTTGTGTAGTTGGTGCTATTGACGAATCCGCGCCCTGTCCTCTTGATGTGTTTGATGCTGGTGTTGTTGGCTTCTACTTTTCCCGTGGTGGCACCGGTGACGATGAGGACCTCGCTCTCTTTCCACCATCGGCACATGGTCCGCCAGAGCCTGGTCGTCTCGGGCTGATTGGATTCTTTCACCAGCCGCTCGAGTTCTTCCTTGGCCAGCTAGGCGTCCTCCAAGGAGCCGGTGCGCAGCAGTGTTCGCACTTGTTCTTTCACGTCCCAGGCAGCCTTGAGTTTCCTCGTCGGGTCATCGGTCGCGAAGCCTTTCTCTAGCTTCGCCCGTGCCTGATCTGAGAGTGTGTCGCTGGCCCGCAGGAGCAGCATCCGGTGCGCCCAGGCAGGATCCCCGGCCCGGCCACGACGACCCCGCACCTGATGAGAAAGTTGTTGCCTGACTTCTGTCCGTGCCTGATTCGCTAGCTGGATCAGATGGAAATGATCCACCGAGACAGCGGTGCGGGGCAGCCACATCCGCAATGCTTTTGACGAATGCTGCCGAGGGATCAATGGCGACGTTCTTGAACGCCGAGCCGCCACTCCAAGGGCCGTTTGATCAGCCACGCACCGACCCCGGTGTGGTCTCGGCCGTCAACAACACCCAGGATCTGCCCGGTATCCAGGTCAACGATCGTTGTCATCCACGGCTCAATGCGCTTCCAGAGACTCGTTTCCGGGTCTTTGAAGAAGCGGACGGATCGGAAGCGGTGTTCATCGATGCCGAGCATGCGTGGCCGTAAGAGATCAATGTTGGGCAGTTTCGTTGCAGCCGCGGTCAGGGCCTTTTGCACCAGCCACCACGAGACCCCGTGCGCTGTGGCGGTTTCCGTTACGGCACGGCCAGAGTCAATGACAGCGCGCACGAGAGCGTTGCGGAGCCGGCTCGTACAGCGTGCCCTAGCTGGGACCTCGAGCGTGGCTTCAGAGAAGGTCTTGCGGGTGCACGATGATTCGTCGCAGAACAGCCGTCGCTTGGCCCACACGACTTCCACCGGGCCGGCAATGGGTATGTCTTTGACTCGTTGCTGCCGGCCAGAGTGGCGACGGGTGCCGATGACACCGCAGCCAGGGCACCCAGATTCAATGGTGCTTTCAATATGGATTCTGCGTTGGCCGAAACTCAACGTCTCGGCTCCCATGACGCGGTAATCGTGAAGATTGAAGATCGTTGTGGCAGCATCAGGGTACACCAAAGTAAGCTCGTTCAAGGCACGTAGTCCTGTCATCGATGAATGCGTCAGAACATCCATCACAACAGGGCTACGAGCCACCTCTGTTCAAGGACACGAAACCAGAATTCACAACGAACCACGGAGAGCCCGTTTTCCTTGTGCTGGTGTCAGCGACGTGACGATGTACACCCTCCCGGTGTGCCACTTGCGGGTACCCACCGGCTGTGACTTGCGGATGATTTGAGCGGTGAGTACTCGACGGTTTGGGGGCTCTCCGTGGTTCGTGGTGTTTAGGGACAAGTCAACGAGCGTGTCGGCCACCGACCAGGTGTTCTCTTCACCGTGTTCGTCTGTGTGGGAGACGGCTTGACACCGCCATACGCTAACCTGCCGAAACACACTCTGGCGTCCGTGGCTTCCAGACGCACACGGCCTTACGATCTGACGAGACGTCCTAGGCATGGCGAGATCTTGCCTCACACGGGCCTCTACGACTGAATCAGAATCAGTCTTGCCATTCCATTCAGCTGAACAGTCTGCACTCACGGTCCGGTAGCCGCGACGCTTCGTCGAATTCTTGTGGCGTTCTCGTCAAATGTTCGTCTGGTCCCGTTCGAGATCAGCACCAATCTGACGATCCGTCCGACCAGCCAGAGTACCTACTGCGATGTCCGCCCGATCCAAAAACGAAAACACACTATGCCCCACAGACAACTCTTCTACTCAAATAATTTGTTGCGTCGAGGATATGGCAACTCTCTTATGCCCACCGTTGTTACCTGTCGGCGTGATATAAACATCCGAATTATCCTCTATCAAAACTGATACGCAAAGAGGACGAGTATATATCTCTCCTCGGAAATTTGCGGTAATAGAGAGATTATACTCCCCAGCCGGAATATCTTTGAGACTTATACCCGAATGTTTGGGAGTTGAAAAATATGACTTTGAATAATCCCCCCACTCGTCGCCGATCAATGCAGAAATGTTCGATCGTCTATCCTTAGCAATTCTTTCGCTAGCAATTACAGCGTTGGTTCGCACATCGAGGAAGAGCAGATAAAAATTTACATCAGACCAGATCCGAGTCTGAGCACCTAAGACACCATAGTATCCCTCGACATGTAGCATGTCACTTTTGGCCCAGTAGGATTCCAAGCTAAAATAACCCGATCCAAGTTGTTTTGAATTAATCGGCCTGACTACCAATCTTCCCAAACCGTCTGATACCGTGATACGGATAAATCGATTCTTCCAAATACCTTCATATGGCTTATCAGAGACAAATAATTTCCAAATTGTCTTGTCATATGTTCCATGTCTTAGAGAAACGCCTATATCGTAGACCCCGTCCTCCAAAATGGAAAGATCAATCCCAGCGAATTTTGGTGATGCGAAACGGGTTTTCGAATAATTGCAATACTGATCTTCAAAATACCGCGCACTCATCCGATGGTCGTGCACACCGCCAAGGGGAAATGCGTGCCTTTTTTTATTTGATCTTAAAACTAGACTGCGAGACAATTGATTGTATTCACCTGCAGATTCGCCTTTAATGAAGGCGAATCCTTGGGGAAAGACTAGGCCATTAGAAATATAAATGTGCGACATTTCTGCTAATGCCTCATTGCGTGAGGCTACCCCGTTAATTGAAGGCTGAGGGTCGAGCGCTGACAGATTCGTGTCTCCGTTATAGACCTCGCCATACCTAGGATGCGTTCCTTCGCAAAGTGCTACAATAGTGGATATTATTATGGGTATATTGTACCAAGTTACATCAATATGCTCCTTCACCAAAGAGCTTGCGGTCTCAAAATAGTTGAAATTATCATAGGCTCGATACAGTGACAGAAACGGTAAAATTTCAGTTTTATATTGATAGTCGGAGGGAGAGGAAATGAGATATATGTTCCTTCTCTTATTTGGATCGTTTTCTAGTAGGTCTGGTATTATTTTGTCAAGCTCTCGAGCCTCCTCTTCGCTGCCATCGCTAGTCATATTGGCGAAAACATCAGGGTGCCGAACCCGAGTAGATGACCCGATGTTCATTCGTGGTGCAGCGGCAATTATATTCGGATAGTCGAAAGCGAGGCCGTGATAAAGTGAACCGCTTGCCCCTTTTGAGAAGCCGGCAATAGTGCACTGATTTTTGGTTAGCCCGCGTTCTTTGAGAATACTTTCAATTAGCGACTGAATGGCAATCGAGTTGTCAAATCCCGAAGCGGTCCTGATGTAATATGAATGATTATCGTCAAACCAGTCCTCAATCCACAGAATATCGCACTTTAAGTCTTTTACTGTGGAACCCTCAAAGTCAAAGGTTCCGCGTTTTCTATATCCTGACATAATTACGAGCAGATGTCGTCTGTCGCTGGTCGACTTTTTAAATCGATACCCAACATTGACGTTTCCATGACTGAATGTGTCTAGTGAATTGATGATTAGGATGTCTCCGGTGTTTGACAGTAATCTGAGCTCAGCAAGGATTTAGTCTACAACAAGAGCTCATACTGTCTAGTACGCTTGATGAGGTATTGGCAACCTCTTGAAATTGTCCATGCACAGCCGCGAAACTGCCCATCGATTTGGACTCGAAGAACCATAGCTTCCTCGGGGCGGCTGCAATGTCGTTTAGCTGGTAGTGATGCCGCCTAGCTTGAGTGCCCGGTCGGGGTAGTTTCGGGCTGCGCGGGTGGCTTTGGCGAGGTTGGTTTCTTCTTGGAGTCGCAGGATCGTGATGGCGATGTTGCGGAGGGAGGCCATGACTCGTGGCCCTTCACCGTTTCTGACTTTGCTGTGATCTTCTCTCCAGGTCACGTCGCGCCGGTAGTGGAGGCCGTTTTCAATGGCCCAGTGACTGCGGATCCACGCCCCTATCTCGGCAGGTTTCCTTGCGCTGGTGTCAGCGACGTGACGATGTACACCCTCCCGGTGTGCCACTTGCGGGTACCCACCGGCTGTGACTTGCGGATGATTTGAGCGGTTTGGGCCGCGTGGGGGAAGTTGATGCCCGCGGAAATACTGACGCACTTGATGGTTCTTTCAATGTCTCTGCCGTTGGCAGTTTCAACCATCTTGTTTCCAGCCCTGACGCGCTTCCATGGAAGATCGGCACATTGCTTATGCAGACCAGGTTGGTTCCCCTTAACTGTGAGTACATAGAAGGCTTCACGGTCGTGGAGATAGTCGGCGTGTTTACGCTGCGGATGAAGGGCGTCCGCAGACACGACAACCCCGGTAAGGTCCTTGATACCGTCTAAAGCGCCGAAAAGTAGGGGATCTCGTTAGATTTCTCGGCTACCGATACCTGACCCAACACGGCACCGGTTCCATGGTCAATGGCCGCCATCAAACGCACGCGCGTGCCGCCGCCGTTCTTGGCGCCACGGACTTCCTTGCCATCCAGAGCGATCGCAGACACGGTTGTTGCAGCCTGCTCCCACTCCCCGGACAACCGGTCCAGCAGGTCAACATCAAGGCGTTCGAAAACCCTACCGAGCGTGGTGGCGTGCGGGGCACCAATCCCCAAAGCAGCGAGCTGGTCCCGTGCCGTGTCCGAAGCCCATTCCGCCATCTCCACCAACGATTTTGCCCCCGCCAACACTGAGCACACCATGATGACGAACAAGTGCGGAAAACGGTGCCTGATCCCTCGTATCTTGCGTGGATCCGGCAACTCACACAGAGCCGCAAGGACCTTGCCCGGATCAACTTCCACCCCACCCAGCGCAGTGGATTCGTCAATGAACAAAGCAGAGTGAGAAGATGACATGCGAGAACTCCTGGCAATCCAGCGGCTTAGACACCAGCTGGCTTAACGGGAGTTCTCGCTTTTTAACAGCCACGACCCCATTCGTCTCACATGTTAAGACGCCGGTCACTCACAAAAGACTTTGCAGCCGCCCTGATAGCTTCCTGTTGCAGTTGGGGATCAGTGGGGCAAGAAGTGCTGTGGTTGGTGTCTTCCATCTGGGTACTCGTAGTGGGCGTGTCTTATGTTCTCCAGACTTAGCATTGTGATGATGATATTAGGCCGTAGCCCGGGTACGACTCAGCTCGCGACTGACACTCTGATGGGCTGTCTTTCCCATGAATCAGCCCATCAGGCGGGCGGCTAGCACTTACCGTGGTAGCAGGTCGGGCATGGCTTCAATAGGAGCTCGATCCGCAGAGTCCCATCACAGTCCTGTCTGACCGGATGGACGACACCAGTGACGTGTAATACCGATGCGAGACGCGTGCCACGAAACTTAGCCGCACCTTTAGACTGACCGTAGACGGCATTCCCGATACTCGTTCAGAAGTTGCATGGGGACTTGTGGGCATACCCTGATGATCTGTCGTTGCCGCTCCGGGGATGAATCAACACGATCTGCTGCGAGCGGGCGCTGCTGACTGAAGGATCAGTTGCTTCACGTTGGTGTCCTCCACCACGCTGCCCACTGCTGACAATGGAAGCGACGTCAGCACGGCGAGTGCGGCAATTCTCATTTGGTGGGTTTGCTCAGCTTCCCACCGTCGTGCCTGGTAGCTGTGAGACGCGACGGAACCATTGTCTTTGAGACCACCCGGGTATATCGTTAGCTATCGTTTAGTATCGTTCGCGATTGACTAAGGAGCTCAAAATGAACAATTCATTCCCCGCAGGCGGATTCATGGGCAACAACTTCGACGGCGTGTGGCAGGCCGTCGAAGACTTCCGGTCACGGTTTGAAAAGCGCTCGGGCACCCGTGCCGGGCGCGGCGGATTGCGGGCGGCGGTGCTGGCATTGCTGGCGGAGCGTCCCATGCACGGGTACCAGATCATCCGTGAAATAGAGGAGCGCAGCGGTGGGAGCTGGAAACCCAGCGCCGGCTCCGTCTATCCGACCTTGCAGTTGCTGGCCGATGAGGGTCTGGTCAGCGCCGAGGAGGACAACGGACGCAAGATCTATTCGCTGACTGAGGCGGGTCGGGAAGAGGCAGCGGGTGCCGAATCTGTCTCGCCCTGGGAGGCTTCCGGGCCGAACCCTGTGTTTACGGCATTGCCGAAGGCTGGCATGGAACTTGCCCAGGCAGCGGCTCAGGTGGGGCGCACGGGCAATAAGAAGCAGGTCGAAGACGCCGTGGCGGTGCTCGAAGAGGCACGTCGGAAACTGTACTCAATCCTCGCCGAGGGCTGACGTAGGTGGCCTTGGCTCGACGCGACGGCACGGAGACGGTGCCCGGCGCCGGGAACATCCGCGCGCGCTACCGCCGCATCCTGCGCTTCGCGGCGTGGAACCTGGCGGTGACGTGGTGGTACGAGTTGCTGCTTCCGCGGGTTGGGCTCTCCAGGATCGCCGAGCGCAGCAGGGCGGAGCGGATGCGGCGGTTCGCGCGGCGCTTCCATGTGCTGGCCGTGGATCTGGGCGGGCTGATGATCAAGGTGGGTCAGTTCATGTCCTCCCGGCTGGATGTGTTGCCGCCGGAAATCACCGCCGAGTTGGAGGGGCTCCAGGATGAGGTGCCGCCGGTGGCTTTTCCGTTGATCCGGGCTTTGGCGGAGGCGGAGCTGGGTGCACCGCTGGAGGCAGTGTTTGCCTCGGTGGATTCGACACCCGTTGCTGCCGCATCGCTTGGGCAGGTGCACCGGGCGCAGCTGCTGCCGGGCAATGCCGCAGATGCCGGGCTCGGCACAGTTGTGTTAAAGGTCCAGCGCCCCGGCATTGAATCGATTGTGGATGTGGACCTCGCAGCGTTGCGCAAGGTGGCTGGCTGGCTCAGCCATGTGCGGCTGGTGTCTTCCCGTGTTGACGCTCCCGCCCTGGTGGAGGAGTTTGCCAAGACCAGCCTCGAGGAGATCGACTACCTGAACGAGGCGGCGAATGCCGAGCGCTTCGCCGAGGAATTTGCCTCTGATGTGAAAGTGGCCGTGCCCGGCGTCGTGTGGGAGCGGACGACGCGGCGCGTGCTGACACTGGAGGATGTCACAGCCATCAAAGTCACGGATTCTGAAGCGCTGCGCGCGGCGGGGATCGATCCCAAGGAGGTGGCCCCGGTATTCGCATCGGTCATGTTCGACCAGCTGTTCACCAACGGCTTCTTCCACGCCGATCCGCACCCCGGCAACATTTTTGTGACCCCGGTTGCCTCACCGTCCGCTGGGCGCCCGTGGAAGCTGACGTTTATTGACTTCGGCATGATGGGCCATGTTTCGGATACGACGCGCAGCGGGCTGCGAAAGTTGCTAATCGCGGCGGCCGCGCGTGACGGCGCAGGGCTGGTGGAGGCGATGGGCGAGGTTGGTGTGCTGGTGCCGTCGGCGGACACGCACGAGCTGGAGCGGGCGATGACCCAACTCTTTGCCCGGTTTGGCGGGATGGGGTTCGCCCAGCTGCGCGACGTGGACCAGAAGGAATTCCGTGACTTTGCGGGGGAATTCGGCGAGGTGGTGCGCGCGCTGCCGTTTCAGCTGCCGGAGAACTTCCTGCTCATCATCCGCGCGATGTCGCTGACCTCCGGAGTGTGCAGCGCTCTGGATGCCGAGTTCAATCTTTGGGACTCGATTGAGCCTTATGCTGCGCAGCTGCTGCGCGACGAGCGCGGGAACCTGGTGCAGGACGTGGGCCGGCAGGCGCTTGAGATTGCAGGCATTGCTGTTCGTTTGCCGAAGCGGCTGGACACTTTTCTGGCTCATGCGGAGGAGGGTACGCTGACGGTGTCCAACCGGCGCCTGGAACGACAGACGGCACGGCTGGGCCGGCTGACTCAGCGGCTGACCTCGTTCGTTGTGTTCGGGGCGTTGCTGGTTGCCGGTGCGGTGGTGCGGGCGGGCGACCTGGTGTTCGGGAATGTGTTGATGATTGTGTCGGTACTGCCGCTGCTGCACGGGCTGTGGGTGGGGCGCCGACGGTGAGTCACCCGCTCACGGTGGTGGCCCGCCGTCGTCCATCCACTACAACCCGGTGCGCTCCCCACCCGCAATCCAGGTGTCGACCAGACTGTTGTGCTGGCCCAGGGCAGGAGCGGGCGACGGTGCCACGGACCCTGACAATCGCAGCGGGGACGCCAGCGTTTTGAAGCCGTCCGACTCGGTGGCGACGTTGCCGCGGTGGGCCGAGTGCTCACTGGTGAGCGCCTCATTGACGGAGTGCACCTTTGAGACGGGCACGTGGTGGGCGGAGAGCAGCTCGATCGCCTCGTCATCGGTGAAGGGGTGCAGCGCCTCCTCCAGTGCGGCCCGGAATTCGGCAGGGAATTCGTTGCGCCGTGTCTGCTCCTTGAAACGGTCGTCGCTGAGCCACTCCGAACGATTCAGCGCCTCGGTCAGCCGCGGTAACAAACGGTCCCCGGCAATGGCGATGGCGATGGCACCGCGCCCGGTCTGGTAGGTGCTGAACGGCGTGGACATGGCATGGTCATTGCCGCAGGCCACGGGCTCCTCGCCGTGAAGGGCACGCATGCCCACCGATTCCAGCACGGAGATCAGGCTGTCCAGCATGGCGACGTCAATATGCTGGCCCCTGCCCGTCAGGTGGCGCTCGTTGATGGCCGCCAGCGCGGCGATCGCCCCGTACAGGCCGGGAATGACATCACCAATGCTGATGCCGATCCGCGTCGCCTCCCCGCCCGGCCAGCCGGTGATCGACATCAGCCCGCTCATGGCCTGCGCAATGAGGTCGTAGGCCGGGGCGTTCTGCAGCGGCCCTGCCTGGCCAAAGCCTGAAATGCTGACAACGACCAGCCGCGGGTTCTCCTGCAGGAGCTTCTCTGCGGAGAGACCGAGGCGGTCCATGACCCCGGGCCGGAAGTTCTCAATCACGACGTCGGACCGCCTCACCAGGGCGAGCAGGCGCTCACGCTCCTCGGCAACCTTCAGGTCCATCGTGACGCCGTACTTGCTGCGGTTGAACAGGCGGTAGTAGGCGGATTCGCCGTTGAACCAGGGCCCGAAATGGCGGGAGTCGTCGCCGTCGGGACTCTCCACCTTGATGACCTCGGCGCCCAGGTCCGCCAGGATCATGGCACAGAAAGGGCCGGCCAGCACCCGGGACAGGTCCAGCACGCGCAGGCCCTCGAGGGAGCCGGGACGGTTAAGGGCTGCGGGATCGTGGGCAGCGGTTTTGTGGGTGGCCGCGACAGGTGGGGGAGTAGTCATGAAAAATCCAGCCTTTGTACGTGGGGATGGTCCGGCAATCCGGTCGTTGTTACTACCATCACAGCATTGAAATGCGCGAAGAACCCATTCCTTGGCCCTAACTCGTCTGTGATCACAGACGAGTTAGGGCTAGCATGTCTGCATGGGTACACAGAATTTGCCGCAGGTCCCGGCAGCCAGAAACGTGCTTTCGGTACTTCGCTACGTGGCGGCGCAGGCCGGACCGGTGGGGGCTGCCGCCATCGCCCGGGACGTGGACCTGCCCCGCTCCACCACCTATCACCTGCTCGCCGCCCTGGTGGACGACGGCTTTGTGGTGCACCTGCCGGAGGAGCGCAAGTATGCGCTGGGTGTCACCGCGCACGAGCTCGGGACGGGCTATTCCCGCCAGGCGCCGCTGCAGCGGCTGGCCCGTTTTCCGTTGGCGCAGCTCGTGGAGCGCACCAAGCGAACCGCCCACCTGGCCGTCATGCACGGGCGCGAGGTCATCTATGTCATCGAGGAGCGGGCCAAGCGGCAGTCCACCCTCGTGACGAATCCCGGTGTCCGGCTGCCGGCGCACCTCACGGCCAGCGGCCGCGCCATGCTGGCCGCGATGTCGGCCGAACAGCTGGACGCCTTGTTTCCGGGGCCCGAGGCATTCCCCACACGGTATGAAACGGGTGTGCACTCGGTGCCTGCGCTGAACGAACTGCTGGAGCGGATCAGGGAGCGGGGCTTCTCCTGGGAACAGGACGAGGTCACCGACGGGTTCTCCAGCATCGCGGTCCCGGTCCTTGACCACAGCGGGCTCGCCGTGGCCAGCGTGACGTTGACGGTGGCCAACCGCCCTGCCTTGAGTCCGGCCGCCGCGGCCCGCAATGCGGCCGAGGGAATCGTCCAGGAACGAACCATCAGGGTAGAGGACCTGGCACAGCAATGGCTGCCCGAGGTCACACGCTGCGCCACGGAAATCTCCCGACGGCTGCGGCCCAGCGGGTGAGCGTGGCTCTGGTACGGAGCTACGGGGACTAGTCGGCCAGCCACGCTTCCACGGCCCGCAACACGGCAGCCTCCGCGTCGCGGGAGCCAACCGTGACCCGCACGCCCTCACCGGCGAAGCTGCGGACGCTGACACTTTCAGCCAGGCAGGCGGCCTCCAGCGACGCGGCACCGTCGCCAACCGGCAGCCACAGGAAGTTTCCGCCGCTGTCCGGAAGGTGCAGGCCACAGGCTGTGAACGCTGCATGCAGGGCTGCGCGCCCCTCCCGGACAGTGGAAACAGTCGCATCCAGCGCCTTCGTGTCGGCCAGGGCGGCCACGGCGGCAGCCTCTGCCACCTTGTTCAGGCCAAAGGGTGGCGAGACGGCGCGCACGGCAGCGGCAATGTCCTCTCCGGCCACAAGGTAACCCGCCCGCAGCCCGGCCAGACCGTACGCCTTTGAAAAGGTGCGCAGCAGGACGAGATTGGGGTGAGCCGCGAGCAAGGCAAGGCTGTGCTGGGAGGAGGCGCCGGCGTCGTCCGTAAATTCCAGATACGCCTGGTCCAGGACCACCAGCACGTGCGAGGGGATGCGCACCAGGATGTCTTCCAGCGCCGCCGCAGCCAGGACCGTGCCCGTGGGATTGTTTGGACTGCACAGGATGACGGCCGCGGTGTCGGCGGTGACGGCGCTGGCCATGGCCGGGAGGTCGTGCGTGTGGGCGGCGGTGAGCGGCACCTGGATGTCGCGGGCTCCGGTGAGGCGGACCAGGATGGGGTAGGCCTCGTAGCTTCGCCAGGCGAAAACCACGTTCTTGCCGGGACCGGCGAATGCCGTCAGCAGCTGCTGGAGCACCGCGAGCGAGCCGGCGCCGGCCACAACCTGATCCTCGGCGACCCCCAGGCCGCGGCTCAGCGCCGCGACCAGTGGATCGCCCTGCAGCGTGGGGTACTGCTGACAATGCCGGGCCGCTGCATCAATGGCGGCCAGGACCGGGGGCGACGGCGGCAGGAAGGACTCGTTCGACGACGCCCGCCACCTGGGTGGGACCGTGCCGCCCGCCTTGGAATAGACGGGCAGCGTGGACACCAGCTGCCGCGGCCGGGGCACGGGTGAGGTCCCCGGTACGGTCTCTGGAATGGTCTGGACCGTGGTCATGGGGCGGGGGTTTCGAGGGGCTCCACCACTGCGGGATCGGGGGAGATTTCGTCGTCGGCCGGGTAGACCATCTCTGCCGGCGGGTGGTTGAAGCGCTTGGCCACGGGGTAGTAGACAAGGGCCGTGACCACCAGTCCGACGAGCCAGGAGATGTCCGCGCCGCCCAGCAGGGGAGTGATGGGGCCGGTGTACATGGACTGGGCCAGGAACGGGATCTGCACCACAACGCCGAGCAGGTAGGTCAGCAGTGCTGGAACATTCCAGGCGCCATAGCGGCTCTTGGGGTCGTAGAGCGCCGGGATATCCACCTTTTCCTTCGAGGAGAAGTAGAAGTCCACCAGGTTGATGGAGCTCCACGGGATGAAGACCATCAGCAGCAGAAGCACGAAGTTCTTGAAGTTGGAGATGAAGCCCTCGGAGGCCACGAGGGCGATGATGACGGAGACACCGATGAAGCCGATGACGTAGGCAAAGCGGACCCAGGGGGCAAAACGCAGCTGGCGGGTGAAGGCGCTGACGGAGGTCAGGATGGTCATATAGCCGCCATAGGCATTAAGCGTGTTAACGGTCAGCTTGCCCACCACAATCACGATGTACATCAGCACGGCAATGGCGCCGCCACCGGCCAGATCGCCCACAAACGCCACCTGGTTGTCAATGAACGCCTTCCCGGAAGGCATCGCGATGGCTGCGAACATTGCGCCGAGGGTCATGGACCACTGGGCGCCCAGAACGGAACCGGACATGCAGGCGAAGAACGTCTTGGTGGCATGTGTGTTGGCCGGCAGGTAGCGGGAGTAGTCCGCCACGTAGGGGCCGTACGTCAACTGCCAGCCTGCGCTGAGGGAAATGGCGAGCAGGAACGTGGGAATGGCGAAACCACCCACACCCATGACGGATCCGACGTCGTGCTTGAGGAAAAGCTGGATGGCAAGGTAAGTGAAGCCGATGATGCCCACGATCGTGGAGATCCGGCCCAACATGTGGATGTACTTGTAGCCCAGCGTGGCCACCAGCACGGTCAGTGCACCGAAGACCAGCACGCCCACAACGGGGCTGTCGGTGGGGAGGATCTGGTCCACGGCCTGCCCGGCAAGCACGGCCCCGGTGGCGGCGAAGCCCAGGTACATGACGATGACCAGGATCAGCGGGATGACGGCGCCAAACACGCCGAATTGGGCGCGGCTGGAGATCATCTGCGGCATGCCCAGCTTGGGACCCTGCGCTGCATGGAGGGCCATGACGGCGCCGCCGAGCAGGTTGCCGATGAACAAGCCGATGATGCCCCAAAATGCGGGGGCGCCGAAGATGACGGCCAGGGCACCGGTGACGATGGCAGTGATCTGCATGTTCGCCCCGAACCACAGGGTGAACTGGCCAAAGGGCTTGCCGTGGCGCTCGCGGTGCGGCACGAAGTCGATGGATCGGCGCTCAATGGCCGGCCCGCTCTTTCGCACAGTTTGTATTCTGGACATCTCATTCCTCCATTGGAACGTTGCGTTGTCGTGGTGAATTTCTTGAGTCCATCTGAGCATGAATGCGTGGACGGAACGTGATGCGGTTCACCAAACTCGTCTGTGATCCGAGACGAGCAGCCGATTTGCGTGATCGGGCTCATATTTTCCACCCCGGTCCGGGCTATGTTCGAAGGACACCGCAATCCACAACGGCGGCCCGGAGCGGGTGCCATGCGCCGCCTTCCGGCAGATCCCCCGGCCAACGGCCACCCTGCCCCATCCCCTGGAGGAGATTTCCATGACCGACACCGCTGTTTCCGCCGCCACTGTGGCTGGCCCGGCCGCCGCTTCCACCGCTCTGCCATACCCTGATGGCGATTTCTTCTTTTTTGAATCCCTGCTTCCGGCCAACGAGCTGGCCCGGATAAATGAAATTCGCGACTGGATGGAGGCCAACGTCCGGCCCGTCTCCCGCGACTTCTGGAACCGCAGCGAATTCCCCGTCCACCTGATCCCCGAGGTTGCCAAGCTGGACATGATCAGCCCGGTCCGCCGCCAAGGATATTCGCACCTGCTGGCCGGCATGGTCACCGCCGCCATCCACCGCGTGGACGCCTCCTTCGGCACGTTCTTCAGCGGCCACGACGGACTGTTCACCGGCTCCATCGAACTGCTCGCCTCCGAGGAGCAGAAGGCGGCGTGGCTGCCGGACATCTACGCGCTGCGCAAGACCGGCGTCTTTGCCATCACCGAGCCTTTGGCCGGATCCGACGTTGCCGGCGGCACCCAAACCACGGCCGAATGGAACGGTGATTCATGGGTCTTGAACGGAGAGAAGCGCTGGATTGGCAACTCCACGTTCTCCGACTATGTGATCGTGTGGGCCAAGGACGTGGCCGACGACCAGGTCAAGGGCTTCCTCGTGGACACCTCCACCCCGGGCTTCACCGCGACCCTGATTGAAAATCGCATTGCCCTGCGCGCGGTCCAGAATGCCGACATTGTCCTGCAGGACGTCGTCGTGCCGGCCTTCAACAAGCTGGCCAACGCCAACAGCTTCCGCGACACCAACAAGGTGCTCAAGACCACCCGCGCCACGGTGGGCTGGCAGGCCGTGGGCATCCAACTGGCGGCGTTCGATGTGGCCCGGAAGTATGCCGTGGAGCGCCACCAGTTTGGCAAGCCCATTGCCAGTTTCCAGCTCATCCAGGAACAACTGGTCACCATGCTCTCCAACGCGCAGGCGTCGATGGGCATGATGGTCCGGCTGGCGCAGATGGAGGACGCGGGCACCACCCGCAACGAACATTCCGCCATGGCCAAGGCCTTCGTGACCAAATGCATGCGCGAGACCGTGGCGCTGGGCCGGGGCATCCTGGGCGGCAACGGCGTCTCCGTGGACTACGAGATGGCGAAGATCTTCTGCGACGCCGAGGCCATCTACACCTACGAGGGCACCTACGAGATCAACACCCTGGTTGCCGGACGCGCCATCACGGGGATCGCCGCGTTCGTCTAGCACACCTGCTTGAAGTTCGACGGCGGCCGTCCCCCCTTGGTGGGGCGGCCGCCGCTTCTGGTCGTTGCATCCTTGAGCCGTTGGTGCCTGCTGGTCGTTGGAACTGGGACTCGCGTAGCGTGTGAGCCATATTCACGACTTACACGTATATTCACGAGACTAGATCGTGGACAATCCGTTCGTGCCCACCGCCGTGTCCACCCCGCCGGATCTGCTCCTGCGGGTGCCCCTGACGGGCATTTATCAAGCGATCCCGAGAAAGACGAGCAGGGCCCGCTCCACCTGATCCAGCTGGGTGGGTGTCAGTCTCCCGACGCGGGACTGCACGTTGGATCTGCGCACGGTCGTCAGTTTGTCCACCATGATGTAGCTGTCCCGGAGCGAGCCTGACAGCTCTGTCGGTTGAACGGCGATGCGCAGCAAAGGTGCGTCTACCAAGGTTGAAGTTAGCGGCAGCACGGTGATGGATTCTGTCGCTTCGAAGCGGCCATCTTGCATCATTAGTGCCGGGCGCGGCTTGCTGGAACAGACGCCTCCGGCAACCGTCCAGATTTCGTCCCTGATCACTCGTCTTCCCACGAAACAGATGCAGCCTCTACGAAGGTCTGGCAATCAGTCAAGGTATCTGCCGCGGCGATGGCGGATGCTTGCCGATGCGCTTCTTCACGAAAGCCCGCGGTGCGGGCGTCGTGCACCCACACTTGAAGCGGCCGGAAGCCCTGTTTCCGCATCCGTCGCCGGTACTCACTCACTCGATCCCTGGCAGCCATACCAAAATTGTTACCTGTAACACTGTCGTTCGGAAGGCTCAAAGGCTCGTAATCGCGCACTTGAGGCAGCGCATGGGCGGGTCAACCACGCAAGGTGACATCCCGCCGTCGTGCATCCCCTGAAGCTGCCTATTGTCTTGGATGACAGACGGTCTGCCTGCCGAGCCCCTAGGATTGCGCGTCGGGCCGGGGTTTGATTGAGACATAGAAGCACTCCGGGAATTTTCCGGGCACCGACCTTGAACCAACAGCTAAGGAAGCAATCATGGCAACGATGCATGACCCCTCCCGCACCATCCGCGCGGCACGTGGCACCGACCTTTCGGCAAAATCCTGGCAGACCGAGGCGCCGCTGCGCATGCTCATGAACAACCTGGACCCCGAGGTTGCCGAGCGACCCGAGGATCTCGTGGTCTACGGCGGCACCGGGCGGGCGGCCCGTTCCTGGGAGGCCTACGACGCAATTGTGGCCACGCTCAAGACGCTCGATGACGACGAGACCCTCCTGGTGCAGTCGGGCAAGCCGGTGGGAGTCTTCCGCACCAACGTGTGGGCGCCTCGTGTGCTGTTGGCCAACTCGAATCTGGTGGGGGACTGGGCTACCTGGCCCGAGTTCCGCAAGCTCGAGGCCGAGGGGCTCATGATGTACGGCCAGATGACGGCCGGTTCCTGGATTTACATCGGCACGCAGGGGATCCTGCAGGGCACCTTTGAAACCTTCGCGGCGATCGGGGAGAAGCGCTTCGGCGGCACCCTGGCCGGGACGCTGACCCTGACCGGCGGCTGTGGTGGCATGGGCGGCGCGCAGCCGCTGGCCGTCACGCTGAACGGCGGTGCCTGCTTGATCGTTGACGTGTCGGAGGAGCGGCTCAAGCGCCGCGTGGGCAAGCGGTACCTGGATGAGCTGGCACCTTCATTGGATGCTGCGCTGGAGCGCGTGCTCGCCGCCAAGGCTTCCAAGACTCCGCTGTCCGTGGGTGTCGTGGGCAATGCCGCGGAGATCTTCCCCGCCATTCTGGAGCGCCACAAGGCCGGGGAATTCACGGTCGACATTGTCACTGACCAGACGAGTGCGCACGATCCGCTCTCCTACCTGCCCACCGAATACTCCGTGGAGGAGTGGGCTGCCGAGTCCGAGGCCGATCCCGACGGCTTCACGAAGAAGTCCCAGAATGCGATGGCCCGCCACGTGCAGGCCATGGTGGAATTCCAGGACGCCGGCGCCGAGGTCTTCGACTACGGCAACTCCATCCGCGACGAGGCCCGCAAGGGTGGCTACTCGCGGGCGTTCGAGTTCCCGGGCTTCGTCCCGGCCTACATCCGTCCGTTGTTCTGCGAGGGGATGGGCCCGTTCCGCTGGGTTGCCCTGTCCGGGGATCCGGAAGATATTCGCGTCACCGACGAGGCGCTGAAGGAACTGTTCCCCGAGAACGCCCATCTGCACCGCTGGCTCGACGCCGCCCAGGAGCATGTTGAGTTCGAGGGCCTGCCGGCCCGCATCTGCTGGCTCGGCTACGGCGAACGTGCCAAGGCCGGTGTGCTGTTCAATGAGTTGGTGGCTTCCGGCAAGGTGTCCGCGCCGATTGTCATTGGGCGCGACCACCTCGACTCCGGCTCCGTGGCATCGCCGTACCGCGAGACCGAAGCCATGAAAGACGGCTCGGACGCCATTGCTGACTGGCCTCTTCTGAACGCCATGCTCAACACAGCATCCGGCGCCACCTGGGTTTCCATTCACCACGGCGGGGGAGTGGGCATCGGCCGCTCCATCCACGCCGGCCAGGTCTCCGTCGCCGACGGCACCCCGTTGGCTGCGGAAAAACTTGCCCGCTTGCTGACGAACGACCCCGGCATGGGTGTGATCCGCCACGCCGACGCCGGGTATGAGCGGGCTGTTGAGGTTGCGGCCGAGCGCGGGGTGCGGATCCCCATGCAGGAGCAATAGCTCCATCCATATTTGGGACGTCCCGCCGCGGATTTGGTCCCGCGGCGGGGTTCCCATCGACTCTGGGACGAGTTTCGCGGGGTGCCATGGCGTTGTGTCCAAGTCTCGGATTTGTTCCTCATGCTTGATCAGCGCGCCGGGGCGGCCGCCTCCTTGCCCGCTCGCCCACGGTGTGCAACCCGCATTAGCAGGCCACGCTCGCAAAACTTTCCGAATCTCAACCACGTCGACTTCCCTGAGGACCGTCCCTGTTGACCTCCATGCCGGAAACGATGACGGGATGATTAAACAAGGAAACGAAGGACGCCTCGGTGCAACACTCCTGACGGTTCAATGACTGGCTGAACAGCTGGTTCCATGAACGTGGCAAGAAACGGGCTACAGCGGTCCTATTCTCCTGGCAGGCGTCGGGCAAGGCCGGCCGCTGTGTGTGTCAAAAAGAGGACCCCCGGATTCCGGGGGTCCTCCTTTTTAGCTTGAACCTAAACGTGTGAAATGCCTGGAACGCGGCGCGGTCGCTTTGGAACGGTAACGTCAAAGATCACGCGCCTATGGGAGGACAGTCGCCCCCAGTACACACTGGACATTCGTGGACTCGGCGTCCAAGGTCGAGGCTATTGACCAATCCAGACTCTTCCCCGGCTCAGGATCTTTGAAGGTCTGACTGCCCTGGGCGAAAACAGAGGAATTCGTCGAGTCAATCCAGCTGACCGTAATCACGACTTTTCCGGGAGTGTTCGCTGGAGGAATGACGGTTCCTTCGGCAGTGACCGGCCCGGTGTCAGTGCTGCAGGAGTTCATCTTCGTGGCCGTGATTATTCCTTTCCCGGGGTTTGAAGCCACGGGCTTTTCCGTCGTAGCCTTCTGGGTGGTGATCGTCTGGGATACATTCGATTCGTTATTGGACGGCGGAGCATCCTCGGACGCGCAGCTCGAGAGAACGGCACCAAGCCCCAGAACCACAACAGTAGTGACGAGCTTCTTACGGAATGACAAACTGATTCTCATTTCTATGGTGAAAAAACTGGGTTCGCCGGACCTGAACGGAACCGGCGAACCCAGCAGAGCGAACTACATAATTACATTCTTCCTACATTCTCTTGGCCCGTCGACGGTTGGAGACCAAGACGATCATGCCTCCCACAAGCACAAACAGTCCGAGCGGCAGCAAGACCAGCCCTCCACCAGTGATGGCCAGCGGAGAGCCGCCGTTGCCCGCTGGAGATGTCGGACTTGCCGACGCTGTCGGCTTTGTAGGTACGACGGGTACTGCTGGCGCTGTCGGATCTGCAGGTACCGGCGGTTGTGTCGGCACCGGTGGATCAGTGGGATCTACAGGTGCCGGCGGGATCGGTGTGGTGGTCTCTCCCGGTGGGGGAGTGATCGGGTCGCCGGTCGGTGGTGTGCCGGTGGTTGTTGCTGTGTTCGCGACCTGGCCGGCATCGATATCGGCTTGGGTGATCGCGTAGGTGGCGGTTGCTGTCACGGTTTCACCCGGTGTCAGGGTTCCTGCGGTGCCGGGCCAGGTGTAGACGAGCTCGGACAGTCCTGCCAGGGCGTCGTTGATGACGACTCCGGTCAGGGTGACGTTTCCGGTGTTGTTGGCGGTGAAGTTATAGGTAATAACATCTCCGACCTGTGTGGGGTTCTGAACTGCTGAATCGTCAGCGGTCTTGGTAAACGTCATCGCAGGTGCCGGCGTAGAAGGTACTTGTACGTCATCTGCTGCGGTGACGGGTGGCCCGGTGGGTGGATTACCCGTGACATCGGCACTATTGGCCACAAATGCAGCATCGACGTCAGCCTGCGTGACAGCGTACGTAGCCGTGCACAGGAGGGTGTCGTTAACTGCCAAGTTGGCCGGCTGCCCCGGAACGCAGGTCAAGGGGGACATCTGGCCGGAGCCTGTGAAGCTGCTTTCGGAGATGACGACGTCCGTCAGCGGTTCGTTCCCTGTGTTCCGTGCGAGGAACGAATAGGTAATTGTCTCGCCCAGGACCAGCGTGTCCCTGTCGGAAGTCTTCTCCAACGAAATTGCGGGCATGCGGGGAATATTTGTGAACTGGCAGACGATGTCCGATCCCATGGCGCCTGTGCTGGGCATGGTGAAGGAACCGGTAGATCCCAAGCCTTCGGCTACAACGGCATCATCGTCCGACCTGTTGATGCATTGCCAACTCGACATGTAGCTGTCTGCGTTGGTTGTTCCTGCTGGCGATTCGGCAATGGCGTATGTCTGCCCCACCAGGCCGAGAAGCGGTCCTGCTGCTTCGCTCGCGACTTGGTTCTGAATCCCACTCTCATTACCTTCAGTGAGCCCACGGTTTCCGGTGGAGATTCCTCCGCCTGTAACAGCAACTTCAAACTGATCCGTGGCAGCCAGACGGTTGTCCGGCAGGTTCTTTTCGACAGTGATGGTGTTGGGCTGAGCACAGGAGGCAAAGTCGCCGATCAACCCTGCGCCAGTCAAGGGCGTGGTGCTGACGACAACGCCCGTGCTTGGATTTACTTTGACATTGTTTGTCACCGTTGCGCCTGCCACATTGATGCCCACATAAAGGTATCCGTCGCTGCCTATCGCCAGCGACCCCGTGGGCCCCGAATCGAGCGCAGCGATGGAAGATGCCGACAGCAAGGGTCCATTCGGAGTTCCCACGGTCGGCAGGGGAACATCAACTCTCAGCAGTGCGCCTGAATTGACCAAAAATAGGCGGCCTTGCCCGTCCAGAGCAAAATCACCATTATTCTCGATGCCCAAGGTAATCCGGGCGATGACTCCAGGAATGGCCGTGTTGGTTGTGGTGTCGAAACCATATACGTAGAGGGTTCCGGCTGATACAGCGCCAAAGTAGTAGATGCCAGTCGACGAGGAGTGCGCACCCATCACCAGGCCACCATTGGTCGCCGGGAGGGTTGTCAACTGCAGAGGAAAGTTTGTGACGGCGCCGGTCATTGAATCTATGCGGCTGACCGTAGTGGTAACTTGATTTGTAGCTTGTGACGCGACCCAAAAGCTGTTGGTAGCACTGTCGACGGCAAGGGCGTTGCTGGCTCCTGCCCCGGAAATACTTGCGATTGGTGTTTGCGTTCCCGCGTCTTGGTTAACAGCGATAATCCGGTGCGGATTTGCGGTGTGCTCAAGCGCGTAGATGGTGTTGACACAGCTTACAGGCTGGGGATTGATCGGGGCCGCCGATACTGCCGGGGCAAGGGCAACGACGCCTGCCATGGCAATTCCTGTAGCAGCCATTGCCGCTACGATCTTTCGTGACCCTCGCATACCGTGACTGACGGAGTTTCGAAGCCGCCGCAGTGAGCGGCTGATAGGTGGACTGCCCCGCACCGGTTCTGGCCGGACGGGTACGTTATTCAGTTCCATATGGTTCCCCCATTTTCTATTTTCTCTTCCTCTTCCAAGAAGTTATTTTGAATCAGTTTTGTGAGGTGCGTAAATAAAAACCCCGGCCTTCACGGAGACCAAAAGTGCAGGCCGAAAACGATAGAGGCACGGTGTCCGCTATTGTTCAATCTGAGAGTATGCCAAATCTCACTTAAAGGGTATATGTTACCGCGCCAATACCCCGCAGCCGTGGGGACCAAGCGACGGCATGCCACGCATTCCCGCGGGTCTCCTGGCTGCACAGGTCTATGCCGATGTTGCGGAACCCCACAACCGGGCGAGCCAAGAGTGCAAGGCGACATCCCGCCGTCGATCATGCCCTAGAGACAGCCGCATTGTCTTGGATCATAGACTGTCTGGACTATGAACCGGGAGGTTTGTGCGGTTTGCGCGGGTTGGATGAGAACGTAGATGAACTTATGCAGGACCCTTCCGGTCATTCGTGATGAACCACCAATGAACGAATGAATTACGGTGACGATGCATGACCCCTCCCGCATCAGTCGCGCGGCCCGCGGCACCGAGCTTTTGGCGAAGTCCTGGCGGACCGAGGACTTGGCGGTCTATGATGCGACCGGGCGCGCGCGTGCTCGTGGGAGGCCTGTGGCGCCATCGCCGGCTGGCCGCTATTGAGCGTCATGCTGAACTCGGCCTCCGGTGCCATCTCGGTTTCCATCCACCTAGGCGGCTGGGTGTCTGTTGCTTTCGGCACTCCGCTTGCGGCCGAGCGCGGGTGCGGATACCCGTGCAGGAACACGCGGGTGCGGATACCCATGCAGGAACAGTAGACACTTCCTTATTTGGGAAGTTTGGCCGCGGGCTTGGTCCCGCGGCGGGGTCTTCCTTCTCTCGGTGGCTGCGGGGCTTGGTGAGAATACTGGGGGAAAGTGACGTCCCGGCGCCGTCCTTCTACAGAAGGGGAGCGGCTTGCCTATACTCGGTTATTGGTTTCAGCCGATCAATACAGGAGCGCAGTTGGGATACGCCTCGTTCAGCAATTTTGCACATTTCAAGGGTGACCCGGAGGGTATCTGGGATGCCTTCACCAACCCGGCCGTGACGGGTAAATATGTGAAGCACACGACAGAGTTTGTCCCCGGGCCAGACTTTGCGCTGGAGGCGGGCAAGTCATGGGAGGAGCGCCACGGGGCCGAATGTGACTTTGATGTAGTCACATGGACCATCGCTGACCACGTGCCGGAATCGCGCATGGACGTCCAAGGCAAACAGGGCGGCATTCTCCAACGGGTGCGGATGAGGATGGAACCGGTGAACGACGGGTACCTGCTGACCGAAAGTATCCGCTTCTCACCGGCGGGTGCCGGCAAGATCGGCACCAGCGTGGTCGCATGGATCATGTGGGCCACAGGGCTGCTCCCCAAGTTCAGCAACGACAACGGGGAGTCGTTCGAACTGCTGCGGGACTATTTGGACGGCAAACGCGGCGGCGATGCGGATTCCGCCACCGCCCAGCTCGCGAAAACCATGACCGGCCACGCAGCCGACTTTGTCGCGGCAGCCGCGGGTTCTTTTGTCTCTATGGGCGAACTGGACGGCTCGCCGGAGTCTCTGGCCGCCGTCGACCGTTTGCTGGGTGAGTACGGCGAGCGGACCACGCCGCTGAGCCAGGACGACTACCTTCGCGCCGCCGCCTACGTGTTCGAGGTGGCCCGCGCCGATTTTGGTGGTCGCTACGTGGAGGATGACGGCGGCGATGCCTTTGTTTTGGTTGTTGGCGAGCCGGCGTGCAGTGTCACGGTGATGGCGATGGGCAAGGTCATGAAGCGTGTGCAGCACGGGTCGGCCGACAGCATTGAGTTCTTTTACGCCGGCATCGCGCCGTTGGTGGAGCGTGGGCAGTCAGCGGTGCTGCGCTGAGGGCGCGACAGCATCCGGCACAACAGACTATTGTGCTGCATAAGCTTTTGTAGGACAATTGGTTGATGGTAATCATGTTTGCAGCTTCTGCAGATAAGCATGGTGTTCCGCATGAGGATGCGTTACACGCCATGGTGAATGCCTATCACTTGGAAACTGAGTTCGACGATCCAAGAATTGCGGGCCGGGGTAGGCCCACCTTGTACATTGGTCCGCCACGGAAACGGGGAGGGCCGTTGCTTGAAGTAATGGCGGAGATTACACCGCCGCGGGACGTGCTCATTTTTCATGTAATGGAAGCCCGTTCGAGGATGCTGGGAAGGATGAGAAACGATGGCTGAGAAATCAACGCCGGAACTGACCGCGGAGCAGCAAGATTACTATCAGGCGATGGCTGACTGGGCAGAAAATGACATGGTCCCCTCAGCGAGTTATGAGGGTGTGTTGCATGGAGCTGATGCCGCTGCTCATGCGCGAGATATCCTTGCCGCGGCTGGAATGGACCCCGGAGAGCTAAATCGCCTCATAGGTGGGCGTCCGAATCTTGATCCCCAGGCGCCGCTGGGGAAGCATTCACCGCAGCTGAACCTGAGGGTCACTGCGGAAATGAAGCATCAGATTGTGGAGCTTGCGGCCGAGCGCGAGATTCCGGCCAGCGAATTGGTGCGGGAGATCTTGGCTGCAGGTGTTCGGCAACTTCGAGAGTCAAGGGTGAACCAACAACGCTCCGCCTAGCCGCCGGCGAGCAGACGCAGCCTGAGGTCCCTGACCCTGGCGTGGATGTCGTCACGGATGAGTTCCATGCGTTCCCTGCCCTCGATGTCGCGCGTGCTCGGTTCGTCCGTTTCCCAGACCTCCATGGTTACACCTTCGACGGCGGGAACGTGGGCCTCGGTGCCCAGTACGACGACGAGCCCGGCGGCGCGCATGTGCTCCTCCTTCAGCAGCTTGGGCTGTTCCGCGCTGATGTCGATCCCGAGATCCGCCAGGACTTCCGCCGAGAGCTGGTTGACGGCACTGCCGGGGTGGGTACCGGCCGAGCTGACCGCAATGCCGTTACCGGCTTCACTTTTCATGAGGCCGGCGGCCATCTGGGACTTGCCGCCGTTCTTAACGCAGACGAACAAGACGGCGGGCTTGGCGGCCTTGGTAGTGGTGTTCATGATCAATCCTTCGGGGTCAGGGTTGCGGCGAGGGATTCCAAGGCTCCGGGCACCAGGGAGTAGTACGCCCACACGCCCCGCTTGTCGCGGGTGAGCAGCCCCGCCTCCACCAGGATCTTCAGGTGGTGCGACACCGTGGGCTGCCCCAACTCCAATGGCTCGGTGATGTCGCAGACACAGGTCTCGGCCGCGGGGTCGGTGGAGATGATCGACAGGATGCGCAAACGGTTGGGGTCCGCCAACGCCTTGAACCGGGCAGCCAGGGCTACGGCATCCTCTGCCGACAATACGCCTTCAGCCGGTGCTGCGACGCAGCACTGCGGAGCGGCCTTGCTGTTGGAAACCGCAATAGTTTCGGTAACGAGCGGAGTCGGCATCGTTCTGGCCTCGCCTTCATTCTGCTCCCCGGTGGGAGATTGACAACTGTCGATATATTCAACCATACTCGAAACATCGAAAGCCGTCGATGTCTGAATTTGGAGAGTATCTGCCGTGACAACCACCGCCGCACCCGAGGACACGGGGCAACTGACGGCCAAACTTTCCACCCTGGACCGCTACCTGGCCCTCTGGATCCTCGCCGCCATGGCACTGGGACTCGGGATGGGACGCCTCATACCGCAATTGGGCGAGGCGATGGGAGCCCTCCAGGTGGCGGGAGTGTCACTCCCGATCGCCGTCGGACTTCTGGTCATGATGTATCCGGTCCTGGCCAAGGTCCGCTACAGCGAAACCGGGCGGGTGCTGGGCGACAAGCGGCTCATGGTGACCTCGCTGGCCATCAACTGGGTCCTGGCACCGGCCTTCATGTTCGTGTTGGCGTGGATATTTCTGGCGGACCTGCCCGAATACCGCACCGGGCTGATCATTGTGGGGCTGGCGCGCTGCATCGCCATGGTGTTCATTTGGAACGACCTTGCCTGCGGCGACCGCGAGGCTGCGGCCGTGCTGGTCGCCATCAACTCCGTTTTCCAGGTGTTTGCCTTTGGTGCGCTCGGCTGGTTCTACCTGCAATGGCTGCCTGCGCTGCTGGGGTTGCCCACCACGAGCGCCGACTTCTCGTTCTGGACCATCACGCTCTCGGTGCTGGTATTCCTGGGCATCCCGCTTGTGGCCGGCTACCTGAGCCGCACGTTGGGGGAGCGGGCGCGCGGCCGCGACTGGTACGAGTCTGTCTTCCTTCCACGGATCGGGCCGTGGGCGCTGTACGGCCTGCTGTTCACGATTGTGCTGCTTTTCGCGCTGCAGGGTGACGCCATCATCGCTCAGCCGCTGTCCGTTCTCCGGATCGCGCTGCCCCTGCTGGTCTACTTTGTGGTGGTCTTCTTTGCCTCGATGGCCATCGGCTGGGTGCTGCGGATGGGCTATGCACGCACCACCACCCTCGCGTTCACGGCAGCCAGCAACAACTTTGAACTCGCCATCGCCGTGGCCATCGCCACCTTCGGCGTCACCAGCGGCCAGGCGCTCGCCGGAGTGGTGGGCCCGCTGATCGAGGTGCCGCTGCTCGTGGCCCTGGTCTATGTGGCCCTCTGGTCCCGCAAATTCTTCACCGTCCGCTCTTCAGAAAAGGTCACCGCATGAACACCGCCAAGCCCTCCGTGCTCTTCGTCTGCGTGCACAATGCCGGACGATCCCAAATGGCCGCAGCCTTCCTCAGCAATCTTTCGGCTGGGCAGATCGACGTCCGATCCGCCGGGTCCGCCCCCGCAGATTCAGTGAACCCTGCCGCGGTGGCTGCCATGCGCGAGGTCGGCATTGACGTCTCTGCTGAAGTCCCTAAGGTCCTGACCACGGCGGCAGTTGAGATGTCCGACGTCGTCATCACCATGGGCTGTGGCGATACCTGCCCCGTGTTCCCCGGGAAGCGCTACGAGGATTGGCAGCTGGATGACCCGGCCGGACAGGATGTTGAGGCGGTTCGGCCCATTCGTGACGGGATCCGGGTGCGGGTTGAGGCACTCATCAACTCGTTGCTGCCCGGCCCGGCGTAGCCTTCACATTTCATTAGGAGCTGTCAGATCATGAATACATCGCACCCCGTTGTTGTCATTGGGGCCGGGCCCATTGGGCTGGCCGCCGCCGCGCAGCTGCTGGAACGCGGGCAGGACGTTGTTGTGCTCGAAGCCGGCGCGGCTGCCGGGGCCGGCATGCGCGAGTGGGGGCACATCAAGCTGTTCTCCACGTGGCGCTACAACATTGACGCGGCTGCCCGCCGGCTATTGGAAACGCGTATTGCGGGGTATCCGGGGGACTGGGTTGCGCCGCGGGAAACCCAGCTGCCCACTAGTGCGCAGATGGTGTCGGAATACTTGGCGCCGCTGGCTGCGCACCCGTCGATGGCTCCGTGCATCAAATACGGGCATCGGGTCATTGCTGTCACGCGGGTGCTTCCTTCCGGCGCCGGAGTGGACTTGGCCCGTTCTGCGGGCCGGGATTCTTCCCTGTTCCTGGTGCGTTCCCGCGTGGGGGACGAGACCGTGGATGTACTGGCGCGTGCCGTGATTGATGCGTCAGGGACATGGAGCAGTCCGAACCCTGTGGGGCGCTCCGGTATTGACGCTCTTGGTGAAGCTGCTGCGCGTGCGGCGGGTCTGATCACTTCGCCCCTGCCCGACGTCCTGGGCGCCTCGGCGAACCAGTTTGCGGGTCGTACCGTCCTTGTGCTCGGTGCAGGACACTCTGCTGCCAATACACTTCTTGCGCTTGGGCGGCTCCGCCAGCAGCATCCCACCACTACCATCTTGTGGGGGTTGCGCGGGCCTGCGAACCCGATTCGGCTCTATGGCGGCGGTTCTGCAGATGAGCTTCCTGCCCGCTGTCAGCTGGGCACCAGTCTGCGCCGGTTCGTGGAGAACGGCGACATTTCCATTGTGGAGAACGTCTCCGTGGCCTCCATTGCTGTCATCGCCTCTAATGGCACGGACCTTCACGTGGAGCTTGCGCTCGCAGACGGGCGCCGTCTCCTTGCCGATGTAGTTGTTCCGGCGACCGGCTTCCGCCCGGACCTCTCGATCTTGGCCGAACTGCGACTTGACCTGGATCCGATTGTGGAGGCGCCCCGCGAGCTGGGCCCGCTGATCGATCCCGAGTTTCACAGCTGTGGCACTGTTGCTGCCCACGGAGAGCGCGAGCTGGCACATCCGGAAAGCAACTTCTACATCGTGGGCATGAAGAGCTACGGCCGTGCCCCCACGTTCTTGATGGCCACGGGCTACGAACAGGTGCGGTCGATCGCGGCTGCCCTTGCCGGCGACCGTGCGGCGGCCGACGCCGTCGAGTTGGAGCTGCCCGAAACCGGTGTTTGTTCCACGGATCTGGCGGGGTCGTGCGATGCCCCGGCCGTGGTTGCCGCAGCTGAGGCTGGCGGCTGCTGCAGTCCGCCGGAAGATGCTGGGTCTGGCTGTGTTGGGCCTGCTGTTGCTGCCGAACCGGCTGGCGGGTGTTGCGGCGCACCCGAGCCCGTGACCATTGGTTTCGCCACCGGGACCCTGCACGGCTTCGCGGATTTGGTGGACGAGGACACGATCTAGTCCGTCAACTGGCAGTTGTTGTCGTCTCATTCCATTTGGAGCGCAACTACTGCGAGTTCCCGGTCAAGATTCCAGCGGACGTGCGGTCAGGCGGCGTCAAGACTCCAGAGGCAGTTCGGTCCACGTGACTTCCGCAGTGTCGAGCTGTTCGAGGACGCTGTCGTGGAACCCGTCAACGGCGTAGCCGAGCGAATCGGCGACGTCTTGGCCGCCTGACGCGAAGATGATGTCAGCGCTGCCCTGGCCCCGTGACTGAACCTCGACACTGAAGCCGCCTTGGTAGTAAGAACCGCTTTCTTCGTCATGGATGAGTTCTTCCAGCCAGCCATCCAGCAGTTCATTGAGCTGCGCCGGATCTGCCCCGCGGAGTTTCAGTGCGAGGCTGGCCTTCTTATCCAACTCCATATTGTTCGGCCCCCACACCCAGCCGAAGTTCATGGCGTAGCGCCGCGATGGGTTCGTCATTGTCGCTCCTTTGCGCTTCTCAGCGCTTCCAGTTGTAGGGCGTGGTGGTGGATACCTTGATCAGGCCCGACCGTTCGAGAATGGGGCGTGAGAATTCGGTGGAGTCACTGTGGACGAGCGTCTTGCCCATGGCCAGTGCGGAGCGTGCGCGGGCCGCAGTCAGTGCCCGGTAGAAGCCTCGGCCTCGAAACTCCTCGAGCGTGGCACCGCCCCAAATGCCTGCGAAGTCAGTGCCGGGGACCGGTTCGAGCCGGCCGGCGCTGACCATCCTGCCAGCAACTTCTGCCACCCACAGTTCCATGCCGTCGTTACGCGCCAGGCGTGACATCAGTGCATTGGCTTGGCGGGGACTGACGGGATCGCCGAATGCTTCATCGGCCATGGCGCTCATGGCACGCACGTCAGCGTCGGAAGTCACTTTCCGCAGAGTCACGCCGTCGGGCATGGGAGCATCATGGCACAGCGCCTCGAGGGGGCCGACCATGATGGATTCGGTGTCGTCGGGCGTGAATCCATTGGCCAGGAGTGCCTCATGCAGGCCGGGTGCGGTGTCGTGGCCGCGGGTCTTCCACTCGACGTCGGTAATTTCTGCGTTTCCCTTGAAGTGCTCCAGCGCGGCCCCCACCAGGGCCGGGATCTCCTGGGTGACCACACCGTCAAGGTTTTGGTACGTGATGAAGCCGCGGCCGCCGTCGAACGTCACAAGCCGCAGTGGACCCATGGGGGTGACGCTGATGGCACTGGGCGTCTCGGCGTCGGTGCGGAGTTGCTGGTCGTAGGCCTGAAGGTACTGTTCTTTATTGATCATCAAGGAACATCTTCACAGCCTGCGGGTGCGTGGCGCAAGCATGGGACCTGAATGATGCAGATCTTGCATCCGATGCATAAAACTTCTGACATCGGATGTAAGAAGTTCGCACTTTTTGGCTCTGTTGGGCCCGGTCACGCGCCAAGTCCTTGGTGATTTCAGAAAATCTCCACTCCGGGCTCCGCAACATACCTGGCCCGTGCCAAGGCGGATGGGGCCGGGAAGGTGGGTGACCGGCGTCGTGCTTCAGGGCTTCATGAGCTTCTGCTTGGACCTGGCGGCGCGGGTGGCGAGGCGTTTCTTGAGGAAGAGCAGGGGGAGGAGCCAGGCGCCGAGGGTCGTGATGACCCAGACGACCAGGGCGGCCAGAATCCAGGTGGTGACGCCGGAGATGTGCAGGCCGCCGGGTAATAGCTGGGCGACGAAGAGTGCGGCGAGTGTGGCAAGCAGGCCGATTCCGCCGAGCGCCATGGGGGCGTAACGGCTGGTCATGCGGAAGATGAACGGCGTCAGGATGGAGTTGGTCACGGCGAAGACGACGACGGCGACGAGGAAGCCGCTGAGCATGAGGTTGAAATCCGGCAGGATCCAGGAGGTGACAAGCAGGCCCAATGCTGCAGTTCCGACGTAAATGGCGGCGCGAATGAGAAAGATGATCATGGGCTGATTCTATGGACTGCTGCGGGGGATGGCCATGATGCGGGGTCCGTGTTGGTGGGGGCAATTGCCAGGACTGCGAGGGCGGCCGCGATGAGGCCCAGGCCGGACCAGCCCAGGGGCCCAGGCGTGCGCCGCCGGTTCCGAAGACGGAGCCCATGGCTGCTGAGCGGTGGATGCCGTTGTTCGTCAGGTGCCGGGCAATGGCGGAAACGTAGCGAGTGGCTCTGAAATATCATTGGGGGAGACATGGGCAAGAGTGCGGACTTGTGGCCTTGGCGAGGACAGTTCTGTTCACTGAGAATTCGCCTTTAACCCCCACCTGCAACATTGCCGATACGGAGCCGGCACCAACAATGTCATACCCCTCCGCTACGGTTAATCCATGATCCTCACCGTGGCGCAACTCTCCGAATCCGAGCTCCTGGAGCGCATTTTCCCGCGCCTGCACGCCGGCACCACCACGCTCCTTGGCCCCGGGGACGACGCCGCCATCATTGCCGCGCCTGACGCCCGCACCGTCATCTCCATCGACACCCAGGTCCAGGACAAGGACTTCCGCCTCCTCTGGCCCAACGGCGCCACCTCCACCGGCTTCGACGTCGGCTGGAAGGCCGCCGCCCAAAACCTCAGCGACATCAACGCCATGGGTGCCATCGCCACCGCCATGGTCGTCAGCCTCACCCTCCCAAGTACGACGCCGGTTGGCTGGGTTGAGGACTTCGCCGACGGCCTGAGTGCCGCCATAGTTGCGCTCGGTGCCCCCCAATGTTCGGTTGCAGGAGGGGACCTCTCCGGCGGCAGTGAACTGGTGGTCACCGTCGCCGTCACGGGATCCCTCGAAGGACGTGACCCGGTGCTGCGCAGCGGTGCCAACGCAGGAGACCAGGTGGCCGTGTGCGGAAACATGGGCTTCTCAGCCGCGGGATGGGCACTGCACGAAAGCAGTACTTTGCCGGCGGACTTCACCCCGGCCATGACCCGCGCCGCCGGCCTTTTCGCCCGGCCCGTGCCGCCCCTGGCCGCCGGACCCATTGCCGCAAAGTCCGGCGCCACGTCCATGATGGACATCTCCGATGGCCTGCTGCGCGACGCCGCCCGCATCGCCACGGCCAGCGGAGTCCGCCTCGATTTGGACTCCGCCGTTCTGGCGGCCCAGGCACGCAAACTGGAGGAAACCGCCGTCGTGCTTGGAAAAAATCCGTTGGACTGGGTGCTCACGGGAGGGGAAGACCACTCACTGTTATCCACATTTCCGGCAGGCCGGACCCTCCCTGCAGGATTCATTAGGCTAGGCTCGGTAGTGTCCTTGGGTGCGTCGGAATCGGCTGTGGCCATTGACGGACAGAATTTTAAAGGCGTCGTTGGAGGCGCCCTGGGATGGGATCATTTTGCAGTCTAAGATCACGGCCACTGCACCCGTAGTCCGCCGCTGGCTGGCCATGGCTGAGCAGACGCTGGCAAATCACAGCGACCGGCTCAACGCCATCAATATTTATCCGGTGGCCGACGCGGACACCGGAACCAACTTGTATTTGACGGTTCGGGCCGCGTCACAAGCCGTTGCAGAAGCGGAACCGGCGGACGTTGGCGCAACCCTGGCAATTGCCGGGCGCGCGGCCATGGAACAGGCACGGGGAAACTCAGGCACATTGTTGGCGGTGTCGCTCGCGGCCATGGCCGAACCGCTCCTTGGGGCGCAGCGTCTGAGCGGACCGTTGCTGGCCGCGGCCCTGCACCGTGCGCAACTGCGGGCCTGGAGCGCCCTGAGCGAACCCATGCCCGGCACCATCCTCTCCGTGCTCGAGGCAGCGGCCCGGGGAGCAATCTCCTCCGAGTCCGCTCTCAACGGGGATGAATCAAACCAGGCGCTGGCCGAAGCCGTTGACGGCGCCGTTTGTGCTGCCCGCGACGCCGTGGTGCTCACCGAATCGCAGCTGGACCCGCTGACCCGGGCCGGTGTCGTTGACGCTGGTGGAGTGGGGCTGCTGCTCATTCTTGACTGCCTCCGCGCCGTCATTCTCGGCGAAGTCCTACAGGAAGACCTGATGGAAGGGCTCTCCGGCTACAAGGTCCAGGACCCCAACATCGCCCTGTCCATGCCCGAGCAGGAAGGCGTCGAGGTCATGTGCACCATCTCGCTGACGCCCCTGGCAGCGGCAGGTCTCCGGCTTGAACTGGACGGCATGGGCGATTCCGTCATCATGAGCGCCGTGACCGAAGAACCAGACGCAATGGGCGCCTACCCGTGGCGCCTGCACGTCCACGTGCCCTCGGCCGCAGTGGCCCTCGAGGCCATTCACGCTGTGGGTGATCCAAACAATGTGAGCATCTCGGCGTTGACCGCCTCAGTCTCCGAAGATCTCCATGACGTCCTCTGACCCCGTCCCCCCATCACCGGTCCCTTATTCGGATCTGGCCCTGGAGCTGGGCCGGCTGGTAGGCACGCCCACGGCCAAAAGTGTCGCCAAAGCCCTCGAAATCACCACCGTGGGGGGAATGCTCCACCAATTCCCGCGGCGCTACATACCCCGCGGTGAGCTGACCGACCTTGACCAGTTGCAACTGGACGAAGACGTAACGATTTTGGCCCGCGTGGTCGGGGCCAACCAGCGGCGGATGCAAACCCGCAAGGGATTCATCACCGATGTCATCATCACCGACAACTCCGGCCGCCCGTCGAACCTGGTCATCAGCTTCTTCAACGGTTTCAAGGCCAACCAGGAATTGCAGCCGGGCGTGTTGGCCATGTTCTCCGGCAAGGTGTCCTCCTACAGGGAAAACCTGGTGCTCACCAATCCCGGCTACGCTCTGCTGCCCGACGACGAACTGGCCGAGCATGAGGTGGAACTCCACGCTGCAAGGCCCGTGCCCGTCTACCCGGCCACGGCCAAGTTCCCCAGCTGGAAAACCAAGGACGTCATTGAGGCGCTGCTGCCTGCCCTGGACCTGAGTAAGGTTCCCGATCCCGTGCCCGCCGGCATCGCTGCACGGGAGCGGCTCATGCCGCTGGCCCAAGCGTATGACGAAATCCACCAGCCGTCATCCATGGACGCTTGGCCCCGAGCCCGCAAACGCTTCCGCTACCAGGAGGCGCTGGCGCTGCAGACCTCCCTCGCCCAAAAACGGTATGAGGCCATGCAGCAGGATGCCACCAGCAGGCCGCAGCGACCCGGCGGTTTGCTGGACGCGTTCGACTCCCAGCTGCCCTACACCCTGACCGCCGGTCAGGAAGCGATCGGCTCCCTGGTTGCCACGGAAATTGCCGGCGCCCACCCCATGCACCGGCTGCTGCAGGGCGAGGTTGGTTCCGGCAAGACAGTCGTTGCCCTGCGTGCCATGATGCAGGTGATCGACGCCGGAGGGCAGGCCGCGTTTTTGGCCCCCACCGAGGTGCTCGCCGCCCAGCACCTCCACTCTGTGCAGGCGCTGCTGGGTTCCCTGGGTGCCGGCCCCCTGCTCGGCGGACCGCATGCCACCCAGGTGACGCTGCTGACCGGGTCCATGCCCACGGCCGCCCGGAAAAAGGCGTTGCTGGCCGCCGCCTCGGGCGAGGCCGGGATAGTTATTGGCACACATGCGCTACTTTCGGACAACGTGCAATTCGCCGACCTCGGCCTCATCGTCGTTGACGAACAGCACCGCTTTGGCGTGGAGCAGCGCGACGCCCTGCGGGCCAAGGCCCTCAAACCCCCGCACCTGCTCGTCATGACGGCCACCCCCATCCCGCGCACCGTGGCCATGACCGTGTTTGGCGACCTGGAGGTGTCCGAGCTGACCGAACTTCCGGCTGGCCGGGCACCCATCCTGACCCATGTAGCGCCGCTGGCCGAGCATCCCAGCTGGGTTAACCGGGTATGGGCCCGTTCACGAGAAGAGATCGACAAGGGTCACCAGATCTATGTGGTGTGCCCCAAGATCGGCGACGACGAGGGTGCGCAAGGCTCAACCAGCGATGACGCGCTGATCGGCCTGGATGCGCTAATCAACTTGGACTCGCTGGGTGAGCTCGGCGAAGCCAAGAACTCAACCAGCGGTGACCGTAACTCATCCACCGGCGAAGGCGAGATGCGCCCCATGGCCGGGGTACTCGACGTCGTACCTTATCTGCGTGACATGCCGGTGCTGGCGGGCAAACGGATTGAGCCGCTGCACGGGCGGCTGGACTCGGCCGACAAGCAGGGGACCATGGCGGCGTTCGCGGCGGGGGAGATCGATGTGCTGGTCTCGACCACCGTGATTGAGGTGGGTGTGGACGTGCACAATGCCACGCTGATGGTCATTCTGGACGCGGACAGGTTTGGCATGTCGCAACTGCATCAGCTGCGCGGACGGGTGGGGCGTGGCGGGCTTCCGGGCACGTGCCTGCTCGTGACCAACCTCGAGCCGGGGCATCCCAGCAGGAAACGACTCGAGGCAGTTGCCGCCACCACCGACGGTTTTGTGCTGGCGAAGGAGGACCTTGAAATGCGCCGCGAGGGCGACATTTTGGGGGCCAAGCAGTCGGGCGGCAGCAGCGGGTTGCGCATGCTCAGCGTGCTGCGGGACGAGGAGCTGATTGGCCGGGCGCGGGAGGATGCCACCGCGATTGTTGCGGCGGACCCGTTGCTTGAGCGCCATCCGGCGTTGAAACTTGAAATTGACATGTACGTGAACGAAAAGAATGAGGCATTCCTTGAACGTGGCTAGAAACACCGGTTGGTTCCTTGCGGCGGTCGGCGCGTGAGCCGGATTGTTGCCGGCGCGGCCGGTGGCAGCCCGCTGGTTTCCGTGCCCGGAGACGGCACCCGGCCCACCACGGACCGGGTCAAGGAGGCGTTGTTTTCACGGCTGGAGGCCATGAACATGCTGGCCGGCACGCGCGTGCTTGACCTGTATGCCGGGTCGGGGTCGCTGGGTGTTGAAAGTGCCAGCCGCGGGGCGAAGTCCGTTGAGCTCATCGAGTTCAACGACAAGGCCGCGGCGGTGTGCCAGCGCAATGCCGAGCTGGTCAACAAGGTTATCGGCTCCAAAGTTGTCACGGTGCAGCGTTCGCGGGTGGAGTCGTTCCTGGCCCGCGTGGCCGAGGCTGGGGTGGACCAGTGGGACCTGGTGTTCATCGACCCGCCGTACCCGCTGACCGAAATTGAGCTGTCGCTGGTGTTGGAACTGCTGGCGCCGCGGCTGAGCCCGTTCGCGGTGGTGGTGGTTGAGCGTTCGGCCCGGACGCCCGAGCCGACGTGGCCCGCCGGCTTGGGATTGTTGGCGGACAAGAAGTACGGCGAGACCCGCCTCTGGTTCGCAGAGCCCGGCACCGCTGACTGACCCCCAGCAAACGCGGCAGCACCTTCCGGGGTGTTTTCCCTGACGCCGCAGCAGCTATGACGCCAGCAATTGCTCAGACGACCGCACTGCCTACAGTCCGTCGGTGACATTCCAGTGCTCCTGCCAGCGCCAGTCAGTGGGCTCCTTCAGCCACGATACGCCCTCGGTGGCCGCCGCAGCGGTCATCCAACAGTTGCGGGTCAACGCTGTCCGGCAGAGGCACCGCTGGCAGGCTGACACGGCGCGGGCCCGAAGCGGCGCACAGTGCGAGCCTCGTCACAGTAGTGTTGAAGCCATCCAAGCGTCCCTTGATATGAAGGAAGTATTTGTGAAGCAGCTCCGGGTCGGCCTCATTGGTGCCGGCGGCATTGCAGGTGTCCACATCGCAGGCTGGCAGCATCTGGGCGCCCACATCACCATTTATTCGCGGTCGGGCGCCGCGGACCTGGTGCGCGAATACGGCATCGACGAGGTCCGCACCCTCGACGCCCTGCTTGCGGCCTCGGACATGGTCAGCATTCTGACGCCCACGCCGTCGCACCACCACTACGCCATGGCCGCCATCGCCGCAGGCAAAGACGTCATTTGCGAGAAGCCGCTGGCCGAGAACACCGCCCGATCCGTCGAGATCGCGAACGCCGCCCGGGCCGCCGACGTCCGGATCTTCCCCGCCCACGTGGTCCGCTTCTTCCCCGAGTATGTGGCGGCGAAGTCCGACGTCGAACAGGGCACCACCCATACTCCCGCCGTGCTCCGGCTGAGCAGGTCCAGCGCCGGCCCGGCAGACGGATCATGGTTCTACAACGAGGGGATCGGCGGCGGCATCATCCACGACCAGATGATCCACGACATCGACCAGGCACGCTGGCTCGCCGGTGAAGTCGCCAAGGTTCACGCCGTGCAGAATCCGCCCAGC
This sequence comes from Arthrobacter sp. PAMC 25486, assembly GCF_000785535.1. Taxonomy (NCBI): domain Bacteria; kingdom Bacillati; phylum Actinomycetota; class Actinomycetes; order Micrococcales; family Micrococcaceae; genus Arthrobacter; species Arthrobacter sp. PAMC 25486. The sequence goes on along the minus strand of NZ_CP007595.1, from coordinate 1,214,486 downwards.
GTTGACGGCATCCTTCCTCGCCCGGTGACCGCCGCCGTCACCCTCACGCACGAAAGCGGCGCCGTCAGCCACCTCCGCGGCGAATGGGGGCCCGACAGCCTGCCCTTCAGCACGAGCATCAGCATCGAGGCCACCGACGGCACGATCGTCTTTGCCCGGCCCGCCGGCAAGGACGGCCCGGCCGCCGAGAACGAGCCCGGCGATTACTTGCCGGTTCAGGCTGTGGCCACCAGCCCGTACACTCTGCAAAATGCCGAGTTTGCGGCGGCACATTCCTCGGGAGCGCCTGCGCGTGTCACCGCGTACGACGGCGTCATGGCCGTTGCGCTGGCAGAGGCCGCCTATGCCTCAATCGCGTTGGGCGCCCCGGTGGATTTCTCCGCGGCAGAGGTGAAGGCCCTCCTGGTTGGTGGCGAATTGCCGCAAGTCTGAGATTTCAACGAGCTGGTATCTGCGACGGAAATCCCATCGTTGACACGCAGCCGCCGCTGCCGTAGGTTCAGTGCAATTTACCCTTGCCAACCTGAGGCTGGAATCATGAGCTTGCGGACCGTGTTGCTTTCGTTGGCCAAAACCTCCCTGCTGCTGCCTGGCCTGGCGGCCTGCAGCCAGGCAGACCCGATGGTGCAGCCTGGCACCTCCGCCGCCGATGCCCCGAATGAGCTCTCCGATGCTCCTTCCACGCAGCCAGCCCCGGAGCGGCCTGCGGACATTCGCGCGGCGGACCTTGGCAGCCTGGAATGGCTGTATTCCTTCAATGGGATTGACCTTCCCGTCAGCGTGCAACTGATCGACGGTGCCGCTGCTGAAGGATCCGGCGCCGAGCTCACCAGTTACGCCTTGGACGAGGTGGTATACGGCGACGTTGACGGAGACGGTGACGAGGACGCAGTGGCACGCATCAACCGCAGCAACGACATGGCCTTTGAAGGCCTCTGGTATGTGTGGCTCGCCGAGGGGCCGGATGTGGTGCAGCTGAAGTACCCCATTGCCCAAACCGGCAGGTGCGCCACCTACGTGGAATCCGTAGTGATCGGCGACGGGGTGGTTGAACTGACCGAATACCTGCGGATTCCCGGCCTCGACGACATGATCCCGTGCTCCGATCCGGGCACGGGCCTGCAAAAACGAAGCGTTACCGTCCACGCCGAGGGTCCAGATGCGTGGCCGGTCCAGACCGCACCCGTTCCGGCCTGGGGCGGGCTCTGTCCTGGACCCCGCTGGCCCGATACGGCACCAGGCCTGGTCGATTTGTGGGCGGCGCCCTCTGCCGGCGCACCTGTTGCCGCAACTGCGGCGCCGGACGGCGGCGCAGTCTTTGAGCTACTTGACGCGCCGCTCATGCAGCACGACGGGTGGGCTCTCCTCGGATTCAGGCTTTTTGGCGTGGAAACGGACGCTGGTGGCGCAGACCTGGCATGCGCGTGGGGTGCTGCGGCCTGAAGCCAGCATTCCCGACGTCCCTTCCGATGCCTCTCATCGCGCCCGTGGAAGGGCGTGGAAGGAGAGACAGCGTTCGTGGAAATGGCCCGGAAGGGGAGCGAGCGTTGCAAGGGGCGGGCGCACGTCAAACCCTCGCTCACATATGGGTGGATTTGGGTGAGCCCTCGCTCACATACGGGCGGTTAGCCCGTCAATTCGTCCAGTTCCACTCCGGTCATGACGGTTGCCGGGTGCGGGCCTGCCGCCACCAGCTGCTGCGCCCAGCCCTCCGGCCAGGCACCGTTTTTGCCGAGCAGGATGATGTTGCCGGGGTAGCGGCGGCTGAACAGCATGCTGGTGCCATAGGCGGCCACGCTGTCCATGGCCTCCTGCAGCGCGTGCGTTTGGCTCGTGACGAGCGTAAAGCCGGGCTCGTCACCCACGTTGACTGCCAGGATTCCCTCCGGCGCCAGCACTGCCGCGGCTTCGCGGTAAAAGTCTGCGCAGGCGAGGTGGGCCGGCGCTTCAGGTCCGCTGAAAATGTCCAGAATAACGACGTCGAACGTCAGGTCCGCGGGCAGCGCCGCCAATTCTTCGCGAGCATCCCCCACGTGGCTGGTCAGATCCGTGCCAGCCGGCAGGGGCAACTGCTCCAAGACAAAGTCCAGCAGCTCGCGCTCCAGCTCCACGGCATGCTGGATTGAGCCTGGCCGGGTGGCCTGGATGTAGCGGGCCAAGGTCAGCGCCCCGGCGCCGAGGTGCAGGGCGGTGATGGGCTCACCGGCCGGCTTGACCAGGTCGATGGCATTGGCGATGCGGCGCAGGTACTCGTAGAAGACTTCTTGGGGCTGGGCCAGATTGACGTGTGACTGCTCGGCATTGTCAATGCTCAACACAAAGGCATTCGCATGCCACGGGTCCGGATCGATCACGGCATGCACGCCGCTGGTGCGCAGGAAACGGTTGGGCGAAGGCATCAGAGCTTGTCCTTCAGGGTAGCGAGTCGTTCGGCGGCCTGCTCGAGCAGCGGGACCTGCTTGCAGAACGCGAAACGCAGCAGGGAGCGGGTGCGATGGGCACCCTCAGGATGGCAGAAGACCGGGACGGGGATGGCGGCCACGCCGATGAGTTCCGGCAGCCTGCGGGCCAGGGCGGTGGCGTCGGTGATGCCGAGTTTTTGCGTGTCGGCGTTGATGAAATACGTGCCTTGGGGCAGGTAGACGTCAAGGCCCGCGGCGCGCAGGCCGTCGGCCAGGATGTCGCGTTTGTGCGCCAGGGTTGCTGCCGCGTCCGTGAAGAAACTGTTCTCCAGGCGCAGGCCGGCCGCGATGGCGCTCTGGAAAGGCGTGCCCGAGGAGTAGCTCAGGAACTGCTTGATGGTGCGGGCCGCGGCCACCAGTTCGGCCGGGCCGGACAGCCAGCCGATCTTCCACCCGGTGAAGGAGAACGTCTTCCCGGCGGAGGAAATGGTGAGCGTGCGTTCGGCCGCACCGGGCAGCGTGGCCACGGGTATGTGCCGGGGACCAAACGTGAGGTGCTCATAGACCTCATCGGTGAGGATGACGGCGTCGTACTTGATTGCGAGGCGGACCACCTCGGTGAGCACCTCCTTCGGGAACATGGCACCGGTGGGGTTGTGCGGGTTGTTCAGGATGACCATTTTGGTGCGTGGGCTGAAGCTGTTCTCCAGTGTGGCGAGGTCGGGCATGAAGTTCGGGGCCAGGAGCGCGGCGGTGGTGTGCTTGGCGCCGGAAAGGGCGATCATGGCGCCGTAGGAATCGTAGAACGGCTCGAAGGTGAGTACCTCGTCGCCTGGACCGGTCAGTGCGAGAACCGCGGCGGCGATGGCCTCCGTGGCGCCGGTGGTGATGATGACCTCGGTTTCCGGGTCCAGGGTGATGCCGTAGAAGCGGTCCTGGTGCTCGGCCACGGCGCGGCGCAAATCCAGGATTCCCTTGCCGGGCGCGTACTGGTTGTTGCCGTTCGCGATGGCCTCCTGGGCGAGGCGGCTCAGCTCGGCGGGGCCGTCCTCGTCGGGGAAGCCCTGGCCGAGGTTGATCGCCTGATGCTGGTTGGCCAGGGTGGTGATTTCCTCAAAAATGGTCACGCCGAGTGAGCCATCAGGGCCCATCAGGTTGGCGCCTTGCGCGGTCCGGTGCCAGGGCGTGCTCATGATTGCTCCTTGTGTAGTGCGGGTTCCTTGGCTAGGTTACCGGCGTTGGAGCCCAAGCCCTAGCCGCTACTGGCGGGTACATGGTGGAAGTTGACGGAAACGGGCCCAAACGGTGGCCACTGTGCGTGGAAGTCGGCTACATTCATGTGTATGCGACGCGCCGTATGCCCCGGATCCTTTGACCCCATCCACAAGGGCCACATTGAGGTGATCGCCCGTGCAGCCTCACTGTTTGACGAGGTCATCGTTGCGGTCTCCACCAACTACGCGAAGAACTACCGGTTCACGCTGAATGAGCGGCTGGAGATGGCCAAGACCACGTTCTCCGCGCTGTCGGGGATTGTCGTTGAACCCATGGGGGAGGGGCTGCTCTCCGACTACTGCCACGCCCGCGGCGTCTCCGCCATCGTGAAGGGGCTGCGGTCCTCCTCCGATTTCGACTACGAACTGCCCATGGCCACCATGAACCGGCAGCTCTCCGGCGTGGAGACCGTATTTCTGCCGGGCGACAGCCGCTACCTGCACCTGTCGTCCACGCTGATCAAGGAAGTCCACACGCTCGGCGGGGACGTGGCCGACTTTGTGCCACGCGCCGTGCTGCGCCGTTTGCAAGGCGACGTCGGCCCCGACACCCGCCCCGTGCCCGTGGTGCTGCCCAAGCTGTAGCCCTTGGGGCGCCGCCCCGGCTGAGCGACGGCTCGGCTGGGCGCCCCTGTTGAAATAGTGCCCGACGGCGCAGCTGTTCAGGTGCCGCTGGGGTGCTGACTTCGCACATGCGCGCAGCCGAGGCCGCGTGATGCGCATGCCCAAAATGGACTTTGCTGCTGCGCGGCACCAGGATCCAGCGTGGTGCATAAGAAAACAGCCGGGAGATGCGCACAGCCAGAGCCCAACGATGCACATCCTGCTGACTCAATATCCAACCTGAGACCCGGAACCGGGCGCTGAACCGGAACCGGACCCAAAAACAGTCCCCGGCAACGGAGCATAGGCAGACCAGCTCCCGCCGGGTGCCGTGTCGGAGCGAAGCCGCGCTTGCAGTTCCTCTTCCGCCCGGACAAGGCCCAGCAGCGCAGCCGCCGCGGCAGCATTCGTGGCCGGTGAGCCGGAACTGAACAGCGTTCGGGTGGCCCCGGGCTCGTAAGAGTGGAACTCAACGGCAAACCCACTCCCCAGCTCATCCGCCAGACGCTGAGCAAGCCGATCTCCAGTTACGGTGAATTCTGCCGCAAGCTGCGGGGACTGCCACTCCAGCCCGGCCGTCAACGATGCGTCGTAAAACGCCTCCCACGACGCCATGTCTGTGGCAAGTGAGGGAGAAAGACAAGCATCGGCGTAGGCAGCGGCCCAAAGAGCCACACAACTGTATGGGCATAATCAGGAAACATCCGAACCCGGATGGGTGGCCGCCCGGCACACGCAGAACCGCCCACAGCGACAAGTACACGCCGTCCCGGACCGGTGCACGACCCGGGCCGGCGAAACCAGGAAAACCCGGCCATCCGGCGTCGTGCTTCACGCGCGCAGGCGGCGGAATTAAAACAAGGGCACCTCTGAGAGTTACATCACGCATGGCGGGTCGTCGCAACGGCCGCAGCTGTCGTAGACTGGATAAGGCCAATTGGCCTCTGGTACGCCTCGTTTTGATGCCCGTGAGCTTTCGGGCTAAGATGGTGCGTCGGTCATATGTTTTTACAGGAGTTCTCATTAGCGAAACCACGTTGGGCAACAAGTCCAACCATGGCACGCCCCTCACCGTTGGTGTCAGGGAGCTTGGGCGAAGCCCGGGCAGCATGTGGACATTCAACGAACATGTGCCTGTGCCGGAAGATTTTGGCACCCCGCTCATCAAGGTGACGCCTGGATCCATTTTGGATCTGGAACTCCGTTTTGAGGCCGTCCATGAAGGAATTCTGGTGTCGGGCAATGTGCTTGTCGATGTGACAGGCCAATGCTCCCGCTGCCTGGAGAACTTCGAGGATGAACTTGAAGTTGATGTGCAGGAACTTTTCTTCTACGAGGAGCCGTCCGCGGATATCCTCGCTGAAGGTGAAGATGAGCAACGTTGGATCGAGCACGATTCTATCGATCTTGAACCGGTGTTGCGGGACGCAGTGGTAACCGCCCTGCCGTTCCAGCCGGTGTGCCGGGAAGACTGTGAGGGTCTGTGTTCCGAATGTGGAATACACCTTGCAGATGAGCCGGGGCACCATCACGAGGTCGTTGATCCTCGATGGGCTGCCCTTCAGGGCTTTACCGGCGAAGAAAACTAGCAAAAAAGTTTTACTTTCGGACATGAGTCCGTGAGTTATCGAGAGAAAAGAGTTTGCCGTGGCTGTTCCCAAGCGGAAGATGTCCCGTGCCAATACGCGCGCACGCCGTTCCCAGTGGAAGGCCACCGCGCCTGCTCTGGTCAAGTCCATCGAAAACGGCGAGGTTGTTTACAGCCTGCCGCACCAGGCAAAGGTCGTCACCGACTCAGCCGGTACCGCACTGTTCTTGGAATACAAGGGCCGTAAGGTTGCCGACGTCTAAAGACGTCTAAAGACGTCCGTGCGGCCATCCGGTCCGTTCGATTTGTTTAATATTTAGCAGGAGTGCCATGTCCGTAGAACTTCCATCACCGGAGCTCACGGACGGACACAAACTGCTGTTGAAGCGTCTCGGTGTCAGTATTGATGCCGGGACGCTTCGTCTTGCCCTGACGCACCGTTCTTATGCGTATGAAAACGGCGGCATCCCCACCAACGAGCGCCTCGAATTCCTGGGCGACTCCATCCTGGGCTTCTCCGTCACTGACGCCCTCTACCGCGACAACCCCTCCCTTCCCGAGGGCGAGCTGGCCAAGCGCCGTTCCTCCGTGGTCTCCACCCGCGCCCTTGCCTCGATCGCCCGCTCGCTGGGCGTAGGCGAATTCATTTATCTCGGACAGGGCGAGCGCCTGACTAAGGGCCGCAACAAAGACTCCATCCTGGCCGACACCATGGAATCCCTCTTCGGCGCCACCTACATCTCGCACGGCATCGAAGCCGCCCGCGAGCTCGTCATGCGCCTGGTTGGTCCGCTGCTCGCCGATGCCGCCGTGCTCGGCGCCGGAACCGACTGGAAAACAAACATCCAGGAAATCGCCGCCGCCCGCCACCTCGGCGCCATCGTCTACGACATCACCGGCACCGGCCCCGATCACGACCGCACCTTCGCTGCGCAGCTGCTGATCGGCGGCGTTGCGTATGGCGCCGGCACCGGCCCGTCCAAGAAGGAAGCCGAGCGTGCCGCCGCCGCCGAAGGCTGGATTGTGCTGGAGAAACGCTTTGCGCCTGGCTCTCCTGCTTTTGCGTCGTCCGCCTCCACTGCTTCTGCGTCCGACGGCGCACCCTCCACCGCGTCCGGGGCGCCTGCCGCTACTTCCGCGTCCGAATAATGCCGGAACTGCCTGAGGTTGAGGTGGTCCGCCGGGGACTGGAACGGTGGATCGGCGGACGTCGCATCACCTCCGTGTCCGTGCCGGATCCGCGGTCCATCCGCCGGCATTCCCTGGGCGTTGAGGATTTTCGCGGCAATCTCATCGGCGCGACCGTATTGGATGTTGTGCGGCGCGGGAAGTTCCTGTGGCTGCCGCTGACGGATGCCCCTGATTCTGCTGAGGAACCGCACACCGCCCTTGTGGCGCACCTTGGCATGAGCGGGCAACTGCTGGTGGAATCGCCGGAGCAGCCGCACGAGAAGCATCTGAAAGTTTTGCTCTCCTTTTCTCCGCGCGACGACGCGCCTGAGGAGCTGCGCTTCATTGACCAGCGCATATTTGGCGGCCTTTTCGTCACGTCGCTTGTGCCGACCACTGACCGGATGCCGGGCGGCGACGGCTCCGAATGGGCGCTGATCCCCGAGGAAGCCGCCCACATTGGCAGAGACCCGCTGGACCCCTACTTTGACATCGAGGCGCTCCATCAAAAGTTGCGCTCCCGCAAGACAGGCCTGAAGCGTGCACTGCTGGATCAAGGCCTCGTCTCCGGGATCGGCAACATCTACGCCGATGAGGCACTATGGGCGGCCAAGATGCATTATGCCCGGCCCACCCAGACCATGCGCCGCCCTGACACCGAGCGGATCATCCAAGCCGCCCGAGATGTCATGTCCCGCGCACTGGATGCCGGAGGCACCAGCTTCGATTCGCTCTACGTCAACGTCAACGGCGCCTCCGGCTACTTTGCCCGATCCTTGAATGCCTACGGCCGAGAGGGCGAACCGTGTTACCGGTGCGCTGACCTTGGGCTGTCCACGACGATCCGCCGCGACATGTTCATGAACCGCTCCTCGCATTATTGCCCGCGGTGCCAGCGCATGCGCTGACAACGATAGTGGCGCGCCAACGTAAGGCACATCCCAAAGATCTAAATGAGATGCTGGAATCGGCTTCGTTCAGCGAGCTGCAGGCCTGTTTGAGAAATGCGAGCCCGATGCACGAGGCAGTTACAACAAGGTGACCTCCATTGGCTTCCGGGACTGCCCTGATGAACTCATCGTATGGCTTGCGGCACCGGGTCTCGATGCCCCCAACAGCCATGGTCAGACCCCACGTCAGGCTGCCGGAGGCGGCCAAAGAGTCCAGGCCACGGAAGTGATGCTCGAGCGTGGGGCTTCAACCACCGTCGTGGACCGCGCAGGCAAGACTGTCCTGCTGCACGGGCTCGCCCGAACAGGCAACAGCTCCATTACTGAAACCACCCGGATCGCCCATGTGCTGCTGGCGCACGGCGAAGTAATCACCCCGGAAATGCGGAGCGAAGTCGAACGGAGTGGAAATGACTACGAGTTCCACAGGGAGTCGTTCAAGGGAGTCCTGCAACCCCGACTGCTTCGAAGAAATCGCGACCAGCCTCCGTGGGCTTTACCGACTCATGGGGGCTGCACCCGTCGGGCAGCGCGTGTTCCACGACGGCACATCTGCGATCAATGTGCCCGACGGATCGTGGCAGACACGCCGACAGGCTCTGTGGGACTTGCCCGTACCCTCGGTTGGGGCGGCACAGACGGTGCAGGGTGAGGCCATTCGGGTGACCGGCAGACTATCCAACAAGATTTTGGGCAATGGTGGCGTCAACTGGGACCGCGACTTCCGTTCCACGCTCGGTGCTGGTGGGAGCCACCTGGAACAGGGAGACTCGCTGGATGAGGGGGAGCTCGGCGAAGTTGCCTCACTTGAACGTGTGCTCCGCTCTGGCAGCGGCGAATCTGAGCAGCTATATCGCCTTGGCGAGCTGGCAGTGGACTGAGTTGCCACGAACGCCTCGCCCATCTCCCTGGGTTCCGTGAACTACAAGCGCTGATACTCGGGCTGCTGACATGGCAGCTAAAAAACCACCACGAACCGTTTCAGGGCGTCCAGCAGCACAGGCGCCAAACCACTCTCCCCGTGCATGGACGAGCGGGAAGACAGGGCCGTGTCGGGACGGTCGGTGATGATCCCGTCCACGTCGCGGCGCAAGTATTCCTGCTGCCGCTCTTCGTCGTTGGCGGTCCAGACCATGAACCCGAGACCGGCTCGGTTGGCGGCGTGCTGCATGGCAGGGGTTGCGGTCCACTCCTCGACAACGATGAAGTCCGCCACAGTATCCGGCACATCCACCGCAGCGAAAGCCATGATGTACCCCACCGACAAATCGGGACGAAGCCGCTTGAGTCGTTCGACGCTGGGCTTGTCCAAGGAATGGTAAATGTTGGTGTCAAGGGCGTCCAAGGCTTCCAGTGCCGCTACGAGCTGGTCCACATGGTTTGCCGGCTCTGCTCCGCTGAGCTTGATCTCAATCAGCAGCGGCATCTCCAGTTCCCGGGCACGGTTGATGTACTGCGACAAAGTCGGGATGCTGCCCTCATGGCCAGCCAAGTCGCGGACCTGCAACACGGTCAGTTCAGCGATGCTGAGATCCTTGACCTCCACGTTCTGCCCGGTCAGACGCTTGAGGTTCACGTCATGCATGACCACGTATTCGTTGTCCCGACTCTGCATCACATCAATTTCCACCAGGTCTGCGCCTGCCTTGGAAGCCGCCTCCAGCCCGCCAACCGTGTTTTCAGCCCCGCCGTCGGAGAAGCCGCGATGGGCCAGCACCAAGGTGTCCGGGTGTTTCGCCAGCTGGTCCATGGTGTCCAGTGCGGCCGTGCCCAACACCAGTGCGAGTCCTGCCGAGACCGCCGCCAGCAAAATCCGGGGCCCGCGCCGTCGCTGCCCCGAGTTTTCAGACCCTCCGGCCGCGGCAGGTCCGGGGTTGGAGATGGCATGCAGCTCCAGACCTGCGGGCAGCTTTCCCTGGCTTCGGCGCAATGCCACAACGAGCACCGCCGAGACCATGGCAGTCACCAGGCCGGTGAGCAGCAGCCCCACCAGCTGCGCCGCACCAAGGCTGTACGCGGCCACCACCGGTGACGCAGCCGGGGCAATGGCGTCACTGACCGCCGTCGGAATGAGTGCCATTCCCATCAGTAAGGCGCTGGCCACGCTGGCGCCCAATAGCACCGTGGCGACGGAAACCACCAGAACCAGTTCGCCCGGCCCCCGCACCAGACGCCAGCTCGCCCGGCCTGCCTGCCCACCCGTTGCATCAGTGAGGGCAAATACCGGAACCATGAGCGCCAGGCGGACGTTGATGAAGCCCAGCACCAGCAGGAACAGCACCAGGAGCACTCCCGAGGCAACGCTCTTGTACAGTTCCCCAGAGATGAAAGGCGGTATGGCGATGCCCTGAATCAGCACCGACGTGAAACCGAACCCGGTGATGGGCAAAACCCAAAAGAGATAGCAGAACAGCGGGAACGACGACGGTCGCAACAGTTTGCGGGCCACCTTGCCTACAGCGCCAAACATCTCCCGCGCGGTGGGCGGCCCCTGCCCATTCAACCGGCTGAGGAAGACCACCAGGATGGCGAACTGCAAACACAAGAGCCAGAAGGCAAGGGCGCACAACAACGCCACCAGTCCAAGTGTGAGCGGCAGGCCCGCCACAGTTGTCATGCCGCCCAGGTCCAGACCATGCATGCCGTTGGCGCGCAATGCTTCCTTGAACAACCATCGAAGAATCGGCAGAACCACGACCAGTACGACTAGTTGCATGGCCAAAACCAGTACCAAGAGATGGGCGCCGCCCTGGCGGATTAGGTCAAGGGCTCCTGAGAGATACTCGCGGATATAGGACCAAAACCGTGGCCGGGGTGTACTCAACGCTGGCGAACCTTGCGGTAGGGATGGTTGCTGACGCGTTCGGTGATTTCTGAGATGAGCTCGGCACGGGAAGTCTTCTTGCGGGCGCCGGCAACGAAGCGTCGTGTGGTGTTGGCAGCGCGCATCAGGTTCATGGGTCGGCCATGGATGCCGTAGAGGTCATGCGCCCAGTCGGGGAGCATCGACAGTACGCCGTCTTGAATAATGATGCCCGCCCACACCGTAACCGGATTGCCCTTGAGGTTGGGTTTACGCAAGCCACGGGAGATTTCCGCTGCAGGCAGGGTCAAAGCCATCCAGCTCTTTTGCTCGTCCATGTAGGCATCAAGCCCGGCCCGCGTAGTGGAGAGCACGCTCGGGTCAATTCCCACCAGTTCGGCAGCCTTGTGCTGTTCCCGGACGAACTGATCCTGTTGCGCCACCGACAGCTCCGGACCAAACTTGTCTGAGGCTCGCAGGACGCCCCAGACAACCGTGTTGTGGGTCCAGACGAGCCACTCATGATTGTCGGCACGCAGCTCAACACCCGTTGTAGGATCAGTCCAACGGGCGTGGGCATGCATGCGTCGCACGGACGTTCCTGCGGCGTCGGCATGCGCTTTGTCGCCAAAAATTGTGGTGTCAATGTAGCGGCCTGTGCGTTCGGCGCGCCCGTCCATGTCTGTTGCAAAACCGCTGGTTTGATCAAACAAGCGCATCATCATGGGATTGAGTGCCTGCAGGAGAATGGCAGCGACACCGCCCAGCTTTGAAGAGGGGTCCGAGAAAAGCGTCCAACTGATGCTGTCAGGGCCGAAATAGCCGTCGTCGGTGAGTGGGCCTGCTGTGTCCGCCATGTTTCCTCGCAATATTCTTTGTTTGTATGAGTACATCCAGTGAAGCAGGCCACCAAAGATTGGTGCGTGCGGCCCGCCGTATCCAACGCGCCTGCCCCGGGCCGCAGTATGGCGACCCGGGACAGAATTCGTCTGGCTGATCAATGAGCCACGACGACGCAGTTGGTGTTTCTGCTAGGACAGCTCAGTTGAGCGGTTACGGCGTCGGGCCAGGACCATTGCCAATGTGCCACCAGCAAAAAGAATTCCGGCACCACCAAGCAGGAACAATGAACCCTCTGCACCGGTCTGGGCAAGCGCCGTGCTCTTCATGGTGCTGCTCGCCGGAACCACCTTCACCGGCTTTACCTCGTCGGGCTTGGTCTCGTCCGGCTTGACTTCGTCGGGCTTTACCTCGTCGGGCTTGGTCTCGTCCGGCTTGACTTCGTCGGGCTTTACCTCGTCGGGCTTGGTCTCGTCAGGTTTGACTTCGTCGGGCTTCTCCTCGTCGGGCTTGGTCTCATCAGGCTTGACGGGCAACTCCACCTTCACCACCGCTTCCTGAATGGAGCCCACGTGGTTGAGCGTGTCGGGGACGTATTCCATGCGCAGGGTGACCGTGCCGGAAGCCTTCGGGGTCCACGTCATAATGGCGGAACCGAGGGGCTCGGCAGGCACTTCCCCGACGAGTTCCTCGTCTGCATAGAAGCGGAGCTGGCCGGAGATGTCTGCTGCCTGATAGATCTCTTCGGTCAGCGGGCGGACTGCCGCAAAGATCGTTGTGGTGCCAGTGACAGTGCCGGCCGAGCCTTCCACGTCCTCGCCCACATAGATCTCAACTTCGGTGGGGGCAGCCCCGCTGACAACTGTGTAGGGCTTATCCGTGGCTTCGGTAAAACCATTGCGGGGGTAGAAGTGGGCGCGGAGCTCAAAGCTGTCGGGCGAACCGAAAGCGAAGTCGGGATTCGTTACCTCCAACGGAATGATCTCCTGGACGTCCTTCGCGGTCAGGTCCTCGCCGGGTTCGGCGAAGCGGCGCTCCGGATCGTGGCTTCCCTTAACTTCGGCTCGGTCAACTTCAATACCGTCGCGGGTGAGCACGATGGTGCCGTCCGGGCTGCCGTGCACTGCCGAGTTATCGGATGTGACAGTGGCATCTATCCACAGGCGACTACCTGAGTACGAAGGCCGATCCGGCACGAGCAGGGCCAGGTTCGTCACTGCTGGGAGCACCTCGAGGGCGCCGAGCTCCAGCTCGCCTTGGTCATAGTTGTCGTCGCCCGAGTAGAGAATGGAGATCGCGGCACCATTGGCGTTGGCCAAGGGGCGAATGTCCAGGGTGACGGAACCGTCCACGAGTTCCCTGACCTGCAACGGTTCACCGTTAGCCATGATGAAGACGAAGCCGCCCGCCTTCGGGGATCCCAGCAAGCCGCCCCCGACGCTGACGCTGAACGAGGACGTCTCGCCCGAGGTTACCGGGTGGGATAGCCCGGTGGAGGTGATGATCGGGGCCAACACCTCCAGTGCCGCGGCCTCCGGGGCCAGGGGTGCAGCGTCAGCTGGCGCCTGCGGGGCAGTTGCCGGAGCGGAAACCTCGGTGAGGGGTCCTCCGTCATTCGCGCTGGCAGGGAGGGCTGCGGAAAATACAAACGCGGCGACCGTGAGGGAGACTGCAGCGGTCATGGCGCGCTTGCTTGAGGGTGAGACCTGGGAAGGGCGCCGCTTTGATGCCTGCATGGTAATCCTTTCGTGATGGGAAGAACCGGCAAGGGAAAGTAGTCACCCGAAAACGTACAAGAAATGCACTGGAAACCGCCGGTGTATTTCCAGCATGCCAGCAGAAAAGCGGGATTTTGAGGACTGGGTAGTCTTCTGCGCAACATCGAGTAGTGCCTAGGTCTGAATGGGTAAAAAAGACTCCGTCACACTACGGGAAGCAACTGCCGGCGGTCGACCACTCCCAATTTGGTGTAGGCCCGCTGCAGGTGCCCCTCAACCGTTCGGGGTGACAGGTACAGCTCATCGGCGATCGAGACATTGCTGTCCCCGCGGGCTGCACGGATGCACACCTCGCGCTCACGTTCGGTCAACAACGACAGCTGGATGCGGGTGCGCCCCAGCGAGGGGGTGTTCACGTTCGCCAGCGGCCGGGCCAAATCGGCGGACATGCCTTGCAGGGTGGAGGCGCGCGCACGGCGGCCGCCGTCGCGGGCCAGGTTTGCCGCCCGGTTGGCTAATTCCGCGGCAAAGAGTATGCGCCCTGCCCCGACGTGTTCGGCCACCACGTCCTCGACGTCCGCATGGTGTTCGCCCAAAACGTCGGCGTACCGGCGCAGGCTTGCCGCCAGAGCGCCCTGCACCCCGGCAGCTGTCTCGCTGACTGCCGTGGCATCCTCATGCAGGCCAAGCCGCCAGGCATCATGGAACAGCCTCATCACCAGGAGGTCGCGGCCGCGTGCCCGTGCAGTGTCCACGAGCCGCTCAAAGTACCGGCAGGCGGCGTCGCGGCCGTGCAGGTGAAACTCGACGCCCAGCATGGCGCGCTCCGATTCCGCTCGAAGGGAGTGGCCACCGGTCACCGGGGAAGAATGAAACAGCTCGTAGGCGGAGGCGGCTCCCTTCCGGTCATCCAGCATTGCTGACGCGGCGCCCTGGCAGGCTGCTATGAAACCCGTGAGTTGGTGCGGGTCCACCACATCGACAAGTGCCAGCGCTTGTCCGGCCAGGTCCGCGGCCAGGCTGGCATTCCCGGACTCAAGCGCAGACCAGGCCTGTGAGACCACAAAGGTGGCATGGTCAACGGCGAGATTGTCCCAGTCCAGCTGGGCGTAGATTGCTGAGAGCCGGGGTTCGCTAGTACTGTCCGAATGCGCCGCCAGGAGGATGGCCTGGAGTATCTCCCCGCGGGAGCTCGGTGAGGACAGCTGCCACAGCTCGCAGTCAAGCAGCCGCACGATCTGTTCCAGAGCCGTTGTGGGCAGGCCCCGATAGCTTGCCTCAACCAGTAGTTGGCTGCTGATGGACATCCGCAGGTTGGCAGAAACTGCAGGGTTTGTGGCATCGGCGGTCAATGCTTCAAAATCGCAGGGCTGGTTGCCGACTAAGGCCAGAAGCCGCGCGAACGCCCGAATTTCAATGCTGTCATCCTCGCGGACAGCCAAACGGGCGAGCGCAGCAGGCAGGTTGCCGCGGCCGCTGAACTCAATCCAGGCGGCAAGACTGCGGACCCGGTCAACCTCCTGTTCCGGGAACAATGACAGAACAAGGAGTGCTTCATCGGCTCGGCCTGTCTCCTGCAGGGCCTCGGCGCGAAGCAGGGCCAGCTCAATCCGCGAAGCCACATCCGCCCACTGGGCAAACCCTCCGTCGTGGACCAGCCGGGTTAACACCAAGACGGCCTCAAATTGGCGAGCCCGGCACGCCGCGCCTGCATCCTGCAGGAGCTCGGCCGGAATGGTCAGGACGTCGAGATTCTGGCTGTGCAGGGCCAGTGACAGCCTGGTCTGGGGATGCATTTTCTCGCGCGGCAGTGCGGCACGGATGAGGTTCGAATGCGCCCGAAGCGCGCTGCGCCCCAGTGTCGCCAGCACCGTTTCCGGTGTGAGCGCCGATCCCAAAGCCGCGGTGGGAATCTCGCCAGAGCTGCCCTGGATGTCAAGCAGCCCTGCATCGTGGGCCCGATCCAACACCTCCGGAGCAACAAGCGCCGTCGCGAAGCCCAAGGGCAACTCACCCGTCAGTGCCAGTATCTCCACAGCCTCACGGAGTTCTCCCGACTGTTCTGCCAGCCGGGTGGATATGAGTTCGGTGATGCGTTCCCCACGGGGATGCCATCCTTGGCCCAACGTCCAGTACCCCCTGCGCACCGTGAGGGCGTCATGGGCTTGCGCATCAAAAGCAAGTTCACGCAGGTGCAGCGGATTGCCGCCGGCATGGCCGAGTAAGACGGTGGCTGCACTGGCGTTCACGCGGCCGCCAAGAAATTCCTCCAGCAACACCACGGCGTCATCAAGACCAATAGCCTCCAGCTCCACCCGGTGAGCTGCCGACGACACGGCCAGCTGGCGGACGGGCTGCGGGAGTGTGGCAATTGACCGGGCGATGCAGACCAAAGAGAGTGCCCCGCTGCTTGCCAGTTGAGAAAACGCAGCAGCACTCTGGTCATCGATTGCGTCGGAATGGTCGATGAAGATGGTGGATCGCTGAGCCGCTGCACTGCGGGCCAGTGTCGCCATCAGATGTGCGGGGGAGTCGGTGCGAAACGCGGGGCCAGTCAGCTGTGCCACCACGGTGGCGAGGGCTGCAAACGGAATACCGCGCAGGGCATGGGCGCCGGACAATCGGTGCACAGCTTTTTCGGGCAGCGCCTGCGCTCCGAGAATCCGGTTCACGAAGGCGGTGCGGCCGCTTCCGCTCTTGCCCAGGACAATAAGCGGGGCGCCGGAACTGGTGGCAAGAAAGGCCCCGCTCTCAAGGTGCATTCGAGAAGGCAGCATCTTGGGAACGGGGGGGGCATTTGGGCTCATTGGACTTATTGTAGTGCCCATTGTTTGCAAAATGAGGTATGTGTCACGGCAATATCAGGTAGTGGACAATCCTCGCTAGGGTGCCGTCAATACTACTTGTTGTGGTAATGCTCCGAGAGCCGGGACAGGCCCTCGTCAAGTGACACGGAGGGTGTCCAGTCCAGGACTGCCTGCGTGTGGCGCTGGTCGAACCAGTGGGCGGTGGAAAGCTGTTCTGCCAGGAATCGGGTCATGGGCGGTTCGTCGTGCACCCAGCCACGCGATCCGGCTGCGGTCCACGCCCTTTCGATGATCGAGCCTGCTCCGCGGGCCAGCCAGCCCGGCACGGAATATCCAGGGGACTTAACTCCGGCAGCGGCACAAATACCGGCAATCAATTCGCCCACGGGCCGTGGTTCGCCGTTGGTCACAACGAGTGCCTGGCCGTGTGCTTGGTCCATGCGATCAAGACCACGGACAATGGCTTCGGCGGCATTGTCCACGTAGGTGGTGTCAATGAGTGCACGGCCGCCGTCCAACAGCGGCAGCCGGCCGGCGCGCGCCCGTTCCACCACGCGCTCCACGAGCTGGGTGTCGCCAGGCCCCCACACAATGTGCGGGCGGATGGAGGTCACCCGGAAGTTGGGGGAGTCCTCGGCCAGGGCGATTTCCTCGGCAGCAGCCTTGGACCTGGCGTAGTGTCCTCGGGCCAGTTCGGGATCAGCAGCCCCGGCCTGTGCCCCCACAATGGACGCGCCAAAATGTGCCACGGAGGGTGAGGAGACAAAAACGAAGTCGCGCAGGCCCTCGCGCTGGGCGGCGGAGATCAGTTGCCGGGTGCCCACGATGTTCGTCGACACAAAGTCGTTCCACTCGCCCGTGAAGGAAACCTTCGCGGCCAAGTGGATGACGGCGTCCATGCCAGCCACCGCACGTGCGGCAACATCGGGGTCCACCACAGAGCCCTGGATCGACTCCCACGGGGCCTCAACAGCGCCACGCTGCAGCGTCCGCACGGTGTATCCGCGGTCAAAGAGCAGTTGCGCGACGGCACGGCCCAGCATTCCGCTGGTCCCGGTCACGAGGACGCGGCGCGCTCCGGGAGAGGTGGCAGAACCGGAAGCAGACTCCTTGTTCACGGCCTTCCCGCCTTTTCCCCGGCCAGCATCCGGGCAGCCCACCGTGACAGCTTTGCACGGTCGATCTTGGAGTTGTGCCGCACATCAGTCGGCATGGCCTCGACGACAATGACGGCGGCCATCGGCAGGTCCACGGCGGCACGCACCTCGGCGGCCAGTGCAGACGGCGCCAGCCCCGCATGCTTGGCCGGCGGAACAGTCTCGATGATGGCCACGGCAGCCTGCGTGCCGGAGGGCCCAACGCCCACCACGGCAGCCCTCGCCACGACAGGGTGCAACTCGATGGCCTGCTCGGCGGCAACCGGAGTCCGCACACCGGCGGGAGTGGTCAGGATGTGTTCCATCCGCCCCTCAACCCATAGCCTGCCTTCATCATCCAGATGCCCAGCATCGCCCGTGCGGTGCCATCCGGGAATCGAGATGCTGTGTTGTTCCGTGATCCACAAACGGTCGTAGCGTTCCTTGACGTGAGGTGCGGAGACCAGAATCTCGCCCGTCACATCGGCCGCAAATGACGGATCGGGCACCACGGTGCCATCGGGGCGAACCGGGGCAATCGCCACGGTCGCACCGCTGACGGCCAGCCCGACGCACACGCCATTTCCGGTGCCGGCAGCCTGGATGCCCGGCAGGTCAATGTCCGTGACGGGCAGCGCCTCGGTCATCCCGTACGGGGTGTGCAGGGCGGCGTCCGGGGCAAGCGCCTGCACCTTTTCCAGCAGAGGCGTCCCCAGGGGGGCGCCCGCTGACAAGACAAGTCCGACGTCGGCCAGCGCCGTTCGCTGCGCAGTCGAAAGTTCCGCCGCGGTCGCCACCACGTTGACAAGTGCTGCGGGGGAGGCGAACACCACCGTGGCGTTGATCGCCGCTGCCGCCGAAGCCAGGGCGGCGGCGGTCAGGGTCCGCGGGGCGGTGACGTCCATGTCCGGGGTGACGGTGGTGGCTCCAAGGGCCGGGCCCAGCAGGGCGAACGGTGCAAAACCTGCAACCAGGGCGGTCCCGGCCTCCAGCTTGTACGTTGCCTTGAGCGTATCCCGCATCGCGGCAAGTTTGCGGTGCGTGTACACCACACCCTTGGCCGGGCCGGTCGAGCCGGAGGTGAACAGCACCGCTGCATCGTCGTCGGCGCCAGGCGTTACAAAGGTGGCCGGGTTGCCGGCCAGGCGCACGACCCGGCCGTTGGCCATCAGCTGCGGAACGGTCGCGGCAACTGCGAACATGGCCTTCTTGGCCGAAGCCGTCGACGGGGTGAAGTCCTCCGCGGCAATTTTCACACCGGGCCAGTTGTACAACCGGGCACCGGCCAATGCCCGATCAATGCCGACCAGGAAGTCGGGGCGGGCGCCCTTGATGGCGCGGCTGAGGCCCTTCGCTCCGAGCCCGGCGTCTGCCACAACAATGACGGCGCCCAAACGCAGGCAGGCATAAATCAAGGTGGTCAGGTTGATGCCCGGCGGCACTAAAAGATTCACCCTGTCGCCGGCCGAAACACCCAGGTCCGCCAAGCCGGCGGCGAGATCGTCAACGTCGTGGGCCAGCTGCACCCACGTGAGCGAACGTGTTCCGCCGCCGGGGAGCATGTCGACAACAGCCGTGGACGTGTCAGTGCGGCGGGCGTCGAGTTCGGCCAGCATGGGCACGTACGGTTCCACTGCTTCGGGGGCGGCAGCGGGGGCGGGCGTGGCAGTGGCCAGGACGTTCCGCGCCAGCCACGCGAACGTGGGCGTGGCAATGTCGCGGTCCTCCTGGACCAGGTGGCTGGCGCCCTCAAAACGGTGCACGTCGGCATGCGGCAGCCGCGTGATCAGATCCTGCAGGTACCGATCCGAAAACACCGGATCCTTGGGACCCCACATCATGAACGCGGGCACCTGAAGTGAACGGATCCCCTCGGAAACGCCGGAAAGCGCTGGATAGGAGGGATGCTCCGGGCTGGCCGGAATGTCGGCCACAAAGTTCCCCACGCCGGCGCGCCGCGCCACGGACCGGTACGGGGACAGGAACGCGGCCCGGACGCCGTCACCCAACGCGGGTTGCGCCAAACCGTGCGTCACGCGCAGGAATGCGGAAGACGTCGTCGTACCCCACTTGTGGACGGCGGGATGCAGGGCAAGCTTCAGTGCCGGTGGGAGGGAGAAGCCGGCCGGGTGGACCGCCGTGTTGGTCAGTACGACGGCGGCCAGCTGGCTTGGGTGCGCCAGGGCCCAGCCGAGGGAGATCAGGCCACCCCAGTCGTGCCCCACGCTGACAACCGGGCCGGCGAGGCCAAGTTCGGCGGTGAAGTCGGTGAGGTCGGTGATGCGGTCGGCGAGGCGGCGGAAGGTGCCGGTGCGTTCGGAGAAGCCCATGTCGAGCTGGTCGACGGCGATGACGCGCCACGGGCCGCCGGCGGCCAGCGTTGCGGGGGAGGTGGCGCCGGCGAGCAGGCTGCGCCACAGATACGACCACGTGGGGTTGCCGTGCACGCACAGCAAGGTGCCGACCGGCTCGATGCCGGTGGCCAAAACGTCGGCCTCGTTGTCGAGGTAATGCCAGTGCCGGCGTGTGCCTGCCGGGTCAACGGCTGCCGTGGAGGGGACGGACAGGGTGCGGCGCCAACTGGCCTGGACACCGGGCCACGGCTGGGGAAGACCGCCCGCCGGAGGGACAACTTCCAATGGGGCCACTGCTACCACGCAATTTCCATCATCGTCGTGTTCAGGCCGGAGCCCACACCCATGCACAGCACGCGGTCGCCGCTGTTGAGGGTTTGGGATTCCTGGGCCAACGTCATGGGCAGCGAGGCCGGGCCCACATTGCCCCATTTGGGGAACGTGACGGGCACCTTGGCGCGGGACAGATCAACGGCCTTGATGATGGCGTTGGTGTATGACTTGGAAACCTGATGGGTGACGTAGCGGTCCATGGTGCGCCAGTCCCAGCCGTCGGTGTGGGCCTCATGCCACGCATCGGTGACAAGTTCCAGGCCGTTGTCAAGCAACCCCTTGGTGTCGGTGAACATGCCGTCCTGCCCGCCAACACACAGTTCGTGGAACTGGGTTCCTGCGCGTGAGACGCCACCCAAAATGCGGTGGCCGCCGGGGTGTAAATCTGCCGGACCCATCACCGCTGCTGCCGCGCCGGAGCCCAGGGTCAGGGTGGCAAATTCGTTCAGGTAGTTTTCGCGGGTGGAATTTTCATCGTTCAGCCGCTTAAAGGTTGCTTCCTGGGTGCCTTGGGCGTCTTCGCCGGCCACGATCAAGGCGTATTTGATTTGGCCTGAGTCAATCATGTTGGCGGCCAGGGTCATGCCGTTGACAAAGCCCAGGCAGGCGTTGGCCACATCAAAGTTCATGGCCGAGGACGGCAGGCCCAGACCGTTGTGGACCCTCACAGCAACGGATGGTTCAAGGTTGCGGCGGGTGACGGAGGTGTTGATCAGCAAACCCACCTGGCCTGCCTCAATGCCTGCCTCGGCCAGGGCCTTGGCACCTGCTTCGATGGCGCCGTCGTCAAACTCGGTGCCTGGGGCCCACCAGCGGCGTTCTTCCACGCCTGAGACCCGCTCCAACAGCCGCTTCGAAAGCCGCAGCCGCTTGAGGCTCGGGGCCAGCCGGGTGTCAAAGTCGCTGGACTTTACGAGTACCGGAGCCTCAACGCTTGAGACAGCGAGCAAGGCGGTGTTGTGGTGACGAAACGTAGCGTTGCCGATCAAAATCCAGCCTTTTTCTTGTGGTGTTCGGTGTCAGATGCCACCGGAAATCAAGTGACTGTGCCTTGAGTCGTGCGGGGAGTGCCTTGGCCGGCCCCCCGTGCAAAACAAGACGCACCCTTAACTATGCACCTTGCAGGGTGGTTAGTGCACATGCGCCACACTGCATACACGATCAGCCGTGCAGCGTGCCCGGGGCAGATTCACGGTAGATTGGTGGGGGAACGGATCCGGCACGGGAGAAGAAAACAGTTTGCATCTAAAGAGTTTGTCCGTGCGCGGATTCAAGTCCTTCGCCTCGGCCACCACCTTCGACTTTGAACCTGGTGTGACGGCAGTTGTCGGCCCCAACGGTTCAGGCAAGTCAAATGTGGTTGATGCGCTGGCCTGGGTCATGGGCGAGCAGGGGGCCAAAACGCTCCGTGGCGGCAAGATGGAGGACGTCATCTTCGCCGGCACCACGGGCCGTCCGGCGCTGGGCCGGGCCCATGTTGCCCTGACCATTGACAATTCCGACGGCGCCCTGCCGATCGACTATGCCGAGGTCACCATCTCCCGCACCCTGTTCAGGGCTGGCGGGTCCGAATATGCCATCAACGGCACCTCCTGCCGGCTTCTTGACATCCAGGAACTCCTGTCAGATTCCGGGCTGGGCCGGGAAATGCACGTCATCGTCGGCCAGGGCCAGCTGGACAAGGTGCTGCATGCAACGCCCGAGGACCGCCGCGGCTTCATCGAGGAGGCGGCCGGCATCCTCAAGCACCGCCGCCGCAAGGAAAAGACACTCCGCAAGCTGGAAGCCATGGGTGCCAACCTGGCCCGGCTCAGCGATTTGACGGGGGAGATTCGCCGCCAGCTCGCCCCGCTGGGCAAGCAGGCCGCCGTGGCCAGGCGGGCCCAGAGCGTGCAGTTCGACGTCCGCGACGCACGGGCCCGCCTCCTCGCCGATGACATTGTGACGCTGACGACCGCCGTCGAACAGGACGCCGCAGCCGAACTGGCGCTCAAGAACCGCCGCGAACTGGTGGAGGCGCAGCTGCAGAGCGGCCGTGCCCGGCAGGCGGAACTGGAGCAGGCTGGCGCCGCGGCAACACCCGTGCTGAACGCAGCCCGCGACAACTGGTACCAGCTCAGCGCCACCCGCGAACAGCTCAAGGCCCTAGGTGTGCTGGCCGCCGAACGCCAACGCCACCTCGGCGCCACCGACGCCGTGCCGGACCCCAGCCGCGACCCCGACAAGCTGGCCCAGCAGGCCGTGCGCCTGCGCGCCGAGGAAGCCGAGCTGGACCTGGCCCTGGAGGAAAAGCGCTTCGGGCTGGAAACGGCCATGGAAATCAAGGAGGACGCCGAGGCTGCCGTGCGGGCCGAAGAACAGCGCGTCCGCGACCAGCTGCGCGCCACCGCCGACCGCCGTGAGGGCCTGGCCCGGCTGGCCGGAAAAGTCGCCTCGGCCCGCTCCCGGGTGGAATCGGCGGAGGCGGAAATTGGCCGCCTGCACCACAGCCGGGCCGCCGGCGCCGAACGCCACAGCACGGCCGCCGAGGAATTTGCCGCCCTGGAATCCCAGGTGGCCGGCGTCGAAGCCGGCGAGGAGCGCCTCGACTCCGACTACGAGGAGGCCGCCGCCGCGTTGGGTGAGGTCGACGCGCGGATCGATTCTGCCGCGGCGGAGCAGCTTGCCGCCGAACGTGAACGCGATTCGCTCACCGCCCGCCGCGACGCCCTCGCCACGGGCCTGCTCCGCCAGGACGCCGGCGCCGCGCTTCTCGAGGCTCGGCCCCACGGCGTCCTGGCGTCCATGGCACAGCTCATCCACGTGGTCCCCAGCCACGAAACCGCCATCGCCGCCGCCCTGAATGCCGCGGCCGAGGGCGTTGCCGTCACCGATTTTGGCGCCGCCCTGGCAGCGCTGGACCTGGTCAAGACCCACGACAGCGGACGGGTCACCCTGATCCTTGCCGACGGCGGGGCCGGTGCTGCGGACGGCGCTGGAGGTTCGGACCACGCTGGCGGTTCGCCCGCCCCGGCAACGGAACATGCCGCCGCGCAGGCCGCCCTGCAGCAGGCCGCGGCAGCTGCGGCGGGCAGTGTGGCGGGTGCCGCCGTCGGACGTTCACAGGTGAGCGGACCGGATTCGCTGGGGCACACGCTCGACGCGCTGCTGGCCGGCGTGGTGCTGGTGCCGGATGTGGCGGCAGCACAGGACATTTTGGCCATTGACGCGTCGTTGACGGCGGTGACGGCGGCCGGGGATGTGCTCACGAAGTGGTGGGTGCAGGGAGGCTCGGCCATGGCGCCGTCGCTGCTTGAACTGCAGGCGGCCGTGGATGAGACGGAGGCTGCGCTGGCGCAGGCGGTGGCCCGCGGGGAGCAGTCGCGCTTTGCGCTGGCCGGTTTGCAGGGGCGCCGGGGTGCGTTGGCTGCGGCCGAGACCGATGCGTTGGCGGCCCTGCACGAGTCCGATGCGCGGCTGGCCGCGGTGGCCGAACGGCTCGGAGCCTTGGGTGCAACGTTGCGTTCGGCGGCGGGGGAGTCGGAGCGGCATGCGCAGGCGGTGCAGGCGGCCACGGCGAACCTGGGGCGCGAGCAGCAGGCGCTCGAGGAGGTGGCGCGGAGGCTGGCCAAGGCACAGGAGGCGCCGGCCGACGTCGAACCTTCCATGGAGGAGCGCGACACCCTGGGCGCATCGGCGGCAGCGGCTCGGGCCGTGGAGCTGGAGACGCGGCTGTCCCTGCGCAGCACGGAGGAGGCGCTGAACACCGTGCGCACCAGGGCTGCGGCGTTGGAGCGGGCGGCGGCGACCGAGAAGTTGGCGCGGGAGCAGGCGGCGCAGCGGGCTCGGCGGAGGCTGTTCCAGGCGCGGAAGGCTGCCGCCGTGGCCATGGCTGCGGAGCGCATCGCGGCTTTCGTGGCGGACTCGATTGAGCTGGCCGAGCACGTTCGCGATGAGGCGGAGGAGCAGCGGGCGGCGCGCGAGGTAGATCTGATGGCGGTGCGCGGTTCGACGGCCGGGGCCGAGAAGGAACTGGCGTTGCTGACGGACACCGTGCACAAGGACGAGCTGGCCCGGGCCGCCCAACGGCTGCGCATTGAGACGCTCGAGAACAAGTCCATTGAGGAACTGGGGCTCAGCGTCGACCACCTTATTAGGGAGTATGGTCCGGACACGCTGGTGCCGCTGGGGCCCGGCGAGGTGACCGACAGGTGGGCGGCGCTGCGTGTTGAGGTTGACGAAACCGGAGCGGAGATCCGCGAGAGCACCCCGTTTGTGCGCGCCGAACAGGAGAAGCGGCTCAAGCGGGCCGAACGGGACCTGGCCGCCCTGGGCAAGGTCAATCCGCTCGCGCTGGAGGAATTTGCGGCGCTGGAGGAACGCCACCAATTCCTGTCCTCACAGCTGGAGGACCTCAAGGCCAGCCGCAAGGACCTGATGGACATCATCAAGGAGGTCGATGCCCGCGTGGAGGAAGTGTTCACGGCCGCCTACGAGGACACCGCCGCCCAATTTGAGCGCGTCTTTGCCCGGCTCTTTCCCGGCGGCGAGGGCAAGCTGGTGCTGACCGACCCGTCCGACATGCTCACCACCGGCATCGAGGTCGAGGCCCGGCCGGCCGGGAAGAAGATCAAGCGGCTCTCGCTGCTCTCCGGCGGGGAGCGCTCGTTGACGGCCGTGGCGCTGCTCGTGGCGATCTTCAAGGCCAGGCCGTCGCCGTTCTACGTCATGGACGAGGTGGAGGCCGCCCTCGATGACACGAACCTGGGCCGGCTCCTCACCATCTTCGAGGAACTGCGCGAGTCCAGCCAGCTGATCATCATCACGCACCAAAAGCGCACCATGGAGGTGGCCGACGCCCTGTACGGGGTCTCCATGAGGGGCGACGGCGTCTCAACAGTCATCAGCCAGCGCATGGACCGCGCCGACTCACCCGCCTGACGCAACGCCCCTGGTCGAGCCTGAAGGGAGCAAGCAGCGCCGGTTCGCCGGCCGTCAAGACCCAACGCGGCAGCACCTTCGGGGGTGTTTTTCCCAACGCGGCAGCACCTTCGGCCCTGCCGTCACTGCAGCAGTTCAGGTGGCGATGGTGGGATCGGGATTATGGTGCGGGGCAGATAGTTCCGGGCCGGGCCGGCGTGAGCGGCGGGTGTGCGGAACGGCAGCGGATCTCAACTTCTGCCCCGCGTCTCCGGCGCCCGTCTCGTCACCCACCCTCACCCGCCTGGGGCGCCGCGCGGCACGGAAGCCAAATGCCGCCGTCGGACATCATGAAACCCCCACATTAAAAAACTGACCCACAGAAAACGCCGAAAAATCACGTCAAAACCGTGAATTTTCGCCGTTTTCTGCGGGCCAGTTTGCGAGGGGGGGCGGGCTACTTCTGGCGTGCGGCTTCCCGGCTGCGCCAGTATTCCTCGATCTCCTCGAGGGACTTCCCTGAGGTCTCCGGCACGCGGCGGATCACGTAGACGAACGCCACCGCGGAGAGCACGGCGAACAGCAGGAACACGAGGGGGCCGAACCGCTCCATGGCGGACGGGAACGCCTGGGCAAAGATGGCGTTGAACAGGTACTGGGTGAACGTGATGACGCCCATGCCAATGGCGCGCATGCGCAGGGGGAGCGCTTCGGGCACGTACAGCCAGAACACGGGGCCCAGCCCGAAGCCGAAGGAGAACGTGTACATGAACACGGCGGCGATGGTGAGGTAGCCGGACTCCGGGAAAATCCACAGGGCCAGCATGGAAACGGCCTGACCGGCCATGCTGATGGCGAGCATCTTGACACGGCCCAGCTTGTCGATCAAGGGCAATGATGCCGCCGTGGAAATCACGAGCGCAATGCCCACGCCGTAGTTGGCGATCATGCCCGGGTTATCGCCCAGGGACGGCACATCGGCGAAGATGATGGGGGCGTAGTACACCACGGCGTTGATGCCGGTGAAGACCTGGAAGAACGTCAGGATGAACAGCACAGACATGGCCGGACGCGCCGACTTGAATAGGGCGGAGATCCCGGCTTCCTGCTGCTTGAGGCTGGCCTCGATGGCGAGGGTTTCCTCTTCGGCGATCTCGTGGGTGGCGCGCAGTTTCCGCAACACCTTCACGGCTTCATCGCGGCGCCCGCGCATGAGCAGCCAACGCGGGCTGGGCGGGCTGAGCAGCATGCCGACGAAGAAGATGACGGCGGGGATGACACCGGCGCCGAGGATCCAGTTCCAGGCACCGGCATCGTGCAGTGCATCGCCCACGATGTAGGCGCACAGGATGCCGATGTTGACTGAGAGTTGGTAGAGGGCCGTGAGAAGTCCCCGGATACGGGTGGGGGCAAGCTCGGAGAGGTAAATGAGTCCGAACATGTTGGCGATGCCCACAGCCAGGCCCAGGAAGAACCGGGCGAACATCAGCATGGGGATGTCGGTGGCGAACAGGCAAATCAGCGAGCCGACAATGAAGATGACGGCGGCGACCAGCAGCAGGTGCCGGCGGTCGTAGCGCTTCGAGGCAAGGGTCGCGCCAATGATGGCGGGCAGGGCGCCCCAGAGCAGGAGCGAGGTGATCAGGCCCTGGGTCCCGGCATCGATGCCGAAGTCGTTGATGAGCAGGGGCAGCGCACCGGAGATCGCCCCCGAATCGTAGCCATAGAGGAGTCCGGAGAACCCCGCCAGAACTGCGATGAGGATGACCACTTTGGGGATGGCTTCGGTGCTGTGGTCACGCGGCTTGGTGACTTCTGGGATGTCTTGCTTCATTACTTCCAATTTCTGTGGCAGTTCATGTTCAGCAAGCAGCAGGGCAGGGTGCCAGGCCCGGCGGATCCGGTTCCTGAAGGCGGCTTCTGTGCCACTTCGCGTGTGGGCCCTTGAACACTGCGGGCGGCGCGGTGTTCAAGCCATGGCGGTTCTTGGTGTGCCTGGTGGACAACTTCACCCAATTCCCGGCTGCGGCCGGCTTCGACCGGCAGCATGGACCTGGAAAGTGGGGGCAAAGGCCTCGAACCGGGCTTCGTTGCCACAACGTTCCATGCCTGCTGGCTGGAATACTTCGTTGAATCAGTCTAGACATCAGATGCTTTAAGTGCCAAACGACACATTCATCTGGTAGAGAGTGTATTTTAGCTCACTTACATCGGATGTTTGCGGGTCGGCCGCGGAGGCTGGGCACTGCAGTTACGGAGCAGGCAGCGTCAGGGGTGCGGGTCTTTCGCCGGCAGCCAAAACAGGAAACTGACAAGCGCGACGGCGGTCGCCATCAGGAATGCGGGCCCATAGGAAAACGCGTCGACGAGGAAGCCTGCGGCGATGGGACCGATGATGGCGCCAAGGTCGGAGCTCATCTGGAAGGTGGCCAAAACCTTGCCTCCGGAGCGCTCGTTGCCGATCACATCTGCCACGGTTGCCTGCTGGGCCGGACCCATGAGCCCGCTGCCCAGGCCGGCGATTGCGGAGACCAGGAAGAACCAGAACTCGTTGCCTGTGAAGCCGAGAACGCCCATGGCGATGCCGTTGACGGCCAGGCCGGACAGGATCATGGGTTTGCGGCCCCACGTGTCGGCGAGCTTGCCGGAGAACGTCAAGGCCACGCCGGTTCCGATGGCGAACACGGCCAGCGAGATGCCTGCCACCTCCGGACCGGCACCCAGGGCGGCAGTGGCAAAGAGCGGCACCAGGGCCATGCGGATGCCGAAGGCCGACCAGCCGTTGGCGAATCCCGACGTCAGGACTGCCCTGTAGGCGGGCAGGCCCAACGCTTCGCGCAACGGCAGAACAGTCTTCTTCGCGGCGCCCGAACCGCCCGAACCAGCCCCGGCGGCGGCGCCGCCTGCCCGCGCAACGGAGCGGCCGCCGTCGGACTTAATTGCCGGCAGCTGTGTGGCCACGAGCAACGCAACCAAAGCCAGCGCTGCGGCGTAAACCAAGAAAGGCAGCTGCATGCCGAAGCCGGCAAGCAGCCCACCCACGGCCGGGCCGGCAATGTTGCCCAGCAGGAAGGAGCCGGAGTACAGGCTGGAGACGCGCCCCCGTGCCGTCGGCGGGGCGAGCCTGATGAGAAGCCCCATGGCCGCCACCGTGAACATGGTGGAGCCGATGCCGCCGAGGCCGCGGTAAATCAGCAGCTGCCAATAGTCCTGGGCAAAGGCGCAGGCTGCAGAGGAGGCGCCCACGATCAGGATGCCCAAGATGTAGGTGCGGCGTTCACCCATGCGCTCCACGAGCCAGCCGCTCAGCGGGGCAAAGACCAGCCGGGTGAGCGCAAACACGCTGACCACCACGGCGGCCGCCGTCACGCTGACGTCGAAGCTCTGCGCAAATTGCGGCAAAATGGGCGCGACGATGCCAAAGCCGATCGCGATCAGGAACGCGGCCGCAACGAGCACCTTGATCTCACGGGGCAGTGTCGCGGCCGCCGGAGCAAGCGTCTTTTTGGAGGGGAAAGTAGGCATTGACATCACTGAAGAGTGTGTCACATGCCGCGAAAACTGGCCCCACCCGCCCCACATGAGAGACTGGGAGGGTGAACGAACTTCTCCCCATCATCCTGTCCATTGTTGTTGGGCTCGCCGTCATTGGCGGCCTCATTCCCGTCTTTATCAAGGCCCGGCGCAACAGCCAGAACTACACCGGCCCGCGCGATGCCAACGACCCGGCACCGCTGGATCCCGCAAGCCAGGGGGAGGCCCAGGGCGGCGGCACCCTGGTGGAGGAGCGCCCGGAAACCCAGGCTCCGGCGTCGGACCTGGAAATTGTTGAACCGGTTGCGCCGTCGATCGAGACCCCGCTGCCCGTCGAGGGACGGCTGGTACGCCTGCGCGCGCGCCTGTCCAAGTCCAACAACGCACTGGGCAAGGGCCTGCTGGCGTTGCTCTCCCGCGACACGATCGATGAGGACGTGTGGGAAGAGGTCGAGGAGACGCTGCTGCTGGCCGATATCGGCACCGACGCCACCATGAGCCTGGTCGACACGCTGCGCGAGCGCGTGAAGGTGCTGGGTGTCCGCAGCCCCGAGCACGTCCAGGCCATGCTGCGCGAGGAGCTCATCACGCTGGTGGATCCCACCATGGACCGCAGCCTGAACATCGCCCGCCACGATGACCGCCCGGCCGTGCTCATGGTGGTTGGCGTCAACGGCGTCGGCAAGACCACCACGGTTGGCAAGCTGGCGCGTGTGCTCGTCGCCGAGGAAAAGGACGTGCTGCTCGGTGCGGCCGACACCTTCCGCGCCGCCGCCGCCGAGCAGTTGGCCACCTGGGGTGCGCGGGTGGGTGTTCCCACCGTGAAGTCCGACGTCGATGGGGCGGACCCAGCCTCCGTCGCCTTTGAGGCGGTGAAGGCAGGCATCGAGCAGGAAGTCGATGTTGTCATGATCGACACCGCTGGGCGCCTGCAAAACAAGGTAGGCCTCATGGACGAGCTGGGCAAGGTCAAGCGTGTCATTGAAAAGCAGGCAACTGTGGACGAGGTGTTGTTGGTCTTGGACGCAACCACCGGTCAGAACGGCCTGACCCAGGCAAAGGTTTTCGCCGAGGTTGTGAACATTACCGGCATCGTGCTGACCAAGCTGGATGGCACGGCCAAGGGCGGCATTGTGGTGGCCATCCAGAACACACTGGGAGTCCCCGTAAAGCTCGTGGGTCTTGGCGAAGGCGCCGACGATCTGGCCCCGTTTGATGCTGAAAGCTTTGTTGATGCCCTGCTGAACTAGCTTTTAGCGTGGTGCCGGAGACTCGGTGCCAGCATAAAGACAAGGAAAGCCCGCTTCGGCGGGCATTTCTTGTTTAACGAGGCATTTGTAAAATTGCTGCCGCGGTTACTTTGTGGAGGCTGCCGCGGTTACTTTGTGGAATCGGGCACAAAATATAAATGGCATAAACTATGCAACATTGAATATGCCCGCATTCAATTGTCCGAACGGATGCCGTGTCCTACGAATTGCCGTGGTGGTGCGGAAATAGTCTACTGGCCAGTAGGTGTGACGTGGCGGACGACTAGTCGTAAGGAAAGTGCATTTAGCCACGTGTCCAAATTTACTGGGTTAGAATTGTCAAGGCCTGTGGGGTGAACTGCGGGGTGAACACCCCAGGCTGGTCTTATTGGAATCTGCAGTGCATTGAGCCTCAACCAAGACATTGTTGAGGGCCATCAGGCCTGCCGGTCCGGAAGTCCATTGACGGAAATAGAATTCTAGTAGGGAAGCACAGGGGAAAATTCATTGAATGCAGGAATCGCCGAAGAGACGGTGACGCTGCGCATGGCCGTGGTGGGATGTGATTACATCACCGGGTTGGGCTTGACACAGCTGCTTGTCCAGGCGGAGTTCATCGACGTCCGGGCCCGCGTTAGCAACTCAAGTGAGATGCTGGCTGTCATGTCCACCGAAGCAGTGGACCTGGTGCTGGTTGATGCAACAATCCAGGGCGAGAACCTGGCACTGACGTGCCGCTCCCTGATTGAGACGGACAATCCGCCGATTGTTGTTGTCATGGGTGAGGTCCCCTTCGACGTTGCCGAAGACCTGGTCTTTGCCGGGGTCACGGCCTTCCTGCATCCAGGCTTGATTGCCGAGGACCTGCCGGTGGCATTGCGCATGATCCAGCGCGGCGGGGCGATCCTGCTCAGTGACGTAGCCCGTGAGGCGCTCATGGCACGCGGTGCCTCCCTTGATGTCCACCGCCGCAGCAGCTACGACACCCTCAACACCCGGGAGCGCGTACTTGCCCAGGGTGTGGCCGAAGGAAAAACCAATATGCAGCTGGCTGCGGAGATGCACCTGAGCGAAGCAACGGTGAAGCTCTTGGTCTCCAATGTCATGGGCAAACTTGGCGTAGCCAACCGGGTCCAGATCGCCGTCATTGTGACCGAGATGCGCATCGCCTAGATCCGTTTCCGGAGTCCCTGGTGCCTGGCTCCGGAGTCCGACGCTTCGGCGTCCGACACAAGCCGGAAACATCCCCGTCGCCCCAAATTAACCTCAGGGCGGCAAATGTAACGCCGTGGAAACCTTCTCCGCGCTGTTGTGAAACAAGCGCAACACAGCATTGTAAGAGTCCAAAGTGCACAGCCCCAACGATGCGGCAGGCAACAACTCTTGCAATGAAAGGCCAGGCCAATGAACACTGGCGATACAGCATGGGTCCTTATCTCGGCAGCCCTGGTGCTGCTGATGACACCGGGCCTCGCATTCTTCTACGGCGGCATGACCCGTGCCAAGTCCGTCCTGAACATGATGATGATGAGCTTCGGCGCCATCGGCCTCGTCGCCGTCCTGTGGGTCCTCTTCGGCTACTCCGCAGCCTTCGGTGCGGACGCCGGCGGGGGGCTGCTCGGCAATCCACTGGAAAAACCGGGCCTGCAGGGCGTCCTTGACACCGGCGACGGCGCCCCGCTGGTCGGCACCATCCCGGAGATTGTCTTCGTGGGATTCCAGGCTGTCTTTGCCATCATCACGGTGGCACTGATCACCGGCGCCATTGCAGACCGCGCCAAGTTTGGCGCCTGGATGACCTTCGCCGCCATCTGGGTCACGGTGGTCTACTTCCCCGTGGCACACTGGGTGTTTTCCTTCACGGAGGACGCCAACGGCAACCCCACCGGCGGCTGGATTGGGCAGGGCCTGGGTGCGATCGACTTTGCCGGCGGCACTGCCGTGCACATCAACGCCGGCGCCGCCGCATTGGCGCTGGCCCTGATCCTGGGCAAGCGCAAGGGCTTCGGCAAGGACCCCAGCCACCGCCCCCACAACCTTCCGTTCGTGATGCTCGGAGCGGGCCTGCTGTGGTTCGGCTGGTTTGGCTTCAACGCCGGTTCGGCCCTGGGGGCCAATGCTGTTGCAGGCTACGCATGGATCAATACACTGGCCGCACCGGCTGCGGCTATCCTCGGATGGCTCGTGGTGGAAAAGCTCCGCGACGGCCACGCAACCTCTCTCGGTGCCGCATCGGGCGCCGTCGCCGGGCTGGTGGCCATCACCCCGGCCTGCTCAGCCCTGACACCCATGTGGTCGATCGTTCTGGGCCTGTTGGCTGGAGCCGTGTGCGCCATGGCTGTTGGCCTGAAGTACCGCCTGGGCATCGATGACTCGCTCGACGTCGTCGGCGTTCACCTGGTGGGTGGCCTGCTGGGAACCTTGTTCATCGGCCTCGCCGCCGATCCCAACTCACCCGCCGGCGGTGTCGGCCTGTTCTACGGCGGAGGCCTGGAACTGCTCGGCAAGCAGGCCATCGCCGCCGGTGCCGTCATGGTGTACTCCTTCGTCGTGGCGTACGCCATCGGCTGGATCATCAACAAGACCATGGGCTTCCGTATCTCCAAAGAACACGAAACCGCCGGGATCGATGTGTCTATCCATGCCGAATCCGCCTACGACATTGGCGGGCGCAGCTCCGGCAGCTTCCAGCCAGTGCGCGAATCTTCCGCTAAGTCCGCCGCCACAACCGCCAACCACAGTGACACAAAGGTCGACGCATGAAACTCATCACCGCCATCATCCGGCCCGAACAGCTCGACGACGTCCGCAGTGCACTGGAAAGCTACGGCGTCCAGGGGCTGACCGTCAGCAGCGCCCACGGCTACGGCCGCCAGCGCGGCCACACCGAAATTTACCGCGGTGCCGAATATACGGTTGACCTGCACGCCAAGGTCCGCATTGAGGTCCTGGCCTCCGAT
This sequence comes from Arthrobacter sp. PAMC 25486, assembly GCF_000785535.1. Lineage (NCBI taxonomy): Bacteria > Bacillati > Actinomycetota > Actinomycetes > Micrococcales > Micrococcaceae > Arthrobacter > Arthrobacter sp. PAMC 25486. Next base: position 1,181,865 of record NZ_CP007595.1, on the reverse strand, counting down.
GAGCAGGCCTACGACCTCATGGACATCATCGTCGCCAGCTCCAACACCGGCAATGCCGGCGACGGAAAAGCCTGGATGGTTGAGGTGTACGAGGCGGTCCGGGTTCGCACCGGCGAACGCGGAGTCGCCGCCATCTGATCTCTTCCGTCCCGGCTCTTCCCTCCGTCGAGATGTGCGATCACGCCCCCTCCGTTCCGTCGAGATGTGCGATGACGCCCCCTCCGTTCCGTCGAGATGTGCGATAACGCCCCCTCGCTACGCTGATGCGTCAGCTGGCAGGGCGTGATCGCACATCTCGGCATGTGGGGGCAGGGCGTCATCGCACATCTCGGCAGAGTGTGGTGGGGTGGGGACGTGGCGCACCAGGGCGTTATCTCACACCTCGGCGGTGGTGGGCCAGTCCTCCGGGCCGGGCGAGCCTGCCGCGTACTCTTCCATGGGGACCTCTCCGGACTTCCAGGCGGCAAACGCCGGTTCCACGATCCGCCAGCATTCTTCGGCAGTGTCCCCGCGCACCGACAACAGCGGGTCCGCGCTGAGCACGCCGTCGAGCACTTCACCATAGGGCAGGAGCGGATCGCTGCCCAGATCAGCCTCCAGTTGGACACGGTCAAGGGTGAAGAGGTCGCCGGGGCCGTTGACATCAAGGTCAAGGGTCAGGGTTTCGGGGCCAAAACCGATGTGCAATCGGGTGGGCGAATCGGTGCCTTTGAAGCCAATAGGCAGGTGGGGGACTGGCTTGAACGTCACCACGGCTTCCTTGCGGCTGCGGCCCAGCGCCTTCCCGGAGCGCAGAATGAACGGCACGCCCGCCCAACGCCAATTATTGACGTAGACCTCAACTTCGGCGAGCGTCTCGGTGTCGTTGGCAGGATCCACGCCGTCCTCGGCGAGGTAGTCGGGCACCTGGCGGTCCCCAATCGCCCCGGACGTGTAGCGGGCCCGGCGGGTGTTCGCCGCGAAGTCCGTGCTGCCCTGGGGGCCGATGGTGCTGGCCCGCAGCACGGCGGCAATGTTCGAGCGGACGTCGTTCTCTTCCAGGGTGGCCGGTGGCTCCATGGCCATGATCGCCATGATCTGCAGCAGGTGGCTTTGGATCATGTCGCGGCCGGCGCCGGCATGGTCGTAGTAGCGGGCCCTGTTTTCCAGGGTCAGGGACTCGTCAAAAACGATCTCCACCTTCTCCACGTGTTCGCCGTTCCACGAGTGCTCCAGCAAACGGTTGGCAAAGCGCAGCCCCATGATGTTCAGGACGGTGGACTTGCCCAGGAAATGGTCCACCCGGTGAATGTGGTCCTCGGGCACCAGCCCGGCGAGGGTGGCATTGAGCTCCCGGGCCGATTCGGTGCTGGAGCCAAAGGGCTTCTCCATGACAAGGCGGGTGCCCGCCGGAAGTTCCTTCTTGCGAAGCACCTCGCACGCCTTTTGGCTCACCGCCGGCGGCAGGGCGAAGTACAGGGCCACGGGTCCCTCCACGCTTTTCAGGAAGTCGCCCAATGCGCCCTTGGCCGTGACGTCGAGCTGGTGGTAGCTGCTGCCCTTTTGCACGCGGGCCAGTTCCGCCCGTCCGGCGCCCGTGGAAGAGCCATCGGAGGTGCCGGAGAGAGCCTCGGCAAAGCTCTTAGTCAGGCGACCCTGCCACGTTTGTGCGGTCCAGTCATCGCTGCCGGCACCCACAAGGGACAGCCCCGGTGCCCGGCCCGAGGCAATGAGACGGGCGACGCCCGGCAGCAGGAGCCGCCCGGTCAAATCACCCGAGGCCCCCAAAATCACCAAAGTCTTGATCCGCCCGCCGGGGCCGGCCGCGGAAGCCGGGGACCCGCCGTCGTGCATGGCGTGCGACGCAGTGGCGGAGGCGGAATAAACGGGACTCGAGGCGGAAGTGGTTTTCATCACGTCCCCAGCATGCCACCTTATGGACGTCATTTGGTGGACAGTGGCCCCTGCGGACTGTATGTTTTGGGTCAGGATAAACTATGGGCCGTGCATCAGGCAGAGCTGGGTGCCGTGTGCAGCGAAGGGGCCGCGCAGTTGGTACCCTTGATAGTTGAGTCCCTCAGGAAAGGGAGTGGGTCGGCCCAAAAGCCGTCCTGCCGGTCTCATCCTGAATAACGTAAATTGCCGCGTCCAGTGCGCGGCCAGGCCGCTGGTCTGGCCGCGCCGGCGTTGGTGAATCCTGACGAAAGAAGTGCGCGGCGCGTGTTCAACTCCCTATCTGATCGCCTGACAGCAACTTTTAAGAACCTGCGGGGCAAGGGTCGGCTGAGCGAGGCCGACGTCGATGCCACAGTCCGCGAGATCCGCCGGGCCCTCTTGGATGCCGACGTTGCCGTGCCCGTGGTGCGCGAGTTCACCGCCAAGGTCCGCGAACGCGCCCTGGGTTCCGAGGTCAACGAGGCGCTGAACCCGGCGCAGCACATCGTCAAGATCGTCAACGAGGAGCTCGTCGCCATTTTGGGTGGGGAAACCCGCCGCATCAACCTGGCCAAGAACCCACCCACCGTCATCATGCTGGCCGGTTTGCAGGGTGCGGGCAAGACGACCCTGGCCGGAAAGCTCTCCAAGTGGCTCAAGGGCCAGGGACACAGTCCGCTCCTGGTTGCCGCCGACCTCCAACGCCCCAACGCCGTCAAGCAGCTGCAGGTCAACGGTGAGCGCGCCGGGGTCCCGGTCTTCGCCCCACACCCCGGCGTCAGCAGCGAATTTGAAAACGCCACCGGCGATCCCGTGGCCGTTGCCCTGGCCGGTCTGGCCGAGGCCAAGACCAAGCTGTACGACGTCGTCATCGTTGACACCGCCGGCCGCCTCGGCATCGACGCCGAACTGATGAAGCAGGCCGCGGACATCCGCTCCGCCATCAACCCCGACGAGGTCCTCTTCGTCATCGACGCCATGATCGGCCAGGACGCCGTCAACACGGCCCAGGCGTTCAACGAAGGCGTCAACTTCACCGGCGTCGTCCTCACCAAGCTCGACGGCGACGCCCGCGGTGGCGCGGCCCTCTCTGTGGCGTCCATCACCGGCAAGCCCGTCATGTTCGCCTCCACGGGCGAATCCCTGGACGACTTCGAGCTGTTCCACCCGGACCGCATGGCCAGCCGCATCCTGGACATGGGCGATGTGCTCACGCTCATCGAACAGGCCGAGAAGAACTGGGACAAGGGCGAAGCCGAACGGATGGCGCAGAAGTTCGCCGACCAGGAAGACTTCACCCTGGACGACTTCCTCGCCCAGATGCAGCAGATCCGCAAAATGGGCTCCATGAAGAAGATGCTCATGATGATGCCAGGCGCCGCCGGAATGCGTCAGCAGCTGGAGAACTTTGACGAGCGCGAGATCGACCGCGTCGAGGCGATCGTGCGCTCCATGACCCCGCACGAACGCGTCGCCCCCAAGATTATCAACGGCTCACGCCGGGCCCGCATCGCCAAGGGTTCGGGTGTCCACGTTTCCGAGGTCAACGGCTTGCTGGAGCGTTTTGGCCAGGCCCAGAAGATGATGAAGAAGATGGCGCAGGGTGGCGGCATCCCCGGCATGCCCGGTGTTGCCGGCCCCGGCGGTTTCAACAGTGCCCGCAAGGGCAAGCAGGGTCCCAAGAAGAAGGCCAAGTCCGGCAATCCGGCCAAGGCCGCGGCCGAGCTGAAGGCCGCGCAGGAGAAGGCCAACGCGCCCAAGTCGCTGCCCACGGGTGCCGCATTCGGTGCCGGCGCCGAGGACTTTGACCCGTCCAGCCTGAACCTGCCCAAGGGTTTTGAGAAGTTCCTGGGCAAGTAGTTTTTGTTTCGAAGGGCCCCGTCTCGCGTTGTTGATTACGACGCCGGACGGGGCCTTTTGCTTTGAGCGGCGCCTTCCGCCGTGGTGGTGTGCCGGACGCGGCCGTGTTCCTGGTGTGGCGGATTCCTCATGGCCCCGGGCAAAAGTGCGGCAATGGCCGGATTGGACACGAGAATGGCCGATCCAGACAGTCCTTGAGGACAGTCATCGGCGCCCACGCAGCATCCGGTCCCGGGGGCACACAAGGCAATGTCAGGGGCAACCGGTAGCCTGTTTCAATGAGTAAAACCCGGATTGTGTTTGTTCACGGCATGGATGGCTACGGCGCTGCCGCCTGGCCGGCCCAGCACCGCCTGGCCGGGAACTACGACGCTCTTTTTTTGAAGCGGACCGGATTTGACGCCGTCGAGCCTCCCCTGGCGACCGACTTTGCCGCCGACGCTGACATCGTCGTCGATGCACTTGGCAACGGTGGGCATGTGGTGGCCCACGCCCAGGGAGCCGTCGCTGCCATGATGGCGGCCGTGCAGCGCCCGGACCTGGTCCGCACCCTGACACTCGTTGAGCCGCTGCTGCCCTCACTGACCGTGGATCTGCCTGCCACGGCTGCCTATTCCAGTCGTGTTGAGGAACTGTTTGCCCGAGCCCCGGAGCTTGGCGATGCCGAATTCCTGCTGGAATTCAACACGCTGCTGGCCGTCACTTCGTCCGGACCCCACGAATCCACCTCCCGCAGGGCCGCGCGGGCGCGGCTGCAGTTGCCGTCAACAGCCGCCCCGCTGCACATCATTCCGGGGGTGCCCACCATGGTGCTGACGGGTGGGTGGGAGCCGTTGTATGAAGAGGCGGCAACCTATTTGGAGAGCACGGGCGCGCAGCACATTGTGCTCCGCAGCGGGCACAGGCCGCACGACACCACGGACGGGGCCGCGCATATTGAGCGGTTCATCGACGCCGCGGAGCATGGCGCCCAGTCAGCAGCCGACACTGACATCTGAGGCCACCTGGCCTATTGACAATGACCGACGGCGCCTGCGCCGACTCGCGGCTACTCGCGCCTGACTGACGGCGGCGTGATTCGGCGCCGGAGGCTGTGAATGTCACACCCGGCCGCTAGGCTTTTCCCATGTTGGAAATCCGGCCGGCGGCCTTGAGTGAATTCGCGTTGCTTCCCTCGATTGAGGCGGAAGCGGACGAAGTCTTTGAGACGCTTACCCCTGCCATCAGCCTTGCCGACTTCCCTCCGCCCGGCACGGCAGCAGAGTTTGGTGCAGCCTTTCACATCATGGTTGCCGGGCGTCCGCCCACGGGCTTTGTACGGCTTGAAATCGTCGACGGGCAGGCACACCTGGAACAGCTTGCCGTCGGCACCGGCTACGGCCGGCAGGGGATCGGCCGCGCGCTGGTACAGGCTGCGAAGGCCTGGGCCCTTGAGGCAGGGTTCCACACCATGACCCTGTGCACATTCCGGGACGTCCCCTTCAATGCCCCGTTCTACGCCAGCTGCGGTTTCGTTGAACTCGACAAACAGGACACGGGGGAGGAGCTCAGGGAAGTGCGAAATCACGAGCAGAAGCTGGGACTGGATGCACTCGGGCCAAGGATTGCGATGAGGGTGCGGCTGGGCCCTGCCCCTTTCGTCGAGGTGTGAGATCACGCCCGTTCCTTTCGTCGAGGTGGAAGATCACGCCCGGGAATAACTTGAAGCTTCAAGTAGTTTGCTATTATATGACTACAACGAACCTTGGAGAGAACATGACCGCCACACAGGACCTGCTGTCCGCCGACCTCACCATGGGCACCGTGATGCTCAAGGTGGGCGACATGACGCTGATGAGCAACTATTACCAGAAGGCCCTCGGCTTGGACATCGTCGCGGAAGCCGATGGCGGCCAGTATCTGGGACGCGGCGCCACGCCGCTGGTCCATCTCCAGCCTGCCGGCGGCCTGCACATTCCCGGCCGCGGCGAGGCCGGCCTGTTCCACACGGCCCTGCTCTTCACTGACCAGTCCTCCCTTGCCGCCACCGTCGCCACCGCCGCCCAGTACAGCCCTCAGGCCTTCGCTGGCAGCGCCGACCACTTGGTATCCGAAGCGTTCTACTTCACCGATCCGGAAGGCAATGGCATCGAGCTCTACTGGGATCGACCCCGCGACGCCTGGAGCTGGAAGAACGGAGAGGTTGAGATGGCTTCCCTGGCGCTCTCGCCCCAGCACTACCTCGAGCAGCACCTGACCGAGGCATCCGTCACCGGCCAGCGCCAGTCCGTCGCCGACATTGGGCACGTCCACCTGCAGGTTGGCGACGTCAAGACTGCGGAGCAGTTCTACGTCGACACGCTTGGTTTTGAAAAGACGTCCGGCTTCCACGGGCAGGCACTGTTTGTTTCGGCCGGCGGCTACCACCACCACATGGCCATGAACGTATGGAACAGCCGCGGCGCCGGCCCCCGCAAGGATACGCTGGGCCTGGGTGAGGTGCTTATTCAGCTGCCCAAGGCGGACGACGTCGGGGCCCTCCATGCGCGTTTGACCCACCATGGCATTGCCGTCGCCAACACCGGTGCCGAGCTCCTCTTTGACGATCCGTGGAAAAATCGGATTCGCGTTAGTGTTGATCCCGTACAGCCCGTCATGTAAAGCGGCGGGCGCCCCGGGGCGCTACTGGCCCGGACCATCAACTTGAAAGGCTTATGCGTGGCCAATTACTCAGAGTTCTTCATCGCCGACCACCACCAGGCTGTCGCCCGGGCCAAGGCCAGGACGGCCGGAAAATCTCCCTCCATCGACGTGCCGGTCCTGCCGACGCCCGGCCTGAGCGATTTTGAGATTGAAGTGCTGGGCGAACTTGCCGTCAAGAAGGTCCATGCAACGGGCGTCGCAGCCGAGCTGAGCCTCGTCGACATCGAGCTCGACACCCTGTATGCCGTTCCCGATGCGCTCCTTGAGGTGTTTGCCGAACTGAACGCCCCTGAAGATCCCGAGGATGTGGCCGAGCTGGCCGCCGAATGGGCCGCCGCCGAGGAAATGGAATCCACGCCCGAAGTGACCGAACCACTGCTGCGGGCGCTGACCGCCATGTCTGCCGCAGCCCTGGCCGCTGCCGAGGACAACGCGAAGATGGGCTTGTTCTACTACTCGGCCGAGTAAAGTAGCTCTCTGACTTGCCAGAAATGCCGGTGTTTGACGCAATTGCCTTGGTTTGACCTGTGGCAAATGGGTCAAGCGCCGGCATTTTCATTCGCACTGTGTAGTCTCCGGCATTCCTGCCGTGACACACGCAGCCCTCTACGTCAGGCTGGTTGTGAATCGTTCACTTCTTGTTGATTGAACGAGACAACCATGGACGCATCACTCATGACGAGTGGTGCGCATGAGTTCACACTTCCGGCTCCACCAGCGAAAATGACACCGATCCCGCAAAGCGATCCCGGGATCCCGGGCGCCGAAAGTAGGATCGGTGTCATTTCCCAGCTGTGCCACCGGCCCGGGCGCACCACGGCGAAACCGGCGGCCGGGCGCCGTCGAACATCAGGTGAACAGTGATGTGAAAGTGGACGTGGTGGAGAACACTGGGAATGGAAGTCGTCACACGTCGCGGGGAACAACGTTTCTCTGGCATAATGGACAGGTACTCGATCCGCATGGCCCCTCTCTCCGTGTGATGATCCTGTCCTTAGAAGTCCGCCGCACGGCCCGCCCCACGGGAGCGTAAAACGGATTTCGCCCCTTTTTCGAACCAGGAGTAACCACAAAAGTGGCCGTAAAGATTCGCCTTAAGCGCTTTGGTAAAATGCGCGCACCGTACTACCGCATCGTCGTCATGGACTCACGCGCCAAGCGTGACGGCCGTGCCATCGAGGAGATCGGCAAGTACCACCCGACCGAACAGCCTTCATTCATTGAGGTCAAGTCCGATCGTGCACAGTACTGGCTCGGCGTCGGCGCACAGCCGTCCGAGCAGGTTTTCAAGCTCTTGAAGATCACCGGTGACTGGCAGAAGTTCAAGGGCATCAAGGGCGCCGAAGGCACCTTGAGGGTCAAGGCTCCGAAGGTTGCATTCGTTGCTCCCGAAGCCAAGAACGTTGTTGTCAAGGAAGCCATCACCAAGAAGGCCAAGAAGGCTGACGAGGCAGAGGCAGCCGAGAGCACCGAGGCCGAGTAGCTTGTTGGCTGAAGCGCTGGAGCACCTTGTTCGCGGGATAGTTGACTCTCCCGAGGACGTCAAGGTGAGCGTCAAGAACAACCGCCGCGGGGAATCCCTCGAGGTGCGAGTTCACCAGGACGATCTGGGCCGGGTTATTGGCCGCCAGGGCCGCACCGCCCGTGCCTTGCGCACAGTGGTTGCCGCTCTGGCCCACGGCGAGCCGGTGCGTGTTGATGTTGTTGACACGGACCGCCGCCGCTAACCTGCCCGGAGCTTGCGCAGCTAAGGCTGCACCAAGTTTTCAGCAGTAAAGCCAAACGTTTGGCCCCGGCACCATAATGGTGACGGGGCCAAATTTTTTCCCCATAATTTTGACAAAAGTACTTAGGAGTACTCATGCAGGTTCAGGTTGCCCGGATTGGCAAGCCCCACGGCATCAAGGGAGAAGTGACCGTTCTGGTCCTCACCGACGCCCCCGATTCCCGGTTCGCCGTCGGCGCCGAGTTCGTGGTGGAGCCGGCGAAGATCGGCACCCTGACCGTGAAGAGCTCGCGCTGGAACAAGGACATTCTCCTGCTCGGTTTCGAGGGCACCACCACCCGCAACGAGGCGGAGCTGCTTCGTGGCGCCACCATGTTCTTAGAGGCCGATGAGGACGAGGACGACGACGCCTGGTACGAACACGAGCTGCTGAACCTTCAGGTGCGGGTTGGCAACGCTGTGGTTGGCAAGGTGACCGGGCTGCGGACCCTGGCCGTGCAGGATCTGCTCATCGTCGAAGACAATGAGGGCGATGAGGTCCTGGTTCCCTTCGTCGACGAGATCGTCCCGGAAGTGAACATCGAGGACGGCTATGTGCTGCTGACCCCTCCCGCCGGCCTGTTCACCGTGAACAAGGAGGCCACCGCGAGCGACGAATCGGGCGAAGCCGCGGACCTCGACGGCAGCCCGGCTGACGGCACTGACGGCGCTGACGGCACGGAAGGCTCCGGAAAGTAATGCGTTTTGATGTTGTCAGCATCTTCCCCGAATACCTGGCGCCCCTTGACCTGAGCCTCATTGGCAAGGCCCGCACCGAGGGGATCTTGGAGCTGGCCGTCCACGATCTGCGCAGTTACACGCAGGACCGCCACCGCACCGTCGACGACACCCCGTACGGCGGCGGCGCTGGCATGGTCATGAAGCCCGAGCCGTGGGCGCAGGCCCTCACCGACATTGCGGCTGCTTCCCCCGTGCCCGACGGCGCACGGCCCACCTTGATCGTTCCCTCACCTGCGGGGGAGGTGTTCAACCAGAAACTGGCCTACGAGCTGGCCGAGGAAGACCACCTGGTCTTCGCCTGCGGACGCTACGAAGGCATTGACGAGCGCGTGCTGGAATGGGCTGCGGATCAGTACACGGTCCGCCCCGTCAGCCTCGGCGACTACGTCCTCAACGGCGGCGAAGTGGCCGTGCTGGCCATGGTTGAGGCCATCGGCCGGCTGATCCCCGGCGTGGTGGGCAACCCCGAATCGCTCGTTGAGGAATCGCACTCCGACGGGCTTCTGGAATACCCGGTCTACACGAAGCCGTCCAACTGGCGCGACCGGGAGATCCCCGAGGTGCTGCTCAGCGGCAACCACGCCAAAATCGCCAAGTTCCGCAGGGAACTGCAGCTGCGCCGCACGGCGGACCGCCGGCCCGACCTGATCGAGGCCCTGGACGCCACCAACTTGAGCAAAACGGAACGCAACGTGCTCTGGGAACTGGGGTACGCCGTCGACCAGGGGAATGCAGTAAAACGGCCGGAAACTGACGCCAATTAGCGCCAGCGCCGTGCATATGGCAAAATAAATAGATGTGCCTACTGGGCGCGTTCCTGCCACAGGGGGAGCGTTCGTCAACAGAGCGGCACACCGGTGATCCATTCACGGTATCCGGTCCAATTTCTTTCGCATTCCATGACTGGCCCTGAGCCGTCCGTGGATTGCGTGACACAAAGTAAATGACCTGTGGCGTTTACCTGGAGTGAGAAAAATGCATCTTCTCGATTCTGTTGACGCAGCCAGCCTGCGCAGCGACATCCCCGAGTTCCGCGCCGGCGACACCCTCAACGTTCACGTGAACATCATTGAAGGTTCACGCGCACGTGTTCAGGTTTTCAAGGGCTTCGTCCTTGGCCGCCACGGCGATGGCCTCCGCGAGACCTTCACGGTCCGCAAGATCTCCTTCGGCGTCGGTGTAGAGCGTACCTTCCCGGTACACTCCCCGGTCCTGGACAAGATCGAAGTTGTCACCAAGGGTGATGTTCGCCGCGCCAAGCTGTACTACATGCGCAACCTGCGCGGCAAGGCTGCAAAGATCAAGGAAAAGCGCGACGCCGTTCCTGCCAAGTAACGGGAATCGCACTTTGACTCAAGCGAAACGCCAGTCCAGGAAACTGGGCTGGCGTTTTGTTGTTTTAGCAGTGGCACTGATCTTCTTGTTCCTGGCCCTGGTCCGCAATGTGTGGATGGATGTCTACTACATCCCCTCGGAATCTATGGAACCGCTGTTGCTCACGGGCGACCGCGTGCTGGTCTCCCGGTTGGCCTTCACCAATGAACCCATCCAGCGCGGGGATGTGGTGGTGTTTGACGGGCGCGGTTCCTTCGCACCTTGGAAATCCGGCGCCGGGCCGGTTGCCGACGGTCTGGTGGGTGCCGGCCAGTGGCTTGGTGTACTGCCCAACGACAACATTTACGTCAAGCGCGTCCTGGGCGTCGCCGGCGACACCGTCAAGTGCTGCACGCCTGCGGGCCTGCTGGAAATCAACGGCGTCCCCGTCACCGAGACTTACCTGTATCCGGGGGATGCGCCCAGCGAGTTGCCCTTCGAGGTCATCGTTCCACAGGGTAAGTTGTGGCTTATGGGCGATCACCGCAGCGTGTCCCTGGACTCCCGGTCGCTGCTGGGTGCTCCCGGCGGCGGACTGATCTCCTCCTCGATGGTCATTGGCTCACCGGTGGCCAATGTGTGGCCGCTGGGCCGGATCCATGCGATTTACAGCGACAAATACTGACTTTGCTAAGGAACTAAACGTTGAACCACGATAGTGAGCCGCAGGAACCTGAGCGCACCGGGCCCGTCGAGCCGACTGTGCCCTCTGCCAGCGGGTCCGCCGAGCCGACTGTGCCCTCTGCCGACCGTGTCCGCCAGGACCTGCGTGCCCGGCACCTGAACCAGGAACCAGGGGATGCCCCGGCCGCTTCTGCCTCTCCTTTGGCTCCTTCCGGTTCTTCCGGGACGGACGACGGCGGCACTTCCGGCCAGCGTTTGGCTCGCCAGGCGCTGGCGTGGGGCAAGGAAATTCTCACCATCATCGCCATTGCCGTGGTGCTGTCCTTCCTTATTAAGACGTTCCTGTTCCGGGCCTTCTACATTCCCTCGGGTTCCATGGAGAACACCCTGCAGGTTGACGACAGGATCTTCGTCAACCTCCTGGTGCCCAAACCCATCGCCATTGAGCGCGGCGACGTGGTTGTTTTCAAGGACAGCCAGGGCTGGCTGGCCCCGGTTGACGAGGCGCCCCAGAACTGGCTGACACAGGCCGGCACGTTCATCGGCCTGATTCCTGACAGCTCCCAGCAACACCTCGTCAAGCGCGTCATCGGCCTGCCCGGCGACAAGGTCAAGTGCTGCGATGCCGACGGCAAGCTGAGCATCAATGGCCAGGCCATCACCGAGCCCTACCTCTATCCGGGGGCATCGCCGTCGGACATGACCTTTGAGGTGACCGTGCCCGAAGGACACCTGTGGGTCATGGGGGACCACCGGAACAACTCCCAAGACTCCCGCTTCCATCAAGCCACCAACAGCACCGGTTTCGTGCCGATCGATGACGTCGAGGGCAGGGCGCTGGTCATCGCCTGGCCGCTGTCCCACTGGGGCATCCTAGGTAACTACCCGGATGTCTTCACGGAGGTTCCGGCACCCCAGAGTGCCGGCGTCTCCTCCCCGCAGCCTGTTTCGGCAGGCCAGTAGTGGCGGCCTCACCCACCCTTGAATGGGAACGCGAGCTGGCAGCCCAAGGCTATAAGTTTGTGGCTGGATGCGATGAAGTGGGCCGCGGCTCGCTGGCCGGCCCCGTCAGCGTCGGGGTGGTCATCATCGACGCTGCCACGGCTACCGAACTGCCGGGCGTGAAGGACAGCAAGCTGCTGCGTGTCCCAGTCCGGCAGGCCCTCGTGCCGGCCATCATCGACTGGGCGGCGGCAAGCGCCGTCGGGCATTCCACGCCTGCGGAAATTGATGCTTTTGGCCTGGTTGCCGCGTTGCGCCTGGCCGGATCCCGCGCGTTGGCGCAGGCCGCCGCAACACTGATCCCAGACTTTGTTATTTTGGACGGTAACCAGGATTGGCTCTCCGAACCCGAGGTGGATTTGTTCACGGCCGCCATGGCAGGTGGCGCGGCGGAGCCTGCACCCTGGGCGATCCAGACCCGCATCAAGGCCGACCTGACGTGCCTGTCGGTCGCCGCCGCCAGTGTGCTCGCCAAGGTTGAGCGCGATGCCATGATGACGGAATTGTCCGGGGCGTTTCCGGTGTTTGGCTGGGATTCCAACATGGGGTACGGCACCGCCGCCCACCGTGCCGCCATTGTCGAACACGGCCCCACCGACCACCACCGCAAGAGCTGGCGGCTCGTCTAAACACCCTGCAAACCGCCCGTTGCGTAACTGGGCCCGAAGTGATGGATGATGGAAGCATGAGCGCTGAGGATCTGGAAAACTACGAAACCGACATGGAGCTGCAGCTTTACCGGGAATACCGTGACGTGGTGAACCTGTTTAGCTACGTGGTCGAAACCGAACGCCGTTTTTACCTGGCCAACCACGTGGATCTGCAGGCACGGTCGGCCGACGGTGAGGTCTACTTCGACCTCACACTGCAGGACGCGTGGGTGTGGGATGTGTACAGGACGGCCCGCTTCGTGAAAAACGTCCGGGTCATCACCTTCAAGGACGTCAACGTTGAGGAACTGGTCAAGACCGACGACCTGCAGGTCCCAAAGGACGGCCAGCTCGGCCCCCTGGGCTGACGCAACCAAGCCTTCGCCCGCCCGCGTAACCATCTTCACACGCGGCAGCATCTTCTGGGGTGTTTTCCCCGACGCGGCAGCACTTGACGTGTGCCTGTCGGCAACATGCAGTGGCTCGCCCTCACGCTGCCAGTCCAGCATTGATTCCTCCACAGGCAGGCATCCTCGGACAGCTGTCCACATTTTCGTTGAGAGGGCTTTTTTGCGCCGGTAAACGCGGCAATGCTGGCTGTGGAGGCAGTCATGAAAGCAAAAGATGTGTTGGGTCAGACAGGTGAATGGGCCGCCGCGGACTTCCTGGAGGACCGCGGCATCCGGGTCATTGACAGCAACTGGCGGTGTCCCAACGGTGAAATTGACCTGGTGGCCCTCGACGGGGACGAACTTGTCATCGTTGAGGTGAAAACGCGCAGGTCCCGGCGGTACGGCGACCCTCTGGAAGCGTTGACGCGGGCCAAGCTCCTGCGCCTGAGGACCCTGGCGGTGCTGTGGGCGCGGTCGCATGACCAGGTTTACGGCACCATCCGGATCGACGCGGTGGGGATCATCATGGACGGGGACAACCCGCCCAGCATCGATCACCTCAAGGGTGTGGCGTGATGAGTGTTGGACGGGCCCTGGCGGTGGCGCTCGTGGGGCTGAATGGGCACGTGATCGAGGTCGAGGCCGACATTGGCCAGACGCTGCCAAATTTCATCCTGCTTGGCCTTCCCGACGCTTCCTTGTCAGAGGCGCGCGAACGAATCCGCTCAGCAGCCCAAAATTCCGGCATCCCCCTGAGCCGCCGAAAAATCACCGTCAACCTCATCCCGGCATCCCTGCCAAAACGCGGCTCGGGATTTGACTTGGCCATCGTGATGGCGGCCCTGGAAGCTGCAGGGGATGTGCGCGGGACCGGTAGGACGGTGTTCATTGCTGAATTGGGACTGGACGGGAGGCTCAGACCAGTGCGCGGGGTGCTGCCGGCCGTGCTGGCAGCCCTCGCAGCGGGACACAAGGACGTCGTTGTTGCCCCAGCCAATGTGGCTGAGGGGAAGCTGGTCAAGGGTGTCAGGGTGCGGGCCTTCGAGTGTTTGGCCGACGTGGCCATGGACTTCAACGCCGACCCTAATAACCTGGTGCGGCTGGCCGGAGACTGGAAAGCAGCCGCCGTCCATGACGCGGCCGAGGCGGATGGGGGTGCCGTTGAGCGCGCCGTGGACCTCTCTGAGGTGGCCGGGCAGCCAGTGGCACGGCTGGCCCTGGAAATTGCGGCCGCAGGCGGGCACCACCTGATGATGGTTGGCCCGCCCGGATCCGGCAAAACCATGCTGGCCGAGCGGCTGCCTGGCCTGTTGCCCGACCTCAGTGACGGCGACGCCATGGAGGTAACGGCCATCCAATCACTGGAGCACAGGGGTTCGGGCCTTCTTGATCTGGTGCGCCGGCCGCCGTACGAGCATCCTCATCATTCAGCCAGCACCGCCGCGATCATTGGCGGGGGCAGCGGCATCCCCCGTCCGGGTGCGGCGTCGCGGGCACACCGGGGTGTTCTATTTTTGGACGAAGCGCCTGAGTTCGACAAACGGGTGCTGGATGCCCTGCGCCAGCCGTTGGAGAGCGGCGAACTGGTGCTGCACCGCTCCGCCGGCGCAGCCGCCTACCCTGCCCGGTTTCAGTTGGTGCTGGCCGCGAACCCCTGTCCTTGTGGGAAGGCCACGGGCAAGGGCATCAACTGTGAATGCACGCCCATGGCGCGCCGGCGCTACTTCGGCAGGCTCTCAGGACCGCTGTTGGACAGGGTTGACATTCAGTTGCAGGTCAACAAGGTGCAACTGTCCCAATTGGCAGACTCCGGTCCGCGGGAATCAAGCGCTGACGTGGCGAAACGGGTGCAGTTGGCGCGGAACATGGCCAAGGAACGGCTGCGGCGCTGGGGCTTGGTGCACAATGCGGAAATGACGGGGCGGATTCTGCGCGGGCCGCTGAAGATGGACGGCAAATGCACGGCATTGCTGGACCGGGCCATGGGCACCGGCGTGCTCAGCGCAAGGGGATACGACCGTGTGCTGCGGCTTGCCTGGACCGTGGCAGATCTACAGGGCAGGGAACGTCCGGACAGCGACGACGTTGGCTTGGCACTGACATTGCGGCAGCGAGGAGAAGGACTATGAACAACAACAGCGGCGTGCAGATCGCCCGTGCGGCACTGACACGGTTGATGGAGCCCTCGGACATGCCCGGGCTGGCCCTGATCCGGGTACTGGGGCCCGAGGATGCCGTGGCGTTCATCCGAGGCAGCGACTCCACCCACCCCAAGGTGGAACAGGAGATGACCGAGGCGCTGCAGGACGCCGGAACGGAAAGCTGGAGCGGACTGGCCGACGTGCTGGGCAGGTGGCGCCCGCGACTTGCCGACGTGTCACCCGAGCGCGACCTTGCCACCCTGGCGAGGCTGGGCGGGAGCCTGCTGGTGCCGGAGGACCCGCACTGGCCGCGGGCGCTGGACGACCTGGAGCTGGGTGCGCCCATTGCCTTGTGGTGCCGGGGAAACGTCCGGGACATTCCGGCCCAGGAACGGTGCATCGCCGTGGTTGGCTCCCGGGACAGCACCAGCTACGGAGCCAACGTCACGGGCGAGATCACCCATTCGCTGGTGCAGCGCCATTACACGGTGATCAGCGGCGGGGCCTATGGCATTGACGCCAATGCACACAGGGGGGCGCTCAGTGCCTCCGCTGAACCCGGGGTCCCGGTCACGATCGCCGTCATGGCAGGGGGAGTGGACAGGTTCTATCCATCAGGGAATGACGAGCTGCTGCGCACCATTGCCGAACGCGGCCTGGTTGTTGCAGAGGTGCCACCGGGCACCAACCCCACCCGCTACAGGTTCCTGCAGCGCAACCGCCTCATAGCTGCCCTGTGCCAGGTGACAGTTGTGGTGGAGGCACGCTGGCGTTCAGGGGCGCTGAACACCGCCCGCCATGCTGAGATGCTCAGCAGGACGGTGGGAGCCGTTCCGGGTTCGGTCTACTCAGCAAATTCCGCAGGCTGCCACAGACTGTTGCGCGAAGGTGCGGCAGTTTGTGTCACCGACGCCGCGGACATCGCCGAGCTGGCAGGGGCGGCGGGGGAGAACCTGCGCCCCGACCAGCCGGTGGAGGCAGCCATTTACGACGGCTTGGGCACCTCGGACCTGCTGCTGCTCGACGCACTGCCCCTGCGTACTGCCACAACGCTGGATAAGTTGTGCGTGGTGGCCGGGTTGAGTCCGGCTACGGTCCTGTCGGGTCTGGGCCGGCTTGAATCGCTGGGACTGGCTGAACGGGTGGGAGGCGGCTGGAAGCGGCGCAGCCAATAGCCGGACTCCGCCCTGCACCTGACCGGCCCCGGCCAGCACTTGTCAGGGTGGGGTCAAACAAACCGCAGACAAACGACGTCGTGCAGTGGCAAGATAAGCACATGGGCATCGAAGAGCACCCGGACGTTCCGCTGCGGCGGCGCCGCAACCGTAGACGTACCGTGCTGTTCGTCGTGCTGGGGCTGTTCTTGGTGGCAGCTCTGGTGAGTGTCGGGTTCATTGCCAACCTGGGCCGCAGCTTCGACACCCAGACGGTGAAAATTCCCACCGCCTTCCCCGCGGAAACACTGCGCCCGGAAAAACCTGTGCAGGGTCCGGCTGCAAACGCCGTGAACATCCTGCTGCTGGGCAGTGACAGCCGCGGCGACGGGCTGAACCTTGCCGAGCAGGGAACAGCCTCCGACCAGCGCTCGGACACCATGTTGTGGGTTCACATCCCGGCCGATCGCAAGAACATCTTCCTGATGTCCGTCATGCGCGACACCTGGGTGAACATCCCCGGATATGGGGAGGCAAAAATCAACGCCGCCATGGCGTTTGGCGGGGTGCCGCTCGTGGTGGAAACGCTCGAGGGGATGTTTGGCAGCCGCATTGACCACGTGGCCATAGTGGACTTTGAGGGCTTCAAGGCCATCACCAACGCCCTGGGCGGAGTTGAGGTCGATGTCCCCCTGGCCTTTACCACCATGGACGGGAACTTCACCTTTTCTGCGGGTCCGCAAAAACTCGACGGCGACCAGGCGTTGGCCTTTGTCCGTGAACGTTATGCCTTTAGCGACGGGGACTACCAGCGTGTGAAGGACCAACAGATCTTCCTCAAAGCCGTGCTCAGCGGGATACTGTCTCCGGCCACCCTGAGCAACCCGCTCAAGGTCAATGACCTCGTGAACCAGGTGTCCCCCTACATCAGCGTTGATACGGGACTCACCTCGGCGACTGTTGGCGCGCTCGCAGTCAGCCTAAAAAGTGTCAGCGGCTCCGACGTGCACTCCTTCACCCTGCCCACCCTGGGGACAGGAACCAGTGCAGACGGGCAGTCAATTGTGATCAAGGATGACGCTGCCATCGCTGCCATCTCGCAGGCGCTGAAGGATGACACGCTGGCGACGTACCTGGCGGGGGCCGGGCTCGGATAGTGCACAGGCGGAGCACTTTGCAACGCCCGTCACACAAAAATACTGGGAATCCCGGCGGGGGGGCTTGCCCGCAGCACCCGCAGAACGCACAGTTGAAGGGTGGATCACGAAGAACGCAGCGCCCTGCCTCCGGCACTGGCCCAGGCCGCCGAGGCTTTTGAACGCTACCTGCGTGCCGAGAGGGGCCGCTCGGAGCACACCATCCGTGCCTATCGCGGCGACCTCGACACCCTGCTCATCCACGCGGTCACCGAGGGCAACACCGAGTTGGGACAATTGGACCTG
The DNA here is from genome assembly GCF_000785535.1 of Arthrobacter sp. PAMC 25486. Lineage (NCBI taxonomy): Bacteria > Bacillati > Actinomycetota > Actinomycetes > Micrococcales > Micrococcaceae > Arthrobacter > Arthrobacter sp. PAMC 25486. Next base: position 1,164,124 of record NZ_CP007595.1, on the reverse strand, counting down.
GGGTCGCTAAGGCGCTGGCTGGGTGAGCAAAACGCTGCCGGGCTGGCACGCTCCACGTTGGCCAGACGGGCAGCCACGGCACGCAGCTTCACGGCATGGGCCGTGCGGGAGGAACTTATTCCCCTGGACCCGGCGTTGCGGCTCAAGGCTCCGCAGCGAGAAAAAACCCTCCCGGCAGTCCTGCAGCAGCAACAGCTCGGCCGGCTCCTGGACGACATGGGGGAAGCCGCACAGGCCCTGGAGCCCATCGCCCTGCGAGACCTGGCCGTTGTCGAACTTCTTTACGCCACAGGCATCCGCGTCGGTGAACTGAGCGGCCTGGACGTTGATGATGTGAACCGGGAACGCCGCACAGTCACCGTCCTGGGCAAGGGTGACAAGGAACGCACGGTGCCCTTTGGTGTGCCAGCGGACACGGCACTTGGTCAGTGGCTGCGCCTGGGCCGGAACAAGCTGCACCAGCCACACAGTGGTGCGGCACTATTTTTGGGCCAGCGCGGCGGGCGCATCGACCCGCGCACGGTGCGGACGGTAGTGGACAAGGGCCTGGCCTCCTTGGGCGACACCTCCGCCACGGGCCCGCACACGCTGCGCCATTCCGCCGCAACACATCTGCTGGACGGCGGAGCCGACCTGCGAGCTGTTCAGGAAATTCTGGGCCACAGCTCACTCGCAACCACGCAGTTGTATACGCATGTCTCGGTGGAGCGGTTGCGGGAGAGCTACCGCACGGCTCATCCACGGGCCTGAAGGGCTACAGGGTGTACACGCGCAAGTCATCTCAGGTAGCGCGGTGGCGTAATTTGCTTCGCTACGGCACAATGAGAGGGAGCTGACGCTCAAAAGCTAAAGGCCGGACGCTTTGTCCGGGCAACAAGGGCCGGTTTGCAAGGCTCCGTGCACACATATTTTCATCCTGGAGAAGGTCGTTGGGGAAGACGCACCTACTGCAATGGAGGATGGAATGAAAGTGGAAACCACGCGCGGTGTCCTGTTTGTACACTCAGCCCCGGCTGTCATGTGCCCACATATTGAGTCATCCATTGCCGGGGTGATGGATCAGCGCACGGACTTGCAGTGGACTGCACAGCCCGCTGCGCCCAATGTGCTGCGCACCGAACTTAACTGGCGCGGACCAGCCGGAACCGGTGCCCGCCTTGCCTCGGCGCTTCGCGGCTGGGCCAATGTGCGCTACGAGGTGACGGAAGAGCCCAGTGCGGGCGTCGACGGCTCACGCTGGTCACACACCCCCGAACTGGGCATCTTCCATGCAGTGACGGATGTGCACGGCAACATCATGGTCTCGGAGGATAGGATCCGCTACGCCTACGAAATGGGCAAGGGTGAACCGTCGGCCGTCTATCATGAGCTTTCACTGGCACTGGGTGAGGCCTGGGATGAGGAGCTTGAACCCTTCCGCCACGCAGCAGCCGGAGCCCCCGTCCGGTGGCTCCACCACGTCGGCTGACCCCGCCCAAACACCTTCGTGAGATCGCACTTGTGGTCCCAAATCACGTATTTGGGGCCACAAGTGCGATCTCGCGGTCGTTGGCGGCTGGAAGGCTGGACATCCGAACAGGCCAGTCCCGGCGTCGCCCATCAAATCTGCGCACATTAAAAACTGACCCACCCCACCGGCACCCTAACCTCGAACCTCGGCCAAGGAACCCCGCCGGCACGGGCCCAAGCAAACGGCGAAAATCACGTAAAAATCGTGTATACACGCCGTTTGCTGAGGGTCAGTTGAAAAGGTCGGAAGCTACGGAAGCTCCACCTTGGGGCCGGTGCTGCGGATGGCAACAACGGCGTTGTGCCCGCCGAAGCCGAAGGAGTTGTTCAGCGCCATGATCTCGCCCTCGGGGAGTTCACGCGGGGTTCCGGTGACAACGTCCAGCGGGATGTCCGGATCCTGGTTCTCCAGGTTGATGGTGACGGGGGCCAGCCGGTGGTAAACGGCGAGGACGGTCAGCACCGACTCGACGGCCCCGGAGGCGCCCAGCAGGTGCCCCATCTGCGACTTCGTGGCCGAGACGCACACGTTGTCCACGTGCTCGCCCAAGGCCGCTTTGAGCGCGGTGTACTCCGGCTTGTCGCCGACCGGGGTTGAGGTGGCATGGGCGTTGACATGCACCACGTCCTCGGGCAGGGCCCGGGCGTCGAACAAGGCCGCCTTGAGGGCGCGGGTGGCACCCAGTCCCTGGGGATCCGGAGCCGTGATGTGGTACGCGTCGGCCGTGACCGCGGTACCGGCAAGCTCACCGTAAATGCGGGCGCCGCGGGCCAGGGCGTGCTCCTCGGCTTCCAGCACGAGCGCGCCGGCGCCTTCGCCCATGACGAAGCCGTCACGGCTGATGTCGTAGGGCCGTGATGCCGTCTCCGGGGAGTCATTGCGCTTGGACAGGGCCTGCATGGCGGCGAAGGAAGCCAGCGGCATGGGGTGGATGGCGGCTTCGGCGCCACCGGCCATGACGACGTCGGCCTTGCCTGAGCGGATGAGCTCAAGGCCGATGTGCAGGGCCTCGGTACCTGATGCGCAGGCGGAGACAGGAGTGTGGGCGCCGGCGCGGGCGCCCAGATCCAGGCTGACGGCTGCTGCGGGGCCATTCGGCATCAGCATGGGAACTGTCATGGGCAGGACGCGGCGGGGGCCCTTTTCACGCAGGGTGTCCCACGCGTCGAGAAGGGTCCAGACGCCGCCGATTCCGGTGGCAAAGGCGACGGCGAGGCGGTCGTGGTCGACGTCTTCGAGGCCGGAATCCTTCCAGGCCTCACGGGCGGCAACAACAGCGAACTGTGTTGAGGGGTCCATGCGCTTGGCCTCTACACGGCTGAGCACCTCAGTGGCAGGAGTTGATGCCTTGGCGGCGAAATGCACGGGAAGATCGTACTTTTCCACCCAGTCGTCAGTGAGCGTGTGGGCGCCGGAGACTCCTTTGAGGGCGTTCATCCACATGGTCGGGACGTCGCCGCCAATGGGCGTGGTGGCGCCCAGTCCGGTGATGACTACTTTGCGGGCCATGGTTCAACTCTCTGCAAAAAAATTAGGGGGCAAGGACATTGGGAAAATAAGTGGTTGGCCGGTGTCCTGCAGGTCCGGCCAACCACAAGCCCCGTTCCGCTGGTGCGGAGGTTCCGCTAGTGCGGAGTCGGGGCAAACACAGGGAGCAGGCTTATGCCTGCGCGCCTGCGATGAAGCTGACGGCGTCGCCAACGGTCTTGAGGTTCTTGACTTCCTCGTCCGGGATCTTCACATCGAACTTCTCTTCGGCGTTGACAACAATGGTCATCATGGAGATGGAATCGATGTCCAGGTCATCCGTGAAGGACTTGTCCAGCTCTACTGCCTCAGGGGCCAGGCCGGTCTCTTCGTTGACGATTTCGGCCAATCCAGCCAGGATTTCTTCGTTGCTAGCCATTGACGGCTCCTTTTCTACTGTTTGCGCAAGATCAAGGACTTGATCTGTTCAGGCATGTTGATCAAACCACGGTTGTGGCCAGATACGTCTATTAGGGCAGGCGCACCACTTGGGCGCCAAACACCAGTCCGGCACCAAAGCCGATCTGAAGCGAAAGTTTACCGGAGAGCTCCGGGTTCTCTGCGAGCAGGCGGTGTGTTGCCAAAGGAATGGAGGCTGCGGAGGTGTTGCCGGCGTCGGCAATGTCGCGGCCAATGATGACGTGCTCGGGAAGTTTCAGCTGCTTGGCGAGTTCATCGATGATGCGCATGTTGGCCTGGTGCGGCACGAAGGCGCCGAGGTCGCCGGCGGTGATGCCGGCCTCTTCCAAGGCCTTCTTCGCCATCTTCGCCATCTCCCACACAGCCCAGCGGAACACGGTCTGCCCGTCCTGGCGCAGGGTGGGCCACAACGTGGAGTGAGCCTCGTCGGCAGCGGCGAGGGCAACGCCGTCGCCCTTCATGGCCTGCTCACTGAAGTCGCGAATGTCCAGCTGGGAGTGCGTCATGCCGATGGTCTCCCACTTGCTGCCGTCCGAACCCCACACCGAGGGGCTGATGCCCGGCTCGTCGGAGGGGCCGATGACAACGGCGCCGGCGCCGTCGCCCAACAGGAAGGAAATGGTGCGTTCGTGGTTGTCGATCACGTCCGAGAGTTTCTCAACGCCGATCACCAGGACGTAGTCGGCGGTGCCGGAGCGCACCAGGGCATCGGCCTGGGCCACGCCGTAGCAGTAACCGGCGCAGGCGGCGGAGATGTCGAAGGCGGGTGCCGGGGTGGCGCCGAGCCGGTCGGCGATCAAGGCGGCGGCCGACGGCGTGGCGTACGGGTGGGTCACCGTTGAGACCAGCACGGCCCCAATTTGGGACGGCTCAATGCCGGCGCCCTTGATGGCCTCGGCGCCGGCCGAGACAGCCATGTCCACAACCGAAACGTCCTTCGGGGCGCGGTGGCGGGTGATGATGCCGGTGCGCTGCTGGATCCACTCGTCGGAGGAGTCGATCCACTGGCATACGTCCTCATTCGTGACGATGACGGAGGGGCGGTACGCGCCAATGCCCAGGATGGTTGATCCTGCGCGTGTGGCGTTCTGCTTCAGGGTGGGGGTGCTCACGGTTTTCCTGCTTCCGGCGAAGAGTGCGCTGCCAGCAATTCCCGGGCAGCTTGAAGGTCATCGGGTGTCTTCACCGCAAGGGTGGACACCCCGGTCATGCCGCGCTTGGCAAGGCCGGTCAGGGTGCCTGCGGGCGCCAGTTCAATCAGCCCGCCCACCCCCATGGCGGTCATGGTTTCCATGCACAGGTCCCAGCGGACGGGCCGCGACACCTGGGCGATCAGAGACTCAAGTGCTGCTTCCCCTGAACGTACGACGGCGCCGTCGTAGTTTGAGAGCAGCGGCACCTTGGGTGCCTGTGGGGTAAGGGACGGGGCGAGCGCCTGGAGTGCGGAGACGGCTGGGGCCATGTGGTGGGTGTGGAAGGCGCCGGCCACCTGGAGCGGGATGACACGGGCCTTGGCGGGCGGGGCGGCCACGAGGGCGGCGATCTGCTCCGACGTGCCGGCGGCGACCGTCTGGCCCTTGGAGTTCATGTTGGCCGGGGTCAGGCCGGCGGCGGTGATGGCAGCAATGACCTCGTCGGGATCCCCGCCAACAACAGCCGCCATGCCGGTGGGAGTGGCCGCAGCGGCCTCGGCCATCCGGTTGGCACGCTCACGCACAAAGGCCATGGCATCGGCGTTGGACAAGGTGCCCGTTAATGCGGCAGCCGTGATCTCGCCCACGGAGTGGCCGGCAACAACAGTGGACTCGGAAACCAGTGCGGCACCGCCCAGAAGGGCCTGGGCGGTGACAAGGCCCGCAGCCACAATGAGGGGCTGGGCAACGGCCGTGTCCTTGATGGTTTCAGCATCGGAAGTGGTGCCGTGGGTGATCAAATCAATCCCGGCAGCCTCGCTCAGGGAGGACAGTTGTTCTTCAACACCGGGCAGTTCGAGCCATGGTGAAAGGAATCCTGAGGATTGGGAGCCCTGACCCGGGCAGACTATTGCAAGCACATTAACCAGCTTTCCAAACTTATCGGCATATTCACGGTGTTTTCATGCACCAAGCTCTCGAGCACAATTTGTAGGAAGTCTACAATAGTGCCACCGTGTGGGCCCTATCGGGGACCTCTTTTAGGTGAAAAAGCACTAACGCTTCAACTATTTCCATTGGGTGCGGCGGCAGACGGCTTGCCGGGCAGTGACTTTGCTGGGACTTGTTTTGCCGGGGTGGCGAGTCTGCCCACGATCAAGGCCGTCTGCAGTACGAACGCCTCACGGGGGATCAGTGGATCCCAGCCCGTGACGTCGCAGACCCGGCGCAACCGGTAACGGACAGTGTTGGAGTGGACAAACAGTTCCCGGGCGGCCGCTTCCAGGGAATGTCCGCCCTGAAGATAGCTGCTGAGCGTGTCAATGAGACCGTTGGAGGCCGCAACCAAGGGGCGATAGATGCTGACGATCAGGGTTCGCCGCGCCGATTCATCGCCGCCGATGACCCGTTCGGGCAGCAGGTCCTCAGCTGACACCGGCCGTGGCGCGCCCGACCAGCCCTTGGCAACCGAGACGCCTGTAAAGGCAGCCTTGGCCGAAGCGGTGGCGTCAGCCAGTGGTACCGCCAGGGGCCCGTACACAACGGGGCCGGGTGCGAACAGTTCGCTGAGCCGGACGTAGGCGGAATCGGGATTGCGCACATTGCCCAGGACCAGGATCAGCTTGTCGCCCTGGATGCCCACCATGACGTCGTCGGCAAAACGTGCGGCGGAGCGGCGCAGGTTTCCCAGGAAGGAGGCGTTGGCCTCCGCCGGTGCCGGGCCAACCATGATGGTGAAGTGGCTGCGGGAGGTCCAGCCGAGCGCGGAGATGCGCGATTGCCGGGCGTCGGTATTTTCACCGCGCAGGATCCCGTCAACGGCCAAGGCTTCCAATCGCGTGTCCCAGGCGCCGCGGTTTTCGGCTGCACGGGCGTAGACGTCGGCGGCGGCAAAGGCGACTTCACGGGAGTACCGCAGCACGGCCTCGCGCAACGCGGTCTGTTCGCCGGGGGCGGCAAGCTCCGGAACCCGGTCCTCAACGACCTGGACCACTGTGCGGATCAATTGCAGGGCCCGCTGCAGGCTGATGGACCGGGTCAGTTCGGTGGGTGCGGTGCCGAACACGTCGGATAGTACCCAGCTGGGTGAGGAGGGCTGCTCGTACCAGGAGACAAAGGCATTGATGCCGTTCTGGGCCACCAGTCCAAGCGCTGAGCGCTCGTCCGCGCTGAGCCGCCGGTACCAGGGAAGAGTCTCCTCCAGCTCGTTGCGCATCATGGTGGAGAGCGTGCCAATATTGGCCCGCAGCCGCAACAATGTTTCAGGAGATCGGATGGGTCCGGCGCTTTTGCCCAGGGGTGTGTTCGTTACTGCCATCTCTTGAGGATATGTCCATATGGGGCTGAGAGGGTATTTGTGTGAACCCAACAAGTCCGGCGCATACCCGGAAGCGGTGTTCATAAGGAATTCGCGGGTGAAAGCAGAATGGGCGCCTGGTGTTGCTGTGGAAGTTCCACAGCAACACCAGGCGCCCATCAGGCAAGCGCTTGTTCGCTACACGCTCAGCCTTCGCCGCCGGCGTTGCCGGTGGTGCCTGCGTTCACGTTCAGCAGATCGTACTTGGCGATCGCCTGGCGTGGTGCGTCGGCATCAACTTCGCCGCGCTTGGCCAGCATCTGCAAGGTGCGCACAACCACTGAGTGGGAGTCGATCTTGAAGAAGCGGCGTGCTGCAGCGCGGGTGTCGGAGAAGCCGAAGCCGTCGGCACCCAAGGTTGCGAAGTCATTGGGCAGGAACTGGCGAACCTGGTCAGGCACTGCCTTCATGTAGTCGGTGACTGCTACGACGGGTCCGTGGGCATCTGCCATCTTGGCCGTGATGTACGGAACCCGCGGCTCGGCCTCGGGGTGCAGGAAGGCGTCTTCCTCCGCAGCCAGTGCATCGCGGCGCAGTTCGGTCCATGAGGTGACGGACCAAACGTCTGCGGCCACGCCCCACTCATCGGCAAGAATCTGCTGGGCTTCCAGTGCCCACGGCACGGAGACGCCGGAGGCGAGCAGCTGGGTGCGCGGTCCCTGGGTCTCGGCAGCCTTGAGCAGGTAGATGCCCTTCGTGATGCCCTCAACGTCCATGTTCTCCGGAGCCTTGGGCTGGATGATGGGCTCGTTGTACACGGTGATGTAGTACATGACGTTCGGATCCTTGGAATCCGGTCCGTACATGCGCTCAAGGCCGGCGTGCATGATGGCGCCGATCTCATAACCGTAGGCGGGATCGTAGGTGATCACGGCCGGGTTGGTGGAGGCCAGGATGGGGGAGTGGCCGTCAGCGTGCTGCAGCCCCTCACCCGTCAAGGTGGTGCGTCCGGCGGTGGCACCGATGATGAAGCCGCGCGTCATCTGGTCCCCGGCTGCCCAGAAGCTGTCGCCGGTGCGCTGGAAACCAAACATGGAGTAGAACACGTAGATCGGGATCAACGGTTCGCCGTGGGTGGCGTAGGCGGTGCCGGCAGCGGTGAAGGCAGCAACCGAACCGGCCTCGTTGATGCCTGCGTGCACGATCTGCCCGGAGATGGACTCCTTGTAAGCCAGGACGAGGTCGCGGTCCACGGAAAGGTAGTTCTGCCCGTTGGGGTTGTAAATCTTTGCCGTGGGGAAGAACGCGTCGATGCCGAAGGTGCGCGCCTCATCCGGGATGATCGGCACAATGCGCTGGCCGATCTTCGGATCACGCATGAGGTCCTTGAGCAGCCGGACGAAGGCCATGGTGGTGGCTGCGTGCTGCTTGCCAGAACCGCGGTTGGCAACCTCGTACGTCTTATCTCCCGGGAGTTCAAGTTCGGTGTGCTTGCTGCGACGCTCGGGGACGAAGCCGCCCAATTGGTTGCGGCGCTCCATCATGTACTGGATCTCCGGTGTGTCCATTCCCGGGTGGTAGTACGGAGGACGGTACGGATCCGCTTCCAGCACCTCATCGGTGATGGGCAGCCGCAGGTGCGTGCGGAAGTCCTTCAAGTCCTGCAGGGTGAGCTTCTTCATCTGGTGCGTGGAGTTGCGCGCCTCGAAGTGGGTGCCCAGGCCGTAACCCTTGACGGTGTGCGCCAAGATCACGGTGGGCTTGCCCTTGAAGTCCATGGCGGCCTTGTACGCTGCGTAAACCTTGTGGTAATCGTGGCCGCCGCGCTTGAGGTTCCAGACCTCATCATCGCTCAGGTGGGCAGCCAATTCCTTGGTCTGCGGGGTCTGGCCGAAGAAGTGCTCGCGCACGAACCCGCCGGACTCGGCCTTGTACGTCTGGTAATCGCCGTCGACCGTGGTGTTCATGACGTCAACGAGCGAGCCGTCCTCGTCACGGGCCAGCAGTTCATCCCATTCGCGGCCCCAAAGGACCTTGATGACGTTCCAGCCAGCGCCGCGGAAGAAGGCTTCCAGTTCCTGGACGATCTTGCCGTTGCCGCGCACCGGGCCGTCAAGGCGCTGCAAGTTGCAGTTGATGACAAAGGTCAGGTTGTCGAGCTTGTCGTTGGCGGCAAGCTGGAGCAGGCCGCGTGATTCCGGCTCGTCCATTTCGCCGTCGCCAAGGAAGGCCCAGACGTGCTGGTCGGAGGTGTCCTTGATGCCGCGGTTGTGCAGGTACCGGTTGGACTGCGCCTGGTAGATGGCGTTCATGGGGCCAATGCCCATGGACACGGTGGGGAATTCCCAGAACTCCGGCATCAGGCGCGGGTGCGGGTAGGAAGACAGTGCGTGGCCCTCGTGGGACTTTTCCTGGCGGAAGCCGTCAAGGTCTTCCTCGCTCAGGCGTCCCTCAAGGAAGGCACGGGCGTACATGCCGGGGGAGGCGTGGCCCTGGAAGAAGACCTGGTCACCGCCGCCAGCGTGGTTCTTCCCGCGGAAGAAGTGGTTGAAACCAACCTCATACAACGTTGCGGCGCCGGCATAGGTGGAGATGTGGCCACCAACGCCGATGTCGGGGCGCTGCGCGCGGTGCACCAGAACTGCTGCGTTCCAGCGCAACCAGGCGCGGTACTTGCGTTCAATTTCTTCGTTGCCGGGGAACTCGGGTTCCTGGTCGGCGGGAATGGTGTTCACGTAGTCGGTGGTCGTGACCATGGGCACGCCGACACTTTGTGCGCCGGCCCGCTGGAGCAGGCTACGCATAATGAACTGGGCACGCTCAGTGCCACGTTCCTGAATCAATGTATCCAAGGACTCGAGCCATTCGGCGGTCTCTTCGGGATCACGATCAGGTAGCTGGTTTGTCAACCCGCTGAGGATATGGGAGTTTTCGTCTCCGGCAGCCACGTCCAACCTCTCTTAAAAGCAGTGTGGGGTGCCCAATGCTGTGGCCTTGGGCGTATAAACACTCTAGACCGACGCAAGCGCTAGTGCGTAGCTGTGCACGCATCATGAACACGCCCGGCCGTCAGCAATAAGGGGCGTCAACCCCTGTTGGTAAGATAAATCACACAATAACGGAGATCCTTGCCGGGATGTTTATTGCTAAGAGCCAATAAGTAGAGGCAATCTGGCCTCACCCCCTAGACTGGGGTTACTGACCAACAAACCAGCGCTCAAGCGCTGACCGCAGGAGGAAATAACGTGAGTGAGGCCGACGCCGGCACTGTTGCCAAGGTGGCAGGCAATTTGGGGTTCAAGGATGAGGATCTCGTCCAGGAACTCGGATACGACGACGACGTTGATTTTGGGCTGCGCGACAGCATTGAGGACCTGATTGGGTCCGAAATGTTTGATGAGGATGATCATGACGTTGTAGACGCCGTCATCTTCTGGTGGCGCACGGATGACGGTGACCTGGTGGATTCCTTGATGGATTCGCTGACAACCCTCGACGAGGGTGGAGTGGTGTGGATACTCACCCCCAAGCAGGGACGCGAAGGTTACGTCCCGCCGTCGGACATTCAGGAAGCGGCACCCACCGCCGGCCTGCATGTGACAACCACAGCGGGAGTATCCACCGACTGGGCAGCAACCCGCCTGGTCCCGCGCAAGCGCCAATAGCGCAGGTGCGCCAGTGATGGACGACGGCGGCACGCACCCCGGGCTGCAGGTTGGGGACATTGCCCCAGACTTTTGCCTCCCCAATCAGTTTGGTGAGCCCATTTCGCTGGCCGGACTGCGTGGCGCACCTGTCGCCCTGGTGTTTTACCCCTTCGCGTTCTCCGGCATTTGCACCGGTGAGCTGTGCGAGCTGCGGGACAACCTGGGTGACTTTGAGGACGCCGGAGTGCGCCTGCTGGCCATCTCCGTCGACACGAAATACACGCTCCGGGCCTATGCAGAGTCGGAGGCGTACGCCTTTGACTTGTTGGCCGATTTTTGGCCGCATGGCGGGGTGGCCCAGGAGTACGGGGTGTTCGATCCGGTGCGCGGCATGGCAGGGCGGGGAACCTTCCTTATTAACGCGGACGGGCGCATTGTCGACATGTTCAGCACCCCCACCGGGCAGGCGCGGCCGCTTGAGCGGTACCGGCAAGCGTTGGAGCGGCTGTAGCCGTGGACAAGGTGCGCCCCGGCATTGGTGAAACGGGTTTCGTGCAGGACAGTGCTGGCGGTGCTTCCGCCGCCGGGCTGGCTTTCGCTCGTTCCGCCGCGTCTGCTGCCGGGCTGGCCCCCGGCGAATCGATTGCCCTGGAGCGGATCGCTGACATCCTTCGCGGGGTGCCGTTTGCCCTGTTGACCGGTGCCGGGCTGAGCACCGACTCCGGCATCCCCGACTACCGTGGTCCCAACGCGGCACCCCGGCAGCCCCTGACCTATCAGGAATTCATGGGCGATCCCTTGCTGCGCCAGCGGTATTGGGCCCGAAACCACATTGGCTGGGCACATATGCTCGGCGCCAAACCCAATGCCGGCCACTATGCGGCCGCAGCCCTGGAACATGGTGGGGCCTTGACGGGCATTATTACGCAAAATGTTGACCGCCTCCACGAGGATGCCGGTGCAACAAACGTAGTGGACCTGCACGGCCGCTTTGACCAGGTTGTCTGCATGGGCTGCACAAACACGTATTCGCGGGACTTCCTGGCCCTGGTGCTGACGGAGCTGAATCCCGGATTTCTTGACGCTGTCGAAGAGGCTGGTGGCGTTTCTATCGCGCCGGACGCCGATGCTGACCTTGAGAGTGAACAGCTCATCGCCGCGTTCAACGTGGCGAAATGCCCGCTCTGCGGCGGCCTGCTGAAGCCAGACTTTGTCTTTTTTGGTGAGAACGTGCCAAAGGCCAGGGTGGAGCGGTCCTTTGAAATGGTGGACGCTGCCGGCGCGCTGCTGGTTGCCGGGTCCTCCCTGACCGTCATGAGTGGGCTCCGTTTTGTGAAGAAGGCCGCCAAGGACAACAAGCCCGTCATCATCATCAACCGCGGTGAAACGCGCGGGGACCCGCAGTCCACGGTGAAACTGGAGGCCGGTGTGGGGGAGTCATTGGGACGTCTCGTGCAGCTTTTGGGACTCGATTGGCGCAAAACCTAAAACATCATGTACAGTAGTTTCTCGTTGGTCAGGCCGACAAGCGCAAAGCTTGAAAGCCTGGACAGTGAATGGGTCTTTAGCTCAGCTGGTAGAGCGCCACGTTTACACCGTGGATGTCATCGGTTCGATCCCGGTAGGACCCACCACAGAAGAACCCCGCCATTGCGCACCGTTACGGTGAAGCATGGCGGGGTTCTTTGCTTTGGCAGACACCAGGGTTGCCTGGACCACACGCGTCATAGGGGGAGTGCATGCAGGACATCTCGTTCACCGCAATCGACTTTGAAACCGCCAACAACTTCCGCGCCTCAGCCTGTGCCGTCGGCATGACAAAGGTGCGCGCAGGTGTCGTGGTTGAGCAGGTCTCCTGGCTCATGAAGCCGCTTCCAGGCTTCGACGACTTCCACCCTGTCAACGTTGGCATCCATGGCATCACCGCCGCCCAGGTGCGCAGCATGCCCGACTGGAGCCGCATTCACGGACCGATGATGGACTTCATTGGCCGTGATGCGCTGGTTGGCCACAACGTCAGTTTTGAGAAATCCGTGATTTCCAAGGCCAACGAGGCCTGCGGACTCCCTGCCCCGGCCGTGGACTTTCATTGCACCCTGCAGCTGGCCAGGAAGCACCTTGAGTTGGACCATTACACATTGTCGGACGTGGTGGGTGCCCTGGAACTTCCCGCCTTCAATCACCATGACGCCGGAGACGACGCGCGTGCCAGTGCGCTCATTGCGATTGAACTCGCCAAACGCGACGGTGCCTCAAGCCTTGCCGCCCTATGGCCGGCTTCCGCGAAGACGCGGGTGCCCCACTATTATTCGGCCGGCTACACACGCAAACTGGCAGACCTGCCACAGGCCAACATGAGTGCCAACCCCTACGGGCCGCTTTATGGACAGACCATCGTATTTAGTGGCGACCTGTCCGCCATGCCACGCACGGAGGCCCAGGATGCTGCCGCAGCCAAGGGTGCAACCATTGCCAACGGCACCACGAAAAAGGTCACCCTGGTGGTCAGCGCCGACGGGGCTGCTGCTGCCCGCCCCAGCGCCAAGATTAAGAGGGCACAGGAGCTTGCTGCCGCCGGACAGGACATTACGGTCATCAACGAAGCGCAGTTCCTGCGCCTCATGGCCTTCAGGTAATCCGGCTCCACGGCGGCAGCCGATAAGTGTGCGCTGGGCGTTGCCAGCGATGACATCCACGGTGTAAACGTAGCGCTCATGCCCTGGTGCCGCCGTCGTGCTTGGCGTTCCGGCACATCTGGCGGCCAGAATGTCAGACCCTGCCCGTAACGTTCTTCCCATGATGGTACTTGCGGAAGAAGTGTTGGTGGAAACCACAAGGGAGGGGGTGCCTGTGACGGTGCGGCGCAATGGCAGGGTGTGGACGGTGGGTGCCGAACCCCTGCGCTGGTATGAACGCACTCCCTGGTGGAACCATGTGCAGCGGATGCCCAAGGGCCAGGGACGTGTGGATGTCCAGGTTTGGCGGGTGCAAGCGAGGTTGGGGCGCAATCAGCGCAGCGAACTTGTCACTATGGACCTTGAGTGTGACCATCAGGGCGGGACGTGGCGCATGCGCGATGGTTAACGTGAAAGGTTCCCCGCCACAGCTATTGGGGGACGCTGTGGTGGGGAACCCATAAGAAAAATATAACGTGCCTGTCGGCAAGATGCAAACTGACACGCCAAGTTTCCAGATTGATTCTTGTTGCAGGGCCCGGCCTGGTTGTCTGACTGGTCAGGCCGGCGCACTGACTTTCCTTGGGGTGCGCTCCGGCCCCAGGTGTGACCCGCTTGCGGTGGCGAGGGTGCGGCCAGCTGGTGCCGCGGTGGCATGCTGCCCGGAGCGTGCTCTGACGGGCGGGCTTTAAAGTGGAGGACCTTCCACTGTGGCTATTGGGGGACGCCACAGTGGAAGGTCTGAGAAAAAATATACCGCACTCGACCCCGAAAGCACAACACCGGACGTTCTACCTCTGCTGATGAACAGTATGATGAAAGATGTCCACTGCAATGAACCGCGAGTTGCTTGCAGGACACCGGCCCGGGGCATTCCCGGGAACCTTTAGCGTCGAGGAAGTTTACGTGAGCGAAATCCAGGCCATGCCCAGCAAAAGCAGTGAAGTGCGGGGCAATGCAACTCCGGCTCCCGCGGTGACCCGCGCCGCGGCCGTCCTGGACGTCTTGGCGGAGTCGGCCAGTGGCAGGCTGACGCTCAGCGATCTTGCCCGGGAGCTGGGCATTCCCAAGTCCTCCACCTCCAATCTGCTGCAGGCGCTGGAGGATGCCGAGCTTATTACCCGCCTTGGATCCGACTATGCCCTGGGTGTGAAGCTCGTGGAACTCGGCGCCGCCTACCTGAGTCGCCGGGATGAGGTGCGGGAATTCTACCGTTTCTGCGAAGAGGCGCCCGTGCTCAAGGGTGAGACGGTGCGGATCGCGATGCTTGACGGTGAGAATGTCATCTACCTTGCCCGCTATGAGGGGCATCCTGCAGTCCGGCTGACTTCGAACATCGGCGACAAGATGCCCGTCTCGCTGTCGGCCGTGGGCAAGGCGCTGATCGCCCGGCTTCATGACCATGACCTGGAGCAGCTCTTCCCTGACGACGCCGAGTTGCCCACCCTGACACCTAAATCGCTGCGGACCGGACGCGAGCTCAGGGCCGAGGTGACTGGCATTCGTAGCCAGGGCTACGCCTTCGAGGACGAGGAGTCCACGCTGGGCGTGGTGAGCCTGGGAGTGGCAGTACCCACCCATGGATCCCATGGCCCCAGTCTTGGCGTGTCGGTGACGGCGCTAAAGGCGACCTTCTCCGATGGGCAGCGTGAAGCTATGGTGCAGGAGCTGGTGGGACTGTCCAAGATGCTGGGAAATCCCATGGGTTAGTGACGCAACCAACATTTCCCCCTTGGCCTTATGTTCATCATGTTGTACGCTGTTCAACATAGTGACCGGCCTTCAAGGTCGTTGTCGCCTGCCTGAACCAATGGTGGTTCGGTACGTTTCAAGGGAGATTCAGTGACTGCACAACCGCTACGCCCCGCCCCGGCGGCCGCCTCTCACGTAGATGAGAAGGTCGATCCGGACCAGCTTCGCCGGGCCACTCTCGCCAGCTCCGTGGGTTCGGCACTTGAGTACTATGACTTCTACATTTACGGCCTTGCCTCAGCCTTGATCTTCGGTCCGCTTTTCTTCGCCCCGCTGGGCGACACGGGCGCCTTGATCGCATCTTTCGCCACGTACGGAGTTGGCTTCGCGGCCCGCCCCTTCGGCGGCCTTGTGTTTGGCTACATTGGCGATCGCTTCGGCCGCAAGCAGGTCCTGCTGCTGACCATCGCGCTCATGGGTGGCGCATCGTTCGCCATCGGCCTGCTGCCCACCTATGAGCAGGCAGGAATGGTCGGCGCCGTCCTTCTGGTTCTCATGCGCATCCTGCAGGGCTTGGGTGCCGGCGCAGAGCAGGCTGGAGCCACAACCCTCATCTCCGAAGTTGCTCCGCGCAAGCGCCGCGGCTTCTTCGCTGCGCTGCCCTTCGTTGGTATTCAGGTCGGTACGCTGCTGGGTGCAGGAACCTTCGCAATGCTGGGCATGGCGAATCCGGAGGTACTCGAAGGCTGGCTGTGGCGTGTGCCGTTCCTGGCCAGCATCCTGCTCATCGGCGTTGCCGTGTACATCCGCCTCCAGCTCAAGGAGACCCCTGTCTTCCAGGAGCTGGAGAAGCACAAGAATGTCACGAAGAACCCGCTCGGCACGCTGTGGCGCACCTCCAAAAAGAACGTCCTGATCGGCATTGGCCTGCGCATGGGGGAAAACGGCAACTCCAGCATTTACTCCACGCTCCTGGTCGGCTTCATGGCCGCCAAGGGTGGCGTGTTTGAGGGGGACAAGTTCATCGGCCCCGTGGGCTTGCTGATCGCTGCAGGTTTCGCCGCCATCATGGTTATCTCGTTCGGTGCGATCTCCGACCGCGTTGGCCGCGTCAAGGTGTACCGCTATGGCGCCCTGTTCCAGCTGCTCTTTGCCTTCCCGGCGTTCTACTTGATTACCCTGGGCCACGTCTGGCTTGTCTGGGCGGTCATGGTTGTGGGCATTTCCATCGGCGTGCAGTCCATGCTTGGCCCGCAGTGCGCCATGCTTCCCGAGCTCTTCGGTGCCACCCACCGCTTCACCGGTGTTGCCATGAGCCGTGAAATCTCGGCTGTGTTTGCCGGCGGCATTGCACCGATTGTTGGTGTTGCCTTGTTGGCCGTGACGAACCACTCGTGGCTGGTGTTGGCTGTGTACTCCGCGGTCCTGGCCGGCATCTCCTTCGTCACCACGTTCTTCACCCCGGAAACCGTGGGGCGCGACCTGAACCTCGTGGAGGACGCCTCCTAGTTTCTTCCCCCTTCGCGGCGCCTGTTTCGACAGGCGCCGCTTGGCGTTTAACCACTCCATCTGCTCCGGGCAGAAATCAGCCGGCCTGCCCGCCGCTTATGGTTTCTGACACCAATCCCGCTTTCGGATGCCGTGATCCTGGGGTCCGAAAGCGGGAGCGGTGTCATTGTTGCCGTGCCGGCGTTCGCCAGCTGGTCCAAGCGCGACGCCGGAGCGCGCCGGGCGCTGGGACCCGGCCATCCGCCGTCGTGCTTCATGCGGGCATGCAAAAGGGGAGCCTCCGCGATCGGAAGCTCCCCTTTGGTGGGCGTTTAGTAGAAGTGGATGGGGTCCACGGTGTGCAGCAGCGGGGTGCCGGCCTGGAAGCGCTGCAGGTTCTCCATGAAGCGCTCGGCGATGAGGCGGTTCTCGGCCAGGCTGAGGGCGGAGGTGTGCGGGGAAACCATGACGCGCGGATGCTCCCACAGCGGGCTGTTTTCCGGCAGCGGCTCAACTGCGAACACGTCGAGGCAGGCGTAGGAAACCTGGCCGTTGTTGAGTGCCTCAAGGAGCGCGTCCTCGTCGATGACCGTGCCGCGGCCCACGTTGACCACGATGGTGCCCGGCTTCATGGCGGCGAAGATCTCGGCATTGATCATCTTCTCGGTGTACGGGGTGCCGGGGAGGGTGTTGATGAGGATGTCGGCCGTGGCGACAAGGCCGGGCAGCCCGGCGGTGTCGGTGACCCGGTCGATCCCCTTGAGGGGCTCAACGTTGCGCTTGGTGCCACTGACATTCATGCCCAGGGCGCGTGCCAGGCGGGCGGTTTCCAGGCCGATCTCACCGAGACCGGTGATGACCACATTGGAGCCGCGGGCCAGGCGGGTGGGGGTGCGCAGTTCGGGCCAGTGTTTGGCGGCCTGGTCTGCTGCCAGTTCGGCGCTGCGCTTGAGGCCGTTGAGGACGCCCATCATGGCGAACTCGGCCAGCGGCAGGCCATGCACGCCTGCGGAGCTGGTGACCTTGATGCGGGCCAGATCATTGTCTGACAGCTTGGCTGCCTTGACGGCCCCGCCGGCGCCTGCGGCCATGGCCTGGATCCACTGGAGCTTCTCGCTGGAGGCAATTTTGGCCAGTCCGGCCGGGCTCTCGTTCGGGAAGCCGTACAGCACGTCGGCGCGCCGGAGCATGTCCCAGTAGCGGGCTTCCTGCTCCTTCGTGCGCTTGAATGCGGGATCGCCGGCATGATCGGCCGGGAATCGTTCCTGGGGCAGCAACTCGGGTTCGTAAAGAACGGTGGCGGTGGGGTTGGCGGACCTGATGGCCTCCACGTGCTCGGCTTCGAGCGGAACGGCAATCGCAACGGTGAGATTATTAAAGGTCATAATGTCCATCATACTGAATTGTGGATAGAATACTGAACAATCGTGGCGATAAGTCGCTTTAATAACCAAACCACAAAGTTGTGAGGACTGGTGTTCAATGACGCAAACCATTGCTTCCGCCCGGCATGCCCCGCTTGAGGTCGGCTTCATCGGCCTGGGTCACATGGGTGCGCCCATGGCCGCCAATCTGCTGCGCGCGGATTGGCCCGTGACGGTGTGGAACCGTTCCCCCGGGGCTGCGCAAACCCTGGCCGGGCAAGGTGCCCGGATCGCTGCCGGCGTGGCCGAACTGCGGGACGCCGATGTCATCATCTTCATGCTGCCCGACCTCGCTTTCATTGAAGAGGCCGCCATGCCGCTGCTGGCTGCCTGGCGGGAATCGCCCCCTGAGCCGGGAACCGCCGTCCTGGTCATGAGCAGCGTGTCGCCCCAGGCGGTGCAGGCGTTTGGTGCCGCGGTGTCCCAGTCCAGTGGCGGCCACGCTTCAGTGCTTGACGCGCCGGTCAGCGGCGGCACCGTCGGAGCGGAAAACGGCACACTCGCCATCATGGTGGGCGGCACGTCAGCAGATTTTGAACGGGCACGCCCCGTCCTGGAAAGCATGGGAACCACGGTGCGGCTGCTGGGTCAGCTCGGCAGCGGATCCCTGGCCAAGGCCTGCAACCAGCTGTTGGTGGGAACCACGACGGCGGCCCTCGCCGAGGCGGCCGAGCTCGCTGAACGCTCCGGCATGGATGTTGCGGCGCTCTTTGAGGTCCTGTCCGGCGGTCTCGCGGGCAGCGCCGTCCTTTCCATCGTGGGGCCCCGGATTACGTCCAAGGACTACACGCCCACAGGGCCGGCCAAGTTCATGCACAAGGACCTCGGGTTTGTGCTTGACAGTGCCGCGGCTGCCGGCTCGGCGGTGCCCATGGCCACGGCCGGACATGCCCTGTACGGCACCCTGACGGACCAGGGGCTGGGGGAGCAGGACCTGGCCGTGGTACGGGAATCCATTGCCCGGCTGGGCGACGTTCTTTAGCGGGACCGGGAGGCTGGTCCGCCCGCAACTTTTGAAAAATCGCACGAAACCTCTATGTATAAGGACAGATTCATGAGTGGATTGTTTGACTTGACCGGCCGGGTGGCCCTGGTGACGGGGTCCAGCCGCGGCATTGGCAACTCCCTGGCACGAGGATTGGCGGAGGCCGGCGCCACGGTGGTCCTGAACGGACTAAACGAGGAGCGTTTGGCGGCCGCCGAGACAGCGATGGCCGTGAACTTCGCGCCCGGGCAGATCCGCTCGCTGGCCTTCGACGTCACGAGTGACGTCGCCGCCGCGGAAGGCATTGCCTGGATCGAGGCCAACGTTGGCCCGCTGGAAATTCTCATCAACAATGCCGGCATCCAGCACCGCGTGCCGCTACTGGACCTGGATGTCAAGGACTGGGACCGGGTCATCAGCACGGACCTGACCAGCGCCTTCCTCGTGGGCCGCGAAGCCGCCCGGGGCATGCTGTCTCGCGGGCGCGGGAAGATCATCAACATCTGCTCCGTCCAGACCGACCTGGCCCGCCCCACCATCGCCGCCTACACTGCGGCAAAGGGCGGCCTGCGCAACCTCACACGTGCCATGACGGCGGAGTGGGCCTCCGGCGGGCTGCAGATCAACGGCATCGCTCCCGGATATATCCACACCGAAATGACCCAAAATCTGGTGGACGACGAGAAATTCAACTCCTGGATTCTGGGCCGCACCCCCGCAAACCGGTGGGGCACCGTCGCGGACCTGGTGGGGCCGGCCGTGTGGCTGTCCGCGGACGCCGCCAACTTTGTCAACGGCCAGACCATCTTCATCGATGGCGGCATGACGGTGGTGGTCTAGCATCATGGGCGAAAACATTGACCGGCCCGACGGCCTTAACTTTCCAGTCAGCGCCCCCGCCGTGGTGGCCCATGGCAAGGGTGACCTGCGCATCGAGGACGTTGCGCTGGTGCAACCCGGCGCCGATCAGGCGGTCGTTGAAATCGCCTACGGCGGCATCTGCGGATCCGATCTTCACTATTGGCTGCACGGCGCCGCGGGGGAGTCCATCCTGAAGGACCCCATGGTTCTTGGACACGAGGTGGTGGGAACCGTGATCCGCGCCGCTGCGGACGGCACCGGGCCCGGCGTCGGAACGCCCGTGGCCGTGCACCCCGCCACCCCGGCGCCCGGTGCCGCCAGATATCCGCTGGACCGGCCCAACCTGTCCCCGGGGTGCACCTATCTCGGCAGCGCCGCCCGGCACCCGCACACCGACGGGGCTTTCCTGCGCTACGCCAATCTGCCCACCCGCATGCTGCGCCCACTTCCGGAGGCGCTGCCGCTGCGCCGTGCGGCACTCGTCGAGCCGGCCAGCGTGGCCTGGCACGCCGTGGCGCGGGCTGGCGAGGTGCGCGGAAAGACGGCCCTAGTGGTGGGCTGCGGCCCTATCGGCGCACTGGCCGTCGCCGTGCTCAAGCGCGCCGGAGCCGCACACATCACCGCCGTGGACATGCACGCCAGGCCGCTGGAAATCGCCGCAGCTGTGGGGGCCGACGTGCTTCTTGAAGCAGGGGACACGGAGGCAATTGCCGCCGTGGAGGCCGACATCGTCATCGAGTCGTCGGGTAACCATTTTGGCCTGGCCTCGGCCATCAGCGGTGCCACGCGTGGCGGCCGGGTCGTCATGGTCGGCTTGCTTCCTTCCGGAGCGCAACCGGTTGCCATCTCGTTGGCGATCGTTCGTGAGCTGGAACTCGTGGGCTCCTTCCGCTTCAATGACGAAATAGATGAAGTCATTGCCGCATTGGCTGACGGCTCGCTATTTGTTGATCCGGTCGTGACGCACGAATACGCGCTCCGCGACGGCCTGGAGGCGTTTGAGATGGCCAAAAATTCGGCCGTTTCAGGAAAAGTGCTCCTCAACTTCACGACCTAGGCGATCCATTTGGCATCCGATTGCCACCCTTCGCGTCATTTATGACGTCCGCTGCCATCCAAATCATGGAATCGGCTGGGGAACCGTCGCCATCACCGATAAGCTGTAGGAAACTGTTCATTTCACTCTGGAGGTACTATGTCTGCACAAACTGGATCCGCACAGATCGGCGTGACAGGACTCGCCGTCATGGGCGCCAACCTGGCACGCAACCTTGCACGCAACGGATACACCGTGGCCCTGCACAACCGCTCCGTTGAAAAGACCGACGCGCTCCTGGAGGCGCACGGCAGCGAAGGCAATTTCGTCCGCACAGAAACTCTTGCCGAGCTCGTCGAGTCCTTGGAGAAGCCGCGCCGCGTGCTCATCATGGTCAAGGCCGGCGGCCCCGTTGACTCCGTGATCGATCAGCTCGTTCCACTCATGGAAGCCGGCGACATCATCATCGATGGCGGTAACTCCCACTACCAAGACACTCGCCGCCGCGAAGCTGCCCTGGCCGAGAAAGACCTGCACTTCGTAGGCGTTGGCGTTTCCGGTGGTGAAGAAGGCGCACTACTTGGCCCGTCCATCATGCCCGGCGGTTCCAAGGAGTCCTACGACGCCCTCGGCCCGTTGTTGGAAAAGATTTCCGCCAAGGTCGACGGCCAGCCCTGCTGTGCATGGATCGGCACCGACGGCGCCGGCCACTTCGTCAAGATGGTTCACAACGGCATCGAATATGCCGATATGCAGGTTATCGGTGAAGCATTCGATCTGTTGCGTAGCGCCGCTGGCATCGAGCCGGCCGAGCAGGCAGAGATCTTCGGCAAGTGGAACGAAGGCCAGCTGGCCTCCTTCCTGATCGAAATCACCGCTGAAGTCCTGGGCCACGTCGATGCCAAGACCGGCAAGCCGCTGGTTGACGTCATTGTTGACTCCGCAGGCCAGAAGGGCACGGGCCGCTGGACGGTCCAGTCCGGCCTGGATCTGGGTTCGCCCATCTCCGCCATCGCCGAGTCTGTTTTTGCTCGCGGCCTCTCCTCACAGCGCGATCAGCGCGCCATCGGCCAGGAAGTCCTGGCCGGTCACGAGGTTGCTGTTGAACTGGGCGCCGACTTCGTTGAAGACGTTCGCCAGGCACTCTACGCCTCCAAGCTCATCAGCTACGCTCAGGGCATCGACATGCTCACCAGCGCAGCTACCGAGTACAACTGGGACCTGAAGCTGGATGAGATCGCTTCGCTGTGGCGTGGTGGTTGCATCATCCGTGCCGAGCTCCTCAAGGACATCACCAAGGCCTACGCCGCTGAAGACAAGCCGGCGAACCTGCTGTTCGCCCCGGCCTTCGCCGCCGAAATCGCCGATGTTCTCCCGGCCTGGCGCCGCGTGGTTTCCACCGCCGTCCAGCTGGGCATCCCGGTTCCGGTCTTCTCCTCCACACTGGCCTACTACGACGGCCTGCGCCGCCCGCGCCTACCCGCCGCACTGACCCAGGGCCTGCGCGACCTCTTCGGCGCCCACACGTACAACCGTGTCGACGAAGAAGGCACCTTCCACACGCAATGGAGCGGCGACAAGTCCGAGATCAGCGCTGTGGACACCCACTAATCCCCAACTTTGTTGCAGTTGTTGGACTAAAATTATTTGAATTGAGCCTGTTGCTTTTTTGAGCCGTTCCAGAGCAAATGGCGGGACACGCCTTGGAATCACCATTGATTCCATGGCCTGTCGCGTCAATTCCAGACCCTGGGCGTCGTTTAGCAGCAGCCTCAATTCAGCGATTTTCGTCCAACAGCTGCAACACACCTGTTTAAAGCGTAAGTTCTTTAGTTGCCTCCGATCCAAAATTGATTGAATCAAATAACCCGGGATGCTCACTTCGGCGACACTGTGGAAACCCATTGCCGTAGGCCCGGTAGGGATACCAAAGGTTTCGTGTCATTGACGGGAATCTACCTCTCCTAGAACGCCCCCACCGCAGCGTTTAGAGCTGCTGACATGTAGGACATCACTGCGTTGTTCGCCAATTTCTGATCGGAACACTTGTTTTCTGTGAACAATGGGACCTTTGCTCCGTCTTACCGAACAGTTGCGGTAGCCGTTCGGCTCAAAATTATCCTGTAATCCGGCCCAGCCAGTGGCTCGTTTTGAGTGGCGGAATTGAAAGTGGGTTCCTTGATGTTGACGGGTGTGTCGAAAATTCCTGAAATGTCAGTGCATTGTAATAGTCTCAGAGTTCAAATATAAAAGCAGGGGGAAACAATGTCAGATAAGGCGAGTCAGCGTCAAGAAAGCGGCAACGGCAACAACAGCATGCAGTTTCAGGCAGGTGGAGACACTGATGGAGTGGTGGTTGGCCCAGGAGGTCGATTCGATGGGGTTCAAGTTGCTGGAGACGTTTCCGGGTCCATCACAGTCAATACGGTAAATGCCGCTGGAAAGCCGACACAGGAAATTTCAATCAAAAGCCAGCGGCGATTCCCTGCTCCGGCGAGTGTGATTGGAATTGTCTCGGGTCTCATCACGATCGGTGGAGCCCTCACTGGGTATTTCTCTGTCAAGGACTTTTTGGCTGGGCGGCAGGTAGCCAACGTCGACAAGCTTGTCGGAGCCGTGCCTGTCGCTTATTGGTGGATGTTCGGGGCCATGCTGCTGATTGGTGTCGGAATATGCGGCTTTGTATTTCTTTCGTTCCTTCTAAGGCACGTACTGTGGCTTCCGCGGTGGGAAGCGTTCCGGGCACGGGCTGGCATCCGAGGGGAAAATGGCCGTACGTACCCATTTTCAATCCGCCTTGCGGCTCGATGCGTTGTATGCCAAGTAAAGATGCGCTTTTTCAATATGCCTACCAAGTGGAACGACCACTACGAAGGGCGCAAGCGCACCGGACGTACCGTAACGGAGCGGCGACCAGTAGCGCAATGTAAGCGAAACGCAGAGCACTGGGTCGAGATTGATATAGCCCGCAATGACTTTGACCAGCCGCTTCCACGGTAGTCGATAGGCAGTTCCGGATTGATGGTATTGGTCAACAGGTTAATGCATTCTGGCAGGATCAACTCGAAGAGTCCGATTCGCTTCGGGAGTCCCGCCGGCAGCTGAGCCGTAATGGGATTAGAGGACCGAGGATCGCCATTTTTATTCAGCAGGATGGACCGTGCAGTGGAGTTGGCGCGGACTGGCTGTTATGCCGTCCCCACGCGCTGGCACGGCCGTTCACGGTGCCAGCGTGCCACTTTTACCAATCATCGTGACCGTTGCCGCCATCGGGGATACATTGATGAATACCATTTACGATCAGGAGCAGGCTTATTCATCACGGGAGTATCGAGATGGATCGGCTCGGACGTCGGCCCCGAGCTCATCGGTGCCGGCCACCGGATTCTCGGGCTTGCCGGAGCGACCCCTCGGCCGAGGCCATCACATCCTCGGCCGGTGAGGTGCTCCACGGCGTCCGCTCATCCGTGGTGCGCCTGCCCCGATCGGTCCACGGAGACGGGGGTAAACACGGCTTCATTCCTCGCCTGGTTGGCCTTACCTGAGAAAAGGGGGTCTCCGGCTATGTGGGGGACAGGTCCAGCCGTTGGCCCGCGGTGCATGTCCTCGTTGCGGCGGTGCTGTTCCGGCTCGCCGTCGAACAGGCCCCTGCGGACTCGGTGTTGAATGCGGTGGGGGATGAAGGTGTGCCAGTCCGGGATTTTGCCCAAGTCATCGCCCGACACTTGGGAGTGCCAACTCATTCCTGCCCAGCCGAGGACTTCGACTCTCTTGGGGGAGCTGTCGGGAGTCGACAATTCGGCATCCAGCACCTTGACTTAGGAACTGCTGGGCTGGGCGCCCTTGCCGTCCGGTCTCAACCAGGACAAGGAGCAGGACCACTACTTCAGCTGAGCGCGGAAGCCAAGCGAAGTCACCGTCGTTCCCCACGGGCCCCAATGCTCGCAAGCTCGAAGCGGGTCACTTGCCGGTGTGGGCCCGCTAAGAAGTTAGATCCACATTGCGGGGTCGATGTACTCGGCGGGATCCACGGCCGGGGCCATCTCGCGCTTGGCATCGCGGTGGCGCCAGGTGGCGGGGATGCCCGTGAGAATCGAGCTTTCGGGTGCGTCCTTGACCACGACGGCGTTGGCACCAACTGCTGAATCGTCGCCGATGTGGATGGGGCCAAGCACCTTGGCGCCGGCGCCGATGGTGACCCGGTTGCCGATGGTGGGGTGGCGCTTGGTTTTGGCCAGGGAGCGGCCGCCGAGGGTCACGCCGTGGTAGATCATGACGTCGTCGCCAATCTCGGAGGTCTCCCCGATCACCACGCCCATGCCGTGGTCGATGAAGAAACGCCGGCCGATGGTGGCTCCGGGGTGGATTTCGATGCCCGTGGCAAAACGCGTCAACTGTGACAGGACGCGGGCGGGGAAGCGCAGTGCCGGCACGGCCCACATCCTGTGCGTTAGGCGGTGGACCCAAATGGCGTGCAGCCCGGAGTACACAAAAAAGTTCTCCATGGAGCCGCGCGCCGCGGGGTCGTGCGAGCGGGCGGACTCCAGGTCCTCACGTATTCTGCCGAAGAATCCCACAGACTTCTTTCAGTTGGGCGCCGCAATAGTTGCACGGCGGTGTTCACAAAGCGATGCTCTCAAACGGGTGGGCCCAGATACCAGAAGACCCGCACCACTGACACAGCGTCAGTGGTGCGGGAATTATTCCGGTCGTCCAGGCCCTGGAATGACGGGAAAGCTGGTGGGGGTTAGCCGCGGATGTCGTCGTACAGCACGGTGGAAATGTAGCGTTCGCCGAAGTCGGGGACCACGGCAACGATCAGCTTACCGGCGTTCTCCGGGCGCTTGGCCAGTTCCAGTGCGCCCCACACGGCCGCGCCGGCGGAGATGCCGCCGAGGATGCCTTCCTGGTTGCCCAGTGCACGGGCAACGGCCACGGAATCTTCCAGCGTGGCGTCCAGCACCTCGTCGTAGATGGTCTGGTCCAAAACCTCGGGGATGAAGTTCGCGCCCAGACCCTGGATCTTGTGCGGGCCGGGGGCGCCGCCATTGAGGATGGCCGAGTCGATCGGCTCAACGGCAACAACCTGCACGCCCGGCTTGCGCTGCTTCAGCAGCTGGCCGGCGCCGGTGATGGTGCCGCCGGTGCCGATGCCGGCAACGAGGATGTCCACGGCGCCGTCGGTGTCGTTCCAGATTTCTTCACCCGTGGTGGTGCGGTGGATGTCGGCGTTGGCCGGGTTGGAGAACTGCTTGGCCCAGATGGCATTCTCCGTGTTGGCAACGATTTCCTGGGCCTTCTCAACAGCGCCGCGCATGCCCTCGGAACCGGGTGTCAGTACAATTTCGGCGCCGTAGGCGCGCAGCATGACACGGCGTTCGGTGGACATGGTCTCCGGCATGGTCAGGATGACCTTGTAGCCGCGGGCAGCGCCCACCATGGCCAGGGCGATGCCGGTGTTGCCGGAGGTGCCCTCTACAATAGTGCCGCCGGGCTGCAGTTCACCCGAGGCCTCGGCGGCGTCAACAATGGCGACGCCGATCCGGTCCTTGACGCTGTTGGCGGGGTTGTAGAACTCCAGCTTCACGGCAACCGTGGCAGCCAGGCCTTCGGTCAGGCGGTTCAGCCGGACCAGGGGGGTGCCGCCGACCAGCTGGGTGACATTGTCATAAATACGTGCCATGAATGGTCCTTAGTTCTTTCGTGCAGGGGCGAATCGTGCAACGGATGGGTGCGCCAGCCAACGGA
Source organism: Arthrobacter sp. PAMC 25486 (assembly GCF_000785535.1). Classification (NCBI taxonomy): domain Bacteria; kingdom Bacillati; phylum Actinomycetota; class Actinomycetes; order Micrococcales; family Micrococcaceae; genus Arthrobacter; species Arthrobacter sp. PAMC 25486. Next base: position 1,137,682 of record NZ_CP007595.1, on the reverse strand, counting down.
ACCGTGCGCAAATGTTGTCGAAAGCGTATCGAGTACTGCCGCGGGGTTCTAGGCGGTAAGCCACGCTGCGTAATGTTTTCGCACTTTCGCGATTTTGGGGTTGATAATGACCTGACAGTAGCCCACCTCTGGCCGTTGGGCATAGAAGTCCTGGTGGTAGCCCTCGGCCTCGTAAATGACCTCCAACGGCGACACCTCCGTCACGATCGGGTCCGGCCACAGCGGCTGGTTCCGTGCAATCGCAGCCCGGAAGAGTGCTTCTTCCTGAGCATCGCGGTAGTACATGACCGAGCGGTACTGGGTTCCGGCGTCGTACCCCTGGCGGTTCAGGGTGGTGGGATCGTGCTGGACAAAGAACATGTCCAAAATAGTGTCCGCCGGAATGATGTCCTCGTCAAACGTCACCGACACCACCTCGGCATGGCCCGTCATCCCGGAGCAAATCTGATCATAACTGGGGTTGGGCAGCGCGCCTCCGGTATAGCCGGACACCACCGATTCCACGCCACGGGTCATCTGATACACGGCATCCAGGCACCAAAAACAGCCGCCGCCCAATACAAAAGTCTTCATGTTTATATGTAAGTCATTTGGGCCCGCCAAGATTCCCGCGCCATGTTGAGGTCAGTCGCGGGGCCGCCCACAAGTAAGCTAGGAGGATGAGCAAGGATCCAACTTTTCCCAGGCCCGACGCCGGAGCTGACGAAGGCGCCCCCGCCACCGACATTCCGGCCGGGCCCGCGGACGTCCCCGACACGGCTGGCGCAGAACGTTCCGGCCTGGCAGCTGAGCCGGCTGGCGCCGTCGTGCTTTCCAGTGTTGGGGCACTCCCGCAGGACACGGACGACGACATGGGCGATGACACCGACGACACCGACGACGCGAGCGGCGCCGCCGGCGACGCCGATGACGAGGCCGCCGGCGACAGCCTGGAAACGCCCGTCCTGGCGGATGTTCTGGTGGCGGTTGAGGAACTGTGGCCGGAATCGTTGGCTGAAACGTGGGACCAGGTGGGCCTGGTGGTGGGGCGTCCCGATGCCGAGGTGGACAGGATCATGTTCGCCGTCGACCCCACACTGGAGGTCATTGACGAAGCCCTTGAATGGGGCGCGCAGCTGCTCATCACCCACCACCCGTTGCTGATGAAGGGCGTGAACTCCGTGGCGGCGACGTCCGGCAAGGGGCGGGCTGTGCACCGGTTGATCGAGGGTGGCTGCGCTTTGCTGACGGTCCACACCAACGGGGACAGTGCCGTGGGCGGTGTCTCCGATGTGCTGGCCGACGCCATCGGTCTGGGTGATGTCAAGCCGCTCGTGCGTGCACCGCTCGGGCTGGTTGAAGAGGGCATCGGCCGGGTCGGCCTGCTGGCCGGGCCCGAAAAGCTTGGCGACCTGGCGGCCAGGGTGTTTCTGCAGCTTCCTGCCGTGGCCGGCGGTGTGCGCGTGTCGGGGGACAAGGATGCACTGGTGCGCAAGGTGGCCGTCTGCGGTGGCGCTGGAGACAGTTTGTTTGACGCGGTGCGAGCCAGCGACGCCGACGTATTTGTGACAGCAGACCTGCGCCACCATCCGGCGTCGGAAGCCAGGGAAGTTCGGGCTGACGGCAAGCCCTACCTGATCGACCTCTCCCACTTTGCCAGCGAATGGTTGTGGCTCCCCGCCGCCGCCGAAGCCCTGGGCAACGTGCTGGCGGACCAGGGGTTTGCCGCTGAATTGGTGGTCAGCCAAACCAACACGGACCCCTGGGACTTCATACTCACCCCCGGGAACTAGCGCCTATCTGTCCTCCCACGGCTCGCAAGCTCGCGGCGGGCCCCTCGGCCGCTAGCGCCTAACTGTCCTCCCACGGCTTGCAAGCTCGCGGCGGGCCCCTCGGCCGCTAGCGCCTAACTGTCCTCCCACGGCTCGCAAGCTCGCGGCGGGCCCCTCGGCCGCTAGGCTGGGGGCAGGACCAATCACGTACTTGAAAAGCAGGAGGACTTACATGGCCAAGGCAGCACCGGGCGAGCAAATGCGTTTGTTGGACGTTCAGGCACTTGACGGGAAATTACGGGGGCTCGACGTCCAGGCAAAGGCGTTGAAGGAAGATCCCAGGCTTCCGGACCTGCACGCGGGCGTGACAACGGCAAAGAGCGACCAAGTGGTTCTCGACACCGCCGTCGGCGATGCCCAGCGGGCCCTGACGAAGGCCGAAGACGATGTGGCCTCAGTGGTGGCGCGGATTGAGCGCGACGAGGCGAAACTCAATAGCGGCACCGGCCTGTCCAAGGACCTGATGGCGCTGCAGAGTGAGATTGAATCCTTGACTAAACGCCGCAGCGACCTTGAAGACACCGAGCTTGAGGCCATGGAGGCCTTCGAGGAAGCAACAGCCAAACAGGGTGCCCAGCGCGATCTTGTGGCCCAGATGCAGTCGGTGCTGGATGAGGTTCTTGATGAGGTGCGCAGCAAGCTTGGCGGGCTGAAGATGGAACGCGACGCCACCCTCGCCGAACGTGCCGAACTGGCCGCAACCTTTGATCCGGCGCTGCTGGCCATCTATGACCGAGCCCTGGCCAAATACGGTGTGGGCGCTGCCCGGCTCTTCCACGGGAAGTCAGAGGGCTCAGGCATGCAGCTCAGTGCCGGCGACCTCGTGGAAATCAAGAAGGCCCCCGCTGACACAATCGTGTTCTGCCCCGACTCCGGCGCCATCCTGGTCCGCTCGGAGGACTGGGGCTGAGCGTGCCGGATACTCCCGTGGGGCGGCTTCACCATGTGGAGATCTGGGTTGTTGACTACCCGCGGGCAAAGTCGACCATTGGCTGGGTCCTGGAACGGCTGGGCTACCACCTTGCATCCGAATGGGGCCACGGCGGCAGCTGGCAGGGCGCTGGCGAGTACATCGTCCTGGAATCCGGACCCGATGTTTCCGGTCCTCATGAGCGGCGCCGGGCGGGACTGAACCATCTCGCCTTTGTCGCCGGTCCGGCGTCGAACGTTGATGCCCTTGCCGACGCCGCCCTGGGACAAGGCTGGGTGTTGATGTTTCCGGACAGGCACCCCTACGCTGGCGGTGCGGGCCACTATGCGGCCTATCTGGAAAACGCGGACGGCTTCGAGATTGAACTCGTGGCCGGTCCGGCGCCGCAGCCCTTGGAATCGGCCGGCTGACGAACGGGTTAAGTGGTGCGGTGCAAAAATGCCGCAGTTTGCCGTAAATGCCATGGTTTGAGCTATGGCATTTACGGCAAACTGCGGCACTTTGTCCAAAGTGAGACAGCCGGGTCGGGAATCAGTCCGCCAGAATGATGTTCAGGGCATGCGCCTTGCGCCCGGTTCCGGGAACCAACTCCACAGACCATTTTTCAGCGGCGGCCTTCGCCAGCTGGGCGGGGGTTTCCGGGGCCTTGCCTCGACGGGTCAGTAAATGCCGGGCCAGTTCGCCGCGGGTGTGCTTGGCGAAGTGCGAGACCACCTTGCGGGTACCGTCGCGCTCGGTGAAAACATTGACAGCCACGGTGCGATCCGGATCCGGAACCCAGGCCGCCGCATAGCTGCTCGATCGGCAGTCCACCAGCAGGTGCCCCTCCGCGCGTGCCGCAACGGCCTCGGCCAGGCGCGGCTTCCAGTAACTGGCCAGCTTGCCCAAACCAGGCAGCCCCACCGACATTGACAGCCTGTAGGCGGGAATGCTGTCGGCAAACCCCACAGCACCCCACAATCCCGAGACAACCACGACGGCGGCATCAGCCTTGCGCTTTTGCGTGGCCGTCATGCTCTGGTAGCCGAGGGCGTCGAAAAGGACGCCCGTGTAAATGCTGTGGGCTGGCGCTGCTGGCTCGTGGGCCAGGCGCGTGTTGCGGCTGACCTCGTGGACCAGCGAGGCACCCACGCCTAGCTGGGTGAGCGCATCCTTCTGTCCGGACACTTCAGCCAGGGCTATGGCCACATTTTGCCGTGCATCGGTGAGGGACGGGAAACTGAGCGTGGCCAGATCGACCGGCGATCCGGCGTCGGCGGGGGTCTTGCCTTCAGAGGGCGGCAGCAGAATCAACACCGTTCGAGCCTACAGTGCCCGTCGGCTTGCTCCCATCCTGCCGAGATATCACATGACGCCCTCCTCGTCCCCGCGAGATGCGAGATGGCGCCCTCCCGAAGCGGGGATTCGGCCAAGGGATTGGGCGTCATCCCACATCTCGGCAGAAGCAGGGAGGGAGGGTCGGGAAGGATGGTGGACCGGTCTAGTGAAGCCGCTCACGGAACTCGCCGGTAACAAGTGTGCGCTGACACACTGGTGAGTAGCTTGAACCAAGGGTGTTTTGAGCTGGAAGAGGATAAATTTTCGTGGTGCAGCAACTCGTGGACAACAACTCAGACGCCGTCCTGGATTCCTGGATCCAGCGCGAAGCCATGGCGGAGGCAATGATCCCGCTCATCGGCAGGCTTTACCGGGACAACAACGTCCTGACCAGCATTCATGGCCGCTCGCTGATCAACCAGTCGGTCATCGCCATCATGAAGGCACACCGCTTTGCACGCCAGGTGGACGATGTGGAACTGCCCGTCGAGGACACCCTGCCGCTCCTACAGGCACTGACAACATTGCAGCTCGGCGCCGCATCACTGGACCTGGCCCGGCTCAACGCAGGATTCAAGGCAGCCACGGAAAACAGCCTGGAGGCCTATCTGCGCACGGAACTGGCCGACATCGTTGACCGCTACGGCGCCGACGAGCGCAACAGCACCGACGTGGTGCTCTACGGCTTCGGGCGGATCGGACGCCTGCTGGCGAGGATCCTCATCGAACACTCCGGCGGCGGCCACGGCCTGCGCCTGCGCGCCGTCGTGGTCCGCAACGGCGGGGGCAAGGACCTGGCCAAGCGTGCCAGCCTGCTGCGCCGCGACTCGGTCCACGGGCCCTTCAACGGCACCATCACGGTGGATGAAGAACGCAACATCATCCAGGCCAACGGCACCGCCATCCAGGTCATCTACTCAGACAGTCCGGCAACGATCGACTACGAAAGCTACGGCATCAACAACGCCCTGGTTGTGGACAACACCGGCCGCTGGCGCGACGAGGAAGGCCTGTCGCAGCACTTGAAAAGCAGCGGTGTTGCCAAGGTCTTGCTGACGGCTCCCGGCAAGGGTGCGTTGAAGAACGTGGTGCACGGCATCAACCACGCCACGATCGCACCCGAAGATAAAATCATCACGGCCGCATCCTGCACCACCAACGCCATTACCCCGGTGTTGAAGGTTCTCAACGACAAATTTGGGATTGTGCACGGCCACGTCGAGACGGTCCACTCGTTCACGAACGACCAGAACCTCACCGACAACTTCCACACGGGCGAACGCCGCGGCCGCTCCGCCGCGCTGAACATGGTTCTGACTGAAACCGGTGCCGCCAAGGCCGTGGCGAAGGCCCTGCCGGAGCTCGAAGGCAAGCTGACAGGGAACTCCATCCGCGTCCCCACCCCAAATGTGTCCATGGCGATCCTGAACCTGACGCTGGAAAACGGCACCACCAAGGACGAGGTCAATACGTTCCTGCGTGAGGTGTCGCTGCATTCTGGATTGCGCAAGCAGATTGACTTCATCGATTCCCCCGAGGTGGTCTCCAGCGACTTCGTCGGTTCGCGCCGGGCAGGCATCGTGGACGGCCTCGCCACCATCAGCAACGACAAGCATCTGGTCCTCTACGTCTGGTACGACAACGAGTTCGGCTACAGCTGCCAGGTGGTGCGCGTCATGGAGGAAATGGCCGGCGTCCACCCGCGCCAGTTCCCTGCCGTGGAGACCACAGCGGCACTGCAGGCCTAGGCACCCAAGGTGAGTCTCCGGCGTCGAACATTGAAGCGCGACGCCGGATACTCACTTTTTGCGCCCGGCCTGCCTGGGGCCTGTCCCCGGGAGGGCGCACAAGCGGCTTGCATGCCCAGGGCCTCCCAAACTCGTTGCGCTCGTTTGTGGCCCTCGCCCTGTACACTTGGTAGCTGGATAGGGCAGCTAGGCAACCGCGCGTCACGCAAGTGGCTCGAGGAACGTCCGGGCTCCACAGAACAGGGTGGTGGGTAACGCCCACTCGGGGTGACCCGCAGGAAAGTGCCACAGAAAGTAGACCGCCGGCACGGCCGCAAGGCTGGCGCAGGTAAGGGTGAAACGGTGGTGTAAGAGACCACCAGTTCCCCAGGTGACTGGGGAAGCTAGGTAAACCCCACCCGGAGCAAGGCCAGACAGGGCATGATTGAGGGCTGTTCGCCCGAGTGCCTGGGTAGGCTGCTAGAGGGCGTCGGCAACGGCGTTCGTAGATGGATGGTTGCCTCTCCGCCGCGGGTAACTTCGGCGGATGACAAAACCCGGCGTATCGGCTGCCCTATCCACATTTAAGGCCAGGATTCCGCGTGCTGCCGCGGGGTTTGGTTTTTCGTTGTCGAATTGCGGCTTCCCGGCACCGGATTCCGACTAGCTGCCAAGCGGCGATGCAGTGTCATCAAGGGCGTTGTTGGCTCTGTCGGAGGGTGGAACTCCCTGAAAACTCCTTGGCTTCAGACAGGCGGATAACTACTGAGGGCTTGCGCCTCCTGTTCATCCATCCGCCGATTTGTGCCCAGGGCGTGGTGTTGTGCGCTGAACTTACACCAAAGGTGGCCTCGGAATCGATACTCCAAGACCACCCTGAGACGTTGCGTTGGCTAGTTGTGGGCCAATTCGATGGCTCGGCCAGTGAAGTATCGTGAGTGCGTGCGGTGCACGGTATCCAACGAATCGCTGTTCAACGAAACGACTTCCCAATCCTCGCTTGGTCGATTCCGCTCGCGCTCCAGCCGAAACTTGAGCGCTGCACGGTGGCCGTCAAGTCCAAGGAATTCAGTTACCTGACGGTCTCCAGTTACCCTGTTGTACTCAATGACAAATCCAGGCATGTCTATTTCCTCCCGTTGTTTCGCATGTTATCAAAAGTTCCTGTGTGCTTCGCTATCGTCGCTCTCAAATCAGCCTCGAGATCTCTCAAAGCCGTGCGTAAGTTTGTGTGTACTCGCTCCGCCTCTCGGTATTCAGCGAGATGGTCGACCTGCTGATCACGAGGCAGAGCATGGAACCAGTCTTTGACAACACGAAACTGTTCATCTGACTTGGGCAGACTATTAGGTAATCGTTCCAGATTGGTGATGGTCTGAGTTGACAGCTCTTGGAGCGCTCTTACAGCTTTTCTCTCGCCGGGGCCCGCAGGCAAGACATCGTAGCGAATATCCCGACCCAACACATCAGCGAGTGATTCATACATATTTGCCCACTCACCTTGTAAATGCGTGCGAACTTGCACTTCGACGCGGACCGGCAGCCGGAGCCAAATATGTACGGCCCGGTACCCGCTATGGGGATCCAAACGTAGATCTTTGACACGAGTCTCAGAAACATGTCCGAACAGTCCTACGATGGCCGTAACCACGGCATCCTGCTCATCCAGGGACATCTCGGCCTCAAAGCGGACTCCGGCAATGTCTTGAATGTTGGGCAACGGCGTGGATATCCCCCGCTGAAGTTTCTGTCGAAGCGTGTCAATAGTTTTGGGCCGCGAGGTGACTTCGAACGTCTTGCCACCCAAGAGAGATTCCCAGTCAAGACCCCTAATCCTTTCTTGGGTATCGGCCGCTACGTCGTTGTAGAACATCATGACATCGTCATAGGAGGGAAGGTTTGGTGGCGGAACTTCCCCATGTTGGATGCATTTGCCCAGCTTTTTCAACTGATTCAGGGACCACGGCAACTCGTTCAGGGCTGATCCTTGTACTTGATGGGACTGATCCTGCAGCGTACGAGAAAATCACCAAGCTCTCGTCCGAAGAACCATGATCGTTGCAGTACGGGCCGGTTGCCCGGTTCCTCCACGGTACCAAGCCATTCCAGTAAAAGGGCCTCGGCAGCCCTATGCCTGTGGATAACCGGAAGCAGCTTTCCTCCCGGACTCCTAGACTTAAGCCATAGCGATTCACCGCCCACGCAGGGCCACCTGCCCGGCCGGGCGGGTCAGGGGCGGGGTGGTCAATGGCACGGCATGCACGTGAGCCTTCCCCGCCGCGCCCGCGGCAGCCTCGCCGGGCGCCCGTCGTCAGCGCTGCCCTGGTGCTGCTCTTGGTCCTGTTGGTGACGGCGGGCTGGCTGCACACCTCCGGCCGCTGGCCCTTTACGCCCGACGCCGGACCCGCACCTGCCCTGCGCACCTCACCTCCGGTCCTGGGTGGCCCCGTCATTGTGGTGGGGCCCGCCACCGCCCTGGCCGTTTTGGCGACGCTGCCGGTCAAAGGCCGGGCGCCGAGTAACAACTACCAGCGCAGCGCCTTTGGGGAGGCGTGGCTGGATGCCGACGCCAATGGCTGCGATACCCGCAACGACATCCTGCGCCGCGACCTCACCGACCTCACCTTCACCGACGGGTCCCTGTGCACGGTGGCCGCCGGGACCATGATGGAGCCCTACACGGGGCGGCAGATTTCATTCCAACGCGGCAAGGACAGCAGCGGTGCCATTCAGATCGACCATGTTGTGGCATTGGGAAACGCATGGCAAACCGGTGCGGCTGCCCTGACCGCGCAACAACGCCAAAGCCTGGCCAATGACCCACTGAACCTCTTGGCCGTTGATGGCCCCGCCAACCAGGAAAAGTCCGACGGCGATGCGGCCACCTGGCTGCCTCCGGAGAAGAAGATCCGCTGCCTGTACGTGGCGCGGCAAATATCCGTCAAGGCTGCCTATCAGCTGTGGGTCACCCCCGCGGAGAAGGTGGCCATGGAACGCATCCTGGGACTGTGTCCGAAACAGCAAAGCCTGCCCTCCGGATACCTGCCATGAGTGCGGGGCCGGTATCCGTGGGGAGTCACACAGCGAGTTGTTGGCGAATCACATCAGCGAGCAACTCTGGATGGGTGAACGGGACATCGTGTGCGGCGTTGGGCACGACCACGAGCCGGCTGCCATCGAGTGCTTCGTGGATGAGCCGGGCAGAGTCGCGCATGAGGGGGCGTTCCTTGGCCCCGACCATGACGGTTGTGCCGCCGTGAAACGCGCTCCAAGCGCCGGGCAAGGTGAACCGGATGTTCTCGCCGACGCTCGACAGCAGGGTGACGCGGCTGATGCCCTGGCTGTCGCGCACATACTCGCCCAGCAGGTCATCCGGCACGGAAAGCTGTTTCGCCTGCAAACGGGCGAACCACTCCCGCCGCGCCAGGGGAGCAGCCCACTTCAACAGCGCCATGGTTGTGCTCTGCAGCGGGGCCGGCCGGGCCTCTCCGCTGACGATGACGGCTCCACGAACGAGTTCGGGATGTTCGCTGGCGAGTCGCATCGCCAACTGTGCGCCAAGCGAAAATCCAATAAGCCCCACTCCCGAGGGAGCCACCTCGCGGATCAGCCCGGCCAACTGGGCAACGGTCTCATCGTGGGAGACATAGTCCATGCCACGGCTTTGCCCGTGGCCAGGGAGATCGGGAACGATGGCACGGAACGCGCCAGCCAGGTGCCTGAGAACGGGGCGCCACATCCAGCCGGAAACGCCGCCGCCATGGAGGAAGAGAATAGGTTGCCCGCTGCCTGTGATGTCAACGTGCATGTGGAAATTCCCCTCCATGGATGGCTTTGGGTTGCGTGGTGGGTTTGCCGGCTACTTCTGCATCGAGGTGCCGATTTCGGTCAGCGGCAGGTCGGGGTTGTTCTTTTCCACGCGACGCATGGCCCAAATGTCATTGAACAGCGCCAGGAACTCACCGTCGGAGCGCTCAAGCACCTCAGCACCATGGAGGTTGGCCAGTACGGCTGTTGCGTCCGCCGTCGTCAATCTGGCGAGGGAGTAGGGGAGGCGCTCCAGTCGCATGGGTGCGTTGAAGTCGTGGTGCATGCGGTCCTCGACCACCTCGAACTGCATGGGGCCGACGGCGGCCAGGACGGGGGCCTGATCGCCGCGCAGGTCAGAGCGGAGCACCTGGATGACGCCCTCGTGCTCGAGCTGTTCGATGCCGCGGCGGAACTGCTTGTACTTGCTGGGGTCCTTGGAGCGTGCCACCTGGAAGTGTTCGGGTGCGAACAGTGGGATGGCCGGGTACTCCACCGACTCCTCGACGAACAGGCTGTCGCCCACGCGCAGGGCTGAGGCGTTAACAAGTCCGACGACGTCACCCGGGAAGGCGGTGTCGATGACCTCGCGGTCACGGCCAAAGACCTGCTGGGCGTACTTGGTGGCAAAAGACTTGCCGGTACGCGTCTGGGTGACGACCATGCCGCGCTCAAACATGCCGGAGCAGACCCGGACGAAGGCGACGTGGTCGCGGTGCGCCTGGTTCATGCCGGCCTGGACCTTGAACACAAAGCCGGAGAACGGGGCATCAACGGGGCGGTCGTTGCCTTCGATGTCGGCGCGGGGTGCTGCCGGCGGGGCGAAATCGACCAGGGTGTCCAGAATCTGCTTGACACCAAAGTTCAGGGCGGCGGAGGAGAACAACAAAGGGGTGGCCTTGCCGGCGTAGAACGCGTCCAGGTCCAGCGGGTTGGCCTCGTCCACCACCAGGGAGGCCTCGTCGGTGGAGTCCGTCCAGGCGTCGCCCTCGGACTCGGCAGCCTGCTCGGGCGTGAGGTATTCGGTCAGCGCGATCTGGGCGCCTGAGCTGTTGCGGGCAAACTTGGCGAACTCGTTGCGTCGGACGTCCCACACGCCGCGAAAATCGCCGGCAATGCCGATCGCCCAAGTCAACGGCATGGGCGTCAGGCCCGTGCGTTCGGTGATCTCGTCCATGAGTTCCAGCGGGTCAAGGCCCGGGCGGTCCCACTTGTTGATCACCGTGATGATCGGCAGGTTGCGCTGGCGGCAGACCTCGAACAGTTTCATGGTCTGCGTTTCCAGGCCCTTGCCCGCGTCGATGAGCATGACGGCGCAGTCGACGGCGGCCAGCACACGGTAGGTGTCTTCCGAGAAGTCGGCGTGGCCGGGGGTGTCAAGCAGGTTGATGACGGTGTCTCGGTAGGAGAACTGCAGCGCCGCCGAGCTGATCGAGATGCCGCGGTCCTTCTCCATCTGCTGCCAGTCCGAGATCGTGTCCTTGCGGTTCGACTTGCCGTTCGTGGCGCCAGCCGTGCCAATCACCTTCGCGTGCAGGGCAAGGGCCTCGGTCAGCGTGGATTTGCCAGCATCGGGGTGGGAGATGACGGCGAACGTTCTGCGACGCTCCGCCTGGCCGGAAATTTCGGTGGCGCGGGCGGGGGACTGGGCCGGAGAGGACACAAGACTACTTTCTAGCGGTGAAGAATTTGTTCAAGGCATTTGGCGAAGGCGCAACTATCAAGTTTACCGCAGCGGGCAGGGCGGCACTTTCGCCCGGAAGTCCGGACTTGCACTCGCGTGGGAGGCCGGGCTTGCGTGCAGGTCGGCGCGCCAGCGGCCACGCGGACGGGCACGGCTCAGCGGGGGAGTCGGAGAAATCCAAACCCCAGCTGCCAAGCACCTCCGGCATCGATGCGGTTCAGGACAACCTGTTGCAACGCCGTCGTGCGCGGCAGCTCGGAAAGGTGCTCCATGCTGCGGGTGCGGAACGTGAAGTAGACGGCGTCGGTGGGCTCGTCGCGGGGTGTGCCGTACGGGGTGAAGAGCGCGGCAAATTGGGCAATGTTGGAGGCCGAGTCGAGGTGCTCGGAGAGGTAGGGGTCCAGCAGCCAGGACTCGCAATTGGCGGTCCGGACAGGCTTTTCCGGGAAGTGTTCGGCGAAGAAGCCGGTGGCCAGCGCCAGGCTCCCGTTGACGGCATCCGCGCCGAGGCCGCCGCCTTCGGGAATGTGCACGCCCAGGATCCATTCGCCTGCGCCGACACCGGGAATCTCGGCGGAGGGCTGGTGGATCAGGTACTGCAGGCGGCCCAGCTGGTAGATGCGGCCGGAGAAGACATGGTTGAGCCACTTGTAGGTGTCCATGCCAAAGCGGTTGTGGACGCGGCGATTGATGGCCATGTTGCGGCCAAGGTCGGCCACGGTGGCGTGCGAGATGTCCGCGGGAATGCCGCGGTCGGCGTGCCACGCCAGGACCTCGGGCGCAAACCGGAGCATGGCGGAGATCCAGTCCATCTCGGTGACGGGGATTTCGGGGGTTCCGAGCTCCGGGTTGGAGTCATCCGCGCTGCCCAAACGGGCCGTCAAATGAGCCAGCACGATCTCGACCGCCGGTGCGGCCTGACCCTCCAGGAGTGAGAGGCAGTCGGTGCGGTCTTCCGGGGCGATGCCCAAAATGTCCAGGGTCAGCTCGGGGCTCAAGGCGGTGCGCGGGGTCATGCGACCAGTTTAGCCATTCCGGCGGAGGTTCCTGTGCCGGCCCGCTTCAGCGGGCGCAGCGGATTTGGCGCCGGCATCCCAGGGAGCCACAGGCAACGTGTGGTGGGTTGTGCGCCTGACCGGGCCTTTGACGTGCGCATGTGCATGCCGGGTTTTGTTATGCGCCGTCGCAAGTACCACCGTGGCGCTGCTCTTCGTGTGGCGCCATTGACGAGTGCTCGGTTGCGCATTATGCAAAGCCGCGATCGGACCTACGCGATGCTGGCGGGTCCGATCGCGCATATACCCACACCGGTAGGTTATGCGCCTGGAGCGTTCCGGATGTGGCGCATATGAAAACAGAACGCAGGGTCCCGTCGTGGCAGGTGCCCCAGGGACGGACATTCGGCACGGCCGGCGTGGCGCTGGAGTTCTCGTCAGCAGTTCATGAACATGTGCGCGCAACTCATTGTTGCTGGTGGGTACAAACACGCATGCGCACCACTCGCGGTGAGTGGTGCGCATGTATTCACGCGGCGCGGTGGCAGCAGCCCGTTAGGGCTGTGTGCCGAGCTTGGGCTTCTTCACGAACAGCGTTTCTGCCTGTTCCAGCGACATGCCGTTTGTCTCAGGGATCTTGAACATGACGAAGAAGAACGACGCCGCCGCAAACACCGCATAGATGCCGTAGGTCAGCGGCAGGGAGGCGGCAGCCATGGCCGGGAACGTCAAGGTGATCAGGAAGTTGGCGATCCACTGTGCTGCAGCGGCCAAGCCGAGGGCGCGAGCGCGGATGCGGGAGGGGAAGATCTCACCCAGCAGCACCCACACCAGCGGGCCCCACGAGGCGCCGAAGCTGACAACAAACACGTTCGCGGCAACCAGAGCGACAGGGCCCCATGCGCCGGGCAGGCTGATGTCGGTCCCGGAACCGTCAGCCGCGGAGAAGGCCAGAGCCATGGTGCCCAGCGACACGGCCATGCCGATGGAGCCGGTCAGCAGGATGGGGCGTCGGCCGATTCTGTCGACGAGCGCGATGGCCACAAGGGTCACCAGAATGTTGACGACGGCGGTGACCACCGAAATGGTCAGCGAATCCTTCTCCTGGAAGCCGACCGCCTGCCATAAGGTCGTGGAGTAGTAGAAGATGACGTTGATGCCCACGAACTGCTGCAGCATGGACAACACGATGCCGATCCACACCACCGGCAACAGGCCAAAACGCTTCCCGCGCAAGGAGCCCTTCCCTGCAGAGAGGGAATCTTCCTTGACGGCGTCCTTGATTTCGCGGATGCTGCGTTCGGTGTCGTCATCCGGGGCAATGGTTTTGAAGACCCGGGCCGCTTCCTCATCCCGACCCTTGATGACCAGGAAACGCGGTGATTCCGGCAGCACCATGGCGATCGCAAAGTACACAACGGCAGGAACCGCGGCGGCCAGGAACATCCAGCGCCAGGCCGGCAGTCCAAACCACAGCTCCTGGGCCGCACCGCCTGCCCCGTTGGCGAAGAGGGCGTTGGAGAGGAGCGCTGCAAAAATACCGATCGTGATGGCCAATTGCTGCAGGGAGGCGAGCCGGCCGCGGTGCTTGCGCGGGGAAATTTCGGAGATATACGCCGGGGCGATGACCGAGGCGAGGCCAATTCCCAGCCCGCCTACGAACCGCCAGAAGATCAGGTCGGCAACACCGAACGCCAGGCCGGTGCCTAGTGCACTGACGAGGAACAGGATGCCGCCCAGTTTCATGGTGGGGATCCGGCCCTTGGCGTCGGCGATCCGCCCTGCCAGGTAGGCGCCCACCGCGCAACCAAGAAGTGCGACGGCGACGGCGAACCCCGTGAGCGCATCGCCCAGTTTGAATTCGCCCTGGAGGGCATCGACGGCACCGTTGACAACGGAGGAATCGAAGCCGAAAAGGAAGCCTCCCACCGCCCCGGCCACAGCAAGTCCGATGACTTTGCGGGGGATGGTGGATGATGCCGGTTTCGGCGTGGCGTTGCTGGACATGGTTCCCCTTTGTAGCCGCCGTCCTTGTGGGAACCGGCAGGGCAGACAAAAAATAGCTTCAGTTTTCTCTATGCCAAGCTACTTCATGATGGGAAGCGAACCGCCCCGCTTAGTGCCGAAGGGCCGGTGACAAATGCCTCATGTGAGGAACCTCCCAGCGGCTCGGCCAATGGGTGGGAGGGTGCGGTCCCATGCACCCACAAGCCGTTGGGCCCACGCACCCGAGGGGCCCGCTGCGAGATAGCGAGCAGTGGGAGGGCGTGGGGACTAGTGGCCGAACGGATCCGGATCCACACCCGGCATCCAGGTCAGGCCCGCAACGCCCCAGCCGTTGGACTTGGCCGCCCGCCTGGCCTTTTTTCCGAAGCGGGCATTAAGCCGATCGACGTAGAGCTTGCCGTCGAGGTGGTCGTATTCGTGCTGCATGCAGCGGGCAAACCAGCCGGTCGCCTCAAAGTCGAGGGGGTTGCCGTCAACGTCAAAGCCGCGCACGCGCACCCATTCGGCCCGCTTCAGGGGGAAGTCGATGCCGGGCACGGACAGGCAGCCCTCAACCTCGTCGTCAGGGTCGGGGGCGTTGCCGGAGATCTTGCCAACCGTGAGCGTTGGGTTCACCACAACGCCCCGGGCGGGGACGTCGTCGTCGTTCTCCATCTTGTAGGTGAAAATCCGCAGGCCAACACCAATCTGCGGGGCTGCCAGGCCAACGCCATTGGCGGCCTCCATGGTCTCGTACATGTCAGCCACGAGGGATTTAAGTTCCTCGTCAAAGGCCTTGACCTCATCTGCGCGGCGGTGGAGCACAGGCTCACCCAAGATGGTCACGGGGCGGATGGTCATGACGGCTTCCTCTTCACGCTGGGCAACAATGAACGGTACTAACGGGCAATGAAAAACACCCCGATCAAAATGACCGGGGTGTTTAGCGATTCCAGGGAATCACATGGGGTGAGTTACGGGGGTTGAACCCGCGACCTCCTGGACCACAACCAGGCGCTCTGCCAACTGAGCTAAACCCACCATGTCCGCCGCGCCGAGGTCATCTTCCGATGTCCTCCGTGCTTGTGGCAACGTCGACTAGTCTACCCGATCTAAAAGGGGGTCATGACCAAATGCACCACTTTTGTCGTATTTGTGAGCTAGATCGCTGTGCGGCGGCGGAGGTTTCGCGAAAACTCGCGGAATTTAGGCCGTGTACTTTGCTGAGATCTTCTTTGCGGTGGGTGTGTCCGGGCCCGGTGCCGGCACAAAGACAGCTTCACGGTAGTACTTGAGTTCGTTGATGCTGTCCTTGATGTCGCCAAGTGCGCGGTGGTTGCCTGTCTTGGCCGGTGAGTGGAAGTAGGCGCGTGCATACCAGCGGCGGGAGAGTTCCTTGATGGTGGAGACGTCGATGACGCGGTAGTGCAGGTGTTCCACAAGTTCGGGCATGTCGCGGGAGAGGAAGACCTTGTCCGTGCCGATCGAGTTGCCAGCCAGGGGGGCCTTGTTGGCCACTGGCACGTACTTGCGGATGTACGCCAGCACCTGGGCCTGCGCATCCTCCATGGTGGTGCCGCCGGCCAACTCGTCAAGCAGTTTCGAGGAGGTGTGCATGTTGCGCACAAAGTCGCCCATCTGCGCCAATGCCTCGTCGCTGGGCTTGATGACAACGTCAATGCCCTCACCCAAAATGTTTAATTCGGAGTCGGTGACAAGCGCTGCCACCTCGATCAGGGCGTCGTTAACCTCATCCAGACCGGTCATTTCACAGTCAATCCATACAATGCGTTCATTAGTAATAGCCACGGCTCCAATGTACCGTGACCGTGCGGCGCCGGGGTAGCCGGGCCGGAACGCAGGGGCAGCCGGCCCCCAAAGGTCGGAACGTCGGGCAGGAACCCCGGACCGCAGTGCCGGACCGGAACCGGCTGCGGCAGAAATTCACCCCGGGGCGCATCAAACAGCGGAGGAGGGTTCCTCGTCGTCGAGCATGGCAGGGGAATGGCGCGGAATCAGGGAGGGATTGCGGCCCATCAGGACCAGCTGGCGGATGCTCCAGATGAACAGGACCACCAGCAGCCCGTTGCGCATGGTCAGCACCAGCGCCATGAGCGGATTGTTGTGGGAGAGCGCATCGTAAAACAGCGGGTAGATGAAGAACGTCAGGATGCCCACGCCGATCAGCATGGTGGCCGGGACCCGCCAGGCCTTCCACTGGTACGACAGCCCCACGGCCACGGCCGGCGCCAGCCACACCATGAACTGCGGGGAGCCCACCTTGTTGAACACGACGAACGCCGTGGTCAGCGCCAGTGAGCCAAAAAGCAGCAGCGCCGTCCGGTCCGCACCGCCATTGCCCTTGCCGGTGTGCAGCGCCCAGAAAATGAGCCCGGCCACGAGCAGGGCGGCACCGATCAGCAGCGGCTGCATGAGCACACTCATCAGCGCCGAGCCCGGACCGTCAACCTGCATGGAGTTGATGTCATGGTTCATGTACATCTGGGATCCGTCAATGCCCAGGACGCTCATCCAGAGCCACGGCGTGGTGAACGTCGCCTCCAGCTGCATGCCGCGGTCGCCCTGTTCCAGCAGGAAATTCAGCAGCTTGGGCACCGCACCGACACCGAGCGCCAGGGCCACGACGGCCGCCGTGACGAGCATTCCTGCCAGCACCACCTGGACACGCTGCTTCACCACGGTGAAAAGCGCCAGCACGACGGCGGCCGGCCAGACTTTCGTCCATGTCGCGATGCTGAGGATGGCAGAGCTGAGGAACGGGCGTCCCACGCCGAAGGAGAGGGCGATCAGCACCACCGGTGCCGTGATCCCGTCGACGCGGGCAAAGCCCAGCCAGGCCAGCAGGGTGGTGAAGCCAATCCACCACAGTGCAGCCGGGATGGCCTCGGTTTTCCGGCCCCAGTTGGTGAGCTTGCCCACGGCTAGGGTGTTCAGTGCAGCGATCATGAGTACCCAGATAAAGAGGAAGGGTGCCTCTCCGAAGAGATGCGCGATGGCCATGGGGATCAACGCGAGGATGGGGTACACCCAGGGGCTGGGGCCCAGGACCCGGTCCCCGTCAAAGCCGACGGACGCCCACACCCGGTAGATCTCGGTGTCGCTGAACGCCTGCCCGAACAGGGAAAGAATGCCGGCGAGCAGCAGGAACACTGCATGCACGGCGGCAAAGACGGTCCACATGCCGCGCGGGGTTTTCAGCCAGGTCTGGAGGCGTGCGGACAACACCTTGTTGCGGGCCCGGGTGAGTGCGGCAAAAAACGATTCCGTGGAAATGGTCCAGTCCTTATGCGATCGGTGCGGCCGCCCCACAGTGCGGCGCGGCCAAGGCAGCGCATGACGGCAGATTGGATTTCGGTGACCGTCCGGCTGAAGTGGGTAGAATGCCAAGATACGGAGTCCTCGGCAGTTTCCATGTTAGCGCAGCGCCTTGACAGCTCCTCAGGTCTCCCCGGCGCGAACGCACACCACCAGGTGGTGCACTGCCGGACGAGAAGACATTCAGGAGACAAGTTTTTGACCAGCACGCATGTTGCCCCGCCGGAGGTGAAGTCCAAGGTGTTAGCCAAGCTGCCGTTCAGCATCGGCACCGCGACGTCGGCCGTTTGGCAAGGATTTGCCGGATCCCTCCTGTTGTTTCTGGGATCCCTGGGTGTCGGCTGGCTGGCCAGCAGCTCAGTGTTGATCCGGACACCGCTGATCATTTTTGCCCGGACCACACCTGCGGCCGTGATTGTCACCACCCTCATGCTGTGTGTGGGCGCGGCACTCATGCTGCGCGCCTGGTTGCGGCTGCGCCAACACCTGCGGGATTGGGACGACGCCTCGGGGCCCGTGCTGAAAAAGGCGCTGATGTTGTGGGTGGCGCCCATGATGTTCGCCCTGCCGCTCTTCAGCCGCGATTCCTATGCCTACATTGGCCAGGGCCGGCTCATGCAGCAGGGCCTGAACCCGTACACGAACGGCATCTCGGCGCTGAACAACTACTTCCTGCTGGGCCCCGACACGCTGTGGACTGAGGCCCCCACGCCGTATGGGCCGCTCTGGCTGTGGCTGGAACACCTTGCGGTGCTGCTGCCTGCTGGCAGCCCGGAAATCGCCTTGATCCCGTTCCGCCTGGCGAGCCTGGCCGGCGTTATTTTGCTGGCCATCTATGTGCCCAAACTGGCCGCCCGGCACGGCTTCAACCCGCACCGCGTGACCTGGCTGGTGGTGCTGAACCCGATACTCCTGATCAACTTCATCGCCAGCGTCCACAACGACTCACTCATGCTGGGCCTGGTCGTTGCCGGCATCTACCACGCCTCCGCCAAGCGGCCCATTGTTGGCATCTTGTTTGTCACCGCCTCCATTGCGATCAAGCCCATCACCTTGATCGCACTGCCCTTCGTAGCCCTGTTGTGGGCCGGGTCGCAGGCCGGCTGGGTCCGCAAGTTCGGCATGTGGGCCGCCACCTTGGGAATTTCGACGGCGGTCATGGCCGCCATGGGTGCCGTCAACGGCCTCGGCTTTGGCTGGCTGGCCGCCTTGCAAACACCAGGCACCGTCTGGATTTGGTATGCCCCGGTGGGACTGTTCTCCAACACGGTTGGCTTTGTTGTGGGGCTGTTCGGCAGTGCCGGGGCAGCCGTCACGGATGTCATCCAATCCATGGGCCAGGTTGTTTCAATTCTGGCCGTCATGGCCCTGGCGTTCCTGAAGATCAGCCTGCCGCCGGCCCGTGGTTCCCAGCAGTCCGGGGGCCCCGGTGCCCTCGGCGACGATCAGCGCTACAGCCAGCTGGTGCTGCGCCGCATGGCCTGGGCGTTTGCTGCCGTCGTGGTGCTCTCGCCCATGATCCAGCCCTGGTACATGTTGTGGCTGCTGGCATTCTTTGCCGTGACCGGCATTGAGGAAGGCTGGCAACTGCGCACTGTCCTGTACCTGACGGCGTTCTTCACCGCGATCGCCCTGACCGACCAGCTCAGCATTTTCCCGTGGATTCCGGTGGTGCTGATCCGCTCGGTGGCGATCACGGCCACCCTCATCTGCATCCTGTACGTGATGTTTTGGGACAGGAAAACCCGGGGCTCATTCCTGCCCAAGCATGACTCCCTGGCACACTCCCGCTGACCCGCTGACCCGCTGACCCGCTGACCGCTGACCGCTGACCTAGCGAGATGTGAGATGACGCCCGCTTGCCCCGAGGCTACTTTTGCCGAGATGTGGGATGACGCCCGCTTGCCCCGAGGCTACTTTTGCCGAGATGTGAGATGACGCCCGCTTGCCCCGAGGCTACTTTTGCCGAGATGTGGGATGACGCCCGCTTGCCCCGAGGCTACTTTTGCCGAGATGTGGGATGACGCCCTGTGCGTCCCGCAGGCCACGCCGTTCTTACAGGTGCTTGAGCGCCTCGCGCCGTGACAGCGGGCTGAGTTCGTGTTCCGCGACAAAACGGAGCACCCAGCCGGGATCGGTCCTGGCATGTTGGCGCAGCGCCCAGCCGATCGCCTTGCGGATAAAGAATTCCCTGTCGGCCAGGTTTGGTTCAATCACGTCGCGCAGCAGCTGCACATCCGTGGCGCCCTTGGCCGGAAGCTGGGCAATGATCGCGGCACGCCGGAACCAAAAGTTCGGATGCACACTCCACTCCCGCAGCAGCGACTCCATCATCCCGCGCTCAACTTGCAGCAGTTCACACAGGCGCGGCGCAACCGCATCAACAAAATCCCACCATTGCCCTGTCTCAATAACGACGGCGTACAAGGGCAGGAGCCGCGCCTCACCCCTGCCCAGGCGTGAGTCGGTGAGCATGATGGCGGCATAGCGTTCTTCACGGTGTTGGGCGGTGGCCCACAACTCCATGGCGGTCGCGAGCAGCTGGTCGGCCCCGGAAAACGGGTGGGTGCGGGCCAGCGAGCGCACCGTCCGGCGCACAGCGGGCGAGGGGACCCCGAGGAACGGCATGGCGGATTTCATGTAGGCAGCCATGCCCTCAGCCTTTTCCGGGATGGCAACCTCGTTCAGTGCCTGTCCCAACGCCTGGAGAAAAGCCGCGTTGGCGGGGCCCGGGATGCCGGCCGGTTCAGGGGAAGTCATTCCACAACATTAGCTGCGGCAGTAGCATGTGGAATATATGGAGCAAAGCACTGCATTGACAGCCGGGCAACTGATTGTTGCCCTGCGCCTGGCCGGATGCGTCCATGCGGAGGAAGAAGCAGCGATCCTGCTGGAAGCAGCCCGGCCGACGGCAGGTTCGGCGGAGGACGCTGTGGCCTGCCCGGGAACCGCCGCGGCAGCTGGCCCGGGGGACAGGCTGGCCCAGATGCTGGAACAGCGCAGGCAGGGAATCCCGCTGGAACACATTGTGGGGTGGGCGGAGTTTTGCGGGCGGCGCGTCGCCGTGGTCCCGGGCGTGTTTGTGCCGCGCAAGCGCAGCGAGTTCCTTGTGGAACAGGCCCTCGCGGTGCTCGCCCATTCAGTCCGGGCTGACACCGACACTGACGCCGTCGCCGCACCGCTGCGGCCGGTGATTGTGGACCTCTGCTGCGGCACCGGGGCGCTCGGTGCCGCCATCGCCTGCGCGCTGCCGGAGTGTGAGCTGCATGCGGCCGACATTGACGCCACAGCCGTTGCCTGTGCCGCGGGCAACATTGCACCCTTTGGCGGGCGCGCCCATTGTGGCGACCTCTTTGCCGCGCTGCCGAAACACCTGCGGGGGCGCATCGACGTGATCGTGGCCAACGCCCCGTACGTTCCCGCAGCCGCCATTGCCTTCATGCCACAAGAGGCGCGGCTGCATGAGCCCGACATCGCGCTCAACGGCGGGGCTGACGGGCTTGCGCTGCACCGCAGGATCGCCGAACAGGCCGGTGCCTGGCTGCGTCCCGGTGGAACAGTGCTCCTTGAATGCAGCGAAAAGCAGGCCTCGCGTAGTGCCGCCATCCTGGCTGGTCATGGATTTGTGACGGGCACGGCAGTCAGCGAGGCTCTGGACGGCGTCGTAGTCACGGCCCACTGAAAGACCGGTGACAGCGGGCAGGGTCTTCTATTCGACGGCGGAACTGGCTAGCCTCGGTATACCCGCCCCGGTTCGGGGTCCGTACCCTAACTCCTTCGAAGGAGAACTGCATGAGTTTGCACAGCCAGCACAGCGACCGTGATGTAACGATTGCCGGGAGCGCCTTTGATTCGGGCCTCGATGCGATCCCCAGGCACACACTGCCGCAGGGCACGCAGGATGCGGATGCGGCCATGCGCTTCGTCCGGGACGAGCTCATGCTTGATGGCAATGCACGGCAAAACCTGGCCACCTTTGTCACCACCTGGATGGAGCCGCAGGCGTCGGCCTTGATTCAGGCGTCCCTGGAAAAGAACATCATCGACAAGGACGAATACCCGCAGTCGGCCGAGATTGAGCGGCGCTGCGTGAATATTCTGGCAAACCTGTGGCATGCCCCTGAACCCACAGGCGAGGCGGACGCCGTCGGATGTTCCACGACCGGGTCATCGGAGGCGGCGATGCTCGCGGGGATGGCGCTGAAATGGCGGTGGCGTGCGCGCCGGGAGACCGCCGGGCTCGATGCCAGCAGGCCCAACCTGGTCATGGGTGCCAACGTCCAGGTGTGCTGGGAAAAGTTCGCCCGCTACTGGGATGTGGAGGCCCGGCTGATCCCGCTCGACGGCGCAACCCACCTGACCGCCGACCAAGCCGCTGCCGCGTGCGATGAAAACACCATCGGCGTGGTCGCGGTGCTGGGCTCCACCTTTGACGGGTCCTACGAACCCGTGGCCGAGATTGCCGCCGCCCTCGATGCGCTCGCAGCAGCCACCGGACTGGACGTGCCACTGCACGTGGACGCTGCCTCAGGCGGGTTCATTGCTCCGTTCCTGGATCCGGACCTGCTGTGGGATTTCAGGCTCGACCGGGTGAAATCCATCAACTCCTCCGGACACAAGTACGGGCTCGTCTATCCCGGTGTTGGCTGGGTCGTGTGGCGCAGTTCCGAGGACCTGCCAGCGGAGCTGATCTTTAGCGTCGACTACCTGGGCGGCTCCATGCCCACCTTTGCGCTGAATTTTTCGCGCCCGGCTGCCCAAGTCATCGCCCAGTATTACACGCTGGTGCGCTACGGGTTCGACGGCTACCGGCGCATCCAGCAGCGCTCCCGCGACATTGCGGGCGTCCTTGCCAGCGGAGTGGAGGCGGTGGGCCCGTTCACGCTGCTCAGCCGCGGCGATGAGCTTCCGGTCCTCGCCTTTAAACTCACGACGCCGGACGGCTGGTCGGTCTATGACCTCTCGCATGAGCTGCGCAGCTTTGGCTGGATAGTGCCTGCGTACCCCATGCCTGAAGGGATGGCTGATGTTGATGTGCTGCGCGTGGTGGTGCGCAACGGCTTCACCTTTGATTTGGCCGGAATGTTTCTGGCGGACCTGGCCAAGTCGGTGCAGCGTTTGGCGGGGCGTCAACCGGACCGGGTGGCGTTCCACCACTGACGTACCCCGCCGCCACTGACGCGTCCTCCGGCAGTGACGTGCCCCGCCGCGGAGCGGTGCTGGAGTGGCGGAAAAGCGGGCCTTTCCCAATGGCGCCGGATGCGCGAAAATTGAGTGAAAGCCGGCCAGTCGCTGCGGGCTCCAACGAATAGGGCACGCCATGAAACCCCGATTTGGCCAAGGAGCAGTGGTAGTGGGCGTGTTGCCCGAGCAGGATCCGGCGGTGCAGAACGAGGCAGGCGCCTTGGCAGCGGCCTTGGGGGTCGAACTGGTTGCTGCCTACGTTGATCCAGGCAGCTACCTGATTGAGTGGGATCCCAGCGGAAATGTCTTGGGCAAGTCCCTGAACAGGGCTCTGGACCCTGATGATGAGGCGGCCTCTGCCGTGCTTGAGCTGGGACCGTTGCTGGAGGAACTGGCACAGCAGTATGGGCTGCAGCACAGCTTTCGTGTCCTGGGTGGGGACCCTGCCATGGCGCTTGGCCGGCTGGCGGAAGCCTGCCATGCGGCGGTCATCGTGGTCGGGGCCCGCCGCTCGGGCCTGCTTGCCGGTGTCAACGAAGTGCTCACCGGCTCGGTGATCCGCAAGTTACTGGCTACCCAGTCGATCCCGGTCCTGGCCATCCCCCGTGTCGATGCGCACCCGCCACTGCACGGCTGAGAAAGTTGCTCGGCATCGCGCCTTCCCCGCTCTGTCGAGATGTGCGATCGCGCCCTCTGTCAGCGACCCATCCGTGTTGCGAGAGGGCGTCATCTGACATCTCGACGGAGGGGGAGGGTGGGCTTGGGGCTAAGACAGGGTGGCCAGCAGTGCCGTGTGGATCCAGTCGCGGTAGCGGGGCACGCTCCAGCCGAGATGCGCCACGAGCGTGGCGTAACTGTCGGGGTGTCCCAGTGCGAAGATGGCCGCAGCGGCGTCGTCGTCGCTCATACCATTGCCGAGCCCGCCGCGTGCACGGAGGGCTGCTGCGGCCAGGCGGTAATTGGCGAGTCGTTGCCCGGCGCGCCTGTCTCGCAACGTTGCCACGGCGGGGTCGACGGCGGCGGCCTGGCTGATGATGGTGAAGACGGCCTGGCTGCGGGGCATCCCTTCGGCAAACCAGTCGGCCAGGACGCCGACGACGCCCTCCACCCCCTCCGCCTGAGCCACCCGTTCCTGCATGAATTCCGGCACGGTAGCCGGGGCGTTCGGCCCGGCCACGGCGGCGTCAAGGACGGCTGACAGCAAGGCCGGCTTGTTGCCCACGGAGTTGTAAATGGTTTGAATGGCAACACCTGCCCGGGTGGCTATCGCCTCGATGGAGGTGGACATGTAGCCGTTGGCCAAAAATAGCTCCCCGGCGGAGGCCACAATTAGCTCCCGTGTCTGCAGCGACTGGACCTGGCGGCGGCCCGGGCGTGCTGGTGTGTCTGCGGTTTGAACCATAAAAAAAGAATAGCATTCCAGTCAGTGGAAGCGTATTCTAATGGAATGGTTTTACGGCTGCTTCGTGGAGGCGCATCATGACTGGACATCAGTTGGGCGACACCGTCATTGTTGGCGCGGGACAGGCCGGCCTGTCAACAGCGTTTGCGCTCCGGGCCAGGGGCCTGGACTGCCGCCTACTGGAAGCCGCCGACTCCCTGGGGGACAGCTGGCGGCAGCGCTGGGACTCGCTGCGGCTCTTCACCCCGGCACAATATTGCTCACTTCCGGGCAGGGTGTTTCCGGCAGACAAGGGGAGTTTTCCCACGAAGGACCAGGTCGCCGACTATCTGGGTGCCTACGCGGAAGAGCTGAATGTCACCACCGGGGTTTCCGTGACTGGCATTTCCTCAACGGGGGTCTCCGCGGCCGGGGCCCACCGGGACGGTGCCGCCTTCACGCTGGACACCTCCGCCGGGGAGCTCACTGCACGCCACGTCGTCGTCGCCACGGGGGCAACCTCCACAGCCTGCACCCCCGACCTGGCGGGCAAGCTTTCCCCCGCCGTCCACCAGCTGCACAGCAGTGAGTACAGGAATGCCGCCCAGCTGCCCGACGGCGGCGTGCTCGTAGTGGGCGCCGGAACGTCCGGCATGGAAATCGCCATCGAACTGGCCCAGGACCATGAGGTGTGGCTGGCGGGCCGGGCGCCATTCCACATTCCCGATGCCGTGCTGGAACATGCCGGCGGGGCGTACTGGCAATTCATCAACAGGGTGCTGACGCGCCGGACACCGCTGGGGCGCAAGATTGCCCGGGACTTCACGGCGCAGGGAGGTCCGCTCATTTCGGTGTCCATTGCCGACGCCGAGCGGGCCGGCGTCAGGTGCCTGCCGCGGCTTGAAGACCTTGACGACGGCGGACGGCCGGTTTTCGCGGACCGGCCCGCCTTGGACATCGCGACGGTCATGTGGGCCACCGGTTACAAGCCGGACTATGGCTGGATTGACGGGCAGCCCGGTGGGGAGCTGCCCGGCGTCGGTCTTCCTGTGGACGGCAGGGGCTGGCCCGTGACGCAAAGGGGCGAAGTCCCTGAGATTCCGGGACTGTACTTTGTGGGCCTGCCGTTTCAGTACGGACTGACGTCTACCCTGCTGGGTGGGGTGGGCCGGGATGCCGCCCATGTTGCGGCCCGCATTGCCCGGCGGGAAAGTCAGCGCCCTGCGGCCACAGCGGCAGCCAATTGAGCCAGGCCCTTTTCAAAGTCGGCACCCACCAGCTTGTCCATGTTCACAAATAAGGCAAACACCCGTCCCACCCCCTTGTTTTCCCCTGTCATCATCCATGTGACGCGTGTTCCGGTGCCTTCCGGGACAAACGTGAAGGTGGTGGGGTTGACCGCCTTCATTGGCTTGGTGAACGCAAGGCGGATGTGAATCCTGGAGGGCTCGGAGGCCTCCAGGATTTCCATGGTGCCGGCACCAGCCTTGCCGTTGCCCCGCCACGCGTACTTGGCGCCAACGCCCTCAGCCGGACCAGAGTACGACCGTTGCATTGACGGGTCAATGCCTTCCCACGGGGACCAGCTCAGCCAGCCCCGGAAGCCGATGACGTGCGGGTAGATTTCCTCTGCAGGGGCGGGTAGGAAGGCGCTGCGGGAGATACTGAAGGTGGACATGGGGACAGCCTATGCCTTTGCCTGCATCATGTCCGCAGCGCACGCAGCATTGTTCAAGGCCCTGTGGATCGGCAGGGTCAGCACTGGTTGTGCGCCGGTCCACAGGGCGACCACAAGACGGGATCAGCTAATCGTCGTCGGGCCCCTCTGCGGCTGCCTGCGAGTGCATGCGGATCTCAGGCATGTCGAGTCCGTCATTTCCTTCGACGGCGGTTTCGCTGTGTTCACGTGGACTGCCCGCCTCACCTTCAGCGGCTGTCGTGTGCGGTGAACCCGAAGCTGTTAAGTTGCCCATGATGATGCCTTCCTTCCTGCCGGGCGGCAATTGGGTGCCGCGGGGCCCTACCTTCATTGTGGTCCTTTGCCGGAGGATTGTCATGAGGTGATCACAACGCACGGCGGGTCAGCGGCGCAAGATCCCATTCGTCGTCGGACAGTTTCACAAGGGCGGTTGAGACCATCACCGTGCACAGGGTGGTCAGACCCCAGCCGAGGGTCAGGTCCAGCAGCCGGCTGGGAATGACGACGGCCGCAATGAAGTGCACGGGTTGCGAGGCGATGAGCGCAATCCAGACCCAGGGCTGCACCACTTTTGCCCTGCCCAGGGCCACCGCCAGGACGATCATGCCGGCCAGGTGGCCGAACAACCAGAAGATTCCGGCCACCGCGTTAACGGGGTCATCAACGATCAAGGCGTTGATCTGGACAAGCTGCGCTGCGTCAAAGCCGTTGTTGCCCAGCAGATTTGTCAGATAGTCGGTGCTGGCGGTGTTGGTGCTGCCAACCCACGACACGAACAACAGGCCCGCACCAATAGTTGCCAGCACGGGGGCCCCGCGCCGGGCCACAAATCCCATGGCCAAGGCGCCCAGCAGCAGTGCCGGCATCAGGGGCAGCCCCATCCAGTTCAGCACGGTGATGGAGCCGGGGTTGGCCAGGACGTTGTCCACGATGGTGTCGGGGTTCTGGTCCGTCCAGTACGGCATGATGCCCCTGCCGATCGTGACGCCCAGGGGACCCAGCGGGATGAGCACCGCGGCGCCGATGCGCCAGAAACGGCGGAGATCCCGCACCGGCCGCGCTGCGGTATCAGTGGTGGTCAATGCTTGTGTGCGGCTCATGGCCGGCTCCTGTCAATTGTGTGTGCCGGCCGCTTCGGCCGGTGGTTTAAGCGTGGCCCGGCGGGTCGCGGTGCGGCAGGTGGCCGGCACCGGGAATTGTCTGCGTGCCAGTACGGAGGACTACCGGAGGGGTGCGGGAATACACTGGAAACATGCGGCGGTTGCGGGCTGAACCAGTTGGCATTGTGGCAGTGTCCCTTGGGGTTGCGGCCATGGGATTTCTGCTGCCGGCGGTGGTCTCGGGGGAGCCGCCCGAACTGTGGCCGGTGCTGTCTGCGGCGGCCGGCCTGCCGTCCCTGGCGCTGGGCGTGGCCCTGCTGTGGCTGCGCCCGCACAACCGGACCGGACTGCTTTTGGCACTCGCCGGGTTTGTCGCCCTCCTCCTGGCCGGCGTTGACAATTACCTGCAGGTGGCCCAGCTCCTGCAGGAAACCGGAACGGGCAGCATTCCCGTCAATGGTGCCTCCGTGGCTGCGGCGCAGGGAAGCTGGATGCTGTATTACCTGCCCTGGGCCTGGCTTTTGCTGGTGTTTCCCAGCGGCGCCCCCGCCAACCGGCTTGACCGGATAGTGGCGGCCGCCCTGCCCTCAATTGTGGTTTTGTTCAATCTACTTGCGGCGCTGGGACCCGTGGCTTCACCCCTGCCCGAGGCAAACCGGGACGTGGCACTCGTGCCGGGGGCGGATGTAGTGGCCGTGCTGTTGCTGCCGCTCTTTTTCGGGGCACTGTTGGTCTGCGTGGTTCGTTTTGCCGTCCGGTTCAGCCACGCACCCGCGGCTGAGCGGGTGCAGATGCGGTGGCTGGCCGCCGCCGGTGCTCTGGTCCCCGCCACCTTGCTGTTGTGCTGGGCAGGCTACCTGCTGGGCGGTTCCTCGGATGTTGTGGTTGTCGGGCTGTTGCTGATCTACCTGCTCCTTCCCGCGCTGGTGGCTGTTGCCGTGCTGCGTGCCGAGCTTTTCGACGTTGACCGGGTTCTTGCTGCAGGGCTTGTTGGGACTGGACTTGGTGCCGTTGCACTGGCAGTGCTGGCAGCCATTGGAGGTTGGGCGGGTGCGGCACTGGGGCAGGAGTCGACGGCGGCCACGGCGGCCGCCACGGCAGTCATGGTGCTCCTGCTGTTGCCGGTGCACAAGATGCTGGTGCGATGGGTGGACAGGCGGCTTTTCCCACAGCGGTGGCTGATCATGCAGTCTGTTGCTGCCCTGGAACATGACGTGTACGCCGGAAGGGCCCTGCCCGAAGACCTGGATATACGGCTAAGGGCCGCCCTGTCGGTGCCGAGCCTGGAGGTCGGCTATGTGCTGCCTGGCACGGGGGAAGTAGTCGATGCGAGGGGCGGGGCAATACTGCCGGACACCTCAGCCATTGCTGTTGTGGTGGCCGGCGAGGCCGTGGGATTCCTGGACCATGTCCCCGAACTGGGGCACACGGGAACGCCTGACCGGGTCCTCATGGCCGCGCTCGCCAGGCCCATGGAACTGGTGCGGCTGCGTCTGGAGCTGTCCATGGCGCTGGCAGAGGTCGAAGCTAGCCGGGCCCGTATCCTGGCAGCGGGCTATGTGGAGCGCCAACGGCTGGAGCGGGACCTGCATGACGGTGCCCAGCAGCGGCTGGTGGCACTGGGCATGTCGCTGCGCCTGGCCCAGCGACACCTGGGGATCGAGCAACATGAGCTGCACGGGGTCATGGATGCGGCCGTGGCGGAATTGGGGACGGTGGTGGCGGAGATCCGCCAGCTGGCTCACGGGATCCGCCCCAGCAGCCTGGAAGCAGGCCTGCCAGCGGCCTTGGAGCAGCTGTGCCACACGGCACCATTCCAGGTGGACCTGGAGCTTCGCCCCGCCGGGAACCCGGAGGCCGCCATCCCGGAAATGGTGGGCACCACCGCGTACTTTGTTGCCAGCGAAGCCGTGGCCAATGCCGCAAAATACGCCCAGGCCAGCAGGATCGCCGTCTGCCTTGAGCACGGTGGGGGCGTGATCCGCATCGGTGTGCGCGACAACGGCGGCGGCGGGGCAGTGCTCCGGCGAGGCGGGGGCCTGGCGGGACTGATGGATAGGGTGGCGGCACAGGGCGGCACCCTGCAGGTGCTCAGCCCGGCAGGCCACGGCACGCTCGTGGAGGCGGAACTGCCATGCGCCTAGTCATTGGTGAGGATTCGGCGCTCTTCCGGGACGGCCTCGCCCGCCTGCTGGCGGATGCGGGCCACGAGATCCTCGCAGCCGTGCCCGACGCCGTCACCGCCCTGGCAGCCATCCGTGCCCTTGCCCCGGACCTGGCCATCCTCGACATCCGGATGCCGCCGGACTGCTCCGACGACGGCGCCCGCGTGGCGGTCACGGCCCGGGGCGAGTTCCCCCACATGGGCCTTGTGCTCCTGTCCCAACACGTGCAGGCACGCCTGTCCGCAGACCTGGTGGGGGCGGGCAGCTTCGCCTACCTGCTCAAGGACAGGGTGCTGGACATTGACGAGTTCCTTGACGTCCTGGAACGTGTCCGCGACGGCGGCACCGCCCTCGATCCCGAAGTGGTTGCCCGGCTGCTGGGCGCCCGCAGGGCCGACAACAGGCTGGCCCAGCTCACGCCCAGGGAACACCAGGTGATTGCCCTCATGGCGGAAGGTCTCACCAACACGGGGATAGCGCACAGGCTGTGGCTGACCCCGCGGACCGTCGAAACGCATGTCAGCAACATTCTGAACAAGCTTCAACTGCCGCTGGGCTCCGACGACCACCGCCGCGTCCTGGCCGTCATCGCCTATCTTGGCACCCAAGGTGCGGTTCCGGCCTGAAAGCGACAGACTGGGGACATGGAAAACATGGTGGCCCGCTGGCGCAGGGAGCTGCGCGGCACATTCAGCAACAACTCGCCCACCGTTCCGCAATGGGAGCTTGACCTGGAAAAGGGCGACGACGGAGGGTACTTTGGGCCGGAATCGGCGGCCTGGGCTGTGCACGGCTCAATGACGACGCTCGTGGCCGGCATCCAGTCACTGCTCATCCAGGCGCTGCACCCGGGAGCGCTCGCAGGCGTCCACGACCACTCCAGCTACCGCACCGACCCGCTGGGCAGGCTGGCCGGCACCATCCGCTGGATCTTCACCGTCAGTTACGGCGACACCGCGGCAGCCCGGGCGGCGTCGGAGAAGGTGCTGCGCATTCACGAGTACATCCGCGGGCGCTACACCGCCAACACCGGTGAACAGCGTCCCTACACCGCCAACGATCCGGACCTGCTGCGCTGGATCCACCTCGCGTTCACCCAGGCCTTCCTCGGCACCCACCAGGCCTACGGCGCCGCCATCCCGGGAGGGCCCGACGCCTACATTTCAGACTGGGCTGTGGCCGGGGCGCTGATGCGCGTGGACAACCCGCCCACCACCGTGGCCGAACTGCAGGCCCAGCTGGCGGCCTTCCGCCCCGAGCTGCGCTACGACGACCGCGTGGCCGAAACGCTCGCGTTCATCAAGCACCCGCCGCTGCCGCAGTCGCAGCAGGGCGGCTACCAGGTGCTCTTCGCCGCGGCCGTGGCCTCCCTTCCGAAGGAATACCGGGACCTGCTGCGGCTGGAAGTGCCGAAACTTGGCCGGGTGCCGCTGCCGGTGACGGTGCCCGCGAAGGCCGTGCTCGCCGTCGTGCATTGGAGTTTGGGCGCCCAAGGACCCAGCGAGGCGTCAGCCCTTGCCCGCCGGAAGCGGCTGGGTTTGGAGGGGACTCCCAGCAAACGCCGGTAGGCTGTTCACGGCACTTTGCCGACCTTTTCGCTTTCGAACCAAGGACTGTACCCAGCCCATGTCGCCACGCACTTTCTACCGCGCACTGTCCATCGCCGAGGCCGTCACCTGGACGCTGCTGATCGCCGGAATGATCATGAAATACGCCCTGAAGATGGGGGACTGGCCTGTTACTGTGGGCGGATTTGCGCACGGTCTCGTGTTCATCGCCTACGTGACCACGGCCGTCCTGGTGGGGCTGAACCAACGCTGGCGCCCGCGGATGATCGTGGGGGCCGCGTTGACCGCCTTCGTACCGTACTTGACCATTCCCTTCGACAGACGGCTTGAAAAGCAGGGCAAGCTCGACGGCGAATGGCGCACCTCCGCGACCAGCCACCCGGGCGACGGGCACTGGGTGCAGATTGTGCTGCGCTGGATGCTCAACCGCCCGGTGCTGCTCAGCGTGCTGTTCGTGGTGTTTGTCGGCGGCATCATGGGGACCATGATGTTTGTTGGCCCTCCCGGCGGCCGCGCGTAACTTTTCCCGGAGCGGGGTGGAATAGCTTTGGCCGATCTATGCCCGGCAGGGTCGCTGCTCCGACGGTCCCTTGCCCGGCGAGGCCTTACACGGCCACGTGCCTTACTCGGTGAGGCCTGTGCGGAAGGCCGTGAGCTGCCGCTGCATGTCCCAGTAGGGGGTGGCGGTGGGCAGCTGGCGGCCGTCGCGCAGGGCATTGACCGCGTCAACTGCCGCGTCCACGGCGCGGCGGTACGGCAACGAGCCGGAACTGACACGCCGGACACCCAATTCCCCGAGCTGGGCCACGGCCAGTGTTGGATGCGCCAAGACGTTGACCGGCAGGGTGATCCCGGCAGTAATGGCTTGGATGTCCTCCGGCCGGGCCAGGCCGGGAACAAAAATCCCATCCGCGCCAGCCTCTTCGTAGCGGCGGGCGCGGGCCAGGACGGCATCCACGGTGGCCTGTTCAGACACCCAGAAATTGTCCACGCGCGCATTGATGAACACCCCGGGACTGCGCTGTTTGACCGCAGCGATCTTGGCGGCGGAAGCAGCCGGATCCACCAGCTGCCCGTCGGTGCTGTCCTCCAGGTTGACCCCGGCCACGCCCCATGCTGACAGTTCGGCAACAAGGTCAGCGACGTCGCCGGGGACATCGGCATAGCCGTCCTCGATGTCTGTGCTGAGGTGAACCTTGAGAGGGCGCAATTGGGTGGCCAGGGCGATGGTGGCCAGCCTGCTGGAGCGGCCGCCGTCGGGCATTCCCGCGCTGGCGGCAATGCCGAAACTCGTGGTGCCCACCGCCGGGTAGCCCGCCGCCACGAAAGCCAGGGCCGAGCCGACATCCCACGCATTGGGCAGCACCAGTGGGGCATTGCCTTGATGAAGTTCCCGAAACGTGGCCATTCTCATTCCCAACTGCAGCAGCCGACTGATGGAATTCCCTCCAGTCTACAAGCGCCGCGCTGTCAGCAACCCCGGACGCAGTTCCGTCAGCAACCCCGGCAGCAGCCGCGCAACAGCCTCGTCAGACGCGGCCTATTGGTCGGCGGCGTAGGGGTTGACCGTCTTGTCGGCGAAGGGGACGAACCAGTCCGAGATGTCCAGGTTCGCCATGCCGAGGGACGCGAGTGCGGGATCGCTGCCCACCCCGTCCAGCGCCGGATCGTAGAGCAGTTCGTGGTCCAGGTCTTCAAAGAGGGAGTCTTCCAGGGAACCGCGCCAGTCCTCGGGCAGCTCCAGGGATGGGAACAGGTCCGGCAGGATTTCCACCCCGTCCAGGACCAGCCGGAGCGCAAGCTCCTGCGCCACACAGCTCGGTGCTGTGAAGGACGATGCGAAGGCGGTGCCCAAATCGAGTGCCACGGCCAGGAACCTCTGCGCGAACAACGGCCCATAACTGGCGCTGTGCAAGGGAGGTAGGCTACTCAGCGCCAATGCCTCATCGATGGCGTCGGGAGCCTCGCGGAGCATGGAAATGTCGTCAAAGAGTTCGTCGATGAGCGATTCGTAGGCCCAGTGGACGGCGCCGCGCAGCATCGTGGCCCCATGCAACGATTCGGCACGGGCATCGGGATCGCCCTCTTCCGCGTAGTAACCCAGCCGTTCCAGGTCCAGGCCCGGCAGCTTGTCTGCATCGACAAAAATCTTCGCCAGCCAGTCTTCCTCACTGTTCAGTCCCTCACCGGACTCCAGGGCAGCCGTCCCGGCTTCCTCCTCGCCTGCCGCGAAATCGTCCGCAGCAAGATCGGCGCCGTCCGCCATGTCCACCCACATGGTGGCACCCACCGCCACGACACCCGGAATGCCGCCGACCACCTCGGACGGTTCCACCAGCATCATGAGTGCGGCATCGGGCCCTTCGCCGGCCTGCTCCAGCATGCCGGCCAGAGTTTCCGGATCGCTCCCGGCATTGTTCTGCGCCCACGAGCGGGCGTGCGCCTGCACCGCTCCGGCGTCGGTGAATTCCAGGTCCAGTTCAAGGTGCAGCCGTGCGGTGCGGGTCGTCTCCATGCACGAAATCCTATCCCGCAACCGGGCTGTTGCCACCTTGCCTGCCACGCCGGGCCGGACGGTGCTACCCGCGTTCCATAGGATGGAGGGGGTCAAGTACCCCGCTGTCGACCACGAAGGGACCCACAGCATGAAGATCGGCATCATCGGGGCCGGCATTGGCGGTCTGGTCGCTGCCCTGTGGCTGCAACGCGACGGGCACCAGGTTGACCTGTTCGAACAACAGGCCCGGCCGGCTGCCATCGGTGCGGGCCTGTCACTTTTTGGAAACTCCTTTGACGCGCTCGACGCCGTTGGGCTGGGATCGCTCGTCCGCCGGGTGACCAGCGGGGAAGCCGCCGCGTTCAAGGCCGGCCAGCGTTCGCCGTCGGGCGCGTGGATGGTGGTGCTGCCGCCCAAAGCCACCGCCTCCCTGCGCGCCGTGCACCGGGCGGCCCTCCACAACGCGCTGACAGAAGCGCTCACGCCGGGCACGCTCCACCTTGGTGCTGACGCCGCCGTTTCCCCGGAGGGCGCCCCGGAGATCACGGTCAATGGCGGCACCGGGCACTTTGACCTGGTCATCGCCGCCGACGGCATCAACAGCGCCGCCCGCCAGGCACTTGGCCTCGATCCCGGCCTGCGCTACGCCGGCTACACGGCCTGGCGCGGCGTCACCGACGGGCCCTTCGACCTGGGCAGGGAAGCGGGGGAGACGTGGGGGCGTGGCGAGCGCTTTGGCATGGTGCCGCTGCCCGACGGGCGGGTTTATTGGTTTGCCACGGCAAATTTGCCCCCGGAAACACGCCTTGCGGATGACCGCGCCGAGCTGCTGTGCCGCTTTGGCAGCTGGCATCAACCCATTGCCGCACTGCTGGAAAACACCGCCCCGGACGCCGTCCTTAAACACGACATCAGGGACCTTGCCACGCCGCTGCCGTCCTATGGCCGCGGGCGCACCCTCCTGCTGGGTGATGCCGCACATGCCATGACCCCTGACCTGGGCCAGGGTGCCGGGCAGGCCATCGAGGACGCCGCCGCGATCGTCCTGCTGGCCCGCGAGGGACGGCTGGGGCTGCCGTCCTATGACAAGGCACGACGGCGGCGCAGCCAGTTGATTGCCTCCCGGTCCCGTGTGATGGGAAGGGTGGGGCAGCTGTCCTCACCGTTTGCGGCCGGCTTGCGGGATGCTGCGCTGCGGCTGGTGCCGGGGTCAGTGGTTGGCGCGGCTGCCGTCAAGTTCCAGGCGTGGGCGCCGCCGGGCCGCTGATGCTGCCGACGGCTACGTGTCCAGGGGCTGCGTGCCCAGGATCCGGCGGATCCAGGACAGGATCGTCTGCAGACTTTCCGGATCGAGCCGCGTGCCGGCTTCGTTGTAGCCGTTGCCGGGCGTCGCGGCCACCTCTGCCGGGGTCCGCGCGTCGTGCTTGAACACGTGGTTGGCGTCCGGCGGGAAGGCGAAGGCCACGTTGGGCATCCCGCCGGCAGCTTCCTGGAGGGGCCCGCCGTCGAGCTTCTGGTCAATCTGCACATCCCGGCCGCCGATCAACACCAAGGTGGGGATCTCCACCCGGCGCAGCGAGTCGATCGCAGACTCCGTCCACAGCTCACGGGCCAGGGGGAGGTTTGCGGGTGTTTCAAAACTGGCCAGCACCAGCTTGACGCTGTCTGGCAGGGCCGGATCCGGATTCATCGGCTCGCCGGCGGCGTAGCGGTCAGCGGCCTCCGCAACCTTGGCCATCATCTCGGCGCCGCCGGGATCCTGGGCGGACTGCAAGGTCAGCTGTGAGAGCAGGATATCTTGGATCGGACGGCCCGGCGGCGCGGCCAGGACGATCCCGGCGAAGGGGACGGGCTGGTCACTGGTGGCGTAATGGAGCACATGCAGGGTCCCCTCGCTGTTGCCCAGGCCGATGATTTTCGCGCGATCCACCCAGTCCAACGCCGTGAGCGCGGTGACCGCGGCGGCCAACTCGTCCAGGTGGGACTGCATGCTCAGCTTCCCGATGAGCTGGGGAATATTATCCATAACGTGCGGACCGGAAGCCTGCTTGTCGTAGCGGATGGAGCCAATTCCCGCGCGGGCGAACTCTTCGGCAAACAGCCGCCCGCTGCCGTTACGCCCGGGCAGCATAGGGGAGCACCAGTCCCTGTCCGTTGGCCCGCTGCCGGCAACAAGCACCACGGCGGGGAAGGGTCCGTCGCCGTCTGGCCGGAGCGCTGTGCCTTCCATGGTGATCCCGCCAAGCTGCCAGGACACGTCCCTTGAAGTTGCCATGCCGCAAGTCTCACAGCGAACTTTCTGCCGGGCAACCCCTGGCGGCCAGTTAGGCTGGTGGATCGGAACTCAACTGGACGGGCGGACCATGGATTATTTGGCAGCACACGAGCGTGGGACCGGCCTGGGATTTCGGGCCTTTAAGCCGGCCGACATTCCGGCCGTCCACGAGTACGCCTCGGACCCGGAAGTCTGCCGCTGGTCCACGTGGGGCCCCAACACCTTGGACCAGACCGCTTCCTTTGTCGAGGAGGCCGTGCGGGGGAGCCTCGTGGGAAGCCCGACGGCGTTCGCCCTCGCCGCCGTCGTGGCCGGGCGGGCCATCGGGTCGGTATCCGTCTGGACCACCGATGGGCACGACCGCAACGGCGAGCTGGGCTACACCTTCCACCGTGGGCACTGGGGCAAAGGCTACGCGACGGAGGCTGTCGGCCACCTGCTGCACCTGGGGTTCGATGCCTTGGGCCTGGAGCGGATCAGCGCCACCTGCCATCCGGGAAACTTTGGGTCGATTCGCGTCCTGGAAAAGTGCGGCTTCAGTTATGAAGGATTGCTGCGCTCCCACCGCCTGGTCGACGGCGTGCGCCGTGACTCGCTGCTCTTTTCGAAGCTGCGCGGGGAGCATATGCAGTAGCGGCACCGCGTTTTGGGGGTGCGGGGTTCTGTTGGCAGCCGGACGGTAACCTGATTTTATGCAAATCGTACTGATGGACCAGGTCGTGGACACCGACTATGGACAGTTCGATGTCATGTGGGTATTGGGCGGTGGGTTCGATGGCAACTTCGATCGCAACTTTGCCGGCCAGGTCAATGGGCTGGTTGGTGCAGCAGCCCCGGAATGTGTGTACCTCAAACTTGCCCGGCGTTCCGGCGGTTCCAGTGTGCGGATCGTCCTGTTGGATTCCGCTCCCGGCATCGACGACCTGCAGTGGGAGGACGTCGTCGAGGTATCCATGGTTGTCCCCGCCGGGCAGGGGATGTGGTGGTTCGGCTGGGCCGGCCAAACCGGCGGGACCCTGGAAGGCGTGCAACCGGGCAGCTATCGTTTGCGGGTCAGCGCCAGAGGCCGGGATGCGGGCTTGGAGGGTGAGTTCTCAGACCAGCTCCTCGACTTCTATCTGCTGGAACTATGGCCTGCAACGTGGCAGCCGGATGCGATTTTGCGTGTGGGCAGCGAAGACGCAAAGTATTGGCACCGTGAGGTGGGCGGCCGCAGGTAGCTGATCCCGGCCGACCCGCGCAGGGCAGGCCTGGGGGTGTTAGGCGGATCACACCGCTCAAAGGACACGAACGGCTTCATCCACGTCCACGCCGTCGCGCTTGCTGGCTGTGGCCAGTTCCATGGCCGCAGCCAGGACGTCGCGGGGAATGGCCGAGGCCTCTGCACTGTGCCACCGAGATCGAAAAGGCGTCGGTGGCAGTCGAGGCTGGCTTTCGCCCGCTGTCTGTGTTTAGCAGGACGGCGGATTGAGTAAAGCCGGGCACAATGGATTTGATGGTGCACATGGGGTAGGGGCAGTGCTGCAAATGGTGGACCAGTAGGCACTCCTGCCGTGGCTGTGGCCTGCGCGGCCATGGCAATCGTGGAAAATTTGAGTTCCGAGCATTCCAAGCGCTGGGAAATTCGTCTCAGAACCGGTAGTAGGGACAACTTGGCACATCGCACTGCCCGACACAGGCCAGCTTTCAGCCAATACACAAGATCTTGTGATTTTGTTTATGGGCTGTCCACAGCCAGGGATCGACCGATTCCACCAACGGAAACCAAGGAGTCAATATGCAGCTCGAGAACAAGGTAGTCGTCGTTACCGGGGGTGCTTCAGGAATTGGGGGTGCGATTTCCAGGGTGTTAGTGGCCCGCGGGGCCAAAGTCGTCGCGGTTGATGTCAACGGAGAGGCGGGAGAATCCCTTAAGCAGGAACTTGGGGTGAACGTCCGGTTCGTCTTGGGCGATGTCAGCGAGAAGGCGGTTGCAGCGGCCGCCGTCGAACTGGCCGGCGCAACCTTTGGCGGGTTGGATGGCTTGGTTAACAACGCCCATGCTTCGCGACAGGCCATGTTCAACGACCTGACCGAGGAACAGTGGGATCTGTCCTTCAATACGGGTTTCCGTGCCACCCGCCAGTTCATGGTGGCTGCCTATCCGCTGCTGGCCGTCAACGGCGGCTCCGTCGTGAACTTCGGTTCGGGCTCCGCCATAGTCGGACAGCAGACCCAGGCTGCCTATGCTTCGGCCAAGGAAGCTATCCGCGGGCTGTCCCGTGTCACTGCCAACGAATGGGCCAAGGACAACATCCGCGTCAACGTTGTCTCGCCCATGGCGCTCACCGCAGGGGTGAAGGCGTGGAGCGAGGCCTTCCCGGAAATGTACAAGGATTCCCTCGCCAAGGTGCCGCTGGGGCGCTTCGGGGATCCCGAAGCAGATGTTGCACCGATCGTCGCATTCCTGCTCTCTGACGATTCACGGTATATGACCGGTCAAACCCTCATGGCGGACGGTGGAGCCAACAAGCTCTACTGAGCTTTCCCACCATCGACTTCCACGTCGGCCGCGGCAGGCCTCCCGAAGGTGCGTAGTTCGGGCCTGAGCCGTAGGGCTTTCCGTTAAATTAAATCCGGTCGGTGGCCGGCCTTGCTACCGGTGCGCGCCTTGGTGAACTCGCCGGCAGCGAGGACCCCGGCGGTGTGGGTGAAAGTGTAAATCCTGTTGTTGTGGGTTGGGTAGTTTGGTGATTGAGGCGTCAGCAGGGGTGGCCTTCGGGCTTCTTCCCTGGAAGCCGTCGCCAGCACGGCGTCCGGCCCTCCGCCACCACGCGCCAGGCCGTCGTTGAGCCGCGCTTCGGAGCCTGAATGGCATCAGCGGCTGGCATCAAGAAGCCCCCCGGGCGTTGGTGACAGCTCTCGCAAGCACCACTTCACCCAGAGGCCCTCTTGTTGTCATGCAGCCACGCCGTGTGTAGCAAGCATCCGTGGGAAGTGCATCCAGACGACGGATGGTTGCCACCATCGATCAATGAGCTCCCTCGTTGCCGCTGAGCCGGCTTGATCAGTCCTTGGGTGGAGAAGTTAGTTGCCTATGGTGTGAGTCCCGGGAAGCTGGACTACTCAGCCAGCGCTGCGATGACTTCCTTAGCCACGTCCTCGCTGGACTGGGGGTTCTGGCCGGTAATGAGGTTGCGGTCGCGGACCACGTGGCTGTTCCATGCTGGCCCGGATTCCACGATGGCTCCCTTATCCCGTAAGACCGTTTCCACGAACCAGGGTGTGTTGGGGCCGGTGCCGCCGGTCAAGTCCTCCTCGTCCGTAAAGACCGTGAGGCGGCGGCCGGTGAAAAGGAATGTGCCGTTGTCATCGGTGGCGCTGAGCAGGCCGGCGGGAGCGTGGCAGAACGGTGCAATGATGCGACCGGCCTGGTCTGCTTCGATCAGGATCTTGCCCAGGTCCGCATCCGTGGCGAGATCCGCCATGGGGCCGTGGCCGCCTGGCATGACGAAGGCTTCGTAATCGGCGGTACGGACGTCGGCCAACACCAGTGGGTGGGAGAGTTCGGCATCGATGGCTGCTATATAGGCGCGGAAATCGTCCGCTTTTTCAAGGCTGCCGGCCGCCTCGGCAGTCAGGCTGACCTGGTCCACGGTGGGCTTCACCCCGCCCGGAGTTGCGAAGTCCACAGTATGTCCGGCGTCACGCAGGGTGTGGTGGGAGGCCACCAACTCTTCAGCCCAGTAGCCGGTGGGATGCACACTACCGTCACGCATAGTAAGTGAATCGGCGGCCGAAACGACCATGAGGATCTTTGCCATCGTGTTCTCCTGTCAGCCGTCGCTTCCGACGGTCTGCTGTGTTGGGGTAATTGTTTGGTGGAAGCACTCCGCGGTACGTGAATACCGGGAACCTTTGGGTGATGCGCTGGGAGGGGTTGGCCGGCAACCGCGAGCTCCTCGCAGCTGGCGTTGTCCAGAGCGCCCCGGCGGCTGAAATGCAGGCTTGGGGAATGAATCCGATACCGTTCTTGGGGCCGAATTCCGGCGCAGCCTGCCGAAACAACCGGGCGGGGACGAGTGCATGTCTCGTGTGGCCCCTGCCCCGTTCATCGTGCCTTAGAGCGTGGCTGTGTCTATGACGAAGCGGTAGCGGACGTCGGAGGCCAGGACTCGTTCGTAGGCCTCGTTGATCTTGCTGGCCGGGATGACCTCGATCTCGGAGCCGATGCCGTGCTCGGCGCAAAAATTGAGCATTTCCTGCGTTTCCTTGATGCCGCCGATCGCGGAGCCGGCGAAGGTGCGCCGTGCCCCGATCAAGGAGAACGCCTGCACGGGCAGAGGCTCGGCAGGGGCACCCACGCTGACCAGTGCGCCGTCGAGCTTGAGCAGCTGGAGGAAGGCGTTGATGTCGATGACGGCGCTGACGGTGTTGATGATCAGGTCGAAGCTGCCGGCGAGATCCGAGAACGTGTTCTCATCACTGGTGGCATAGTAATGGTCCGCGCCCAAACGGAGGCCGTCTTCCTGCTTCTTCAGCGACTGGGAGAGCACGGTGACAGTGGCTCCCATGGCGTGGGCGATCTTCACGGCCATGTGGCCGAGCCCGCCCAGGCCCACGACGGCGACGTTCTTTCCAGGCCCGGCACCCCAGTGGCGCAGGGGTGAGAACGTGGTGATGCCGGCGCACAGCAGCGGGGCGGCGACGTCCAGCTCCAGGGCGTCCGGGATGCTCACCACGAAGTTTTCTGTTACCACGACGTGGCTTGAGTAGCCGCCCTGGGTGATGGTGCCGTCGCGGTCCATGGCGCCGTAGGTGCCGGTGTTGCCGTTGAGGCAATACTGTTCCTCGCCAGCCTGGCAGTTGGCGCATTCGCCGCAGGAGTTGACCATGCAGCCAACCCCGACTCGGTCGCCGACTTTATGCAAGGTGACGTCCGAGCCGACCTCGCTGACGATCCCAGCGATCTCGTGGCCCGGGGCCAACGGGTACTGCTGAGGGCCCCAGTCGCCGCGGACAGTGTGGATGTCGGAGTGGCAGATGCCGGCAAACTTGATGTCGATCAACACGTCGTGCGGGCCGACGTCCCGGCGCCAGATGGTGGTGGGAATGAGCTCGCCGGTGGCCGAGGGCGCGGCGTAAGCCTTGACTGTAGACATTATTTACTCCTGTTGTTGATGTGAAGGAAAGATTTTTTGGGGATGGGGGAATGGGTGAGGCTGAACGCGAAGGCAACGGCACGCCGTCGTCCCTGGCAAGCCCTCTGCCGGTGCAGGGGCAGCAGCCCTGGATCTAGGGGTCAGCGGCGCAGTGCATTCCAGGTGGTGCGGTGCCCCTCGATGTCGGGGTCTGGTTGGGTGGCCTTGTTGGTGGCAGCCCAGCTGGAGAGCAGTCGCAGGCCGTCTTCTGAGGAGGATCCCGGCTCGGCGCTGTAGGCGAACATCGTCAGGCCGGGGGTGGCACTCAGCTCCAAGGCGTTGAAATGCAGTTCGAGATCGCCCACGGCCGGGTGGCGGATGGTCTTGACTCCACTGCGGTGGTGGCGAACGTCGTGCTGGGCCCAGCGCTGGCGGAATTCCTCGCTTCGGGTGGACAGTTCCCCCACTAAATCGGTCAGGCACCGATCATAGGGGTCGCGTCCGGCTTCTGCGTGGAGCATGGCCACTACGGTGTCTGCGGCCAGGTTCCAGTCTGTGTACAGGGAATGTGAGCGCGGGTTGAAGAAGACGAACCGCGCGTAGTTGAGCTGCTGTGCCTGGTCCTGGTATGCCTCCGAGTAGAGGGCGCGCCCCAGTTCATTGGCTGCGACAACGTCCAGATGCCCGTTCTGCACGAAGGCCGGGATCCCCGTCATGCCGTCCAGGATGTACTGGATGCTCGCGTCGATTGCCTTGGCGGGCTGACGCCGTGTCCGGGGCGCCGGGCCTGCAGCCCGGGCCAGGTTGAACAGGTGCTGGTGTTCGGCCTCGGTGAGCCGCAGGGCGCGGGAGATGGACTCCAGGACGGAATCCGAGGCTCCTGCCAGGCTGCCGCGTTCCATGCGGGTGTAGTACTCAACGCTCACCCCGGCCAACAGGGACACCTCTTCACGGCGGAGCCCGGGCACTCGGCGAATGCCGCCAAAAGTGGGCAGCCCCACCTGGGCCGGCGTGAGCTTGGCCCGCCGGGAGGCAAGGAACTCACGGATCTCGCTGCGGTTGTTCATGACAACCACGTTACGCCCGCCGCCCGGGTCCGTGGGAGGCCCTGAGAGTGCCTGTGAGCGACACCATAGCCAGCAAGGGGGTCCCCGGAAACCCCGGGTGTCCGCACACCGAAAGCCGGGGTGCGGTCGGGGAACTGCCGCCAGCCCGGGTGTTGAAGCGGATGGAAGCTCTGTCTCCGGCGCCCCGTCAGCTTGTTTGGGTGCAGCCCGCCAATTTAGCTTGTGCACAAATTACTTGTGTGCAATGCTTCAACTATGGATGCCAGCCAAAGTTTCACTGAGGAAGATTCTGATCCTCTGGACCAGATGGTTTGTTTTGCCCTGTATGCCGCGGCGCGGGCAACAAACCGCCGTTACGTTGCCCTTCTGAAGCCATGGGGATTGACGTATCCGCAGTATTTGGTTTTGGTTTTGTTATGGTCACGGCGATCCTTGGCCGTCAAAGACGTCGCCGGGCACTTGAAGCTGGATTCTGGCACCACCTCACCGCTGATCCGACGATTGGAGGCCAGGGGTTTCCTCGAACGGCAGCGTTCCATGGACGATGAGCGCGCTGTGATCGTCTCCTTGACCGAAGCCGGCGCGGCCTTGAAGGAAGAGCTGGCCCACATTCCAGGATGCGTTGCAGCGGCAACCCAGCTCACCGTGGCTGATGGGAAATCGGCGCTCTCTTTGCTTCATGACGTAGCTTTCAACCTCTCCAGCGCAACTGCGCAGGGAGTCCACTTTCAGGAAAGGCACAACGAATGACACCCCTTTACACCGCAGAGGCACTCTCCACCGGAGCTGGCCGGAATGGTCGCGTCGCCACCACCTCGGGCACGGTCGACCTCGGACTGGCGATGCCCAAGGAAATGGGTGGATCGGGGAATGGTGCGAACCCGGAAGAACTATTCGCAGCAGGTTACGCCGCCTGCTTCCACTCCGCACTGCAGTTGGTTGCGCGCAACCAGAAAGTAGCCATCTCAGACACGTCCGTGGGCAGTCGCGTGCACCTCCTGCCCAATGGCAATGGTGGCTTTGTTCTCGCTGTCACCCTCGAGGTGGTTATCCCCGGGATGGAGCACGACCAGGCGCAGGCCTTGGCAGATGCAGCTCACCTGGTTT
Source organism: Arthrobacter sp. PAMC 25486 (assembly GCF_000785535.1). Lineage (NCBI taxonomy): Bacteria > Bacillati > Actinomycetota > Actinomycetes > Micrococcales > Micrococcaceae > Arthrobacter > Arthrobacter sp. PAMC 25486. The sequence goes on along the minus strand of NZ_CP007595.1, from coordinate 1,094,925 downwards.
GCCCATATTCCAATGCCACCCGCGGCAATATCGACGTCATCGTCAACGTCACTGACGACTGATCCCGTCAGTTGGAACAGGCTTCCTTTCCAGGCCGCCCAAAGCTTCCATGCCGCCCCAAGCAAGGAGCGACATGCGCAGCCTCACCACCATGACCCGGACCGTCGGCCGGCTGGTACTCTGCGGCTTCCTGATAAGGGCAGGGACCGGCCATCTCGGCAAGCATCGGAAAGATTTCCAGGAGCAAGTTCCGGAGTGGCTGCCCACGTCGAAAGACACCGTTGTTCAAGCCGCCTGCGGGATCGAGATTGCACTTGATGCTGCTCTTCTGACCGCAACCCAGCATAAAGCTCGAGTGGGGCGGGCCACGGCGTTGTTCTTCGCCTTGATCTTTCCCGGCAACATCAACCAGTTCGTCACCAAGACGCCGGCCTTTGGGCTCGACACAAACCGGAAGCGTGCCATCCGCCGTCTCTTCCAACCTGTTTTGTTTGTTTTGGCGCTGTGGTCAACACGTAGCGTCCCCAAGGCGTAGAGCCTCCCACTTGCATCGAAAACGCCTTTCCAATGACAGCAGCTTCCAGAGAGACGTCGAATCACTATGCCATTGATGGGCATGAATCGTGCCCGGCCCGGCCCTCCCCGGCCCGCGGAGGGCAACGGAAAGCTGCGTCCGGAGGGCGTCAGGGGAATAGTGCGGTGCCATATCGTCTAAAAAGACCGACGTGAGGTGGCTCCCGGTGGAATGCGCGTAGCGCAGATGGGCAACGTGGGCGTTCCCCTTTCCACGTTGAAAAGCGCTGGAACCACATGACTGCCGTTGCTAGGTCGGAAGAACGACGGCGGTCACCCCGCCTGACGCAGGTCAGAGGTGCTTTTTTGTGCCCCGGGCGGGAATTGAACCCACGACCAAGAGAAACTCAGGACTCTCATGCCAACAGACTCCGTTGACGGTCAAAAACCCCGTGTTCCCGGGTGAATCTGGCGCGACGGGGCCCCTTTGGCATGCCAATAATTGTTGCGGGTTGTCGTTGAAGAACGTGAGTAAAACGTGACGAGCACCTGCAGCAAAGTGCCGGAGCTGCAGTTTGATGGCTGTTCGCAGGTTCATCGACACGGTGGACGGTATGTCACCAGTTGTGAAAGGACAGCCGTCGTGTGTCACTGATTCGCGTTGTTCAGGGCGTGGTTTCGGTCCCGCCCGATGTACGGCCAAGATCGGCGTTTAAGATGCTTTTTGGTGACTTCTTGTCGGCGGAGTAGAGCGTCATTTGCCATGATTTGGGGACCGTTTGCCTCCAACAGGCCAACCCTGTCAGCCCAAATTGGGATCAATTCTGAAAGCCAAATTGCGAACAGTTAGTAGGTCGCGGAATACCCGCGGGGGATTGCCAAGGGGAGAGTGGGCGACGAGATCGCCGGGATCATTGGTGACAGGTGTTAAAAGCTGAGGGCCCCGCAGCTCCTGGCTACGGGACCCTCAGTAATCCATAACAGGGAACCTGCCCCTGTCTTCAACTACAGTTTACTACTGTGAACAGGCGCGAACAAATAAGTGTTGAGGCGGTCCTGCTGCGGCGGCTGAGTCCGCCGAGGTTGGCGCCGTACCTCGACACGGCCGGGAGCCTGCAGGGTGCTGTGCGGCTCTATCGGTGGAACGTTGAACTTTCTGGGGCTGTATACGAGGCTCTGCACATTTTTGAGGTCGTCTTGCGTAACGCTATGGACGAGCAATTATGCCTTTGGAATGCCGGTCAGGTTGACCCGACTACGCGGGAGTCGCATTCCAGCGATTGGCTCCTGGATCCTTCCATCTTGCTGGAGCGCGTCGTTGGCCGGGACCTGCCAGAAGCGAAGAATCGCGCCGGTCATTCAACCAGGGCCCGGCCCAAGGATCAGCGTGATCCGTTGCACGCGGACATTCTTGCCGCTTTGTCCATGGGGACCTGGCGATTCCTTCTCCCAGGACGCAAGGACCTGGGCAAGCAACTGCTCTGGGATGAAGCACTGCACTATGCCTTCCCGCATCTTCGGCGACCGGTCCACGAGCTTGAACGGGCGGTCGACGGTGTCTACCGCCTAAGAAACAGGGTGGCGCATTTAGAACCACTCATCAATAGCAGCATCGCTGCACAGCTGGCCAACATGAGGACAGTCATCGGCGCTATCGACCAGGACCTACTCTCCTGGTTCGCATCCGTGGAGAAAATCGGCGCCACCCTGAAGGCACGTCCGAAACCTTGACGGCAGAGCCACCGTGGCTGAATGAACGTCCACCACCTCCGGTTTTCAGCCCGGTCATGTGCGTCAACGACAACAAGCAAGATGGTCTGGCCTGTCGCGGACATGTCAGGACCTCGTGGAACTTGAATTTATTGGTAGATGCTCTTGGGCAGCGACGGAGTCAACGCTGATTGAAGATGTGGAGGGAGGCACAGGATGGCAACATCTACCGAAGAGATGTTGGCGAAGCACCCCTTTGGCCAGATTGCCGTGGAGGAGCATAAGAAGCGCATGTTCGTTGAGGTTCGGGGCTGCCTTCTGCGAGAACAGAAACATCACCTCGGACACGAAGGAATGACTTTCTCGAGACGGTGACGATAGCAGAACACTGTAGATCGGGACCAGTTCGCACCGCCACCCACTCCCCTGAAATCGAAGTTGAGATGTGTCCCGTATACCCTCCCATCACCGGGCTTAATCTCGGGCGGGGTATACGGGACACCCATCGAGCGGCAATATCAAAAGGGCAGGTCAGCAGGCGGTTGTCTCACTGAGGGACCGGCTTGCGGGACGAAAATTCACTAGCCCGAATCTTCGAAGACACAGGTGTGGTCTAGTCGAGATAGCCTTCGCTGATCGCACGAAGTGAGAGCAGGTGATTCTGGTATGCGCGATGTCCTTTCATTGTCGACTCGACCCAAGTTCGCGGACGGTTGCCGACATAGCCCTTGGTGACTTTCACGTAACCGACCTTCTCCAAGTGGCTGATGGCCTTGCTCAGCACGGAGTCATTGGCTTCGAGGACATCTCGCAGGGTACGGAAATCAACTTCAGTACGGTGTCCCAGCGCGGCCATCAGGGAGAACCGGATCGGTGTCTGAAAGGCGTCGTCCAATCCGTGTCGTGGGTGAGCCATGACCGACCTATCTGTGTCGCGCCCGGGTGGGCAGGAAGGATGCGATGAGCATAACGAGGAAGACGAGGATGCCTACGGACACACTATTCGGGGTTGTAATCCAGCTTGTATGCGAAAGTAGCACGGACAGCAGGAACAGCACACTGACCACGATTCCGAACGCCATCCAATGGATTGGTCCCCACTCGTAGCCCGTCCGGGGAAGCCCCCACCGTGCCTGCCAACCGATCAGCACGACAACGAGCGACATCATGACCACGGCCGACACGAGTGGAAACCACGCCTGGGTGATTGTCGCCGCGAGCAGTCCTGCGGCGACACCGATCAATGTCGTAGACAGCCGCGCAAGTCGATCCAGAGGCTCATTCCCCCAACGGTCGGAGTCGGACGCCGGCGAACGGCGGAGCTGCCGAATCGGACCGGTCGCCATCGTGACAAATATTGCCACCACCACGAGCAAATTTAGACCCCAGGGATAGTTCACTCCGGCAATACTGAGTCCGGCGAGCGTCATGAATCCGACGATGATCAGCCCATAGGCGATCCAATGCCCTGGCGCCGGTTTCGTCCGGATGCCGAATCGCTCCCGTGCGCCTCTCACCAGCGAACTAAAGAGCAGCACGGGGAAGACAAGGATTCCGCTGCTGGAGTAGCCGCCCGCACTCACCACCTCGTTGACGGTCCGACCACCGAAGGAGAACAAGAACACGGCTACATAGACGGCCACGATGATCGCACTCCAGAGTGTGAACAGTGCGAACGCGCGTGACGGGCCCTGAAGACTGGTCCTGCTGCGCAGGGCTTCGTAGTTCCGCAGTTGTCTTGCAGCACTGTCCTGAGAAGGGTAAGCCTGTTCGTTTTCCATATGGAAAGTATAGTCGTCATGGAACATGAAAGCTACCGTTCGTTCAGGTGAGGCCAGCAGGGGCAGTTGCTTCGCTAAGGGACATGCGTTCTAGGTATTGTCCTTGTCCCGGTAAAGGTTCCCCTTACGGGACTGTGAAAGTTGGGATTTTGGCTGACCGGAAGAAAGTCGGACTGGTGCGGCATGTCGATGTGGTTCGTTGGGCCGTTGGTGCGAGGAATAATTGCCGAATTGCGTGGGGTGGAGGGTTAACGCTTCCGCACGCGTTCTTCTTGCTGTTTTGTGGGCAGGATTCCTGCTCACTGGCGGTCGTCAGTGCCGCGAGTACGGTGAACGGAGGGCCAAAACTTTGCAGCCGCCGGCCAAAGCAAGGTTGGTCAGGAGAATCTCCGGAATCACGCGGATTTTACGCCCACCGGTTGAAAAACGGGACGATAAACGGAGGCTTAATTGGACCCGAACAAGCCAAAAACGTGATCAACTTTTCGATCAAAAACGTGAGTAGAACGTGATTTGGCGCCCCAGTGCGCACGTCAGAAACAGTAAAACCGCAGGTCAGAGCGACATTTTGTGCCCCGGGCCGGACTCGAACCGGCGGCCAAGAGATTAGAAGGCTCCTGCTCTATCCGCTGAGCTACCGAGGCGTTGGCCCAATCAAGGGCCGCATCTAAATTATCAGGTTTATCGCGGGATCTCTTCCTCCACAGGTGGGGCCAGGTGCCGACATGTCCACATTTGGTCATTGCACCCTAGTCAGTGCTGTTGTAGGGGAGTTTGCTGGAGACCAAGGAAACACCGCCGCAACTGCGGCCCATCGAAAGGCAGTGCAATGGCAAATCAGATCACCCTCAGGGGCTTTCTCAGTTCCAGCGTTGAATCCCACACCCTGGACAACGGCCTGATCGTCGGCAACTTTCGGATGGGTTCCGCCATCCGCAAGCTAGATTCCATTACGAATCAGTGGGTCGACGGCCCGACGAGCTGGTTCCGGGTCAACATGTTCAGGTCTCTCGCCACGAACACCATGCTCAGCATTGGCAAGGGCGACCGTGTCTTGGTCATTGGCAAACTCAAAGTAGTCTCGTTCCTGCGCAAGGACGGCACTCCCGGAACCGGTGTGGAAATCGACGCCGACAGCATTGGTCCGGACCTCCAGTTCGGCACGGCCACGTACCACCGGGGTGGCGGTTTGCGCACCGTCGGTCAGGACAATTCCCAGAACGACGCCGGAGCCTCCTATGGGGGAGGGCTCTCGCTGGTGGGGGCTGAGGGTCGCCCCGCCGCAGGCAGCGAGCCCGCAGATCCGGAAGGCGAGGACGATGACGACATGGCCGATGACGGCCAGACTGCGGCCAGGGAAAGCTCTGTCTCTGAAGACAGCTCTGAAGGCACTGAAGACAATGGTGGGCTGGAGGAAGGCGAGCACGCCGACTCACAGACGGGTGAAATCACATCAGTCGGGTCTCCGTTCTAGCCGGGCCCAATACCCGTCACGAATACGGCCGGTGAACATGGCAGAATGGCGGGGTGAACTTGGATCATATGACATTCCGCCGCCAGCCCATGCCGGCGTCGACGAAATTCCGTACCAGGGTCGTTGTGCTGCTGGTGGCTGGTTCCGTGGCTCTGAGTGGATGTTCACTGCTGCCATTCGGAAACGAGGGGTCGAGCCCAGCCCCGTCGACCTCCCCGGCTGCACCGGCACCAGGGGAAAACGCGCAGCCTGAGGCCCCCAAAACTCCGGCACAGGAATTCTCGACGAAACTCGCCGCCTCGCTCGGCAGCCTTGCCACAACCACCAAATCGCCCAATCGCGATCAAATACGGGCGGCCATGGTTGAAGCAGGGGCCAATAACGACACTCTTGAAATCTCTGTTGACATCACTCCGACAGGGCTGGCCGTGGACGCCATCGAGGCTGCCGACGTGGTTGACGGGGAATGCGTTGTGGGCCAGGTCCGCGAGGGCCAGGTAGCTGTTTCACTGCTTCCAGTGCTAAACAGCGGCCGCTGTTTCGTAGGCGACATCCACTAACACCGGCGCCGCCGTCGACGCTTTGCTCACATAGACGGTCGCAAATGTGGGATATATGCCCGCACCCACTAACCTTGGTGGTATGGCGGAATTTATTTATACGATGTCCAATGCCCGCAAGGCTGTTGGCGAAAAACTCATTCTTGACAACGTAAGCATGTCTTTCTACCCGGGCGCCAAGATTGGTGTCGTCGGACCCAATGGTTCCGGAAAGTCCACCATCTTGAAAATCATGGCTGGCTTGGACATCCCTTCCAACGGCGAGGCTCGCTTGAGCCCCGGTTACACTGTCGGCATCTTGCTCCAGGAGCCGCCGCTGAACGAGGAAAAGACAGTTCTGGGCAATGTCCAGGAAGGCGTTGGCGAGATCTACGCAAAGATCACTCGTTATAACGAGATCTCCGAGGAAATGGCCAGCCCCGATGCTGACTTTGACACTCTCCTTGAAGAGATGGGCAAGCTGCAGGAAGCAATCGATGCTGCGGACGCCTGGGACATTGATTCCCAGCTCGAGCAGGCCATGGATGCTCTTCAGTGCCCGCCGGGAGACTCCGACGTCACTGTCCTCTCCGGTGGTGAGCGCCGCCGTGTTGCCTTGTGCAAGCTCCTTCTGCAGAAGCCCGACCTGCTGCTCCTCGATGAGCCCACCAACCACTTGGACGCCGAGTCCGTGAACTGGCTGGAACAACACCTCAAGAACTACGCCGGCGCCGTCTTGGCCGTAACGCACGACCGTTACTTCCTGGATCACGTTGCCGAGTGGATTGCAGAAGTTGACCGAGGCCACCTGTACCCCTACGAGGGCAACTACTCCACGTACCTGGAGAAGAAGCGTGCCCGCCTTGAAGTCCAGGGCAAAAAGGACGCCAAGCAGGCAAAGCGCCTCACCGAAGAACTCGAGTGGGTCCGCTCCAATGCCAAGGGGCGCCAGACCAAGTCCAAGGCCCGGTTGGGTCGCTACGAGGAAATGGCTGCCGAAGCCGATCGCACTCGCAAGCTTGACTTCGAAGAAATTCAGATTCCCCCGGGCCCGCGCCTGGGTGGCATTGTGCTTGAAGCCGAGAGCCTGAAGAAGGGCTTCGGCGACCGCGTCCTGATCGACGGACTAACCTTCACGCTGCCCCGCAACGGCATCGTCGGCGTCATTGGCCCGAACGGCGTCGGCAAGTCAACGCTGTTCAAGACCATTGTTGGACTTGAAGAGCTCGACGGCGGCAAGCTCAAGGTTGGCGAGTCGGTCAAGATCTCCTATGCGGACCAGGACCGCGGCGGCATCGACCCGGACAAGACCCTGTGGGAAGTTGTCTCCGACGGACTGGACTTCATCCAGGTCGGCAACGTTGAAATGCCTTCACGTGCCTATGTTGCAGCCTTTGGATTCAAAGGACCAGACCAGCAGAAGAAGGCAGGTGTGCTCTCCGGTGGTGAGCGCAACCGTCTGAACCTCGCTCTGACCCTCAAACAGGGTGGCAACCTGTTGCTTTTGGATGAGCCCACTAACGACCTGGACGTGGAAACCCTCAGCAGCCTTGAAAATGCGCTGCTGGAATTCCCCGGCTGTGCCGTCGTGGTCTCTCACGACCGCTGGTTCCTTGACCGTGTGGCCACCCATATCCTCGCCTACGAAGGCACCAACGAGAATCCGGCCAACTGGCATTGGTTCGAGGGCAACTTCGATGCATACGAGGACAACAAGGTTGAGCGTCTCGGCGCCGACGCTGCACGTCCGCACCGCGTAACGCACCGTCGCCTCACGCGAGACTAGAAGTACACAAGAAATGGCCGGTTCCTCATGGGGGCCGGCCATTTTTGCGCCTATGCTGGAAAAATGTCAGCGACTAAAACTAAGCATCCGGTCCACCGCTGGGTCTTCTGGCCAGCAGCCTCGATCGTCATTGTCTTCGCATCATTTGCCATGATTGCACCGGACACTGCCGAATCCCTGTTCTCCAGCATCCAGAACGCAATTGTCGGCTACTTCAACTGGTACTACGTGCTTTTGGCCACCGCCCTGGTGATCTTCAGCCTGTGGGTCGGATTTAGTAGATTCGGCGACATCAAGCTGGGCAAGGACGACGACCAACCCGAGTTTTCTCTCGGTTCCTGGTTTTCCCTGCTGTTCGCCGCGGGCATGGGCATCGGCCTGGTGTTCTACGGGGTCAGCGAACCACTAAGTCACTACGCCTCACCGAAGCCAGGCGTCACCGGCAGCCAAGCCGATATCGCCCAGAGCGCACTCTCACAGACATTCCTGCACTGGGGCGTCCATGCCTGGTCCATCTACGTGGTGATCGGCCTGGCCCTGGCCTATGCCATCCACCGGCGCGGCCGGCCGGTGTCAATCCGCTGGGCGCTGGAACCCCTGCTTGGGCAGAAACGGGTGCGCGGCGGGCTTGGCAACGTCATTGACGTCGTGGCCCTGGTTGGCACGATCTTCGGCGTTGCCACGTCGCTGGGACTCGGGGTGCTGCAGATCAGCGCGGGACTGGAGCATGCCGGGCTGATCACCTCCTCGATGTTCATCGACTTGGTCATCATTGCCGTCATCACCTGCTTCGTGCTGTTCTCGGTGCTCTCCGGCGTCGGCAAGGGCATGAAATGGCTCTCCAACACCAACCTCATCATCGCCGGCATTTTCGTGGTCTTCCTGCTGGTGGTGGGCCCCACCCAGTTCCTGCTGCGCAACTTTGTCCAGTCCACCGGCAACTACCTGCAGGATTTTGTGGGCATGGCGTTCAACGTCAGTGCCTTCGCCGGTGCGGAGGGTGAAGCCTGGCAGTCAACGTGGACCACGTTCTACTGGGGCTGGTGGATCTCCTGGGCCCCGTTCGTGGGCATCTTCATCGCCCGTATTTCCAAGGGACGCACCGTGCGCCAGTTCGTCGCCGGGGTCATCCTCGTGCCCACCACCGTCACTTTGCTGTGGTTCAGCGTACTGGGCGGCACCGCACTGTACTCCGAACTTTCCGGGAAGGGCGGGCTGGTGGGGCCGGACGGAACGGTCGACACCGCCGGCGCGCTCTTTGCAACATTGGCCCAAGTTCCAGCCGGAGCCGTTCTCACCATCGGCGCGATTATCATGATCGTGATCTTCTTCGTGACATCCGCCGATTCCGGCGCGCTGGTCATGGGCATGATCGCCAGCGGCGGAGACGTGGAACCCAAAAACTGGATCCGCATCTTCTTCACCCTGACCACGTCACTGCTGGCCAGTGCATTACTGCTGTCCGGAGGCCTGGAGGCCCTAAAAACCGCGGCGATCATCATTGCTTTACCCTTCAGCCTCGTGCTCATCCTGATCAGCTGGTCCACCTACCTCGCCTTCTCCCGCGAGTCCCGGGCATACGAGAGGGCCAAACGTGTGGCGTTTGTTGACCACATTGGGGACTTCTATGGGCTGGAGGTTGACGGCCCGAACGAGATTTCCCCGCTGACGAGCCTGCGGCAGCTCACGGCCCGCCTGCGCGGACAGATCCCGGCAGTGCGGCGCAACCGCATCGATCCGTTCGGGCACCACCCGCATGACAAGGTGTCCGCCACAGTGTCGGAACCGGCCATCGGCCAGGATGGCCCCTCGGTCTCAGCTGCGGAGGCGCCATCCGAACCGGCGCAGGCACCAGACACAGAACCGGAAACGTAACCAGGGCCGCGGACTGGCGCCCGCAGAACGCTAGTCCGCGACGGTGCCTTCCGGAATGCGCATCATGCCTTCCTGTGCAACGGTGGCGACAAGTACACCGTCGCGGTTGAAGAACCGGCCAAGGTTGAGCCCGCGCGCTTCGGAGGCGCTCGGGGACTGCGCCACATAGAGCAGCCAGTCATCCACCTGCAGGGGCCGGTGCCACCACATGGCGTGATCAAGGCTGGCGACGCTGATGCCCGGCGTCGACCAGCTGATGCCGTGACGGCGCAGAGACGGCTCCAGCAACGTGTAGTCGCTGGCGTAGGCAAGCGCTGCCCGGTGTAGGTTCTGGTCCGTGGGCATGGGCCCCAACGTCTTGAGCCAGACGGCCTGGTGGGCCACATGCTCGCCCTTGACATCAAAGTAAATGTTGGCGCCAACGTGGCGGATGTCGAAGGGGCGCTCGTAAGCCCAGGCCTTCGCCACCGGATGGTCGATCGCACCCAACAGTTGGGCCGATGTCGGGAGTGTCTCCGGGGCGGGAATGCCCTCAGGCATGGTGTCCTGGTGCTCAATGCCCGAATCGGGGCGTTGGAATGAGGCGATCATGGACAGGATCGGCACGGCGCCTTGATAGGCGTGGGTGCGGCGGGCGGAGAAGGAGCGCCCGTCACGCAGCCGCTGAACGCCAAACGTCAAGGGTGAGGCGGCATCGCCGGGGCGCAGGAAGTAGCCGTGCATGGAGTGGACAAGGTGGTCTTCGTCCACGGTGCGGGCCGCGGCAACGATCGACTGCGCCAGCACCTGGCCGCCAAAAAGCCTGGGCCGCGGGGCATTTGCATCACCAAGTCCCACAAAAATGTCTTCATCGGTCTGGGCACCGCCGGCATCGGAAAGCTCCAGGATGCGCAGGAGGGTTTCCATGGGGTCGGTGTTGGGTGGCGTTGCATTCATAAACGTGACTCTATGTGTCAGCGGGGCGTTGCGACAAATGGGCAATCAGGCATGAACACGGTGCTTTGACTGTGATCTTGCAGACAACGATTGGTGGGGCACCCGCGCCTTTGACATGATGAAAGCATGGCTTCCGGAATTCAGATCATGCAGCAAATCCGTTTTGGCGACATTGACTCGTACGACCATGTCAATAACGTGGTTTTTCTGCAGTATCTTGAGGATGCACGCGTTCAGCTGACCTACACCGAACTGCCCGGCGGCGGCACTTTCCAGGACCTCGTGGGCACCGAGCTGTTCACGCTGGTCGGCCGCAATGAGATTGAGTATCTGGCACCCATCAGCTTCCGCCCAACACCCGTCTTCGTCAACATTTGGGTCACTAGTATCGGCGGCTCCAGCTTCGACTTCGGCTACACCGTCACCGAGGCCGACACTACGGTGGTTTACGCCCAGGCCGCCACATCCATGGTGCTCGTCTCACGCAGCACCGGCCGCCCGGTCCGCCTCACAACGGCCCAACGCGAGGCACTTGAGGCCTGGCGCGGCGAGCCCGTCCCATTCAGGCGCGGGCCCTCCCGTGCCACCTCCACCGAAGGAGCACGCTGATGCCCACCGCAACCCACACCGACGAACTGGTTCTCGAGGATGCTGGCACCGTTGCCGATTTGCGCACCTTTGTGAGCCGTGCCCGTACCGCGGACGACGGCGCCATCCGCCTTCAGGGGGCCGGTCACGTGCTCGCGGCGTATGTGTGCGTCATGCGCGGCAAGCTTTTGGGGGAGGGGACCCCCACGATTCTGGGGCTGCGCACCATGGCCCTGGGGACGCCGTCGACCATTGACGTGACAGTGTCACTGTCCTCGGTGGCCGACCGGCTGGCCCGCATGGGCGAGGGCGAGCACCGCCTGCCTGTGCCGCCCATGACGGTGCACGAGTCTTGGGCCGGCATCGCCGCCCCGCGTGGTGCCTGGTCGGAAATGGGCACGCTGACCACTGATGCGCTGATCGATGTAGCCAAGGTGGGTGTGCAAGAGATCGGCCAGATCATCCCCGTGAACCCGGGCGCCCTGCTGGTCAATAACATCCGCGCGTCGGTGTGGGGCCGGCCCATGGAAGGCGCACCCGCCGCGCTCCCCGGAGGTGCGGCCTTCGCCGCCTACGCGCTGGGGTTCCTCACTCCGGGTGAGAGTGCCTCGATTTACAGCTCCCACAAATGGCTGCGCCTGAGCACCGGCCGAGGACACATCCTGGTCAAGCCGGCGTCGCTGCTGTAGCGCAGAGCCGGGGCGGCCCCCGGCACAACGACGCCGGGGCTGAAATGCCAGCCCCACACCGGCCGTTGCGGCCGTGGACTGCTTCGAGTCCTGACCTGCGAAATAGAGTTCTGACTGTCACGTGGAGATGCACACGTGGAGATACACGCTATATCCACGCATCTCGACGCCAGGGGCAGTCGATCTGTTATCTCGCATACCTTATTGGACAGTCAGAACTCGATCTTTAACGTCAGAACTCGATTGCGGGGCGGGAATTCGTCGAACCCTACAGCGCCTGCGACGGGTCCGACGGTGCGTTGACCAGCGAATGCGCGGCACGCTCCATGTAGTCCCACAGGGTTGCGTCGTGCATGGGGGAGAGCTCTGCGGCGTCAATGCCCTGGCGCATGGCGGCGAGCCAGCGGTCGCGTGCCTCCGGCGTCACGGCGAACGGCACGTGGCGCATGCGCAGGCGCGGGTGGCCGCGCTCTTCCAGATACGTGCGCGGACCGCCCCAATACTGCTCCGTGAACATCAACATGCGGTGCTCGGCCGGGCCCAAGTCCTCTTCCGCGTACATGGCGCGCAGCAGCGGATCGGCGGCAATGCCCTGGTAGAAGACGTGGATGATCTTTTTAAAGACCTCATGCCCGCCCACCTGACCGTAAAACGTGTCCGAGTAGTCCACTTCTTCCGCCGCGGCCGGGCCGGACGTGGACGGCAGCGGCCGGCCCAGCTGTGTCGGGATCGGCAGCAACGTGGCCAGCGGCTCGCCAAAGCGTGAGGGGATCGGTGTGCCCTCGGCGCCCTTTTGAGCGGCATCGTTCGCGGCGGGGCCGTTGGCCGAGGTGGGGGTGTATTCGGAACTCATGGTGTGATCGTTGCTTTCTGCAGTGCCGGTTCGGTGGTGTGCTTATTCGGTGGTCTCGTGGGGGGCGTCCGACGCCGGAACCGGTCCGGGTGCCGGGGCGGGCGCGCCCGCCGGGGTGCTGGTGGTGACGGCCGGCGTGTCGTCGGCGGGGGGCTGGTAGTTGCCCTTGGAGCGGTTGCCCAGCCGCAGGATTTCGCCGTTGCGCAGGTACCAGAGTGTGCCGTCCTCGCCGACGACCCGGGTGATGCGCAGGCCCACGTATTCGACGGTGCCGATGACCTCGCTGGTTTGGATGACATCGCCAATGCCGTACTGGTCTTCAATGGCGATGAAGACACCGGCGAGGAAGTCGCGGATGAGCTGCTGGCAGCCGAAGCCGATCGCGATGCCGAGCACGCCGACGCTGGCCAGCAAGGGGGCAATGTCGATCTGGAACGCCATCAGGACGTAGAGGCCGGTCACCACGGCCACCATGATTGTCACGGTCGAGTTCAGCAGAGAGCCGATGGTGCGTGCCCGCTGTACGCGGCGTTCATTGTCGAGGGCGCGAGCCACAGGATCGATGGTGCGCAGGACGGGGGCCGCCCAGCGCAGTGTCCGGAGTTCCAGCGGGGCACGGTCGGCCATGGCCCGCTTGACCACGATGCGGATCAGGTAGTGCAGCACCAGCCACACCAGCAGCCCGACCGCCACGGTGATGCCGGCCAGGGCCAGGTGGTCGAGGATGCTGTCATTGGGTTCAGCCAAGAGGTTTGTTGCCTGCACGCGAAATGTACCCGTGTCCGTTCTGGTTGTGGAAGAGTCTCCATCAACCCTAACGCGGAGCCGCCCCGCATTTAGTCCCGGCCCAGTCCTGCCCCGGTCCACGGTTTTAGTCCACGGTGGCCGTGAGCAGTCCCGGTTCATGGTGCACGGGGAAGTTGACGCTGCGGGCGATGAAGCATTTGGACGCGGCCTCGGCATGCAGGGAGAGCGCCACTTCCGCCATGGCGGGGTCGGCCAGGTAGACCTTGGGGTGCAAGGTGGCGGATTCAAACTGGCCGCTGCCGTCAGCGTTCAGCACCAGCGTGCCGGTGGCCGTATCCTCATATTTCGTCACGACCACCCCGTGCATCACCGCCACGTGCAGGTACGACAACATGTGGCACTGCGCCAGGGCCGTCAGCAGCAGCTGCTCCGGGTTCCACCGGTCCCTGTCGCCGTGAAAGGTCTTGTCGGCCGAGCCGAGCAATACGGGCAGGCCCTCAGCGGTCACGCTGTGGTCGCGCCCGTACGCTTTGTAGGCGGACGTGCCGGTTCCCCGGTTGCCCGTCCAATGGACGCTGACTTCATAGTGATGCTGGTTCAAGGCCATGCTCCCACCGTAATTGATGTGGCGGGGGGACGCATCCCCCCGCCACGGCGTGGAACGGGCTACACGTCCGCGGCCTGGGCGCGCAGCGCACGCACCACGGTGTCGCGGCTTTCCACGAGCAGGCGGCGCAACGCCGGAACCTCGGTGCCGAGCTCCGCCAGGAACGCATCCGTGGCATCGAGAGTGGCCTGGGAAACCAGCTGCACCGGGTACAGGCCGGTGATGATCGTCGACGCCGTCTCGTACGACTTCGTCTCCCACACCTCCCGGATCGCGCCGAAGTACTTGGCCACGTAGGGCTGCAGCAGCGCCGTGTCCCACACCTTCGTGAAGCCGTCGATTGCCGCGCGCTGGACCGCGTTGGCCCCATCCCCTCGGACGACGACGGACTCCCACGTCCCAGCCTTCCCCTCGGCCGTGGGGATGGCCGCGTGGGCGGTGGCTGCCGCGAGCTGGCCGTTCTGGGTGTTGTCCAATGCCAATGCGGCGTCGATGACGGTCTCATCGGCCCGGCCGCCGGCGGCCAGGGAGATGATGAACTCCCACCGCATGTCGGTGTCCAGGGCCAGGGAGTCCAGTTCCCGCGTGCCGTCAAGCAGCGCCTGCACCAAATCCAGCTGGGTGGCAGACTGTGCGTGCCCGGCGAACGCCTTTACGAACTGCAGCTGCGCATCCGAACCTGCCGCGGCGCCCTGGGCCAGTTCCCACAGGGAATCGGCGGCGGCGACGGCCGTGGCCAACTGGCGCTCGGGGGCAACATAGAAGTGCAGGGCGGTCGCCAGCTGGCGCAGCAGCACCATGATGACGGTGGAGTCAGTTTCGTAGCGAATCGTGGCCAGCACAAAGTCAACGTATTCGCGGGCGGGGGTTTCGCCGTCGCGCGCGGCATCCCAGGCAGAGGCCGAAACAAGGGTGCGCGGCAGCGAATCCTTAAAGTCCTTCAGATGCGTCTTGGCCGTGGCCAGTGACTGCGCGTCGAGGCGGATCTTGGCGTAGGCCAGATCGTCGTCATTGAGCAGGATCAGGGCAGGGCGCGCCATGCCCACGAGCTCCGGCACGGGAGTCTCGGCGCCATCAACATCGAGCTCCACCCGGTGCGTACGCACCAACTTGCCCGCATCCTCCCCGGAATCGGCGAGGGAGTAGAAACCCACGGCCGCACGGTGCGGGCGCAGCGTCGGGTGCTCGGCCACAGCGGACTGGAGAATCGAGAATGAGGTGATCACGCCGTCGTCCGTCACCTCAATGGCGGGCTTGAACGTGTTCACCCCGGCCGTCTCCAGCCACTTTTCCGTCCAAACGGACAGGTCGCGGCCGCTGGCAGCCTCCAACTCCACCATCAGGTCGGGCAGCTCGGTGTTGGACCAGGCATGCTTGCTGAAGTAGGCGCGCACACCGGCCATGAACTCCTCCTGCCCCACCCAGGCGACGAGCTGGCGCAAAACCGAGGCCCCCTTGGCGTAGGTGATGCCGTCAAAGTTGACCAGCACGTCTTCGAGGTCGTTGATCTCGGCCTTGATGGGGTGGGTGGAGGGCAGCTGGTCCTGACGGTACGCCCATGACTTCTCGAGGGAGGAGAACGTCGTCCAGGAGTCCACATACTTCGTATTTTCGGCGGCGGCCAGCGTGGACATGAACTCGGCGAACGACTCGTTGAGCCACAGGTCGTTCCACCAGCGCATGGTCACGAGGTCCCCGAACCACATGTGGGCGAGCTCGTGCAGGATGGTGATGGCGCGGCGCTCCACCATGGCGTCGGTGACCTTGGAACGGAACACGTAGCTTTCCAGGAACGTCACGGCGCCGGCATTTTCCATGGCGCCGGCGTTGAACTCGGGCACGAAAAGCTGGTCGTACTTCGGGAACGGGTACGGCACACCGAACTGCTGCTCAAAGAACTCAAAGCCCTGGCGGGTCAGCTCAAAAATGTTCTCCGCGTCGAGGAACTCCATGAGAGATTTCCGGGCAAACACGCCCAGCGGCACAATCCGCCCGTTGGAGCTGGTCAGCTCGCCGCGCACGCACTCGTACGGGCCCGCGATGAGCGCCGTGATGTAGCTGGACATCGTCAGTGTCGGTTCAAAATGCCACACGGCCTTGCCCTCGCCCGCAGCTTCCGGGGCGGGTGTGGGGGCGTTGGAAATGACGTCCCAGTGCGCCGGTGCCGTCACATGGAAGGTGAACGTTGCCTTCTGGTCCGGCTGCTCAAACACGGCAAACATGCGGCGGGAATCCGGCACCTCAAACTGGCTGTACAGGTACACCTCGCCGTCCACCGGGTCCACGAAGCGGTGCAGCCCTTCGCCCGTGTTCATGTAGAGGCCGTCGGCCTTGACGGTGAGCACATTCTGGGCGGCGAGGTCCGGCAACTGGATGCGGACGCCGTCGGACACCTCCGCCGGGTCAAGCTCAACCCCGTTCAGGGTCACCTGGTGCACCTTGTCCGTCACCGCATCAATGAACGACGACGAACCCTCCTTCGCGCTGAAGCTCACCACGGTGGTGGATGCGAAAGTTCTCTCCGAGGTGGTCAGGTCAAGAGTGACGTCATAGCTGGTGACTGTCAGGGAAGCTGTGCGCTCAATGGCTTCGGCGCGGGTGAGGTTCATACCAGGCAAGGTGATGCCTTCCGTTCGGGTTCGGATGTATTGGGCAGCCCGCAGGATTTGCCGCGGGCTGCAGCCGCCGGAGCGTAGTCCGGCAACCGTTGAAATGATTCTGTCACCAATTCTTCCAGGATGTGTCCCGGATCTCTCCCGTTGCCTCCGATACGGCCGATGCGCCGGACCCGTCCGGACCCGTCCGACGGGCTGGTGGCCGGGGCTGGCTGGCGGAGTTGTCCGCGCTCGTGCCGTGGGGCAGGGTTAAGGCAGACGAGCTGATGCAGGGCTGACGACGGGAATTTTCGGTGGGGGAACAAGTGCGAAGTGTTGAGGCGGAGAAGGCGTACAACAAGAGGTGGCTGGTTGGGCTGATTGTGGGCCCGCTGCTGATGGGGGTTCTGGCCGCCGTGTGGATCCTCACCGTGGAGGGCAGGCTGCCTGCAGAGTTGGCCTCGCACTGGAACTCGAAAAATGAGGTGGACGGCTGGATCTCAGTCGCCGGCGCGGCCGCGATGGCCGTGGCGATGGGCGCCCTGGGCGCCGTCATTGCGCCGCTGGGGGTACTGTTACGGGCGTCGTCGTCGCTGACAGCCCGCATTGGGGTGGGTTTTGGGCTGGCGTTCGGTGTGGGCATGGTTGCCCTGACCGTGGCAATGGTGGCCGGCCAGCTCGACCTGGCGGACACTTCACAAGCTGAGCTGTCCGGGCCCGTCATGGCTGGCGGTGTCGCACTAGCCTTCGTTGCCGGCGTGCTGGGGATGCTGCTGTACAAGCCCGGCGAGGTCGACCGGACGCAAGGTCCGGAGGTGCTGCGGATGAACCAGGCCGCAACCTCGGGCCGTGACCCCGTGGCGCAGGCCGGTGCTTCGCGGGCGGCCCGCGGGGACACAATGCGGATCAAGGTGTCCATGGGTAAATGGAGCTGGCTCTTGAGCCTCGGCCTGGGCGCCATCGTTGCCGCCAGTACATATTTCATCTTCCCGATCCTGGCGCTGCTGGGCCTGGTGGCTGCCGTCATCACCTGGGTTTTCTGCAACGGCACGGTGGTCATCGGTCCGGAGGGACACAAGGTGCTGGCCGGCGGTTTCTGGAAGGTCATGCCGCTGGAGTGGAGGGAAGTCCGGGCCGCCTCGGTGGAAGACATCAAGGCCATGGATTACGGCGGTTGGGGTTACCGCATGAACGGCGGGTCCATCGGCTTCATCATGGGCAGCGGCCCGGCTCTGGTCATGGAGGCGGGATTCCACCAGAAGTTCGTCGTGTCCATGCCGGATGTGGCAACAGCGGGCGAAGCTGCGGCACTGGTCAACGCTTACGTCCACGCAGGGAAGGTGCCAAACTAACAGCATGGCACCCGACAGAAGCCACGATTCCAGTACCGAGCGGCACCTCGACGCCCGGGCACTGCGCTTTGCCCTGATCTTCCCCGCACTGCTGTCCGTGGCCCTCGTGGCCGGCGGGCTCATGGTGGGTTCCCAACTCCCGCACGGGGTCATCCCGCCCCTGGGCGGAAACTCTGTCCCACTGACCGTCTTCCTTGCCGTCGGCGTGGCCTCCATTCTTGTTCTTGGCGCCGGCATCGGAGTCTTTGGGGCGCGGACCTCGCTGCCCCGCACCCTGCGCCGCATCCTTCTGGGTGTAGCGATGGCCCTGCAGCTGGGTGCCTGCACCCTTTTCGCTGCCACCCTTTTGGGCCAGGCCGGCGGAGGCCAGCTGCCGGCCGCGCGAATAGATGGTTATGTCCTGCTCATGGGCTCGGGCCTGGCCGCGGCGATGGGTGTGGTCCTCGCGTTGACGTTCAAGCCGGATGAGCAGTGGACCCAGGTGGATGACCAGGCCCTGGCCCGGCTGCTTGACGAGGAGGAGGACCCCACCGCCGCCAACGACCAGCTCGCCTATTTTCTGCGTCCTCGCGGCTCGGTGATCATGATGGTCCTGCTGGTTGCTGTTCTCCCGGGCGCCTTGCTGGCCCTGCTTTCACCGTGGATCCTGCTCGGACTGGTGGTTGCGGCGCTGCTGGCCATCACCATGCTGTGCGCCACGGTGCAGGTGGACCGCCGGGCGCTGACGGTGAAGATCCTTGGCATCGTCCCCGTGCTGATCGCCCCGTGCGAAGGGGTGGATGCGGCGGTGTCCCTGGACGTTGTGGCGAAGGATTACGGCGGGGGGGGCCTGCGCAAGCACAGCGGATCCGCAAGCTTCCTTGCCCGCTCGGGTGCCGCCGTCGTGCTGCGAGAAAGTGACGGCGGGAAGGTTGTGGTGGGTGCGCCCAACTTGGACCTGGCGGACGAACTGTCCGAGATTCTCAATCGCCGGGCCGGGAAAATGCCGCGACAGCCCTGACACGGCCAAAACCTTGCGCGGCGGTGGGTAGGCTTGTTGGAGCACAAACCACCTCGAACCATAAGGAATCCTCATGCGCGTTCACATCGCAACCGACCACGCCGGCATGGAGCTCAGCGCCCACCTCATCACGGCACTGGCCGCCAAAGGCTACGAGATGGTCGACCACGGACCCCAGGCCTACGACGCTGAGGATGACTACCCCTCCTTCTGCATCAACGCAGCACTTGCCGTCGTGGCGGATCAGGCGGCGGGCGTGGACGCGCTGGGCATCGTGCTGGGCGGCTCCGGCAACGGCGAACAGATCGCAGCCAACAAGGTCAAGGGCGTACGCGCCGCATTGGCCTGGAATCTCTCCACCGCGCAGCTGGCCCGCGAGCACAACGACGCCAACGTCGTCGCCGTGGGCGGCCGCCAGCACAGCGTTGAGGAGGCCACGGAAATCATTGAAGCGTTCCTGGCCGAGCCCTTCAGCGACGCCGAACGCCACGTGCGCCGCATCGGCAAGATCGCCACGTACGAGACCACGGGCGAAGTCGTCGAGTAGAAGGAAGCGCGAATGCCTGAGGGGCACTCGGTCCACCGCCTGGCCAGGCAGTTCAACGACGTCTTTAGCGGCGCTGCGCTGGCCGTGTCCAGTCCGCAGGGCAAGTTCGCCGCTGGCGCCGCCCTGATCGACGGGCATGTGCTGGAACGGGCCGAGGCGCACGGCAAGCAAATGTTCCTCTACTTCGCGCACGACCTCGTGATGCGTATTCATCTGGGGTTGTACGGCGCCTGGGACTTTGGCGGCGACTCCACCTTTGCGGGTGCCTCCAGCATTGGGGCCCCGCGGCGTATCGGTGAGCAGGAAGTTGCCGGTGGCGCTGGCGATGGGGGAGGGTACGGGGAGTACGAAGGCCCGCCCGAACCCAAGGGTGCCGTGCGTGTGCGACTCGTTTCCGAGCATGGTTGGGCCGATCTGCGCGGGCCCACGGCCTGTGAGGTCATCACGCCCGCCGAGTCAGTTGGCGTCCGCCGCAAGCTGGGGCCCGATCCACTGAACAACCTGCCCGGAGACGCCGACGAATTTTCACGCAGGCTCCGCAAGAGTGCAACCTCGATCGCACTGCAGCTGATGAAACAAGATGTGCTGGCCGGTGTGGGCAATGTGTACCGCGCCGAGGTGCTGTTCCGGTTGGGCCTTGACCCGATGCTGTCCGGCAAGGCGATGCAGACCGAGGAGGCTGCGGCGATGTGGGACGACATTGCCCGCATCATGGCCGACGGCGTCCGGGACGGCCGCATCATCACCACCGAACTGGCGGACAGGCCCTCGGGTGTTGGTGCGGAGGTGGGCCACGGGCTCGAACGCATGGACCGGCCGGGAGATGCAGCCAGTGCCCTGGCCGGGGCACGGCAGGCAAACAAGGACGTGCCCGTGGAAGATGCCCACTATGTCTACAAACGTGAGGGCCTGCCGTGCCGACATTGCGGCACCGACGTGGCGATGAAAGAACTCGGCGGGCGGAAACTGTATTGGTGCCCGTCCTGCCAGGGCGGCTGATCGCGTTTGCCGTCAAGCTTAACCGGCGAACGCATCGCGCTTCCCCGTGTGCACGGAAACCGGGGAGGGCGCGCAGGCGGTGTGAAAAGCCGTCGATTTGCAGGACCGGCAAAGTCGTTGATAGGGTTACGGAGTTGTTCCGGCGAAAGCCCGCAACAGCCCCGAAATTCGGGGGCGTAGCTTAGTGGTAAAGCCTCAGTCTTCCAAACTGATTATGCGGGTTCGATTCCCGTCGCCCCCTCCAAAATACAAGTGATCCCCGGTCAATGCGACCGGGGATTTTCTTTGTTCGGGCCTTCTTTAAATGTGTCTGGCAGTTGTTGCAGTAAATCCGCAGCAGCAAGCTGCTCCACAGATCCACCGCGGTGGGGCCAGGCGGCGGAAGGCGAGGTGGCCGCCGTCGGGCGTGGAAATACGCAGAAACTAAGGCCGCACGGCACGAATCTTCCCGGGTGCAGTGCCGATTGTGCATCTGGAACTTTTGCCCGTAGACTGTTGCGGGCACTACGGGGCGTAGCGTAGTGGCTAGCGCGCCTGCTTTGGGAGCAGGAGACCGCAGGTTCGAGTCCTGTCGCCCCGACTTCAGCATTATTCGGTTCACGTTTGGTCAGTGGCTGCCCATGTGCTGGGCCTAAATATCCATCAACAGACCATCAGGAGTACCACGCTGTGAAGAGCGCTGTCGAAAACCTCACACCCACTCGGGTAAAGCTCGATGTTGAGGTTTCCTTTGAGGAATTGAAGCCCAGCATCACTGAGGCATACAAGACACTTGCCACACAGGTCCAGGTGCCTGGCTTCCGTAAGGGCAAGGTCCCCAACAAGCTGATCGATCAGCGCGTTGGCCGTGGCCACGTCCTGGAGACGGCCATCAACTCCGGCCTCAACGGCTGGTACCAGGAAGCTGTCATCGAGAACAAGCTCATCCCGTTGAGCCGTCCCGAGGTTGAAATCACCGAGGTTCCCGACCCGACCGCCACCGACGGTGTTGTGAAGTTCCAGGTTGAACTGGACATCCGCCCCGAGATCGAGCTGCCCGACTACGAGGGCCTCGAGGTTGAGGTTGCCACTGTTGAGGCTTCCGACGATGACACCCAGAAGGCTCTCGACGAGCTGCGTGGCCGTTTCGGCACGCTGAAGGTCGAAGACCGTCCGGCTGCCGACGGTGACTTCCTCACCATCAACATCGATGCCAAGATCGACGGCGAAGAGGTTGACTCCGCCGCCGACCTCTCCTACCAGGTGGGTGCAGGCAACATGCTTGACGGCCTGGACGAGGCAGCGACCGGCCTGTCCGCCGGCGAAGAAGCCATCTTCAACACCAAGCTGGCCGGTGGCGAGCATGCAGGTGAAGAAGCACAGGTCACCGTCAAGGTCACCTCCGTCAAGGTTCGCGAACTGCCCGAGGCAAACGACGACTTTGCACAGCTCGCTTCCGAGTTTGACACCATCGCCGAACTGCAGGAAGACCTGGCCAAGCAGGCCGCCGAGTCCAAGACTGTCGAGCAGGGTGTAGAAGCCCGCGACAAGGTCCTGGCCAAGCTCGTTGAGCTCGTTGAGGTTCCGGTTCCGGACTCCGTCGTCGAAGAGCAGCTCGAGCAGCACTTCCGCCCCGAGAACGCACACGGCGAAGACCACGACAACGACGAGCACCGCGCCGAGGTCAAGACCAACACCGAGAACGCGTTCCGCAACGAGATCATCCTCGACGCCATTGCCGAGAAGGAAGAAGTCAGCGTCAGCCAGGCTGAACTGATCGACTACATCGTCTCCTCCGCCAGCCAGTACGGCATGGACCCGAACCAGTTCGCCCAGATGCTGGATTCCTCCGGCCAGGTCAACATGATTGTTGGCGAAGTCCGCCGCCGCAAGGCACTTGCCGCTGTTTTGGGCAAGGCTGTTGTCAAGGATTCCGAAGGTGTCGTTATTGACCTGAGCGATTTCGTCAACGCTGCCGAGGAAGAAGAAGTAGTTTCCGAGGACGAGGTCATCGAGCCCTCAGCAGTGACCGATCCGGGCGAAGTCCGCATCTAATTGCACTCCCGCTAATTGCGTTTGACGCAAGGGAAACATGATTTGAAAGCCGTTGCCGGTTCCCCTGGGAGCCGGCAACGGCTTTTTGCGCCCCAATTCCAAGGACGCCAAGGGGCATATTTATTCCCCTACGCGCAGGGCGAACGGGGATCGTGCGCCTACAGCGAACAGCACCCGCATGGACGCCAAACGGGTGCCGAAAAGGGCTACTGTCCAAGTAGTGAACATTAGTGATGGTCCCGCCGGGCACGCCCGGGCGACCGCACGAAGGAGAGGTAAACCCACCATGGCACAGCAAACCACCCCCACGATGGCCAGCGCGGACCCGTCCGGCTCGGACCAGTACATCTACAACCTCCTGCTGAAGGAACGCATCATTTGGTTGGGCTCGGAAGTGCGAGACGACAACGCGAACCTGATCTGCTCGCAGCTGCTGTTGCTCTCGGCAGAGGATCCTGAAAAGGACATCTACCTGTACATCAACTCACCCGGTGGTTCGGTCACCGCCGGCATGGCCATCTATGACACCATGCAGTACATCCCGAACGACGTCGTCACCGTCGCCACCGGGCTGGCCGCGTCGATGGGTCAGTTCCTGCTCTCCTCAGGCACCAAGGGTAAGCGCTACGCGACGCCCAACGCACGCATCCTCATGCACCAGCCCTCGGGTGGAATCGGTGGAACGGCGTCGGACATTAAAATTCAGGCCGAACTGATCCTGCACATGAAGAAGGTCATGGCGGAACTGACGGCCGAACAGACCGGGCAGACCATTGAGAAGATCCTGGTCGATAACGACCGCGACAAGTGGTTCACAGCCACTGAAGCTCTGGAATACGGCTTCTTCGACAAGATCGCCCGCCACGCCGGAACCGTTGCCGGTGGCGGCGGAACCAACGCCAAATAAAGCAAGCCAAAGAGACAACTTCAGGAGTAACCAGACATGACTTACAACTTTGGCGGCACAGCTTTTGGCCACACTGCCGGTAACCTGCCCTCCAGCCGCTATGTGCTTCCGCAGTTCGAGGAGCGCACCCCTTACGGCTTCAAGCGCCAGGACCCGTACACCAAGCTCTTCGAGGACCGCATCATCTTCCTCGGCGTGCAGGTGGATGATGCCTCGGCCGACGACGTCATGGCCCAGCTGCTCGTGCTGGAAGCTGATGACACGGACCGCGACATCACGCTGTACATCAACTCTCCCGGCGGATCGTTCACGGCCATGACAGCCATCTACGACACCATGCAGTTCATCCGCCCCGAGATCCAGACCGTGTGCCTGGGGCAGGCCGCATCGGCTGCTGCCGTGTTGCTCGCGGCCGGTGCACCCGGCAAGCGTTTGGCACTGCCCAACGCCCGCGTGCTGATCCACCAGCCGGCACTCTCCGGCGGCCAGGGCGGCCAGGCCTCAGACCTGGAGATCCAGGCCAACGAGGTCATGCGCATGCGTGAATGGCTTGAGAACACACTGGCCGACCTCTCCGGCCGCACCCCGGAGCAGGTCAGCAACGACATTGAGCGCGATAACATCCTCACCGCTGCCCAGGCCAAGGAATACGGCCTGATCGACGAGGTGCTCGCACCGCGCAAGATGAAGCCTGCAGCCATCACGCGCTAAAGGCAGTTGAGGCAGACGCCGGAACAAGAAATGGCTTGTTCCGGCGTTTGCTTTCCACTCAATGTCAGTACCGTGGCTTAGAGTGGAAGATGATTTGTACGGCCGTTCCCAGCGCCTGCTGCGGAACGTATAAAAGTTTCAGAGGTAACCGCGCCGCTGGTGGGTTATTCGCGGAAGGACACAGCCATGGCCAGGATGGGCGAAAGCACCGATCTGCTGAAGTGTTCCTTCTGTGGGAAAAGCCAAAAGCAGGTCCGCAAGCTGATTGCCGGGCCCGGTGTCTACATCTGTGACGAGTGCATTGAACTGTGCAACGAGATCATTGATGAGGAACTGGCCGAGGTCGCCGACCTCGACACTTTTGAACTGCCCAAGCCGCGCGAAATTTTCGACTTTCTCCAGGAATATGTCATCGGCCAGGAGCCAGCCAAGCGTTCGCTCGCCGTTGCCGTGTACAACCACTACAAACGCATCCAGTCCGGCCATGCTGTCAAGAGCACCACCATTTCCGGAGGTGTCCACGACGAGGTGGAGATCGCCAAGTCGAACATCCTGCTCGTGGGTCCCACCGGCTGCGGCAAAACGTACCTCGCGCAGACCCTGGCCCGCCGGCTCAACGTTCCGTTCGCCGTCGCCGATGCCACGGCACTGACCGAAGCCGGCTATGTGGGTGAGGATGTGGAGAACATCCTGCTCAAGCTCATCCAGGCCGCCGACTTCGATGTGAAGAAGGCCGAACAGGGCATCATCTACATCGACGAAATCGACAAGATTTCCCGCAAGTCAGAGAACCCCTCCATCACGCGTGACGTTTCCGGTGAAGGTGTGCAGCAGGCGCTGCTGAAGATCCTCGAAGGCACTGTTGCCTCCGTCCCGCCGCAGGGCGGACGCAAGCACCCGCACCAGGAATTCATCCAGATTGACACCACCAATGTGCTCTTCATCGTGGCCGGCGCCTTTGCCGGGCTGGAGGAGATCATCGGATCCCGTGCCGGCAAGAAGGGCATCGGCTTCGGTGCCCCACTCAGTGCGCTCAAGCAGACGGAGGCCAGCTACGCCGACGTCATGCCGGAAGATCTGCTGAAGTTTGGGCTGATCCCTGAATTCATCGGCCGGCTACCCGTCATCACCACCGTGACCCAGTTGGATCAGAGTGCCTTGATCCAGATTCTGACCGAACCCAAGAACGCCTTGGTCAAGCAGTACCAAAAGATGTTCATGCTCGACGGCGTTGACCTCGAGTTTGATGACGATGCGCTGACGGCCATCGCGGATCTCGCCCTGATTCGGGGGACCGGTGCACGTGGATTGCGCGCCATCCTTGAGGAAGTCCTGCAGCCTGTCATGTTTGACCTGCCCAGCCGCGAAGACATTGCCACCGTTGTGGTCACCGCTGAGGTCGTGGCCAAGACCGCTGAACCCACATTGATCCCGCACGAGGTTGTTGCCAAACGCCGGAACAAGTCGGCGTAGCTGTCCGCATCCGGTCCGGGCCTGTTCGGTCGGGACCGGCATCGCGGAATAGTTCCTGAATCCCCGCCGTTACATGAGTGAGGGGAGCAGGGCGTTGCTGTCCTTCCCAATTCCAAGTCCTACCAAGGAGTTTTGACGTGTCTGAGAATGTTGTGGAAACCACCGAAACAGCCGATTTTTGGTTTGACCCCACGTGTCCTTTCGCCTGGGTGACGTCCCGGTGGATCGGCGAAGTGGCAGAAGTCCGCAATATCAAGGTCGACTGGCATGTCATGAGCCTGTCCGTGCTGAACGAGCACAATCAGGACCTGTCACCCGAATACCGGGCACACATGGACAAGGCTTGGGGCCCGGTCCGTGTCATCATGGCCGCCGTCGCCGCGCACGGCAACGACGTTATTAAGCCGCTGTACGACGCCATGGGCACCCAAATTCACAACAACGGCAACAGGGACGTGGCTGACGTCATCGCCAAGTCACTTGCCGAGGTGGGCCTGCCCGCCGAACTGGCTGCAGCAGCCACCTCCGATGCCAACGATGTTGCCCTGCGTGCCAGCCATGCAGAGGGCATCAGCAAGGTGGGCCAAGATGTTGGCACTCCGATCGTTGCCTTCAACGGCACGGCATTCTTTGGCCCGGTCATCACCCGCATTCCCCGCGGCGAAGAAGCCGGCAAGCTGTGGGATGCCACGGTCACGCTGGCCAGTTTCCCGTACTTTTTTGAGATCAAGCGCAGCCGCACGGAGGATCCGCAGTTCGACTAGTCTGCCGGAGACGGCCGGGGTAAAAATGTCAAAGATTTTTGACCCCGGCCATTGTCTTGGGCAGCTGGCAGGAGCATACTAATGAGTACCCAATCCGCCAAGGAAAGGGCTGGCAGGGATCATAAAATTCAGTGACTGAACCGTTCTGATAATTGAGCACCGTTTCGACGGGACGCTCGCAAAGGTTCGTTAACACCGGTGATGCGGTGACTTGTCCTGAAAAGCCATGACACCCACTAGACCGTCACATCACAGGCGGCATGAAAGTCGAAGCCCCACCGACGGCAACAAGCCGATGGGGCTTCCCCTTTGCGCTGCTCTGGGCGGTGGCTGTGGGGCGGTGCAAAGTGCAACTACCTCTGACTGCCACGTCAGATGGCACCTACGCTCACCAGGGAACGTAGGACAAAACCAGTGTGGCGACGGCCAGTGTCAGCATGCCAAGACAGTTTAGCCAGAATTCTTGTTTCAGGAAGCGTGCCCTGATGTGTGCATATATTGCCGTCAAGAAGTAGGCCACTACCCCGATGTTGGCAGCAATTCCCACACCCGGTACGGCAAGCCCAGCGAGCAGCCCGATGGCCGCCATCAGCTTGATGACAATCAGGGCCCACCACCACTCACGCGGGAAGCCGACTCCGTTCAGGCAGTCGCGAATGAATCGTGGCGCCCGCATGGACAAGACGGCATCGGCGAACAGCGCCAGGGCCAGCACGGTGCTTGGCCACCAAAGTTCCGGCAGAAGCAGCATGCTATTTCCCTTCCGCGCCCATCAGGGCGCCAACGGTTTCCTTGAGCTGATGGAGGGCGGATTGCTGGTCGTACGCACCCCCGGCCCATGCCAGAAGAATGCCCAGGTAGGACAGATGGGCAGTGGTTGCGGCCCTGTGGGCAGCCTCCCGGGGCAGACCGAACAGCTTGAAGGCCTGTTCAAACTCAGCTGTCAGTTGGAATGCCAAGGCGCCGAACACCGCTGAATTGTGCCGGCCCTTAATGAGGATGGCACCATATTCCCGGGCCAGGTCCAGGTCTTCGGCAAAGAGCGCCAGGAAAGGGTGGGCCAGGGCGGCAACCATTTCCGGGGCATTGTTTCCCGCCTTCATGGCCAGAAACCCGGTTTCCGGCAACATGCGTGCCTGATGCATGAGCTCGATGCGTTGATCCATGACCGAAACCAACAGGCGGTCCTTGTCGCCGGCGGCCATGACGGTGCCGATGCTCACCCCCGCCCTTGACGCAATCTGGCGCACCGTGGTCGCCTTAAAGCCTTGGGCATGGAACAGCGCCTCCGCGGCATCAAGCACCACGCGCTGGGTTGCCTGCCGTTGCGCCTGCCTTGAATGAACACGTTCACTGAACATGTTCGCCAGCTTATCACCAGGGATGATGGCCGACAACGGCAATTCACCCACCATTCACCGTGACGTTGCCACGGCCATCCGCTGCGGCAACCTTGGCCGGTCAGGCTGAAGGCGTGAGGATCGCAATAGTTGCTGAATCGTTCCTGCCCGAGATGAACGGGGTCACCCATTCCCTGTTGAAAATACTGCAACACCTTGATCGCCGGGGTGATGACGTGCTCGTGATTGCACCGTCAACCCTGGAAAACGCTCCCAGCATTGTGGAGGGAGCCGACGTCAGGCGGCTGCCGGCGGTTCCCCTTGCCGGCTATCGAAACATCCGAGTTGCTATAGGCGGTGTCGCGAGGGTGAAGTCGCTGCTTGCCGAGTTCCATCCGGACGTTGTCCACCTGGCCTCACCCTTTGTGCTGGGCTGGCGTGCCGTCAGGGCGGCCAATGACCTCGGCATACCCACAGTGGGCGTCTACCAAACCGATGTCCCCGCGTACGCGGCCAAGTATGGACTGTCCTATCTGGAAAACTGGGCGTGGCAACGTGTGGAGAGAATCCACACCGCCGCCACCAAAACGCTCGCTCCGTCCACGGATTCGCTGCAGAAACTGCGAAAGCACGGTATTCCGCGCGTCGAGCTGTGGCGCAGGGGAGTGGACACCGCACGGTTCCACCCCACCAGGCGCAGTGAGGCATTCCGCCGCAAAGTGGCCCCACAGGGCCAACGAATCATCGGATACGTGGGGCGGCTGGCCCTGGAGAAGCAGGTGGAGGACCTGGCCGCCGTGCTGTCCATTCCAAACACCCGGCTGGCAATTGTCGGTGATGGTCCACAGCGCGCACACCTTGAAGCCGCCCTGCCCGGGGCGCACTTCACCGGCTTTCTCGGCGGCGACGAGCTGGCCGCCGCCATGGCCTCCTTCGACTTGTTCGTGCATCCGGGCGAGCTGGAAACGTTCTGCCAAACCATTCAGGAAGCCATGGCATCTGGTGTGCCCGTGGTGGCCACCGGACGAGGCGGCCCAGTTGACCTGGTGGACTCCTCCCGCACCGGCTGGCTCTACGCCCCGGGCAATCTCAACCAGTTGCGGACGTACGCCGAAGACCTGATCGGCGACGATGCCAAACGTGCTGCCTTCGGTGAGGCTGCGGTGGAGCAGGTGCAGGGCCGCAGCTGGCACACGGTCTGCGAACAATTGATGGGCCACTACACCCAAGCCATAGCCGAACACCTGCGGCTGCCATCCGTTATGAAGGGAATTCAAATGAGGGGCATCAAATGAAAATCTCAGTGATTGGGGCTGGCTACCTCGGCACGGTGCACGCGGCCACGCTGGCTCACTTCGGCCACCAAGTCGTCGGCCTCGACACAGACCCGGCCCGGGTTGAACTGCTGGCGGCGGGCACGGCGCCCTTCCATGAGCCGGGGCTGGCGGAACTGCTGCAGGAAGGGCACGACGGCGGCCGGCTCACCTTCACCACGGACCCTGCACGGCTGGCCGATGCTGAGGTGCACTTCCTCTGTGTCGGCACGCCGCAGTCCAAGACGGCCAACGACACCGACCTCTCTTTCCTGGACGCCGCCGTTACGGCGCTGGCGCCCCAGCTACGCCCCGATGCCCTGGTGGTGGGCAAGTCAACGGTTCCGGTGGGGACCGCAGCGGACATCGCGCGCAGGCTCGCTCCGAGCGGAGCCACCGTCGCATGGAACCCGGAATTCCTGCGCCAGGGCACGGCCGTGCAAGACTCCCTGCACCCGGACCGGCTTGTTTACGGCGTAACCGACGGTGCCGCAGGCATTGGCGCCGCTGCCATGCTCGACGCCGTCTACGCGCCGCTGCTGGTGCGCGAAACGCCGCGCCTGATCACCAACTTGGCGACGGCGGAGCTGGCGAAGGTATCCGCTAACGCATTCCTGGCGATGAAGCTCTCCTACATCAACGCGGTCGGTGAGTTGTGCGATCAGGTGGGGGCCGACGTCGTACAACTTGCCGAAGCGCTGGGTCACGACGGCCGCATCGGTGGCAGCTACCTGCAGGCGGGTGCCGGGTTTGGGGGTGGCTGCCTGCCCAAGGACCTGCGCGCATTCCGGGCTCAGGCGCAAAAATGCGGCATGGATGCCCTGGATGAGCTGCTCTCGGTGGTGGACGGCATCAACGCCGACGCGCGGTTCAGGCTGGCCGAGGCGGCGCTGCGCCTGTGTGGTGGTTCAGTGAAGGGCCGGCGCATCACGGTGCTCGGGGCTGCCTTCAAGCCGCACACCGACGACATTCGCGACTCTCCGGCACTGGATGTGGCCACCCAACTCGCGGCGCAGGGGGCCCTTGTGACGGTCACCGATCCGCAGGCTGTTGGCAATGCATGGCTGCAGCATCCGCAGTTGAACTTTGACGCAGACGTTGACGCCGCTCTCGGTGGTGCCGAGCTGGTGCTGTTGTTGACGCACTGGCCGCAGTATGTTGCTTTGGACCCGGTACGGGCCGCGGCCATTGTCCGGCGGCCCGTCATGCTGGACGGCCGCAACGTGCTGGATCCGAAGCGTGGCGCGCAGCCGGATGGGAGTTCCATGGGACCGGGCGCGGCAATACCGGAGGGGCAACAGACCGGACTCGGGTTGCCGAGCTGCGGCCGGTGGTCTGAATCCCGGTGAACTTTGCCGGACCCGGACGGTACGTGGCTCTCGGGGATTCATTCACCGAGGGTGTGGGTGATGCCAACACGCACCTGCCGAACGGCGTCCGGGGCTGGGCGGACCGCGTGGCCGAAGGGCTGGCACGTGCCCAGCCCGGATGGGAGTACGCCAACCTGGCCATCCGCAGCAAACGGCTCCGGCACATCATCGCCGAACAACTCGAAGTCGGCATCGCCATGGAGCCAACACTAATTTCGCTGTATGCAGGCGGCAACGACGTCATGGATCTGGGAACTAGAGTCGCCGACATCCTGGAGGAGTATGAACACATCGTGGCACGGCTGGCGCAGACCGGAGCGACATTGCTGCTCTTCACCGGCTATGACGTGGAAGTCTCGCCCCTGCTGGCCCCGCTGCGGCGGAAAAACCACGCATATAACGACGGCGTGCGGACCATCGCCGAAAAGTATGGGGCCGTCTTGGTGGACTATGCCACCTTTGGCGTCTACGCCCATCCTCGGCTGTGGGCTTCTGACAGGCTGCACATGTCCAAAGCCGGGCACAAATACCTGGCGGCGCGGGTCTTGGAACAGCTGGGCGTTCCGCACGGGATAGCGCTCAAGCACAAGCCGGAGCCGGCCGCCCGGGGAACAGTGGAGTGGGTTCGGGACCAGTATCTATGGATGAACGACTGGGTGCTGCCCATGTTTGGCCGCAAGCTGCGCGGCACCACCCTCGGTGATGAGTTGGCACCCCGCTGGCCGGAGCCTGTGCGCGTGCCGCGGAAAAAGGGCTTGAAGAAGCTCGCCCGCGCATCCCAGCAAAAACAGCAACTCCGCACAAAACCACTCCGCCCCAACAATTCCGCCGAGGTGTGAGATAAACCCCAACCGACGGTTGGGGTTTATCTCACACCTCGGCGGTGGCGGTGCGGGAGCGAGGGCGTCATCGCACATCTCGGCGGAGAGAGACGGCTGTGGCCGCCACCCGGATCGGGCAGCGGCCACAGCCGGAGGGCGTCATCGCACATCTCGGCGAGGCGGTGCGGGGCCGTTGGACGTGCTAGGCCTGGATTGGCTCCTGCGCCGGCGCCAGCTCGACGTCGGACACGGTGAGTTCGCCTTCGCCCACGGCAAGCGTGATCTCCACGGCGTTCGCGGCGGCCCTCAGGTCGCCCAAACCGGCGGCCAGCTGGGCTGCCTCAACATCGCTGGCGGTCACCGTCGCGGTGAGCACCTGGGTGCGCTGCTTGACCTTGGCCTCGGACTTGGCCTTGCGGATGCCCGAAAGCGCGTCCCCGACCGTCGCGAGCAAGGTGGTGTCGCCGTCGTCGACGCCAACAGCGGTGGGCCACTCGGCGCGGTGCACCGAACCGGCACGCCACCAGCTCCACACTTCCTCCGTGGCAAACGGCAGGAAAGGTGCGAACAGGCGCAGCAGCGAATCCAGCGTGGTGGCGAGTGCGGCCAGTACTGATGCCTGGCCTTCCTCGCCGCTGGCACCGTAGGCGCGGTCCTTGATAAGTTCCACGTAGTCATCGGTGAAGTGCCAGAAGAAGCTCTCGGTCAGCTGCAGGGCACGGGCGTAGTCATACTTCTCAAACGCGGCCGTCGATGCAGCAACAACCTCCGAGAGCTGGGCCAGCAGGCCGCGGTCCAGCGGGTTGGTCAGCACGGCGGTGTCCTTGGAAAGCACATTCGCCTCGGTGGCGCCCAGGTTCAACACGAACTTGGAGGCGTTGAGCAGCTTGATGGCCAGGCGGCGGCCAATCTTCATCTGCGCAATTTCGTACGCCGTGTCGGCGCCGAGCTTGGCGGAGGCTGCCCAGTAGCGGACGGCGTCGGCACCAAAGTCGTTGAGCACGTCGGTGGGGACCACCACGTTGCCCTTGGACTTGGACATCTTCTTGCGGTCCGGGTCAAGGATCCAGCCGGAGATCGCTGCATGCTTCCACGGTGCACTGCCCTGGAGGGCGTCGGCGCGCACGGCGGAGGAGAACAGCCAGGTGCGGATGATGTCATGGCCCTGGGGACGCAGATCAAAGGGGTAGACGGTGGAGAAGAGCTCCTCGTCAACGCCCCAGCCGCCAACAATCTGCGGTGTCAGGGATGAGGTGGCCCAGGTGTCGAGCACATCGGCGTCGCCCACGAAGCCGCCGGCAACGTTGCGTTGTTCCTCGGTGTAGCCCGGGGCCGCATCCGCTGCGGGGTCAACCGGCAGCATTTCGGTGGTGGGCTGGATCGGGTGGTCATAGTCCGGGTTGCCGTCGGCATCCAAGGGGTACCAAACGGGAACCGGTACGCCGAAGAAGCGCTGACGTGAGACGAGCCAGTCGCCGTTCAAACCTGAGATCCAGTTGTCGTAGCGCGAGCGCATGAACGCCGGGTGGAACTCGATTTCCTTGCCGCGGTTGATGAGGCGTTCGCGGCGTTCTTCGTCGCGTCCGCCATTGCGGATGTACCACTGGCGGGAGGAGACGATCTCGAGGGGCTTGTCGCCCTTTTCAAAGAAGTTCACGGGGTGCATGATCTTCTTGACTTCCCCGTCCAGCAGTTCCGCATCGGTCAGCATGGCAACCACGCCTTCCTTGGCGCTGAAGACGGTTTTGCCGGCGATGGCGGCGTAGTTGGCGCGGCCTTCCTCGGTGCTGATCCATTCGGGGGTGTCACTGATGATGCGGCCGTCGCGGCCAACAATGGCACGCGTGGGCAGCTGCAATTCACGCCACCATGTCACGTCGGTCAGGTCGCCGAAGGTGCAGACCATGGCGATGCCGGAGCCCTTGTCGGGCTTGGCCAGCGCATGGGCGCGAACCTCAACCTCAACCCCGAACAGCGGCGAGGTGACCTTCTTGCCAAACAGCGGCTTGTAGCGCTCATCGTCCGGGTTCGCCACCAGGGCGGAGCAGGCCGCGAGCAATTCCGGGCGCGTGGTCTCAATGTAAATCTTCGTGCCGTCTTCGGCGACGAACGGGAAGCGGTAGTACGCGCCCGGCATTTCGCGGTCCTCCAGCTCGGCCTGGGCCACGGCGGTGCGGAACGTGACATCCCACAAGGTGGGGGCCTCCGACATGTAGGCGTCGCCAGCGGCCAGGTTGGCCAGGAAACCGCGCTGTGAGACGGCACGGGAGTGCTGGTCGATGGTCCGGTACGTCAGATCCCAGTCAACCGACAGGCCCAAGGTCTGGAAAAGGTGCTGGAAAACCTTCTCGTCCTCAACGGCGAGCTCCTCGCACAACTCGATGAAATTCCTGCGCGAGACGGCATCGAAATCACGCTGGTTCTTGGCCGGGGTTGCGGGAGGGCGGTAGTCGGCGTCGTAGGAAATCTTCGGATCGCAGCGCACACCGTAGTAGTTTTGGACGCGGCGCTCGGTAGGCAGGCCGTTGTCGTCCCAGCCCATCGGGTAGAACACGTTCTTGCCGGTCATGCGCTGGAATCGCGCCAGCACATCGGTCTGCGTGTAGGAGAACATGTGCCCCACGTGCAGCGATCCGGACGCCGTGGGCGGGGGAGTGTCGATGGAGTACACCTGCTCCCGGGTGGTTTCACGGTTAAACTTGTAGGTGCCCTCCGCCAGCCAGCGCTTGGTCAGGGACTCTTCAAGGCCCTCCAAAACGGGCTTGTCGGGGACGTTGCTTGAGGTGGGTGCGGGCGTGTCTGTGCCCGGAATGATGTCAGCCATGGTCACGATTCTTTCATGAGTTGGCCAGAACCTAAGATTCAGGAGATTTAAGCATGCAGCAGTCGATGGAAATGTGGGCGGCCGCGGGGCTGGCCTGGGACGATGTCGCGCCCGAGCCCGAGGGTGCCGACTACCGTGCCCACTCCCTTTTGCTGGGCGGCCGGCCCGCTGTGTTCCGCAGGGCCAAGACCACGCCCACCAAATTGGGGCAGTTTGTGACGCTGTGGCAGCGGTCCGCGGACGGTCCCATCCGGCCCTTTGACACGCACGACGGCGTTGCACTGTTTGTCATCCAGGCCGGCCAGGGTGCGGGGCTGGGACAGTTCGTGTTCCCCGAAGCAGCGTTGGCCCGCCACGGCGTGGTGTCCATTGACGGGAAGGGAGGCAAACGGGCCATGCGCGTCTACACGCCCGACGTTGAAACCACCAGTGCCCAGGCCCGGCGCAGCCAGACGTGGCAGTGCGACTACTTTCTGCCGATGGATGCGCCCGCGGCCCGGGTGCTGGAGCTGTACTCGGCCTAAATGGACGTGCGAGCCTAAACGACGCCGCACCTACGCACCACTCGTTATTACTGATGCATCTAGGCGCCCCTACGCACCAGTAACAAGGAGTTGCGCGTATGTCTTCAGGGAACTTTAGGCATGCGCAGAACTCGCAGTGACTGCTGCGCATGAGTTCAGGATGCGGCACAGACGGCGCGCGTGCCACTGGAGCTGCGCACCGTTTGCCCTCAACGGTGCCCCACTGCCGAACCGGCGCACCATTACGCCGCAAGCATGCGCTGGAGCATCGGGCACCGAGTGGACGGTGTCCACTTCGGCGCAGAACAGGACATCCGAGGCCGCTGACCCAAGTATCTGCGCCAGGGCTATGATGCAAATATGGGCACTCTAAGAATCTTGCGTGTTTATGAGGAACCTGAACCGGGGGAGTACCGGGTCCTGGTCGACAGGCTGTGGCCGCGCGGGGTCACGAAGGACAAAATTGACCTCTGGCTCAAGGAGGCGGGCCCCAGCACGGAGGTCCGCCACGCCTTCGGCCACAAGGAAGAGAACTTTAAGGCCTTTGTTCGCGATTACACGGCTGAACTGCAGGACAACCCCGCCGTGGCACAGCTGCGTGAGACTATTGCCGCCCATGACCATGTGGTGCTGCTCTACGGGGCCAAGGACCACCACGAAAACCAGGCGGCCGTGCTGCTGGATTTTCTGAACGCAGCCCAATAGCAGCTACATTTGAGCCATGGCTGAAAACACTTCCAAAAATGCAGTAGTCACAGGCGCCAGCTCAGGCATCGGCGCCGCCACGGTCCGCCAGCTTCGCAACGACGGCTGGAACGTCATCGCCGTGGCCCGGCGCACGGACCGCCTCGAGGCGCTCGCCCAGGAAACCGGTGCCATCGCCTGCGCCGCCGATGTCACCAAGGACGACGACGTCGCCCGCCTCCGTGAGTTCGCCACCGACACCTTTGGCCCGGCGGGCGGGACGGACACCCTCATCAATATTGCCGGCGGTGCCCGCGGCGTGGACAGTGTGGCCAACGCCCATGAGGACGATTGGGAGTGGATGTACCAGGTCAACGTCCTGGGCACACTCCGGGTCATCAAGGCGTTCCTGCCCGAGCTGCGCAGCCACGGCAACGCCACCATCTTGAACCTGACCTCCACGGCCGGACACACCGCCTACGAAGGCGGATCCGGTTACAACGCCGCAAAATTTGGCCAGCATGCACTCAATGACGCCCTGCGCCTGGAAGAAGCCGAACACAACATCCGCGTCATCGAGGTGGCCCCTGGCATGGTGCACACGGAAGAGTTCACCCTCAACCGCCTGGCCGGCAACCAGGAAGCCGCCGACAACGTCTACAAGGGCGTGGCGAAACCCCTGACGGGGGAGGACGTGGCAGGCGTGGTGGGTTACGCCGTCGGGCTTGCCCATCATGTGAACCTGGATACGATCGTCATGCGCCCGGTGGCCCAGGCCGCCGCCCACAAGGTGATCCGCCGCTAGGCACACGGCGCCGCAAGGGGGCGTCCCCGCCGGCCCGCAACATCCCGTAGAATAAGGGGCAAAGCGTTGACCCGGCCATCACCGGTGAGCTTCCGGAAGAACGCCGAGCAATAGCAAAGCCAGTAGAACCGGACGGGTAAGCCCGTCACAGCAGTCAACAAGCGGCCGCGTTTGGCGTAAAAACCAAATGCGGCAAGCGAGGTGGTACCGCGGCGCAAGCCGTCCTTGCATCCTGAAACGAACGCCCCCAACCAGGATGATGTGATGACCCACTTCCCCAAGGCAACCGCGGCCCACGGCCTGCACGCCGAATCCAACCATGTGCCAGCTTCCGTGCGTTTCCCCGAAGTGGAGGAACTCGTCCTCAAGTACTGGGAACAGGACGGCACCTTCCAGGCCAGCATCGACGCCCGCGACGCCGGCGAGGACGGCTCCAACGAATTCGTCTTCTACGACGGCCCGCCCTTCGCCAACGGCCTGCCGCACTACGGCCACCTGCTCACCGGCTACGCCAAGGACCTCGTGGCCCGCTACCAGACCCAGCGCGGGCGCCGGGTTGAGCGCCGCTTCGGCTGGGACACGCACGGGCTGCCCGCCGAACTGGAAGCCATGAAGCAGCTGGGCATGACCGACAAGGCCCAGATCGAGGCCATGGGCATCGACAAGTTCAACGACGCCTGCCGCTCCTCCGTCATGAAGTACGCCGGCGAATGGCAGGAATACGTCACCCGCCAGGCCCGCTGGGTCGACTTCGAGAACGACTACAAAACGCTCAACGTCGAGTACATGGAGTCCGTGCTCTGGGCGTTCAAACAGCTCCACTCCAAGGGCCTGACGTACAACGGCTACCGCGTGCTGCCCTACTGCTGGAAGGACGAGA
Source organism: Arthrobacter sp. PAMC 25486 (assembly GCF_000785535.1). Taxonomy (NCBI): domain Bacteria; kingdom Bacillati; phylum Actinomycetota; class Actinomycetes; order Micrococcales; family Micrococcaceae; genus Arthrobacter; species Arthrobacter sp. PAMC 25486. The sequence goes on along the minus strand of NZ_CP007595.1, from coordinate 1,057,885 downwards.
CCCCTCTCTCCAACCATGAGTTGCGCATGGATGACGACGTCTACAAGGACCGCCAGGATTCGACCGTCACCGTCACCTTCCCGATCCTCGCCGGCGAATCCGCGCTTTCGCAGGAGCTGGCCGGGGTTGCCGCCATCGCCTGGACCACCACCCCCTGGACGCTGCCCACCAACCAGGCTCTCGCGGTCGGGCCGAAGGTGAGCTACGCCGTCGTTCCTGTGGGTCCCAACGGTTCCGCAACAGGCGCCTCTGCCGGAAAGTTCCTGCTCGCCGCCGACCTCGTTGCTGCCCACGCCAAGGATTTGGGGTACGACGACGGTGCTGCCGCGACTGCCGCCGTCACCGCCAGCTACGCGGGTGCCGAACTTGAGGGCCTGAAGTACGAGCCGCTGTGGGACTACTTTGCTGACGACGAAAAGTACGGCACCGCCAAGTCCTGGCAGTTCCTGCTCGCCGACTATGTGACCACCACCGACGGTACCGGCATCGTCCATCAGGCCCCCGCCTACGGTGAAGAGGACCAGAAGGTCTGCGAGACGTACGGCATCCCCGTGGTCCTCTCCGTCGACGAGGGAGCCAACTTCCTGCCGCTGTTTGCCGGCGGGCCACTGGGCGACATCGCCGGCGTGCAGGTCTTTGACGCCAACAAGACCATCACCCGCGTTGTCCGCGACGCCGGCCGTTTGGTCCGCCAGGCCAGCTACGTGCACAGCTACCCGCACTGCTGGCGCTGCCGCACACCCCTGATCTACCGCGCCGTCTCCTCCTGGTACGTGGAAGTCACGGCGTTCAAGGACCGCATGGTCGAACTGAACCAGGACATCAACTGGATCCCCGGCAACGTCAAGGACGGCCAGTTCGGCAAGTGGCTGGCCAACGCCCGCGACTGGTCCATCTCCCGCAACCGCTACTGGGGTTCCCCCATCCCGGTGTGGCAGTCCGACGACCCCGAATACCCGCGCACCGACGTCTACGGTTCCCTCGCGGAAATGCAGGCCGACTTCGGCCGCCTCCCCGTGAACAACGAGGGCGAGGTGGACCTGCACCGCCCGTTCATCGACGAGCTCACCCGCCCCAACCCGGACGACCCCCGCACCCCCGAGCACGGACAGTCCACCATGCGCCGCGTCGAAGACGTCCTGGACGTCTGGTTTGACTCCGGCTCCATGCCCTACGGACAGGTGCACTACCCGTTCGAGAACGAAGACTGGTTCAACACCCACAACCCGGCCGACTTCATCGTCGAGTACATCGGACAGACCCGCGGCTGGTTCTACATGCTGCACATCCTCTCCACCGCGCTCTTTGACCGCCCGGCGTTCCGCAACGTCATCAGCCACGGCATCGTGCTCGGCTCGGACGGGCAAAAAATGTCCAAGTCGCTGCGCAACTACCCGGACGTCTCCGAGGTCCTGGACCGTGACGGCTCCGACGCCATGCGCTGGTTCCTCATGTCCAGCCCGATCCTGCGCGGGGGCAACCTGGTGGTCACCGAACAAGGCATCCGCGACGGCGTCCGCCAGGTCATCCTGCCACTGTGGAACGTGTACAGCTTCTTCACCTTGTACGCGAACACGGCCAACGGCGGCAACGGCTACGATGCGACGCTGCGCTTTGACGGCTACTCGGATCCCATGGACCAATACCTGCTGGCCAACACCGGCGATCTGGTGCGTGAACTGACAGCCAAGCTTGACGACTACGACGTCTCCGGCGCCTGCGATTCACTGCGCAGCTACCTGGACATGCTCACCAACTGGTACGTGCGCCGCAGCCGCAACCGCTTCTTCGACGAGAACACGGACGCCTTCGACGCGCTCTACACGGCACTGGAAACTGTGTGCCGCGTGGCCGCCCCGCTGTTGCCGCTGCTCACCGAGGAGATCTGGCGCGGGCTCACCGGCGGCCGTTCCGTGCACCTGACCGACTGGCCCAACGCCGACCTCTTCGTCCCCAACCCCGCGCTGGTGGAACAGATGGATAAGATCCAGCAGATCTGCTCCACCGGTTCCAGCCTGCGCAAGGCCGCCAAGCTGCGCGTGCGCCTGCCCCTGGCGGAACTCACCGTCGTGGCCCCCAACGCCGCGGCCCTGAACGACGGCGCCGCGATCATCGCCGACGAACTGAACATCCGCACCATCCGCTTTGTCGACGCCGCCGAGGCCTCCCCGGAGGAATTCGGCATCTCCCAAAAGCTCGTGGTCAACGCCCGCGCCGCCGGGCCCCGCCTCGGCAAGGACGTCCAGCTGGCCATCAAGGGTGCCAAGTCCGGCGACTGGTCCGTCACCGACGGGGTTGTTACCGCAGGCTCCCTCGCCCTGGAACCGTCCGAGTACACCCTCGAGACGGTGGTTGCGGACGCGCACGACGGCGGCAAGAGTGCCGTTGCGATGCTGCCGCACGGGGGCTTCGTGGTGCTCAACACCGAGCTGACGCCCGAGCTTGAGGCCGAGGGAACGGCGCGTGACATGATCCGTGCCGTTCAGCAGGCACGCAAGGAAACAGGCTTGCACGTCAGCGACCGGATCCGCACCATCATCAGCGCACCGCAGGACGTGGTTGACGCGCTGCATGCCAACGCCGAACTGCTCAAGGGTGAGACCCTGACGGTGAAGCTGGAACTCATCCCCGGTGACGTTGAAACCACCATCACAGTTGAACGGAGCATCGTCTAACATGACTGCCCAGCATGATGAATTCTCGGTGGAGAGCGTGTACGCCGAACTTTTGGGACGCGCGCCCGAAAACAAGATGGAGCCGCGCCTGGCTCCGCTGTTCCGGGCCATGGATGTTTTGGCGGAGCCGAACAAGGCCTTCCCCATCATCCACATCACCGGCACCAACGGGAAAACCTCCACGGCCCGCATGATCGAGGCCGGCCTGCTGGCCCATGATCTGCGCACCGGGCGGTACACGAGCCCGCACCTGACAAAGGTCACCGAACGCATCAGCATTGACGGGGCCCCCGTCAGCGATGAGACGTTTGTGCGAATCTGGGACGAAATCCGCCCCTACCTGGACATTGTCGACTCCGAGCTCACAGCAGCGGGTCAGGTGCGCCTGACGTACTTTGAGTGCCTGACCGTCCTGGCCTTCGCCATCTTCGCCGACGAACCCGTTGACGTGGCTGTCATGGAGGTGGGCCTGGGCGGCATCACGGACGCCACCAATGTGGGTGACGGCCAGGTCGCCGTCATCACCCCCATCTCCCTGGACCACACCGAACTCCTCGGGGACACCACCGGGCTGATCGCGCAGGAGAAGGCCGGCATCATCAAGGAGGGTGCCTTTGTCATCAGCGCCGCCCAGCCCACCGACGCGGCCCAGGTCATCCTGGATGCGGCCCGCGACAAGCACGCCGACTTCCGCTTTGAAGGTGTTGAATTTGGTGTCGAGGCCCGCACGGTTGCCGTGGGCGGGCAGATGCTCGACCTGCAGGGACTGGCCGGGCGTTACCCAGGCATCCTGCTCCCACTGCACGGCGAACACCAGGCCCAGAATGCCGCCGTCGCACTTGCGGCCCTGGAGGCATTCCTGGGCGGGGGAGAGAAGGAACTGAACCACGACCTCGTGCAGGAAGGATTCGCCGCCGTCACCTCACCCGGGCGCCTGGAGGTCATGCGCACCTCGCCCACCATCGTGGTGGACGCCGCACACAACCCGGCAGGCATCGCCGCCAGCGCCGCCGCCCTCCAGGAGTCCTTCGCGTTCAGCAAGCTCGTGGTGGTGCTCGGTGTCCTGGCCGAAAAGGACGCCGAGGAAATCCTGAACTCACTCAAGGAAGCGTACGGGGATGAGGCACAGGAACTCTGCCTGACCCAGTCCAACTCTCCGCGCGCCATTCCGGCAGCGGAACTGGCCGAGCTCGCCGTCGACCTTGGTTGGCAGGAAGAAGACGTCCACATTGCCGAGAAGCTTGACGACGCCATCGAATGGGCCGTGGAACGCGCCGAAGCGAACAACGACCTCGCCGGGGGCGTGCTGATCACCGGCTCCATCACCCTGGTAGGCGAAGCCCGCATCCTGCTGGGACGGCCCGGCGAAAAGGAAGGTGCCTGACATGGCGAAATTGACCAAGGCGCAGCGCGACTGGCAGCCCAACACGCCCAAGAAGCCACGCTCAACCAGGCTCATGTTCGCCTCGGTCGTGCTGGTCCTTGAAGCATTTGTGGCGCTTTTCCTTGGCCTGGGCCTGTTTGGCGTCCACGGCAAGAACCCCGCCTATCTGATCGCGGCCGGCGTGCTGGCCCTTTTGATGATCCTTGCCTGCGGGGTCATCCGCAGGCCCTGGGGCCCCGCCTTTGGCTGGATCCTGCAAATCGCCCTGATCGCGAGCGGCATCTGGGAATCGTCCATGTTCGTCGTCGGCGTGCTGTTCGCCGTGGCCTGGTGGTACGCCCTGTACGCCGGCGCCAGGATTGACCGGGAGAACGCTGCCCGTGCCAAGGCCCAGGCCGAGTGGGATGCAACCCACCCCGAGACCTCCGCGCCCGGCGAGACCGGCGAAGTAAACTAAACCTGATTGTCCTTTTTTACCAAGTTATTGGAGTTACTGTGAGCATTGAGCGCACCCTAGTCCTGGTCAAGCCCGACGGCGTGGCCCGCAACCTGTCCGGCGCCGTCCTGGCCCGCATCGAAGCGAAGGGCTACACCCTCGCCGAGCTGAAGAAGGTCGCCGCCACGCGCGAGCAGCTTGAGGCGCATTACGCCGAGCACGCCGGCAAGCCGTTCTACGAGCCGCTCGTTGAATTCATGCTCTCCGGCCCGGTTGTCGCCGCCATCTTCGAGGGCCACCGCGTCATCGAGGGCTTCCGTGCCCTGGCCGGCACCACGGATCCCACCACGGCCGCTCCCGGCACCATCCGCGGCGACTTTGGCCGCGACTGGGGGCTGAAGGTCCAGCAGAACCTCGTCCACGGCTCCGACTCGGTCGAATCCGCCGAGCGCGAGATCGGTATCTGGTTCGCCTAAGCATTGCCCCCAAAGCACGACGGCGGGGGGGCACCTTTTTGTGAAAAGGTGACCTCCCGCCGTCGTACTTCCTGCTACAAACGCTCGCTCACTTGCGGGGCATTTCCTCCCGACGCTCGCTCACATCCGGGGCACTAAACACAAACGCTCCTGCAGCAGGTGCAGGAGCGTTGGCCAAAATTGCCCCGCAACTGCAGGAGCGTCTGAAGGTGGGGTTAGGCGTTGGAGGGGATGATCAGGTACATGAACTTGAAGAAGATGGAGGCCAGGGCGGCCAGGTAGAACAGGCCGACAATGACCCAGGCCCAATCGTTGAGGAACTTGGTGAGCGCCGGCGGGGCCGGGATGAGCCCAGCGTTGATGTTGCGGATGGTGGTCCAAACGAAGAGCGGGATCATCATGGCCCACACCACCATGCAGTACGGGCAGAGGACGGCGAGGGTGTAGACGGCGGTGAACCAGAACCAGCCCACCAGAGCCATGCCGGCGGTGATGCCTACTTGCATGCCGATCCAGTACCAGCGGGCCAGCCGTGCTCCGGCGAGCAAGACCACGCCGGTGGTGATGACGACCGCAAACGCCACGACGCCGATGAACGGATTGGGGAAGCCGAGTAGGGCAGCTTCGGGCGTCTTCATGACATCGCTGCAGGAGATCCACGAGTTGAAGTCGCAGCTGGCCGTGGCATTCGGGTCCTTGTAAAGCTCTAGCCTTTCCAACACCAGAGTGAAGGACGCGATCCATGCAACGGCACCGGCAATGACCAGGAACCAGCCGAACGGTTTGGCACGCGCCAAGACGGGCGTCGCCAGTTCCGTTGAGTCGCTGGCGGAGGCTTTGGTGCTCGGCATAATGTCCTTATCGGATGAGAGAGGCAATTGTGTCCTGATTGTAGCGCGTGAATCATGGCGCGCCCTGCGCGAAACTGGCGTCACGCAGGGGTGCGTATGAGACAATGGTTTCGGCTGGTTGGTGATCCACATGCGCCTCCCGGTCCAATGGCACGCCAACGGGCTGCCGGTGACGGGACTGCCACGAGTGCAGCCATCCACCGGACCGGTTTTCGCGAACCATTGGCTTTCCAGAGCTTGCGCACCCAGAAGTTGGTGCCGCCTGTGAAGTAAATTAGACGACTTCCGTCAACGCCTGCGGGTGTTGGCACATCTGCCGGTCTCGGCATCCGATGTGGGGGTGTCGCCCCGGCGCGAAAGTAACGCCCACAATGGATAATGAACAGACCGCACCGGAAAACACCGAAGTTCCGGCAGTTCCTGCCAAGAAAGCTCCCGTGCGCCGCAGCCGCGCCAAGAAGGTCACGGCTCCCGTGACCGCCACGGAGGAGCCGACGCTGCTTGACGGCATTGCCGACTCTTCCCCCGTCGCTGAGTCCGCCGCCCCGGCTGCCGCCTCCGTGTCCGAACCCGCCTCTGCCGAGGCCGCCCCGGCTGAAGCTGCTGCGCCGGCCAAGCGGGCACCCCGCCGCCGGGCCACCTCCCCGGTAACTGCCCCTGCTTCGGCCACCGTTGCCGTTCAGGGAGAATTGCTCCTGAGCGCCGAGAGCTCCACAGTCAGCCCGGCCGCTGCCGAAGCGCCGAATGCCCCTGAAGCGCTGACTGCTGCCGAGGTGCCTGCCGAAACCGTGGCGAAGGCGCCTGCACGCCGCAGCCGTGCGGCCAAGGCCCCGGTCACCTCAACCGCCGCGAAGGCTGCCCCGGTCGCGAAGGCTGCAACCGCATCCGTCGCTGACGACGCCACCACCCTGGCTGACGCTGACAGTGCTGGGACAAGTGCCGCCGTCGTGCCTGCCGACAAACCGGCCAAGGCGCCTGCCCGCCGTGCCACGCGCAGGACCTCCTCGCCTGCCACGGCAGCACTCGTGCAGGCGGAAGGTGTACAGCAGGAAATTAGCCTTGACGGAGGCAACACCCCCGCCGTGGCGGACGCTCCGGTGGCCATCGAGTCTGCCGCCGCCGCTCCGGCAGCCACACGCAGCCGCCGCCGCACTGCAGCCAAGACGGCCCCGGCTGCAGCGGCCCCCGAGACAGCAACTCCTGGCGAGCAAGCCTCCGTTGCCGAAGCCACGGTTGCGCCAGCCCGCACCGAGCAGCCGCCGGCTCCGGAAGCCATGGACCAGGACAGCACGCCGGCCACGGATTCATTGTTCATGGAACCTGCCGCCGGCATGTCGGCACTGTTCCTGGCTCCGGATCTCAGCCTGGCTGTTCCGTCAGCAGCTGCCACTTCCGACGAGCAGGACACGGAAGGTCACGAGGATGACGGCGACCGCCGCGGCCGCGCACGCAACCGCAACCGCCGCCCCCGCTCCACCGAGGCCGAGGCCACCGACTTCGTGGAGTCCGGCGAGACTGACGAGGATGACGACGAGGGCTCAGACGACGGCGTGACCTCCCGCCGTCGCCGTCGCCGCCGCCGCGGTGACGCCGACCTGGAACTCACGGGTGGCAGCGATGAAGATCCGCCCAACACGGTGACCCGTGTGCGTGCCCCGAGGACCTCCGCAGATTCCACCTCCGTGAACCGGGTGACGAGCCTGCGCGGTTCCACCCGTCTGGAAGCCAAGAAGCAGCGCCGCCGCGACTCTCGCGACTCCGGCCGCCGCCGCACAGTCATCACGGAAGCCGAATTTCTGGCCCGCCGCGAATCCGTTGACCGTGTCATGGTGGTCCGCCAGGCCGACGACCGCATCCAGATCGGCGTCCTGGAAGACGGCATCCTGGCCGAGCACTTCGTCTCAAAGACGCAGCAGGACTCACTGATCGGCAACGTCTATGTGGGCAAGGTTCAGAACGTGCTGCCCAGCATGGAAGCAGCCTTCGTTGACATCGGCCGCGGCCGCAACGCCGTGCTGTACGCAGGGGAGGTTGACTGGGATGCAGCCAACCTCAACGGCCAGCCGCGCCGCATCGAGAACGCGCTGAAGTCCGGCGATTCTGTCCTGGTCCAGGTCTCCAAGGACCCCGTGGGCCACAAGGGTGCGCGCCTGACCAGCCAGATTTCCCTGCCAGGACGCTACCTGGTGTTTGTGCCCGGCGGCTCCATGACAGGCATTTCACGCAAGCTGCCCGACGTCGAACGCAACCGGCTCAAGCGCGTCCTGAAGGACCACCTGCCCGAAAACGCCGGCGTCATTGTGCGCACGGCGGCTGAGGGTGCCAGCGAGGAAGAGCTCACCAACGACATCAACCGGTTGCGCGCCCAGTGGGAGGGCATCAGCAACCGTGCCTCCTCCACCAAGACGCTCGCCCCGGAAATGCTGTACGCCGAACCCGACCTGACCATCAAGGTGGTTCGCGACGTCTTCAACGAGGACTTCACCAAGCTCATCGTCTCCGGAGAGGACGCCTGGGACACCATCGAGGCGTACGTGACGTACGTGGCCCCGGACCTGCTGGACCGCCTGGAAAAGTGGACCCAGCCCGAGGACATCTTCGCCGCACACCGCATCGACGAGCAGATCAACAAGGCCCTGGAGCGCAAGGTCTTCCTGCCCTCCGGCGGCTCCCTGGTCATCGACCGCACCGAGGCCATGACCGTGGTCGACGTGAACACCGGCAAGTTCACCGGCTCCGGCGGCAACCTTGAGGAAACCGTCACGAAGAACAACCTGGAAGCCGCCGAGGAAGTGGTGCGCCAGCTGCGCCTGCGCGACATCGGCGGCATCATCGTCATCGACTTCATCGACATGGTCCTGGAATCCAACCGCGACCTCGTGCTGCGCCGTCTCGTCGAGTGCTTGGGCCGTGATCGGACCAAGCACCAGGTCGCCGAAGTCACCTCCCTGGGCCTGGTCCAGATGACGCGCAAGCGCATGGGCACCGGCCTGCTCGAGGTCTTTGGTGAGCAGTGCGCCACATGTGCCGGTCGCGGCATGGTCACCCACGAAATTCCCGTGGAGCACCGCCGCACGCATTCGCCCGCCGTCGAGGCTGCCGCCGCGCACGCCCCCCGGCACGAGACCCGTGAGGGGGATCGCACCGCCAACCGCTCCACCCGCAGTGAGCGCAAGCGCAACCGGAACCGGGGCCAGCAGCACGATTCTGAGCAGCACGAGGACACGGCGGCTCCGCTGTCCGATGAGGCCGGCGAGGCTGCCCGGGCGCAGAAGGCGCACGAGGTGCGGGCCGCCCTGGCCAACATTGCCGCGGCTTCCCACCACGAGCACGACGGCGGAGAGCACGGCGCCGCTGTCTCGCCGGCTGGCGCTGTGGACGCCACGGAGACGGAAGAAAATCACGACTCCACAACGCTGAACCTGGGCGGGGAAGCCATCGAGCTGCCGCGCGGCCACCGCAGCGAAAGCAGCGACTTCACCCAGCCAAACAATGCTGAGCAGGTCGCTGCCCTGGCCGGACTGGCCGAGGCCTTGGATCAGCTCGTCGCGCCCGACCATGACGGCGCACAGCACGACGAACACGATTCCAGCGGTGGCAGCCGTTCACGCTCACGCCGCAGCCGACGCAACCGCAGCGCCCGCAGCGCACAGGGCGGTGCCGACATGGTGGTGGAAACTTCCGATGCACCTTCGGTGGGCCAGGGTTCGGCGCCGCACGTCAGCGTCGAGATTCCGGCCCCCGCGCAGGTCCAGCACATTCCGGCGGAGACGGTTCCGGCAGTGAAGAAGAGCAGCGAGCCCATCATCTTGGGTGTTGGGGTGCCAGCCTCTGAGCTGTAGCACCGAGCTAAACTGACCCGCAGAGGACGGAGAAAATTCACGGTTTTGACGTGTTTTTCGCCGTCCTCTGCGGGTCAGTTTGCGTTTGGGGCCGGATGGTTGCGTTTGTGGGTAGGGTGGAGCGTGACACGGGGTGCCAGGCCACAAGGGCCGGCTGAGACAATACCCGTTGAACCTGCCCGGCTAGCACCGGCGAAGGGATGTCCCATGAGCGCCACAACACTCTTTTCACCTGCCCACGAAGCAACTGGCACCGCACAATCACCGTGGAAACACCCGCGGGTATTGAGCATTGCCGGCTCCGACCCATCAGGGGGAGCCGGTATCCAGGCCGACATTAAATCCATTTCGGCCCACGGTGGCTACGCCATGGCAGCCATTACGGCCCTCACGGCGCAAAACACGCGGGGCGTGCAGGGCGTGCATGTCCCGCCGGCCGAATTTCTGCGTTCCCAACTGGACGCCCTCGCCTCAGACATCACCATTGACGCGGTAAAGATCGGCATGCTCGGAACTGCCGAGGTGATGAATACGGTGGGCGAGTGGCTGGCGCACACCCGGCCCTCCGCAGTCGTGCTTGATCCGGTCATGGTGGCAACCAGCGGTGACACACTCATGGCGCCCGAAGCACTCGAGGCTCTACTGGCGCTGCTGGCCAACACCCACCTGGTGACGCCGAACATTCCCGAGCTGGCGGCGCTGCTGGGTCAATCCGAAGTGGGCAGCTGGGCCGAGGCCGTGCAACAGGGCCGGGAACTGGCTGCCGCCCACAACGTCATGGTGCTCGTTAAAGGCGGCCATCTGCCCGGGGAGCAGTGCCTCGATGCGCTGGTGGGTGTGGACGGCGCCATCCAGGAATTCACTGCGCCGCGGATCCACACCGCAAACACGCACGGGACGGGCTGCTCACTATCGGCGGCCGTGGCAACACTGCAGGCGCGCACGGGGGACTGGGGGCAGGCGGTGGGCACGGCCAAGGCTTGGTTGGTGGGGGCATTGGAGGCCTCCGAAGTGCTGGACGTAGGCGCAGGCGCCGGTCCCATCCATCACCTGCATGCCCTGTGGGCGACTGCCGCACCCAGCCTTGACGCCTTCAGCCGGGTGCTCTGGCAGGATTGCGCACCGCAGCGTCAGGCGATCTTCGGTCTCGACTTCATCAAGGAACTGGCGGCGGGCACCCTGGCCCGTGACCGCTTTGCCTACTATCTCGCCCAGGATGCCCTCTACCTGGCCACTTACTCGCGTGTGCTGGCCAGGGCAAGTGCCCTGGCGCCGACCGAGGCCGAGCAGAAGTTTTGGGCCGGCGGCGCCCAAAACGCCCTGGATGTTGAATTGGCCCTGCACCGGGATTGGCTCAGTCATTACCCGCTCGATTCCCCGGAAGGACCGGAGCAGGAAGGACCCGAGCTGGGCCCGGTCACGAAACACTATGTTGACCACCTGCAGGGTGTGGCCTTCTCCGGCAGTTACGGTGAAGTCGTGGCGGCCGTGCTGCCCTGCTACTGGCTGTATGCGGAAGTGGGCCGGGTGCTGCACGCCGACTACCTGGCCCGTGCGGGCGGGCACCCCTACGGGACCTGGCTGCAAACTTATGCCGACGACGACTTTGCGCAGGCCACCGCCACAGCCGTGGGCATCATGGACGCGGCAGCCCGGAACGGCTCAGCCGCGGAACGCACCCGCATGCGCCGAGCCTTCGCCCACTCGGCCCAATATGAGGTGGATTTCTTTGCCGCACCGCACCAACAGTTCGCCGGCCCCGGTGGTGGTGTCACGCCGTCGAACGTGTCTTGGTGATTAAGACCACCCGTCTTCGGTGAAAAAGGCGGCGCGTCACGGGCAGAAATCGCACATCAGCGGCTCAGGCACGCTAAAGTTGTTCAGTACGGTTTGCTGAACTCCGCTGGAATGCCCTTGCAACACTGCGTTGCGCAGGGCGCCCTGAGGAACGCGAACCAGTGTCATTTGCTCCCGGAGCTAGAATTAGCGTATTCTTGATCTTCGGTGCTTACGCCAACACCTAGGGCAACCACTCCATGGCAGAACTCCATTGAGGTCCACGGCGTTGAGGCACATAGTATGCACCCCGCGTCTGTTCTATTTTGAACTGCGGCGCATGCGGTTGGCGGCGATCAAATCTGATCCAAGCCGGCATAAAAACTTTGTAATAAACGTCGAGAGAAGTGAGTTCCCCAGTGGTGTACGCGATTGTCCGCGCAGGCGGCCGTCAAGAAAAGGTTTCCGTTGGAGACCACGTGACCATGAACCGCGTCCCCGGTGGAGTTGGCAGCACGTTTGAGCTGCCCGCTTTGCTCCTGGTAGATGGTGACAAGCTCACCACCGCCGCGAAGGACCTGGCTAATGTAAAGGTTACGGCTGAGAAGTTGGAGGATCTTCGCGGGCCGAAGATCGTCATCCAGAAGTACAAGAACAAGACCGGTTACAAGAAGCGTCAGGGCCACCGTCAGGAACTGTCCAAGGTCAAGATCACTTCAATCGCTTAATAAGCGATCAAAAGTTCGATCAACTTAGAATCTTTTAGTAAAAAGGCAGGCATTTTCAAATGGCACATAAAAAGGGTGCGAGTTCCACTCGCAACGGCCGTGACTCCAACGCTCAGTACCTGGGTGTAAAGCGCTTCGGCGGTCAGGTTGTCAAGGCTGGCGAAATCATCGTTCGCCAGCGCGGCACACACTTCCACCCCGGCGTAAGCGTCGGCCGTGGCAAGGATGACACGTTGTTCGCATTGGACGCAGGCGCAGTCGAGTTCGGCACGCGTCGTGGACGTCGCGTTGTCAACATCGTTGCAGCTGCGGTCTAATACCAAAGCTTTTCTCAGTGGAGCGGACCGCCTGGTCCGCTCCACTGGCTTTTAACACACTGCCCGGCATCAGGGGCAGGTCCCTCGCGGACTAGAATTGGTGCACCAGCGTAAATTCAATTCAAGGAGATTTCATTGGCCAGCTTCGTTGACCGGGTTGTTCTGCACGTATCCGGCGGGACTGGCGGCCATGGCTGCGTCTCGGTTAAACGTGAAAAGTTTAAGCCTTTGGGCGGGCCCGACGGCGGTAAGGGCGGCGACGGCGGCAGTGTCACCTTCCGGGTCAGCGACCAAACCACCACCTTGCTTGACTTTCACCACGCCCCCCACCGCCGCGGTGGCAACGGCCAGCCCGGCATGGGCGACTGGCGTGACGGCAAAGACGGGGAATCCCTGCTCCTTGAGGTTCCCGATGGCACCGTCATCAAGGACCGTGACGGCAATGTCCTGGCCGACCTCGTTGGCATTGGCACCGAATACGTCGCCGCCGCCGGCGGACAGGGCGGGCTCGGCAATGCCGCCCTGTCCTCACAAAAACGCAGGGCACCGGGCTTTTTCCTGCTCGGCGTTGACGGCACCGAGCAGGACATTGTCCTTGAACTGAAGTCCATTGCAGACATTGCGCTGGTGGGCTTCCCCTCGGCCGGCAAGTCCAGCTTGATCGCAGCCATGTCTGCTGCCCGCCCCAAGATTGCCGACTACCCGTTCACCACGCTGATCCCCAACCTTGGCGTGGTCCAGGCGGGCGACGTCCGCTTCACCATGGCCGATGTCCCCGGACTCATCGAGGGTGCCAGCGAAGGCAAGGGCCTGGGCCACAACTTCCTGCGCCACGTTGAACGCTGCGCAGCCATTGTGCACGTCCTTGACTGTGCCGCACTTGAGGCGGACCGTGACCCCATTTCCGACCTGGCCATCATCGAACGCGAGCTTGACCGGTACGACGTCGACATGAGCTTTGCCGGCTCGGACGGCGATGTTGTTCCCTTGAACGCCCGCCCCCGCCTGATCGCCCTGAACAAGGTCGATTCCCCCGACGGACGGGATATGGCCGGGTTTGTGCGTGCAGACTTGGAAGCCCGCGGCTACCGCGTGTTTGACGTCTCGGCCGCCAGCCATGAAGGCTTGAAGGCTCTGGGCTTTGCCATGGCAGAAATCGTCAGCGCGGCCCGTCAGGCCGTCATTGACACGCCAGCAAAGGTTGTTCCTGTTGTGTTGCGTCCGCGTGCGGTCAACGCAGCTGCGTTCACCATTCACCGTGAGGAACGCAACCTTGAACCGCTGTTCCGGGTGCGCGGTGAAAAGCCTGAGCGCTGGGTGAAGCAGACGGACTTCCAGAACGAAGAAGCCATCGGCTACCTGGCCGACCGGCTTGCCAAGATCGGTGTTGAAACCGGGCTGTTCAAGGCCGGCGCAACCCCAGGTGACACGGTTGTCATTGGCGGGGACAACGGCGGCATGATCTTTGACTGGGAGCCCACCATGATGGGCGGTGCCGAGCACCTGGCCGCACCCCGCGGCACCGACCTGCGCTTGCTGGACCTGGGCGACCGGCCCACCCGCACGCAAAAGCGCCAGGAACAGCAGGACCGGCGCGACGCCAGGGCCGCCGGCCGCGCGGAGCTGGAAACCGAACGCAAGGCCGGCATTTGGACCGAATCAACGAACCGCAATGCTGTCAAGACCCACGTCATCGACGCAGATCTGGCCGCTGATGGCGATTCCGACGACACAGGTGCAGCGCAGAAGTAATGGGAACCAAGGGACAGGACCGGGCTGCCACGCTGAATTCGCGAGGCGAGATGGCCACTGCGGCCCGCATCGTGGTCAAGGTTGGTTCGTCATCACTGACCTCAGTTGCCGGCGGCATCTCGGAAGAGGCGCTGCGGAACCTGGTAGACGTGCTGGCGCAGCGCCGGCTGGCGGGAACCGAGATCATCTTGGTGTCTTCGGGCGCCATTTCGGCCGGCCTGCTGCCGCTGGGCCTGTCCCGGCGGCCCAAGGACCTGGCCACGCAACAAGCCGCGGCCAGTGTGGGGCAGGGCCTGCTGATGGCCCACTACAACCAGGCCTTCACCGCCCACGGGGTCACGGCGTCCCAGGTGCTGTTGACGGCGGAAGACCTCACCCGCCGCCACCAATACGTCAACGCGCACCGGGCCCTTGAGCGTCTGCTGCATTTGGGCGTGGTCCCGATCGTCAATGAGAATGACACCGTGGCCACTCACGAGATCCGCTTCGGCGACAACGACAGGCTCGCCGCCCTCGTGGCTCATCTGGTCAAGGCCGATGCACTCGTGCTGCTCTCCGACGTCGATGCCCTCTACGATGGCCCGCCGTCTGCAGGGGCAACCCGGATCAGCCAGGTGGATTCACCCGAGGACTTGGAAGGTATTGTCATTGGCAGTGCTGGCAAGGCAGGGGTTGGCACGGGCGGCATGGCCACGAAGGTGCAGGCGGCCATGATCGCCGCCGAGACCGGGATCCCGGCCCTTGTCACCTCCACCGGCCAGGCCGGGGCGGCGCTTGCCGGGCAAGATGTGGGTACCTGGTTCGGCATCAACGGCAACAAGCGCCCCGTGCGCATGCTGTGGCTGGCCCACCTGGCCGACCTTCGTGGCCGCCTGGTGTTGGACGACGGCGCTGTGCGGGCTGTGGGGGAGCGGCACAAGTCGCTGCTCCCGGCCGGGATAACGGGCGTCACGGGCGACTTTGATGCCGGCGACGCGGTGGAGATCAGCGACGCAAACGGTCACGTGTTCGCCCACGGCCTCGTTAACTACCGGCATTCGGACCTGCCGCAAATGCTCGGACGCTCCACCAAGGCGTTGGCCAAGGAACTGGGCCGTGAATTTGAGCGCGAAGTGGTGCACGTCGACGACCTGGTGCTACTGAACCGCTGACCACCCCGCGTTACCCCGCTGGCGTCGGTGAGCTCGCCTTCCACAGGGGGGCATGGCTGCGGCACCGGGGCCAATCCGCATCCAGGCTTGTGTCTCGTCCCGAAACCTGGTCCAACCCGCAGCCAGGCTTGTGTCTCGTCCCGAAACCGGGGCCAACCGGCGCCTTGACGTGAGT
The DNA here is from genome assembly GCF_000785535.1 of Arthrobacter sp. PAMC 25486. Taxonomy (NCBI): domain Bacteria; kingdom Bacillati; phylum Actinomycetota; class Actinomycetes; order Micrococcales; family Micrococcaceae; genus Arthrobacter; species Arthrobacter sp. PAMC 25486. The sequence goes on along the minus strand of NZ_CP007595.1, from coordinate 1,042,322 downwards.
GTTTTGCTGAGGATGGGTCTTGCTCGCGACATGCCGTCAAGGTTGCGCCCTCTTCGCGAGCTAGAGTCATTTTCGCGAGATGATGGTCCTCGATCTTGCGTGTTTACCCCATTTTCGGCGTATCTGAGGAAGCTTCAGGCAGCCAAAGCCATGAACGGGGCGTTGTAAACAGTCAAAATTCGACGTTGTACCTCTCCGGGATGGGCGAGGTCTTTCCATTCGAGCCGGACAAACCGCCAGCCAGCTTCCATCAGGCGGCGTTCACGTTTCCGCTCCTCCAAAATGACTTCGGCAGTACGTCGATAGGAGAAGTATTTGATGTCACCGTCAAACTCGACGATCAATCGTTGTTTCTCCCAGACAAAATCCGGTCGATAGAGTTTGTCTCCGGCGAGCAGTTCCCTTTGCAGTTGTGGTTGGTCGATCTTCATGGTGGCAATGATCAGCCGTGTCCGTGATTCGCCCGGGGATTCCGAATGCCCGTCCAAGGATCTCAGTACCCGGCGGGCACGCCTCACTCCGCGGCGCCCTGTCGAGGAGTTGACCATGTCCCACATGACATCCAGCCGGGCACCGCTGGCGAGAGCGTGGTCGCCGATAATCACAGCCTCTGCAAAACCGCCAACCCTTGCGCAGTCCACCACCGTCCGCTCCAAGGTTGTGGCCAGTACGTTGCTGCCGTTTTGCAAGGTCAAAGGTTCAAGTTCGGCATCGTCCAGCACATCGTGGTGTGACTTCACATCCTTCGCGCTGCTAGCGCCTGAAGCCGGAGCTGGAGCTGTGATGTGCACCAGTGCGCTGCAGTTCCAAATGAATAATCCGTGCAGCCGGGCAGCGCTGAAGTGTGAATAGACCGGTTCGCCAGGCACCGTCAACACGTGTGCATAGAGTCGGAGCTTCTCGCGTTCCCACGGTTTCGATTGCCGCCAGAGAGCTGCCCTCTGCGTCAAGCTGGTTGTGAGTCACTCATTAACCGTTGATTGAAGGAGCCGACCGTGGCCGTTGATAACAAGGGATTTACCCGTGAAGAGATCCGTGAGTTCGTGCATGAGTACTATTTGCAGCCGCATGGGTCACGGAGGGAGTGGCTTGCCTCGCATTCGATTTCCGAATGGATCTTCCGCAGATGGCGCACGATGGTGGTCCAGGGAGATATCGACCGGGGCCTGATTCCGCGAGAGCATGGAGGTATGGTCCCAACAAATCGTGAACTCTCCGCGTTTGAAAAAGCACGCGCGAAAGAGATAGCCGCCCATCGTGTCGAAGTCGAAAAACTCCAGAAGCGTATTGCTGAGCTAGAAGGGTCAAATTCAGCACTGGGAAAAGCTATAGGGCTCTTGCACGAGTTGAACGTGCCAGAGCCCGATACGCCCCCGACGAGCGCTCAGAAGCGTTCATAGCCGCTGAGAACACTCTCGTCCTGGAGCTGAAAGAGGTCACCGGTTCCCAGCGGACGGCCCTGAAACTTGCGGGTGTATCGCGTGGGACCTGGCACTACAGGTTCAATCCCCGCCCAGGCGTCCAGAACCCCATCCACCAGGGGGACCGGGCCTATGAAAGCCGGATCAGCACCATCCATCAGGACTGGATTCTTGAGTTCATCCTGGCCGGCTGGGAGAAGAACAACTCCGTGGATCATTCCTTCGCCACGGCCTGGGACAACGGGGTAATGATCGCCTCCCGCCGCACCTGGTGGCGGATCGCGGCAGAGTACGAGGACCAGAACGCACGCCCCACAGTCCCGACCAAACGCGGCGGCAAACGCGGCACCGCTGAGAAGCCCGTTCTCAAGGCCACCGGCCCCTGCCAGGTCTGGTCCTGGGACATCACCGACGTCTATTCCAAGTGGCAGGGAACGGTTTTCAAGGTCTACTCCATCATGGATATCTACTCCCGGGAGATCGTCGGCTGGCGGATCGAGGAACGCGAGGCGGACCACCTCGCCGTCAAGATGTTCGAGGCCGCCATCGCCCGGTACGGCGCCCCGCAAGTGGTCCATGCGGATTCGGGCCCTGCCATGAAGTCACACCTGCTTCGTGACGCGCTCACCGCCCACGGCGTGGAACTCACCTTCAACCGGCCCTACGTCTCCAACGACAATCCCTTCAGTGAGTCTGGTTTCCGGACCATGAAATACCGGCCCAACTACCCGCGAATCTTCGAAAGCCTCGAGGCCGCCAGAGAGTACCTCACCGACTACGTGCATTGGTACAGCACCGACCATAAACACTCCGGCATCGCCTTGTTCTCACCAGCACAAGTCCACGACGGATCCTGGAAAGAGCTCTGGAACCAACGTGACAAAACCCATCAGGAATACTACGAACAAAACCCAGGAAGGTTCCGCCAACGACCCACCACACCAGCCCCAGCCCAACACGTAGGGATCAACCTCCCCAAACCCGAAGAACCCCAAAAAATAGCCTAGTGACTCCACACAGCTTGACAATTTTCGCTGCCCGCACATACGCGCCCCGGCGCAACCGAAATACCAGACCGTGATTGAGCGCGGACGCCAGTGCGCGGTCGCCAAAACCTGCGTTGGCAAGTTCTGTTGTCGTCGCCAGTGGAGCTGTCCACGGCCAAGCCTTGTTAAGCCTCTGTTCCAAATTGTTTGTGTCCATGGTTTGAGTCTGCGCATGGCAGGCCTCCGCTTCAATGGCGTTTCGCCGAATCGGGCAAATCTGTGGATAACAGGGCCGTCTGGCCGCATGAACTGACGTGATTTTTTCCTTGCGTTGTGGATGCCAGTAAGCTCAGGCGGGCATCTGGCCCATGCCATTTACTGTTTTCCCCGCCGATTGTGCAGCGTTGCCATCCAGTTTGGGGACTTTTCGAGGATAGTGGCTTGTGGAAGCTGACAGTTTTGGTCCATTCTCGGAGCGTTGTTCCTCGAGAGTGAACCGGGCCCGCGACATGTCGCCAAAGTTGCGCCCTGTTCGCGAGTTGGAGCCATTTTCACGATTGGGGGCGCAGGAAATGGTGGGCTGGGACCCCTCTCGGCGCGCTCAGAGCCGTCCATGGGGCGATTTGTGCCTCATCGTCCCGGAACGGGCTCCCCGAACGAGACTGCGCGTTGACGCCACGATTGCCGTGATGAGTCATGTGCCACTGCAGCGATGGGTGCCGGTGGCTTAGACTGGGGACATGACTGAGCAGATTGTTGAACAAAATGTTGCCGCCGAAGTTCAGGGCATCACGGACCGTGCCCGCAGGGCCGCCCGCCGCATGGCCGGAGCCAACCGGGCCTGGAAGGACAAGGGACTGCGCGCCATTGCCAAGGCGCTCCTGGAAAACCAGGAACGCATCCTTGCCGCCAACGCCAAGGATGTGGCAGCAGGCCGCGACAACGGCACCTCAACATCCATGCTCGACAGGCTCACACTGACCGCCCCGCGCATTCAGGGCCTTGCCGACGCGCTGGAAAACCTTGCCACCCTGCCCGATCCCGTTGGCAACGTGGTGCGCGGACAGACACTGCCCAACGGCTTGCGCATGCGTCAAATCAATGTGCCCATGGGTGTGGTGGCAGCCATCTATGAAGCCCGCCCCAATGTCACCGTCGACATTGCCGGACTGGCCCTGAAGAGCGGCAATGCTGTGATCCTGCGTGGCGGGACGGCGGCATCCAACACGAACAAGGCGCTGCTGGACATTCTGCGCGACGCCCTGGACCGTGTTGGTCTGCCCTCCGACGCGGTGCAGTCGGTGGACCAGTTTGGCCGTGCAGGGGCCAACCTGATCATGAAGGCACGCGGCGCTGTGGATGTCCTGATCCCCCGCGGCGGGCGCGAACTCATTCAAACCGTTGTCACCAACGCAGCCGTGCCCGTCATTGAGACGGGGGAAGGCAATGTGCACATCTTCATTGACGCCAGTGCGGCTGAGGAGATGAGCGTCGAGATTTTGTTGAACGCCAAAACCCAGCGCCCCAGCGTCTGCAACACCGTGGAGACGCTGCTGGTCCACAAGGACGCTAAAGTACTCCCCGCCGTTCTGAGCGCACTGGCAAAGGCGGGCGTCCGCCTCCATGTCGACGAGCGGGTCCAGGCAGTTCTGCCCGCCGGCATCACGGCGACGGCCGCAACGGATGAGGACTGGGCCACCGAATACATGGACCTCGATCTTGCCGTGAAGATGGTCGACACCATGGACGAGGCGATCACGCACATCCGCACCTGGAGCACAGGGCACACCGAGGCGATCCTGACCAACGATTTGGGTAACGCCGAGAAGTTTGTGGCCGTGGTGGACTCGGCAGCCGTCATTGTGAACGCCAGCACACGCTTTACCGACGGCGGGGAGCTTGGCTTGGGTGCCGAGGTGGGCATCTCCACGCAAAAACTGCATGCCCGCGGGCCGATGGGGCTGACCGAACTGACTACCACCAAGTGGATCGTGCAGGGCGAAGGCCAGGTTCGCAGCTAACGCTGTGGGGCAATCGCTGCGCGCCGGTGTGCCGGTGAGTGCAGATACCACGTACCATTAGAAGGAATTCACGCAACAATTGGCTCTGCGGCGGCAACTTTGCTGCCCGGCCACGTATCCAAGGGGAGAAATAATGCTGACCCAGCTTTCCGGCGTCGTTCTGGCTGCCGCAGAAGAACACGATCTTGCGCCGTTGATCGCGCCGCCGTTTGTTATTGGTGGTGCGATGCTGGCGGCCCTGCTGCTGCTGATGTTTGTGACGGTTTCGTTCATGAACCTGGGCAACCGCCATTCAATCGTTGATGCGAATGAAGACCCGCATCGCCAGCACACGAACAAGCACCTCCACGGCGACGATTCGGCGTCCTCCAATCACTAAGGAAACACCCCGGGTATCTGCGCTTGCAGGTGCCCGGGACCGTCTCCGTATTGGAGTCATGGGTGGCACGTTTGATCCGATCCACCATGGTCACCTTGTCGCAGCCAGCGAGGTTGCGAGCGTTTTTAAACTTGACGAAGTTATTTTTGTGCCCACAGGCCAGCCCTGGCAAAAGGCCAAGAATCAGGTCAGTGCCGCCGAGCACCGCTACCTCATGACGGTCATTGCCACAGCCGCGAACCCGCAGTTCACTGTGAGCCGGGTGGATATCGACCGTCCCGGACCCACCTTCACGATCGACACGCTGCGAGATCTGCGTGAAATGCGTCCCGAAGCAGAGCTGTTCTTCATCACGGGTGCTGACGCGCTGGCACAGATCATGTCGTGGAAAGACAATGAAGAGTTGTGGCAGCTGGCACATTTTGTGGGCGTGACCCGTCCCGGGCACGTGCTCACCGACATGGGCCGCAGCGATGTCAGCCTGCTGGAAGTTCCGGCCATGGCCATCTCCTCAACAGACTGCCGCCAGCGGGTGGCGGAGCACAACCCGGTTTGGTACCTGGTTCCCGACGGCGTGGTGCAGTACATCGCCAAGTACGGACTGTATGTGCAACCCGCAATAGATGACAGTGCAGGCATAGCGCCGCTGACTTCGAGAGCCGAATGAGTATTTGATGAGCAAGGAAACCGAGCCGATTCGCAGCCGCAGGCAATTGCGGGAACAGTCGGCACAAGCAGCCGGCGCGGCGGGGTCACCTGACGTGCCTGTGGACTCTGCCCCGGCCACTCCCGAGTCACCCCACACTCCACCGGCCGTTGCGCCCCGGGGTGAGCGGGAATCCCAGACGAGGGCACGGGACCGGGCCGCACTGCGCGCCTACAACGAACTTGTTGACCCGCCGGCGATGAACCCGCTGCCGTCCCGGCGCACCCTGCGGCAGGCCCAGCTCGACGCCGAACGGGCACCCATCACGTCCGTCAATCCTGTGATCTCGGTTCCGGCGGCGCAGCCAAACCTGCCTGCCCACCAGCCGTCAGCTGCCCCCGCACCCGCTGTGGACACCTCTGCGGCTGCCATTGAACAGCAGCTGGCATCGCCCGCTGCTGTCGAAACGGGCGTCGATGCTCCGGTAGCTGCACCCGCCGCTGCGCCTGCAGTGGTTGTGCCCGCCGCCGTGCGCACCCGCAGCGGACGCCGGGCAGCAGCAGTCAGCAACCCTGCCAGCCGCCAGCGCGAGCAGCTGGCTGCGAGGAAGTCGCCGGCATCCGGCACAGGCAAGGCAGCTGGCAGTAACTCAGCAACTGGCGCTGAGCCGGCTGTTTCCGCGGCGCCCGACGCGGCCCCGGTGGGTTCCATCAAACCCAGCGCTGAGCCCGCAGCCTCGGCAAAGCGCGACGCGGCCTCGGTGGCTTCCGCGGCGCCCGACTCAGAACCAGCCGCTTCCGCAAAGCCGTCGCTGGAGGTTGCTGGGGACCCGGCAACAGGGGCACTGCCCGTGGCCGAACCGGCAACCGAGACGTCAGCTCCACAGCCAGCGCCGACAGAGCCGGCGGAGGTCCCTAATGCCGGAGCGAGCGCCAACCATGCGGGAGCAAACCATCCAGCCATGCCCGGGCTCGTTCCCGGGGGCAGCTACTACCCGGTTACTGCCGGGCCGCCGCCCGCCGCGCCCAGTGACGACGAGCTCCAGGTGCTGGCGGCACAAAAGGCCGAAGCTGAACGCGCCGCCATTCTGAGCCAGCGTGCCCAGGCCCGGGATCGCCTGGCGCAGGAAAGCGCCAAGAGCAAACGCCAAGCAGCCGATCCGACGGCAACCGACAACCTGGCCATGGTCACGCCACTGGAGTTCATTGAGGTACCAGGCTCCAACCAGCCTGTGATGCGTCCGCCCACCACCACGCACGTGCCGATTGTGAGCCGGGCAACGCCGCGCCTGGTCCCTGCCCGCCCCAAACCGGCAGCAGTCAAGCCGGCAGCGGCCAACCCCGCGACAGACGGGCAACCTGGCGCACCAGTTTCCGCCCCTTCCTCCAGCGTGCCCAATGTCAGTGCCGAACGTTTCGACGCGGCCCTGGCTGCCCGTGCTGTGCACCGTCCGGGACCGGGAAACCGCCCCCTGACAGGTGGCCGCAGCAGCACGCTGAAGAAGGCCGAAGCGATGGCGACAGGGGGGCACCCAACGGTGCGTCCCGCCGTCGAACGTTCACCCGCCGTCGAACGTTTAGGGGTGCAACGCTCACAAATGCCGCCCATGCCGGCAGATTACGCGCACGGCCTCGAGCCGCTGGACGCCATGACGGCAGGGTTGGGCCGCACGCAGCGGAACCTGCTTATTCAATGGGGTTCCATCATTGTTGGCGGGGCGGCACTTGTTGTTGGCGCCATCATGTTCATCACCGCATTAGCACGCTAAATTTTAACCAACCAAAGGAATACAGTAGTGAGCGCAACAGAACAGTCCATCGAACTTGCCCGGGCAGCAGCACGGGCGGCATCGGACAAGCTGGCCCAGAATGTGACCGCCATCGACGTCAGTGAACGCTTGGCCATCACGGACATCTTCTTCATCGCCTCGGCAGCAACCGAACGCCAGGTTAACGCCGTTGCGGACGGCATCGAGGACGAGCTGCACAAGTTCAACCTGCGCCCGGTCCGCCGTGAAGGCCGCTCAAGCGGACGCTGGGTGCTGCTGGACTACGCCGACATCGTCTTCCACATCCAGCACGAAGAGGACAGGGTCTTCTACGCGCTCGAACGCCTCTACGGTGACTGCCCGGTCATCGACCTGCAGCTGGCCGAATCGGACCCTTCAGCCAAGGCAGCCGAGCCGCTCGTCGACGAATCGAACATCGAAAACTAATCCCTTACCGGGGCCTCAGGAATGGAACCTGTCACTTGATGACGTCAACTTCACCCGAGCGTTCAGTTTTGCAGCCCGCCGGCCCGCGCCGGCGGGTTATTTTTTGGCGCCACGGGCGCACCTCATGGAATGCTGCCCGGCGCTTTCAGGGCCAAAGCGATATTCCCCTCGACGAGGTGGGCACCTCCCAGGCGCTCCGTGCCGCTGCGTTGCTGGCAGGGAAGCTGGTGCCGCGTGACGGCGTCCGCGGGCACGTGAAGATCCTTTCCTCCGACCTGGCACGCGCCTACTCCACGGCGCAGGCCTTGGCGGCCATCACCGGCCATGAGGTAGGTGTGGATGCGCGGCTGCGCGAAACAAACGGCGGGGAATGGGAGGGGCTGACCTTCGACGAGATCATCGAGGGCTATCCCGTGCAGATTCAACGCTGGCAGGGGGATGAGCCAGGGGTGCGGGCCGGCGGGGGAGAAACCCGTGTTGAGGTGGCCGGGCGCATGGTCGCGGCCATCCTCGAGGGCGTCCGGGAACTGCCCGACGGCGGCACCCTGGTGGTTGCCACCCATGGCGGGGCAACGCGGGTGGCCCTGGCCAAGCTGTTGGGACTGCCGGAGGAGTTGTGGCGAACCCTGTCAGGGCTGTCCAACTGCCACTGGTCTGTTGTTGAAGCATCCGGGCCCGCATCCGACGGGGCCGGTGTGGGTGGCTGGCGGCTGCTTGAACATAACGTTGGCACGCTTCCGCAGCCCTACGAAACACCCGAAGATTTGGCCGAACCGGTTGAGGATTGACGGCCCGGAATGCGCCGATTTGGCAGCTGGCCAAAAGGTGTTCTAGGATAGACAGGTTGCTTCAGCCAAGACCGACAGGTCGAGGAAAAAGAAGCTACTGTTTGGGGCTGTGGCGCAGCTGGTAGCGCACCTGCATGGCATGCAGGGGGTCAGGGGTTCGAGTCCCCTCAGCTCCACCAAACACATCGGGCAACCGGTGGTTTACAACTAAATACCATTTTGGGGCTGTGGCGCAGCTGGTAGCGCACCTGCATGGCATGCAGGGGGTCAGGGGTTCGAGTCCCCTCAGCTCCACCAAAGTACAAAGTCCGGTCATCCTTCACAGGGTGGCCGGACTTTTTCGTGCGTTCGGGGAATCATTTTCTTGGCGCTTTCCGGAAAAGCCGGTGATTGCGGTTAAAGCCGGTGTTCTGCCGCCGGCTTTAACCGTAATCACCCGCCCTTCTACGAAATTACTGCCGGCCTCGGAGCCAATTCACGCATCGGGGCTGGCAGCTCCGTTCAGTGTTCGGGCTTTAAGGAAACTCACATCGCCATCCATAGGGTGAGGCTTTGAACGCTCCCCAGGGCGTTCGCATTATGACAAGGGGAATCATGATCGATGCAGTTGCGCTAACGCGTTCCAAACCGAGGTTTCAAGGCGGTGTCCTTGCCCTTGCGATAGCGCTCGGGGCGCTTGGCGGATGCGCGGCAGATCCTGGACAGGCAAGCCCCGGAGCGGAACCGGCAGTGCCGGGAAATTCTGTGCCGGGAAACTCTGCGGAGTCGGAGGAAACGGCGGACACGCCGCTGAATGCGCAGGGCCCCGCAAAGCAGCCGTCAGGATCCCCAGCCCCAGCCTCAGCTCCAGTCTCAGCGATCATGGCAATTGATGGACGAAACTTTGAGTTCACGCCCGCGCTCTGCGCCGTGGACTTCAACGACAGCATTCTCGTACACGGACCCGGCAAGGAAGTCGGAGCCGCCGAACCAAGCTACCTCGACGTCGACATCACTTTTCTTGACGGGGAGACCCACGGCGAGTTCCGGATTGACATCGGCGTCGACGGACAATTCCGGAGCTCTGAGGACATGCTTGCGGCCGGTGACCGCGGAAACGGCGCCCTGGCCATGGCGGAGTCCGGCAGCGTGGTGACCCTCACCGCGCCGGGCTGGAACAGCAGGGGAGACGACGTCGGCGAGGCTTCGCTGACTTTCGACTGCGGCTAAGTGCCCAGCCACGAAAAAGACACCGATCGTGCCTTCCGACCTCGCGATTCCGGGATCCGAAGGCGGGGCCGGTGTCAGCAGCCGTGCCGGGAGAGCCGAATCGGCATGGGGCCGGTGGTCGGGAGCGCACGGTGAGCCGGCCAACTGTTCGGGAAATCCGAACAGATGGCAACCTGTCGGAATTTTCGACACCTTGCCCTCCATGAAAGGCCGTCTGCACAGGGTGCCCCACAGAATGTCTGGGACAATAATGGCGTGCCCCTTCCAGAACCCGCCCCCCAGCCTGCAGGCAAGCGGCCTACAAGCAGCCAGCTTGCCAGTGCAAACAATGCCGCCCCAATCCCCGCCCCACTTCCTTCCGCCCGCAGCTACGACGCCGTCCTGCACAGCATCGAAGCCGACCTCCGGGACGGCAAAATCAAGGTCGGCGACCAGCTTCCCGGCGAACGGGTCCTCGCCGCACAGCATGGCATCTCCCGGGCGTCGGTCCGCGACGCCATCCGCGTCCTTGACGCGATGGGCGTGGTACGCACAGGCGTCGGCTCCGGCCCGCAATCGGGTGCCGTGGTCATCGCCAATCCCGCAGCTGGGCTGGCCTCAACGCTGCGCCTGCACATGGCCACCAACCACTTTCCCGTGGCGGACATTGTCCAAACCCGCATCATGATGGAAACGTGGGCAGCCGCGGAAGCCGCCCACCAGCCGCGCCAGACAAGCCAGGAGGAGCAGCTGCGCACCTTGCTGGCGCAGATGGCGAACCCCGCACTTGGCCGGGAGGAATTTCACGTCCTGGACGCCGCCTTCCACGTCCTACTCAGCTCGCTGGCCGGAAATGCCGTGATCACCGCCATGATGGAGTCCCTGCGCTCAGCCATTCAAAGCTATGTCAGCGCCGCGATCGACAGCGACGGCATGTGGGAGAACATCGTGCCCGAGCTGCGGGACCAGCACGACGGCATCCTCGCCGCAGTGTTGGCCAACGATGGAGGACTGGCCGCCGCGGCACTGCGGCACCACATCGAATGGTTCCACGCGCAAACCCACCCCATGCAATAAGGAAGCCGCCATGCACAACCCTGAAACACGCTGCCCCTGCCAGAGCGGCGAACAATTCCAAAACTGCTGCGCCCGTTACCTGGCGACGGAGACCCCTGCACCCACAGCAGAGGCGCTGATGCGGTCGCGCTTCAGCGCCTTCGCCACGGCCAACGAGGACTACCTCATGCGTACCTGGCACCCCACCACCAGGCCCGCCAGCCTTGAGCTGGACCCCGAGCAGCAGTGGTACCTGCTCGAGATCCTTGACGCGCACGACGGCGGTGCCTTTGCCACCACAGGCACCGTCACCTTTCGCGCCCACTACAGGAGCGCAACAGACCGCAAACAGAGGGATTCCTTCACGGAAACCAGCGCCTTCACCAAAGAGGGTGGGCAGTGGTTTTACGTCCAGGCCCTGGAGATCCGATAGCGCCGAAGACCCCCGGGCTGGAGGTCCGGCGGCCCCTGGCGGCCTGAAACATCGGTCGCCATGGAACTTCAGTAAGGCTGAAGGCCAAGGACCCCGACCGTCAGTAGTCCTCTTCCTCGGCAGGCCCGGGTTCCGGCGCCGGCTGGGCAACATGCGCCCCGCCACCTGCGGCCACAGATTCCTGCTCGGCCAAGGCACGGCGGGCATGCAGAATATCGCCAATGAACCAGTCATAGAGCAGCACGCCAATGACACCGCCAATCAGCGGGCCTATGATCGGCACCCAGAAGTACCAACTGAACGCGCCAGGCACCCCCGTAATGGTGCCCGGCATGGCAACATCACCCCAACCGGCCAGCCACGCAAACACCCGCGGACCAAAGTCACGGGCGGGGTTGATGGCATACCCGGCGTTGGCGCCGAAGGACATGCCGATCGCGGCCACGGCAAAACCAATCATCAGCGGACCAAGGTTGGCCTTGACCGCCATGTTGCGCATGTCAATGATGGCCACAATGAAGATCACCAGGAACGCCGTACCCACGATTTGGTCAACGAGCGGAATGGTCAGGTTCCCCTTGAAATATGGTGCGGGGAACGTGGCAAAGATCGAGAAGGTGGCCAAACCCCCGGCCTGGTCTCGCTGCGTCTTGGACGCGGCGTTGAAGGCGTCGATGGCGTTGAAATACACCACATACAGCAGTGCGGCGGCAGCAAAGGCTCCCACCACTTGGGCCACAACGTAGGGGATGACCTTGTTCCAGGGGAACTTGCGCCGCACGGCAAAAGCCAGGGTCACGGCCGGATTGATGTGGGCACCGCTCACACCGCCGGCAACATAAACGCCCAGTGCCACAGCCAGCGCCCAGCCCCACGTGATGAGCAGCCAGTCCCCGGAAGCCATGAAGATGGTGGTGTCAGTGGCGGCGCGGCCACTGCCGGGAAGGGCCGCAACGGCCGTGGCAACAACGCCATCGCCAAAGCAAATCAAAACAAAGGTGCCGAGAAATTCTGCAAGGACCTCGCCCCACAGCCCTCCAACACGTTTGAGTCCGCTGCCTTCACGAATAGTTCTCCGCAGCGGTGTAATTTCACTCATGTTCATCATCCTTTGAGTCGTCGATGACGGCGACGTATCTTGACTTCAGGTGACTGCCCCCAGTATACGGCGTGTGTGATATTTAGCACCCCCTCATGTAGCAGCTGCCCAGCGCAAAATCAACGGCGGTAGAGTGGCCCGGTGGATGAAATCAGCAGCATTGAGAACCTTGCCTTTGACTTTGAGGCGTTGCGCCGGTTCCCCGACATCGAAGCGCCCAACCTGTTTGCCCACGACGCCACCGATGAATTGATCCTCCGTGAGGCGGCCTCCACGCTGGGCGCGTCCGACGGCGGACACGTCGCCATTGTGGGGGACCGCTACGGTGCGCTGACCCTCGCCGCCGCAACGCTCCACGGCCTCACCGGCCTGAGAGTGCATCAGGACGGACTGTCCGGCGAACGCGCACTGGCCGCCAACGCCGGGCGCCTTGGTCTTTCCGGGACGTTTGCCTCCCTGCCGCTGGATGCCGCCCTGGTCAAGAACGCCACGGTGGTGCTGTGGCAATTGCCACGCAGCCTGGAAGAAGTGGCGGAGGTGGCCGGGCTGATCAGCACCCACACCAGCCCGGACGTGAAAATCTTTGCCGGCGGCCGCATAAAGCACATGACCTTGGCCATGAACACCGTGCTGGCCCAAAGCTTCAACAGTGTCGCGCCAGGACGGGCGTGGCACAAGTCCCGCCCGCTGCTGGTGACGGAACCACGTCAGGAGGCTCCGGCGTCGGGCTTCCCGAAGAAGGAATTCCATGACGAGCTGGGCTTGTGGCTGTGTGCACACGGGGCAACCTTTGGCGGCACCAAAATAGATGTTGGCACCCGCTTCCTGCTCGAATTCATGGGGCAGATGCGGCCGGACGCGACCAGCGCGATCGACCTGGGCACGGGCAACGGCACCATTGCGGCGGCGCTTGCCACGGCCCGCCCCGGGCTGCACGTCATTGCCACGGACCAGTCGGCGGCGGCGGTCGCGGCCGCTAGCGAAACGGCCTTGGTCAACGGCCTGTCGGCGCAGCTTGAGGTCATCCGTGATGATGCGCTGGAGAGTTTTGCTCCGGGCACGGCCGAGCTGGTCGTCCTGAACCCGCCCTTTCACGTGGGCGCCACGGTGCACGCCGGGATTGCGCACAAGCTTTTTGCCGCAGCAGCCCGGGTGCTGGCGCCGGGTGGGGAATTATGGTGCGTGTACAACCGCCACCTTGACTACCGGCCGGCGCTCGAGCGCACCGTGGGCCCCACACGCGTGGTGGGCAGGAACAGCAAGTTCACCGTCACCCTCTCAACAAAAACTTACTGACCGGCTCTTGTGCAAAACCGTGGCGTCCACGACGGAGCGGCTGCTGCAGGGTAATCTGACAGCTGGGCTTGGGGGAGGCCACCATCACAATCGCCATCATTTTTCAAGGAGAGAACTTTGACTGCTCCCGGACCTGGTTTTGCGCAGCGCCGCCGCGGCACGAATCTGCCCAAGATGGGAGACTTCAACCAGAGCGTCATCCTTGACTCCATCCGCCGTTCGGCAGAAGGCCTGAGCCGGGTGGAACTGGCGGCCTCGGCAGGGCTGGCCGCACAAACAGTGTCCAACATTTGCCGCAGGCTCCTTGACTCGGGGCTCATTGTTGAGGCGGGCAAGGAAACCTCCGGACCGGGCAAACCCCGCACCATCCTGCGGCTGAACCCCCGGGGCATGTACGCGATCGGCGTGCACATCGATCCCACCCTGACCAGCTACGCACTCCTTGACGCCGTGGGCACCGTGCTTTTTTCCGTGGACGAGCCCACCGACCTTGCTGTTGAGCCGGCCCTGGCCGTGGCCGCCATGGGCGCCCGCATCCGCACCATCATCACAGAGTCGGGTGTCGCCGAGAGCCGGATTGCAGGAGTTGGCGTGGCCACGCCCGGCCCTGTCGACACCGCCAGTGGCACCGTCGTTGACCCGCCCCACATGCCGGGCTGGACCCGGGTGCCGCTGCAAGACATCCTGCAGGAAACCACGGGCCTGCCGGTGGTGGTGGAGAAGGACGTGACGGCGTCGGCCGTGGCGGAGCTGTGGGCCGGGGCTGCCAGCGCAGACGCCAACTTTATCTTCGTCTACATTGGCACCGGCATCGGAGCGGGCCTGGTCCTGAACGACGAAGTGGTCCGGGGATCCTCAGGCAACGTGGGCGAAATTGGCCACATCATCACCGATCCCGACGGACCCCTGTGCGATTGCGGGCGCCGTGGCTGCGTCAAGGTGACATGCATGCCCGAAACCATTGTCGCCGCAGCCAGGGCGGCCGGCATCTTGCCGTCCGCCGACCCGCAGCCGGCCGAAACGCTACTGGATGAGCTGGCCGCCGTGGCGCGGGCGGCAGCGGCCGGGGAGCCGGCCGCCGTCGAACTGTTGGAAAAATCAGCACGCCGCATGGCAGGGGCAGTCTCGGTGCTGACCAATCTTCTTGACGTGGAACGCGTCGTGTTTGGCGGACCCTTTTGGCCGGCACTGGCGCCGGTCTACCTGGCCCGGATGCCCGGGCTGCTGGCGCAGCTCAGCGTGACCACCAGCGTCCACTCGGTGGAGGTGGCCGGGACCATGCTCGCAACAGGGGAAGAGGCGTTTGGTGCCGCCTGCCTGGTCATGGAAAAGTCATTCAGCCCCAACGCGGCACAGCTGTTGCTGGACGCGAAAGCCTGACCGTCCCGGCTTAAGTGCCAGCCTGACCGTCCCGGCTTGAGTGCCGGGCCCGCCGGGTTTGCCGGCCACGGCTGAGCGCCCGGCTGACCCCCGCGCCTTAGTCCACGGCCTCCACGATCTGCCCGAAGGGAATCGTCGGATCCGTGCGGGCCTGGAGCTCGTGGGGATTCATGGTGATGCGGACGCCGTGCGTTTTCTCGGCGACAGATTGCTTCAGGACCGGCAGGACAGTGTCGATGAAGTTCTCATCCCTGCCCTGCAAGTACTCTGTGTACGCGGCTGGCCATTGGTTCATGAACCATACTGTAGTCCCCGCCCGCGGCCGCCAACAGGGACCGCCGCAAAGTTTTGCCGTCCCCGACACCCCAAGCAGCATAGACGGACAAAGGGAGCTGCGGTTGCGTAAAGTTCGGTCGCTTCACGTGTTTTGACACGCTGGCCGAACTAAATGTGCCAAATGCTACGTTACGTCACGACATAATTCAGAAATAATTTGCACGGTGGGGAATTCTCCTCTTAGTATGGAGCTACGTTATTTCTTCAACGTGTGTCAGCGACCTTCGGATGATTCGAGGGTGTGGGTGCCCCCATGTGGGCCTGACATTTGCTGGCGGACCAGCGCCTTGGCACTGCAGTTTGCGCAGTGTGCCAGGGCTGTGGCCGCTAACCCTTTCTCGAAAAAGCAACTATTGCCGCCCTGTGTTCTAGACACACCGGCAGCAATGGTCGACCCATCCTCAAGGACCCAAGCAAATGTCTCCTCCGAGCCTTATCCAGGCGTCGGCGCCTGCCACGCAGACCGCGCCAATTGCCCTTTCCTACGAACTGTTCCCGCCGCGAAGCGCGGCCGCCGAGGCGGGTTTGTGGGACACCATCAGGGAATTGGAAACCACCAACCCCGACTACGTCTCCGTCACCTACGGCGCCAGCGGCAGCAACCGGGACACCGCAGTTGAGCTGCTGAACCGGCTGCTGACGGAAACCTCGTTGCGCCCCCTGGCCCATCTGACCTGCGTTGGCAACACCGCCGATGAGCTGGCCGAGATCATCTCCGAACTGCTGGACCACGGCGTCCGTGGCATCCTCGCCCTGCGTGGGGACCTGCCCAAGGATGCGCCGACGGAATCCCGGGCTGGCTCGTTGAGCTACGCCCAGGACCTGATCGAATTGATCCGGCGCGTGGAACAGCGGCGCTCCGCACTGCTCTGCGCCGGCAAGGTGGCCATTGGTGTGGCAGCCTACCCTGCACGGCACCCGGAATCGCCGTCCATCGAACACGATGTGGAGGTGCTGCTGGCCAAGCAGCGCTCAGGTGCAGACTTCGCCATCACCCAGGTCTTCTTCCACGCAGACCAGTACCGGGATCTTGTCACACGGGCCCGCCGCGCAGGGGTCAGCATCCCCATCATTCCGGGCGTCATGCCGCTGACCAGTCTGCGCCGGGTCCAACGCCTGGGCGATTTGACCGGCGTCGAGCCCTGCCCCGACCTGCTGGATGCGCTGGGCCGTGCCGACAACGCAGCCGAGAGCCGCCGAGTCGGCGTCCGGGCAACGGTTGACCTGGCTCGGGCGGCATTGGACGCCGGTGCCCCCGGTATTCACCTCTACACCTTTAACGAACACGCAGCCGCCCTCGAGGTCCTGGACAAGCTGGCACTGTTGCGCCCCGGACGCCCCGCCGTGGGAAACCGGACCTCCGGGCCTGCGCTCGTCACCGCCTAAGCCACACCACCACCGCCAAACTTTTTGATTCACAAGGATAAAGGAACTTCCATGTCAAACAACACCGCATTCCCCGCCGCTTCCCTGCTGGGGTACCCCCGCATCGGCCGCCGCCGCGAACTGAAGAAGGCCATCGAGGGCTTCTGGGCGAACAAGATCGACGCCGCCGAGCTGGACGCCGCAGCCAAGGAGATTCAGCTCGGCACCGCCCGCCGCCTGGCCGAATTGGGCCTGAATGAAGCTGCCGCCATCCCCGGCACATTCTCCTACTACGACCAGGTGCTGGACGCTGCAACCCACATCGGCGCCGTTCCGGCCCGATTCGGTGAGCTGCGCAACGCCGACGGCCAGCTGGACCTCAGCGCCTACTTCACTTTGGCCCGCGGCACGGTTGAGCAGCAACCGCTGGAAATGACCAAGTGGTTCGACACCAACTACCACTACCTGGTCCCGGAAGTCGGTCCCGAGACCGCCTTCTCTCTCACCTCCACCCGTGTGGTGGAGCAGTTTCAATACGCGCTGACCAACGGCTTTGAAACCCGCCCCTACCTGGTGGGCCCGGTCACGTTCCTGCTGTTGAGCAAGGCCTCCGACGAGGCTCCGGCCGGCTTCAACCCGCTCTCCCGCCTGGAAGAGGTGCTGCCCGTCTATGTTGAGCTGCTGTCGCGCCTCGGTGCCGCCGGTGCAAGCTGGGTCCAGCTGGACGAGCCCGCCCTGGTTGCCGACCAGGACGTACCGGTCGCCGAGATCCAGGCCGCCGTGGCCCGCTCCTACGCGGTCCTTGCAGCAGCCAGTGGCCGCCCGCAGATCCTGGTTTCCACCCCGTTCGGCGCCCTGGCCGAACTGCTCCCCACCCTGGCCGCCGCCCCCATCGAGGCCCTGCACATCGACGCGTTCAAGGGTGCCGTCCCGTCCGCCGAGGAGCTGGCCCTGCTGGCCGGCAAGACCGTTGTTGCCGGCGTGGTTGACGGCCACAACATCTGGCGCAACGACCTGGCCGAATCGGCCGCCCGCCTCGACACCCTCAAGGCCGCCGGCCTGAACGTCACGGTGTCCACCTCAACCTCCACCCAGCACGTCCCCCACGACGTCACCGAGGAAACCCAGCTCTCCGCGGAACTGCGCAGCTGGCTGGCGTTTGCAGACCAGAAGGTCGCCGAAGTGGTGACGCTTGCAGCGCACCTGGTGGACCCGGCGTCGTCCGCGGCAGCAATTGCTGAAGCTTCTGCCGTCATCGCCTCCCGCGCCGTTGCCGCCGGTGTCAAGCGCCCCGAGGTGCGCGCCCGCCTGGCCGCCCTGACCCCGGCCGACTTCAACCGCTCCGACTTCGCCGTCCGCGAAGCAGCCCAGGATGCAGCGCTGGCCCTGCCGCCGCTGCCCACCACCACCATCGGCTCCTTCCCGCAGACCAGCGAAATCCGCTCGGCCCGCGCCCGCGCCAACAAGGGCGCCATCACCGGCGAGCAGTACTCGACCCTGATGAAGGAAGAGATCAAGCGCGTCGTAGACCTGCAGGAGGAACTCGACTTTGACGTCCTGGTGCACGGAGAGCCCGAGCGCAACGACATGGTCCAGTACTTTGCCGAAAACCTCGAAGGCTTCGACGTCACCGTCCACGGCTGGGTCCAGTCGTACGGCAGCCGCTGCACCCGCCCATCCATCCTGTGGGGCGACGTCACCCGCGTCAAGGCCATCACGGTGGAATGGGCCGAGTATGCGCAGTCGTTGACCGCCAAGCCCATGAAGGGCATGCTCACCGGTCCCGTCACGATCCTGGCCTGGAGCTTTGTCCGCGACGACCAGCCCCTGGGCGACACCGCCAACCAGGTGGGCCTGGCCCTGCGCGACGAGATCGCCGACCTGGAAGCCGCCGGCATCAAGATCATCCAGGTGGACGAGCCCGCGCTGCGCGAACTGCTCCCGCTGCGCCGCGCCGACCAGGCAGCCTACCTGGACTGGTCGGTGAACTCCTTCCGCCTCTCCACCGCAGGGGCAGCGGACGGCACCCAGATCCATACGCACCTGTGCTACTCCGAATTTGGTGTCATCATCGACGCCATTGACGGCCTGGATGCCGACGTGACCTCCATCGAGGCCGCCCGCTCACGCATGGACGTTGTCAACGACCTCGAAGCACACGGCTTCGGTCGCGGCGTGGGCCCCGGCGTCTACGACATCCACAGCCCCCGCGTCCCCGGCCAGGCCGAGGTCTGCGAACTGTTGGGCACCGCCGTCAAGCACGTCCCGGCCCGCCAGCTCTGGGTCAACCCGGACTGCGGTCTGAAGACCCGCGGCTACGCGGAGACCGAAGAGTCCCTGCGTAACCTGGTCAACGCCACGAAGGAAGTTCGCGCCCAGCTCGTCTAGCGTCTTCTTCCCCAGGGCACCCGCCCCGGCCAAACGCCCCCAGCCATTCCGCAAGGAGTGTCCGGGGGTGTTTTGCGTCCCTCCTACATTTCGAGTACGCAGTTGTTAGACCAAAACGAGAATTGGAAGCGCTTTCCCGTCTAACAACTGCGTACTCGATAGGGATGGGTGATGGGCACGGGCGTGGGGCACGCTAAGGGCAGGGGTAGATTGAAGGCATGAGCGAACAAGAGAGCGTGGCCGGCATCCAAGGCACGGTAAGAGCGGCCCGGGCGGCCTTCAACAGCGGAACCACCAGGCCCCTTGCCTGGCGACTGGACCAGTTGAAGGCCATGAACCAGATGCTTCTGGACCACGGGGACGACTTCACGGCCGCACTGGCCGCCGACCTGGGCAAGCACCCGGCCGAGGCGTGGCTGACCGAAATCGGTTTCCTCACCTCGGAGATCGCCCACACCGTCAAGCACCTGGAGGGCTGGCTCAAGCCCCGCAAGGCGGCCGTGCCGCTGGCGCTGGCGCCGGCCCAGGCCACCACGGTACTGGAGCCACTCGGCGTCGTGCTGGTCATTGCGCCCTGGAACTACCCCATCCAGCTGCTCCTGGCCCCCATCATCGGGGCGCTGGCCGCCGGCAACACCGTGATTGGCAAGCCCAGTGAGATGACGCCGGCCAGTTCCGCGGCACTGGCCCGCTGGGTGCCGGCGTACCTCGCTGGCGCCGTCACGATTGTGGAGGGCGGGGTGCCGGAGACCACCGAACTGCTCGAACAGCGCTTCGACCACATCTTTTACACGGGCAACGGGCGGGTGGGTCGGATCGTCATGGCCGCCGCCGCCAAGAACCTCACCCCGGTCACGCTGGAGCTGGGCGGGAAGTCGCCCGTCTATGTTGATGAAACGGTGGACATGATCGCCGCGGCCCGCCGGATTGCGTGGGGGAAGTTCATGAACGCCGGGCAAACCTGCGTGGCCCCCGACTATGTGTTGGGCACCGACGCCGCCCTGGCGAAGCTGGCGAAGGAACTGCCGCTGGCCATTGAGGACCTTTATGGTACCGAGCCCGCGCACAGCCTCGCCTATGGGCGGATCGTCAACGACGGCGCGTTCGAACGGCTGGCGGGATTGCTCGCTGAGGATCTGGAGGACGACGCCGGATCCTCACTTGTTGCCGGCGGGCGCACCGACGCTGCCACCAGGTATGTGGAGCCCACGGTGCTGCACATTGACGCGCAGGCCCGGCTCATGGAGGCGGAGATCTTTGGCCCCGTGCTGCCCCTGGTCACGGTGGGCTCCGCAGCGGAGGCCATTGCGTTCATCAACGAACGGGATAAGCCGCTGTCCCTGTATGTCTTTAGCGAGGACCAAGGCGTGCGGCAGGACTTTACGGAACAGACGTCGTCGGGCGCCCTGAACTTCGGGGTCCCCGTGGCACATTTGTCCATCCCGGGCCTGCCGTTCGGTGGGGTGGGGGAGTCCGGCATGGGCAGCTACCATGGGCAGCACTCCATCGACACCTTCTCCCACCACAAGGCGGTGCTGAACAAGCCGCTGTCGCCGGACACGCTGTCGCTGATCTACCCGCCGTTTGGCAGGGTCAAGAAGCAGCTCATCAAGCGTTTCGTGGCGCCAGCGCGGAAATTTCGCAAAGACTAGACGGCGCGGCAGCGGCTGGGGCCGGCGTCACGGTGTGGGATCAACCGTGCTGGCACCCGTCAGTTCTTGGAGGATGCCGGCCAGCCTGTCCACAAACACCTTCACCCGTGCGCTCTGGTTGTCAGTGATCAGCAGGGCGAAGATGTTTCGGGCGAGCCGGATCTCGGGAACGTCCAGCACCACCACGTTCTCGGGCCGGCTGCGCAGCGCCAGCTCCGGCACCAGCGCGGCACCAAGCCCCACGCTGACCAATTGCAGACTCGCGTTGAAGTCGTCGCTATATGCCGCGACCCGGGGGTAAACCCTGCAGCTGGCGAAGAGCCGCTCAATGACGGCTGCGTCGGACGTGCCGGGGTGGTGCATGATCCAGGGCATGTCGGAGAGCTGTGCAGCCTCCATGACCGACCCGGGACGGATGCCCCAGGCGGCGGGGATCACCACCCGGAAATTGTCATCGCCAATCCACTGCCGGTTCAGGCTGTGCGGCCACGCCAGTCCCGACTGCCCCACCTGGTATACCAACGCCACATCCAGCTCGCCGCCGCTGCGCAGGCCGCCTATGGTCTGTTGCGGTTCACCCACCGAGACATGCAGGTTGATGCCCAGCTGCGGCCACCCGGGGCTGCGCAACAGCTGCGGCAGCACATAGGTGGCAAGGGAAGGGAAGATGCCCAGCCGCAGCTCCTGCCGCGTGCCCTCATCAGTCCGGGCGCTCGCAGCCAGCAGCGCGTCGATGTCCGTCAGGACCTTGCCTGCGTGCCGGGCCATGACCAGGGCGGCCTCGGTGGGCAGCACGCTGCGGGCGGAGCGTTGAAAGAGCAGCACCCCGCTGTCGCGTTCCAGTGCTGACATCTGTTGTGAAACGGCCGACGCCGTGTACCCCAGTTGGGTGGCTGCGGCGGCAAAGGAGCCGCTTCGGATAACTTCCAGCAGCGTCCGCAGGTGCAGCGGGTTGATCACGGGGCCCTCTTTCTCAGGACAGGGATGTTCCCTGCAAGCATAGACGGGCGCAGGGGTGGGACGGGCTCCGGTGGGCGGGGACATGGGCCGGGGTGGGTCGTGCCCCGGGCGCCTGTCGCTGGCGGCGCCTGCCACCTGGCAGCAACGCCCGCACGTGTGTGCGTAACCTGCGGCTGCAGAATGCGAAGGTTCCCGCCATCGTTATGTACATTTGTACACAACGATCGACAGGATGAGGAAAACGATGACGCACCCCTACTTCGCAGGCGACCCGCGCACCATGCGCGAACGCATGGAAAGCGGCGAACTCTACCTGGCCGAAGACGCCGAGCTGGCCCGGGAGTCACAGCGGGCCATCACCCTGGCGCACAGGTACGGGCAGCTGTGGCCCGAGGACCGCGACGGCGCCGAGGAAATCCTCGGCGAGCTCATCGGATCGCTGGGGGAGGACGTGGAAATCAGGCCGCCGCTGTTCGTTGACTACGGCCAGTACATCACCATTGGGCCCGGGACGTTCATCAACCACAATTTCACCGCCCTGGACGTGGCCGCCATAACCATAGGGGCCGACGTCATGATCGGCCCCGGCGTCCAGCTATTGACGCCCACGCATCCCCTTGAGCCCTGGCTGCGCCGGGACAAGCTGGAAGCGGCCAAACCCATCACCATTGCCGACAACGTGTGGCTTGGCGGCGGCGTCATCGTGCTGCCCGGGGTGAGCATCGGGGAGAACACGGTGGTGGGAGCTGGCTCCGTGGTGACGAAAGACCTGCCGGCCAACGTGGTGGCCGTGGGAAACCCGGCACGCATCACCAAATCACTGTAGCCATGGCAGCGGAAGCCAAGCTGCCGGCCCACGCCAAGCCCCGGCGCCGCCACGACCCTGACCGGCGCAGCAACATCAGCGACGCCGCCCTTGACGTCATCGCCGAGCATGGCGTCGCCGGCACCACGCACCGCAAGATCGCCGAAGCCGCCGGCGTCCCGCTGGGCTCCCTGACCTACCACTTCGCCACCCTCGACGACATCCTCGCGGAGGCATTCACCAAACTGGCCAACCAAACCGCGGATGGGTTTGAGGCAGCCATGGCACAGGTGGGCAACCAGGCGCAGGCGCGGGCCGCCGTCGTGCGCCTGATCACGGGGGAACTGCTCAACGACCCCCGGACCATGGTGCTCTCCTATGAGCTGTACGCGCTCGCCGTCCGACGCCCCGAACTACGGCGCATAACCGACGCGTGGATGGCGCGCAGCCGGGCGGCGATCGGGCGCTTCTTTGACCCGGACACCACCCTCATGCTCGACGCCCTGATCGAAGGCCTGTCCATGCACCGTGCGCTGTCCCTGGCGCCGATGCCCAGAAGTACAGTCGAAGCGGCTGTTGAACGAATTGTGAATATCCCATGCCCCTGATGACCACCCCGCCCGGCACCGTGCCTGCCCACGTGCGCAAGGCCCGGGTCGCCGTCGCCGCGCTGTTCCTGACGAATGGCGCGCTGTTTGCGAACCTGCTGCCCCGCTTTCCCGCCATCAAGGAATCCCTGAACCTTTCAAATGCCGAGTTTGGCGTGGCTGTGGCGGCCTTCCCACTCGGTGCGCTGCTGGCCGGGCTGGCCGCCGGGTTCCTGATCCGCCGCTTTAGTTCGGCCCGGGTGGCCGTTGCCGGAACCGTGTTGACGGCGCTGGGGCTGATGGCCGCGGGCCTGGCGCCGTCGGGCGCCTTGTTTGCCCTGGGCCTGGGCGCGGCCGGTGCCATGGACGCCATCACCGACGTGGCGCAAAACTCCCACGGGCTGCGCGTGCAGAAATTGTTCCGCCGCTCCATCCTGAACTCCTTCCACGCGGTGTGGAGCATGGGTGCCGTGCTGGGCGGGCTGATGGGTGCCGCCGCGGCCGGGCTGGGGGTTCCCGTACCCGTGCACCTGATGGTGTCGGGTGTGCTGTTCGCCACCGTCTCCCTGACCTGCCTGCGCTTCCTGCTGCCCGGGCCGGAGCCGCTGGAGGCTGCGCCCGCGGTTCCCGACGGGGCTGCGCGGTCCAATGCCAAGCACGACGGCGCCCGGGTGCGGCGGTCGGGTGGTTCCACGAAGTGGCTGGTGCTGCTGGCACTGGTGCTGATCGCCTCCGCCGGTTCGCTGGTGGAGGACGCCGGCAACACCTGGGCGGCCGTGTACCTCACGGGCGAATTTTCCGCTGTGGCGTCGGTGGCCGGGCTCGGCTTCGTGGCGTTGGTGGGGGCCCAGTTCATCGGGCGCATGGCGGGGGACTCGCTCGTTGACCGTTTCGGCCAGCGTCGCGTGGCCCAGGCCGGCGGGCTGATTGTGGCACTGGGCATGGGGCAGGCGCTGTTGTTCCCCAGCATTGGCGGAACCATCGCGGGCTTCGCTGCGGCCGGCTTCGGCATCTCCACCCTGGTGCCGGCCGCCATGCACGCGGCCGACAACCTGCCGGGCCTGCGCGCCGGCACCGGGCTGACCCTGGTGGGCTGGCTGATGCGCGTGAGTTTCCTGGTGTCCCCGCCCATCGTGGGTGCCGTTGCCGACGCCACATCACTGCGAACAGGGCTCTTGGTGGTGCCGCTGGCGGGCGTCCTGGTGCTGCTGCTTTCCCCGGTGCTGGCGAAGAAGGCCGGTTGAGCGGGCAGCCGAGATGCCCCGCACGGACACATGACACCGATCCCGTCCTTTTGTTCTGGCTGGCATGAAGCACGACGGCGGGCGGCGGCTCGGCAAGGGGTGCCGCCGCCCTCGTGCCTCAACCTTGGAGCCGAAATCTTGGATGCCGAGGACGGGGTCAAGCCTACAAAACGGTGCACATCGTGTGGGGCGGGTCGCGGGTTGCCCCTGGTCTCGCTGCATGCAGGGTGGAATGCCCCGTTCGCAACGCGCCAAGTGCCGGTTGCAGGCCGGACGCGGCGACTGATGCGCGGTTCCAGTCCGCCATGTCGCTTGAGTCACCCCAGCGCGCCACCATATGTAGTGTGGGCCACCCAAAGCAGCCGGACACGACACGCCGACGGCCTCCGACACGCGGATGATTAATTTGTGCTTAAGTACTCCACACCCTGTGGACAGCGGGATTTAAACGTTGAGTTCTAGCGCTTTTAATTTCCCCAGCCTGTGGACGAGCGGTGCATAAAATGACATACTTGTAATACATCATGTAGGGGTCATCCTCGAGAGTCTGCACTACATGTAGTATCTAATACAGAAATCCGGTGGATCCCGAAGGGGCCGCCGAAACAGCTCGAATAGCTGGCGAGACCGTGGCGTGAAGCATAAGGTCCCACCGACAGCGAGTGGGCCCCAGAGGCCGCCATAGGTAGTTTTAGACAAAAGGGGAACTTGATCATGACCGTCACGGTTTACACCAAACCTGCGTGCGTCCAGTGCAACGCCACGTACCGCGCGTTGGACAAAAAGGGCATCACCTACCAGAGCGTGGACATCTCCACCGATCCGGAAGCCCTGGAGCACGTACTGAGCTTGGGTTACCAGCAGGCGCCTGTTGTGATCACCGACGCCGACCACTGGTCAGGCTTCCGCCCGGACAAGATTGCCGAACTCGCAGCCGCCGTTGAAAGCGCCAGCGTAGCGTAGCGTTCTGGCGGCAACGCCTGTACGAACCATCAAAATTTCATGTGCGCAATGCACATTCGGTGGGGCTGACCTCTCAAACGGTCGGCCCCACAACCGCAAGTAAGCAGTTGGAAAGCGATTGTCATGAACGCAGTTGCAGCAGAACTCGCTGTAGGTGCAGTAACCACTCGATACACCAGCAGCCGGCTGATCTATTTTTCCTCAGCCTCCGACAACACCCACCGTTTCATGGTGAAGCTTGGGGTTGACGCGGCACGGCTGCCGATTTACACCTATGAAGACACTCTCCTGGCACAGCAGCCCTTCGTCTTGGTTCTTCCCACCTACGGCGGGGAGAACCGGCTGGGTGCAGTGCCGAAACAAGTCATCAAGTTTCTGAACATCAAAGAAAACCGAAGCCTGATCCGCGGCGTCATTGGCGCCGGGAACACGAACTTCGGTGAAACATATTGCCTCGCCGGGGACATTGTCGCCGAGAAGTGCAATGTAGCGCATTTATACCGTTTTGAACTCATGGGAACGTCCGATGACGTCGCCCGGGTTCGCGAAGGATTGGAAGAATTTTGGACACGATTGTCTCAGCCCCAGGCACAGAAGTGAAGTCCGCCAAGAGCATGCCCGCAGCGTGGGAAGGCATGAGCTACCACGAGCTCAACGCCATGTTGAACCTGTACAACGCCGACGGCGAGATCCAGTTCGACGCGGACAAGGCCGCCGCACGCCAGTACTTCCTCCAGCACGTGAACAATAACACCGTGTTCTTCCACGACCTGGAAGAAAAGCTGGAGTACCTGGTGAAGAACGAGTACTACGAGCGCGAGACGCTCGACCAGTACTCCATGAACTTCATCCGCGAGCTGTACCAGCACGCCTACAAGAAGAAGTTCCGCTTCGAAACCTTCCTGGGCGCGTTCAAGTTCTACACGTCCTACACGCTGAAGACGTTCGACGGCAACCGCTTCCTGGAGCGCTACGAGGACCGTGTGTGCATGGTTGCCCTGCACCTGGCCCGCGGCAACGAAGAGTTGGCCATGAAGATCGTTGACGAAATCGTCGACGGCCGCTTCCAGCCGGCCACCCCCACCTTCCTGAACGCCGGCAAGGCACAGCGCGGCGAGCTCGTCTCCTGCTTCCTGCTGCGCATCGAAGACAACATGGAGTCCATTGGCCGCTCCATCAACTCCGCACTGCAGCTCTCCAAGCGCGGTGGCGGCGTGGCCTTCGCACTGACCAACATCCGCGAGGTGGGCGCGCCCATCAAGCAGATCGAGAACCAGTCCTCAGGCGTCATCCCCGTGATGAAACTCCTCGAAGACAGCTTCTCCTACGCCAACCAGCTCGGTGCCCGCCAGGGTGCAGGTGCCGTCTACCTGCACGCCCACCACCCGGACATCAACCGCTTCCTGGACACCAAGCGCGAGAACGCCGACGAGAAGGTCCGCATCAAGACCCTGTCCCTGGGTGTTGTCATCCCCGACATCACCTTCGATTTGGCCAAGCGCGACGAGGACATGTACCTGTTCTCCCCGTACGACGTCGAAAAGGTTTACGGCATGCCGTTCTCCGACATCTCGGTCACCGAGAAGTACTACGAAATGGTCGACGATTCGCGGATCAAGAAGACCAAGATCAAGGCGCGCGAGTTCTTCCAGACCCTCGCCGAGATCCAGTTCGAGTCCGGCTACCCGTACATCATGTTTGAAGACACGGTGAACCGTGAGAACCCCATCGAGGGCAAGATCATCATGAGCAACCTGTGCTCGGAGATCCTGCAGGTTTCGGCGCCCACCACGTACAACGATGACCTCTCCTACGCCGAAACAGGCAAGGATATCTCCTGCAACCTGGGCTCACTGAACATTGCCAAGGCCATGGATTCCCCCGACCTCGGCGGCACCATTGAGACGGCCATCCGCACGCTGTCGGCAGTGTCCGACATGTCAAACATCACCAGCGTGCCGTCCATCGCGAAGGGCAACGACCAGTCGCATGCCATTGGCCTGGGCCAGATGAACCTGCACGGCTACCTTGCCCGTGAGCGCGTCCACTACGGCTCCGAAGAGGGCCTGGACTTCACCAACATCTACTTCTACACCGTGGTGTACCACTGCATCCGGGCCTCGAACCTGTTGGCCATCGAAACCGCCAGCACGTTCGCCGGCTTTGAGAACTCCACCTACGCCAGCGGCACGTTCTTCGACAAGTACACCGACGGCGAGTGGGTTCCGGCGACCGCCAAGGTTGTCGAGATGTTCGACGGCGTGCACATCCCCACCCAGGAGGACTGGCGCGCGTTGAAGGCCTCCGTCATGGAGCACGGCATCTACAACCAGAACCTGCAAGCCGTCCCGCCCACAGGCTCCATCAGCTACATCAACAACTCGACCTCCTCGATCCACCCGATCGCCTCCATGATCGAGATCCGCAAGGAAGGCAAGCTGGGGCGCGTGTACTACCCGGCCCCGTACCTGAGCAACGACAACATTGAGTACTACAAGGATGCGTACGAGATTGGCTTCGAGAAGGTCATCGACACCTACGCCGCTGCCACGCAGCACGTGGACCAGGGCCTGTCCCTGACACTGTTCTTCAAGGACACCGCCACCACGCGTGACATCAACAAGGCGCAGATCTACGCCTGGCGCAAGGGCATCAAGACCATCTACTACATCCGTCTCCGCCAGCTTGCGCTGGAAGGGACCGAGGTAGAGGGTTGCGTCAGCTGCGCGTTGTAGCAGATGTTGTATCAACCTAGCCTTTGTTTATTGGGTTGGTTTGACCAAAACTGAAGAGCACGACGGCGGGAACCTCCCGCCGTCGTGCCTTCGGCTTAAGATTGACTTGGCCCGTGCGGCCACCAAGATTTTTACAAGGAGAAAGCAGCCATGACACCGGACAAGCTGAAGCTGGCCCACCACGTAACGGCCATCAACTGGAACCGCATTGAGGATGAGAAGGACGTTGAGGTCTGGAACCGCCTGTGCAACAACTTCTGGCTGCCGGAGAAGGTGCCGCTGTCCAACGACATCCAGTCGTGGGCCACGCTGAGCCCCGAAGAGCAGCTGATGACCATGCGCGTCTTCACCGGCCTGACCCTGCTGGACACGCTGCAGGGCACGGTGGGCGCGGTCTCGCTGATCCCGGACGCCATCACCCCGCACGAGGAGGCCGTCTACACGAACATCGCGTTCATGGAGTCCGTGCACGCCAAGAGCTACTCCTCGATCTTCTCCACCCTGTGCTCCACGAAGGAAATCGACGAGGCCTTCCGCTGGTCGGTCGAGAACGTGAACCTGCAGAAGAAGGCTCAGATCATCGAGTCCTACTACTACGGCGACGATCCGCTCAAGCGCAAGATCGCCTCCACCCTGCTGGAGTCCTTCCTGTTCTACTCGGGCTTCTACCTGCCCATGTACTGGTCTTCACGTGCCAAGCTGACAAACACCGCAGACCTGATCCGCCTGATCATCCGGGATGAGGCCGTGCACGGCTACTACATCGGCTACAAGTACCAGAAGGGCCTGGAGAAGGTTTCCGAAGAGCGCCGCGAAGAGCTGAAGGCCTACACCTTCGAACTGCTCTTCGAGCTGTACGAGAACGAGGTGCAGTACACGCACGACCTTTACGACGCTGTTGGCCTGGCCGAGGACGTCAAGAAGTTCCTGCACTACAACGCCAACAAGGCGCTCATGAACCTGGGCTACGAGGCCATGTTCCCTTCGGCAGTGACCGATGTGAGCCCGGCCATCCTGTCGGCCCTGTCACCGAACTCGGACGAGAACCACGACTTCTTCTCCGGCTCGGGTTCCTCCTACGTCATCGGCAAGGCAGTGAACACCGAAGACGACGACTGGGACTTCTAACCCTTCGTTCTCAATGCGCGCAAGCAGATCCGCCAGGATCGGCTTGCGCGCATTTTTGTTTTAGGGATGACGGACATTGTGCGCAGCCTCACCTATGCTGTTAATCCAAAGGATGGACAAATTCGTTGACCAAAGACAGGGAGCACGCCATGAGCGAGGTAAATCAGCTGGGGAAACCAACAGGAGCGTTTATCGGGGCATCCTGGATTGCTTTGGGGCTGGGAATGGGCGTCTACTTCGTAGGCCTCTGGAACGCCAAAATGGAGCTCAATGAGAAGGGTTTCTATCTCACTGTGTTTTTGTTTGGGCTCTTCGCGGCCGTGTCGCTCCAAAAAGCAGTGCGTGACAAGGCTGAAGAAATTCCGGTGACACCCATCTACCTCGGCATCGCCTGGTTTGCGTTGCTGGCCTCCCTTTTGCTGCTTGCGATTGGCCTCTGGAACGCCGACTTGTTGTTGTCGGAGAAGGGCTTCTACGGCGTCGGATTCGCCATGAGCTTGTTCGCGGTCGTGGCGGTGCAGAAGAACATTAGGGATCTTGCTGCGCACAAGGCTGTCTACCCTGACCAGCATGTGCAGGCCAGGCCCGGATTCCTGGACAAGCCGGAACTGTAAAGAGGGTCAACTGATAGTCGGAAACGCTGCAGTAACACAGAAAACTTCGGTTGTGCCATTGATACGGTGAAGTCCATGGATGAGGAAAATAGCCACGCACATCAGAGTTCCGCCGCGACCCGGTTCATCCGGGATGCCGCGGCCGTTGTGCGTCCAGGACACCTGGGCGGCATGCGCGATCCGGGTGACGCCTGGGTTGAGGGTCCCGCCGGCAAGTTCTGGGGCACGTTTGGTTCGGCCGGGCTTCTGGTGCTCGACGCCGGACGGGGAGTCCTGCTGCAACACCGGGCGATCTGGTCCCACCATGGCGGCACGTGGGGCCTTCCCGGGGGAGCCCTCCACGAGGGCGAGGCGCCCGTGGACGGTGCCCTGCGGGAATCGTGGGAGGAGGCAGGGGTGCCGCGCGAGAACGTGGAGCTGCTGTTCACCTCCGTCTTTGACGTGGGGTACTGGAGCTACACCACCGTGGCGGTGACCGCCGTCGTGCCTTTTGAGGCGGTCATCAGGGATCCCGAAAGCCTGGCGCTGGAATGGGTGCCACCGGAGGCCGTTGACCAACGCCCCCTGCACCCGGGTTTCGGGAAGGCGTGGCCGGAGCTCCGCCGTCGTCTGCTGGAGTGAAGCAGGCCAAGCGTTGTCGAACCCACGCTAGGACGAGATAGGGGACAAGCGCCCTCGCGGTGGCCGGACGTAAATGCGATCCCATGAAACCCGCAGTTTTGCCATGTTCAGACGTGCGGAGGCCCCGGAATCCGGGCCCAGCCGTTCCATCGTAGGGGCCCCGCTACCCCAGGCCCAGGATCTCCATCGTGCGTTCGCGCATGTCCATCTTGCGCACCTTGCCCGTGACGGTCATGGGGAACTCGTCCACGACGAGCACATAGCGCGGCGCCTTATGGCGGGACAGGCGCCCCTCGCAGTACGCGGCCACCGCGGCGGCATCCAGCGGCGCGGTGCCCGGTTTCATGAGCAGCCACGCGCACAGCTCCTCCCCGTATCGCTCGTCCGGGACGCCAATGACCTGCACGTCGGCAATGTCGGGGTGCTGGTAGAGGAACTCCTCAATCTCGCGCGGGTACAGGTTTTCGCCGCCGCGGATCACCATGTCCTTGATGCGCCCCACAATGTTGACGTAGCCGTCGTCGTACATCACGGCCAGGTCCCCGGTGTGCATCCACTGCTCGGAATCAATCGCCGCCGCCGTCTTTTCCGGATCGTTCCAGTAGCCGAGCGTGACCGAGTAGCCGCGCGTGCAAAACTCCCCGGTGGTACCGCGCGGGACTGTGTCGCCGGTGTTCGGATTAACGATCTTGACCTCAAGGTGCGGGTGCACCCGGCCCACTGTCTCGGTGCGGTGCGCGACGTCGTCGTCCATCAGAGTCTGCATAGACACCGGGGAGGTCTCCGTCATACCGTAAGCGATTGACACGCCAGCCATGTTCATCTCCGTCATGGTCCGCTTCATGACCTCCACGGGGCAGGGCGAGCCGGCCATGATCCCGGTGCGCAGGCTGGAGAGGTCGTAGCTGGAAAATTCGGGCAGGTTCAGCTCGGCAATGAACATGGTGGGCACCCCGTACAGTGCAGTGCAACGCTCTTCCTGCACCGCCGCCAGTGTGGCCGCGGGATCGAAGGAGGCTGCCGGAATTACGATCGCGGCCCCGTGCGTAGTTGCGCCCAGATTGCCCATGACCATCCCGAAGCAGTGGTAGAACGGCACTGGCACGCACAATTTGTCCCGCTCCGTGAAGCGGATGGTTTCCGTGACGAAGTATCCGTTGTTCAGGATATTGCGGTGGCTCAGCGTGGCTCCCTTGGGGTAGCCGGTGGTGCCGGAGGTGTACTGGATATTGATGGGATCATTCGGGTCAAGTTTTGCCATGGCATGTTCGACGGCGTCCGCCGGCACCGCCTCCCCGCCCGCCACGAGTGCATCCCAGGAAGGCGTCCCGATGTAGACTGCCGCCGTCAGGTCCGGGCACTCGGGCGTCACCTGGCCGATCATGCCCTGGTAGTCGGAGCCCTTGAACTCCGGCAGGGCAACGATCATGGACATGCCCGATTGCACGATGGCGTACTTGAGCTCATGAACCCGGTAGGAGGGGTTGACGTTGACCAGGATGGCGCCGATCTTGGCTGTTGCGTATTGCAGCAGCACCCATTCGGGTACGTTGGGCGCCCAGATCCCCACCCGGTCTCCCTTGGCCACCCCGGCGGCGAGCAGGCCGCGGGCCAGGGCATCGACGTCGTGGTTCAGCTCTGCATAGCTCCAGCGGCGCCCGGACGGCTTGTCGATCAGCGCCTCACGGTCAGGGAAGCGCCGGGCCGTGGTGTGAAAATTGGCGCCGATAGTTTCTTCCAGTAAGGGTGTCGTGAAGGTGCCGGATGCGTAAGAGTCATGAACGTCAGTGGTCATGTGACGATGCTATTACGGCTTTGGGTTAATGTGGGCTAACTCACGGGGGTAGGGTGTGGCGTATGGAGAACATGTACGTGCGGCCGGTGTTTCCGCCAGCGGTGTTCCGGGACAGTGCCGGTTCAGTTGTTGAGTACGGTGCCCAGTGGCGGCAGCGTGATGTGCCGGAGGAGGCGTACAGCCGTGTGAGCCACCCCGAGCGGTTCGCCGGGATCCACCAGGTTGCCGATGCCCTGGTGGATCATGTACTGGCCACCTACGACTGCACCCGGCAGGATGGCCCGGATCTTGTTCCCCAACAGGGTGGTGTGGCGAATCCCAGGGTCCAGACAGTGCGGGTGGTGAAATTGGTCCCGGCGCACTCCGACGCGGCCGCACTCGTTATTGAATACCTGGACTTCCCCTCCGTTCGCGTCCATGTCGGCTTGCTGCACAGCTTTCCTGCACCCAACTGCGACTGTGACGCATGTGATGAAACGCTGGACAGCGCAGCCGGTGAGCTGGAGCAGGTGATTCTTGCCGTTGTGGCCGGGGGATTCCGGGAGAGCATCACAGAAGGGCGAACCCCCAACGTGCACATGAGTTTGGTCTTTCCCGGCGGGAGTAGCACCTCAGAGGGGCCGCTGCGCTTCAGCAGCCTGCCGCGGGAGCGGGTGGAGGAAGCCCAGGTCAGATTCGGGACGCTGCCTTACGGCTGGCAGCCGTGGCCGGTGCGTGCATCATCACCCGCGTCGAATTAGGGCAACCTTGCCTGTGTTCGCTACGATAAGGTAAGACTAATAGCGCAGCATTCTGTGGCTATATTATTTTCTTCCCCAGGGGGTCGTTCGCACTCATGATGGACAGCATTGTTTCACTTCCGTTTGTGTGGGCTTTCCTGATCCTGTTCGTGATCGTCATGCTGCGCTCCAACGGCACCTACTGGGCGGGCCGGGGCCTTGCCGCCGGCGGGCGCAAGACGAAGCTGCAAAAGCACCTGGACTCACCGGCAGTGCTGCGTGCAGAGAAGGTCATCGCCCGCTGGGGCGCCCCGGCCGTCAGTGTCAGTTTCTTGACCATTGGTGTCCAGACCGCGATCAACATGGCGGCCGGACTGGGCCGTATGCCACTGCGCCGCTATATCCCTGCCACCATTGTTGGTTCCATCGCC
Source organism: Arthrobacter sp. PAMC 25486 (assembly GCF_000785535.1). NCBI lineage: Bacteria > Bacillati > Actinomycetota > Actinomycetes > Micrococcales > Micrococcaceae > Arthrobacter > Arthrobacter sp. PAMC 25486. The sequence continues at coordinate 1,009,071 of NZ_CP007595.1, read as the reverse complement.
TGGGCCTGCATCTATGCAACGATCGGCCTCGCCACCTTCGACGCAGCCATCGCGGCCGCCGCAGGGTCGCCGCTGGCCCTTGTCCTACTCGTGCTGGCCGTTGGTGTCGTGCTCCTCGGAGTGCACCTCTTCCGTGTCTCACGCACCCGCAAGCTCGATGCGGCCGCCATGGAGGACTGCCCCGTAATGGGTGTGGAAGTTCCCGGCACCCCAACCGTCCAGGCCTAGCCGCCACGCAACACAGCTGAGTCACGGCAGGTCCCCACTCGCCCGGCGTGCATGCTGCTGTCCGGCGGACTTCACGGGCCGCGGTGATTTTCCGTGGATGCTGCGACTGGCGGTAGAGTCGTTGCCATGGACGACACCACAACACTCACAGCCGTCGAAGCCACTTCGTATTACCGCCATCTGGGCGGGAACCGCTACGAATCAACCGGCCACGCCCAGGGTGCCTGGAATCCGCATGAGCAGCACATGGCTCCCGTGGCCGGCATCATGGTCCATGCGCTGGAGCAATTCCAGTCGCGTGATGACATGCGCCTCGTCCGCATCAACTTTGACATTCTTGGGCTGATCCCCGCCGGTGAATTCACCATTGAAACCACGTTGCTGCGCCCGGGGCGGACCATTGAACTGGTTCAGGCAGAATTGCTGGCCCAGGGCCGTCCGGCGGTTCGTGCCACAGCCTGGCGCCTGCAAAAAAATGACACCACCGCCGTTGAAGCTTACGAGGATGAGCCCATGGGCAGCCTTGAGGAGTCGGCGCCGTGGGACGGCATGAGCACCTGGCCAGGTGGCTTCATCAAGACTCTTGAAGGCCGTTCCCTGCCCGAGCACCGCCCTGGCCGCGGCCGGGCCTGGCTGCACAGTCCCTTCACCATGCTCGACGGCGGAGAGCACGCCTCCGCTTTGGTGCGCCTGCTGGGGTTGGTCGACAGCGCCAACGGAGTGTCCGCCCGCATGGCACCGGAGCCTGGCGGCTGGATGTACCCCAACGTTGACCTCTCAATCCACCTGTACCGTGAGCCCGTGGGCGAATGGCTGGGCCTGGACACGAGGGTCACCATAGGGTCCGACGGAGTTGGCCTCACCTCCTCGGTGCTGCACGATGTGGAGGGTCCCTTTGGGCGGTCCGAGCAGATCCTGACGGTGCGTCCCCTCCCTCACGCCAGGTGAGCCCCTTGCTGGCGCCAGCGCTGGAAGTCCACCACCAACTAGTCAACCGCGGCGCCGAAGCCGACCTCAACCAAGCCCTTGAGCTGTTGGCCGAGGTCAAGACCGGCAGCCGCGAGGCGATGTTGCGCTTTTACCGGCCCGAACCGACAGTCGCCTTCGGGCAGCGCGACGCCAAGCTGCCCGGTTTTGCCGCAGCGCAGCAGGCGGCCCGGGACAACGGTTTTGTGCCTGCCGTGCGGCGTGCCGGCGGCAGGGCTGCCGCCTACCACCAAGGCACTTTGATCGTGGACCACATTCAGCCTGAGGATGACGCCATTGCCGGCGCCAAGGCCCGTTTTGCCTTCTTCGGCGAGCTGTTTACAGGGGCGTTACGTTCCCTGCGTGTTGACGCAGGCGTGGGAGAGATCCCGGGGGAATACTGCCCGGGTGAGTTCAGCGTCTATGGCAGGGGCGGCGCTTCCAGTATCAAGCTGGTGGGCACGGCGCAGCGCGTGGTCGCGGGTGCGTGGCTGTTCAGTTCAGTCATTGTCGTGGAGAACTCGGCACCCATCCGCAACGTGCTGGTTGACTCGTATAGGGCGCTGGGCCTGGACTGGGACCCTGCCACGGCGGGCGCGGTTGAGGACCTGCGACCGGGCGTCACCGTGGATGACGTGCAAGCTGCGGTCCTGGCGGCGTACGCGCACCACACGCGCTTGGCATGACCGTCAGCGGGTGTGATTGCAGTTCACTTGTGCACCGCGCTCGAGCATAAATCTGCGCCGTCAATGATTTGGCAGGCGAGGTGGGTATTCGGTCAGAATACCCGCCTCACCTGCCCACATAAACGGGCCAGTCCCTACCAGGCTTACAGCCCAGCCGCCGCAATCCCCGGTGCCTCGGCGGCAATGGTGGTGGAGTCGCCGTGGCCGGTATTGACAACGGTCTCCGGCGGCAGGGTCATGAGCCGCTCGGAAATCGACTTCACAATGGTCGGGAAGTCGCTGTACGAGCGCCCGGTGGCTCCCGGGCCGCCGTTGAACAGCGTGTCGCCGGTGAACACCGTGCCCAGGGATGCTGCGTAGAAACACGTTGACCCGGGGGAGTGCCCTGGGGTGTGCAGTGCCGTCAAACGTGTGCCTGCCACCTCAAAGACGTCGCCCTCAGCGATGGGGGCATCCGGGGTGGTGCCAGGGAAAATGTCCTCCCACAGCATCTGGTCGGCCGGGTTCATCAGCACGGGTGCGCCCACCAAGGCGGCAAAGTCGCGGGCGAAGCGAATGTGGTCGTCGTGGCCGTGCGTCAGCAGCACCGCCTTGACGGAGCGTTCCCCCACGGTCTCCCTGATGGCGGCCGGATTGTGGGCGGGGTCGATCACGTACACCTCGGCGTCGTCACCCACGATCCACACGTTGTTGTCCACGTCCCAGGTGCCGCCATCGAGCGAGAAAGTCCCTGAGGTGATCAGGCGTTCAATGCGTGCGCTCATGCGAACTCCACCACCGATCGCAGCACTGAGCCCTCGCCCATTTTGGTGAATGCGGCCTCAATGTCGTTGATGGTGATGCGTTCGCTGACAAAGGCGTCAAGGTCCAGTTTGCCCTGCTTGTACAGCTCCACGAGCATGGGGAAGTCGCGCGAAGGCAGGCAGTCGCCGTACCAGGACGACTTCAGCGAGCCTCCGCGGCCAAACACGTCCAGCAGCGGGAGTTCGAGAGTCATCTCAGGGGTGGGCACGCCCACCAGGACCACAGTGCCGGCCAGATCACGGGCATAGAAGGCCTGCTTGTAGGTTTCGGGACGTCCGACGGCGTCAATCACCACATCTGCCCCGAAACCACCGGTGTGGTTTTGGATGGCAACGACAGCGTCCTCCTGGGAGGCGTTGACCGTGTGGGTTGCCCCGAGTGCCACGGCTGCGGCCAGCTTCTTGGGATCCCGGTCCACGGCGATGACGGTGGTGGCTCCGGCGAGGGCGGCGCCGGCAATGGCTGCCGCACCAACACCGCCGCAGCCAATCACGGCCACGGTGTCCCCGCGCTTGACGCCGCCGGTGTTGATGGCGGCACCGAGGCCCGCCATGATGCCACAGCCAAGGAGGCCAACAGCGGCAGGGTCCACATCGGCGTCGACCTTGGTGCATTGCCCAGCGGCAACCAGGGTCTTCTCAATGAAAGCCCCGATGCCCAGTGCGGGGGAGAGGACCGTACCGTCCTCCAGGGTCATCTTCTGCGTGGCATTGGCTGTGTTGAAGCAGTACTGGGCCTGGCCCTTGGCACAGGCGCGGCAGTTGCCGCACACGGCACGCCAGTTCAGGATCACCCGGTCGCCCGGCACCACGTTGGTGACGCCGGCGCCCACCGTGTTGACCACGCCGGTGGCCTCGTGTCCCAGCAGGAACGGGAAGTCGTCGCTGATGCCTCCCTGTTTGTAGTGCAGGTCGGTGTGGCAGACGCCGCTGGTCAGGATGTCAACCAGCACCTCGCCGGGTCCGGGGTCCGGCACCAGGACAGTTTCCAACGTGACCGGTGCGTCCTTGGCCAGCACCACCGCGCCCTTGACCTTGTGAACGGTCTTGTTAACCATAAAGAGCTCCTTGAATCAGCCATGTTCCTTGTGCAAGGAACATTCAATGGGGGTCCTGACAGGCTACAGCCATTGGTGCCGAAGGAGCTCTTTATGGTGAGGCAACGCCGCGGCGTTTGCCGGCGGAGTGCCCGCAGGCTAGACGCCCAGCTTGGCCTTCACATCGTTCAGTGAGGGGTTGGTGGCTGCGGTGCCATCCGGGAACAGTACGGTGGGGACCGTCTGGTTGCCGCCGTTGAGGCTTTCAACGAGTTCGGCGGTGCCGGGAACGTCCTCGATGTTGATCTCCGTGTAGCCAATCCCTGCAGTGTCAAGCTGCTTCTTCAGGCGCTTGCAGTAGCCGCACCAGGTGGTGGAAAACATGGTGATTGATCCGGTCTCGGGGGTGAAATCCACGTCAAAGCTCCTAGGAAGATGAATTGTTGTTGCTACCAGGCACAACGCTACCGGCTGAGGTGCATATTCCTCATTTTTCGGAGGTGCCCCAGCGGCGTCCTGATGGGTCTTGACTGCTCATCATTGGCTCAATAAGCGCAAAGAAAGGACGGGTGGTCCTGGTATAGTCTCGTCTCATGCAATATTCACAGAGTTTGGCGTGGTGGCGTTCCTTGTAGGAACGGCCATGCCATGTGAAGGATCGCGGCCGTTCGCAAGGACGGCCTTTTTTGTGCCCTGCAGTGGGGACGCCGTCGCAACGGTGCCTAACAACTGACCAGGAGCCCAGCATGATGAAGCAACACGAACCCCAGCGAACAACCCCGGACACTATGCGGAACACGGATGGGACCCACTACGGAACAGGGACTCTGGAACAACGCGTTCTGGAAGACCCCGGCAAGTTTCGGGTGTTGACAGGTGACCGCCCAACTGGACGGCTGCACCTCGGACACTATTTTGGCACCCTGCAAAATCGGGTGCGGCTGCAAGAGCTGGGTGTTGAGACCTTCGTGCTCATCGCTGACTATCAGGTCCTGACCGATCGCGATGTGGCCCATCACCTGTCTGAAAATGTCGAGAACCTGGTTTTGGACTATCTGGCCGTCGGCCTGGATCCTGCCCGTTCCACCATCTTTGCCCACAGTGCAATACCTGCGTTGAACCAGCTGTTGCTCCCGTTTCTCAGCCTGGTCTCGGTCGCCGAGCTGGGCAGGAATCCCACAGTCAAGGATGAGATCGTCCACTCCCGGCAAGCTGCTGTCAGCGGCCTGATGTTCACCTATCCGGTTCATCAGGCGGCTGACATCCTCTTCTGCAAATCAAACCTGGTTCCTGCGGGACAGGACCAGCTGCCTCATGTGGAGCTGACTCGGACGATCGCGCGGCGCTTTAATACCAGATATGGCAGGGCCGGTGACGTGTTTCCTGAGCCTGAGGCACTGTTGTCCGCCGCCCCGCTGCTGTTGGGCACCGACGGGGGAAAAATGAGCAAGAGCCGAGGCAACGCCATCGCCTTGGCGGACGGAGTGGATGAGACAGCACGGCTGGTCCGTGGCGCCAAGACCGATTCGATTCGCTACATTTCCTACGATCCGGCTGCCCGCCCCGAGGTTTCCAGCTTGCTCCTGCTTGCTGCCTTGTGCCAAAACCGTGACCCGCATGAGGTGGCTGAGGAGATTGGCCAGGGCGGTTCAGGTGCGCTTAAGAAGGTGGTCACAGAGGCGGTCAACGAACACCTGGCGCCCATCCGTGCGCGTCGGGCTGACTATGCCAAGGATCGAGGATATCTCCGCAGCGTTTTGCAGAGGGGCAATGAACGCGCAAATACCATTGCTGAGGCGACCCTCAAAGAGGTGCGGGGCGCCATGGGCACCTCGTATTGAAAAAGCTGGGGTGCATAGTCCTTATTTTGTGCCACCATGGATGGCATGTGTGGACGCTATGTGATGGCAAGGGCTGTGGGGGATTTGGTGGCCGAGCTGGAGGCCGAGGCTGAGGCCTCCCTTGAGCTGCGGGCGTCGTGGAATGTTGCTCCCACCAGCGACGTGCCCATTGTGCTGGAACGGCTCATCGACGGCGCCGTGCACCGGCAAATCCATGTCGCCGCCTGGGGTCTGGTGCCCGGCTGGGCGAAGGATGCCGCAGTGGGTGTGCGCGCCTTCAACGCCCGCAGCGAAACAGTTGCCGAGAAGCCAACCTTTCGGGCAGCCTTCAAGGCAAGGCGCTGCGGCGTGCCCGTCCAGGGCTATTACGAATGGAAAAAGTCCCCCGACGGCAAGACCAAGCAGCCCTACTTTGTCCACACTCCCGACGGCGCACTCATCACCTTTGCTGGGCTGTATGAATGGTGGAAGGACCCGTCCAAAGCGGATGGGGATCCGGGGCAGTGGCTGCTGTCCTGCACCATCTTGACCATGGGTTCACCACCCGACGGCGAACTGGCCACCTTGCATGACCGGCTTCCTGTGCCCCTGGATCGGGAGGGGCTGGCCGAATGGCTTGACCCCGCCGCCAAGGATGCGGGGGCGTTGCTGGCGGCGGCCTTGGACGAGGCCTGGGGGCGGGCCGCCGCGTGGGAACTGGATCCGGTCAGCTCCGCTGTTGGCAATGTGCGCAACAATGGCCCCGAATTGATCGAGGCCATAGTGCTGTAACTGGCGTCCTGTAACCTGCGTCAGCCTGCGCTGCGGCAGGCGCTAGACCGTGACGTGGCCGGCGTCGCCCACGGTCCAGGTGGGATTGTAGGCGACCTCCCAGCGGAAGCCGTCGGGATCGGCAACGTACCCGCTGTACCCGCCCCACGCATGGTGCACGGCGGGATTCTCGACGGCGGCACCCGCCTCGAGCGCCTGCGCCAGGACCGCATCAACCTTAGCCACGCTGCCAACATTATGGCTCAGCGTAACGGGAGGGACGCCGTCGGACGGTGCAACCCCCAGCTCGGCAGCCATGGCCGCGCGGTCCCACAGGGACAGGATGAGCCCGTGGTTGAGCTGGAGGAAAATGACCTGGCCGGGAACCTCGTGGTGGGCCTGCCAGCCGAGCCGGTCAAGGTAAAACGCACGTGAGCGGCCAACATCCCTGACCCCAAGGGTGATGGACGTCAGCCGCTGTTCCATGCTTTCCTTGCGTCTTCGCCGGCGTCTAGTCTTCGCTGGAGTCGGGGGACCAACGGTGGAAATCAAGGGATAGGTAGAGGGCCAGTGCCGCGGAGTTCGTGGACTCCACGCGGAGGGCCACATCCTTCTGGCCATCGTTGAACAAGGTGTCCAAGGTGGCCATCACCAGATCTTCGGCCAGGCCGCGGCGGCGGTGCTGACGGTCCGTAATGAGCTCGATAATGAACGGGGAGTCCGGAGTGTCATCGCCCACGGCGCGCTCAACAACGAGCACTGCGGCGACAATCTTGCCGGTCTCATCCAAGGCAACGTGGGAGGCGTCGGGCAGGAACTGGCCGTACTTGCCGTCCATGGAGGCCTGGATGTCGGCGATGGCAACTTCAATGGAATCGCCTGCAACACCTGCGTCATAGGCGGTGAAGTAAAGCTCGCCTAGGCGTGGAAGATCAGTCGGCTGCACGGTGCGGGAAGCGATTTTAAGCTCCCGTTCCAACGGAGTGGTTTTGGCGATGAGTGTGACCATGTCTGTCATGGAGCGCTCCTTAAAATCGTTGTGGCGCTAATAGCACGCCTAACCAATAGCCATAAGGCCATGCTAGACGCCTGTTGCGTTGTCAGCTATCCAGATAACGCATTGGGTACCGAATTTGTGCCCGGACCGTGCGTTTCTTCCCAATTGAGCGGTTACTTCCGCATGGAAATGAGCGTACACTGAAATTCAATAGAACATATTTACTAATGAAATTTGTGGGCTTGGAATGCGGGTGGCTGTTTGCGCCGGCACGCACTGCCGGCTGGGAATGGAGCATCTGCATGGGCATCTTCAGCGAAGCCGTGGATGTTGTGTATTCGGCGCAGGGGGCGCTTGTGCAGCTTTCGTGGCGCGGGGTGCTGTACGACGTCGAGCCGGAGCCACTGTGCTGGTATGAACGGCGGCCCTGGTGGCAAAGTGATGAACGCCTCCCGCCGGGCGCCGGGGTGGGGACCGTGGACACCCAAATGTGGCGGCTGGTGCTCAGTGGCGGAGAAGGGCAGCGATTCACTCTTGACGTGGTGCATTACCGTCCCGCCGACCGGTGGCGGGCCATCAAGATTTATGACGCTGCCGACGACGGCGCTGCCGCTTCCGACGACGCCGACGCCGACGCCGCCGCTGCCGCTGCCGACGACGACGCCGATCCGTGGCAGGGGTTGGACGGTGCGTAACTTTGTCCATCTCCACAGTTCCTCCGCCTTCAGCGCCCACTACGGTGTGTCGTGGCCGCAGGAGCTGGCCCGGGCTGCCGCTGCGGACGGTGACGCCCTGGCCATTGCCGACAGGGATGGCCTTTATGGGGCCATCAAGCATGTCAAGGCCTGCATGGAGGCAGACATTGATCCCATTATTGGTGTTGACCTGGCTGTCCTTGAAGAAGGCCCGGAGGGGCTGCAATCGGTAGGGCGGGTGGTGGTGCTTGCCCATGGCGGGGCTTTCCTGCCGCCCGGAACCGGCTACGGCGCCCTCTGTCGGCTGATTTCTGTCGCCCACGACCAGCCCAAAAAACTGGTCGGGCTGACATTGGACCAACTGGCTGCCGGCGTGCTGGATGCGGACAGCGGCAAACCGGCGCTGACTGTGCTGCTGGGACCTGCCTCCCCCGTGGGGCGGGCCCTGAGCGGACGCAAATACTTGCTGCCCCGGACAAAGTTCCTGCAATGGCGCAACGCCATGCCGGCAGGGTCGCTGGTGGTTGAAATTGTGAGCCACCTCAGCACCCCCGGCGCACCCATGAGCACCTCCCATGCCGTGCGGATGCTGAAGCTGGCGCAGGAACTGGATGTGCCCGCCGTGCTGAGCAATGCCGTCCGCTACAGCCGGGAGGAGGATGCGCCCACAGCGGATGTCCTGGACGCGGCCCGCAACATTGCCCCGTTGGACTCACTGAACGAGCTGAACAACCTGCAGCCCACAGGGCAGGCCTGGCTTAAAGGCGCCGCCCAAATGTCCGCAGTGGCCCAGGAAATCATGTATCAGGGCGGTTACGGCAGTGCCGAACTGGGGCAGTTGTGGGCCAACACCGCCCAACTGGCTGATAAGTGCAGGCTCGATCCTGCCGCCGACCTCGGCTGGAAAACCCCCAAAACACCTGAGGCGCAGGTGCTGGGCCTGACCCGCCCTGCCGCAGTGGAATTGCGCCAGCGCACCGAGGCGGGACTGAACCAGCGCTTCTCCGGGCTTCACGGAAATGAACTCCAGGCGGTGCGCCACCGGCTGGAGACCGAGCTGACAACCATTTCCGGACTGGGCTTTGACTCCTACTTCCTCACCGTGGCGGAGGTCTCGGAAATGATTCGGGGCATGGGGGTGCGCCGGGCCGCACGAGGTTCCGGCGCGTCGTCGTTGGTCAACTATTTACTGGGCATCAGCGCGGTGGACCCCATTGCCAATGACCTCCTCTTTGAACGCTTCCTGTCCAGTGACAGGTCCACCCTGCCGGACATCGACCTCGATGTGGAAAGCGCACAACGGCACAACGTGTACAGGCGGATCTTTGAGCGGTTTGGTTCCGAGCGGGTCACCTTGATGAGCATGCAGAACAGTTACCGGGCCCGCGGAGCCGTCAGGGATGCCGGGCTGGCACTGGGCATGGACCGGGGGGAGATCGACCAGATCGCCAAGCAGCTGTGGCGGTTCTCCGCGCGGTCGTTCAGGGAGGCACTGGAGGAGAAGCCGGAGCTGCGGGACTTTGCCGCCCAAGTCCAGCAGTCACGCAACCATGCCGGCTCGGGTGATCCCGACACCGGGGGTGGGAGGGGCGGCGGCGCCCAGCTTGACCTCCTGGTTGATCTCACGGAGCGCCTCGACTCCCTGCCGCGGCACATCTCCATGCACCCGTGCGGGGTGATTCTGGGGGACTCCTCGCTGCTGAACCGCACACCCGTGCAACCCAGCGGCATGGGGCTGCCCATGAGCCAGTTCGACAAACATGACATGGACGCCATGGGCATGCTCAAGCTGGATGTGCTGGGGGTGCGCATGCAAAGCGCCATGGCATATGCAGTGCGGGAGGTCATCCGGCTGCACCCTTCACGGGAGGAGGTTGCCGTCCAGGGTGGGCACGCGCCGGACGCCCCGTTCATCGCCGCGGACGGGGCCATCGACCTGGACGCCGTCCCGCTCGACGACGAAGCCACCTTTGAGCTGATCCGCAGCACTCACACGCTGGGCTGCTTCCAGATCGAGTCGCCCGGCCAGCGCGAGCTGGTGGGCAAGATGGCGCCCACGGAGTTCAATGACCTGATCATCGATATTTCCTTGTTCCGGCCAGGCCCCATGCAGTCGAACATGGTCAAACCGTTCCTGGAGAGCAGGGCCGGCTTTGCCGTGCCGCACTACCCCCATCCCGATCTGGTCCCCGTCCTGGCCGAGACCCACGGGGTCACCGTGTTTCACGAACAGGTGCTGCGCACCTTCCACGTCATGACAGGGTGCACACTGTCCCGGGCCGACGAGTTCCGGCGCGGGCTGGGCAACCCCGCCGTGGAACCCGCGGTGGAGGCGCACTACCGTGAGAAGGCCGCAGCCCGGGGTTACGCACCGTCGGTCATTGACGAGGTGTGGGGGACGCTGGCGGCCTTTGGCAGCTTTGGTTTTTGCAAGGCCCATGGGGCGGCCTTTGCCGTACCCACCTATCAGTCGGCCTGGTTGAAGGCACACCACCCGGCCGAGTTTTTGACCGGACTGTGGGAACACGATCCCGGCATGTATCCGCGGCGCCTCCTGGTGGCGGAGGCCCGGCGCATGGGCATCCCCATCCTGCCCCTGGACATCAACGCCAGCGCCGGGGAGTACCGGGCCGAACGCACGCACGCAGAAGACGGAACGGAAGGGGCCACAGGAATCCGGCTGTCCCTGGCCGGGGTATACGGACTGTCGGGCACCGAGCTGAAACGGATACTGGCAGCCCAACCCTATGATTGCCTTGCGGACCTGCGGGACCGGGCCAGACTGAGCCGGCCCACCCTGAAACGGCTGGCCCAGCTGGGAGCCCTGGACTCCCTGCACAGCAAGGCAAAGAAACTGACGGGAAACACTGCCAACCGCGTCGACCTGGTGGCCCACATCAACAGCCTGCCGGCCGCCAAGGCCAGCAAACGCAGCGAACCCATCATCGGACAGCTCGCCCTGCCCATGGAGGACGTGGAGCTGGGCTCCCTGCCCGCCGAGCACCCGGCCCCCGGCCTGGCCGAGACGGTGCGCACCGAACTGGATCTGCTGTCCCTGGACGTCAGCGAGCACCTCATGGGCAGCTACACGCCGTTTTTGGACAGGCTGGGCGTACACCGGGCGGAGGAACTGCTGGGGCTGCGCAACAATACCGAGGTTCTGGTGGCGGGCGTGCGGATCGCCACCCAAACCCCGCCCATGCGCGGTGGTAAACGGGTTGTGTTCATCAGCGTCGACGACGGCACGGGCTGTGTTGACACCGTCTTCTTCACCGAAGCCCAGGAAAAGTCCGGGCCGCTGCTCTTTGGCACCCGCATGTTGTTGATCCGGGGGCTGACCCGGCGCACCGGCCCGCGCGGCATCACGGTACAGGCGTTGGAGGCCTGGGATCTGCAAAACACCGACTCGCTGCCCGTGCCAGCCGGTGCTGTGGGCGCCCGCGGCGCGGCAGCCGGTGCCGCACTCGCCAACAGCTGAAAATAATGCCAGCACCGCCCGTGTTGGTTGCGGCCCCGGCGAACCGATACCATCGAAGAGGCTCACAGCAACCCCCGTATGTTGCTTAAACATGGAGCCGCACATGACAAATCAAGGAGTTACCAGTGCCAGTGGATACACAGATCACCATTAATGTCGACGGCGAGACGACTGCGGTGGCCACAGGCACCACCGGCGCGGAGCTGTTCTTTGAACGCCGCGACGTTGTTGTCATGCGCGTTGACGGGGTTTTGAAGGACCTCGCCGCAGTCCTGGACGACGGCGCTTCCGTGGAAGCCGTCACCATCGATTCCCCCGACGGCCTGGATGTCCTGCGCCACTCCACCGCGCACGTCATGGCCCAGGCCGTGCAGGCGTTGCGCCCCGACGCCAAGTTGGGCATCGGCCCGTACATCACCGACGGCTTCTACTTTGACTTTGACGTCGCCGAGCCCTTCACCCCCGAAGACCTGAAGACGCTTGAGAAGATGATGCTCAAGATCGTCAACCAGAACCAAAAGTTTGCCCGCCGTGTCGTCTCCGAGGACGAGGCCCGCGAAGCCATGGCCAACGAGCCCTACAAGCTTGAACTGCTGGGCAAGAAGAACGACGGCGACTCCGCTGAGGGCGTGAACGTCGAGGTTGGTGCCGGTGACATCACCATCTACTCAAACATTGACCGCAAGAGCGGTGAAGAGCTCTGGTGCGATTTGTGCCGCGGCCCGCACCTGCAAAACACGAAGCTGATCTCCAACGCCTTCGCGCTGACCCGCACCTCCGCCGCTTATTGGTTGGGCAACCAGAATAACCAGCAGCTGCAGCGCATCTACGGAACGGCCTGGCCCTCCAAGGAAGCACTCAAGGCGTACCAGGAACGCATCGCAGAAGCCGAGCGGCGCGACCACCGCAAGCTCGGCGTCGAACTGGACCTGTTCTCCTTCCCCGACGAGCTGGGTTCGGGCCTGCCTGTGTTCCACCCCAAGGGCGGCATCATCCGCAAGGAGATGGAAGACTACTCGCGCAAGCGCCACGTCGAGGCCGGCTACGACTTTGTGTACACCCCGCACATCACCAAATCCAACCTGTACGAGGTCTCCGGCCACCTGGACTGGTACCGGGACGGCATGTTCCCTCCCATGCACGTTGATGCGGAGCTGAATGAGGACGGCACGGTGCGCAAGCCCGGCCAGGACTACTACCTCAAGCCGATGAACTGCCCCATGCACAACCTGATCTTCCGCTCCCGCGGGCGCTCCTACCGTGAACTGCCGCTGCGCCTGTTCGAATTCGGGTCCGTCTACCGCTACGAGAAGTCCGGCGTGGTCCACGGCCTGACCCGTGTGCGCGGCATGACACAGGACGACGCCCACATCTACTGCACCAAGGAGCAGATGAAGGACGAGCTCACCGAGACCCTGAACTTTGTCCTGTCCCTCCTGAAGGACTACGGCCTGGACGACTTCTACCTGGAGCTCTCCACGAAGGACCCGGAAAAGTTTGTTGGCGACGACGCCGTGTGGGAAGAAGCCACCCAGACGCTGGCCGACGTCGCACGCGAATCCGGGCTGGAGCTCGTAGCAGACCCCGGAGGCGCCGCATTCTATGGCCCCAAGATCTCCGTTCAGGCGAAGGACGCACTGGGCCGCACCTGGCAGATGTCCACCATCCAGCTGGACTTCAACCTGCCCGAGCGCTTCGAGCTGGAGTACCAGGCAGCTGACGGCACCCGCCAGCGCCCCGTCATGATCCACCGCGCCTTGTTTGGTTCGGTGGAGCGTTTCATGGGCGTGCTGACCGAGCACTACGCGGGCGCCTTCCCGGCCTGGCTTTCACCCGTGCAGGTCGTGGCGATCCCGGTTGCCGAGGCCTTCAATGACTACATGTTCGACGTCGTTGCCCAGCTTAAGCGCGCTGGCATCCGTGCCGAGGTGGACATCTCCAGCGACAGGTTCCCCAAGAAGATCCGCACCGCCAGCAAGGACAAGATCCCGTTCGTGCTGATCGCCGGCGGTGACGACGCCGACGCCAACGCCGTCTCCTTCCGCTTCCGTGATGGCAGCCAGGACAACGGCGTGCCGGTCGAAGAGGCTGTGCGCCGCATTGTTGACGCGGTTAGGAACCGCACGGCGTGAGCAACTTTGGTGGGGCGCCGGAGCCCGTTGTGGATGATTTTGAACTCCCCGGGGTTCCAGATGCGTTTCAACGACTCTGGACGCCCCACCGGCTTGCCTATGTCAAGGGCGGGCAGGAACAATTTGCGGCAAAGGACAGCTGCCCCTTTTGTGAGGCGCCGGGACGCAGCGATGAGCAATCCCTGATTGTCCACCGCGGCAAGCTGGCCTATGTGGTGCTGAACCTGTACCCGTACAACCCCGGCCACCTGCTCGTGTGCCCGTACCGCCACGTGCCGGACTACAGCGACCTGACGCTTGAGGAAACCGCCGAGTTTGCCGCCCTGTCGCAGCAGGCCATGAGGATTCTTCGCCAGGTGGCCAATCCGTCGGGCTTCAACCTTGGCATGAACCAGGGTGTTACAGGAGGTGCCGGCATTGCCGCGCACCTGCACCAGCACATTGTGCCGCGGTGGGGTGGCGACGGAAACTTTATGCCCATCATCGCCGGGACGAAGGCCATCACCCAGACCCTGGCTGATGTCCGCCAACAGGTGTCGGAAGCGTGGGCGGCCGTGCCGTCCACTGCTCCCGACGGGTCGGAGAAGAACGATGCTTAACAAATATGCGCGGGCACTTTTCGCCGCGATCTTCACCCCCGTCGCCGCCCTGTTGGTGCGCCTGAAGGTTTCACCCGATGCGGTGACCATCGTGGGCACCCTGGGTGTTGCCGCCGGCGCCCTGATCGGGTACCCGCTGGGTGAACTGTTCTGGGGCACCGTGGTCATCACCGTTTTTGTGTTCTCCGACATTGTTGACGGGCTCATGGCCAGGATGCTCGGCCGCTCCGGAAAGTGGGGCGCCTTCCTTGACTCCACCCTTGACCGGGTAGGGGACGGCGCCGTGTTTGCCGGCATTGTCATCTGGTTCTACACCGGCGGTGACAACCGTTTCATCGCGGCCATGGCACTGACATGCCTGGTGCTGGGCTCAATCGTCTCCTATGCCAAGGCACGGGCCGAGGGGCTTGGCATGACCGCCAACGTCGGCATTGCCGAACGCTCTGACAGGCTCGTGGTCGTCCTCGTGGCGACCGGGCTGGTAGGCCTCGGCATCCCCGAAGCCGTGCTCGCCGTCGTGCTTGTCCTGCTGGCCATCGCCAGCCTGGTCACGGTGTTCCAAAGGATCGGCACGGTGCGGCGCCAGGCGCTGGCGGAAAGCCTTCCCTCGGGAAAGCAATAACGGACAGTAACACTTGTTTTTATCCCCTCTGGGCCCCGGAATAGACTGAGGCTGCCGGTGTCACGGATCACGTGCGCAGGCTCTCATATACCGTTCCTTCCCAGAGGGGTTTTTTGTGTCTACACCCGAGGTAACACCCGTCACCGGCAGCAGCCGGGTCAAGCGCGGCATGGCCGACATGCTCAAGGGCGGCGTCATCATGGACGTTGTCAACGTTGAGCAGGCAAAGATTGCCGAAGACGCCGGCGCCGTGGCCGTCATGGCACTGGAACGCGTCCCCGCCGACATCCGTGCCCAGGGCGGCGTGTCCCGCGCCAGCGATCCGGACATGATCGACGCCATTATTGCCGCCGTGTCCATCCCCGTGATGGCCAAGGCCCGCATTGGCCACTTCGTTGAAGCCCAGGTGCTGGAATCCTTGGGCGTTGACTACGTGGATGAGTCCGAGGTGCTGACCCCGGCAGATTACGAGCACCACATCGACAAGTGGAACTTCAAGGTTCCCTTCGTCTGTGGCGCCACGAACCTCGGTGAGGCGCTGCGCCGCATCAACGAGGGCGCGGCCATGATCCGATCCAAGGGCGAGGCCGGCACGGGCGATGTTTCCAACGCCACGGGCCACATGCGCAAGATTCGCACGCAGATCGCCCAGCTGGCGGCACTGCCTGCGGATGAGCTGTACGTTGCGGCCAAGGAACTGCAGGCCCCGTACGAACTCGTCAAGGAAGTTGCCGCTTCCGGCAAGCTCCCCGTGGTCCTGTTCACCGCCGGCGGCATCGCCACCCCGGCCGACGCCGCCATGATGATGCAGCTCGGCGCCGACGGCGTGTTTGTCGGCTCCGGCATCTTCAAGTCCGGCAACCCGGCCCAGCGTGCCGCCGCCGTGGTCAAGGCCACCACGTTCTTCGACGACCCGTCCGTCATTGCGGACGTTTCGCGCGGGCTCGGCGAGGCCATGGTGGGCATCAACGTCGCCGACCTCCCCGAACCGCACCGGCTGTCCGAGCGCGGCTGGTAACACCAGGTGCGGTGCTGCAGGGGAAAGCCCCTGCAGCGCCGCCCCTTCCGGACGCTCGCTCACTTGTGGGCCATTTTTCCCCAACGCTCCTGCAGCTATGGGGCATTTTTGGCTGACACTCCTGCAACGGTGCCTGGACTCCCACTTTTCCCAAAGGATTGACAACGTGACACAGCCCTTCACCGGCCTCGTGGCTTATCCCATCACGTCACTGGCGCACGACGGAGAGCCCGACTTGATTTCCTTCGCCCACCTCGTGCGCAACACGGCCTTCGCGGGTTTACCGGGAGTCACCGTGCTGGCCACGTCCGGTGCAGGAGTGACCTTCGACCGTGCCGAGCGCCAGTCCGTGGTGCAAACAGCGGTGGAGTCAGCACTCATGGTTGGCACTTCGGAAGGTTCGCGGGAATCCATCTTGTCGGTGTACACGGCGGTGAGCGCGCCGTCCACGCGGGAAGTCGTCCGCCTGGCGGAAGATGCCGAACGCGCAGGTGCCGCCGGCCTGGTGCTGGCCCCGTTCTCCTACCTGCCGCTCTCCGATAGGGAAGTGCGGGTGCTGTTCATGGCTGTCGCCGAAGCAACGGCCCTGCCGATCTGCTTTTACAACAAGCCGGCCCAGACCCAATTTGATGTCAGCCCGGCAACCCTGGCGTTCCTGGCAGCCAATGCCCGCGTGATGGCCGTCAAGGACACTATGCGGCGCGACAATGTTGCCGGCCGGGTCCGGGAGTTGAGGGAAGCTGTGGGGCAGGCCTTCTCAATCGGGCTGAGCTCCGACGTCCAGTTGTTGGCGGAACTGCCCGAGGTTGATGCATGGCACACCGGTCTTGCCGGGTTGCTGCCGGGCGAGTACGCAAACGTATGGCGCCTGGCCCGTGCAGGTGGGCTGCAGGGTGCAAGCTTGGCGCGTTTGCAGACCATCGCGCAATCGTTGGCTGGCATGCCCCACGCCATTGGCGCCCTGCACGCCCTGTCCAATGTCATCGGCGTTCCGACGGCTGGGCCCCGGGGTCCCTTTGCCGCCGCCACCCAGGAAGAAACCTGGCAGCTGGGCAGCGCAATCCACGGTTAGACCTGAGTGCGCGAGCGTTGGGAAAGAATGCCCCGGATCTGCAGGAGCGTTGGGAAAGAATGCCCCGGATCTGCAGGAGCGTTTGGATTGGCGTGGGAGAGAGGAGCTAGGCTGCCTGGGACGGGTGGAACCACCACGTCTGGCCCTTGCCGATCAGCTCAAATCCGTGCTGCCGGTACAGCCGTTGGCCGTCGGGCGTGGCATTGAGCATCAGGTCCTCCGCGCCGGCGTTGAACGCGGCCTCGGACAGCCGGTTCAGCAACGCCGTGCCGATGCCCGTCCTCCGGTGTTCGGGGGCCACAACCATGTCAAAGATCCCCGCCACATGCTTCTTGCCCTGCTCCGGCGGCAGATAGGCGTAGGACCGCCCCGCCCATTCCTCGCCGTGGCGGGCAGTGGCCAGCCACACCTCGTCGGCCCGGACGGAGGTCAACGCCACCCGCCCGTCCGGATCCTCGCTCGCCGCAGCCACCGACTCCACGTCCAGCGCCCGGGTCATCCACCAGGGCTGCCAGCCACGCTCAAAACGGTACTGCGGCAAAATTCCCTCACGTGTGGCAGCATTCATCCACACGCCCACCGTCTTTGCCCCGCGCCGCTCGGCCTCGGCCAGTGCCGGCTCCAGCCCCGCCACGGTAATCGAGGTGGGAAACATGCACAGCATCTCCGCCGTCTCCGGCAGCCACACCCAGTCCATCTGGTGCGTGGAAAACGCCCTGCCACCGGTCGCCTGCGCCAACGCCCTGAACCAGGCGTGCTGCGTGCGTTGGCAGTCGGCAAGTGTAACCATGATGAATCTTCCAGTTGTATATGGCGGGAGCGGTTTAACCAGGCACGACGGCGGATCCTTGGTTCCGCCGTCGTGCCTGGTTTGGTGGACTACTTTTGCTTGAACACCAGTGACATGGGGGTCGTCTCGGTGGTCTGGCCCTGCGGGTTGTCACGGAAGATATCCTCGAGCACCGTCTTGGTCAGGGCGGTGTCGTGGCCCAGGGCCACCACGCCGAGGTCGTTGGCGTCCATGATGGCCGTGCCGGCAAAGGTTGCGGCGAATTCGGCCGGGACGGATGCCCGGACCAGGGCGCTCAGGCGCGCGGCCACACCATCGGGGTCGATGGGTGCGTACTTCACCGAGTGGGTGGAGGTGCCCACCTGGTAGCCGGCGGCGCCGTCGATCGCGTTGATGTTATTGCCCACCACCTCGTAGAACACGCCCGACTTGCCCTGGAGCTTACCGATCACGGAGCGTGCGGAGGCGTACATGATCTTGGGCAGGCCCACCTCGTCGATGGCCAACTGCATGGACCAGGGGCTGGCCAGGCCAATGCCGCCGGGGTTGCGGGTGACGAACTTGGAGAAGAAACGTGCCGAGTTGCTGACCTTGATGTCCCACACCGGGATGGAGCGGCCCTGGGTCATGGCGACGATCTTCTCCGACACGAAGAGGTACCAGGGCGTGTCGGCCGTGGCCGTGCCGTGGTCGCCGCCCGCGGAGGGAAGGCCGTCAAAGTAACGCTTGACGTACGTCATGGCGGTCGGGTCAAAGTCGGTTTCCTTGTAGAAAACCTCGGTGCGCAGCGGGTAGCGGCGGAACGTGCCGGCATCTCCGGGGACCGTGATGTCGAGCTGCTTGTCCGCATTGGGAATGTAGTCGCTCTTGTTTTCAATGCCGGCCTTGATTTCGGGCTCGTCAAAGAATTCGCGCAACCATAATTCGGTGTTGATCAAACGCCAGAACACCATGGTGGAACCGGAGCTCTTGCCGCTGAGGAGTTCCTCAAAGGCATAAATGACGGCGTCCTGGTTCCAATACGGCCGGGCGCCGAAAGAGCTGGAAAGGAAGATTTCGTAAATCTTTTCCTTCATGTGCCCAAACCATTCGGCCTCAGGGGTGGTGAAGCCAATCTTGTTGCGGCGGTTGCTGATCATCTCCGGCAGCAAATCGCGGGTGGCGTCGCGCAGGATCCGCTTGTTCCAGCCGCCTTTGATGATCGACTCATCGTCGAGGCTGAACAGGAACTTCACCACTTCCTTGTCCAGGAACGGCACGCGCCCCTCAAGGGAGAAACGCATGGTGTTCTTGTCCTCGTAGCGCAAAACAGCCGGCAGCGACTTGTGGAACAGGTCGTCAATGAGGCGCAGCTTCAGGTTGTCCGGAATGTTGGAGAATTTCTCGGACTTGTATTTCGCCGTAAACTTCTTGTCCAGCAGGGCGGAAATGCCCAATTCCTTCTTGAGCGTCAATTTCCCCTTAATGCGGAAACGCGCCAGGCGGAACAGGATATCGGAGCTGGAGGCCAGTTCCTTGGCCAGCTTCGCATTCTGGCCATTCTTTTTCAGCTGGCGCAGGTACGCGAAATAGTAAGGGATGTAGCCGGCCATCATTTCATCGGCACCCTGGCCGTCCAGCAGCACGGTGACGTGCTTGGAGGCCTCTCGCATCACCTGGTACTGCGCGTACGGGCCAGAGGAGATGATGGGCTCCTCCATGGTGCGCACAAAATCTTCCAGGTCATCCACAAACTCGCCCGGCTGGGGCAGGATCTTGTGGCTGATGACATTGCCCTCGCACCGTGCCAGGACGGCGTCGGCGTACTTCTCCTCATCGTTGATGGAGTTGGGGAAGATCGCCGAGAACGTCTGCTGCTTGGCACCAAGGGAGTCGGTGGCGGCGGCGTTCTCGGCCATCAGCTTGTTGATGGTCACCACGACGGCGGACGAGTCCAGACCGCCTGACAGGGCCGTGCCGACGGGAACTTCGGACTGCAGGCGCAGGCGCACACCCTCGGTGAAGCGTTCCCGGTATTCGTCAATGACGGCCTGGGAGTACGGGGTCTCAACCTTGGCCAGTTCGGCCAGCTCTTCCTTGAAACGGGTATAGGAGCTGATAGTCACGGTGCCGGCCGGCCCGGCCTCGGTGTCAACCGTGTTCAGGACCAGCTTTTCGCCTGGCATGAGCTTCTGCACGCCGGCGAAGAAGGTGGAGGACTCGTCGTCGTGAATCCGGAACTGCAGGTAGCGGAACAAAATGCGCTCATCGATGCCGCGCTCGATCTTGTTGGCGGCCAGCAGCGGCTTGATTTCCGAGCCGAACAACAGCGTGGGGGCCTCGGTGGTGCCGGCCGTGGCAAAGTACAGCGGCTTGATGCCGAAGTGGTCGCGGGCCAGGACCAGGCGGTTGTTCTTGCGGTCGTGGATGGCAAAGCCGAACATGCCATTGAACTTGTCAAAGGCGGCATCGCCCCACTCCTCGTACGACTGCAGAACAACTTCGGTGTCCGAGTTGGTGGTGAACTTCCGGCCCAGTGCCTCGAGTTCAGCACGCAGGTCAAGGTAGTTGTACACCTCGCCGTTGTAGACCAGCACCGTCTCGCCGTCGGCGCTGAACATGGGTTCCTGGCCGTGGGCCACATCAATGATGGAGAGACGGCGGTGTGCCAGCCCTACGTTGCCCTGCGTGTAGATGCCCTCGCCGTCGGGGCCTCGGTGCACCATGCACGCATTCATCTGCTGCAATAGGGATTCGTCGTCCCCATAACCGTAGTAACCGGCAATTCCGCACATACTGCTTACCTCATCTTTAGTACGTCAGTCCTGCCGACAATGGTACTTGCTTGCGCAGGACTTCCCGCCCACCAGTCACGGCGCGTAAGCGAATTTATCGGTGTGAGATAGCGCCCACCTATGATGGAAACGTGACTTTAGAACCCGCAGCATCCCGATCAAAGGGACCACTTATTGGCATTCTTGCACTGCAGGGCGACGTGCGCGAACACGCCAAGGCGTTGGAGGACTGCGGTGCCACTGCGGTGCCGGTTCGGCGCGCGGGCGAGCTGACCGCCGTCGAAGGTTTGATCATTCCCGGCGGCGAGTCAACCACCATCGACAAGCTCAGCCGCATCTTCGACATGCGCGGGCCGCTGATGGAGCGCATCGCGGAGGGTCTGCCGGTCTATGGCAGCTGTGCCGGGATGATCATGCTGGCCAACGAGATCGCCGACCCCGCCACGGACCGTGCAGGAAACCCGCAGCAAACCCTCGGCGGCCTGGACATCACCGTGCGCCGCAACGCCTTTGGCCGGCAGGTGGATTCCTTTGAAACCGAACTGCATTTCCAGGGCCTGGCCCCGGCCGGCGACCCCGAAACACCCTTGCATGCGGTGTTCATCCGGGCACCGTGGGTGGAGCGTGTGGGAGCGGGAGTTCAGGTGCTCGCCACCGTGAAACTGCCCCACGGCGGGCCAAACACCGGGCAGAGCGCCGACCAAACAGCTAGGATTGATCCAGAAGTTCGTGCTGTCGCCGTTCGTTCGCGGCATTTGCTGGCCACCTCCTTCCATCCGGAAGTGACGGGGGAGCGCCGCATCCACGAACTGTTTATTCGAATGATTAGAGGAGAAGCGTAACCATGGCAGGCCACTCCAAATGGGCAACCACCAAGCACAAGAAGGCAATTCTTGACAGCCGCCGGGCCAAATCGTTTGCCAAACTCATCAAGAACATTGAAGTTGCTGCCCGCGGCGGCGGAGCGGACCTGGCCGGCAACCCGGCACTTGAACTGGCCGTCACGAAGGCCAAGAAGACCTCGGTTCCTGCCGACAACATCGACCGCGCCATTAAGCGCGGCGCTGGCCTGCTGGGCGAGGCCGTCGACTACCAGACCATCATGTACGAAGGCTACGGCCCGCAGGGTTCGGCCATCCTGATCGAGTGCCTCACCGACAACAAGAACCGTGCAGCCTCCGAGGTGCGCCTGGCTGTGGGCCGCAACGGCGGCAACATGGGCGATCCCGGCTCGGTTGCCTACATGTTCACGCGCAAGGGCATTGTCGGCCTGCCCAAGAACGGGCTCACCGAGGATGACCTGCTCATGGCGGTCTTGGAAGCCGGTGCCGAAGAGGTCAAGGATGAGGGCGAGAGCTTTGAAATCATCTCCGACCCCCAGGACCTGCCCGCCATCCGTGCGGCCCTGACCGAGGCCGGCATCGAGTACGAGTCCGACGAGGCCGGGTTCGTCCCGTCCATGCAGGTGGAGCTCGATGTGGAGCACGCCCGCAAGTTCATGAAACTCTACGACGCCCTGGAGGACCTGGACGACGTGCAGAACATCTACTCCAACGCCGACATGAGCGCCGAGGTTCTTGCCGCGCTCGAAGAGGACTAGGCGCTGCGAGTCCTTGGAGTTGACCCGGGCCTGACCCGGTGTGGGATCGGCGTCGTCGACGTTGCGGCCAACCGCACGGCCACCCTCGTGGGGGTGGGCGTGATTGGCAGTTCCCACGAACTCAGCCTTGACGCCCGGCTGCTGGTCATCGCGGAAGCAACTGACCAGTGGCTGGACGCGTTTAAGCCCGATGTTTTGGCCATTGAACGCGTTTTCGCCCAGACCAACCTCAGCACCGTCATGGGTGTTGCCCAGGTGTCCGGGGTGGTCATGGTGGCCGCCGCCCGGCGCGGCATCCCCGTCACCATGCACACCCCGTCCGAGGTTAAGGCCGCGGTCACCGGCAACGGCCGGGCGGACAAGGCGAATGTCACGGCCATGGTGACCCGCCTGCTGCGCCTTGACGAGCCGCCGCGCCCGGCCGATGCCGCCGATGCCTTGGCGCTTGCCATCGCCCACGCCTGGCGCAGCGGCAGCGCCTTTTCCCAGGGCAATGAAAGTTCGACGGCGGCCCAGCAGCTTTGGCGTGCGGCTGAAAGTAAGGCGAAGACGAAGAAGAACAAGGAAAAACCGGGCACCACCTGGCACTAGTTGTTAGTAAGTATGTTCTATATGCTTGCTATTGTTGAGTGAACAGAAAAGTTCCACATCCCTCAGGAGCAATTGCAATGATCAGTTTTGTTCGCGGCCCCGTGGCCGCGTTGTCACTCGCCCAGGCCGTCATTGACGTCAACGGGGTGGGCATGCTGGTCCACGCAACACCAAAGACGCTTGGTGAACTGCGGCTGGGGGAGGAGGCCACGCTGACCACCGCCATGATTGTGCGCGAGGATTCCATGACGCTGTACGGTTTCGCCGACCAGGGTGAACGGGAGGTGTTCGACACGCTGCTCAGCGTCAGCGGCATCGGCCCCAGACTGGCCCTGGCCATCCTGTCCGTGCTGGAACCCGAAAGTATCAGGCTCGGTGTGGCCAACGGCGACGCCAAGGTGTTCACCAAGGTGCCCGGTGTGGGGCCCAAGGTTGGTGGCCGCATCGTCCTGGAACTCAAGGGCAAGCTCAAACCCACGGGCGCGGCCATCACGCAGGCACAGGCAACCCCGGCCATGGAATGGAAAGAGCAGGTGGTGGCCGCCATGACCAGCCTCGGTTGGAATGAAAGGGACGCGCTCAAGGCCATTGATGCCACAGTCGCCGCCGAACCCGAACTGGCGGAGGGCGCCAACGTCCCTGCCGTGCTCCGGGCAACGCTGCGCTGGCTCGGCCAGGACACTTCACGGCAAAAGAGCGGTGTGCGGTAGCCATGGCCGGAATGGATGACTCAATTCCCCTGCTGCCCGGGCAGCTCAGCATCGGCGGATCAAACGGCTCCGCGAGCGGTTCAACAGGCGGTGCCGGCACCAATGGCCGCAGGGACGCCAGCGAGTTGGCAGCGCCCGTTGCCGAGCCGGAGGAGCGGGAGCTCGAAGCTGCCCTGCGACCTAAGAACCTCGACGACTTTGTTGGGCAGGAGCGGGTCCGTAAACAATTGGCCCTGGTGCTGGCCGCCTCAAAGATCCGCGGCCGCAGCGCCGACCACGTGCTCATGTCGGGTCCGCCGGGGCTCGGCAAAACCACGCTGGCCATGATCGTGGCGGCAGAAATGAATGCGCCGCTGCGCATCAGCTCCGGGCCCGCCATCCAGCACGCGGGCGACCTCGCCGCCATCCTTTCCTCCCTTTCGGAGGGTGAGGTGCTGTTCCTGGATGAAATCCACCGCATGTCCAGGCCGGCCGAGGAAATGCTGTACATGGCCATGGAAGACTTCCGCGTGGACATCATCGTGGGCAAGGGCGCCGGTGCCACCGCCATTCCACTGGAACTGCCCTCCTTCACGCTAGTTGGTGCCACCACGCGTGCCGGCCTGCTGCCGGGACCGCTGCGCGACCGCTTCGGCTTCACCGGGCACCTGGAGTTCTACTCGGTGGCCGAACTGGAACTCGTGCTGCGGCGCTCCGCCGGAATGCTCGATTTGAAGCTGACCAGTGCCGGATTTGCCGAAATTGCCGGCCGCTCCCGGGGGACCCCGCGCATCGCCAACCGGCTGCTGCGCCGTGTCCGGGACTGGGCGCTGGTTCACGGGGTGGAAACCATCGATGCCCGCACGGCCTCCGCGGCCCTTGACATGTATGAGGTGGACGTCCGCGGCCTTGACCGGCTGGACCGGTCTGTGCTGGAAGCCCTCGTCAAGAAGTTCAATGGCGGCCCCGTCGGCCTGTCCACGCTGGCCATCGCCGTGGGCGAGGAACCGGAAACGGTGGAAACCGTGGCCGAGCCCTTCCTCGTCCGCGAAGGCCTGCTGGGACGGACCCCGCGCGGACGCATCGCGCTGCCCGCTGCATGGGCACACCTGGGCCTGAAGATGCCCGGAAATGCCGTTGCCGCGGCCATGCTGCCCATGGTCGGGGATGAGCTGGACAGCTAGCACCCACTGCCCTTCCGCCCAGATGTGAGTTCGCGCCCTCCCAGGGTGGGGATTCACCCCACCGGGAGGGCGCGAACTCACATCTGGGCGGAATTGGTGCAGGCTTGCCACCCGCTCGGGCGCAAATCACGGGAAAAAATGTACCGTTGAGGACCATTTTGGCTACTTCAGCGCCGATTCCCATCGCACGCCCAGCTTTACCCACTACACTGGTATGACGTCCAGCACGTCTGCTCGTGTGCCTGGTCGCCACCAATTACTCAAACGAATGGAACTCCAGCTGTGTCTTTCAGCAGTATTTTGGCCGCCGACGCCCCGCAGGCCGCAGGATTCATGAGCCCCATGAACCTCCTCCTGTTCGCCATGTTCGGCCTGCTCATCTTCATGATGCTTCGCAAGCAGAAGAAGGCCAAGGCTGCTCAGCAGGAACAGCGTTCCAAGCTGGCACCCGGCGTTGAGATGATGACGAACTTCGGCCTCTTCGGCAAGGTCCTCTCCATCGACGAGGACGAGAACAAGATCGTCCTGGAAATCTCCCCCGGCGTCACGGCAACCGTGCACCGCCAGACGGTGGCCAAGATCATTGAGCCCCAGGATGCCGAAGAAGCCATCGTGCCCGATGATGCTTCCTCGCTGACCATCGGCTTGGAAAAGCGCGGCCCGGAAGGGGAATCCGTTGAGGAATCCCTGGAGCGCCTGAAGAACGAAAACAACAAAGACAACTAGCCTTATCCGGGTTGGCAGCTGCTGTGCCGTTGGTTTGCTGGCGCAGCAGCATTGCCATGTTCACAACCTGTGATTAATAGAAGGATCCCTTGATGGCACGAACTGGTCCGACGTCAACAGCCCGCAGAACCCTGCTGTGGCTTGCGGCGATCATCATTGCATGCACCCTGGCGGTAGGTGGCGGTGTCCTTGCCGGTGCTGCGTCTTGGGCGCCAAAACTGGGCCTGGACCTTGAGGGCGGCACCCAGATGATTCTGGCGCCCAAGGTTGAAGGTGCCGGGTCCATCACGGCCGAACAGTTGGACCAGGCCGTGTCCATTATTCGCCAGCGTGTGGACGGCTCGGGTGTTTCCGAAGCGCAGATCTCCACGGAGGGCGGTAAGAACGTTGTTGTGAGCATGCCTGGCAAGCCCAGCGACGAAGAGCGCAACCTCATCAAGGCCTCGGCCAACATGAACTTCCGCCCCGTCATTGCGGCCACCCAGGTGCCGTCCGGCGCTGTGCCGGAAGCCGACCGCACGCCTGAGGACAAGCTGCCGGTTCCCACCGCTGCCCCCGTCAATGCCAGCGATCCGAACTGGGTTGATGCTGCAGTGATGAAGGAATTTGAGGCCACCAGCTGCATCAAGCCGCTGACGGAGCGTCCCACCACCTCGGATCCGGACAAGCCGCTGGTCAGCTGTGAACCTGATTTGGGCATCAAATACATCCTCGGCCCGGTGGAAATCCCCGGCAAGTGGATCAAGGACGCCTCCTACGGCCTGCAGTCCGGGGCGCAAGGCGCCACGACCAACGTATGGTCGGTGAACCTGACCCTGGAGAAGCCGGAAGGTGCGCAGGCATTCAAGGAAGTCACTCAGCGCCTGTACGCCAAATACCAGGTCAACCAGAACGACCCGCAGGCGCAGTTCGCCATCGTCCTTGACGACAGTGTGGTTTCAGCCCCCAGGTCACAGGCAGTCATCACCGACGGCCAGTCCTCCATCACAGGCAACTTCACAGAAGCCAGCGCGAAGGCGCTGGCCGACCAGCTGAAGTTTGGTTCCCTGCCCATCAGTTTTGAGATCCAGAGCGAAGTCCAAATTTCCGCAACACTCGGTTTACAGCAACTGGAAATGGGTATCCTGGCGGGCCTGATCGGTCTCGGCCTGGTGGTCATCTACTCGCTGTTCCAGTACCGCGCGTTGGGCTTTGTCACGATCCTGTCTCTCGTCATTGCCGGTGTACTGACCTACCTGGCCATCATCCTGCTGGGCTGGGCTGAAAACTACCGACTCTCCCTTGCCGGTGTGGCGGGCATCATTGTGGCCATCGGCCAAACCGCCGACTCGTTCATCGTCTACTTTGAACGTGTCAGGGATGAACTCCGTGATGGTCGCGGCCTCGTGGCCGCCGTGGAAAACGGCTGGGCCCGTGCCAAGCGCACCATCCTGGCATCCAAGGCAGTGAACATCCTGGCCTCCCTGGTGCTGTACTTTGTGTCCGTGGGCAGCGTCAAGGGCTTCGCGTTTACGCTTGGCCTGACCGCCGTGGCCGACCTCATCGTCGTCTTCATGTTCACCCACCCCACGCTGCAGGTGCTGGCACGCACCAAGTTCTTTGGCGAGGGCCACCACTTCTCCGGACTGGACCCGAAGCAGCTCGGTGCCATCCCGTTGTACCGCGGCGCGGGACGTTTCCGCACCCCGGAGGAAACCCTCCAGGTTGCCACGGGCAAGAACACCCGTGCCGCAGGGGAAGCCGAACGCCGCCAGACCATTGCCGAGCGCCGGCTGGCCGCGAAGGAAAAGGAAATGGCAGGCACCGGCGGCAGAAGCGCCGCAGCCGCCAAGTCCGAGTCCAGTGACGACTCCAAGGAGAGCAACTAATGAAGAGCTTCGCCACATTCGGCAACGAGCTGTACACCGGTGAACGGTCCTACGAGTTCATTGGCATGCGCAAGATCTGGTTCAGCATTGCCGGCGTCGCCGTGCTGCTGTCCATCCTGCTCCCCGTCCTCAGCGGCGGATTCAACTTCGGCATTGAGTTCCGCGGCGGCTCACAGTTCACCATCTCAGAGGTGTCCCACACGGATGTCGCCACGGGCCAAAAGGCTGTGGAGGAGGCTGCGCCCGGTACGGCGGCTGTTGTCACGAACATCGCCAGCAACACCATGCAGGTTCAGACCGACAAGCTCAGCGACGACCAGACATTGAAGGTCAAGGATGCGCTGAAGACCGCTTACGGCGTGACCGAGGACCACATTACCTCCACGTTCGTGGGGCCCACCTGGGGCCAGGACGTCTCGCGCCAGGCCGTCATCGGCTTCCTCGTGTTCGTCCTGCTCGCCACGGTGCTGATGGCGCTGTACTTCCGCACCTGGCGCATGTCGATCGCGGCCATCGTCGGCCTGCTCGTGGTCATGGTCGTGACGGCCGGCATCTACGGTGCGTCCGGATTTGAGGTCACCCCGTCGGCCATCATCGGCTTCCTGACCATCCTGAGTTATTCGCTCTATGACACGGTGGTGGTGTTCGACAAGATCCGCGAAAACACCACCGACATCGACAAATCCGTGCGAAGAACGTTCGCCGAGGAGGTGAACCTGGCCGTCAACCAGACCTTGGTCCGCTCCATCAACACCATGATGGTCGCCGTCCTCCCGGTGGGCTCCATCCTGTTCATCGGCGCGCTCCTGCTCGGTGCCGGCACCCTGCGTGACCTCTCCCTGGCCCTGTTCATCGGCATCATCGTGAGCACCTTCTCCACCATTTTCGTCGCCGCGCCGCTGTACGCCTGGCTGCGTGAGCACGAGCCGGAGCTGGTCAAGCAGGCCAAAAAGGTCGCCCAGCGCCGTGCCAATGAAATGGTCGACGCCGGATAGCAGCTTCACGTACTTGGCCCGCCACAGCGCGGGGCCCCACAGCAGTGGGGAGAAAGCCGGGGTTGGATGCCAAGCAGCCAACCCCGGCTTTCTTTTGGTCAAAAATGCTTCAAACGCACCTTAGACTGGATTAATGCCCCTCAGCGGGGGCGCATGGTGAGCAAGTGCGTGAGGGAGGTAATGCGTTGAACGATGAATCGCCCTCGCATGAAATTATGACCGGAAATGCCAGCCCGACGGCGGCTGGCAACAATGCGGCCCGCCCGGCGGAGCCGCGCCCAACGTTTCCCGGACGCCGAGAACGCACCCGTTCCCGTCTGGCCCGTCTGACCGGCTGGTCCACCGAAAGCTACTCACCCATTCTCGAACCACTGCTGCGGATCGTGCGGGCCAGAAACCCCAAAGAAGACTTCGAGCTGATTCAGCGAGCCTTCACGGTGGCCGAAAAGTACCATGAGGGCCAAAAGCGCAAGAGCGGCGACCCCTACATCACCCACCCGGTTGCCGTCGCCACGATCCTGGCCGAAATGGGCATGACCGGCAGCACCCTGGCCGCAGCACTGCTCCATGACACGGTGGAAGACACCCCGTACACCCTGGCCGAATTGGAACGGGACTTCGGCACTGAAATCACCATGCTCGTGGACGGCGTGACGAAGCTGGACAAGGTTGAATTCGGTGCCGCGGCCCAGGCCGAGACCGTGCGTAAAATGGTCATCGCCATGGCCAAGGACATCCGCGTCCTGGTGATCAAACTGGCCGACAGGCTGCACAACGCACGCACCTGGCGGTTTGTCTCGGCCGAGTCCTCAGGCAAGAAGGCCCGGGAAACCCTGGACATTTTTGCACCCCTGGCGCACCGGCTGGGCATGAATGCCATGAAGTGGGAGCTGGAAGAGCTCTCCTTCGCCGCGCTGTATCCCAAGGTGTACGAGGAAATTGTGCGCATGGTGCAGGACCGCTCCCCGGAACGGGAAAAGCAGCTGAGCATCATCCGGCGCGAGATTGTTGAGATGCTGCGCGTCTCCAAACTCAAGGCGGATGTCACCGGCCGGCCCAAGCACTACTACTCCATCTACCAAAAGATGGTGGTGCGCAACAAGGACTTTGACGACATCAACGACCTCATCGGCGTCCGCGTCCTCGTTGACACGGTGGGGGACTGCTATGCGGCGCTGGGGCAGATCCACGCCCTGTGGAGCCCGCTCGTTGGGCGCTTCAAGGACTACATTGCCCTGCCGAAGTTCAACATGTACCAGTCGCTGCACACCACGGTGGTGGGCCCCGGCGGCAAACTCGTCGAGATCCAGATCCGGACCCTGGAAATGCACCAGCGTGCCGAATACGGCGTGGCAGCGCACTGGAAATACAAGACAGGAAACAAGGCCCCGGTCAGTGTCGAGGAGGACATGAACTGGCTGCGCACGCTGGTGGACTGGCAGCAGGAGACCAGCGATCCCAACGAGTTCCTGGAATCCCTGCGCTATGAAATGAATTCCAAGGAAGTGTACGTCTACACTCCCATGGGGCAGGTCATCGCCCTGCCTGAAGGCTCAACACCCGTCGACTTTGCCTACTCTGTGCACACCGAGGTCGGCAACCGGACCATTGGCGCCCGGGTCAACGGCAAGCTGGTGCCACTCAACAGCGAACTGGCCCACGGCGACACCGTGGAGATTTTCACCAACAAGGCCGAAGGCGCCGGCCCCAGCCAGGACTGGCAGAACTTCGTCAAGAGCGCCAGGGCCCGGAACAAGATCCGCCAGTGGTTCACGAAGGAACGCCGGGACGAGTCCATCGACAAGGGCAAGGACCTGCTGACGAAGGCCATGCGCAAGCAAAACCTGCCGTTGCAGAAGATGATGACCCACGACGCGCTGCTGGCCGTCACCGAACACTTCCACTACGTCGACATTGCCGGTCTCTACGCCGCAGTGGGGGACGGGCACGCCTCAGCCCAGTCGGTGGTTGAACGCCTGCGGGACGTGCTGGGCCCGCACGATGACATTGAAGACGCCCCGACACCCATTGACACGCATGTCTCAAACACCCGCCCCAGGATTTCCGACTCCGGCGTCGTCGTCCACGGCGTGGGCGATGTGCTCGTCAAGCTCGCACGATGCTGCACCCCCGTGCCACCGGATCCCATCGCCGGCTTCGTCACCAAGGGATCGGGCATTTCGGTACACCGCCAGGACTGTCCCAACCTGGCACACCTGAAGAATGAGCCGGACAAGCTCGTTGACGTTGATTGGGCACCCACCCAGTCGGGCGTGTTCCTGGTGGAGATCCAGGTGGAGGCGCTGGACCGCAAAAACCTCCTCTCGGACGTCACCCGGGTGCTCTCTGAAAGCCACGTGAACATTCTGGCCGCCAGCGTCCACACGTCCCGGGACCGGGTTGCGGTGTCCAAATTCGCCTTTGAAATGGGCGACCCCCAGTACCTGGACCACGTGTTGAACTCGGTGCGGCGCATCGACGGCGTCTTTGACGTCTACCGCTCCACCGGCAGCCATCGCCGCGCCTAGCCCGGAAGGTCCAGGACCACCCAGGCCTGCCCCGTGCAAGCTAGCCCCACAAGGAGCGGGTCCGCACAGGCCGGCCTGGACCACTGAATCAGGAACGTAGCGCATCCGCGTCGATCATGCCCTGCACCAGGTCCAGTCCCCTGAGCTTGCCCGGAACATGGGTGGCGGCCTGCAGTGCCTGTCTGATGCGCCCCAGCGAACACCGAAAGGCTGACTCCCGGCTCAAGGCCTCCAAAACCGCCCGGGCCAAGGCCTCGGGTGCGGTTCTGGCCACGTCCAGTGCCGTACGCAGCGGACTCGTGACGAGCACCCCGCCAATGCTCAGAACTTCTTGCGGGGAAAGGTAAACCTGGCGCAGCGTGCACCCGCTAAAGGGCGGCAGCGAAGCACTCTTGCCCTCATGGTTCTGCAACAAGGCAATCACCGTGGGCGGGGGAGCGCAGCCATAAACCCAGGCGGCGCTGAGCTGGCCCAGAACAGCGCGCGGGGCCATTGCCGCAGGAATGTGGTGCACCAGTGCGGCTGCACGGTGGCCCGGCGTCTCCTCCTGGGTGGTGGAGCGGAAGGCCTCGCCAATCACGGCGGCGAGTACCCCGTCGAGCTTCATGGCATGCAATTCGGCGAGGATGAACTGCTCGCCGGGAACGAGTATGGCAGCGGGTGGAAAGGTTGCGTTGGTCATGCCTTCACTCTGACCCCAACCGGGGCAAAGCAAAAGGCCTCCAGGCCGGATTGTGGACAACCCGGCCCGGAGGCCTTATGAATACGTTAAATACTTGGGGCCCACGCGCCCGAGGGCCCCAATTTCCGGCTCGCCAGCGATCCCGAAATTGGGAGGGCGTGGGTGGGGCCACGCTTGCCAGGTGCCCGCCAAATCGCGTCAGCGATTTGGCGGGCCGGCGAGTGGGGACTAGGAGAAGTCAGCCGCAGCCTTCTGAATCTGCTCCAGCCACAGCTCGCGGGCAGCCAGTGCCTCGGTGGCCTTGGCAACCTTGCGGGCGTCCCCGGCCTTCTCGGCCTTGGCCAGGTCGTCCTTCAAGCCGGCGATGGTCGCTTCCAGCTGGTTCAGGGCGCTGCTGGTGCGTGCCTTGGCTTCGGGGTCGCTGCGGCGCCAGTTGTCCTCGTCGGCTGCGCGAACAGCTTCCTCAACCTTGCGCAGGCCCGCCTCAACACGCTGCATGTCGTTGCGGGGCACCTTGCCGGCTTCTTCCCACCGGTCCCGGATGGACTGCAACGCCTTCTTGGTGGCGTTGAGGTCCTTGATGGGCAGCAGCGCCTCGGCCTCGGTGATCAGGGCTTCCTTGACGAGCAAGTTGGCGCCGAACTCCTCATCCAGGGCGTCGTTGGCGAGCTGGCGGGCAGCAAAGAACTTGTCCTGGGCGCCGCGGAAACGGGCCCACAGGGCGTCGTCATCCTTGCGGCTGGCGCGCGGGGAGCTCTTCCACTGATCCATCAGGCGGCGGTATTCCCCGGCAGCCCAGCCCCACTCGGTGGAGGCAGCCAATTCTTCGGCAGCCTCGATCAAGGACTCCTTGGCAGTCTTGGCCACAGCGTTGTTGTTGTCCAGCTGGGAGAAGTATGCACGACGGTGACGGTCAAACACGGTGCGGGCGCTGCGGAAACGCTTCCACAGGCCTTCTTCCGTGGCGCGACCCAGGCGCATGCCCGACTTCTGGGCCTGCTTCCAGAACTCAAAGAGCTCGTTCATGCGGGCGCTGCTCACCTTCCACTGGATGGTGGTGGGATCGCCTGCGGCAATGGTCTCCGCTTCGGCAACGATTGCTTCACGCGCCGCCAGCTCAACGCTGCGCGCGGCGTCGTGCGAGGCACGCTCAGCGGCACCCAGTGCCTTGATGTTCTCCTCAAGGGCGGACAGGCGGGCAAGGGCGGCGTTGACATCGCCAACTGAGGTGCGCTCACCCAGCTGCTCACGCAGGTGCGCAACGGTCTTGTTCATGTCGGTCGTGGGGGCCTTGGCCTCAACGCGCTGCTCGAGCAGGGTCACCTGGGCGAGGATGTCATCAAACTTGCGCACAAAGTAGCTCAGCGCCTCATCCTTGCTGGCGCCCGGGTACTGTCCCACGGGGAACTCTTCGCCGTCCAGGAGCAGGAAGACATGGCCGTCCTCTTCGGCGCGGCCAAACTTGGCTGCCTCGGCGAGGTCGACGGCGGGAGCCACCGGTGCCGCGGGGGCAGCGACCGGTGCTGCCGCAGGGGCCTTGGGCCGGGCCGCAAACGCGGCCGGCGACGGTGCTGCCGGGGAAGGTGAGGGAGCTGGGACGGCTGATGGGCCCGGGACGGGAGTTGCCGCCGTCGTGCCTTCTGCCGGAGCCTCGCTCACCGTCTCGGGTGCGTTCTCTGCTGCAGTCGCGTTCTCAGGGGCAGGAGCTGCTGGCGTAGTTGAGGCAAGTGTTTCGTCGGATTCTTGACTGTGTGTCACCGCTAAAAGTCTTTCGCGTAGATGGAAATTGGTGGGTGCTGCAACAATCTGGCCAGGATCGCGATGGTGCACACCACGCTGCGGGCATGCTGCCCGCGGCGAAGTAGGCCGGGTGAAAAATTATTTGAGCTGCAACGAGTCTATCGTCACCTTGGTCTTGGGTGCACCGTCCGTGGTGCCGCCCTCGATCCCGCCCTTGGCAATGGCGCTCACCACGTCGAGGCCGCTGGTGACCTTTCCAACAATGCTGTATCCGCCGTCGCCCTGCGGCAGATTGGTGTCCTCATAGGTGATGAAGAACTGTGTGCCGTTGGCGTAGGTACTGTTGCCGCGGGCCACGGCGATGGTGCCGGCCGGGTACACCCCGTCGGCCGGAGTGTTCTCCACCGGGCCCCACTGGTACGTGGGATCGCCGTCGCCGTTGCCCTTGAGCGAGCCGCACTGCAGCACGCCAAAGTTGGGGGAGTTGGTCAGTCGGTGGCAGGTCTTGCCCGTCATGAAGCCCTCGTCAGCGAGGGACTTGAATACGGCGGCGGCCTGGGGCGCCTTGGTGCCATCCAGCTGCACGCCCAGGGGCTTGCCGTTGAGAGTCAGGGTTCCGGAGAACGTCTTGCCCTTGGCGGTGTCGGCATTTGGCACGGTGGGGCTGTTGGTGCCCTCGGGCGCAGGAGTTGCGGTGTCAGTTGCGGAGGGCTCCGGTGCGGCCGCGTTGTCGTCCTGGGGGGAGAACACTGTCAGTGCCAGCACCGTCGCGATGGCGACCGCGGCCAGAATGGCGATGAGGGAGAGCCGGTTGTCGCGCTTGCGGCGCTGCACCTGATCTTGGTGCATCGTCTGGTTGGCCTCCATGCGTGCGACGCGTGCCTTTGCTTCGCGGCTGGACTTGTTGCTGTTAGCCAACTGTGCCTCTCCTTCAATTGAGCGGTATGTACATCTGCCGCGGCGTTGCCGGGCGGGCGGGTTAGGGGTGCGCGGCCAAACCTTATAAAATGGCAGCCGGTGCCAGTTTACCCATGAGTTGCCCCCACAACGGGGATCATGAACCGTAATACCGTGCACCATTACGTTTACCCGCCCCGCCGCACCGGAGTCCCCTCACGGATCTGGTGCATGTTAGGAGAGCATCACCCATGGCACGCAACGCCTCCTTGTCCGGTTTTCCCGAGTGGCTTCCCGAGGAGCGGCTGGTGGAGCAGCATGTGCTGGATACGCTGCGGCGCACCTTTGAACTGCACGGCTTCAGCTCCATTGAGACCCGTGCGGTGGAAACCGTGGGCCACCTGCTCCGCAAGGGTGAGATTGACAAGGAAGTGTACGGTCTCTCCCGCCTGCAGGACGACGACGGAAACGCCGCCACCGCCGCCAAGGACGACCCCAATGCACTGGCCCTCCACTTTGACCTGACGGTGCCCTTTGCCCGCTATGTGGTGGAAAATGCCGGCTACCTTTCCTTCCCGTTTCGGCGCTACCAGATCCAGAAGGTGTGGCGCGGGGAGCGTCCCCAGGAGGGCCGTGCCCGCGAGTTCACCCAGGCTGACATTGATGTTGTGGGCGACGGCGTACTGCCGTTCCGCTACGACGTGGAACTTGCGCTGGTGATTGCCGAGGCGCTCTCCGCCCTGCCGATTCCGGCCTTCAAGTTGCGCATCAACAACCGCAAGCTCGCCGAGGGCTTCTACCGCGGCATCGGCCTCACTGACACGGCCGGGGTGCTGCGCAGCATCGACAAGCTGGAAAAGATCGGGGCCGAGAAGGTTGCGGAGCTGCTCAAGACTGAGCTTGGCGCCACCGACGAGCAGGCCGCCAAGGCCCTGGCCCTGGCCTCCATCCGCACCGAGGACACCTCCTTCGTGGAGCAGGTGCGCGCCCTGGGCGTCACCGATGAGCTCATGGAAGAAGGCCTGAACGAGCTTGAACAGGTCATCGCCGCAGCCGTGAAGAGCGCACCCGGCTCGGTAGTGGCCGATCTTTCGATCGCCCGCGGCCTGGACTACTACACGGGGACTGTTTACGAAACAGTCCTGGTAGGCCACGAGCAGCTGGGCTCCATCTGCTCCGGCGGGCGCTACGACGCACTTGCGTCCAAGGGCAACCGCAAGTTCCCCGGCGTCGGGCTGTCCATTGGTGTGACCCGCCTGGTGGCACGCATCCTGAGCCAGGAATTTGCCAAGGCCTCACGTGCCGTCCCCACCGCCGTGCTGGTGACGCTCGCCGACGAGGACAGCTGGTCCGAGGCCCAAGACGTGGCAGCAGCGCTGCGTGCCCGCGGCATTGCCACCGAGGTTGCCGCGAAGGCTGACAAGTTCGGCAAGCAGATCAAGTACGCCGACAAGCGCGGCATCCCCTACGTGTGGTTTACCGACGAGGACGGTGCCCACCAGGTCAAGGACATCCGCTCCGGAGACCAGGTCACGGCCGACCCTGCCACCTGGATGCCCCCGGTTGCAGACCTGAGCCCCCAAATCATGAAGGCGTAGGCTCGGGAATCGCCGCGCAAGCGGCGCGAGCGTCTGTACGAATCACCGGTAAACTTCTAGACAAACACTTTTTCGGCCCGGACCGGGCCGAACACCACCATTGAAAGGAATGCTGTGCTGCGCACACATGACCTGGGCTCCCTGCGGGCCGAACACATTGGCCAAACCGTCACCCTCTCGGGCTGGGTTGCCCGCCGCCGCGACCATGGCGGCGTTGCTTTCCTTGACCTGCGTGACGCCTCGGGCGTGTCGCAGATTGTGGTGCGCGAGGAAGAAATCTTCCACGCACTGCGTAACGAGTTCGTCCTGCAGATCACCGGAACGGTGTCCCGCCGCCCCGAAGGCAACGAAAACCCGGCCCTCGCCACAGGTGAGATCGAGGTCATGGCCGATGACGTCGTCGTGCTTAATGAAGCAGCGCCCCTGCCCTTCCAGGTGGATGAGCATGTGGAAGTCGGTGAGGAAGCGCGCCTGAAGCACCGCTACCTGGACCTGCGCCGCCCCGGCATGCAGCGCAACCTGCGCCTGCGCTCCGAGGCGAACCGTGTGGCCCGCAACCTGTTGCACGAGCAGGGCTACACCGAGATCGAGACGCCCACGCTGACGCGTTCCACCCCGGAAGGCGCCCGCGACTTTGTTGTCCCGGCACGCCTGGCCCCGGGTTCCTGGTACGCGCTGCCGCAGTCGCCGCAGCTGTTCAAGCAGCTCCTGCAGGTGGGTGGCTTTGAGAAGTACTACCAGATCGCGCGCTGCTACCGCGATGAGGACTTCCGTGCGGATCGCCAGCCGGAATTCACGCAGCTGGACATTGAGGCTTCCTTCGTTGACCAGGACGACATCATCGCCCTGGGCGAGAAGATTGTCTCGGAACTGTGGAAGCTGATCGATGTTGAGATCCCGCTGCCCATCCGTCGCATGACATACCGGGACGCCATGGCCCGCTTCGGCTCCGACAAGCCGGACCTGCGCTTCGGTTTGGAACTGACCGAGATGACGGAGTTCTTCAAGGACACCGAATTCGGCGTGTTCAAGGCACCTTACGTGGGTGCAGTGGTCATGCCCGGCGGTGCCTCACAGCCCCGCCGCCAGCTCGACGCCTGGCAGGAATGGGCCAAGCAGCGCGGCGCGAAGGGCCTTGCCTACGTGCTGGTTAAGGACGAAGGCGAGCTGACCGGTCCGGTTGCCAAGAACCTGACGGACGCCGAGCGTGCCGGCCTGGCCGACGCCGTGGGCGCCAAGCCCGGCGACGCCATCTTCTTCGCAGCCGGCGAGGTTGCGCCGTCGCGCGCCCTGCTGGGTGCAGCCCGTGTTGAGATCGGCCACCGCACCGGCCTGATCGACCCGGCCGACTGGGCTTTCGTGTGGATCGTTGACGCGCCCATGTTCGAGCCCGCCTCCGCTGCCGTTGCCTCCGGCGACGTGGCTGTTGGCGCCGGAGCGTGGACGGCCGTGCACCACGCGTTCACCTCGCCCAAGCCCGAGTTCATGGACACGTTCGACACCGACCCGGAAAGCGCCCTGGCCTACGCCTACGACATCGTGTGCAACGGCAACGAAATTGGTGGCGGCTCCATCCGTATCCATCGCAGCGACGTGCAGGAACGCGTCTTCGAGGTCATGGGCCTGTCCCGTGAGGAAGCCCAGGAGAAGTTCGGTTTCCTGCTCGAAGGCTTCAAGTATGGCGCCCCGCCGCACGGCGGAATCGCCATCGGCTGGGACCGTGCCGTGTCCCTGCTGGCAGGTGTTGACTCCATCCGCGACGTCATCGCCTTCCCGAAGTCCGGCGGCGGCTACGACCCGCTGACCCAGGCGCCCGCCCCGATCACCGCGCAGCAGCGCAAGGAAGCCGGCGTGGACTTCAAGCCCGAAGCCAAGCCTGAGGCTGACAGCAAGTAGCACCCGCTGAAAAGGCCGGTCTCCCGTCTGGGAGGCCGGCCTTTCGCATGCCCACACAGTTTCCGCGGGCCCGGCCGGTGGTGCGGCAGCCGCCTCAGCGGCCCTCGATGGTGAGTCCCGCCAAGACCGGGGCCAGGCCGGGATCGAAACGGACGACGTCGGACACCCCTCCCGCCGCCGTGACCACGCCGCCCACGGTGATGGCATCCAACGTGCCTTCCAGTTCCATGGCCGGCACGGCCGCGCCCTCAGTCCTCACATCCCCGCCAATGCTGGCGGTGCCGATGCGCCCGCCGGACTTGACGCTGAGCGCAATGGCGGAGAGCTGCACCAGCACACCCTTGACCAGGGACTCGCCGGTGCCGCCTTCCGTGCGGAGGTCGCCGCGGATGGTCAGTGCCGGCAGCTCCCGGCTGACCTGCACGCCCACCGAGCCGTCGCCGTGCGTGGTGATGGACTCGAACACCGCCTCCTGGAGCGAGCCGTCGTAGACGTTGAAGCCGCGTGCACCCAGGCCGAACGTCTCCACCGGTGCGTCCACGGTGAGCGTGCCGATGCTGCCGAAGTTCACGAAGCCGATGCCGCTGGGACCCCACGACGTGACCGCACCGTGGACATTCCAGGCGGTGACGGCGCCCCAGTTGTCCAGCACCATGTCGTTCTGCCCATACGTGGTGGTGGTGCCCAGGTTGCGCACCTCCGCCACATTCGCGCCGCTGATGACAAACACGCCGCCGCTGATCAAATCGGGGGTGCCCGGGGCGATGCCGCCGTTGGAGAACACATCCACCGTGCTGAGAAGTTCAACGTCGATGCTCCCGCCGTCCGCCATCCCGGCAGTGTCGCCGTGCCCGCCAACAAACACGCCGCCGCCGTGGACGGGCTCGGCGGCGCTTCCGGCGGAGATGTGTTCCAGCCGGGCGGTGAGCCTGACAGCCGGATCCACCTGGCGGTTCCATACGGTGAAGGCGCCCTGCAGGGCCTCAACGCCGAAGCCGGTGGGCCGGTGGAAACGGCCGCGGGTGTCGGCTGCGGTGACGTGGACGCCGTCGGCCTCTATCCGCCCGGAGCGCACGCTGCCGTCGGCGGTGAGGAAGATTTGGCCTGTGGCGGTGACATTGTGCAGGGACAGCGTGCCCAGTCCTGCCACGGTGGTGTCGTTCAAGATGGCGGCTTCGTGGGAGGCGGTGGTGACGGTGATGTTGGACAGCGAGTTGTCGCTGGTCAGGCGCAGGCCCTTGGCTCCGAAGCTGAGGGTGCCGCCGCGCAGTGCCGTGCCGGGTGGCAGCGTCAGCGAGGGCATGCCCCGCAGTGTCCCCACCACCTCGATGTGGCTCGTTCCGGATGCCACAGCCTCCATGAGGCCCTCAACACTTGACACGTTCAACCAGGTCATCAAAACCACCCTGCCTTCGGGTCATGCCGACAGCAGCCGGTGGCTGCATTTCCGGCTCCTGAGTGCCACTGTAGACCTGTCCGCCGACCGGGAACAGCATGGAATTCGCCCAGTGCACGGCCCGCAGGGCACCCGATTACGATTGGTGAATGCAGACGCCAGAGGCAGCTTCCCCTGGCCCCATCACGGCGCCTGTAGCCCGCAGCGCCGCCCTGGACAGCATTGAACTGCTCATGGACCGTGCCTGGCCCGCCTTGGAAAGTTCGACGGCGGATGGCTGGGTCCTGCGGTCGGCCAGCGGGGTCACCCAGCGGGCCAACTCGATCTGGCCCGTTTCTGAACGCAGCGACGCAGCCATGGCGTTGCGGGAGGCGGAAAATTGGTATGCAGCGCGGCGCCAGCCCGTCATCTTCCAGCTCACGCACCGGCCCGAGAATGCCTCACTGGAAGCCTTTCTGGACACCCGGGGCTACTCGGGGCAGTCCGAAACCATCATCATGACGGCCGCCGTTCCACCTGCCGAATGGGTGCCGCCGGCGGGAATTGCGGTCACCGTGGACACGGAACCCTCGGACGAGTGGCTGGATTTGTGGTGGCGCGTCGATGGCAGGGGAGGCGCGGAGGAGAAGGTTGTTGCCCGGCGCATCCTGTCCGGCGCGGATTCGCTTTACGCATCTGCCCGCAACGAGGCCGGGGACGTGGTGGGCACCGGCAGGCTCACAATTGTGGACGGCCGGGGCGGCCTGTACGCCATGGCCACCCATCCGGACTTCCGGCGTCAGGGTGTGGCGGCTGCCGTGCTGGCGGAACTGCAGCGGCAGGCGTCGGTGGCCGGTGTGTCAGGCCTGTGGCTCATGGTGACGGCCGCGAACACGGGGGCGCAGGCGCTGTATGCGGCCGCGGGTTTCACCGAGGCAGGCCGGTACCACTACCGGCAGGCCGCCGTGGGCGCCTGCTGACCGCCACCCACCACAAACGCGGCAGCACCTTCCGGGCTTAAACCCCCAACGCCGCAGCACATCAGTGCTGCGGCGTTGGCCAAAACACCCCAGAAGATGCTGCGGCGTCTGGAAGTGGGGTGAAGATCAGGCGTCTGTGATCTGCACACGCACGGCACAGAAGTCCGCGGCAGCCTTCTCGAGCACGGCCATTTTCGGATCCGTCACGGCTAGGGGTGCAAGACGCGGCCTGTTCGCGACTGTCCGCAGCGCCGGCGCCGCCAGCACTGATTCAATGAGCTGCCTGTCGCCACCGGTGGCAAGATATTCGAATGTGGTCCCGGAGAAAATGCGGGCAGCTTCAGCCGCAGCCCGCTCCACCACCGCCGCGCCCGAATCTCCGCCGCGGGACCGCGAAGACGCGGTCCCCACCTTGCTGGCCAGCAACTTTCCCGCCACCGCTACACCCACCCCGTAGCCGCCGCGGCGCACCAGCACAATGCCCAGGCGGCGTTCCTGCGCTGCGAGGGCCGCCAGCCGTTCCACCAGCCCGGCACCCCGGCCGGGCCTGCCGTCGGCGGGCCATGGCGGGGTGAGCAGCGCGGTGGCGCCGTCGCGCATGGCCAGCATCACGCCGTCGTCCGTGTCAGTGGTGGACGCCAGGCCGCGGTGGGAGGCGACGAAACGGTCCACCCAGCCTGTGAGGCGGGCGGCGGGGACAAGGGTGGTGCGGCTGGAGGGGTTCACGCTGCCAGCCTAGCGGGCGGAGGATGTCGGCAGGTGGCGATAGCCTAGGGGGGTGAGTGACCTTTTTAGCGCCCTTGACGGCGACGACGACGCGGACGACGGCGGCACCCTCTCCTTTGGTGGGTCGACGGCGGAGGGTTCGCGCCCGCGCAGCCCGCTCGCCGTGCGCATGCGCCCGCGCACGCTGGAGGAAGTGGTGGGCCAGCAACACCTGCTGGGGCCCGGTTCGCCGCTGCAGATGCTGGCCGCCGGTGGCAGTGCCGGGGGAGCAGCCGGGCCGGCCTCCGTCATGCTGTGGGGGCCTCCCGGCACCGGCAAGACCACCCTGGCACATGTGATTGCGCGCGGTCCGGGGCGGAAGTTTGTGGAGCTTTCGGCCATCACGGCAGGCGTGAAGGACGTGCGCCGGGTCATGGACCAGGCGCTGACCGACCGGGACCTGCACGGGCGCACCACGGTGCTGTTCCTCGATGAGATCCACCGCTTCAACAAGGCTCAACAGGATGCGCTGCTGCCGGGTGTGGAGAACCGCTGGGTGGTGCTGATTGCCGCGACCACCGAAAACCCGTCATTTTCCGTCGTGGCGCCGCTACTGTCGCGCTCCATACTGTTAACCCTGCAGCCGCTGACGAATGCCGACATCCAGGACCTGCTGGAACGTGCCGTCGAGGACCAGCGCGGCCTCGACGGGCTCGTCTCGCTGACAGACGAGGCCATGGACCACCTGGTCCGTCTTGCCGCTGGCGACGCCCGCCGTGGGCTGACCACCCTCGAGGCGGCTGCCGGTGTTGCCCTGTCGGAAGTCCCGGCAACGGACGTGGGTGCCGATGATCCGGTCGTCATCGACCTGGCCATAGCCGAACGCGCCATCGACGCCGCCGCCGTCCGCTACGACAGGGCGGGCGACCAGCACTACGACATCATCAGTGCGTTCATCAAGTCCGTGCGTGGCTCCGACGTTGACGCCGCCCTGCACTATCTGGCCCGCATGCTGGAGGCGGGGGAGGACCCGCGCTTCATCAGCCGGCGCATCATGATTTCCGCCGCCGAGGATGTCGGCATGGCCGACCCCACCGCCTTGCAAACAGCCGTTGCAGCAGCCCAGGCTGTTGCGTTGATCGGCATGCCCGAAGCCCGGATTATTCTGGCTGAGGCAGTGGTGCACGTGGCCACGGCGCCGAAATCAAACGCCGCCTACAACGGCATCAACGCCGCGATCGCCGATGTGCGGGCGGGCAAGGGGACCATGGTACCGGCGCCCCTGCGAGATGCCCACTATGCGGGTTCTGCCGGATTGGGCCATGGCAAGGGCTACATTTACGCCCACGACGCCCCGCACTCCATCGCCGTCCAGCAATATCCGCCGGATGACCTGGTGGGCAAAAATTACTACACCCCGACGGTGAACGGGCATGAACGCGACCTCGGGCCCAGGCTCACCCGGCTGCGGGAG
Source organism: Arthrobacter sp. PAMC 25486 (assembly GCF_000785535.1). Classification (NCBI taxonomy): domain Bacteria; kingdom Bacillati; phylum Actinomycetota; class Actinomycetes; order Micrococcales; family Micrococcaceae; genus Arthrobacter; species Arthrobacter sp. PAMC 25486. Next base: position 967,055 of record NZ_CP007595.1, on the reverse strand, counting down.
ATCATCCGCGGCACCGGTCCGGTGAAATAGCAGGCCTCCGGGTGCCGAAAACGGGGCCGACCCGCGAAACACGCCAAACATATGCGCCGTTATCGCGGATTCCCCGTTGTTACGTTTCCGCACGTTCGCCGTCCGGCCGGTTCCTGCATGTTTCGGCACGCAGGCATCCACTCCGGCCGTGACCCGTGAGATACGGCTGTTTGGGGGCCGGCCGGACGCCGCGACCCGTGAGATATGGCGGCTTCCGGGTGCCAGAGTCGCCATAGCTCACGGGTCGCGGATTCTCGGACGGTGCAGTCGCGGAGATCGGCACCCTGGGTGGGGCGACTGCGGCGGACGGGACGCGCCGTCGTTCCCCACGCCCCGCTGCTCGTTCTTGGCAGCGGGGCTCTCGGGTGCGTGGCCCGAGCCACTCGCAACCGACCGACATCTGTGACGCACTTGATGCGCCGGACAGCGCCTTCCTCGGTCAAGACAGTGCTCAAGACAGTGCTCAAGGCAGGGCAACAAGTGCGTCCCAGTGTGGGAGGGAGATGGTAGAGTTGATGGCGCACTGGCAAGCTCTGGCTCCATGCACAACATCCAAGTACGGTTCGCGCGGTTTGGCCGCGTGTTTCCCAGTGCTTTCAAGGATTTGTTGTCCATGCCCAGGTGCTGCAGCGATGGGTTGCAATAGCCCTAACTCTCCATAATGGAGGCCAGAGACCACATTTATTGCACATATTGGAAGGACACAAGTGGCTAACAACACACGTGCCCGCCGGCAGGCCCGCCTTTCGCGGTCCCTCGGCATTGCCCTGACTCCGAAGGCCGCCAAGTACCTGGAGCGCCGACCGTACGGCCCCGGTGAGCATGGCCGTGCCCGCAAGAAGCAGGACAGCGACTACGCGGTACGCTTGCGCGAAAAGCAGCGTCTGCGCGCCCAGTACGGCATCCGCGAAGCACAGATGACCCGTGCCTTCGAAGAAGCCAAGCACACCAAGGGCATGACCGGTGAGAACCTGGTTGAGATCCTTGAAACCCGTTTGGATGCCTTGGTTCTGCGTGCAGGCTTCGCCCGCACCACCGCCCAGGCCCGCCAGCTGGTTGTGCACCGCCACATCATGGTTGACGGCGCCCGCGTGGACCGCCCGTCGTTCCGCGTTGCCGAGGGTCAGCTGATCCACGTGCACACGCGCAGCCAGACCATGGCTCCGTTGCAGCTTGCTGCAGCCGGCGCCCACCGCGACGTGCTCCCCGCCGTCCCGGCTTACTTGGACGTGAAGCTGGAGAGCCTGCAGGCCCGCCTGGTTCGCCGTCCGAAGCGTGCCGAGGTTCCCGTAACCTGTGAAGAGCAGCTGGTTGTTGAATTCTACTCACGCTAATCCCTAAGGATCAGCGCGAAGTAGGGCCCTCAAACACGTAGAGCTCGAAACACAAAACAGCCCGCGGCACGCGCCGCGGGCTGTTTTGTAGCCAAAGCCGCCCCAGATTGTGGGTAAGGTACTTTGGGAGAAACGTACGGAATCGAGCAAGGAATTGAGGCGGCACACTCATGAGTGGTGGCGACATTGCAGGATTGATTGCGGCAGGAGTCTTTGCCATCCTGGTGGCATTGCTGGCCGTGCCGATCTTCAAACTTGGCAAGGTTTTTGACGAAATCCGCACCACCATCAAACAGATTGGTGACGGCACCACCCCGCTCATTGAGGAAGTCACCAACACCGTGGCCACGACCAATACGCAGCTGGGCAAGGTGGATGGCATTTCCAACAACGTCTCGGACGCCACCGCCAACATTTCAGCCCTGTCCTCGCTAATTGCCGCCACCATAGGCCAACCCCTGATCAAGGTGTCGGCCTTTTCCTATGGTGTACGCCAGGCCTTTGCCGGTCGCGGCAAGCCCGGCCGTTCCAGGCACAGCCGCTAAAAGAAGCCACTCAAAGGATAAAATTGATGAAGAAGATCTTTTGGCTCGGCGTGGGCATCACGATCGGCGTCCTGGCTGCCCGTAAAATTGCGGCGGCACAAGGCGCCATTGGCCCCGAAGGACTGAACCGTGCCGTAGGCAGGGTCACCGATGCCGTCCACGACTTTGCCGACGCGCTGCGTGAGAACATGAATGAGCGCGAAACAGATTTGCGGCTGGCCCTTGGTGTTGACCAGGGCACAACCACCCCACGCCGCTAAGGCGCACAAGCAGCAGGCAGGAACAAGGGTTCTTGCTGGCAGGAACTATTGAAGGAGCCACCAGGCTAATGAAATCTCACGACATCGCACGCCGCTGGGTAGAATTTTTCGCCAGTAAGCAACACACCCCCGTGCCTTCGGCCTCCCTGGTGTCCTCCGACCCGTCCCTGCTGTTCACGGTCGCCGGCATGGTCCCGTTCATCCCGTACCTGACCGCCCGTGAAGTCCCACCCTTCAAACGCGCCACCAGCGTGCAAAAATGCATTCGCACCGGCGATATCGACGAGGTCGGCAAGACCGTCCGCCACGGCACGTTCTTCCAGATGTGCGGCAACTTCTCCTTCGGCGACTACTTCAAGGAAACCGCCATCCCCTACGCTTGGGAACTGCTCACCAGTTCCATAGACGACGGCGGCTACGGGCTCCCAGCCGATCGGCTGTGGGTCACGGTGTACGAGGAAGACGACGAGGCCCTGGCCATCTGGCGCGATGAGGTGGGTGTCCCGGTGGAGCGCATCCAGCGCATCGGCAAGGAAGACAACTACTGGTCCACCGGCCAACCCGGCCCCGCCGGCCCCTGCTCGGAAATTTTCTACGACCGCGGCGCCGAATACGGCATTGACGGCGGCCCGATCGCCGATGAAACCCGCTACATTGAAATCTGGAACCTCGTGTTCATGCAGTACCAGATTGACAATGTGCGCTCCAAGGTTGATTTTGACGTTGTTGGTGAACTGCCCAACAAGAACATTGACACGGGCCTCGGACTGGAACGCCTGGCCATGATTCTCCAGGGTGTGGAGAACATGTACGAGACCGACCAGGTCCGCCCCGTCCTGGACAAGGCCGCCGAACTGTCAGGGAAGAAGTACACCTCCACCGAGGACCCTGCCGATCCGCACCACGTTGACGATGTGCGCATGCGTGTTGTCGCCGACCACATCCGCTCCTCGCTGATGTTGATTTCCGACGGCGTGTCCCCGTCCAACGAGGGCCGCGGCTACGTGCTGCGCCGCCTCATCCGACGCGCAGTGCGCGCCATGCGCCTGTTGGGCGTGGAAACCGCCGTGCTCCCGGACCTCCTGCCGGTGTCCCGTGACGCCATGAAGGGCGCCTACCCCGAGGTTGAGACCGACTTCGCCAGGATTTCCCGCATCGCCTACGCCGAAGAGAAGTCGTTCCTGCGCACCATTGCCAGCGGGACCGCCCGCCTGGAAGAGGCTGTGAAGGAATCCAAGGCAGCCAACACCTCACTGTCAGGTGAGGAAGCGTTCGCCCTGCATGACACCTACGGCTTCCCCATTGACCTGACGCTGGAAATGGCGGGCGAGGCGGGCCTTGCCGTTGACGAGGCGGGCTTCCGAGCCCTCATGCTTGAACAACGCCAACGCGCCCAGAAGGACGCCAAGGCCAAGAAGAGCGGCCACGCAGACCTCAGCGTTTTCCACGAGCTGCTGGCCCAGGGAGAAACCGTCTTCACCGGCTACACCGAGCTGGAGGGACAGGGCCGGGTGCGCTCCATCCTCTCTAACGGTGCCGCCGTGGCACACGCCTCCACCGGCGATGAAATTTCCCTCGTCCTTGATGCAACCCCGTTCTACGCCGAGGCAGGCGGCCAGGCAGCAGACACCGGTCTGATCACCGGCGACGGCTTCGTCGTCGAGGTCCTGGACGTGCAGCGGCCCATCAAGGGACTGAGCGTCCACAAGGCCATCGTGCGCGAAGGCGAACTGGCCGCGGACGCCGTGGTGCGCGCCGCCGTCGACCGTGAACGCCGCCACGCCGCCGAGCAGGCGCACACCGGCACACACATTGTGCATGCAGCCCTGCACCAGATCCTCGGCCCGGAAGCGCTCCAGCGTGGCTCCTATAACAAGGCCGGGTACCTGCGGTTCGACTTCGCCTGGGGTGAGGGCCTGAGCACCGCCACCCGTTCGGAAATTGAAGAGGTGGCCAACATCGCCATCCGCAACAACTACCGCGTGGACACGAAGGTCATGGACCTGGACGCCGCCAAGGCGCTCGGCGCCATGGCACTGTTCGGCGAAAACTACGGTGCCGAGGTCCGGGTTGTGGAGATCGACGGCGCCTGGTCGCGTGAGCTCTGCGGCGGCACCCACGTGGACAGCACCTCCCGCATCGGCTCCCTCACCCTGCTGGGTGAACAGTCCGTGGGGTCAGGAAACCGCCGCGTCGAGGCGTTCGTCGGAATGGACGCGTTCCGTCACCTGGCCGCCGAGCGTGCACTCGTCAGCTCGTTGACAGACATGCTCAAGGTGCCCTCGAACCTCTTGCAGGAGCGTGTGGCAGCCACCCTGGCCAAGCTCAAGAACGCCGAGAAGGAACTGGAGCGCCTGCGCAAGGAGCAGCTCAGCGCCGCTGCGGGCACCCTGGTTGGTACCGCCATCGACGCCAACGGGGTGCGTGTCATCGCCCACGACGCCGGCGAGGTCAGCAGTGCAGATGACCTGCGCGGGCTGGCGCTCGACCTGCGCGACCGGCTTGGCTCGGCGCCGTCGACCATTGCCGTTGCCGGTGTGAGCAACGCCCGCCCCATCATCCTGATTGTCACGAACGAGGCTGCACGCGCGGCTGGCATCAAGGCCGGAAACCTGGTCAAGCTGGCCTCGGGCATCCTGGGTGGCGGCGGCGGCGGCAAACCCGACATGGCCCAGGGCGGCGGCTCGGACGCCAACGCTGTCGGTGCGGCGCTGGCAGCCGTCAGTGACGCCGTAAAGAACCGGCCCTAGGGTTTTCGTGACGGAGCAAAGCTTCCCGCAAGGGGTCAAATTGGGTGTTGACGTTGGCATGGTCCGCGTCGGTTTGGCCTCTTGCGACCCCAACGGCATCCTGGCCACGCCGGTCAAGACGCTCAGCCGTGATACCAAGCGGAACAGCGACATCAAAGTCGTGGTCAAGGAAGCGGCCGCCCGGGAAGCCGTGCAGATTTTTGTCGGCCTGCCGCGGACCATGAAGGGTGAGGAAAAAGCATCCGCCCAAATGGCCCGCAGCTATGCCACGACACTCGTCGCGCTGTTGCAGGAGGCCGGGCTCGATGTTCCGGTGCGCCTGATCGACGAACGGCTCACCACCGTCAGCGCCCACCAGGCACTGCACAAAGCTGGCCTGGACAGCAGGGAACACCGTAAAGTAGTAGATCAAGTGGCAGCTGTTGAGATATTGCAGCACGCCATCGACATGCAAAAAGCGCGCAACGCCAATGCTGGCCAACTTGTGCGCCCACGTACGCCGGATGTTGTGGGGACTGACGGATTAGCGCAAAACGAAGAGGTTTCCACCATTTCTACGCAAATTGGCGTGCCTGAAGAAACGACTCCGGCATCATGAGCAAGCACGTTAACGGCCACGCGCCCGCCCCCGCGACCGACGACGTCCCTGGCACCGCCTGGGCCCACCCGGACGATGCGGCCCACCCTGCCCACCCGGACGATGCGCCCCACGGGCAGCCCTTCGACCAGGACAGCCACGCCAACGTGCCCCACTACGTGGCACCGGACTATGAGGCGCCCCTCTACGAGGAGCCCACTTATGAGGCACCACAGGATGAGCTGGCGGCTGCGGCACACGACGCGGACACGCACAACGGGGAGCACCAGTACGAGGAGATTCACCAGGAAGAACACGGCGACTATGAGGTCGATTACGCCGAACCCCTGCCCTCACGTCGCAACAGCCGCGTGTCAAAACGTGTGCGCAAACGCCGGCGCAGCCTGGTCTTCTTGGTCATCGTGCTGCTCTTTGCGGCGGTCGTATACTTTGCCTTCCAAGCGGTCAAGCCCATGCTCGGCGGCTTTGAGACCCCCGACTACCCGGGCCCCGGCACGGGAACAGTGGCCTTCGTTGTCCCTGACGGCGCCACCGGGCGCTCCATCGCCAGCGAGTTGAAATCTGAAGACATTGTTGCCAGCGAGCAAGCGTTCCTGAATGCCCTTAATGATGCTGAAGGCGCAGCGTCGCTGCAGCCGGGCACCTTTGAAATGCGGCACCAGATGAAGGCCTCCGATGTCGTGTCCGTACTGCTGGCAGTTGACGGCAACAAGGTCCATTACGCCGCCGTGGCACAAAACCTGCGCATCGGCGAAACCCTGCAGGTGCTGGCCAACAGCACGGGCCTGCCTGTTTCCCAATTTGAGGAATTGGCCAACCAGCCGGCCTTGTTTGACCTGCCTCCCCAGGCAAAGAACCTTGAAGGCTACCTGGCACCGGGGGAGTACCGCTTCTCCATCGACATCGATGCGAAGAGTGTTCTTGAGGAACTTGTCACGGCCACGAAGACTTCACTGATCAACACCGGTGTTACCGACCCGAGTGAGCAGTACCGGATCCTAACCGTTGCCAGCATCATCGAGTTTGAAGGCAACGAGGCCAACTACGCCATGATCTCCGGCGCCATCGAGAACCGCATCAACAAGCCGAATGCCGAAACCGGCGGCCGGCTGGAATCCGATGCCACCGTAGCGTATGGGCTCGGCATCAAGACCTACAACATCACGGCCGAGCAAAAGGCCGACAAGTCCAACCCCTACAACACCTTCGCCAACCCAGGCCTGCCCGTGGGCCCCATCGGCTCTCCCGGCAGCAAGGCGATTGAGGCGGCCGCACATCCCGAGGCCAACCCGTATTACTTCTGGGTGACCATCGACCTGGACACCGGCGAGACGCTCTACGCGGCCACCTTTGCCGAACACCAGGCCAACGTCGCCAAGTACGTTGCCTGGTGCGATGCGAACCAGGGGAAGTGCGAATAAGTGAAACAGCCTCTCCAGGGCGCGGTTTTGGGGCATCCCATCGGACACTCCAAATCACCCGCCATGCACAATGCCGCCTACGCCGTCCTCGGTGCCGAGCTGCCCTACCAAGCCATCGACGTCCAAATCCCAGCCCTGGCCGCCCTCGTGGCCCGGGTCCGCACGGACGGCAATTGGTACGGCCTGTCCGTCACCATGCCGCTGAAGAACGCCGCCGTTGACCTCGTCGACGAGCTCACCCCCGTGGCCGCCGCCCTGGGTGCCGTGAACACCATTGTGTGCACCACGGACGACGCCGGACGCACTCACCTTGTGGGGGACAACACTGACGTGCCGGGGATCGTGAACTCCCTGCGCCATGCCGGCGTGGGCGAGCGCCCGCGCGCAGCCATCCTCGGCGGCGGCGGCACGGCGGTCTCCGCTATTGCCGCACTGGCCCACCTGGACGCCGCCGCGATCGACCTGTATGTGCGCAACCCGCAGAAGGCCGCTGGGACCCTCGACGTGGCACAGAAACTGGGGACCGCCGTCGACCTTGAATCCTTTGACCAGGCGGCACAGAGACTGGCCGGCTACGACGTTGTCATCTCCACCCTGCCCCCGCACGGTGCGGACGGTTTGGCGAAGGAATTCCTGCGCACCGGGCCGGCGGTTGCCGGGGCGCTGCTGCTGGATGTGGCCTATGACCCGTGGCCGAGTGAGCTGGGTCTCGCGTGGGAGCAGGCCGGCGGCACGGTCGTGGCCGGGATTGAAATGCTTTTATACCAAGGTGTGGAACAAGTCAGGCTGTTCACGGCCGCCGCAGGATTCGGGCGCCTCGACACAGAGCAACTGGGAGACGTCATCAATGTGATGTGCGACGCAATTGGTGTTCCGCGGCGAAATCCCTACGAACAGAACATGGCAGGATAGAGAGTATGTTGCGTTGGTTGACCGCCGGAGAATCACATGGCCCGGCACTCGTTGGAATTATTGAAGGCGTCCCTGCCGGTGTGGAGCTCACAAGCGCCCACATCCAGGACGCCCTGGCACGCCGCCGCCTCGGCTACGGCCGTGGCGCCCGGATGAAGTTTGAACAGGACGTCGTCACGATCCTGGGCGGTGTCCGGCACGGGCTGACCCAGGGCGGGCCGGTGGCGATCCAGATTGCCAACTCCGAATGGCCCAAGTGGGAGCAGATCATGTCTGCCGACCCCGTCGACACCGAGGAGCTGGCGGGCCAGGCCCGCAACGCGCCGCTGACCCGCCCGCGCCCCGGCCACGCCGACTTCACGGGCATGCAGAAGTACGCCTTTGATGAGGCCCGCCCCGTCCTGGAGCGTGCCAGCGCCCGCGAAACCGCCACCCGTGTGGCACTCGGCGTGGTTGCAGCCCAGATGCTGGCTGCCGTCGGCGTCGAACTGGTCAGCCACACGGTGCAGATCGCCTCGATCGCCTCGCCCGAAGACGCCGCACTGCCGGTCCTTGCCGACGTGGCCGCGCTCGACGCCGACCCGCTGCGTTGCTTTGACGCAGCCACCTCCGCCGCCATGGTGGAAGAGGTCGACACCGCCCAGAAGCAGGGCGAAACCCTCGGCGGCGTTGTTGAGGTGCTCGCCTATAACTTGCCTCCCGGACTGGGCAGCTACGTCCACTGGGACCGCCGCCTCGACTCCCGCCTGGCCGGTGCGCTCATGGGCATCCAGGCCATCAAGGGTGTGGAAGTGGGTGACGGCTTCGCCACCGCCGCACGCCGCGGCTCCGCTGCGCACGATGAAATTGTGCGGGACGGCTCCGGGCGCATCATCCGCACCTCCAACCGCGCTGGCGGCATCGAAGGCGGCATGAGCATCGGCGACGTGCTGCGCGTGCGAGCCGCCATGAAGCCCATCGCCACCGTGCCCCGGGCACTGAAGACCATTGACGTGGCCACCGGGGAGCCCGCCAAGGCCCACCACCAGCGCTCCGACGTGTGTGCCGTACCCGCTGCCGGCGTTGTAGCCGAGGCTATGACCGCCCTGGTGCTGGCTGAGGCCCTCGTGGAGAAGTTCGGCGGGGACTCCATTGCTGAAACCCAGCGCAACATGGACAGCTACCTTGCGGCCATCCCGGCCAATCTGGACACGCAGGGACACTGATGACAACGGGCAAGGATTCGGCTGGGGCGCCGGATTTCACACCCCACCGGCCCATCGTCGTGATCGGCCCCATGGCAGTGGGCAAGTCTGTCATCGGCGCGGAACTTGCCCGCGTGCTGGGCATTGACTTCTTCGATTCGGACCAGAAGATCGTGGCCAAGCACGGGCCCGTGCCGGGCATTTTTGCCGCCAAGGGCGAGCACCACTTCCGGCAGTTGGAGGCCCGTGCCATTGCCGACGTGCTCGATGCGGCCAAGCCCAAAGCCGTGGTGCTGTCCCTGGGCGGCGGTGCCGTGCTCGACTCGGGCACCCAGCAGCTGCTGGCCCGCACCACAGTTGTCTTCCTGAGCGCCGAAGTTGATACCGTGAAGGAACGCATCACCCGAAACACCGGCCGCCCGCTCCTGGCGGCAGATCCCGTGGCGACGTGGCAGCGCCTGGCTGCAGCCCGCGGCCCCGTTTACGCCCGCCTCGCAGACATCACACTGGACGTCAGCAAGTCAAATGTTCCGCAGCTTGTAGAGCGGCTGATCCGCCTGCTGGCCGACGAATCAAGGAAAGAGAATTCCGCATCGTGAGTATCGAAGCCACCCCGAACACCGTCATCAGCGTCACCGGCGTGTTGCCGCAGGAAAATTACGACGTCGTCGTGGGCCGTGGTCTGCTGGCCCAGCTCCCAGCCCTGCTCGGTGAGCGGGTCAAGAAGGTTCTGGTAGTACACCCGCGCGCGCTGCGCCTGACCGGCGAGACCGTTCGGGACGAGCTGGAAGCTGCCGGCTTCACCACACTTACCGCCGAGATTCCCGATGCTGAAGAAGGCAAGCACATTCAGGTGGCCTCCTTCTGCTGGGAGGTCCTGGGCAAGAACGACTTCACCCGCTCCGACGCCATCGTGGCCGTTGGTGGGGGTGCCGTGACCGACCTTGGCGGCTTCGTGGCAGCCACCTGGCTGCGCGGTGTCAGGGTCGTCCACATGCCTACCTCGCTGCTGGGCATGGTTGATGCGGCCGTGGGCGGCAAGACAGGCATCAATACGGCGGAAGGCAAGAACCTCGTTGGCTCCTTCCACCCGCCCGCAGGTGTCTTGGTGGATCTGGACACGCTCGACACCCTGCCCCCGAACGAGCTCATCTCCGGCATGGCCGAGATCATCAAGTGCGGCTTCATCGCCGACCCCGTCATCCTTGACCTGCTCGAGGCCAACCCGGAGGACGCCAAGAACCCCCGCTCGGATGTGCTGCGCGAACTCATCGAGCGCGCCATCGCCGTGAAGGCGAAGGTTGTTTCGGAAGACCTGAAGGAATCGGGCCTGCGCGAAATCCTGAATTACGGGCACACCCTCGCCCACGCCATTGAGCTGACCGAACGCTACTCCTGGCGTCACGGTGCCGCCGTCTCCGTCGGCATGATGTTTGCCGCTGAACTTTCCCGCAGTGTTGGCCGGCTCAGCGACGCCGACGCCGACCGCCACCGCCGGATCCTCGAGCAGTTCGGCCTGCCGCTGAGCTACCGCCGCGACCGCTGGCAGGCGCTGCTGGACGCCATGAAGCGCGACAAGAAGACCCGCGGGGACTTGCTGCGCTTCGTCGTCCTGGACGGCATTGGCCGGCCCGGCATCCTCGACGTGCCCGACCAGTCTTTGCTCTTTGCCGCCTACCAGGAAATAGCTTCCTAGGATGGGGTTGAAGGACTGGCCCTCAGCAGGCTTCCCAGGCACGGCAGTCAACCCCGAAACGCTGTTGCCGGAGGTTGTTGACGCTGACGCCTGCACCGAGGCGCTGGCCCACTCCGGAGACGTTGGAGATGAAATCTTTGTCCTGCTAGCCCGCGGGTTGACGTCCGAGGCCGCCGACCTGGCCGCCGACGCCCGCCTGACCGACCCCGGCTCATTGCGCCTGCAGGTGCTCGATGCCGAGGTATTGCGCGCCAGCAAGCACTTCGACCGCGCCGAACGAATTCTCCGCGGACTCCTGCCGGAGGTTGCCGGCACCCCCATGGAGCCGTGGGTGTTCCAGCAACTGGGCAAGGTGCACTTCAGCAGCGGCCAATACGAGGCGGCGGCGAAGCAGTTCAGCCGGTCACTGGAACTTCGGGTGGCCTCCGGCTCGGACGCCACGGCCATCTACTCGGCCACCGTCTCACTCAAGCGCGCCCTGGACCTCGCCGAACGGGAATAGTCCCCACTTGCCGGCCCGATAAATCGCTGCCGCGATTTCCCGGGAACCTGGCAAGCGTGGCCCCACCCACGCCCTCCCGGCCCGGATTCTCCCATCCACGCGCACCCACTGGCCGGTCGTTCATTTGGACGTGTAACGCGGGTTGGTGGGGCGAAAGCGGACGGCGGCAGGCCGGCGTCGTGCTTCCATGGCGGGAAACAGTGGAACCGGACACCGGGGGAGGTGTGGCACATCATGCGGCGCAGCTCGGCGGTGTGCGGTAGTATGGTCAATGGATTTTTGATAACACTTATACGCTAAGAGGCTACTGTGGCAACGACTAACGATATTAAGAACGGCACCGTTCTCAAACTTGAAGGACAGCTCTGGAATGTGCTGGAATTCCAGCACGTCAAGCCGGGCAAGGGTGGCGCGTTCGTTCGTACCAAGATGCGCAACATCCTCTCCGGCAAGGTCGTGGACAAGACGTTCAACGCCGGTCTGAAGATTGAAACCGCCACGGTTGACCGCTCGGACTTCCAGTACCTGTACCAGGACGGCGAAGACTACGTGTTCATGGACCTGGACAACTACGACCAGATCACCGTGTCCGGCAAGACCGTTGGCGACGCCACGAACTACATGCTGGAAAACATCAACGTGACCATAGCGCTGCACGAAGGTTCGCCGCTGTACCTCGAGCTGCCCCCGTCCGTCCAGCTGCGTATCACCTACACCGAGCCGGGCCTGCAGGGCGATCGCTCCTCCGCCGGCACCAAGCCCGCCACGGTTGAGACCGGCCTGGAAATCCAGGTTCCCCTCTTCGTTGAGAACAACACCCTCGTCAAGGTCGACACCCGCGACGGCAGCTACTTGGGACGTGTCAGCGAGTAGTGGCAAGCACTCAAATCAGCCCGTCGGGCAAACCAAATTCGGCGCGAAGCAAGGCTCGGCGCCGTGCCTTGGACATCTTGTTCGAGGCGGAGCAGCGCGACGTCAGTGCCATGTCGGCCATGACGGCGCGGCGCGAAATCGCTGACCAAATCATCAACCTCTACACGGTGGACCTGGTCGAGGGCGTCACGGCCATGACCGAGAACATCGATGAGTTCCTGGCGACGTACTCGCAGGGCTGGACGCTGGAACGCATGCCCGCCGTCGACCGCATCATCCTGCGCATCGGCACCTGGGAGCTGCTCTACAACGACGACGTCCCCGACGCCGTCGCCGTGAGCGAAGCCGTGGAGCTGGCCAAGATGCTGTCAACGGATGAGTCCCCGCAGTTCATCAACGGACTGCTCGGCCGTCTGCAGCAGATCAAGCCGACCCTCTTGGCGTAGTCCCCACGGGCACCTCTTTTTGCACACTGACCCGCAGAAAACGGCGAAAAACACCGAATTTCACGTGTTTTCGTCGTTTTCTGCGGGTCATTTTCTTTTACGGCGTTGGCCGGCGCCGTCAGTTGTCAGCGTGTGAGGGCGGCACCGTGGCGGGCCAGGAGTTCGTGGCGCACCTGAACGAGTTCGCCCAGGAGTTCGGCTTCCTGTTCCTGGCCCGCTGCGAAGCGTGCCGCCGCGGACGGGCCCCGTGCGGCTTTCGCGTCAACGATCAGGCGCTGGCGCACAAAGGCCAGGCGGGTGGCCAGCCGGATGAACTCCTTCATGACGGGCCCTGCTGCGAAGGACTTTGACCAGGTCAAGGCACGACGGCGGCCGGCACCCGTTGCGAGCATCGGCACCTCCTGCGGTGTGAACCAGCCTGACGCCACATACTCACCGAGGCGTTGCCGGGTGAGCTTCGCCTCGGAACGGCGCAACAGGATGATGCCCACAATGAACAAGATGAACAGCGGCACCTGCAACACCACATACATGACAAAGAAGTTGGCACCGAGGAACGAGGTGGCGTTCCAGAGCCCGTGCAACAGCATGGCCGGGAGCAGTCCCACCACCCAGGCGCCAAGCACCAGTCGCGTGCCGCCGTAGCGGGCGGCCCAGCCGACGCAGATGCCGAGCATGGCGGTAAACATGACATGGGCGAACGGGGACATCATGCCCCTGACGATGAAGATTCCCACGAGCCCGCCAGCGGCACCGTCGGCTTCCTGCAGTGCCTGGCCAAAGTAAAGAATGTTCTCGGTGAAGGCGAACCCGGCAGCAATCAACCCCGCATAGACCAGCCCGTCGATGGGGCCGTCAAAGGTGCGTCGGCGCAGGAAAAACAGCAGGAGCAACCCCGCCCCCTTGCAGATCTCCTCCACCAGGGGTGCCTGGATGACGGCGCCCACCATATCGGCGTTGGCCGGGGAGTTCCCGTTCATGAGCAGCGGCTGCACCCAGCTGCCCAACACCAGTGTCGTCACGACGGCCATGCCGGCACCCCAGCAAAAGGCCACGATGAGGGCCGGCACCGGTTCAGGTTCCCACCGGTCGATCCACACCAGGCTGGCAACACAAATGCACAATGGAATGAGTGCCAGGGCACCACAAATCAAAAAAACGTTGACACCCAGTGAGCTGGCAAAGAAGGCCAGGGTGCCGACCATGACCAGCGCCAGCACGCACAGCAAAATGATGTTTGTCACCTTCAGTGACATGCCCCGGCGCCTGCCATGCGCGGCGGGGAGGGCCGCCTGGGACCAGCGGCCGGTGCCGTCGGGGTGGTCAAGGGCCGGTGCTGCTGGGCTGGAAAGAGGTGCCGGGGGAGCGCCGGGGGCGCCAGCAGCCGGGCTCTGCCAAGGTGTGGGTTCACTCATGGCTTCAACACTAGGGGCAGCCGCCGCACCCACAGAGCTGCCGCGCGGAACAATTTTCTGAGCTCTTGAGGCGCCGGTGCCGCCCGTGGCGACCGGTGTGGGGGCCCGTGGCAGACCTGGGCAGCAGCGGGCCCTGTGGTAGTTTAAAGTGTACGCATTCAACCTTTTAATTCCGTCCTGTGAGGCGGGGAAAGGGGACGCGAGAAATGAAGAATTCCTCTGAAGCTTTTGGGGACGTTCAGCAAACCTCGGCGCCGGTCACTGTGTCGCGTGTGGTTCTTGCCGCAGCAGACATTGAACGGGCGCTGACTCGTATCGCCTATGAGATTTTGGAAGCCAACAAGGGCGGCGCCAACCTGCTGCTCCTGGGCATCCCCCGCCGAGGATATCCCTTGGCCCAGCGCCTGGCCGCCAAGTTGGCCGCCAGCGATCCGGACATTGATCCCAGCGCCATTGTCGGCCAGCTTGACGTCACCATGTTCCGAGACGACCTGGCCCACCACCCCACCAGAGCACCCCAGCGCACCGAACTCCCGGCCTCCGGCATTGACGGAAAAACTGTGGTGCTCGTTGATGACGTGCTCTATTCGGGCCGCACCATCCGTGCAGCGCTGGACGCACTCGTGGATCTTGGCCGCCCCCGCGCCGTGCGCCTCGCCGTCCTCGTAGACCGCGGCCACCGCGAACTTCCCATCCGCGCAGACCACGTGGGCAAAAACCTGCCCACGTCCTCCAGTGAAAAAGTGCGGGTCAGGCTGTCGGAAATCGACGGCGGGGAACCCTCCAACGACGAAGTGGTCATTGAGGCCGGCGCATGAGGCATTTGCTGTCCACCGAACAACTCAAATACGAAAATGCCATCCAGATCCTCGACACGGCCCAGGAAATGGCTGCCGTGGGGGAGCGGGAGATCAAGAAGCTCCCGGCCCTGCGCGGACGCACCGTGGTGAACCTGTTCTTCGAGGACTCCACCCGCACCCGCATCTCCTTTGAGGCCGCCGCCAAGCGACTCTCCGCCGACGTCATCAACTTCGCCGCGAAGGGCTCCTCGGTGTCCAAGGGCGAATCGCTCAAGGACACGGCCCAGACCCTCGAAGCCATGAGCGCCGACGCAGTCGTCATCCGGCACTGGGCCTCCGGCGCCCCGGCGCAGCTGGCCAACTCCGGCTGGATCGACGCCGCCGTCATCAACGCCGGTGACGGCACGCACGCGCACCCCACCCAGGCTCTGCTGGACGCGTTCACCATGCGCGCCCACTGGGCCAAGCTCCAGGGCACGGCCTCGGTGGGAGCGGACCTTAAAGGCATGCGCGTGCTGATTGTCGGCGATGTGCTGCACTCCCGCGTAGCCCGCTCCAACGTGTGGCTGCTGCGCACACTCGGCGCCCACGTCACGTTGGTGGCGCCGCCCACCTTGCTGCCGGTCGGCGTCGAGCATTGGCCGTGCCAGGTCAGCTACGACCTCGACGCAGCGCTGGAAGCCGGCGTTGACGCGGTCATGATGCTGCGTGTGCAAGCCGAACGCATGAACGCCTCGTTCTTCCCCTCCACCCGCGAATATGCGCGGCGGTGGGGGTTCGACGACGCCCGCCTCGCCAAATTGGATGCCCTGAACCTCAAGGACACCATCATCATGCACCCCGGCCCCATGAACCGCGGCCTGGAAATTTCCTCCGCAGCCGCCGACTCCGCCCGCTCCACCGTGCTGGCCCAGGTCCGCAACGGTGTGTCGGTACGCATGGCCGCCCTGTACCTGCTGCTGTCCGGGGAAATGCGTGAAACCCCCGCCAAACTTGCAGTACCCGCCCAGCTCGCCCCGGCCACCATGCGCCAGACCGGCAACACCCTGCCGTCAGTAAAGGACCCTTCATGACTTCCCCGAGTTACTTGATTCGTTCAGCTTCCCTGTTGGGCAAGGACACCGCCGACATCCTGGTGCGTGACGGCGTCATCGCCGCAGTGGGGCCGGACCTGGCCGCCGCTGTGGTTGGCGATGCCACCGTGATCGACGCCAGCGCCCTGATTGCCCTGCCCGGCATGGTGGATCTGCACACCCACCTGCGCGAGCCCGGCCGAGAGGATGCCGAGACGGTGGAAACCGGCACCCGTGCCGCAGCCCTGGGCGGCTTCACCGCGGTCCATGCCATGGCCAACAGCTCGCCCGTCGCCGACACCGCCGGCGTGGTGGAGCAGGTTTACACACTGGGCCGCGAGTCCGGCTGGGTTGATGTGCGCCCCGTCGGCGCCGTGACCGTGGGCCTGGCCGGCAAGCAGCTGGCCGAGCTCGGTGCCATGGCCGATTCCCGTGCCCGCGTCCGCGTCTTCTCCGACGACGGCATCTGCGTCAGCGACCCCGTCATGATGCGCCGTGCCCTCGAGTACGTGAAAGCGTTCGACGGCGTGATCGCCCAGCACGCGCAGGAACCCCGACTCACGGAGGGCGCCCAGATGAACGAGGGCGTCGTCTCCGCCGACCTTGGCCTGGCCGGCTGGCCGGCCGTCGCCGAAGAGTCCATCATCGCCCGCGACGTCCTGCTGGCCCAGCACGTGGGCTCACGCCTGCACGTGTGCCACGTGTCGACGGCGGGCTCGGTGGAGATTATCCGCTGGGCCAAGGAACGCGGCATCTCCGTCACAGCAGAGGTCACCCCGCACCATCTGCTGCTGACCGAAGAACTGGTCCGCAGCTACAACCCCGTGTACAAGGTGAACCCGCCGCTGCGGGCAGACTCCGACGTGCACGCACTGCGTGCCGCCCTGGCCGACGGCACCATCGACATTGTCGGTACCGACCACGCCCCGCACCCCAGCGAGGCCAAGGAATGTGAATGGGCGTCCGCGGCCATGGGCATGACAGGCCTGGAAACCGCCTTGTCTGTGGTGCAGGAAACCATGATCGAGACCGGCCTGATGGGCTGGGCCGACTTTGCCCGCGTCACCTCCACCACGCCCGCACAGATCGGCCAGCTCGCCGACCAGGGCCGTCCGCTGGAAGTTGGCGAACCTGCCAACATCGTGCTGGTTGACCCTGCCGCCCGCTGGAACGTCGACCCGTCCGCCATGGCCACGAAAGGCCGCAACTCCCCGTTCGCCGGGCTGGAGCTGCCCGGCAAGGTCGTTGCCACGTTCTTCCACGGCCACCCCACGGTGCTCGGCGGCTTGCTGAACACCCCCTACAGGGCCGGCGCCGCCGCATGAGCAAGGAAGCACTGATAGTTATCTCCGCCGTGGTGCCCCTCGTGGCTATCGTGGCCCTGATGTGGCTGGGCTGGCGTGGGAAACTCAAGCGCCAGGCCGGGGTGGCCGGGTTGCCGGAGGTCCCGGACGGCCTCGGCACAGCCGTGATCAGCGTGCCGGGCCAATACGTGGTGACCACCTCCACAGGCGACTGGCTTGACCGGCTGGCTGTTCACGGACTTGGCATCCGCACTCCCGGCATCGCCAGCGTCCACCCGGACGGCGTCGTGATTGAGCGCCGGGGAGCACAGGACCTGTTCATCGCCAAGGACGCACTCACCAATGTGGGGACGCAGGCGGGAATGGCCGGTAAGTTTGTGGAGAAGGACGGCCTGATCGTCATCAGCTGGAATTTGGCGGACACCGAAGTTGACACCGGATTCCGCACTACCGAGGCCGGGGCAAAACGGCCCCTCATTGAAGCATTGCAGGCACTGCTGCCTGAAGACAGCGATACAAAGCGCAACGGAAAGAACAATTGAGAATGAGTGATGCAACTATGCCGGCACAGGCACTTTTGGTCTTGGAAGACGGTCGCACTTTCCGTGGCAGCAGCTACGGAGCACAGGGCACAGCCCTCGGCGAGGCAGTTTTTACCACCGGAATGACCGGTTACCAGGAAACACTGACGGACCCGTCCTACGCCCGCCAGTTGATCGTGCAGACGGCACCGCACATCGGCAACACCGGCGTGAACAAGGCGGACAATGAATCGGCGAAGATCTGGGCCGCCGGGTACATCGTGCGCGACGCCGCCCGCCGCGCCTCCAACTGGCGCAGTGAGGGAACGCTCGACGACGAACTCACCTCCCAGGGCGTCGTGGGCATCCAGGGAGTCGACACCCGCGCCATCACCCGCCACCTGCGTGAGCGCGGCACCATGAAGGCAGGCATCTTCTCCGGCGAGGGCGCAGCCCGCCCCGCCGCCGAGCTGGTCGCCGAGGTTGCCGCGCAGCCCTCCATGGCCGGCCTGCGCCTGGCCGAAGAGGTCAGCACCAAGAAGGCGTACGTCGTCGAACCGGCCGACCACGGCTGGACCGGTGAAACCCTGTTCACCATCGTCGCACTGGACCTGGGCATGAAGGCCATGACCCCGGCCCGTTTTGCCGAGCGCGGAGTGCGCCTGCACGTGCTGCCCGCCACCACCACCTTTGAAGAGGCGCAGGCGCTGAATCCCGACGGCGTGTTCATCTCCAACGGCCCCGGCGACCCCGCCACGGCCGACCGCCAGGTGGGCTTTGTCCGCAGCTTCCTCGAAGCAGGCGTGCCGTACTTCGGCATCTGCTTCGGCAACCAGATCCTGGGCCGCGCCCTGGGCTTTGGCACGTACAAGCTGCGCTACGGACACCGCGGCATGAACCAGCCCGTCCTTGACCGCAGCACCGGCAAGGTGGAAATCACCAGCCAAAACCACGGTTTCGCCGTCGACGCGCCGCTGGAAGGTGCCCCGCTGGCACCCGAGGACCGCTTCGGCCGGGTCGAGGTCAGCCACATCAGCCTCAACGACCAGGTTGTCGAGGGCCTGTCCTGCCTGGACATTCCCGCCTTCTCGGTGCAATACCACCCCGAAGCCGCGGCCGGCCCGCACGACGCCGCCTACCTGTTTGACCGGTTCATCAGCCTCATGGGTGATTACCAGAGCGCACAGAACAAGACCGCACAGAGCCAGACCACACAGAGCCAGGAAAACAAGTAATGCCAAAGAGGGAAGATCTTAAGTCAGTTTTGGTCATTGGCTCCGGCCCGATCGTGATTGGCCAGGCTGCCGAGTTTGACTACTCCGGCACCCAGGCGCTGCGTGTTTTGAAGGAGGAAGGCCTGCGGGTCATCCTCGTCAACTCCAACCCGGCCACCATCATGACGGACCCCGAGTTCGCCGATGCCACCTACGTTGAGCCCATCACCCCCGAGGTGATTGAGAAGATCATCGCCAAGGAGCGCCCGGACGCCATCCTGCCCACCCTCGGTGGCCAGACCGCGTTGAACGCCGCGATCGCACTGGATAAAAACGGGGTGCTGGCCAAGTACAACGTTGAGTTGATCGGTGCCAACATCGCCGCCATCGAGCTTGGCGAGGACCGCGAAAAGTTCAAGGGCGTCGTTGAGCGCTGCGGTGCCGAGTCGGCGCGCAGCCACATCATCCACACCATCGAGGAGGCCTTTACGGCCGCCGAAGACCTCGGCTACCCCATGGTCGTGCGCCCGTCCTTCACCATGGGCGGGCTGGGCTCCGGCCTGGCCTACACCCCGCAAGACCTCACCCGTATTGTGGGCCAGGGCCTGCAGTACAGCCCCACCACCGAGGTGTTGCTCGAAGAGAGCATCCTTGGCTGGAAGGAATACGAGCTGGAAATGATGCGCGACAAGAACGACAATGTCGTTGTTGTGTGCTCCATTGAAAACTTTGACCCGGTGGGCGTGCACACAGGCGACTCCATCACCGTGGCCCCTGCCATGACGCTGACGGACCGCGAATACCAGAACCTGCGCGACATCTCCATCGCCATCATCCGTGAGGTTGGCGTCGACACGGGCGGCTGCAACATCCAGTTCGCGATCGAACCCGACACGGGACGCGTCGTCGTCATTGAGATGAACCCGCGCGTCTCACGCTCCTCCGCACTGGCCTCCAAGGCCACCGGCTTTGCCATCGCCAAGATCGCCACGAAGCTCTCACTGGGCTACACCCTGGATGAGATCCCGAACGACATCACACAGAAAACCCCGGCCTCCTTCGAGCCCGCGCTCGACTACGTCGTTGTGAAGGTGCCCCGCTTCGCCTTCGAGAAGTTCCCCGCAGCGGATGACACCCTGACCACCACCATGAAGAGCGTCGGCGAAGCCATGGCCATGGGCCGCAACTTCACCGAGGCACTCCAGAAGGCGCTGCGCTCACTGGAGCAGAAGGGTGCCAGCCTCGACTTCAAGACCGTCAACGCACTGGATGTGCCGGAGCTGATTGAGCTCTCCAAGCGCCCCACCACCGAGCGCCTCGGCCAGGTCCAGCGGGCCCTCCTCGGCGGCGCCACCATCGAGGAACTCTACGAGGCAACAGGCATTGACCCCTGGTTCCTTGACCAGCTGGTGCTGCTGAACGAAATCTCCGCCACCATCCGCCAGTCCACCGCACTGACCCCGGAAATGCTGAAACTAGCCAAGCGCCACGGCTTCTCCGACGTCCAGATCGGCGAGCTGACGCACAACTCCGAGGCGGTGGTGCGCGGCGTCCGCCAGGCACTGAACATCCGCCCCGTGTACAAGACGGTGGACACCTGTGCCGCCGAATTCGCCGCGTACACCCCGTACCACTACTCCAGCTACGACGAGGAGGACGAGATTGCGCTGCACGAAAAGCCGTCCGTCATCATCCTCGGCTCGGGCCCCAACCGCATCGGCCAGGGCATCGAGTTTGACTACTCCTGCGTGCACGCCTCCATGGCGCTGCGCAAGGCCGGCTACGAGACCGTCATGGTCAACTGCAACCCGGAAACCGTCTCCACCGACTATGACGTCTCCACCCGCCTGTACTTTGAACCGCTGACCCTCGAGGACGTCCTTGAAATCATTGCGGCCGAAGAGCGCACCGGTGGCGTCATGGGCGTGTTCGTGCAGCTTGGCGGGCAGACCCCGTTGAAGCTGGCTCAGGAACTGGCCGACGCCGGTGTGCCCATCCTGGGCACGTCCCCGGAAGCCATCGACCTGGCCGAGCACCGCGGCATGTTCTCCCGCGTGCTCGACGAGGCGGGCCTGATCGCGCCGAAGAACGGCACTGCCGTGTCCTTCAACGACGCCAAGAAGATCGCGGATGAGATCGGTTACCCCGTCCTGGTTCGCCCGTCCTACGTTCTGGGCGGCCGTGGCATGGAGATCGTCTATGACGAGGCCAACCTGTCCCGTTACATCAAGAACGCCACCGAGATCACCGAGGCGCACCCGGTCCTCATCGACAGGTTCTTGGAAGACGCCATCGAGATTGACGTTGACGCGCTCTTTGACGGCAAGGACATGTACCTTGGCGGCATCATGGAGCACATCGAAGAGGCCGGCATCCACTCGGGCGACTCCGCCTGCGTGCTGCCCCCCATCACCCTGGGCAAGGACGTGCAGGAGCGTGTCCGCACGGCCACCCGCGCCATCGCCGAGGGCGTGGGCGTGCGCGGGTTGATCAACATCCAGTTCGCCCTGGCCGCCGACATCCTCTACGTGCTCGAGGCCAACCCGCGCGCCTCCCGCACCGTGCCGTTCGTCTCCAAGGCGACCGGCGTGCAGATGGCCAAGGCCGCAGCCCTGATCGGCGTCGGTGTGTCCATCGCGCACCTGCGCAGCGTCCACCACATCCTGCCCGAGGTGGGCGACGGCGGAAACCTGCCCGACAACGCCCCGGTCGCCGTGAAGGAAGCAGTCCTGCCCTTCAACCGCTTCCGCACCCCGGAAGGCCACGTTGTGGACTCCCTGCTCGGGCCCGAAATGCGTTCCACGGGTGAGGTCATGGGCATTGACAAGCACTTTGACACGGCCTTCGCCAAGAGCCAGGCCGCAGCCAACGGCGCTCTGCCCGTTGACGGCAAGGTCTTCGTCTCGGTGGCCAACCGCGACAAGCGCTCCATCATCATGGCCGTCAAGCGCCTCGTCGACCTGGGCTACGAGATTGTTGCCACCGGCGGTACGGCCGACGTCCTGCGCCGCAATGGCATCGCCTCCACGACTGTTCGCAAGATCAGCCAGGAAAGCGCCAACTCGGACGATCAGAGCATTGTGGACCTCATTAACAACGGTGAGATCGACATGATCTTCAACACCCCTTCAGGCGGCCAGGCCCGCGGAGACGGCTACGAGATCCGGGCAGCGGCAGTCTCCAACGGCCGTCCCTGCATCACCACGGTGGCCGAGTTCAACGTTGCCGTTCAGGCCATGGAGGCGTTGCGCTCCTACGAATGGGACGTCACGAGCCTGCAGGAGCACGCACTGGTCCTGGCGGCAGGGCTGGCAGCACAGAATGCCTAGCTCCTCCAAGCACGACGGCGGGTCCCCGGCTCCTGCTGCTGGCCGCGCACCTTTTGGTGTCCGGCTCGCCGCCGCCATGACGGCTCGCGGACCCCTGTGTGTGGGCATCGACCCGCACCCGGGCCTGCTGGCCGCCTGGGGGCTGGCGGACAACGTCCAGGGCCTGCGCAGCTTCTCCCTCACCGTGTTGGAGGCGGTGGCCCCCCTCGCCGCCGCCATCAAGCCGCAGGTGGCGCTCTATGAGCGCCACGGCTCGGCCGGCCTGGCCGTCCTGGAGGAGCTGCTGGCAGCGTCCACCGAGGCGGGCATGCTGAGCATCGCCGACGCCAAGCGTGGGGACATTGGCTCCACCATGGCCGGCTATGCCGACGCCTGGCTGCGCGACGGCTCGGCCCTGGCGGCGGACGCGGTCACACTGAGCCCGTACCTGGGCTTTGAGTCGCTGCGTCCAGCGCTGGACATGGCCGCGGCGAACGGCCGCGGCGTGTTCGTGCTGGCCCTGACGTCCAACCCGGAGGGCGCCTCGGTGCAGCACGTGGGCGGGCACGAATCGGTGGCCAAACGCATTGTCCAGGCGTCGGCGCAAGAGAACCAACGCTACGCGGAGCAGGCACTGGGCTCCGTTGGTTTGGTGGTCGGTGCAACCGTCGGGACGGCCCTGGCCGACCTCGGGATTGACCTGGCAGCAGTGCACGGGCCGATCCTGGCGCCCGGCCTGGGCGCACAAGGTGCCACCGGGGCCGAGATGCGGACCACCTTCGGCACCGCCTACCCGGCAGTGTTGGCAACCTCCAGCCGCGGCATTCTTGCCGCCGGCCCGGAGGTGGCAGCCCTGCGTGTGGCCACCGAGGCCACCTTGTCCGGGCTGTAACCGGCCTTGGCCCCTGGCTGATGTCCAGGGCCAATTGATTTGCATCCCCGGTGCGGATAGGTTCGATGCAATAACGTCGCAACCACCCGCACCGGGGACAGCCATTAAACAGGGAGCCTTTTTCGTGAAATTGCCGCAGTTGTCCCCGCAGGATCGCGCAGACGCACGGCTCAAGGCTTTGGCGGCAAGGGCATTGCGATCGCAAGTAAAACAAGAATTGAAAACTGGCCAGAGAACTGTGGCGACCGTCCTGGAGGCGGCAGCCGCGGAACCCGCCCTGGACAGACTTAAAGTGTGTGAATTATTGGAAGCCCTTCCGGGCATTGGAAAGGTACGTGCAACTGTGATCATGAGCGAGCTGGGGATAGCCCCAACCCGCAGGGTGCGTGGCCTGGGCGTGCACCAGCGCCGGGCCCTGGTGGACTACCTGGGAGACAAGCCGTGAGCGACGTCGCAGTGCCGGGTGAAAACACCACCCGCAGCAAGGCCCGCAGCGGCGTGACAGTCCTGGCCGGGCCCACCGCCGTCGGCAAGGGCACCGTGTCAACGTTCATCCGCGACAACTACCCGGACGTGTGGCTGTCCGTTTCGGCAACCACCCGCACGGCGCGCCCGGGCGAGGAAGAGGGAGTGCACTACTTCTTCAAGTCCGCCGACGAGTTTGACTCGCTCGTTGAGCAAGGCGACCTGCTCGAATGGGCTGTCGTGCACGGCGTCAACCGCTACGGCACCCTGCGCAGCACGGTTCAGGCCGCCGTTGACGACGGGAAATCGGTGCTCCTGGAGATCGATTTGCAGGGTGCCCGACAGGTTAAGGAGGCCATGCCGGAGGCAGATTTTGTGTTCCTGGCACCGCCCAACTGGGAAGAATTGGTCCGCCGATTGGTGGGACGCGGCACAGAAAGCGCCGAAGAACAGCACCGCCGCCTGGAAACGGCTAAACTGGAACTTGCTGCCGCGCCGGAATTTGATTATGTCATCGTCAACGATGATGTCAGCCGGGCTGCAGCGGCGCTGGTTGATCTGATGGGGCTCACCCCTCATCACCTTGCATAACTTGTACCACCCCTTTCAATTTTTTGGAGAAGTAATTGACTACACAACCCGAAGGCATCATCAATCCCTCGATCGATTCACTGCTTGAAGCAGCCGACTCGAAGTACGGACTGGTCATCTTTGGTGCAAAGCGCGCACGCCAGATCAACGCCTACTACGCACAGCTCCACGAGGGCCTGTTTGAGTACGTTGGCCCCCTCGTTGACACGAAGCTGAACGAGAAGTCCCTCTCAATCGCCTTCCGTGAAATCGACGAGGGCCTGTTGGTCTCCACACCCGTCGAGACCGTCTAAGCAGCGTTTACGAGCTGCCACGGTGTCCCAGTTGAATATCGTTCTCGGTGTAGGCGGCGGTATCGCCGCCTACAAGTCCGCCCTCCTGCTCAGGCTTTTCACTGAGGCGGGCCACCGCGTCACAGTCATCCCCACCGACGCGTCCACGAAGTTTGTGGGCGTTGCCACGTGGGAAGCCCTTAGCGGGCGGCCTGTCACGAACGATGTTTTTGACGCCGTGGACCAGGTCAACCATGTCCGTATTGGCCATGAAGCGGATTTGATCGTTGTGGCCCCGGCAACTGCAGACCTTTTGGCCAAGGCTGCCGGCGGCCACGCCAACGACCTCCTGACCACCACCTTGCTCATGGCCCGCGGGCCGGTGCTTTTTGCCCCGGCGATGCACACCGAAATGTGGCAGCACGCCTCAACGGTGGCGAATGTGGCCACGCTGCGTTCGCGCGGCGTGCACGTGCTGGATCCGGCCGTCGGGCGCCTCACCGGTCCCGACACCGGCCCCGGCCGCCTCCCTGAGCCGGAGGCGATCTTCGCCGCCGCGATGGCGCTGGTTAGGGAGCCTGCCGGTTCCCCCGTGAAGCACGACGACGGGTCCCCGGCATCCGCTGCGGACCCGGCTGCCGCCGTCGTTCCTGACGGGGTTGGTGTTCCCGACGAGGCTGGTGTTCTCGACGAGGCTGACAGTGCTGACCGGGCTGCCGTCCTCGTCCCGGACCAGGGCCGTGACGGTGCTCCGGCACCTGACGCAACCACCCAGGGCGACCTGGCTTCCGGGGCTGCCGCCATGACCGGCCCGCTGTCCGGGAAGCTGGTGCTCATTACCGCCGGCGGCACCCGCGAACCGCTCGATCCCGTACGGTACCTGGGCAATAAATCCTCCGGCAAGCAGGGCGTTGCCCTGGCCGAGGCCGCTCTGGCGGCGGGTGCCCGAGTCACCATGATCCACGCACCCATGGACGTGCCGGCACCTGCGGGAGCCGCGCTGCAGGCCATTGAAACGGCCCTGGAGCTGCGCTCGGCAACGCTCGCCGCGGCAGCAACCGCCGATGTGGTCATCATGGCCGCTGCGGTGGCGGACTTCCGTCCGGCCAACATTTCCACCGGCAAGATCAAGAAGCGCGACAACGTTGCCGACCCGGTCATCACACTGGTCCGCAATCCCGATATTTTGGCGGAAATCGTTGCCCACCGTTCAGCCCAAAACCAGCAGCAGCTCATCGTTGGATTTGCCGCGGAAACCGGGGATGCCGAGGCCGACGCCCGCACCTATGCGCAGGCCAAACTGCGACGCAAGGGCTGCGACCTCCTCGTGGTCAACGAAGTGGGGCCGGGCGAATCCGGCACCGAACGCGTTTTTGGCCAGGACACCAACCACGTCGAGATTTTGGCCTTGGACGGTGCCAGCCCCGTGCAAGCCGGCGGCACGAAGCGCCAGGTGGCTGACGCCGTCGTGCAGGTCATTGCACGGCGACTCGCGGCACAATAAGTACGTTTCCGCCAATTTTGTCGAATATGTGACCGCCCAAGTCCAGCGGCCGCCACCTGCACCATAAATCCAAGTAAAGTAGAACCGTGACTTCAGTAAATCCCTTGCGCCTGTTTACCTCCGAATCCGTGACGGCGGGCCACCCAGACAAGATCTGTGACCAGATCAGTGACGCCATCCTCGATGCCCTGCTGGCTGAGGACCCGGATTCCCGTGTGGCCGTTGAAACCATGGCCACCACCGGACTGGTCCATGTTGCGGGCGAGGTGACCACCAATGCCTATGTTGAAATTCCGCAGATCGTGCGCAACACCATTCTGGACATTGGCTATGACTCTTCAGCGAACGGCTTTGACGGTGCCCGGTGCGGTGTTTCGGTCTCCATCGGCCAGCAGTCGCAGGACATTTTCGACGGCGTTTTCAACTCCCTTGAGGTTCGTGAGGGCACGGCCGTGGACGAGGACGACGCCCAGGGCGCCGGCGACCAAGGGCTCATGTTTGGCTACGCCAGCAACGAGACCGCCTCCTACATGCCCACGCCGATCTACCTGGCGCACCGTCTCTCCGAACGCCTGACGGATGTGCGCAAGTCGGGCGAACTGGCCTACCTGCGCCCCGACGGCAAAACCCAGGTGACCATCGGCTATGACGGTGACGTGCCCGTTTCCGTGGACACCGTGGTGATTTCCAGCCAGCATGCAGAGGGCACCTCACTCGAGCAGCTGCGTGCCGATCTGGCCGAATATGTGATCAATCCTGTCATGGCCGCCTCGGGCCTTGACCTGTCAGCCATGAAGTCGCATCTGAACCCGGCAGGACCGTTCGTTGTGGGCGGCCCTGTGGGCGACGCGGGGTTGACCGGCCGCAAGATTATCGTCGACACATATGGCGGCATGGCCCGCCACGGTGGTGGCGCGTTCTCCGGCAAGGATCCGTCAAAGGTTGACCGTTCAGCCGCCTACGCCATGCGCTGGGTCGCCAAGAACGTGGTGGCCGCCGGCCTTGCCACACGTGCCGAGGTGCAGGTTGGCTACGCGATCGGTGTTGCCCGTCCGGTCGGCATCTACGTTGAGACGTTCGGCACCGAAACGGTGGACCCGCGCCGCATCGAAGCAGCCATCTCGGCCGTCTTTGATTTGCGACCGCGCCCCATCATCCGCGACCTTGACCTCAAGCGCCCCATTTACGCGAAGACTGCTGCGCACGGCCACTTCGGCCGCGACGATCCCGACTTCACGTGGGAAAATCTTGACCGGGTCGACGCGCTGAAGGCGTTCTTCAACGCCTGAGCACCCAGTTATCCACAGCTAAGCGCTGTCCACAGCCAAGCACAGTGCACCGACTCCTTTGTCAGTGGGCTGTGCTTAGCTTGTTTTAGCGGCAATTCCTTGAATGGCTGTTTTCGAGCTACACACTTTGGGAGGACTTCATGGACGATGCACTGAACCATGCGGATCCTGGCCATGGGGATCGACACCGTGATGCCCCCCTCCTTGGAGAGCCGGGGCATTCCGACTCCGGCCACTCCGACCTGGCTGAGGGTGTGCAACTGAGCCTGCTCAGCGGATTTGTCGCCAAGGAGCGCATGGCGGACCCCCACAGCGGAGTGGTTCTGGCGCACCACCTGCCCGTCGCCCAGGTCGTCATAGATTCGCCGCTGCCTCATTTGGACCGGCTCTTTGACTATTCCGTCCCCCTGGAGCTTGACGCCGAGGCGCAGCCGGGTGTGCGGGTGCGGGTCAAGTTCTCCGGCCAGGACCTCAACGGCTTCCTGGTGGCGCGCATTGCCGTTTCTGAAAGTGACCGGCTCGTGCCCCTGTCGCGGGTTTATTCGGCCGTTCCGGTGCTGGCGCCTCAGGTCCTGGAACTGGCGCACAGGGTTGCGGCCCGCTACTGCGGCATCGTGGCCGACGTGCTGCGGGTGGCCGTCCCGCCCCGTGTGGCCAGCCTGGACAAGGTCTACCTGAAGAAGGCGGCCGACGATGCCACGCAGGCCGATGTTTCTGCGGCCGGGGCAGGGTCTGGTGCAGCCTCAGCCTCAGCCGCTGGCGCTGGTGCTGGTGCTGGTGCTAGTGCTGGTGCTGGTGCTGGTGCTGGTGATGGTGTCCGCGCCGTTGCAGATGCCCATGCCGCGTCCGGGGCCGCGTCCGGTACCCCTCTGGAGCCGCCCGCGGCCGCCAAGCCCGGGCACTCGCTCTTTGCCGATTATCCCCATGCCGAGGATTTCCTGACGCAGCTGGCCATGGGTGCCAGCCCTAAGGGCGTCTTGGGTGCCTTGAGCGGCTTTGGCGCCCACTCATGGCAACACCAGATCGCCCAGGCTGTGGCCTATTGCCAGTTGTCCGGCCGCGGGGCCATCGTTGTCGTGCCGGACCTGCGTGACCTGGAACTTCTGGAGCGTGCCTTTGCCGACGTGCTGCCCGAGGGCAGCTTTGTGAAACTGACGGCGGACGACGGTCCCAGCCTGCGCTACGCCAATTTCCTGCGGGTGCTTTCCGGAGATGTGCGCATTGTTATTGGCACCCGCTCTGCTGCCTACGCCCCTGTGGCAGATCTGGGCCTTGTCTGCTGTTGGGACGACGGCGACGAGCTGCACGTCGAGCGGCGCGCCCCGTACCAACACAGTCGTGACGTGCTGCTGCTGCGCTCCGAGGTGGAGGGTGCCGCTGTCCTGATGGCCGGACACAGCCGCAGCAGTGAATCCCAGCGCTTGGTCGCCACGGGTTGGGCACAGGAAATTGTTGCCGCGCGCCCCTCCGTTCGAAAGGCCACCGCCCGGGTCATCAGCACCTCGGATTCGTTTGAGCAGGAACGGGACCCGGCCGCTGCCCTGGCGCGGCTGCCGCACAGGGCCTGGGCCACGGCGAAGGCGGCCCTGAAGTTCGGACCCGTATTGGTGCAGGTGGCGCGGACTGGGTACGCGCCGGGACTTGCCTGCCAGCGTTGCCGTGAGGTGGCCAGGTGCCGGCACTGCACGGGGCCGCTCATGCAGTCGCGGGCGCCGGGATCCACCTCGACCATGGTGACGTGCAAGTGGTGCGGACAGGCCGAGACGGCATTCAGCTGCAGCACCTGCGGCTTCCAGCAGCTGCGGGCCATCGCCGTCGGGGCTTTGCGCACTGCCGAAGAGCTGGGCCGAGCGTTCCCGTCGGTGCCCGTTGTTTCATCCTCTGGCGACCATATCAAGGCCACCGTGCCGGACCGGCCCGCCATTGTTGTGGCAACCATTGGTGCCGAACCTGTTGCGCCCCGTGGCTATGCGGCGGCCCTGCTGCTCGACGGAGATTCCATGCTCCGGCGCGAATCCCTGCGGGCGGGGGAGGAGACGCTGCGCCGCTGGATGAACGCCGCGGCTCTCGTTCGGCCGGCGCAGGATGGCGGGATTGTGGTGGTCACGGCGGAGGAATCGGTGGAAGTCTCGGCCCTGGTCCGCTGGGATCCGGCGGGCCATGCCGAGCGTGAGTTTGCCCTGCGTCACGAACTGGGACTGCCGCCGGCCATGCGTCTCGCCTCATTGACCGGACGCGAAGGCGATGTTGCTGCGTTCCAGGCCGCCTTGAAACTCCCCGGCGCCGTGCGCAGCATCGGCCCCGCTCCCGTGCCTTCCCCGGCGGTAGGCCCGGGTGCCGACGAGGTCCCCGACTACCGGACCATCCTGCTCTTTCCCTATTCCATGGCGGCCGCCGTCACCGCCGACATGCGGGCACTGAAGGTCTCCAATGCCGCCCGCCGCATCGGCTCGCCAGTTCAGGTCCGCTGCGACGGGCTCGACGTGTTGTAGCTTTTCTGTTCAGAGCCTCCGTTGTCCTGTGATGGACGACGGCGACTCCAGCGCTAAGCGTCCATCGCTTCTTCGGACACGGCACCATTTAGTGCCCTGTTTCTCCCGACGCCGCAGCACCGCCTATTGGCTGGTTTTGTCGTGGTTTCCATAACATGCTTCGAAATATTGTTCTAGGAACTATTGCGTTCTTGTTACGGTGAGCGTAGTGTTGTTTTTATGAGTAGTCGGGCGTTTGTCCCCGGGGACCGGGACGAGGAAGCAGCCGCACAGGGTGTGGCTGCACTGATTGCCGGGATTACGCTTCCTTCTATTGAACGCTTTGGGTCTGACAATGTTGCCCTGTCGGGGTTGCCTGATTGTGTGTTGTTTCCCTTTCCTGATCCGGAGCCGCCGAGTCGTGCGTCGGTGGCGCGGTGGGTGATTGCCGATGGGATGGCTTCGTTGGATGAGATTCGGGTGTTGGAGAATGCCGTGGCGGCGTCGAAGGCGGCGGTGGTGGATCGGATTCTCGGGGCGTTGGCGGTGGAATCGGAGGCGACCGGGTTGAGTCGATACCAGACCGGGATGGCTGAGACGGGTTGCGTGGCAGAGATCGCGGCAGCACTGGGCATCCCCGAACGCACCGCGGCCGCCCTGTCCGCCCACGCTGTGAACTTACAGGAGCATCCGAAGACCTGGGCGGCACTGGGGTTGGGCGTGTTGTCTTGGCGGCATGCGCTCACTATTTTGAATGAGTTGGGCACTCTGGGTGAGACTCCTCAGGTGTCGGTCGAGGACGCGGCCGTGTTTGAGGGACGGTTGTTATTGCTGGCTGAGGGGACCACGGCGTTGAGGTTCGCCAACAAGGCCCGGCAGGCGCGGGAGTCATTGTTCCCGGACTCGTTGGATGCCCGGGTGAAGGAAGCCTTCCGGGGCCGGAAGATCACCAATGATCCGGGCAGGGACGGGATGAATTGGGTGGAGTTGCATATTCCCACGATCGCGGCGAACGCGATCATGGTCCATTGCACCCGGGCGGCCCGGGCCGTCAAGGCCGACGCTCTGGAACGCCAGCGTGAGGCCGTCGCCTCTGGTTCCGGAGAAGACTGTACCGAGTACCGGACGCTGGACCAGCTCCGTGCCGACATCGCCTCCATCTTGCTGATGGGTCAGGAACTTCCGGCCAACGCCCGCCACACCACCCAGAACCAGAACACGAACCCTGACCGGGACCGCAACGGTTCCCCTGGTCGAAACGGTTCCCGCGGTCACAACGAGACCGGAGACGAAAGCTCTGACGGTGCCGGTTATCGTACGGGCTTCGGAGGCACCGCGAGCACCGGCGGCAGTGCCGGTTTCACCGACAGTCCCAACCATGGCGGCCGTGATGGCAATCCCAGACCGGAGGGTCATGAGGGCAGTGCCAGTGTGGGTGATGGGGTGGTTATCAGTGGTTTTGGCCGGGGCTCGAACGAGGCGAATCAGGGCGTGGGGTATGTTCCGTTTGGGGAGAAGTCTGCGTTTGGGGTGACCCTGGAGGATGAGGAGCCGCCCTGGGCTCATGGGTTGCCGGACCCGGTACACAGTGAGGTGCAGTTGCCGGAATTGACCGGCCCCACCCCGAAGAGCCAGCGAAGCAGCGATACCGGCCAGTCCGCCAGGGCGCAGCTCAGCATAGGCGACGCTGGGGTTGGGGGCGGGGGAGAGTCCGATGGCGAAGCTCTGCGGGAAACCCTGGAAACATCAGGCTACCCAGACGCTGACCCAGACGCCGACTCCGACGCCCATGCTGATGCCGTCGCTGACGAGGGGCCGCTCGAGGGAACAGTGGTGTCAACCGGCAGCGGTGATGATGACAGCGGCGGTCCTGCTGCCAGCCACACTGGCGCCCGCGCTGCTGGTCACCCCGCAGAATCTTCTGCTGAGCATGGTGGTGGTGCCTCGGGTAGCCACGGGGCAGGTCCCGCCGATGGCAGCGCCGGTCATGATGATGTGCCGGTGGAAGGGTTTTTGGTTGGTGACGGTTCCGGGTATGTGGATGGTCGGGTGGATGGGATTGCTGAGCAACCGCTGCGGGAGTCACAGGAGCAGGAGGCCTATCTGGAACAACTCACCCGTTTGGGTGGGTATCCGGTGTTGCTGGATCCGCCGATGCCCAAGGCGCTGGTGTTGGTGAAGGTTTCGTTCCTGGGGTTGCTGGGCATCACGGATGAACCGGCGGAACTTGATGACAGTACTGCCGGGCCGGTGCCGTTGGAGATCGCCAGGAAGCTGTTGTCCGGCTCGAACACGTTCTTGCGGGTGCTCACGGACCCGATCACGGGGGAGGCGTTGCCGTTGGAGCCGCAGCGGTACACGTTGAAAGATTCGGAGCGGTCCGTGCTACAGGCGTTGGCCGGTGGCTGCTATTTCCCGAATTGCACGAACCCGGTGATGGATACCGAGCTGGATCATGTACAAAGTTTCGACTCCGGTGGGAAGAGCACCATGGAGAACCTGTTCCCGGCGTGCCGGAAACATCATGCGCTGAAGCACTTCAAAGACGACAAGGACCGCAAGGGCAATCTGCGTCGGTGGGCGGAGCCGTGGCGGACCGGGCTCCGCCTGCACGGCTGGACACCCAGGCTCTGTGGTGACGGCCGGGTGGGGTGGGTGTCACCGTCCGGGACGTACCGGGCCCCTGAATGCATCAAACTCCAGCGCCCGGCCTACCCGAAATGGTTGAAGAAGCGCCTGGACAAGGCCCTCACCACCCCCGAGGGCAGTCAGCCCATGGACATGCCAGCCGCGAGCACGCAACCTGAGAATTCCCGTCCCGGTGGCAGGAGCCCGGACCATGCAGACCTTGCCAGCCCGCTGGAACGCAGCATCTTCAAATACCTCCGGACGCACGCGAAATAGCCGCGAAATAACACCGCAACGTTCGGAGCCTTGACATGACCGCCCACCGGCTTCAGCCACAGGGCAATGCTGGTCACGCCACGCACTCAGAGCCCACACCCCTCAGAGCCCACACCCCTCAGAGCTCACGTCCTCGGAGCCACGATCCAGCTACTTGTTCCCCAGGGTTGCATCCAGCAGCTTTCGGGTGCGTTTCTGGACATCGTGGTCACGCATGCCAAGCGTGAAGATCAGCCGCTCGAGCTTCGCAACTTGGGCCACGTATTCGGCGTCCAGTCGCTGGGACAAGGGACGTGCCGCTAAATCGTCCACCATCCGCCATGCCATGGCCAAGGCACTTTCAAAGATTCGTTGGTCCGACTCTGCCGGTGCAGCACCCTTCCCCCGGCCAAGCACGGCCACTGCATTGATCCTCGAATCGTCCAAGCCCAATGTGAGGGTGTCCAACTCTGTGCGAAGCTGTTTGAGCGTGCCCGCACTGCGCCCAAACCTCCCAAGTCTCATGGATATGACTCCGCCGTAGCTGATAACCATGGCCAGAGTGAGCAAGCCAAGACCGATAGTCAAGGCCAGCAGAACAAAAACCCAGAACCTGTTCATTTCGGGTTCGACGTAGTTGTTTGCCTGCAGTCCTCGTCCGAGGTCTTTCACGGCGCCGATCACACTGTAGTCTCCACTTTTGTAAAAGAAGTATCTCCCGTAGTTCCACGTGGCGTCGCCGATGCCGGGGTAGCCGCCCATTTGCACAACCCCGGCAATGGGATTGGGGACGGAGAAAGTCCCGTTGTCCAGCCTCCACACGGGCAGGATGG
The DNA here is from genome assembly GCF_000785535.1 of Arthrobacter sp. PAMC 25486. NCBI lineage: Bacteria > Bacillati > Actinomycetota > Actinomycetes > Micrococcales > Micrococcaceae > Arthrobacter > Arthrobacter sp. PAMC 25486. The sequence continues at coordinate 933,669 of NZ_CP007595.1, read as the reverse complement.
TGCGGTCCGGTTTGAGCTCGCCCGTCGCCTCGTCGAGGAGCTCGGGAAACTCTCCCTTGACTCGCCACATGGCATCAAGTCCGACTTGCGGGTCTTGCTTGTCTGCGAGCTGTCCCTCGATCGTGAGTGACTCCGGGTCGATGTGCAGATAGTCCACGGCGCTGCGCATGGCAACGATGATCTTTAGATCGGGCGGGAATATATCGGACAGTTGCGCTCGGATCAGCTCCTCATCGAGGCTGCTGGTGTCTCCGTCAAATTCCAATGACTGCAGTGCATGGGTGCCGGTGAGTTGCCATCCCGGGCGTTGCGGCACCTTGGCAACCACGATTCCACTGACAACCAACGAGATGATCACAACGGCAAAGCACCCGACAACCCACGGAGCATCCGTGGACGGTCTCGGAAGGAAGACTCTCCAGCTGAACTTCGGCAAAATGTCGATCCAGCTGAACTCGCGCAGCACCACAGGCGCGGCATCGTTGGTGCCGGGCAGCGGCCCAAACAACGCGTGCGCCGCTGCATTGGCCTCATCCAACGCCTGCAGGGTTCTCTGTGAACCGGCGGGGGACAGCCCCAATCCTGAGCGCAGAGCTGAGACGTCCTCCCGGGTCGTCTGGACGGCCCCGGCGCGTCCCTGCTGGGTCTGCCGCAGTGAACGGTTGATGGATGCGGCGCAGCGTCCCAGCTCAATTTCTGCCGTCCTCCACGCCTCGATGTGTCTATTGTCAGCGCGGTCACCGGTCAGCACGGCAAGCAATGCGTGCAATGCTCTCTCAAACCGTTTCACCCGTCTCACAGACACTAACCCGGCAGGCCGGTTGCCCAGCCGGGTCAGCAGTTCCCGGGCGGAAAATGTCATCGGGGCGGCCAGTCGGTCCAGGACCCCCTGGCTGCCGGCGAGCATTCCCAGCACCGAACCCGCCCCCATAAGCGCGTCCGCCATGGTTGCCAGGCGTTGGGCCTCGTGCTCAAACTTCTCCAGGAGATCCGCAGTTTCAGGGTTCAGTGCAGTGGACGAGGTGTAGACGGCCTCCATCGCCGCGTCTTCGGTGCGGGCCAATTCCAACGACACATTGCGGATTCTGACCCATGTGTAGATAAACCCTGGAGTGCGGTGCTCAGCAGGAGTGGCATGGTAGGTGACCTCGAGTGCCTCAAGCTCAAGGACAACACCGGCAAGCTTGCGCTGCGCAGCCGTCAGCCGGCGAAAAACCAATTCACGCCGTTTGCGCCTGGACAGGGAGAACGCTAACGAGATAATGGTGAGCGCCAGCCCGGTCACTGTTCCAGCCAGCCAGAAAAGCGGGCTGCGTAGGGGCCCCTTGTCAAGGACGTCGGCCGCCCGTTGCGCCGCTGCAACTATAGCCTTGGGTCCATGCCCAATGCCCACATTGTCCATGTAACCGTCATTGATCGCGGACCTGTTCTCGGAGTTCCTGTGCCTGTCCGGATCAGCAGGGTAGATCCCTGCCCCGATGTAGCGGTACTCGGATTTGTTGTCAACACTTGTGTCCTTGACGATGGCCGTCGTCAGGATGACATCGGCGTCCAGCTCCACACGTCCCTGCCGCTCGTCGGAACTTAACAGCCTGTCAACCACGCGCAGTCGCAGTGGCTTCCACGTCTTGATGGGTTCCGCCAAGACAGCATCGACGCTCGCTTGGGAGATGTTCAGCGAATGCCGGCCCTCCACAACAACCTCAAGCTGCGCCTCCGGCGAGGCGGTCACCGCCTTGACGCCCTGAAAAGCGAAGATCAGGGTGCTCAATCCCAACAGCATGGCGAGCCACGGCAGCCCGAAGTGTGGTTTCTTGCGGGCGCGAATCAATGGCAGGGTCATGGCTGGCCGCGCAGCTCCTCTGCAATGGCCAGCAACTCCCGCGCCGAAGCATCCCAACTGAACGTGCCCGCCTGGGCGACGGACGCCGTCGAGCTTTGCGCCCACGCGCCGGGTGTGGCCAAGGCGCGCACTGCGGCGGCAAAGTCCGACGGCGAATCGGCCGGCACATAGTGCGCTGCCGTGCCCCCAACTTCCCGGAAGATCTCGGTGTCTGCCACCACAACCGGGGTCCCGAGCGCCATGGCCTCGACCAGCGGCAGGCCGTATCCCTCGGCCTTCGACAAGGTGACCAGTGCGGTGGTGCGCAGCAGCAGATCATCGTATTCGGCATCGCTGACGCCGTTGTGGAACATGACGGATGCCCCGGCAGGCACCAGCGCCTCCAGTTCGGCGCGGCGAGCAGGGGTGATGCGGCTGAGCAGGTTGAGCGTAAAATCGGGCAGCTCGCCCATGCCGAGAATCAACGTCTCAACATTCTTGTAGGGCATGAACGAGCCCATGTACGCCAGCGACTTCTCCGGCGCAACGGCAGGATCCCTCGGCGTCCGGTCGCCTTGAGGGGCGTTGCCAATGATTCGCACGGGCCGCTTCGTGAGCTTGTGGCGCCGCATCAGCGCGAGCGTCGTATGGCTGATGGTGGCCACCACATTGGCGCGGTTCAGCAACACCCGCTGCGGCCAAAACGCCTTGTGGTACAGCCGCCACAGCACGCGCACCGGCGCCGGCAGGAAGCCGGGCGGGGCGGGGTGCTCGTAGTAAATGAGGTCGTGCAGCGTCAGCACCAGCGGATATTTCCGCCCCCAGCTGCCCATGGTCTGCATGGGGCAAAACACGAGGTCGGCGCCCAGCTTATTCACGTGCCGTGCCACCAACAGTTCCATCGGCGACAGCGGTGAGTTGATCTTCACCCACGGCAGCTCCGGCAGCAGGGCGAGCTGGCACTCATCATGAATCAGCATGGTCACATCGGCATAAGGTGCGACGGCGGTCATCAGACTTGCGCCGTAACGGCTGATGCCGTCGTGGTGGTCCATGCGGGTGAACCGGGCATCCATGACGATCTTTGGTTTTTCGGGGCTAACGGGGTGGCCGGAGTTTGCAGGCGGGGGGACGGCGTGGCTCACTGGGCGGGGTGCCTTTCGAGGAAGTCGGTGATGGCTGCGGCCGCGGGTTCGGGTGTTTCGTAGTGGATCAGGTGGCCCACCTTGTCGATGACCAGCAGTTCGCCATTAGGCAGGAGCTCAAGCAGGTCATGCTGCCTGGGCAGCGTGGCGATCTCGTCTTCCGCACCGGCGATCAGCAGGGTCGGCAGCGAAAGTTGGGCCGCCACCTCTCGCACCGTGCCGCTGACCGATGCCTGGAAGGATTCCAGGAGCATGTCCCGGTCGGCGAAGCCGCTGAAGTACGCATGGTGCTGGCCGTGAATGAAGGCGAGCAGGGATTTGTCGCGGGTTTTGGCCATGGTCACGCTCATGACGTGCACAATGAGCCTGCTGCGCAACAAGGCGTTGCCCAGTGCCGCGGGCAGCCTGGCGGAGGCCCAGTAGTAAAACACCGCAAGCTTCGTCATGATGCCCTTGGGCCCCTCCAATGCGGGGGAGGCGATCGGGTTGACGAGGATTAGCGGATAAACCCGCCCGGGATTGGCGGCAACAAAATGGCTGACAACGATCGAACCAAAGGAGTGGCCCAGCAGTACGGTGTCCTGGCCCAGGTCCAAGGCGTCCAGGAAGTCACCCAGAAAGTCGCCGTATCCGGGAACGTCGTGCCTGCCGTGCACGAAAGCGGGGGAGGCCCCAAACCCCGGCAGGTCGGCCATGATGATGCGGTGCCCCGGCAGCAGCTCCACCACCCTCTCGAGGCCGTGGTGGTCGCCGCGGAAGCCGTGCACCATCACGATGGTCCGGGCGGTTGGGGAACCGCCTACGGCGGCGTATTCCCAGTAGTGGACGTCATTGCCGGCAACGTCAACGATATGGGCATGTTCCCGGTTGGCCAGGTCAACAACAAGGGGTGAGCCGGGCGCCGTCGTGCTTCTTTTAGGGGACAGGAATTTCAGGACCAAGGCTAGTTGACCTCGTTGGGGTGTGAGCCGGAGCGCTGGCCCCGGTCCAGGCCGTCGATGGCGGCCATGTGAGCGGCGCTGAGTGTGAAATCAAACACGGCCAGGTTCTCTGCGATGCGGCGGGCCGAGCTGGCCTTGGGAATCACCAGGTGGCCGGACTGGACGTGCCAGCGCAGCACGATCTGCGCCACGGAACGGTCCAGCTCGGCGGCGAGGGACGCCAGTACGGGGTCGGTCAAAACGGCGCCGCGAGCCAGCGGACTCCAGGCCTGCGTGGCAATGCCCAGCGACGCGTGCAGTTTTCGCAACTCAGCCTGGGCAAGCCACGGGTGCAGCTCGATCTGGTTGACCGCCGGAACCACGTCCGTGGCGTCCAGTAGCTGGTGCAGGTGTGCCGGCTCAAAGTTGCTCACGCCGATGGCACGCACCCGGCCGGCATGGTAGAGCGATTCCAGGGCCTTGTAGGTGGGGATGAACAGTTCCCGGTCGGGGCAGGGCCAGTGGATGAGATACAAGTCGAGGTAGTCGAGCCCCAGCCGGGCCATGCTGGCGTCAAAGGCGGAGAGAGTGGCGTCGTAACCCTGGTCCGTGTTCCACACCTTTGAGGTGACAAACAGCTCCTCGCGGGGCAGTCCGGCGGCAACCGCACCGCGGACGGCCTCGCCCACGCCCTCCTCATTTGCGTAGAGGGCGGCTGTGTCCACCGTGCGATATCCGCTGTCCAGGGCCGTGGAAACGAGCGCGGAACATTCGTCGGCCGGGACCTTGTAGACACCGTAGCCTAGGGCGTCGATGGCCACACCGTTGTTCAAAATGTATTTCGGGGAGCGTTGCATACCCTTGACTTTACCCATTAGACGCCGTCCAGGCCGTCCAGGAAGCCGAAGATCGGGTCGCTGGCGGCACTGACCTGCTCCACGAGTTCGCGTGCCGTGGTCTCGTCCAGGATCAGGTCGGTGGCCAACCCGGCGGCCAGGGCCCCGCGCAGGCCCGTGATTTTCTTGCGTCCCGAGACCACGCAGATGCGACGGCGGACCTGGCGCAGGCTCTCCAGGCTCGGTCCGCTGGAGCGTTCGTTGAGCACAATGCCGTCGTCGCTGCCGTCCGAGCGGAAGAACACCGTGGCCACATCCCCTGCCACGCCGCTGGCCTCCAGGGAGTCCAGGTCGGTGGAATCCAGATAGCCGCCGGAGTAGACATGGCTGGTGATTTCGGCGTCCATGGAGCCGACGCCGAAGATGGCAATGGTCATGCGTTCCTGCAGGTCAAGGATGCGGCGAACACTGCGTTCCTGCCACATCATGGACTTTGTCTCCGCCCGGTCAAAGAACGCCGGCACGGGAAACTGTTCGACCTTTGCCCCGTAGGCGGTGCCGAAGCGCCTGATGATTTCAGAGGCGTAGGTGATGCCGGAGGTTTGCGTGTTGCCTGCGCCGTTGAGTTGGACGATGGTGGTGCCGTGGGTGGTTTTGCGGGTCAGGTGCCGGCTGACGGTGCTCAGGGTTGAACCCCAGGCGACACCCACCACGGCGTTTGAGTCCACGAGCGGTCCGATGGTGCGTGCAGCCTGCATGCTGACCCGCTCCAGCACCTCCACCTCATTGAGCATGTCGGAGACCGGAACCACGTGGACATCGACCTTGTAGCGCTTGCGGATGACCCGTTCCAGTTCAGGCGCCCTGTCGGCCGGGGTCTTGATCTGGATCTGGACAAGGCCGGTCTCCCGAGCCGTTGAAAGCAGCCGTGACACCGTGGAACGGGACGTGCGCAACTCACGAGCAATGGCGTCCATTGTCTGATCCTGCAAGTAGTACATTTGTGCAGCACGCAGCGCATCCTGCTGTTTAATCCGTTTGGATGGCATGAGAACCCAAGCCTTTCTGCACGTTTGTGCAATCCGGTTGACTATATTTTCCGTCTATTCAAACAATAATGGGAAGAGGCGCACAAGGCGCTACGGAACGTGACGCAAAAGAGGCAGATGTGGGTATCTTAGGCAAAGCTGACAAAAACCAGGACGCAACGGGTGTGCAGACGCTTGTACGCCCCCAGGTCGAGGCGCTTAAGGCTCGTCCCCACGCCAAGGTTTTAATCATCGGCGGCGGCATTAACGGCGTTGGAACGTTCCGCGACCTCGCCCTGCAGGGCATCGACGTGGCCCTGGTGGAGCGCGGTGACTACTGCCAGGGGGCCTCCGGCGCATCCTCGCACATGATCCACGGTGGCATCCGCTACCTGGAAAACGGTGAGTTCCGCCTTGTCAAGGAATCAGTGGTTGAGCGCAACGGCCTGTTGAAAATCGCGCCCCACTATGTCAAGCCGCTGCAGACCACCATCCCCATCTTCAGCACCTTCTCCGGCATTCTCAGCGCACCGGTGCGCTTCCTGTCGCACAAGCAGGGCAAGCCGCAGGAGCGTGGCGCGTTCCTGATCAAGGCCGGCCTGACCATGTACGACTTCTTCTCCCGCGACGGCGGCACGGTGCCCCGACACGACTTCAAGGGCCGCAACAAGGCCCTGGCCGAGATGCCCCAGCTACACCCCGGGATCAAGTACGCCGCCACCTACTACGACGCTTCCGTGCACAACCCCGAGCGCCTCACCCTCGACGTGCTCCAGGACGGTGAAAAGGCCGGCGCAGCCACCCCCGGCATCGAGCAGGCGCGTGCCACCAACTATGTTGCCCTCACCGCAGTAACGGACGACGGCGTCCAGCTCACGGACCAGCTCACGGGCGAATCGTTCACGTTCACCGCCGACGTCATCGTCAACACGACAGGCGCCTGGGTGGATATGACCAATGCCGACATGGGTGCGGCAACCCGCTTCATGGGCGGCACCAAGGGCTCACACATTGTCCTTGACCACCCCGAGCTGCTCGCCGCCTGCAAGGGCCGGGAGATCTTCTTCGAGCACACCGACGGGCGCATCGTACTGATCTACCCCATGGGGGATCGGGTCCTGGTGGGCACCACCGATATCGACGCCGACATGACCCAGGACGCGGTCTGCACCGACGCCGAGATCGACTACTTCTTTGATCTCGTGGGCCACGTCTTCCCGAACATCCTGGTGACCCGCGACGAGATTGTGTACAGCTTCTCAGGCGTGCGCCCGCTGCCACGCCATGACGAAACCGCTCCCGGCTTCGTCTCCCGCGACTACCGGATCGAACGCGCCGACCGCACCATCGCCGGCGCCTCCATTCCCGTGCTCAGCCTGGTGGGCGGAAAATGGACAACGTTCAGGGCCCTGGCCGAACACATGAGCAACGACGTCTTGGCCATCGTGGGCGGCACCCGCAAGACCTCCACCGCCAAGCTGCCCATCGGTGGCGGCGTGAACTTCCCCGCCACTAACGCGGCAGTGGAGGCATGGATATCCTCACACACCAGTGAATCAGTGGATGCTGCACGGGCCGGGGTGCTGCTGACCCGGTACGGCACCCGTGCCACCGACGTCATTGCGTTCCTGGCGCAGGGCAAGGACACCGTCTTCAACTCCACCAACGAGCTCAGCGACCGTGAAGTTGCCTTCATGGTGGAGAACGAGCAAATTGGTCACCTCATCGACGTCATGATCCGCCGCACCTCCCTGGCCTTCCGGGGCCTTGTCACCAGCGAACTGCTGGCCGAGACAGCCGCAGCGCTGGCCGGTCCGCTCGGTTGGAACCAGGAGAAGGTGGCCGAGGAAATCGGCCACGCCGTTGACATTCTGGCCCGTTTCCACGGTGTTCAGGTACAAAGCTTGATTGCCTAAGCCCCTGGGGGCAAAGGGGGCTCAAGAGGGCCGGCCAACAAGGGCCGGCCCTTTCATGTAATAACCAACTAATCGGAGTCAAAGATGTCTCTTGGAATAGTGTTCGCATCCGAAGTGATGGGAACAATGATGCTCACCCTGCTGGGTTGTGGTGTCGTGGCCAACGTTGCCTTGAAGGGAACCAAGGGTAACTCCGGCGGGTTCCTGCTCGTCAACTGGGGCTGGGGCCTGGCAGTCATGTCCGGTGTATTTGTAGCCGCCAAGTCGGGTGCACACCTCAACCCCGCCGTAACCATTGGCCTGCTGGCCAACGGCAAGGCAGAGTACGCGCCGGATGTGGCCGTCACCTTCGCCTCGACAATGACCTACTTTGGTGCAGAAATGCTTGGCGCCTTCATTGGTGCCGTTGTCTGCTGGCTTGCGTACAAGCAGCACTTTGACGGAGAGCCCGATGCCGCCACGAAACTGGGCGTCTTCTCCACCGGACCGGCAATCCGCAGCTACGGCTGGAATGTTGTCACGGAAATCATCGGCACCTTTGTTCTTGTCTTCGTCATCCTGCACTTCGGTGGCGGCGTAACAGGGCTCGGGCCGCTGCCTGTGGCCTTGTTGGTTGTGGCCATTGGTGCCTCACTGGGTGGACCCACGGGTTACGCCATCAACCCCGCCCGTGACCTGGGTCCGCGCATTGCCCACGCACTGCTGCCCATCAAGGGTAAGGGGTCAAGCGACTGGAGCTACGCTTGGGTCCCCATCGTGGGCCCCATGGTTGGTGGCACCCTGGCCGGCCTGGCAGCCCAGTGGCTGCCGCTGGTAGTGGCTTGATTTAGCCAACAATTTGTTCTTAATGTGAATCACGAGCAAAGGAAACAAAGATGTCTCAGTATGTAATTGCCATCGATCAAGGAACCACCAGCAGCCGCGCCATCGTGTTTGACCACGACGGCAACATCGTCTCCTCCGGCCAGCTCGAGCACGAGCAGATTTTTCCCAAGCCCGGCTGGGTGGAGCACAACGCTGCAGAAATTTGGAATAACACCCGCGAGGTCATCGGCACAGCGCTGGCGCAGGCAAACCTGACACGGCATGACATTGTCGGCGTGGGCATCACCAACCAGCGCGAGACGGCCGTCGTCTGGGACAAGAACACCGGCGTCCCCGTCTATAACGCCATCGTGTGGCAGGACACCCGCACGCAGGGCATTGTTGACGAGCTCGCAGCCGACGGCGGGGTGGAGCGTTTCAAGGCCAAGGTCGGCCTGCCGCTGGCCACCTACTTCTCCGGCACCAAAATCAAGTGGATCCTTGACAACGTCGAGGGTGCACGCGCCAAGGCGGAGGCCGGGGACCTGCTGTTCGGCAACACCGACAGCTGGGTCACCTGGAACCTGACAGGAGGCGCCGACGGCGGCGTGCACATCACCGATGTCACCAACGCCTCCCGCACCATGTTCATGGACCTGGAAACCCTGGCGTGGGATGACGAGATTTTGGCCGCCTTTGGTGTGCCGAAGTCCATGATGCCCGCCATCAAGTCCTCCTCCGAGGTCTACGGCCACGTGCACGGCAGCCAGCTGCTGCGCGAAGTCCCCGTCGCCGGCATTCTGGGCGACCAGCAGGCAGCCACCTTCGGGCAGGCCGCGTTCAAGACCGGCGAGGCGAAGAACACGTACGGCACCGGCTGCTTCCTGATCTTCAACACGGGCGAGGAGATTGTCCACTCGAAGAACGGGCTGCTCACCACGCTGGGCTACAAGCTCGGCGACGCCGCACCGCGCTACGCCTTGGAAGGCTCCATCGCCGTCACCGGATCCCTGATCCAGTGGTTGCGCGATAACATCGGCATGATCAGCTCCGCCCCCGAGGTGGAGGAGCTGGCTGCAGCGGTCGAGGACAACGGCGGCGTCTACATCGTCCCGGCGTTCTCGGGCTTGTTCGCCCCGTACTGGCGTCCCGACGCCCGCGGCGCCATCGTGGGCCTGACCCGCTTTGTGAACAAGAACCATATTGCCCGGGCCGCACTGGAGGCCACCGCCTTCCAGACCCGCGAAGTACTCGACGCCGTCAACGCCGACTCCGGTGTTGACCTGACCGAGCTGAAGGTCGACGGCGGGATGGTCGCCAATGACGCCCTCATGCAGTTCCAGGCCGACATCCTCGGGGTCCCGGTGATCCGTCCCAAGGTCACCGAAACCACGGCCCTTGGCGCAGCCTATGCCGCAGGCCTGGCCGTCGGCTTCTGGAAGGACCTGGGCGAGCTGTCCAGCAACTGGTCCGAGGACAAGCGCTGGGAGCCCAACATGGACCCGGCCGAGCGTGACCGCCAGATGCGCCTGTGGAAGAAGGCCGTCACCAAGTCCATGGACTGGGTTGACGAGGACGTAAGGTAACTGCGCCAGCGTCTCCTGTTGCACGACGGCGGGAGCCCCCCTTTTCGCAAAAGGCGGGCTCCCGCCGTCGTACTTTAAGTGCGCTAAAGTAGGAGGGTGCATACATTTCTCCTTCTTAGCTAGCCGCGAGCAACACCGCGGTAAGCCCCTTGCTGTGTCGAGGGGCTTTTGTGTGTAACGGGCCAGAAGGAACAAGAAGCCAATGATGAATGAAAAGGCAGGGTACGTGAGCGTGCAGTCCCAGACTGAAGAGAACAGCGAAGAGGGCGTCTACAGTTTCGCCTCGATGGAAGCCAAATGGCCTGCCGTCTGGGATGAGCTAAACGTGTTTGCCCCGCTTGACGACGGATCCAAGGAACGCCGCTACGTCCTTGACATGTTCCCGTACCCCTCGGGCGACCTTCACATGGGCCACGCCGAGGCGTTTGCCATGGGCGATGTCGTCTCGCGCTACTGGCGCCAGCTGGGCTACGACGTGCTGCACCCGATCGGCTGGGACTCCTTCGGCCTGCCCGCCGAGAATGCCGCCATCAAGCGCAACGCCCACCCGAGTGAGTGGACCTACGCCAATATCGACACCCAGGCGGAGTCGTTCAAGCGCTACGCCATCTCCGTTGACTGGTCCCGCCGCCTGCAGACCTCCGACCCCGAGTACTACCGGTGGACGCAGTGGCTGTTCAAGCGTTTTTATGAGCGGGGCCTGGCCTACCGCAAGAATTCACCCGTCAACTGGTGCCCCAAGGACCAGACGGTGCTCGCCAACGAGCAGGTCGTCAACGGCGCCTGTGAACGCTGCGGCACCGTGGTCACCAAGAAGTCCCTGAACCAGTGGTACTTCAAGATCACCGACTACGCAGACCGCCTGCTCGATGACATGGATGCGCTGAAGGGCCACTGGCCGGACCGCGTGCTGGCCATGCAGAAGAACTGGATCGGCCGCTCCGAAGGTGCCCACGTCACGTTCGTCATCGAGGCTGCCGGCGAAGAATTGCCCCAGCAGGAGCTGACAGTCTTCACCACCCGCCCGGACACCCTGTACGGGGCGACGTTCTTCGTTGTGGCCGCCGACGCGCCGCTGGCCCTGGATCTGGTTACGTCCGAGCATGCCGAGGCGCTGAGCGACTACCGCGAGCAGGTCAAGGCGCTCAGCGACATTGAGCGCCAGTCCACCGAACGCCCCAAGTCCGGCGTGTTCACGGGCCGCTACGCCATCAACCCGCTCACGGGCGAAAAGCTGCCCGTCTGGGCTGCCGACTACGTTCTGGCCGACTATGGCACCGGCGCCATCATGGCCGTCCCCGCCCACGACCAGCGCGACCTCGACTTCGCCAAGGCGTTCGACCTGCCCGTCCGCGCCGTCCTGGACACCGGCGCCGAAGACCCCGCTGAAACCTGGATCGCCAGCACCGGCGAGGGCACCCTGATCAACTCCGGCGAGCTGAACGGCCTCTCCAAGGCCGAGGGCATCCCGGCCGCGATCGAGATCCTGGAAAAGCTGGGCACGGGAGAGAAGTTCGTCAACTTCCGCCTGCGCGACTGGCTGCTGTCCCGCCAGCGTTTCTGGGGAACGCCCATCCCGATCATCCACTGTGCCGACTGCGGCGAGGTGCCCGTGCCGGATGATCAGCTGCCCGTGCGCCTGCCGGAGAACCTGCGCGGCGAGGACCTCTCGCCCAAGGGAACCTCACCGCTGGCTGCGGCCGCGGACTGGGTCAACGTCCCCTGTCCGGCGTGCGGCGGCGCGGCCAAGCGCGACACCGACACCATGGACACCTTCGTGGACTCCTCCTGGTACTTCCTGCGCTTTGTCTCACCCCAGTACACCGAGGGCCCCTTCGATCCGGCCAAGGTCAACGACTGGATGCCCGTGGGCCAGTACGTGGGCGGCGTTGAGCACGCCATCCTGCACCTGCTGTATGCCCGCTTCTTCACCAAGGTCATCCATGACCTTGGCCTGCTGGAAGCCACCGAACCCTTCAGCGCGCTGCTGAACCAGGGCCAGGTACTTAACGGCGGCAAGGCCATGAGCAAGTCCCTGGGCAACGGTGTTGACCTGGGTGAGCAGCTGGACAAGTACGGGGTGGACGCCGTCCGCCTCACCATGGTCTTCGCCGGCCCTCCCGAGGACGACGTCGACTGGGCGGATGTTTCCCCGTCTGGCTCCGCCAAATTCCTGGCCCGGGCCTGGCGCCTGGCCCGCGATGTGGACAGTGCGCCCGGCACCCCTGCGGTTGGCGGCGACGCTGCGCTGCGCTCACTGACCCACCGCACTGTGCATGAGGCCAAGGCTTTGTTGGAAGGCCACAAGTTCAATGTGGTAGTTGCCAAGCTGATGGAACTGGTCAACGCCACCCGCAAGGTCATTGATTCCGGTGCCGGCGCAGCCGATCCGGCCGTGCGTGAGGCAGCCGAAGCCGTTGCCATCGTGCTGAGCCTGTTTGCCCCCTACACCGCGGAGGACATGTGGAACACCTTGGGCCACCCTGCCTCGGTTGCCAACGCAGGTTTCCCCGCCGTTGACGAGGCCCTGCTGGTGGAGGCTAGCGTCACCGCCATTGTGCAGATCCAAGGCAAGGTACGTGACCGTTTGGAGGTGTCCCCGGACATCTCCGAGGATGAGCTGCGTGAATTGGCCCTGGCCTCCGCCGTTGTCCAAAAGGCGCTCGATGGCCGTGGCATCCGCACGGTGATCGTGCGTGCGCCTAAGCTGGTCAATATCGTTCCTGCCTAGTCAGCGAAGAGCCACCTTACAAAAGTGTCCTCGCCCGCACCGGGCCGGGGCACTTTTGTGTTGTGGCTGCGTTGTGGCCGGCAAGCGTGACTTCTTCGAAGGGGAGAATGCTGTGAGCGAAACATCAGCTGCACGCATCTGGCTGCGCCACCACGTGGGGCGGTTGCGGCCCAAGGCCGGGCCGTCGGCGCCGGAGGTTCCGGAGGACAGCGGCCCGCCCAGGCCCACGATCGCCGTCGTGACCGATTCCGCTGCGGCACTGCCGCCGGAATGGGTAGCAGATATTTCCTGTCGTGGAATGCTGACTGTGGTGCCCATGCCGGTGATCATTGGCGACAACGTCTATTCGGATGACGACGCCGAATTGGAAACCCACATTTCGCTGGCCTTGGCCACGGGAAAATCCGTCAAAACCTCACGTCCTTCACCTGGGCAATTTGAACGCGCCTACAAACAGGCGGCGGAAGCCGGATTTGCCGAAATCGTGTCCTTGCACATTTCAACAAAACTTTCCGGCACCTTCGAGGCTGCCACGCTGGCAGCGGAACGCTCACCCATACCTGTTCACGTGCTGAACTCGGGCACGGTCGGCATGGGGCTGGGCAGCGGAGTTCAGGCGGCCGTTGCAGCATCCCTGCAGGGACATGATGCGCAGACCGTCGTGGCTGCAGGGAACCGGGCGCTGGAAGCGACAGCCATCTATTTCTATGTGCCCAGCCTTGAACAACTGCGCCGTGGCGGGCGCATCAGCCTGGCCTCATCGTGGCTGGGCACGGTCTTGGACATCAAGCCGCTGCTGGGCATCAGGGACGGGGCCGTTGTGCCGCTGGAAAAGGTGCGTTCTGCCGCCAGGGCCATCGCCCGGCTGCAGGCGCTGGCCGTGGTCGACATCAATACCCGGGGACCGGCCGCCACCCAGATTAGTGTCCACCACTTCGGCAATGAGGAACAGGCCCGCGCATTCGGCGAGTCGCTGGAGGCTGCCGCGCCCGGCCTTGCTGCCGCAACCCTGACCCGTTTGCCGGCTGTGCTGGCCGCCCATGCGGGGCTGGGCGTGTTGGTTGTGGTGGTTGCCGACGCACTCGTTCCCCCACAGGGGATGTTGGGCGTTCAGTAATCCCCATTCGGCAGCGCACCTCTGGTGGGTGGCATCCTCCGCGCCTACTGTGGCTCCATGACTGGTGCAGATGAAGAGTTTACGTGGCCGCCGCCCGGGGTGGAAACGACCCAGCGCCGTGGCGTGGGGCCGCCTGGTTTTGCTCAGCGTGGCTTTGGCCAGCGGCTGCAGGGACCGCGCTGGATAGTCTCCATCCGGGCTCTCGTCGTGGTGCTGGCCATGCTTGCGGCAGCCTTGGGGATGCTGTGGCTTGAGGCGGCAAGTGTTCAAGGGGTGTCGGCGGACTTGTCCAACAAGTCCGGCGGCCATGTCACGGTGCCTCCGCTGGCGGAGGATGCTGCAGCCCCGGGTGTGCCGGCCGCACCCGTGGTCGCAGGGGCCGAGGGGGAGGGCGGCACCGATGGTGCCACCGGTGGCGCCGCCGGCCCGGGTGCCGGAAAATCTGGAACTGTGGGCATGCTGGTTCACGTGGTGGGGGCGGTCAACAACCCCGGCGTGTTCGTCTTGGGGGAGGGCAGCCGCATCTATCAAGCGGTGGAAGCCGCCGGGGGAGCGTTGCCGACGGCACAGCTGGCAGCTCTGAACCTGGCCGCGCCAGTCAGTGACGGAATGCAAATAGTGGTTCTCACCCAGGAACAGGCTGCCTCGCCGCAAGACGTTCCGGGTGTGGGTGCACCAGCCAATGGAGCGGCTGCCCAGAAGGCGCCGGCGGGACCCATCAACGTCAATGCCGCCACTGCCGCCGACCTTGATGCCTTGCCGGGAATTGGCCCGGTGCTGGCCGAGCGGATTGTGGCGTGGCGAACGGATCACGGACCTTTCCCGTCCGTTGACGCCTTGGACGCCGTTTCCGGGATTGGCGCCAAGCTATTGGAAAATATTCGAAGCTTGGTGAGTGTCTCATGACGTGGCGAACGTGAGACTTCATGAACCGCGGTGGTCCCGCTACGTCAAGGCTGCGGTGGGTGATCCCAACCCGGGCCCCCCTGAGCCACGGAGGGCGAAGTTGCGGCGGCAGGCTGCGGACCTCCATCGGCGACTTGCGGCAGCCCACCAGGAACAGGCTGATGCGCAGGAGCTGCGGCGACCAGACATCCGCATTCTGCCCACAGTCATTGCAGTGTGGGCCACGGCGGGGCTGGCCACCGCCATGCCCCCAACCATGATTCCCCGGCTGGCCATGGCACTTGTTCTGGTGCTTTTACTCGGGCTGCTGCCGGGTCTGCTGCTGGCGTTGTTGCGTCCGGCCCAGCGCCGTGGCAGCAGTGAACGGCGAAGAGCCCGGCGGGGAGGTGTCCGGGGTGCCACCTTTGTGCTGGCAGCAGCCTGCGCACTGGCAGTAGTTGCGGTGGTCGGTGTGAAAGTGCAGGCCGGGGCATCATCACCGCTGGCGCAAACCGTGGCGCAGGGCGAGGAGCTGATGCTGACCTTGGAAGTGGGAGCCACTCCGCGAAGGCTCGACAGCGGGAACGGTCCGCCACGATTCATCCTTGACGCGGTCATTGTCCAGGCGAGCGCAGGTGGTCGATCGTCCTCAGGGAGGCTGCCTGTGCAGGTCATTGCCGGCCCCGCGTGGGAAGCGGTTCGGCAGGGACAGAAAGTTGGCACCGCCGGCAAGGTCGATGGCGGTCCAGGCACGGCAGGGGTCGCCGGTGTGGGGCGGGCAGGGATTCTGCGCCCCGCAACGGTTCCCCTTGCCGTTCCCGGAGCGGCTGCCGGCAAGGAGTCATTGGTGACCGCCATCCGTCGTGGTTGGATTGCCGCAGTGCAGGGGACGTGGGCGAAGCGTTCACCAGAAGCCGCTGCCCTGTTGCCGGGCATGGTGATGGGTGACCGCAGTGCCATGGACAGTGCCTTGAATGAGTCCATGAAAACTGCTGGCCTCACACATTTGACGGCAGTCAGCGGGGCCAACTGCACGCTGATACTGGCCTCGCTCATGATCGGGCTGCGTTCCCTGCACACACCCCGCCGGGCCGCCTTCGGGTTCTCACTGGCAGCACTGCTGGGGTTTGTCCTTGTGGTGGGTCCAGATCCCAGTGTCCTGCGTGCCGCCGTCATGGGTGCCCTCGGTCTCATGGCGCTGCTGAGCGGGCGGCCCAAAAGGGTCGGTGCGCTGTTGGCGTTGAGCATTGTGTTGCTTCTGCTGGCTGATCCGTGGCTTGCCGGTGACTACGCGTTTATCCTGTCGGTTTTGGCGACCCTGGGGCTGTTCCTGGTCGGGCAGCGCTGTGTGAGGTGGCTGTCGGTGCTGATGCCCTTGTGGCTGGCCCAGACGATTGCAATTCCGCTGGCGGCCCAGCTTTTCTGCGCCCCCGTCATCGTGTTGCTGCAGGCGCGCCTGACACCCTATACGGTGCCGGCGAACATGCTGGCGGCACCCGTCATTGCCCTCGTGACAACTGTGGGCACATTGGGCATGGCGTGTGCGCTCCTGCTGCCTCCCTTGGCAGGACTCTGCGCCGCCATCAGCGGGGTGGGCGCGTGGTGGGTTGCCGCGGTGGCACGCTGGATGGCCGCCCTTCCCGCCGCCAGCCTGCCGTGGCCCGGTGGTCCCGAGGGTGTGTTGCTTATGGCTGTCTTGAATGCCGGGGTGCTTCTGAGCTTGATTGTCTTAGTGGAAAAGCAGCGGTTGCGCGCCGCCATTGCCGGCATCATGGCGCATCTGCCCGTGTGGTGGCGCGAACGCTTTGGCTTTGCCTCAGTAGTTGCTCTGGCCGCACTGTTGGCACTGTGGTGGGTGGCCGCCGTCGTACGTGTTTAGCGGCCAGGGGAGGGGACCGGGTTGGGAATAGTCGATCTGGGTGGCACAGTAGATGCTGTGAATAATGCATGGACAGGAAAACAGCTGTGAGCCCGGCTGCCAGGACACCGGCCCGGTCTGCTGCGGGTGCTGATTGGCGGGATGTGCCGCTGGCCCCCGTCGTGCTGTTGTTTGGCCCGGAAGACTTCATTGCCAGCCGAGCCGTTGACGATGTGCGCAGGAAACTGCGGGCACAGAACGCCGAGCTGGAGCTGACCTCACTGGATGCCGGGCACTATAGCCCCGGCCAGTTGGGCCTGGTTGCGAGCCCGTCCCTGTTCAGCGAGCCCAAGCTGATTGAAGTGGCTGGCCTGGCCGCCATGAACGATGATTTCCTGCAGGATGCCCTCGCATACATCAAGGATCCCGCACCCGATGTGAGCCTCATATTGATTCATGGCGGCGGTGTGCGCGGCAAGAAACTCCTCGATGCCCTGAAGGCTTTGGGGGCGCCGCGCATTGAATGCCAGCCGTTGAAGAAGGATCCGGAGAAGGCACAGTTCGTCAGTGCCGAATTCTCACTTGCCAAGCGCCGCATTGATGCCCCGGCCGTGCGGGCGCTGGTCGCCGCAGTCGGCGCAAACTTGTCGGAGCTGGCAGCTGCCTGCTCACAGCTGGTGGCCGACACCACGGGCATGGTGAGCGCCGACGACGTTGACAAGTACTACGGCGGCCGGGTGGAAGCCACAGCATTCCGTGTGGCCGATGCCGCGCTGGCAGGCAACGCACCGGTGGCCTTATCGACCCTGCGGCACGCCCTGGCCACCGGTGTTGATCCTGTGCCGCTGGTTGCGGCCCTGGCCATGAAGGTTCGCCAGCTGGCCAAGGTGTTCGGGGTCCGGGGCAGCTCGGCGCAGTTGGCCCGTGATCTGGGCATGGCCCCGTGGCAGGTCGATATTGCGCGGCGCGATGCCGGACACTGGAACGGACCTGCCCTGGTTACGGCCATCAAGGTTCTGGCGGAAGCCGACGCCCAGGTCAAGGGCGCAGCCAAGGACCCCGTCTATGCGGTTGAGCGTGCCGTAACGGTCATCGCCACGGCAGCTCGCCGCTAGCTCCGCTCCCGCCCCGACCCATACCACGCTTCTTTGGAGTATTCAGGGGTGTTGTGAACTTGGGCGGGGGCGCCATGGAACCACGGGGGAAAATCCAGATTATGCTTTCAGATCGGCTCGCCAGCGCGTGAGCCTTTCAGGCTTGATTTTCTCCTTCCTGAGTTTCTCCTGGCGTACGTTGATCGCCGGCTCGAGTGTTGTGCCGAGAGCCTTCCAACTTTCGGCGCGTTCTTGCGTACGCGGTTGAAGCCCGGCGGCCGACAAATCTTTTTGTACCTGTTGCCGGCTGGCGAATCATCGGGCAGCTCGCGCGCTGCATACATTGGTACTTTTGCGATCCGTTTCCGGTCCCGTCGCTGAATCGTCGTTTTGCGCGTCACCGTGTCGATGATCCCCGTCGCCACCTGGGGGCCTATTGCTTTCATCCAAACGCGGACGAACCCACTTTATGGCGGCATCCAGCACAGCTGTGGGGTACTCCAAGATCTGCCCGCCCCGGCCGCTCCAAGAATCCTTGACTGAGGATCATCGTCTTGCCACCGGAATGTGAAACCACGCGGTAGTTCGTCCGGGGCGGGGAGGAATACGCTTTCAGGCTTCGCCGCGTTGGCCGTTCGCATCCCTTGATTGCCTCGTAGCAATACCTTCGGGAAGCTGTCCCTGTTGGCCCGGTGACTGCGGGTCTATGCTGAAGGTATCCTGCCGACAAGGACCGGCAGATCTAGCATGGGAAGAGGGCAGCGTCATGGGTTTGGGTGACAAGTTCAAGCACTCCGCGGAGAAGGCCGCCGGCAAGGGCAAGGAAGCCGCAGGAGAAGCGACCGACAATGACCGGTTGAAAGCTGAAGGCAAAACAGATCAGGTCAAGGCTGAACTGAAGCAGGCCGCGGACAAGATCAAGGACACCTTCAAGAAGCATTGATGTGAAGTCAGGGTTCAGCGCTGACCATCAGACCTGGCACCACCGCCGTGGACGCTGTCCCGCTACGCTTGTGCAGAAATATGGTCGCAGGACGGCTCCGCGCCCGGGGAGCGGGCAGCCGGGCAAAGTTATTCAACATGATCATGGCGTGCGGGGTGGCCATCGGACAGGCAAGAGCTCCGGGGGCTTCAATCCGCCCACATTGACGCCGATACAGCAGGAACCGCCGCCTGACCGCCACACGGAATCCAAACCAGCCTCCTGACCCGACAGAACCCATGCCACCGGCGCCCTACCCGCCCGATCCATTCATGCCGCCAGATCCCCCGCTCCGCTAAAACATTGGGTGAAAATAGCAATCCAAGGAGGCGGCATCGGGTGCAAACAGATCGCCTTGAAACGGCTGTGACCCATCCGGTTGACCGCCCTGAAGACCAGCTGCCGGATACGGTGATTGGGCTGCTGTGAGGATTTCAGGCAGCAGCCCAATGTTTCGAACGCGGCGCGTGAAACATGGCGCCCGATCCGGTCGTACCCATGACACCGAGAATCCCTCAGATCTGGGGAAGACCGGCAGTTCCCCACACGAAAGCAGCAAGTCTGCTGGCTGTCTGCGGCTCGCTGGACGTGTTCGGTGCTGCCTGCGACGTTCGACGCCGAAAATGAGCAGGCCCACCGCGTGGATTCTTGCGCCGCAAGCAGCCCGTAGCAAATCGGTATTGACGTGGTGGAAAACTGAGCACTTTTCTGGCTCGTCGCCACAAGTGTCGGGGCGGCATGCAGACCGGTGATTTCACCATCCGCGACGTTGTTCCCACAAATGGCACCCGAACCACCTAACACGTGATGATCGGCTCGTAGAAGGACGAATTCCCAAAGCCCACGCAGGATACCCAGGAGATACCAATGGCCACAGGTACGGTCAAGTGCTCCAACGCCGAAAAGGGGTCCGGCCTAATCGCTCCTAACGAGGTGTTGGCGGACGTTTTTGCCAACTACACGGCCAGCAGCAGAGGATACCGAGCCCTGGAAGTGGTTCCATAAAGTCCAGTTTGACATTGTCCAAGGCTGCAGGAACCGCAGGCTGAAAACTGCCGCCCTGCATGATGGGGCAGAAGACCGCCGCTGAGTACCAGTTCGACAGCGCGACCCGACAGCCCCTTGTGCACGCACTGCCTGCTACATGCGGGCGAATCTGGCCTTGGTTATTTGGTACAGGCCATAGCAAACCAGCCCCACGCCGATGAGGATCAGCAAGTAGATGCCAAAGGGCTGCTCGCGCACCGCCTTGAGTGCACCATCGAGTCCTGTAGATTCCTTGGGTCGGGATTCGACGGTGGCAATGACAAACAACAGTCCAACCAGGAGCAGCACAATACCCTTCGCGAGGTAGCCGACCACCCCCAAAAAAGTGACTATGGACCGGGCCGTTCCCGAGGCCGGCAACAGCAGCTGCTTCTTGAAGGATCTATTGATCCCTCGTACGCCAAAGACTATTCCGACTATGGCGAAGGCAACTCCAATGGCGATCAGCAACAGCGGACCCGCTGGTGCTTTGATGATCTGTGCGGTCGCGTCGCTGGTGGATTGTCCGCTGTTCTTTCCGCTTCCGAGCGCGAATGAGGCGAAGGCGGCAGCAATAACCAGAAACACAACAGCCTGTCCAGCTGCGGAAATTTTCTTCCCAAACTTCGCTTTGGATTCCAACTGGCTATATCCGAAAATGGCCTCACTGAGCTGCCACAGGGCCAGCGCCCCACACGCCGTGACAGCAATCCACAGCAGGAGTGCTCCCGCCGGTTGTCTTGCCAGTTGGGCCATGGCACCGCCCTGGTCGGCCTGTCCGCCCCTACCGAACGCCAGCTGGATGGCGATGGCACCGATGAGTATGTGCAGTAGGCCGCTGACGGCGAAACCGGTGCGGGCGGCAATGACAAAGACCCGTGAATTCGACGCGTCCTCGGCCGCAGCCGCGGCGTCTTTCAATTCCTTTTTGATGGTCTTGCCCTTCGAACACCGTTGAGCCACGCACAGTTGGACGTGGTTTCATCACTATTTTGCCACCGGGTATCGCCCAGAGATAGAGGGGCTGGAGATCTGGTCGGCCCAGCATTCACCTAAATTGGGATTTCCGTTTAGATGCCGTAGTTCTTCAAGCCGGATGCGGCAGCCGCCAGGGAACTAGCGATTGACCCAGGTCCAGGCTGGACTGGGAGGAGTGAAGCCTGTCTACCAGCAGTCGGTTCGGTCTGGTCCTCCGACGAGTTGGTGGGGCCCTGCCTTTGCTCACGACGGCGGCCCTCGCGGTCACCTCGAATCGACTGCCGGCGCGCAAGCACGGCCGCCACCAGGGCCGGGGCGCCTATCCGGCGTTCGTGGGTCGTTTCTGGGAAGTCGATGCCTCAGGGCGCCTGCTTGGCGTTAGGCGCCGTTAGGGATGGAACGCGCCGATGGTTAGCAGTTTGGTGTCCGTGTTGCTGCACGCCGTGGTCGGCCGGTGGATGCATGGCGAATCAGCGGCGCTGGGCGGGTAGACGCGGAACCCGTGGCCGTCACCTGTGCAGTCCGGGTGGGTCCCGGCCTGGGTGTAGCACAGCCGGGCTTCCGCGGCGCCTTCCCGGGCCAGCATGATGGGTCTCCCCAGGACGGCAGGTTCGCAACCCGGTCCGCCGGGGCGCGAAGCCGGTCGCCGGTGGGACCCAGGACCATGGACACGCCCGCGTAACCGTCCAGGATGCAGGTCGTCGCGGACGTGTTCCGCACGATCACCCTGCGGTAGATTCGGCTGGCCGCGCCGCCGTGAACAGCGCCTCCGCGGCAGTACCCGTCGCGGTGCCTGTGGGTTGTACCTGCGCGGCGGTGGTTTCCGCCGGCGTGGTCGACGACGGCGCACACCCGGCCGGCCCAGCGTTCACGCAACAGGGGATTTCGGACCGGTCAGTAAAATGCCCTGCATTGGCTGACAAGTGAAAACGCCCGCAGAGGGTCGCCGTTATGCCCAGATATCCACGATAGTTACTGAAGGACCCGTCAGGCTGCCGCCGTGTAGCAACCACCGGGAATAGTGGCTGCCGTTTTGCTTGCCTTGTTCACCTTTCAGGGTCCGAGGAGTAGAACTAGAACAAGAGCAAATTGAGGTAAGACGTGGGCAGGGAGACAGCGATGACGGAGATGGAATCAGAACCGGTGGAAATTTCCACTGTTCTTGGCCCTGGTGAGTGGACCGAGGAGACCTTGCCGCAAAGGATCCAGTCCTATCGAGACAGACTCATTGACATGGGCGCCGGAGCAGATATCCTCGTAACGACCCTTGATAGGGGCGGCAATGGATCCATCAAGGTCAGTGTCAGCTGGGACAGGCGCAGTATTGTCCCTGAGATTATTGAAGATGCAGGTCTGCCCGGGCCCGAGGGTTCACATGGGCTGGATGGGATTCCGCTTGGCCATGTTGGAAGCCCGCTTGTCAATGAACCCTCCGGAGACGGATCTACACAACAATCGACTCGAGGGCTGGCCGACGAAAAAATCATCATGTACACCGATGAAGTCGGGACAACATGGGTCGAGGGACGCGGCGATTCCGAACGATGACATGCCGTTCGTATACCCGTGTCGTCGCCTGCACACGGCAGTGCTTGTCACAGCCCCAGCTGACGCAGTGCCGGCGTCGACTCTCAACTGCAACTTAGAACTGACAGTCGGCTGGGCAGGTGTCGTTGCCAAGGCTTTGAGGCTTCGGTTGGCAAGGTTTCGTATTGAAAAATCAGGCTGTCATGGACCTCCGGGTGCGCCGATGTCCTCGTAATAGGGTGGGGCCGTACTGGCAGGGCAACATCCCAGAGTGGCAATGACGGGTGGATGGACTCTTGGCGTCACTAAAGGCGTCAATGATCTCTTGCCCGGCGGCGAAAGGTGACTCTTTTGCGACTTTCCGTAATCAAGGTGGCGGGCGAAATTGTCACTGTTGTTCCCGCCGAGAGAGGCTTACCCTGAAAACATGATTTCTCTCATAGTAGTTCTTCTTCTGATCTGGATAATTCTCGCCGTCGTCGGGTTCGCTTTTAAAGGATTGCTTTGGCTTGCAGTCATTGCGATAGTGCTTTTTGTGGTGACAGGGGTCCTTGGCTGGATTCGACGCAAGGCAGTGAACAAGTAATACCTTGAATCGGCCATGGAAGCCCTCTTGGCAGCAGCTGAGATTTCATGAGCTGCTGTCAGGGTGGGGTTGTGCTCAGATAGTGGCCAGAACTCAAATGTGACACGATTCCCGGGTGCCGCGCTGCAGCCACCCGTCGAGCTGGCCCGTTCGGCTCCAAAGTCCATGCCGAGCGCCACGGCAGTGTTGCCAATGGAGTGTAGAAACTATGTCCTGGCGAGGACAAACGTTGTCCACCGTGGCATGGTGGGGGTGGGCTGTGCTCCCGCGTCGGGGCGCGGCTCATTAGTGGATGAGGCCGGCGACGAGATTGATGGTGGTGGCCAATATGATGGCTCCCAACAGGTAGGAGAGCAAGGCGTGGCGCAAGGCAGTTGAACGGATGGCATCGGTTGTCAGGTCGGTATCGGAGACCTGAAACGTCATGCCCACGGTGAACGCCAGGTAGGCAAAGTCACGGTAGTGAGGCAGGGTGTCTTCATTGAAGTCGACCCCTTTCCGGTCGCGGTAGAAGAGCCGGGCGTAGCGGAGCGTGAATAAGGTGTGGACGAGAAACCAGGACAGGGCAACGCTGCCTAGGGCCAGACCGAGGATTGCGGCTTTCATTCCCCCTTGGGCGGAACCTGCGGTCATCAAAATGAGGACGACCCCACCGAAACTGGCCAACGTGGCGGCCAAGACGAGTACATCGGAGCTGGCCTGGCCGGGGTCTTCACGGCTGGCGTGGACGGCGGTTTCGGCAGGATCAAGCCGGCCGATAATCGCCCAGACCCACCACAGGAATGTTATGGACGCTGCACCCCATCCGACGGCAGGGGCATAGTCCCAGGAGCCGGAAAATCCCACCAATAAGGCGGTGAGGATGCCAACAGCGACCATGACGGCCAGCCGAAATCGTGAACGGTGGACACGTGTGCCAAAGCGTGGATTGCTCATGGCTCATTCTGACATGAACGTCCTCGGAATCACCTGCAATATTCTTAGGAGCCTGCACTGATACACCAACTGCAGACCTACCTCACAGGACTGACCCGCGCGTCAGGTGCCCTGATCATCGACTAGGGGCTTTGTTCGCCCCGTGGCCTCTGATTCGTCAGGGCTCCAGCGGAGCGTAACTTGGACCCCCGGGTCGGCTTCTGTAATTGTCAGGTGCAGATCAGTCCCGTAGAGGTTGTCGTGTTCAATATCGTGGCCGTCCGCCCGGGCCTGGGCAACGACGCGGGTCAAAGCCATCGCCATGGCCCTGCCCCAATCGGCAGGGTGCTTGCTGGAGGAGCTCTCGATGGCTGAATAGTTTCTCATGGTGGTCCTGGGAGAGTGGTCAACGGGTGGTGGGTATGTCCAAACTTACCGGGAGTATTTGGCTCCGCGCTCGAGGGGGACCATCATTTGAAAGCCGCACCGGCAGCGCACTGCCTGCATCGGGGAATGATCAGGAGGTCGCCACGAGTCATGGTGGGGGCCCAGTCGCGCATGGAGCATCGGCATGCGCTCCCCGGTGGGGGTCATGACGTGGCCACAGTGGAGGTAACCCTCCGCCGTGGTGATCATGTAGGGGATGCCGCACTCCCTCAAAATGCTCTTGTCCATTTTTGTCTTGGGAACCAGGTGACCATAAAAGCTCTCACACTTCGTGCAGACATAGTCGACGTCCACCACATCGAATGTGTGTGGGACAGCAGTAATGGATTCAAAACACAGATATTCATTGGTTCCGCAGCGGCAACACCAGGGGCGGTCGTCGTCGCCCACCGGGTGTAACTCTGGTGGGGGTTCTTTAGTTTGAGGGACCATGAGATGACTCCTTGGTGCGTGGCCTGGGACGGGCCGTTCTGCATTGTGTGGGTGGTGGGATGGTGTGTCGTTTTTCTTATCCGATCCGATAGGGGGCCATGTCTGCGCTGCGCAGGCTGAGTCCGTTGCCGGGTGCTGTAGAGGGTGTGAGAGTTCCGCCAGCTGGGTCTAGGCAGCCGTCGAAGAAATTGGTTTCGATGCGGACGTGGTCGTGGAACCATTCCAGGTGCCGGAAGTTCGGGGTGGCTGCGGCGACATGGACGCTCAGGTGCGGGGCGCAGTGTCCGGAGATCTCCAGCCCGTACGCCTCGGCCAGGGATGCTATGCGCAGCCATTGGGTGATGCCGCCGCACCGTGAAACGTCCGTCTGCACGCAATCGAGGGCGTTGGCTGCGCACAGTCTCTGGTAGTAGAGAAGGTCGGTCCCGTATTCGCCGGCGGCAACGTCCGCATCGACCCGGTCGCGGACCTCCCGCAGCCCCGTGAGGTTGTCCGAGGAGACGGGTTCTTCCAGCCAGTGGATGTTCAGGTCCCGTGCCTCGGTCATGACTCGGATGGCTTGTTTGGCAGTGTAGCCGCCGTTGGCGTCGACGAAGAGTTCGACGTCGGGCCCGATCACCGTCCGTGCCTGCCGCATTCGTGCCAGGTCCCTGGCCGTTCGGGTGCCGGCGGATTCGCCGATCTTGATCTTCACCCGCGGTATTCCCTGCTCCAGCGCCCAGCCGGTGAGTTGATCGGTCAGCTGTCGGTCGTCATAGCTGGTGAATCCGCCGCTGCCATAGACGGGCACCTTGTCCAGGATGGTGCCCAGAAGTCGGTGCAGGGGCAGCTCCAGCAGCCTGGCCTTGAGGTCCCAGAGGGCGCAATCGACGGCGGAGATGGCGTAGCCGACAGTG
Source organism: Arthrobacter sp. PAMC 25486 (assembly GCF_000785535.1). Lineage (NCBI taxonomy): Bacteria > Bacillati > Actinomycetota > Actinomycetes > Micrococcales > Micrococcaceae > Arthrobacter > Arthrobacter sp. PAMC 25486. Next base: position 908,138 of record NZ_CP007595.1, on the reverse strand, counting down.
CCCGGGCGGCTGGCATTGCGCACGGCCTGGAGCATCGAGGCGGAAGCCCGTCCGACGTCGAGTACGGGCAGGCCGATAACGGCGGGTTGCAGAAGCTCGGTGATCAGAGATGCGCAGGCAGCGGGTGCGTAGCTCCAGCCCAGTCCGGTGGCACCGCCGGCGTGGGCCTGGACCAGGACCATGGTGGTGGAGTCCCACGCGCAGGTGCCATCTGCTTCAGGTGCGTCCGTGGGTACCCGGTACACCGATACCTCCAGCCGTTCGATGGTCGGGTCGGAGTCCATGGCTAGCTGTCCTTGTGGGGCAGGAATTCTTGGAGTTTGGTCTTGACGCCTTCCCTGATGAAACCCCACGCGTTCTGATCGCCCTTGAGCACGGCCTTGGCACTGTCGAGGGCCTGTTCGAAGGTCGCGTGCGGGGGGATCGGCGGAACATCGGGGTCGACCCGGACGTCCAGGACGGTGGGGCGGTCCGCTGCCAGCGCCCGTTCCCACACCGGGCCGAGCTCATCCGGGTTCTCCACGGCAAATCCCTGCAGGCCCAGAAGTTCCGCGAACGCAGCGTAGGGGACGTCCGGGAGTGTTTGCGACTGGGTAAAGGACGGTGCCCCTTCCATGGCACGCATCTCCCAGGTGACCTGGTTCAGGTCGTTATTGTGCAGGACGGCGATGATCAGCCGGGGGTCGGCCCATTCCTGCCAGTAGTGCTTGATGGTGATCAGTTCCGCCAGGCCGTTCATTTGCATGGCGCCGTCGCCGGCAAAAACAATCACCGGCTTATCCGGGCAGCCGAACTTGGCACCAATGCCGTAGGGCACGCCGGGACCCATCGTGGCAAGGTTGCCCGAGAGGGAGCCGCGCATGCTGCCACGGAATTTCAGCTGCCGGGCATACCAGTTGGCCGATGACCCGGAATCTGCTGTGATGATGGCGTTTTCCGGCAGCCGACGTGAAAGTTCAGAGAACAGGCGCATGGGGTTGATGGGGTTGGCTTCCACTGCGGCTTCCATCTCCATGGTCTCCCACCACCGGGCGACGTTCGCTTCGATGGTTTCCCGCCAGGACCGCTCTTCCTTGCGTTCCAGCAGGGGGATCAGTGCCTTGAGCGTGGTTTTTGCGTCGCCAACGATGTTGGTCTCGTACGCGTAGCGCATGCCGATCATTTTGGCGTCGATGTCGATCTGGACGCCGCGGGCCTGGCCGGGTTCGGGCATGAACTGGGTGTACGGGAAGCTTGAGCCGACGGTGAGCAGTGTGTCGCAATCCATCATGAGTTCGTAGCTGGGACGGGTGCCCAGCAATCCGATGGAGCCTGTCACGTAGGGCAGCTCGTCGGAGAGGACATCCTTGCCCAGCAGCGCCTTGGCCACCCCGGCGCCGAGGATCTCGGCGACCTGCTGCACTTCTTCGCGGGCGTCCCGTGCCCCGGAGCCGATGAGCATGGCCACCTTGGTGCCGGCGTTGAGCAGGGCCGCCGCTGCGCGGATCCCTTCCATGCCGGGGGTGGTGGTGGGCCAGTGCACGCCGAGGCTGGAGGGCACCATTTTGAAGGCGTGGGTGGGTGGGGAGTATTCCAGGTCCTGCACGTCCGAGGGGATGATGATGGCGGTGGGCGCCCGTTCGGCCAAGGCGATGCGGATGGCCCGGTCCAAAACGTTGGGGAGTTGTTCGGGGACCGTCACCAGTTGTACGTAGTCGCCGGCGACATCCTTGAACAATGTCACCAGGTCCACTTCTTGCTGGTAAGCCCCGCCGATGGCTGATTGGGCGGTCTGTCCAACGATGGCCACCACCGGGACATGGTCAAGTTTCGCATCATAGAGGCCGTTGAGGAGGTGGATGGCCCCCGGTCCCGAGGTTGCCATGCAGACACCGAGTCGCCCGGAGAATTTGGCGTAGCCCACGGCCTCGAACGCGGACATTTCCTCGTGCCGTGATTGGATGAATTTCGGGTGGTTGTCCGCACGCCCGAACGCTGTCAGGATGCCGTTGATCCCGTCGCCGGGGAATGCGAAGACGTGATCGACACCCCACTCACGCAGCCGTGCCAGCAGATAGTCTGAAACTTTGTCCTTTGCCATGTTTCCGTCCTCCAAGGTGGATGTGTTCACGAGCTGCGGTCGCGGCTGCGGTGCTGTGGTTTGATGTTTTGATGTTTTAGTGGCGCCGGCCCCCGTTGAGGAGCAGCCGGTCGGCGGCCCGGGCCGCGACGGCCATGATGGTCAGGGCCGGGTTGGCGCTGCCCTGAGTGGGCAGGACACTGCCATCGGTGATGAGCAGGTTCGCCACGGCGAAGCTGCGGCAGTCCGCGTCGACCACGCCGTCCTCCTGCGTTCCGGCCATGCGGGCCCCACCCACCAGGTGGGCGTAGCGGTTGATGGTGATGACGTCATCGGCGCCGGCCGCGGTGAGGATGAGTTCCATCTTTTCCTGGGCTGCTGTCATCAAGGCACGGTCGTTTTCACCTTGGGAATAGCTGAAACGGGCCACGGGCAGCCCATGCCGGTCCCTCTCATTCGCGAGGGTAACCCGGTTCCCGGCCTGGGGGAGGAATTCACACAAAGCTCCCAGACACGCCCAGTGGACGTAGTCGCTCATGTAGTTGCGCAGCGCGGGGCCCCAGTGGCCTTGGGCCATGACATGTTCGGCCCAGGTGATCGGCAGCGGCGAGACGGTTTGGATGGAGAAGCCGCGCTTATAGGGTTTCGTCGGGTCAGTTTCGTAGAATTCCTCGCTGCTGACTTCTGGTGGCGGACCCTTCCACATCCGCACCTCGGCGTCGAAGCGACCGGCGGTCTGGGGCGCGCCCTGGACCATGAGGTAGCGGCCCACCTGGTCGAAGTCGTTGCACAGCCCGTCGGGAAACCGTGGGGAGGCGGAGTTGAGCAACAGGCGGGGGGTCTCGATCGAGTAGCCGGCAACGGCGACCATGCGGGCACGCTGAAAACGGGCCACGCCCCCGCGCATGTAGTGCACGCCCGTGGCCAGTCCGGTTCGAGCATCGACGTCGACACGGGTCACCATGGAATCGGGGCGCACCTCGGCGCCGTGGGCCAGGGCATCGGGAATATGGGTGATCAGCGGTGAGGCTTTCGCGTTGACCTTGCACCCTTGCAGGCAGAAGCCGCGGTAGATGCAGTGGGGCCGGTTGCCGAAGCGGCCGTTGGTGATCGCCACCGGACCCACTTTCGCGGTAATGCCACAGGCCAGGGCGCCGCGCTGAAAGATTTCGCCGTTGCCGGAGACGGGATGGGGGCTGTGGGGGTAGCCGTGCGGGTCACCCCAGGGCCAGTGTTCCCCGGCCACCGGCAGTTCCTCCTCAATGTCCTGGTAGTAGTGCCTGAGATCCTGGTATTGCAGGGGCCAGTCGGCACCCACCCCGTCCAGGGTCCGGGTGCGGAAGTCGCTGGGATGGAACCTGGGCACGTACCCGGCGTAGTGGACCATCGACCCGCCCACGCCCCGGCCCGAGTTGTTCGAGCCCAGGGGCACCGGATCGTTCCCTGCGATGACCCGGGGTTCGGTCCAGTAAAGGTGGTGTGAACCGGCCTCGTCACTGACCCAGTCGCGTTCCGGATCCCAGAACGGGCCGGCGTCCATGGCCACCGCCCGCCAGCCCGCCCGCGCCAGGCGCTGAAGCAGGGTGGACCCGCCGGCACCGCAACCGACGATGACGATATCGACCTCGTCCCCGTCCGCGAAGTGGCGCATCTGCTCACGCAGGCCGTGGTTGGTGCCCGGCCCGGCAGGGAGCAGCCACGCCGATTCGTTGCGCTGGCGCACAGTGCTCATGGGGATGCCAACTTTGGCCGTGTCGGGTCCGCGGCTGGACGGACATCACGAACCTCAAAGGGCTCCAAAGCGTCCACACCCATGTTTTTGTAGCCTCGCGGGTAGGCCGGCCCCGCGAAACCGATTTCATCCCACGCCCACGGATGGGCGTAAAACGCTGTGCACGCGTAGCGGGTCCACAGACTCCAGACTTGTTGCGCGGGGAAGCCGTGCCACAATGCCGTGCCAAGGTTTTGGATGCTCTGCAACAGCCGTGTCTGCTCGTTCCACGTGGCTGTGGCAAACCGTGTGCTGCAGCGAAGCCGGGCATCATCATCCAGGCCGGCCAACGTCCCCCGCCATGCTTGTGCATCCGTGGGCATGTCCTCGTAGTGCCAGCCGTCCGTTTCCTGGGCAGCCAACCGGGCATCCACCATGGCCACGACGGGCACGCGCGGCTCCTCGCGTTGGTCCAGGAGCTGGTTGAACAGGGCGCCTGCGGCGGCTTCTTCGTCCGGGGTGAAAAAGTGGATATCCGGTGGCCGGCCCAGCCGGCCCATGACGACGGACGCCGTTGCGGTATCCCAATGTTTGACCTGGCTGGCGGCGCTAAAACCCGGAAACCGGGCGCCGCCATCGCTGGTGGGAAGAGGCAGCGTGCTCATTTTTCCCGCCTCAGCACAGCCGCGAGCAGGCCCATGCCACCGACCATGGTCACCAGCAGCGGGGCCAACAGGGGAGGACCCATTTCCATGTTGTAGCGCAGGTTTTTGAAGCCGCCGGGCTTCTGGGCAATACCGCGCGCATGGAAGTACGTTCCCTGGAGGCCGTTGGCGACAATGACGGCCGAGGCCAGCGGGAGCGCTGTTTTTGCCATACGTTTGCTGCAAACCCCTGCCACCCCCGCCACGGCCCCGAGGGGTCCCAGGATTACCGGCACCCACATCCATTTGTTTCCGAAGCTGGCCTTGTCGTGTTCAAAGTAGATTTCCGCCGCGGTGACCAGCGCTCCGGCGGCCGTGAGCGCTGCGAGTGAACGCTCAAAGCGGCCTGTTTCAATGTTGCGCACCATCCTGTCGATGCCGTGCACGACGTCGCCAGGCTCGACTCCCTGCGCCCGGATATGTTGATGGAACGGATTCTTCATGTTCGGTCCTTCCCTCGCCCGAGGGCCTGAGCTTTCCGTGTAGGGATCATAGGGCGGTCCATGCTCAGATGGTCCTGGCTCGGCCAATAGATGAATGCACGCAAAGATTGCGTGTTCGCAACTAAAAGATGGATACTCGTAGGCGTGAACACCTTAATTACCCACGGCCTTGCAGGTGACGACCCGAAGGCCGCCGAAAGCTCGGCTGACGGGGTCGATGACATTGATGCGGCCATGCGTGCCGCACGCGTGTTCTTGGCCGTCATCGCCCAATCGGTGGCAGAGGTTGAGTATCGCGTCACCTCCCCGCAGCTGCGCGTACTGGTCCTCATAGCTACGCATGGCCCGCAAAATCTCGGCGCGGTGGCCGCTGATCTGGGCGTGCATCCCTCCAATGCCACCAGGACCTGCGACCGGCTGGTCGCGGCGGGCCTGCTGGATCGCAGGGACAACCCGGCGGACCGGCGGTATCTACTCCTTGCCCTCAGTGCACACGGCAAGGAACTGGTGGATACGGTGATGGAACACCGCCGTACGGCCATCGCGGCCGTCATGAACCGGATGCCCGCCACACTACGCGCAACCTTGGGGCCGGCGTTGGAGGCCTTCGCACAGGCGGCTGGGGAAATCCGTGACGATGAACGCTTCGCCCTGACCTTGAAGGATGGGCCACACCGTGACCGGCCGGGGACTGGTAGCTGATTCATCGTGACTCCAGCACGGCGAAGGTCGAGGCCAGGGCCGCATCAATGCCGGCTGGTTTGCGCCAACGCCCATTTCCACAGGCCAAGGCGACCATCGTTGCCGCATGGGCAAGGTCGACGAGCGCACCGCAACGATGCCAGGTCTTCCCACCCTGCGCCGTCGATCCGGCCCGCGTCAGCAACAGCGCCTGGACTACGTGCCGGGCACCGAGAACCCGCACGACCACTGCCGCGCCGGGGGACGGGGCGGTGCCGGTGGCGGCTCGGTACAGCAGCTGGGGCCTGATCAGTTGGCACAGTCCCAGCAAGCCCCGGCAGAACTCAAGCGTCTTCATTGCCGCACCCAGCGCCCGAGCAGGACCCCTGCAACTGCGGCCAGTCCCAACACACTGCCAGCTGCCCCCACCGCCAACATCCCGTGATGTTGAGACGCCCACACTTGGTGGCTCCGTGCTGTGGAGCGGTGGTCAAAGACGCCATGCGTGCCGAAGTCGGTATCGGCATCCGCTGGTTCCCACAAGTTGACCGGCTGGTCCGCGGGCCGCTGTTCGCTGGTCTGCTGCGAGGCGAAACCGGTGCGGGCCAGATAGACATCCAGCAGTCCCGGGGCCACGGCGTTGGCTAACAGGGTTGCGGCGGTGCTGCCACCGACCCAATATTCGCGGCGCTGAGGATGGTCAGCGGCATAGACGACGGCGCGGGCCGCCACTTCGGGCTGATAAATGGGTGGTACCGGCTGGGCTTTTTTGGGCAGCCGGGAAAGAACCCAGGAGAACTGTGGGGTGTTCACGGCAGGCATTTGCACCATGGTGTTGTGGATACCGCTATGTTCGTGGAGCAGCTCACACCGCAACGATTCATTGAACCCCTGGATGGCATGTTTGGCACCGCAATAGGCGCTCTGGAGCGGTATGCCGCGATAGGCCAAGGCAGAGCCGACCTGGACAATCGTGCCCCGGTTCCGGGTGCGCATCCGGGTCAAGGCGGCCATGGTTCCATAGACGTACCCCAGGTAGGACACGGCGGTGACCCGGGCGAACTCCTCCGGTTTGATCTGGGAGAAAGGGGCGAAGACGGAGGTGAAGGCCACGTTGACCCATATATCAATGGGGCCCAGTTCGTTTTCAACCCGCTCCGCAGCCGCGTCGACGGCAGCAGAATCTGACGTGTCCACCGGTACGATCAATGCCGTGCCCCCGGCGGCCTCCACTTCCGCGGCGGCGCCGTCGAGCCCCGCCTGGCCCCGGGCCAACAGAGCAACCGTGGCGCCGCGGCGTCCGAAGGCGATGGCGGTGGCCCGGCCAATCCCACCGCTGGCTCCTGTCACTACAACGACCTGGCGAACTGTTTTCATCGTTGCTCCCTAGGGGTAATCTCGCTCAAGCGCCGGCGGCGTGGCGAGGCGTTTGCCGGCCTCGAGCATGGCGGCGTGGACGAATGCCTGCGGGAAATTACCGCGCAGCTGGCGCTGTTCGACGTCGTATTCCTCGGTGAACAAACCTGTGGTGGCGCAGGCGGCACGGTTGCGTTCAAACCAGTGCATCGCCTCGACCTTGTGGCCTTGCTGGTGAAGGGCCATGGCCATGTCAAAGCCGCACAGCAGGAAGGCCCCCTCCGCCTGCGCCAATGGGCGCGTGTCTTGGCGGAAACGGTAGAGATACCCTTCGCGGCCCAGATCAGCCCGGATGGCCGCTACGGTTGCCAGACTCCGCGGGTCGTGCACCGGGACTGCGCCACGCAAAATGGGCAGCAGCAAGGCTGCATCCACCCGGTCATCGCCGGGGCTGCGCTGCCACCGGCCGCTGGGGTGCAGAGAATCCTTGGCCGTGTCGGCAACTATTGTGTCAGCCAGCGACGTCCATCCCGCGCCTTGGGCAGCCGGGGCGTGGACGGCTATGCTGCGCAATCCGGCCGCGCAGGTCAGCCGTGAATGCGCCCACCTGTCGTTGTTGAGCTCCCAAATTCCGGCGTCTGGTTCCTGCCAGCGCTCCGTGATGGCTTGTACCGCTGTCTCCGCAGCCCGCCAGTTTTCCAGGTCCAAACGATCATGGGTGGCGGCAGCGGCGAAGAGCAGCAGCGTCTCGCCGAAGGCATCCAGTTGGAATTGTTCATTGACCCAGTTCCCCACTTTCGCGGAACCGCCCGGGTACCCGGCCAGGCCAAGATCAGTTTCGTCCGGAACCCGTCCGCCCGTTACCGTATAGGCGGGTTTCAGGCCCGGCCCGTCCGCCAAAAGCCTGCTGGTCACGAACCTGACAGCGTCATCGAGCAACGGGTGCGCCCCGCACGCTGCTACGGCCTGACCGGCATAGCACTGGTCGCGGATCCAGGCATAGCGGTAGTCGTAATTACGTTTTTCCTGGGCGCGCTCGGGCAGGCCCAGTGTTGCTGCGGCGACCATGGCGCCACCGCCACCGGTCATGCCGCGCAACACGGCATAGGACTGGCGGGCATCATCGGGGGCGATGGTGTCCAACAGGGCCGGGACGGCGTCTTTCCAGCTGTGTTCCGTTTCCGCCCACGCCGCGGCCGCAGCCACGGGGCCTGAGGTGAACGGCTGGTCGGAAAGTTCCAGGACCAGGTCATGCTCCCCGCCAGTGGAAACCTCCAGGCTCAGCTGCAGTTCGCCATCGTGCACCGTGGCCTTCTCGGCCCCGGACAGGCGCAGGTGCAGGGAACCGCTGCGGCCTGTCCAGACACCGTCAGCACATTTGAGCCGATTCATGCCATATTTGCCGAAGCCAGCGCCCGCTTTAAGAACCACACGCAGGGCGGCAGGGCTGGCGACTGCACGCAACCGGCGCAACAGCACTGCCGTATGTGGCTCCGCCGGCTGCGCCAGCGCCTCCCGGCATTCGATGATTCCCCCGCTGGTGACCCAGCGGCTCGTCCAGATCAGTGTCCCATCCTGGTAGCTGCCACCCCAGACGTACCGGTCGCTGAGGGGGGTCACCGCAAAAGTACCGCCACCACCAATCAGGGAGGAAAAGACTGCCTCACTGTCCCAGCGCGGCACACACATCCACGCCACATCCCCGCGGGGTCCGATCAAGGCCGAACGTTCCCCGTCGGCAATTATGGCGTACTCACGCAACACGTGAGGCGATTCAGGGACCTGAATGACAGCCGACATAACTTGACGTTAGACGCAATGATTGCGTTAACGCAAGAGTTTGCGGAGACGCAATTGTTGCGAGATTAGTGCCACCATGGTCGACGAGCCATTTGGTCAACAGTTAACGCGAGCCAGAGGCCCTTTGCGTACCATGGTCGCGCCCGCCCACACCAGGCCCCAAGCTCACGACAACGCCGATTGGACACCTGCCCTTCTGCGAGCGGACGAAACCCCAATCGCCCAGTGGGACACCAGGACCCGCCTCGAAGGCAGGCCGCAAGATCTCATTGCTACGGGCCCCCACGGCACAAAGTGGTTCCCTTAAACGCGCCGAGGGTGCACAATGGCGTCCATGACAGAACTGTTTACGTCCTCACGGCCGGTGGCGTCCGATGTCCCCGAAGCTGCAACCGCCGCCGTTCGGGAGGCCACGGAAGAACTCCACCACACCTTGAACGCGCGCGGAATCGACGTCTCATTCCAAGACATCGCACTGCTGGGCCACACAGAGTCATGGGACAGCGAGGGGCAGCGGTGGGTTCATGTCATCTGGCGCACTGAAGAAGAGGGATAGCCAGAACGGTCGGAGACGCTGGCGGACTCACCGGCAGCTTCCGGACCTCGGGCATCGTGAGATAACCGAGCCAAGGTGGTCTTCCCCATGTAGCCATCCGTTAAATCGCTTGAGATTGATTGTTTGGCAGACCTGATCCAAGGATTATTTGGCAAGGACAGCTACAACAGGGCGGCTTAAACATGTTGGACCCCCACCATCAGGCGGGGGTCCAACATTTGAGTTGCGAAGCAGATCAGCTTCCCTTAGAGGGCGTTAACCTTCTTGGAGATGGCTGACTTGCGGTTGGCAGCGTTGTTGGCGTGCAGGACGCCCTTGCTGACAGCCTTGTCCAGCTTGCGGCCGGCATTCACCAGTGCGGCAGCAGCTGCATCCTTGTCGCCCGCGGCCACTGCCGTGTTTACTGCACGGATAGCGGTCTTGACGCCTGAACGAACGGCGAGGTTGCGCACGCGCGACTTCTCGTTCGTAAGGATGCGCTTCTTCTGAGACTTGATATTAGCCACGATGTATAACTCTCTTTTGATACGTAAATTCGGTCGTAGAGGGCGTAGCTTGACCGTTGACAGCGGCGTGGGGATGCTCGAATTATGGTGAACGTCAGGTCAAGCTGTTGTATCCGCCGACCTGCACGGATACACACAATCCCAAAGTTTATCAGAGTTGCGCCCCGCGCGGGACTCGGCCGCCTGGCTACTTCCAGCCGTGCCGTTGCCGCAGGCCGGCAGCAACGGAGGAAAACCGTGCCTTGTCGAGGATGGCCCCTTCGCGTCGCATGTCGTGGGGGGAGATCTGTAGAATCCGGTCCAGCTTCACTTCGCTGTCCCGCCCCTGGCTGTCCCACGAACCCGGCCCAATGTCGATGTAGTCATTGTCGCCGCGGCGGTCACTGCTGTGATCCTTGGTGGTCATCATCAACGCCAACAGGTATTTCCCTGCCTTGCCCACCACCAGGACCGGACGGTCCTTGCCCTGGCTGTAGTCCTCCTCATACGGCACCCACGTCCACACCACTTCACCCGGGTCCGCGTCACCGTCGAGCTGCGGGGAGTAGGTGACCGTGGCGCGGCCGTGGAAGTCGCCGGGATAGGGTGCGCTGAGGCCCTCGGCAGGAATGTTCGACACCGGACGCGGAGCCGGGTGGGACCGGTCCCTTGCGCTGGTCTTGGGACCGGGACGGGTGGCGGGCCTGCGCTGGGGCGGAGCCGTCGCTGTTCCGGTCGATTTTCCGGGGTTAAACAGGGCTCCGGCAATGGAGCGGACAAGCTTGAAGATGCGTTGGGATGTTGAGGCCATGTTTCCAAGCGTATCCAATGCCTGTCGGTTCTCTACCGGGCGCTTATTCGTGGGAGACTTGATGGCAATGAGTGTCCGGCGTGCAACGCGCGGCCACAACCCTGCACGGTTCGGTGACTCAACCGCTATCCCTGCGTCCATGCAACAGTAAGGAACCCTAGTGTCACCCATGGCCCGCACTGCCCCGGTGCCCGCCCAGACCGATCCGGCGATCATCAGGAACTTCTGCATCATCGCGCACATCGACCACGGTAAATCCACCTTGGCCGATAGGATGCTCCAGCTCACCGGAGTGGTTCAGCAGCGTGACATGAAGGCGCAGTACCTTGACCGCATGGACATCGAGCGCGAACGCGGCATCACCATCAAGTCCCAGGCCGTGCGCATTCCCTGGGAGGTGGACGGCACCTCATACTGCCTGAACATGATCGACACCCCGGGCCACGTTGACTTCACCTACGAGGTTTCCCGCTCCCTGGCGGCCTGTGAGGGTGCCATCCTGCTGGTCGACGCCGCACAGGGCATCGAGGCGCAGACCCTGGCCAACCTGTACCTGGCCATGGAGAACAACCTCACCATCATTCCGGTCTTGAACAAGATCGACCTGCCGGCCGCGCAGCCGGAAAAGTATGCTGCCGAACTTGCCAACCTCATTGGCGGCAGGCCCGAAGACGTCTTGATGGTGTCGGGCAAGACAGGCGTGGGTGTTGAAGAGCTGCTGGATTTGATCGTCCGCGATCTGCCGGCCCCCGTGGGCGACCCGAACGCTCCTGCCCGCGCCATGATCTTTGACTCCGTCTACGACACCTACCGAGGCGTGGTCACCTACGTCCGTGTCATCGACGGCAGCCTGAGCCCGCGCGAGAAGATTCAGATGATGTCCACCCGCGCCACGCACGAGCTTCTGGAAATTGGTGTCAGCTCCCCGGAGCCCAAGCCGTCCAAGGGCCTCGGCGTTGGTGAGGTGGGCTACCTGATCACGGGTGTGAAGGACGTGCGCCTGTCCAAGGTGGGCGACACCGTCACCACGTTCCACAAGCCGGCTGCCGAGGCGCTGGCCGGCTACCACGAAGCCAAACCCATGGTTTTCTCCGGCCTGTATCCGCTGGACGGCACGGATTACCCGGTGCTGCGTGATGCGCTGGAAAAGCTCATGCTCAACGACGCCGCACTGGTCTACGAACCCGAGACCTCCGCCGCCTTGGGCTTTGGTTTCCGTGTCGGTTTCCTTGGCCTGCTGCACCTGGAGATCACCCGCGAACGCCTCGAGCGCGAGCACAACCTTGACCTGATCTCCACAGCCCCCAACGTGGAATACGAGGTGACGCTGGAAGACAAAAAGGTCGTCCACGTCACCAACCCCAGCGAATACCCCACGGGCAAAATCGCCGAGGTTCGCGAGCCCATGGTTGCCGCCACGATCCTTGCGCCCACCGAGTTTGTCGGCGCCATCATGGAGCTGTGCCAGACCCGACGCGGCATCCTTGGCGGCATGGACTACCTTTCAGAGGACCGGGTGGAGATCCGCTACCGCCTGCCCTTGGCCGAGATCGTGTTCGACTTCTTCGACATCCTCAAGTCCAAGACCCGCGGCTACGGCTCCCTCGATTGGAAGGCCGACGGCGATCAGGTCGCCGACCTTGTCAAGGTCGACATCATGCTCCAGGGCGAGCAGGTTGATGCGTTCAGCGCCATCACACACCGCGACAAGGCCTACGCCTACGGTGTCATGATGACGGGCAAGCTGCGCGAGCTCATTCCGCGCCAGCAGTTCGAGGTGCCCATCCAGGCGGCCATTGGTGCCCGGATCATCGCCCGCGAGAACATCCGTGCCATCCGCAAGGACGTCCTGGCCAAGTGCTACGGCGGTGACATCTCCCGTAAGCGCAAGCTGCTGGAGAAGCAGAAGGAAGGCAAGAAGCGTATGAAGATGGTGGGCCGCGTGGAGGTCCCCCAGGAAGCCTTCATCGCTGCACTGTCCTCTGAAGAGCCGGCAAAGGACAAGTCAAAGAAGTGACCCCCAGCGTTTTGCCCCTCGGGGACCCGGCTCCGGCCGACGGTGTCCTGCCCGCGCAGGCCGCCGTCGGCGCTGCCGAACGCAAGTTCAGCCTGTACGCGCACATCCCGTTTTGTGCCGTGCGCTGCGGCTACTGCGACTTCAACACCTACACGGCCACCGAACTGGGTGGCGGCGCCTCCCAGGCCGCCTACGCCGAAACGGCTGTGCGAGAGGTGGAATTTGCCGCCCGCGCCATGGTTGCCTCCGGACTCCCGGAGCGCAAGCTGAGCACAGTGTTCTTTGGCGGAGGCACCCCAACCCTTTTGCCTGCCAGTGACCTCACCCGCATCCTGGGATCCGCCGTCGAACAGTGGGGCCTTGAACCAGGCGCAGAAGTCACCACAGAGGCCAACCCCGACTCCGTCACCAAGGAGTCGCTGCAGGAGCTGTTCGACGGCGGTTTCACCCGTGTGTCCTTTGGCATGCAGTCGGCCGTGCCGCACGTCCTGAAGGTGCTGGACCGCACCCACAACCCCGAAAAGGTGCCGCAGGCGGTTGCCTGGGCGCGTGAGGTCGGCCTGAAGGTGAGCGTCGATCTGATTTACGGCACGCCGGGGGAGAGCTTTGCCGACTGGGAAACATCGGTGCGCACGGCCCTGAGCTACGAACCCGACCACATTTCCGCATACTCGCTGATTGTTGAAGAGGGCACCAAACTGGCGGCGCAAATCCGTCGCGGGCAGGTGCCCAACATTGACGACGACGACCATGCCGCCAAATACGAGCTCGCCGACGCACTCTTCCAAGCGGCGGGACTGTCCTGGTACGAGGTCAGCAACTGGGCACGCACCCCCGAGGACGCCTGCCAGCACAACCTTGCGTACTGGCGCGGGGACGATTGGTGGGGGATCGGACCCGGGGCACACTCGCACATGGGCGGCGTGCGCTGGTGGAACGTCAAGCACCCAACTGCCTACGCCAACCGACTGGACAAGGGCGAATCGCCTGCCGCGGGCCGCGAAACCCTCGATGCCGACACGCGGGAACTTGAACGCATCATGCTCACGTCCCGACTCTCAGAAGGCCTGGCGACCAGCACCCTGTCACCTGCGGCACGAAAAGCCGTTGCCGGGCTCATCGCCCAAGAACTCGTTGACCCGGTCAAGGCCTTTGCCGGCACCTTGGTGCTGACCCTGAAGGGCCGGCTCCTGGGCGACGCGGTAACCCGCGCCCTCCTGGTGGACTGATCCTCACCTGAACGAACAACTGACCCTCCCCGCCGGCACCCTAACCTCGTACCTCGGCCAGGGAACCCCACCGGCGGGGAGGGTCAGTTGTTTAGAGCGCGGGCGTTACTTGAGCCAGCGCAGGTTCAGGGCGTAGCGAAACGGCTGGCCCTTGTTGACCTGCACGGCGCCGATGACCGAGAAAACTGTCAGGAAGATCCACACCAGCAGGGCCAGCATCGAAAAAATAGTGGCGATTTGCGGGTTGAAGAACACGAACACCAGTGCCAGCACGTTCAGTGCCGCGGCCAGCAGCGTGGGTGGCAGGGTGAAGTTCAGTGCCTCGAGTGATTCCTGAGCGGTAAACCGGCCGCGCGGTGCCACATATTTACGGATGAAGTATGACGGAACGCAGCCCAGAATACCGCCGCAGTGGGACAGGAATGCCCATTGCTTGTCTTCTGACGGGGTGAGCGGCGGTTGGGGCGCTCCATCGGTCTGGGTTGCCGGGTGACTCACAATGATGGGCCTTTCAACGTGCTCCACAAGAAAAAGATTGGCCCGAAATTGCTCCGGCCACTCTCCCTAGGATACTGGTGCCGTGAGGAAATCTATGACTTCCTCAACCCGCCCCAGCAGGGACGGCTCCAGATCGGCATAGGAATCGACCCGGGACAACAGCCGCTGCCAGCCGAGCCCCACATCCTCGGGGGTCGTGTGGGGCCAACCGAAGGCCTTGAGGATTCCCAGCTTCCACTCCATTGTTCGCGGGATAACGGGCCAGGCCGGGATGCCCAGGGTGGACGGCTTGATGGCCTGCCACACATCAACATAGGGGTGCCCCACCACCAGCACATTCCGGCTCAACCCGGGCGTCGCCATGAGCTTGCTCACAATGCGTGATTCCTTGGAGCCCGGCACCAGGTGGTCCACCAGGATGCCCAGCCGCCGTGTGGGTCCGGGGGAGAACGCGGCCACGGCGGCGGACAGGTCGTCGATCCCGCGCAGCGGCTCCACCACGATCCCTTCCACCCGCAGGTCATCACCCCAGACCTTCTCCACGAGCTCGGCGTCGTGCTTTCCCTCTACCCAGATGCGGCTCGCCTTGGCCACTTTGGCGCGGGTGTCGGCTACTTTCACCGAGCCGGAGGCGGTGCGCAGTGTTTGCGCTGCGGCAACCTTCACCGGAGCAATCAGCTCCACCGGCTCGCCCTCGAGCAGAAAGCCGAAGCCGAGCGGGAAGGCACGGATTTTCTCCCGCCGGTCCGCCAGCTCCACTATGTGCATGCCACCGGTTTTTTCCAGCCGCACGACGGCGCCAACCCACCCGGTTGCGACGTCCTCCACCACGAGGCCGGCACGCGCCTCCACCTTGGGCAGCACCCGGGCTGCCGGTGCGCTGAGATCCTGGGGGCCCCACTGGTTGAATTGCACTAAAAACCTGACTCTTGCTCGTCGGCGCAACGCTCTTGGCGAACGCTGCAGGGTGAAAATCCATGCTAACCGGTGAAGTGGCATCGGGCCGTGCATCCCGCGCCATGGGCCGCTCAGGAGGGTCGGCGCAAAAAGTATTAGACTTAGCAGTTGATTGGGTAGAGTGCCAATATAGCGCTGCGTCATTGATAGGAGGTGTCAGGCATGAGTGAACCACGGAAATTGGAAGTCCTTCGGGCCATAGTTGAAGATTACGTCCACACGCGTGAACCTGTCGGCTCCAAAGCTCTGGTGGAACGGCACCACCTGGGCGTCTCCAGCGCCACGATCCGCAACGACATGGCCGCGCTGGAAGAAGAAGGGCTCATCACCGCCCCGCACACCAGTTCCGGGCGCATCCCCACTGACAAGGGCTACCGTCTCTTCGTTGACCAGCTCTCCAGTGTCAAGCCGCTCTCGGCCGCTGAGAGACGTGCCATCTCGGTGCTGCTGGAAGGCTCCACGGACTTGGACGATGTCCTGGAACGCACGGTGCGCGCCTTGGCCCAACTGACCCACCAGGTGGCCGTTGTGCAATACCCCCGCTCCGGCGACGCCGTGGTGCGGCACATAGAATTTGTCTCCCTGGCAGCCCGACAGGTGCTTGTGGTGCTGATTCTTGCCTCCGGCAAGGTTGAACAAAATGTGATTGACGTCGGGGTCAACCTTGACGACGCCGAACTGGCAACACTGCGCCAAGTCTTCCTCTCCGCCCTTCACGGCATGGCTGTGGTCAGCCTGGCCGACGCCGTGGCCCGCATTCCAGCGTCCGTGCCGCCGGCCGAGCAGGCTCCGGCAGCGAGGCTCGCCCAAGGCTTGGCGCTGCTGGCCCGCAACGCCCGTGAAGACCGCATCGTCATGGCCGGTACCGCAAATCTTGCCCGCTCCAATAACGATTTCCCGCTGAGCATCGGGCCCGTCCTCGACGCGCTGGAGGAGCAGGTGGTGCTGCTGCGCCTCCTGGAGGCCATGGCACAGGATTCCCTGGGTATGGCAGTGGTCATCGGCAGGGAGAATCCGCACGATTCATTGGCCGAGGCATCGGTCGTGGCCAGCAGCTACGGACCCGGCGAGGGGGCCAAGCTGGGCATTGTGGGACCCACCCGTATGGACTACCCCAACACCATGTCAAGCGTGCGCGCAGTGGCACAATACCTATCACGAATCTTGGCCGGCTAAACGGCCGCCGTTTCACTATTTACAAGAGAGCAACATTTTGAGCAACCATTACGACGCCCTGGGCGTTTCACGCGACGCCACTCCCGAGGAAATCAAGAAGGCTTACCGCAAGCTTGCCCGGAAGCTGCACCCGGACGTCAACGACGCCGCGGACGCACAGGACCGCTTCAAGGCCGTTACACACGCCTATGAGGTGCTATCCGACCCGCAGAAGCGCCGCGTCTACGACACCACCGGCAATGAAAACGGCAACGACAACGGTGCCGGCGCCAGCAACTTCGGTGGCGACGGCTTTGCGTTCCAGGACATCTTTGAGACGTTCTTCGGCGGGGGTGGCGGCGGTGGCGGGGGCGGCGGCCGCGGCCCGGCCTCACGCACCCGGCGCGGCCAGGACGCACTGATCACGGTTCGCGTGGAATTGCGTGAAGCCGTGTTCGGAGTCAACAAGAAGCTTGAAATCGACACGGCCATCACGTGCCCCACCTGCGACGGCAGCTGCTGCCGCCCCGGCACGCACCCCACCACGTGTGACGTTTGCCATGGCAGCGGCCAGATCCAGCGCCCCATGCGCTCCATCCTGGGCAACGTCATGACCCTGGCCACCTGCAACTCCTGCCAAGGCTTCGGCACCATGATCATCGACCCCTGCAACGAATGCATGGGCGAGGGGCGCATCCGCCACCGCCGCACACTGACCATCAAGGTCCCGGCCGGCGTGAGCACAGGCACCCGCATCCAACTGTCCGGGCAGGGCGAAGCGGGTCCCGCCGGCGGCCCCTCCGGTGACCTCTACGTGGAGATGAAGGTCAACAACGACCCCGCCTTCCTGCGCGAGGGCGACGACCTGCACGCCACCCTGAGCGTGCCCATGACGGCGGCCGCACTCGGCACCGAACTCACCTTTGAAACGTTCGACGGCGAACAGCCCGTCAGCATCAAGCCCGGCACCCAGGCCGGTGAGGTCATCAACCTGCGCGGCCTGGGTGTGACGCACCTGCGCGGATTCGGCCGTGGCGACATGAAGGTGCACATCCACGTGGAAACGCCCACCAAGCCCGACGCCGCCCAGGAGGAACTGCTCAAGCAGCTCGCCGCACTGCGTGGGGAAACCTTCTCGGAAGGCAAACTTGTCAGCAGCGGCGGCATGTTCGCCAAGCTCCGTGACAAGCTCGGCAACTTCTAGGCCCGCATGAGCAACCCAGTCTTTTACGCCGGCTCCGCGGCGCTGGCCGGACTCGTCCCCGGTGCCGTCTTTACCCTCGACGGGGCCGAAGGGCGCCATGCCACCACCGTCAAGCGGCTCGCCGCGGGTGAGCCGGTTGACGTGTGCGACGGCGGAGGGCTGCGTTTGGTCTGCACCGTCAGCCACGCTGAAAAGGGTTCGCTGACGGTGGCCGTCCAGACGGTGCTCCAGGAGCCTGCACCGGCCATCACCTTCACCTTGATCCAGGCACTGGCCAAGGGGGACAGGGACGAGCTGGCCATTGAGACAGCCACCGAACTGGGCATTGACGCGGTGCTGCCGTGGCAGGCTGAACGCTCCATTGTGCGCTGGAAGCTGGACAAGACCGTGAAGGGCCCCGAAAAGTGGCGCCAGGTGGTGACTGCCGCCGCCAAACAGGCGCGCCGGGCAACGGTTCCCACGGTCGGGGCCCTCGTGGGGACGGCAGGGGTGTGCGAGCAGATAGCCGCAGCCGGGCTGGCCTTGATTTTGCATGAAGATGCCACCGACCCGGTGGCCGAGGTGGCACGCCACTGGCAGGACTCCCGGGCGGCGGATGCTGCGCCCGGCACGGTGCTGTTGATCGTGGGTCCGGAAGGCGGCATGAGCGCAGCGGAAGTTGCCGCGTTCACGGCAGCCGGCGCCAAGACCGCCCTGCTGGGCCACCATGTCCTGCGCTCATCGACCGCCGGACCGGCCGCCGTCGTACTTCTCAGCCAACAGCTGGGCCGCTGGTAAGCACGTTAAACAGTCCCGGCAGCCGGACTATTTAACGTTCTGTCCGGCAATCCTGACCATTTTGGTGTCCACGCCCAACCTCTTGCCGGGTGCCTGGGGATCGTCAAGGAACACCGAGAGCTGATAGGCACCAGGCGGCGGGATCAGCGAAAAACTAAAGTTGCCCAACTCATTGGGACCCTCCGGAATGGCCACAGTTCCATTCAGGTATTCCTCACCGACCGTGTCATTGCTGACCTTGGCCAGCGACCAGCTCAGATTTCCGGTGGGGGAGATGCCCTGCCCCTCAACCTTCAACGGCAGAGTTTTGTATGTGGCGTCGTTGGAGGGATCGATGATCCACACGGGGGCCACGAGAGAAGCGTCGCGGGTCAAAGGCTTGTCCAAGGATACGTGGCCAAAGGCGTCGTAGCCTGTGTGCCCGTCCACCAGCACCGAAACCTGGATGGAGGAGCTGGTGTCGACGAGACCGGCCATGGCAGCTGCCGCCGTCGCCGTATACACCAGTTGGGCGATGGACCGCTTGGCAATACCCTCATCCACCTTCTGGCCGAACGCGTCCGCTGAAACATCAACCGTGATCACATTTTTGGCGGAAATTGAGGCACCCAGGCGTGAGGGGCTGTTCCACAATGAGAAGTAGTCAGGATCGTTGGGCTTGCTGCTCATCATGGTGCGCAGGGCAGCCACCATGGGATCGTCGGTCGACTTCGACGGAAAAAATTCGCGGTACAGGAACACATCGTCATTGCTGCGTCCCAGCCAGTACACGGGCAACGTCTGTGAGGCGGTGGCAGTCTCGAGCGGGGCATCGGTAACCAAGGCAGAAGAGGATGTGGTGGAACTGGCTGGCATGGTCGCATCGCCCTCGCCTGTGCCGTCCGAGGTGCAGCCGGCAAGTGCCAGCGACAGGGAAAGGCCAAGGATCGCGAAACGGTCAACCATGCGCAGGCGTTCCACGGTGCGGCGCTCCCGACGGCTCACATCAGCGCAGACGGCGTGCCGTCTTGACGGTGCGGGGGAGAAAGCAGGCATGGGGTGGGGCTCTCGCTCATCTGGTCTTCGTTCAGCCGGCCGCAGCTCTCTGCGTTTGCCGATGGTCAGGTGGCGTTCATCAGTATCCCCACAAGACTTTCGAACACCTCTAGCTTGGCACAGCCACAGGCCCGAATGCTGCGAAAATGTGCTGTTGGCAATGAACTGAAACCGTATCGAAACACTTGTGTCACAGGATGGGCCAAAGATGCGCTGACGGCTTAACCGGTATATGGGTCCCGCCGGTGAAGGAGTGCACTAGAATTTATGGAACACAGCATTACTGGAATTCCGGAAATATATTCCGGTGGCGTCAAGGAGAGATTTCAGGCCGGTCCAGGCCGAACTTATGGCAGAGACAACAGCACACCGCCCTGATGCATACCCCGATGAGGGGCCCGGGCGGCACTTCCCGCATTCCGTGGACGGCACGCGTACAGAAGTGGTGCACTTTCTCTCCACCGAGCAAATGGTCGCTACCCTTGGTGCCGAAGACGAAGGTTTACGGATTGTTGAAAACCTTTATCCCGATGTCAGCTTTCTGGCACGCGGCAATGTCTTGACCATGACCGGTCCTTCCTCCGTGGTTCCGCGCATCATGCACCTTATGGAAGAAGCGCGCGGCATGGTGGCCCGCAACAACACCATGAATGCGGCCGTGTGGGAACAATTGGTGGCGATGCTCAAGAGCCGCCCGGATTCCCCTGCCGTGGACATACTCAGCTATGACATTCTCTCCAGCAGGGGACGGACCATCAGGCCCAAGACGGCCAACCAAAAAGAGTATGTTGACGCCATCGACCGCAACACCGTGGTTTTTGGCATAGGACCGGCCGGCACCGGAAAAACGTACCTGGCCATGGCCAAGGCCGTCCAGGCGCTGCAGCACAAGGAAGTCAGCCGGATCATCCTGACCCGTCCGGCCGTTGAGGCAGGGGAACGCCTCGGCTTCCTGCCCGGAACCCTCAACGACAAGATTGACCCGTATCTGCGCCCGCTGTACGACGCCCTGCACGACATGATGGATCCCGAAACCATCCCCAGGCTCATGGCGGCAGGCACCATAGAAGTTGCTCCACTGGCGTATATGCGCGGGCGGACACTCAACGATGCCTTCATAATTTTGGATGAAGCACAGAACACCACGCCGGAACAGATGAAAATGTTCCTGACACGTCTTGGCTTTGGTTCCAAGATCGTCGTCACCGGCGACATCACCCAGGTCGACCTGCCCTCCGGCACCAAGTCGGGGCTGCGGGTGGTCAGGGAAATCCTGCACGACGTCGACGACATCAATTTTTCAATCCTGGACGCTAGCGACGTTGTCCGCCACCGCCTGGTGGGGGCCATTGTCAGCGCCTACAACTCCTGGGACGACGCACATCCCAGCCCCACGACACCTAAGGACAGCACCTCACGATGAGCATCGAAATTAACAATGAATCCGGCGTGGAGGTGCCGCAGGAAGATCTCGTCAGGCTGATCAAGCACATCCTGGGCGCCATGTTTGTGCACCCCCAAACGGAAGTTTCGGTGATCCTCGCGGACGTGCCCACCATGGAAAAACTGCACATCGAATGGATGGACGAGCCGGGCCCCACCGACGTGCTGTCCTTCCCCATGGATGAGCTGCGCCCCGGAACGGCAACCAACCCGACAGCGCCCGGCCTGCTTGGCGACATTGTGCTGTGCCCTGTGGTTGCCGCCGAACAAGGCGAGGCGGCCGGCCACAGCATGGAAGAGGAGCTCCTGCTCCTCACCACGCACGGCATGCTGCACCTTATGGGCTACGACCATGCCGAGCCGGAAGAAAAAGAAGAGATGTTTGGCCTCCAGCGTGAACTGCTCTCCAGCTTCCTGGGCAAGGAAGCACCGCGGGAGACAATGAAGTGACGCTTGTTGCTTTACCGGTCATGGGAGTGATCTTCACTGTCATCGCCGCCTTCATGGCCGCCCTCGAGTCAGCTTTGAGTTTCTTTCCCCGCCATGATGCCGAGGCAGTGGCTGCCCATGGCCGCCACGCATCCCTGGAAAAAGTGCTGGCAGAACCCGCCGTCCACCTCAACGCACTGCGATTTTGGCGCGTGTGGTCCGAAATGGCTGCCGCAGTTGCTGTTGCCATCTTCCTTGTTGGTTTGTTGGGCAATGAATGGATTGCCGGTCTCATCGCCACAGTCGTGATGGCTGTCCTGGGATTCATGCTGGTCGGTGTTTCCCCACGCAGACTGGGCAGGATGCATGCAAGTGCACTGATCGGGCGTTCCGCCTGGTTGGTGCACCTGCTGCGGCGGATCCTGGGCCCCATCCCCGAATGGCTCATCCGGCTTGGTTCGTTGCTGGCCAAGGACACCACGGGCAGTGACGACGCCTTTGTCAGCGAAGAGGAATTCCGCGAATTCGTTGACCGTGCCAGTGAAGCGGACATGATCGAAGACGATGAAGCAGAACTGATTCACAGTGTCTTTGACCTGGGCGAAACCATGGTGCGCGCCGTCATGGTGCCGCGCACGGAAATCATCAGCGTTGACCAGGGCGGCGCCCTTGAGGATGCACTGGAAATTTTCCTGCGCTCAGGGTACTCCCGCATCCCCGTCATAGGCGAGAGCACCGACCATATTCTTGGCGTGCTGTACCTGAAGGATGTTGTTGCCACGCTGCACAGGCTTGGGGACCACGAGGAAGCGCCCAAGGTGGAGCAGCTGGCAAGAAGCGTCCGCTACGTGCCGGAATCCAAAACTGTCGCCGACCTCCTGAAGGAACTGCAACGCGAATCCACCCATTTCGCCATCGTTGTGGACGAGTACGGCGGTACCGCCGGGCTTGTGACACTGGAAGATTTGATCGAGGAAATTGTCGGCGAAATCGCCGACGAGTACGACCAGGTTTCACCAGAGGTACAAAAACTGCCCGACGGCAGATATCTCGTCAAGGCCCGCATGGCCATCGATGAGCTGGGGGAACTCTTCGGCAAAGACATTGACGACGACGAAGTGGACACGGCAGGCGGCTTGCTCGCCAAACACCTGGGCAGGATTCCCTCCGTCGGCAACAGTGTGGAGGTCAACGGCATCTTGCTGGTGGCCCAGAGAATTGAAGGTTCACCCAACCGGGTCAGCCACCTCATTGCCAGCGCCATTGAACCAGCCGAGAATGACAGTACGGCCATTAAGACCCCCACCGAGCAGCAACACAGGAGCGATCATGAGTAAGAACAAGGGCAAGTCCGGCCTGATTGAAAGCAAGGGCGATGACTTCCGCGCAGGTTTTGCCGTTCTTGCAGGCCGCCCCAATGCGGGCAAGTCAACATTGACCAATGCGCTCGTGGGGCAGAAGGTGGCCATCACCTCCGCGAAGCCGCAAACCACCCGGCACACGATTCGCGGAATCGTCCACAGGGACAACTTCCAGCTGGTCCTGGTGGACACCCCCGGACTGCACAGGCCCCGGACATTGCTGGGTAAGCGCCTGAACGACCTCGTTGCGGACACGCTGTCGGAAGTGGATGTCATCGGCTTCTGCCTGCCCGCCAACGAAAAGATCGGCCCCGGTGACCGCTACATCGCAGCACAGCTGGGCAACGTGGGCAACAAGCCGGTCATTGCCATTGTGACCAAAACTGACACGGTCGACCGGCAGGCGGTGACGGACCAGCTCATAGCTGTTGAGAAGCTGGGCCGGGAGGTCATCGGCGAAAGGGGATTTGCCGCCGTCGTGCCTGTCTCCGCCGTGGAGGATTTCCAGGTTGAAACGCTGGCGAAGGTATTTGCCGACTACCTGCCGCTGTCACCAGCGCTCTATCCCGACGGCGAACTCACGGATGAGCCCGAAGCCGTCATGGTTGCGGAGCTGATCCGTGAGGCAGCCCTGGAAGGTGTGCGGGATGAACTGCCACACTCCCTGGCGGTTGTGGTGGAGGAGATCATCCCCCGAGAGGGGCGTAGCGAGGACAATCCGCTGCTGGATGTGCGGGTGAACCTTTACGTTGAACGGCCTTCCCAGAAGGCCATCATCATCGGCAAGGGAGGCGCCAGGCTGCGCGAGGTGGGCACCAATGCACGCAAGGGCATTGAGGCGCTGCTGGGCACTAAGATTTACCTGGACCTGCACGTGAAGGTCGCCAAGGACTGGCAGCGTGATCCCAAGCAGCTGGTCAAGCTGGGCTTCTAAGCCACAACTGTCGGGGTAGCGCGCGGCGTTGGGGATGTTCCCAGTTTTGCTCGCTAAACTCGTCAAAGTCATTATTGTCTGTGAAAGGTTCATCCATGGGGCGTCGCCGTGCCGAAACGGGGCAAGCGAAAGCTGCCAGCACCCCACGCAGTGGACCCCGCAGCTCAGCAGGGCCGGTCGGCAGGCACTTCAAGCCGGCGAAGAAGCCCTCACTGTGGCTGCGGATCACGGCACTGACGCTCTCGGCCGTCGTGGTGCTCGGTCTGGGAACCGCAGGCCTGCTGTTTTACAAGCTGCAGACCAACGTGACCACGGCAGAACTAAACGTGGGGATCGGCAACAAGTCCTCCAACCAGCCGCAGGCCGAGCAGACAGGCTCGTTGCAGATCCTGATCATGGGCACCGACACCCGAGCCGGAGCCAACAGCGAGTACGGTACGGCCGATGACTCCACCGGCGAGGGCAACGCCGATGTCATGCTGCTGATGGACATTTCAGCCGACAACAGCCGCGTCTCCGTCACCAGTTTTCCACGCGATTTGATGGTCCCCATCCCGGACTGCAAGAGTGCCGACGGCAACGGCGTCATCGCAGGGTCGTTGGCGGGCCAGCTCAACGCCTCCCTTCAGGCGGGGCCGGGATGCACCGTTGCGGCGATCAATGACATCACCGGGCTGACCATCGACCACTTCATGCTGGCCGACTTCACCGCCGTGAAGGAACTCTCAACAGCCCTAGGTGGCGTGGAAGTATGCATCGACCACGCTCTGAATGACAACCCAGGGTCAGGGCTGGTGCTGCCAGCAGGCAACAGTTGGATTTCGGGGGAACAAGCCTTGCAGTTCCTGCGCACCCGCCATTCATTCGGTGATGCCAGTGACCTTTCCCGCATCCAGGCCCAGCAGTATTTCCTCGGCTCCATGATCCGCAAGGTCAAGAGCGAAGGCACCCTGACCAACCTGCCCAAACTGTATAACCTGGCCGACGTGGTCACAAGGAACCTGACCATCGACCAGGGCCTGGCCAACATTCCCTCCATGGTGGGCATTGCCACGCGCCTGGCAAAGATTGATCTTGCCCAGGTGGCGTTTGTCACAGTTCCCACTGCGGCGTACGTGGGCGACAACAACAAGGTCCAGCTTTTGGAGCCAGACGCCGCACAATTCTTTGCCGCCCTGCGCAATGGCACCTCGCTCACGCCGGAGCCCGCGGCCCCGGAGGAAACCCCCGGCACGGAAACGCCCGGTGCAGAAACTGATCCGGCCACGGACCCGGCCACCGAAGTCCCGGCCTACGATAAGGCACTCCAGCCGATATCCATCGCCAACGCCTCATCCCTGGTGGGCCGGAGCATGGAACTCATCCAGCTGCTGGCCGCTGACGGCTTCACCAACACCTTCAGCGTGGGTGACGTGCCGGCGGAGGCGCAAACCCGGGTGCTTTACGGTGCCGACATGGCCGATGTTGCCGCCGATGTTGCGGCCCTGTTCAAGCTGCCCGAAACGGCCGTGGTCTCCGACCCGACCATTGTTGGCGTGCGCCTGCTGGTGGGCAGCGACTGGGTGTCCGGCACCGAATACGGCACCACGGTGGTCCCGGAGAAAATTGTCTCCAGTACGGCCGATCAACCCGGCCAGTGCCTGACCGTCAACCCGGACATGTACCCGCGCTGACCTTGTGGTTGGACAGTGATGGCAATGGCGGCCCGGGGATCCGGGTCGCCATTGCCATTTGTTTTAGTTGTTCGCCACCGTCACTGCTACCAGATGCTGACGCGTTCGGCAGGTTCGCGCCACATCTTGTCGCTGGGTGTGGTCTCGAAGGCCTCGTGGAAGGCGTCAAGATTGCTGACCACGGCATTGCAGCGCAGCTCGGCGGGGGAGTGCGGGTCAATGGTCAGCCGGCGCAGTGCCTCTTCCGGGCGGATCTTGGTGCGCCAGCACTCAGCCCATGAATAAAAGAAGCGCTGTGCCCCGGTCAGCCCGTCAATGATTGCCGGTTCCGCGCCGTCCAGGCTCAGTTGGTACGCCTTGAATCCGATGGCCAGGCCGCCAAGGTCGCCAATGTTCTCGCCCAAGGTCAGCTCGCCGTTGACCTTCTCACCGGGGGCGGCCGCGGGTGACAGGTCGTTGTATTGCTCCACGAGCTTTGCTGTGAGCTTCTCAAACGCTGCCCGGTCCTCATCGCTCCACCAGTTGCGCAGGGCACCCGTGCCATCAAATTGTGAGCCCTGGTCGTCAAAGCCGTGCCCGATCTCGTGACCGATGACGGCACCGATGCCACCATAGTTGGCGGCGTCGTCGGCCTCGGCATCGAAGAACGGAGGCTGCAGGATGGCGGCCGGGAACACCACTTCGTTCATGGTGGGGTTGTAGTAGGCGTTGACGGTCTGGGGTGTCATGAGCCACTCTTCCCTGTCGATCGGTGCGCCGATCTTGGCCAGCTGGCGGGCCAGTTCAAAGGCGTTGCTGCGCTCAATGTTGCCCAGCAGGTCACCGGCCACAATCTCCAGGGTGGAGTAGTCACGCCACTTGGCCGGGTAACCGATCTTGGGTGTGAAGGCAGCCAGCTTCTCAAGTGCCTTTTCCTTGGTGCCGCTGCTCATCCAGTCCAGCTCGTTGATGCTGGAACGGTAGGCCTCGATCAGGTTGGCGACGAGCTTTTCCATGTGCGCCTTGTGGGACTCGGGGAAGTGCTCCGCGACGTAGAGTTCGCCCACCGCCTCGCCCAGGACACCCTCGACCAGGGCGACCCCGCGCTTCCAGCGGTCCCGGATGGCGGGGGTGCCGCTCAGGGTGGTGCCGTAGAAGGCGAAATTCGCGTCAACAAAGTCCTGCGACAGGTAACCAGCCAGGCTGGAGATGGTGCGCATGGACAGCCAGGCCTGCCAGTCAGGGCAGCGCTCCGCCACCAGCAGTGCCTGCTGGCCGGTGAAGAATCCGGGTGTTGCAACAACCAGCTCGGCGCTCTGCTCCGCAGTGATGCCCAAGGCTTCCAGCCAGGGTTCCAACTCCGGCAGCAACGCCAGCGTTGCGGCACGGTCCATCAGGTTGTAGGTCTTCTGCGGATCGCGCAATGACACCTTGTCGAGGTGGGTGGCCGCGATCTCGGTCTCCAACGCCATGACACGCGGTGCCTTGGCGGCGGCATCGGACACGCCGGCAAGCTCCAGCATGGTCTGCACGTGTGTCACATACGCGGTGCGCACCGACTCAAATTTTTCCTCGCGGTAGTACGACTCGTCGGGGAGCCCCAGCCCGGCCTGGAAAAGGTGCAGCAGCGCGCGGTCCGGATTTCCGGCGTCGTTATTTACATAGGCGCCAAACAAGGTGCTGCCGCCCGTGCGGTCAAACTCGCCCATGAGCCGTGCCAGCGCGTCGATGGAGTCCGCCGCGTCAATGGCGGCAAGCTTCTGTGCCAGCGGGGTCGCGCCGGCAGCGTCGATGGCGGCCTCGTCCATGAACCCGGCGTAGAGTGCACCGATCTTGGCAGCCAGGGGGTTGGCCGCCCCTGCGCTGTCCGCTTCTGCTCCGGCGTGTTCAATGATGGCCTTGACAGCGGCCTCGGAGTCATCGCGCAAGGTGATGAAGGAACCTGTCAGGGCACGGTCCGCCGGAATCACCTCCGCTTCCAGCCAGGCACCGTTGACATGGTCAAACAAATCATCCTGAGGCCGGGTGTTTGGGTCAATGTGGGCGAGGTTGATACCGGAATGGGTCAAGAGAATCGGTTCCCCTTCATGGGTCAGCAGTTTTTACGTACCGGGCATAAACCCGCAACGTGAGTTCGTTCACCATCATCCTACGTGCCGTGCTAGGGTAAAAATGTGCGCACTGGAATGCTTCTCCTTAGCTGCCGCGGCGAGGCCTAGAACCTGTTGAATTTTGTCGATTCGGACCATGGCCACCCTCGCTGCGGTGTTTGTGTTGCCCGGCCGGCCTCCCAATTCGTTGAACAACAGTAAAGGGTCATCTTCCATGCGAAATGCGCAAAAAACCTCCGGAATGCCCGTAGAGCGTTACCTCCCGTTTCAGGACCAGATCACGGTCAATCTGCCCGATCGCACCTGGCCTGACAAGGTCATCACCAAGGCCCCGCGCTGGTGTGCAGTGGATTTGCGCGACGGCAATCAGGCGCTGATCGACCCCATGAGCCCCGGCCGCAAGATGAAAATGTTTGCGCTGCTGGTCAAGATGGGCTTCAAGGAAATTGAGGTCGGTTTCCCTTCGGCCTCACAAACGGACTTTGACTTTGTCCGCCAGCTCATCGACGGTGGCCACATCCCCGACGACGTCACCATCCAGGTCCTGACCCAGGCCCGTGAACACCTGATCGAGCGGACGTACGAGTCCTTGATCGGTGCCAAGCAGGCGATCGTGCACCTGTACAACTCCACGTCCGTGCTGCAACGTCGCGTCGTGTTCAAGCAGGACGAGGACGGCATCCTGGACATCGCCCTGCAGGGTGCCCGCCTGTGTAAGAAGTATGAAGAGACACTCGCCGACACGCAGATCACCTACGAGTACTCGCCGGAGTCCTTCACCGGAACCGAACCCGAGTATGCACTGCGCGTCTGCAATGCCATCGCCGACATCTTTGAGGCATCGGCCGACAACCAGGTCATCATCAACCTGCCCGCCACGGTCGAAATGGCCACCCCCAATGTTTACGCGGACTCCATCGAATGGATGAGCCGCAACCTGCACCCGCGTGAGGGCATCGTGTTGTCCCTGCACCCGCACAACGACCGCGGCACCGGCGTGGCCGCAGCCGAGCTCGGATACCTGGCAGGTGCCGACAGGATCGAAGGCTGCCTGTTTGGCAACGGTGAACGCACCGGCAACGTCGACCTCGTCACCCTCGGCCTGAACATGTTCACCCAGGGCGTGGACCCCATGATCGACTTCTCCGACATCGACGAAGTGCGCCGCACAGTTGAGTACTGCAACCAGCTGCCCGTGCCCGAGCGATCCCCCTATGGCGGTGACCTGGTGTTCACAGCATTCTCAGGATCGCACCAGGACGCCATCAAGAAGGGCCTGGAGGCCATGGAAGCGGACGCGGCCGCCGCCGGCGTCGACGTCGACGCCCAGACCTGGGCTGTCCCGTACCTGCCCATCGACCCGAAGGATCTGGGCCGCAGCTACGAGGCAGTCATCCGGGTGAATTCCCAGTCCGGCAAGGGCGGTGTGGCCTATTTGTTGAAGAACGAGCACAGCCTGGACCTGCCGCGCCGTGCCCAGATCGAGTTCTCCGGCGTCATCCAGCAGCGCACCGACACTGTTGGCGGCGAGGTCAGTGCCGCCCAGCTGTGGACCATCTTCAAGGACGAGTACCTGCCGGCCGAGGATGCAGGCCAACAGTGGGGCCGGTACCGCATTGGCCCGTTCACCACCTCAACGGACGACGACGGTGAGGTCACCCTGGGTGCCAAACTGATCATCGACGGCGTGGCACACCAACGCACGGGAACCGGCAACGGCCCCATCGCCGCCCTGTTGGCCATCCTCTCCGAGGACGGCATGGACGTGCGCGTCCTTGACTACTCCGAACATGCCCTGTCCGAAGGTGGCGACGCCCGCGCAGCAGCCTTCGTGGAATGTGCTGTGGGCGAGCGCGTGCTGTGGGGCGTAGGCATTGACGCCAACACCTCCACGTCGTCATTGAAGGCAGTCATCTCCGCCGTCAACCGGGCCATCCGGGACTCCCGCGCCGCCTGACGCAGACCGGGCACGCTGAAAGCCTGACACACCCGCACACCCGCACACCCGCACACCCGCACCCCGGCAGCGAACCAACCATGGTTTGCTGCCGGGGTGTTTTGTGTCCCAGCCGCAAACGGCCGGTGTGCCAGTGCCGGCAAGCGGGGCAATGATGGGACAATGGAGGGGTGTCCAATCGATCTTTTGCCTCCCGCACCTATAGGGACGATGCTGTGGTGCTGCGCACCCACAAGCTGGGCGAGGCAGACAGGATCATCACGCTGCTGACGCACCACCACGGGCAGCTGCGCGCCGTGGCCAAGGGTGTGCGCCGCACGAGCAGCAAATTCGGCGCCCGGCTGGAACCCTTCATGGTGGCCGACCTGCAACTGGTCAAGGGCCGCTCCCTGGACATCGTCACACAGGCCGTGGCCAGGGCCAGTTATGGGGACGCCATCGCCGCCAACTATGACCGCTACGTGGTGGCCGCCGCCATGGCGGAAACGGCCGAACGGCTGACAGATGTTGACGGGGAGACCTCAACCTCGCATTACCTGCTGCTGGTGGGGGCTCTGGGCTCCCTGAGCCGGGGCGCGCACGCAGCGGAACTGATCCTGGACTCCTACCTTTTGCGGGCCGTGTCAATCGCGGGCTGGGCACCAAGCTTTTCCGAGTGCGCCCGCTGCGGTGAGCCCGGCCCCCACGGGGCGTTCAATGCGTCCCTGGGCGGTGCAGTCTGCCACAACTGCCGCCCGCCAGGATCGCCGGCACCGGCGCCTGAAACCATGATGTTGCTTGGCAGCCTGCTCAGCGGTGACTGGGCGGGCGCCGATTCCTCCGCGCCCATTCATCGGCGTGAGGCTGCAGGTTTGGTGGCAGGATATGTGCAATGGCATTTGGAACGCACGGTGCGTTCCCTGAAACTTGTGGAGCGTGTGTAAACAACAATGGCCGTCAAACGTAGCAGCCGCAGTAAATCCAAACCGCCGGTGGTGGCGCCCTGGCCGCACCCCTCAGGGGTCACAGTTCCCGCCATTCAGAGCGAGCTTGTGCCAGCCCATGTTGCTATTGTCATGGACGGCAACGGCCGGTGGGCCAACCAGCGTGGCCTGCCCCGGGTGGAAGGTCACAAAGCCGGTGAGCCGGCACTGCTGGACGTCATGGCGGGTGCCATTGAAATGGGCATCAAGTACGTCAGCGTCTACGCCTTCTCCACCGAGAACTGGAAGCGTTCACCCGAAGAGGTGCGCTTCCTCATGGGATTTAACAAGGATGTATTAAGACGCCAGCGTGACCAACTCGACGCGTGGGGTGTACGTATTCGATGGGCCGGGCGCCGACCCAAGCTGTGGGGCTCGGTGATCAGGGAGCTGGAGGAAGCTCAGGAGCACACCAAGGACAATGACGTTATTACCTTGACCATGTGTGTTAATTACGGCGGCCGTGCCGAAATTGCCGACGCCGTTGCGGCCCTCGCCGCCGATGTTGCGGCCGGACGGCTGAACCCGAAGTCGGTCACCGAGAAGACCGTGCAGAAGTACCTGTACGTGCCCGAGGCGCCCGATGTTGATCTGTTCCTGCGCTCCAGCGGAGAGCAGCGCCTTTCAAACTTCATGCTGTGGCAGTCCGCCTACGCGGAGTTCATCTTCATGGACACCATGTGGCCCGATGTCGACCGTCGCACGCTCTGGGCTGCCGTCGACGAGTATGCGCGCCGGGACAGGCGCTATGGCGGGGCCGTGGACGCGGCCGCGCAAGCCTAGACACAGCGGTAAGCCCGGGCGCGGTGGGATGTGGCACGGGCGTACTTAATGCGGTTGTGTTATAAAATTACTGGTTCTGCCGACTCAACATAGCCGCGAAGCCAGCGTGCCAGCCGTGAGTAGCCCTCGGCCCGCACAGGTTCCTTCGACAGGAACACCTCGTGCAGGGCGCCTTCGATCCGCTCTAGGCTCACGCTGTCGCCCAGTGAGAGTGTCCGAAGGGCCAGCGAGCGGACATCCAGGACCACGTCCGCGCGCAGCATGGCATCGCTCCATACAGGCCCCAGCATGCTCTTGGCAGAGAGCAGCACGAGGACCGGCATGGGCAGTTTCAGTCCTCTGGCCACCTCTTGCTGGGCGGCCAGGATCGCCTTCATCCAGCCGGCCCGGACGGGAAAGGCCTGCGGCGGGCGCAGCGCCTTGTCCACCGGCCATTCGCCGTAGGCGTCGTTGCTGATGCCGCGCCAGTAGAAGGACCGCTCGGGCACTCGCATGCGCATCAGCGGGCGCAGGTCAGCCAATTGCACGAGGGGAGTGGCTGCGCGCCGGATGGCAGCGCCGCCCTGGATTTCCAGCCAAGGGCTGTTTAGGATGAGGTGGCTGACATATCCCGGGTTGTGGTGGGCCCAAAGCGTGGCTATCAGCCCGCCCGTGGAATGGCCCATCAGGATGATCGGGGCAGTGCCGGGCACCGCCGCTGGGTCGCCCGCCGGGCACGGGTGTTCACTGGCTATCAGCTCGTGGGCCGCCAGAATTTCAGCGTCGTAGTCGGCCAGGTCCGCCACGTAGCCGCCCAGTTCAGGGGAGGCCAGACTGCGGCCGTGGTTGTGCAGGTCAAGGGCATAAAAGGGGTAGCCGCGGGCCGTGAAGAACTCGGCCAGCTTCGTGTTGTAGAAGTAGTCGCTCCAGCCGTGGATGAACAGCACGGGCGCCCGCGGAGCCGGGGCTTCCCGTGGCGCCGGGTGTACCGGCCGGTGCCGGACCAGCGTGGCTCGGTAGCTGCCGCTGGGGTGGCCGTCCTGAACCCCCTGCTCCCTGATGGGCACCACCAATGAGGTGGCTTGGTAGTCGGGGCCCAGGATGTCCGGGGACCAACGCGGCTCGCGGCGGCTCATGCCCCGGTTGCGCCTGCGGCGTGGCGCCCGGCAATCCTGCCGGAGAACAGGCAGCCACCCAGGAACGTTCCCTCCAGCGACCTGTAGCCGTGCATGCCGCCGCCGCCAAAGCCTGCAGCCTCACCAGCGGCATAGAGCCCGCTTATGGGTGTGCCGTCCGCATCCAGCACACGGGAGGACAGGTCCGTGGCCAACCCGCCCAAACTTTTCCGGGTCAGCGTCGTCAGGCGGACCGCAAAGAGCGGGCCGTGCTCGGGTGCCAGCATGGGATGGGGAGGAACCACCCGCATCAACTTGTCCGTGGCAAAGCGCCGGGCCTCACGGATGGCATTGAGTTGGGTGTCCTTGCCGAGTCCGCTTTCCACCTGGCTGTCCCTGGCGACCAAGGTCTCCTGCAGGGCGGCCGGGTCGATGAGCTCGCTGCCCACCAGGGCGTTCATCTTCGCAGCCAGTTCAGGTGCCGTGCCGGCCTGCAGGAAGTCGACGCCGTGGTCGATGAAATTCTGCACGGGACCCGGCGCGCCCGGCAGGGCCCGCTTGGCGAGCAGCTTCACGTCCTTGCCCGTCAGATCGGGGTTTTGCTCGGAGCCTGAGAGGGCAAACTCCTTGCTTATGATGGTTTTGTTCAAGATGAACCACGAATGGTCGTGCCCGGTCGTCTCCAGGTGCCGCAGCGTGCCGATGGAATCAAAGCCGGGAAAGAGCGGCACTGGCAGCCGCTTCCCTGTGGCGTCGAGCCAGAGCGGCGACGGGCCGGAGAGGATGCGGATGCCGTGGTTGGGCCAGACGGGGTCGGGGTTGTGGATGCCCTCGGGGTAGTGCCACATGCGGTCGGTGTTGATCAGGTTGCCGCCCGCCCGTGCCACCGCCTGCTGAAACTCGCCATCCACGGAGGCCGGCACACCCGTCAACATGTAGCCCGGGCCGTCGCCGTTGGGCCACTGGTCCCGAACCATGGGATGGTTTCCGCCAATGCCGCCGGTGGTCACAATCACGGCTCCGGCACTCACACTGAAGTCGCCCGAGACGGTGCGGCTGCTGGCAACACCGCGTCCGACGCCGGATTCCTCCAGCAGCTGCCCACGCACCCCGGTGACGTTTCCGCCGTCGAACATCAACTCTGTGGCACGGTGGCGGAAGGCCAGCTGCACCTTCCCGGCAGCCACGCCTTCCTCCACCTTGGCGAGGAAGGGGGCTACAATGCCGGGTCCGGTGCCCCAGACGACGTGGAAGCGCGGGACGGAATTGCCGTGCCCCTGGGCATCGTAGCCGCCGCGCTCGGCCCACTGCACGAGCGGGAAGAGCCGCACGCCGAGGGAGTGCAGCCAGGCGCGCTTCTCACCCGCGGCAAAGTTAACATAGGCCTCGGCCCACGCGCGGGGCCAGGCGTCCTCGGGGCGGTCAAAGTCGGCAGAGCCCAGCCAGTCTGCCAGGGCCAGCTCGGCGGAATCCTTCACGCCCAGGCGGCGCTGCTCGGGAGAGTCCACCAGGAACAGCCCGCCAAAGGACCAGTGCGCCTGGCCGCCCAGGGACGCCTCGGGCTCCTGGTCAAGGATGAGTACCGTCCGGCCGGCGTTGTAGGCCTCCGCCGCACTCACGAGCCCAGAGAGCCCGGCCCCCACCACAACAACGTCGGCCTGCGTCCATGTCCCTGCTCCGTTGCTGTCCATGAGGCCATGCTAACGCCTCGGGCGGGAGGTGTGTGGTGTCACGGATCGGGGGCAGGCGTTTTGCAGTTGTGCCGCAGAACCGGAAAACTAGGGGTATGCGAATTTATCCCACAGTTTTCCGGCTCTGTTTTTCCTGGATGGACGCCGAAAAGGCACACAAGATCGGCTTCTCCATGATCAAGGCGATCCATGCTGTGGGTGCCGGCGCCGTTTTGCGCCGCATGTTCACACCGCCAGAGTCACTGGCGACGCAGGCTCTTGGCCTGACCTTTCCCACCCCGTTCGGCCTGGCCGCAGGGTTCGACAAGGAAGGCAAGGGCATCAACGCCCTCGCGAACCTGGGTTTTGGCCATGTTGAGGTCGGCACCATCACGGGCCAGCCGCAGGACGGCAACCCGCAACCACGACTGTTCCGCCTGGTGGAGGACCGTGCCGTCATCAACCGCATGGGCTTCAATAACGACGGCGCAGCCGCCGTTGCGCCGCGCCTCGAGCAGGCGTTGGCCGGGCTGGGTAAAACCTACCCGGGTGTGCGCCCCGTCATCGGTGTGAACATTGGCAAGACCAAGGTGGTGGAACTGGAGGACGCGCTCGATGACTACCTCATCAGCGCCCGCACCCTGGCACCGTCCGCGGACTACATGGTGGTCAACGTCAGTTCCCCCAACACCCCCGGCCTGCGCCTCCTGCAGGACGTGGCCACGCTGCGCCCACTGCTGACGGGGGTCCGTGAAGCCGCCGATGCCGCCGCCGGCCGCCACGTGCCGCTGCTGGTGAAGATCGCCCCCGACCTTGCCGACGAGGATGTGGCCGACGTGGCTGCTCTCGCCCTTGAACTGAAGCTCGACGGGATCATTTGCACGAACACCACCATCAGCCGTGACGGACTGGCCAGCCCTGCCGCCATGGTTCAGGAAAAGGGTGCCGGCGGGCTCTCTGGTGCACCGCTGAAGGCCCGCTCACTGGCCGTGTTGCGCCAGCTTAAGTCCATCACGGGCGAGCACCTGACGTTGATCTCGGTGGGCGGCGTGGAAACCGGCGCCGACGTCCAGGAACGCCTCGACGCCGGGGCAACCCTCGTCCAGGGTTACACGGGCTTCCTCTATGAGGGACCGTTCTGGGCGGCCCGCATCAACAAGGAATTGGCAGCCCTGCGCAAATAACTACACACAAAAAACCGGCCCTTCCGTCGGGGTCCCTCGCGAGCAGTAAGATTTCCTCGGTCGCTGAGCGACCTTGAAAATCCATCCTCGCTCCGGGACCCCGACTGCAGGGCCGGTTTTGTGTCCGTTACGCCACGCGGGTCGGTGGGCTGACCGTCTTGGCGGGGTCATTCACGATGGACGGGGCCAGGGCGGTGTCGATCGCGGCCATGAGTTCGGCCGGGATCGTCACTCCGGACGCCTTCACGTTTTCGGCGACCTGTTCCGGGCGTGAGGCACCGACCAGGGCTGTGGCGACGTTCTCGTTTTGCAACACCCAGGCGATCGCCAGTTGGGGCATGCTCAGGCCGAGTTCGTTGGCGATGGGCTGCAGTTTCTGCACGTTCGTGAGGATGTCGTCGTCGAGGAACGCCTTGATGGTGTTGGCTCCGCCGTGTTCGTCCGTGGCACGGGAGCCTGTCGGGAGGGGGGCTCCTGGGCGGTATTTGCCGGACAGCACGCCCTGGGCCATGGGCGACCAGACTACCTGGGACATGCCCAGCTCCTTGGCGGCCGGGATAACCTCGGGTTCAATGACCCGCCACAGCGCCGAGTACTGCGGCTGGTTGGAGACAAGCGCGAATCCGGCCTCGCGGGCCAGGCGCTGGCCGTCGCGCAGCTGCTGCGCATTCCATTCCGAGACGCCGATGTAGAGCGCCTTGCCCGCACGGACCACGTCGGCGAAGGCTGTGATGGTCTCTTCGAGAGGGGTTTCATGGTCATAGCGGTGCGCCTGGTACAGGTCAACGTAGTCCATGTTGAGGCGGCGCAGCGAGTTGTTGATGCCCTCCATGATGTGCTTGCGGGAGAGGCCCGTGTCGTTAGGCCCCTTGGGCCCCACAGGCCAGTAGACCTTTGTGAAAACCTCCAGTGATTCGCGGCGTTCCGTGGCCAGGGCGGCGCCGAGGACTTCCTCAGCGGCACCATTGGCGTAGGCGTCTGCCGTGTCAAAGGTGGTGATTCCGGCGTCGAGTGCGGCACGTACGCACGCCGTTGCGACGTCGTTCTCCACCTGGGAGCCGTGGGTCAGCCAGTTGCCGTACGTGATTTCAGTGATTTTCAGGCCCGAACGGCCAAGGTAGCGATATTCCATGGCTCTAGTTAACACCGTTAAAGTGCGACGCCGGCCACTTCCGTTTGGAAGCGGCCGGCGTGTTGTGCTGGGGGTGCGTTGACTGACGGGAGGCTACGAGGGCCATTCCCCGCGGCGCACCATGGGCTTGGGCAGGCGCAGGCGGCGGAACTGCATGGATCGCATGCACGCATACCAGATAACGCCGGAGTCGATCGTGTGGAACTTGGCGATCAATGCCTTCTTGAGCTTGCGGGACATGAGCCACACGTCGATTGCCACAAACGCGACCATGACCCAGAACAGGCCGAAGATGATCAGCTGGGAATCGTTGGAGGTGCCGTCGGCGTTGCGCACCGGGATGATCACCGTCAACAACACGATGGCCAGGGCGGCGAACATGACAAACTCGCCCAGGCTGAAGCGCGCATCGATGTAATCGCGGGCGTAACGCTTTTGCGGACCCTTGTCACGGGCCGGCAGGAAACGCTCCTCACCGGTGTCGAGGGCACGGCGCATGCGAGCCTGCTCTTCACGGCGGGCGTCGCGGGCGGCAACCTTGGCGGCAGCCCGGTCGTTGGGCACGAGGGGGCGCTTGCGTGCCTCTTCCTGCGCCTTCCGGGAAGGGGTGGGCACGCCCTTGGCTGACTGCGGGTCCTTGAACCGGGCAGACTGCTCGTCGGAAACAGGCGTTACCTGCAGGTCGGGGGCTTGATCTTTCTTACGTCCAAACACCCATAAAGGATACCCCGAACAGCGGCCCGGCTTTGCCGCCGGGAATTCGTGGCGCGGTAGTCTGGCAAACATGACCCTTCATGAACCAGCAGGCCCGCAGCTCTCACCGGAATTGACCGGCGCGCTGCCCATCGCCGAGCTGCGCAGCAGTGTTGCCGCCAGCTTCCCCGCAACCGTCTCCGAGCTCATCGACCTGGTGGCCATCCCCGGCATCGCCTGGGACGCCTTCGACGCGGCGCAACTTGAACGCAGCGCCGAAGCTGTCGCCGCCCTGATCCGCACCACAGGCATTGCCGACGTGCAGATCCTGCGTGTCCCCAAAGAGGATGGCACCCCCGGTGGGCCGGCCGTCGTCGCCCGAAAACCCGCAGCCCCCGGCCAGCCCACCATCGTGCTCTACGCGCACCATGACGTGCAGCCTCCCGGCGATGAAGCACTCTGGGACAGCACTCCCTTCACCGCCGAAGAACGCAACGGCCGGCTCTATGGCCGCGGCGCCGCCGACGACAAGGCGGGCATCATGGCCCACATTGCTGCGTTCCGTGCCATCACCGCAACACTCGGTGAGGAGTTCGGCGTCGGCGTTACCTTCTTCATTGAAGGGGAGGAGGAAGCCGGCTCACCCACCTTCGCCGACTTCCTGAAGGAACACCAGGAACTACTTTCCGGCGACGTGATCGTGGTCGCCGACTCCGCCAACTGGCAGATTGGCATCCCAGCCCTGACCACCAGCCTGCGTGGCCTGGTTGACGGCACCGTGGAGGTGCGGGTCACCGGGCACGCCGTCCACTCGGGCATGTTTGGTGGCCCCCTGCTGGATGCCCCCACCCTGCTGGCGCGCCTCATCGCCACCTTCCACGACGAGAAGGGTTCCGTGGCCATCAAGGGGCTGGCGAGCTCCGACACCGCGGCCCTTGACTACCCTGAGGAGCTTTTCCGCTCTGATGCTGCCGTGCTCGACGGCGTGTCCCTGGCTGGCACCGGCAGCCTCGCCTCACGCTTGTGGACCCAGCCGGCTCTGTCCGTCATTGGCATGGACATTCCCAGTGTGGATATGAGTTCCAACACACTCTTGCCTGCCGCCCGGGCCAAGATCAGCCTTCGCATTGCGCCGGGCCAGGATCCGGCCGAAGCCATGGCCGCCCTTGAGGCGCATGTGACTGCCCATGCCCCCTTTGGTGCCCAGGCCACCTTCCTTCCCGGCGAGGCGGGCCAGCCGTTCGCGACTGACACGAACGCCCCGGCAGCCCAGGCAGCCTTGTGGGCCATGGGGGAGTCGTGGGGAGTAAAGGCGGTTGAGACGGGAATGGGAGGTTCCATACCGTTCATTGCCGACCTCAAGGTCAGCTTCCCGGACGCCCAAATACTCGTGACCGGCGTCGAAGATCCCGATTCCAGGGCGCACAGTGCCAACGAATCCCTGCACCTGGGTGACTTTGAAAAGGCGATTGTTTCGCAGGCACTGCTGCTGGCCGCCATCAACGCCGGTGCGCTCGGGGAACACGGGGCCTGACTTTCTTGTTGATACAAGTTAGCGACCCTGCCGGGCTCGACGTAGCATGTAGTAGTACCCTCACGTAAGGAAAAGCCATGACCGCAAATGTCCAAGAAGATTCTTCACCTGTTGTTGCCGCAGAAACCGAATTGGCCACCCACGGTGTGCTCATCAGCGATGTAGCCGCTGGCAAGGTACGCAGCCTGCTTGAACAGGAAGGCCGCACGGACCTGCGCTTGCGCGTAGCCGTTCAGCCCGGTGGTTGTTCAGGCTTGATCTACCAGCTGTACTTCGATGAGCGCATGCTCGACGGGGATGCAGTCCGGAATTTTGACGGCGTCGAAGTTGTCATTGACAAGATGAGCGTGCCGTACCTTGACGGGGCGAGCATTGACTTTGAAGACACCATCTCAAAGCAGGGGTTCACCATCGACAACCCCAATGCCGGTGGCTCATGTGCCTGTGGCGATTCCTTCCACTAAGTAAAGACTTTTACTCGATGTAGGGTGTTCGGAAAAAGTTTCTTCGTGGACATCCGACGCACGGAGGGTTTGGTGCGCTTTTTGTGCGCCATAGCGGTAAGCTCTACATCGAGTAGTAAAACCCATTTAGCTCCGGCGGACTGAAAACCGCTGCAGAGCACAGTAACAAGAGGAAGGGCCGTCTGTGAGTTCGCAGGACCGAACCGGCAGCCGACGCGCAAAAGTCATCCCCA
The DNA here is from genome assembly GCF_000785535.1 of Arthrobacter sp. PAMC 25486. Lineage (NCBI taxonomy): Bacteria > Bacillati > Actinomycetota > Actinomycetes > Micrococcales > Micrococcaceae > Arthrobacter > Arthrobacter sp. PAMC 25486. The sequence continues at coordinate 869,024 of NZ_CP007595.1, read as the reverse complement.
TCACGGGCTTGGCCATTGCCGGAGCGTTAGCTTTGTCTGGATGTACGGCAGAGAATAAGAATGGCTGGATGCCAGGCGAGCGTGATACCACCAATCACACGGCTGGGATCATCGATCTGTGGGTTAACACCTGGATCACAATCTTGATCATTGGTTTGATCACGTGGGGCCTGATCATCTGGTGCATCATCGCTTACCGTCGTCGCAAGGGTGCCACTGGTTTCCCGCGTCAGACGAGTTACAACCTCCCGTTGGAGGTTTTCTATGTGTTGGTGCCGTTGTTCATGGTGCTGGTCTTCTTCCACTTCACCGATGTGGAGCAGCAGTCCATCAACGCACGCGTTGACAACCCGGACGTGACTGTTGACGTCCGCGCCAAGCAGTGGTCTTTTGACTTCAACTACTTGGCTGGCAACGACGTCCAGGAGTCCGTGTACTCCGTAGGTGTTCAGGCTGAGCTGGACGGCAAGCCGTTCGACAAGTCGACGCTGCCCACACTGTACTTGCCCGTGAACCGCTCGGTAGAGCTTCAGCTGAACTCCCGTGAAGTGATCCACTCCTTCTGGGTGCCTGCGTTCCTGGACAAGAAGGACATGCTCCCCGGCAAGACCAACTACATGACCCTGACGCCCACGGCGCTCGGTGAATATGATGGCAAGTGTGCCGAACTCTGCGGCGAGTACCACTCGGAAATGCTGTTCAACGTTCACGTTGTCACACAGGACGAGTTTGATGCACGCATGGCCGAGTTGAAGGCCAAGGGCCAGACCGGCGAGCTGACCGAGAAGTACGACCGCAATCCCGGTCCAATTAATTCTGTGAATCAGAAGTAGGGGGGAAGAGGAAAGTGTCTACGCTCGAGTACTCGGCAACCGAAGTGAATTCGGCTGCTCCTAGGGTCGTTCCGGTTTCCAAGGGACGCATTGTCGTCAACTGGATCACCTCAACGGACCACAAAACAATCGGGTACATGTACCTGATCGCATCATTCATCTTCTTCTGCCTCGGCGGCGTCATGGCGCTGGTCATCAGGGCGGAATTGTTTGAACCTGGCATGCAGATCCTGCAGACCAAGGACCAGTACAACCAGTTGTTCACCATGCACGGCACGATCATGCTGCTCATGTTTGCAACACCCCTCTTTGCCGGCTTTGCCAACGTCATCATGCCCTTGCAAATTGGTGCACCTGACGTTGCCTTCCCGCGTTTGAATGCCCTGGCGTTCTGGTTCTTCCTCTTCGGCAGCAGCATCGCCGTCGCCGGCTTCATCACCCCCCAGGGTGCTGCTGCCTTTGGCTGGTTCGCTTACGCGCCGCTGTCGAACACCACGTTCAGCCCCGGTGTTGGTGGTGACTTGTGGGTCTTCGGCCTCGCACTGTCAGGTTTCGGTACCATTCTTGGTTCCGTCAACTTCATCACCACCATCATCACCTTGCGTGCCCCCGGCATGACGATGTGGCGCATGCCGATCTTCACCTGGAACACCTTGATCACCGGTATTTTGGTGCTCATGGCGTTCCCGCCGCTGGCAGCAGCACTGTTCGCACTGGGTGCCGACCGCCGCTTCGGAGCACATATCTTCGATGCTGAATATGGGGGGGCCATGCTATGGCAGCACCTGTTCTGGTTCTTCGGCCACCCCGAGGTGTACATCATTGCCCTGCCGTTCTTCGGCATCGTCTCTGAAATTTTCCCGGTCTTCAGCCGCAAGCCGATCTTTGGTTACAAGGGCCTGGTCTTTGCCACCATCTCCATTGCTGCATTGTCCGTGACCGTGTGGGCTCACCACATGTACGTCACCGGTCAGGTCATGCTGCCGTTCTTCTCCTTCATGACAATGCTTATTGCAGTGCCAACGGGTGTGAAGTTCTTCAACTGGATCGGCACCATGTGGCGTGGTTCCCTGACGTTTGAAACGCCCATGCTGTGGAGCCTCGGCTTCATCGTCACTTTCCTCTTCGGTGGTTTGACGGGCATCATCTTGGCCTCACCGCCGCTTGACTTCCACGTCTCGGACACTTACTTCGTGGTTGCACACTTCCACTACGTCGTATTCGGCACGGTCGTGTTCGCCATGTTCGCAGGCTTCTACTTCTGGTGGCCCAAGTTCACCGGCAAGATGCTGAACGAGCGTCTCGGCAAGATTCACTTCTGGCTCTTGTTCCTGGGCTTCCATGGCACGTTCCTCATCCAGCACTGGCTGGGTGTCCTGGGCATGCCGCGCCGCTACGCCGATTACATGATTGAAGACAACTTCACGTGGATGAACCAGTTCTCCACTATTTCTTCCTTTGTTCTGGGTGCCTCGATGATTCCGTGGTTCTGGAATGTGTACATCACCTGGCGCAGTGGCAAGAAGGTTGAAGTTGACGATCCTTGGGGCTTTGGTGCTTCCTTGGAGTGGGCGACTTCCTGCCCGCCGCCGCGTCACAACTTCACGTCCCTGCCGCGCATCCGCTCGGAGCGTCCGGCACTGGATCTGCACCACCCGGAACTCGCACCGCACTACCAGCCTGAACCGGCTGTAGCAGGCTCGAAGGGAGCACAAAAGTGAAGGTAGAAGCTTGGCTCTTTCTGCTCCTAGGTGTCTTCTTCATCCCCGTTGCCGTTGTTTACGGCTTCATGGTCGACTGGAATGAACACGTCGGGTACCTGGCACTGTTCCTGCTGGCAGGCTTGTGTCTGATGATTGGCGCTTACGTCTACGTCACAGGTAAGCGCGTCGGGCCCCGGCCTGAAGACCGCCTGGATGCTGAAGTTCACGAAGGTTCCGGCGAGCAGGGGCACTTCAGCCCCTGGAGCTGGTGGCCGCTGGTGCTCGGTTTGGCCTGTGCAGCAGGCTTCCTCGGACTGGCCGTTGGCTGGTGGGTCTTCCTCTTCGGTGCCGGCCTGGCCGTTATTGCACTGGTTGGCTGGGTCTACGAATACAGCCGCGGAGACCACGCACACTAAGCTTGACCCGTCTCACCTCCGCTCAGCAGCGTAGGACGAGCAGAACACAAAAGGGATTGCCCCGCACCACTGGTGCGGGGCAATCCCTTTTCTCGTTAACGATTGAGGTGACCCCGGCGCAGTGACCCCAGCGCAGTCCATCCCAACGCTCCCTCATCTAACGGGCCTCAGAGAGGAACGCTCCGTCAGTTTTCGGGCTGCACCACATCCTGCCGCGGCTCAAAAACATCGCCACGTCCGCGCCAGGTCTCTCAAGTACGACGACGGCAGCCCACCTTGGTGTGGAAGGGGCCCTGCCGACGTCGTGCTTTGGGCAAAAAGCGTACGCGGGGCAGCCAATGCTGTGCACGGCCGGTTCACGGGTGAGGGAGCTTGCGCTTCCGCCCCTCCCGCTGGCCAGGCGCGTCGAGAATGGGCCTGAGGTACACAAATACGGTGACCATTTCGCGAAAATGGACCCAGCCCGCGAAGAGGGCGCCACTTTGACGCCATGTCACGGGTTGGCCCCATTCTCGACGCGATGAACGGTGGACACGGGAGCGTGCCCCACTCTCGCGCCACCGCACCAGGCAGCGGCCCCACAACATCGGCACGTCTGGGGGCGGATTCTACGACTCGTCCTTTGCCGGTGCTGAGAATCGCCCTCAACCCCGCACGTATCGGCTTGCAGACGGCAAACGCTCCCACACTTAGTGCGGGAGCGTTTGCATGCGGCCTGCCGGAAAGTGGCCACGCGGCCAGGCGGGCATGCAGCCCGGAGGAAGGCAGCGGGGTGAGGAGCCACGGAGGCGCCGGAGCGTCCGCTATGAGGCGTCGGTGAGGTCCGTCAGGAGCAGGAGGGCCAGTTCGTCCACCGCCGTCTGGATGGCGGCCGTATCAGCATCGCAGGGACTGACGCCGATCTCCACCTCGACGCCGTGTTCGAAGTCGGCGCTCATGACGGCAAGCAGCGAACGGCCGTCCACGGCAGCCATGCCGTCCCTGGCCAGGGTGATGGGCAGGCCTGTTCGATTGACTGCGCGCACAAAGACGGCCGCGGGGCGGGCATGCAGTCCGACACTGGCCGCCACTGTGGCTTTCCGGGTGTACATGGGTGACTCCTTGAACGTGTTGAACGGGGTTGTTTCTGTATTGAGAGTAGTCGTGTTTTAGGCTGGTGGTGTCAACAGAGGAGTTTCATGGGCTATTTGGTGCCGCCGGCAAAAGAGATTCCGGGGGAGTTGGACCGGGGTTCCGGGGTGTCCGTCCACATTCAGCTGCGGGAACTGCTGCGCAGCTACATCCTGAACCACAGCAAGGCCGGGCGGCAGCTGCCGTCCGAGCGCGACATGGCCGCACACTTTCAAGTTGCCCGGATGACGCTGCGCCATGCCGTTGAGGCCCTGGTGGAGGAGGAACTGCTGGAGCGGGTGGTGGGTGTGGGCACGTTCGTGGCCCGGACCAAGTTGGATGTCACCCTGAAGCTGACGTCCTACTCTGAGGAAATGGCCCGGCGCGGCATGCGCCCGTCCGCCAGGACCCTCGCCTTTGAACAGATCCCGGCCACGGCGCGCCTGGCGAAGGAACTGCAACTTGAGGAGGGGCAGGCTGTGATCCGCCTGCGCCGGCTCCTGCTCGCCGATGAGCAGCCCATGAGCGTTGACGAGAACTTCATCCCCGCCTGGCGCGTGCCGGGCATCCTGGACGCCGGTCCGCCGTCGTCCCTGTACAACATTTTGGGGGAGCGGTACGGGTTGATCATCGAATGGGGTGAGGACACCATTGAGGCCAACGCCGCCACCCCTTCCATCGCCCGCCTGCTGCAGGTGGATATTGGTGCCCCGGTGCTGCGGACCGAGCGCCACGCCTTTGTCTCCCGCTCCACCGTCGACTACTCGGTATCCTTCTACCGCGCCGACCGCTACAAGCTGCGGGTGCCCCTGCAACGTCCTGGCGTTCGGGCACGGCGCATGTACTAGTCGACGCCGTTTGGAGGCGTTGGGGCGTCGCCTGTGCCCTGAGGGTGATGGCCGACGGCGGAGCTCACCTCCGCATGCTGGCGGCAGCTGCGCTGTTCCTGGCCAGGCAACGCAAAAGCTCGGCCAGGCAAGGCAAAAGCCAGAAGGCGGCTCCCGGGGGAACCGCCTTCTGGCTTGTGTACTAACGAACTCTCACACGGTTAGTGTGTGATTGCCTTGTCGTCTTCACCGGCTTCGATAGCCTCGTGATGGTGACCGGCTTCCAGTTCCGAAGGTGCTGCCGGGGCAACACGATCCTCGAAGAAGAAGCTGCTGAGCCTGCTGCGCGTCTTCTCCGCCTTGGTGACGATCCCGTTTTCGTTCGGGATGCCCTCTTCGGCAACGGGGGACTCGTAGCCAACCAGCTTGTAGCGCTTGTAGTCGTCGAGCTGTGCGTGGATCTCCTGGAACTCGCCGTGCGGCAGGCGCACAATGCGGCCTGTCTCGCGGCCGTGCAGGGCGATCTCGCGGTCCTTGCGCTGCAGCGCCAGGGCCACCCGCTTGGTAATGATGAACCCGAGGATCGGGCCGATGAAGAACAGTGCACGCAACCAGTACGTCACGTCATTGAGGGAGACCTCAAAATGCGTGGCGATCAGGTCAGAGCTTGCAGCTGCCCACATGACGCAGTAGAAGACGAAGCCTGCAACACCAATGGCGGTGCGGGTCGGTGCGTTGCGCGGGCGGTCAAGCACGTGGTGCTCGCGGTTGTCGCGGGTAACCCAGCGCTCAATCCACGGGTAGGCGAACATGACCATGAACAGCAGGCCTGCAGGGAGCAAGGCCGGTCCAAGCACGTTGAACGATATGGTGTTCACGCCCCACGGGAACGGGATGTTCCATTCCATCGGGATGTTGAACAGCCAGCCCGGCATCAAGCGCAAGGCACCGTCAACAAATCCGATGTACCAGTCAGGCTGGGTGCCTGCTGAAACGGGGGAGGGGTCGTAGGGGCCATAGTTCCAGACCGGGTTGATCTGGAAGAACGCGGAGATGAAGGCGATGATGCCGAACACGATGAAGAAGAAGCCGCCAGCCTTGGCTGCATAGACCGGGCCAAGCGGGTAGCCGACGACGTTACGGTCGTTGCGGCCCGGGCCAGGGTACTGCGTGTGCTTGTGGATGACAACCATGAACAGGTGGATGGCGACCATGAGCAGGATCAAGGCGGGCACCAACATGATGTGCATCATGTATAGGCGGCCAACAATGACTGTGCCGGGGAACTCTCCGCCGAACAGGAAGAAGGAGATGTAGGTGCCAACAACCGGGACGGATTTGACCACGCCGTCGATGATGCGCAGGCCGTTGCCGGAGAGCAGGTCATCGGGGAGTGAGTAGCCGGTGAAGCCTGCAGCCATCGAGAGGATGAGCAGGACACCGCCAACAAGCCAGTTCAGTTCACGGGGCTTGCGGAACGCGCCGGTGAAGAATACGCGCAGCATGTGCACGGAGACGGCGGCAACAAACAGCAGTGCGGACCAGTGGTGTACCTGGCGCATGAACAAGCCGCCGCGCACCTCAAAGGAAATCTGCAGGGTGGAGTTGTAGGCCACAGACATTTCCACGCCCTTGAGCGGGACGTAGGGGCCGTTGTAGTGGGTTTCTGCCATTGACGGATCAAAGAAGAACGTCAGGAAGGTGCCCGAGAGGAGCAGGATGACGAAGGAGTACAACGCCACTTCGCCGAACATGAATGACCAGTGGTCGGGGAAGACCTTCCGGCCGAATTCACGCAGGATGCCGGAGCCGCCCACGCGCTCATCAACAAAGTTGGTGATGCGCCCGGTGCTGGTCTTGGGCTCAAACGGTGCTTGAGTTGCAGTAGACATATTTAGCCACGCTCCCAGTAGCTCGGTCCAACAGGTTCGTGGAAGTCGCTCTGCGCAACCAGGTAGCCTTCAGCATCAACTGAAATGGGCAGCTGGGGCAGCGGGCGAACGGCAGGGCCAAAGATGACCTTGCATTCCTGCGTCAGATCGAAGGTGGACTGGTGGCAGGGGCACAGCAGGTGGTGCGTCTGCTGCTCGTAGAGAGCAACGGGGCAGCCAACGTGGGTGCAAATCTTGGAGTAGGCAACGATGCCGTTGTAGCCCCAGTCCTCGCGTCCCGCGGACGGGTTGAGGTCCTCGGGGTTCAAGCGCATCAGCAAGACAACAGCCTTGGCCTTTGCGGCGATCTTGCCCTCATGCAGATCGTTCAGTGATTCGGGAATCACGTGGAACGCGCTGCCGATGGTCACATCAGAGGCCTTGATGGGTGTTCCGTCGGGATCGCGAGCCAACCGCTCGCCTTCCTTCCAGAGAGTGTGCCGCAGGCTGTCGCCCGGCAGCGGGCCAAGGTCGCGGAAGATCGCGATGGCAGGAAGCGGCGCCAGGGCCACAGCACCGATGAGGGTGTTGCGGATCAGCGGGCGGCGCTTGATGCCGGTCTCGTCAACAATGTCGTCAATGATCTTGACGGCGGCCAGGCGGTCTTCTTCGGTCCGCAGTTCATGACGCTCTTCAGCTACTTCATGATCAGGCATGAGGGCCCGGGCCCAGTGCACGATACCCGTTCCAATGCCGAGCATGGCAAATGCCACGCCCAAGCCAAGGAGGGTGTTCTGGATGCGCAAGGTGGCGATGGTGTCATCGAGGCGCACGCCGAAGTACCCAACAAAGAACACCAAGGTGCCAATGATGGAAATGATAAATAGCCATGCCACATGGCGCTCGGCGCGCTTTGCTGCCTTGGGGTCTGTGTCGGCCAGTCGCAAACGATGCGGAGGTAGTCCCGGGTCTTGGAACACATCCACCTCTTGGTGACCAGCCTTAGCTACGGCGTCCGCGCCTGTCGGCGTGCCGTCACTATGGTTGCCCATAATCCCCTCATCCTTCTCTTATCCCGGTACGTGCCCGGGGTCGTCATGTATGTTTCCTGCGGCTGCCACAGCAGCCAAAAATTCGTGTGGCTTCTTGTTGCTTATGAAGTGCGTGAGGTGAGCCAGATGGTGAAGCCGATGATGACACCCAGAACAGCAGTCCAGAGGAACAAGCCCTCGGATACCGGTCCCAGAGAGCCGAGCTTCGCGCCACCAGGTGAACCCTGGTTTTCAATGGTGTTCAAGAAGGTAATGATGTCGCGCTTGCCGTCGGGGCTGATGTTCGCATCGCTGAAGACCGGCATGTTCTGCGGTCCCGTAACCATGGCGCTGTAGATGTGGCTGTTCTCGACGCCGGCCAGCGGCGGGGCGAACTTGCCTCGGGTCAACGCGCCACCAGCTGCTGCTGCGTTGTGGCACATGGCGCAGTTGATGCGGAAGAGCTCGCCACCAACAGCTGCGTCGCCGCCGCCGTCGAGGTACTGCTCTTCAGGCAGCGCCGGGCCGTCACCCAAAGTGGCAACATATGCTGACATTTCGCGGGTCTGCTCGGTGTTGAACTGCTTCGGCTTCTGTTTGGCCTGGGGGCCCTGCATCTGCATGGGCATGCGGCCCGTGCCGACCTGGAAGTCGACTGCTGCAGCACCAACACCGGCAAGGGACGGTCCTGCGTCCGTGCCATTGGCGCCGAGGCCGTGACAGGTGGCGCAGTTGGCGACAAAGAGCTTCTCGCCCTCGTCCACCTGATGCGCCGTAAAGGTGGTGGTATCGGCCTTGGCCTCATTCACGGTTGTGACAACGGCGTATAGCCCACCTGTCAGCATGAGCCCCAGCACTAGCAGCGCTAGTGCAGCCAGCGGATGACGTCGCTTCTGCGAGAGTGCCTTCACTTGGTGGTTCCTTTGATCTATATTCGGCAGCCCCGATGTAGGGCTGCAAATGCTTGTTCTTACCTTGGGTGGCAGAAAGCTGGTTGTCAGCTTACTTCAGGACGTAGATGACCAAGAAGAGGCCAATCCACACGACGTCCACGAAGTGCCAGTAGTAAGAAGTCACGATCGCGCTGGTGGCTTCGAAGTGTCCAAACTTCTTGGCTGCGTAGGCGCGTCCAATGATGAGGAGGAATGCAATAAGTCCGCCAATCACGTGCAGGCCGTGGAAACCTGTCGTGATGTAGAAGGCGGAGCCATAAGGGTTGGAATTCAGGGTCACGTACTCGGACGTCAGCATGGCGTATTCGGTCGTCTGACCGGCAACGAATACTGCACCGAGAACGAAGGTCAACAGGAACCACTCCGTCATTCCCCACTTGGAGAACTGGAAGAGGCGTCCGGTGCGGCGAGGCCGAAGGTTCTCCGCGGTGAAGACACCCATCTGGCAGCTAAAGGAGCTAGATACCAGGATGAGGGTGTTCACCAAGGCGAACGGGAAGTTCAGCTTGGCCGTTTCTTCAGCCCACATTCCACCAGTGGTGGAACGCAGCGTGAAGTACATGGCAAAAAGGCCGGCAAAGAACATCAGCTCACTGGCCAACCAAACGACGGTTCCTACAGAAACCATGTTCGGGCGGTTCAGCGTCGGATGCGCCGGGGTACTGGGGGCATGGGTCGCAGTTGTCACATAGACATTATGTCCATAAAACCCCAATAGAACCCAATGCAAAATGCCGATTGCGCGATCTTTTTCTACAAACCTGCGAAATTCCGGTGTATTCCCAGCTTAAACCCAGATCTGTATGCACAACACATGCTCTGTGTCAATGGTCACAAAGCATCCGGTTGGCCTGATTTCGTCTAATATCTGGAGAGTGAATCCTCTGCAAAACGCTTCCGCCGACGCCCGCACCTGGCCAAATCTTGTCGCCGCATTGATCTCCGGGGAGAACCTGGACCAGGACGCCACCCAGTGGGCGATGAACCAGATTATGGCCGGAAATGCCACGGATGTGCAGATTGCCGGGTTCCTGGTTGCCTTGCGTGCCAAGGGTGAAACCGTGGCGGAAGTGACCGGCCTGGTGGAGGCCATGCTCTCCAACGCCCGCCCCATGCAGGTGGAGGGGGACGCCCTGGATATTGTGGGCACGGGAGGGGACCGCCTGAACACCGTCAACATCTCCACCATGGCCGCACTTGTGTGCGCCGGCGCCGGTGCCACCGTGGTCAAGCACGGCAACAGGGCCTCCTCCTCGGCGGCCGGGTCCGCCGACGTACTGGAAAAGCTCGGAGTGCGCCTGGACCTGCCGGTTGAGGCTGTCACCAGGGCCGCCTCCGAGGTTGGCATCACGTTTTGTTTTGCCAACCTGTTCCACCCCTCCATGCGGTACGCGGCCGTTGCGCGCCGTGAAATTGGTGTGCCCACCGCCTTCAACTTCCTCGGCCCGCTGACCAACCCGGCCCGCGTGGTTGCCTCCGCCATTGGTGTTGCCGATGCGCGCATGGCCCCGCTCATGGCAGGAGTCCTGGCCGCCCGCAACATTCGCGCCCTGGTGTTCCGCGGCAGCGATGGCCTGGATGAATTGACGACGACGGGCACCTCCACCATCTGGGAGGTGCGGGACAATAAAATTACGGAGAGCAGCTTTGACCCGCTGGACCTGGGCATTCCCCGGGCCACGATTGAGCAGCTGCGCGGCGAAAACGCCGAATTCAACGCCGCTGTTGTGCGCCGCATCCTCGACGGGGAACGCTCGCCCGTCCGTGACGCCGTGGTTTTGAATGCGGCGGCAGGCCTGGTGGCTTATGACAGGACAAGCTCGGGCACGCTGTTGGAGCGGATGAAGTTTGCCATGGCGCGTGCCGAGGCCGCTATCGACGGCGGGGCTGCCGCTCATGTGCTCACCAGTTGGGTGGCACTGAGCAGCAACGTGGACTAGCGGGGGCTTTCCGAAACATCCGGTGCCGTGGCCGATTGCCTCGTATTTGTGGCTCTTGTGGCTCTATCGTGGATGCTTCAGCCTGGGGCCCACCAAGCCGGCTGTCTGTGTTCAAGCCGTTTTCGCCCTCGCTGTCTTCGCCCTGGCTGTCTTCGCCCTCGCCGTTTTCGCCCTGGCCGTCTTCGCGTTGGCTGTTTTCGGCAGGGGCGCAGAGCACCCCGTCCAGGTCTCCCCGACGGTGTGTGACAGGCCAGATCATTCGATCCCAGCGGCTCCGCCGAGGGTTGGCTGGAGACTACGCGCCGAGAAGGGGTCAAACTCGCAGCATCCTGAGCGTGTTTCGCCGAAAATGGTTCAGGCTCGCGAGAAGGGCGCAACCTTGGTGGCATTTCGCGGCTCCGGGCCATTCTCGGCGAAACAAGAAGCCACACGCTACGACCCAGGGTCATTCTCGACGAAGCACACACCCTCCCGTACGAGTTTCCCGCACCCTGCACCAGGAAACAGGGCCGGTGTCCGGTATCTGAGCGATGAATCGCCACAACAGCCCTCCAGCTGAGCGAAAGGGTTTCAAGACGTGACGGTCCGACGGCGTGAAGACGTGACGGTGCAACGGCGAACCCACCCACGGAAAAGTCACAAGAGCCGTAAAACTGGGCATTTTCAAAAAGCCAGTGAACCCCGGCGGGAGGGCCGTCGTGGCAGTGCATCGAGCCGACGGGGTGCCTCTTCTGTTCAGTTGCTGTTCACTTTTTTGAGAGGGCTGGACAGGGCAGGGGTGGAGTGGACCATACTGCTGGGGAGCGCTTTCCCGACCGGGAATCCATGAACGACAGAGTCTGCACGTTGGGCTGTGTGCCCAGTCCGCACCCCATTTTCGTGCCGTTTCATGCGCGAGCACAGCCACGCCCTCAAGCAAAGGAATTTCCATGCAGAGTTCATTTTTGTCACGTCGGACAGCCATGAAAGCGGGAGGCGCAGCCGGATTGACAGCCGTCCTTGCAGCCGCGGCGGCAGTCAATCCGGCTGCAGCCCAATCTTTGCTGGGAAGCAGCCCTGCCCAAGGCGAACCAATCATCACCGACCTGGGTCCCGCCGTCGTGCAGTTCTCCTTGATGAGTGCCCAGTTGGTTGGCACGACGCTGTTCATCGGCTCGCGCAACATTGCACCGGTACGGATCGTGGCGTTGGATGTGCCCACTGGGCGGGTCGTTGGCCAGACTGCGATCGGCACGGGCGACACCATCCAGGCCATGTCTGTTGATGCTGCCGGGACAACTCTTTACGCGGGTGTTCTGCAAAAGAGCACCGGGCCGCAGCCGAACCTGTACCGTTGGGATCTTGCCGACCTGGCCAGGCCCGCGGAGCCCCTCGGCACCATCGGTGACCGCGACGTGCGCGATCTCAGTGTGGCCCCGGACGGACACGTATTTGCCGTTGGCGGCGGATCCAACACCGCCCCGGCCCTGTGGGAATACGACCCCACCACCGGTACTGTTATCAGCCGTGGCATCCCGGAACCGAGCGCAACACTGGCACGGGCCGTCGCCGCAACGGACGATACCGTGTTCTTTGGTGCCGGCAGCACCCTTGGCGGTGGGGGAGGCACGAGCCGAGCATGCCTCTTCGCCTACGATCGGGCGAGCGGGACGCACACACCGATCACACCAGCCGAAATGGAAGTTGACCCCAGCATTCGGGATCTTGCGATCTTTGGCAGCCAGCTGATCGTGGGAACAGCAGCATCTACCGAGCCGGCCAAGATTGCGGTGGTGGACACTGGCAACCTGGCGTCCTACCAAATCGCTACGTCGATAGGAACCACGGCAAAGAACTTTGCGCGCGTTGGAGACATTCTCTATTTCGCCAACGAGGTGGGACTGAACCAGTACGACCTTGCTACCCATGAAATTTCCGAAGTCACGTTCGACGGTCCGGACCTTGGCGAGATTTGGGGTGTGGATGTGATGGGCGGCAACGTATTGGTCACCTCGGCCTATGGCTTCATCGCCAACATCGACCCCGTTTCCGGCAATTGTTTGACGACGGACCTGGCGGAAGCTGGTGCTTCGGCGGATGCGCAAACAGCCATGGGCATGGCGGCTGGCGGCGGCTACATCTACGTGGGCGGCAACGGTGTTATTGCCCGTCACTCCATGCACGGCGACCCCACCATCCACCTCCAGTCTCCGGGCGAAGCCAAAGATGCGATCGTACTGGGAGCCACGCTGTACACCGGCCAATACAGCGGCCAAGGCATCTGGAAATACGACCCCAATGACGGCCAGCCGATCCGCCAGGCCGCTGCGTTCCCCAAGGCGCAGAACCGGCCCCTTGACGTCAGCTGGGATAACCATCACCAATTGATCCTTGTCGCTGCCCAGTCGGATACGGAAGCGGGCGGTTCCTTGTGGACCTACGACCCCGTGACGGAGGCGTCCGGCCATTTCATCAACCCCATTGACGATGTCCAGCTTTTGCGTGCCGTTGTGGCCCGGGAAGGTGTGGCCTACTGCGGTGGCGGCGGTCCGGGAACGATCGACGGCGGGACCATCATGGCTATTGACCCGACCACCGGGGCGGAGCTGTGGCGGATGGATCCGCAGGACTCCGGGACAGCTGCGCTGGCCCTTCAGGGGCACAACCTATACGCACTTTCCCGCCGGGGCACGTTGCTGGTCATTGATGTGCGCAACCGCCAGGTGATGCACCAGAAGAGCATCCGCCCTCTGGCTGAGGGTTTTGGTGCCCTGCTGACTAATGCTGGTGTTGTTTACGGTGTCTCTGGAACCACTGTGTTCTGCTTTGACCCTGTCACCTTCGAGGTGTCCACCGTACTGGGTGATACCCAGGGAGGTTGGTTCAGCGGGCGGCATCTGGCCAATGACGAGGACGGGAACATTTACTCTTTGCGCGGACGAAACCTGGTACGCATCGAGGTTCCGACGTATCCGCAGACAGACATTGGGGTCACCTGCCGTTCCATTGGCCGCAACGTCACGCTTCAGGTGACGGCCCAAAACGTGGAGCAGATACCGGTGGACGTTTTCATCTCAACGCCGTACGGGGAGAAGCAGTTCAAGAACGTACAACCAGGCAGGAACGCTTTCCATTCGTTTACCGCCCGCCTGCCGGAACTCCCTGCAGGGGAAGTTGTCGTGCGGACCAGCATTTTGGCAGGCGGAGAAGCCATCGTCAGTAGCAAGACCGTCAGCTACGGCGATTAAAGCCAAACCAGCACAGGTGACCCGCAGCAGTGGTTGAAAATGGGCAAGAATATCCTGTTTCAGCCGCTGCTGCGTCAGTTTGCAAGTTGGCGGTGTTGTTGCACAGGTGTCGTGGCGTGGCCGAATGAGCTCCAGACGAAAGTGGGGCCGGGCTGCATGTCCAACGACTTTGTGAAGTTGATCCAAAAGGACAGTCGCGTGTTCAGGTTATGTTCACTTGTGCGGAAACACTGGAAGCATGTGGGTGAGCTGGGTCATACTGCTGGAGAACGCTTTCCATGGGTGGAGGACCACCAGTGGCAGTCGCTGACGACAGGAGTCGCGGCTGATCAGCCCGGGCGCTTGACTCGATCAGCGCAGGCACAGGCGTCGTGCAGATCCAGCCTTCAAGCAAAGGAAATTCCATGCAGAATTCATTCTTGTCACGTCGGACAGTCCTCAAGGCAGGCGGGACGGCTGGATTGACGGCCGTTCTCGCTGCCGCAGGCGCCGGCGCTGCCTCGGCGTATTCCCCCCTGGGAAGCAGCCCGGCGCAAGGCGAGCACCAAGTCTTCGACTTGGGTCCTGCCGTTGTACAGTTCTCGCTGATGAGCGCCAAGCGGGTGGGAAATATCCTCTACATCGGGTCCCGAAACCTGGAACCGGCCAGGGTTGTTGCTCTTGACTTGACGAGCGGGCAAGTGGTTGCCCAGACCACGCTGAGCAACGGCGACACCGTGCAGGCCATGGGGGTGAGCCCTGATGAAGGCACGCTTTACCTGGGCATCAACCAAAAGAAGAAGGGCCCGCAGCCCAACCTCTTCAGCTGGGACCTCGCCGATCTGAGCAACCCGGCAACCCCCATCGGCACCATGGGCGACCGGGACGTGCGTGACATGAGCGTGTCACCCGACGGGCATGTTTTTGCCGTGGGCAATGCGGCGGGCAATCCGCCCTCGTTGTGGGAATACGATCCCGCACTGGGAACCGTTGTCAGCCGCGGAATTCCAGAACCAACGGCAACCCAGGCCCGCGCCGTGGCTGCCACCAACACAACTGTATTCTTCGGTGCAGGCAGCTCACTGGCCGGCAACAGTGAATCCAGCCGGGCCTGCCTGTTCGCCTACGACCGGGCCAGCGGGGAGTTCACCTTGGTCACGCCTCCGGAAATGGAGAATGATCCCAGCATCCGGGGCCTGGCCATCCATGGCGAACGCCTCCTGGTAGGTACGTCGTCGACGCTGGAGCCGGCCAAGGTGGCCGCCATGGATTTGTCCAATTTGGCGTCCTACCAGTTGGCCGTATCGCTGGGCGTGACTGCCAAGAAGTTCACCAATATTGGCGATGATGTGTATTTTGGCAACGACGACGGCCTGTGCCACTACGACCTGGCCACGAATACGGTCAGCCAGGTTGATCTCGGCAGTGAAGACCTGGGGGAGATTTGGGGCGTTGACGCCCACGGCAGCCAGGTTCTGCTGACCTCGTCATTCGGCATTGTTGTCACGGTGGAGCCAGCGGCACGCACCTACACCGTGGTGGACCTGGGGGAGGCCGGTGCCGAAGCCGACCCACAGAAGGTCATGGGCATTGCGGCGGGCGGTGGATACATCTATGCCGGTGGCAACGGCACGATCGCCCGCCACTCCATGTCGGGGGCGCCCACCACCAACCTGAGGGCGCCCGGCGAAGCGAAGGACGCCGTCATGGTCGGCAGCACCATGTACACAGGGCAATACAGCGGCCAGGGCATCTTGATGTATGACCCCAACGACGGCTTGCCCATCCGTCAGGTCGCGGCATTTCCGAAGTCCCAAAACAGGCCCCTGGACGTTCTTTGGGATGAGACCAATCAGCTGGTGCTGGTGGGAAGCCAGTCGGACACCGAGGGTGGAGGGTCACTGTGGACCTACGATCCGGCTACAGGGGAATCGCAGTGCTTCATCAACCCCATCGATGATGCCCAATTGATCCGGGGCGTTGCCACCCGTGACGGCATTGCCTACCTGGGCGGCGGCGGTCCCGAGTTGCTCGACGGGGGAACCATCACCGCATACGACCCTGTCAAGGGGCAGGAGCTGTGGCGCATCGAAGCCCAGGGATCCGGCACCGCGGCCATGGTGGTGGAGGGGCAAAATCTCTACGCACTCTCGCGGAACGGATTCATCACCGTGATCGACGTGGTGACGCGCAACGTCATTCACCAGGCTGATATCAGCGTCCTGTCCCATGGATTCGGGGCACTGATCAACAACGGCGGTGTGGTCTACGGGGCGTCTAAGACCAACGTCTTCCGCTTCGATCCGGTTTCCTTTGCCGTTGCAGCCGTTCTCGCCGAAACCGACGCCGGCTGGTACAGCGGCTCACACCTGGCCAATGACGAGTCGGGGAACATCTACACCCTGCGCGAGCGCAACCTGGTGCGCATAGAGGTGCCCGTGCTGTCCAAGGTTGGCATCGACGTGTCGGCACGGTCGGTCGGGCGGAACAGCATGCTGCAGGTCACCGTCAGCAACGCTGAAAACGTGCCTGTGGATGCTGTCATCGCCACGGCCTACGGTGAGAGGCGATTTAGCAATGTCCAGCCCGGCAAGAACGCCTTCCATGCCTTCACCGTCCGTTCGGCCTCCCTGCCCGCTGGTGAGGTAGGTGTTCAGGTCCTCGCCGTTGTCGGTGGCGAGACCGTGAACAGTACCCGGAGCGTCAGTTACGGCGCGTTCGGCTAATCCACCGGTCAGACCCATTTTCGGTATGCAGGGGTGGCTGTGGAGCGGATGAATCCTTCCAATGTCACAACCACCTCTGCGGGTCAGCTGGCATTCGTGCTGGCCCTGGCAGATGAAGGACTTCACGTTCGTTTGCCATCTTTTACTGGGAAAGTAAGCCGAATGGACAGTCATATGTTCACTAACTGTTCATTTGTGCGAAATAACTGGACACCACCCAGGTGAGGTAGGTCATACTATTGGAGAACGCTTTCCGAACTATTGGTCGATCAAGATCGAACATTCGAAGGCGCCGTGGGATGACAGTGCAGAACCGCTGATTGCGCCAGCATGGGACCACAGCAGCGCAGAAACAAGCGTCAGTCACAGTTCTTGCCTTCAGCAAAGGAAATTCAATGCAGAATTCATTTTTGTCACGTCGGACAGTTGTCAAGGCGGGAAGCGCTGCAGGATTGACCGCCATCCTTGCCGCAGCCGGTGCCAGCGCCGCCTCAGCCGCTTCTCCGCTGGGAAGCAGCCCGGCGTCAGGGGAACACCACGTTATCGACCTGGGACCCGCCGTCGTACAGTTCTCTCTCATGAGCGCCAAGCGCGTTGGCAATATTCTCTACATCGGTTCACGCAACCTGGAACCGGCCCGCATTGTTGCCCTCGACCTGGGCAGCGGCCTGATAGTAGGTGAAACCGAGCTGAGCAACGGCGATACCGTCCAGGCCCTCGATGTCAACGACGCCGGTACCATTCTTTATGCCGGCATCAACCAGAAGGCGAAGGGCCCGCAGCCCAACCTGTTCAAGTGGGAGCTGGCAGACCTGGGCCAGGCCGCCAGCCCCATTGGAACCATGGGCGACAGGGATGTGCGTGACATGAGCGTGGCACCCGATGGCCACGTGTTTGCCGTGGGCGGCGGCTCGGGCACCCCGCCTGCATTGTGGGAATACGACCCGGAGCTGGGCACAGTAGTGAGCAGGGGAATTCCTGACACGGGCGCAACCCAGGCCCGCGCCGTGGCCGCAACCGACTCAACCGTTTATTTCGGCGCCGGCAGCTCACTTGCCGGCAGCGCTGACACCAGCCGCGCCTGCCTCTACGCATACGACCGAGCCACCGGCGAACACACGCTGATAACGCCGTCGGAAATGGAAGCAGACCCCAGCATCCGCGACCTGGAAGTCTTCGGCAACCAGCTCCTGATCGGCTCCTCCTCCTCACTGGAACCGGCCAAGGTTGCGGCCATGGACCTGGGCGATCCGGGGAGCTACCAGATCGCCGTTTCCCTCGGCACCACCGCCAAGAAGTTCGCGCGCATCGGCGACGTGGTCTACTTCGCCAACGACGATGGCCTGTGCCAGTACAACCTGTCCTCGAACACCGTCAGCAGGTTGGAGTTCGAAGGGGCGGAGCTCGGTGGAATCTGGGGTGTTGACGCCCACAACAACTCCATCCTGGCCACCTCGGCCTTCGGCTTCGTGGCCACCATCGATCCCGTCGCAGGCACCAACTCCACCACGGATCTGGGGGAGGCAGGTGCCAGGGCAGACGCGCAAAAAGTTATGGGTCTGGCAGCTGGCGGCGGCTACATTTACGCGGGCGGCAACGGCACCATCGCCCGCCACTCCGTGCACGGCGCGCCCACCGCCTACCTCCGTGCACCCGGCGAGGCGAAGGATGCGCTCATGGTGGGCAGCACCCTCTACACCGGCCAGTACAGCGGTGAGGGCATCTGGATGTACAACCCCGATGACGGCCAGCCGATCCGCCAGGCCGCGGCGTTCCCAAAGGAACAAAACCGGCCGCTGGACGTTGACTGGGACCTCACCAACCAGCTTGTCCTGGTAGGCAGCCAGTCGGACACCGAGGGTGGCGGGTCGCTGTGGACCTATGACCCCGCCACTGGCGAAGCGAGGTGGTTCAGCAACCCCATCGATGCCGTCCAGCTGATCCGCGGTGTCGCCTCCCGCGACGGCATTGCCTACCTCGGAGGCGGTGGTCCTGCCCTGCCAGACGGTGGCACCATCGTCGCCTTCGACCCCCTCAAAGGCGAAGAGCTCTGGCGGATCGACCCGCAGGGCTCCGGCACGGCCGCCATGGCCATGGAGGGACGCAACCTCTACGCGCTCTCCCGCCAGGGCCTGATCACCGTGGTGGACGTCGTCACCCGCAAGGTCATCCACCAGGCCGATGTCAGTGCCCTGTCCCACGGCTTCGGTGCCATGATCAACAACAACGGTGTGGTTTACGGAGCCTCCTACACCAACGTGTTCCGCTTCGACCCGGCCACCTTTGCCGTGGAAACCGTCCTCGCAGATACCGAGGGCGGCTGGTACAGCGGTTCCCACCTCACCAGCGATGAGTCCGGCAACATCTACACCCTCCAGGGGCGGAACCTGGTCCGTCTCGAAGTTCCCGCACGTCCTCAGGTGGCGGTTGAGGTTTCAGCCCGCTCCATCGGCGGGAGCATAATGCTGCAGGTCAGGGCCGTCAATGCGGAGAGCGTCCCGGTGGAGGTTTCCCTCTCCACCCCCTACGGAAAAAAGCACTTCAACAATGTCCAGCCCGGCAAAAACGCCTTCCATGCCTTCTCCGTCCGTTCGGCCACCCTGCCCGCCGGTGAAATCACGATCCAATCCAGCGCCGTCATCGGCGGCCTGCCCGTGAGCAGCACCCGCACCGTTCGCTACATCTCATTCAAGTAACACCACACTGTCAAGACAAGGAATCAACCATGAAGAAATCAACCACCACCCGCGTTGCCATGACCGCCGTCGGAACTCTCCTGCTAGCCGGGGTGGCCGGTGCCGCCATCGCAGAAGATGCGCAGCTGGGCGACAACAACGTCGGCGTCAGCGTCGAGATTGCGCCGCTGACCACCCCGGGCATCCTCGCCATGACGGTGGACGGCAGCTCAACGGCGCTGCTCGAGAACAACTCCACCGCGCTGGGCCGCACCTTCACCGGCACCCTGCCCACCGTCACCGTCACTGACACCCGCACCGCCGACGAGATCCCCGAGGGTGCCGCCTGGTATGTCCTGGGATCCTCCTCCGTGTTTACTGGCGACGCCGGCCAGCCGGAGATTGGTGCCGAGCATTTGGGTTGGGCGCCGCGATTGACTGTAGAGGACGACGCCGGACTGGTCGCCCCGGGCGACACCGTCGACACCGTGCTGGATGGGGGAGTCAACGGGGTGGGCCTGGCCGGGCAGGAATTGTTCGCCATTGCCGCAGGATCCGGGGAAGCAGCCGAGGGAAACAGCCAGTGGTCGGCAACAGCCGACCTCACCTTAAAGACCGGGGTCGATGTTCCGGCCGGGAACTACAACGCAACCTTGACGCTGTCACTCTTCGAGTAAAGGAACTCCAATGCAGAACTCTTTCCTCACGCGCAGGACAGTTATCAAGGCCGGGGGTGCAGCTGGGTTGACGGCAATTCTTGCAGCGGCCGGCGCAGGCTCGGCCTCCGCCTTTTCACCGCTGGGCAGCAGCCCGGCGGAAGGGGAGATCGGCGTCTTCGATCTGGGACCCGCCGTCGTACAGTTTTCCCTGATGAGCGCACAACTGGTGGGCGACACCTTGTTCATCGGCTCACGTAACGTGGAACCGGTCCGCATCGTGGCCCTGGATATGCCCAGTGGCCGCGTGGTTGGCCAGACCGAGCTGACGACCGGCCACACCATCCAGACCATGGCGGTCAATGCGTCCGGAACTCAGCTGTATGCCGGCGTGCTCCAGAAGAGCACGGGGCCGCAAGCCAACCTGTTCCGTTGGGACCTTGGCGACTTGGGCACGCCGGCCGTGGCCATCGGCACCATGGGCGACCGGGATGTCCGCGATATGAGTGTGGCCCCTGACGGGCACGTGTTCGCCGTGGGCGGCGGGTCTGACACGCCGCCGGCCTTGTGGGAGTACGATCCAGCGGCAGGCACGGTGGTCAGCCGCGGCATCCCCGAACCAGGTGCAACACTGGCCCGTGCAGTTGCCGCGACGGACACCACGGTGTTCTTCGGGGCCGGCAGCACCCTCGCCGGCGGCGGAAACGCTGCAGGTGCCTGCCTCTACGCCTATGACCGGGCCACCGGCGAGCACACCCTGGTGACACCTCAGGAAATGACAGCAGATCCGAGCATCCGCGACCTGGCCATCTTTGGGAACCAGCTGATCATCGGTACGGCAGAACCGTCCGGATCCTCCAAGATTGCCGCCATGGACGTTGACAACCCCGGCTCCTATCAGGTGTTCACGGCCGGGGGCGTCACGGTGAAGACCTTCGCCCGTATCGGGGAGGCCGTCTACTATTCGAGCGATGCCGGTGTCAACCGTTACGACCTGGCCACCAACCAGACCTCGCCGGTAGACTCCGACGGACCTGAGTTGGGTGAGATCTGGGGCATTGATGCGTTGAACGGCAAGGTGCTGGTGACGTCCGGCTTCGGTTTCGTTGCGGAGATTGACCCCGCCACCGGCCGCTGCGTCTTCACCGATCTCGTGGAGGCCGGCACGGAAGCCTCTGCCCAGACCACCATGGGCATGGCAGCCGGCGGCGGCTACATCTATGTGGGCGGCAACGGAGCTATCGCCCGCCACTCCATGGACGGCGAACCTACCACCTACCTGCGGGCCCCGGGTGAGGCGAAGGACGCCATCATGCTCGGCAGTGCTCTCTACACCGGCCAGTACAGCAGCCAGGGAATCTGGAAATACGATCCCCAGGACGGCCAGCCGATCCGCCAGATCGCCAGCTACCCGAAGGAGCAAAACCGCCCCCTCAACGTCAGCTGGGACGAGTCCAACGGGCTCATTCTGGTGGCAGCCCAGTCCGACACGGCAGGAGGCGGATCCCTCTGGACCTACGATCCGGCAAGTGGGGCGGCAAATCATTTCATCAACCCCCTTGATGACACGCAGCTGCTACGTGCCGTGGTGGCGCAGGACGGGGTGGCCTATGTCGGCGGTGGCGGACCGGCAACCGACGACGGCGGCACCATCGCCGCCATGAACCCGGTGACAGGCGCTGTGCTGTGGAGCCTGCCACCAGCGGACAGCGGCGTTTCTGCCCTGGCGATCCACGGCAACAACCTCTACTCGCTGTCCCGAAGGGGCACCATCACCGTGATCGATGTGGGCACCCGCACAGTTGTTCACCAGAGCAGCATCAGGGAGCTGTCCTACGGCTTTGGCGCCATGGTGACCAACCAGGGGGTCGTGTACGGTGCGTCGAAAACAAACGTGTTCCGTTTTGACCCCGTGACGTTTGCTGTTGAGACCGTGCTGGCCGACACCGCCGGCGGCTGGTACAGCGGCTCCCACCTGACCCAAGACGAAGCCGGAAACATGTACACCCTCCAGGGGCGCAACCTGGTCCGCATCGAGGTTCCCTCGCTGCCTAAGGTATCGGTGGAGGTCTCCGCCCGGACTGTGGGGCGCAATACGATGTTCCAGGTCCGAGCCGTCAATTCCGAGGCCGTGCCCGTCGATGTTGCCCTCACCACGGCTTACGGAGACAAACGTTTCAACAACGTCCAGGCGGGGAAGAACGCCTTCCACTCCTTTACCGTCCGCTCGGCGTCACTGCCTGCCGGAGTCCTCACCGTCCAATCCCGTGCCGTCATGGACGGGGAATCGGTGACCAGCACCAAGACTGTGCGCTACAGCGCCTTTCACTAGTACAGCCCGTCGACGGCGGTCCGCCCCGGTGCACCCGGGTGCGGACCGCCGTCGGACCTATCCAACTGCTTCGCATGATCATTTCCGGGACGGAGAATTGCATGGACAACGACTTATCGCTCAACCGGCGCCGCCTGCTGCAACTGGGAGTTGCAGGGGGAGCCGGCCTTTTCCTGGCAGGAACGGGGACTGCGCTGGCCGCCGAAGCCGAGGGGGCTTCGCCCCTGCACATCACTGACATGGGTTCCGGCATTGAAATCTTCACCATGATGTCAAGTGTCATGGTGGGCGACACCGTGTACCTGGCCACCCGCAATATTGAACCCATGCAGGTGGTTGGTTTCCACCTGCCCAGCCGCACCGTCACCAGCGTCACGGACGTATTCGGGGAAAGCACCCAAGCCCTGGCAGTGGACCCGACCGGACAGTACATCTACGGCTGTGTGCGCGTGGGTGGCGGAATTGGTGCCCGGCTGTTCCGGATAGACCTGCAGGCGCCGGGCCTGCCCATGGAAGCTTTGGTTGACGTCGCCGACCTTGAACCCTTCACCATGGCCATCTCGCCGGACGGCGTGGTGTTCCTGGGTGGACGTGAAACCGGACCGAAAGTTCGCCAGTATGATCCCCGTACGGGGGTCCTGAGCACGCTGGCCATGCCGGATCCATCAGGACAATACGGCAGATCCCTGCTGGCCACCAGAGAGACCGTCTACTTCGGATTGCGGGCGCGGCACCCTGAAACGGGCGCCGCCGCCGCCGGCCTGTACAGCATCGACCGCAGCACCGGCGTCTCCACCTCGATCCTTCCCCCGGAGTTGGCAAAAACCAGCGAAATTCGCGATATCACGCTCGTGGAGGACCAGCTGGTGCTGGTCAACGGATCCATTGGCGCCATCATGGAGGTGGCGGACCCAGCCGCATACCAGGTCCTGCGTTCACCCATCAACATGGGCAAGCTGCCCAGGGAGATGAACGGTCTGATCTACTTTGCCGGTGCGGCAGGCGTCGTCGAGTACAACCCTGGCACTGAAAAGTTCCGCACGGTGAACGATCCCAGCGTAGTGCTTGGGGCCGTGTGGGGGCTCTTCCCTTATGAGGGTAAACTGCTCGTCATTTCTGCCTTCGGCCTGGTGGTGGAAATCGAGCCGGAAACGTCCGTTACGGTGGTCCATGACCTGATCCAGCTCGGGGCGCCTGTCGGACCCCAACTGGCCATGTCCATCGCGGTGGGTGGCGGCAGCGCCTATGTGGGCGGCACGAATGCCATTGCCCGCCATGACCTGTCCAGCGGCGAGGTCCGCAACATCATCGGCACGGATGAGGCGAAGGACATGCTGATGGCGGGTGGCGTTCTCTACACCGCGCAGTACAGCGGCAAGGGCATCATGGCCTTTGACCCGGCCCAGCCGGAGAAGGGACTGCACCTGCTGTCCGCATTGCCGCAGGGACAGAACCGCCCCCACGATGTGCTCTGGGATCCGCAGCGCGCCCGGCTCTACTTTGGCAGCGGCTCGGACGCCAATGTGTACGGCGCACTCACGGTATTTGACCCGGCCAAGGCCGTCATCGAGTCCTTCCACGCCGATCCGTTCGGGGACAAGCAGCAGGTGCGAACCATTGCCCAGCAAGGTTCCACATTGTTTCTGGGAGGCGAAGCCGTGGGCCGCAGCCAGGTCCTCGCATGGGATCTGAACACGCAGAGTGAACTGTGGCGGTTGTCTTTCGATTCCGCCCCCGACGCAGTGTGCGGCCTCGTGGTCGACGGCGGACGACTGTACGTTTTGGGATATAAGGGCAAGTTGCACGTCGTGGATATTGCCGCACGCGCCGTGGTGCATTCCGCGGCGTTCCCTCAGCTCATGCGGAACTGGGGATCGTTGTCAGTCATCAACGGTGAAGTTTACGGTGTCACCAGCGACGCATTCTTCCGCCTTGACAAGTCCACCCTGGTCCCTGAGGTGCTCGTGGCTGAGCTGGCCGCGGATTGGTTTGGTGTTCCCCGGGTTGCCGTGGATGAGGCCAACCAGGTTTATGCGATCAAGGGGCGGAACCTGATCCGCATCAGCGGCCTGGACACTCCGCGGGTTGCTGTCACTGTTAATCCGCGCTGTGTCGCCGGAAAAGTGGTGCTGCAGGTCGTAGTCGTGAATCAGGAATCCGAGCCCGTGAATGTGCAGATTACAACGGAGTTTGGCAACAAGACTTTTACCGGCGTACAGCCTGGCAAGAACGCCTTCCATGCGTTCACCACCCGCAGCAAGGCCATCAGTGCCGGCGAGGTGCAGGTGGAGGCCAG
The DNA here is from genome assembly GCF_000785535.1 of Arthrobacter sp. PAMC 25486. Lineage (NCBI taxonomy): Bacteria > Bacillati > Actinomycetota > Actinomycetes > Micrococcales > Micrococcaceae > Arthrobacter > Arthrobacter sp. PAMC 25486. The sequence continues at coordinate 844,449 of NZ_CP007595.1, read as the reverse complement.
CCGCGGAGCCGGAACCATGGTGTCCGGTACATCGTCGGTGCGCTACGCCATCAGCGAGTGCGGCTAAATTGCCGGCAAGCAGCACGGGGCAGACAGTACAAAACTAAGGAAGAACCATGAAAACCCATCCGGCAACAACACCGACCCGAATCGTGGCACCCTTGGCCGCGGCGATGCTGTTGTGCACCTTGCTATTCTGGCCGGGAACGTCCCCTGCCCATGGCGATGACGAGCCGCCACCCGTGACCTGGTCCGTTGTACCTGCTACGGCAGATGGTCCTGACGGTCGCAGTTGGATTGATCGTGCGGTGGAACCAGGCACTACCGCACAGGAGCATCTAGCGATCCGGAACTTGGGCACGGTGGACGCTTTGTTCCGGATCACCGCCAAGGATGGCTACTACACCGCTGCCGGCCGGTTCAACATGCTCGAATCCGGCCAGGAGTCTCTCGGCGCCGGGACATGGGTCCGGGTGGTTGACCAGGTTGCTGTTGCGGCCGGCAGAACCGTGGTGGTGCCCTATACCATCACTGTTCCGGAGAACGCCACCCCCGGCGACAACGCCGCCGGCATCGCTGCCTCCATCGTCAGCACGGGCGCCTCTGCCAGCGGCGACCAACTGCAGGTGGAGAGCAGGATGGGTTTCAAGATGCTGCTGCGCATCAGCGGTGAACTGGCTCCGGCTGCCGTGGTTGAGAACGTCCGGGCAGCCTATCGGATGTCCTGGAATCCCCTTGCCCCAGGCTCGGTGGATGTCTCGTACTCGGTCCGAAATACCGGGAACACCCGGCTGGTTCTCAACGATGAAGTGACCGCCGCCGGGGCCCAGGCGCCCCCACGGGATGAGGACACTACCGTGGAAATGTTGCCCGGGGAAGAACGGGATTTCGCGGCCACGGTTGCGGGCGCCTGGCCGGTGGGGCTGGCAACGGTCACAGTTCGGCTGATGGGGCACGTCCCTGACGCGGAACAACAGGCAGCCGCAGGCGCCCCTGCCCTTGCTGACGTCCGGGCCGAAAGCAGGGTCATTGCCATGCCGTGGCCCCAGCTGCTGGTTCTGGCAGGATTGCTGCTTTTGTTCTTCGGCCTCCTTCGGGGACACAGGAAGCGACGAGCTGCTGTGGAAGAACTCATCGCGCAAGCCCGCCGCGAGGGCGCGCAAATGGAACGCACACGGCAGTATCTGTGACAAGGACGGCGGCCACCGCACTCAATGTTTTCCGTAACAACTGTTGACTTCATCTGAAAAGTACGCTGTAGTTCATACATGTGCAAATGCACATTACTAAACAGGCTGGGGCAGAGGAATGTTGACAGGTGAACGCCGGGGGTGGATCCTCCGTGAAATCAGGCGTAGCGGCTCCGTAAATGTCACAGAGTTCGCCCAGCAGGTCGGCGCCTCCGGAATGACCATCCGGAGGGACCTGGCAGCACTGGAGGCCGAGGGGGCGCTCCAACGGGTCCACGGGGGAGCGATCAGCGTCCCGGTGCCGGCAGCGCCCATCTTCCGCCCTGGCCGCACGGACACCGGGCCGGGTACGCGAGCAGGCCAGACCACTGGCGCACGCCTGGCAGGCCGGGCAACCGCTGGCGCCCGCGGTGTTGTTTCACGACCGCCCATGCCCACCATTGGACTGGTCATGCCCAGTGCCAGGTACTACTTCTCGACCGTTGTCAGTGGCGCCGAGTCCGCAGCCCGGGACCTGGGCGCACGGCTGGTGTTGGCCGTGTCCAACTATTCTCCCATTGAAGAAGAGCGACAGATTCAGCGTTTGCTAGCCAGCGGCGTTGACGGGCTCATCGTCACCTTCAGCCAGGATTCCCTGGCCAACACCCCCACCTTGGGCTTGCTGGCATCCGCCGAGATCCCGATAGTTGTCGCGGAACGCCCCATCGACGACGTCCAGGACGACCTGCAGCTGGAATCCGTGCGAAGCGACCACCAGCGTGGGGCGGAAATTGCCACTAATCACCTTCTTGGGTTGGGGCACCACCGGATAGCACTCTGCGCTCGAAGGAACAGCCCTACAACCGTCGGCGTACGCAAGGGTTACCGCGTGGCTCTTGAGCGGGCGGGACTTGAATGGTCCGAGGACATGGTGCACTCATTTGGCGCCAAGCACGAGGAACCGGAAGAGCTGCGGGAGGAGATTGACGCCATGCTCGACTCGATTCTCATCTCCGAATTCACCGCTGTGCTGCTGCTCAACGACCAGGATGCCCTGACTTTTGTGGACAGCTGCCAGGCCCGGAACATCCGCATCCCCCAAGACCTGGCCATCGTCGCTTACGACGACGAAGTCGCCTCCATGGGCGCAGTGCCCCTGAGTGCAATCGCTCCACCAAAGTACGACGTGGGCTACCAGGCCGTGCAGATGTGCCTGGACCGCATTGACGCGCCCACGGGCAAAACAACAGCCCTGCGGCAGGTGAGCCTGTCGCCGACACTGGTGATCCGGGAGTCCTCCGAAATGCCCTGATCGGCCAGGTCTACGTCGGTCAGGTCCACGACTTCCCCTGCATTCCATCGCCGCCCCGGCTGTTCAAGTTTGTTCACTTGCCTGACAATGTTCACTATTGAGTGTTTTATGGAGGTAGCTCATGTGGCTTAGCGCACATGAACAACACCCTTCGTTTTGGATTTCAAAGGAGAACACTCATGAAGCGTCGCCAGTTTATTATCGGGGCAGCCGGCCTGTTTGGCACCGGTCTGCTCATGACCGCCTGTGGTACCAGCGAGACCCCGGGGGCGGCGGAGCAGCCCGCCGGCAAGCCAACAGGCACACCTAAGGGTGAGATCATGTTCTGGTCCTCGTTGGCCGGCATGGAAGATGTGACAAAAGCCTTCAACGCAAGCCAGAGCAATATCACGGTCACCTTTGAAACCATCCCCAACGGTGTCCAAGGCGGTTATGCCAAGCTTGCCACCGCCATCACCGCCGGCGACGGACCCGATGTGTCCACTGTTGAGTACCCGCAGCTGCCGCAGTTCGTCAGCAACGGCCACTTGGTTCCCCTGAATGAGCTGATCGACAAGGCAGCTACGGTCGACAAGCTCTCGGCACAGATCCGCGGCCAGGTTGAATTCGGTGACAGTATTTACGGCCTGCCCTATGATGCGGCCCCGCAGATCTTCTGGGTCCGCAAGGACCTGCTGGACGAAGCCGGAGCTGATGTACCCAAGACCTGGGCAGAATTTGAAGAAGTGGGCAAGAAGCTCAAGGCGGTCAACCCGGACCGCTACCTGGCCAGCTTCAACCCGAACGAAGTCCCGATCACCGCTGCCCTCGCCTGGCAGGGCGGCGGCAAGTGGTTCACCACCGAAGATGACAAGTGGAAGATCGGCATCAATGACGCCGCGACCATGAAGGTCGCCGACTTCTGGCAGAAGATGATCGACGAAAAGATCGTCAAGGTGCAGCAGGCAGCCAGCGATGAGTGGGGTATGGACCTGGCTCAGGGCAATGTGGCCGGTGTCATGGGTGCCAGCTGGAGCGCCCGCAGCCTGCAAAAGCGTGTTGAGAATGCTGACCAGAAGGGTGCCTGGATTGCCGCGGAAATGCCCACCTGGGGCGAAGCTGCCGGTGCCTTCTACGGTGGTTCCAGCTTCAACGTCACCAAGGGAAGCAAGAATCCCGAGGCAGCCGCTGCCTTCATCACCTACCTCACCACGGATCCCCAGGCCATTGAAGCCCGCGGCAACGGCGGTGCTGCCGTTATCGCCTTCCCTGGCCTGACTGCAGTTGCACAAAAGGCCTTTGACTCCAGCTTCTTCGGAAACGACATCTACGAGGTCTTCGACGCAGCGTACAAGACCATCACGCCAGGCTGGCAGTGGGGCCCGAACTGGGAAATTTCCAAGACGGCCATAGGTGATGCCTACGGCAAGCTCACCAACGGCGGCACCGTCGGCGAAGCCATCACGTCGGCGCAGAAAGCCACCGTTGAAGGCTTGAAGCAGACTGGCCTGTCCGTAACTGAATAGCAGTAATTTGGTGGGCCGCCCGGACCCTGGTTCGAAGCAACAGCAGAGGCCGGGCGGCCCACTATTCTAGGAGAACAGCATGGCCACACAGGCACCCGCAGCACCCGTGCGCTCCAAGCGCACAGCCACAGGAAACAGCGGTCGGACCGCAGCATTGTTCCTCACCCCCTTCTTCACCGTATTTACCGTGGCCATGGTCGCCCCGGTGTTTTACTCGCTGTATCTGAGTTTCTTCACCGAGCGGAAGTCAGGACTGGGATTCGGTGATCCAGTCACCACCTTTGTGGGACTTGAAAATTACGTCCAAGTCCTCCAGTCCGAGACCTTCATCAGCGGCTTGCTTCGCCTGGTCGGATACTGCCTCATGTACATCCCGCTCATGGTGGGCGGCGCCGTCGTCTTCGCCCTGCTCCTGGATGCAGGCGTGGCCCGGGCACGGAAAATGTTCCAGTTGCTCGTCTTCCTGCCGCACGCGGTCCCCGGGGTCATCGCAGCACTCATCTGGGCCTACCTTTACACCCCGGGCATCAGCCCCCTGGTCCAGGCCCTGGAAGCCGGCGGCATCCAGATCAACTTCCTGGACGCCACCATGGTCCTGCCCTCCATTGTGAACATTGCCGTCTGGGAGTGGACCGGTTACAACGTCATCATTTTGTTCACCGCACTGCAGGCGGTGCCCCGCGAAATCCTTGAGGCTGCACGCGTGGACGGCGCCAGCGAGCTGCGGCTCTCCCTGAGCATCAAGTTCCCGCTGATCACCTCAGCCTTGAGCGTCATCATGCTCTTCACCATGATTGGCACCCTGCAACTGTTCAGCGAACCCATGATTCTCTCGAAGGCAACATCGGCGATCACTAGTACCTGGGTACCGAACATGTGGGCCTACGATGCTGCCTTCAACCGGCAAAACCTCAACCAGGCAGCGGCAGCATCCATCATCATTGCCTTGCTGGCAGCTCTCCTGTCCTTCTTTGTCACACGATTTAGCAACAAGGCCAACAAATCATGAGCACTCAAATACTTAATCGCCCCGAAAAGAAGCGGTCCGAGAAGAACCGCACCCCCGATGTGCCCTCGAAACAGAAGGGTTCCAAGCGTGAGGGCGGCTTCGCCAGCAAGTTTACGGTCAATGGCCTGTTGGCCCTCGGTTGCGCCTACATGGTCATTCCAGTGCTGTGGCTGCTATTTGCCTCCACCAAGGACACTGCGGACCTATACGGCACAGACGCGTTCAGCTTCGGCAAATTCTCGCTTTTCGCAAACATCGCCAATGTGGCCGAGCAGGACGGCGGAGTCTTCCTCCGCTGGATGCTCAACTCCATCACCTACGCAGGCTTCGGCGCCGTTGTTGGCGGCCTGATCGCTGTCATGGCCGGCTACGCCTTCGACAAGTTCAACTTCCGCTGGAAGGAGTCCTTCTTCGGCGTCGTCCTTGTGGGCGTACTGGTTCCCAACACGGCCACCGTGCTGCCCATGTACCTGCTGGCGTCACAGGTTGGCCTGACCAACACCATGTGGGCCGTGTTGATCCCGGTCCTGTGCAACCCCTTCGGCGTGTACCTGGCCCGCGTGTACAGCTCCGGCTACATTCCGATGGAAACCCTCGAAGCGGCACGCGTTGACGGTGCCGGACCCGTCCGCTCGTTCTTCTCCATCGGCCTGCCCATGATGATGCCCGGCTTCGTCACCATCGGCTTGTTCCAGTTTGTTGGTGTGTGGAACAACTTCATGTTGCCCCTCGTCATGTTGCAGAGCCAACACCTGCTGCCCGTCAGCGTGGGCATTTCCCTCTGGCAGGGACACTCAGTCGCCATGCCAGACTACGCACCCATGGTTATCACCGGATCCTTCCTCTCCATCATTCCGCTGCTGATAGCGTTCATCATGTTGCAGCGCTTCTGGAAGTCAGGACTCACCGCAGGAAGTGTCAAGTGAGCAACAACGAGGAAAACCTCAAGGTGGCACTGGCCATGTCCCAGGCCGTGTCCCACAGAATCTTCCCGGCCAGGGTGCTGGACTATCTTGAATCCGGTGCCACCCTGCTCAACCGTGAACCAATGACTGAGTTCTCCAGCGAGCGTTCCCTTGCCCTGCTGGCTGAAGCGCAGGCCCTGGTCACAGGCTGGGGATGCGCCATGATCAACGACGAAGTGCTCCATGCCGCGCCGAATTTGCGCTACATCCTGCATGCCGGCGGCACCGTGAAAAACCATGTGGACAAGGTATGTTGGGAGCGCGGCGTCGAGATCAGCACGGCCGCCGATGCCAACGCCATCCCCGTAGCTGAGTACACGGTAGCCATGGTGATCCTGGCGAATAAGCGTGTGCTGCAGGTGGGACGTAAAGTCCACACGCTCCGCACAATCGTCCATGCCGAGGAGGAATATCCCGACCTTGGCAACTACAACAAGCGGGTCGGCGTCATTGGCGCCTCTAAAATCGGCCGGCACGTGATCCGGATGCTGGGGCAGTACGAGCTTGAAGTGGTGGTGGCAGACCCCTTCCTGTCCGACGCCGAAGCAACAGCCCTCGGGGCGGCGAAGGTGACGCTGGCGGAACTTGCCGCCACATCCGACGTCGTGAGCTTGCATGCACCGTCCCTGCCTTCCACCTTGAACATGATCAATGCCGAACTGATTGCCAGCTTCAAGCCGGGTGCCACGTTTATCAACACGGCCCGAGGAGAGCTCGTCGACCAGGCCGCACTTTTGGAGCGAATTCAACAGGATGACCTGTTTGCGGTGCTGGACGTGACGACTCCCTGGGACCTGCCCTCGGATTCCGGCCTCTTCACCCATCCCAACGTGCTCGTCACCCCACACATGGCCGGATCCCTCGGAACCGAACTCGAGCGCTTGGCCATGAGCACCGTGGGAGAGGCGCACCGCCTGGCGCGCGGGGAAGCCTTGAAATTCAGGCTTCCGCCGGAGCAGCTGGACCTGACCGCCTGACCCGTCGTCTACGGCCGTACACCTCATTCATCCCTGACCCGGGACTCAACAAGGAAGACCTCATCATGCCCCTACAGACTGCTCGCCGGCCGAATGTTGTTTTGATTTTGACTGATGATCATGCTGCGCATGCTGTGGGTGCGTATGGGTCGTTGGTGAATGAGACGCCGCGGATTGATGAGATCGCGGGGAATGGGTGGGTGTTGGCGAATTGTTTTGCCACGAATGCGTTGTGTTCTCCGAGTCGGGCCTCGATTTTGACGGGTACGTATAGCCATGTGAATGGGGTGAGGACGTTGTCGACGCCGTTGGATAACAGCCAGCCGACGTTTATTTCCTTGTTGAAGGAGGCTGGTTACCGTACGGCGGTGGTGGGGAAGTGGCATTTGGGTGAGGGGGAGGGGCATGATCCGCAGGGTTTTGATTACTGGGATGTGTTGATTGATCAGGGGGAGTATTTTGATCCGACGTTTCTCTCGCCTGCAGGGCGCCGGACCGTGCCGGGGTATGCCACGGATGTCATCACGGATTTAGCGTTGGAGTGGGTGCAGGGGTTGGAGGGGGAGGAGCCGTGGGTGGTGTTGATCAACCACAAGGCCCCGCATCGTCCGTGGCAGCCGGATGCGAAGCACGCGAACATGTATAAGGATCCGATTCCGGTGCCGAGGACGTTCACGGATGATTTAGCCACACGTTCGGTGGCGACGCGGCGGGCCACGATGGGTGTGGCGGAGTTCTTGAACATGGCCGATTTGAAGGAACTACCGCCGGAAGGGCTCAGTTTTGAGGAGTTGGCGGTGTGGAAGTATCAGCGTTACATGGAGGATTATTTGGCGTGTGTGGCCTCGGTCGATGACAATGTGGGGCGGGTGACGGACTGGTTGCGGGCCAGTGGGCAGTTCGAGGACACCTTGTTGATGTATACCTCGGACCAGGGCTTTTTCCTGGGTGATCATGGCTGGTTCGACAAGCGCTTCATGTATGAGGAAGCGTTGCGGATGCCGTTCGTGCTCAGCTACCCGGCGGCCCTGGCGCCCGGGAAGACGTTCCACGGGATCACCACGAACGTTGATGTCGCGCAGCTGATCCTGGATGCTGCCGGGGTGGCTCATCATGAACGGATGCAGGGCCGGAGCATTTGGCCGGAATTGCGCCAGGCGCCGGTGGCCGGGCCCGTGGAGGGCATGTATTACCGCTATTTTGAGAACGATGATGCCCAGCACCGGGCCCCGGCCCATTACGGGTACCGGAGCGAGCGGTACAAGATCATCTACTTCTACAACGACGGGTTGGGGTTGCCGGGCACCGGCAGAGCCGTGTTCCATCCCGAGTGGGAACTCTATGACCTGGTGGCGGATCCGGAAGAGATACGCAACGTGTTCCACGACCCCGCCTATGCTTCGGTGCGGGCGCAGATGCAGGTGAAGTTGTGGCGGCGCCAGCACGAGGTCGGTGATGAACCGCACCACTCCCAGGCCCGCCCCGTCGGCGCCTAAGAATCGGGCACCCCCGGAACGGGCTGTGCGCCCGCCCCCCTTTTTCAATGCTTCATGTCATTAGTTTGGAGACTTTTTACCATGGCTCTTATCCGTCCCCAGTCCGGCCTTGGCGCGTATGCCGGCATGGCCGCCTATGCCGGAGACCTGCATAACCACTGCGCGATCAGCTACGGCCACGGCACCCTGGCCGACGCCTACCGCAACGCCCGGTTGCAGTTGGACTTCGCGACCGTGACCGGCCATGCTGCCTGGCATGACATGCCCAGCGAGCCGGCGCATGTCAGTGACTACCACAGTGCCGGGTTTGCCCGGCTGCGCGGGCACTGGCCCGAGGTGCAGCGGCTGACTGAGGAGGTCAACGTGGACGGGTCCTTCGTTTCGTTGCTGTCCTTTGAGTGGCATTCGATGACGTACGGGGACCACTGCGTGTACTACAAGTCGGGCACGGGGCCGCTGGAACCGGCCCAGGCACAGTCCCTGGAGGAACTACGAGAGGTGCTGCGCGGTCTGGGCAAGGCAGGGCTGGAAGCGTTCGTGATCCCGCACCACATCGGCTACCGTGCGGATCGGCGCGGGATCAACTGGAACACCTATGACCCCGAGCTCTCACCGGTGGTGGAGCTGGTCTCGATGCATGGCTGCGGGGAAAGCGCCGACGCGCCCCGGAACTACCTGCATACCATGGGCCCGCGCGATGCCGGCTCGATGGCCGACAGGGGCCTGGAACTGGGCAACACCTTCGGGTTCATCGGCTCCACCGACCACCACAGCGCGCACCCCGGCTCCCACGGCCACGGCCGCGCCATGGTCTGGGCCGAGGAACTCACCCGCGACGGGATCTGGGACGCGATCAAGAACCGCCGCACCTACGCCGCCACCGGGGACCGGATCATGCTCGCTACCAGCATCGACGGGCACCCCATGGGCGCCGAATATACGAACCCCGGGATGCGGGAAATCACTGTCGAGGTCCTGGGCGGAGACACCGTGGACTACGTGGAAATCATGCGTAATAACGAGGTCATCGCTAAAAGCGGCCCCACCGCCGTGGATGCCTTCGAGTTCGACGGCATGCTCGCCGTCAGCGTCGGCTGGGGCGAAGTCGGTGTCCTGAACCGGTGGAACGTCCAGATCGAGATCCGCGGCGGCCGCATCCAGGGCGTGGAACCGCGCTTCCACGGCTACGACATCGTTGAACCCAGCGCCGCGGAACCCGACAGCTTCAGCTTCTCCCACTGGGACCAACAAGACGCCCAACACCTCTCCTTCACCACCGAAACCCACGGCAACCCCAACGTGCTCACCGACGCCACCCAACAAATGGCCCTGCACGTCACCGGTAACAAAAACACCGTCCTGTCCGTGACGTTCAACGGCAAGCAAGTCCACCGCACCATCGGTGAACTCCTACGCGGGCCACAGTCCGAGTACCTCGGCGGCTTCCTCACCGGCGCGATGCTCCTGCACCGCGCCGTCCCCCACACCGCCCGCCACCTCACCATCGAGCACACCGACACCGGAACCCAGGCCCCCCGCGACCAGTACTACGCCCGCGTCCGCCAACACAACGACCACTACGCCTGGAGCTCACCAACCTTCATCAACAACTAACCCACCCCAGCTGCCCGACAGCGGCTGCCACGACGGTGTTTCGCCCCGCTCCCACGGCGTCGAGGCCCTTGGACACTCAGGGAAACCCCCGGGGCAAAACCGGGGGTTTCCCCCATGGTGGTGCATCCGTTGCATGCGTAGCGTTGGAGCCATGGACATCCACGCACTGACCCGGCCGGCTGCGAGCCGCCACCATGATTGAGTTCCTGCTGTCCGTGTCCGGCCACCCGTGGAGCTATGTGGTGGTGGCACTCTGCTGTCTCGTGGATGGGTTCTTCCCGCCGATTCCCAGCGAAGCGCTCGTGGTTGGCATGGCGTCTCTGGCTGCCTCCCAAGGCGGGCCGGGACTGTGGCCACTGTTGTTGGCGGCAGTCGTCGGAGCCTTTCTAGGCGACACCCTCGCCTACGTCCTCGGGCGGAGGATGGGTGTCAGCCGTTTCGCCTGGATGCGGCGCCCGGTGATGCAAAGGGCGTTTGCCAAGGCCGGCAGAGAACTTGAAAGCAGGGGAGTCTCCATGATTCTAGTGGCCAGGTTCGTCCCCGTGGCCCGGGTGGCCGTCAATCTCACCGCCGGTGCCAGCAACTACCGGTCACGGAAATTCGTCGCCGTGACAGCGCTCTCCGCAACGTTGTGGGGAATCTACTCTGTGGGAATCGGTGCGCTGGCGGGAGTCTGGATGCGCGAGCACCCCCTGTTGGCGTTGCTGGCGGCGATTGCGGTGGCAGGATTGTTTGGCCTTGCCCTGGAGAAGGCAGCCGGCGCCTTGCGCACCCGTCGTGCGGCAGCCCGGAGCACGGTGTCCCGGAGCGCTGCGGCTCATTGTTCGGCAGGGGAAGAAGTGCCGGGTTCGGCAGGGGAAGAAGTGCCGGCGAGGCCTCTGGCGGCGGCTTCCCGCGAGTAGAGTCGTGCGCCGTCGCAGACCGGAAATAATCGAGGGCCGGTGTCATGGGAGAACTCACCACCCACCCGCGACACCATAGGTTTCGGCCGTCCGGCTTTTGTTTTTTCGGCATACCTAAATTACTGTTGTGGCATGTCAACTCATCCCTACCGTTACCCTCGTCCCCTCCGCCGCGCCCTGGCAGCCGGCATGGCCACACTTGCCCTGGCCGGCTGCACCACTGCGGCCTCCACCTCCGTGGAAGGCGCTGGCAAGGACCGCCCGGTCGTCCTCACAACGTTTACGGTCCTTGCCGACATAGCCCAGAACGTGGCGGGGGACAGGCTCACCGTCGAATCCATCACGAAGGCCGGCGCCGAGATCCACGGCTACGAGCCGACACCCGGCGATATCCGCAAGGCTGGCAAGGCCGATCTAATCCTGGATAACGGCTTGGGCCTTGAAGCCTGGTTCGAGCAATTCGTGCAGGACGTCAAGGCACCCCACGCCGTTGTGACGGAAGGCGTGGAAACCATCAACATCGCCGAAGACGCCTACAAGGATCTCCCCAACCCGCACGCCTGGATGTCGCCCAAAAACGTACAAATATACGTCAACAACATGGTGGACGCCTTCCAAAAATTGGATCCCGCAAACGCCGCGTTCTACGAAAGCAACGGGGCCGCCTATAACGCAACCCTGCAGCAAGTCCAGGACGGCCTTGTCAAGGACCTTGCCGTGCTGCCCTCGAACCAGCGCGCCCTGGTGAGCTGTGAAGGCGCCTTCTCCTACTTGGCCCGCGATGCCGGACTCACTGAGAAGTACATTTGGGCCGTCAACGCAGAACAGCAGGCCACGCCCCAGCAAATCGCCGGCACCATCGAATTTGTCCGGACCAACAAGGTACCTGCAGTATTTTGCGAATCCACTGTCTCCGCTGCCCCCATGGAGCGGGTGGTGGAGGCTACCGACGCAGTCTTTGGCGGTACGCTCTACGTCGACTCGCTGTCCGAGGCCGATGGCCCCGTACCCACGTATTTGGACTTGATCCGGCACGATGCGAACGTCATCGTCGAGGCGCTCACCGGCGCCCCACAGGGAGCCACGCGATGACCGCCGCCATAGACGTCAACGCCGTGACGGTGCATTACGGGGACGTGTTGGCCTTGGAACAAGCCACGCTGAAACTGGAAAGGGGCCGGATCTGCGGCCTGGTGGGGATGAACGGCTCGGGCAAGTCCACGCTGTTCAAAGCCATCATGGGCCTGGTGAGGCCCGACGCCGGATCCGTCACCATCGCGGGCGGCACACCAGCCAAGGCGAGGAAGTCCGGCGTCGTCAGTTACGTTCCGCAAAGTGAGGACGTGGATTGGCAGTTCCCGCTCTCGGTCCACGACGTGGTCATGATGGGCCGCTACGGCCACATGGGCATGGGCCGCCGTCCCAAGAAGGCTGACAGGCTGGCAGTTGCTGACGCTCTCGAGCGGGTGGAGTTGAACGATTACGCCCAGCGCCAGATCGGCCAGCTCTCCGGCGGGCAGAAGAAGCGCACCTTCGTGGCCCGGGGAATCGCGCAAGGTGCCACCACGCTGCTGCTGGATGAACCATTCGCGGGCGTGGACAAGCGGTCGGAGGCAACGATCAGCACGCTGCTCAAGGAACTGGCCGGCGAAGGCGCCACCATCCTGGTCTCCACCCACGACCTGCACGCCCTGCCGGACCTTGCCGACGAGGCGGTCCTGCTCATGCGCCGTGTGCTGCTGCACGGTCCGCCCCGAGAGGTGCTGCGGCCCGAAAACCTTGCCCTGGCCTTTGGCTTGGACGGTAGCGAGTGCCTCGACGGCTTCGACGGCCTCGGCCGCAAGAGCGGCCTGGCCGCCATGGACCGCAGCGGGGCCGTACTGTGAGCATCTTGGAGTTCCTGCTGGAACCTTTCGACTACGTTTTCATGCAGCGCGCCCTGGCCGTCACGGTGGTTGCCGCCGTCGTGTGCGCCGTTTTGTCCTGCTGGCTGGTCCTCATCGGGTGGTCGCTGATGGGAGACGCCGTCTCTCACGCCGTGCTGCCGGGCGTTGCCCTGGCTTACATTGTGGGTGCGCCCTTCGCCGTCGGGGCGGTCCTCTTCGGCTTCCTGGCCGTGGCGCTGATCGGTGCGGTGCGCGACACCAGCCGGGTCAAGGAGGACGCCGCGATAGGCATCGTCTTCACCACGCTCTTTGCCCTGGGCCTGGTGCTGATATCCGTCACCCCAAGCCAGACCGACCTGACCCACATCATCTTCGGCAACCTGCTGGGGCTCAGCCGCGGCGACCTCGTCCAGGTCCTGGTCCTCGGTGCCATCACCCTGGCAGTCCTGCTTTTCAAGCGGCGGGACTTCACCCTCTACGCCTTCGACCCCACCCACGCCCACGCCATCGGCCTGAACCCGCGCATGCTGGGTGCGTTCCTGCTGGGGCTGCTGGCACTGACCTCAGTGGTGGCATTGCAGGCGGTGGGGGTGGTGCTGGTGGTGGCCATGCTCATCATCCCAGGCGCCACGGCCTACCTGCTCACCGACCGTTTCGGCCGGATGCTGGTGCTGGCGCCAACCATCTCGGCCGCTTGCGCCGTCGTCGGGCTCTACGCCAGCTACTACCTGGACGCGGCATCCGGGGGAATGGTGGTCCTCACCCAGGGCGCGGCGTTCACTCTCGTGTATTTGTTCAGCCCCCGCCACGGGCTTATTGTCACCCGGGTCACTGCGGCACGACGGCGGAAGCTGGCTACCGCCTGAGGCCCGGCTCGGTGCCGCATGCGATCATGGACCTATGAAAGTAAAGACGCTCAATGCCTGGTCCCTGGCCGTGTTGCTGGGGGCCAGCGCAGTTAACCACCTCCGCAACCCCGAGTTCTACTATCCAGTAGTGCCGCCGTCCCTCTGTAATGACAAGGGAGGGAGGTTTGGCCTGATGACGCGCCACCAATGGGTGCTCGCCTCGGCGGCTCCGGAGGCGTTGGCGGCGGTCGGGCTGCTGGTCCCACGAACCCGCAGGGCTGCGGCCACCGCCACCACGGTGATGTTTGCCGGATTCACCGCGGGGCACCTGTCGGCATTGCGGCGGGCATGGGGGCCGGATGGCACGCCGTCTGCCCGGCGCATCCATGCGCTGCGGCTTCCCCTGCAGGTGCCCCTGGTGGCTTGGGCGTGGAGCGCACGCCGGTCTTAATCGACAGGCCGCTGCTGGTGGTTCCACAGCAACCGCAGCAGCGGAAAATAGGCACTGGCTCGACCGCGCGGACCTCATCGGGGAGGGCCGCCGTCCACCATCGCCTTCCCGACGCGTTCCACCCTGACTCCAAGACGTGCCCGTTGCCGTTACTGCGCAATCCGCTACGCCCCGGCAGGGCTCATCTGCCCCAGCGGACGCACAGGCCACCGCGGCCATGGTGGGCCTTCAGCATCACCATGCTGTGGCAGTTGCCAGGTGCGGGTGGATGCCTTGGCACTTCCTGGTTCCCGAGTTGTGGCCCGCAGCAGAAAGCGGCGCAAGTCAGGGATTTGTCCGTTTTCTGCAGTCAAGTTGTGAAAGGTGGGCTAGTGGGTCTCTTTGACGAGCTCCACTGTGGCGGCCTCGGTCGCGGAGGAGGGTGCGGCGTCGGACTTCCCCATGAAGGCGGCGATGACCACGATACCCAGTGAGACAAAAGCGGCAACCAGGAAGCCGGCACTGAAACCACTGGTCTCGGCTGCAAGCTCATCCTTGCCGGCAGCGGCTGCTGCGATGGTTCCGGCGGACATGACGCCAACCAGAAGGGCGGTTCCGGCGGCGCCGCCAAGCTGCTGGAGCGTGGCCAGCAGTGCCGATCCGTGCGAGTGCAGTGAGTGTGGCAGCGGGTTCAAACCGGCAGTGAAGGCCGGCGTGAAAATGAGTGCCAGCCCCAGGGACATGATCAAGTGCAGGCCGATGATCATGACCAGAGGCGTGGCCTCGTTCAGTTGGGTGTAGCTGAACAGGACGGCCGCCAAGAGCAGTCCGCCGGGGATCAGCAGCGGTCGGGCGCCCACCTTGTCGAAAAGTTTGCCAACGAAGGGCGCCAGCAGACCCATGAGGACACCGCCGGGAAGCATGACCAAGCCGGTGGTCAGCACGTCGAGGCCGCGCACGTTCTGGAGGTACATGGGAAGGAGGATGATGACGCCGAACATGGCCAGCATCGCCATGACCATCAGCGCCAGGGCGAGCGTGAACTGGCGGTACTTGAAGGGGCGCATGTCCAGGTGGGCGGAGTCGGTGCGCTGCAAACGCAGCTGCAGGAGCACGAACGCGACGAGGAACACGAGGGAGACGCCCAGCGAGATGAGTGCGATCACGTGGGTGTTGCCTTCGGGGGAGCCGATGCCGCTGAGGCCGTACACCAGGCCGCCGAAGGCGGGAATGGAGATCAGCAGTGAGGGGACGGAGAGTTTCGCCTTGCTGCGTTCGCCTCCGGGCTGGAGGAGCCGGGCGCCCAAAATCAGGGCGAGGATGGCGATTGGCAGCACCAGCAGGAACATGAAACGCCACGACAGCGAATGCAGGATCAGCCCCGACAGCGTGGGCCCGATTGCGGGGGCCACCGAGATGACGATCGACACGTTGCCCATCACGGCGCCGCGGCGGTGCGTCGGCACCAGGTCCAGGATGGTGGTCATCAGCAGCGGCATCATGATGGCCGTGCCCGAGGCCTGGATGACACGCGCGCCCAGCAGCACCTCAAAGCCTGGGGCGAGCCCGGCCAGCAGCGTTCCGGCAGAGAACAGTCCCATCGCCAACAGGAAGACGGTGCGGATCGGCAGGCGCGTGAGCAGGTAGCCCGTGGTGGGAATGACGACGGTCATGGTCAGCATGAACGCCGCGGCCAGCCACTGAATGGCCGACGGCGACACCTGGAACTCGACCATCAACTTTGGCAGCGCCACGTTCATGATGGTTTCGTTCAGGATCACCACAAACGCCGAGACAAGGAGCACGCCGATGGTGGTACGGTCCCGGGCGGAGAGCCTGTCGAGGGCTTGAACGGGGGAGGTTGACATGGAGAGGTCCTGATCTGGAAAGCAAAAAATTAGGGCTGCCGGCTCGCTTTGAGTCTGTGGATGATGACGCCTGCGGGACAGTTCACATGTGCCAGCGCTGGGACGTCCCGAAGTATTCCCTCTGCAGAAGAAATAGTTTATCTGGGTTTCCTGATGCTTGTTCCATTGCGGGCTGGCGGCAACACAGTCCTGTCCGTCAGCCGGCGTGGGTGCCGCGCATCTCAAGGGCGATTTGTGCGGCGTCGAGGTTGGCAAGGGCATTCGCCAGGATGTCCGCGTCGAAGATGCCATGGTCGCGCGCATCCAGCAGTGCCTCCCGCTGCGCCGCGATGACATCCAGCTGTCGCTGCTTTGCCACCCTGAAGTCCTCCTGGGACGGTGGGCCAGCGGGCCGTGGCGGTTCCTGTTCCTCCTCTGTCCCCGGCACCGCGACTGCCCCGGCGCTCGATGCCATGAGTTCCATGACCCGGTTCCACTCGGTGCTGGACTGCTCCTGGACCAGGGCCTGATCGGTTTCAGGTGTGATGCGGCGCAGCAGTGGGCCAATGGTGCCGCCCTGCAGGAGCAGGGACATGACCGCCACGGAGAAGGCAATGAGCACAAGAACGGACCGCTGCGGGGTGTCCTCGGGGAGTGTCTGCGCCGCGGCCACGGTGACGGCGCCGCGCATGCCCGCCCAGACGACCGCGGTTCCCTCCCGCCAGCCCAGTGGTTCCCGGAGGAAATAGTCGATGTCGGCAAGGGTTTGCGTGACACGGTGCGTGAACATGTTGATCCGGCGTTCCGAGGCCTGCCGTCCACGGGGATTGGTGACACCTTTGAAGACCTCCTGCTTCCCTTGCGGCGTGGCCAGTTTCTGCTGCATGTCCTGCAGTCGCGGTTGCCAGGTGGCGTTGCGGGTGGCCCGTCGCGAGAGAGACCCGAGCAATGGGGCAACGTACGCTGCGCGGACCAGGATTGTCAGGATCAGGGCGCCGGCGGCGATGAGGACAGCGACCCCAACCCCGGCATGGTCTTGCTGAACGTGCGTCACGATTGACTTGATCTGCAGGCCCATAGTTAGGAAGACCGCACCCTCGAGGACCAGCTCCACGGTGCGCCAATTTTGCGAATCCGACAGCCGGTTCTGGGGTGAGAACTCGCGTGGCGCACGGATCCCGGTCACGAGCCCTGCGACGACGGCGGCAACCAGTCCGGACGCACCAAAGAGCTCGGCAGGGACTGCGGCAATAAACGGCACGGTGAAAGAAATGACGGTGTTGACGGTTGGTGCGCTCATGCGCTTTCGCACCGCGAGGTTGAGCCACCCCACTACCAGGCCAACGATGAGGGCGATCACCACCGAGTAGGCAAACGTGCCGACCGCGCCCCAGAACGAGAACGAGGCGGCGGTTGCGACGATCGCGGTGCGCAGAATCACGAGGGCCGTGGCGTCGTTGAGGAGACTCTCGCCGTCGAGTATTGCCACAACCCTCTTGGAAACAGAGGTTCGTTTGATGATCGAGGTTGCCACTGCATCCGTGGGGCTGACGATCGCACCCAGGGCCACACCCCAGGCGAACCCGAGTCCGGGGAGGACCAGCATGAAGAACAAGCCCAGCAGAAGCGCGCTGCCAACGACGAGGACCACGGACAGGCCGCTGATGGCACCGAATTCACGGCGGAAGTTCATGGCCGGCATCGACACTGCGGCCGAATAGAGCAGTGGTGGCAGGACGCCCTCAAGGATCCACGCGGGTTCGATGTAGACGGAGCCGAACATCGGCAGGAAGCTCGCTGCAACACCAACCGCCACGAGCACAAGCGGCGAGGCAATCCCCAGGCGCGGACCCAACAGGGTTGCGGCGGCGATGACCAGCAGGGCGGACACGATGACAACCAGCAGTTCGACCATGGGTAAACATTTGCAGCATATTGGGTCAGATTCCCAGTGTTACCCCAGCTTTTTCTCCTGCGGTCGCGATTTGTGGGTCGGTTCCTTTTTGCCCTCCGCCAACTCGCAGTAGTTGTCGCCCTTTTCGCTTGGGACAGCAACAACTGTGAGTTGGTGGAACCGCCATGGCAAATAGAGCGGTTTTCAACCATTTTCGGGGCCTACTCATAGTCCTTACGGGTGTTCAACCGGTCTTTGAGTGACCGCCGTGCTAGTTTGCGAGTGTCCGCCCAGCCACCAGCCACGAGCATGCGGGCGATTTTCGTTATGACCACCTGCTCACCGGCTTTCATGTCGTTGTTGTTGATGAGCACCTGGTGCCAGCCGAGATCCTGCGTGATGTAATCACGGTCGTGGTCCTTGGATTGTTGCTCCGGTGTGAAGTGGTGCCCGCCGTCGTACTCGGCGCACGTCTGATAATCTACGCAAGCCAGATCTGGCGAAACCAGTCCCTTGCCCGACGCGTCCCTAATCTCGAAATTAGTGACAAAGGTGGGCAGGTGCGACCTTTCTATCATCAGACGCAACTGAGTTTCCCGTGGAGAGTCGGAACCTACACGGGTCAGCTTCAAGGCTTCGCGGAGCCGCTTCATGCCACGTGCGCCAGTGTGGGCAGCCATGTAGCGTGTCAGCGCAGGCAAGGCCAACATTGGGAACTTTTCCCGCCGCGACGACAAATGGTGCTCACAAACAATCTGGTCAGCAATGACTAGCAGTTCATCAACTCCCAACAGAGGAGCGAGGTCCAATAGCGTGCGCTGCACGGATGTAACCGGGACGCCGCCAATAAGAGCAATGTCCTTCGGCCCAAGTAGCAACAGGTGGCCGCGTACACCATCACGCCGGGGGATCGGCTCGTGCAAGGGGCGCGCCAAGTCTGTCCCTTCCCTGAGATCCAAGCGTGAGGGTAGAAACAGTCCATGGAGCCTGGCTGCCGATACGTGGCTGACGACACTGTTAGGGACAGTGTGCGTCAGGGCGCGGCATTTTTCCAGCAAGTTGAAGGGCGCCGCTTTGGGCATGCGCAGCCCGCGGCCAAGCGAGGCGAGGTCTTTGCCACGCATGCGTGCTGGTGAAAGGCCTGCCTCAAGTGCCTCGCCCACGGTAAAGGCACGCCAGCGGAGGTCTTCTGGTAAGGGTTCTGAAGTCGTCATCCATTAATTAAGGCCGGATACACGTCGATCTGGGGTCATGAAAGGGCCGAATGTGGACAACGAGGCTGTGCCGTCCCGTTGTGGAGGAATGACTGCGGTATTTCACGCGTCCAGTCCCGACTGCTGCCTTCATCAACTCGCAGTTGTTGCGCTCAAAAAGCTCAAGCACAGCAACAACTGCGAGCTCGCGGCAAGGCGAGGACCGTGGCGGAGTGGATTGGGCTGCCCGCGAAGGCCGGGCACGCTCGGCATGGTGCCCGGCCTTCTTTAGCGGTCGTACTTCTCGTGGCTGGCCTACGGGGCCACAGAGCCTATTGCGTGATGAAACGTTCGACGGCGGTATCCGGCCTGACTCGCTCGTGGACCGGAATGTCGCCTGCAAAAGCCAGCCACTGGGCGAACTTGTCGCCGCGCTCCACCAGCTGGCGGTACATGGCCCGGCGCATGGTGCTGACCTGTTCGCGGTACACGGGCACGTTGATGACGTTGTTCAGTTCGTCTGGATCGGCAATCATGTCGTAGAACTCGTCAATGCCCTCCGGGTTGGCAATGTATTTCACTTCCTTGTTGCGGATCATGCGCTGGGCGTAAGGGAAGTGGTGACCGTGGAACTCGCACAGGATGTCCTCGCGCCAGCCCTCAACCTCGTGTCCGTGAGCCAGGGGCAACAGGCTGCGGCCGTGGACACCTGAGGCATCCGCCCCGGCAATTTCGTGGAAGGTGGCCGTGAAGTCCAGGAGGCTGATGAAGCGGTCCTCGCGGCGCTCCACCTCACCGGGCAGGGCAAGGATGGCCGGTATGCGGTAGATGTCCTCATACATGGCCGGGCCCTTGTCATTGAGCCGGTGTGCACCAGTGAACTCGCCATGGTCTGCTGTGAACATGACTGCGGTGCTCTCCGTCAGCCCCAGTTCGTCGAGCACGTCCAGGATGCGGCCAATCTCGTGGTCGATCATGGAGACGTAGCCCCAGTACACGGCCGTGAGCTTCTTCCATTCATCCACCGTGAAGCAGTCGGTTGACCAGTATTCGGCGTAGGCCTGCTGCACCATGGGCTTGCCGTGGAACGTCTCGGCGAACGATCCAGGCAGTTCGATGGTGGACGGATCCACCATGTCGTACCACTGTTGCGGGATGAGGTATGGCAGGTGCGGGCCGAAGATGTGGCAGGAGAGGAAGAACGGCTGGCCGTCCTCCTGCACCAGCGCGCCGGCGGCAAACTCCCGCAGCTTGGCAATGGTCTGGTCCGCCAGGAACGCCTCGAACGTGGCTTCCGTGGGCTGGTCCGTCACGCCGGCAATCAGGTGGCCCTGGCTGCCGTCCGCCCGTGTCGTGTAGACCGGGCTGGAGATGCGGAAGTCCGGGAAGTCATTGGCCTTGAGCCAGTCTTCGTAGCCTGGATCGTCGAAGACGTTGAGGGCGCCGGGGAGGTGGATTCCCTCGAAGCCGTAGTGTTCCGGGCCGCGGTCCTTGCCAACATGCCATTTGCCGACATGGCCCAGCCGGTAGCCCTGCCCAATCAATGCTTCGGAGAAGGTGGGCAGGCCGTCGGGAAGTTCCTCCCGGTGGCCGGAGTTCCATTCGTAGTTGGCCAGCAGTCCGTGTTCAAAGGGCTGCAGACCGGTGAGGAGGCTGGCGCGCGCTGGAGTGCAAATGGCCGTGGGCGTGTACGCCCGGTCAAAAGTTGTTCCGCGCGCAGCCAGCCGGTCAAGGTTGGGCGTGTGCTGTGAGGTGTTGCCGTAGCATCCTAGTGTGTCGATGCGCTGCTGGTCCGTCATGAGGAACAGCATATTTTGGCGTGGGGCGCTGGTAGTTGGGGAAGTCACTGAAACCTAGACCGCCGGCGCGTTGACGAAAAGTTCAGAGTTGTAGAACTTCTTGGGGTCGGTGATTTCGGTGATCTTCTCGTCCTTCTTGAATTGCTCCTGAAGTCCGTTCAGCCACGTCTCGACGGTGCCTTCCGAGGAGAGGGTTTCCAGTTCCTTTGAGGTGAAAAGCTTGGCTACGCTTGCCTGTGCCGCCATATCCTCGTCCTTGAGCTTGAGGAACTTGGCGGTCAAGGCAATGGTGCTGTCCTGGTTGTCGTGGCGGTAGTCGTTGGCGCTCTTGACCACGGAGATGAAACCGGTGGCCAGGTCCTTGTCCTTGGCGGCGCGCCCCGGGGCAGCAACAAACGTTGACGGGAAGGTCAAGGTGTCGATGAAGTCCTCGTTGGTGTACAGCTCCACCAAGTCCGGCTGACCCTTCTTGGCGCTGTCGATCAGCGGGTACCAGAGGGCTGCGCCATCGATTTGATTGGAGGCGAATGCGGCAACGATGGCGGGCGGCTCCATGGCGGTGACCTCGAAGTCGTCACGGCTCAGGCCTTCCTTGGCCAGGGCCAGGCTGAACAGCTGGTCGCCGGAGGTGCCCGTGGGGACGGCAACCTTTTTGCCCTTCAAATCAGCCAGGGTCTTGATGCCGGGCTGGGCGATGATGCGGTCTGCATTGGAGACAGAGTTCACGGCCCAGATCTCCGCCTTGCCCGAGGCGGGCAGCCACAGGGCGCCGGACCCGATGTAGACAACGTCAACGTTGTTGGTGCCCAGCGCCTGGATGGCCAGCGGGCCATTGGTGAAGGGCAGGTACTTGGGTTTGAGACCCGCCGCGGCCCAGTACCCTTCCTGGTCGGCAACGGCCATCAGTGCGGCGCCGTTGTAGTCGGCAATGTAGCCAACCTTGATCTCAATTGTTTCCTTCGCGGCGTCGCCGGGGCCGGCGTCCTCCGACTTTGCCCCGCAGGCGGACAGCAGCGAGATGGCTGCGGCGCCCATGGAAAGCTGGAGCACATTGCGGCGTGAGACGTTAATTGACATGAGTTCTCCTGAAGTGTCTTTTGCCCGACATTGGGCAGGGGTACGAAGGGAATGATGCAAAAGAGAGAGATCTACTGGTGGGCTTCGGCGACGCCGGGCTGGTGGTAGACCGCTTCCCAGACCTGGGCGCGAAGGCGAGCGAACTCGTCGGAGAGCCGCATTTCCTCGGTGCGCGGGTACGGTAGGTCGATCTTGATTTCCTTGTAGATGCGTCCGGGCCGGGCAGCCATGACGATCACCCGGGAGGCCAGGAACACCGATTCGTCGACGTCGTGGGTGACGAACATGACGGTGCGCCGTTCCTTGGTCCAGGTTTCCAGGAGCTGTTCCTGCATGTGGACGCGGGTCAGGGCATCGAGTGCCCCGAAGGGCTCGTCCATTAACAGAATCTCGGGGTTGACGGCGTAAGCGCGGGCGATGGCGCAACGCTGCTTCATGCCGCCTGAGAGTTCCTTGGGCAGGGCTTCGGCGAAG
Organism: Arthrobacter sp. PAMC 25486; assembly: GCF_000785535.1. Taxonomy (NCBI): domain Bacteria; kingdom Bacillati; phylum Actinomycetota; class Actinomycetes; order Micrococcales; family Micrococcaceae; genus Arthrobacter; species Arthrobacter sp. PAMC 25486. The sequence continues at coordinate 822,052 of NZ_CP007595.1, read as the reverse complement.
CGGCTCAGGCCCACCAGCTCAAGATAGTGATCCACGATCACGCGGCGTTCCTTGGCGGGAACCTTTTTTAGTTCCAGCCCAAACTCCACATTTTTTCTGACAGTGAGCCAGGGGAAGAGTGCGTATTGCTGGAAGATGACGCCGGTGCGGGTGCTGGGTCCGTCGACCTCCCGGTCGTCGACCATGACACGGCCGCTGGTGGGGTCCAGCAGTCCTGCGGCAGCGTTGAGCATGGTGGACTTGCCACAGCCGGAGGGGCCCACGACGGTGACGAATTCGCCGTCGGCGATATCTAGGTTGACGCCATTCAAGGCGGTGAAGGTCTGCCCTGTCAGGGTGAACTCCTGGCGGAGGTCCTCGAAACGGATCATGGCTTTTTGTGTTGCAGTTGTCATGGTGTGTTCCTTAGCGGCGTTCTTGCCAGCGGGTCAGGTGGGCCTCAATCATCAGCAGCAGACGGTCCATGAGCAGGCCCAGGATGCCTATGACAATCACGTTCACGAGAATGGTGGGCATGTCATAGAACTGCTGTGCCTGTTGCATGCGCATGCCCAGGCCGTTGGGTGCGGCAAGGAGTTCCGCGGCGACCACGGTGGCCCAGCCGGCGCCGAGGCCGATGCGCATGCCCACCAGGATGAAGGGTGAGGATGCGGGGACAACCACACGGCGAAAGATGACCATGCTGTTGGCGCCCAGCACCCGGGCCGCGTTGATGAGTGTCTTGTCAACGCTGACAACACCTTGGTAGGTGGAGATGACGCAGGAGAGGAAGGCGGCCAGGAAGATGACGAAGATTTTAGGTGTTTCGCCGATGCCCATGGTGACCATGACCAGCGGCAGCAGGGCCAGCGGAGGAATGGTGCGAAAGAACTGCACCCATGGCTCAATGATGGCGCGGCCAATCTGGTACCAACCCATGAGGAATCCAACAGGGATGGCCAGCAGGCTGCCAATGAGGAAGCCGCTCAGGACGCGGGCCAGGGAGGCCCCGGTGTCTTCTCCGAGTGTTCCGTCGGCAAGCAGTTCGCCGCCGCGGACCACCACTTCAACAGGTCCGGGCAGTCCGACAAGTCCGGCAGCGGAGAAGGCGGTCCAGGCTGCCAAGCCGGCGGCGACTGAGCCGAAGTTGATGGCCAGCAGGGCCTTGCGGCTGAGCTTGCCTTTCACTACTGGAGGATTCTTTTTCGCTTCGGTATTGGCAGGGGTGCCTGTTTTGTGGGACGCAGCATTGCGTCCCGTTGAGCTGCCAGGCGCAGCCGTAGCGGTGGGTGAACTAATGGTGTCTTTTGGAGCCATGCGCCTAATCTATGGCACCCGTCACATCATGTCAAGAGTCTTTACGTAAATAGACTTGGCGTTACTTTATGGCGCGACGCTCGACGTTCTCGAGGCGTGGCCGGGAGCTAGTTGGCAGCCGTGAGGCCCCAGTGCTTCAAAGCCATCTGGGCGGCCCCGTCGCTTCCTGCGGTAGGTGCGAAGGGTGCTGCGCTGATGTCGGTTGACCGAGGGGCCAGCTCAAGGTTCTGCTCGGCCAGGGCGCGGCGGACCGGCTCCAGAAGCGGTTCACCGAACTGGGAAAGGTCACCTGCTATGACAACGCGTGTTGGGTCGATCAGCACACAGGCGGCAACCAGTGCGCGGGCGAGCAGTTCACCGGCCCAGGCCACCACGTTGATGGCGATGCCGTCGCCTGCCGCGGCGGCCTCCGCCATGGCTTGTATCGTGGCGAATGCCTGACCTCGGCGGGCGGACTCGGCGAGCACATTGGCTTCGTTGATGAAACTCTCGAGACAGCCGTGGCGTCCGCACCAGCAGGCCGGTCCGGTGAAGTCGACGCTGATGTGGCCAAGTTCGCCGGCGATTCCATGTCCGCCACGCAGCAGGGTTCCATTGGAAATGATGGCAGAGCTAATGCCTGCGGAGAGGACTACGTAGAGCAGGTTTTCCTTGCTTTTGCAGTACGACATGGCGGCCAGGCGGATGTTGTTGTCCCACATCAGGGGAGCGGGCAGCAGTTTCCGGATGGGGTCCAGCGAGGCGCCCTGCGGATCTTCCTGGCGTTCCGGTCCGTCCCACAACGACGCTGGATTTGCGTGCCGGCTGGCAATGCCAATCCCCGTGCCAACCACTGTGGCGGGACTGATCCGCCCACTGTCGATGAGCTCCTCGAGCAGTTCGGCAGCCAAACCCACCTTGGGTGCCAGCTTGAGCGTGCTGGAAACCTCTCGGTGTTCATGGGTCACTGTCGATCCATCAAAGCCCGTGACCGAGATGCTGATGCGCCGCCGCCCAAGCTCCATGCCCACCGCGGCGCCCGCGTTCGGATTCAGGGAGAGCACCTTGGTTGGTCGGCCATTGCGTCCGACGGCGTGCAGCAGTTGGTCTTTTTCCGTCAGCACCCCCCTCTGCCGCAGGTCCCCGACGATCGCGGAAAGGGTGGTGCGGGAAAGCTTTGTGTCGCCCTCCAAGTCGCGGCGGGTCCGGTGTCCATGGGTTACCAGAGCTTCAAGAACGCGCAGTTCATGTCGGCGCCGCACTGCCTGCAACGCGTTATCGTCGGGTGTAAGCACCGGTCCTTCTTTCAAAATAATCGCCGGTTATCCAGCGCTGCTGTCGTGCGTCCTAGACTCCATTATGGCGCTGCACAGGGCATTTATGTAAAGCCTATTGTTTTTAGTCTATTTCCGGGCAACCGCCACGGATCGGACAAGAGCAGCGGGCCATGAAATGGGTCGCCGCACAATTTGCAGCACCTGAGCCGATCCCGGTCGCCGGAAGACGGCGCCGCAGGAACTCAGTGGTTGTTGCGGGCCGCGCCGATGAACGCCCGGATCAGCTCGACATCTTTCACGCCGCGGCTGGATTCAACACCGCTGGAAACATCAACGCCGGCCGGCTTCATCGACTCCGCGAGTGAGGCGACGTTGGCGGGGTTCAGGCCGCCGGCTAGCAGCCAGAAGCCGTGCGGGGCGCCATTGACCAGCACGGCGGCATCAAAAGTCTCACCCGCGCCAGGTTCGACGGCGTCCAGCAGCAACCGCTCTGAATCCCAGGCGGCCCGCTCATCACCTGGGAGGGCGTTGTAGGCGTTGGCTGAGAAGGCGCGCAGGGTGCGGAAGCCTTCGGCGTGCAGCCGGGCCATGTCGGCCAGGCTCTCATCCCCATGCAGCTGCACCGTTGTGACGCCGGCACGGCGGGCCGTGTCCACGACCTCATCGATGGGCTGGTTGCGGAACACACCCACGGTTTCAACACCCTCAGGGACGGTGCGCCCAAGCTCTGCGGCCCATTCGGCGGTGACGGTCCGGGGGCTGCCGGGGGAAAAGACAAAACCAACAGCGTCGGCCCCGGCGTCCACGGCGGCGGCAACAGTTTGCGCAGTCCGCAAACCGCAAATCTTTATGTACATACCCAGCCTCACAACTAACTTTCGCCTAACAGCGCGAAGGGGGGATCCGCCGTCGTGCGTCCCAAGAACCAGCTTAACAGCCCTGCCGCGCCGGACACGGACTGTTGGAGGAAGATGAAAATTCGGTGGCAGAGTGTGGCGGCAGCGAATCCTGGCAGGTCAGACCCGGCTGTCATGATGGGGGTTACGACTTTATGGGGGAGCGCGGGCATGATGCTTGAAGGTACCAACAATATTGTGCTGACTGACGAGTTCAGGAAGGCACTGACCTTGCTCGACGGCGGCAACAGCCTGTTCCTGACGGGGAAGGCTGGTACGGGAAAGTCCACTTTGGTGCGGCACTTCCTGGCCTCGACCCGGCGAAATGTCATTGTGGCTGCCCCCACGGGCATTGCCGCGCTGAATGTCGAGGGATACACCATCCACAGGTTGTTCTCCTTCAGTCCGCGGACAACCGTGGAGCAGGTAAGGTCGCCCGACTATTACCCGCGGAGTTTTGCCAAAACCATCAAGAGCCTGGACACGCTGATCATTGATGAAGCTTCGATGATCCGTGCAGATTTGTTTGACTGCATTGCAGCTGCCCTTGAACGGTTTGGCCCGAAACCAGGCACACGGTTTGGTGGCGTGCAAATTGTGTTGGTGGGTGACCTGTATCAGCTCCCGCCCGTGGTGACCGAGGCAGAGTCCGAGTACTTCAGCACACGCTACAGCTCACCCTATTTCTTCGCAGCGGACAGCTATGACCGCGCACATTTCCCGCTGGTCGAACTCACCACAATCTTTCGCCAGGTCGGTGACTCGCAGCTGGTGGACGTCCTGAACTCCGTGCGGGAAGGCGCACTGCTGGAGGTGGAGCGTGCGGTGCTCAACGCCAGGACGGATGCGACCTTCCTGCCGCCTTTAGGTGAATTCTGGTTGACGCTGGCGACAACAAACCGGATCACCGGTGCCAGGAATCGGCAGATGCTTGAACAGCTGCCTGTGCCAGGGCTGCGACATGTTGCGAGCGTCTCGGGGGACGTGGATGGGTTCGACAAGCCGACAGAGGATGTCCTGGAATATCAAGTGGGGGCTCAGATCATGCTGCTCTCCAATGATGCCGAAAGGCGCTGGGCCAACGGCACCATTGGCCGAATCGCAGGCCACCGCACTGTTGATGGTGGCGTCCTGGTGGAGGTCGAGCTCCCTGGCGGCACACGTGCAGAGGTGGGTCCGTACACGTGGGCGATCAACCGGCCGGTGGTTGAGGCGGGCCGACTGCGCCATGAGGTGGTCGGCACCTACACGCAGCTTCCGTTCCGCCTTGCCTGGGCCATCACCATTCACAAGAGCCAGGGCCAGACACTGGACCGCATGGTTGTCGACCTGGCCGGAGGGACTTTCGCCTACGGCCAGTTGTATGTGGCTCTGAGCCGCTGCACCAGCATGGACGGATTGGTGTTGCGGCGCGACATTCAGCCCAAGGATTTGAAGGTGGCCCAGCGCATCCGCCGATTCTTGCGTTCGGGAGGAGCTGAGGTGGCACCGCGGGGCAACGTCTATCTTGGGGTCAGCACGGTGGGCGATGAAGGAAGGGCCTGGCGTCCCCGCCCGATCGAGATTGCTCTGGTGACCGATGACGGGCTCGAGGTCACCACCTTGGTCAATCCCGAGCGTGACCTTGGGGATGCCCGCGCTGCCTACGGCATCTCAGCCAGCGACATCCAGTTGGCGCCGCTCCTGACCGAGGCGTGGGTGGCGTTGGCCCCGTATCTGGCGGGCAGGACTCCTGTGGGCGTGGACATTGACCAGTCGCTCGGCTACTTCGATTACGAACTCAAACGCAATGGATACGTCGTTCCCATGCCTCTTGGCGTGGAGATTGACAGCACCAAAATCACGCCCCGTGAGGCGGAACGATTGCGGGCCCCGGATGCGCTCGCCCGGGCTCGGGCTGTGCGTGACATGGCCGGCGCAGGTACGGCCTACAACGCCTTTGCCGACGTTTTTCCCGATCCGGAACAGCGAACCGGCTACCTCTTGGCTCGAGGTCAGGACGCCTCCAACTTCAGCCTGGGTGGCAGCGTTACAACCGGGGATTCCGCCGACGCTGTGCTGGCCGGTCATTTGCGCACCACCGCGGAACGCACAAGCCTGAACGTCCAAACCAGGGACCTCCTGCGCGCCGTTGAAGCTAGGATCGGGCACCCGATCCTAGCTCCGGACGATGGCGGATCCAGCGAACAAAGCATCACGGCCGTGCTTGTCGCCGGAGCGCGGGTGTGCTTCACCGGAACCGTCATCGACGAGGTCGGCAATATGTACTCGCGTGCTGAAATGGAGGCCATTGCCGTTTCGATGGGTCTGGAGCCGGTGGCCAACGTGACCAAGTCCAAGTGCGAGGCACTCGTGACGGCGGAAGTCGGCTCACAATCCGGCAAGGCTAGGAACGCGGCCAAATACAACAAGCCAACGTTCGACGCCGGACATTTCCTTGAGTGGTCCAAGAACCCAAACGCTGAACCGGCTGCCGGCGAGGAGCCGCCGGCCATGACCGTCCAGGAATCTCAGGCGGCATCCTCCGTAGTGGTGTCCGAGACGGGGAATGTGGCCGTGCGGGTGCCTGTGGCGGTGCCCGGGCCGGCCCCTGACCAGGAACTGAAGGAGTCCCTCGAAGAACCGATGACGGCAACAGGGTGGCCAATGGCACCAGCGGTTCCGCCAAGGCAGGCATCCCCGCCGCAAGTTCCTCTGAGTTCCGGCGGTGGCCAGCATCAAAATAATCTCTCGAAATTGCAACGGCTCGTGGCGGGAATCTTCCGTCGGTAGCTGTCTCATCGTGCACAGCCGCCCGCGTGGTCAGGCGTGAAAAGCGTCGTCACCCTGTGGCGAACGAGCCGCAGCTTTGGTATGTGGAAGGGAAAGCCTGAAGGTGCCCGGAACGTTTAGGAGAAGACGGCGTCGGCCATGGCCCAAATGACGTAACCGCTGACGGGGACCAGCAGCAGCCATTCACGCACCGAGCCGGCGTTGCCTAAAATCGGAAGCGCGAGGTTGCCGTTGGGGCGCCAGAACCTTTTGACCAGCGGCATCCTGCGCAGCCAGCGCGGCGGCCGGATGCGCAGCGGCCAGAGCAGGTTGCAGCCGCCTGTGGTCAGCATGTCGCCGAGGATGTGCGCGGCCACCCCGAGCCCCATGGCCAGCGGGAACCAGTATTCTTCCTGCGGTGCGAAGAAGGTCACGAACGCGCCGACGGCGATGCCCGCAACCCATGGGAACTTCTGCATGGTGTCAGGAATGAACTTCAGCGCCTTGGCGGCGAACGATGCCAGCAGCACGGCCAGGATCCCGGCGCCGGGGAAAATGGTGCCCCATCGGGGCAGTTCCATGGTCCACAGGCCGGCCAGCGCCGCAATCGCCACAAACACGGCCAGTCCCAGAACCGAGTGCGTGCCGTGGCGGTGACCGCCGGACAGCCTGCCCACGTGGATGCACATGATGTTGGACAGCGGCGGCAGCGAGTGGGCGATCGTGGCGTTGCGGTGGTCGGCGTCGGGCACCAGTGCAGCCCCGGCAGTCACCATGGCGCCGGCCACCACGGCTGTGGGTGTCAGGTCCAGCAGGCCCATGCCAACGGTCAGTGTCTCGGGCACGGCCGGGATCACCTGGTGCACGGCACCCAGCCCCACCTCGAACTGGGTGGTCAGGGCCAGCCAAACGGCGGCACCGCTGGCGGCGTGATGGGCTCCCATCATGAGGGCACGTCCTTGCATTCTCGGGGTCGTTGTTTCGATCCCGCAATACGTGGACAAAACCTGCTCCCTCAAGGGTATGTGCAGGCACTGACAAAGTTCGACGGCGTGCGGCCCACCTCACATTCCTGCCGGAGTGCGCCACGGGCAGCCATGCAACAATGAGGCCATGACCGATCCAAGCGTCGCAGCACTGACCGATTTTCCGCACTCCATCGGCAAGCCCGCCACCAGGGCGCTCGTCGGCGCGGGCATTACGCGCGTAGAAGAGCTCACCACCCGCAGCGACACGGAACTTCTGGCCCTGCACGGCGTGGGTCCGAAGGCGATCAGAATCCTGGGCGAGGAGCTGGCCAGCCGCGGCCGGGCCTTCGCCGACGGCTGACCGCCGCCACGCCCGGATTTTCAGCGCCACGCCCACTATTTGCTGAGCGTCAGCAACATCTCGATGGTCCCCGAATTCTCTACCTTAACGAAGCCCAGGTTGGGTGCATCAACGCCAAAGTCGGTGAAGATAATGGGAATCGAGCCCTGCACCTCCACACCCGCGGATGTTGCCTGCGCCTGAAGGCTGACGGTGACGTCCCGCGTGACACCGGCAATAGTCAGTTCGCCGGCCGCCGTGACGGATGCGGTCCCGCCGGCCACCGCGCCAATATCAACGGCCTGCGTCAGCGTGAAGGTGGACGTCGGGAAGTCCTGGGTTTTCACGATACTTTGAAATTGCCGGTCGCGGCTGTCGCTGTCTGTGACCAGGCCGTTCATGTCCACAACGACCATCGCCGCGGTGAGGCTGGTACCGTCGATGCTCGCCTCACCCTTAACCGCGCTTGTCCGACCCACCACCGTGGCGTTCTGCCCGTTGAGCACTTCAGCGACACGGTAGCCGGCCTGCGACCCCTCCGCGATGTTCCATGTTCCGGACAGTCCCTGCGCATCAAGGCTGCCGGCCGCGCCCGCACTGGGCGCGTTGCTGCCGGGCGATTGCGGGGACAAGGTGAATTCCCCGCTGGCCCGGCTGTTCTGCACGTTGGCGTAGATGACGCTGCCTCCCCATATTGCGGCGACGGCCAGCACCAGCAGGATCCCGGCAACGATCAGTTTTTTGCGCATGCAGTCCTCCGTGGAACAACGTTATGGAGCTATGTACTATGCCAGTGCGGGCTGCGTTTTGTCTGTGATTTCCCGCTGGAATCCTTGACGTTGATGCCCGACGGCGGCCTGCCGCCAGAATGGTCTTCCCTCACCGAACAGCCCGGCGTAGCGTTGGAGCATGAACCAGCACCCAGTCGAAGAGATCCCGGAACCGGAAAACCGTGCGGCCGGGAAGCATTCAGCGGTGGAGGACTTCATCAAGCTGATAGTGCCCGAACCCGAGTTGCTGGAGGAAGAGGCCAACGGCGACCCTGACATTGAACCGCGCAAAACCGGCGCCTGACTGTCCCATGAAAGCGAGTCCGCCATGAAACCCAGCGAGGGACGGCCGGCAGCTGCCAGCATCCCCAATCCTGACATCCCCAATCCTGACAGGCCCGGCCACCCGGATCCAACCCAACCTCCGTACCCGCCGGCTCCCCCCGATCCGACCCAACCTCCCGATCCATACCACCCTCCGGATCCGAACGAACCCTATCCGCATCCACACCCGCCGGAACCCGTATTCCCGCCCGACCCCATGTCACCGCCGGTACCTCCACGCGGTCACTGAGCGCGGAGACTCCGGCGGTGGACTGGTGGCAGCTACTCCGCCAGCACCGTGTTCAGTGCGTCGAAGGCGATCAGCCAACCAGCCGCTGTCCCTTCGTATTGCTCGGGACTGAGGTGGCCGCCGGTCTGGGCGAAGCGCAACTCGGTGCCGCCGTCGACGGCGGTGAGGACTACGGTGAGCAGCTCACGTTCATCGCCGGGTTCGTTGGTCATGGTCACGACGAGCCTGTTTGGACGGTCGACTTCCAGATATTCGCCGCGCCAGTGGAAGCCGGGCATGCCGTTGCCCAGGATCATGGTGGCGTTCCAGAGCCCGCCCGGACGGACATCCAGGGCTAGGGAATCGAGGGGGACCTGAATGTCGGGCCCGCCCCACCAGGTGGCCAAGGATGCCGGGGTGACCCAGGCGTCGAAGACGGCCCCGGATGGTGCAGCGAACACGCGCGTGACGGTGGATCCTGTTGTTTCAATCATTGTTCTCACCCTTCTTCTCTTGTGTCAGTTGCTGCTCCAAAGCGTTGAAGTTTTAGTCCCAGAAACGGCGACAGCTCTCGATCCAGTCCGCCGCAGGGGCGAGCACAACGGCATTCAACTTCGCCGGCCGCCACTGGCATTGTGTGCGCGGGAAATCAGTGCGGCCTTCTCTCCACGCGAGAGCATCGCGAGGATCGCACGCCGGGGTGGCTCAGCGAGTGCCAAGAAGGTCCTGCTGAGGCCGTCGGTTTTCATAACCCCATAATCAATCTGCTGGCTAATTAACCGCAAGGTTACCTACGGACGTTTTTGAGACATTTTCCAATCCCAGTCCACCCGCAAAGATGGGCCATCCGCCCCATGCCCGCGCCTGCACGCAGAGCTACGCTTTTTACACACAACGTGAAGGAGCACATCATGAGCCTCAAGTCACCCCGGGCCTGCGCGGAACTGGCAGAGAGCACCGCCGCCCTGCCGCCCGGAAACGACGAACGGTTTGCCGGCTACGCACTCATGGGCATGCCGTTCAGTTCAGGAAACTACCTGGCCTTCAGGCGTTTCCCGGCCAGCTCGATCGGGCCCGGATACACAGCACTGTGGCTCCACCGCCCCAACCGCGGCTGGACCATCTACGCCGACGCCCCGCCCGAGCAAAGCTGTGCCAGGTACTTTGGCGCCGGCATCAGTGAGACCCTCCTGGTCAAGGTCGAAAGCCACTGGGGAGGCCCCTTCGAGCTCACGGTGGGCGTGTCCGGCGTCGTGCGCTGGGACCTTGAGTTCCAGGAAACAAGAACGACGACGGCCCTCACCACCGTGGCGCGCCGCCTGCCCGAAGGGTGGTGGCAGCGGCCTCGGGTGCTGTCGGGAATGGGCGGATTCATGGGCCCTGCGCTGCATGCCGGGAAGATGAGGCTTGCCGGGACGGTGCCCAACGGACAGTCGTTTCAGGCGCGGCCGCTGCGTGTCTGGGCGGTCAAGACCAGCCATGCCACGATCGATGGTGTCACTGCCGGGTGGCCGCACATGCTGCCCAAACAGCTCCATCTGGCGGACTTTTGGCTGCCCCAGGAGGGCCTCTTTGTGGCAGAGATGAGCCTTCATTTCCCCTCAACAGCTCCGGAAACCGCCGCAGACAGGGCCTCCACTCCCATTACGGCACACACCAGAAGGAGTTCGTCATGAACAAGGCCATGATCAGCCTGGCCAGCGGTCTGGAAGATCCCGAACGCGTCACCGTGGCATTCCTTGTCGCCGTCGGTGCCGCCGAACAGTGCAGGGAGAAACTCATGTTCCTGACCAAGGAGGCAGTCCGGATTGCCCTCACCGGCTTCGCCAATGTGGCGGCCTGCGACGGCTGCCCGCCCCTCACCGGCCTCCTTGACCGGTACGAAGCCGCCGGTGATTCCTCGTGCGCCCCATCTGCCTTGACGCCCGCAAGGTGGATCGGGCAGGCTTTGCCGCCAACGCCAACGCCAACGCCGAGGCTGTCGGCACCGTGCAGCTGTGGGCGTGGATCGGTGAGGACTCCGTTGTCACGTTTAGCTATTAGCGCCAGCGTCGCGGCAACCCGCACGTGCCGTGAACGCCGCACAGATCTAGAATTGACTGGTGGCTGAACACGGTTCGGACAGCGTCAACACACCGCCCCCGGGCCAGGTTCCAGGGGGTCCGCCAGCAGCGCCACCGGATGCGGCAACCACCAGCCGTCCCGAATTGCTGGCGGCACTCTCACTGGCCATCGATCTGGGATTGGGCCAGCCCATGGAGCACATGCTGCGGTCCACCTTGTTGGGGTTGCGGCTCGCGGACCGGCTCGGCATCGGCCCGGCGGGCCGGGGGCGCATTTATTACGCAAACCTGCTCGCCTGGATCGGCTGCCACGCCGATTCCCACGAACTCGCCGCCTTGTTCGGGGACGACATCGCCTTCCGCGCCGACTACTATTTCATCGACGCCCACGGCCTGCCCATGCTGTCCCTGATGCTGCGCCACACCGGCACGGACCTGCCCCGGGTGCAGCGGACCCTCCGGAAGTCGCAATTCGCGGCCACGGCAACCACCGTGGTGCGGGCGTTGATCCTCTCCCACTGCACGTCCGCAGGGAGGCTGGCCAACAGGGTGGGGCTTGATCCGGGCCTGCCGGGCATCCTGGGCCACACTTTTGAACGCTGGGACGGGAAGGGACTGCCTGCCGGGAGGTCCGGCGTCGAAATTCCCCTGGAGATGCGCATCGCCCAACTGGCCGACACGGCAGAAGTCTTCCTGCGCACAGCGGGGCTGTCCGCGGCGGTGAGGACAGTCGGTGAGCGCCGCGGCACCCAATTCGATCCGGAGCTGGCGGACATGTTTTGTGCCCACGCCGCCGAGCTCACGGACGGGCTGCTGGAACTGGACCCGTGGCCTGCTGCGCTGGCGGCGGCCCCCGAGGAGGCTGCCCTGGCCGGTGCGGAACTGGATGGGGTCCTTGCCGCGATGGGCGATTTCGCCGACCTGAAGTCGCCCTGGACGGCGGGCCATTCGCGCCAGGTTGCGGCCCTGGCGGCAGGCGCCGCGCAGCATCGCGGATTCGCCGAAGCCCAGGTGTTGGAGTTGCGCCGTGCCGGGTGGGTCCATGACCTGGGCAGGATGGGCGTGTCCAACGGCGTGTGGGACAAGGCCGGGCCGCTGTCGGCCATGGACCGCGAGCGCCTGCAGCTCTACCCCTTCCTGAGTGCGCGCATCCTTGGCCGGGTCCCCGGGATGTGGCATGTGGCCGAGATTGCCGGCGCCCACCGCGAGCGGCTCGACGGCTCCGGCTATCCGCATGGGCTGGGTGCCGCCGAGCTTGACCCTGGTGCGCGCATTCTTGCCGCGGCCGACGCCTTCCAAAGCTGGCTTGAGCCGCGGCCGCACAGGGCGGCGATGCCTTCGTCCGGCGCTGCTGCCCGGCTGCGCGAGGAGGTGGGTGCCGGGCGGTTGGAGGGGTCCGCCGTCGACTCCGTCCTGGTGGCGGCCGGTCAGAAGGAGGCACGACGGCGGATCCTGCCTTCCGGACTCACCGCCAGGGAGCTTGAGGTCCTCAGGCTGTTGTGCCGGGGGATGGACAACAAGACCATTGCGCGGGAGTTGTTCATCGCAGCCAAGACGGCGCGCAACCATGTGGAGCACATTTACGAAAAGACGGGTGCGAGCAATCGGGTCACCGCCACGTTGTTTGCCCTCGATGCGGGGTTGTGGGAGCGGAGTGCCAGGCCCTGACCGCGTCCCGGATGGCGCTGCGCAGGGCGGCGAGTTCGGGCTGGCCGCGTAATCCCGCGGGCGTGGGGTAGACGCGGCAGGTGAGGGCAGGCTCGGTGGGGGACGGGAACAGGTCGGTGCCGTTGATGGTGAACGTGGGTGAACCGTGGAAATTCAGCTCAGCTGCCTCGGCGTCGCTGAGGACTTCCCTGACGGCGAGCGCGACAGGGTCGAGGCCTTCCAGTTCCAGTGCCTGGCTGAAGAGTGACTTGGCGGGCGCTTCGTTGGGGCAGTCGGTGATGGTGCGCAGTTCAAAGCCCATGGCACCATTGTCTCCTCCGTCAGGCGTGTCCGGGTAGCGTATCCGCGCCAAGGCCTGTCATTCGCCGGGCCGGTTTTTAGTCTTGGAAAAGATGGAGCGCGGCCGGGGGACAGCCGCCCCATCGACGGTGATGTCCACGGATTCGTTGTAAAACGCGATCCTGTCCTTGATGCGCCACACGGCCGGGTACGGGTCGGGATAGGACCAGGCCACCGAGGGTGAGCCCGGGGCATCCCAATAGTTCTCAGCGTACCCCTTGTAGGGGCAGTGGCTGCGATTGCTGCCGGCGCTCAATCGGTCAAGGTGCACGTCCGTACGGGGAAAATAGTAGCGGGTAGGCAGGTAGGTCTCAAACAGCAGAACCGGCTCGATGCTGTCCGCCAGCAGCACGCCGTCGAGCGAGACGGTGATGTGGCGGGAGCTGGGCAGGACCTCGACGCGTTTGTGGGGATCGCGCGGATGGCTGTGGACTTCCTCCTCTTCCTCGAGCCAGCGGTCGAAGGCATCCGGGGCCCAGGTGAAGGTGATGCGCCCCTCGAGTTCCGGGGCGTCCCTGCGCCATGCGGCGTTCGGCAGCTCCCTGCCTCCGGCCTGCACATCAAACCATTGGGCCACGGGACCCTTGGGACCGAAGAATGTGGGCTCTCCTGTCGGTGGGGTGCCCGCCGGCAGCAGCAGGTCCATGCGGACATCCTCCGGGGTGAAGGCATAGGCGGGAATGGGGAACTTCTGCTCCCAGAACAGCAGGGGTGCCCTGCTGTCCACAACTGCCGTGCCGCCCACCATGGCGCGCACCCATTTTTCGCTGGCTTCGGTCCGCATGCGAACCACCTGGTTTCTGTTGGAATGGCTGCGTGGAAATTATACGCCGTGCGGTCCGGGCATCATATCGAAGTTATGTTCGATCGGCGGAGGGGATCCGACCGTGGGTGTTCATGCCACCAGCAGCTGTCCCAGTTCCTGGGTGCAGCGGGTCAGAGCCACATAGAGCCCGTTCCAGCCGCGGGGCTCGGCAGCGATCCCGGCGGCGTCAACCAGCAAGGTGGCATCCCATTCCAGCCCCTTTGTCTCAGTGGCGGACAGCACTGTCACCCCTGGAAGGGCGGCACGCAGCGCCGCCAGGCGGTCAACCGGCGCAACGACGCCCACCATCCCGCCGTGCCAGCGTTCCGAAAGATCCGCGACGGCCCGCACCGCCACTGCCACAAGCCCCTGCTCGTTCACGGTGCGCTCCCACGGCTCAATGCCCGAGGACCGCACGGCCACGGGCGGCTTGTTGTGGCTTCCTGCCTGCCGGAGCACGGGCCCGGTCAGGGCCATGACTTCCCCCGGGGTGCGGTAGCAGATGGTCAGCTGCGCCTTGCTCCACCTCCCGCCGAAGGCGGCGCCCACGGCTTCACCCCAGGTGGTGTGCCGGTGCGGCGCCTCCGCCTGGTCGATGTCGCCCACGGCAGTGATCGAACGGGAGGGGCAGCGGCGCATGATCATCTGCCATTGCATCTCCGAGAGTTCCTGCGCCTCATCGATGACCACATGGCCGTAAACCCAGTCCCGTTGCCCCGCCGCACGCCCAGCCAGGAACCCGCCCTGCTTCCCCTGCACCTCCCCGTCACCCAGTAGGGCCGCCAGTGCATCGAAGAGCGGAATGTCGCTGCTCGCCCACGCTGCGGGTTCGGCCGCGACCCAGGCCTGCTCGGCGTCGTTAAGTTCAGGAGCCCACTGGCGCAGCAGTGTCTCGTCGCCCAGCAGGCGGCGCAGCTCGACAGTGGGGTCAAGCGTTGGCCACCAGGCCTCAAGGGCGGCGGCCACACTGGTGTCGTCCGCGATGCGTTCACGCAGCCGCTCCAGCTCGTCATCCGCGAGCACTCCGTCCACGTCGCTGCCGCCGGCCCCGCCGGCCACACCGCGGGTGTCCTGCTTGCGCAGATCGGCATCGACGCCGCTGAGTAGGTCCTCAAGACCGTCCTCCACCTGTGAGAGCAACTCTTCGCCGCGTTCTGCCACTGCGTCGGCCAGCTGGCCGTGGATGTGCTCGATGCAGGCCGCCCGGGCGCCGTGATGGGAGCGTCCCGAACCAGCTGCGGCGACGATCCTGGCGATCCGCCGTTCATCCAGCGCGTGCAGCTCGCCTTCCCAGACCAGCCCGAGACCGGCGGGTTGAGGGAGGAAGGATGCGGCATAGCGGGTGAGTACGTCCTGCCACAGTGCCCGGCCCTTGATCTCGGCGACGTCGCGCGCCTCCACGCGTTCCACCTCGATTCCGGGCACCAGGGTGTCGCACGTTGCGGAGACCATGGCGCTCTCTCCGAGTGCCGGGAGCACTTGGGCAATGTAGTCAAGGAAACGTGGCGACGGCCCGATCACCAGGACCCCCTGATGCGCAAGTTGTTGATGTGTGAACAGCAGGTATGCCACCCTGTGCAGCGCAACCACTGTCTTGCCCGTGCCGGGTCCGCCCTGCACAACCAGCGGGCCCCGGGCGTCCGCCCGGACCACATCGTCCTGCTCACGCTGCAGGGTTGCCGCAGCCACACCCATCCGTCCGGTGCGCCGCTCGCCCAGTGCCGCGAGCAGGGCGCCCTCGCCAACCAGTGAACTGGCACGGGATCCGTCGAGCGGTTCGTCATCGAGGCCAACGACCTCCCGCCCGGACGTGCGGATGTGGCGGCGCCGTGCCTGGCCCTGCGGGTCCACGGGCGTGGCGGTGTAGAACGCACGTGCTGCGGGCGCGCGCCAGTCGATCACCAGGGGGTCGCTGTCCTCGTCGGGGCTGGGTATGCCCACGCGCCCCAGGTGGCGGACGGTGTCATCGAGGGAGTCGAGCCGGCCAAAGATCAGCCCCTGCCCTGCGTGTTCAAGTTCGGCCCGGCGGCGGCCCAACATGCGCATCCGCGCCTGCTCCACAGCATCACGCACGGGGGAGGCCAGAGCGGACTCGAGTTGCGCCAGCAAGCCGTCGCGGCGGCTGAATGCCTGGTCGAGCATTGCCTGCTCTTCCGCCGTGGCCGCCGCATGGGCGGCAGCTTCGTCCAGGGATGGTATGGCGATGTTGCTCAGGGTCACATGCACTCTTTCACTTCATGGTTGCGGCGGCAGGCCGCCGCAACCATCCTACGGCCGCTGCGCCGGGTCGGTGGCGCAGCGGCACACGTCACCGACCCGGAGCGGCACGCCCTACTTGATGAAGGAGGACACGCCCATCATGCCAGCCTCAAAGTACACAATGACGGTCTCGCCGGGCCGCACAACCATGGTGTGCCTGTGTGCGCCCGCCTCACCAATCTGGAACGCGTGACCATGGATGTGCCTGGGATGCCACATGTCCGCGTCCTTGATGAACGTGACCAGCACACGTTCCCCCACCCGCATATCGAAACTATGTTCTAACTGGTTCTCCATGTCGAAACGGCGCCCGTTGATGCCCCAGCCGTACTTCATCATCCCGCCTGTCAGCGGCAGCTCATGCACACGATCCGGCGCCTTGGCCGGCCGACCCCGGACGGATCGGCGGTGAGCTTCCCGCCGTCGAGCACGTCACCGGCAAGCTCCATGGGCAGCCCCTCGGCCAGCGCAGCCGGATGCGCTCGCCGGCCTTCGCGGCGAAAGTTTCCGGGGCATCCCCGGTTGCGCCGTTGAACAGGTGGAAGGGGATGGCGACATCACCCGCGTCCCCGCCCAGGTACTCACTGACAGCACCTATGAGCATATGGCCCATGGGCACTGGGCCACTGCCTGCGGTGCCGTGGCCACATGTACCCGTGATCCATGCCACCCATGCTTTCGGACGGTCCAGCCTTGACGTCTTCGCGGCTGCCGGGGACGCCGTCGTCGTTGTTGCGCAGGGCAAGCCCGTGCCAGTGGATGCTGGTGGCCTCGCTGAGAGCGTTCATCACGGTGACCTGCGCTGGTCGCCGGCGCTGGCCCGCCGTGTGGGGGTGTTGAGGGTGCCGTTGCAGCTCCAAGTGGGGACGGACCGCCCGTCCAGCGTGGCCGTGAGCGGCGCAGCGGTCAGGGCCTGGGTGACGGTTGTGCCCGACAATGTTCGGCGCGTCTCGTACTTGGCGACGAGCGGATCGGTGGGCAGAATCCGCTCCACAGCATCGGCGCCCGAAGTGTGAGAGCAGGCAGCCAGCGCGGCCGCAGCCGAAGCAGCGAGGGGCAGGCCAATGAACGCCCGGCGATGGGGACGGAAAATAAGTGACTGGTGGTGCGACGTGGTGATTCCTTCAGAAAGTTGGACAGCTTGGCACGGTGGGAGAGGGAGCGTCAGCCGGCACAGGGGCCGGGGGCCCACACAGTCGCTGTTCTACGCGCGGTTGACCTGAAGCTGCGTCAGCGACGGAGCGTCATCGGGCCTGTCAATGGAATCATGTCCGGGCACGGCGGGAAGGCTGGCTTCCACGGACACCCCGCCCACCCCTGATGGAATCGGCGACACCATCACGGGGGAGCCCGTCGTCGGCGTGCACCTGCCATGGGCTGCCATCGCATCACCATGGTCGGTTGAGGGGCAGTTCATGGCTGCGTTGTTCGACGCCGCGTGCACCATGTTCGACAAGACGTGTTGCACGCGGCCATTCGCGTCCCCAAGAACCGACGATGCGCTCGCAGAATGGGAGCTCGCGGGGCGCATGTCCATACGGTCCGCGCTCGCAGGCGTGTCAATACTGTGCGCCGCGTTCATGCCAGCACCGGACGGCAACGATGGAGCCGCCATGGCACCGCCTGCCAGGATGTGCATAGCGAGCAGTCCCGCCACGAGCCCCAGGAATATCATGAGGAGAATCATCTGGCGCCAGAACCGACCCCCGGCAGTGCGGGCACAATATGGGGCATGGCGGGTCCTTCCGGGTGGTTCGGGCTGGGGCTGCCGTGAACTGTATCAATGCAGTCTGGATGAATTTATCTGGATGAAACCCTGGAATGGGCGTTACCGCACGTCCTCCGGGTTCAGGTTGATGCGGCGCAGCAGTTGCGCGTTCAGCGCCAACACGATCGTTGACAGCGACATCAGCACGGCACCGGCCGCGGGGGAGAGGACCAATCCGGCGAACGCCAGGAGACCTGCGGCCAGCGGGACGGAGATGATGTTGTAGCCGGCGGCCCAGACCAAGTTCTGCCACATCTTCCTGTAGCTGGCGTGTGACAAATCGACCATGGACAGCACAGCCCGCGGGTCGTTGCCGGCCAGCACCACACCGGCCGATTCCATGGCCACATCGGTGCCCGCACGCCTGCAGTTCCATCACCTTTTGGACCTTGTCCTGCGGCAGCACCTCGGCGAAGACCTCAGCGATGTCCAGCTCGGCGGCCAGGGCGTTGGCGACCTGGCGGGCGTTGCCGGTGATGAGCGCAACCTTGATGCCGCGGTTCTTCAGCGCGGCGACCGCCTGGCGGGAATCCTCGCGCAGCTCATCCTCAAGCGCGACGGCGCCCATCACATTTCCATCCCGAAGCACGTGCAGGATGGAGGCACCCCGGGCGACCCAGTCCGGTGTCACCCCGGAAATGGAAGCCGGCGGCGCGGTCGGCGAGTGCCTGCACGCGACGGGTCGATTCACTGGCAACACAGCCAGCAGCCCCTGGGGCGGGGGTATGTGTCGCAACGGCAGTAGATGATTTCCCTTTGATGTTTTCGGCACATGCAGGATGCATGAATGCATGGATATTCATACGGATGAGCGGCTGCGACGGCACCTCGAAGCGTCTGCCGCGCCCAATGCGCAGGTTGTTCACGAAGATAAAGCGTGGGCGCCCTTCATGCCCACCGGACGTTTCCTCCGAAAACACGGACCTTGCGGATACTGTTGCCGATCTGAGCAACAACCTGCGGGATCATGCCGCCGAATGGCCGGACCAGCTGAACGCTGCCCCCGCAACCATCGCGGCAAAGAATTGGTGGTGGGTCTCGTCAGCCTGTCGACGGATGAACAACTGACAGCCTGGCTGCATAGCTAACCCGCTGACCCGATTCATGCGTCCCGGGTGATTAACCTGACGGTCGCTGCAATGCCGGTGACAAGTGTCCAGCCCAACAGGACAAGTGCGCCGGATCCCGCCGAAAGCACCGGGTCTGCATCAGGAATGTAGAGCAGGCTGCCGGCACGATCGGGCAGCCACCGGGCATGTTCGGTGGCCGCTGCCACCAGCGGCGAAGCAATCAACACCAACGCCAGCATCGTCACGAGCGCAGGAACAAGGTGCCGCACCAACAGCGCGACGGCATGCGCCAGCAGCCCAATCAGTGACAGATACAGCACTGCGCCGTAAAGTGCCCATGGGCCAACATCACCACCGCTCACAGAATTGCCCATTGCAGCCCGTGTGACGGTGGCAGCCAGCAGGCCCGCCGCCCCGGTGAGAACGGCAGTGGCAGTGGTGAACAGCAGTGCCGCAATGCTTTTCGCTGCCAAGAAGGCGCCTCTGTTCGGAACCGCCGTGAGCGAGGTACGGAATTGGGCACCCGCGTATTCATGCGCCGCAGGCAGGACGCCGAGCAGGATGATGCCCAGCTGGGCAAATGGCACGGATGCCAGTACGGCCTCATTCGCCCCCGCTGATGCCTCCAGCTCACTGGCGGCCAGAGCCACCGCGATGGCGGCCCCAAGCAGGACCGTGCCAACAGCTGCGAGGACCACCAAGGGCAAGGTTCGCAGCTTTGACAGCTCCGCCAGGACAAGATGGTGCCACGTCACAGTCATCTCAGGCATCCCGTCGATGAAACACGATGCCCGAGACAACAAGCAGCGCGATAGTCCAGCCGGCCATGACGATCGCCCCGGGGACGGGATCCAGTCCGCCCTGGACGACGAATTCGCTGGGGAACCCGAACAGGTTCCGGCCTGCCATGTCGGGAAGCCAGTGGGCCAGGGGAGTGACCTTCGTCAGCAGCAGCGAAAATGACACCACCGACCCATTGGCGATCAGTACGATCAGCGGGATGATGCCGCTCCTGGCCAGCGCCGTGATGGAGAAGGCGAGCAACCCCATCAATGCCCAGTACAACGCTGTGCCCAATGAGCGGTTGACGGCTTCGGCAGTCGTCACCGTCTCGGTTCCCGCGTCCCCGATGATGGCCTGCGCCAGGGCGATGTTGCCGGGAATCGTGACGAGGGCGGCCAGGACGACGAAACAGAGAACCACCGCGGCCTTCGCTGTGAAGAGCATCAGGCGTTGCGGGGCGACAGCCAAGGTGGTGCTGATCTGCCGGGCGCCGCCGGATTCGGCCCGGTCCGCCGTGTATTCGCTGCCGATCGCCGTCACACCGATCACCACGGCACCAACGACGCCGACAATCGGCATTGCGGTGAATCCCGCCTCGAAGGCAGAAGTGTCCGCAACCATCTCGGGCGTGCCCGCTGCAACGGCACCGCGTACGGTGAATGCGTTGAGCACGGTGATGGCCACCGAGCCGAGCAGTGCCACGGCCACTCCGGCCCACGCCGCGGGCAAGGTGGCCGTTTTGCGGAGTTCGGCCAGGAAGAGATTTCCGATTCTCACAGCTGTTCCTCCGCCCCGCCGGTGAGGCCGAAGAAGGCATCTTCAAGCGAAGCAAAGCCCGCGGTCACCTGCGAAACCGCTCCGGCAGCGACGACTCGACCGGCCGTGATGATGACAAGGTCGTCCGCAATCTCTGTCACCTCAGCCATGAGGTGGCTGGACAACAGCACCGTGCCGCCCGCATCCGCCTGGCCGCGCAACAGCCCGCGAATCCAGCGGATGCCCTCCGGATCCAACCCGTTGACGGGTTCATCGAGCACCAGAGCCGCCGGTTCACCGAGCAGCGCCGCTGCAAGGCCGAGGCGCTGGCCCATGCCCAATGAGAACTTGCCGATCCTTGTGCGTCCGGAGCCGGCAAGTCCCACTTGCTCCAGCACCTCGTCCACACGGCGTTGGGGGATGCCGCCGGTGCGGGCCACCCAAGCCAAATGGTTACGGGCGGTGCGGGAGCGGTGGGCGCCTGAACCGTCCAGCATGGAGCCGACAGTTCGCAGTGGATCGTGCAACTTGCGATAAGGATGGCCGTTGACGAGGGCTGTGCCAGATGATGGGCGGTCCAGGCCGAGCAGGATGCGCAGGGTTGAGGACTTCCCCGCACCGTTGGGCCCGAGGAATGCCGTGACCCGCCCGGGCAGCGCCTCGAACGTGACATCGGAGAGTGCGGTATGGGAACCATGGCGTTTGCGCAGTGAGTTGAATTGAAGCATGGTTCCATCCAATCCCGGCCCGGCAACCAGGTCACCGGACCAGGGACTGCACTTCTCCAGCTGTCCTCGGACCCTGGTCCCTCAGACCCTGGTCCGATGCCCGGCTGCGGAACGGACGGCTAGCATGGTGGGATGGAAAATGACCGGCCCCTGTGGCGTTCACGCACTGGGCTGGTGGCGGCGGCACTTTTGCTTGTCCTTGGACTGTTCATGCTGACGATCGGCATCGACAGCCCTGCCGCGAGTGCTGCCGTCCTGGCCGCTGCGGTCATCGCCGGTATTGCAGTAATTGTCTGGACGCAGTTGCGTATCCGGACAGAACGACGGCTTCACGAAGATGCCGTCGCCACCTGGGCGGCCGAGCGTGCAACACAGGCTGAACGCCTGCGGATTGCGGCCGAGCTGCACGACCTCGTCTCGCACGGCTTGGGGCTGATTACTGTTCGCGCTGCCGCAGCCCGCAGTGTGCAGGGTCCGGCGGGGGTGCTGGAACGCTCGGACGCGCTGGCGGACATTGAGCATGCCGGGCGTGAGACCACCACGGAGCTGCGCCGCATGCTCAACGTGCTCCGGGACCCGGGTGCAGCACCGTTGCGCCCGGCCGAAACCCTGGCGGACCTCCCCTCGATTATTCAGGCAGCGGAAGACGGCGGCCTTGTGGCAACCCTGAACATGGAGAAGATGGGTGACGTGGCACCTGGCGTCCAGCTCACCATCTGTGCCGTGGTGCGCGAAGCACTCAACAACTCACGCCGGCATGCCGGCCCGACCCGCGTGGTGGTGGAGGTACGGCGTGAAGGTGAGATGGTCGTCGTCGTGGTTCAGGACGGTGGCCCCCAGGGAGGCTGGCAGCCTCAGCCCGGCGCCGGGCACGGCCTCGAGAACCTGCGCGAACGACTCGCCCTCCTCGGCGGGACACTCCACACTTCCACCACCGGACAGGGATTCACGCTGACCGCCCGCATCGCAGACCAGGGGAATCCATGACTGCCGAGCTTGCTCCACCGGACATCCGCGTGCTGATCGCCGACGACCAGCCGCTGCTGCGACACAGCCTGGCACTGCTCATCGGTGGCGCCCCGGGCATCGCCGTCGTCGGAGAAGCGGCCACCGGCCGGGAGGCCGCAAGCGTCGCCAGGGAACTTGTGCCTGATGTGATCGTCATGGACATCCGCATGCCCGACGGCGACGGCATCCAGGCGACCCGGGAAATCACCGCGGATCCCACGCTGTCAGGCTGCCGGGTCTTGGTGCTGTCCATGTTTGAACTGGACGAGTACGTGTACGGCGCGCTGCGGGCCGGTGCCAGCGGTTTCCTGCTCAAGGATGCCCACCCGGACCAGCTGCGGGACGCGATCCGGCGCACGCACGCGGGGGAGTCGTTGTTTGCGCCCGCCATCCTCACCCGCCTCGTGGAGCATTACGTCAGCCGTCCGCATGCCGTCCCTGCGGCGGAGCTGGGCGGGATCACCAGCCGCGAAACCGAGGTGCTCACGCTGGTGGCCCGGGGACGCTCGAACGACGAGCTCGCCGCGGAGCTGTTCATCTCGATCAAGACGGTCAAGACACATATTGGCAGCCTCCTCGCAAAGCTTCATGCACGCGACCGTGCCGGATTGGTCATCGCAGCCTACGAACGGGGCTTGGTCACGGCGGAACATGCCATGGGCCGGGGGCAGTGAATCAGGGCCGCACCTGCGAACTGGCCGAACCCCCAGCTACCGCTGCTCGCCCTGTCATCCGGCACAGCCCGGAACGAATACTCAATCGCGGAACTAGTCGGCTCCCGGCCCGGCAACAATTCCTGATCGGTTTCGGCCGCGCCGGCCGATGGGTGCCAGTCCCGACCGACGCTTTTGCCCTTGGACGCCCGGACGAGCCTGCCGATCACTCCAACGGCGACGGCGTGTGTGAGGCCCAGCGAAAGGGTGACCCCCGGCAATTCCGGCCGGGCGGCCATCATTGCCCCGGCGACGAGCAGCAGGACCATCGCCACCCAGGCGGCCATCTTCCAGACTCGGTTGTTTTTCCCAGCCATGACTACCCCCTTTGCCGCCAGCAGAGGCCCCGCCTCCAGGTTGTCTGCCCGGGCGTGCAAAGGCGACGCCGCCGGAGGGAGGATAATTGATGGGAATGGCCGCGAGGCCAGCACAGTTACCAGACTTAGGGGAATACATGTCCACGCTCAAGCAAACACTCAAGTCCGACGTTATCGCGCACATGAAGGCCGGCAACAAAATTGCCCTGACCACCGTCCGCAACGTCTTGGGCGAGATTGAAACGCGTGAAAAGGGCGGCAAGACCCCTATTGAGTTCGACGACGCACAAGTCACCACGCTGCTCCAGAAGGAAGCGGCCAAGCGACGCGAAACGGCAGCCATCTACACCGAAGCCGGCGAGCCGGACCGTGCGGCGGCCGAAGTTTCTGAGGCGGAGGTCATCGAGGCCTACCTGCCCCAGCCTCTCAATGCTGAGGAAGCCGCCGCCATCGTTGACCGCATCATCACCGGCCTTGAAGCTGAACAGGGCGCGCTGTCCATGAAGCAGATGGGCCAGGCCATGAAGCCGATCACCGCTGAGATTGCCGGCCGTTTTGACGGCAAGGCCATTTCGGAAATGGTTCGCAAGCGCCTGCAGTAACACCCGCCACACCAGCTGCACGGTGTCCGGCAACGCGCCGGATGCCGTGCGGCTATGCCACGCCCACGCCATGAACCCCCATACCCACAAGGAAACCCCATGATTCACCTCACGCAGAACAGTGACGGATTTGTCCACATGAGCAGGAAATTTCCCGCCACAACACCCATCACCATCACCTTCAATGACGGCACCACGGGCGAGTACACGGGCAGGCGCATGAACGAGATCTACGATGCGGCCCTTGCCGCGTACAGGCTTGGCAACAACATGGATGCCAAGGGCTTCAACCGGAACGAGACGAAGATCCACCGGCGAAACGCCGTGGACCACGTCCCGGTTCAGTCGGGCATGCCGGCCTAGCGCGGCGTCTTGCGGCGCCGGAACTCCCACCGGCCAACGCGCAGCATTGGCTCCCAACCGCCCCCGTCGCCGCGGTCATGGCCGTCGCATGCCTGGCCGTCGCGGCTGCCGCCGATGGCGCCAGCTGCGGATTTGGCCGCAGGCCCTGCGTCCCAATCCGTCGTGGCCTCGGCCAGGATCGCCGCGCATTGCGCCGCCGTCTCATTGGAAATGTACTGGCGGCGGGATTCCAGCAGGGCCTTGCTCAGATCACAGAAATACTGGCCACCGGTCGCGGCCAGTCCCAAAAGGCAGGCAACAGCCCAGGCCAAGGCCAGCGAATAGTCTCCGTCGCCCGCGTTCGCGGCAATGAGTTCCCACACCGTGAAGAACAGTGAGAGCCCGGCCAGCAGCGCAAATGGCAGAATCCATTTCCCCGCAGTGATGCGATAGTTGAGCAGCATGTTCCGCTGAAAGTTCCGGGTTCGTGCCCGGTGGTGCGGTGCGGACTGCAAATACCGCAACTGCTCAATGAACCGCGGCCGCTCGGAGGACTCGTGCGCGGTGAAGAAGAAGTCAAAGTCCCCACCGGTGAAGGCGCCTGCACGTTCCTTGTCCAGGTCGGTCCGGAGCTGGTCAAATTCTCCCTTGTAATGCGCAATTTGGCGGGAACTTTCAAGTGCGCCAAGCTTCCACGCATGGTTGAGGTCGGCAAGCATCTCTGGAAAGCCCAGCCGTTCCTTTTTCGCGAGTATCTTGGCGGTGAGCAGGATGGCCAGGGAGTAGAGAGCTGCGGTCACCAGGGTGGCCGCGATTCCGGGCAGGTCCAGGGGGCTGAGGGAACCCTCCGCCCGGTCAATGTGGCCCGCAGCCAGACTGGAGGTGATCCCCATGATGTAGTTGGCAACGAGTGTCAGCAGGCCAATGATCAGCACCGTGTAGAAGAACATCCGGCGGTTGGCCCGCATTTCCTGGTTGTCTCCGGCCACCACGGCCAGCTTTCGGCGCTGGCGGGCGTTGTCCAAGATTTGCACCGCAATCGACACGAGGCAGACGAGCAGGAAAATGATGATGAGCACCGGCCCGTCATCTTCGATAACGATGCTCAAATCCCCTGTGTCAGTCATTGTTTGCCTTCGCTCTGGACGACCGATAGCTCAGGCTACAGCCTGCAGTAGCGCCCGGCCACAATATGCCAACACGTTACTCGACATTAATGGCGAAAAGCCGCGTCGTCCGTAGGATGGTAGCCACCAGGCGGGCCGTCAAGTCTCAGCGGGACCGCCGTGAAACCCGAAAGGTCTCATTTTGTCGATTTTGGCCCTCATTCCCTTGTTCATCGGCCTCGGCGCGCTGGTGGTCGTCATCATCATCGGGGCGATCATCTCCCGTATGGCGCTGCACATTGCCAGCCCCGACCAGGCGCTGGTCATCTCCTCCAAGGACAACAAATCCCAGCCGGACCCCAACAGCCAGCGCGTGGTGTTTGGCCGCATCTTCATCAACCCGTTCACGCAGCGCGCCTACCCCCTCTCGCTCGCCTCACGCCAGGTGTCGCTGAAGATTGAGGGCATCTCCAAGAACGGCATCAAGCTCCATCTCACCGGCGTGGCGCAGGTGAAGGTGGGTGGCGATGCAGAGTCCGTGCGCAAGGCGGCCCAGCGCTTCCTCAACCAGCAGGACGCCATCGACCACTACACGCAGGAAACGCTGTCCGGTTCGCTGCGTTCCATCGTGGGCACCCTGACGGTGGAATCGATCATCAAGGACCGGGCCACCTTCGCCAAGAGCGTGAAGGAGGAGGCCGAGCAT
Organism: Arthrobacter sp. PAMC 25486; assembly: GCF_000785535.1. Lineage (NCBI taxonomy): Bacteria > Bacillati > Actinomycetota > Actinomycetes > Micrococcales > Micrococcaceae > Arthrobacter > Arthrobacter sp. PAMC 25486. The sequence continues at coordinate 796,189 of NZ_CP007595.1, read as the reverse complement.
TCCATGCATAACCAGGGCCTGGAGATCGACACCTTCCAGATCCAGTCGGTCGATGACGAAACCGGCTACCTGCGCAACCTGGGCCGCCCCGAAGCCGCCCTGGCCGAGAAGAACGCCAAGATCGCCGAAGCGCAGTTCTTGCAGGAAGCCGAGCAGGCCAAGGCCATTGCCGACGAGCAGGTCGCCCTAGCCCAGCAACAGCTGATCATCAAGCGCGCCGAGCTCAAGGAAGAAGCCGACGCCCGCCAGGCACGTGCCGACGCCGCCGGCCCACTGGCCGCGGCGGAGCAGCAGGAGCAGGTCATCATCCGTGACCAGCAGGTAGCCCTGCGCCGTGCCGAACTGCGTGAAAGGGAGCTTGACACTGAGGTTCGCAAGCCGGCAGACGCAGACAAATACCGCTTGATCCAGCAGGCTGATGCCAAGCTGGAAGAACGACGCCGGGCCTCCGAGGCCGCCGAAATCGAGGCCACCGTTGAACTCGCCAAGCGTAAGCTCACGGCCGAGGGTGACAGGGTTGCAGCCGAGGCAGACGCTGCCGCCAACACGGCGCGAGGCAACGCAGACGCCGCAGTGATCGAGGCACGCGGCCGCGCAGACGCCGCCGTCATCAAGTCCATGGGCCAGGCTGAAGCCGAGTCCAGGGAGGCCAAGGGTGTGGCAGAGGCTGCAGGCATCGCCGCCCAGGCCGAGGCCTACGAGAAGTTCAACGAGGCTGCCATTCTCAGCAAGGTCCTGGAAGTTCTGCCGGCCATGGCCCGCGAGGTTGCCGCTCCGATGGCAGCCATCAAGGACATGACCGTCATCTCCAACGACGGCGCCAGCCAGTTGAGCAAGAACGTCTCCAGCGGTGTTCAGGAGACAACGCAGCTGATCAAGGACACAACCGGCCTTGACATCATCAGCCTGCTGCAGGGCATGGTCGGCGGGAAGGCCGATGCTCCCGTCAGCGAGTCGCTCGCCAGCACCAATCACAAACTGGCCGACCCAGTGGAATAACAGTCCCCAACCACGCACGACGGCGGCGGCTCACCTCAGGTGGGCCGCCGCCGTCGTACGTGCCCCCAGCAGCGCTTTACCTTCAGGGCGTTCGGTTTACGCGTGGCGAGACGAGCCCGATGACCGGTCCACGTTTGATGATCGCTGCGACGTCGCTGATGTCTGTGATCCAGTCATGAACTTCGGGTGCCACAAGCTTGAAGAGTGCGTTCATATCGGCCAAACGCCCCGTGACACTCGTTGAAGCGCTTGAAACAGGTTCAAGGTGGGCAAGCTTGTTCCTTAAACTGACTGCGGACATGAGTCATCTAGAGACGTCTGCCCGGGCTGTGCCACGTGGGAAGCCTCGATGCAGATAAGGAGTCCAAAGCGTACTTTTTCGGGCTTTGGGGGTGCTGAGGAATTGCCAGAAACCAAACGAGAACCTAGCGATGACCAGTCCATGGGTGGCCGCGGTGCCAACTGGGAGTCAAGGGCGTTGCGAACGGCAACTTCCACAGGTGCCAGCTCCCGAAGGATTGCCGAAGTAGGCTCCGAGTTCCAAGCGTAGATTTCCATGTCCAGCGAGTGATCGCCGGAAGCCAAGTACCGATATTTGTTGTAGCGGTGTTCCGACAGCCCTGCAATGGCCTGACCAGGGGTGGGAACATCGGCCTGTGGCAATCGTTCAGGCGTCAATAGTAAACTCCGGGGGCACTACGGGATCGGTCCTCTGTTCAATGGTTTGCGATTCGAATAGGAAGCGTAGTGCATAGAAGGTATTGAAGGGTCCACCCTGGTGGGCCCTTTCTTCTGTTAAAGCTCTTGTTCGATGGAACTGGGTTTGCGGTTAGCGGCCAAAATGTGTGGATGGTCCAGACAATTTCGACGGCGGCTACTCACCTCAGGTGGACAGCCGCCGTGGTGCTTCTCTCACCAACGCTGCAGCACTTTCTGGGTGTTTTCCCGGACGCTTCACATAAATCGCACAAGCGAAACGACCACGGCCTCCGCGCAGTGCAAAACGTGCTGCAGCGTTCCGAAAAATGGGCCGTTAAGTGCTGCAGCGTCATAAATCGAAGGGGATACGTGGGGCTAGCTGGCACGGTGGGGCGTAGTCTGGTGTTATGTGTTCGGTCCGGAGGATTGGAGCGCCATGAACAGCCGCTGGGTGAAGTGGATACCTGCTGCGGCGATGCCCGCAGTGATCGCCGGGGTGGTGATTGCTGGCCCGTTACAGGCTGCGCCATCCACTGACTTACCTGACAAAACTCCCGAGCAGGTCATTGCCATGGTTGCTGCCAGCCGTGTCACCGCATTCTCCGGCACCATCAAACAGGGAGTTGCTCTGGGACTGCCAGAACTGCCTGCCACCGGACCTTCCAATGCCTCCTCTGGAAGCGACGGCCTGGGCCAACTCGTTGAGATGCTGAGCCAAGACCACGCGGCCCGGGTCTATGCCGACGGCGCCACGAAGCAGCGCATTCAAGTGCTGGACGTCATGGCTGAGCGCAATGTGGTCCGCAATGGCCGCACTATTTGGACTTATGATTCGTCAGCCAACGAGGCCACAAAAATCACGCTCCCCGAACACCCGGCAGGCATCACCGACATTCCCGCAGCTCCTGTCATGAGCCCGGCAGACCTCGCCACCAAGTTATTGGTGGCCCTTGACCCATCCACCACAGTGTCTGTGGGACCTGAAACAAGCATTGCCAACCGGGCCGCCTATGTCCTGGCACTGACGCCCCGGACACCGGACACCTTGGTCGGTACAATTTCCGTGGCAGTTGATGCCCAGACGGGGATTCCACTCAGCGTTGCCGTCTACCCGCAGGGCTCAGACACAGTGGCCTTCCACGTGCAATTCACCCAGCTCGACCTCAAGGCACCGCCCGCTTCAGTATTTGCCTTCACACCACCAGCAGGCGCCACCATGAGCGAGCATGGCATCCCAGCGCCTGATGCCGCAACGCACAACCCCAGCACCACGCCACCCTCCTCGAGCCAGCTAGGGGAATCGGACAATCCCCAGGTCAAGGTCAGCGGTACGGGCTGGGCCGTCATCGCCGAGACTCCGGCTGGCACTGTTCCTGCAGAGCAGCTGACCAACCCGGCACTGCAGGAAATACTGCACCAGGTGGACGGCGGCCAGGCGCTGGAAACCACGCTCTTTAGCATCCTCATCACCCCAGACGGCCGGGTCTTCAGCGGTGCCGTACCCGTTGCCGCACTACAAGCTGCCGCGGCGGGCCAGTGAGCAGCCCTGCAGCCGGCAGCGCGGATAGCGCGGGCAACGGCACCGCCATTGAAACCCGTGGACTGACCAAGAGATTTGGTGCCCAAACCGCCGTCGGAAATCTGGACCTGAAAGTACCTGCCGGTTCCGTCTTTGGCTTTCTGGGCCCGAACGGTTCAGGGAAAACCACCACCATCCGCATGCTGCTCGGGCTGATCACGGCCACCAGTGGGGAAGCCGACGTGCTGGGCCGCCACATGCCTGCCAGAAGCGATGCCGTTCTGCCGCGCGTCGGCACACTCGTGGAAGGGCCGGCGTTCTACCCCTTCCTGTCCGGCCGCGCCAACCTCGCCCGGCTCGACAGCGCCGACCGGCACGCATCCCCGGCCACCCGCAAGGCGCGCGTGCAGGAGGCCCTGGAACGCGTGGGGTTGCAGGCCGCAGCCAGCAAAAAGCTCAAGGCTTACTCTCTCGGCATGAAGCAGCGGCTGGGCCTGGCCAATGCCCTCCTGCAGCCGCGCGAGCTCATGATCCTGGACGAGCCCACCAACGGCCTGGATCCCCAAGGCACGCGCGAGGTCCGCAGCCTGGTGCAGTCCCTCGCCGCGGCCGGCACCACCGTTTTTGTCTCGAGCCACCTCCTCGCCGAGGTCGAACAGATCTGCACGCACGCGGCCATCATGCGCAACGGCTCCCTCGCAGCCCAAGGCACACTGGAAGAGCTTCGTTCCGCCGGTCGGTCCCGTGCCACCATCCTGACGCCCGACGCCGGAGCTGCCCTTCTCGTGCTGTCCCACCTAGGGCTGGTCCCCGACACGGACAACAACGCAAGACTGTCTGAGGGTGCCGGACCGGCCCTCGAGGTCGCAGCCTGGCTGCCCGAAGAAGGCGCACCCGCTCCCGAAGCGATTGTCGCCGCACTCGTCTCAGCCAAGGTGCGGGTACGTGGCTTCTCCGTGGCAGCAGAAAGCTTGGAAGACCGCTTCGTCGAGCTGACAGGAAGTGGCTTCAATGTCGCCCAGTGATAAGAGCCCGTCGCCGAGGGGTTCAACCCTTCCCTTGTTGCGCAGCGAACTCTCCCTCATGTTCCGGCGCCGCCGGACCTGGGCCATGCTGGCGGCCTTGGCCGCGATCCCCGTCCTGATTGCCATCGCCGCCAAGTTCCGCTCACCGTCGCATGCTGGGGACGGCCCACCATTTTTGGACCGGGTCACCCAAAACGGATTGTTTGTGGTGCTCACCGCCATGGTTCTGTGTGTACCTGTGTTCCTGCCCCTGACCGTGGGTGTCACGGCTGGCGACACGGTGGCGGGGGAGGCCAACATGGGTACCCTGCGCTATCTGTTGGCGGCACCCAGCGGCCGCTTCCGTCTCCTAGCGGTGAAATATGTGGGAGCCGCCGCATTCTGTGCGGCCGCAACAGCCGCCGTCGTACTGGCAGGGAGCATCGTTGGGCTCATCCTCTTCCCGTCGGGGCCCGTTCCGTTGCTCTCCGGCACCATGGTGAACGCGTGGGAGGCTGAGGGGCGGATCCTGTTGGTGGGGGCGTATGTGGTGGTGTCGCTGCTGGGATTCGCGGCCATTGGACTGTTCGTTTCCACGCTGACGGACATGCCGGTAGGGGCCATGGCTGCCACGGTGGTGCTATCCATCGTGGCCCAGGTACTGGGTGCGCTGCCGCAGCTGGATTGGCTGCACCCATGGCTTTTCACCAACTATTGGATGGGTTTTGCAGACCTGTTGCGTGATCCCATTGTCTGGGGCTCGTTCGGCAGCAACGCCGTGCTGCAGCTGGGCTACATCGCCGTGTTTGGGGCGCTGTCGTATGGCCGCTTTGCCACGAAGGACATATTGTCCTGAGCCCCCGTGGTGCGGCACCGAACTACAGCCGGGCTGCCCTACAAACCGGCTGGGTCTGTATTCGCGCCACACAGGATGACTGCCACGCGTTCGCCGGCCGCGGGTGCGTAGGCACCGAACTGCAGGGCCGCGTAGGCGGCCGCGGCACCGTTTTCCAGAACGATCCGGTAGTTGTCCCACAGAAATTGCCGGGAGGCGGCGACCTGTTCGTCGTTGACGAGGACGCTTTTCACACCCGTACGGACGGCCACACCGAATCCGATGTCACCTATGCGGCGGGCACCCAGCGAGTCGGCCGCGAGGCCGGAAACTGAAACGTCTACGGGCTCCCCGGCGGCCAGCGCGGCGTGCAGGCTCGGCGCATTCTCTGGCTCCACGGCAACAACCTTTGCCTGTCCCTCCAATGCAGCAGCGATTCCGGCCATCAGTCCGCCGCCGCCCACAGCGACAAGAACGGTGTCAACGCCGTCCAGCTGGCCAAGCAGCTCGAGCCCGATAGTTCCGGCGCCGGCGGCGATCTCGGGCTGGTCGTAGGCATGGCAATAAACCGCTCCGGTGCGCGCAGCATGGGCCATCGCCAATTCATAGGCGTCGGCATATTCCGCCCCCTCCTGTACGACGGCAGCCCCCGCCGCGCGCAGCTTGGCCACCTTCACAGCGGGTGACGTGAGCGGCACAAACACCGTTGCGGGAACGCCCACGGCGGCTGCAGCATAAGCGTTCGCCAGCCCGGCGTTGCCGCCCGAGGCGACCACGATGCCAATCTCCGGGTCGAGTTCGCCCCGCTCCTGGCAGCCTAGGATGCGGTTGAAGGCGCCGCGGGCCTTGAAGGTGCCCGTGTGCTGCAGGAATTCGCACTTGAGCCAGACCTCGGCGGGGGAGTGGCCGGCATCGAGCATTAGGACGGGAGTGGTGCGCACCCGCCCCGCAATACGGGCGGCGGCCTGGTCAACATCTTCGCGGGTGATCATGGAGGGCTCCTGGCAGGCGGGCCGCGGCGGGTGGCGCACACGGACAGAACCAGTCAAGGATATGGCCGCCGCCCTCGCGCCGTCGAACATTCTGCTCCTTCAGCCGCATCCTGAGATTATCGCCGTCGCTTGCCATCTCCCAACTTCGCTACGCTTGTGCCATGACTGTTGATTCTTCGCTAATCCATGATCTTCCCAACCACACTGTGCGCCGTGCCGTTGTATCCGAAATGCAAAACAACATCTACCTGATCACCGCGAAGGCCACCGGAGAGCAAATCCTCATCGACGCCGCTGACGACCTTCCCGCCATCAACGCCCTGCTCGCCGATGCGGCAACGGACGCCGGCGTTCCCGCCAGACTTGCTCTGATCGCCACCACGCACCAGCACTGGGACCATGTACGGGCACTCGCGGAGCTCAAGGGCCAGGAAGGCGTGCCTACCGCGGCCGGCGCCGACGACATTGCCGGTATCGAGGCGGCATGCGCAGTCACCACCGAACAGCCGCTGCAGCAGGGCGACATTGTGCACGTCGACGGCATTGATCTTAAGGCCATCCAGCTGCGCGGCCACACCCCCGGCTCCATCGCCTACGCGTTGACGTTCGACGGCGGGACCCTGATCTTCAGCGGTGACTCGCTGTTCCCGGGCGGTGTTGGCAACACGGAGCAGGATCCGGCACGGTTCACGCAGCTGCTCAGCGACGTTGAGGAGCGCCTCTTTGACCAGTACCTGGACGCGATCGTATTGCCCGGCCACGGCAATCCGACCACGCTGGCCGCGGAGAGGGACTCCGTGCCGGAATGGCGTAATCGCGGCTGGTAAACCGGAGGCCGACCGCAATGGCTTTTCCTGTGCGCTGACAGCGAAGTTGTCCTTGCGCATGGCGAAACTTTCCATGAGGCATGCGCCTGCGTAGGCCGAAAGTTTGCGCATGCCGGGGGTCGGCGGGTGTTCGTGCCACGACGACGTTGACTATGCGCAGCATGGAAGGGCAGCATGGCACAGCTGTCGTAGTGGCGCAATACCCGGCACAGGGCATGCGCACTTCCAAAGCCCACCCGCTCCCACCGCTCGCAAGCTCCGCGGCGGGCCCGTCGCGGCCGTGGGCCCACGTTGTGGCCCCTCGGCCGGTAGCGCCTCCCACCCTCCCCAAACTCGCTACGCTCGTTTGTGGCCCCTCGGCCGGTAGCGCCTCCCACCCTCCCCAAACTCGCTACGCGCGTTTGTGGCCCCTCGGCCGGTAGCGCCTCCCACCCTCCCCAAACTCGCTGCGCTCGTTTGTGGCCCCTCGGCCGGTAGGCTTGGAAGCATGTACTTTATTGTTGTGAAATTCCAGGTCAAACCCGAATCCGCCGAGCAGTTCATCGACATCGTGACACCGTTCACGCAGGCCACCCGCGCCGAGGCAGGCAACCTCTGGTTCGACTGGTCACGTAGCGTGGAGGACCCCAACGAGTTCATCCTCGTTGAGGCGTTCCTTGACGACGAAGCCGCAGGCCTGCACGTGAACAGCGACCACTTCAAGGCGGGCCTGGAATCCATGCGCCCCGCTTTGGTCTCAACACCGAAGATCGTCTCCCGCAAGGTTGACGGGGACTCCTGGGGCGAGATGGGCGAACTGCAGATCGGCTAATTTCCTTGTCCAATTCTCCCGTGAACGGACTCCCTGACGGCCCGTTCACCCTTGCCGAGCTCGGGCAGGGGCTGGTTTTTTCCCAGTCCCTGCCCGAGCTGGCCAGGATCCTGCGCGGCCCTGCAAGCCTGGGAGCCTGCATTGATGAACCCGCAACCGCTGGTGCCGCCGCCGTCGTTCAGGCCCCGCCCGGCACCGGCAAGACGACGCTCGTGCCGCCGCTTGTCGCCAACGCCCTCAACGCCGGCCCCGCACGCAAAATCATCGTGACCCAGCCGCGCCGCGTCGCCGTCCGCTCGGCCGCCCGCCGCCTGGCCACCCTCGACGGCACGCCCCTGGGCACCAAGGTCGGCTACACCGTCCGCGGCGAAAGCCACACCGGGGCTGGCACCATCATCGAATTCCTCACCCCCGGCATCCTCCTGCGCCGCCTCCTGCGCGACCCGGGCCTGGAAACCGTGGCCGCCGTCGTGCTCGACGAGGTGCACGAACGCGGCCTGGACACCGACCTCCTCTTGGGGCTGCTCGGCGAGGTCCGCCAACTGCGCGGCGACCTCACACTCATCGCCATGTCCGCCACCCTCGATGCCGCCCGGTTCGCCCGGCTGCTGGGAACGGACGACGGCGCGTCCCCGGCCCCGGTGGTCGACTGCCCCTCTGCGCTGTTCCCCCTCGAGATCCAGTGGGCACCGCCTGCCCGGCCGCGCATGGACCAGCGGGGGATCACGCGCTCCTTTCTTGACCACGTGGCGGACACGTCAGCCTCCGCCCACGCCACAGCCGTGGCCGCGAACCCCGATGTTGATGCCCTGGTGTTCGCCCCGGGCGCCTGGGAAGTGGGGCACATCGCCTCACGGTTGCGCGCCACCACCCGAAACACCGACGTTTTGGAACTGCATGGCCAGGTGCCTGCCCGGGAACAGGACAGGGCGGTTTCGGCGCGGGAACCCGGCGGGTTGCCGCGCATCATCGTCTCCACTTCGCTGGCGGAATCGTCGCTGACGGTGCCGGGGGTGCGGCTCGTTATCGATGCAGGTTTGTCCCGTGAACCCCGGCGCGATGCCGGCCGCGGCATGACGGGCCTCGTCACGGTGTCAACTTCACGTGCCTCCGCCGAACAGCGGGCGGGGCGTGCCGCCAGGCTCGGTCCCGGAACCGTGGTCCGCTGCTACGACCAGAAGACGTTTGCCGCGGCACCGGCGGCGCCCATGCCGGAAATCGCCGTGGCCGATCTTAGTGCAGCGGCGCTGACCCTTGCCTGCTGGGGTGCGCCCGGAGGCGCAGGACTGCTGCTGCCCGACCCGCCGCCGGCCCAGGCCCTGCAATCCGCCATCGAGGTCTTGACGGGAATCGGTGCCGTGGACACTGCCGGACACGCCACCGCACTGGGCAAGAAGCTGGCCGACATCCCGGCCGATCCCCGGCTGGCCCGTGCCCTGCTCGACGGTGGCGCTGTTGTGGGTGCCTTAGCTGCGGCTGAAGTTGTAGCTTTGGTAGCAGGAGACGGCCGGGCCCCGGGTGCCGATCTCACGGCGCTGTTGGCCGCCCTTCGCTCAGGCCGCGATCCCGGCGCACGGCGCTGGAAGCAGGAGGTGGCGCGGCTGGAAAAGTTGGCCCACCAGGGCGGCTCCACGAATGCTGCACCCGCCACGAAGGGCGCCGCTGACTCAACGAAGGCCGCTGCCCCAGCGCGTGGCGCGACGGTGGTGCCGGAGGTGTTGCGTTCAGAGGCGCTGGGCTTCGTCGTCGGGCTTGCCTTCCCGGACAGGGTTGCCCGGCTCGTCGCGGGTGCGGCCGGGAACCAGTATCTGCTGTCCTCGGGCACGCGTGCCGGGTTGCCGGCCGGCAGTCCGCTGGCCGGGCACGAGTGGCTTGCCGTGGCCGAGGTGTCCCGTGCGCAGGGCCGGGACGCTGCCGGCACGGGCGCCGTCATCCGTGCCGCGGCACCCCTGTCGCGGGAACATGCCGAGGCGGTTGCCGCCCACCTGCTCCAGGATTCAGTGCTCGCGCAGTTCACCAACGGCAAGGTTTCGGCCAGGCGGGAACAACGGCTGGGCGCCATTGTGTTGGCCTCCACCCCCGTGAAGCCGACAGCCGAACAGGGCCGTGCAGCCGTTGCACAAGCCTTGGCGGTCGATGGCCTGGGCGTGCTGTCCTGGCAGGGAACTGCCCATGCGCTGCGTAGCCGCCTGGCACTTTTGCACCGGGAGTTGGGTGATCCCTGGCCGGATGTCAGCGATGGTGCCCTGCTTGCACGACTGCCGGAATGGCTGGGTCCCGAACTGGAATCGGTGGCTGCCGGCCGCGCGCTGTCGGCCCTGTCGCTGACGGAGCCGCTGCGCCGGCTGCTGCCCTGGCCCGCCGCGTCAAAGCTGGGGGAGCTGGCGCCGGAAACACTGGCCGTCCCCAGCGGCTCCCACATCCGGATTGACTATCCAGAGGTGTCCGACGGCGGCCCTCCCGTTGTCGCTGTTAAGCTGCAGGAATGCTTCGGGCTGGCGGAGACCCCGCGGCTGGTGAACGGCCGGGTCCCGGTGCTGTTCCACCTGCTGTCCCCGGCCCGGCGCCCCCTGGCCGTGACCGACGACCTCGCGTCCTTCTGGAACGGACCCTACGCGCAGGTGCGGGCCGAGATGCGCGGTCGCTACCCCAAGCACCCGTGGCCCGAGGATCCGTGGACCGCCCCGGCAACGGCAAAGGTCAAGAGCCGGATGTAACAGGGAACACGACTTGCCGGCAGCGTGGGCTCCCGGAGCGGGGATGGATTTCGGAGGCCGCCCGCGGCCGAGGAAATCTTACTGCCCGCGAGGGAGCCCACGCTGCCGGCGCCTACTTCTGTTCCAGACTTGTCCCTTTCACTGACGCCGCCCGCCACTCATTGTTGGACAGGTGCGAACTTGCCTGCGCACCCACCGGACCCATTCCGCCGTCGACCGCCCAGCTCGCGCCGGTGACATAGCTGGCGGCAGGGGAGGCCAGGAACGTGATGACGTCGGCGATTTCATCCGCCGTCCCGGCGTGGCCCAGCGGGATGCCCGGCCGGGGGATCGCGTGTGGATGGCGGGTCTCCGACGCCGGCAGGTGGGTTGCAATCTCGCCCGGCGCCACGGCGTTGACCGTGATGCCGTGCTCGGACAGCTCCACGGCAAGGGTCTTGGTGAGCCCGTCGAGCCCAAATTTTGAGGCGCAATAGGCGCCGTAGCCAAACCGCGGCTGCTTGGCGTGGATGCTCGTCACCACCACGATCCGCCCGCCGGCACCGCCGGCGAGCAGCAATTTCGCGGCAGCCTGCAGGCACAGGAACGCTCCGTTGAGGTTGGTGTCAAGAATGCGTTTCCAGTCCTCGTAGTCGGTGTCCACGACGGACCGGGTCAGGCCCACGCCCACGTTGTTGACGAACACGCCCAGGGAGCCGAGTGACCCTGCCAGCTGCTCAACGGCCGGGGCGCAGCTGGGCAGGTCGGTGGTGTCCAACCACATGGAATGTGCCCGACGGCCCAGCGCCTCGACGGCCGCGGCCGTCTCGTCGGCACCGGAGGGGGAATCGTGCCAGGTGAAGCCCACATCGAATCCAGCGGCGGCCAGTGCCAACGCCGTCGCCTTGCCAATGCCGCGGTCGCCACCCGTGACGATCGCCGTTCGCGGATAGGCGGGCCGGGACGCCGATGCTGCGGGGCCAGGAACGGGTACCGCCATGGCGGCGTTCACTTGGCCTTGTTGGCTGCCGAACGTTCGGTCTTGGCCCCCGCATTGGCGAGGTCTCCGGCGTCGTCCTCCAGGTGGGCGCGCATGAACCATTGGAACAATTCCAATTGGGCACATTGGTTGATGACCATGTCCTCGGTGATGGGATCAAGCTCGCCCACGGTGGCCAAGGTCTTGCGGTGGCTGGAGAGAAAACCGGTGTAGACCAAATCCAGGGCGGCCAGATGCGCGGAGGTGTGGGCACGGCCAATGGAATAGTCATCCCATGAACGGGCGGCAACCAGGGCACCAGGCAGGCCGTTGGGGGAGACGCCCAGTGTGGCAATGCGTTCGGCCGTCTCATCCACCATGGCCCGGACCAGCTCGATCTGTGGGTCCAGCATCTCGTGGACGCTGATGAAGTCGCGGCCCACCACGTTCCAGTGCGCATGCTTGAGTGTGAGCGCCAGGTCGTTCAATGCGTGCAGCCGCGACTGCAGCAACTCCGCGACCTTGTGCCCATCCTGCAGCGACAACCCCGGAACCGTGTAGCCGGTGTGTGTTGTTCTCTTCGTAACCATCGCAAAACTCCCTTGTTTCAGATTGGTGAAGGCAAAACTTACTCGAAGCGGCTGGGATCGCCCATTCCGTGCCGCACCACCTCGGCGTAGCCGCTGGAAAAATCAATCACCGTTGTGGGTTCGGCACCGACTTCACCCGACTCAATCACGGCGTCGACGACATGGTCAAGGGTTTCCTTGATCTCCCAGCCCTGCGTCAGCGGCTCCTCCTCGTCGGGCAGCAGCAGCGTGCTGGAAAGCATCGGCTCGCCCAGCTCCTGGAGGATGTCGTGAATCAGCCGGCTGTCGGGAATGCGCACGCCCACCGTCTTTTTCTTCGGATGCGCCAAGCGCTTGGGCACCTCCTTGGTGGCCGGCAGGATGAACGTGTACGGCCCCGGCGTGACGGACTTGATGCTGCGGAAAATGTCGTTGTCGACCATGACGAACTGCCCCAGCTGCGCAAAGTCCTTGCACACAAGCGTGAAATGGTGCTTGCTGTCGAGCCGGCGGATCGCCCTGATGCGGTCAAGCGCCTCCCGGTTGCCCAGCTGCGCACCGAGCGCGTAACAGGAATCCGTGGGGTAGGCGATCAACCCGCCGGACTTCAGGATGTCCACGATCTGGCTGACTGAACGTGCCTGGGGATCGTGTGGATGGACGTCAAAGAATTTAGCCATGCCATGAGCATACGACTCCTCCGGCCGTCGCGCCGCCATTGCTGCTACATGTCCGGTTCGTCTGGCCAATAGTAGCTGTCAGGCAGCGCCCGTGCCCCAAAAATCGCCTGCCCCACCCGCACCACCGTGGCACCCTCCTCAATGGCCAGTTCAAAGTCACCCGACATGCCCATGGAGAGTTCCTGAAGTTCGACGCCGGCCGGCACGTCCTGCTGCCCCTGCTCCCTGAGCCGGTGGAGGGTTTGGAAACAAGCCCGCACACGGGATTCGTCGGGGCTGTTGCTGGCAAGGGTCATGAAGCCCTTGACCCGCAACCGCTCAAAGGCCGGCAGCTCACGGATGAAGGCGGCCACTTCAGCGGGCGGCAGACCGAACTTGCTGTCCTCCCCGGACGTGTTGACCTGGACCAGCACCTCCAGGGTCCGGCCCTCCACCGCCAGGCGGTTGTTGAGTGTCTTGGCCAGGCTGAGCCGGTCAAGGGCCTGGAACTCGTGGGCGAATTGGGCCACAAACTTGGCCTTGTTGCTTTGCAGGTGCCCGATCACATGCCACCGCAACCCGGGCACGTCCGCCAATTCCCGGCTTTTGCGCAGCGCCTCCTGGACCTTGTTTTCCCCCAGATCCGTGCACCCGGCAGCGATGGCCAGGCGGAGCCTGTCCGAGTCAACGGTCTTACTCACGGGCAGCAGCCGCACCTCATCCGCCGAGCGGCCCACCCGTGCCGCGGCCGCGGCCATCCTGCTTTTCACGTCCGCCACATGGCGCTGGAAGTCCTCCACGGTGGTGGCGGTGGAGTACTGTGGCTGCGCTGTCATGGCTGTCGCTTTCGCTCGTCGCCAGCTGTTTTCCGGCTCATGGCCAAGCTAACACGGGGCTGTGACATTATTCAGCTCGTTACAGCTGTTCACGGCATTTTCAGGAAACACCCATCTAAGGGGAGGAAGCTGGAAAATGCGCTGCGCCATCGCGTGTGGCAGCACTGCTTGTGTTGGGCAGGACAAGAACTGAGGGGTATGCGGGCCATGGCCAAAGGAAAGATGCGTGAACTGGGGCTCTCACCCGGAGGCCAGGTGTCCAACCTGCTCCGGCTTTTCCTTGTCTGCGGTGTTGCGGGTGTCCTTGTGGCGGCCCTGCTCTCCCCGCTGGGCATCGCGGCCACCGCAGCAGTGGGCGGTGCCGACAAATTCCTGTCCGTGGTCCCCGAGAACATCAACTTCAGCGCCCCAGCCCAGACCAGCACCATCCTTGCCTCCGACGGCTCCACCATTGCCACCCTCTACGCCCAGGACCGTCAAGTGGTGGGCCTGGAGCAAATGTCGCCGTTCGTCAGGGACGGTGTCGTTGCCATCGAGGATGCCAGGTTTTATGAGCACGGGGGAGTCGATGCCAAGGGCATCATCCGCGCCGCCCTGGCAACGCTGAACGGCAGCCGGCAAGGCGCCTCCACCATCACCCAGCAGTACGTCAACAACATGTTGATTGAGCAGTTGGTGGCCAACGGCAAAACCGACGAGGCCAAGCTCGGTGCCGAGAAGACCCTGGCAGACAAGGTCAAGGAAATTCAGATGTCCATCGGCCTGGAGAAAAAAATGTCCAAGGACGACATCCTGGCCGGCTACCTCAACATCATCTATTTCGGCAACGGAGCCTACGGCATCGAGTCGGCGGCGAAACTGTACTTCGGCACCACGGCCAAGGAGCTGACCCTGCCGCAGGCCGCAGCCCTGGCCGGGGTGGTCAACCGCCCGTCGTACTACGATCCCGTCACCGCCCCCGACAAGGTGGTGGAGCGGCGCAACGATGTGCTGAACAGGATGCTGGCCCAGAAGAAGATCAGCCAGGCGGACCATGATGGCGCCATTGCGGCTCCCCTGGAACTGCACCTGACGCAGAGCGCCCAGGGCTGTGCCGCGTCTGCCTCGGCCCCTTACTTCTGTGACTACGTCCAGCAGTTGATCCTGAACGACCCCGCGTTTGGTGCCACGCCGGAGGAACGCACCAAGTTGTTGTTCCAGGGCGGGCTGACCATCAAGACCACCCTGGACGCGGGCCTCCAGCAGGTTGCCCAGTCACAGGCGAGTGCCACGATGAGTGCCACCGACCCACTCCAGCGCGGAGCCGCCGTCGTCAGTGTCCAGCCAAACACAGGCAATGTGCTCGCGATGGGGCAGAACACGGTGTACGACCCGGCCGAGGCGCCAGGGAACTACATGGGCAATTTTGCACTGCCCGTCACCGATGCCAGCGGCCAGCCGCTCCATGGTGCGGGCGGCTTCCCGATCGGCTCGACGTTCAAGCCGTTTGTGTTTGCCGAATGGCTCAACAGCGGGCATTCGATGATGACGAGCATCAATGGTGCCGTGCGTGAATACCGCCAGGACTTCCCGTGGAAGAACAGTTGCGGCACCACCACGGGCGTGTACGATCCGAGCGTTTCCGGAAGCTTCCTGCTGCCGAATGACGATCCCAACCACTACTTCTCCATGAGCGCGGAGGAGGGGCTGTACCGTTCGATCAATACGGTCACCTTCCAGACGGCCACGGCCTTGGACTTCTGCAACATCCAGAAAATGGCAACCTCTGCCGGGCTCAAGGACGGCCGGACGAACGCGCCCTACGACCTCTCCAGCATCGCCAACCTGATCGGCACCCAGAGTGTGGCCCCGATCGACATGGCCACGGCCATGGCCACCTTCGCCAGCGGCGGCATCCGCTGCAACCCGATCGCGTTGACCTCCGTTGTGGACGCGGCCGGCACGTCCTATCCCGTGCCGGGCGCCGACTGCCAGCGGACCATGAGTCAGGACGTGGCCTCCGGAGTCACCTACGCCCTCAAGAACGTGCTGACCATCGGCTCCGGCTACTACGTTCCCCTCGATGACAAGTCCAACGCCTTTGCCAAGACGGGAACCACCGACGGCAACGTGGACACGTGGACCATCGGTGCCACCACCGGCGTTGCCACCGCCTCCTGGTTCGGCAGCTACAAGGGCACCGGCCCCGAGTGGGTCAACCAAAACATCATGATCAACGGAAAGTATTATCTGGGTGTTGACGGCGCCGACCTGGCCGGCTCCCAATGGGCTGCCGTCATGAACGCGGCAGCCACCGGCCCGGCCTACGCCGGCACTCCCTTCAGCCAACCGCCGTCGTCCATGCTGGCGCCGACAGCACCCCTCGTCTCCGGGGTCAACGATCCCAAGCCCGGCGACTACGTGCCCCCCGTCCAGCCGGTGCGGCCGGAGCCCCAGCCCACGCAGGCGCCGGAACCCACGGAACCCACGGCACCCACGCAGCCGGAGCCGACCGCCCCCGCCGAGCTTTCGCAGCCCGACGAGCCGGCACCGCCTGCCCAAACCAGCGAGCCGGCGCCAGCGGAGCCGGCACCTCCTGCCGAGCCTGCACCTTCTGCGGAACCGGTGCCGCCACAAAACTAGCCGCGACGCCGCCTTAACTTCGTGCTTTGACGTTTGTACGGGAGAATGGAAAACAACGGGAACGGCCCGTTGTCCGAAGGAGGCTCCCTTGTCTGAAGTCACATCCGAGGTTCGTATAGTCGTTGGTGTTGACGGTTCCACTGCGTCTGTCAATGCTTTGCAGGAAGGTGCCAAACTGGCTGCCGAGCTCGGTGGCGTGGTTGATGCCGTGGCTGTCTGGGAGATGCCCACCAAACATGCCAGTTACGCGGCACTTGGCATTGGCAACTTCGAAGAGGGCGCCCGGCAAGTCCTGGCCGACGCCCTGTTTCAGGCCTTCGGCGACAACGTCCCCGCCTCCGTTTCCGCCCGGCTCATCCAGGGCTCTGCCGCCACGGGTCTCATCTCCGTGGCCGAGGGGGCGCGCATGCTCGTGGTTGGCCGACGCGGGCACGGCGGCCTGATGGGGCTGTTGCTGGGCTCGGTCAGCGCCTCCGTTGTCAACCAGTCGCCGATCCCGGTCCTCGTGGTCCAGTAACTTCTTTCGCTGCCTCCTGCAGGGCCAGCCCTACCTCTTTCAGGGCCAGTTTCCCGCGGGCACGCACATGAAGCACGACGGCGGCGACTCACCTTTACGTGTTGGCCGCCGCTTTTTCGGCGGTCGCCAAAGCGAGTGCAAGCTCGGTGACGGATCGCTGGTAGGAGGCAACGGCGTCGTCCGTCAGGGGAATGGCGGGGGTGAGCTGCTCAGCGGCGGCCATGCTGCGGACCAGCGCTGCAGTCTCGGGCAGGTGGATGTTGGTCATGGCCGGGAATTTGCTGGCGGTGTCGGGATCCAGGAGGTAGCAGGCCCAGTGGTCGATGAGCCCCTGGTGCTGTTCGGCGGCAGTGGCAAGGCCTGCCTGACGTTGCGCGCGGTGTGCGGCCAGCAACGCCAGGGCCCGTTGGCGACGCAGAAACAGGTGCATGGCAATCGCGGCCGACGCGGCCAACACCAGCAGCACAATCGAGGAAAGATTGCTCGCCAAAGCCGGGATCAGGATCATGGGTGCCAGCACGCACAAGCCCGTGAAGGTGTACCAAAACGTGGAATCAGGATCATTATCACGCTCGGCGCGAGTCCTGGCCAGCCACACGGTTGCGGCGGCAGTCACAGCCACCAACATGGCGAGAATGAGGAAACTCATCTGCAACACCTCCCGGAGCAGGACCCGGTCAGCGTCGACCGGACGCACTAAACAGGCCCAGCAGTTGTGGCCTCTTACTCCATTGCATGCCCAATAATGCTGCAGGTCAAGGGGTAGCAATGTACAGGCTGATGTGGGCGGTGCGGTGGGGGCTGATTTGGGCGGATACCGGGCGGTCGCGGTTACGGCAGTCGCGGTCCCACGGAGAGCATGAGGGAAATCGCGAACATCATCATCAGTGCGTAGCGGAACATGAGGCGGGCCCAGCGGTCGTGGTCGGTGGCGCGCAGCCCGCGTACAGCCAGGACGAGCCAACCGGTGCCGAGGATGCCCATGACCGCCGTGTAGACCCAGCCGGTGTAGCCAAAGGGCTGGGGCAGCACCGAGACAACCACAAACAACACCGTGTAGACAAGGATCTGCGCCACCGTGTTGGGGATGCCGCGAACCACCGAGATGACGGGCACGTTGGCGCGGGCGTATTCGGCCTGACGGTAGATCGCGATTGAGTAGAAGGCCGGCATCTGCCAGACAAACAAGATCAGGAAGACGATGACGGCGCCCGCGTCGATGGCGTTGCTGGCGCCGACGTAACCACCGAGGATGGGTGCCGCGCCAGAAACACTGCCCACGAGCGTGCCATGAATGGACAGGCGCTTGGACAGCATGCCGTACAGCACAACGTAGGCCAGGAAGCCGCCGATCCCAACACCAACCACCAGTGCGTTGGTCCAGGCCACCAGGATTGCCATGCCGGCCAGTAACAGGACCGCGGAGTAGATCAGCGCATTGCGTGCACCCACGCCCCCGGTGACGGTGGCGCGTTTTTTGGTGCGGGCCATGAGGGTGTCAATGTCACGGTCGAGCACATTGTTCAGGACGCAGGCCGAGCCAATGACCAGGGTGGTGCCGAGGCATACCGCCAGGAACAGCAGCCAGTCGATAGGTCCCGGGCTGGCGAACAGGAAGCCCGCAGCCGCCGTGAGCACATTGCCGTACAGCACTCGTGGTTTCGTCAGCGAGTAGTAGCGCAGCAGCGTCGACCGCCAGGATGCGTCCGTGGCCCGCGCGGCCAGCGCACTGTCCTTGCCGTCAAGCGCCGGATGCGCCGGACCATTTTCGAGTGCGCCGTCAAGTGCGCCGCCGAGCGCCGGATCCGCAGCTCCGCCGTCGCCACCGCGGCTGCCAATGCCCCCGCCGCGTGCCTCAGGTGACTTTGCCTGCCCTGAGGGGCTGGACGAACTGCGCGTGGTCATGGGGGAGCTCCAAGGGTGGTCAGTAATTGTGTTCAGCCTATCCCCGAAGGTCACGATCGAATCATTAAGGAGACCTGCATAACGTTTCCCTATCCGGTCCCAGTACCCGTAACGGTTGGGCGGATTTTTGCTCCCTACTGATGCGCCGCAGGCAGGGGAGTAATAGCGTAAGTATCACCCCCACTTCCGTGGGGCCAAAGTTCCCAAAGAGGGTGTTTCCCATGAAGTTCTTCAAAACCTGGCTGGCAGTTGTGGGGCTGCTTGCCGCATTCTTCCTTGTCGGCCCGGCGCCGGCCCAGGCCGCCCCGTATTGCGGCATCACGTGGGGTTCGCTGGCCAAAACGGCGGGCATCGGTTCCACCGCCACCATCACCAATGTGCGGGCCGGTCGGCACGCCTGCTTTGACCGCATGGTCATTGACATCACGGGCCATGCCACCGGATACAACGTTAGGTACGTTTCGAACGTGACCTCACCCGGCAGCGGCATGACCGTTCCGCTGCGGGGCGGCGCCTACCTTCAGCTGACGGTGCTGGCTCCGGCCTACAACGCCTCCGGCAACGCGACCTACCAGCCCGCCAACCGCAATGAGCTGGTCAACACGAGCGGTTATGCCACGTTCCGCCAGCTGGCCATGGCGGGAAGTTTTGAGGGCAGGACCACCCTGGGCCTGGGCGTTCGTGCCCGACTGCCGTTCCAGGTTTTCCTCCTCGACGGCCCCGGGAACTCCACCCGCGTGGTCGTTGACGTGGCCCACCGCTGGTAGGCGCCGCTGCCTCTGTAAGGCGGGTTTCGCCGTCGTACTTCGTTGATGTACGACGGCGGGACTCGCCTTTTCCCTGTTCCCCAGCTGCCGCCGGGGTACTTAGGGGCGCTGCCGCGGGTGTCTAGAATATTTGTTTGGGAAGATTTGCGAATCCATTGCTTTACAGGTTGATGGGATCTATAATTGTGGTATGGGCGATTCACTGGAATTCCCGACGGATCGGGAAGAGGCATCCACCACAGTAAGTGTGGCGGAGCTGATCGATGCTCTCGCCTTTCCTGTCATTGAACCACTCGCCACCGACATGGGTGCCCTCTCAGAACGCCCGCCCCTGCCGGTGCCCGGAGAATCCGGCCCTGCCTCCTTGTCCCAGCTCGATGGTGTGAGGGCGTTGATGGACGGGTGCGGGGAGGCCATTGCCGCGCTGAGAAGGCAGCAAAACCGGTGTGCCGCGCTCGTGGCCGTCATGGTGGAACGCCTGGAATCCACCGCCGTGCTTGAAGGTGGCCTGCTCTCGCTCGACTGGTGGCAGAAGGGTTGCTCCCTTGACCAGATCTGCGCGGAGCTGGCCACCATTCTCCACGTCTCTGAAGGTGTGGCGGGGCGGTTGATAGAACAGTCGCTCACGTTGGTGCGCACGCTGCCGGCGTCCATGGAACAGCTGACCGTGGGGGAGCTGGGCTGGGACCATGCGGTGGTCATTGCCGAGGAGACCTCCCTGCTGCGGGCGGCCGGCATTGCACAAGAGACCATCGACGCCTTCGAGCAGTGCTTGTTGGGGCACGCGGTCCGCAAGACACTGCCCAGCTTCCGCTCCACCGCGCGGCGGCTGCGCGAACGCCAGTACCCGGAAACCATCACGGCACGCACCCGCCGCGCCTATGCCGACAGGAACCTGCGGGTCAGCCGCGGCTTTGACGGCATGTCCTGGCTAAGCCTCTATGCCCCGTCGCCCACCATCGAGGCCATCTGGGACCAGTGCACCTACACAGCCCAAGCCGCCCAGGGCTCCCACGAGGACCGCACCCTGGCCCAATTGCGGGCGGACATCGCGGCCGCCCTGTTATTGCGTCAGAGCATGGACGAGAACAGTATCCACAGCCCAGCCCTCCAGGACGTTCGACTATCGGATGATGCTGCCGGGTGGGGCTGCAACGGCACCAGCGCGGGCAGCGCCCAGGGCAATGCTTCCAGCTCCAGCGCGGGCGGCTCCCCGCATAACGGACCCGGCACTGATATGAACAACAGCACCTTCACCTCCGATCTTGGGCCCGCCGGCCACTGCGGTCTAAACTCTCCCTCAGGCCCAGTGGGCACGTACTTTACCGGGGCCGCCGAGTCGGGCACCATTGAGTCTTGGCCCTGGTACCTGCAGTCCGAACCGGACCCCTGCGGTGAAGGCGCATTTCCTGACCCGAACCGGTACGGCTGTGTCTTCTACCCGTGGCAGGTCCCGCGATTTGACGATCCTGACTACACCGACCCGGCCTTTAGGGAACCGGATCCCCGCAACTCCCCGCAGTGGCACTCCACGGCGCAACTGCCCGTGCTGACTCCTGCGGGAACAGGCGGCCCCGAAATGGTGAACGGCACCGGGGGTGACCCACATGCGGCAGTCGCGGCCGGTCCCCGGGGGAGAACTGTGCCCAGTCCTGGTGGTAGCGAGCAGTGGCCTCCATTGCCGCACGTCACACCCGTGGTGTTGATTCCTGTGCTGTCGATGCTCGGGGTGACGAACGAACCCGCGTGGCTGGAAGGGGCAGGTCCCATCAGCATGGAAGTTGCCCAGCGCTTGGCTTCCCAGGCTGGCAGCATGCTTCGGTTGCTGGTAGATCCCATCAGCAACCAACCCCTTGACATCGCCCCGGACCGTTACCGGATCAGTGAGGCCATGCGCACGCAGCTGCGCATCAGGGACGAATACTGCCAGTTCCCCGGCTGCAACACCAAGGCCGTCAACTGCGAGGTCGACCATGTCAAGAGCTTCGAAAGCGGCGGGCGGTCCATTTACAACAACCTTGAACACCTGTGCGCACACCACCACCTCGTCAAACACTTCAAGGACGACAAGGACAGGCACGGCAAACTCAGGTGCATCGACGAGCCTGAACGGCAAGGGTTGCGCCTCAGGGGCTGGACGCCGCGCATCGAAGATGGCGGACGGATCTCCTGGACATCACCGTCAGGCAGGTACTGCCCGCCCGACCTTGACGAGCCACAGGCACCGGCCTACCCGAAATGGCTGAAGAAACTCATCAGCCGGGCCCACACGGAACAAGACAGCAATGCCTGCCGTGCCGACTCGGCTCACACAGACCAGGATTGCACCACCCCAGCTCCCACCGATACGAACCCCACCGGCCTCTCACCCACCGGCCTGTCTCCCACCGATACGGAGGCACTGGAAGCCTTGGCCCAGGATACGGCCCGGGATCCTGTCGACGAGGAGGTCTGGGACTTCAACAACCTCCCGGAGCCGCCCGAGGCATCACCGTACGACGCAGAGGACAACGAAATCCTGACCAGGCTCGCCATCGAACACGCACTCAGCCACCCTTGGCTGGGACTCGCAGCATAGCCGGCTCGGGCCAGGCCCCTGCTGGGCAACACCTCTTCAGCCCGAGATCCGCCGGACTAAACCCCGCCGGACTAAACCCCGCCGGGCTAAAGTTCGCTAGTCAGAAGCGCTCCGGCTCGGTTCCCAGTTCGAAGCGGATGCCGCGCACGCTTGAGGGCGTAATTTCCACAAAGGTGTACTTGAGCGTCTTCAGCCAGGGGGCCAGTGGAAGTTCGCTGGCGGCGTCGATCTCTGTTTGCGATTCCAGCACCCGCGCAGTGCCCTTCAGGACCACACTCCAGGCTTCGTTCTCGGCCAAGCCGTCGATCTCGAAAGCCACTGTGTCATTGATGGTTAGTTCGGCGAGTTTTGTTCCGGGGTTCGTGCGAATGAGTAACTTGCCATCATGTGCCAAGTAATTGATGGGGAAGATGTCGGGCTCGTTGGCAACGCTGAGCGCGAGTCGGCCAAAGCGTGTGTGCTCAAGGAAGCGCCAGGCATCGTCGCTGGCCATGTCGCGTCCGGGTTGCTCATCAGTAGTCATGCTGTGATTATGCCGCATTCCCTGCGCGAATTCCCGTCCCTAACCTCCGGCAGTGCTAATTGCCGCCGGCGCTTTCACGCAGCACAACCTGACCGGTGACACTCGTGGGCGTCTTAGCATCGGGGACCAGCGCCAACTGCGCCGCGATCTGGCCCATCTCCTCCAACGGCAGCCGGTAGGTGGTCAGACCTGGGAAGTGGTCGCGTAGTGTGGGAATGTCATCGAAGCCGGCCACTTGGACATCCTCGGGAATCCGCAGACCTCTGGTCCGCAGCGCCGCCATGGCCCCGAGCGCCATGACGTCATTGGCGGCCAGAATGCACAGCGGCCCCGCGGAGTCTGTGTCTTCGGAGCCGCCGCCCTTGTAAGCGGAACCGCCCGTTGCCGCGCCACTGCCGTCCGTGAGGGCACCTGCGGTAGGACCGTCGAGGAACTCAAGGGTTGAGTCGAAGCCGCCCTGGCTCGTGAATTCCCCGTGAACGACGGCGACCGGCGCAAGTCCGGCTTCCTGCAGGCGGTCCGTGAAGCCTGTGACGCGGATACGGGCCGTGTTGCGTTCGGCGGGGCCGGCCAGGATGACGAAGCGGCGCTGGCCGCGGGCAGTGAGCGCTTGGACCAAGGCTCCGGCGCCGTCGTGGTTGTCCACGTGCAGCACCCGGGCGTCGGGAATCTCGGTGGTTCCGATCGTGACTACGCGGCCACCGTTGGAGATGTATTGGGCCAGCGCCTTGCTGAGTCTGGGGTCCTCCTCCAGCAGGCGCGAGGCGGCAAGGATGATGGCGTCAGTACGGTAGGAGATGAAGGCATTCACCGCAGCCAGCTCGGCGTCGCCGGGGGAGTCGCCGTCGTGTTCCAAGTCGGTGCCGGCCAGCAGCACCTGGTGGTTGGCGGCCAGAGCTGCCTGTTGCACGCCGTGGGCGATGGTTGAAAAGTATGGGTCGGCAATGTCATGGACCACCAGTCCCACCAAGCCAGTCGACTGCCGTGCCAGGGCCTGCGCCTGGGCGTTGGCCACGTAGCCAAGTTCAGCGGCAGCAGCCTTCACCCGTTCAGCGATCTCCGCGGCCGGCGTGCGGGACGAACCGTTAATGACACGCGAAGCGGTGGCTAGCGACACGCCGGCGTGTCGGGCAACCTCTGAGAGTTTCACGGCCAATTGAGCATCCTTTGACGAAGACTTGTGAGGGGAAAAGTTCTTGTTCCTTGACCCGGTGATAAGTTCAGCATATATTGGAAAGCGCTTTCCAAACTTAAGCCACGCCGGACTTTCCGGTAACGGCTCTCAACAACTTCCGGGAGAACCACGTGACACTTACTGCTTCCAACGAGCAAACTGCTGTACAGACCACCGCGGCTGGCGAAGGCGCCGGCACACAGAAGGTCATCCGCATTGCCATGAACGGCATCACCGGCCGCATGGGCTACCGCCAGCACCTGCTGCGCTCCATCCTGCCGCTGCGCGAGTCCGGCCTGACCCTCGAAGACGGCACCAAGGTGGCCATCGAGCCCATCCTGGTGGGCCGCAACGAATCCAAGGTCCGCGAACTGGCCGAGCTGCACAACGTCGAACACTGGACAACGGACCTGGACTCGATCATCGCCGACCCCACAGTCGACGTCGTCTTTGACGCTTCCATGACCAGCCTGCGTGCCGCCACCCTGAAGAAGGCCATGGCCAACGGCAAGCACATCTTCACCGAGAAGCCCACGGCCGAGACGCTGGAAGAAGCCATCGAGCTGGCCCGCATCGGCCAGGCCGCCGGCATCACCGCCGGCGTCGTGCACGACAAGCTGTACCTGCCGGGCCTGGTCAAGCTGCGCCGCCTCGTCGATGAAGGATTCTTCGGCCGCATCCTCTCGATCCGCGGCGAGTTCGGTTACTGGGTGTTCGAAGGTGACCACCAGGCCGCCCAGCGTCCCTCCTGGAACTACCGCAAGGAAGACGGCGGCGGCATGACCACCGACATGTTCTGTCACTGGAACTACGTCCTCGAAGGCATCATCGGCAAGGTCAAGACCGTCAATGCTAAAACTGCAACACACATCCCGGCGCGCTGGGACGAGCAGGGCAACGAATATGCAGCTACTGCTGACGACGCCGCCTACGGCATCTTCGAGCTGGAAACCCCGGCCGGAGATCAGGTCATCGGCCAGATCAACTCCTCATGGGCCGTGCGCGTCTACCGCGACGAGCTCGTGGAATTCCAGATCGACGGAACCCACGGCTCTGCAGTCGCCGGCCTGAACAAGTGCGTTGCCCAGCAGCGTGCCCACACCCCCAAGCCCGTCTGGAACCCGGACCTGCCCGTCACCGAATCCTTCCGCTCACAGTGGCAGGAAGTTCCGGCCAACGCCGACCTTGACAACGGTTTCAAGCTGCAGTGGGAAGAGTTCCTGCGCGATGTTGTCGCCGGCCGCGAACACCGCTTCGGCCTGCTCTCCGCAGCCCGCGGCGTGCAGCTGGCCGAGCTGGGTCTGCAGTCCTCCGACGAGCGCCGCACCCTGGACATCCCGGAAATCGAGCTCTAACCATGACCATCACCTCAACTCAGAGCATCACGCTCACCCTTCCGCTGCCCACCGGCGAACTGGAAGCACTCACGCTTAACGCGACCGGCCCGTGGCGCAAGCCCACCGAGCTGATCACCTCTCGCAAGGTGTACGCCGCAGCGCACGTCACTCCGAAGGTGCTGGGTAACAATGTGCCCGGCGCCCCGGCCGATATCGACTGGGACGCCACCCTGGCCTTCCGCCGCGAGCTGTGGAGCTGGGGCGTGGGCATTGCCGACGTCATGGACACCGCACAGCGCGGCATGGGCCTTGACTGGGCCGCCACGCAGGAGCTCATCAACCGTTCCGCCGCCGAGGCCGCGCTCATCGCGACGCCGGAGCGCACGGTCCGTGACCTCCTGGCCTGCGGCGCCGGCACCGACCAGCTGGACCCCGCCACGGTGGAGCCAGGCGAGGCCGGTCTGGCCGCCGTGCTGGCCGCCTACCGTGAGCAGATCGCCGTCATCGAGGCCTCCGGTGCGAAGGTCATCATCATGGCCTCGCGCGCCCTGGCCAAGGTCGCCAGCGGCCCCGCGGACTACCTTGCCCTCTACGGCACGCTGCTGTCCGAGGTCAAGGAACCTATTGTCCTGCACTGGCTGGGAACCATGTTCGATCCTGCCCTGGCCGGCTAC
This sequence comes from Arthrobacter sp. PAMC 25486, assembly GCF_000785535.1. Classification (NCBI taxonomy): domain Bacteria; kingdom Bacillati; phylum Actinomycetota; class Actinomycetes; order Micrococcales; family Micrococcaceae; genus Arthrobacter; species Arthrobacter sp. PAMC 25486. Next base: position 770,667 of record NZ_CP007595.1, on the reverse strand, counting down.
TGGGGCAGCGACGACGTCGCCGCAGCCACCGCCACGTTCCAGCAGCTCATCGAGGCACACGCCGCGAAGGTTGACGGCGTGAAGGTTTCCCTGCTCGACGCCGGTCATGAAGTTGCGCTGCGTGCGTCGCTTCCGGAGGGCGTGCGTTTGTACACGGGTGACGACTTCAACTACCCCGAGCTGATTGCCGGCGACGGCACGCACTACTCGGATGCGTTGTTGGGCATCTTTGCCGCGATCACCCCCGCCGCCTCAACTGCTTTGCAGGAGTACGACGCCGGCCGGCCCGCCGAAGCACGTGCCATCCTCGATTCCACGCGGGATCTTGGGCTGCACATCTTCGAGGCACCCACGTACTACTACAAGACAGGCATCGCCTTCCTGGCCTGGCTCAATGGCTTCCAGGCCGGTTTCCAGATGATTGGCGGCCTGCATGCCGGGCGCGACGTCAACCACCTGGTCAAGCTGTTCCGCCTGGCCAACACGGCAGGGCTGCTGCTGCAGCCTGAGCTGGCCGCCACGCGCATGGCCGGTTTTCTGAACGCCGCCGGCGTTGCCTCGGAGGTCAACACGAACGCCGCAGTCCTGGAAGGGGCCGACGCATGAGGACCTTCGAAAAGCTCTCCATCAACACCGCAACCATCAAGCAGGCCTCCCTTGCGGAGGCCCTCGACCTCAGCGTTGCGGCAGGCCTGAAACACATTGGCCTGTGGCGCGACAAGGTGGCCGAAGTTGGCCTGGAAACAGCGGTTGAGATGGTCAAGGCGTCCGGCCTGCAGGTCTCCAGCCTGTGCCGCGGCGGCTTCCTGACAGCAGCCGATCCGGCCGGCCAGGCCGCCGCCCTTGAGGACAACAAGGCCGCCATCCTGGAAGCGAAGGCACTCGGCACCACCGAGATCATCATGGTGGTGGGCGGCCTGCCCGACTTCAGTGTTTCACCCGGTGCCGTCGACGGCGGCGGCGGGGCAACCGCCGTCGTCGGTGGCAAGGACATAGTCTTGGCCCGCCAGCGCGTGGCCGACAGGCTCGCCGAGCTCGTCCCGTTCGCCCTAAAACACGGCGTCCGCCTGGTCCTGGAACCGCTGCATCCCATGTATGCGGCCGACCGTGCGGTGCTCTCAACCCTGGGCCAGGCCCTGGATTTGGCAGCGCCGCACCCGGTTGAGGCCGTCGGCGTCGTGGTGGACACCTTCCACGTCTGGTGGGATCCGTCCCTGCAGGAGCAGATCGCCCGCGCCGGCGCAGAGGGCCGCATCGCCTCGTACCAGGTGTGCGATTTCACCCTGCCCATCGCCTCCGATGCGCTGCTGTCCCGCGGTTTCATGGGCGACGGCGTCATCGACTTCGCGTCGATCGGTGCGTGGGTTGCCGAGGCCGGCTACAACGGTGTCGTGGAGGTGGAGATCTTCAACGCGGATATCTGGAACCTGCCGTACGCAGAGGTAGTTGACACCGTGAAAGCGCGCTACGCCGAACTGGTGGCCCCGCACCTGGCCGTTGTCAGCGTGTAATCTCCACGATTTTATCGTCGCCCGGCATCGGGTCGCCACGGCCGTCTGTGTTGTTCGTCAGGACAAGCAGGCGGCCGTCGGGCGTTAAGGCGACGTCACGCAGGCGTCCGAGCTGGTGGGTGAGGCGTGCATGGGCGGAGGGTGCGCCGTCGAGCGCTATCTGCCACAGCCGTTCCCCACGCAGCGCCGCCATGTACAAGGTGGTGCCGGCGATGGCGATGCCGCTGGGGCTGGCCTCGGACGTGGGCCAGGTAAGGACCGGGTTGGTGAAGTGCCGGTCGGTGTCCTTGCCCTCGACCAGTGGCCAGCCGTAGTTGTTGCCGGCCGTGATCTGGTTCAGTTCATCCCACGTGTTTTGACCGAATTCTGAGGCCCACATGCGGCCGGTTTCATCCCAGGCGAGGCCTTGGACGTTGCGGTGGCCCAGGCTCCAGACCGGGCTGTTGGGTAACGGATTGCCGGTGGGGACGTCGCCGTCGCGCGTGGTGCGCAGGATCTTGCCGCCCAACGAGGCAGGATCCTGGGCGTTGTTGCGGTTGCCGGCATCTCCCGTGCCCGCGTAGAGCATGCCGTCGGGGCCGAACGCGATCCGGCCGCCGTTGTGGTTGCTGCCCTGGGGGATGCCGGTGATGATGGGGGTGGCGGGACCAAGGGTGCGGCTGCCAGTTTCACCCAGCAGCGGCATCCGCACCACACGGTTATCCTCGGCCGTGGTCAGATAGGCGAACAGGTCAAAACAGGGGTTGTTGGAATCCAACAGTTCCGTGCCGGGGCAGGAACCCACCTGCATGGCCAGTCCCAGCAGCCCGCCCTCGCCCTGGTGCACGACGCCGGGCACCGTGCCCACAGTTTGTTTCCCGCCGTTGGGTGCCACGTCCACAATCTGCCCCGAGTCACGTTCGCTGACGAGCAGGTGGCCGTCTGCCAGCCCGACCATGGACCATGGAGAGTCAAGTTCGGTGGCCTGCTCAATAACTGCGACGGGGCTCTCGGTAACGGCGGGGCTTGCGGTGGGGAACGGGGCCGGTGACTGGCAGGCCGACAGCGCTGCCACGGTCATGACCGCCGCGCACCCAGCCCCCAACAGGCGGCACCAAGCCCCAATCCGGCGCGGGCGCCCAGTGGGCGAAGATTGCGCAGTGAGGTGCGTCGTCGCATCCATGACCCCAGCGTAACGGAACGATTCATGCAGGGCAGCCCTCCGCCGTCGTCCATTAAAGAACTGTGTCGCAGCTATTGGACCGAAAACCCGGAATATCGGGGCAATCAGGGGGCAATCAGTCCATCAGCTGCGACACAGATCTAAAAATGAAAAGGGTTAGCGGCCCTTGATCGTGATGCCGTTGCGGGTCATCGACTCGGCGTACGCCTTGGTCGATTCGAGCAGCCACTGCTCCTGGCGCTCGGGGGAGCCGGCAAAGCTGCGCCCGGACAGTGAGCGGACCTTGTAGATGCCGAAGCCGCGCTTGTACAGCATGGGGCCCTGGGCCTTCAGGAGCTGGTCCGCCAGACGGTGGGCCTCGGTGCCGTGCGCAATGAGGGCCGAGGCGCGGGGGACCAGGGTCAGGAACTTGACCAAGGGGCGCAGGCCGGCCTCGATCTGGGGGGCGGTCAAACGGCCGTTGGCCTCACCCGGCGTGAACCACGGGTGGACGTTCCACGGCATGACAATGCTCGGGCGCAGTCCCAGCTGCCAGTGAATGCCCAAAAGGCGGGTGGCTGCCTGCTCATCTCCGGCAGTGACAAAACCTGTCGAGTCCAGTTCTCCCACATTGGAGAACAAGCTGATGATCTTACATTCGTCAACATCGTGAACCGGGTCCACATAAGCCACTTTCTGCTCGGGCCGGGCCTCGGCCAACGCGTCGCAGAGTTCGGTGATGGGAGCAATGTTCTCGTCGTATCGACGATTCCAGAGCTGTTCACGCAATGATTCAGTAGCCACGGATGTCATTGAGGCTTAGTTCTCCTTGAGGGTGAGGTTGGATTCGGAGGCTGCCCAGCGGGGCGAATGTCCGACCTCTCATCCTAGCAATTTTCCCCGGTCCATGGGCCCTCCGGGATGTGCTAAGGAGTATCCAAAAATGCTGATTGTGAGAATACCAACAGGCCAAAAATGCTTATTTGACGCCTCGCGATGGAGGAATGGCTGGAGCTTTCGCCTGTGGACATTCAGAGGAACTTGTGAGTGGGTGACCCCATCTCGGATACGACCTGTCTTGACCATGGTGCCCACACTCGGGCGGTGTTGTCCAACGTCGAGGCCGTGGCGCCTGGCGGTTCGCGAGCTCAACGTGGTTAGCGGGCAGCTGCCAGGAAATCCTGAGCCAGGTGCCACGGCCGCAAGCTATCGGGTGCGGCGGCGGTTCCGCAGGGCGGTCATGGCGATCGCCGCCGCACCTGCAACCGCCAGCCACCACGGTGCCCGCGCCTCGGTTGACCCACTGGCCGGACGGTCGCCCTCGGAGGCCAGATCAGGTCGCAGCTCACGGCCTTGCGCCACCAGTGCCAGCTGCTTCCCACGCTTCTTCACACTTGTCAGGGTGTCCCGTGGCGGCAGCTGCAATTGCACCTCAGCCTTGATGCCGGCCTGCAGCTGACGTGCCCGCTCCAGTTCCGCACCCACCTCGGCCAACGACAGAAGTGCCACCGTGGCGCCAACACTGATCCATCGGAACTTGGGTTGGCGCACATTGGCCGTGACTGTAGTAGAGGACCGCAATGGGCACGATTGCGAGGATGCCCAGCACCCGCCACTTGGCAATGTTCCACACCGTGCGTGCAGCAGCTCCGATGCCGAGCACCTCGCCCACCGCGCTGGCGACGGCACTTCGGCTGGGGTGTCTGGTTTGCGGGTAACGGGCGGGGGGATCTTCCGGGCTGGGTGCCGCAGCGTTCAGTGCGGAGGCACCCGGAAGAGCAATGTCAGGGACCGAAGTACGCGCAGTGCTCTGTCCCGTTCTGTCATCGAGTACGGGCTGCCGCTAGGCAGACGTCTTCTTCCGGCCGGTGATGGCCCCATATATCCCGGCGACCACCAGTCCGCCAACGATGGCCAAAATCCATGATCCCAGGCTCCAGAACCTCATGTCACCGTTGTTGAAGAGCAAGTTCCCGATCCAGCCGCCGACAATTGCCCCGACGACGCCCAGTATGAGGCTCGTGAGCCATCCGCCGCCCACGTGGCCCGGCATGATGGCTTTGACAAGTGCCCCGACGATCAGGCCCAATATGATCCATCCAATGAATCCCATGACTAACTCTTAATAGATGACTATGTAGTGAAAGTGCTGCTGTTCATAGGGCGTCCGGCCCGCATCGACAGCTGCAGGAGCCGTCGACTGCACGGGCCGTTGGCTCCACGCTAGCCACGCAGCTCCGGAACGTCCAGCGTGCAGGCGGGGAAAGTTTCAAAAACGCTGCACAGGCGGCAAGATGGACCCATGCAGCCAAACAACACCCCAGACGCAGACCCCGGCACAGCAGCGACGAACTCCACCAACGCCGCCGGTCCCGCCCAGCAGCCCTGGGTCAGGAATTACCAGCCCGGCGTCCCGGCGGAGATAGAACTGCCGGATGAATCGCTCGTGGAGATGTTTGAGCGCTCAGTCCAGGAGGCTGGCGAGCACCCCGCCATGGAATTCTTTGGCCGCCGCACCAGCTACCGGGAGCTGGGCGAGCAGGTGGCCCGTGCCGCCGAAGGCCTGCGGAAGCTGGGCGTGCGGGCCGGGGACCGCGTGGCGTTGATACTGCCCAACTGCCCACAACACGTGGTGGCCTTTTACGCGGTGCTGCGGCTGGGCGCCGTCGTGGTTGAACACAATCCGTTGTATACCTCCAGGGAACTTCGCCACCAATTCGAGGACCACCGGGCCCGGGTGGTGATCGCCTGGAACAAGGTGGTTCCCGCCATCCAGGAGTTCCCGGCCGATGTCACGATCGACACGATCGTTTCAGTGGACCTGCTGACCGAATTCCCGGCAGTCAAGCGGCTGGCGCTGAAGCTGCCGTTGAAGAAGCTGCGTGAGACCCGCGCCTCACTGAGCGCCCCCGCCCCCGGCACCCTGCCGTGGCAGCAACTACTCTCGGGGCCCTCCATTGATCCGGCGCATCCCCGCCCCGCGGTCACGGACCTGGCAGTGATTGGCTACACCTCGGGCACCACGGGCCACCCCAAGGGTGCCATGCTGACCCACCTGAACCTCTACGCCAACGCGCTCCAGGGTGAGGCCTGGATGCACGGCGCCGAGCAGGGCAAGGAAGTCCTGTACGCCGTCCTGCCCATGTTCCACGCCTTCGGCATGACCCTGTACCTGACCTTTGGGATCCGCAAGCAGGGGCTCCTGGTGCTCTTTCCCAAGTTCGACGCCGATCTGGTGCTGGTCGCGATGAAGAAATCCCCGGCCACCGTTTACTGCGCCGTACCGCCCATCTACGAACGCACCGCCCTTGCAGCCAAGGCAAAGGGCGTGTCCCTGCGCTCCTGCAAATTCTGCATTTCCGGTGCCATGAACCTGCCCGATCATGTGGTTGAGCTGTGGGAATCGGTCTCCGGCGGACTGCTCGTTGAGGGCTACGGCATGACCGAATCCTCCCCGGTGGCCCTCGGCAACCCCTTCGCCGACACCCGGCAGACGGGCACCATTGGCGTGCCATTCCCCTCAACGCTCATGAAGGTGGTCGACCTCGACCGGCCTGCCGAAGAGGTGGCCCAAGGCGTCGCGGGGGAGCTGCTGCTCAAGGGCCCGCAGATCTTCCAGGGCTATTGGAACAACCCCGAGGAAACCGCCAAGACCCTGACCGAGGATGGCTGGCTGCGCACAGGCGACATCGTCACCATGAACGAAGGAGGCTTCACAACCATCGTGGACAGGGCCAAGGAACTGGTCATCACTGGCGGCTTCAACGTTTCGCCGTCCGAGGTGGAAGCCGTGCTGCGCCAACATGCCGACGTCGTTGACGCGGCAGTTTTTGGCAAGACAGTCGATCGCGGCGGAGAAATGGTGGTTGCCGCCGTCCAGCTCGCACCGGGAGTGACACTGGATGAGGCCGCTCTTCGGGCCCATTGCAAGGAGCTGATGGCCAGGTACAAGGTACCGGTGCGGGTCGTTGAGATCGCCGACATGCCCCGGTCCATGCTGGGAAAGATCCTGCGCAAGCAGGTCAAGGAGCAGTCGCTGCCGCTGCTGTAGGAGACGCTGCTGCCAGGGTGGTGGGCGGCACGGGTCTTTCCCGTGCGGCCGTGCACGGCTAGGCTGAAACCTGGTGGGGGCACCCGAAAGGAGGTGTTGTGCCATGTTTGGAAACAGCAAGGCGTTCGCTGGATTCTCCGTAGACACCACCGCGGCAGTCCGCGACTTTTACGCCGGCACCCTGGGCCTGGAGGTGACGGAGGACCACGGCAACCTTCGACTGCACCTGCCCGGCGGCGGTTCGGTACTGGTCTATCCAAAGGGGCCCGCCCACGAAGCGGCCTCATTCACCGTCCTGAACTTTCCCGTGCCCGACGTCGAAGGTGCGGTGGACGCGTTGGCGGCGGCCGGCGTCGTGCTTGAGCATTACAACGGCACCCCCATGGAGACCGATGCCAAGGGCGTTTTCCGCCAGGGCGGCCCGCTGATCGCCTGGTTCAAGGACCCGGCTGGCAACGTGCTGAGCGTCGTGCAGGAGTAGCCTCGGCCCGTGCCACAGTTTGCGGGTGCCACCTGCCACAGGTGCCGACCATTTGCCCATATCGTCTGTTGCAAATATGATCTGTAGAGCAACGCATGTTCGGGCCGAGGCACGGCGCCGGAATAGGCCAACGTGGAGGCATCGTGGAAATCGGCGCATACAGTTTTGGCGACACACCCCGGAACGCAGATGGCACAGCACGCGCCACCGCTGATGGGATCCGCAACCTCTTTGAGGCGATCGTCCACGGTGACCGGGTGGGCCTGGACTACTTCGGCGTGGGCGAACACCACACCGTGTCCATGCCTGCATCCTCACCCGGAGCCATGCTGGCTGCCGCGGCCGGTGCCACGAAAAACATCAAACTCGGCAGCGCCGCCAGCATCATCAGCACCGACGACCCGGTGCGGATCTTCCAGCAGATGGCCACAGCCGATGCGGTCTCCGGCGGGGGGCGTATCGAGATTACGGCCGGACGCGGCTCCTCCATGGAAACGTTCCCGCTGTTTGGCTACGAGCTGCGTGACTACGACCAGCTCTACGCCGAAAAGCTGGAGCTGCTCATGGCCATCAACAACGCAGGGACCGAAAGCGTCAGCTGGTCCGGCAGCGTGCGGCCCACCATTGAGAACCTGGCCGTCGTCCCGCGGCCGGTCCAGGGGAAGCTGCCGCTATGGATCGCAACCGGCGGCAGCCCGGCGTCGTCCGCCAGGGCAGGACGGCTGGGGCTTCCGGTTTCCTACGGCATCATTGGCGGCGCCCCGCACAGGTTCGCGGCACTGGCCGACCTCTACCGGCAGTCCGCCGCGCAGGCGGGGCATGAGAGGGCTGATAGCAAGGTTTCGGTGGCGGCGCTGGGGCTCGTTGCCCCCACAAAGAAGGAGGCGCTGGAGCGTTTTTACCCCGGCTGGCACAACCTGAATATGGAGATGGGCCGGCTGCGGGGCTGGCCTGCCCCGGACAAGAATGCCTACCTGGCCCAGGCCGAGGCGCCAGGCGCCTACTACGTGGGCGACCCCGACGAGGTGGCGCAGCGGATCGTCCACCTGCACGGCTACATGGGCCACATGCGCCACTTCCTGCAAGGCGACATCGGCGGGCTCCCGCAGGAACACCTGCTGGAATCCATCACCCTGCTGGCCACCGAGGTCAAGCCGCGCGTGGAGCGGCTGCTCGCGCAGAAGTAGCGGCAGCCCACACCGAGACGGAGACGGCGCAGACCCGGCCGCAATATGGACCGGTTCGCGCCTTGCCGGGGCGCATATGTGAAGATGGATGGTATGCGCCCCATGCAACATTCTTCCAAGTTAGCCAACGTCCGGTACGAACTTCGCGGCCCCATCCTGCATGCGGCCCAAAAAATGGAGGCGGAGGGTCACCGCATCCTTCGCATGAACCTGGGTGACACCGCCCCGTTCGGCCTTGAAGCGCCGGAATCGATCGTCGTTGACATGATCCACCACCTCCGTGGCGCGCAGGGCTACAGCGATTCCAAGGGCATCTTCTCGGCACGCACCGCCATCTCGCAGTACTACCAAACCAAGGGTTTGATGAGCATTGGCGTGGATGACATCTTCGTCGGCAACGGTGTCAGCGAGCTGATCTCCATGACGCTGCAGGCATTCCTGGAAAATGGCGACGAGGTCATGATCCCGGCACCCGACTACCCGCTCTGGACGGCCTCGGTGACACTCACCGGCGGTGTCCCCGTGCACTATTTGTGCGATGAGGACAACCAGTGGTGGCCCGACATGGCCGACGTCGAGGCGAAGATTACGCCCAAAACCCGTGCCATCGTCATCATCAACCCCAACAATCCCACCGGCGCCGTCTACCCACGCGAAATCCTTGAACGCTTTGTGGAGCTGGCCCGCAAGCATGACCTGGTGATCTTCTCGGACGAGATTTACGAGAAGATTCTGTACGACGGGCGCAGCCACATCCACCTGGCCTCGCTTGCCGACGATATTTGCATGCTCACCTTCAGCGGCCTGTCCAAGGCCTACCGCATGCCCGGCTACCGGGCAGGCTGGGTGGCACTCTCCGGACCCCGCGCGGCGATGGCCGGTTTCAAGGAATCCCTGGAACTCATCGCCTCCCTGCGCCTGTGCTCCAACGTCCCGGCCCAACACGCCATCCAGACCTCACTCGGCGGCTACCAAAGCATCAACGACCTCACCAAGCCCGGCGGCCGGCTCCGTGACCAGCGCGACCTCGCCTCCCGGCTGCTCAATGCACTCCCCGGCGTCTCCTGCGTCCCCGCAGCCGGCGCCATGTACCTGTTCGTGAAGCTCGATCCGGTCCTGTACCCGATCGAATCCGATGAGAAGTTCGTCATCGACCTGCTCCAGGACCAAAAGATCCTCGTCTCCCACGGCACTGCCTTCCACTGGCCCACGCCCGACCATTTCCGCTTCGTGATTCTGCCCTCCGTCAGCGACATTGAGGAGGCGGTGCGGCGCATCTCCACCTTCCTTGCCGTCTACCGAAGCAAGGCCGCCCTCGTCGCCAAGTGATCCCAACGTGTTCCCCGACGATTCCCCACGTACGGCCGGGAATACTTTTTAGCGTCCTCCGGTTCTCCAGGTAGATACAAACGCATATTTATTTGAGATTGGACGGAACATGGCTCACACCAACCCCGCACCCCCTACAACTGATCCGGGCAGCATCGAGCTTGGCCTGGACACCTTCGGGGACATGATCCTTGATGCGGACGGCGCACCCAAGCATGCCGCACAGGTGATTCGTGACGTCGTCGAACAGGCCGTCCTGGCCGACAAACTGGGTGTTGATTACTTCGGGGTCGGGGAACACCACCGTGACGACTTCGCCATTTCCGCCCCGGACATGGTGCTCTCGGCCATCGCCGGTCAGACGGAACGGATCCGCCTGGGCTCGGCCGTGACGGTGCTAAGCTCGGACGATCCCATCCGCGTGTTCCAGCGTTTTTCAACGCTCGACGCCGTTTCTTCCGGCCGCGCAGAGGTGATCCTGGGCAGGGGGTCCTTCACGGAGTCTTTTCCACTGTTTGGCTTTGACCTGGCCCAGTATGAGGAGCTGTTCGAGGAAAAGCTTGAGCTGTTCAACGAGCTGCGCAAGCAGGGCCCGGTTAGTTGGAGCGGGAACACCCGCCCGGCGCTGCACAGCCAGATGGTCTATCCCCACACCGAGACCGGCACGTTGAAGTCCTGGGTGGCCGTCGGAGGAAGCCCGCAATCGGTTGTCCGCGCCGCACAGTACGGCATGCCGTTGATGCTGGCGATCATTGGCGGGGAGCCGCTGCAATTTGCACCATTCACCGAGCTGTACCACCGCGCCCTGAAGGAATTTGGCCAGCCGGAACAGCCCATTGGCGTCCACTCGCCGGGCCACATCGCCGAAACGGACCAGCAAGCCATGGACGAGCTGTGGCCGCACTATGCAGCCATGCACCACCGCATTGGCCCTGACCGCGGCTGGCCGCCACTGAGCCGCGCCGAATTCGATGCCACCGCCGGTCCCCGCGGCGCGCTCATGGTGGGGTCGCCCGAAACGGTGGCCAACAAGATCAGTACCGTGGCCAAGGCCCTGGGACTGTCCCGCTTTGACCTGAAATACAGTCACGGCACACTGCCGCACGAGACGATGCTCAAGAGCATTGAGCTGTACGCCACCGACGTTGCCCCGCGCGTGCGCGAAAACCTCGCCAAAGCGTAGCCGGCAGCAGTATCCATTGAGAATGGCTGCAGGGACGCGTTTTCGCCGCGGGCCGCTCGTCGTCAGCTCGGATTGGCCCGCGGGCGCAATGCCACGGTGGGTAGCACCGGGGCCGGCAGGGGGGCGTCGGCCTGCCCGGTCGGGAGGCTGAAGTTCGTGACATCGTCAAAGTCGCCGGGGGCCTGCGCCCCAATGGTGGCCTGCCACGCCGCACGGAAGGCCACGATTTCCTCATGGCTGCGGCCCACAAAGTTCCACCACATCACAATTGACTCATTCAGCGGCTCCCCGCCAATGAACAGCAGCCGCACGGGGTCCTGCCCGGCTACCAGCTCAACCGTTGAACGGCCCATGCCAAGGTAGGCCAGCTCATTCGTCGCAACCGGTGCACCGGCAATGGCGGGCGAACCGGCATCCACCAGGAAACCGTGTTCAAAGCCTGGGGCGAGGTCGAGCGTGAGGGAAGCTCCGGCGTCGAGCTTGATCTCGGCGCCCACCATGGGCGTGAACGTCTCAACGGGGGAGCGTTCGCCCAGCACGGCTCCCATGAAGACGCTGACGACAGCGCCCTGCAGCACCAGCGGCGTGGGAGCGTAGTGGGTAAACGCGGGCTCAACAAACCGGTCCGCCTGCGGCAGGGCCAGCCACAGCTGGACACCATGCAGCAGGCTCGTGGTGGCGGTTGAATATTCGGAGTGGCTGATGCCGCGCCCCGCAGTCATCAGGTTCAACTCGCCGGGCCGTACCAGGGCGTGATGACCGGCGCTGTCCGCGTGCTGGATCTCCCCGGAAAACAGCCAGCTGATGGTCGCCAGGCCGGTGTGCGGGTGGGGCGGCACTGCCATGCCGGGGGAGGTCGACACGTCGTCTGGGCCATAGTGATCAACGAAACACCAGGCGCCGATGAGCGAGCGGCGGCGCTGCGGCAGCGTCCGTCGCACGGTCATGGCGCGGGGCCCGCCCAAGGGGACGAGGCGGGGGGCAAGAATTTCCACCCAGGCCGCCAAATTCCCGGGATCGCTGGGGCAGACCAACTCGACGGGACTGCTTTCAACGTTGCTCATAACAGGTTTCCTCACAGAAAATGGCCGGGTGCTGCGGCAAGTGCAGGTGCTGGAGCGAACCATTCCACCGGCCCTTTGGATCATGCTAACCCGGCCAGGTGGCGCAACGGTTAACCCGCCGTTCACCTTCCGTTAACCCATTGAGGGGACGCAGGACACCACGGGAGGCAAAATCATCGTAGGATCGTATCGGTTGGGTACGCCAGCATGTTCCAGGACGTGCGCGCTGACACTGCTTTCCCACCCAAATTTTCGTTGTCTTGCTTTTTGCCTCCTCTAGATTGGACCGCGGGTGGATCTCACCTTCATGGTCGTGCTTGTCATAGCACTGGCCCTTTTCTTTGACTTTACGAACGGCTTTCACGACACAGCCAACGCCATGGCAACCCCCATTGCCACCGGTGCCATCAAGCCCAAGACAGCTGTGGCCCTGGCCGCGATCTTGAACCTGGTGGGAGCCTTCCTTTCAACCGAGGTGGCCAAGACCATTTCCGGGGGCATCATCAACGAGGGCGGGCCCAACGGTGTCGCCATCACTCCGGAAATGATCTTCGCCGGTTTGATGGGCGCGGTGCTGTGGAACCTGTTCACGTGGCTGCTCGGCCTGCCGTCAAGCTCCTCACACGCCCTGTTCGGCGGCTTGATCGGAGCGGCCATTGTTGGCACCTGGTCCTTCGGGGCAGTGAACTTTATGGTGGTTGTCTCCAAGGTGCTGCTGCCGGCCCTTCTGGCCCCCGCCATCGCCGGTCTGGTCGCCTTCCTGTGCACCAAGCTGGCTTACTCCATCACCAAGCGTTCCGACCCCGATTCCGGTGACAAGCTCACCCAGAAGCGCGGCGGGTTCCGTCGCGGCCAGATCTTCAGCTCCTCGCTGGTGGCTTTGGCCCACGGCACCAACGACGCCCAGAAGACCATGGGTGTCATCACCCTTGTCCTTGTGGCATCGGGGCTGCAGACGGCAGGCACCGGCCCGCACATCTGGGTCATCACCGCTTGTGCACTCGCCATTGCCGGAGGCACCTACGCCGGCGGCTGGCGCATCATCCGCACCCTGGGATCCGGACTGACAGACGTCAAGCCCGCACAGGGCTTCGCGGCTGAAACCAGCACCGCGGCCGCCATCTTGGCCTCCAGCCACCTGGGCTTTGCGCTCTCCACCACGCACGTTGCCTCAGGCTCCGTCATTGGCTCGGGGCTTGGCCGCAAGGGCGCAACCGTCCGCTGGGGTGCCATTGGCAAGATCGGCATCACCTGGCTGTTGACGCTCCCCGCCGCCGCCTTGGTGGGCGGCCTGGCAGCCCTGCTGATCCGCACCGGCATTGTCGGCATTGTCATTGTCGCCGTGTTGGGGCTGAGCGCCATCCTGATCATGTTCGTCCTCTCCCAGCGCGAGACAGTTGATCACAGCAATGCCATCAGCGACGTCGACGCAGTGGGTGAGGCCATGCACATCCCCAGCAAGAAGGAGCGCGACCGCCTCGCCGTCAAGGCACGCGCCGCACAAAAGGTTGCCGAAAAGGCGGCCAAGCGTGCAGCAGAAACCGATGCCGCCCGCGCCGCAGCCCAGACAGCCCTTGACCGTGCCGACACGGCCGTGCTCAAGGCGATGACGAAGGCTGCCGCAAACGCGCACGATCCCAAGGACCAGTCCGCCAAGGGCAAGGCTAAAGTCGACGCGAAGAAAGGCAAGAAATGATTGACTGGTTTGGATTTCTCACAGTGGCTCTCACAACACTGATCGGCGCCGGATTCGTCGTCACCATGTACTCCCTGGGCGTGCGTTTCACGGCGGTCAGCGGCGACGACACCGGCCGCAGCAACCTTGCCGCCAAGTGGGGCGCCTACGTCTGCTTTGGCTTCTGTGTCCTGGCCGTCGCGTCAGGCATCATCTTGATCGTGCCGGCCCTGAGCAAGGCCGCCGAAACGATTCTGGGCAATATCTTCTAAGCGCAACTTTTTCCAGGCGCAGCATTTTCCAGGACTTCCGCCTCCGCGCAATCGCTCCACGTACGACGCCGGGCACTCACCTTTCGCTTGAAACGGAAAGGTGGGTGCCCGGCGTCGTTGGTTAACGAGGTGGTGCCGGTCGGGGTGCTCGAGTTGGTGGCGCGGTTTAGTCGGCGCGGTTTAGTCGGCGAGGATCATGTTGGTGATCCGGCAGGTGGACAGGCGGCGGCCGGCCTCATCCGTCATGACCACCTCGTGCGTAGCGAGCGTGCGGCCCAGGTGGAGGGGGGTGGCCGTGCCGGTGACCAGGCCACCCGAGGCGCCTCTGTGGTGGGTGGCGTTAATCTCAATCCCCACCACCTTGGCGCCGGGTCCGGCATGGAACGCGGCAGCAAAGGAGCCCAGCGTTTCGGCTAAAACTACGTGCGCACCGCCATGCAGCAACCCCGTCACCTGCGTGTTTCCCTCAACAGGCATGGTGGCCACCATGGACTCAACGGACATGTGCGTGAACACAATGCCCATCTTCTCAACCAGGGTCCCCACGCCGTGATGGCCCAGCAGGGAATGGTACTCGGCGGGGACCCCTGCGGCGAGGAGTTCGGTGGAACGGGGGTGTGGTGTGGATTTATCGCTCATGATGACTAGGCTTGCACCTGTGAGTGATTCTGCCAAGACGGCCCCCCAGTCCACTGTTGCAACAACCCCCGTAAACGGGCCCTCCGCCGAACTTCCGGACGGTCAGACGCCCCGGATGCTGGTCATCGACGGCCACTCCATGGCGTTTCGGGCCTTTTACGCCCTGCCGCCGGAGAACTTCGCCACCGACACCGGCCAGCACACCAACGCGGTGCACGGCTTCACCTCGATGCTGCTGACCATGATCCGCCAGCAAAAACCCACCCACGTGGTGGTTGCCTTCGACCTGGACACCCCCACGTTCCGCTCCCTGGAGTACACCGAATACAAGGGCGGGCGCAACAAGACGCCGGAAGAGTTCTACGGGCAGATCGACTTGATCATCAAGGTCATGGCCGCCATGCGCATCCCCACCATCTCGGTTGACGGCTTCGAGGCGGATGACATCATCGCCACCCTGTCCACGCAAGGCGAAGCCGCCGGCTGGGACGTCCTGGTGGTCTCCGGTGACCGTGACGCGTTCCAGCTCATCACCGACAAGGTGCTTGTCCTGTACCCCAAGAAGGGCATCTCCGACATCCCTCCCATGGATGCCGAGGCCGTGGAGACCAAGTACTTGGTGCCGCCCAACCGCTACTCCGACCTCGCAGCACTGGTGGGCGAAACCGCCGATAACCTGCCCGGCGTGCCCGGCGTCGGCCCCAAGACCGCCGCCAAATGGCTCAAGCTGTACGGCGACCTCGACGGCATCCTTGAGAACGTTGATGCCATCGGCGGCAAGGTGGGCGAATCGCTGCGCGCGCACGTCGATGACGTCTTGCGCAACCGCCGCCTGAACCACCTCCTGCGCGACATGGAGCTGCCCGTCGCCATCACCGACACCGTGCTGCAGTCCCCGGACCGCGAGGCTGTGGAAGAACTGTTCGACGCACTGCAGTTCAACACCCTGCGCAAACGCCTTTTTGACCTCTTCGGCGAGGAAGAAGCCGAGGATACCGGGGAAGCCCACCCCGTGCCCGCACACCAGGTGCTCACCGAGGCGCCCGCCCTGGAGGCGTGGCTTGCAGCCACCCCGGCCGGCGGCACCGTGGCCGTTGACGTGCTCAGCGAAAAGGCCGGCCTGGCACACGAGGCGGTTGCGGTGGCGCTGGTACGCAACGATTCCGCCGTCGTCGTTGAACTGGGAACCGCCGACGAAGCGCTGGAGTCCGCGCTGGCCGCCTGGCTTTCCTCCGCCGCGGCCAAAGTGGTGCACGAGTACAAGGAGGCGCTGAAGGCGCTGTCGGTGCGCGGGCTGGCGCTGGGCGGGGTGGTCGATGACTCGTCCCTGTCCGGCTACCTCATCCAGCCAGACCGGCGCAGCTACGAGATCGCCGAACTCAGTCAGGTGCACCTGAAGGTGTCCTTCGAGGCCGGCGGCGGGGACTCCGGGCAGCTCGATCTGGGCCTGGAGGGCGACGCAAAATTTGCCGACGCCGTCCAGCGCGGCTATGTTGCGCTGCTGCTGAGCGAGCACTTCGCCCCGATGCTGGTGGAGCGCGGGGCTGACGGGCTGCTGCGCGATCTTGAACTGCCACTTGCCGCCGTCCTGGCACACATGGAATTGACCGGCATCGACATTTCGCAGGAGCGCCTCACCACCCTGCTGGAGGACTTCACGGCAGCCATGAACGCGGCCCAGGAGGCTGCCTTTGCCGCGATCGGGCACGAGGTCAACCTTGGCTCGCCCAAGCAGCTGCAGGAGGTCCTGTTCGAGGAGCTCGGCCTGCCCAAGACGAAGAAGATCAAGACCGGCTACACCACCGATGCCGCCTCGCTGAAGACACTGCTGGAAAAGACGGGCCACGAATTCCTGGCCCAGCTCATGGCCCACCGTGAGGCGTCCAAGCTGAAGCAGATGGTGGAAACCCTAAAGAAGTCGGTGGCAGAGGACGGTCGCATCCACACCACCTACGCCCAAAATGTTGCCGCCACGGGACGGTTGTCCTCCAACAACCCCAACCTGCAAAACATCCCCATCCGCTCCGAGGAAGGCCGGCGCGTTCGCGACATCTTCGTCGTCAGCGAAGGCTACGAATGCCTCCTGGCCGCCGACTACTCGCAGATTGAAATGCGCATCATGGCGCACCTGTCGGGCGATGCCGGACTGATCCAGGCGTATGCCGAGGGTGAAGACCTGCACCGTTATGTGGGCTCGCACGTGTTCGGTGTGGCACCCGAGGACGTCACCTCCGCCATGCGTTCAAAGGTCAAGGCCATGTCGTACGGCCTGGCCTACGGGCTGACCAGCTTTGGCCTGTCCAAGCAGCTGGAAATCTCCGTCGACGAAGCCCGAACATTGGTCAAGGACTACTTCGACCGCTTCGGCGGCGTGCGGGACTACCTGCGCGGCGTCGTCGAACAGGCCCGCATTGACGGCTACACCTCCACGATCGAGGGCCGCCGGCGCTACCTGCCTGACCTGGCCAGCACCGACAGGCAGCTGCGCGAACTTGCCGAACGTGTGGCCCTGAACTCCCCGATCCAGGGGTCCGCCGCCGACATCATCAAGCACGCCATGCTGGGTGTTGATGCGCAGCTTTCATCGCAGGGCCTGAAGTCGCGGATGCTGCTGCAGGTCCATGATGAATTGATCCTCGAGATCTGGCCCGGCGAGCTCGACGCCGTCAAGGCCCTCGTCGTTGAGCAGATGGGTGCGGCCGCGCAATTGCAGGTCCCCCTTGAAGTGCAGATTGGCCTGGGCGCCAGCTGGAACGACGCCGGACACTAACGAAAAAGGACCCTTCATGAGCATCGAACGCACCGCCACACACCAGCGCAGTCCCCGCTCGTTCCCGTACGAGCTGCGGACATTTCCCTCACGCGTGGTTGACGGGGAAGTGCCCGACGAGGTGGCGAAATGGCAGCAGGCCGTTTCGCTCGGCTTCCACGGCAACTCAACCGGGACGGGCGAGGAAACCAGGACCTACGCGACCGGCGAGCAGGTTGACGGGCGAATGTCCACCGGCGCCTACCTCAAGGATGCCGCGGCACCTGCAGGGGCCTGGGGCATAGACTACCCCGTCGCCACCTACGCTTATCACCGCAAAACCCTGAACGTGGGTGGCGGGACGTTGCTGCCGGTCCACCAGATCACCGCCGTAACCGTTCGTCCCAGCCACCGTCGTCGTGGTTTGCTGCGGGCCATGATGGGATCCGACCTTGCCCAGGCCAAGGCGGCCGGTATTTCCATCGCCGCGCTGACGGCGTCGGAAGCCACCATCTACGGGCGTTTCGGCTTCGGCGTGGCAACGGATGCCTGCGACATTGAGGTCAGTGTCAAGGGCGGCCTGGAGTTTATCGTGCCAGCCGCCGCGGCCCAGGGCATGGTGGAAATTGCCGACGCCGTGGTGGTCCGGGATCTGCACAACGAGATCTTTGCCCGCGTTCACACCGCCACGTACGGGTCTATCGGCCGGCAAGACATGTACCGGCTCTCCGCCTCCGGCCAGGGTAACTACGGGTCGATGGATCCGGTGAAGAACATCCGCGCGGCGCTGCACTATGACGCCACCGGGACCGTGGACGGCTATGTGACGTACAAGCCGACCGACGACCACACCCGGCCCACGGTGGAGATAGTGGACCTGTTGGCGGCCACGGATGACGCCTACCTGGCACTGTGGAACTACCTGGGCTCCCTTGATTTGATCGACGTCATCACGTGGGGCATGGCGCCCGTGGTGGATCCGCTGGAATGGTCCATGGCGGCCAAGCGCCTGTACAAGCGCACCGCCACGGAAGATCACCTGTGGCTGCGCATCCTGGACACGCCGGGGGCGTTGGCAGCCCGCGCATACGCCGCGGACGGCAGTGTCACCCTCCATGTGGGTGACCCCCTGGGCCATGCCTCCGGCATTTTCCGGATAACGGTGGTCCATGGGAAGGCCACCGTCACCCGCTGCCCCGAGGACGGTTCGGTGCCCTTTGGGCTGAGCATGGGCGTGAGCGAACTTTCCAGCCTGTACCTGGGCGGTGTCAGCGCCAGAACATTACAGGCCGCAGGCCGTGTGCGCGAGGAGGAACAGGGCGCCGTCGCAGAGTTTGACACCCTGTTCGCCACGAAGGAATCCCCGCACTGCCTGACGAGCTTCTAGCGCGGCGTTTTCCCCGCCGGTATGTCGCGGGGCCGGGTCCGGGGCCGCGTCCATGCGCCGGCGCAGCTAAGCCACAACGTGGTTGCGGCGGCGCCGGCGTTGACCAGGAGCAGCGACACCAGCACCAGCAACTGGATCAGGCCCGCGTCCAGCGGCGCGGCACCACCTAAGATCATGCCCACAAAGGCGCCCGGCAGCGTGACCAGCCCGGCCGTCCGGGTCTGGTCAATTGATGGCAGGACGGCCTCACCTGCCACCGGCCGCCCCACCATGGCACGGGCGGCCTGCCACGGGAAGCCCAGTGCCACGGCCGCCTCCACCTCGCCCTGGCGTAGCGCCAGTTCGTCGCGGATGCGTCGCCCGGCCAACGTCACACTCGTCATGGCCCCGCCAATCTGCTGGCCAAGGACGGCGATGATGGCCAGGGCACTGAACGGCAGCACACCAAAGGCAAACATCATGAGCGCCACCGGAACAACACCGGCGGCAAGGGGCACGGCCGCCAGCCACCAGCGACCGTCGGGAGCCACCCTGCGGCCCGACGTCCACACGCCAACAAGGAACATCAGTGCCACAAAAGCAAAGGCCAGCGGCCCCTTGTCCGAAAGCCAGGCAATCACGAGCGCGACGGCGGCCAGCTGGATGAGTGCACGGACGCCGGCCACCAGCATTTGCACGGGGGAGCGGCCCAGGGCAGTGCGCCACACCACGGCGGCCAGTCCAAGCAGCACGGCAAGGAGGAGCCACGCATTGGGACCCAGAACAAGGAGTGTTGAACCTTCCACAAGGGCCATTATGGCAAGCCATCGGGCCCCGTACGCAGGGCACAAGATCCACTTTGCACTACCACTGCCGAACAACTAGACTAAATGGGCATGTAATGCGTGCCTTGGGTGCTCAAGAAGCGCCCGGGTTGCACATTGTAGGCAGCAAGAATCCGCAGGAACCCCTGCAACCATAATAATTTTCGGATCCACTCCGGCAACCACGCGTTTTTTCGCGGCCTTGCTACGGGTTCGACGAATCCAACTATCCACATCGGAGCCCCTACTACATGACCATCACCACCCCCGAGAAGACGAGTACTCCTGTTGTCGCAATCAACGACATTGGTACTGCTGAAGAATTTCTCGCCGCTGTAGATGCAACCATCAAGTACTTCAACGACGGCGACCTCGTCGAAGGTATTGTTGTCAAGGTTGACCGCGACGAAGTTCTGCTCGACATCGGTTACAAGACCGAAGGTGTCATCCCCTCCCGCGAGCTGTCCATCAAGCACGACGTTGATCCCGGTGACGTTGTCGCCGTTGGCGATCAGGTCGAAGCCTTGGTCCTCACGAAGGAAGATAAAGAAGGCCGACTGATCCTCTCCAAGAAGCGCGCGCAGTACGAGCGTGCCTGGGGCGACATCGAGAAGGTCAAGGAAGAAGACGGCGTCGTTACCGGTACCGTCATCGAAGTGGTCAAGGGTGGTCTTATCCTCGACATCGGCCTGCGCGGCTTCCTGCCCGCATCGCTCGTCGAGATGCGCCGTGTGCGCGACCTGGCTCCCTACATCGGTCAGCAGATCGAAGCCAAGATCATCGAGCTGGACAAGAACCGCAACAACGTTGTGCTGTCCCGCCGTGCCTGGCTCGAGCAGACCCAGTCCGAGGTTCGCTCCACGTTCCTCAACAAGCTGGAAAAGGGCCAGGTTCGTCCCGGCGTTGTTTCCTCCATCGTCAACTTCGGTGCATTCGTTGACCTGGGCGGCGTAGACGGCCTCGTACACGTTTCCGAGCTGTCCTGGAAGCACATCGACCACCCGTCCGAGGTTGTCGAAGTTGGCCAGGAAGTCACCGTCGAGGTGCTCGAAGTGGATCTGGACCGCGAGCGTGTATCGCTCTCGCTCAAGGCTACGCAGGAAGACCCGTGGCAGACCTTCGCCCGCACCCACGCCCTCGGGCAGGTTGTACCGGGTAAGGTCACCAAGCTGGTTCCGTTCGGCGCGTTCGTTCGCGTTGAAGACGGCATCGAAGGCCTGGTTCACATCTCCGAGCTGGCAGTGCGCCACGTTGAGCTGGCCGAGCAGGTTGTCTCCGTTGGTGACGAACTGTTCGTCAAGGTCATCGACATCGACCTGGAACGCCGCCGCATCTCGCTGTCCCTCAAGCAGGCCAACGAGGGTGTCGACGTCGACTCCACCGAGTTCGATCCCGCACTCTACGGCATGGTTGCCGAGTACGACGAAGAGGGCAACTACAAGTACCCCGAGGGCTTCGACCCCGAGTCGAACGAATGGCTCGAGGGCTACGAGAACCAGCGCGCCGTTTGGGAGCAGCAGTACGCTGACGCCCAGACCCGCTGGGAAGCACACAAGAAGCAGGTTGCCGAGCACGCTGCAGACGATGCAGCTGCCGACAACGCCGGTGAAGGTGGCGAGTCCGCAGGGACTTCCTACTCCTCCGAGCCTGTTGCCACCGATTCAGGCGCCGGTACGCTGGCATCTGACGAGGCACTCGCCGCTCTGCGTGAGAAGCTGACCGGAAACTAATTTCCGCTGTCGCGTCCACCCAACTCTTGGGTGGACGCAGCTGTGAACGGGTTCTCCACCTTCGGGTGGGGGACCCGTTCCCTTTTAATCCGCACCACTTGATCCGCACAACCTTGCACCGCAAACAGGAGCAACCCATGTCCATTGATAACTGGCTGAAGGTCACCCGGCCCGACGACGGCGAGACGGTTGGCTATCTTGCACCCCTGGCAGCCGACTACTCGCTGCTGCAGCCCCGCACCCTGCTCGGTCACGCGCTGGGCACGGCAACGGATTTCCTGGACGGTGAGGAGCGACTGGCCGCACATGGCATCTCCGAGCTGGCCGAACGGTGGCAGTTGCAGGACGCCCCCCCCTTGAGTTGCGTTCCGGTGTCTGTATCCTTGAGGTTTCACCCGACGGCATTGTGGTGGCCCAGGCCGAGCTGGTCAAGGCCCTGATTCCCAGTGAACGTGTCACGGTGCCGTGGCCCGACGTGGTGGAGCGTCTTACCAAGTACGACGGCGGCCCGCACCTTATGCGGTCCGCCCACCCCGCGCCGGTCCCCGAAACCCGCTGACCAAACCCGCTGGCGAATCCCGCTGAGGAATCCCTATTGTCGGTGCCGCCCGATATGATCTCTGTAGTAGACAATTCCAAGGGGGAACCACCCAATGTCCTATCCGGAACAAAATCCGCAGGAACCCAAGGTGCTGCCGGGTTATTTCAGCCCCGCAGCGGCACCACCCCAGGCCGAACAGGCACCGGCCGCTCCAGCGGCGCCGCCGTACCCGCCTGTTCCGCAGCCCGAGGCGCAGTACCAGCCGGCGTACCTGTTCGGCAACGTCCAGCCCAACGGGCAGCCGCAGCAGTACGGGCAGCAGCAGGGCCAGCCCAGTGCACTGTCCCAGCCTCTCTACCCGGCCTCATTCCTGGAGTCCATGGGCCGCTTCTACGGCAAGTACGCCACATTCAGTGGCAGGGCGAGCCGCAGCGAGTTCTGGTGGGTCCAGTTGTTCATGGCGGGGCTGTTCTTCGTCGGTGCCATGTTCAACGCCGTGACCGGTGCCGACTGGGTTGCGGGAGTGTATGTGATGTTCGTGCTCGGCAGCATCGTGCCCTACATTGCCCTGACCTTCCGTCGGCTGCACGATGCCAACTTCAGCGGTGCCCTGGGTGCACTGTGGCTGGTGCCGTATGTGGGATTCCTGATCGTGGGCATCCTGGCGCTCATGCCCAGCAACCCGCAGGGCACCCGATTTGAGAAGGTCCTTGTGAGACCGGCACCTTACGGGCAGCAGCGATACTAGCCGGGCACTGTCCGGACGGTCCGGCCACGATGGCACTGTCAAGACGATGGCGTCAGGACACCGCGCGCAGTCGCGTGTCAACCCACTCGGTGCCGGCCGCGGCCAGTGTGCAGCGGCCGGCCGTGAGTGAGGCCAGCCGTTCCCCGGCGGCGGTGATCGCGTGTTCGTTGTCGGGGAGGGCCAGCCCCACCTGGGTGTTGACGGCATCGTAGTCATTGCCGGTCATGACGTATCCAGAGCTGCGCAGCTCATTTTCCAGCCGCCCGGCCTCCGCATGCGGCACCGCAACAACGAAACGCTGCAGCCTGTCCCGGCGCACGAGCGGCGCGGCGTCCAGGGCCGCACTGACGGATTCCGAGTAGGCCCGCACCAGTCCACCCGCCCCCAGTAGGATGCCGCCAAAATAACGCACGACGACGGCGCACACGTCACTGAGGTCAGCGGCCCCTCCCGCTGTGAGGGCTGCGGGACGAGTTTCGCGTTTCAAGAGTGCGTCCAGCATCGGGATCCCGGCCGTGCCTGATGGCTCGCCGTCGTCATTGGAGCGCTGCACCCCGCGGTCCGGGCCGATCACGAAGGCCGAGCAGTGGTGCCGTGCGTCGTAGAATTCCTTCCGCAGCTCAGTCACGAGTTTGCGTGCGGTCGCTGCCTCCTCGACCCGGCGCAGCACCGTGATGAAACGGGAGCGTTTGATGGTGAGCTCGTGGCGGAAATCGGGCCCGGCGGCGAGTGCGGTGTACGTGTTGGGGCCGGGCGTCGCTTGGGAAATCATCACGCTGCAATCCTATCCGCGCATGCGGGCCGGTGGGATAATTGTGTGGTTCGCGATGGTCCTCCAAATGCCGAGAGGCGGCGTCCTGTGTTGCGGCTCTACTTTTTGGGCGAGCAGCGTGTCAGCGAAGAAGCGGCGTCGGATGCGCCGTCACTCCTTGTTGGCCGTGCCCTGGAAATTTTGGCCGCCCTGGTGGTGAATGCCGGCAGGCCGCAGGAGCGCGAACGGCTCGCCGGTCTCTTGTGGCCCGAGTCCAGCGACCGGCAGGCCAGGACGAATTTGCGACGGGAACTGCACGGCCTGAGGCAGCTGCCCGGCGTCGCCGGCTGCATCCACATGGACGGCACGGCGCTTGTCTGGCGGGACGGGCCGGGCTGCAGCGCCGACCTGCGCGACTTTCGTAGCAACAGCGAGCTGGCCATGCACTCCGGGAGGAACGGGGAACGCGGCGGACTGCTGCACCACGGCTTCCTCGCCATCAATTCCTACACCGGAGACTTGCTGCCGGGGCTTTACTCCGAGTGGGTCCTGGCTGCCCGCGAGTCACTGCACCGCGAGTGCGTGGAGCTCTGCGACCTGGTGTCCGCAGCTGGTGCCGTAGTGGAACCGGGTCGCGCCCAGGCGGCGGCACGCCGTCGCCTGCAGCTGGAACCGCTGGAAGAAGCGGGCTACCAAAAACTCATGGAGCTGCAATCGGCGGCGGGGGATGCCGCAGCTGCCGTGCGAACCTATCACCGGTGCTCGGCCACACTCGAACAGGAACTGGGCGTGGCGCCCGGACCGCGCACGCGCGCGCTGGCCCGCAGCCTCCTGGGTTTCATCCCGGTGCCGAGGCCCGCAGGCGGCCGGGCCGTCATGACCCTGCTGCCCGGTGTCCGGACAACACGCCCCGTCGGGAGGGAGGACCAGCTTTCGCAACTTCAGCAGCGGTGGGAGCGTGCCTGCGCCGGCAATCCCGGGCTGGTGCTGGTCACTGGCGATGCCGGTGTCGGCAAGACCCGCCTGCTGGCAACACTGTTGGCCGCGGCAACTGCCGGGAACGCCGTCACCGCGTACGCCCGCTGCTTCGACGGGGCCGGCAGCGTCCCGTTGTCCCCGGTTGCGTCATGGCTGGGGAACGCACCCTTCCGGACTTTCGACGGCGGAGGTGCCTCTCGCCGGCGCGGTGACGCCGGCGGCCCGGCACCGGGGCGCAGCGCCGGTTCCTCCTCCGAGGGCAACGCCGGCGTGGTGGCGGAACCCCAGGTGCCCCACTACTGGGCAGGGGCGGCCCTGGCCGATGCATGGCGGCGCCGGGCCTTCCATGAGGACCTCGCCCGGACCGTCCTGGCCCCGTCGCGGCCCACCCTCCTGATCTTGGACGACCTGCAGTGGTGCGACGAGGAAACGCTGGACTGGCTCGCGGTGCTGTTCGCGCTGGCCGCGGACGCACCTGTGCTGGTCGCGGCCGCGGCACGGGTTGACGAGCCTGCGGCCAACACCGGACCGGCAGATTCCCTGAACGCCTTGCGCAACGGGGGGTGGGTCCAGGAATTGGCGCTCCCTCCCCTGAATGCCACACACACCGCCGAACTGGCTGCGTCCATACTTGACAGGGACCTGTCAGAAGACGAGGTGGCCCTGCTGCACGCCGCGACCGGGGGCTACCCGCTCCATGTTGTTGAGACGGCACGGGGCATGGGCGGCGCCACCCTGACTGAGGTGCTCGCCGGTGGTGCAGCTGGGGCAGGAGTGCTGAGCCGCCGCTTTGAGCAATGTTCCCCGCAGGCACGGGACGCAGCCTCTCTGGCGTCGGCGATTGGCCGTGGGTTTAACCTCGGCACGCTGGCACTTGCCTGGCCCGGCAGTGAACAATCCCTGGTGCGCGCCGTCGATGAGTTGTGGCGCCGGCGCATCCTGAGGGAGCAGCATGGCGGCTACGACTTCAGCCACGACCTGCTGCGCGACTGCGCCTATGGCCTGGTCTCGCCGCCGCAGCGCTGGCTGCTCCACAAGGCACTGGCCCGCGCACTGGAAGCCCAGCACCCCGACAACAGGGACGCCGTGGCGGCCCAGCTGGCGGAACATTACTGCAGGGCCGGGGACGCTGACAAGGCGGTGGCATATTTTGTCCAGGCCGGGGACGCCGCGACACGCATGTTCGCCAATGCCCGGGCCGTTGCCAATTATCAGGCCGCCCTGAACCTGCTCGCGGTGCAAGACCACCCTGAGTCCACCTCGAACAGAGAACTGGACGTACTGCTGCACCTGCCCCAACCGCTGACAGCACTGCGCGGCTATTCGTCGCCAAAACTGCGCAAGACCTTGGAGCGCATCGTTGAACTGGCCGAGGCGGCGGGCCGTCCCCGGGTGGTGGCCTCCGCCCTCATCGGCCTTTTCGCCGCCGCGTTCGTGCAAGGCCATACGCAGGAGGCCCATATGCTCGCCACCCGGGCACTGGGGCTCGCCCACACCGTCCCCGAGCTCGAGGGACAGGCAAATTTTGCCGTCGCCGGTGCCGCGACAAGCCTGGGTCGCAACGATGAGGCCCTGGTGCATTTCAGGCTCGCGTTTGGCCAGACGCCCGATGGCCAGTCATACATCCTCGGCACCCGCATCGAGGTGCATGCCCGGGCCTGGGCCGCCCATGCGCATTGGCTGGCAGGGGACGACGACCTCGCCCTCGACTGCTCAGCGGAGGCTGTGGATCGCGCCACCAGGGCCGGGCACCCCTACAGCCTGGCAGTGGCGCTTGCCTTCCGGGCCGTGCTGCTGCAGTTGCGCACGGACCGCGGGGACGGTGCGGCAGGGGAGAGGGAGCGCATTGCCATCCTTGCTGCGGAACTCGAGGAGCTGTGCGCGCGCCACAACTTTGCTTACTACGGGCATTGGGGAACCATCCTGCGGGGCTGGGCCATTGGCGGGCGGGAGGGTGTTGATGCGATTCGGGTAGGAATCGGGCGGCTGCAGGCCTCCCAGGCCTTTGCGCGCATGCCGTACTGGCACAGCCTGCTGGCGCAGGCCCTGCTCGAGTGCGGCCGCCGGGAGGAGGCCGTGGCCGTGTTCAACGGTGCCGAATCCGCTGCCATCCAGCGCGACGACCTGTGGTGGCTGCCGGAGATCCTGCGACAGCGCGCGCTGCTGGCAAATCCTGCTGCCGCCAGAATTCTGCTGGACCGGGCAGAGTTGCTGGCCGTGGCACAGCAGAGCCCCATGCTGGCCGCACGAGTGCGCAACACGGCGGCGAACGCGAGGCGAACGCCGCGGTCCTAGCGTTGTTCCCACAGGCGGCAATCCGGCCGCCCCTACTAAGGAGCAGCAACCATGTCACTGAAGGATTATTCGGCCCCTCAACCGCGGGCTGCAGACATTGGCGGGCTGGCCGCCACCCTTGACGGGCCGCTCATCACGGCCGAAGATGCCGGCTACGACGAGGCCCGTGCCGTGTACAACGGCATGATCGACCGGAGGCCCTTCGCCATTGCACGGTGTGCCAACGCAGCCGATGTTGCCGGCTGCATCCGGTTCGCCACCGAAGAGGGCCTGGAGCTTGCCGTGCGCGGCGGCGGCCACAACGCCGGAGGGTTCGGTGTGTGGGACGGCGCGCTCGTCATCGACCTGTCGGCCATGCGCAGCGTCGATGTCGACGCCGAGGCACACACCGTCCGGGTCGACGGCGGCTGCACCTGGGGCGACGTTGACGGAGCCACGGTGCCCTACGGCATGGCCACGCCGTCGGGATTCATGGCCTCAACAGGCGTTGGCGGCTTGGCACTGGGCGGCGGCGTCGGCTACCTGTCGCGGCGGTACGGACTGACCGTGGACAGCCTGCTCAGCGCCGATGTGGTGCTGGCCGACGGCACGCTCGTAACCGCGGACCCCACCAGCCACCCGGACCTGTTCTGGGGATTGCGCGGCGGCGGCGGCAACTTTGGCGTGGTGGTTTCCTTCCGCTTCGCCTGCCACGACGTGGGAGAGCACGGGACGGTGGTGGGCGGGCCCGTGCTGTACGACCTGGCCGATGCACCCGAGGTGATGCGGTGGTACAGGGAACTGCTGCCCACTCTTCCAGAGGAACTCAGCGGCTGGATCGGGCTGCTCACCATTCCTCCCGCCGCGCCGTTCCCCGAGGAGCTGTGGGGGAGGAAGGCGTGCGCCATTGTCTGGTGCTACACCGGTCCGGCGGACAAGGCGGCCGCGGTCATGGCGCCTGTGAGGGACTTCGGTTCGCCGCTGCTTGTTGGGCTGGCCCCCATGCCCTTCTCCGCCCTGCAGCAGGCTTTTGACGGGCTGTACCCGGCCGGGCTGCAGTGGTATTGGAAGGCCGACATGTTCACCGAAATCAGTGACGCCGCCATCGACGTACACGCCAAGTACGGGGCGCTGCTGCCCACGGGGCACTCGACCATGCATCTTTACCCGATTGACGGGGCAGCGATGCGTGTCGATGCCGCCGCCACGGCATTCCCGTACCGCGGCGGCGGCTGGGCGGGGACCATTGTGGGCGTCGACCCCGACCCCGCCAATACCGGCGCCATCACGGAGTGGGCCAAGGCCTACTGGGACGAGCTGCACCCAACCTCGGCAGGGGGAGTGTACGTGAACTTCCTGGGACAGGAGGGCGATGACCGCGTCCGCAGCGCCTACGGAGCCAACTATGACCGCCTGGCCAGGGTGAAGGCACAGTACGACCCGCACAACGTGTTCCACATCAACCAAAATATTCCCCCGGCCGGCACCCCGACCGGCTGACCCACGGATCCAACCGGCACCGGGCCGGGTGCTGGATAGGATGGAGGCATGCTTTCCCTTGGACTGACCGGCGGCATCGCGGCTGGCAAATCACTGTTGGCCGCCCGTTTCCGTGAGCTGGGCGCGGTGCTCATCGACGCTGACCAGCTGGCCCGCGATGTGGTGGCTCCGGGCACGCCCGGGCTTGGCGCCGTTGTGCAGCATTTTGGTGCAGGGGTGCTCCTGCCTGACGGCTCCTTGGACCGCCCCAAACTCGGCGCGATCGTGTTTGGCGACGCCGCTGCCAGGGAGGCACTCAACGGAATCGTCCACCCCTTGGTGCGCGCCGCCGCCCATGATGTGAAGGCTGGCGCCGGCTCCGGCAGTATCGTTGTCCAGGACATTCCGCTCCTCGTCGAAACGGGGCAGGGCGCCAACTTCCACTTCGTGGTGGTGGTGCAGGCGTCAGAGGAAACGCGCCTGGCCCGGATGATGCGGGACAGGGGCATGAGCGAGACGGATGCGCGTGCCCGACTGGCCGCCCAGGCCACGGATGCCGAACGTGCCGCGGCGGCGGACGTGCTCATCATCAACGATGGCACGCCGGAGGAAGCCCTGGCCGAACTGGATGAACTGTGGCACACGCGCCTGCTGCCGTTCGCCGCCAACCTGGCAGCAGGCGTCCCGGCGGCCCGGGCGGCTGCTGATCCCACAAGTCATGGTCGTGAGTGGCAGGCCCAGCCAGCCCGCATCATGGCACGGCTGGCTCGTGCCGCGGGAGATGCCGCCAGCAGCATTGGCGAGGCGGGCGCCGTCGAGCTTCCCGGAGAGCCAACCGGGAGCATCTTGGAGATTCGTTTGAAGGATGCCACCAACCCGTCCACAGTGCTTCCGGGCCTGGCTGAGGCAGGATTTTTCGCAGTTCCCGGGAGCGTGCCGGTGCTGCTGCGGTCGGCCGATCCGGGCCTGGCCGTGAGCGTTCAGCTGCGTTAACCCCAGGCGTTAAACAAAGCAGGCCCGCCCCCTGACGGGAACGGACCAACCCAGTGAAGGCAGTTTACCTACGGTGAGACAGTCGAGCAGGAAAACACTTCACCATTGATGGTGACGGTCTCTGCACCGTTCTGGCAGCCTTCAGCCACCTGGTTCGCCACATCCACGAAGAACACGATCGCGATGATCACGGCGATGATCGTGGCGATAATGGCGACGATGCCGATGATGATACCCACCAGTGCAGGGGTGTTCTTGAAGCCGGCCTTCTTCGACTTCACCTTGCCGATGATGCCCAAGATCAGGCCCACAAGCCCCAGGCCCACAAACGGCAGGATGACGGAGAGGATGCCCAGGGTCTTGCCCGGGTCAACAGCAGGAGCACCGTACGGCGACTGCTGGCCGTAGGGGGCAGGCTGCTGTCCGTAAGGCGCGGGCGGGCCAGCGGGTGCCTGTGCTTCGTAGGCCGGCGGCTGCTGGCCATAAGGTGCCGGCAGGTCAGTGGGAGCCGAAGCGCCGTAGCTCGGAGGAAGCTGCTGGCCGGACGGGTTCTCGGGAGTGTTCGAGGACATGTATGCCTTTCATAAGGTGTTTCGTGATGCGGTAATGATGTTCGCACACCATCTTGGCATGACTTGGGATAAATCACACTGAGGACGCCGCGACGAAAACACGAAGGGTGACGCAGCCCACGTGCCACTCAGCCGCCCAAGAGAGGTAGCGTTAAGCCCATGAGTCTTGCGCAAGAGATCAACCGTGTTGTGGCCCCCTTTGAAGTCATCAGCGAATTCAAGCCTGCCGGCGACCAGCCGGCCGCCATCAAGGAGCTCACCGAACGCATCAACAACGGCGAAAAGGACGTGGTGCTGCTGGGCGCCACAGGTACGGGAAAATCCGCCACCACCGCCTGGTTGATCGAGCAGGTGCAGCGGCCCACCCTTGTCATGGTGCAAAACAAGACCCTTGCAGCGCAGCTGGCCAACGAGTTCAGGGAACTGCTGCCCAACAACGCCGTTGAGTATTTTGTTTCCTACTATGACTACTACCAGCCCGAGGCTTACGTTCCGCAGTCGGACACCTTCATTGAGAAGGACTCCTCGGTCAACGAAGAAGTTGAACGCCTGCGGCACTCCGCCACGAATGCGCTGCTGACCCGGCGCGACGTCATCGTGGTCGCCACCGTGTCCTGCATCTACGGCCTGGGCACGCCGGAAGAATACGTTGCGGGCATGGTCACCCTGACACGCGGGGACCAGATGAACCGCGATGACCTGCTGCGCAAGTTTGTCAGCATGCAGTACACGCGCAATGACATTGACTTCCACCGTGGGACTTTCCGCGTGCGCGGCGACACCGTGGAAATCATCCCCATGTATGAAGAACAGGCCATCCGGGTCGAGTTCTTTGGCGACGAGATCGAGAACATCTACACCCTGCACCCGCTGACGGGGGAGATCATCCGCGAAGAAAACGAGATGTACGTCTTCCCGGCCTCGCACTACGTGGCAGGGCCGGAGCGCATGGCGCGGGCCGTCAAGCAGATTGAGGACGAGCTGGCCAGCCGCACCAAGGAACTTGAGAGCCAAAACAAGCTGCTTGAGGCCCAGCGGTTGCGCATGCGCACCACCTACGATCTTGAAATGATGGAGCAGATGGGCTTCTGCAACGGTATCGAGAACTACTCTCGGCACATTGACGGCCGCGACCAGGGCAGCGCCCCGCACTGCCTGATCGACTACTTCCCGGACGACTTCCTGCTCGTCATCGACGAGTCCCACGTGACGGTTCCGCAGATCGGCGCCATGTATGAGGGTGACATGTCCCGCAAGCGCACCCTCGTGGACCATGGTTTCCGACTGCCCTCCGCCATGGACAACAGGCCGCTGAAGTGGGATGAGTTCCAGGAGCGCATCGGGCAAACCGTCTACCTCTCGGCAACCCCCGGCAAATATGAACTGGGCGTCTCCGACGGCTACGTGCAGCAGATCATCCGCCCCACCGGGCTGATCGACCCCGAAATCATCGTCAAGCCCTCCCAGGACCAGATCAATGACCTGCTGGGGGAGATCCGCAAGCGCACGGAAAAGAACGAACGTGTCCTCGTCACCACACTGACGAAACGCATGTCGGAGGATCTCACCGACTACCTGCTGGGCAACGGCATCAAGGTCCAGTACCTGCATTCCGACGTGGACACCCTGCGCCGCGTTGAACTGCTGCGGGAACTGCGCATGGGAGTCTTTGACGTGCTCGTGGGCATCAACCTGCTGCGTGAGGGCCTCGACCTGCCGGAAGTGTCTCTCGTGAGCATCCTGGACGCGGACAAGGAAGGCTTCCTGCGTTCCTCGACGTCGCTGATCCAGACGATTGGCCGTGCCGCCCGCAACGTCTCAGGCGAGGTGCACATGTATGCGGACAGGGTTACCGCGTCCATGCAATTCGCCATCGACGAGACGAACCGGCGGCGGGAAATCCAGGTCAGCTACAACAAGGACCACGGCATTGACCCGCAGCCTCTGCGCAAGAAGATCGCCGACATCACCGACCAGTTGGCACGGGAGGACGCCGACACGGCAGCCCTGCTCGAGGAGGCCCGGCTGAGGCGCGAAGGCGCCGCAAAGGGCGGCAAAAAGAAGGCCTCCGCCGGCGCCGTGTCCCGCCCGGCTGCCGAGCTGATCTCACTCATTGAGGAACTCACGGCACAGATGCACGGCGCCGCAGCCGACCTCCACTTTGAGCTGGCGGCACGGCTCCGTGACGAAGTGGGCGACCTGAAGAAGGAACTACGCCAAATGCGCGAAGCCGGCCACGCCTGACGACGGGCATTCCAACGCCGCGAAAAAGGACGCCGCCAAAAGCCCGGCACACCGCCTTCGGATCCCGGCGGCGCCGGGCGCGGGTGGCAGAGTTGAGCCCATGACATCGAACCCCACGGCGATAGCAAATCCTCCAGCGACAACCGGCACACCAGCGTCAGGTCGCCTCATCTACGGCTGCATGGGACTGGGCGGCAGCTGGGACGACGCCCCCTACGGAGCCGCCGAGGTGGACCAGGCCGCCGAGGCCATCGAAGCGGCCCGCCACGCCGGCATCACACTCTTTGACCATGCCGACATCTACCGCAAGGGCAAGTCCGAACAGGTCTTTGGCGATGTCCTCGCCGCCACACCAGGGCTGCGCGAACAACTGCTCATCCAGACCAAGTGCGGCATCCGCCAGGCCGGCGACGGGCTCCCCGGCCGCTACGATCTTAGTGCCGGCCACCTCCTTGCCAGTGTCAATGGCAGCCTGCAGCGCCTCCGCACCGACTATGTGGACGTCCTCCTGCTGCACCGCCCCGACCCGCTCATGGACCCTGGAGAAGTTGCCGGCGCTGTCAACCGCCTCATGGGTGAAGGTAAGATTCGTGCCCTGGGCGTGTCCAACATGTCCGCCGCCCAGATCACCCACCTGCAGGACCGCCTGGAAACCCCCGTTGTGGCCAACCAGCTGGACATGAGCCTGGGCAGACGCGCGTGGGTGGAAAGCACGGTGCTCGTCAATCAAGACTCGGAGCACCCCGCCGGCTTCCCGCACGGCACCTTGGAACATGCCGCCGCGCACGGCATCGAACTCCAGGCGTACGGCTCCCTGGCCAAGGGACGCTACTCCGGAAATCCCACGGGCGCCGCGGCCGACAGTGCCACCGCCGGCCTTGTCCAGGCGCTCGCGCAGGGATGGAACACGACGGCGGAAGCCGTGGTGCTGGGTTGGCTCATGCGACACCCGGCGCGCATCTCGCCGGTCATCGGCACCACCAGCCCGGCCCGGATTGCCGCCTGTGCCGACGCCCCGCGCATCGCCGCCGAAATGTCGCGGGAGGCCTGGTATGCGCTGTGGACGCAAGCCCGCGGCGCCGCCCTGCCGTAGCCCGGCTTCGGTGCTGCAGTTTGGGTGTTCAGGCTCGCCGGCACCGGCGGGTCAGGCACGGACCATGTCCAGCAGCTTCGCGAAGATGGCCTCACCGTCGTCGGCAATGCCGTCGTGGTGGAAATCGGCACTCTCCCACACCTGCAGATTTTGGACGGCGGCAGCCGTTGCCAGTGAGATTTCCCGGTCAACATAGATGTCGTCGCTGTAGACCGCGGCGGCCACCGGCACGGTGTTCCGCGACAGCTGCTCCACATCGTAGAGCGCACCCCAACCCTCGGTGCGGGCGGCGATCAGCCCGGCCAGTTCGCGCAGCGGCGCCAGGGCCGGATCCTGCTCGAAATACCAGGGGTACACGGCCTCACCCGTCAGCAGCGGCTCGGCCACGTCGGGGTGGAAGTCCGGGTGCTCGCGCAGCACCCGGGCGGCGGCCCAGTTGCTGGCCTCGCCTTGGACGTAGATGGATTCGTGCATGAGCGCGTACAGCGGGTTGGCCGCCCGGCTGACCTGGGCCGAGACCTGGAACAAGAAGATGTCGGAGAGCCGGTCGCCGTCGGGCGTGGGAACAAAGGCGTCCTCCAGCAGGTAATGCAGGGCGTCAAAGCGGGTGTTGCCGCCCAGAAAGTTGCCCAGCATCTGCACCCGTTCCGGGGTGAGCCGTTCGCCCGTGGGCAGGAACTCGGAGACGGAAACAACATGGCGCATCAGTTTGGTCAGCAGCGCACGGTCACCCGGGTACTTGGCAAAGTACTCGGCGTTGCGCCTGCGCAGACGCTCAAACGTTGCCTGGTACACCTGGTCGGCCGGGCCGGTCAGCGGGCCCAGACCGCCCGTCACCAACGCTTCCTTGACGCCCTCCGGGGCAAAGGACAGGTACGTCAGGGCGCAGAAACCGCCATAGCTCTGACCAAAAAGGCTCCACGGGCCCGCACCCAGCTCGGCCCGAAGCAACTCGGCGTCGGCCACAATGTCATCAGCCCGGAAATGGGCGAGGTAGTCGGCCTGGGCTTCCACGCCACCCACAAGTGGCAGGGTCTGCCGGTTGGCCGGGGTGGAGAGACCCGTGCCGCGCTGATCCAGCATGAGCACCCGGAAGTGCTTGGTGGCCTCCGCCAACCAGCCGCCCAGGCCGGCGGGACGGTTCCCGCGGCCACCCGGTCCGCCCTGCAGGAAGACGAGCCACGGCAGCGAGCCAGCCTCGGTGCGGGCGTCCTCCAGCTCCCGGGCAAAGATTTCAATCGTGGGGCCACCGGGGTTGCCGTGGTCCAGGGGAACGGTGAACCAGTGCTCGCGCATGCGCACGCCGCGGATCACGTAGGAATCTGAGGACCTCATGCCGTTGCCCCCATCTGCGCTTCGGCGGCTGCACCAAATCTCGCCAGCGCGTCACCGTCCAGGCGGTACACGTGCCAGCCGTCCATGGGCTCGGCACCGAACGACTTGTAGAAGTTAATGGACGGCTCATTCCAGTCCAGCACACTCCACTCGAAACGTGCATAACCGCGCTCCACCGCGATCTGTGCCAGTTTCGCCAGCAGCTTCTTGCCATAACCGCCGCCACGGGCTTCGGGCCGCACATACAGGTCTTCAAGGTGGATCCCGTGTGTGCCCTCCCAGGTGGAATAGTTCAGGAACCACAGCGCAAAGCCAACAATGGGCTCGCCGGCAACGGGCGACTCCACCACGTGCGCGAAAATCTGCGGGTTCTCCCCGAAGAGGCCGGCGTGCAGCATCTCCTCGGTGTTCTTGACGGCATCAGGCTCTTTTTCGTAAACAGCAAGGTCGCGGATCATGCCAAGAATGGCGGGGACATCGGCGGGCACGGCGGTGCGAAGCAAACTCATGGAACGAGCTTATCGCGCACCTCACATTCGGCTGAATTCCTTGAAGAGCACGACGGCGGCCCCGGCTTCGTTGGATGCCTCAAGATCCACTGTGGCTGACATATACCAGTCGTGGTTGCCTGCCGGGTCAACGATGGTTTGGCGCACCTCCCACGTTTCCGTGCCGGGGTTGATGTGCAGCAGGGAGGGGCCGCGCGCCGCCGGGCCGGCCTCAATGAATTCATGTTCGTCCCAATACTCATCCAGCGCATCAGCCCAGCGATCGGCATCCCAGCCGTGGTCGCCGTCGAGCATTCCCAAGGCCTCAAAGTCATCATCGGCAGCCAGCTCAACCCGGCGGAACAGCTCATTGCGGACCATGACGCGGAAGGCGCGCGCATTGTCGGTCAGGCGCGGAGGGGCGGGCGGCAGCGCGGTCTCCTCCACGGCCGCGGCGGACTCGTCCCCGGATGTCATCTTCTCCCACTCGTCCAAGAGACTGGAGTCAACCTGGCGGACCAGCTCGCCGAGCCAGGAGATGATGTCCTCGAGGTCCTCTCGCAGCGCATCCTGCGGGACCGTCTGGCGCAGCGCCTTATAGGCGTCGGTCAGGTAGCGCAGCACGATTCCCTCGGAGCGGGCCAGGGAGTAGTACTGGACGTACTCGCCAAAGTTCATGGCCCGCTCGTACATGTCGCGGATGATCGACTTCGGGCTCAGCTCAAAGTCGCCCATCCACGGGGCGGCCTTGCGGTAGACCTCAAAGGCGTCCGAGAGGAGCTCCAGGAGCGGCATGGGGTAGGTGACCTCGTCGAGGATCGCCATGCGCTCGTCATACTCGATGCCTTGCGCCTTCATGTCCGTGATCTTCTCGGTGCGGGCGCGCTTGAGCTGGGCGGAGAGGATCTGGCGCGGCTTTTCCAGGGTCGCCTCGATGACGGAGATGACGTCCAGGGCGTAGCTGGGCGACTCCACATCCAGCAGGTCCAGGGCGGCGAGGGCGAAGGGGGAGAGCGGCTGGTTCAGCGCAAAGTTCATCTGCAGGTGGACCGTGAGTCGGACGGTGCGGCCGTCCGCCTCGAGCTCATTCTCGGGGATGCGCTCCACCACGCCGGCACCCAGCAGCTCCCGGTACATGCCGATGGCCTTGCGGATCAGCGCCCGTTGCTTGGACGGGGATTCGTGGTTTTCGGTCAGCAGCGCCTTGGCCGCCTTGAACGGGTCACCCGGGCGCTCGAGCAGGTTCAGCAGCATGGCGTGGGTGACGGTGAAGCTTGACGTCAGAGGTTCGGGCACGGACTCGGCCAGGCGCGTGAACGTTGGTTCACCCCAGGACACAAAGCCCTGCATGGGTTTCTTCTTGACCACCTGGCGGAGCTTCTTTTGGTCGTCGCCAAACTTCGCCACGGCCTTCGCCATGGACTTGGCGTTTTCAATCACGTGGTCCGGCGCCTGCACAATGACGGTGCCGGCGGTGTCGTAGCCGGCACGGCCCGCACGGCCGGCGATCTGCTGGAACTCGCGCACCTGCAGCACACGGGTGCGGACGCCGTCGTACTTGCTGAGGGCGGTCATGAGGACGGTGCGGATGGGCACGTTGATGCCCACGCCGAGCGTGTCGGTGCCGCAGATGACCTTCAGCAGCCCGGCCTGCGCCAGTTGCTCCACGAGGCGGCGGTACTTGGGCAGCATGCCGGCGTGGTGCACGCCGATGCCGTGGCGGACCAGCCGGTTCAGGGTCTTGCCGAAGCCTGCCGAGAAGCGGAAGCCGGCGATGAGCTCACCAATTTTGTCCTTTTCCTCGCGGCTGCACACGTTGATGCTCATGAGGTTTTGGGCGCGGTCGATGGCCTCGGCCTGGCTGAAGTGCACCACATAGACGGGCACCTGCTTCGTGGCGAGGAGCTCCTCGAGCGTCTCGTGCACGCCCGTCTGCACATAGTAGTAATGCAGCGGGATGGGGCGTTCGCCAGAGGAGACGATGGTGGTGTCCCGATTGGTCAGCTCCGTCAGCTCACGCTCAAAACGGCTGACATCGCCCAACGTGGCGCTCATGAGCAGGAATTGCGATTGCGGCAGTTCCAGCAGCGGCAGCTGCCACGCCCAGCCGCGCTGCGGGTCCGAGTAATAGTGGAACTCGTCCATGATGACGACGCCGACGTCGGCGTGCTCGCCCTCACGCAGCGCAATGTTCGCCAGGATTTCGGCCGTGCAACAGATGATCGGCGCGTCCTGGTTGACGGAGGAGTCGCCGGTGATCATGCCGACGTTTTCGGCACCGAAGATTTCGCACAGGGCAAAGAACTTCTCCGACACGAGCGCCTTGATGGGTGCGGTGTAGTAGCTGGCGGCACCACGGGCCATGGCGTTGAAGTGCGCGGCAATGGCGACGAGGGACTTGCCCGACCCCGTGGGCGTGGACAGGATCACGTTGTTCCCGCCCACCAGCTCGAGGGCGGCTTCCTCCTGCGCCGGATACAACTCCAGCCCCCGGTCAAGGGTCCACTCCAAAAATGCGTCCAAAACGTCGTCGTCGGAGCAGGTTTGCGGATTCAGGGTGGAAAGCTGTTCAAGAAGATTCATGGTCATCCCAGCTTAGGCGCTCAAGGCTGTGGTTGAGGAACGGTGTGTGGCAGGATAACGCCATGGGTGATCAAGCATTTCTCTGGGAACCGGCCAAGTACGTTCAATTCGGTGATTTCCGCAACCGGCCGTTCTTCGACCTGACGTCCCGCATCGGTGCCGCCGCGCCCCGCACCGTGGTGGACCTGGGCTGCGGGCCGGGCAACCTCACGGCCACGCTGGCTGCCAGGTGGCCCTCCGCTGCGGTGCTCGGGATCGACAGTTCGGCGGCCATGGTCGCCGAGGCTGCCCGGCTTTCCTCTCCGCCGCCGCACTCTTCCAAGACGCACGACGCCGAGACGCACGACGCCGGACCTCTCGCGGTTGCCGCACCGCACCAGCCGCCGGGGCTGGCCTTTGCGCTGGCCGACATTGCGGCCTGGGTGCCCGCGCCCGATACCGATGTGGTCATCTCCAACGCAGCGCTGCAATGGGTGCCGGGCCATCGCGAACTCATGGCCGCCTGGTTGGCGGCGCTGCGCCCTGGTGCGTGGCTGGGAGTGCAGGTGCCGGGGAACTTTGGGGCGCCGTCGCACGTCTTGATGCGCGAACTGGCCGAGAGCACCCGGTGGCGCCAGCTGCTGGACGGGGTGCTACGCCATGATGACGCGGTGGGGGAGCCGGCCGATTACCACGAGCTGTTCCTACGCGGCGGGGCACAGGTGGATGTGTGGGAAACCACGTACAGCCAGCTGCTGCCGGGGGAGAACCCGGTGTTGGAATGGGTGCGGGGAACGGGGTTGCGTCCCGTCCTTGCCGCGCTGGGCGGCGGGAGTGCAGAGTTTGAACGCGAGTATTCGGCCCTGCTGGCGGAGGCCTATCCGCGGGGCGACTTTGGCACCATCTTTGAATTTCGACGCATTTTTATGGTGGGAGAAAAACAATGAGTGAGCTTCAGGAATTTCCGCAGGACTGGCAACGAGCGCTCGTTTTGGTGGCGCACCCGGACGACCCCGAGTACGGCATGGCTGCTGCCGTTGCGGAATGGCTCGCGGCGGGGAAGGAGGTCAGCTATGTGCTGGCCACACGGGGCGAGGCCGGGATTGCGGGGTTGGCGCCGGCGGAATCCGCTCCTTTGCGGTCGCAGGAGCAGCGTGACGCCTGTGCCCGTGTGGGCGTCACGGACTTGGTGTTCCTGGACCACCCGGATGGGCGCATTGCGGAGAGTTTGTCCCTGCGGCGCGACTTTGCCCGGGAGATCCGCCGCGTGAAACCGGATCTGGTCCTGACGCTGAACCACCGGGACGAGTGGGGGCCGGGGCGCTGGAACTCCGCCGACCACAGGGCGGTGGGCCGGGCCGTGCTCGACGCCGTGGGCGACGCCGACAACGAATGGATCTTCCCCGAACTGCTCTTGGAAGAAGGGCTGCCGCGGCACAAGACCCGATGGGTGGCTGTCATGTCCCCGCAGCCCACCCACACCCAGACAGTGTCCCCGACCAGCATCGAGCAGGCCGTTGCCTCCTTGGCGGAACACAAGGAATATCTCCGGGCCCTCAGCGATGAGCCCGTGGCGGAGCAGGCCCGGAAGCAAACGGAAATGGTCACGGACGGCGGCAGCGTGGCCTTCGAGCTCTACGGCTGATTCTGGCCGGCACGTGGAGCGTGGTTCCGCGGCATCGCCGATACGGGTTGCCCGTGCTCCAGCGCCACAGGGCCGCCGCTGGAGACTGCTGCGGCTTTCCCGTTGAGCAGGTTTCTGGCCTGATTGGCTACCAGCAGGGGGGGCGCATTGGCAGCCACCCCGGCGGTGTCAATTTCCTCGA
Organism: Arthrobacter sp. PAMC 25486; assembly: GCF_000785535.1. NCBI lineage: Bacteria > Bacillati > Actinomycetota > Actinomycetes > Micrococcales > Micrococcaceae > Arthrobacter > Arthrobacter sp. PAMC 25486. Next base: position 731,581 of record NZ_CP007595.1, on the reverse strand, counting down.
TGGCGTAGCGGACTTGTTCCAAGGTGTCCTTCAGGACGGCATCGGCCCGGTCCTGGGGGAGCCCCCACGACTGTCCCTCCGCCGCGAGGTCCGCCATGGTCACGGACGGCCGGAAGCGCACCCCATTGACACCTATGGCAAGGTTCTGCCGTCCGTCCGGGGTGAGGACCTGGGGGAGAACGTCGTACAGCGGTGCCAGTTCAATCTGCCCGTTCGGGAGGTGCAGCAGCGAAAAGTTCTTTGCGTGGGCATCCGTGTTACCGACAGCCACATGCAATGCCATGAACGCCAGCAACCGCTCCCGATCATCCTCCCCGCCCCCAAGGACTGTCCGACGTCTGCGGAGCAGTCCGGCAATGTTCGCAAGGGTGGCCCGGAATGGTGGAAAGGATTCGTACTTGGCGTCACCGCCCCACGGCAGACCCAGCGCCTGGGCAGCATCCTCTTGGTGGATCCGGTGGACCGTTCCGGCCGCGTCGACAGATCGGTCGTAGCGTTCAATGACCAACGCCGGGCTGCCGTCGAAATAACGCACGTCGCTGGCAAAGGTTGTCAGCCCGCAGCGGCGGCCAATTTCCAGGCAATATGCTTCAGCATGGAGCATGGCAGCAAATTCTTGCGGGAGCGGCTTGAGGATGTGCGTGGTGGGTGCGCCGTCCACCGCGTCAAACCACTGCCCGCATCGGAGCCCGCCTTGCTGCCCACCTGGAGGGCTCCGGCAACATCCATGCCGGCATACTCGAGCATTTCGTAGAGGTCGGCCGTTCCACACCGGGCCTGCGCCGCCAGATTAACCAGGGCACGGCCCTCGGGGAGCAGTCCGCCAAAGAACGCCGACGCGTCTGCTGCAGTGGAGTGCCTCGGCCCCAGCGGCAGGCTGATGTAAAGCACGGTGGACGCGATCCCAAACCGGGTGTTCCTTCAGTCCCCGATTCAAAAACAACGTCACGGCCCTGGCCCTTCCGCAGCTTCCCCATGAGTGTGCCGTACATGTAAACGGGAAGATGCCCGGCCATTGTCAGCCCACTTCCCGAAAGCTGAGTTCGATGCCCAGATCGGTCAATAACTGGAGGAGCTTGGCGTTGAGAACCTTGGGCCGGCCGGTTTCAAGTTCGGAGAGGTAGCGCTGGCTGACGCCCAGCCGCTGGGCCAGTTCAACCTGGGCGAGGTTGTGGCGTTTGCGCACAGCCATCACCATCAACCCGAGATCGGAAGGGATTTTCATGGTGCCCTGCATGGTCTCCAAATTACCTTTTCGTAGTAGACCGGTGCTTATTACCTTTTCGTAATACTGCCCTCCTTATTCCGTAAACGTAATAGTGGGCTGCCATAACCGCCCCAGCGAGAGTGGTCCGGGCCCATTCTCGCCGCATTTCGACAGGCCAATCCAGCAGCACAAGTCGGGGCGGGTCCGTTCACTGCCCGGGGTGGACAACCGCTGCACAGACCCGCCCGGCCACCCGGCGACTTAGTAAATCCACAGGCGCCAACGCTGCCAAAATAGGGCCGGCGGGGGTACCTTGATAGCTGAACAAACTAATTGTTTCGGGCAACAACAGGAGGCTGTGTGCTGTTTAAACTGATCGCCCGCAATCTGGCGCCGCACAAGGCACCCCTGATTGCCGTGATTGTGCTGCAATTCCTCTCCACGATTGCGTCGCTGTACCTGCCAACGCTCAACGCCGACATCATCGATGACGGCGTCGTCAAGGGCCGGATCGACGTCATCATGAACCTTGGCCTGTGGATGCTGCTCATCACGGCCGGACAGGTGTTGTGCGCCATCACGGCCACCTTCCTTAGCGCCCGGCTGGCCATGGGTGTGGGCCGGTCGATCCGCCGCGACCTGTTCAACAAAGTGGAGACCTTCTCCTCCCAGGAGGTCGGCACCATCGGTGCGCCGTCGCTGATCACCCGCACCACCAACGACGTCCAGCAGGTGCAGATGCTGACCCTGATGTCCTTCACGTTGATGGTCATGGCCCCGATCATGTGCATTGGCGGCATCATTTTGGCCATGGCCCAGGACGTCCCGCTCTCCGGCCTGCTGCTCGTGATCCTGCCCGTCCTCATCGTTGCGATTGGCCTGATTGTGCGAGTCCTGGTCCCCACGTTCCGCAAAGTCCAGCACCAGCTCGACGACATCAACGGCGTGCTGCGCGAGCAAATCACCGGCATCAGCGTCATCCGCGCCTTTGGCCGCAAGGACTACGAGGCAGACCGCTTCGCCACCGCCAACGGCGCCTTGACCGCTTCCCAGTTGCGGGCCGGGCGGCTCATGTCACTCATGTTCCCCACCATCTTCTTCGTGGTCAATGTGACCAGCGTTGGCGTGCTCTGGTTTGGCGGCCAGCGCATCGACGCCGGCGACATGCAGATCGGCGCGCTCACAGCGTTCCTGAGCTACATCATGCAAATCCTGATGTCAGTCATGATGGCGATGTTCATGTTCATGATGATCCCGCGCGCCGCCGTCAGCGCCGAACGCATCACCGAGGTCCTGGAGACCGAGGCCAGTGTGGTTGACGCACCCAATGCGGTCTCCGTGGGCAAGCTCGACGGCGTCCTGCGGGTCAGCGGCGCAGCCTTCAGCTATCCCGGTGCCGAGGACCCGGTCCTGTCCGGCGTCACCTTTAGCGCCGGCCCGGGAAGCACGACGGCGATCATCGGCTCCACCGGCAGTGGCAAGTCAACCCTCGTCAACCTCATACCCCGGCTGTTGGACTCCACCGAGGGCACCATCGAGTTGGGCGGGCACAACATCAAGAACCTTGCCCTGTCCGGCCTGCGCGGCTCCATCGGCCTGGTCCCGCAAAAGGCGTACCTCTTTACCGGCACCGTGGCCAGCAACGTCCGCATGGGCAACCCGGCCGCCACCGATGAACAAGTGTGGGAAGCCCTGGAAACAGCGCAGGCGGCCACCTTTGTGCGTGATATGCCCGGCGGGCTGGCAGCAGCCATTGAGCAGGGCGGCTCAAATGTTTCCGGCGGCCAACGCCAGCGCCTGTGCATCGCCCGGGCCATCGCCGCGAAGCCGTCGGTGTACTTGTTTGACGACAGCTTTTCAGCCCTTGACTACGCCACTGACGCGAAACTGCGTGAGGCCCTGAAGCCCGTCACCCGGGACGCCGCCGTCCTTGTCGTGGCCCAGCGGGTGGGCACCATCAAGGACGCCGACAATATTCTTGTCCTGGATGAGGGGCGCATAGTGGGTCAGGGCACGCACGAAGCGTTGCTGGCGAGCTGCCCCACGTACCAAGAAATTGTTACCTCCCAGCTGAGCAGTGATGAACCGCCCAGCGGCGAAGACCAGGAGAACCCGGCATGAGCATGATGAGGGGCCGCGGCGGGCCGCCGCAAAAAGCCATGTCCTTCGGACCAAGCCTGAAACGCATCTTGGGGCTCATCGCCCCCGACAAGTGGCGCATCACAGCAGTCGTCGTCATGGCCACCATCTCCGTGGGCCTGACGGTTGTTGCACCCAAGATCCTCGGCCACGCCACCGACCTCATTTTCAACGGCGTCGTTGGCAAGATGCTGGCCCAGTTTCCGGCCGGCACCACCAAGGACCAGGCAGTGGCCGCCCTGCGGGCCAGTGGCCAGGGTCAGCTGGCCGACATGCTCTCCGGCATGAATGTGGTGCCAGGCCAGGGACTGGATTTGGCCGCACTGGGTGGGGTCCTGACCCTTGTGCTGTGCCTGTACGTGGCAGCATTCTTCTTCAACTGGTCCCAGGGCTACATGACCACCGGCATTGTGCAGCGGGCCATGTACCGGCTGCGTCGCGACATTGAGGAAAAGCTTGACCGGCTGCCCATGGCCCATTTTCAGCAGGAATCCCGCGGAGACCTGCTCTCGCGCGTCACCAACGACATCGACAACTTCTCCCAGACCCTGAACCAGACACTCACGCAGATTCTTATTGCGGTGCTGACGGTGGGCGGCGTGCTCGGCATGATGTTCTCGATCTCCCCGCTGCTGGCAGGCATCTCACTGCTCACCATTCCCCTTATTGCCGCCATGACGGTCATGATCGCCAAGCGTTCCCAGGTGCAATTTGCCGCCCAGTGGAGGAGCACCGGCGAACTCAACGGGCATGTGGAGGAAATGTTCACGGGACACGAAATCATCAAGGCGTTTGGCCAGCAGCAACAGGCCATCGACAAGTTCGCCGAGTCAAACGATGAGCTGTACACCTCGAGCGCCAAAGCCCAGTTCATTTCCGGCATCATCATGCCAGGCACCAACTTTGTCTCCAACCTGAACTACGTGGTCGTGGCCGTGCTCGGCGGCATCCAGGTGGCGCAGGGCGTCCTCACGATCGGCAGCGTCCAGGCGTTCATCCAGTACTCGCGCCAGTTCAGCCAGCCGCTGTCCCAGATTGCCAGCATGATCAACCTGCTGCAGTCGGGCGTGGCCTCGGCGGAACGCGTTTTTGACCTCATTGACGCGCCCGAGCAGAGCCCCGATCATGTCCCCGCGGCCGTCTTGGCCGAGCCTGCCGGCCGTGTGGTCTTTGACCATGTCAGCTTCGGTTACACGCCCGAGACCCCGCTCATCCAGGACCTGTCCTTCACGGCCGAGCCGGGGGAGACCGTCGCGATCGTGGGGCCCACGGGAGCCGGCAAGACCACCCTGGTGAACCTGCTGATGCGCTTCTACGAGATCGACGGCGGCACCATCACGATCGACGGCGTCAACACAGCCCACCTCACCAGGGAGGACCTGCGCAGCCAGTTCGCCATGGTGCTCCAGGACGCCTGGCTGTTTGGCGGCACCATCAGGGAGAACCTGGCCTACGGCAAGCTGGACGCCACCGAGGCCCAAATTATCGAGGCAGCCGAGGCCACCCACGTCGACCACTTTGTCCGCTCACTTCCCGACGGCTACGAGACGGTGCTGACGGATGACGGCGGCGGGCTGAGCCAGGGGCAGCGCCAGCTCATGACAATTGCCAGGGCCTGGGTCGCCAACCCCGGCATCCTGATCCTGGACGAGGCCACCAGTTCGGTGGATACCAGGACCGAGGTCATGATTCGCCAGGCCATGAACAAGTTGCGGGCCAACCGGACGAGCTTTGTCATCGCCCACCGGCTCTCCACGATCCGTGACGCCGATTTGATCCTGGTCATGGACCAGGGCAGCATCATTGAACAGGGCAGCCACAAAGAACTGTTGGCGCGCAAGGGTTTCTACTACGATCTTTATATGAGCCAATTTGGCGACCCCTTGGTGGAAGAAGTCAGTCAGCTATGAATTCCATGGATGTGTTGAAGCGCCGCTGGCGCTTGGAACCGGAATCAAGCGTGCCACCCTTTGAACAGGTCCGCTTGCGAATTTTGGATCTTGCCGCCTCAGGCGAACTTGCGGTGGGCACCAAGCTGCCCTCGGTTCGCGCCCTCGCCACCGAGCTGGGCGTGGCAGCCAACACGGTGGCCCGCGCCTACCGTGAACTTGAACAAGCCGGAGTGGTCGTGACGGCAGGCCGCAGCGGCACCGCCATAGCCTCCGGCGGGGACCGGCTTGCCGCGAAGGTGGCCGACGCTGCTGAGGCCTTTGCCGCCGTCGTGCGTGATCTGGGTGTGCCGCACGCCCAAGCGCTACGCATCGTCACGGCGGCGCTGGAGCGCGGGCAATAGCCGCGCCCTCCCAAAAAGCGGAGTGCGCGTTCGAACGAAGATTCGATTATACTTTTGATTGACGGCAACGCACGGCAGACAGGCGGGCGTGCCGACCACACGCGGACTGCGGTGTGGCGCCAGTGATGTGAAGGAAACTTTTGAACCAGTCTGTATCCACTGAAGTTGTTCGCCCCGACTTGTCACGGCTTGTGGTGAAGGGTGCCCGTGAGCACAACCTGCGCAACGTCGACCTGGACCTGCCCCGTGACGCCATGATCGTGTTCACCGGATTGTCCGGCTCGGGCAAGTCATCGCTGGCCTTTGACACGATTTTTGCGGAGGGCCAGCGCCGCTACGTCGAGTCGCTGTCCGCGTATGCCCGGCAGTTCCTGGGCCAGGTGGACAAGCCCGATGTGGACTTCATCGAGGGCCTCTCACCGGCCGTCTCAATCGACCAAAAGTCCACGTCGAAGAACCCACGGTCCACGGTGGGCACCATCACCGAAATTTATGACTACATGCGCCTGTTGTGGGCCCGTGTCGGCACGGCGCACTGCCCCGTGTGCGGGGAGCCCATTGCGCAGCAGACGCCCCAACAAATTGTTGACCAACTGCTCGAGATGCCCGAAGGCACCCGCTTCCAGATCCTGGCACCGGTGGTGCGCGACCGCAAGGGCGAGTTTGTTGAACTGTTCAGGGAGCTGACCGCCAAGGGTTATTCGCGGGCCAAGGTCGACGGCGAACAAATCCAGCTCAGCGATCCACCCAAACTCAAGAAGACGTTCAAGCACACCATCGAGGTGGTCATTGACCGGCTCGTGGTCAAGGACGGCATTCAGCAACGCCTCACCGACTCGGTGGAAACGGCACTGGGCCTGGCTGAGGGCCGGGTTCTGGCCGAACTGGTTGACCTTGAGGCGGACGACGCCGGTCGCATCCGGTCCTTCTCCGAGAACCTTGCCTGCCCCAACGAACACCCCCTGGCCATTGACGAGATTGAGCCGCGCTCCTTCTCGTTCAACAATCCGTTCGGCGCCTGCACCGCGTGCAGCGGCATCGGCACCAGGCTCGAAGTCGATGAGGAACTCGTCGTCCCCAACCCGTTCCTGTCACTGCGTGAGGGTGCCATCGCCCCCTGGTCCCTGGGCACCGCCACCACGGAGTACTGGAACCGGCTCCTGGAGGGCCTCTCCGCGGAGCTGGACTTCAAGCTGGAAACACCGTGGAACAAGCTCGACACCGACGCGCGCACTGCCATCCTGTACGGCAAGGACCACAAGGTGGTGGTGCAGTACAAGAACCGTTTTGGCCGTGAACGCAAGTACAGCACGGGCTTTGAAGGCGCCGTCCAGTACATCCAGCGCAAGCACATGGAAACCGAGTCTGACTCGGCCCGCGACCGCTATGAAGAATACATGCGCCAGATCCCGTGCCCGTCCTGCGGCGGTGCACGCCTGAACCCGGCCTCACTGTCGGTGCTGATCAACGGCAAGTCCATTGCCGAGGTCTGTGCCCTGTCCATGCGCGACTGCTTTGACTTCCTCACCAACCTGGTCCTGACCGGGCGTGAGGCACAGATCGCCAGCCAGGTTCTGAAGGAAATCCAGGCCCGGCTGAAGTTCCTGCTCGACGTGGGCCTGGAGTACCTGAACCTGGAACGCGCCTCGGCCACCTTGTCCGGCGGCGAGGCACAGCGCATCCGCCTGGCAACCCAGATCGGTTCCGGCCTGGTGGGCGTGCTCTACGTCCTGGATGAGCCGTCCATCGGCCTGCACCAGCGTGACAACCGCCGCCTGATTGAAACCCTGACCCGCCTGCGCGACCTGGGCAACACGCTCATTGTGGTGGAGCACGACGAGGACACCATCAAGGAAGCCGACTGGATCGTTGACGTCGGCCCCGGCGCCGGCGAGCACGGCGGCCAGGTGGTCCACTCGGGTTCCCTCGAAGGGCTGCTGGCCAATACCGAGTCGCTCACAGGTGACTACCTCTCAGGCCGCAAGAGCATCGCCCTGCCGGCCAAGCGCCGCAAGTACGACAAAAAGCGTGAGCTGAATGTTGTTGGGGCTCGCGAAAACAACCTTCACACGATTGACGTGAAGTTCCCGCTGGGTGTGCTGACGGCCGTCACCGGTGTGAGCGGCTCCGGCAAGTCCACCCTGGTCAACGAGATCCTGTACAAGGTTCTGGCCAACAAGCTCAACGGTGCCAAGCAGGTGGCCGGGCGCCACCTGCGCATCGACGGGCTGGAACACCTCGACAAGGTGGTCCACGTTGACCAGAGCCCCATCGGCCGCACCCCGCGATCCAACCCGGCCACCTACACGGGCGTGTTCGACAACATCCGCAAGCTCTTCGCCGAGACGAACGAGTCAAAGATGCGCGGCTACCAGCCCGGGCGTTTCTCCTTCAACGTCAAGGGCGGGCGCTGCGAGGCGTGCACCGGTGACGGCACGCTGAAGATTGAGATGAACTTCCTGCCCGACGTGTACGTGCCCTGCGAGGTGTGCCATGGCGCCCGCTACAACCGCGAAACGCTTGAGGTGCACTACAAGGGCAAGTCCATCGCCGACGTGCTGAACATGCCGATCGAGGAAGGAGCCGATTTCTTTGCCGCCTTCACGCCCATCGCCCGGCACCTGCGCACGCTGGTCGACGTCGGACTTGGTTATGTCAGGCTCGGACAAGCCTCCACCACCCTCTCCGGCGGCGAGGCGCAACGCGTCAAGCTGGCCGCGGAACTGCAGAAACGCTCCAACGGGCGCAGCATCTACGTGCTCGACGAGCCCACCACGGGCCTGCACTTCGAGGACATCCGCAAACTGCTGCTCGTGCTGCAGGGCCTCGTGGACAAGGGCAACACCGTCATCGTCATCGAACACAACCTCGACGTCATCAAGAGCGCCGACTGGATCGTTGATCTGGGGCCCGACGGCGGCACGGGCGGCGGCCGTGTGGTTGCCACCGGCACGCCGGAGAAGGTGGCCAAGAACACTGAGAGCTACACGGCAACCTTCCTCCGCGAAGTTCTCTGAAATATGCCAGTGTCTGCATGGATGACCGCCGGCACGCCGGGGTCGTGAGAAACTAGGGACGTGAGTACTGCAATCCCTGCCACACCTGCGGGCATAAGACGTGACGGCCCGCCCTCTGTGGTCCTTTTTGACCTTGACGGAACACTCGTGGACCCGGCGGGAGGGATCACCGGCGGCCTGCAATATGCCCTTGCCGCCATGGACCTGCCGGTGCCGGGCATCGACGAGCTGAACGCCGTGATCGGCCCCAAGCTGGCCGACGCCCTGCTCAACATGTTGGGGGTGCCGGCCGACAAGGTCGACGCCGTCATCACCGCCTACCGTTCGTGGTACGCGGAGCAGGGCATGGCCATGTCCGTGGTCTACCCCGGCATCGATGGCTTGCTGTCGCAATTAAAGGACGACGGCGTCCACCTCGCTGTCGCCACACAGAAGCCCGAACCGCTGGCCAAGACACTACTGGCCCATCACGGACTGGACGACTACTTCGTCACGATCAAGGGCTCCCATGCGGACGAGAACCTGAGCCCCGGACACCCCGAGTACCGGCCCGGCAAGATGGAAATCATCGCCGCCGCACTGGCCGAAACTTCGGCCCTCGCCGCCCTGCACGTGGTTCCCGGCGCCCGAATTGAGGCCGTCATGGTGGGGGACAGGCACCAGGACGTGCACGGCGCAAGCCATAACGGTCTCGACTGCATTGGCGTCTCGTGGGGCTTTGCCGCCGAGGGTGAGCTGGCAGCGGCAGGAGTTACCGCCGTCGTGCATTCAACCGATGAACTTTTCACAACGCTCAACGCCCAGACCGCAGCAGGGGAGGGTACCCGTGGCGATCTATGACCTGACCCGTGTCCTGACCCGGGGCACCATCAGCGCCCTGTGCCGGCCCACCGTTGAGGGCCTGGAGAACGTGCCCAAGGACGGGCCGTTCATTGTGGCGCCGAACCATCTCTCCTTCTTTGACTCGGTCATTGTGCAGGCGCTGACGCCGCGGCCGGTCTCCTTTTTTGCCAAGGCCGAGTACTTCACAGGCAAGGGCATCAAGGGCAAGCTGATGAAGTCGTTCTTCGAGTCGGTGCACTCCATTCCCGTGGAGCGCGGCGAACAGGCTGCCAGTGTGCAGGCCCTGAAGACGCTGCTGGAAATCCTGGGCCGCGGCGAAGGCGTCGGCATTTATCCTGAAGGGACCCGCTCGCGCGACGGCGTGCTGTACCGCGGGCGGACCGGCGTGGGCTGGCTGGCGCTGACCACCGGCGCCCCCGTGGTCCCCGTGGGCGTCATCGGCACCGAAAAGCTGCAGCCCGCCGGCAAGAAAACGTTCCATCCGGCGCCGTTCACGCTGCGCTTTGGCAAGCCGCTGTACTTTGACAAAACCGGGCCCGATCACTCCCTGCCGGCAAGGCGCGCCACCACCGACACCATCATGGACGCCATCGCCGAGCTGTCGGGACAGGAACGCAGCACCAAATACAACCAAAGTCCGGCCGCCGAATAACCATGGCCGACCCCTCCAGCTACCGGCCGAAGCCGGGCGAAATTCCCACCGACCCGGGCGTCTACCGCTTCCGGGACGAGCATGGGCGCATCATTTACGTGGGCAAGGCCAAGAACCTGCGCTCCCGGCTGAACTCTTATTTCGCGAACCCTGAAACGCTGCTGCCCAAAACCCATGCCATGGTCCACCACGCCGCCAGCGTGCAGTGGACCATCGTGGGCAGCGAGTTGGAGGCTTTGCAGCTCGAGTACACGTGGATCAAGGAATTCGCCCCGCGCTACAACCTGGCGTTCAGGGACGACAAGACGTACCCGTACCTGGCCGTGTCGATGAGTGAGAAGTTCCCGCGTGTGCAGGTCATGCGGGGCGAGCGGCGCAAGGGCACCAAATACTTTGGGCCATACACGGCCGGGGCGATCCGGGAAACCATGGACACCCTGCTGCGGGTCTTCCCCGTGCGCAGTTGCAGCCCCGGCGTGCTGCGCAGGGCCGAACGCAGCGGCCGGCCCTGCCTGTTGGGCTACATCGACAAGTGTGCGGCGCCGTGTGTGGGCCGGATCAGCGAGGAAGACCACAAGGCGCTCGCCCAGGACTTTTGCGACTTCATGGGCGGGGAGGCCAAACGCTTCATCGGCACCCTCGAAAAGCAGATGGGTGAGGCGGTGGCCGAGCTCGACTATGAACAGGCCGCCCGGCTGCGTGATGACGTGATCGCACTGCGCAAGGTCTTTGAACGCAACGCCGTGGTGCTGACGGAAGACACCAATGCCGACATCTTCGCCGTCGAACAAGACGACCTCGAAGCGGCAGTCCAGGTGTTTTTCGTCCGCGGCGGACGCATCAGGGGACAGCGCGGCTGGGTGGTTGAAAAGGTGGAGGACGCCTCCGACGCCGAGCTGTGGGAACACCTCATGCAGCAGGCTTACGGCGGTGAGGAATCGCAGCAGGACAGCATTCCGCGCCAGATCCTGGTCCCCGAACTGCCCACCAACCACGAATACCTGGCCGAATGGCTGGGCGGGCTGCGCCAGGGCAAGGTGTCCATCAAGGTGCCGCAGCGCGGCGAAAAGGCTGCGCTCATGGACACCGTCCACGCGAACGCCCGCCAGGCCATGATGCTCCACAAGTCCCGCCGGGCAGGGGACCTGACCACCCGGTCGCTGGCCCTCGCCGAGCTGCAGGAGGCCCTGGACCTGCCCATGCCGCTGCTGCGCATCGAATGCTACGACATCTCCCATGTGCAGGGCACCAATGTTGTGGCATCCATGGTTGTTGTCGAGGACGGGCTGGCCAAGAAGGGCGAGTACCGGAAGTTCTCCATCACCGGTGACGCCGCCATTGACGACACCGCTTCCATGTACGACGTCATCAGCCGCCGCTTCAAGAACTACCTGGCGGAACAGGAAACCCGCACCCAGTCCGCACCGGCCACGGGGGAGGTGGGTGCTGAGGCATCCGAGCCGGTCCGCAGCAAGTTCGCCTACCCGCCCAATCTGGTGGTGGTCGACGGCGGCGTGCCCCAGGTTAACGCCGCCTCGCGTGCCCTCGCCGACCTCGGCATCAGCGACGTGGCCGTGATTGGCCTGGCCAAACGGCTCGAGGAAGTCTGGGTGCCCGAGAGCGATTTCCCCGTCATCCTGCCGCGCTCGTCTGAGGGCCTGTACCTGCTGCAGCGCATCCGCGACGAGGCCCACCGCTTCGCCATCACCTTCCACCGGGCCAAACGGGGCAAGGCCATGACGGCCTCCATCCTCGACACCGTCCCCGGGCTCGGCCCGGCGAAACAGAAGACGCTGCTGGCGCACTTTGGGTCGCTGAAGAAAATCCGTGCCGCCTCGCTGGAGGAACTGTCCCAGGCCAAGGGCATCGGGCCGGTGCTGGCCGGAACCATCCATGCCACGCTCAGCAACGACAGCGAAAACGCCGCAGCCGCGCCGGCCGTCAACATGACCACGGGCGAGATCCTGGATTAGTGCCGCCCGGCGGGCCGGTTCACACAAACGGGCGGGCCCCGGCAGTGCCACGGCGGCGAGGGATCGCGCGCGAGGACGGGGCCAAGCTGCGCGGCCGCGCGTCCGGTTCGCCGAAGATGTATCCACCCCGCGAGATGGGTGTAACTTTGACGTCGTTTCGCGGGGCCGGCCCATTCTCGGCGAAATGGACGGCGGTGATTGCGGCTTGCACCCATTCTCGCGAGATGTGGGATGACGCCCTGCCGCACCGTGGCAGGTTGGCCCCGTTCTCGTGGCACAGGACCGGGCTGGGGCCCACCACATCGCCACCTCCACGCCGGGTCTCCCAAAGTACGACGGCGGCAGGCACCATGGCCGCCCGGGGAACCTCACGCCGTCGTACTTTGGGAGCAAGTCACACGCGGGCGAGGGGCCAAGCTGCGTGCCCAGCTCTCGGTGGTGCAGGCCCTCGCCAGCGCCCGCCGACCACCCCACAGCTCGCTTCCCACCGCTCGCACACTCGCGGCGGGCCCCTCGCGGCTGTGGGCCCACGTTTGGGGCCCCTGCCAGTAGCGCCCACCGACCACCCCACAACTCGCTTCGCTCGTTTGGGGCCCCTGCCAGTAGCGCCCACCGACCACCCCACAACTCGCTTCGCTCGTTTGGGGCCCCTGCCAGTAGGCTTAGGCATTAGAGGCAAGTGGACAAGTGACAGGGAAGTGCAATGACAGAACAGCAAGAATCAGCCGCAACCGTCGAAGGGGACCTGACTCCTATCAAGCCTGTCGAATCTGAACTGTTGGTTGTCACCGGCATGTCCGGCGCCGGCCGCAGCACGGCCGCCAACGCGCTTGAAGACCACGGCTGGTACGTCATTGAAAACCTGCCCCCGCAGATGCTCGGCACCTTGTCGGAGCTCGTCTCACGCATGCCGGGGGCGCTGCCCAAGCTGGCCGTCGTCGTCGATGTCCGCGGCAAGGCGCTCTTTGCCGACATCCGGGAATCACTGAACGCACTCTCCGCCGCCGGCGTCGCCTATCGCGTCCTGTTCCTTGACGCCAACGACGACACTCTGGTGCGACGCTTTGAGCAGGGCCGCCGCCCTCACCCGCTACAGCAGGACGGCCGCATCCTGGACGGCATCGCCGCCGAACGCGTTTTGCTGGCCGAAATGAAGGACCAGGCGGAGATGGTGCTTGACACCTCCGACCTGAACGTCCACCAGCTTGGTTCGGCCGTGACGGAGCTGTTCTCGGAATCGGGCCCTGTTGTCCTGACACTGACCATCATGAGCTTCGGCTTCAAGTATGGACTCCCGGTGGATGCCAACTATGTTGCCGACGTCCGCTTCATCCCCAACCCGCACTGGATCCCGCAGCTGCGTCCGCTCACGGGCCAAGACGCGGCCGTCAGCAACTTTGTGCTCAACGACAATGGCGCCAGCGATTTCGTGGACCGCTTCGTACACATGCTGGAGCCGGTCTTTGACGGCTACCGCCGCGAAAACAAGCACTACGCCACGATCGCCGTCGGCTGCACGGGCGGCAAGCACCGTTCCGTGGCGGTTGCCATTGAGCTGGCCAAGCGCCTGAGCCAGCTGCCGCGGGTCACTACGAGCATCCGGCACAGAGACCTGGGCCGGGAGTAAGCCGTGTACACGGGAATTCTGCCGATCATTCCATCGGCCGCAAAATTGCCGGGCCCGGATTCAGCCGTTCGCGTTGCCGCCTTGGGTGGTGGCCACGGCCTTGCCGCATCCTTGTCCGCGCTGCGCCTGGTCACGAGCAACATCACCGCGGTCGTGACGGTGGCAGACGACGGCGGCTCCTCCGGCCGCCTGCGCGACGAGTTGGGTGTGCTGCCCCCAGGCGACCTGCGCATGGCCCTGTCAGCCCTGTGTGACGACACCGATTGGGGCCGTACCTGGCGCGATGTCATGCAGCACCGGTTTACCTCCCGTGAAGGTGTCAGCGGCTCGCTCGACAACCATGCCCTGGGAAACCTGCTCATCGTCACCCTGTGGGAACTGTTGGGCGATCCGGTGGCCGGCCTGCGCTGGGCGGGGGCCCTGCTGGGCGCCCGCGGCGAAGTGCTTCCCATGGCCAGCGTGCCGCTGACCATTGAAGGCCGGGTGAAGGACAACGGTGTCACCGGACCGTTGATCACCGGCCAGTCCCTGCTGGCCAAGGCCGGCGAGGTGGACAATGTACGCCTTGTTCCGCAGGACGCACCCGCCTGTGTTGAAGCTGTTGAAGCCATCCACAATGCCGACTGGGTGGTGTTGGGCCCAGGCTCCTGGTACACGTCAGTGCTGCCGCACCTACTGCTGCCACAAATGCGTGAGGCACTGTGCACAACCACGGCAAAGCGACTGCTCACCATGAACCTCGACGTCAATGATGCCGAGGCGGCCGGCATGACTGCAGCCGACCACCTGCACGTCATTTCCCGCTACGCACCGGAGTTTTCGGTTGATGTGGTGCTCGCCGATCCACGCTCCATTGCGGACGTGGACGAGTTCAAGCAGGCGGCAGCCATGCTCGGTGCCGACGTTGTGTTCGGTATGGTTGAAAGTTCTGCAGGCAACGCCATCCACGACCCGTTGAGGCTGGCGGCGTCGTACAGGGATATTTTTGGGGACCACTAGATGTATGTGAAAGTGAAGGCTGAACCATGGCGCTGACAGCGGCGGTAAAAGAGGAACTCTCCCGCTTGGAGATTAAGAAATCCTCAGTGCGCAAGGCGGAAGTGTCTGCCTTGTTGCGCTTTGCCGGTGGATTGCACATCATCTCCGGGCGCATTGTGATTGAAGCCGAAGTGGACACGGCAGCCACGGCCCGCCGCCTCCGCCTGGCAATTGCCGAAATGTACGGGCACCAGAGCGAAATTGTTGTGGTCTCCGGCGGCGGCCTGCGCCGCGGCAGCCGCTACGTGGTGCGAGTGGTGCGTGACGGTGAGGCGCTGGCCCGCCAAAGCGGTTTGCTCGACGGTCGGGGACGGCCCGTGCGGGGGCTGCCGTCCGCCGTCGTCAATGGTTCGACGGCGGATGCGGAGGCGGTCTGGCGCGGGGCCTTCCTGGCCCACGGTTCCCTGACGGAGCCCGGGCGTTCCTCCGCCCTTGAGGTCACCTGCCCCGGCCCCGAAGCGGCACTTGCCTTGGTGGGCGCCGCCCGCCGCCTCGACATTGCCGCGAAAGCCCGCGACGTGCGCGGTGTTGACCGGGTCGTCATCCGAGACGGCGACACCATTGCCGAACTGCTGGTGCGCATGGGCGCCCATGACACGTTCCTCGTCTGGGAGGAGCGGCGCATGCGCAAGGAAGTGCGCGCCACAGCGAATCGCCTGGCCAACTTTGACGACGCCAACCTGCGCCGTTCAGCCCAGGCCGCCGTCGCAGCAGGTGCCCGGGTGGAGCGTGCCCTGGAAATATTGGGCGACGACGTTCCCGACCACCTGCAGTATGCCGGCGCCCTGCGCGTGGCCCACAAACAGGCCAGCCTGGATGAGCTGGGACGGCTGGCAGACCCGCCGCTGACGAAGGATGCCATCGCCGGGCGAATCCGCCGCCTGCTGGCCATGGCGGACAAGAAGGCGACGGATCTCGGCATCCCGGGCACTGAGTCGAATGTCACCTATGACATGCTCGATGGCTAACGTGCCTAGTATGGAAGAGTAGAGAAGTGGACCGGCCTGAAAAGGCCGTTCAGCTGCCCGGCCTTGTTTGGCCGGCAACCCGAGAATAAACGCAATGGAGGAACCGTGACTAAGTACACACTTCCAGAACTCAGCTATGACTATGCTGCTCTGGAGCCCAATATTTCCGCCCGCATCATGGAACTGCACCACAGCAAGCACCACGCGGCGTACGTTGCAGGTGCCAACCTGGCCCTCGAGCAGCTGGCCGAAGCCCGCGACAGCAACAACTTCGCCAACGTTGCCAAGTACTCCAAGGACCTGGCCTTCAACCTTGGCGGACACACCAACCACTCCATTTTCTGGAACAACATGTCACCGGACGGCGGCGACAAGCCCGAGGGTGAGTTGGCAGCAGCCATCGACGACGCCTTCGGCTCCTTTGACGCGTTCCGTGCACACTTCACGGCCGCAGCCATGGGCATCCAGGGCTCCGGCTGGGCACTGCTGTCCTTCGAGGGACTGGGTGGCAACATGGTCATCGAGCAGCTCTTCGACCAGCAGGGCAACGTCCCCGTGGCAACCACGCCGCTGCTCATGCTGGACATGTGGGAGCACGCCTTCTACCTGGACTACGTCAACGTCAAGGCTGACTATGTCAAGGCCTTCTGGAACCTCGTCAACTGGGCCGATGTGTCCAAGCGCTTCGAGGCTGCACGGAAGAACGCCAGCTCGCTGATCCTGCCGTAGGGCAACTCTGCAGCTTCGGCTGTTTGTTTGACCAATATATGGACGCCCGCTCCGTAAGATTAACGGAGCGGGCCCCATAGAACGTAATATGGATCACGGTGCCTGTTTATTTGCAGCGCCAGAAAAAATCTCTGCCCAACGGCGTGCGGGAAACAGTGGTTGAAGGTGAACTTCAACCTGTCTACGTGTGTTCAATAGAGCACCAAGGAGAGAACAAGTGACTACTCGTATTGGTATCAACGGGTTCGGCCGCATCGGCCGCAACTACTTCCGCGCCGCCCTTGCCCAGGGTGCAGACATTGAGATTGTGGCGGTTAACGACCTCACAAGCCCCGAGGCCTTGGCGCACCTGCTCAAGTACGACTCCGTGAACGGTCGCCTGCCCGTTTCCGTTGCAGTTGTGGACGGCCACCTTGTCGTTGACGGCAAGACCATCACCGTGCTCGCTGAGCGCGATCCCGCAAACCTTCCCTGGGGCGAACTGGGCGTTGACATTGTCATCGAGTCCACGGGTTTCTTCACCAAGGCTGCCGACGCACAGAAGCACATCGATGCCGGCGCCAAGAAGGTCCTCATCTCCGCTCCGGCGTCCAATGAAGACATCACCATTGTTTTGGGCGTGAACGACGATCTTTACGATTCCGCTGCACACCACATCATCTCGAATGCATCATGCACCACCAACTGCCTGGGCCCGCTGGCCAAGGTCCTGAACGACAACTTCGGTTTGGAGCGTGGCCTGATGACCACCATCCACGCCTACACCGCCGATCAGAACCTGCAGGATGGCCCGCACAGCGACCTCCGCCGTGCACGCGCAGCAGCCGTGAACATGATCCCGACCTCCACGGGTGCCGCCAAGGCCATCGGCCTGGTTCTGCCGGAGCTCAAGGGCAAGCTGGATGGCTACGCCATCCGCGTACCCGTCCCCACAGGTTCAGCCACCGACCTGACCGCAACCGTCAGCCGCGAAGTGACCGTTGAGGAAGTCAACGCCGCTTACAAGGCTGCCGCTGCAGAAGGCAAGCTCGCCGGCTACCTGACCTACACCGAAGACCCGATCGTGTCCTCGGACATCGTTGGCGACCCGGCGTCGTCCATCTTCGACTCGGGCCTGACCAAGGTCATCGGCAACCAGGTCAAGGTTGTCTCCTGGTACGACAACGAGTGGGGCTACTCCAACCGCCTGGTCGATCTGACCGAGCTCGTAGCTTCCAAGCTCTAAGGAACATCCATGACACTGCACACCCTCAGCGAACTCATCGATGAAGGTGTCCGCGGGCGGTACGTTCTTATCCGTAGTGATTTGAACGTGCCGCTCGACGGCTCTCACGTCAGTGATGATGGTCGCATCAAGGCTTCCCTTCCCGTGATCAAGGCATTGGCCGACGCCGGTGCCCGGGTTTTGGTCAGCGCCCACCTGGGCCGTCCCAAGGGTGCACCGGAAGCCAAGTACTCTCTGGCTCCCGCCGTGGCACGGCTCGCCGAGCTTGCTCCGGAGCTCAACGCCACCCTGGCCGCTGACACCACAGGTCCCGGCGCACAGGCTGCTGCTGCAGCTTTGGCTGACGGTTCCGTTTTGGTGCTGGAGAACGTCCGCTTTGATGCTCGTGAAACTTCCAAGGACGACGCCGAGCGCGCGGCATTTGCCGCCGAGCTGGCTGCGTTGACGGGAGAGAACGGTGCCTATGTTGATGATGCTTTTGGTGCTGTGCACCGCAAGCATGCCAGCGTCTACGACATTGCCAAGGCACTGCCGTCCTACCAGGGCGACCTGGTGCGAACGGAGTTGGAGGTGCTGCGTAAGCTCACCACCGAATCCGAACGCCCCTATGTGGTTGTTTTGGGCGGGTCCAAGGTGTCCGACAAGCTGGCGGTCATCGACAACCTGATCGGCAAGGCTGACTCCATCCTGGTGGGCGGCGGCATGCTGTTCACCTTCCTGGCAGCCCAGGGCCACAAGGTGGGGGCCTCCCTCCTTGAGGTAGACCAGATCCCCGTGGTCCAGGACTACCTGTCACGTGCGGCCGCCGCCGGAACCACGTTCGTGCTGCCGACGGACGTTGTGGTTGCCGGTGCATTTGCCGCCGATGCGGCCAACGAGGTTGTGCCTGCCGTCTCCATGGAGGACAGCTCCTTCGGTGCCGCCGGGCTTGGCCTGGACATCGGCCCCGAGACAGGTGCGGCGTTTGCCACGGCCATTGCCGGGGCAAAGACCGTCTTCTGGAACGGGCCCATGGGCGTGTTTGAGTTTGCTGCCTTTGCCGAGGGAACCCGCGCAGTTGCCGGGGCCCTGAGCAAGAACACCAGCAACGGCGGCTTCACCGTTGTTGGCGGCGGCGACTCCGCCTCCGCTGTTCGCTCGCTGGGTTTTGCCGATGAGGCCTTCGGGCACATCTCCACCGGCGGCGGCGCAAGCCTGGAATACCTTGAGGGCAAGGAACTGCCTGGTTTGATCGCACTGGAACGCTAAGTGCATGAAGGTGGTGGCGGGGTTTCCCGCCACCACCTTTTGCCGAATGCCCTTCGGCCTTATTTGAAACAAGTTTTACTCTAAGTAACGCAAGAAACGAGAGAAGCGATGACTACTTCAACGAACGGCAATTTTGACCGGACACCGCTGATTGCAGGCAACTGGAAGATGAACATGGACCATGTCCAGGGCATCACCCTGCTGCAGAAGCTGGCCTGGACACTCTCCGATGCCCGCCATGACTTTGCCCGGGTGGAAGTTGCAGTCTTCCCTCCCTTCACCGATCTGCGCGGCGTGCAGACCCTGGTCCAGGGTGACAAGCTCAAGCTTGCCTACGGCGGCCAGGACCTGTCCGACCAGGATGCCGGCGCATACACCGGTGACATCTCCGGCGCATTCCTGAACAAGCTTGGCTGCGCCTACGTTTTGGTGGGCCACAGCGAACGCCGCGAAATCCATGGTGAAGGCGACGAACTGCTCAACGCCAAGGTCAAGGCAGCCTTCCGCAACGAGATCACCCCCGTACTCTGTGCAGGCGAAGGCCTCGAGATCCGCAAGGCAGGCACCCATGTTGAGCACACGCTCGCACAGGTCCGCGGCGGTGTTGCTGGTTTGTCCGCAGAAGAGGCAGCCAAGCTCGTCATCGCCTACGAACCTGTCTGGGCCATCGGCACCGGCGAGGTTGCCGGCCCGGAGGATGCACAGGAAATGTGTGCCGCCATCCGCGCGGAACTGGTGGAACTGTTTGACGCCGACACAGCGGCCAAGACCCGCCTGCTCTACGGCGGCTCCGTCAAGGCCAACAACGTTGGCTCGATCATGGCCGAGCGCGACGTGGACGGTGTCCTGGTCGGCGGCGCCAGCCTCGACGCCGGCGAATTCGCCAGCATCGCCCGCTTTGAAAACCACCTGGTAACCAAATAACGTCCCACCCGTCATGAGCCGCATCCATTCACAACGTGTTTATTCACGGATCTGGGGTGGACACGGCTAGACTTGACTGCGGTGCAACCACCAAAGTCTTGCGTTACCTCAACACCATGCTGAAAGGCCCCTTCGTGGAAGCTCTACAAATCGCCCTGCAAATCCTTTTGGGTGTCACCAGCTTGCTGCTGACCTTGTTGATTCTGCTGCACAAGGGCCGCGGCGGCGGTCTCTCCGACATGTTCGGCGGCGGCATGAGCTCCAACCTCGGCTCCTCAGGTGTGGCCGAGCGCAACCTGAACCGTTTTACCGTGGTTCTGGGTATTGTCTGGGGCGTGGTCATCATTGGTCTCGGCCTGATCATGTCCTACGGCAACATCGGCGTCTAGCCCAGAGACGCACAAAAGGGAAGGTCCCCACCGGCAGATGCTGGTGGGGACCTTCCCTTTTCACTTCCCCCTCCGTCGAGGTGTGAGATGACGCCCGCTCCGACGAAGGAGGCAGGGCGTCATCTCACACCTCGACTTAGACGTCGCGGCGCATGAGTGCTGCTGGAACCTTCGCCGCTGCCGCCTCGTCGAGGAGCCAGAGGGTTTTGTTCACACCGAGTGCACCCGATGCGGGGACCTGGACTTCGCTGGCACCTGCCAGGCCGAGGCCCACCGCGGCGGCCTTGTCGGCACCGGCAGCGACGATCCAGATTTCGTGGGCCGTGTTGATGGCCTCCAGGGTCAAGGAAACACGCGACGGCGGCGGCTTGGGCGAGTTCCTTACACCCACCACGGGGGTGCCCTTCGTGCGGATGCCGGCCATTTCGGGGAACAGCGAGGCAATGTGCGCGTCCGGGCCAAGGCCCAGCAGCAGCACGTCGAAGCGGGGGACGGCGGGCGGCTCGGCCGGGGACTCGTCGTCGTTCTCCCACTCGGTGCGGGCCGCTGCGGCAAGTTCGGCAACATACTGCGCCGTGGCCTCATCCAGGTCGGCAACCTTGTCCGAGGGCGCCATGGCGTGCACGCGTGCAGGATCCACGGGGATGTGGTCCAGCAGAGCCTCGGACGCCTGGCGGAAGTTGCGGTCGGGGGAGCCCGCCTCCACGAACCTGTCATCGCCGAACCAGAAGTTGACCTTGCTCCAGTCGACGGCAAGGCGTGCGGGGGATTCGGCAATGGCTGCCAGGGTGGCGATGCCGACACTGCCTCCGGTCAAGACGACTGTGGCCTCGCCGCGTTCGCCTTGCACGTCGAGGAGACGGGTGATGAGCCGGGCAGCCGTGGTGGCAGCCAGCACATCAAAGGAAGGGTGCGGTGTGACGCGGACATTCGAACTCATAGCTGAACAACCTCTTCTTCTGCCAACAGCTCTTTCAAGCCTTCGGTGACGACCTCGCCAAACACGTCGTCAGGATCAAGTCGACGCAGCTCCTCGGCCAGGCAGTCCTGCAGCGAACGCCTGGGCAGGGAGACTTGTTGCTGTGGTTGGCCGGGCTGGCTCAAGATCGCCTCGAGGGTGCCTGGCCGGGTCAGTTCCACATTTCCCTTGGAACGCTTGATGATGACCTGGCGGATGCCGGTGCCGCGCGGATCCTCGCTGACGGTGATGGGAACCTGCAGCGCCCGGTGCAGCCACGCCGCCAGCAACAAGGTGCTGGGGGAGTCGCTGGCGCCCTCCACCGACAATCCGGTGATGGGGTCGGAGCCGTCGTACTGGTCCAGTGCGGCGGCCAATTGGATGCGCCAGTTGGTCAGGCGCGTCCAGGCCAGGTCTGTGTCACCCGCCGCATACGTCAGGGCAATGTGCTTGAGCGCGTCACGGGGATCGTCCGCATTGGCCGAGTCCGTGATCCGGCGGTGCGCTATCCGGCCCACAGGTGACTTGCTTGGCACCTGCGGGGCCTCGTTGGGCCACCAAGCCACGATGGGGGCGTCCGGCAGGAGCAGCGCTGAAACGATGGATTCGTTTTCAACGGCCAGCTCGCCGTAGCCGCGCAGGACGATGACCTCGGAGGCTCCGGCGTCCCCGCCCACCCTGATCTGGCCGTCCAGGCGGGTGGCCTCGTCGGGTGAGCCCGTGGCCAGGACGATGATCCGGCAGGGGTGTTCGCGGCTGGCCAGGTTGGCAGCCTTGATGGCTTCCTCTTCCAGCCCGCTCTGGGTGATGACCACCAGGGTCAGGACACGGCCGAGGGCGACAACGCCGCCCTGTTCCCGCAGCTTGACGATCTCCTTGGTGATCTTGGAGGTGGTTGTGTCCGGCAGTTCAACGATCATGGTCGCCGCCACGTCCTTCCATCTCGCTTCAGGAGCTCGTCGGCTGAGGCTGGTCCCCAGCTGCCCGGCTCATAGCTTTCGGGCTGAATGCCCTCGGCTGCCCAGAATTCCTCGAACGGGTCAAGGATCTTCCAGGACAGCTCAACTTCTTCATGCCGGGGGAACAGTGGCGGCTCGCCCAGTAACACATCCAGGATGAGGCGTTCATACGCCTCGGGGCTGGACTCGGTGAACGCGTGCCCGTAACCAAAGTCCATGGTGACGTCGCGAACTTCCATCTGCGTGCCCGGCACCTTGGAGCCGAAGCGGATGGTGACACCCTCGTCCGGCTGAACGCGGATGACGACGGCGTTTTGGCCAAAGTCATCCTCGGCATGGTCGGTGAACAGCAGGTTGGGTGCACGCTTGAACACGACCGCGATTTCGGTGACGCGCCGGCCCAGGCGCTTGCCGGCGCGCAGGTAGAACGGCACCCCTGCCCAGCGCCGGGTGTGGATGTCCAGGCGCACGGCGGCATAAGTTTCGGTGGTGGAGTTGGCGGGTATGCCCTCCTCCTCCAAGTAGCCCTGGACCTGCTCGCCGCCCTGCCAGCCGCCGGCAAATTGGCCGCGCGCCGAGTGGGTTGAGAGGTCCTCGGGAAGCTTGACGGCGGCCAGCACCTTTTCCTTTTCGGCCCGCAGGTGGTCCGCGTTGAAGGAAATGGGCTCCTCCATCGCCGTCAGTGCCAGCAGCTGGAGCAGGTGGTTTTGTAGGACGTCGCGGGCAGCACCCACGCCGTCGTAATAGCCTGCACGTCCTCCCGTGCCAATATCCTCTGCCATGGTGATCTGCACGTGGTCCACATAATTGGCGTTCCACAGCGGTTCAAAGAACTGGTTGGCAAAGCGCAGGGCCAGAATGTTCTGGACCGTTTCCTTGCCGAGGTAGTGGTCAATCCTAAAGACGGCATCCGCAGGGAACACGGATTCCACAATGTCGTTCAGGGCGCGTGCCGACTCAAGGTTGTGGCCAAACGGCTTTTCAATGACGACGCGGCGCCAGCTCTCATCCTCCGTCTGTGCCAGCCCGTGCTCGGAAAGCTGGCGGCACACCAACTCAAAAGCCTTGGGCGGGATGGACAGGTAGAAGGCATGGTTGCCGCGGGTGCCGCGGCCCTCATCCAGCTCGGCGAGAGTTGACTTGAGCCGCTCAAACGCAGCGTGGTCATCAAACTCGCCCTGGACAAAGCGGATGCCTTCACAGAGCTGGTTCCAGACCGACTCATCGAAGGGCGTGCGGCAGTGTGCCTCCACGGAGGCCTTGACCTCTGCGGCAAACTGCGCATCGGACCAGTCCCTGCGGCCGAAACCCACCAACGCAAAACTGGGGGGCAACAGGCCGCGGTTGGCCAAGTCGTAAACGGCGGGCATGAGCTTCTTGCGCGCCAGGTCCCCGGTCACTCCAAAGAGCACCAGGGACGACGGGCCCGCAACCCGGGACAGCCGGCGGTCGCGGCTGTCCCGGAGCGGGTTTTCACTATGTGTTGTGGCAGAAGTGGACATCTGTTGGGAAGCAGCCTTATGCGTCTAGGTGGCGGCCGGGAAGTGCGGTCACCGCAGTCTTAAGTTGTGCGACACCGGCAGCCGTGTCCGTCAGGTGAAGGCGCAGGACCGGGCGACCATGGTCGGCCAGCACTGCAGCGTCGCCAGCGGCCTGGGCTGCAATCAGCTCCCCAAAGCTAAACGGACGATCCGGAATAGCCAAATCCTCCGTGGCCGTGCCCGTAACCTGCAGGAATACACCCACGGCAGGGCCACCCTTGTGGAACTGTCCGGTGGAGTGCAGGAACCGCGGTCCCCAACCAAACGTGACGGGGCGTGAGGTGGCCGAGGCCAGCTCGTTGCGGATCTCCTCCAGCGGTGCGTACGCCAGACGGTCAAGGTAGACCTGCACACTGAGGTAGCCATCAGCACCCAGCGTCCCGGCCAAGGCGGCCAGCGCCTCGGTGACGGTGGAGGCGCCAGCCAGCCATCCGGCGTCGTCGTTGGCAGTGCGCACCTCAATGGCACCGTCGGTGAATAGCGCCGGCGTAGTTGCCGGGGTGGCGTCGAGCAGGCCGCGGGCTGCGGTCTTGGCTGCCTCCACATCGGGCTGGTCAAACGGGTTGATGCCCAGCAGGCGGCCAGCGACGGCCGTGGCGAATTCCCACACCATCAGCTGCGCGCCAAGGTCCCCGGCGATGCTGACCTCGTTCTCACGAAGCTCGACGTCGGCGTCCCCGGCAACCAGCCGGACCACCAGGACGTCGGCGGCACCGGAGGTGACCTCGGGGGAGTCCGCATCGGCAACGACGGGCAGGACACCCGTGCCCAGCTTGCCCGTGGACTCGGCGATGAGCTGTTCGGCCCAGTCGGCAAAACCAACCATGCCCGAACCCTCGTCGACGATCACGATCTTGTTGCGCAGCGGCGACGTGCCGCCCAGGGCGGCAGCCAGGCGCAGGCCGACGTTGTCGACGTCGTCATCACGCAGCATCTCGGCGGCTTCCTCGGCAGAGTCAAGCAGTGCAGCCAGGTCCACGCCGGCCAGGCCGGAGGGAACCAGGCCAAACGCGGTCAGGCCGGAGTAGCGCCCGCCAACGTTGGGGTCTGCGTTGAAGACCTTGCGGTAGCCGGCCTCGCGGGCGGAGCCGTCCAACGGTGAGCCGGGGTCCGTCACGATGATGATGCGCGACTTCGCGTCCAAGCCTGCGGCGGTGAACTCCTGCTCGAAGATGCGGCGCTGCGAATCGGTTTCCAGCGTGGAACCCGACTTCGAGGAGACCACGATGGCCGTGGTGGCGAGACGGTCGCTGATCGCGGCCCGGACCTGGTCCGGATCGGTGCTGTCAAGGACGGTGAGCTCGACGCCGGACGTGGCCGTGATGACCTCGGGTGCCAGTGACGAACCGCCCATGCCGCACAGCACAATGTGGTTGACGCCTTCGCTGCGCAGTTCATCGCGCAGGGCGGTGATCTCCTCCAGCAGGGGGGCGGAAACCTCGGGGGCTTCCACCCAGCCGAGCCGGATGGCCGACTCGGCTTCCGCGTCGGCGCCCCACAAGGTGGCGTCCTTCGCGAAAATGCGTGAGGCGACCTGGTCTGCCACAAGCGTCATGAGGTGGGTTGCCCCGGCCTCTTGGGCGGCACCCGTGGCCGCAAATGCCAGTGATGTCATTGGTCTCTAGCCTTCCGCGCCTGCTGCGTCGAGGGCTTCCTGCACATGGTTGAGCAGGTCCTTCCAGCTGGCCACGAACTTGTCCAGGCCTTCGGTCTCGAGCAGGTTGACGACCTCGTTGTAGGAGATGCCCAGGCCTTCGAGCTGGTTCAGCAGGGCGTTGGAGGCCTCGTAGTTGCCGGTGATGGTGTCGCCGGTGACAACGCCGTGGTCAAACGCGGCGTCGAGGGTCTTCTCCGGCATGGTGTTGACAACGTTGGCGGCGACCAGTTCGGTCACGTACAGGGTGTCGGGGTAGGCCGGGTTCTTCACTCCGGTGGAGGCCCACAGGGGACGCTGGGGGAGGGCGCCGGCGTCGGCCAGCAGTGCCCAGCGCTCGGAGGAGAAAACTTCTTCGAAGGCCTGGTAGGCGAGGCGGGCGTTGGCCAGTCCGGCCTTGCCCTTCAGGGAGGCGGCTTCCTCGGTGCCGATGGCGTCGAGGCGGGCATCGATCTCCAAGTCCACGCGGGAGACGAAGAAGGAGGCGACGGAGTGGATGTCTGCCAGGTTGTGGCCGTTGGCCTTGGCCAGCTCGAGGCCGCTGAGGAACGCGTTCATGACGGCGCGGTAGCGGTCGAGGGAGAAGATCAGGGTCACGTTGACGCTGATACCCTCACCCAGTGTTGAGGTGATGGCTTCCAGGCCTTCAAGCGTGGCGGGAATCTTGATGTAAACATTCTTCTTGTTGACCTTCGCATACAGGCGCTTGGCCTCGGCGAACGTGCCGTCGGTGTCCCACGCCTTGCGGGGATCAACCTCGATGGAGACGCGGCCGTCAACACCCTTGGTGGCTGCGGCGATGGGCGCGAACAGGTCGCAGCCGTCGGCAACGTCGGACGTGGTGATTTCAAAGACTGCATCTTCGGCGTTGATGCCCGCGGCGGAGAACTTCTTCAGCTCCGGCTTGTAAAGGTCGCTCTTGGTGATGGCTGCTTCAAAGATGCTGGGGTTGGTGGTCACGCCAACAACGTTCTTCTCTTCGATGAGCTTGGCCAGGCTGCCGCTGTTCAGGCGTTCGCGGGAGAGGTCATCAAGCCAGATTGAAACACCAGCGGCGGAGAGTGCGGCGGTGGGAGTTACATTGCTCATTATGCGTTCTTCCTTAGGATGTCCTGGGGATGGTGGTCCCTGCTTGTATAAGCACTGCAGGTGACGTGTTCTATTCCTGCTGCCGCCCGCCGCCGTGACGGCGACCGGCGGCAGCAGGGAAAAACTGGGTGCTGCTAGGAGTTGGCGTCGGCCAGGGAGTCCTTGGCAGCTGCCGTGACAGCCTCTGTGGTGATGCCGAATTCGTTGAACAACACCTTGTAGTCGGCTGAGGCACCAAAGTGCTCGAGGGAGATGGAGCGGCCTGCGTCACCCACAAATTCGCGCCAGCCCAAGGCCAGTCCGGCCTCAACCGAGACGCGGGCCTTGACGGCCTTCGGCAGGACCTGCTCGCGGTAGTCGGCCGGCTGGGCGTTGAACCACTCAACACACGGCATGGACACGACGCGGGCGGCGATGCCTTCGGCGGCGAGGGCCTCGCGCGCATCAACAGCCAACTGGACCTCTGAGCCTGTGGCGATCAGGATGACCGCAGGGGTGACGATTGCGCCGTCGGACACTGCTTCAGCCAGGACGTAACCGCCCTTTTCCACCAGCTCAGCCGTTGCGAACTCGGTGGCCGTGGCGGCACCGGTGCCGCGGGCGTAGGTGGGGATGTTCTGGCGGGTCAGCACGATGCCGGCCGGGTTGTCCTTGGTTTCCAGGATCTTCTTCCAGGACGCCGAGACCTCGTTGGCGTCGCCGGGGCGGACAACGTCCAGGCCCGGGATGGCGCGCAGGCTGGCGAGCTGCTCCACCGGCTGATGGGTGGGGCCGTCCTCGCCGAGGCCAATGGAGTCGTGCGTCCACACGTA
Organism: Arthrobacter sp. PAMC 25486; assembly: GCF_000785535.1. Lineage (NCBI taxonomy): Bacteria > Bacillati > Actinomycetota > Actinomycetes > Micrococcales > Micrococcaceae > Arthrobacter > Arthrobacter sp. PAMC 25486. The sequence goes on along the minus strand of NZ_CP007595.1, from coordinate 704,296 downwards.
GATGGACGGGACACCCATCAGTGCCGAGAGACGCACGGCCGGGCGCTGGTAGTCGCTGAAGATCAAGAACGTGCCGGAGAAGGCCCGCGTGGGTCCGCTCAGGTGGATGCCGTTGACGATCGAGGCGGCAGCGTGCTCGCGGATGCCGAAGTGCAGGACACGGCCGTACGGGCCACCGGACCAGGTGTCGGTCTGTTTGGAGGCTGGCACGAAGGAGCCGCCGCCCTCAATGGTGGTGTTGTTGGACCCGGCGAGGTCGCAGGAGCCGCCCCACAGTTCAGGGAGCACGCCGCCAATGGCGTTCAGCACCTTGCCGGAGGCCGCACGGGTGGAGACATCCTTGCCGCCTTCGAAGGCGGGCAGGTTTTCTTCCCAGCCGGCTGGCAGTTCCTTCTTCTCGATGCGCTCAAGGAGTGCCGCGTTCTCGGGGTTGGCGCCCTGCCAGGCGGTGAAGCCGGCGTTCCACTCTTCACGTGCCGCGGCGCCGCGGTCAACAAGCTGGCGTGTGTGATCCAGGACTGCGGGCTCCACGTCGAAGTGCTTTTCCGGGTCGAAGCCCAGTACTTCCTTGACGGCGGCAACCTCCGCAGCACCCAGGGCGGAGCCGTGAATGGCGCCGGTGTTCTGCTTCTTGGGGGCGGGGTAGCCGATGATGGTGCGCAAGGAAATGATGGAGGGCTTGGACGTCTCTGCCTTGGCGGCCGCGAGGGCGCCGTGCAGTTCGGCCACGTCCTCAACGTATTCGCCGGTCTTCGTCCAGTCGACACGCTGCACATGCCAGCCGTAGGCCTCGTAGCGCTTGAGGACATCCTCGGAGTACGCAATGTTGGTGTCATCTTCGATGGAGATGTGGTTGGAGTCGTAGATGACAACCATGTTGCCCAGCTCCTGGTGCCCGGCCAGGCTGGAAGCCTCGCTGGTGACACCTTCCTGGAGGTCGCCGTCGGAGGCGATGACCCACACGGTGTGGTCGAAGGGGCTGGTGCCGGGTGCGGCGTCGGGGTCCATCAGCCCGCGCATGCGGCGCTGGGAGTAGGCGAAGCCGACGGCGGAGGCAAGGCCCTGGCCGAGCGGACCCGTGGTGATTTCCACGCCGGCCGTGTGCTTGTACTCGGGGTGGCCGGGGGTCAGCGAGCCCCAGGTGCGCAGGGCTTCAAGATCGGAAAGTTCCAGGCCATAGCCGGACAGGAACAGCTGCACGTACAGCGTCAGCGACGTGTGGCCGGGTGAGAGGATGAAGCGGTCGCGGCCCAGCCAGTCGGGGTTCTTCGGGTCGATGCGCATGACCTTCTGGAACAGCAGGTATGCGGCGGGAGCCAATGACATGGCAGTGCCCGGGTGGCCGTTGCCAACCTTCTCAACGGCGTCAGCGGCCAAAATTCGGGCAGTGTCCACTGCGCGCTGATCGGTGGCGGTCCAGGTAAACGTTGGCAATTCCAGATGTGACACTGACAGGTCCCTCTCGTTATGGGCAAAAACGTTGCAAATTCAAGGCAAGCACGCGCTGTGGCGAAATTCTCACTGGCGCCCGCACCACGTGCGCTTTCCGGTCTTGCAGCAGTGATCTTAAGAATCAACTCGTGCAGGGATCAGGCGACGTGGCGCGCCTGCGAGCCCGGACACAATCAAAGTTACACGAGTCGGGACGCCAAACGTGATTGGTTTTCATATGTTGAGAACAGCAAGACCGCGCCTTGACATATGAATTTTTTCTGCTGTCACAGAACGGGCGGCTATGATAAGTACTTGGCGCGCAGGAAATCCATCCCGGGACCGGCCCGCTGTACCGCATGAACTTTCTGCGGCGGAACCAACGATGAAAACATGGTGACAACACACGTGAGTGCAACACATACCCCGGCGGCCGAAACCGCAGGGCGGTCGTCGATCGGTTTTTCGGAAAAAGCCAAGGGTTACTTGGCACTGACCAAGCCGAGGGTTGTAGAACTCTTGCTCGTCACCACCCTGCCCACGATGTTTTACGCGCACGGCTTTGCCGGCAAGAGCGGCGTTCCCAGCCTGTGGCTCATGGTCGCCACGATGGTCGGTGGTGCACTGGCCGCCGGCGCATCCGGCGCCTTCAACTGCTACATTGACCGCGACATTGACAAGGTCATGAACCGCACATCCAAGCGGCCGCTGGTCACCGGCGTCATCACGCCCCGCGAAGCCCTCGTGTTCTCCTGGGTTCTGACGGTCCTCGCGGTGGCGCTGCTCTGGAGCGTCAACCCGCTGACAGGCATGCTGGGCATCGGTGCCATCTTCGTGTACGTCGTGGTGTACTCGCTCATCCTCAAACGCCGCACGAGCCAGAACATCGTTTGGGGCGGCGCCGCAGGCTGCTTCCCCGTCCTCATTGCCTGGGCGGCCGTCACCAACACCATCCAGTGGCCCGCCGTCATCTTGTTCATGATCATTTTCCTGTGGACGCCCCCACACTACTGGCCGCTGTCCATGCGCTACAGCGACGACTACAACGCCGTCAACGTCCCCATGCTTGGCGCTATTGCGGGTTCACGCACGGTCGCCGTGCAGGTTGTTTTGTACACCTGGGCCATGGTGGTTTGCTCGCTGCTGATGATCCCGCTCGGTGGTGCCGGCATTGTTTACACCGTCACGGCCGCGGCCGCAGGTGCCTGGTTCCTGTACGAGGCCCACGTCCTGTACAGCAACTCCAAGAAGGACCTCGTGACGAAGAAGAACGCCATGAAAGTTTTTCACGCCTCCATCACGTACCTGACGCTGGTTTTCCTGTCCCTCGCCGTGGATCCCTTTGTGGGTTCCGCCCTGATGGGCTAGTTTTTCTACCGCGCGCCGGTCACGGCGCACCCTCCTTTGAGGCACGACGGCGGCCGGCAACTCCCACACGGAAGTTGCCGGCCGCTGTTGCTTAAGTAGGGTTGCTGCGCCCGGAAGTCCGCAAGGACACGGTATTCCAGCTTGGAACTCAAAAGGGACCGTGTTTGCGCAAAAAGACGGCCGTCCACCACCGCCCGTTTACGCAAGCACCGTCCCTTTTAGCACGCGGCGGACCTTTCAGCACACGCCGTCCATCTTCAGGTTCCCTGTCAGCGCCCCTTCTCGGCGTCCTTCACAGTCCGTATCCACCGGCATGGCCACGTGCCGGAAGGAATTCACACCGATCCCGCAAAATGACACCGGGAATCCCGGGATCAGAAGGCGGGATCGGCATCATTTTCAGTCAGTGGAGCCCAGTGGATTCCAGTGGAGCCGGGTGGCGCCGTGCGGGGTCCCAAGGAGTCCAGGCGGGGCAGGCATCTCGAGGAACCTGGGCACCGCCCCGGTTCCTCCCGTACGGGGGCAGACAATATCATTCGCCACCTGTCCACCGGCGGCGAATCATATTTCCTGCCCCCGGAGCGCCCTGACGGACTTGTTTATTGGGTGCTGAATGTAAACGGAAACAAAAGGGACCGTGTTTGCGCAAAAAGACGGCCGTCCACCACCGGCCGTTTACGCAAGCACCGTCCCTTTCAGCACGCGGCGGACCTTTCAGCACACGCCGCCCATCTTCAGGGTCCCTATAAGCGCCCCTTGTCGGCGTCCTTCACAGTCCGTAACCACCTGCATTGCACGTGGCGGAAGGAAATGACACCGATCCCGCAAAATGACACCGATCCCGGGCTCAGAAGGCGGGATCGGCATCATTTTCGCTCAGTGGAGCCCAGTGGAGTCCAGCAGCGGCCCAGGCGGCGCCGTGCGGGGTCCCAGGGACTCCTGTACAGGCGTATGAAGCACAAAAGCGGCCGGCGGCCCCCGTGTGGGAGTCGCCGGCCGCCGTCGTGCGTGAATTAAACCGTGAGTGCCGCCACTAACTACTTGGCGGGCACAGCATCCTTGCCGCGGCGCAAGGCCACGTCGACCATGTTGGTGGCGACGGACAGCATGAGCGAGGCTCCGAACATGTGCACAATGACCAGCAGGATGGGGATGCCGGTGAAGTACTGCCAGTAGCCGATGACGCCCTGGAACAGGACCGAGACGAATAGCAGGAGGGCCGCGTTACGCAGGATGTCGCCCCTGCCGTTGCGCCACAGCAGGATGACCAGCAGCAGGGCCGCGGCGACCAGCACGTACGCGGGGATGGCGTGGAGGCGGGTGGCCAGGTAGCCGTCCAGTTCCATGCGCGGCGAGGTGGAATCGCCTGAGTGCGGGCCGGATCCCGTCACCAGCGTGCCAAGGACCACAGCAAGGTAGCTCGTGACGGCGGCAACCACACTGAGCTGGCGGATGAGCGGTCGCGGCCGGGGAAGCGCCGGAGCTGTGGCCCCTGTGCGCCCGTAAGCCCTGTTCACCAGGAGCATCGAGACCACCACCAGGGCCGCCGAGACGAGGAAGTGCAGGCTCACAACGTACGGATTCAGGCCCGTCAGAACGGTGATGCCGCCAATGACTGCCTGGGCCGGAATGACGGCCAGCAGGCAGAGCGCCAGGCCGAACAGGTCCTTGCGTTCCTTGCGCAGGTTCCACAGCATGACCAGCAGGACCAGCCCGACGGCGGCCAGCGCAAAGGTCAGCGTGCGGTTGGCGAATTCAATGACGCCGTGGATGCCCATCGCGGGCGTGTTGGTCAAGGAGTCGGCCGTGCACTTGGGCCAGGTGGGGCAGCCAAGTCCGGAACCCGTCACACGCACCACACCGCCGGAGACGATCAGCACGCCCTGGCCGATTAGGGATGCCACGCTCAGCCGCTTGATGGCGGGGGTGACGGTCGTGGGCAGTTTCTCGATAAAGTTCCGCACTGCCGTGTTGTTTTGACTCACGCTGTGACGCCTTTCAATTCCATTTGAACCACTTGAGTGCTGCGACGGAGGCAACCAGGCCCCACGCCAGCAAAATTAGAAGACTCCAGACATCCAGGCGGGCGTCAATGAGTGCCGCACGCATCAGGTTTCCCAACGCGCCGGAGGGCAGCCACTGCACAATGCCGTCGAGCGTGCCGGAGAATTTGCCCACCGGAAGCACGATCCCGCCCACGGCTGCAAACAAGATCCAGCCCAGGTTGGTGATGGCCAGGGTGGCCTCGGGCCGGACGGTGCCGGCGATCAGCAAGCCGAGGGCCGTGAACGCGCCGGCACCCAGGATCAGCAGCGGGATGCCCAACAGCACACCTGCCAGCGGCGGACGCCAGCCCATGAACGCGGCAACTGTGGAGATCAGCACCACCTGCAGCGACAGGGCAACCAGCACGGCAATGACCTTGCCGGCGATCAGCCCGCCCTTGCCCAGCGGCGTCGTCGACAGGAAACGCAGCACCCCGTAGCGCCGGTCAAATCCGGTGGCAATGCCCTGCCCGGTGAACGCCGTTGAGAGCGCGCATAACGCGAGAATTCCCGGCGCTGCCATGGCGACCCGCGACGGGCCCATGCCGTCCAGCAGGGGAGTGGCCACAAGCGCCACGAGTCCCAGCAGTGGCATGACGACCATGAGCACCAGTTGTTCGCCGTTGCGCAGCATCGTGGCCGCCTCATACTTGCCCTGCGCCAGAATCCGCCGGGCCAGTGTGGCCGGACGCCCCGTCGGGGCCGTATCAAAGAGCGTGCTCATGAAATACCCATGGCCTTCCGGTTTGCTTCCCTGTCGTTGATGGACGACGGCGTGTTCCCGCCGTCGGCGTCCCCGGCACCTTCCTGGGAGATCGCCAGGAAGACGTCCTCCAGGGATTGGGATGCCAGGTGCAATGAGGTGGGCATGAGCTGGCGCTGTGCGCACCAGGCGCCGAACCGCTCCAGGTCTCCCGGCTCAAGGTTGCCCCTGAGTCGGTAGAAGCCCGGCCTGGTTTCGGCGCAGTCCAAGCCTGGGCGCAGCAGCGGTGCCAGGTCAAGGTTCGGGGCTGTTTCGAACGTCATTTCCCGTTGTTTCAGGGCGGCCGTTGACTGTTCCAGAAGCTCCGGGACGGTGCCCTGGGCCACCGTTGCCCCTTTGTCCACGATGTATACGTAGTCGGCGAGGCGCTGTGCATCGTCGAGCAGGTGGGTTGTGAGGATGATGGCCTTGCCGGCGTCGCGCAGTTCCCGGATTAGTTCAAAGACCATGAGGCGCGACTGCGGGTCCAGGCCTGCACTGGGCTCGTCCAGGAACAGCACCTCGGGATTGCCCAGAATGCTGGCGGCCAGGGCCACCCGCTGCTTTTGTCCGCCGGAGAGCCGGCGGATGGTGGTGTCGGAGAATTCGCCGATGCCCAGCCGCTCCACCAGGGTGTCCACGCTGAGCGGGTTGGAGTAGAGGCCCGCAACATGGCGCAATAGGGCGATGGGTCGCGCGGCGGGCGGCAGTCCGCCGTCCTGCAACATGACGCCCACACGGGCCCGCAGGGCCGCATCGCCGTGTTCCGGGTCCTGCCCGAGCAGTGAAATGGTGCCGCCGGTGCGGGTCTGCAGGCCCTGTGCGCACTCGATCGTGGTGGTCTTTCCGGCGCCGTTGGCGCCCAGCAGTGCGGTGACTGCGCCAAAATGGGCACTCAGACTAATATTGGAAACAATGCGCTTCATGCGGCCGTCCAATGACGGCAGGGGCCCCACGTCCTTGATGAGCCCGGAAATTTCCAGGGCAGGGGAGATTGTGTTTGTCACGCGGCCATTCTACGCGACGTAGATGGGCGGTTTGCCGGGAGGTGGACCTCCGGGCCACGTGGGTAGGCTCACCTTAGTGGCATGGTGGCAGTAATTACGGCATACTTGTGTTGTCTAATGTTGCATGTTATTTCAACTGCGTGGAGGTGTTAATGAGTCAGCCTGTTGCCCCCGCGGTACCCGCCGCCATTGATCCTGACGAACGAACCCGGGACCGTGTCATGACGGCCGTGCTTGAGCACGGCCCCGTCAGTGCCGCCCAGCTTGGTTCGCTGCTCGGGTTAACCCCCGCCGCGGTGCGCCGACACTTGGACACACTGACCCGTGAGGGCCTGATCGAGGTCAAACTCATCAGCAACGCCAAAAGTGGGGCAGGCCGCCCGGCGCGGCGCTATGTTGTCTCCCGGCGCGGGCAAACCGAAATTGGCGACGACTACCTGGAAATCGCCCGGCTGGCCCTGGCTGACATCGCCGCCGTGCTGGGTCAGGAGGGCGTCATTGACTTTGCAGAACGCCGCTTCGCCAAAATGGAGGCCAAGTACCAGCCGATGGTGGACGCCGCCGGAACGGATGTTGCCGCCAGGTCGAAGGCACTTGCCGCGGCGCTGAACGCCGACCGTTTTGTCGCCACCTCCAATTCACTTAACGCCGGAACCGCCATGGCTGCCGAACAGCTGTGCCAGGGCCACTGCCCCATCCAGGAATTGGCGTCCTCCTTCCCCGAATTTTGCGATGCCGAGACCGAGGTTTTCTCCCGGCTCATCGGCGTCGACGTGCGCAGGCTCTCCACCATGGCGTCCGGCGGGCATGTGTGCACCACACACGTTCCCACCGGACGTGCCGTGGTCAGCAAGCGCACCCCCAAGTCACCGGGCCCGCAAGGCCCGTCGAAACCGAATTCCAACCATCAGCAAGAAAGGCCGTGATGACGGATCAATTAGCGCAGGATGTAGGCGCCAACGGTGTGGTGCTCGACGCCACCAACCACGACATCCTCGAAAGAAACCCTGAGCTGGAGGGGCTGGGCAACTACGCGTTCGGCTGGTCCGACTCCAACGCGGCCAGCGACAACGCACGCCGCGGCCTGAGCGAAGAGGTTGTCCGCGACATCTCCGCAAAGAAGAACGAGCCCCAGTGGATGCTGGACATGCGACTGAAGGGCCTGAAGTACTTCGACCGCAAGCCCATGCCCACCTGGGGTGCGGACCTCTCCGGCATTGACTTCGACAACATCAAGTACTTTGTCCGCTCCACCGAGAAGCAGGCAACCACCTGGGAAGAGCTGCCGGAAGACATCCGCAACACCTATGAGAAGCTTGGCATCCCGGAAGCTGAGCGCAACCGCCTGGTTGGCGGTGTCACGGCCCAGTACGAATCAGAGGTTGTGTACCACCAGATCCGCGAGGACCTCGAGGCACAAGGTGTCATTTTCACCGACACCGACACCGCACTGCGGGAATACCCGGAAATCTTCCAGGAATACTTCGGCACCATGATCCCGGTGGGCGACAACAAGTTCGCCTCGCTGAATACAGCAGTCTGGTCCGGCGGCTCCTTCGTGTACGTCCCCAAGGGTGTCCACGTCGAGATCCCGCTGCAGGCGTACTTCCGCATCAACACCGAAAACATGGGCCAGTTTGAGCGCACGCTCATCATCGCCGATGAAGACAGCTACGTGCACTACATCGAAGGTTGCACGGCCCCGATCTACACCTCGGACTCGCTGCACTCCGCCGTCGTTGAGATTGTTGTGAAGAAGAACGCCCGCGTTCGCTACACCACCATCCAGAACTGGTCCAACAACGTTTACAACCTGGTGACCAAGCGCGCCATCGCCCACGAAGGCGCCACCATGGAATGGGTCGACGGCAACATCGGCTCCAAGGTCACCATGAAGTACCCGGCCGTTTACCTGGTCGGCGAGCACGCCAAGGGTGAGACCCTGTCGGTGGCGTTTGCCGGTGAAGGCCAGCACCAGGACACGGGCTCGAAGATGGTCCACATTGCGCCCAACACGCAGTCTTCCATCATCTCCAAGTCCGTGGCCCGCGGCGGCGGCCGATCCGCCTACCGCGGCCTGGTCCAGATCCGTGAAGGCGCACACAACTCCGCGAACACCGTCCGCTGTGACGCGCTGCTGGTTGACAACTTCTCCCGCTCGGACACCTACCCCTACGTTGATGTTCGTGAAGACGACGTCTCCATGGGCCACGAGGCAACCGTCTCACGGGTCAGCGAAGAGCAGCTGTTCTACCTGCAGTCCCGCGGCATGCCCGAGGACGAGGCCATGGCCATGATTGTGCGCGGCTTCATTGAGCCGATCGCCAAGGAACTGCCCATGGAGTACGCACTTGAACTGAACCGCTTGATTGAACTGCAGATGGAAGGGGCCGTCGGCTAAATGACCGAGCTCACGCAAGAACACGAAACAGATGCAAACGTTTGGACACAGGGCTTCATCAAGGGCATGACTGAGGAAGGCGAAAGCCTCTCCGAAATCAACCCCGAGACGGGCCCGCTTGCCGGCGGTTCGGCCAAGGCGCACAGCCATGGTGACAGCCACGGCGGCGGCGTTGGCGTCCCCGACAGCTCACGTGCAGGCCGTTTGACCTCCTACAAGCTTGCTGACTTCCCGGCCATCACCGGCCGTGAAGAAGACTGGCGCTTCACCCCGCTCAAGCGCCTGCGCGGCCTTGACCGGGTAGGCATCAAGGGCCAGGAACTCAATGGCCCCGCCCCCGTCGTTGAGGTTTCCAAGCCCGACGGCGTGAGTGTTGAGACTGTGGGCCGGGACGATGCTCGCATCGGCTCCGCAGGCATCCCCGAGGACCGCGTGGCGGCTGCCGCGTGGGAGAACTTCGCCGAAGCCACCGTTGTGACGCTGCCGGCAGAGTTTGCCGGCACGGCCGAGAACCTCACCACGCTGACCATCACGGGCCAGGGCAACACGCCTGCCGCATCACACATTGTGGTGCACGCGAAGAAGTTCGCAACGGGTGTCGTGGTCCTTGACCACCGCGGCAGCGCCGTCCTGTCGGAAAACGTTGAGATCCTTGTCGAGGATGGCGCCAACCTCACGGTTGTCAGCATTCAGGACTGGAACGATGACACTGTGCACGCCAGTGCCCAGCACCTGACGGTAGGCCGCGACGCGAAAGTTAAGCACGTCGTCGTCAACCTGGGTGGCAACCTGCTGCGCACCACGCCGTCCGCCCGCTTCACCGGCACCGGTGGCGACGTGGAAATGAACGGCCTGTACTTTGCAGATGCCGGTCAGCACCTGGAGCACCGCTTGTTCGTGGACCACTCCACGAGGAACTGCAAGTCCCGCGTCACCTACAAGGGTGCGTTGCAGGGCGAGGCGGCCCACGCTGTGTGGATTGGTGATGTGCTCATTCGCAAGCAGGCCGAATCGACAGACACCTACGAGCTGAACCGCAACCTGATCCTGACCCAGGGTGCACGCGCCGACTCGGTGCCGAACCTGGAAATTGAGACAGGCCTGATCGAGGGTGCCGGCCACGCCAGCACCACCGGCCGTTTTGATGACGAGCAGCTGTTCTACCTGCAGGCCCGCGGCATTGAGGAAAGCGTTGCCCGCCGCCTGGTGGTTCGCGGCTTCCTGAATGAAGTCATCCAGAGCATCCGGGTCCCTGCCCTCGAGGAGCGCCTGCGCGAATCCGTGGAACGCGAATTGGCGGCGACCCCCCAGTGAGCGATTCCTCCACGCCCGTCGGCGTCGTCGTCTGCCAAGCCGACGACGTCCAGGTGAAAGCTTCCTTGCTGGTTGAGGTTGACGATTACCCGATCGCCATTGTGCGGGACTCCTATGGAGACCTGCACGCCATTGGGGACACCTGCTCACATGCAGAGATTTCCCTGAGCGAAGGCGACGTGGAGGACGGCACCATCGAATGCTGGGCGCACGGCAGCTCGTTCGACCTGACAACAGGCCAACCGCTGACCTTGCCCGCTTTTGAGCCGGTGCCCGTCTTTGCCCTGAGCGTTCATGGCAGCGACGTCTATGTGGACGTCACCAACATTCTTAATGGCGTCAGCACGCAGTAGCGTTGCGGCCGCACACACAAATTTTTTAGGAGAAAAAAGAGTATGTCGACTCTGGAAATCAAGGACCTGCACGTCAGCATTGCCACGGAGCAGGGCGTCAAGCCGATCCTCAAGGGTGTCAGCCTGACCATCAACACCGGCGAAACCCACGCCATCATGGGCCCCAACGGCTCGGGCAAGTCCACCCTGGCAGCCACCATCGCCGGCCATCCGCGCTACACGGTGGACAGCGGTTCCATCACCCTCGACGGAGAAGACGTCCTGGCGATGACCGTTGACCAGCGTGCCCGCGCCGGCCTGTTCCTGGCCATGCAGTACCCGGTTGAAATCCCCGGCGTCACCATGACGAACTTCCTGCGCACCGCCAAGACGGCCATCGACGGCGAAGCCCCCAAGCTGCGCACGTGGACCAAGGACGTCAAGGCAGCCATGGCTGAACTGCGCATCGAGCCCGAGTTCGCCGAGCGCAACGTCAACGAAGGCTTCTCCGGCGGCGAGAAGAAGCGCCACGAGATCCTTCAGCTCGAGCTGCTCAAGCCCAAGTTCGCCATCCTGGATGAGACCGATTCCGGCCTTGACGTTGACGCGTTGAAGGTTGTTTCGGAAGGTGTCAACCGTTCCATCGACGGAGGCGGCCTGGGCACGGTGCTCATCACCCACTACACCCGCATCCTGCGCTATATCAAGCCGCAGTTTGTGCACGTGTTCGTCGATGGTGCCATCGCCGAGCAGGGCGGCGCGGAACTGGCTGACCGGCTGGAAGCTGAAGGCTACGACCGCTACCAGGTTGCTGAGACGGCAACGGCCTAAGCGCCTTTGTCACTGCACCGTAAGTCAACGGAGGAATCATGACTGACATCAGCGAATCAAGCCCAGCCATTGCGGCTGGCCAAACCGATCTCGAGGACGTCGAGGAAGCTCTCAAGGACGTCATTGACCCCGAACTGGGCGTCAATATTGTCGACCTGGGTTTGCTCTACGGTCTGCGTTACGGGGACGACGGCGCCCTGCTGCTGGACATGACGCTGACCACAGCGGCCTGCCCACTGCAGGACGTCATCGAGGAACAAGTGGAGAATTCACTTAGCCCCATCGTTGACGAATGGCGCATCAACTGGGTGTGGATGCCGCCGTGGGGTCCCGACCGGATCACAGACGACGGGCGCGACCAGATGCGGGCCCTCGGCTTCAACATCTAGCACTAACCGACCGGACCCCCTCAAAGGATGTCAGCGTTGAGGATCTGACCCGCAGAAGACGACGAAAATACACGATTTGTACGTGGTTTTCGCCGTATTCTGCGGGTCAGTTCGTTTTTAACGGTTACACCGTCGGGACGGAGAACGTGTCGCAGGCGGCCAGGTCTGCGCTCTGGTACCCCGCGTAGAGCCACTGCTGCCGCTGCTCGCTGGAACCATGGCTCCAGGATTCCGGATTGGTCCGGCCGGTGGCTGCCTGCTGGATCCTGTCGTCACCCACCGAAGACGCTGCGGACAGTGCATCGTTGAGGTCGTTTTGCACCAGCGCCTTCAGGAACGGCTCGTTGCTGCCGGGCGCCGGCTGCGAGGAGGCATAGCGCATCCAGATGCCTGCATAGCAGTCAGCCTGTAGCTCCGTGCGGACGGCGGCCGACTGGGCGCCGCTGGGATCCTGTTGTGCCTTGCCGATGGTTCCGGTCAGATTCTGTATGTGGTGGCCAAATTCATGGGCCACCACATACTCCTGCGCGAGTGGCCCGCCGGAGGACCCAAATTGGGTCTCCAACTGGGAGAAGAAGTCGGGGTCAAAGTAGGCCTTGTTGTCGCCCGGGCAATAGAAGGGCCCGACGGCGGACGAGGCCGGTCCGCAGGCGGTGCTGACGCTGCCGGTGAAGATCACCGTCTTGGGCACCGAGTACTGCACGCCGTATTGGTCGAGGTAGCCGGGCCAGAAGCTGTTCAGCGAATTCGCGGTGCCTAGGATGCGGCAGTCCAGCCGTTCGTTGGCGTCGGCACCTGTCAGGCAACTCTCAATGGCCGAACCACCTGACTGCTCAATGGCAGGCTGGTTGCCGGTGTCGCCCACCAGTGACGACAACAGGTCGGGGTTGATGCCCAGCAAGGCGCCAATCAACACCACAATGCCGCCGCCCAGCCCCAGGCCCACCTTTCCGCCCCGGCCCATTCCTCCTCGGCCACGCTGATCCTCTGCCTGCGACGGATCCAGCCGCGCCCCCTCATTAAAAGTCATGCCTTTAGAATACCGGCTGCCACATTCCAGCAGTGGGAAACTTCAAGGGGCGTGTTGGGCGGCAACACGGGGGTCCTCTAGGATGAAATGAATGCCCTTCATCGACCAGCTCCAGCAGTGGGCCGCCGCCCGCGGGAAGCATCCCGCCGTGATTATTGGCGCCCAACGAATCGACTTCGCCGGGCTGCTGGCCGCGGCATCTGCGCAGCGGAACACCGCAACGTCCCGAGTCGCCATCATCGATGTTCCCACGAGCACCCAGCTGGCCACGCAGTTCTGTGCCGCCCTGCACCAGCACAAGACGGCCATGGTGCTCGACGCCGGATGGCCGGCGGAGTTGCGTAGCGCCCTGGCCCGCGCCGCACAGGAGTGGGACGGCGGCGCCGCACAGGTTTGGGACGGCGACGCCGCGGATCGGCCGTTCCTGCTAGGCCTGTCCTCGGGCACGAGCGGGATCCCCAAGGCGTTCACCCGCAGCACCGCATCCTGGCGTGAATCGTTTATCCGCAGCAGCGAGTATTTCCGTCTCACCCCCAACACCGTCACGCTGGCACCGGGGCCCCTCGCCGCGAGCATGAACCTCTACGCCCTGGGCGAGTCAATCCACGCGGGCGGCACGTTTGTGGCCCTGCCGCATTTCAGCCCCGATGCAGCTCTGACCGCCATGACACAGCGTCACGTGAACCGCCTGGTGCTGGTGCCGACCGTCCTGGAGCTGCTGGCCCGCCGCGGCATGGAAACCGGTCACACCGCCACCGGCCTGACCCACATTGTGTGTGCAGGCTCCGCACTGGGCAGCAGCACCGTCGCGCTGGCCCGCCAGTGGGCGCCGCACGCCACGATCCAGCAATACTATGGTGCCGCCGAGCTTGGTTTCGTTGCCGCCTCCACCCTTGAGCCGGAGACCACCCCTGCTCCCGCCTCCGACTCAGGGCCCGCCTCCAACCAGGGCATGTCCGACGGCGTGGGCCCCGCCTTTCCCGGTGTGCAGCTGAGTGTCCGCGATGTTCACGGAAGGGAAGTTCCCACCGGCGGACTGGGCAGCATCTGCGTCAAAAGCCCCTACCTCTGCAGCGGCTACGCCTGGGGTGACGACGGTCTGGCCTTTTCCCGGCTGGGCAGCACCGGCTGGCACACTGTCCACGACCAGGGCCACATCGACGCCCAAGGCATCCTGCACGTAGTGGGCCGTGCCAGCGACATGATCCTCTGCTCCGGCACCAATGTGTACCCGCACGCGGTGGAACAGGCACTCCGCCGTGGCGCCCCCGACGAAATGAACATCATCGTCACGGCCATCCCTGATCCGGTACGCGGCCAGCGGGTGGTGGCAGCGTTCCACAGCGCCGGCAAGGGTGGCAGTACCACCGATGCCGATGCCTTCCGGAACAGTGCGGCGGCGCTGCCCGCCAGCCACCGGCCATCGCACTACTATGAGCTGGTGGTACTGCCCCTGACGGGAAGCGGGAAGATCAGCAGGGCCCTGCTCTCCCACTGGATCACGGAAGGGGACCCCCGTGTCCAACGCAGACGCTGAAACAGGTATGCCTCCTGCAAACAGCCACGGCAACCCCGACACCACGGCCGTCATCGTGAGCGCCAAACGGCTGCCCACGGCCAAGGCCGGCGGCCCCTATGCATCGTACCGGGCCCATGAGCTGGCCGCTGAGGTCATCAAACACCTGGTTGCTGACACACCCCTCAACCCCCGCCAGTTCAACGATGTCATCTTGGGCAACGCCACCGGCGGCGGGGGAAATGTCGCCCGTCTGGCAGCCTTGAGCGCAGGGCTGCCCGAACAAGTTCCCGGGCTCACGGTGGACAGGCAGTGTGGCTCCGGACTGGAAGCGATAGTCCTTGCCTGCCGTCTGATCCAGGCCGGTGCCGGGGACGTGTACCTGGCCGGCGGAGTGGAGAGCATCAGCACCGCACCGGCCCGTGCCCACCGGGGCGCCGACGGCTCCCTGGAATTCTTCGACAGGGCACAATTTGCTCCGCTCGCAACGGGCGATCCGGACGCAGGGGTGGCTGCGGAGAATGTCGCGACCCATTATGGTATTTCGCGCCAGCGCCAAGACGACTACGCGCTGCACAGCCATGCCAAGGCCATAGCGGCCGGCAACAGCGGACACTTCAGCAACGAACTGCTGCCCTTTGCCGGGCTCTCCGCCGATCAGGGCCCACGCCCCACGCTCACGGCCGGACTCATGGCCCGGTTCCCGCCTGCATTTGTCCCGGGCGGCACCGTCACGGCCGGGAATTCCTGCCCGTTCAGCGACGGTGCGGCCATCGTCGTCGTCACCTCACTGACCCGGGCCCGGCAGCTCATGGCCAGCGGGGCCATGGCGGATCCCGCAAGGAAGGGCCTGTTGTTTCGCAGCAGCGCCGTCGCCGGCAACGACCCCAATTTGCTCGGTGTGGGCGCCGCGCACGCCATGAAACAACTCATGGCTGCCAGCGGCCTGCCGGCAGAGGTGCTGCGGCACTCCCTGATCGAGTTCAACGAGGCCTTCGCCGCGCAGGTGCTTGCCACGGCCGACCTGCTGGAGTTGGACCCGGGCACGTTCAACCTCGACGGCGGGGCACTGGCCCTGGGCCATCCGTACGGTGCGTCCGGCGCCGTTTTGGTGACGCGGCTGCTCGCCCAGGTCCAGCGCGGCGCCGGCGCCGGCCCCGATGCCTTTGCCATGATCAGCATGGCCGGTGGGATGGGCCTGGCCGCCCACTTCCAGGCTGTTGAACTCCGGCGGTAGAGCCACGGCCAGGACCGCCTGCCTGAAACTCTGGTGTGCACCAAGCCCGGCACTTAGGCGGCGTCGGCGCCGTCGTTTGTGGAATCGAGGGGAGCGGGATCAGCGGGCTCGGGATCACCGAGGCCGCGGGCGGCCAGCGCCTCGCCGGTGTTGCGCGCGTAAGCCACCGTGGCGATCACGACGGGCAGGGAGCGTGCCATCAAGTTGCGTTCCAGGCCGCGGGCGCGGGCGGCGTCCCTGACATCGGCAAACGCGCCAATGACAAAGGGAATGCTGCGCAGCATCAGCGCCACGGTGAGCGAAAACCGCTCCGGATCGGCACCGAACCTGCGCAGCGGACGGACCAGTGCGGAGAGGCCGTCCAGCAGTTCATCCATGGGTGTGGTGGCGGTGAGAATGTTCGAGGCCAGGACGGTGGCGACGATCGCGGCGATGACTTGCCACGCCACCACCGGCCCATACTGCCACCACTGGTATGCGGCGATGAGGACGAGGAAAATGAGCATGAGCCGCACGGCCCGCCACAGCTTCTGCCACGGCAGTCCGGCGATGAAATGGGCAAGCGCGACGGCGGCAAGGGTCACCGTGGTGGTCCAGGCGCCCGCCTCCGTGGAGATCAGCGGCGAGGCCAGGGACAGCACTGCCACGGCAAATAGCAGCAGCGCTTTGCGTCCCAGCGGCAGCCGGTGAAAGAACGAGGTGCCCGGAACGTATCCGGCCACCAGGAAGGCATGGCCGCGCATTAGTCCACAAGCTCCCGGTACCGGGCGATGGCCTCGTGCGGGCCGCCGTCGAACGCCACGGCACCGTTGTCGATGACCAGGACGCGCTCGAAGTCGGACACGAGGGAGAGGTCATGCGTTGACATGATGACCTGCTGCGGCAGTGCATTAAGGCGTTCCATGAGCAGCCGGGTGTTGCGTAAATCCAGCATGGTGGAGGGCTCATCCAGGACCAGCACGGAGGGGGCGACGGCCAACACGGTGGCCAAGGCAACGAGCTGGCGTTCACCGCCGGAGAGCTCGTAAATGCTGCTGTTGGCCAGGTGTGCCAGCTGGTAGTCGGCCAGGATGGCCAAGGCAGTCTCGCGGCGCCGAGCCTTCGCCATTTTTGTCCGGCGCAGCGACAGTTCCACGTCTTCCAGGGGCGTGGGCATGACGAGCTGGGAGAGCGGGTCGGTGAAGACAAAGCCCACCGTGGCCCGCACGGCCGAGCCATCACTGTGGGTGCTGCGGCCCCTGACGTGGACACTGCCCGTGGACGGCAGCACCAGCCCGTTCAGCAGGCGCAGCAGCGTTGACTTCCCTGATCCGTTGGCACCGATCACGGCAATGCGTTGTTCGTCAAGCGTCAGGGACAGGGGGGACAGAATGCGTTTCGGTTCCTTGATGCGTGGATCGGCGGAGGCGATGCTGACGCCTGCGCTGGCCAAAACAATGGAATTTGTCACTGGTGAATTCACTTGCGCCGGCGCACCAGCAGGTCGGGGAAGGCGCGGTGCAGGCTCAGTGCGATGGCCACGGCCACTACGTTCTTTAGGATGTCGCCGGGCAGGTAGATGACATCGGCCGTGACGGCGGCGGAAAGGGCCATGCCCTTGGCCATGAACCCGGCGATGCCAAACGCATGAATGACCACTGTGCCAACCATGGCCGCACCAAAGAGGCCGGCCATGCGCCAACGGCTGCGCACAGCGAGGGTTGCCAGCAGGCCCACCACGGCTGCGCCAAAGATGAACCCGACGATGTAGCCGGCGGAGGGGCTGGCCAAGACGGCAGGCCCGGCACGGAAGCCGCTGAAGATGGGCAGCCCAATCAGGCCCAACAGCACGTACAGGCCCACGGCTGCTGTGCCGCGAGAGAATCCTAGCACCAGCCCGCACAGGCTCACCACCAGGGTCTGCAAGGTGATGGCAACACCCAGGGGGCCAACGTTGATGCCGGGGACGGCAATCGAGGCAGCCATCAGGGCCGCAAAGACAGCAATGAGTGAGAGATCCATCGCACCCCAGCGGCGGCGCCCGGAACGGGGCGTTTCTGGCTGTGGCCCGCCGTCGGGCAGCGCGTGGGAAGTGCTCAGGGCCGTGCCCTTGTGACTCAAAGGACTCATTGTTGCTGCTTTCACTCAATTTTTCAGGGGGCGGGATTTTCGCCGCACCGGAAGGTCGTTAGACTAGATAGGTTGTGCAAGGTGTTTCTGCCCGTTTGGGCCGGATGCGTTGACGACACTTGCCCGCTTATGTGAAAGGTTACTACGTTGATATCGGTCCAAGACCTTGAGTTACGTGCTGGAGCTCGATTGCTCATGGACGAAGTATCATTCCGCATCGACAGCGGCGACAAGATCGGTCTGGTGGGCCGCAACGGTGCCGGCAAGACCACCTTGACCCGCGTTCTGGCCGGCGAGGCACTCCCCGCAGGCGGCACGGTCACGCGCACCGGAGAAATCGGCTATCTGCCGCAGGACCCGCGCACCCCTGACATGGAGCAGCTGGCCAAGGACCGCATTCTTGCGGCCCGCGACATGGACAAGGTCATCGCCAAGCTGCGCAAGGCCGAGGACGACATGGCCAGCGAAGACAACACCATCCGCGACAAGGCAATGCGCCGCTACGACCGTCTGGATGCCGAGTTCCAGGCCGCCGGCGGTTATGCTGCCGAAGCCGAGGCTGCATCCATTTCCTCCAACCTGGCCCTGCCCGAACGCATCCTGAACCAGCCGTTGAAAACCCTTTCCGGTGGACAGCGCCGCCGTGTCGAGTTGGCGCGCATCCTGTTTTCCGGTGCGAAGACCATGCTCCTTGATGAGCCCACCAACCACCTTGACGCTGATTCGGTGGCCTGGCTGCGGGACTTCCTCAAGAGCCACAATGGCGGTTTGATCGTGATTAGCCACGACGTCGAACTCCTGGATGCGACCGTGAACAAGGTCTACCACCTGGATGCCAACCGGGCCACGATTGACCAGTACAACCTCGGTTACAAGAAGTATCTGTCGCAGCGCGAAACCGATGAACGCGCCCGACGCCGGGAACGCGCCAACGCTGAAAAGAAGGCCGGCGTCCTGATGGATCAGGCCAACAAGATGCGGGCCAAGGCCTCCAAGGCCGTTGCCGCTCAGAACATGGCCAAGCGCGCCGAACGCCTGCTGGCCGGACTCGAAGAGGTCCGGGCCCAGGACAAGGTGGCGGCACTACGCTTCCCAGATCCTTCTCCGTGTGGGAAAACTCCGCTGATGGCCGAAGGGCTCAGCAAGTCTTATGGTTCATTGGAAATTTTCATGGATGTCAGCCTCGCCATCGACCGCGGCTCCAAGGTTGTCATCCTGGGCCTCAACGGTGCCGGTAAGACGACCCTGCTGCGCATGCTGGCAGGCGTGTCCAAGCCTGACACCGGCGAGATCATTGCCGGCCACGGCCTGAAGGTTGGCTACTACGCCCAGGAGCACGACACCCTTGACGTAAACCGCACCGTCCTGGAGAACATGCGTTCAGCGGCCGGGGACATGAACGACGCCGAAGTTCGCGGCATCCTTGGCTCGTTCCTGTTCTCAGGTGATGACGTGAACAAGCCCGCCGGCGTCCTTTCCGGTGGCGAAAAGACCCGCCTGGCCCTGGCCACGATCGTCGCCTCCAGTGCCAACGTGCTGCTGCTTGATGAGCCCACCAACAACCTTGACCCCGCCAGCCGTGCGGAGATCCTGGGGGCCCTGAAGAACTACACCGGCGCCGTTGTCCTGGTCAGCCACGATGAGGGTGCCGTAGCGGCCCTTGACCCCGAGCGTGTGGTGCTGCTGCCCGACGGCGACGAGGACTTGTGGAACCCGGAATACTTGGACCTGATCACGATGGCCTAAGCTGCCAGCAACCGATGGCCCACGCTCGCCAGGTTGCCGGGAAGTCGCCTCAGCGATTTATCGGGGCCGTGAGTGGGGAACGACGGCGGGAGGCGACTTGGACATCCAAGTCATCTCCCGCTGTTCTGCTTTGTGGGCCCACGGCTTTGAGGGTTCCCTCGCGAGCTTGCGAGCGGAGGGCGAAGCTGGGGACTAGCGCACGGCAGTTTCAGTTGCCCCTGTTGCTTCAAGGAGCTGCTGGTAACTGATGGAGAGCATGGCCTGGTGGCTGCCGGCGCCGGCCCACAGCACCGGATACTGGGCCAGGTCCGTGTCGAGGAAGCTGCGGATGGGGGACGGGTGCCCTAGGGGTGCCACACCACCAACAGGCTGGCCGGCGTGCTCGAGCACAAATTCCGGGGTGGCACGGCTGATCTTGGGGAGCCCGTGGTCGCGGGCTACTCTCCGGGTGTCCACCTTGGCGCCCCCGCTGGAGAGGATCAGGAGTGGCTTGCCGCCGCATTCAAAAATGAGGCTGTTCGCGATGGCGCCAACCTCACAGTCCAGAACCGCCGCGGCCGTGGCAGCGGTTGCCACCGAGTCCGGGACAACGATGACGGTGTCATCCAGCCCGGCCGAGGTGAGGGCAGCCCGGACGTTTTCAACGACGGGATCAAGAACCTCAGTATTATTGTGCGCGCTCATGGGCTAAGCCTAGCGGCCGAGGGGCTCGTTGCGAGCTTGCGAGCGATGGGAGGCTGCTAGGCGCTAGCGGCCGAGGGGCTCGTTGCGGGCATGCGAGCCATGGGAGGCCGATAGTCACTATGACAAACATCTCAGCGAAGCGGTTGGCGGTGCAGGGTTTGGCGGCCTGCCGCTTAGAACCCCTGGGAGTCAAGCAGGGCGTCTTCGGCTTCTTCGGCGGTTGGCTGGGCGCCCGGCTTGCGAACCTTGGTGTGCCTGCGTGGATGGAATGCCGAACCGCGGCCGTACAGCTCTTCCACGGGAACACCTGATTCGGCGGCTTCCATGGCGTCGTAGTCGTCGTTGCGGCGCTGCATGCGGGCGGCGTAGCCAAAGCCCACAAAGGCCAGGACGCCAAACGCTATCCACTGGAGCGCATAGCTGAGGTGGGAGCCTTCATCGATCGACGGTGCGGGGAAGGGTGTGGGGTTGGCAGCGGCCGCCGGTGATTCTGTGGCGAGCTGTGCGTAGGCGCCGGTCTTAATGTCATAGGGGAGTTGTGTGGCGTACTCGGCAAGGTCGATGGAGGCCAGCTGCCCTTCCGGGGCGCCCCGGTCCAGTGTGGGTTCCACCGGCTTGAGCCTGGCCACGACCGTCACCACTCCGGCCTCGGGCTGCGGAACAAAGTCCGGATGTCCGGGCACCTTGTAGCCGATGGGCAGCCAGCCGCGGTCGATGATGATGGTGTCGCCGTTGTCCAGCGTGAGCGGCACCAGCACCTCATAGCCGGGGGCGCCGTTGAGGGGGCGGTTGCGGACAATGCGCTCATCCGATGTCTGGTAGGTGCCGTTCATGCGCACCTGTGTCCATTCCCTGGCGGGGTCAAGGGTGTCGAAGTTCTTCGCAATGTCCTGGTAGTCCGCCACCTGTCCGGCATAGTTTTGCTGGATCTTGGAAATGTTCTCCACGACGGCGTTGCGCCTGTTCATCTGCCAGTTCCCCAGTGCTACACAGGCCACGGCAAAGATGAGTGCCATGGCAAAGTAGCCCATCCACCTGCTGGAGAAAAGAAACTTGTACGTCTTCATGAACTAGGCGGAATCCTTAGGAGTCAACGGTTGCGGGTTCGGCTGCGAGTTCAAGGGGAGGGTTTCCTTCCACAGGGAACGGCTCTGGAGATAATCTTCAAGCCAGCCGACATGGTCCTCGCACGCCAGCCAGATCTTACGCCGCTCAACTGTGTGAATCTTGGGATTGTTCCAGAGCAACTGCATGGTGGCGTCGGCACGGCAACCCTTGCGGGAGCACTTGGGTGTCTCGGGAGCCGGCGGTCTATTCTGCCCTTCGCCTGTCTGTCCTTCGCCGGACAGCATGTCAAAGATGTTCATGGTGTTTCTCCTCCTGCGCAGCTTCCTGCGCCGGCTCCGTGGGGTCACTTGGAATGCCGGGGCCCATGGGCCAGGCGAAACCCCCAGCGGCGTAGGCGCCTGCAGGGGGCGTGCCTTCGCCGGCAAAGTTGTCCTCGCCATTGGCGGGCGTGCTCTCGCCGGCCGGGGTGTCTTCGTCTGTGTCGGGGACGAGCTCGCCGGTGAGGATGTCACCGGGGGAGGGTGCGCCGTCGAACGTTTCCGGATCCCCAACCCCCAAGGAGTACAAGGGTGCCTCGTCAAGGAGCTCCACGGTCTCGTGCGCGTTGATGTCCGCGCCGCTGTTGGCGATCATCACGGCGACCCACGGCAGCACCACGGCGCCGATGATGGGCACGAGCTTGAACCATCCGTCAAAGACGAAAATGGCGGCCAGGCACACCATGCGGATGCCCATGGTGACCGAATATTGCACCATGCGTCGGCGCATGTCTTCGCTGTGGGGATCGGCGGCGTTGGTAATGGCTTGAACACCGGTGTCGGGGGCGCTGTGACGGTACTTGCTGCGCCGGCCGGCACCGAATTTCGGCGTAGCTGATTGGTCTTTCATCACACTCCAAGGGACGCCTCCATTCTCTCACTGCCCGGGTGCACAACCAAAAAGCCAAGTGTGTGCCGTGGCGGCTTTCACCGTAGGATTCACTAACTGAAGCTGAATTAGCCATAGAAGAATCAAGATTGACTTCCAGGAGGAATACATGAGTGCACCGGCAGGCGAAGAGCGCCAGGGTCGCAGTGTTTTGGTTACCGGCGGAAATCGCGGCATTGGTCTGGCCATTGCCAAGGCCTTTCTGGCCAACGGTGACAAGGTCGCCGTGACCTACCGCAGCACCTCGGAACTGCCCGACGGAATTCTGGGCGTCCAGGCCGACGTCACGGATGCTGCCTCCATCGACGCCGCCTTCACCGAGGTTGAGGCCGCCCACGGCCCGGTCGAGGTGCTGGTTGCCAACGCCGGCATCACGAAGGACACCTTGCTGATGCGCATGAGCGAAGAGGACTTCACCTCCGTCGTGGACACGAACCTCTCGGGCGCGTTCCGGGTCATCAAGCGCGCCTCCAAGGGCATGATCCGCCTGCGCAAGGGCCGCGTGGTGCTGATTTCCTCCGTGGTGGGCCTGTATGGTTCGCCCGGGCAGGTCAACTACGCCGCTTCCAAGGCCGGCCTGGTCGGCATTGCCCGCTCGATCACCCGTGAACTCGGCTCACGCGGCATCACGGCCAACGTGGTTGCCCCCGGTTTCATCAGCACCGACATGACGGCCGAACTGCCGGAAGCCACCCAGAAGCAGTACCTGTCGACGATTCCGGCAAACCGCTTCGCCTCGGCCGATGAGGTCGCCAACGTGGTCCGCTGGGTTGCCAGCGACGAGGCCTCCTACATCTCAGGCGCCGTCATCCCCGTTGACGGCGGACTCGGCATGGGCCACTAAGGCACGACGGCGCGTGCCCGGCCGGTGCCGCAGCGCGTGCCGCGGCGCCGATGTACTCGGAAGTACGCCGCGGCGCCGCTAAGATTCGACATGGATGGCCCGGGCGGGCACCCGAAAGGGTCCCGCCGCGTGGAACGTAGAAATTGGATGTAAGGAAAGTATTTATGGGAAAGCTTGACGGAAAGACAGCCATTGTCACCGGCTCCTCACGCGGCGTCGGCGCCGACGTGGCAAAGTTCCTGGCCGCAGAAGGTGCCGCAGTGGTGGTCAACTACCGCCAGAAGGCTCCCCGCGCCAACAAGGTTGTGGCGCAGATACAGGAAGCCGGCGGCCGCGCAATAGCCGTGGGCGCGGACCTGACCACCCAGGAAGGCGTGCAGGCACTTGTCAGCGCTGCCCTGGAAAACTTTGGTTCGCTGGACCTGGTGGTGCTGAACGCATCGGGCGGCATGGAAAGCGGCATGGCCGAAAACTATGCCCTGGCGCTCAACCGCGACGCACAGGTCAACCTGCTCAACGCCGCCATGCCGGTGCTGCCGGCCGGCTCACGCGTGGTATTTGTCACAAGTCACCAGGCGCATTTCATCGAAACCGTGCCCACGATGCCCGAATACGAGCCCGTGGCCAGGAGCAAGCGTGCCGGCGAACACGCACTGCGCGCGTTCATCCCGAACTTGGCCGCAGAGGACATCTCACTTGTTGTGGTCTCCGGCGACATGATCGAGGGCACCGTGACGGCCACCCTGCTGGACCGTGCCAACCCGGGCGCCATCGAGGCCCGCCGCGCCGAGGCCGGCCGTTTGTACTCCGTGGCGGAATTTGCCGCCGAGATCGCCAAGATGGCCACGGCCGAGGTGCCCAGCGGCCACACCGAATACGTTGGCGGAGCCGACTACTTCAACTAGCCCCTGCCCCACCCCGGCAGACGCTCCTGCAGATCCGGGGTTGTTTTCCCAAACGCTCCTGCAGATCCGGGGCATAATCAACAAACGCTCCCTCACATCAGGTGGGGGAGCGTTCGTTGTTATACGACAGAGCCGGAGGAAGCGGCGCCGGTTACGGCAGGTCGGGCTAGATGTTGGCCAGCGCCAGCGCCACGTCAAGGTTGGGGATGTTGATCTGCGCGTCGGCCACTGCACGCACGGCAGGCTTGGCATTGAAGGCAACCCCGAGCGCCGCAGCGGCCATCATGTCGAGGTCGTTGGCGCCGTCGCCAATGGCCATGGTGGCCTTCACCGGAATGCCCGAGAGCGCACTCCACTCGCGCAGCTGCACGGCCTTCGCCGCCCGGTCAACCACGGCGCCCGAGACCTTGCCGGTCAGGTGCCCGTTCACGATCTCAAGGTCATTGGCCAGTGCGAAGTCCAGGCCCAGCCGTTCCGCCAGGGGCGCCAGAATCTGTGAGAATCCGCCCGAGACAGCGCACACAACGTGTCCCGCTGCCTTGGCCTGCGCCACGAGCCGTTCGGCGCCTTCCGACAACTTGATCTTCTCGCCCACCTCGGCCAGCACGCTGACGGGCAGCCCGCCCAGGGTGGCGACGCGGTGGTGCAGGCTCTCAGCAAAGTCCAGGTCGCCGCGCATGGCCGCCTCCGTGACCTTGGCAACTTCCGTCTCGGTGCCGGCATGGGCGGCCAGCAGCTCAATGACCTCCTGCTGGATGAGCGTCGAGTCGACGTCCATGATGATGAACTTGCGCTTGGCATTGCGCAGGGAGTCAGGAACGACGGCGGTGCTCACGTTCTCAGTGCCGGTCTCCACAAGGGCCTTGCGCAGGCGGGCCAGGCGTGCCGCAGCCTGGGCGTCGCTGGCTCCGCTGGGATCAAGGGACCCCAGTTCAAGCACGGCAACTTCGAAGCCGGGATGGCTCTCCGCGCGTTCAGAGGCAACCGTGTAGCCGTGTTCGGACAGGACGGTCCGGATGTTTTCAAGGACTGAGGGGGAGAGCGTTTGGCCATAGCTGACTGCTGTAAATGTGGAGGGCATGATTGTATTCTAGCCAAGAGCACCCGCGCTGGCCCCACCTGGAGAGTGCGCTGGTTAGCGCTGGCCGCCTTTCGTGTCATAGGCTCAGTGCTTATGAGTGAAGTTTTGGGTTTGGCCGGTGTCAGCGTAGTCCGCGGCACCAAAACACTGTTGGACAACATCGATTGGCGTGTCACGGAGGGCGAACGTTGGGTGGTTCTTGGCCCCAACGGTGCCGGCAAGAGCACCTTGTTGCAGATCGCCGGAGCGCGCATGCACCCCACCCGCGGTGTTGCGGGGATCCTCGACGAGGTTCTGGGCGCCGTTGACGTCTTTGAGCTGCGCCCGCGCATCGGCCTGGCTTCCGCGAGCCTGGCCCACCAGATTCCGGAGCACGAGAAGGTACTGAACGTGGTGGTGACCGCTTCCTATGGCGTCACCGGGCGCTGGCGTGAGGATTACGAGCGCGACGACGAACGCCGCGCCTTTGGCTTGTTGGAGGAGTGGGGGGTTTCCACGTTCTTCAACCGCCCCTTTGCGTCGCTGAGCGACGGCGAACGCAAGCGTGTGCAGATCGCCCGCGCCCTGATGAGCGATCCCGAACTGCTGCTGCTGGACGAGCCCGGCGCAGGCCTGGACCTCGCCGGCCGCGAAGGCCTGGTCAAGCGCCTGAGCGAACTGGCAGCCGACCCCCTGGCACCAAGCACGGTTCTGGTCACCCACCACCTGGAGGAAATCCCCCCGGGCTTCACGCACGCATTGCTGCTGCGCGACGGCGGAATCGTTGCCCAGGGCCCCATCGCGGACGTCCTGACGGAGGAGAATCTCTCCACTACCTTCGGCCTGCCGCTGTCTGTCACAAGCACCGCCGGACGGTACACGGCGACGGCACGCGCCTAACCGCCGTCGTACGCTCCCGCCCCCTTTTTCCCATCAAGGCTGTTCCCACGCCCCTTCCCACGCAGCCCTTCACGCCCGCCACTCCTTGAATAGGACCCCACCACAGCAGTGAACGCGCTTGAATCCTTCTTCATCCTGCTTGGCGGGCTGTGGGCCGGCACCATCAACACGGTGGTCGGTTCCGGCACGCTGGTCACGTTCCCCATCCTGATCGCGCTGGGGGTTGCCCCCGTCATGGCGGTGGTCAGCAACGCCATGGGCCTGATCGCGGGGGGCATCTCCGGCACGTGGGGGTATCGGCGCGAGCTGAGCGGCATGAGGGCGAACCTGCGCAGGCTCATGCCCGCATCGATTCTGGGCGGCATCACGGGCGCGGCACTGCTGCTGCACCTGCCGGAGTCGGTGTTTGCGCTGGTGGCGCCGGCTCTGATTGTGCTGGCGCTGGCACTGGTCATCTTCCAGCCGAAACTGCAGCGAGCCATCAAGGCAAGGCGCGACGCCGGCCCCTCCACCCGCTCGCACGACGCCGCCATGGTAGTGCTCGTGTACCTGGCGGGCGTGTACGGCGGCTATTTTGTTGCCGCGCAGGGGGTGCTGCTCGTCGCGATCCTGGGCATCTTCATGTCCGGCACGCTGCAAAACGCCAACGCCGTCAAGAATGTGCTCTCGCTGAGCGTCAATGTCGTGGCCGCCATCTCCTACCTGATCTTCGCCCCGGAGAAAATCATCTGGCAAGTGGTGGCACTGATCGCCGTCAGCTCCCTCGCCGGCGGCTTCATTGGCGCCCGCATCGGCCGGAAACTGCCGCCGCTGGTGCTGCGCAGCGTCATCGTCGTCCTGGGTCTCGTGGCCTTGTTCTTTATGATTCAGAAACTGGTTGCCCCATGATCATCCATCTTGACAACGCCGCCGACCCCCGCGTCAGCGACTACGTCTCCCTGACGGACGTCCAGCTGCGGAAGGTGAAGGAACCAGCCGAGGGCCTCTACATTGCCGAAAGTCCCAAGGTGGTGCGCCGCGCACTGGCCGCCGGACACCGGCCGCGGTCCTTTTTCCTGGCGGAGAAGAGACTGCCGGAGGTGTTGGACGTGCTCGAAGCCCACCCAGACGTCCCCGCGTTTGTGGGCACCGGCGCCATGCTCGAGCAAATCACCGGCATCAACCTCCACCGCGGAGCCCTGGCCGCCATGCACCGCCCCGCACCGGTGAACCTGCCCGAGCTGCTGGCCGGTGCGCGACGTGTGGCCGTGCTGGAAGACGTCAGCGACCACACCAACATTGGCGCCATCTTCCGCTCCGCCGCGGCGCTCGGCGTCGACGCCGTCCTGATCAGCCCGAGTTGCGGCGACCCGCTGTACAGGCGCAGCATCCGTGTCAGCATGGGTGCGGTGTTCCAGGTCCCGTGGGCACGCCTGACGGATGGGCCAGCCGGACTGGATGTGCTCCATGAGGCCGGATTTACGACGGCGGCACTTGCCCTGGTCGCGGAATCGCTCACCATCAAGGAACTCGCCGCCCGCAACGATCACAAACTGGCTCTCATCCTCGGCAGCGAGGGCAATGGGCTCAGCCCCGATACTCTGGCGCGCGCCAAGCACACCGTCATGATCCCCATGCACGCAGGCGTGGACTCCCTCAATGTTGCCGCCGCCAGCGCGGTGGCGTTCTTCGCCACTGATCCACGGGGCTGAAACGGCTCGCCGGATGCCGCATCCAGGCCGCCCGCCACGAGTAGTGTGGAAGCATGAAGATTGATGAGAAAGTGCCCGCCTTTTCGCTCCAGGACCAGCACGGCGAGCTGCGCAGCCTGGCAGAACTGACCGCAGACGGGCCCCTGGTGATTTTCTTTTACCCCCTGGCCGGCAGCGGCGGCTGTACCAAGGAGGCCTGCCACTTCCGGGACCTGGCGGCAGAGTTCGCGAAAGCAGGGGCCTCCATTGTTGGCATCAGCACCGATTCCGTGGCGAAACAGCTCGACTTCGCCACGAAAAACCATTTTGACTATCCCCTTCTGAGCGACACGAAGGGTGAGGTGGCAGATTTGTTTGGTGTCCGGCGTCGTTTGTTGGCAAAGTCACTTCCCACCAAACGGGCCACCTTCATTGTGGATTCCGGCCAAATCCTGCGTTTCCAGGTATCCAGCGAAACCAATATGAACGTGCACGCCAACGATGCGCTGGCTGCCTTGGCCCAGCGGGCTTGGTGAAATCGTCGCAAGCCGGTAAAGTTTCTAGCTGGTCCTTGTGGCCATAACATTCATCCGTCTGGCAAAATCCAGGCAATAACACTCTGAGGTTCATAGTGAAGCAGAACACCCACCCCAAGTACGAAGCAATCGTTTTCAACGACCTGGCTTCCGGCACCAAGTTCCTGACGCGCTCCACCGCAACGTCCAAGAAGACCATCGAATGGGAAGATGGCAACACCTACCCCATCATCGACGTGGAAATCTCCTCAGAGTCACACCCGTTCTACACGGGCAAGCAGCGCATCATGGACAGCGCCGGCCGTGTCGAGCGCTTCAACGCCCGCTTCGCAGGCTTCGGCAAGAAGTAACACTTCTTCCCACAGTTTTTATGGCAGGGCCCGCACCGTATGGTGCGGGCCCTGCTTTTTAATCGAGTACGCAGTTGTTGGACTCGGAAAGCGAATTCCGGAGCTTTTTGGTCCAACAACTGCGTACTCGATTCCAGCGGGCCCAAGTTCGAGGTTGCGGAGTGGTTTTGCGTGGAGCCCGTGTGACGGGAAGATGGAGTCATGTCTTCTCTACTGCACGGCGAATATAAGGTCCATGGCGGAAAATTGGTGGTCGTTGACGTCCAGGTGGCGCACGGGCTCCTCAAGGGAGTCCGTGTCAGCGGAGATTTCTTCCTGGAACCCGACGAGGCGCTGGAGCGCATCAACGATGCACTGAACGGCTTGTCGGCCTCGCTGCCTGCCGAAGCATTGGCGGATGCCATCACGGCAGCCCTGCCGCCTGACGCCGTGCTATTTGGCTTCTCGGCCCAGGCAGTCGCCATCACCGTCCGCCGGGCACTGACCAAGGCAACAAGCTGGATTGACCACGAATGGGACGTGATCGCACCGACGGTGCTGCCCACTGCCATCAATGTCGCCCTGGACGAGGTGCTCGCCGAAGAGGTGGGTGCCGGGCGGCGCAACCCGACCCTGCGTTTCTGGGATTGGGACGAGCCGTCCGTGGTGATTGGCTCCTTCCAGTCGGTGCGCAACGAACTGGACCCGGCCGGCGTCGAAAAATACGGCATCAACGTGGTGCGCCGGATCAGTGGCGGGGGGGCCATGTTCATGGAGGCCGGAAACTGCATCACCTACTCCCTGTACCTGCCCCAGACCCTGGTGGACGGGCTGAACTTTGAAGACTCGTACAAGTTCCTTGACGCCTGGGTGCTGGCCGCACTGGAATCCATGGGCATCGAGGCGTTCTATGTCCCGCTCAACGACATCGCCACCGACAAGGGCAAGATTGGCGGAGCCGCCCAGAAGCGCCTGAGCAACGGCGCCATGGTCCACCATGTGACCATGAGCTACGACATCGACGCCGACAAGATGGTGGAAGTGTTGCGGATCGGCAAGGAAAAACTGTCGGATAAGGGAACCCGCTCCGCGAAGAAGCGCGTGGATCCGCTGCGGCGCCAGAGCGGCATGAGCCGGGCGGAAATCCTGGCCCGCATGTCCGAGACGTTTACCGCCCGCTACGGCGCCCGGCCCTCCACCCTGACCGAGGCCGAACTGGCGGAGGCGGCGCGCAGGGTTGAGACGAAGTTCGGCACAGACGAGTGGCTGCACCGGGTCCCATGAGTTCACGTGCCCGCACCGCCGCGACGCTGAGGAGCCGGTGGCCTAACCAGCCGCCGGCCTCGTTTGCCTTCGTCATGGCCACGGGCATTGTTGCCTCCGCCCTGCTCGACGCCGGCTGGACCGTGGCGTCCTGGACGCTGCTGTGGATCGCCGTCGGTGGCCTGGCACTGCTGTTCATCGGCCTGCTCGGCCGCCTGCTGAACCACACGGACGAGGCCGTCGCTGACTTCCGCAACCCGCACAAGGGTTTCGGCTACCTGACCATGGTGGCCGCCATCAACGTGGTGGGCATTGGTTTCCATCCGGTGGCGCCGGCCGTCACCTGGATCATGGCAGCCATGAGCATCCCGCTCTGGCTGTTCCTGGCCTACGGCGTTCCGCTGTCGATGATGCTGCGCACCGAAATTGGTGAGGCGCTGCGCCCGCGGCTGCTGCCCGTGGACGGCACCTGGTTCCTGTGGGTGGTCTCCACCCAGTCACTGTCGATGGCCGCCGCCTCCCTGGCCTCGGGCGGCAGCAGTGTCCGGCTGCTCAGCGACGCGGCGGTGGCATTGTGGGGCGTGGGCATCATGCTGTATCTCACCCTCACGACCCTTGTCATGCTGCGGTTGCTGACGGGCGGTGAAAACCTGGGCGGGATTGTGCCGACCAACTGGATCTTCATGGGTGCCACCGCCATCACCGTCTTGGCCGGGTCGATGATCCTGCACCTGCCGTCCGAGGTACCCGTCATCGCCATGGCCGGCCCCACGGTGGGCGGCATCAGCTACCTCCTGTGGGCGTTTGGGCTGTGGTGGGTGCCGCTGCTGGTGGCCTTCGGCTTCTGGCGCCATGTGGTGCGGCGCGAGCCGGTGCGCTACACCACTGCCCTGTGGTCGATCGTGTTTCCGTTGGGCATGTTTGCCGTGGCAACGTATAGGTTCGGCACGGAGAACCACATGCCCCTTGTGGCGTGGGTTGGCAATGTGGCAACCTGGGTTGCTGTGGCGGCGTGGCTTGCGGTTGTCCTGGGCATGACCGCCACGTTCCTCCGCTGGGTGCGGCGAGGGACGCCTGCAGCCTAGACCGCAAACGCCCCGCACCATCCGTCACAGCAGGCCAAGCCCGACGGCGCCCGCCTGCCGTTGCGCTGTTATTCGCTACGCGGGCTTGCAGTTAAGCCGCAGCCTGTGCCCGCAGCGCCCGCAGCAACTGGTCCCGCTGCTCGATCACCATCCGCCGCAGCCCGGGCGCCGCAGCCGGGTGCCCAGCGAGCCAGCCGTCGGTGCGGTGCACCACGGGATGGTGCTCGGGGGAGGTGCCGGGCACCAGATCCTGGGACAGGGGGAACAGCCCGCGCACAATGCGCCCCGCAATTTCCAGGCTCCGGCCGTTCCACACGTCCTCAATGGCCAGGAAGTACGGCTCGATGAACGGCTCCAGCAGCGCGGCGTCGCCCACCGTGAAGCCGGCAATCGTGGCACTGAGCAGTTCATTGCTGAGCGCCGTTTCCGCAACGGCTTCCTGCCAACGCTGTGCCTTGCCCTCCGCCACCGGCAGTGCGGCAATCGCCGTGCAGTGGTTGGCCCGGTGCTCGGCCGTCGTGTCCGCCGCCAATTCAGCATCCACATCGGCCACGGTCGCCGCGCCGCGTGCCGCCAGCTGCTGCCACAGCAGCCAGCGTAGGCTGCCGTCAACCACCAGCCCGGGCGGAACGTTGACTCCCGCCAGCCACTCACGGCTGCGCGGGTTGACCGCGTCGGCGCCGCGGCCCAGCAGCGCCAGGGTGCGCGCCCATATGAGCTGTTCGTCGCTGCCCGGCGCCGCCTCCTGCAAATGGTGTTCGACACCGGCACGCAACAGTTCCGCGGCGCCGGCACGATCAGGGGCCGGGCAGTAATGTTCCAAGGCCGACAGTGCATTGTCCGCCAGGGTCTGCAGCAGGCTGGTGTCTGCCTCGCCTCCTGCGTGGGCCACCACCGTGCGCAGGTATACGGCGGCAGGCAGGAGAGCGTCTCGCGTGGCGTTCCACAGCGCCGACCACACGAGGCTGCGTGCCAGCGGGTCCGCAATGGTGCCCACACCGGTCAGGGCTGTGCTGAGCGAAGCAGCGTCCAGGCGAACCTTGGCATAGCTCAGGTCCTGGTCGTTGACCAGTACCAGGTCGGGGGACGGGCGCCCAACAGCCTCGGCAACCACCGTCTCCTGCCCCACCACATCGATGGTGAACGATTCGCTCCGGACCAGGGCTCCGGCGTCGTACTTGAAAAAGCCAACTGCCAGGCGGTGCGGGCGTAGGGCTTCGCTGCCGGTGACCGGGTCGATGGCCGTCTGGGTGATGGTCAGGGAGCTGACGGCGCCCTTGTCGATGTCCAGGTCGGGGGTCAGCGTGGACATGCCGGAGGTGCCCAGCCACTGGCCGGCCCACTCGTCTAGGGCGCGGCCCGAGGCTTTGCTGAGCGGGTCCAGCAGGTCGCCCAGGGAGGTGTTGGAGTACTCATGGGTCCTGAAGTACTCCCGCGAGCCGGCGATGAACGCGTCCTGGCCCACGTACGCCACAAGCTGTTTGAGCACGGAGGCGCCCTTGGCGTAGGTGATGCCGTCAAAGTTGGCCTTGGCGGCTTCCAGGTCGGGAATGTCGGCGACGATGGGGTGTGTGGTGGGGAGCTGGTCCTGCGTGTACGCCCAGGCCTTGCGCCGGCTGGCGAACATGACCCAGGACTTTGGCCCCCAGGGGGTGGCTTCGGCCACGGCGAGGTGGCCCATGAAGTCGGCAAACGATTCCTTCAACCACAAATCGTCCCACCAACCCATGGTGACGAGATCTCCAAACCACATGTGCGCCATCTCGTGCATGATCGTGTTGGCGCGCTGCTGGTAGGCGGTGTCGGTGGCGCGGGAGGCGTGCAGATACGCCTCGGTGAAGGTGACGAGGCCCGGATTTTCCATCGCGCCGAGGTTGTATTCGGGCACGAAGGCCTGGTCGTACTTGCCGAAGGGGTACGGGTAGTCGAAGAGCTCGTTGAAGTACGCCAGGCCAGCCTTGGTGACCGTGAAGATCTCAGCGGCATCAAAGTGGCCCGCGAGGGAGGCCCGGCAATAAGCGGCCAGGGGGATCTCCAGCTCCTGGCCGGCGTGGGCGCTGTCCGCGCCAAAGGTCATGGAGAAGTGGTCCTCCACCTTGAAGTACGGCCCCGCCAGGACGGTGGTGATGTAGGTGGAGATGGGCAGGGTGGGCGCGAAGTCCCAGCGGCGGGCTCCGGTCTCCGGCAGCACGTCATGGCGGGCCACCGACTGGTTCGAGGCAACTTCCCAGCCGTTGGGGGCGGTCACGCGGAAAGTGTAAGGGGCCTTCAAATCGGGCTGTTCAAAGTTCGCAAAGACGCGGCGCGCATCGGCCGGCTCATACTGTGTATACGTGTAGGTCTTGCCGTCGGCGGGATCGACGAAGCGGTGCAGGCCCTCGCCGCTGCTGGAGTACGCGGCAGTGGCGGCGACCACCACTTCGTTCTCGGCAGCCAGGTTCGGCAGGTGGATGCGGGAGCCGTCCACCACCTCGCTGACAGCCAGGGAGGTGCCGTTTAGGACAACCGACTCAACACTGAGTCCGATGAAGTCAAGGAACGTGCCGGCCTGCTCCGTCGCTTCATCGGCAGCGGAGTCATCCGCCGGCACCTCCGCCGCGAAGGTGATGGTGGTGGTGCTGGGGAAGCCTGGGACCGTGGGGTCTTCGGCCAGGCTCAGGTCAAGGTCAACGTCATAGTTGTGAACCGTGATGAGGGATTTTCGGGCAGCTGCTTCGCTTCGCAAAAGATTAAAATTGGACACCAATTCATTCAATCACGGACCCTTGGAAAAGGTGGATCAAGTCAGCAAAGGCTGCTGAGTTGAGAAGGGCGGGTCAGGCCGACATCAGGTGCACCGCGCCGAATGCCAGCGCGGCAATCAGAACCCAGGAACACAGCGCCATGAGCGTGGCCCGCAACCCGGTGGCCAGCAGCTCGCGGACCCGGACACTGGAGCCCAACCCGAACAGTGCCGCACCCAGTGTGATGTCCTGGCCCAGTGCGCCAGCCTCAATGGCACCCTCGGGCAGCCAACCTGTGGTGCGCAGCGCCGCCATGAGCAGGAAGCCGATCACGAACAGGGGGATCACGGGTGGGAACTTGGGGGCCGCCACGGGGTCGGCGCTGGCCGCGCGTTTGAGCTCCAGGGCCTGGGCATGGCGCTTGCGCTCAAGCGCACCGGCCACGCCAACAATGGGGGCCAGCAGCACAACACGGGTCAGTTTGACCACCACGGCGGCGCTCAGGGCAACCGCGCCGGCGGTCTGTGCCGTGGCCACCACTTGTCCCACATCGTGGACTCCGGCGCCCACCCACTGGCCGAACTGCAGTGTGCTGAGCCCAAGCGGATTCATCAGCAGCGGCAGAATACCGATGGCGAGCGTGCCACACAGCGTCACCAGGGCCACCGGGATGACGGTGTCCTCATGCTTAGTGCCCTTGACCGCGGCCATGGCGCCGATTGCGGACGCGCCGCAGATGGAAAAGCCCGTAGCAATCAGCAAGGGAGTGTCGCCCGCCAGCCGGAACAGCTTGCCCAGCACCAGCGTGCCGGCAAAACTGAGCAGCACCACGGAAATGATGAGGGCCACGCTGAGCCAGCCAAGGTCCATGATGTCGCCCAGGCTGAGCTTGAGGCCCAGGAAGACAATGCCGGCGCGCATCAGGTGCTTCCCAGCAAAATTCAGCCCCTTCCGCCACGGCCCCTGGCACAGCGCCGACGTTCCTGGCAGGTTGACCGCTGCAATGCCAAGCACGACGGCGACCGTCATGGCCGGGAGCATCGGCACCAGTGCGTGGACCAGGAGGGAGACGGCCACCGCGGCCAGGGCGACGCCCAAGCCGGGAGCCAGCGTACGTGCCGTCGCAGCGAAACCGGGACTGCCGGCGTCGGGCATCACCACGGGCTGGGCTTGTAGTCCTTGAGGAAGACACCGTATTGGTCCTCGCCGGACTCTCCCATCACGATCGGGTCGTAGACCCGCGCTGCGCCATCCACCAGGTCAAGGGGTGCGTGGAAGCCTTCTTCAGCCAGGCGCACCTTGGTGTAGTGCGGGCGTTCGTCGGTGATCCAGCCGGTGTCGACCGCGGTCATGAGGATGCCATCGGCGTCGAGCATCTCCTTGGCGCTGGTGCGGGTGAGCATGTTCAGGGCGGCCTTGGCCATGTTGGTGTGCGGGTGGCCGGGACCCTTGTAGGCGCGGGAGAACTGTCCCTCCATGGCGGAGACGTTCACAATGTATTTGCGGTGCGCGGTGGATGCCGTCATGGCCGGACGCAGGCGTGAGACGAGCAGGAACGGTGCCGTGACGTTGCACAGCTGGACCTCGAGCATCTCCAGCGGGTCGACCTGGTCGACGACCTGGGTCCAGCTGTTGATGGCCGCCACATCGGGGACGAGGCCCCCGGCGTCAATGGCCGTGCCTGCCTCGATGCGCTCCAGCGAGGCCGAGCCCATAGAGAGCGCCAGCGACGCAAGCTCGTCACCGGCCAGCTTGGGGTGTTCCAGCATTTGCGTGGCCAGCGCCAGGGGGTGCTTGTCATGGGCGTGGCCGAAGGTGACCAGTTCGGGCATGGGGGTGTCCGTGGGAAGATCCTCGAGCTCGGCATCAACCAGCGGCTTGTAGGCGTTGCCGGAACGGCGCACGGTCTGTGCCGCGTTGTTGATGATGATGTCGAGGGGGCCGGCCTCGTTGAGGGAATCGGCCAGGGCCACAACCTGGGTGGGGTCGCGCAGGTCGATGCCTACGATGCGCAGCCGGTGCAGCCATTCGCTGCTGTCTTCCGTGGCGGCGAAACGCCGGGCTGCATCCTTCGGGAAACGGGTGGTGATGGTGGTGTGTGCACCGTCGCGCAGGAGGCGCAGGGCAATGTACATGCCGATTTTGGCGCGCCCACCCGTGAGGAGGGCAGTCTTGCCGCTGAGGTCGGTCCGCGCGTCGCGCTTGGAATGGTTGAACGCGGCACAGTCCGGACACAGCTGGTGGTAGAAGGCATCGACCTGGGTGTAATGCTGTTTGCAGATGTAGCAGGGGCGGGAGCGCAGAAGCGTCCCCGCCGTGTCGCCAGTCGTTGAGGGTTTGAGCTTGTTGCCCCGTGTCTCATCGTCGATGCGGTCCGGCGCCGCCGTCGCGGTCAGCGCAATGACGGCCTTGTCGGCGTCGTTGATGGCGTCACGCTTGACGACCCGGCGGTGCCGCTTGACGGCTTTGAACATCTTTCCTGTGGCCCGGCGTACCAGGACATAGTCGGGATGTTCTTCGTCGTAGACGTGGATGTTCTCCAAAACCTTGAGGCAATTTTGGATTTCTTCAGGGGTCAATTCAGGGGCGCTCACCCAACAATGTTAGCCTCTTCACCGGCCGCCACAGATCCATCAGTAACCGCACTGATGGCCGCGATCTGGTTCGCCACCACTTTCTCAATGGTCTCTGGGGCGAGCTGGTGCCGGTCGATGGCCAGAGCCAGGGCCTCGGGGAGCTCCGCGGCTGCTGCCAGGGCCAGCTGCTTTTCCTGCTCGTCTGGGGGAGAAACAATCTGTCCCTTGCTCAAAACCGTCAATCCCGACTCGGTGATGGTGAAGCCGCGGGCCCTGTCCAACTCCGGGTCCACACCAATGGTGACCCCGGCGGGGATTTTGACGTTCTTGTCGATGATGGCCCTGCGCACCACTGCACCAGCCCCCACCGTCACCTTGTCCATGAGGACCGATTCCTGCACGCGGGCGCCCGCAGCTATATAGACGTCGTGGGACAACACGGAATTTTCCACCACACCGCCGGAGACCACCACACCGGCGGCAACGATGGAGTCCAGCGCCGTTCCGACCGAGTTCTGTTCGCCACGGACAAACTTCGCAGGCGGCGAGGTGGTGCTGCGGGTGAAGATGGGCCATGCCCTGTTGTACAGGTTGAAGATCGGCATGGGGGAAATCAGGTCCATGTGGGCGTCGTAGTAGGAGTCGATGGTCCCCACATCACGCCAGTAGTTCCGATCCCGGTCCGTGGCGTCGGGGATGTCGTTGGTCGAGAAGTCGTAGACGAACGCCTCGTCGCGGTTGACGAAGTAGGGGATGATGTCCCCGCCCATGTCATTCTTCGTGTCTTCCTTGACGGCGTCCTGCTCCAGTGCCTCGACCAGGGCCTCCGTGTCAAAAACATAGTTGCCCATGGAGGCCAGGAACTGGTCGGGGGCATCCGGCAGCCCTGGCGTGGATTCGGGCTTCTCAACGAAGGCAGAAATCTTGTGGGCACCAATCGCACCGGCGACTTCAGCGCCGTCGATCTCTATGACACCGAACTGGTCCGCCATCTCCAAGGGCTGGCGCACGGCGGCAACAGTGGCCCGGGCACCGGAATTGATGTGGCTTTGCACCATCTGATCAAAGTCCATGCGGTAGACGTGGTCGGCACCGACCACAACCACAATGTCAGGTTCGGCATCGACGATGAGGTTCATGGACTGGTAGATGGCATTCGCGCTGCCCAGAAACCAGCTCTTGCCGCGGCGCTGCTGCGCCGGAACCGAAGCAACATAGTTGCCCAATTGTGTGGACATCCGCCATGTTTCCGAAATATGACGGTCCAAACTGTGCGATTTGTATTGCGTCAACACCACAATTTTCAAATATCCCGAATTTGCCAGATTGGACAAAGCGAAATCGACCAACCGGAACCCGGCGAAAGGAACAGCTGGTTTAGCGCGGTCTGCTGTCAAGGGCATCAATCGTTTACCCTCACCGCCTGCTAAAACGATCGCCAGAACTTTCTTGACTGACATGATCCAACCTCCGACAGTTTGAATGGTGCACCTTGCCATGGCCTTGTATGGGTCACAACACCTTCACACTAGAACAAATGTGTCCCGACAGACTACCTTGAGAGTGTGCGTATAGATATTGTGACAAAAGAGTTTCCGCCCGAGATTTATGGCGGCGCTGGCGTGCATGTCGCCGAGCTCAGCCGCGTCTTGGCAGCCAAGGTAGATTTACGTGTACACGCGTTTGGAAATGAACGCGAGATGAACTTTCATGGCGCCACTGTTGCCTCTTATGGGAATCTTCCCGAGCTTTCAGAAGCAAATGCGGCCGTGCAGACTCTTGGTGTTGATTTGCAGGTAGTTTCAGCCATTGAGGGCTCGGACCTGGTCCATTCCCACACCTGGTATGCGAACATGGCTGGTCATATTGCTTCACTGTTGCATGGCATTCCGCATGTGCTCAGTGCCCACAGTCTGGAGCCGTTGCGGCCGTGGAAGGCCGAGCAGTTGGGCGGCGGTTATGCCGTGTCGTCCTGGGTTGAGAAGACCGCGTATGAGGGTGCTGCCGCCATCATCGCCGTCTCGGATGGCATGCGCCAAGATATCTTGCGCAGCTACCCCAACGTTGATCCTGCGAAGGTGAAGGTCATCCACAACGGCATTGACGTTGCTTCCTGGCAGCGTGATGAGAAGGACGACGTCGTCCGTTCCCTGGGGATTGATCCGGACCGTCCCAGCGTGGTGTGGGTTGGGCGCGTGACGCGCCAGAAGGGTGTGCCTTACCTTTTGAAGGCGGCCGCCGCATTGCCGCCGGAGGTTCAGTTGGTGCTGTGTGCCGGAGCTGCCGACACCCCCGCACTCGGCGCTGAGGTCAACGAATTGATTGCAGGCCTCAAGGCGCAGCGCGATGGCGTGATCGTTATTGAGCGCATGCTTCCGCGTGCTGAGCTGATTCAGGTCCTGAGCCATGCAACCGTGTTTGCCTGCCCCTCCATTTACGAGCCGCTGGGCATTGTGAACCTTGAGGCCATGGCCTGCGGTGCCGCGGTTGTTGCCAGCGCCACGGGCGGCATCCCCGAGGTGGTGGCACACGGTGAGACCGGTTTGCTGGTGCCACTGGAACAGGTCGGCGATGGCACCGGCACTCCGCTGGATCCGGATAAGTTTGTTGCCGACTTTGCTGCCGCGATGATCGAAGTGGTCAACGACCCGGCCCGGGCACGATCCATGGGGGTGAAGGGTCGCCAGCGCGCAACCGAACTGTTCTCCTGGGAGTCGATCGTCGAACAGACGCTTGAGGTGTACAGCAGCGTGCTGCCTGAGCAGTAGCTGCTGTTGCAGTGGCGCAGTGGGTGCGATGGTGCAGAAGGTGCAACCTGCTGTTACAGGGGCCTCTGAGGAGGACCCGAACTGCTCATCCCCGCCCAAGGCAACAGCCCCTCGAGTTCTGATCTGAGCGTTGAGATCAGAACTCGACGAATGTCCTAACCAGGGTCGGCATCGAACAAGCTCTACGCCTTCGTGAGCTGGCAGTTGTTGTTCCCAAAAAAGCGATTTGACGGCACCTACTGCCAGTTCGCGGCGGCGAAGGAGAGAGACGGGGAAAAAACTCCGCAAGCACAACCTATTCTCGCGAGGTTTGAGATCGCGCCCTCCCCGAGGCCGCGTCCACCCGAGGACAGGGCGTGATCTCACATCTCGAACCGTAAGCCGACGGCGGGGGGGCACCTTCGCTGAAAAGGTGACCCCCCGCCGTCGGACTTCAGGTGAGCGAAAGGCTACTTCTTCGCGGCCGCCTTGGCCTGGGCGATCAGCACCTTCTCGTCGATCGGCGCATCCGAGCTGGCACGCAGTGCACGGTAGTACTCGCGTGCCTCATCCTGGCGCTCACGCTCAATGCCGGAGGCGATCGGTGCGCGCAGGTGCTCGGGTCCGTAGCCAAACGCGTCGACCAGGTCCAGTGCGTGGGGGCGCAGCTTGGCGAGGACGCGGTTGATGTACGGGGCAAGGGTGCGGGCGCGCTGCATGGAGATGCGGCCGTTCATCAGGTACCAGTCGAGGTGCTTTTCAATCAGGCCAAGGCCAAACAGGTCGCGCAGACGGGTCAGGACATGCTTGGTGCCGGCGTCCTCAACACGGCCAAGAGCCGCAGTGAACGCCTCCCACTGCAGGAGCTCGGCATGGGCGCGGGCAGCTTCAATGAGGTCGTTCTGGTTCTCGTTGAAGATCTCTGCACCCTTTTCCTTGGGCAGCTTTGCAGCCTCCTTCAGGGCGCCGGCAACATCGGCAACCATGGTCTGGACCCGCTCGGTCAGCATCTGGCGCTGCGTGTCCTCGTCCTTGAGCGCCTTGGCCGACTTCTGGGCCGAGCCGGTGTCCGTGACGAACTGCGCCACCTGGCGCAGACCCGTCTTGTGCAAGGTCAGCTCGGCTGCCTGGCCGACGACGAACCGGGCCAGGATACCGAAGTCCAGATTGCGGAACTCCTTGCTGTAGTCGGCCAGCAGGCGCTTGGCCACGAGCTGCAGCAGCACTGTGTTGTCGCCCTCAAAGGTGGCGTAAATGTCGAGGTCCGCACGCAGCGAGGTGAAACGGTTCTCCACCATGAAACCGGCGCCGCCGCAGGCTTCACGGCACTCCTGCAGGGTGTCGAGGGCATGCCATGTGGTCATGGACTTTAGTGCTGCGGCGAGGGTTTCCAGGTCCTGGCGGTCCTCGTCCGTGTCGTGCGCGCCCGAGAAGACGTCGTCGAACTTCACCAGCAGTTCCTCGTGCGCAAACGCGGCCGCATAGGTCGTGGCCAGCAACGGCAGCAGGCGGCGCTGGTGGCGCTGGTAATCCATAAGGACAACCTCTTCGGTATCCGAGGCGGCGTTGAACTGGCGGCGTTCAGTTGCGTACTGGATGGCGATCTTCAACGCCACCTTTGAGGCCGCCACGGCAGCACCGTTCAGTGACACGCGGCCCTGCACCAAGGTGCCAAGCATCGTAAAGAAGCGGCGCCCCGGGCTGGCGATGGGGGAGCTGTAGCTGCCGTCAACGGCCACATCCCCATAACGGTTGAGCAGGTTGGTGCGTGGGATCCGCACATTGTGGAAGGCCAGGCGGCCGTTGTCGATGCCGTTGAGCCCGCCCTTGATATTGTCATCCAGCCCCTCAATGCCCGGCAGGAACTCCATCGTGTCCGGGTCGCGCAGGTCAACGTAGAACGCATGGACACCGTGATTGACGCCCTTGGTGATGAGCTGGGCAAACACGACGGCAGCCACACCGTGCACTGCAGCGTTGCCCAGGAATTCTTTCCAGGCAGCCCGGAAGGGGGTGTTGATGATGAACTCTTGCGTGCCGGCGTCGTAGGTGGCCGTGGTGCCAATGGATGCCACATCAGAGCCGTGGCCAATCTCCGTCATGGCAAAGGCGCCAGGAATGTCCAGGTTCATGATGCCCGGCAGCCACTTGTCCTGATGTTCCTCGGTGCCCAGGTGCAAAACAGCCGAACCGAACAGCCCCCACTGCACGCCACCCTTGATCTGCAATGACGGATCGGCAATGACCAGTTCCTCAAAACCGGCAACATTGCCGCCGTGGTCATCCGAGCCGCCCAAACGCGTGGGGAACGCGCGGTGGACACCGTTTTGCGCCACCAGGATGCCCAGCTGCTTGAAGACCAGCTCACGGTGTGCAACGTGGCTCAGGCCCTCAACTTTGTGCAGTTCCGGCTGTCCTGCAAGCTTGCGTGCCTGCCGGCGCACCTCAGCCCACCGGCCAAGAAGCAATTCGCCAAGCTGTGCAACGTCAACACCGGTGTTTTCGTCGTTGTTGGCGGGCGAAACAGTGGTCATTACATTGGTCATGATTATCCTTCTGTTGCGATTACTGTGCGGGGGAGAGGGCTGGGGCAACCAGCTTCCCCACGCCGTCGAAAAGCCAGGCTGAAATTTGTTCAGCCATGGCCTGGGAATTGGGTTTGGCCGGATTTTCCGGGGTCTGCAGCCATAATTCACCGGCTGTGCGCACCAATCCGATGGCCGCGGCGGGCCAATAGTCCAGGAGCGCCGATTCCGGATCGCCCAACAAGTGCCGCAGCGGGTCCGTGATCATCTCCGTCACCGAGTCGAAGAAGCCGCTCAAGTCACCTGATTGGCGGGCGTCTCCCTCGCTGGTATTTGTGGCGAAGAAATATACGTTGGGGGAGGTCTGTGCCATGTGCAGGTACGCGGCGACCATGGCGGTCACGCCGGTGCGCGGCTCGGAGGCACCCTGCCGGGCAGCCGCAATCGTGTGCTGCATCTGCCGGATGACCACGGCCCCCACCGCCTGCCGCAGTCCTGATTTGTCGCCAAAATAGCGGTAAAACACTGACTTGGATGTGCCGGCGGTGACGGCGATGTCTTCCATGGAAGCATCCGCGCCGAGCCTGTGAATGGCCCTCCGTGTTGCCTTTATTAACGCACGACGGCGTTCCTCGCGGTGCGCTTCCCACCTCGCCGATCGCCCGTCTACAGGAGAGATCGTTGTGGCCGGGGCGCCGCCGCCGGCCGCGGCACGAACTGTATCCACAGCGGCGTGTGCTGTGTCCGCGGCAGGGGAACTGCCCGGAAACGGTTCTGGGGTGGGTGGCGGTTGGCTTGACTCGCGCCGTAACGTGTTCACGATACTCAGCGTATCAGGTACGCTGAGTATCAGTAACCAACGGTGTTTCCCAAGGAGAATGCATTATGACCAGTCCCACAACGCCCACAGCCGCACAGGCCGCCCCGGCCACACCCGCTACACGCCCCGGTCTTCGCAAGGCCGTTGTTGTGGGTGGAAACCGCATCCCCTTTGCCCGCTCGGGCGGTGCGTATGCGCACTCCTCCAACCAGGACATGCTCACGGCTGCACTGGACGGACTCGTTGCCCGCTTCGGATTGGCGGATGAAGAAATTGGTGAAGTTGCAGCCGGTGCCGTGCTCAAACACTCGCGCGATTTCAACCTCACCCGGGAAGCCGTCCTGGGTTCCGCGCTGTCAGCCACCACACCTGCCTACGATCTCCAGCAGGCCTGCGCCACGGGCATGGAAGCCGTCATTGGACTCTCGAACAAGATCAAACTCGGCCAGATTGACTCCGCTATTGCCGGCGGCGTCGACTCGGCATCGGATGCACCCATCGCCGTCAGTGAAGGCCTGCGCAGCATCCTGCTGGACCTGAACCGTGCCAAGACCACCGGCCAAAAATTGAAGATCCTCAGCCGCATCCGCCCCAAGGATCTCTCTCCTGACGCCCCGTCCACGGGTGAACCTCGCACCGGCCTGTCCATGGGAGAGCACCAGGCGC
Organism: Arthrobacter sp. PAMC 25486; assembly: GCF_000785535.1. Lineage (NCBI taxonomy): Bacteria > Bacillati > Actinomycetota > Actinomycetes > Micrococcales > Micrococcaceae > Arthrobacter > Arthrobacter sp. PAMC 25486. The sequence continues at coordinate 661,470 of NZ_CP007595.1, read as the reverse complement.
TGACCACTGCACAGTGGAACATCACCCGCGAGGCCCAGGACGAACTGGCCCTGGCCAGCCACAAAAACCTGGCAGCAGCCTACGACCGCAACTTCTTCGATGACCTCATCACCCCGTTCCGCGGCCTGAACCGGGACTCGAACCTGCGCGCCGATTCCTCCATGGAAAAGCTTGCCAAGCTCAAGCCCGCCTTTGGCAAGTCACTGGGGGAAGGCGCAACCATGACAGCAGGCAACTCCACGCCGCTGACCGACGGCGCCTCCACCGTGCTGCTTGCCTCCGAAGAATGGGCCACCGCCCGCGACCTGCCCATCCTGGCCGACGTCGTTGACGGTGAAGCCGCCGCCGTCGATTTTGTGCACGGCAAGGACGGCCTGCTCATGGCCCCTGCCTTCGCCATTCCCCGTCTGCTGGCCCGCAACGGGCTGACACTGGATGACTTTGACTACTTTGAAATCCATGAGGCCTTCGCCGGAACGGTACTTAGCACCCTTGCCGCCTGGGAGGACGAGGAGTTCTCCAAGACACGCCTCGGCCTGGACGGCGCCTTCGGCTCGGTGGACCGCAGCAAGCTGAATGTGAACGGCTCATCCCTTGCCGCCGGCCACCCCTTCGCCGCAACCGGCGGACGACTCGTGGCAACACTGGCCAAGATGCTGCACGAACGCGGCGCCGTTGATGGCCGCCCCGCACGCGGCTTGATCTCCGTCTGCGCCGCCGGCGGCCAGGGCGTCGTCGCAATTTTGGAAGCACGGTAGACGCATGAACCAGCAGAACACATCCTCCAGCACGCGTGGCAGTGCCAACAAGCACGGCGCCGACAAGTACACAGAATTTGTCAGCCGCGGATTCGGCAAGGACCTCGCCAAGCGCTTGGGCCTTCCCCAGCCCGCCATCCTGCGCCGCTACAGCCCCCAGGCCCCGTTGGTTGAGGGCCCCATTTTAGTGGTTGGCCAAGGAGCAGGGTCCGACGGCGTTGCCCAGGTGTTGCTTAATTGGCACCTTGATGTGCGGCGCCATGCGACACCCAAGGAAAAGTTGGGCGCCATCGTCGTGGTGCTGGACGAACTGGACCACCCGGAACAGCTCTCAGCACCCATGCTCACCATTGGTGCTGCCCTGCGCGATTTGAACAAGAACGCCCGGATCGTCAGCATCTCCCGCACGACAACGACAACGACGACCGACGCACCCGCGCTGGCTGCCGCACGCAACGGTGTCGACGGGATCATCCGTTCGGTGGCCAAGGAACTCCGGGCAGGCGCCACGGCCAACGGCGTCCTGCTGACCAATGACATTGCCGCCAATTCGCCCAGCGCCATGGCAGCCCTGCGCTTCTTCCTCTCCGGGCGGTCAGCCTTTGTCGACGGGCAGTTCCTGAGCGCCTCGTCCGCCGGCTCGGATGAAACCCAGGATTGGGTCAAGCCGCTGGAGGGCAGTGTCGCCGTTGTCACCGGAGCCGCCCGCGGCATTGGTGCAGCCATCGCCCGCACACTTGCCCGCGACGGAGCCACGGTGATCGCCGTGGACGTGCCGGCAGCGGGGGACCACCTGGCCGCCGTCGCCAACGAAATCCATGGCACGGCGCTGCAATTGGACATCACGGCACCCGACGCAGGAACACGCATCCTGGACCACGCCATGGAACGCTACGGCCGGATCGACATCGTCGTCCACAACGCCGGGATTACCCGTGACAAGCTGCTGGCCAACATGGACGGCGCCAAGTGGGACTCGGTCATCGCCGTGAACATCTCCTCGCAGCTGCGCATGAACGAGGCGTTCCTGGCGAGCCCCGACTTTGGCGCCAACTCGCGCATCATCAGCGTTGCCTCAACCAGTGGCATTGCCGGAAACCGCGGCCAAAGCAACTACGCCGCTTCGAAGGCCGGGGTCATGGGCATGGTCCGGTCCACCGCGCCCCTGCTGGCCCCGCGCGGTGGCACGGTGAACGCCGTCGCGCCTGGTTTCATCGAAACCGACATGACGGCGAAGATGCCCTTCGCCACCCGCGAGGTCGCCCGTCGGCTCAACAGCCTCCAGCAGGGCGGCAAGCCCAGCGATGTGGCCGAGGCCATCGCCTTCTTTGCCCAGCCCAATGCCGCCGGCGTCACCGCCAACGTGCTGCGGGTGTGCGGGCAGAACATCGTGGGTCAGTAATGGCGCAGACAGTGTTGACCGAGATGCCATCCCTATCCAAGCTGTACTTGAATGCCGCCGCGTCGGCGGCCAAGAACAGGCTGCTGCGCGCCGAGCCGGCGGTGGCCCTGCCGGCCACGGCGGTGGAAGTACGCGGTGTGCGGGCCGACCTGGCCAAGGTCACCGAGTTTGCGCACCTCATGGGGGAGCCCGCCCGCGACGTGCTGCCCTCCGGGTACCTGCACGCCTTCGCCTTCCCCGTGGCCATGAGCGTCATGGTTGCTGACGAATTTCCGCTGCCGCTCTTGGGGATGATCCACCTGCGCAACCAGGTGGAACAGCTGGCTCCCGTGATGTTTGACGATGAATTGTCGATCCGGGCATGGGCGCGGGACCTCACCGGCCACCGCAGCGGGACACAGGTGCAGATCGTTGCCGAGATCCACAACGCCGATGGCACGGCGCTGCTGTGGCGCGGGGTTTCCACGTACCTGGCCAAAGGCATTTTTCTGCCGGGCTTGGACAAGCCGACGACGGCCGGGGAACGGGTGGACTTCGTCCCGCCGGCGCCGACGGCGCAGTGGCGGCTGGGTGTTGACACCGGACGCGCCTACGCCGCCGTTTCGGGTGATTTCAACCCCATCCACCTCAGCGTTTTGAGCGCCAAGGCGCTGGGCCTGCGCCGCTCCATCGCCCACGGCATGTACGCTGCCGCCCGGGTGCTGGCCACGGTGCCGCTGGCCAAGCCACCAGCCTTCAGCTGGGATATTTCCTTCGACTCGCCAATCTTTTTGCCCGCCGCCGTTTCCCTGGAGGTCCTCGACCACCGGAGTAACGACGGCGCCTGGCTGAGTTCGGAGTTCACGGCCTGGAATGCGCACAGTGCCAGGAGGTACTTCAGCGGCACGGTGACCTCCGCCTGAGGCACTGCCCCTCCCCGCCGCTGGCCGGCGGGGAGGGCCCGTACTCGAAGCCTGAGGGCGGGGCCGGGCTAGTTGTTCAGGGATTCCTCGTAGGGGTAGGCGGCAATGACGTCCTGGATGCGGTCGACGGCGGACGGGTCCAGCCGGCTGGGGGCCACGCCGTTCCACGCCTCGACTGCGACGTCGCCGAAGTTGTGTCCGTGGCTGGCCGGCACAGCCTCACCCATGAACATGTCGAAGGCCACCTGCAAATAGGTGACTAGTGGAATCCAGCGCATGGCGTCGCTGACGTCGGGTGCGCGTCCGCCAGTGCTCTTGGTGCCGGCCAGCCATTCGGGTTTCTCCCAAATCAAACGCGGGGTCAGCCACGTCACGGCGTCGGTGCCGTGTTGCAAATAGGCCACCCTTGCTGGCTCCCAGGGCCCCTGCAGTTTGTCGAAATCACCGGTGTTGGACAGCCAGCGAACGTTGCGGCCACCGTCAAACACTGGCTGCCACACGGGCGATCCCGGATCACGTTGGGCCTGCAGGGCGCCCCAAGGCTGGGAGTTGTTGGGTGCACCCGAGAAGACTGCCCCGTCGATGCTGCTGGCGAGGTCGTCAATGCCGGAAAAGGCCGACTGCATGCCGGAGGCGCCAAGACTCAGCCCGTAAACCAGCAAGGCGGGGCGTTCTGTGGCGGGCATGGAATCCCACTCAGCTTTCACCGCGTTGTACAGCGCCTGCCCCGAGTCGCGGGGCAGGTCCTGGTGAAAGAGGAAGGACACCCAGCTTGGCTGGTAGGAGTACTGCATGGACACAATTGCCGTGTCGCCGCCGTGCAAGTATTCCAGCGAGTCAACCGCCTGGCGTTCCAACCAGCCGGATCCTGTGGGTGTGGCAATCATGAGCGTGCCGCGGTCAAAGCCGCCGGTGCGCTTGAGTTCGGCAACGGCCAGTGCAGCCCGTGCCGCCATGGACTCTTCCTGTGCCGAACCAACATAGATTCTCACCGGCTCCAACGCCGGATGACCTGTGACGTTCTCAATGGTGGCTGCGCCCGGGCCGCCACCCACAAAAGCCCGGCCCTGCATGCCCAACTTGTCCCACTCGACGGCTGAACCGGCGCCGGCGGAGCGGTGGTCCTCGGCCGGCTCCACAATGCCTGCGGGCGTTGTTTCGTTCCGCGCCGCATAGACACCGTCGGTGCCCCAGAGTGCAGCCGACACCACAATGCCGAGCCCCAAGGTGGCAGCCAGCAATCCGGCGAGCCATCCGGTCGGGGTGACCAGCCCCGGCGGCAGCCCGGCACGCCGAGCCCCGTGGCGTCCCAGGACGGCCAGCCTGCGCAGGCCCCCACGGAGGCCAAAAACAATGCCGGCCAGCAGTATCGCCACAGCGAAGAACATGCCAACATCCAGCCCGTCAACGGGCGGCATGTCCACATGCGCACGCACATCGTTTTGCCATCTCACGGCCAGGACACCGACCAAGGTCACATAAAGCAGGCCCGCTGCGCCGACAACTTGCCACAACCACCGCGGGAGGTGCAGGGTCACCGGAACGCGCCGCTTTCCCGGGACACCTTGGGTCTCCGGAACGCGCCGCTTTCCCGGACAGGAGTCCATGCGTCGTCGGACGAGGAAAGCAGCAACGCCCCGGTAAAGCCCGGCCGCCGCCACATATGCCAGGGCGAAGCTCACGCCGGCGAGGAAGCCCTGAAAGAGTGCCGGCCGGGGGACCAGCGACGGCGTCAGGGCCAGGGCAACTGCCGAGACACCTGCCAAGAGGCCAACGATGGAGGCGGGCCGGACAGTGTTCATGGGTGTTTTCTTCCCTGTGTCAGAACGAAAGCCCCAGCTTATCGGCAACACGGCGCAGACACGGTGAGCCCTAGTTGATTTCGTCGTTGACCGTGGCCCGTTGACCGGCGGTACTGCCAGCCGCATGCGCAGTGCTCGAACCGTAAGCCATGTCCTGGCGTCGGGCGTTGCGTACATCGGGGTAAAGCTCATGGGCGTGTTCATCGGCCCGTTCCCTCCGGCTCGCCAGCACAAGCTGGTTCCCCGGTTCCCCGGCAACGGCCTCTTCCTTATAGAGGGAGCTCAGCCGGTTAGCGACGGTGACCAGGAACCCCAGCTGGAATTGGCGCCGTTCCAGCGTCTTTTCATAGGCGCTCAGGTGCGGCTTATAGGGATACGCTGCCCACCAACTGGCCATGGCAGTGTCCAATTGCAGCAGCAGCGAGCCGAAGAGCCGGCGAATCTGTGCAACGTCGGACTCGGCACCAATGAGATAGATGACTTTCTTGGACGGCGTGGTGGCCTGTAGCACCTTCACGGTGTCAAAGGCGCTGGCGACGGCGATGAAGCCTCGCGCCTGGCCCACCCGGTACTGCCCGCCCAATTCAAAGCGGTCCTCCACCATGAGTTCCTGCGGCTTGCCGGCCTTGCCCGCTTCGGCGTCGATGGCGGCCTGCTGAATTCCGTACCGCACCATGAGGCGCTCCGCATGTTCCTGGAAGGTCTGCGCCTCGGCAGGGAAGGGGGTGCTCTCAGCCTTGGCCAGCAGTTTCGTGATGAGCTTGAGGGTCTTCTTCGCCTTGTGGGCTGCTTCGTTGTTTGTTTCCATGATGGTTGGCCCCTGTTCCTTGCAGCTGTGATGCTCACGACACTATCTGCCGGGTCTGACATTCTGGCCCGCATTCATGCATTCACGCATTCCAGGCATCCGGGCAAACAAAAAACTCCCCAAGGAACTAATACGTTCCTTGGGGAGTTGCTTTGTGCGCGGAAAGGGACTTGAACCCTCACCCCGTTTCCAGGACTAGCACCTCAAGCTAGCGCGTCTGCCATTCCGCCACCCGCGCAGGTGATCACAGGAAACTGTTTCTCGCTCTCGCTTGAATCGTTGTTTCCTGCAGCAGCGATGAAAACAATAGCACGACTTTTGCCGGAAACCACAATCGAGGGTGTCGACCCCGGTTCCGCACCCGCAGGAGGCGCCCCAAGGTGCCAAAAGGTAGGCTGGATCAAACGCGTCAAACAAAGGAGTTTTCCCTTGAATATGGTCAGGCCCGAGGACGAAGTTGCCGGCATCTGTGCCGATCTCATTCGATTCGACACCAGCAACTTTGCCGACAATGAGGGTCCGGGGGAGCGGGCCATTGCCGAACACACTGCCGCCTTAATTTCCGACGCCGGCCTCTCCCCAGAGCTGTACGAGTCGTCACCGGGGCGGGCCAACGTGGTCACGCGCATCGAGGGCACCGATTCCTCCCTCCCCGCGCTCGTGGTGCACGGGCACCTGGACGTGGTGCCGGCCGAAGCCGCCGACTGGACCGTTGACCCGTTCTCCGGCGAGGAGCGCGACGGGCTGATCTGGGGCCGCGGCGCCGTAGATATGAAGGACATGGACGCCATGATCCTCTCCGTCATGCGCTCCATGGGCAGGGAAGGGCGCAAGCCCAAACGCGACATTGTCTTTGCCTTCTTCGCCGATGAGGAGGCCGGCGGAACGTACGGTGCCCGCTGGTCGGTGGACAACCGTCCCGACCTCTTTGAAGGGGCCACCGAAGCCATTTCCGAGGTGGGCGGCTTCTCCACCGATATCAATGGCAAGCGCGCCTACCTTCTCCAAACCGCGGAGAAGGGCCTGGCCTGGCTGCGCCTGACGGCACACGGGCGGGCCGGGCATGGCTCGCACATCAACAGCGACAATGCCGTCACCCGGCTGGCCCGCGCCGTGACCCGCATCGGCGATTACGAGTGGCCCATCGAATACACCGACACGACGCGCGCCTTCCTGGAGGGCGTCTCGGAACTGACCGGCATTGAATTTGATGAGTCAAACCCGGAAACCCTCCTCAGCCAGCTCGGCACGGTGTCCCGTTTTGTCGGTGCCACGCTGCAAAACACGGCCAACCCCACATTCCTCAGCGGCGGCTACAAGGCTAATGTGATTCCGGGCACGGCCGAGGCCATGATCGACATCCGCACCCTGCCAGGCCAACACGAGCAGGTGCTGGAAATCGTCCGCGAACTGGCGGGCGAGGGCATTGACATCTCCACCATCCACAACGACGTCTCCCTGGAAACCCCCTTCGCCGGCAACCTCGTGGACGCCATGATCGACTCCCTGCATGCCGAAGACCCCGGCTCCACCGTCCTGCCGTACACGCTATCCGGCGGCACCGACAATAAGTCGCTCAGCCGCCTGGGCATCACTGGCTACGGCTTCGCACCGCTGCAACTGCCGCCGGAGCTCGATTTCACCGGCATGTTCCACGGCGTCGACGAACGCGTCCCCGTCGACTCGCTAAAATTCGGCGTCCGCGTCCTTGACCGCCTGCTGAGCAACTACTGATCCTCCCCACCGGCCGGGCCAGTAAATCGCTGGGGCGATTTCCCGGCAACCTGACCGGCGTGGGCCCACCCACCGGCCGGGCCAGTAAATCGCTGGGGCGATTTCCCGGCAACCTGACCGGCGTAGGCCCACCCACCGGCCGGCCAGCCCACTTCCGAGAATGAAAGGCACGATCATGACACCCGAGGATTTGTTGCCCGATGACCTGCTGGAACGCTTTCGCGAACGCGCCAAGGGCTACGACGAGCGCAACGAGTTCTGTCACGAGGACCTCGCCGAGCTGAAGACGCAGGGTTACCTGCGCATGTTTGCCTCCGTGGACGACGGCGGCCTCGGCTTTGGTCTGGAACAGGCGGCTGCCGCCCAACGCAGGTTGGCAACAGCGGCCCCGGCCACAGCCTTGGCGATCAACATGCATTTGGTGTGGACCGGCGTCGCGCATCTTTTGCATGAGCGCGGGGATGACTCCCTCCACTACGTCCTGCAAGAGGCGGTGGCCGGGGAGGTGTTTGCTTTTGGCAACTCGGAGGCCGGCAATGATTCGGTGCTCTTCGACTCAAGCACCGTCGCCGCGCCGCTGGGCGACGGCAGCTATTCCTTCACCGGCACAAAGATCTTCACCTCGCTTTCACCGGCCTGGACCCGCCTGGGTATCTTCGGCAAAGACGAAACCGGGGAGGAGCCGGTCCTGGTGCACGCCTTCATCACCCGCGATGCGCCCGGCTACACCATCAAGGATGACTGGAACACGTTAGGCATGCGTGCCAGCCAGTCCAACACGACAGTGCTCGACGGCGTAGTGGCAGCACCCGAGCGCGTCTTTCGGAAACTTCCGGTGGGTCCCAATGCGGATCCGCTGATCTTCTCCATCTTTGCCTGCTTCGAGACGCTGCTGGCCGCCGTGTATACGGGGCTGGGGGAGCGGGCGTTGGCGATCGGCGTGGCGACGGTGCAAAAGCGTAGGTCCAAGAAGTCGGGGAAGAGCTACGCACAGGATCCAGACATTCGTTGGCGCATTGCCGACGCCGCACTGGCCATGGACGGGCTGTACCCGCAGCTTGAGGCCGTCGCCCGCGATGTGGACAACCTGGTGAACCACGGGAGCCAATGGTTCCCGAAGATGGTGGGGCTGAAGATTCGCGCCACGGAAACGGCACGCACGGTGGTGGACTTGACCATCAGGGTCAGCGGCGGCGGCAGCTACTTTGCCGGCAACGAACTGGGCCGGCTGTACCGGGATGTGCTGGCCGGAATCTTCCACCCATCCGATGACGAGTCGGCGCACGCAACCATTGCCAATGCCTGGTTGGGGCCGATCGAACCCTAAGCCGCAAGCGCCCGCCCGGTGTGGCTGTTGTGCAGCGGGGCCGGGACCGCGCACTGGCATTTAGCTGCACGCGGGGCGGGCCTAGTAAACGTCGAGGGTCCGCTCCACACGCAACACTTTTCGGCGCATGAGGTATTTGCGCTCACCGCCCATATATAGGGTGCTGCGTTCAAGTTCCCATTTGCCGTATTCGGCGTGTTCACGCAGGCGCTGATAGGCGGTGGGAACGGACTCGCCGTGGGTCACGGTGATCAGCAGATATTCATATTGCCGCAGCGGCGCACCGCGTCCGGTGAGCACCGGTTGAATGATTTCCCGCATGAATTGTCCCTCTCTGCCGGCAACCCTTAACTGTGCTGGCTTAACCCAAGCTACCCCTTGCGGATCGATGTGGCGTGCTTCTGGGAAAAGGACTTTCAAGTTCGCGAACTCACTGGTAGCGTCATTCGCATGAGCATCGATCCCCGCGCAGCACTGAGTGCCTTGACCACAGCATTGGAAGAACACTTGGTGGCCGCCTCAGCCCGCCGTGGGGAAGAAGACCCCATTGTTGAAGCCACATTCCTGGGCATCATCGACGCCTTTGAGGCGTATGAGGAAGCACTCTTTGACGCGTTTGATGAGGTGACCCCGCTGGTAATTTACGGTGAGGACGACGACTTCGACGAAGCTGACGCCGACGAAAACGATGACGCGGCTCAGGACAGCAACGACGAGCTGGAACCACTCAGCGACTAGCCAGCAGTTAGAGCCGGGATATTTCGCTCAGTACTGTCACAATCTGCTCCGGTAGGGGTGTGAGCTCGGAATTCAGGATTTCCTTGAGCTGCTCCTGCGTGCGTGGACCCACCACCGCCGCCGAAACTGCCGGATGTTCCAGCAGCCAGCTCAGGGAAACGTCCAAGGGCGTCCGGCTCAGGCCACGGGCGGCCGTGACGAGCGCATCGGTGATCCGCGCCGGACGGCCCTCCAAATACTTCTCCACATAGCTGCTCATGGTGGGACTGGCTCCCCGGGAATCTCCGGGCACACCACCGCGGTACTTTCCCGTCAGTGTGCCCCTCCCAAGGGGTGCCCAGCACAAAAGCCCGGCGCCCACGTGTTCGGCCGCGGGAATGACTTCGCGTTCCGCGTTGCGCTCCAGCAATGAATACTCCACCTGGTTGGCCACCAGCGGAGTCTCACACAAGGTGGCTGCACGGGCCAGCTGCCAGCCGTTGTAGTTGGAAACGCCGGCGTAGCGGACGCGACCGCTGCGTTCGGCGTATTCCAGTGCCCCGAGCGTCTCCTCAAGGGGTACGTTGTCATCCCAGATGTGGGCCAACCACAGGTCCAGGTGGTCGGTTCCCAGCCTGGCCAGCGAGGCGTCCAGCCCCGCCAGCATGGCGCGACGGGACGTGTCGACCATGCGCTTGCCGTTGCGGTGGCTGATGCCGGCCTTGGAAATGAGAACAACATCACTACGGGGAACAACGTCGCCTATCAAGTCGCCAAGAATTGCCTCGCTGCGTCCCTCGCCGTAGCTGACGGCAGTGTCAATCGTTGTTCCGCCCGCTCCCAGGAAATCCCGCAGCAGCAGGCCGGCACTTTCTTCGTCGGTTTCCGTGCCCCAGGTCATTGTGCCCAAGGCCAAGGCCGAGACACGCAGTCCGCTGGTGCCCATGAATCGTTGTTCCATGACGCCAAGCTTACGGTGATTTGCGCAGGCACCGGGGCACCCGCCGTCGTCCATGAACATCCGGGGGCCGGTCCATGCTCTAGGCTAAAATGCGTGAACTGGTTTGAAGCAGCCTTCCTGGGCCTCGTGCAGGGCCTGACAGAATTCCTCCCTATTTCCTCCAGCGCCCACTTATTTGTGGTGGGAAAGTTTCTGCCTTCGGGTGCGGATCCCGGCGCGGCCTTCACGGCCGTCAGCCAGTTGGGCACGGAAACGGCCGTGCTGATCTTCTTCTGGCGCGATATTGTGCGCATCGTCAAGGCCTGGTGGGGCTCCCTGCGGGGACGTGTGCCGCGCACCGACCCCGATGTCCGCATGGGCTGGCTGGTCATCATCGGCAGCCTGCCCATCGCCCTCCTCGGCGTGGTTTTTCAAAGCCACATTGAATCCACCCTGCGCAACCTGTGGCTCGTGGCCACAACGCTCATCGTCTTCGGCCTGATCCTGGCCGTGGCAGACCATGTGGCAAGCCAGAAGCGGGACCTGACACAGCTCACATACAAGCACGGCATTCTCTATGGTTTCGCCCAGGCACTGGCGCTGATCCCCGGCGTTTCCCGCTCCGGCGGCACCATCACGGCCGGCCTGCTCATGGGATACACCCGTGAGGCCGCCGCCCGCTACGCATTCCTGCTGGCCATCCCCGCCGTCTTCGGCAGCGGCTTCTATGAGCTGTACAAGATCTTTGGCGAGCACGAGGGTGCGCAGGGCCCGTTTGGCATTGGTGAGACCGTGCTGGCCACGATCATCGCCTTCGTTGTGGGTTACCTCATCATCGGCTGGTTCCTGAAGTACATCTCCACGAAGAGTTTCCGCCCCTTTGTTTGGTACCGGATTGCCTTGGGTGTGCTGCTGTACATCCTGCTCGGCACAGGGGTCATCACGGCGTAGCCCGGGCGGGTCCGCAAAGCCGCTTCGCATCTCCCGGGCCCTCGGCGTACAGCGCCCATCCACCCCCAAAGTCTCGCTTCGCTCGCTCCGGGCCCTCGGCGTATAGCGCCCATCCGCCTCCCCAAGTCTCGCTTCGCTCGCTCGGGGCCCCTCGGCGTATAGGCTTGGCTCTGTGAAAACTTGGAAGTCCCATGCCCTGCCTCAGCTGCCCGGCCTCATGCCGGCCCTCCACCTGCATGAAACAACCCAGCAACGGGTTGTTCCCTTGCCTGACACGGACCCGGCCAGCATCTACGTCTGCGGCATCACCCCTTACGACGCCACCCACATAGGCCACGCCGCAACCTATGTAGCGTTTGACCTGCTCAACCGTGCCTGGCGCGACCAGGACCGCACCGTCAGCTATGTGCAAAATGTCACAGACATCGACGATCCCCTCCTGGAACGAGCCACCCGCGACGGCGTTGACTGGCGGGAACTGGCCATCTCCCAGACGGCCCTGTTCCACGCGGACATGGAGGCCCTGAACGTGCTGGCCCCGGACGAGTACATCGGCGCCGTCGAGGCCATCGAATGGATCGTCCCCGAGATTGAAAAGCTGGTTGCGGCAGGCATTGCCTACCCTGTCACCGGCACGGATGGGGCGCCCGACGGCGACATTTACTTCTCCGTCGACGCCGCCTCGGCTGCCACCCAGGTAAGCGGTCCGGACGCCGCCTGGTGGCTCGGCCAGGTCTCCGGACTCACCGAAGAAGAAATGCTCCCGTTCTTCGCCGAACGCGGCGGCGACCCCGCCCGTCCCGGCAAGCGCCACCCCCTGGACGCGTTGCTGTGGCGTGTTGCCCGCGACGGCGAGCCGGATTGGGACGGTGCAACGCTCGGCCGCGGCCGGCCCGGCTGGCACATCGAGTGCACCGTCATCGCGCAGAAGTACCTGCCGAAGCCGTTTACGGTCCAGGGCGGTGGCAGCGACCTCGTCTTCCCACACCACGAGATGGGGGCAGGGCACGCCTATGCGCTGGCGCAGACACCCATGGCCCGGCACTACAGCCATACAGGCATGGTGGGCCTTGACGGCGAAAAGATGAGCAAGTCGCTGGGCAACCTGGTGCTCGTGTCCAAGCTGCGGGCCGGTGGCACGGATCCGGCAGCCATCCGCCTGGCCATCCTCGCCAACCACTACCGTTCGGACTGGTCCTGGACCCTGGAACTGCTGGGCGACGCCGAGTACCGCCTGGAGCGTTGGCGCAAGGCAATCCACCTGGCTCCGGAAGGGTCAGGCAAGCCGCTGCTAAAGGAACTGCGTGCAGCGCTCAGCGCCGACCTTGACGCACCCCGGGCACTGGCCGCGGTTGATGCGTGGAGCTCACAAGCACTCTCAGCCGGTACAGCATCCTCGGAGCAGGACTCCGACCTGGTCTCAGACTCCATCGAGGCACTGCTGGGCATCGAGCTCTAAACAATCGATGCTAGGAATCCAGACCCCAGGAATCCAGACCGCAGCAATCCAGTTTTAAGGCTGGTCCTGGCCGCGGCGGCGCAGGTACCGTTCGAACTCCTTGGCAATGGAGTCACCCGTTGCTTCGGGAAGTTCAGCGGTGTCCTTCGCCTCCTCCAACTGCTGGACGTAGGCGGCAATTTCCGCGTCACCGGCGGCCAGCTCGTTCACGCCGCGCTCCCACGCCTGCGCATCCTCTGCCAGGTCGTGGGTGGCGAGGGGAACGTGCAGGAAGTCCTCGATCCTGTTCAAGAGCGCCAGCTCGGCCTTGGGTGAGGGCGCCTGGGCCACATAGTGCGGCACGGCTGCCCACAATGAGATGGTGGGCAGCCCGGCCAGCATGGCCACCTCATTCAGCACCCCCACAATTCCCACGGGGCCCTCGTACTGCGAGGACTCCAGGTGCAGGCTCTGCGCCAGCGCCTCGTCGTCGCACGTTGCGGTGACGGGAATGGGCCGGGTGTGCGGCACGTCAGCGAGCAGGGCGCCCACCAAAATAATGTAGTTGACGTTCAGCTCGGCAGCCTTCGCCAGCAGTTCAGCCGTGTAGGCACGCCACCGGTACGACGGCTCAATGCCGTGCACCAAGACAACATCAATGTCTGTGTCGGGAATGGCGGCCTTGGCAATTTTCGTCAGGGGCCACTTGATCTTGCGCCCGCCACGGGATGTCAGGCGCACTTCCGGTCGGGTGAACTGAAAGTCGTAATATTCGTCAGGTTCAATGACGGCCACACGTTTGGCGTTCCACAGCCGGTGCAGGTGCGCCAGCGCGTCACTGGCGGCCTCACCGGCGTCATTCCATCCCTCAAAGGCCGCCAGCATCACCGTCACACGGTCTTCGCCGGGCAGGCGAACAAGTAGCTGCCTTGCTTCCGCATCATCGTTTCTGCTCACATCTCCACCCTACGGCCCCAATGCTGCACGTGCACTAGTCACCACGCGCGGCCGCAGCAGGAAACGGGCGCCGCGGCGATCCACGTAGACTGGTGGCATGCTTTCACACGCTGCCGATGACCTGCGCCCGAGAACACCAACCCAACCCGAGCTCAAAGCCGTCCTGTGGGACATGGACGGGACCCTCGTGGACACCGAGCCATATTGGATCGCCGCCGAAATGGAGCTGGTCGCCGCCCACGGCGGGCAGTGGAGCGAGGCCGATGCCATGTCCCTGGTGGGCAACGCCCTGGATTCCACGGCGGCCGTGCTGCAAAATGCGGGCGTGCAGCTTGAAATACGCGAGATCATCGACCATCTCTCCAATTCCGTCATCGCCGGCATCCGCCGCCAGTTGCCGTGGCGCCCTGGTGCTAGGGAGCTGCTGCAGGAACTGCACAGCCGCGGTGTCCGCTGCGCCCTCGTCACCATGAGCGAACGCCCCATGGCCACGGAGGTGGTCAAGGCCCTTGACGGGGACTACTTTGAGTTCCTCATCACCGGTGAGGAGGTGGAGAACGGCAAACCGCACCCCGAGCCCTACCTGAAGGCCGTGGAGCAGCTGCGTGAAAGCGACCCCACGCTCACCATCGCCCACTGCGTCGCGTTTGAGGATTCCATCCCCGGCGTGGCCTCGGCCATTGCCTCCGGTGTCGCCACCATCGCCATCCCGCATGCCGTGCCGTTGCCGGAGGATCCCCGCCGCACCACGTGGGAGACCCTGACCGGCAAAACGTTCGACGACGTTCGTGCAGTCGTGTTGTCCCGTGCCGTTACCGCTGGGGCTGCCTTGTGAGCGGTGCCACCCAGGGTGCCAAACCGCGCCGCGAGGGACTCGTCCTTGGCACGGTGCGCGGCACCCCCATCATTTTGGCGAACTCCTGGTTCTTCATCGCTGCCGTCACCGTCCTGATTTTCGGTCCTCAGCTCAAGGGCAGCTTTGGCGGCTGGGCCTACCCTGTGGCGTTTGCCTATGCCCTCCTGCTGCTTTTCTCCGTCCTCATCCATGAGCTGGCTCACGCCATGGCGGCCAAAATGTATGGCTGGCCCACACACAAGATCGTGCTGAACCTCTGGGGCGGACACACCGAGTTTGATTTCAGCAAAGCAACCCCCGGCAAGGCCCTTGTGGTGGCTTTTGCCGGCCCCATCGCCAACTTTGTGTTGGCCGGCCTGGGCTGGCTGGTGCAACTGGCGCTGCCGGCCCCCACCTCCATGGCCGCCCTGATTGCGATCCTGCTGACAAACATCTTCGTCTGGGCCAACCTGCTCATTGGCGCGTTTAACATCCTGCCGGGACTGCCGTTGGACGGCGGCCGGCTTGTTGAGTCGATCGTGTGGAAGAGCACGGGGAGCCAGGAAAAGGGCACCGTCGCCGCAGGCTGGGCGGGCCGGATCATCGTGGTGGTGCTCGTCGCTGCCGTTCTTGGCGTGCCGTACTTCAGCGGTGGCCAACCGGACTTCACCACCTCGTTCATCATGATCTTGCTGGCAGGCTTCCTGTGGATGGGCGCCTCCGCCTCCATCAAGGGCGCCAACATCCGGCTACGCCTGCCCGGCATCACAGCGGGAAGCCTGGCCGCTCCCGCCGTCAGCGCCTCAGCCCAGTGCAGTGTTGCCCAGTTGTGGACGCTGCGCGGGGAATTCCCCAGCGCCCCGATCGTGCTCTTCGGCACCGACGGGCGGCCGAGCGCCGTCGTCGATGAACATGCCTTGGCGAACGTGCCCCCGCAGGCCGCAACCACCACACCGGCAACCGCTGTTGCCAGGACGCTGTCCCAGGGCGCTTATGTCCCCGAGGCAGCGAGCGGCGCCGAGCTCGTGACGTACCTTTCCCAGCTTCCCGATACCGAGTATGCCGTCATAGACGGCCACGGCAAGGTCAGCGGACTGCTGAGCCAGGCCAAGGTTGTTGCAGCCATCACCGGCAAGGCACTGGCCTAGGGCCAAGGCGCCCCACCGGGACCGCCCGGCCACCATCTTTTGCGAGTACCCATCACGAACAGGAACCACCCATGAACCAGCAACAAACCAGCACATCCGCCGCACCGCACGGCGCCGACGTGCGCCGCGGCCCCTTCCGTGCGGGGGAGCGTGTCCAGCTCACCGATGAGCGCGGCCGCATGAACACCGTGACCCTGACACCGGGCACGGCCTACCACACGCACAAGGGCTTTTTGAATCACGATCTGCTCATCGGCGCGCCCGAAGGGTCCATCGTGGAAAGCAACGTTGGCCAGCAGTACCAGGCCCTGCGCCCGCTGCTCTCGGACTTTGTGCTGTCCATGCCGCGCGGCGCGGCCGTGGTCTACCCCAAGGATGCGGGGCAGATCATCACGATGGGCGACATCTACCCCGGCGCCCGCGTCGTGGAAGCAGGCGTTGGTTCCGGCGCGCTTTCCATCTCCTTGTTGCGTGCGGTCGGCGACAACGGCTTCCTGCACTCCTTCGAACGTCGCGAAGAGTTCGCCGACATTGCCCGCGGCAACGTGGAAACCATTTTCGGCGGGCCGCACCCGGCCTGGAAGATCTCACTCGGCGACTTCCAGGACCAGGTCGTGGCGCAGGAAGAGCCCGGCAGCATTGACCGCGTTGTCCTTGACATGCTGGCACCCTGGGAATGCTTGGACGCTGTGGCCACCGTTTTGGCGCCGGGCGGTGTGTGGATCAACTACGTTGCCACCGTCACCCAGCTCTCCCGCACCGCCGAGGCCATCCGTGCCGACGGGCGTTTCACCGAGCCCGACGCTTGGGAGTCCATGGTCCGTGGCTGGCACCTTGAAGGCCTGGCCGTCCGCCCTGACCACCGCATGGTGGCCCACACCGGCTTCCTCATGGTGACCCGCCGCCTGGCCGACGGTGTGACCGGGCTGAACCTGAAGAAGAAGTCCAAGGGTGAATTCAGCGCCGAGGACCTCAACGCCTGGACGCCGGAGGCTGTGGGTGAGCCGGCCGTGTCCGACCGGAAACTGCGCCGCGCCGCCCGGGACGCCTCATCAACGGTGCAGACCAAAGGGACCAAGAGCAAGGCCGCGGGCGAGGTTCCCGCCACGGAGAACCAAGAGCACTAAACTCGAAATTACCAGCCGTCTGCGAAAGGGATACTGGCCATGAGCGATTCACCCCACTCCACCCCCGCCAACCAGGGACCCTCGAATCCCGAACGGTCGACTCCTGTTGGGGGCGACGCTGCGCCCGGTTCACCGGGCGCAGGATATTCCACCGGCCCGGGGCAGCAGGCGGTGCTGGAACGCCAGCTCAACGTCTTACGGGACAAGGCCCGCAACCTGGACCGCCAGTTGGCTTCCGCCACCCAAAACAATGCCAAACTGGTCGCGATGCTGGAGACCGCCAGGGCCGAGATCACCAAGTTGCGCTCGGCGCTGGAGAACGACGGTGAACCGCCCTATGGGTTCGGCACCGTCCTGGCCATCAACACCCCACGCACAGGGTCGGGCGTCAACGCCGCCGTGACCCGGGAGAGCCTGGATATTTTCGCCTCCGGGCGGAAGATGCGGGTCGGTCTGAGCCCGCTGCTGAAGTTGTCCGAGCTCACTGTTGGCCAGGAAGTCCTGCTCAATGAGGCTTTCACCGTCATCGCAGGCCTCGGCTATGAGCAGGTGGGTGAGCTCGTCACCGTCAAGGAACTGCTGGGCAGCACGAGGGTCCTGGTAGTGGGCCGGGCCGACGAGGAACGCGTGGTGCGACTGGCCGGCGCCCTGCAGGACGGCTCCGTCAAGGTCGGTGACGCGCTGACCCTTGAAGGCCGCACCGGCTATGCGCTGGAGAAGGTGCCGCGGTCGGAAGTGGAAAACCTGATCCTGGAGGAAGTCCCCGACATCTCCTACTCGGACATCGGCGGGCTGGCCTCCCAGATCGAGCAGATCCGCGACGCCGTCGAGCTTCCCTTCCTGCATCCTGAGCTATACCGCGAACACGGACTCAAGGCACCCAAAGGCATCCTGCTCTACGGCCCTCCCGGCTGCGGCAAGACCCTGATCGCCAAGGCCGTGGCCAACTCACTGGCCAAGCGTGCGCGGGAACGCTCGGGCGTCAAGGACCAGAAGAGCTACTTCCTGAACATCAAGGGCCCAGAACTGCTGGACAAGTACGTGGGGGAGACCGAACGCCAGATCCGGTTGATCTTCAGCCGCGCCCGTGAAAAAGCGTCGGATGGCAGTGCCGTCGTGGTGTTCTTTGACGAAATGGACTCGCTGTTCCGCACGCGCGGCACGGGTGTTTCCTCTGACGTGGAAACCACCATCGTCCCCCAGCTCCTGAGTGAGATTGACGGCGTCGAACGTCTTGACAACGTCATTGTCATTGGTGCCTCCAACCGGGAAGACATGATTGATCCGGCCATCCTGCGCCCGGGCCGGCTGGATGTGAAGGTCAAGATCCACCGTCCCGACGCCGAGGCAGCCGCGGATATTTTCGCCAAGTACGTCACCACCACCCTGCCGTTCCACCCGGACGACCTCACCGCCAACCACGGTGACCTGCAGGAAACCGTGGACGCCATGATCCAGCGCACCGTCGAGGCCATGTACGCCACGGACAAGTCGAACGAATACTTGGAGGTCACCTACGCCAACGGCGACACCGAAATGCTGTACTTCAAGGACTTCAACTCTGGCGCCGTCATCCAGAATGTGGTGGACCGGGCCAAGAAGTACGCCATTAAGGACCTGTTGACCAGCGGTGAGAAGGGCATCCGGATCGAACACATGCTCCGCGCCGTCGTGGATGAATTCCGTGAGCATGAGGACATGCCCAACACCACCAACCCGGACGACTGGGCCAGGATTTCCGGCAAGAAGGGTGAGCGGATCACGTACATCCGCACCATTGTCCAAAGCAAGGAAGGCCAGAATCCGGGCAGGACGCTGGAGACGCTTCCCAACACCGGGCAGTACCTGTGAGCGTTGTGCGGGTCATGGGCGCGGAAACCGAATACGGCATCCATGCCCCCCAGGGCGGAACGTTCAACGCCACGTGGCTGTCCACCCAGGTTGTCAACGCCTACTCACAGGCCACGCGGCACCGGGCGTCGGCCGGCGGGGAAACACGCTGGGACTACACCGATGAGGACCCCCTGGCCGATGCGCGCGGCTGGTCCATGCCCCGCAGCGCAGCACACCCCAGCCAGCTCACGGACACCGAGCTGACCGCCGCCCAGATTGCCCTGGAAGGCGGCGAAACCGGCGACTCCACCGCACCCTTGATGATGAACATGGTGCTGGGCAACGGGGCACGGCTTTATGTGGACCACGCCCATCCCGAATATTCCTCACCCGAGGTCACCAACCCCCTTGACGCCGTGCGCTGGGACGCCGCGGGGGACCTTGTGGCCCTCGCCGCCGTGCGCAGGATCGCCGCCACGGACGGGCTGCCCGGGATCAACCTGTACAAGAACAACACCGACAACAAAGCGGTGTCCTACGGCAGCCACGAGAACTACCTCATGCCGCGCAGCGTGCCGTTCAAGAACATTGTGTCCGGGCTGACCCCGTTCTTTGTCACTCGGGCCATCATGTGCGGTGCCGGCCGGGTGGGGCTTGGCCAAGACGGCTCCGGAGCAGGCTTCCAGCTCAGCCAGCGCGCCGATTTCTTTGAGGCGGAGGTGGGCCTGGAAACCACCATCCGGCGCCCCATCATCAACACCCGCGACGAACCGCACGCCGTGGCCGACAAGTACCGGCGACTGCACGTCATCATTGGCGACGCCAACCTGAGCCAGGTCTCCAATTACCTGAAATTCGGCACCACCGCACTCGTCCTGGACATGATCGAACGGGGCACCGCCCCCGAACTGGAATTTGCCGACCCCGTGGCGGCCCTGCGGGCCGTCAGCCACGACTGGGCGTTGCGCGAAACCCACCTGTTGACGGACGGCACCCGCGCCAGCGCCCTCGAGGTGCAGTGGCGCTACCTCAACGCCGCAAAGGCACACTGTGCAGCCAACGGCTCCAGCCACCCGGAGACCGGCGACGGGCACACGGGCGCTGTGCTGGCGAAATGGGAGGAGGTGCTCACGGGGCTCGGCCAAGACCCCATGTCGCTGGCCGGGCAGCTGGAGTGGGTGGCCAAGTTGCACCTCCTGCAGCAATACCGCGCCCGGGACAAGATGTCCTGGGACGATCCGCGGCTGGGTCTGATTGACCTGCAATGGTCTGACATCCGGCCGGAGAAGGGGCTGTATTACAAGCTCCTGGAGCGCGGTCGCATGGCGCGTGTGGTCACGGACGAGTCCATTGCGGCGGCAGTCGAGGCGCCGCCGTCGGACACCAGGGCGTACTTCCGTGGCCGCTGCATCCAGGAATTTGGTGCCCATGTGGTGGGTGCCAGCTGGGATTCAGTCATTTTTGAGCTGCCCCAGCTGCGCCGGCTGCAACGGGTCTCCACGAAGGAACCATTGCGGGGAACCAAGGAATTGACGGCCACCTTGTTTGATGAAAATCCCGAGCTGGCGGATTTCCTGGAGCAGCTGCTCGCCACCTCGCATTAGCTGGTGTGTCGCGTCCGGAAAGCAACTCGCACAATCTCGCCCCGTCCGTGGCAGGATGGAAGCCAAGTACCGGCCCCGGTATTCATGACCACGCAAAAAGGACGCATCATGGCTTCACAGGAACAGAAAAACGTCTCTTCCCGTCCCGAAGAGGAACACGTCGAGGACGTGCCGCTGCCGGCACCGTCCCCCGATTCAGCAGCCGCGCAAGCGGCCACCTCGGGCGTCGATGACCTCCTCGATGAGATTGACGGCGTGCTTGAGGTCAACGCCGAGGAGTTTGTGCGCGGTTTCGTCCAGAAGGGTGGCCAGTAGGCACCATGGGCACCCCCATGAGCAGTGGGTTCCCGGCGCTGGAAGCCGGGGGCACCCCGTCGTCGTTCTTTGACCATGTGAGCCGGCGCAATCCTGCGCTGCTGCCGTTTCGGGCAGACCTGCCGGCCGGTGTCGTCCCGGCCACGCCGCACGGCACCACCATCGTGGCCCTGACCTTTGCCGGCGGGGTGCTGATGGCGGGGGACAGGCGCGCCACGATGGGTTCCATGATCGCCAACCGGCACATTGAGAAGGTGTTCCCGGCGGACCGCTATTCGGTGCTGGGCATCGCCGGAACGGCCGGAATCGCCATTGACATTGTGAAGCTGTTCCAGGTGGAGCTTGAGCATTACGAGAAGATTGAGGGCACGCTGCTCAGCCTTGAGGGCAAGGCGAACCGGCTCGGCGCCATGATCCGTGCCAACCTGCCCATGGCGTTGCAGGGGCTGTCCGTGGTGCCGCTGTTTGCGGGGGTTGAGTCCGCCCGCAGTGCGGTGGGGGACGCTGTGGGGCGGCTGTTTTCCTATGACGTCACCGGCGGTCGCTACGAGGAGCTTGAGCACCACAGTGTTGGCTCCGGATCGGTGTTTGCCCGCGGTGCGCTGAAGAAATTGTGGCGTCCGGCGATGACGGCGGCGGACGCGGTCGAGGTGAGTGTCGAGGCACTCATCGACGCCTCCGACGACGACTCCGCCACGGGCGGTCCGGACCTGGTGCGCCAGCTGTGGCCGGTTGTGTATCTTGTGACGAACGACGGCGCCACCCGGGTTCCGCCGCAGACGCTGGCTGCCGTGGTGGAGACTATTATTGCCCGGCGGACCATCGAGCGCAGGGAGGCTTAGCATGGCTCAGCAATTTTATGTTTCCCCTGAACAGGTGATGAAGGACCGCGCCGACTTTGCCCGCAAGGGCATTGCGCGCGGGAAGTCGGTGGTGGTGCTCAGCTGCCGCGACGGGATGGCCCTGGTGGCGGAGAATCCGTCGTCGACCCTGCACAAGATCGGTGAGATCTATGACCGCATAGCGTTTGCCGCTGTGGGCAAGTACAACGAATTTGAGAGCCTGCGCCAGGCCGGCGTGCGCTACGCTGATGTGCGCGGCTACTCCTATGACCGTGTCGACGTCACGGCACGCGGGCTTGCCAGTGTTTACGCCCAAAGTTTGGGCACCGTTTTTACTGCCGAACAAAAACCGTTCGAGGTGGAGCTGGCGGTGGCCGAAGTGGGCCGCAGCGAAGGCGAGGACCACATCTTCCGGCTGAACTTTGACGGTTCCATTGCGGACGAATCCAACTTCCTGGCCATGGGCGGGCAGGCCGAACTAGTCCAGGGCGCACTGGGGAAGTTGTGGACCCCCGGGGCTTCCCTGGGCCAGGCCCTGCGCTGGGCCGTCACGGCATTGGAGGCGCCGAGGGCCCCGGCCGAGAGTGCCGGTACGTCAACCGGGGCAGCAACCCGGGCGGGCGCCAGCGTAGCAGCCGGGACCGGCGCACACCTGCCGGCCGCCATTCTGGAAGTGGCCGTGCTGGACCGCAACACCCCGGCCGTGGGCGGCTCGCACAGGGCCTTCAGGCGGCTGGACGACACCGAGGTTGCCCGGGCGCTGGCAGCAAATCTCTAATCTGCACCATTTGAACCATGACCCAAGGAGACACAACCGGTGGACCGGCGGATATTCGGCATTGAAACAGAATTTGGCGTCACCTATTCCGCGCCGGGCGCCCGGCCGCTATCGCCGGAAGAAGTGGCCCGGTACCTCTTTCGAAAAGTGGTGAGCTGGGGCCGTTCCTCCAACGTTTTTTTGCCGAACGGTTCACGGCTGTACCTCGATGTTGGCTCACACCCCGAGTACGCCACGGCCGAATGTGACGACATTGCCCAGCTCATCGCTCATGACAGGGCGGGGGAGCGGATCCTGCACGAGCTGGTGCAGGAAGCACAGTCCCGCCTCGAATTGGAGGGCTACACGGGGAAGGTGTTCCTGTTCAAGAACAACGTTGACTCGGCAGGCAACTCCTATGGCAGTCACGAAAACTACCTCATCACCCGCAAGGGCGAATTCAACCGGCTGGCAGACATCCTGATCCCGTTCCTTGTCACCCGGCAGCTGCTCTGCGGTGCCGGCAAGGTGCTGCCCGCCCAGCAGGGTGGCAAGTATGCGTTTTCCCAGCGCGCCGACCACATCTGGGAGGGCGTCTCCTCGGCCACCACCCGCTCCCGGCCCATCATCAATACGCGCGATGAGCCCCATGCCGACGCCGAACTGTACCGCCGGCTGCACGTCATTGTGGGTGATTCAAACATGTCCGAGACCACCACCATGCTCAAGGTGGGCAGCGTGGACCTGATCCTGCGCATGGTGGAAGCCGGCACCATCATGGCCGACATGCGTCTGGAAAACCCCATCCGCAGCATCCGTGAAATCTCCCACGACATCACGGGCAAGCACCCGTTGAAGATGGCCGACGGACGCACCCTGACGGCCGTCGAGATCCAACGCCACTACCTGGCCAAGGTCAGCGACTTTGTGCGCACCCACGGCGCCCACAACGACCAGGTGCCGCGCATCCTTGAGCTGTGGGAGCGGACCCTGGACGCGGTTGAGGCCGAGGACTATTCAACGATTGACACGGAGATTGACTGGGCCATCAAGGCCAAGCTGATAGGCGCCTACGCGGACCGGCACAACCTCGAGTGGGGTTCCCCTGAAGTCGCACAGCTCGATCTGCGCTACCACGACATCTCACCCGACCGCGGACTGTTCAACATGCTGGAACGCCGGGGCGCCGCGGCACGGGTTGTTGAGGACGCGCAGATTGCCGAAGCCACGGAGGTGGCGCCGGTGACAACACGGGCCCACCTCCGCGGAAAGTTCGTGACAGCGGCGAGGGATTCCGGGCGAGACTATACGGTTGACTGGGTGCACCTGAAACTCAACGACCGTTCCCACCAGACCATCCTGTGCAAGGACCCCTTCAAGAATGCCGATGAGCGTGTGGATCAGCTCATCGACTCCCTCCGGGCCGACTACTGACAACGGCGCGCCGTGGTGGGCACGGCACGCTGGTGGCTGGGAAGAAACTCATAGGGATTCCCTAGCTTCACAAGGGCTGTATGGGGGAACTGTCCAGCTTGGCCGGATAGGCTGGGTGTTGGTTTTCTGTACAGCCAGCAGCACCATGTCCGCTCGTTCCCGCCGTCGAAAGTGTTTTTTGTGCGCCGACTTCTTGCTCTGCTTCTTCCACTCCTACTCCTGGTGAGCGCTTGCTCCTCGGGGGCCTCCGATTCTGGCGCATCAGGTGATCCCAGCGCGCCAGTGTCCATTCCACCGGCCAACGCCGAGGCACTGTCCTCCGTCAAGGTCGAGGACCAGGGCAAGGGCAAGGCCCCCGCGGTCACCTTTGACAAGCCCCTGGCCATCACGGCCGAATCGGTCAAGGTTGTCACCGAGGGCAAGGGTGAGCCGGTCAAGGCAGGCCAGTCCGTAACACTCCAGGCCATCGGGTTCAACGCCGAGGATGGGAAGACCAACGGTAACAGCTACTCCGACCCCGCAGGCGAAAAGCTCGTCTTCGATGACGCGTTCAAGTCCACCAACCCGTTGGTGTACACCACCTTCGTTGGGGCCAAGGTCGGTTCCTTTGTGGCTTACGCCTTCCCCGGCACGGCAGCGGTTGAGGGCAGCACGGCAGCCCCCGCCCAGCCCGCCCAGCCAACCGTCTTGACGGTCTTCCAGATCGAATCCGCCGCCGATGTTGCCAAGCCGCTAGCCAAGCCCGAGGGCGAGACAGTCACCCCGCCGGCAGGTCTGCCCACCGTCAAGGACAGCGACAAGGGTGTCCCGGTGATCACCGTCGGCGACGCCAAGGCGCCCACCGAGCTCATCGCCCAGGACCTCGTCACCGGCAAGGGCCCCGCAGTGAAGGCCACCGACACTGTCGTCGTCAACTACGTTGGCGTCAACTTTGTGGGCGGCGAAATTTTCGACTCCAGTTTCGACCGTGGCACCCCGTTCACCACCCCGTTGAACAGAGTCATCGAAGGCTGGACCACGGGCCTGACCGGCAAGACTGTTGGTTCACGTGTGCTGCTCGTCGTTCCCAAGGCCATGGCCTACGGTGACGGCGGCCAGGGCAAGGCCAAGGGCGACCTCGTGTTTGTTGTTGATATCCTAGGTGTCCAGTAATCCCCACCAACCCCACCCACAAGGAGCATCATGTCTTTTGGAGCACGCAAGTTTGACCGCACCAAGCCGGAAATCGAATTCCCGGACCACGGCGTCCCCACGGAACTTCTCATTGAGGACCTGATTGAAGGCGACGGCACCGAAGTGGTGCGCGGCAGCGCCGTCTCAACGCACTACGTCGGTGTGGCCTTCTCCACCGGTGAAGAATTCGACTCCTCCTGGGGACGTGGCACCCCGCTGGATTTTAAGGCCGGCATCGGCCAGGTCATCCAGGGCTGGGACCAGGGCCTGCTCGGCATGAAGGTTGGCGGACGCCGCCGCCTGGAGATCCCCTCGGAACTGGCCTACGGCTCACGCGGCGCCGGCGGAGCCATTGGCCCGAACGAAGCGTTGATCTTCGTGGTGGACCTCGTAGCCGTCCGCTGACAGCAGTCCGCTCCCAGCGCTGCGCAAGCCTCTTGAACTGACCCGCAGTAGTGGCTGTTTAACACTAATTTTGACGTGTTTTGCAGCCACTACTGCGGGTCAGATGCTTAAAGGCGACGGCGGGGCCATGGGCGTAACAATCGTGGCGCCTAGTAATGTGGCCATGTGCCCACAAAAATTGATGCGACTGAACGCCTGCTGAATTTGGTGATCGCCCTGTTGGGCACCCAGCGGGGTCACAGCAAGAAATATCTCCGCGCAAACATCAACGGTTACGCCCCCGAGGCGTCCACAGGAACCGAGGAAGCCACACTCCTGCAGTCCTTTGAGCGCATGTTTGAGCGGGACAAGGCCACCCTGCAGGATCTGGGCATCCCGATCTCCCAGTCTGGCCCCGATGGTTCAGACATGCATGAACAGGTGCTGTACCGCATCAATCCCGAGGAATACCGAGTCCCCGAGATCCGTCTCGATGAAGCCGCCATGTCGCTGCTGTCCGTCGCCGCAAACCTGTGGGCCGAGGCCACACTCGGTGCCGCTGCCCAATCGGCCCTGCGCAAGATAGCCTCCCGCGCCGGCACCGGCTGGTACGACGACGATTCCACCTCCCGCTCCCGGATCCGGACCGCGGAGCCCAGCTTTGAGCCGCTGTGGTCTGCCCTGCGCCACCACCACCCCGTCACGTTCAGCTATCGCCGCTCCGGCGCCACGGAGAGCACCACCCGCACCGTCGCGCCGTGGGGGCTGGGCAACAAGTACGGCCAGTGGTATCTGTCCGCTTTTGACACGGACAAGCAGGCAGTGCGCAACTTCCGGCTCTCCCGCATCACTTCCGACGTTCACATCCATGCCACGGAATCCTTCGAGCGCCCGGCTACGTTCGCGATTGCCCCCGTATTGGATACCCTGGGCACCGGCAACGAGCTCACGGCCCGCATCGCCATCCCCACCGGCACGGCACACTGGCTGCGCAGCCGCAGCGGCACCACCGCGGTGCAGGAGCCGTCGTGGCGGCGGGACGGCTGGGACGTTGTGCAGCTGAGCTACCGTGAATCCGAGTTGATGGCCGACGACGTTGCCTCCATGGGTGCCCAGGCGCTGGTCCTGGCACCTGCCGAACTCCGCGACGCCGTGGCGAACCGGCTGCGCGCAGCCGCCGCAGCCGCGACTGCCACGCTGGAACACACCGAGTGGAAGAAACCGCTGGCCGGCCCGCCCGCGAAGAAGAAGGACTCCAGGGACAGGCTCATCCGGCTGCTGTCGATGGTGCCCTACCTGGTTGCCAATCCGGGGGTTGACGAGTCTGAGGTCCTGGCCGAGTTCGGCATCACGGCCAAGCAGTGGGCCAAGGACATGGACACGCTGAACGTCACCGGCCTGCCCGGATATTTTCATGGCGACTTGATGGATGTGACGAACGAAGCGGGACAGATTTTCATCCGTGACGCCGAAACCCTGGCCAGCCCCCTGCGCCTGAGCCAGGAGGAGGCCTGCTCCGTCATGGTGGGCCTGAAGGCGCTCTCGGCGGTTCCCGGCACCGCCCAGGCACATGCGCTCGAGGCCGCCATGGCATCACTGGCCGCGGTGGCGGGCAGGGACGCATGGCTGGCAAACGCCGTCGGACTTGAAATAATTTCAGGGACCGAGACCCAGACCATCGCCGCACTGCAGGCCGCCATCGAGGACGCCCGCGCCTGCAAAATCACCTATCTGGTGCGTTCCCGCGACGAGTTGACCAACCGCACCATCGAGCCGTTCAAGCTGTTCTCGGTAGACGCCGCCTGGTATGTGCGTGCCTGGTGCAGGGAGTCGGGTGCGTTGCGCAGCTTCCGCGTGGAAAGCATCAAGACCTGGCACGACGCCGGTGCGCAACTCGGTGCGCCGAGCACACTGGGTGCGGGGGAAACAGGGAACGGGCTGTACCACCCCACCGCCGACGACGTGCAGGTGGACCTGGTGGCCGACGCCTTGACCGCCCGGCGGCTGGCCCCTGCCTACGACGCGAAGCTCTTTGATGTGGGTGAGGGCAGGGTGGGGCTGCGGCTGCTTGTAGGCAGGACATCAATCCTGCCGGCCCTCATGGCGCGGCTGGGTGGGCATGCAGCCGTTGCCGCACCCGAAACGGCGCGCCTGGAGTCCGCTGCGTGGCTGATGGCCGCCGCCGACAGCTATGACGCTTATGGCTTAACTGTCAAGGATGTTCCCAGCCTCGACGGATAGACTCGGAAAATGCCTTGGTGGTCTTGGATTGTCATTTGGATTGCGCTCATCGCGCTGTCCCTGTTGTTTATGGTCTTTTTGGGCTTCAGGTTGTGGCGCGGGGTGGTGGCGCTGGCCCGCACCTTCAACCAGGTCAGCGCCGAACGCAGCGCCTTCTGGGACAAAAGCCTGGAAAAGGCCCGCGTGGAGCACGTCACAGAGGAACGCACAACCATTCCCGGCGGCGCAGTTTTTGCAACGCCTGAAAAAATGAAGGATGATTACCTAGCTGCCAAGGAAGAACGGCGTTTCGCCCGCCTTCTACGGCGCGTCGCCCGCAGGAAAGAACGCGGACAACTCCAATCCTTGCGCGACATCGAAGCAATACAGGACGTAGGATGAACCAAAAGGAAAGGCGTTACCGTGGGAAGACTTTTTGAGAGCCCCTGGGCTATCACCATCATCATCATTGTTGTTCTGCTGCTCTTCGCAGCACCGAAGCTGCCCGGCATGGCCCGCAGCCTTGGCCAGTCCATGCGGATCATCAAGTCCGAGGTCAAGGAAATGAAGAACGACGGCAAGGACGACGCGCCGTCAGCCGGCCCCACAGCTTCAGCGGCACCAGCCGCCCCCGAGGCGCCCTTTGAAGGCAAAATCGTCAACGATCCGACTCAGGGCAAAGCACCGGGCGAGGGTACCGGAACCGGTACCGGCGCTCAGTCATAGAAGCCATCGCAGAACCGGTGGGCGCAACAAAAGGCCGCAAGGCCAACCCCGAAGGGCGGATGCCGCTCAAGGCGCACCTGATTGAGGCGCGGAACCGGCTCTTCAAGAGTGCCCTGGCGATGATCCCCGGGGTGATCCTTGGCTGGATCGTTTATGAACCGCTCATGTATGCGCTGACGGAGCCTTTGCGGGACATCAGTGCCATCCGCGGCATTGATGCACAGTTGAATTTTGAGGGCGTCACAACGTCCTTCGACCTGAAGATCCAGATCTCGCTGATCCTAGGCCTGATCATTGCCTCACCGGTATGGATCTATCAGCTGTGGGCGTTCATCACGCCAGGGCTGACCAAGAAGGAACGCCGGTACACGCTCTCCTACATGTTCGCGTCTGTGCCGTTGTTCCTGGCCGGCATTTTTGCCGGCTGGATCATCTGGCCGAACATTGTCCGCGCCCTGACCTCCTTCACGCCCGAGGGCGGCAGCAACATTATGAAGGCCATCGATTACCTGCAGTTCGCCTTGCAGTTGATGTTGTTCATGGGTGTTGCCTTTCTGGTGCCGGTTTTGCTGTTTGCATTGAACGCCATTGGGCTGGTGCGGGGGCGGACCTATTTGAAGGCCTGGCGCTTCACCATCCTGGGTGTCACGATCGTCTCGGCCATGGCCGCCCCCGGCTCGGATGTCATGAGCATGTTCTTCCTGGCCGCCCCGCTCCTGGTGCTGTACTTCGGTGCGATCGGCCTGTGCATGCTCAACGACAAGCGCAAGGACCGCCGCACCGCAAGGAAGACGGCCGAGTCCGAGGCCACCGCCGATGTGGCCACGCCCTCAACCGACCTGGAGATCCTCTAAGGTCAGTGGGGCTTGGCGGCTGACGTAGGCTAGAAGCATGCCGAACTCTGAAATGCGCAGTCCTTCCGAACGATACCTGGAAGCCCAGCAGCGCTTCGCGGACCAGGGCAGTAATTTTGCCGCATTCGCCGCCACATTGGCGTTTGAGCTGGATGCTTTTCAAGACACCGCGTGCCGGGCCGTTGAGGCCGGCCGCGGTGTTTTGGTTGCGGCCCCCACAGGCGCAGGGAAAACGATCGTTGGCGAGTTCGCCGTGTACCTGGCCCTGCACAACGGGCACAAGGCGTTTTACACCACCCCCATCAAGGCCCTGAGCAACCAAAAGTTCCAGGAGCTCAGCGAGAAGTACGGGGCCCACAATGTGGGGCTGCTGACCGGCGACACCAGCATCAACTCCGAAGCCCCCGTGGTCGTCATGACCACCGAGGTGCTGCGGAACATGCTGTACGCGGACTCGGCCACGCTAACAGGCCTGGCCTACGTGGTCATGGACGAGGTCCACTACCTGGCCGACCGCGCCCGCGGTGCCGTATGGGAGGAAGTCATCATCCACCTCCCCAGCGAGGTGGCGGTCATCTCGCTCAGCGCCACCGTCTCCAACGCCGAGGAATTCGGCGCCTGGCTCGGCACAGTGCGCGGGGACACAGCCGTGGTGGTGTCCGAGCACCGGCCCGTTCCCCTGTGGCAGCACGTCATGGTCCGCAGCGACCTCGTGGACCTGTTCGCCGAGAATGTGGCCTTCGACGAAATCGCCGCCGGCACCAATGCAGCCGGCTCCACGGTCTCCGCCAAAACACCCAAAATCAACGCCGACCTCCTCAAGCTGGCCCGCAGCGAATCCGTCTCCACGGGCCGGGGGAGCAGCTACGGGCGCAGGGGTGGCAGCCGTGGCAGCCGCGACGATAGGGGCCGCGACGGCGGCCGTAACAACCATGGCGGGGAGCGTGGCGGGCAGAGTTGGGCACGTCCGGCCTCGCGCCCCCAGGTCATCCGGGCCCTTGAAAGCCAGAACCTGCTGCCGGCCATCACCTTCATTTTTTCCCGCGCCGCCTGTGACGCCGCCGTGCAGCAGTGCGCCGCCGCCGGGCTGTGGCTGACCACACGGGACGAGCAAGACGAAATTGCCCGCCGGGTTGATGCCGCCACGGCCGAGCTGCCCGATTCGGACAAGGAAGTGCTGGGCTTCTGGGGCTGGCGCGACGGCCTCCTGCGCGGCCTGGCCGCCCACCACGCAGGGATGCTGCCCAGCTTCAAGGAGGTCGTTGAGGACCTGTTTGCCGACGGCCTGTGCCGTGCCGTGTTTGCCACCGAGACCCTGGCCCTGGGCATCAACATGCCCGCCCGCACCGTGGTGCTGGAGAAGTTGGAGAAGTACAACGGCGAGGCCCACGTTGGCATTACCGCGGGGGAGTACACCCAGCTCACCGGCAGGGCCGGGCGCCGCGGCATCGATGTTGAGGGACACGCCGTCGTGCTGTGGCAGCCCGGCACGGATCCGGGCGCCGTGGGCGGTCTCGCCTCCAAGCGCACCTACCCGCTGAACTCCAGCTTCCGCCCCACCTACAACATGAGCATCAACCTGGTGGCACAATTTGGCCGCGACCGCACACGCGCCATTTTGGAGTCGTCCTTCGCCCAGTTCCAGGCCGACCGCTCAGTGGTTGACCTGGCAAAGCAGGTGCGCTCACGCGAGGAATCGCTGGCCGGCTACGAGAAGTCCATGACCTGCCACCTGGGCGATTTCAACGAGTATGCCAAACTGCGCAGGGAACTCTCCGACCATGAGTCCGGCGCCTCAAAGTCCAAGGCCAAGCAGCGCCGCGACGCCATCACACACTCGGTGGCGGGCCTCCGTGCCGGGGACGTGATCATGGTGACCGGCGGGCGCAACGGGGGGTACGCCGTCGTGCTTGATGACGACGCGCATTCCCGGGCACCCCGGCCCGGCATTCTTGGCTTGGACAAGGAATACCGGCGGCTGAGCCTGCACGACTTGTCCGGCCCCGTTGAGGCGCTGGCGCAGGTGCGCGTGCCCAAGGGCTTCAACCCGAGAGTGCCCAAGGACAAGCGGAACCTGCTGGCCGCGGTGGAGGCGAAACTTGCCGCAGGCAGTGGGGTGCTGCCGCACCGCTCGGCCGCTTTCACCTTCCAGGACCCCGGCGAGGACGAGGCCATTGCCAGGCTGCGCCGGAATTTGCGCGCCCACCCCTGCCATGGCTGCAGTGAGCGCGAGGACCATGCCCGCTGGTCGGAGCGGTGGTGGAAGCTGCGCAAGGAAACCGACGGCATTGTTAGGGCCATCCAGGCGCGCACCAACACGATTGCACGCACCTTTGACCGGGTCATCGACCTGCTGGCGAGCTACGGTTTTGTTGTGGCAGACGACGCCGGCGCCTTGCGTCCCAGCGATGACGGCCAGCGACTGCGCCGCGTGTATGGGGACAAAGATCTCCTCATTGCCCTCGCCCTGCGCCAGGGTTCCTTCTCGGATCTATCCGCGGCCGAGCTGGCCGCTTTCACCACCACCCTGGTGTACCAGTCCAAACGTGACGCCGAGGGCGCCCGGCCGCGCATGCCAAGCGTCAGCCTGGAACAATCCGTGGAAGACGTGATCGTACTCTGGTCCCGGCTGCAGGACGCGGAGGAGTCGCACCGGCTGCCGCTGACGAGCGAACCCGAGCTCGGCCTGGTCTGGCCCATGTACAAGTGGGCACAGGGGCGCAGCCTGCACGATGCGCTCAACGGCACCGACCTGGCCGCAGGTGACTTTGTGCGCTGGACCAAGCAGGTGATCGACCTGCTGGGCCAGCTCGGCCAGGTGCCGTCCCTGCCCGCTGAGTTCGGTGCCGTGTGCAGGAAGTCCGTTGACCTGCTGCGCCGCGGCGTCGTGGCGTACACCGCCGTTATCGATGCGGAGCCGGATATGGATGATGTTCCTGCCATCGACGAGGTTCCGGGCCTGGATGTGATGCCCGATGTGGCGGAAGCGGCCGAGGTGTCCGAGGTGGCGGAAATCGAGGGGAACCCGGTGGCGGAATAGGGACTTTTCTTGCGGCCCCGCTGGTTGTACGTGCTGGTGACCGCTGCCCTGTGGCACGGTGTTGTTTGGATTTATTGCTGATTTTCCTGAAAGGACCTTCCTTCCCATGTCATTGACCCTGTACCGCAACGGCTCCATCTACAGCGCCGCAGACCCCTTTGCCACGGCCATGCTGGTGGATGGGGATGTGGTGGCCTGGGTCGGCTCCGAGCATGCTGCCACCTCCCTGCTGGATTCGCGAATGCGGGAGGTGGACCTGCACGGTGCACTGGTGGCGCCCGGCTTTGTTGACTCCCACGTGCACGTCACCGAGACGGGGCTGGCCCTGGAGTCGGTGGATCTTTCCGCAGCCCGCGGGGCGCAGGACGTACTCGACCTGGTGGCGGCTGCGACCGGGGGGTCCGCCGGCATCATCCTGGGCCGTGGCTGGGACAATTCCGCTTGGGGAGATGACCGGCTGCCCACCGCCGCCGAACTGGACAGGGCCGCCAGCGGCCGCGAGGTCTACCTTGCCCGCGTCGATGTTCATTCGGCCCTCGTGTCCGCCTCCCTGGCACAGCGCTGCGCCCTGGCAGCCCTGCCCGGCTGGGACGGCGACGGACTGGTCAGCGCCCGGGCACACACCACCGCGCGCGATGCCGCCCGCAACGTGACACCCGAACGCCGTCGTGCGCTGCAGCAAGGCGCACTGCGCCACGCGGCCGCCAACGGTTATGTGGCACTGGCTGAGATGAGTGCCCCGCACGTTGGTTCGCCCGATGACCTGCAGGCGCTCATGGCCCTGACCGCGGCTGAGGCAACCGAGGCGCTGCCGGAGATCCTGCCTTATTGGGGCCAGCTTGTTTCCAGCGCCGATGAAGCGAGGGGCGTGTTGGCCGGGCTTGGGGTCGACGTGTTGGGCCTGGCTGGGGATTTGAACATTGACGGATCCCTGGGTTCGCGCTCGGCGTTCCTGCGCCAGCCGTACGCGGACGCACCCGATACCGAGGGCAGTGCCCAGCTGAGCGTTGAGCAGGTGGCCAACCATTTGGCGGCAACGTCCGAGCTGGGGTTGACCGGCGGCTTCCATGTGATTGGCGACGGCGCCATGGAGATCGCGATTGCCGGCCTGGAGCAGGCAGCCAAGCAGGTGGGCATCGACGCGATCCGCGCAGCCGGACACCGCTTTGAACATGCCGAAATGGTCGATGCTGCTGCCATGGCAGCCTTGGCCAAACATGCTGTTGGCGTTTCCGTGCAGCCAGTTTTTGATGCACTCTGGGGTGGAACGAACGGCATGTATGCCCAGCGGATGGGTGCCGAACGTGCACTGGGGTTGAACCCGCTGGCCCGCTTCTATGAAGCGGGAGTGCCGTTGTTCTTTGGCTCCGATTCACCGGTCACGCCGCTGCACCCGTGGGCCAGCGTCCGTGCTGCGCTCAACCACCACGAACCCTCCTCACGCATTTCCGCCAGGGCCGCCTTCATCGGCCACACCCGGGCCGGCTGGCGCGCAGCCAAGTCCGAGAACCCCTTCCATGGACAGCTGGGCGCCGGGGCACCGGCCAGCTTTGCCATCTGGGATGTGGAGCAGCTCATGGTGCAGGTTGCCGACGAGCGGGTGCAGTCCTGGTCAACAGACCCCAGGGCCCGGACGCCGCTGCTGCCGGCCCTTGATACAGGCAACGATCCGCGCTGCCTGCAAACTGTTCACCGCGGCAGGGAGCTGTACGCGGCCGACGACTTCACCAACGGCACTTAACACGGCAAGTTACCGACAAGTACTTCCCTGCACAACCATGGTCCCTGACCTGCGATGATAGGCATCGTCGCAGGTCAGCGCCATGTTGACAGCAAGAGAGCGGGCAATTAGCTTTAGGGGAGCGGAGAGCCTCCTTTTGGGGGAGGCACCCGGTCGGTGCGGGAGACCGTCTTACCGACATATGGAGATAAGTCCACGCGCCAGTAGAAAACAGATCGGCCTCGTGCACCCCATCGTGCACGTTCAGGGCTGCCATCTGGTCCGAAGGCGCGTGGGCTTATCTTTTCCCCAGACTCCTCACTTATACTTGAGCATTGACTTGGTCTGCCCGCGTATCTTGTGCAGACACCGCATGCTGGCACTGGTGGAGGCAACACTTTGCTTCCCAGTGCTGTCAGAACTGAAAGGCAGCAATTTTTGCGTGTCCTGACGATTATCCCCACCTACAACGAGATTGAGTCGTTGCCCAAGACGCTGACCCGCCTTCGGGCCGCAGTGCCCCATTCGGACGTTCTCATCGCCGATGACAACAGCCCTGACGGCACGGGCGCCCTGGCCGACGAGTTTGCTGCCAAGGACCCACAGGTACATGTCCTGCACCGCGCAGGAAAGGAAGGGCTGGGGGCCGCCTACCTTGCAGGTTTCACCTGGGGCCTTGCGGCCGGCTACGACGTGCTTGTTGAGATGGACGCCGACGGCTCCCACCAGCCCGAGCAGCTGCCGCTGTTGCTGGACGGCATTGAGCAGGGTGCGGACCTGGTGCTTGGCTCCCGCTGGATCCCCGGCGGCAAGGTCGTGAACTGGCCGCTGCACCGCAAGTTGATCTCCACCTGCGGCAGCCTGTACTCGCGTGTGCTGTTGGGCATCCCCATCCGGGATGTGACAGGCGGGTACCGCGCCTTCAAGCGCGCCACCCTGGAAGCCCTGGATTTCGACTCCGTTGAATCGGTTGGTTACGGCTTCCAGGTGGACATGCTGTGGCGTGTCTGCCAAAAGGGCCTGACGGTCGTGGAAGTTCCCATCACGTTCGTTGAACGTGAGTTTGGCGCCTCCAAGATGAGCGGCAACATTGTCCAGGAAGCCATGGTCAACGTCACCAAATGGGGACTGGCCGCCCGCTGGAACAAGCTCACCCGCCGCACCAAGTGAACCCTTAGAACAAATTCATCCGCCCCATAGATTTCAGAGTTAAAAGCAAACGCCCCTGGGAATGCTCCCAGGGGCGTTTGTTGCACTAGCCCTTGCTTAGACCTTTTCGCCGCGCTTTTCGCGCAGGATGGTCAGCCGGTCGGCCAGGATAACTTCCAGCTCGGGCAGCGAGCGGCGTTCCAGAAGCATGTCCCAGTGGGTGCGGATGGGCTTGTCATTGGAGGTGTCGGGTGCTTCTCCGTTGACGAGCAAGGCTTCCTTGCCGGTCTTGGATGTCCAGGTTGCCGGAATCTCGGCTTCGCTGGAAAACATGACAAACACCTGCTCACCGTCAGCGCATCGGTACTCCACACGCTGACGGGGGGCCGGCTCCACACCGGATTCGGTTTCCATGCTCTGTGCGCCCAGGCGCATACCACGCAGACTGCGATCGCTCATGACTTCTCCCTCAAGTAGTTCACTGTTGGTTCAACGCTGCTCATCCGCCAGTTGTTCCTGCTCTGTGTGGATGAGGCGAAAAAGTTGTGGCCGGGCAAAATGCCGCGCGGCCAAACACCTATTATACGTGTTTGGCCGCGCGGCGGGTTCCGAACAATACTTAGGCAGCGCCGGGGCTAAACCTGGGCACCCGTGGCGGGCTCACCGGCGTCGTCCGTATCAGGGGTGGTGGTCCCCAAAACGTTGCCAATGCCCTTCAGCGCCTCGCCAACTTCGCTGGGAATGATCCACAGCTTATTGGACGTTCCTTGGGCGATCTTGGGCAGCGTCTGCAGGTACTGGTAGGCCAGCAACTTCTGCGTCGGATTGCCCTTGTGGATGGCGCCGAAGACCTTCTGGATAGCCTGGGATTCACCATCTGCACGCAGGATCGCCGCCTTGGCATCACCCTCAGCCTTCAAAATGGAGGACTGGCGCTCACCTTCAGCAGTCAGAATGGCTGACTGCTTGGTGCCTTCGGCCGTCAGGATGGCGGCACGGCGGTCACGCTCTGCGCGCATCTGCTTCTCCATGGAGTCCTGGATCGACAGTGGCGGGTCAATGGCCTTGAGCTCAACACGGCTGACGCGAATGCCCCAGCGGCCCGTGGCCTCATCAAGGACGCCGCGAAGCTGGCCGTTGATCTGGTCACGGGAGGTCAACGCCTCTTCAAGGTTCAAACCACCCACAACGTTACGCAGGGTGGTGGTGGTCAGCTGCTCCACGGCCTGAATGTAGTTGGCGATCTCGTAGGTTGCTGCACGCGGGTCGGTGACCTGGAAATAGACGACCGTGTCGATGGAGACCACAAGGTTGTCTTCGGTGATCACGGGCTGCGGCGGGAAGGATACAACCTGCTCGCGCAAGTCCAACAGCGGCAGCAAACGGTCCACGAATGGAATGAGCACCGTCAGGCCGGGGTTGAGTGTGCGCTGGTACTTTCCGAGCCGTTCGACGACGCCCGCACGAGCCTGCGGAATGATGCGCACCGAACGGACAAGGACTATTACTACGAATATCAGCAGGACTAAAACAACAAACAGCCAAACAATGGTGCCGGCTCCGTCTCCCATGAAATCCCCTCTTTTCTATATAAAGATGTTCTGCAGCCATTTTCGGCACGCGGGCATGCACCCGCGTGCGTGGCTGCAGCTAAGCAGTTGTTGTGGCTGTTCCCGCAGGCTTGTGTGCGGACGGGCCGCTCACGATTGCGGTTGCGCCGTCAATGGCAGAGACTTCCACTGCTGCGCCGACAGGCAATTCACTGCCGCCGGAAATGCGGGCGGTCCAAATGTCGCCGCCGATCTTCACCAGGCCGCCACCCATGCCAACCGTTTCCAGAACCACGGCCTTGTGGCCGATCAGGCGGTCAACATTGGAGAGCTGGTCGGCAGGCCCGCGGTGCAGGTGGGCAAGAGCCAGTGGTCTGATGAGCACCGTAGTGGCGAGGGCAACAACGCAGAAGATGACAATCTGCAGCCACAACTCAGCGCCGAACAGGAATGCCACCAGCGAGGCCAGGGCACCCACCGACATCAAGATGAAGTACAGGTTCAATGTCAGCATCTCGGCAACGGCCAACAGCAGGAACACCGTTAGCCAGATGATCCAACCAAAGTCATTAATCCATTCAAGCATTGAGTCCCCCTTAGAGACTTATATTGCGTAGCTACGAGCCTACTACGCGCAGCTGGGAAAATGCGGCTAAATGACGGCCTGCAATGGCATTCTCAACGGGTCCGATCCCACCTCCCGGCTCAGCCGGGCCAGAATGGCCACCGCCTCGCGCAAATCCTCGTCGGCATAACAAAACGGCAGCCGCAAATACCGTTCAAAGGCGCCGTCAATGCCAAACCGGGGGCCGGGCACGATCCCCAGACCCTGTGACCGTGCCGCAAGAGCCAGGGCGGAGCTGGAAATGGTTTCAGTGTTGATCCACAGGCACAACCCACCGTCGGGCACCTCCACTTGCCACTGCGGCAACTGCTCCCGCAACAGTGCAACAGCCGTGTCGCGGCCACGGCGCAGCTCGGCGCTGCGGCTGGCCACCATGGTGGGCCAATCCTGCACCAGCCGGGTGGCCACCAGCTGTTCCAGCAGCGGGGTGCCAAGGTCGACGGCGGGCCGGTTGCGCAGGAGTTGGGCCAGGATTTCCCGTGGTCCGCGCACCCAGCCAACCCGCAAGCCTCCCCAGGCGATCTTTCCCAGGGAACCCAGGGTGAGAATGTTCGGGTTGAAGGTGGCCATGGGAGGCAGGGGGCCCCTGTCGATGTCCAGGTGCGCCGTGGTTTCATCCACCACCAGCACGGTGCCTTCCCGGGCCGCCGCCGCTGCCAGGTATTCTCGCTCGTGAAGCGACATGCTCATGCCGGTTGGATTGTGGAAGTCCGGCATGAGGAATGCCAGGCTGGGGGCCGCCCGCCGGATCTGCAGCAGGGCCTCGGGCAGGTCCCAGCCGCCGTCCTGCCGGACGGGGAATGCCAGAACACGGGCGCCCACGGAGGCAAAGGTGTCCAGCGCATGCGGGTAGCTGGGTTGTTCAACCAAAATCCGTTCCCCGGGGGAGTAGAGCGTCCGGGTGACAAGGTTCAGTGCATGCTGGGCCCCGATGGTGACCATGATCTGGTCCGCGGAGGTGGGCAGGCCCCTGTCACGGTAATGCTGTGCGAGTGCTTCACGGAGGTCTGGCAGGCCCACCAGGTCAAAGCCGTCATGGCCCAGGTAGCTGGACAGTTCCTGCACGGCGGCAGCATAGGCGGCGTGCAGCCCGGGATAGGCGGGGGCGGTTGCCTTCGTAAAGTCAAGGGCCATTCCGCCGTGCAGGGCATGTTCGCCGCGTTCCCGGCCCGGCAGCCGCAAGGTGCTGCCGGAACCGCGCACGCTCTCAAGAAAACCGTCGTCGCGCAATTTTGAATAGGCTGCCGCCACCGTGGTCCGGCTCAGCTCCAGCGCCTGGCTGAGCTCCCGTTCGGCCGGCAGCTTTGCCCCGCTGGCCAGCCTGCCATCCATCAAAAGGACACGGATGCGCTCGGAGAGTGCCTTGTAGGCGGGGGCGTTGCTGCGCCATTCACCCAGTTCACGTGCCAGTCGGCGTCCGGTGACAAAGGAATTCATAAGGCCACCTTAGTGCAATTGGCTCTACCGCATAAGGCCAGTTTGCCTAAACTTGAGTCATGACCTCGTTCTTTTCCACCCAAAAGCTCCCAGTCCGGCTCGTCCGGCTCTTTCTGGGGCTCGCCCTGTACGGCGTGTCAATCGCCTTGATGATCCGCGGCAACATCGGCGCCTCACCCTGGGACGTCTTCGCACAGGGGCTCTCCCGCACCACCGGGATTTCCTTTGGACTGTGCACCATCGTTATCAGTGGCGTGGTCCTGCTGCTGTGGATTCCGTTGCGCCAGCGCCCGGGTTTTGGCACGTTCGCCAACGCCATTCTGGTGGGCGTGTTTGCCGACGTCGGATTGGCCTTGATCCCGCAAGCCAATCAGCTGGCCCTGCAGGTCCTGTCCTTCGCCGCCGGCCTATTCCTGCTCGCCTTCGCCACGGCGCTGTACATCGGCGCGGGCCTGGGCCCCGGCCCGCGTGACGGCTTGATGACAGGACTCGTTCGGGTCAGCGGCAGGCCGGTGTGGCTGATCCGCACCGGGATTGAACTCAGCGTGGTGGTGGTCGGCTTCTTCCTGGGCGGAGTTGTCGGCGCCGGAACCGCGGCCTTCGCCTTGGGCGTTGGGCCGCTGACGCAGCTCACGTTGCGTTGGCTGCGGGTCGACCTGCACGCCAAGAGCCCACGCTCCTCCATGGTAAATCTGGATGAACCCCTCGAACCGCTGCCCAACAATCAGGGAGCGCTCTGACGCCTGGCCTGGCGACTGGCCTCAAACACTTCGGGGCTGGAACATCGAGATCCGGAAAGCTGCGGTTGCCCCGGTGACCGCCGGCAGGTGGCGCAGCTTCTCTCCCAGCTGCACCGGATCCATATGGTGCCCCGCCGGCCCCATCAAGGCCACATTGCCAATGTCGGCCGGGGCCAGTTGCAGTGGCACCAAGAGTTCCTGGCTGCCGAGCAGCTCAAACTCGCCACCGAACGACTCCTTCAGCGCCGCTTCCTTGTCCTCCTGGATACCCAGCAGCCCGGCCTCGTCGGCAATGTCGGCCAGGTGTCCCGGCAGCGGTGTCACCACCAGCAAGTGGCCGCCGGGCTTAAGGATGCGGGCAAACTCACGGCTGTTCCGGGGTGCGAAAATGACCAGCACGACGTCGGCCACCCCGGCTCCCAGCGGCAGCTCACGCCACAGGTCCCAGACAATGTTCACGGCATCGGGGTTGCGGCGGGCGGCGCGGCGCAGGGCGAACTTGGAAATGTCCAATCCCACCGCGGCAACATTGTGGGAGGCGTCCTGCCCCAGTTTGGCGAGGATGTGCTGCAGGTAGTAGCCAGTGCCCGTGCCGGCGTCGATGATCAGTGCCGGTTCGGCGTCCGATGCGACCCCGGGCCCTGCACCACGGCCGGCGAGCAGCTCACGCACGCCCTCGCTCAGAGCGTCGGCCAGCTGCTGATAGTGGCCGGCGTCGAGGAAAGCATCGCGGGCCTCAACCATGGCGGCCGTGTCGGGGACAAACTTGGTGCCGTGCCCGGTCAACAGGTTCAGGTATCCCTGGCGGGCGAAGTCGAAGCTGTGGCCGTTGCCGCAGGAAAGCGACCGGGGCGTGCTGTCGGAGAATTCGAGGCCGCAGATCGGGCAGAGCAGGGAGTTCAGTGCGGCGGTGTCCATCCATCAAGCCTAGTGGCTGGCGGCGGCGTGGCCAGAATTCCCGGGTGGCCTCGCAGTGCGAGAGGCGGTGTCACTCGTCGACGGAACTGCTCGCCGTGGCGTCCCCAACTCTCGGGCACTGACGAATTCGAATTTGCAGTTGTTGGACCAAAAGAGCCCGGAAAGCGATTGCAGAATCCAACAACTGCAAACTCGAATCTGATTAGGGGAAGGTGATCACCCAATGAAGGGACACCCGCAAGCAACGTGAAACGTGGAACAGCTAGAACCGCAGCCCGGCCTTGGCCGCCGCGACCTCCGGATTGGCCCAGAATGTGCTGTACTCGGCGTTGCCGGCCAGCGAGCGGGTGTGCGCCTTGTCGATATAGAGGGTGCCGAACAGATGGTCGGTCTCATGCTGGACGATTCTTGCCTGCCACCCTGAGAAGGTGGCGGTGTGCGCGGTGCCGTGTTCGTCGTCGTACTTCAACTCCACGGAGGCCGGCCGGTCCACCACCGCCTGCCAGCCGGACATGGACAGGCAGCCCTCGTAGTGTGAGGCCAGTGCGTCGCCCACCGGCTGGTAACTGGGGTTGATGATGGTGAACAGCTCAAGTGGCTCGCGGTCACGGGCGGCGGCGTTCTCGGCGGTGCTCTCATACTGGTCCTCGAGCACGGCAAGCTGCAGCGGGATGCCGATTTGCGGGGCGGCCAGGCCAACACCGGGGGCGGCACGCATAGTTTCCGTCATGATCTCGATCAGCCGGGCCAGCTCGTCAGGAGCGAGTTGGCCGGTGAACGGCAGGGCGCGGGACCGCAGCACGGGGTGGCCGGCCTGCACGATCGCGGGCAGTTTCCCGGCGTCCAGGACGGCGGCGACGGTGACGCGCAGATAGGCGTCGTCGATCAGCAGTAACTCAGGCATTGGAGTCCTCGATCCGCCACGTGCCCACAGGAGTGTAGGCGCTGTCCATGATGGTTTCGGCAGTTCCCGGCGCGAGATCGTAGTGTTTGAGGTTGCCTGCCCAGTATCGCAGGATCCGGCCCAGCTCCGGCTCGGCGTCGCCTGCGAGCGCGTCCATGTCAACGTCCAGGGTGAATTTCATGCGCCTGCCTCCTGTGGCATTTTGTCGGGCTTTCCCAAGGTTCCATTGTGTCAAGCAAAACCCGCACCCCTTGCCAGAAACGCGGTTCGGGGCCATGGTGGCTTTAAGGGTTGCGACCAATGGGGTGTTCCCAAGGCGTTGCACCTCAAGGGTACGAATCAATTAAGGGGATTGGCATGTCTTCCAACAGTTTCGATGCACGCGGTGAGCTGACCGTTGACGGCGAGCGCTACGAGATTTACCGGCTGGCGGCGGTGCCGGGGTCGGAACGACTGCCGTACAGCCTGAAGATCCTGCTGGAAAACCTGCTCCGCAATGAGGATGGCCGCCTGGTCACGGCCGAACAGGTGCGTGCCGTGGGGGACTGGGACCCCAGTGCGGAGGCGAGCCAGGAGATCCAGTACACGCCGGCCCGGGTGCTGATGCAGGACTTCACCGGCGTCCCCTGCGTGGTTGACCTGGTGGCCATGCGCGACGCCATGGCAGATCTGGGCGGGGACCCGACCAAGATCAACCCGCTCATTCCCGGGGAGCTGGTCATTGACCATTCGGTCATTGCCGACGTCTTCAACCGCCCCGACGCCGTCTCCATCAACTCAGAGTTTGAGTTCCGGCGCAACAAGGAACGGTATGAGCTGTTGCGCTGGGCCCAGCAGTCGTTCGCGGACTTCCTGGTAGTGCCGCCAGATACCGGCATTTGCCACCAGGTCAACCTTGAGTACCTGTCCCGGGTGGTGTTCACCAGGACGGTCGACGGCGTGGCGCAGGCTTATCCCGACACTCTCGTGGGCACGGACTCGCACACACCGATGGTGAACGGCTTGGGCGTGTTGGGCTGGGGTGTGGGCGGCATCGAGGCCGAGGCTGCCATGCTGGGCCAGCCGATGAGCATGCTGGTGCCGCAGGTGGTGGGCTTCAAGCTGACGGGCGAACTGCCGGAAGGCGCCACGGCAACCGACCTGGTGCTCACTGTGGCAGAGCTGCTGCGCAAGACCCGGGTGGTGGGGAAGTTCGTGGACTTCTTCGGCCCCGGCGTTGCCAATGTGCCACTGGCGAACCGGGCCACTTTGGGCAACATGAGCCCCGAGTACGGTTCCACGTGCGCCATCTTCCCGATCGACCAGGAGACCCTGGACTACATGCGGCTCACCGGCCGCTCCGAACACCAGATCGCCCTCGTGGAGGCGTACGCCAAGGAGCAGGGCATCTGGCACGACCCCAACCACACACCCGACTACAGCCAGATCGTGGAACTGGACCTGTCCACCGTGGAGAGTTCCATCGCCGGGCCGAAGCGGCCGCAGGACAGGATCCCGCTGCGCAGCGCCTCCCGCGCCGTCCGCGGTTTGCTGGCGGGGGAGTCCCAGGATGTGGCGGTGCTGGCCGGCGGACTCGACGACGCCGGGGATGGATCGTTCCCCGCGAGCGACCCCGTGGCCATCAGCAACCGCATCCCGCGCGACGAGCCACCGCGCGTGTTTGAGGACGACGGCTCCGGGGACTCCCTCGAGTGGCCGAGCGATCCGGCGTCGTTTGTGCTCGAGGGCCAACAGCTCAGCCTCGACCACGGCGACATCGTCATCGCGGCCATCACCTCCTGCACCAACACCTCCAACCCCTCGGTCATGATCGGCGCCGGACTGCTCGCCAAGAAGGCGGTGGAATTGGGGCTTGACCGCAAGCCGTGGGTGAAGACGACGCTGGCGCCGGGCTCACGGGTCGTCACCGACTACCTTGACCGGGCGGGGCTCACCCCGTACCTGGACAAGATCGGCTTCGGCCTGGTGGGCTACGGCTGCACCACCTGCATCGGCAACTCCGGCCCGCTCATCCCCGAGGTCAGCGCCGCCGTCACCGGCAAGGACCTGAACGTCTCGGCCGTCCTCTCCGGCAACCGCAACTTCGAGGGCCGCATCCACCCCGAGGTGAAGATGAACTTCCTTGCCTCCCCGCCGCTGGTTATCGCCTACGCATTGGCGGGCTCCATGCATGTTGACCTCCTGCGTGAACCCCTGGGCACCTCCTCCTCCGGCGCACCGGTGTTCCTGAAGGACATCTGGCCCACGACGGCGGAGATTAAGGAAGTGGTTGACGCCAGCCTCGAGGCGCACATGTTCACGGACGGCTACGCGGATGTCTACCACGGTGATGAGAACTGGCGCGGCATGGAGGTGCCCGAGGGTGACATGTTCGCCTGGTCGGATGTCTCCAGCTATGTCCGCAAGCCGCCGTACTTTGACGGCATGGCGCGCGAGCCCGCACCCGTGACGGATATTGTGGGCGCCCGCGTGCTGGCACTGTTGGGGGACTCGGTCACCACCGACCACATCTCCCCGGCAGGGAACATCCGGAAGTCTTCGCCGGCCGGGCAGTACCTGCTGGAACAGGGTGTGGCACAGGCCGATTTCAACTCCTACGGTTCACGGCGCGGCAACCACAACGTCATGATCCGCGGCACCTTTGCCAACATCCGCCTCCGCAACCTGCTGGTGCCGGGCACGGAGGGCGGCTTCACGAAGCGCTCTGCCGACGGGGAGGTGGAGACCATCTTTGACGCCTCCACTGCCTACCTGGCCGAGGGCACCCCGCTCGTGGTGCTGGCCGGCACGGACTACGGTTCCGGGTCCTCCCGTGACTGGGCGGCCAAGGGCACCATGCTGCTGGGTGTCAAGGCCGTGCTGGCCACCTCCTTCGAACGCATCCACCGCTCCAACCTGATCGGCATGGGCGTGCTGCCGCTGCAGTTCAAGGACGGCGAGTCGGCCGCCTCGCTGGGCCTGACCGGCTTTGAAAGCTACTCCGTCCTGGGCCTGGCCGGGGCGAACCCGCTGCCGCGCGAGGTCATGGTCAGGGTTTCCTCCGACGGAGGCGGCACCCGGGATATTGCCACAACCCTGCGGATCGACACCCCCGCCGAGGAGGCGTACTACGTTCACGGCGGCATCCTGCAGTACGTGCTGCGCCAGTTGCTGGAGGACTGAACCTGTGCCGACCCACGCCCACGCCCTCCTCACCCCACCCGCATTTCAGACGCTCCTGCAGATAACGGGCGGTTTTACCCAACGCTCCTGCAGATAACGGGGCGTTGAGATCGGACGCGGTCCCGGAGGACGCCGCGTCAACTGAGGGTTGACGGGAGCGGTGCGTCAACCTATGGTTGACGCATGAGCTCTTCACTTGATATTTCAAACCCCGCCCCGCTGGATGACCTCATCTCAGCCCTGGTGCGCTCCCATGACAGCGTGCTGGAACAGTTGTCCGGCGCCATGCTTGTTTCGGAACACCTTGGCGCGGTGTCCGATCACTTGATCGGCCACTTTGTGGACCAGGCCCGGCGTTCAGGGGCATCGTGGTCCGACATTGGGCG
Organism: Arthrobacter sp. PAMC 25486; assembly: GCF_000785535.1. Taxonomy (NCBI): domain Bacteria; kingdom Bacillati; phylum Actinomycetota; class Actinomycetes; order Micrococcales; family Micrococcaceae; genus Arthrobacter; species Arthrobacter sp. PAMC 25486. The sequence goes on along the minus strand of NZ_CP007595.1, from coordinate 616,851 downwards.
CAGCATGGGCGTGACGAAACAGGCGGCCCAGAAACGCTTTGTCACCAAGGCGTCGGGGGAGCAGCCAGACCTGGACGCGAGCCAGGGCTTCAGCCGCTTCACCGAACATGCCCGCAACGTGGTGGTGGCCGCGCAGAACGAGGCGCATGCCGTCAAGAACATCTCGATCAGCCCCGAGCACCTGGTGCTGGGACTGCTCGCCGGAACGGACACCACGGCAGTGCGTGCACTTGCCGCACAGCACGTGCCGCTGGAGGCCATGAGGCAGGCCGCTGCGGGAACGCTTGCGGCACCAGCAGACACGGTCCCGTCCCTGGTTCCCTTTGCTGCGGACACCCAAAAGGTCCTGCAGCTTTCCTTCCGGGAGGCCCTCCGGCTGGGCCACAACCACGTGGGTAGCGGGCATCTTCTTCTGGCACTGCTGGAACATGAAAACGGTGCCGGTGTTTTGGCCGACGCGGGCGTGGACCGAACGGGCGTTGAAGACTTTGTTACGGCCGAACTCGCCCGGGAATCCGCGGCCTATGAGCAGGCCGCCGCGGAACGTGCATAATGAAGAAATGACAGTTGAAATCAAAACCGATCGCCTTGCCCTGCGTCCGTGGCAGGATTCCGACGTCGACTTTGTCTTCGATCTTTACTCCCGCTGGGTGGTGCAACGCTTCATCGGCACCGAACCGGCCGTGATGGAAAGCCGCTCCGAAGCGGTCGAGCGGCTGGAGCGATTCAAGGCACTGGACCACCCCGTGCACGGCATCTGGGCCGTGACCCGCAAGGAAGACGGACTGCCCGTCGGAACGCTGCTGCTCAAGCCTATTCCCGCCTCAGGTGAGGAACCACTACAACCCTCGTCCGACGTCGAAATCGGCTGGCACTTCCACCCCGACCATTGGGGCAACGGCTTTGCCTCCGAAGCGGCGACCGCCGTTTTGGAGCATGCCTTCGCCTCAGGGCTGGAGCAGGTGGTGGCCGTGACGAACCCCGTCAACGAGGCATCGCAGAGCGTGTGCCGCCGCATTGGCATGGAGCACCAGGGCCTGTCCAAAAAGTACTACAACGCCCCGTGCGAACTGTTCGTGATCGAGAACCCGGCCGCTCCGCAGCCCGCCGAATAGTGTACCCGGGGCCCGGGCCGGACACCCGGCCCGGGCCCTTCCTGCCCCGAGGAGGAATCATGGCCGAGACCCTGTCCGGCGGCAATATGAACGCCGTGGAACGCGACGGCGACACCGTCACACGCACCGCGGGTCCCTGGACGCCAACCGTTCACCGGTACCTGCAATATCTGGGCCGGGCGGGCATCGACTGGATCCCGCAGCCCATCACCATCGAGGATGGCAGGGAACGGCTGAGCTACGTCCCGGGGGAGGTGCCCCCGTACCCGCTGTCTGACTGGGCGTGGCATGAATCCGTCCTCATCGACGGGGCCCGCCGCCTCCGCCAGCTCCACGACGCCAGCATTGGCTTCTGCATGGATGGGGCCGCTTGGCAGGCGCCGGCAAAGATTCCCGCCGAAGTCATCTGCCACAACGACTTTGCGCCCCACAACCTCGCCTTCCATGACGGACAGCTCACCGGGGCCATCGACTTTGACATGTGTTCGCCCGGGCCGCGACTGTGGGACCTGGCCTATTTCGCAACCCGGGCCGTCCCGCTCACCCGGGACACGCCGTCGAACGCGCCGGGCATGGGTCAGGCCCGGCGCCGGGTCCAGCTCATCCTGGACGCCTACGGTTCCGATGCCAGCTGGAAGGATGTGCTCCGGGTTGCCATTATCCGGCTGTGGGACCTGGCAGATTTCTCGCGCGGTAAAGCCGTTGATCTCGGCAAGCCTGAACTGAATGACGATGCCGACATGTACGAACGCGACGCCGACTTCCTCCGTGGGGAGCAGGCCGGCAAGGGAAATGTCGTGCCCTGAGGAGTGGAGCCCGCCACCGCAGAAGCGACTCGGTGCAAAGCACAATCCGCAGCTTGATGCACCGTGAATCACTGGAAAGGCTCAAAGTGACAGCAGGAACACCGCACACGATGCTCATGGCAGACTGCGATGTCGACAGTATCCACAAGCAGGCCGAGCAGCACCAGGCACGGAATTCCAGGCTTCTCAAGGAGATTGAACGTCGCGGCGGGGGCCTCGCCCAGGACCCCGAGGAGACTACCCTCCATACGACCGCCTACGACGCAGACGGCACTCAACTGCTGAATCTGCTGGAAGCCTTTGCCCATACCTTTGGCGAACAGGCACCCTACCCGTATGAGGGGCGGATCCCTGGAACATGGGGCCAGATGCTCTCATGCCATGCCCAGAAGTTGTTGACGGTCGAAGAGTTTAGTGAAATTGGCCATGCCGTTGGCCGGTGACATTGTGTACGGTGATGGCGGCCAAGTGGACAACGCCAGGCTCATGGACCTGTACACGTCAGTGGGGTGGAGCAGTTATACGGACTCTCCGGAAACATTGCTTGCTGCCGTGGCCGGTTCCTCAAAGGTTGTCTCAGCCTGGTCAGGGGATCAATTGGTGGGCCTGGCCCGGGTCATTTCCGACGGCGCCAGCATTTGGTACCTGCAGGACATTCTGGTTCGACCGTGCTTCCAGCGGAGGGGAGTCGGCCGGACACTGGTACGCCACGCATTGGAAGGCTACGGGGGAGTGCGCCAAAAGGTACTGCTGACCGACGATGGAACCGGGCAAAAGGCCTTCTATGAGTCCCTTGGTTTCGAGGAAACAGCCGCATATGGCGGCGGTGCCTTGAGGTCCTTTGTGCGCTTCGACTGAACCCCCGCACCTGCGCAGACAGGCCGGGCTGGAAGTGGCCGGTTCCGGCGTCGTGCGTAAAGAAATGGGTTCCAACTGGAGTGAGCAGAAACGGAGAACCTTTCCTCCGTCCCTCATCGGTTCACCGCGCTAAAGTGGACTGCGACGCTGACCGACGAAAGAGGCCCCATGAGCACCGATGCAGACGTGGAAACAACAACCACAGGACGGCATGCAGCCGACAGCCACGACCTGATCCGTGTGCAGGGTGCTCGGGTGAACAACCTCAAGGACATCAGCGTGGAGATTCCCAAACGACGCCTGACGGTATTCACCGGCGTATCCGGATCCGGCAAGAGCTCCCTCGTATTCGGCACCATCGCCGCCGAATCCCAGCGCATGATCAACGAAACGTACAGTGCGTTTGTGCAGGGCTTCATGCCCACACTGGCGCGACCCGACGTCGACGTCCTGGAGGGGCTGACGACAGCGATCCTCGTTGACCAAGAGCGGATGGGCGCCAATCCGCGCTCCACCGTCGGTACCGTGACCGACGCCAACGCCATGCTGCGCATTGTGTTCAGTCGCCTGGCCCAGCCCCACATCGGCTCACCGCAGGCCTACTCATTCAACGTCGCCTCCATCTCCGGCGCCGGCGCCGTCACCATCGAGAAGGGTGGGGAGAAAATCAAGGAGCGACGCAGCTTCTCCATCACCGGTGGCATGTGCCCGCGCTGTGAGGGCATGGGCAAGGTCAACGACTTCAACCTCGATGCGCTGTTCGACTCCGAAAAGTCCCTCAGCGAGGGCGCCGTCCTAGTGCCCAACTACAGCATGGACGGCTGGTACGGGCGCATCTTCGCCGGCTCCGGATTCTTCGACATGGACAAGAAGCTGGCCAAGTTCACCAAGACCGAACTGCACGACCTCCTGCACAAGGAACCCGTCAAGATCAAGGTCGAGGGCATCAACCTGACGTACGAAGGCATCATTCCCAAGATGCAAAAATCCATGCTGGCCAAGGATGTGGACGCCATGCAGCCGCATATCCGTGCCTTCGTGGAGCGCGCCGTCGTGTTCACCACCTGTCCCGACTGCAACGGCACCCGCCTGGCCGGGCATGCCCGCAATTCCAGGATCGACGGTGTGAGCATCGCCGACGCATGCGCCATGCAGATCAGCGACCTCGCCGCCTGGGTCCGTTCACTGGACGAGCCCTCTGTGGCGCCGCTGCTCGGGGCACTGGGGGAGACCCTAGACTCTTTCGTGAACATCGGCCTGGGCTACCTGTCCCTGGACCGACCCTCCGGCACGCTGTCCGGCGGCGAGGCCCAGCGGACCAAGATGATCCGTCACCTGGGATCTTCCTTGACGGACATCACCTACGTCTTCGACGAGCCGACCATCGGCCTGCACCCGCATGACATTGCCCGCATGAACCAGCTCCTGCTGCAGCTGCGCGACAAGGGCAACACCGTCCTCGTCGTGGAGCACAAACCCGAGGCCATCGCGATCGCCGACCACGTGATCGACCTGGGCCCGCGGGCCGGATCCGACGGCGGCGAGGTGGTCTATGAAGGCACCATCGCGGGCCTGCGCGCCAGCGGTACCCTTACCGGCAAGCACCTCGACGACCGCATGGAGCTGAAGGAGACCTTCCGCAAACCCACCGGCATGATGGAGGTGCGCGGCGCCAACGAGAACAACCTGAAGGACGTCGACGTCGACATTCCCCTGGGCATGCTCACGGTGGTGACGGGCGTGGCCGGCTCCGGCAAAAGCTCCCTCATCCACGGCTCCGTCTCCGGGCGCGAAGGTGTGGTCACGGTGGACCAGGGTGCCATCCGCGGCTCCCGCCGCAGCAACCCCGCAACCTACACGGGGCTGCTGGACCCCATCCGCAAGGCGTTTGCCAAGGCCAACGGCGTCAAGCCCGCCCTGTTCAGCGCCAATTCCGAGGGCGCCTGCCCCACCTGCAACGGCGCCGGCGTCATCTACACCGACCTCGGCATGATGGCTGGCGTCTCCACCGTCTGCGAGGAATGCGAAGGCCGCCGCTTCCAGGCCGCCGTCCTCGAATACCACCTGGGCGGGAAGAACATCAGCGAGGTCCTGTCCATGTCGGTGGATGCGGCGGAGGAATTCTTCCGCGAAGGCGAGGCCAAGCTGCCAGCCGCGCACAAGATCGTGAGCCGGCTGTCCGACGTCGGACTTGGCTACCTCAAGCTCGGCCAACCCTTGACCACCTTGTCCGGCGGTGAGCGCCAGCGCATCAAACTGGCCACGCATCTGGGGGAGAAGGGCGGCATCTACGTCCTCGACGAGCCCACCACGGGCCTGCACCTGGCCGACGTCGAAAAGCTCCTGGGACTCCTGGACCGGCTGGTCGAGTCCGGGAAGTCGGTCGTTGTGATCGAGCACCACCAGGCGGTCATGGCGCATGCGGACTGGATCATCGATATAGGTCCCGGTGCCGGGCACGACGGCGGCAGCATCGTTTTCGAGGGAACGCCGGCGCAGCTTGTGGCTGGCAAGGGGACGCTGACTGGTGAGCACCTGGCAGCGTACATCGGCGCCTGATTGTCGAACGGTGTTCGATTGTGCGCGACTCTGTGGAGTTGTCTTATCTGGTGGGCGGCCCCGGACCCGTGGTCGTCATTTTGCATGGGCTGGCGGGGGAGTCGGGGGAGTTTTTCCCCACGATGAACGCACTGGCTGCAGGCTTTCGTCGGTGGCTCTGGAATGGCGCTATATTGATCCAGGTTCGCGTGGTTAGGGTCCGGGACGGATCTTTGTCTCAGATTCCTCCATTGCCCGTGGGGAGGGCTCGGCTTGAGCCAGTCGACGTTGCTGCCTGCACCCTCAGCCGTTCTTCACTTGTTGCCCGACGGGATCAGCAAGTCGGCAAGTACGGATGGTACTTTCCATATCACTGAGATCACCCGAGTGGTACCATAAAGTTGTACCAGAACCCAGGGAGGGTAAATGTCCGTAACGGCCAGTGAGGCAAGAAAGAATCTCTTTCCCTTGATTGAGCAGGTGAACAACGACCGCATGGCGATTCGGATTACCTCCCGGAAGGGCGACGCGGTCCTGCTCTCAAGGGACGAGTACGAAGCTCTCGAGGAAACGGCGTACTTGCTGCGTGTACCCGCGAATGCCAAGCGCCTGCTGGAGAGCCTGCAGCAAGCAAGCACCGGGAACTTTCATGAGCATGACCTTGTGGAATGAGACTCGCATTTACACCCCATGCCTGGGATGACTACACATACTGGCTTGGTGCCGACAAGGCAATGCTCACGCGAATCAACCGCTTGATAAACGATGCTTTGCGGGATCCTGCGGCAGGCATTGGCAAGCCGGAACCATTGCGCTATATGTTTGCTGGCGTCTGGTCCCGACGGATCACCGAAGAGCATCGCCTTGTGTACCTTGTTGAGGGCGAAGACCTGATCATCTTGCAGGCTCGATACCACTACAAATAGCTGAACTGCGGTCCACCTTCGGATCCTCATCCATTGCGCCGATAATCTACATTATGTCAAGTAAAGCGAATCTGGCACTCCCCGATCCGCGTAAACCAGCCGATTTGTGTCCTGTCTCATCTAAAGTGACGCAATCTCAAGTTAGTTGAAGCATTAGTCCAGTTCGTCTCAAGTTAGTTGACGCATTGTCCGGCGTGTCTCAACTTAGTTGACGCACCCGAACCGTGGCCGGGACTAAAATCCAAGCTATGGGACGCTCAGCCGCGGCGTCCGACGCTCTCGCCGGGCACCACGCTCCAGCAAGCACCCTGTCATTCAGGGAGCAATTCACCAGCGCCTCAACAACATCACTATTGGCTGACTGCTGGATGGTCCCGTTCGAACATGCCCAGCCCATTCGTGCCACCGCGGCGTTCAAGGGCCAACGAAATTTCGCGGGCCTCTGGTGGTGCACCACAAACCAACGCCACGTCGGATTCGAATCCTGGTGCGAACGCGACAACCTGATGTCCCTCGACTTCGACCCGGATGTCACAGGCATCTCATCCCAACCCTTCCGGATCATTTGGTCAACACCACTCCCCCAGCATTCCCATGTCCCGGACTTCTTTATCCGACACGCTGACGGAACCGCCGTCGTGATTGACGTTCGTCCCGATGAGCGGGTGAAACCCGCTGACGAGGAAGTCTTCCAGGCCACCATGCGCCTATGCTCCACCGTTGGCTGGGAATACCAGCGCCTCGGAGCGTTGCCTGCCGTCTATGTAGGGAATTTGCGCTGGCTGTCCGGCTACCGCCATCCCCGGTGTGCTCGCGAACCCTCACTGACCCAGTTGTCGGCTGTTCTCGCTGCGGCCGGAGCTCAAACGATTGGCAGCCTCGCGAACATTATCGGCGATCCGGTCATCACCCTGCCGACCCTATTTCACATGATGTGGAGCCACAAGATTAGGGCCGACCTTTGGCGACATCCCCTATGCAACGACACACTGCTGACGTTGGAGGCCTCTGCATGATCGATAAAGCTGAGATGTTGAGAATCGGTGACGACGTCGAGTTGCACGGGATCCGGTACCAACTAACTGGCCTTGACGGTGGTATTGTCCTGCTTGCCGCCTCAGGCGAAGCACCTGTCGCCATCAAAGTCAGCGCCCTCGTCGCGGACAAGAGTTTCAAAGCGCTGAACATTGTGTCCCTCCGGCGGAGAATCGCAGGACCATCACCGCTATTCGAAGCGCTGCCCCAGGAAGTTCAGCGGAAGGCGAGATGGCTTGAAGGGCACATCACCGAAGTCCTCGACGGGGCACCCTGCAATGCGGACGTGACGTACATGCCCCGGCGAATCTACAATCCACAACTGACATCGCTCAGGCAGCGGGACCTAGCCAAAATTGCCGAACTCGACGCACAAGGAGTCCGGTTCAGCCTCAGCAAACTTGAACGGCTCAGGCGAGCCTACGAACGCCAGGGGGTTCTCGGACTCGTCGATCAGCGCCTCATCCGCCGTGACCCCGTGGCAGGAAAGACGGATCAACGGGTGGTGGATGCCACCATGAAGGTACTTGAACAGAACACACATCAATCCTCAGGCGCCACTGACCGCCTAATGCACCAAGTCGGCCAAGCGTTGGATGCCCAGCACGGGGCCGGCACAGTTGCCCTGCCATCGCGAGCCACTTTCCACAGGCTGATAGGCCGGCTCGCTGAAGGCCGACACGCTACAGGCTCGGCCCGCACCCGGCGCACGCTGGCCCAGCAACCAGCAGCACCCTTCGGCGCCGTCTACCCTGTCAGGCCAGGGGAACTGATGCAGATTGACTCCACTCCCCTGGATATCGCCGTTGAACTCGACGACGGCGTCATAGGACGGGTCGAGCTGACAGCGATGGTTGATATTGCCACACGCAGCATCCCAGCCGCCGTCATCCGCCCCACCACCAAGGCCGTGGATGCCGCCCTGTTGCTGGCACGGTGCATGACCCCGGAGCTCATGCGGCCAGGCTGGTCACAGGCCGCCTCCATGGCGGCGTCCGCCATGCCCTACCGGTCCATGAAATCCATTGACGAGCGCCTGGCAGGGGCCGCCGCGAAACCCGTCATCGTGCCTGAAACCATCGTCTGCGACCATGGCAAGGCCTACCTCTCAGCCACTTTCAAGAATGCCTGCCGCAGCCAAGGCATCAACCTTCAGCCGGCCCATCCAGACACTCCGACCGACAAACCAATCATCGAGCGGACGTTGCAATCCATCGGCACCTTGTTTGCCCAGTTCGTCACCGGATATCTGGGCTCCTCCGTCGAGCGTCGTGGCAAGAACGCCGAGCAGCAGGCCATCTTCTCCCTCCCGGAGATCCAAGACCTCCTGGACGAGTGGATTGTGACCGGTTGGCAGAACCGTCCCCACGACGGATTGCGGGATCCATTCACGACCTCGCGGGTACTGTCTCCGAATGAAAAGTACGCGGCATTGCTCGCCGTCAGCGGCTACGTTCCGGCACCTTTCACCGCGGAGGACTACCTGGAATTGATGCCCACGGAAACACGAGTCATCAACAGCTACGGAGTAAAGATCCGCCACCGCGTCTATGACACCGAAGAGCTGAACCCCTACCGTGGCCAAAAATCCGGGATGAAAGCCCTCAACGGCCTCTGGGAGGTCAAATACGATCCCTACGACATTGCATGCGTTTGGATCCGCAACCCTCAAGATGGTGGCTGGATCACCGCCTATTGGCGTCAACTTTCCTCCGGAGCCCAACCCTTTGGTGACGACATCTGGAACTACGCCCGCCAGGTCGTCGCCGAGCGTGGCATCACGACGCCATCCGAATCTGAGGTCAAAACTGCTGTGGAGGCCATCCTCGACAAGGCTTCCCCGCCAGCCAAACCAGCAGCAAGACAACGAAAGAATCAACGCGCAGCAGCCCGTAACAAGGCCGCCATCAACTCCCAACGAACGCGCCCCGGACTCGGCAAACCACTGCAAGAAGCAAAGCCCCCGGCGACTCTAGTACCGACTATCGAACCAGCGCCGGACCAGGAACAGGACTCCCCGCCGGTGGCCAAGATCATTCCCTTGAAGATCTATGACCCCCAAAAGGAGGCCGACAAATGGTGGTAACAGAACTTCGAACCAGCGGTCGCGCCCCCACCACCACGCTGCAGGGCTGGCGCAGTTTCGTGGCCTCCACCGCACCCAACATCGAGCTGGCCGACACAGCAGCGTTGGCTGCAATGACCGCTGCTCGCCGTGAAAGCTACGACGAACAACGCATCAGCTACCACTCCGAATTCGTCCTGGCAGAAACATCCACCGTCCGCAAGATTGCAAACCAGGGCAAGATCTTGGTGATGCTCAACCAGCGCGAGATCAGCGCCCGCCGTGGCCTGATCGTCTCAGGCCCCTGGGCGTCGGGGAAGACCACAGCGATCAAGCTCCTGGGCAAAACCCATGAACTACTCGTCAAACGGAAATATCCCGACCAGCGAGACCGGATCCCGGTCGTCTACATCACCACTCCCCCAAAGGGCTCCCCCAAGAAACTCGCCAGCGAATTCGCGAACTTCCTCGGCCTTCCCTACCGAGCCAGACAGAACGTCACCGACATAGCCGACGCCGTCTGCCAAGTCCTCACCATGGCCAAAACAGAACTCGTCATCGTCGATGAAATCCACAACCTCAACCTGGCCACCAGTGCCGGGGAGGACATGTCCGACCACCTGAAATACTTCACCGAACACATGCAAGCAACCTTTGTCTATGCGGGCATCAACGTGGAGAATTCCGGCCTGTTCACTGGCATGCGGGGCCGGCAAATCTGTGGCCGTTCCGTGCTCATGACCACCGGGCCGTTCCCGCTCACCGATGAGTGGGACTCGCTCGTTGCGACCCTTGAAAACGGGCTGCGCCTCCACGATCACGTGCCGGACACACTCACGGCCCAGAGCCAGTACCTACACCACCGCACAGGCGGCAGCATAAGCAGCCTCTCCCACCTCATCCGCGAGGCAGCCATCCTGGCCATCCTCAACGGCACCGAACGAATAGACCGGGCACTGCTCGACGACATCATCCTCGACCACGCCGCCGAATCCATCGCGCCCCGGCCAGCGGCAATGAATCCGTCCAACCAATGACTGCACGCCAGTTTCTGCCAGAACCGGATCGCCCCCTGCCCAGGCCCGTACGGCCCTACCAGGATGAGACAACCCGATCTTTCATCCGGCGCATCAACAACGCCAACATGCTCAAGCCCGGCGAGCTCATCAAGACAATGCGCAGGGATCGACGGCCATGGATGTACTACCTCGCCACATGGAACGACACCCGACCGGACATCCTCCTGCTGGCGATGCCGCAACTGGCCAACCGGCACCCGGATCCGCAGCTGCGGCTAAAACTCATTGGCCGGCCAATCCGCACAACCCATGCCCCTGCCTGCCACCACTGCACCCTGGCCCGCGGCGCCGGCCCCTACGTGGAGGTCTACACCACCCACGAACGCGTCATCTGCCCCAACCACGGACTCTGGATCGGAGACGGTGTCGGTACGATCGCCGACCAATTCAACATCGACGCTTGCCCGGAAATCATTGAAGCCTGGCACCACCATAAGAACCTCATCACCCGACACGGACACGCACAAGTACGCCGCGCATTCCACATCTCCAGCGTCATCAACTGGAGCTGGTACGAGCAATTCCAGCACTTCAGCACCGCTATGAACACATACGAATCCCTGACAGCAAACCACCCCCGAATAACCAACAGCCCGGCACTGGTTGCGGCGGCTCTCTACCCCTCCATCGTCATGCTCACTGCCGCGATCGCCTCCCCACGCTGGCGATACATTGTCCGCTCACCCCATCCCGAAGCCTTCCTCGACCGAGTCGGCAACGAGATCACCGAGGGCTGGACACCGCAGGGAGCATTCGATCCGCTTCGGCACTGGATGGAAACCAACTGGTCAGCAGAATTTCGTGGTTCCGACACAATCCTCCCGCCCAAACACTGATGACAGGAGCCTGAACGGACCGGCCAATTTGGCTCTAAATACTGTGCCGTATGTCGCCCGCTCACCGGACAAGTCACCGGACAGGTCTAACGGGACGGTCGACTTTCCTGTGAATCTCGAAACTTCTAAATGCGCAGGTCAGGGCAGGGTGCGTACCGTTTGAGGACCCCTTTGCGGGACGTATCAGAGACGCCCTTTCGCGGTGGTTCGGCAGTTCCTGCGGACACAGAGCGCTCCTCTGCATTGGTGTTCAGAGAGCCGCACGTCAGGTTCGGCGGGCATTCACGGCGAAACCTAGCCCAGTAATGGGATAACGGGCGCACCTTGGCTTGCCCAAACACCCGACGGCCGAAAATGACTGTGCCTCTCCTAATACCTTTTGGTGATCAGGAGAGGCACTATTCTTTGTGGATAAATGATGGTTGTAGAAGGCTCCTGTCTAGATCCTGACTCGCTGTTCAGTCTGCAGGGAATTCCGAAGCCACCGGTGTAGCTGCTGAAGCGCGATTAACCTCAGCTGCAGGTCGGCCGGCTGCGTAGCCTTCTGCGATCAAAACTGCCATAACAGACAGTATTCCAACGCAGAGGATAGCAAGACCAAGTAGCCCAACTTGAACTGTTTGACTAGTGTACGTGTCTGGTGAATTAGGATCCCGAACCCACAGTGACGTTTTTCCAACCATGATGAGAATGACTCCCACCACGGTCGTTGTTAGTGACACTGCCCAAGCAGCTGTGCGTGCCCATCGTTGCACCTTAGTGTTTTGCGTCATTGTGAAAGACTACTGCCCGACCGTGAAGCCCTGAACGGGAGAGAATGCTGCAAGAGTTCCAGATGTGCTTTGCAGTACCCAGCTGACATTTGTTTGGCCAGTGACTTTGGTTCCCTTCCAGTATTGAACTTGGTAGGTTGCACGTGTTCCTGTGGCCCAGGCCTTGAAAGATGAGCCCACGGGTGCAACACCTGAGGTCCAAGCGATTGTTCCAGATACGGTTTTAGTCGAACTAAATCCGAGGTTAGCGGCAACGTCATTCACACCTATTCCAAGGCTCGTTTGGATGGTTGTTCCAACGGTGTAGGTGTTTGAAATCGTGCACCGACCTCCTCCAGCTCCTGCGGCCACCTTGCAGATGCCAATCTGTTTCGTTTTGTCCGTCCAGTTCGAGGTTTTCTGGACATTGACAACGGTGTATTTGTACATGGTTACCTGAGCCAGCGGACTCGCAACAGGAACGTCAATCTGTGCATTGAGCCCAGCTCCATTCGTCATTGAATCGGGAACTGGTTCTTCAGCTGCGGATGCAGGTGCCAAGCCACTAAAAACGAGAATACAAAGCGCAACGGTGGTCCATAGAATTTTCTTCATTGAAAATGATTCCCCCATGCTCTTGATGCTGCGTGCGTGTTGTCACGGATATGTGATCTCATCAACATACAGGGAAGGCACTCCATATAACTAGAAGAGTGGCTTTCCAATTTGGCCGCGAGTGTTACGGTTCCTGAAAGTTCTGTAGGGATAGCTGTGGGCTCCTTCTAACCCAGGCACTTGCAAAGTCGTTTCGAGGTGCACACCTTCCTCCGTGGACGAATGTCCGCATTTGGTCCCACTCTAGGTTCCCCAGCGGACAGCCCAACAGTCCTCAAAGCTACTGTTACTTCAGGTGAGCCGGCCGACCTCTGACCGACCGGCTTGCGGGACTTTGGCGGCATCTATACAGGACGCCTCTAGCCTGAAGTTACGCAGGTTAAGACAGGAAGATCCCCGGAAACCCGGGGATCTTCCTGTCTTAGCGTCTGGGGTGTCTGGCTACTTTCTGTAGGTTTTGGCGTGGTCTCGGATGAGGTTCAGGGCTTGGTGTTGGGTTGGTGTGGGGGTGGCGAGGAGCTCGAAGGTGCCGGTGGTTCCGGCCATGGTCATGGTGTTTCGGGTCCGTGTGGCGAGGTGGCGCAGCAGGCCCTGGTAGGTGTAAGCGGGGGTTCCGTCAGCGAGTTGCTGCGTGCTGGCCTTACGCTGCGCGGCGGCGGAGCGGTTCACGGCGGCGACGGGTTCCTCGGGCACGGGACGGTCCTCATCGGTGAACGTCAAGGGTTTCAGGGCGTCGCGGAGGTGCCAGGTCAGGTGCCCGGCGAGCATGCATAAAAACACGTGGGACCGGGTCCGTTCCTCGGTGTGGTGGTAGATCGGGCGCACATGCAGGTCCCGTGATTTCAGGGACTTGAAGATCTTCTCCACGTTCGCCAACGATTTGTAAACCCGCACCGTCTCGGCAGCATCCATGGACTCCTCGGAGACGTTGGTGCGGATGACGTAAATCCCGTCCAATTCAGCTTCCTTGGCGATGGATTCCGGGTCCCGCACCCAGGTGAAGGAGGTGTCTTCGATGGTCAGGGTGAAGTGCTTGGCCATGTTGTTTTTCCCCAGCGTTTTACCGACCCGCAGCCCGGTCTTCCCGGCGTCCTTGAGCCGGCCAGCGATCACTGCTTTCTGGATGGTTTTCAACCGCTCTTCCGTGACATCGAGCAGCTCGGCACGTTTGTGTTTGCGCATGGCGGCCAGGGCTGGGTTGTAGCACGCGATCAACCGTTCCCCGGGGTAGTCGGGGTGGGTGATCTCGGCCAGGTTCTGCTGATCGAACAGGCTCATCTGTAACGGGCCCTGGTCCTGGGCCAGTTCCTGAATCGCGGTGTTCCGCAACGCACTGACCCACCCCAACGTGGTGTCCTTCAGTGCGGTAATGCGGGCGGAGGTGATCATGCCCCGGTCCCCAACCATGACCATGTCCTGGACCCCTGCGAGGTCCTGGATTTCGGCGGCAATACTGATGAACGCGGTCGGATCCGCCGTGTTCCCGGGGAAAACCCGCACAGCGATCGGAACCCCGGCCCGGTTGGCCAGCATCCCGTATTCAATCTGCTCCACACCCCGCTTTTTATCCCGCGAATACCCGAACGCGGCCAACGGGTTATGGGTGCCCGTCACCCAGGACGAGGAGAGATCGAACAATGCCAATTTATCCGGGTTGACCTCCGGGCGCAGGTACGCCCTCGCCAACGCTTTCTCAATCACTGCTTGGCGGTTTCCGAGCCAGTCCATGGCACGGTACAGGTCATCGGTACTCACCGGTCCCAGATCCCGGCCCAGGGTCGTATCTGCGAAGAAAGACAGCGTTGCCAGCTTCGAGGACGGGGCGCACATTCGGGCCGCCAATAACGCCATGACTAGATCACGTTCCCGACATGCCGGGCCGAGCATCGCCTCAAAACCAAGCCCGCGGGCCATCGCATACACGGCGTCAACATGACCGTGGGGCAGGGACCGGAGGATTTGCAGGGCGGCGCCGGCCTCGACCATGGTCTTGCCCGCCAACGAGGCACGCAGCGTCTCCACAGCAGTGTCTGGCAGGGCTGAGAGGTTCGCCAAGGTCTCGTGCTTGACCTTCCCGTCCTCCCGGAACGAGGTGCGCAGCAGCACCGACCGGTACTCGACCTCGACCCCGGCTTTGTTCACCCGGCGGGACGTGTTCACGGCTACATGCATCGCAGGCACAGTCTTCGTCATACCCACAGAATATGCCCCACAGCGGCAAAAGTGAAGGGGTTTTACCAATATTTTAGTGGCTACAAATATTGGTACAAAAGTGGTGTATAGAAGAGGCTTCGGATAGCAGATGTGGGTCGATCCGGTAGCGGGCGCGTGGAGACCGGGTAGCGCTTTCGGTCGTCCCGAATGAGGACGGCTTTCATGGCTCGTCGTCCTTGGCCACCTTGCACCAGGAAGGCCTACCTTCTCAAACCCCTGCCGGCTCTTCCGTATCCCCAAGCAGTGCCCATGTCGACAGACAGCCACGAAAGCTGTTCAACGGCGGCTGCACGCGGATCAGGTCATGACCGAGGACATCGGGCTCCTGCCCGTGGGAACCGACGCCGACGAAGCGCGCCGCTGAGTCGAGGATACTGCTTAGGCGAATTGCTCCACCGCGACATCCTTCAAGGTGCACCTGCCGGTCTCGATGTGTTTTCATGCCCAAGATCCCTGCCATAGCAACCGTGGACCGGCTGCTGCTCCAGGGCTACCAGGCCAGTGGCGACTCATCTGGCCGCCCTGGCACTGACAGTAATTGAAGTGGCACAACTGCGCTAAATCACCGTTTCCGAATGGCCAGCCCACAAACCTGTAATTGCAGGAACCTCTCACGGACGCGATTCCCTGTGCGGCGAGGCCATCGCAGAATCCACCTCCACCCCGTCGTCTCAAATGCCGGCGAACACATCCAGCTCGACGGATCCAGCATGGACCGCCGCACCCACATCGGAAGGCAGCGTGACGCAACCACAAATAACAAAAGCAGCGGCGTGGGAGCGGCGTGGGACCGGGCGCTACCGGGTCCCACAGCCGCTATCCGATCGACCCACACGTGCTACCGAAAGCTTCTGCTAAACAAGTGGCCCTTCCCCCGGAATCTAGAAGGAAACCGGGGAAAGAGCCAACGTAACTTCAGACTAGCGGGTCCCACAAGCCTGTTTTGACGCCAAAGAAGCCATCTTCAGGATTCCTCAACTGGTGGTGTTATATGGGGTGGCTTGTGAAAAAGTAGAATATCCGACGCTAAGGTTTTGTCGAGCGCCGTAGCGGCCTGTATTTGCCGGGTTTGATCTTGTTGGTGCGGGGCCAGGTGTAGTCGCCGGTGAGGTTGATGTGTTCCCATCCCAGTGCGCGGTAATGGTCTGCGTGTTGATGGTGCCGCCGATCAGCGGCGCCAAGGTGGCAAGCTCTGGATCATCACCGGACATCGCGAAGGCCTGGCGTCGGATATTCGACGAATTCACAAGCTGCCCAACTATGCAGCTATACAGATCATCAAGAGTTGCTCATCGAAGGAAGGCTCGAATCAGGCTGCGGAGAATCAGCCGAAACACTCGCCTTGACCTCCAAATGGTACGCACGCATGGCTTCACTCAAGACGAAAAGCAATGACACGAATGGCAGCGTCGGGAAAACATTTATCGGGTTCCCCTCCCAGGCAAGATCGACGACTCGGTAGAGCTATAGGAGAACCGGGCGGTGAACAAGCGAAGCGCAACCCCGCCAGGGGCAGAATGAACGGACTCACATCTACATCCCAGCTACATGTCACTTAGCGACACGTTTAGCAGTACCGCGCCAAAAACCAACAACACACCGACGTCCAGCAAAGAGGCCTAAGGTGGCGCTGGGCGACAGCCCGACGCCACCTTAGGCCTTACATGTGCTGTGAATTGCGCTGTTTCGTTCGATGGGAGATGGCCGCCGAAAGTGCTGTGAGTAAGGCGGTGGCAATCAGAAATGGTGTGATGCCCCCCGGGAAAAAGGAGGGATTACCGATGTTCAGCAGCGCCGGAATGACAGTGACCAAAATACCGATGATCAGTAGTCCGAGAGCGCTAGGGGAGACTTTCTTGTCCCTGGTGGGGTTCATGATTCATTCTCCTTGTCTACGTCTGGTATCCGCACCACGGTACACCGGTGATATGAAGGGTGAGTCCTGTGGGTTGGCCGTCATGCTGGTTGCAAGCGATAACTGCAGCGGCCCCGAATCCCATGACGGCGGCTGCAATTGTGCCGATGGGTGTCGTAGCCAGATCAATGCCCGGGATGACAGCAAGAATTGCAGTTACTGCTCCAATGCCTGCCGCGCCCAAGCCCATTTGCACTGCAAGGTTGGCGCCGGAGCAACTGTTTATCTCAATATGAGTTCCCCAAACGTCTTTCCACGCCCTTGTGCGTCCGGCACAGGAGGCGAGTGCCTGGACTGCTGAAGATTCCTCAGTGGAGAGAGTTGCAGGCAGAGTACCTTGGGGTGCGTTGGTAACGATACCGCCGGCACCGACAAAGCCGGATAGGAATTCCGTCAGGATGCCCGGATCGGAGATGTGAGCTTCGGCCTTGGCGTAGTCAAGTGTGACTGTGCCGTTCTCAACAAGGAGTTCACCTGCCAATGAATTCGTCTGTTCAACCAAGACGGGGCTAGGGGCCTCCTGTGGTGGTGCTGCAGCGCCCGCAATACTGAAACCGAGAAAACCGAGGACTGCGATGCTGGCGATGGCACGAAATGATCTTGTCTTTAATGACATGTGGAGCTCCCTCATTTTATCCCCATCACTGTGACCTGATTGATGGAGTTTTGCTCCAGGAATAGAACCCTCCTGGATCTGTCAATCTAAGGGAACACCGATAACGCCCTGCGTCCCCTTACTAACGACTCTATGCACGGTATCCAGAATCTGTTCCATAACTTCAGGTTTCCTATCCAAAAGAACAGTACAGATCACAGCCCTGGGCCCTCAATGCTAACCATCAAGTCGTAAGAACACTCCATCACGCAGCCATCAACTCGATCGGGGAGGAGAACAGCAACGAACCACAAGCCGGTGCATTGGTCCAAAATCAAGCTGCCATAATCAGGTAGCTCTGACGACGGTCTCACCCCGTTCCCCAGTGGAACTGTTTGTATTCGGGGTTGCTTCCTTAGGGTCAAGTTTTGCACCAATCGGCCTGGCTTAGCACCAACCACTGTTCCGTTGCTGGTCAGACCCCAAGGCCGGCATAGCGATGTCCTGGCCTGTGATACCTCACTTACCAGCGAACCTCGACGTGGAGCGGCACGCAGAAGTCAGTCAGCCAGGCCAGGTCGGGCTCCAAGGCAAATGCCCGGGCCCATTGTGAATCCACCACCAGGTCAGCCATGTCCACGCGGTCCCCAAACAGAACATAAGCCCGGTCGGTGTTGCAGCGGTGGCTCATCCACACGGCACCATCGAGTCCGGCCGCGTGGGCGGCCGCAGCCCAGTGCACGGTCTCGCCGTAACGCGCGGCAGTAGTGGCAGTAATGTCCTTGGCTTCGATCTTGAGGGTCCGCAGGCCGGTGCCCATGAACTTCGCCAGGCGCAGCTCGCGTGTGGGAAGGATCCTGGCCATGACCTTATCCCGGCAGGCTTCCGCGGTGATCATGCCGCCAGCCATCGGGACGTCGTGAAGGAGGGTCTCGCAAATGGCAGCCTCGTCAGTGGCCGCTGCATACAGCACAGGCACTGGCGGATTTCCGAAGTACGCAAACCGGGTGCGGGAACCCATGCCCGGATTGAATTGGTTCGCGCGGCGGCCAGATACATTGCTAAAGAGCCTGTACATATGCTCGCCTGCGGGCACAGTGAAGACCTGCGGCTCAAATTCACCGTGCGGCCCGACTACCACTGAACTCCATAGTGGTTCTTGGCCGCTTCAAGCACAACAGCTGGTTCATCGAGACGGTCCACCGGGCGATCATCATCCAACTGACCTGTGCGTGTGCAAAGCCACTGCGTCAGGTCCTCCGCACTGCGCTGGTATTTTGCGATGATCTCCAGCAGGGCCGCGATGACTGGCCGCACTTCATTGGCCCGGCGAACGAATTGAAAGCCAGGGTAAAGAAAAGCGTTCTTGCGCTTGATGCCCAACAGCTTGCCGGCCTTCCGGCGATCGGTGGCGAAACCAGTCGGCGATTTGGCGTTCGACCCCAGCAATGCAGCCACTTCGGCGCCAGTAAGCATGCCGAATTCGGACTCGATATCCCGCCAGGCATTCTCTGTGGCCTGGACGCCGCGTGCCATCTGCGCCGACACCGGCACCTCAAGGGCTTCTGCTGCCAAGCCCAAGGCTTCGCGGCTGCGGTGCATATTTATGACAGCCTGGTCCAGGGCGTCGTGCGGCGCCTCAGGAAACACTGTGCTCATAACCAAACCTCCCTTAGTTTCCAGAGTTTCAGTCTAATGCAGGAATCTCTGGATTGTAAGGGTTGAACGCCAGGCGCTCAACAGCTATGCGTCAATCATCCATCCCGACCATATGGCCTCGCGTCTGGTCAGACGAAAAGATCAGCATGTGCCAAGTCGAAGAGGACAGGGCGTCGTCACCGCTATTCGGACAATCCTCGGACTCAAGTTAGGCGTCCGGTAGACCTTCCCTTGTGCACACGAGAGCCGCTGTTCTACTCCTGTGAGTATTGAAATCGTAGTATGTGAGCCCTCAGTGATCAGAGATGAGAATGTTGTTTGCGATCTTGGTCCAGCCCGCTTCGATTTTTCCAGTGTCCGCATCATCCGCCAGTAGTGTTGCCACTGCCCCGCCCTCTCCATATAACTCGACAATCGTGTCAGAGCCGTTATTCGAGCCGCATCCCATATGCCAACTGGGGGAGTCGCCCGGCGGGACTATTGCAAGGCAAGCCGTCAGAGAATCATCGCTTTCCGAAACGAAATACCGGACTCCGTCACGGGTTGCCAGTAGCCGCGCGGTTTCAGTATTGGCTGGATTCGGGGCCGTAACGAATGCCGGCAAAGCATCGTCGGCCGTGGCATCACGGTCGAGTGCCTTGATTGAGGTCTGCCCGGAACAGCCGCTCAGCAGAAGAATGGCAATGCCTGCCGCGGCAACGATCGAAAGTGACATGCGTTTCATTTTTCTCCCCAAATAGCAATCTCACTCGAGGCTACAGCATCGGTCACCTCGAACGGCACGAGCAAACAAAAACTACGAAGCCAGACAAGATGTCCCGCAAGCGGTTCCCCTAGCGACGGACTAGCCCTGCTTCCTGATTCAACAACACGTCAGCCGGACGTGGGCGGGCGATCGCTGCCTGTTGCCCCGCCCCGGCCAGTCGACCGCCCCTGCGCAAGCGCCGCCATTACCCGTGCATGCGCACTGTCCCGGTCCACACCCGCATGCTCCAGTGCCCGATCCAGGCGGTCGCCATGGACACTCAGCACCCCGAACAACAGGTGCTTGATCCCGACGTGATCCGAATGAAACTCCCGCGAGGCGCGCTGCGCGGCCTTGAGGGCATCCAAAGCCTCGGGGGTGAACGGGAATGATGCTGAGGTGTCCAGCGGACCAGGGGAGGCGAAACGCATTATCGCCTCACGCACGTCATCGGGCCAGACGCCCAGTGCCGTCTGCACCGCGTCCGGTTCAGCGTGCAAAAGCCCCAACAGCAAATGCTCGGGACCGATGTACGCGTCATGCATCATCCCCCTTGCCTCTTCCTGTGCCAGGACCACCACCCGCACAGCCCTGTCGGTGTAGTTGCCAAACTCCGTCGAACGTCCCATGCCCATAGGGTAGTCTTCGCGGCGGGCCAGCACCACGGGTGCGCCTCCCGATGCGCGGAAGAGCGCACGTCCCGCAGGAGGTTCCGCTTACGGGGGGTCAGTGCATCAGCCTAATTCGGTGACAAACCCGATCTTGTTACCGTCTGGATCGGTAAGTTCAAAGAACTCCACGACCCCCTCGAACCGTTGTAGTTCACTGACAACAAGCCCCTTCTCCGCGAACCCCTGCTGCTCGGCGGCGGCGTTCTTGATGCTGATGTTCACGGAGATACCATCATGGCCTGCGAGTTCAGGGACTAGCCTCGAGATTTCATGGCGGTATGACTTTGCGGCGTCATTAAAGCCTGAAAGGTGCCTCTGACATGGGAAAATGTAGTTACCACACCAAATTTTCCGCACATGTTCAGGAGCACCTTGCAGGTGAACAACATTACCGGTTTTTACCCCTCTGTTCGAGTTGACGCCACCGGCGACGGGGTCGTGTCCCAGGGCGGCGGCATCGTCCTGACGGAGATGATGAAGGCTTCTGGCCTGACCGCTGGGTTGGCCGAGGTTCTGGAGCCGTGGCGCAAGCCGTTCGCCACACACAATCCCGGGAAGATCCTCACGGATCTGGCGTTGTCGTTGGCAACGGGCGGTGACTTCGTCTCCGACATTGACCGGCTCCGCAACGAGCCCGAGGTCTATGGCCTGATCGCCTCGGATCCCACGATCAGCCGCTTGTTCAAGGTCCTGGCCACCGCACAGCCGGCGAAAGTGTTGATGGCGATCAATAAGGCCCGTGCCGCATCCAGGGCGCATGTGTGGGAACAGGCCGGGGAAGACTCGCCCCTGCAAGGCGCCAGCAGGAAGAAGCCCCTGGTCATCGACCTCGATGCTTCCCTGGTGAATTCCCATTCAGAAAAGGATGACGCCCGGCCAACCTGGAAGAAGGGTTTCGGCTTCCACCCGTTGTGTTCCTACGTTGACCACGGCGCCGCAGGTACCGGCGAGCCCTTGGTGACCTTGTTGCGGCCCGGCAACGCCGGCTCGAACACGGTCGCCGACCACATCCAAGTCGTCAAGGACTCCATCAAACAACTACCTGCTGGGTGGCGGTCCGGGCGGAAGATTATGCTCCGCACCGATTCCGCCGGTGGCACTCATGGGTTCCTAGACTGGCTTACCGACAAGCGCCGAAACTTCTCCTACTCCGTCGGGTTCACGATCAGCGAGGCCGTCGCCACGGTGCTGCCGTTAATCCCAAAGAAGGGCTGGTCCCGGGCCTACGACAGCGACGGCACCGAACGAGACGGCGCCTGGGTTGCCGACATCACCGGCATGCTCGATCTGTCCTCGTGGCCGGCAGGGATGCGGATCATCGTCCGTAAGGAAATCCCGCACGTGGGCGCCCAGTTGAGGATCACCGACATCGACGGGCACCGGTACACGGCCATCGCGACGAACCAGGAACATGGCCAACTCGCTGACCTTGACGTCAGCCACCGGCTCCGCGCCCGCTGTGAAGACAGGATCCGCAACGCCAAAGACACCGGCTTCGCGAACCTGCCCTTCAAATCCTTCACCGCCAACGAACTCTGGTGCCATGTGGTCATGATGGCCACCGAGCTCATGGCCTGGACCCAAATGATCGGCTTCAAGGACTCCAAAGCCCGCCGGTGGGAACCGAAAAAGCTCCGGGCCAGGCTTTTTGAAATCGGCGGGAAACTCGCCAAACACGCCCGCCAAACAACCCTGCACCTGGCCTCCAAAGCACCAGAGGTGCAATTGCTGCTCAAGGCAGTGAAAAGGATCGCCGCGCTCAGCCCGCCATAAACGGCAGCAAGCCGACCATCCGAACTCACCCCAGGAGGGCCAGAACCAGCACCACCGTGACCGGTGTGGAACCGTCACCGACAACCGCCCCACAGGACAGCGGCCAGAATGTCACACCCAAATGCCAAACTAAGACCATTCAGGCAGACGGTCAGCCCTGATCCACCAGAAACCTCGTGTCATGAAAGTTCGAGGCGTGCGCCACGAGGCGCTTGTAGTTCGAATGGAGGTGTAAGACCTCGGTCTTCCGGCACTCGTAGGTGCTGGTTGAAGCTGACGGCAGCTGAGCCCATGGATTGATGGGTGAGGTGGGAGCAGCCGTGACAAAGTCGGAACGGTCCGGGATTCCTTGACGGACCGTGTCTGGTGAGCGAGGCGAGAAGGTATACGAAAGGAACCGGCGTTGTTACACCTCTTCAACTTTCACCTGCTCTAACCAAGGAAATTTGGGCAGGGTTGCGGTGCGCACCCACCGACTGATTGTTCAGGTCGGTTGGGGAACTCTTGGTCTGGTTTGCCTCGTTGGGGCCAGGAGATCACGGTGAAGGTCTACGGCGTAGCCGTGATGATGCCGCAGGGGTAAAGCCGGGTGCCTAACTCGCTGATCGAATGCAAGTGAACGTGGGAACCAGAAACGTTTCGTTCCGTACTGCTGTTTGTGGGTGGTGCGGATAGACACTTTGCCTGTTGAAGGGCGTTTCTGGGGCGGAGTCGCCGTAGTAGTCCGAGGCCGGGAAAGCCGGTCACATGGCGAAGGGCGGCAGTGTGTCAGGTAGTGGAATCGTGTAGAAGGTTGGAGGTTCATTGGTGAATACCGGTGATGACATGCGTGCCCGCAGTGATGCGGCGTCGGTGTTAGTACAACGGATGCAGGTAAAGCTACATCGGTGGGCCGGGAGTGATCCCGGCAAGAAGTTTGATGATCTGTTTAACCTTGTCTGTGACCCCGATTTCCTTCTGGTTGCGTGGGAACGCGTGGCCGGTAACCGGGGTGCGCAGACGCCCGGGATTGATCAGGTAACGAAAGAAACCATCAATTTCTGGGTCGGGGCGCAGGAGTTCATTGATCACATCCGTGGTTTGTTGAGGTCGGGCACTTTCCGGCCGCAACCAGTGCGACGGGTAGAAATCCCTAAAGGCAGTGGTAGTGGGAAGATCAGGCAACTGGGTATTCCCACACTGGCTGACAGGGTGGTGCAGGCGTCGCTGAAACTAGTGCTGGAACCGATCTTCGAGGCGGACTTTGCGCCGTTTTCGTATGGGTTCCGGCCGAATCGGCGGGCACAGGACGCTATCGCAGACATTCACCACTTCGCTATTGCGGGGTATGAGACGGTGCTTGAAGCCGATATCAAGGCGTGTTTTGATCGTATCGATCACACCGCGTTGATGGGCCAAGTGCGCCGTCGGGTGAGTGACAAGCGAGTGCTGGCACTGATCAAGGCATTCCTCAAGGCCGGGATCATGACTCGGGACGGTCAGCTGATCGGCTCGAAAACCGGCACTCCCCAGGGCGGGATTCTCTCCCCGTTGCTGGCTAATATTGCGTTGAACGTGCTTGATGAGTATGCCGCTAAGGCATGGTCGGAGCGTATGGGCACTAACTACCAGCGGCAAAAGCTGATCGCCAAGGGCGGTGCCACATGGAAGCTCATCCGATACGCTGACGATTTCGTATGCGTTATCAGAGGGACGAGCGGCCATGCGGAAACGCTGAAGGAGGAGATCAGGGAGGTTCTAGCCCCGCTGGGGCTGGAGTTCTCGGAAGAGAAGACCGGGGTAGTCACGATCGATGAGGGATTCGATTTTCTCGGATTCACGATTCAGCGGCGCCGCAAGCGCGGGACGAACAAGTCCTACGTGTATACGGTGCCGTCGCAGAAATCGATCAAGTCCGTGCGGTCAAAGATCGCACAAGCCTGTTACAGATCGACCCTGCATCAGGACTTTTCTGAGCTGCTCAAGCGGCTTAATCGGATCCTGGGCGGGTGGGCCAACTACTTCCGGCATGGCGTCTCGAAGAGTGTCTTTGGAAACATTGACAACTACGCGTGGCAACGTGTTTGGAGATGGTTGAAGAAGAAACACGGACGCATGAAGATACGGGACATGAAACGTAGATTCTGCATCAATGGATGGCAATTTGCCACGGCAACAACTCGTTTCACCGGGGCCTCAACAGTCCCAGTAACGCGCTACCGTTACCGCGGCAAGAACATCCCGAACCCGTGGAATCAACAGCCCTTGAACATCCGTATCACCGCCGGGTAATGATGCATGGAGAGCCGGATGCGGTGAGAGTCGCACGTCCGGTTCGGCGGGCAGCCACGGCGAAACCCGGCCCAGTAATGGGCAAACGGGCGCGCCGTGGCTGACCCAACTAAAGCGAGCTGCAGCCAAAATGCACCGAGATTGAATTCTGCGAGGCCCTCCATGGGAACCTGATCAGGCTCACCCAATTCGAACGCTGATTGGTACCAAGCGATCGAACGCTCGAGATCGCGAACAGGGATGCCAACTGTGACGGTTTCTGCCTTCATGGCACCAACCTAGCAGTCCCCTGCAATTGCCGACGGCCGGAGCTACCCTGATCAGCCTCATCCTGTTCTTGGTGCGTATGGAAGCAGTCCATTCTGGTGCCGGTCCCGCTATGACATCTCACTTCGAGAATCACGCTCCTGGGCGAGCACGGCATGAAACGTCCGCGAACACCGTCCCGCAGAGCGTTCCCCTACGGAACGGGCGCGTCTCGACCAATCACGGGTGAAATGGCATCGCAAGTAGTGAGCTTCTAGTGGTCAAAGACGAGAATGTTGTCTGCGATCTTCGTCCATCCCGGTTCAAGTTTCCCGGAGTCAGAGTCGTCCCCTAAAAAAATCGTTGACAACTGTTCTTTTGATGACGACATATTAACAATTTCACCGCTTCGTCTCGCGTCGCTGCAACCAACCTGCCAGTCGGAACCCTCACCTGACGGAACAACGGCCAAGCAGGTGGTTCTGGCATCGTCGCTCTGCAGTGCGAAGTACCGCACCCCGTCTCTGGTGGCGAGCAGGCGCGAACTGTCCCTGTCCACTTGGTCCTGCAAGGTGACGAATGCAGGCAGTGTGTCCTCGGGTGTAGCTGCAGCGTCCAGAGCCTTGAGCCCCGACTCGCCCGAACAGCCGCTCAGTAGAAGTGCAGCAAGGCCCGCCGCCACAAAGAGCGGAAATGATACACGTTTCATTTTTCTCCCCCAATATGGATTTCACCCGACGCTACAGCATAGTTCCGCCGCGAAGCACAAGAATACGAAAACCATGATGCCCAATACGGTTTCCCGCAAGAGGTTCCCCACACGGGAAAATGACGGCTGCACAGACGAGTGCTGATATTTACGCAGAGAACCTCTGACGCTGATATTCGCTATCCGTGGAGGCTATCTTTCGGGTTCAAGTCGCGCGCGTAGTGCAACATCTTGTGTTCAAGTCCGTTCAGCAAAACGAACGCCGGATTCCCAGAAGCGTTGCCAAAGCCGGACCGCTCCAAGATGCGCTGAGACCCGCGATTGGCGAGCGTCGTCATTGCAGTGATGGTCTGTATACCGCGCTTCTGGCCGAAAGCGCACGCGAGCTTGACTGCCCGTCCAGCATGTCCAATGCCGGTTGCTTTCTGTGCAATTCGGAACCCCAGCGAGATGGAGCCCTCCCTCACATCGACTAGGTTGACCCGCCCGACTAGTCGATTCGTTTCGTCACGAACAATGAAAAAGAAAGAGTCGCCGGCTGTTTGCTCGTTTATGAGCGCCTGATTGTTCGCTTGGAACTGTAAAAAGTACTCGTCTCCGCGGTCCGGCACCCACTCTGCAAAATATTCGCGATTGTCACGTTCAAAGGCGAATAGTTCCGGAAAAACTGCAAGACTTAGCGGTTCTATCACCGTCGTAATTTCGAATTCAGCTGGCACCTCGTCACTATACCCCAGTCGGCAGCCGACCCGCGCAACCACCTCAGGCACTCCATAGCATCTTCGGCTTGCGGAGCGCTTTGCCACCAGATGAAAGGTGCAGAACTTAGAGGCAGTAAGGATCAGTGAGAATAGGGCTATGCCAAATGCCAACGACATCGTGACGTTTCACGAACCATCTGTTCCCGAAGGGCAAGCCCCCTACGTTCCTGGCGCAGGACCATCACTGAATTTCGACATAGTCGATTGGAGTGATGCATGGCCAGGGCAATTCCAATTGCTCGCCAAGGAGATCGAGGGCGCTCTGGGCTGGCGCGCGCTGGTCATCGAACATGTTGGCTCGACTTCAGTTCCGGGCCTCCCCGCCAAACCGATTATCGACATTGACCTGATCGTCGCCGACCCCAACG
Source organism: Arthrobacter sp. PAMC 25486 (assembly GCF_000785535.1). Lineage (NCBI taxonomy): Bacteria > Bacillati > Actinomycetota > Actinomycetes > Micrococcales > Micrococcaceae > Arthrobacter > Arthrobacter sp. PAMC 25486. Next base: position 590,299 of record NZ_CP007595.1, on the reverse strand, counting down.
ACGAGGCATCATACATTCCAGCACTTGAACGCGCCGGTTTCGAACTACGGGTTCGGGAACCTTGGAGGTTTGGACATCGAGTCCTGCGCCACTTAGAGCCGGCTTGCCATCTGCACGTCTTTGCCTATGACAGTCCCGAAGTAATCAAACATCGAATCTTCCACGACTGGCTTCGTGCCAATACTGACGATCGCGTTCACTACGCAGATACCAAGCGTAAGGCGGCAGCTTTGTCGCGGGCCGCCGGCGAACATTCCATGCAGTACAACGCCCGCAAGGAACTCGTCATCAAAGAGATTTACCGTAAAGCGTTCATCGCCACAGGTCTACTCAAGGCCTGGGAACTACCAGAAGGGGCGCATCGTCCCGCATACCGTTCCCCTTACGGGCGATCTAACTCAGCGCAGAGGACTTCGGACACTCAGTGCAGTCGCCTTCGGAAAACGGCAGCCGGATTGCGAGATCTATTAGAAAGTTCCTTGTAGCCGTACATGTTGCCCTATTTGATTTGTTCCGCGCCGTCTTGCCGTCAACCCGGGGTTGTGGTGTCGGGTAAGCCAGTACTCATAGCGCTGACAATGGTGCAATGACAGGCTGAGGTGAAGAAGCAGACCCTGCTTTACATGAGCGTGCCGCCGGCTGTGAAGTCACAAATGCTTGGCGGGGTCTTGGCACAACAGGTGGGGTAGACCCTGGACGCAGGCGGGATGGCGGGCACCGGCGCCAACTTGTGTGCGAGAAGAGACCGTGGAGCAGAATTTTCCGTGCGCCGTGCGCCGTGCGCCGTGGGGCGGGGTTAGGCGGACTGTCCTTTTGGCCAGTGACCTTCCGTTCTATTTGTGATGGAATAAAATATGTCCGAAATATGGACATGTCGCATTGATTTCTATGGGGGAAATAAATTGAGACGAATATTAGGTGTATTGACAGTCGCAGCAGTATTGGCCTTTGGGTTTGGTTCAGTGCCTGCACAGGCTTTCGAAGCAGTTCCGCAAGACACATCCGGTTCAAACGAATTTCAGGTCACTGACTACCAGAGTCAGCAGGTGGACTTGGTCCTCAAGAGCGTTTCGAACGTTGACGGTGTTGATCAGTTCGACTACACCGAAGCTGTCGCAGCCGGCGTTGATGCGGAATTTGCGACAGAGTTCGCAGCCGGATTCATTGCTGGTGGGGGTGTGCCATTCAACGCGCCCGCTGGTGTAGAAGTCGCCGGTGCGGAGCTTGCTGAAGTTGCAGGTACAGTTGCAGCCGCAGCCGCAGCGTGTCAGGGACGAACTGGTTCGAATTTCTATTGGTGGGGACATCAGATTCGGATGGACTCGTGCCTCACTAACGTTGTGATCAACGCAATGTGGGGCGGTGTCGGAGTAGCTGGTTTGGTTGGCATATTTGCTTCTCCGACAGGCATTGGTGCAGCCGCAGCTGTAGTGGCAGCAGCAATGTTTACAATTGGTGCAGCTGGACTCGGAATTTGCGCGTCGTGGGGATCCGGGATATACATCAACCAGCTCTATGTTGGCCCTCCTATCTGTTGGGCTCAGTAAGCACAGTGTAACAAGGTTAGGAATACGTAATGAGTGCCTTCTGGAATGGTAGTAATGCCACTATTCGCATACTTTTCATCGTTTGCGCAACTCTCTTAGTGGCCGGGTTGGTAGTATCCGCAATTGCTTTGTTCTCCACTACTGCGGGGTCAACCTCATTTGACACTGGGCTATCTGTTGGACGAATTCTGCTACAGATTGGTGCAGTTGCAGGTGTTATTGGCGTCCTATTGAACATCAAGAAGCAGCGGCAAGAACGCGATTCTCAATAAATGTTACTCTTTGTTGAAGAAGTCATTAAGGATTTTCTCTAGGTCCTCAATATTCGAAGTGCCCGGTTGATACATTTCAGCCGGGCACTTATTCGGCTCGGCTGGGCCATTGGAGGTTCCTCTTGTGGGCCCAATGCTGTGCAGAGAACTTTAGACAGCATGTGCAGTCGCCATTAGAGGAAAATGACAACGGGAAGGGCATACAGACGAGTAACGATACTTGTGCAGACCCCATCCGGAAAACGGAGTTGAGAAGTCTCACTAGCGCTCGTTTATTCACTTCGTCCTGCAGAGCCATGCACGGGTGTCTGCGCCCGCTGTTAGATGAGGTGTTGGACGGCGATTCGAGTTGCGTCGGCGATCAGCTTGTCATCGTAGGTGGCGTCAGGTGTTGTTCGTGTGGACAAAACTGCGATACAGATCGGATTTCCTGCAGGTGGGTGGATGATCCCGATATCGTTGCGGGTGCCGTATGCACCTGCGCCGCTCTTGTCCCCGATTTTCCATTCCTGGGGAACACCGGCGCGGACCAGATTGGCTCCAGTGGCATTCCCTTCCAGCCAGTCGTTAAAGATTGCGCTCTTCTCTGCGCTGAGACCTGACCCGAGTGCGTAATGTCGCAGGTCATTTGCCAAGGCACGTGGCGTGCTGGTGTCAAGCAGCTCTCCAGGGACTGCACTGTTGAGGGCGCCCTCAACTCGATCCATTTGCGTGACATCATCGCCAAGTTCCCGCAGTTTCCCATTCAGGCCCTGTGGGCCTCCCAGTTCCTGGAAGAGTAAGTTACCGGCGGTGTTATCAGAGTGCCGGACGGCCGCCTCGCACAATGCTCGAACCGTCATCCCCTGTTCGAGATGCTTCTCGGTGACGGGTGAGTAGGCCACAAGGTCCTCGCGGGCGTAGTGAATTACCTCATCAAGCTCGTGGACAGTACGTTGGTTGAGCACAGCCGCAGCGGCCAGCGCCTTATAAGTTGAACAAAATGCATACCGCTCGTCAGCCCTATACGAGACCGCCGCATTCGTTCGTGAATCCACCGCGAAGACCCCCAAGCGGGCGTCGTATTTCTTCTCCAACGCAACGAATTCAGTATCACGGTCCGAGGTACCGGATGCTGGCTGTGGCACTTGCCCCGATTCGTTCGCAACAACGCACCCCGCCAAGGGAATCAGGGCCATGGATACCAATAACGCGCGCCGGGGCAACCGGCCAGCAGACGAAGACAACATGCCTTCATACTTCCACAGGAATCGAACCTAACTGCCCCACACCCACGAAGCCCCGCTCGTTACCCACCTACGGGGAACCCCTCAACCAGATCGCCACCTTGCGTCTCACGACCAGCCGACACGCAGGACCTGCAGACGGCCAAGACCACCACCATGGCGAATGAAAGCGGCATGGTTGCCGCGATTCCCCCTGGGGACATCGTTGACGTGGACCAGAAGGACGAATCAAGCCTGCTCCGTTGCAGCGACGACGGTCATTTGTGGATGGGACTGATCTATGTGTCCCTCGTGCCGGGCGCCGACGGGCCCGGCTATGTGCAAGAGATCAAGGAAGCGTGGACTGGCAAAAACGGTTGGCAGGTGACAACGAACCACCGCGCAGGGACACGACGTCGTAGATATCCTGAACGATGCCGGTTACAGCCATGGCGTTGACTTTTCGAAAAAAGAACAATGCCATCCGGGCCATGCCCTTTTCTCCCTACTTCACCATTGATCCGCATATGAGTACGGCTAACGAGTACTGAGGATGGAATTTAGGCCCGGCCCGGCTGGCGGCGGTTCTGCAGGAATTGCAGCACGGCCAAGACGCGTCGGTGGTCGGTGGGTGTTTGTTGCAGGCTCAATTTGGAAAAGATGGAGCTGATGTGTTTTTCCACGGCGCCGCCGCTGACCACGAGCGCCCTGGCAATGCCCGCATTCGTGAGCCCCTGGGCCATCAGTTCAAGGACCTCCGACTCCCGTGGGCTGAGTGCGTTCAAGGGATCGGCGGCGCTCCGGTTGCCGAGCAAAGCGCTGACGACCTCCGGATCAATCACGGTGTTTCCCGTGGTGACGCGGCGGACGGCGTCGGCGAAATCCTCAAAGCGGGCAACCCGGTCCTTGAGTAGGTACCCCAGCCCAGCGCCTGTTGCTGCACCCGCCAGCAGTTCGCTCGCATAGCTCAACTCCACATATTGCGAGAGCACCATGATGGCCACCGACGGATGCTTCCTTCGGACGTCGAGGGCAGCCCTCAGGCCTTCGTCTCGGTGAGAGGGCGGCATCCGCACATCCGTGATGAGCAGGTCCGGGACATGCTCATCCACCGCTTTGAGAAGTTCGACGCCGTCACCCACCGCCGCGCACACCTCGGCACCGATCTCCTCGAGCAGGCGGACAAGACCCTCACGGAGCAGCACGGAATCTTCAGCTAAAACAACACGCATGGATCAACAATATTGCCCGTGTGCGGTGCCCGGCGGCTCATGGATGCAAGGGGATGAGGGCGCGCACGGTGGTGGGTCCGCCGTCGGGGCTGATGATTTCCAGCGAGCCGTCCACGCCGGCGAGCCTGTCGACGAGGCCGGCAAGACCGTGGCCCTTGCCCACATGGGCGCCGCCACCGCCGTCGTCCATCACCTCGATGAGCAGCTCGGTGGGATGCGCAGCCACATTGATGGCGGCCTGGTTGGCTCCCGAATGCTTCGAGACGTTGGCCAGGGCTTCTGAGACAACAAAGTAGGCGGCATTCTCGGCACTCTCGGCAAGCCGGGCTCCGTGTTGGAGGTTGCCGGCGACAGTTGCGGGGACTGCCGACTTCCCGGCCAGCGACTCTACGGCCGCCCGCAGCCCCCTGTCGGTGAGCAGCGGCGGGGCGATGCCGCGGGACAGCTGGCGCAGCTCGGTTAGGGCCTCGCGACTTTGCTCCAGCGCGCCGTCCATGAGCTCGCGGGCGGCTTCCGGGTTACTGTCCATTTGCCGCTGAGCCGCGGCGACGTCCATCTGCAGCCGGATGAGGCGCTGCTGCGGGCCGTCGTGCAGATCGCGCTCGATCTTACGCAGCGTGCTGGCTTCCTCCGAAACCACCTGGGCACGGCTCGCAGCCAACTCCTCGCTGCGGGCACGCAGGGCGGCGGTTTCGTTGGTGAGGAGGGCTCGGGTGGTGGCGGCGTCGGCGGTGGCGAGGAGATGGGTGATGAACGGGAGGGCAGCAGCAGCAAAAGGACTGCACCGTAGACCAGTCCCAGCCATGCCTCTACCGTCTCCGGGCTGACGCCAAGGTACTTGTCCAGACCGATAAGTTCAACTAGGGAGGAGTTGAGTCCAAACAGGGAGATGTTGTCCGCGGGCAGGAATCGGAGCCAGAACCATTGCGTCAACCCGCCGAGACCGGCAACCAAAAAGGTAATGGCGACGCAGAAAGACACTGTGCGCAGGGGAAATGTCACGAGGAAGCCGTGGATGAAGTCTTTCCACAACTGCGGGTCGGCAAGATTTTTGAACATGCCGCTGACGGTGTTTTTGTGCGGGGCCCGGTAGTGGACGGGAGGAATATCCCCGGCCCAGCGCCGCAGTGCACTGCGGTTGACGTTGGCAAACCAACGCGCCGTGGCCAGACAGGCCACCAGGATCGGCAGCCCCACCCAGATGACGAGAGTGGAGATCCCGAGCGTGAACAAGGTGACAAGCGCCGTGAACGAGGCAAGGGAAACGAAGAAGCCGGGCAGGATGTACGCCAGGTCGGCGCCGATCTGGTGCCACGTCGCGGGACGCAGGATAAACCACGACTTTTGCCGGGCGGGTGCTAGGGAGTTGGTCATGGTTCAATTCTTGTTGCGGCAGAGTCCTGAAACCATCATGCCAGCCGGTGAATGCGGGGTGGGGTTTTCCCCACCCTCCGGCGACTGCAAAGTCGCGCAGGATGCGTTGAAACCGATGAGCTCGAGCGTATGCTCGGGATAGTTTCGGATTTTCCGGGTGGCCCCGGTGACGTTGTTGTGACCCAGTCGCTTGAGAATGGTTATGGCAATGTTTAGCGTTGCCATCACTCGCGGCGCCTGCCCGATCCTGACTTGGGACTCGTCTTCATTCCACGTGACATCCCGCCGCGACACCACGTATAACGAGGACCACAACCACCAGGTGCGCACCGGCCACGCGCCCAGGAACATCGCTACCCTCACCAATGCGGCGCTCACCGCGCTATGGGCCGCGGGCCTACCGGAGATACGGCCGACCACTCAGGCGCTACACGCCCAGAAAAATTGATCCAAGCCGTCCTTGCCGTGGTCTTAATCGCTTTCAAGAACCCAGCGAACTTGCCTTAGGCGCCGTGTTGGCAGAGCATGGCGTCTCGTAGAACGTTCCCCTGTGGAACTGTCTGAACTGAGAGTCGTTGCGTTTCGTGGTGCGACATTTAGCTCTGCAAAAAATGCGACATTTAGCATTGAAAACCACAACGATGCAGGTCAGGGACGGATATGTCCGGTCTCGCGACCGGTTTGCGGGACCGTTTTGATTTGACTATGCGGGACGCCTCCTGCGGTACGAGACTCCCAGGCAGCCTTGTTTGGTAAAGCATCCGATGGGCTTTTTCTTCCGTGTTCTTAGCGGCACAAAATCTGTTGGCTGGTAGCGTGAAGTTCCAGGGTGTTCTTCGTACTCACTAGGGCTGTTCCCGGGCCGTGGAACCGATGAATCATGGCAAGGAATTGATTTCAGCATGACAATTGAGCGCAACCTGTCCGACTTTGTTAGGGCCGGAAACCAAGGCGAGAATCCGGAACTCTATGAGATCGAAAATGGTGCCCTCGATAGGGAGAACATTGTCTGGGATGCGTTGAAGCAAAAAGCATCCTGGGACGGCAAACAAATCGTTGACCTCGGGTGCGGCTCCGGGTATTGGTTACCACGCTACGCCGAGACAGCCGAACCCGTCATTGGCGTCGAACCAGAAGCCGAGCTCATGCCAGCTGCACGTGCCAGAACTCAAAGTGCACACGTTCTGGCTGGTTCAGCCGAGCATATTCCGCTCGCGGATTCCAGCGTGGATGTTGTCCACGCTCGATTCGCATACTTCTTTCCGACTCCGAAGAATGACTGCTCGGCTGGTCTCGCCGAGGTGCTGCGGGTACTTCGGCCAGGCGGCTCCTTGGTCGTCGTTGACAACGATCACCTTCACGGTGAGTTTGCGCGACTTCTTGCCCAAAACCCATGGGCGGCAGCAACTCAGGGAGAAGCCGAATACATTCAACGGTGGTGGTCCGAAAGAGGAGCCAGTCGCCATGAAGTGATGAGCAGTTGGACCTTCGATACTCCCAATGATTTGACAGCAGTAATCAGGATGGAATTTCCCCCTGAGGTATCGGAACCGTGGCTGGGTCTGAACCCCGAACGCACAAAACTAACGTACGGATACGTCTTGCATCATTTGCGACGGCCTGGATAATTCCAAGGAATCCGAGCGTTGCCACTGCTTGTCGTCTGAAAATCGCCGCTGCTCCAATACACCCCATAGCGCTGTCCCGCAGGCCGTTCCGCATACGAGAAAGACCGCCAACGTCCTAGCAACGGGTCAGCAGGCTTTTTTTGCGGTATCGATTCAGAATGGGTGCGCGACCCTGGAACTTCTGTGGGCGACTGCTCTATTCTCTGGCCGATTCCAGCGCCTAATCACATATGCTCTTACCCTCGGGGATGTTGATGGTGTCGAGGACCTTGTCGGTTGCGGTGTCAATGACAATGACATTGTTCTTCGGCCAGGAATCATCTACATGGACCTTGTAGTTGATGTCCTCTGGTGCGACAGCCTCTGCTGTCCCGTCCGGTGTCTTGCGCATGGCATCAAAAATCCGCCCTGTCTCAGACACCACCGTCACGGTCTCCTGGGGAAGTTCGGACGCATCACCATCGACCGGGGTCGAATTCCAGATGGTCTCGAATCCCCCGATGCAGTTCTCCCTGGAAGTAGAGATATTTTCACCTACAGCTTCAGGTGACACATTGGCCTGGGTCGCGCAGCCTGTCAGCACCATCGTTGCGACCACCGCAGTCATTGCCATAATTTTCTTCGACTTCATTTCCCCCACCGTTACGTTCAGATCTTCGAGGTACAGAGCCTAGCAGGGCTCTCCACGCCATTCTCGGGCTTAGCCCGGGGCCACGATGGTCCATGGCGGGCAGGGTGGCAACCTGGCGCGTGTTCACCGGTCAAGTCTTGCAGTAGGCACAAGAATGCCTTTCATACCAAGGGATGAAACCGTTTATCGTGATGACCGGTGCGCATTCCACCTTCGGGGTGATGTGAAGCGTAGTGTTGCTGTGTTTCGATGTATTGAAGATCAGCCACCAGGCCTGTAACTCATTGGGGGAGCTATGAAATTTGTTCGATTACTCGCGGTTGGGATCATTTTCACCTCGTCTATCTCGGGCTGTACGACGGCGACAGCACCTATCAAGACAGTCCAGAGCCCCACGCTGGAGTCAGGAAGCTCTAGCCCAATTGCTACCGCACCACTTTCTAAGACCCTGTCCGGAACATTTGTTTCCCAGGCTGTTCCAACAAGCGGCAAGGCCATCATTACCCAGACTCCCGATAGCCTGACTCTGGAATTAGAAGACTTTTCCACGAGCGCCGGGGACGAACTGCATGTGACCGTTAGCACGGGGGCTTTGACCAAAAATACAGCTGGAGACAACGTCGTCAATGAACCCCCCATGTACATGCTGGGGAAACTCAAATCCATCTCTGGAAACCAGAGTTATGACCTGACATACACGATGCAGTCATTTCCGGAAGCTCAAAGCATCTCTATCTACAACAACAACACCCGAGAAGCGTTCGGGTCAGCAAATCTGCTAGAAAAATAGGCCCCAGCATGGATCAACCTCAGGATGCATAGATCACCGAAGCGGACCGCGAAACGGTCGCTGCCCAAATCACCCGCCACGGCGTTGGGCTTCTGAGGGGTACCGCGTTCACAGCCCTTCTGATCATCTACGTGGCCTTGACCCTAGCTGTTTCCTCCCAAGTCCTATTCCACTCTGGCGGGGGCGTAACGCCCAATCTTGGCACCTTAGTTGGCTTGGCCTTCTCGGTATCGCTGCCCGGATTTGGCTATCTCTGCACAGTTCGGGACAAGAACGGGAACTTCATGGCCCCCACTGTGATGGTTGTGCTGATTTTTATCAGCTATGGCCTGCTGGCTGGGGTTGTTCTCGTCTTGGGGCTGTACTTGGCAATCGAAACATCTTCAACTATGGGTAACGTTGCCATGTGGGTGGGTATCCTGTCACCGATTCTGTCCGTCGCTCTGTCCATGCTCCTCGCCGGCATCGTCCGGACAAGACTGGTGTGGGAACCGGGCTCAAAGAGACTCAAGACTGCCAAATACTGGCTGTACCTTTCCCCGCCGTCGTTATTCCTGATTTGCCACGTGCTGTACATCGTGGGCCGCCTCGTCGGATGAACCCAAGAGTCCCAAGAGCGAGAAACAGTGAGGCCTCCAGATGTGGGGGCCTCACTGTTTCAACTATCTGGTTGTCAGCCAACCACCTCGAAGATCGCTATCCAAGCTTCTGGGCGAATGGGTAACAATTCGCCGCCCGCGGTGACCCCCGTGATATTCGGGACGTGGAACACCTTCCTATCGATGCTGGAGCCGAAGCTGACACGACGAGCGTATGCATAGATGTCCCGTAGTACGTTCCTCTGTGGAACGTGTGGATCCCCCGCGCCGTGACGAAAAAAGCCGGCAGGCGTAGGGCATCATGGACTGATGGATCCAGTCACGATTGCACGCTCTTATGTCGAGGAAATGCATGCCGGAGCGGAAGCATCAATCCTGGGTGGCAGCGCTGCCCTGGGCAGATCGACTCCGACATCGGATCTTGATATAGCCATCCTCTATCGAGCTGGCGGTTCGAACTACGCGGAAACCGTCCGGTATCGCGGATGGATCGTCGAAGCTTTCATTCACACCCCCGAGAGTCTGGCCTTCTGGTATGAGAAGGAAAGGACACTGCGCTGCGCCGTAATCGGAGATATCTGTGCAAGGGGACTCCTGCTCACCGACCACGGGCCCGGCAAGCAATGGCAGGATGAGGCGCGCCGTTACATGCGGCAGGGGCCCATGCCGTTGACCGACGCCGAACGCGACCTCCGCAGGTACGACCTCAGCTGTTCAATGGATGACCTTTTGGGCTCCAGTTCTCCAGCCGAAACGTTTGCCATTGCCTCGGACGTGTTCCGCCAAACCGCCGAACTGCTGCTGCTCCGACACCAAAAATGGTTGGGCAACGGCAAATGGGCGGTGCGGCGCCTGGAACAGTTGACCAACGATGAGTCCGCGTTGGGGCTCTTGGCCTGGGCGGCCTCAATAGACCATGACTCCCAGAAGCTGGCCGTGATTGCTCGAGATGTATTGGACCAAAATGGCGGATACGCGATGGAGGGCTTCTTGCGGGGCACCCGCTAGAGGTTCCTTTTCGGGCGAGTGGTCGCCGCCTAGGAACTTTCTTTGTAAGCGTGCAGCATCTGATCCGGCAGAGCATTCGAGGAGTGATTAGCCCGCTCCGCAGCAGCAGCGGCTCGCTTCCTTAACTGGTACTCGTGAATTAGAGCTGGGACCGCAGTCCAGGTGAGAACAGCAAGTTTCGCCCACATAGGCAGGTCCCCGATGAATGCGATCGCCACAGCAAAAAGGAAAGTGGCTACATATACGTACCGGAACAACTTCATTGAATGAACTTACCAGCCGGCGCCGCCCCACCGGTGCTGATATTGCGCTATGAGGATCCGGACTGACCAAGTTTTTGTTGCAATCCACTGTCCCCAGGAGGTTGGCCATCTGGGATCGTCAGCATCTAGCTCACCATCCGATCACGCACATTTTGGCCATTCACCCACGCTCGCTTTCGCAGGCTGACGCTTTAACGAAGTAACCCCGAAGCTAGGCTTCGGGGTTCTCGATGTATTAGCAAGCGATGCTCGTTCGCTGCGTTGCTCATAGCTTACTACATAATGGGAGGATGGCCCAACGCGAAAAGATGGTTTCCGCCTCCCTCGGTGCCCCCAGGCTGGCCCCCTATTTGTCAGCATGCCAGAACGACTTAGGTCGGGCCATTGAGCTCTACGAGTGGAACCTCCACTTGGGTGCGGCTTTCCAGGAGATCACGATGATCCTTGAGGTGGCTGTGCGCAATGCCATCGACGAGCAGCTGAAACCCTGGAACAAGGACCAGAGCAGGAACACCCACAATCCTGGTTCCGACTTCACCGATGAGTGGATAGCCCATCCTGCCATTCCTTTGCATGGTCTGATGTCCGCTCACTCCAAGAACGCCCAGAGCTACGCACAGACGGGCAGGGGCAAACGCCCTCCGCACCATCCGCGGAAACACGCACCCATCTCACATGACGACCTGCTGGCACAGTTGAGCTTTGGCACGTGGCCAAGCATCCTTCCCAATCCGAACCGGCCGCGGGTCAGCACCCCCAAGATCCGCATCTGGGAAGAAGCAATCGTCTATGCCTTCCCTAAAATCGATCCCGGGGACGCCGGCATACGACAGGTCTGTGAACCCCTGAAACGACTTCACAACCTCCGAAACCGGGTGGCCCACGGTGAGCAGCTACTGGAGGTCAACGTACAGGCGCGGTTCAGTGACGTACTGCGCGTGCTTGCCTTCATTGACCAAGACTTGGCCGACTGGTGCGTCGACGTTAGTCGGGTACGAGCGGTCCAGAAGCAGCGTCCTAGAACGCCCTAAACCCATCAAGCAAAACCTGGTCCACGACGAGATCAACGTTGAGTTTCCGATCAAAAGAGAACTTCACAGATGCGACGTCCCCGTCAAGGTTCCCCTCCGGAACAGTTTCTGCACCTCCAACGGCAACGAGCTTTCGTTCAGATAGCGCCCAGAGCGCTGAACGCACTCTGGCCAGAAGAGGGCCGACGCGTGTAGGTTGTTGATCAGTGCCCATTCGCGCTGGACTCAAGGAGTTGGCGACTGTGAAAGAACTTCGGACCATGCCCCTGTGGGCGAGCATACTATCGCTTTGCGTGGCCGCAGCGGCAGCTACTTTTCTAGTCATCGGGCTATTCCACGCGCTAACTGGTGCCGGGGCGACGCAAGTGCTCTTTGACGCTGTGATTGCTGGCGCGCTGGCCCTCGGCGCATGGTCCGTCGCAGTCAGAGGAAACCCCGCGCTTTCGAGGCATCGGAACACCCCGCCCAACCGTCGGAGCCCCCTCGACTGGTGGTGACTTCGCTCCGCCGTTTTTCCCGGGGTGAGGAAGCTCTTGCAGACTGGCCCTGCAAACGAGCCAGTAGTGCTTGAACCGATATTGGGAGCATTCAGATGTCCCGCAGGACGTTCCTGCTACGGACACGATCGCGGCTCTACCGCTTAAATTGTGAACTGGCTCGGCGGCCGTTGAGTTCCTAAGGGTCAGCGACGAGAATGTTATCCGCGATCTTCGTCCAGCCTGGTTCAAGTTTTCCGGTCTCCGAGTCATCTCCGAGAAGAATCGTGGACAGGGAGCCTTTTAGCGAGGACATATTTACGATTTCACCACTGCGTCTCGTATCGCTACAACCAACCTGCCAGTCAGGATCCGTGTCAGGTGGAACAACGGCCAAGCACGTCGTTCTGGCATCCTCGCTCTGGAACGCGAAGTACTGCACCCCGTCTCTGGTGGCAAGCAGCCGCGAACTGTCTCTGTCCACCTGTTCTTGCAGGGTGACGAATGCGGGCAACGCATCTTCGGTCGTGGCCGCACGGTCCAGAGCTTTGAGTCCAGACTCGCCGGAACAGCCACTCAGCAGAAGGACCGCAATGCTCGCCGCCGTGACGAGCGGAAATGCCAGACGTTTCATTTTTCTCCCCCAATATCGATTTCACCCGACGCTACAGCATGCGCCCTGCAGTCAACCATAGAAATACGAAGCCATGCTGCCCAGGAAGGTTTCCCGTAGAAGGTTCGGCTTGCGGGACGCCTGAAATCGGGTTGGAAACTGCCTGGCGGGAGCGTGTCGGTTCACCGGGGCCGTGACGCGGCGGTGCCGTTGAGCGCTTGTTGGACGGCATCAGCGAAGTGTCGAATGCGGGGGCTTTCGTGATCGGCCCGCCACACGAGCCCCAACGCAGAACTGGGCAAGCCCTTCACTGGCACGAACCGTACATCAGAGCGTTGATTGTATGCTGCTGTCGCGGCACACAAGATGAGGCCGCTTCTGCTGGATGCGACCTGCGATAGACCTTCCTGAACGGTGGTTGCCCCGCCTCGCGTTGGAATCCTGATTCCTTCTGGGGTCATTGTTGGCGAATGCACTTTTCGCCAGTACTCAGGAGCTGGACCGGTGATGGGCACGAGGCTGACCTGTGCCAAATTTTCAGCAGTGACTTCTTCCAACGTCCCAAAGGGGTGGTCAACAGAAACAGCCAATGTCTGGGTCTGTTGAGAGAAAACGAGCCCGGTCACCAATTCGGGTTCTTCAACGGGGAGCAGTACCACCGCCACATCGACACGACCAGCCAGCACATCACTGAACGGATCACCCAACGGCAACTCCTTGATATGAACCATGGCCCGCGGATGTTGCGACTCGAACTGGGAGATCGCCTTCGCAATCGAATCGTAAATTGCACCTTGAAACCCCACCCGGATCGGGGTCGGTAGATTCCGTGCGCGCATTCGTGCCTGCTCAACCACTCCGGCCAAGGCACGATAGGTAGGAACTAAGGAGGCCAGAAACTCAGCCCCGAACTCAGTGAGATGCACCCGACGACTGGTACGCGCCACCAGAGGTGCGCCGATGCGACGCTCCAACGCGCTGATCAGCTGGCTAACCCGGCTCTGCGAAATGAACATCCTCTCCGCAGTACGGCCAAAATGCAGCTCCTCAGCGAGAACAATAAAGCATTCGATCTCACGCAGGGGAAGCTCCGACACGTCTCACTCCAACCTTCTAATCAACTACCTATCGAACCGAATATACCTCATCGATTAGCCTGCCTAATAGGTTCATGATCTATTCGCCGTTGATCCAACCCACTACGCCAGCTTTGCTATGGGTATGACTAATTCAACGTCCGTGCCAGAATCACGACAGCTCAGCTCACCTCACACCCCATCGTCGCCGACCTCCGAGCCCCTCGTCGAAAACCGGTGGGGCGCAATTCTCCTCGTGGCGCTGGCAACGTTTATCGTCGTGGCGGCCGAGATGATGCCCGTGGGTCTCCTGACCCCTATCGGAGCCGCACTGGCACGGAGCGAAGGAACAATCGGTCTTTCGCTGACGATCACCGGCTTAGTAGCTGCTGCCACCGCCCCCTTTGTTCCCGTCCTCAACAGCCGGATTGACAGACGAACGACACTCATTGTCCTGATGCTCCTCGTTGCCGTGGCGAATTCCATGACAGCAGTTTCACCAAATTTCGCCGTCATGGCCGCCGCTCGCATTCTCCTCGGAGTGAGCATGGGCGGGGTCTGGGCTCTCGCCGCGAGCGTGGCCCCCAAGCTGATGAAGCCTCGATCCGTCGGGATGGGGACAACTATCATCTTTAGCGGAATCGCCGTAGCCTCAGTTCTCGGCGTTCCTGCCGGCGCCTACATCGGTGCTGCTGTCGGATGGAACGCCGCCTTCTGGGTCCTCGCCGCAGCCGCGACCATGATCTCCCTGGCGATGATCGTCGTCTTACCGAAGATGCCCGCTGGTGCCGGCGTTCCACTGAGCAGTCTCGCGGCAGCTTTCCGGAATCCAGGAGTCCGTGTCGGTCTCGCGATCACCGCGTTCATCGTCACGGCTCACTTTGCCGCCTACACCTATGTTCGTCCAGCGTTGGAATCCTTCGCCGGACTGAACGCATCCCTCATTGGCACGATGCTCTTGATTTATGGCATTCTCGGCATCATCGGAAATTTCATGGCCGGCCCGACAGCAGCCAAGACCCCAAAGACCGTGGTCACCACCCTGAGCCTGGGAATCGCTGCTACGCTCGCACTTTTCCCTTACCTGGCAACCACCACCATCGCAGCCGCCTTACTCATGGCCCTCTGGGGCTTATTCTACGGAGGCATCTCGGTAAGCACTCAAGCATGGATTGCCCAAGCAGCACCCTCACACCGGGAAGCCGTCGCGGCCCTCTGGGTCAGCGTCTTCAACGCCAGCATCGCCCTCGGCTCATTCACCGGCGGACAAATCTACGACGGCGCCGGCCCCAACTTCGTCTTCTGGTTCACCGCAGGAACCGCCACACTAGCGATTCTCCTTGCGATCAGTCCGACGGCAGGCTCCCGGCAAGTAACGCCAGGAACTCCACAACACTGAGAGACTCCGATTCAACGCCTGGCCCAACGACAGCTCTTTCAGCGAACACACGCAATGTCCCAGTGACGGTGCCACTACTGGGATGGGTCAACCGTGTCTGGCCTGCGGGTCTCGTGGCTTGCCCCGGCTTCTGCAGCCACAGAAAGTTCCTCGTCAGAAATGCTCAGCATCAACGGACTGTCACGCATGGTGAAGAGCTGTGTGAATACCTCGCGACTGTTGACCTTCCAAATGTTAGGCGGCACCTCTTCATCCTTCCACGGCATTGCAGTCCGGCCATAGAGATCCGCAAGTATGCCCGACACGGTGCTGTGGCCAAGGAAGGTCGCAGGGGCCTGCGCCTCGGGGAACGTATAGAGGTGGAAATGACCGCTCATGACCCTGCCGCGAAACGAGTCCCATGAGGCAAAGGAAATACCTGGCAGGTCAGCGAGCAGGGTAAATGACGCCGTCGATGACCCGTCCGAGTCGTGATTCAAGCGTTCCCCGGATTTAAAGAAAGGGCGCCTGAGGAGAATCTCGCGTTCCTCATCGGAGCTGGACCATCTTCCCGCCACCAGTTGCGCGACTAGGACAGCAATTGTGGCTGGATCGGGAATCAGATCGCTGCTCGGCTCTATGATTGTGGGCATATGGCAACACGACCGCCAGAACGCGGCGAAACCAGCCGCGAACTCTTAATGATTCACGAAAAAGGATGACGCGTGAGCTCCGGGGCCGAGATCAAACAACTGCGCTCAATTCTCACCTGCACGCGGCCACCACGTAGTTGCTGTCCCGCAGAGCGCTCCCCTGGGACACCGCGCACTTCTCTGGTTGCATCACGGTCTCGGCACTGAATCTGCGTCTGTGAAGGCCCGTTTTTCAGGCGTCAATTCCAGGATATTCATTAGCGCCGCCAGTTTCGCTACCGAGAATCCAGAAGTGCGTTGACGGATCAATTCAGGACACGCATCAATCGCGAGAAACATTCCTCTTGTGGGCCGATTGACGAATCCCCTGCCTTCACTGATATTTAGGCACATGTCTAAGTATTATGACGAGCTCGACGCCGTGCTCGTCTCTCTCGCGGATCCGACACGCCGTGCCGTCGTGGAACGGTTGGCGAAGGCCCCAGCGGTCGTGTCCGAACTCGCTGCACTGTTCTCGATGTCGTTGCCGTCACTCATGCCGCATCTGAGCGTCCTCGAGAACGCGGGAGTGGTCACGTCGGAGAAGCACGGGCGTGTCAGCACCGTGAGCCTGCGACCGGGCGCCCTCGATGTCCTACACCTGTGGCTCGGCGAGCAGCGAACACCCGCGGAATACCAAGCCGACAGGCTGGGTATCCACCTGATCCGCACCACCTCTGAAGGAGACCTGATATGACCCGCATTCGCATGGACCTGTTCGTCTCGCTGGATGGCTACACCTCTACAACCGGCCGATCACCCGAAAATCCGATGGGCGAGGACTGGGGTCGCCTCACGGCGGCCTACGCAGCGACCCGCACGTTCCAGGAGCAAGTCTTTGGAGATACCACCGGTACCGGCACGGCCGGCATCGATGACGCCTACGCTGCCGCGTTCTTCGAGGGCGTTGGCGCCGAGGTCATGGGCGCGGCAATGTTCGGCCTGCACTCGTTCCCCGACGATCCGGACTGGAAGGGCTGGTGGGGTGACCAGCCGCCGTTCGGCACCCCGGTCTATGTCCTCACCCACACCGCACCGCGTCCGTCGATCCCGATGGAGGGCGGAACAACGTTCCACTTCCGCAGCCGCCCCATCGAGGAGGTGCTCGCCGAAGCGAGAGAAGCAGCCGGCGGCCTGGACGTGCGCGTCGGCGGAGGGATTGGCATCGCGCGCGATTTCCTGCGTGCCGGCCTGGTTGATGACCTGCATCTCATGGTCGCCCCCATCCTCCTTGGCCGCGGAACCCGGTTGTGGGACGATCTGCCTGGCCTCGATCTCACCCACAGGGTGACGACAGAAGTCGCCGAGAGCGGCGCCATCCACGTCACTTTCACTCGATAGGACGCACCCATGACAATCGAACGCCGACTTGCCCGGGCCGGTTTTACCCTGACCCGCGACTACCCCGCTCCTATCGAGCGCGTCTGGAACGCATTCGCCGAAGAGGACAAGAAGCTGAGCTGGTGGGGCGCCGGTGACGCCATTGAACCCGGTGAGTGGGTATTCGACTTCCGCGTCGGCGGCCACGACTTCGATGCGGGGACGTTTCACAACGGTCCGATCTCGCGGTACGAAGCCACGTACACCGACATCGTCGAGCACGTCCGCATCGTCACGACGTACGACATGTGGCTCGACGGGGTCCACTTGTCGACGTCGGTGGCGTCGTTAGAGTTCGAGCCCATAGACGAGGGCACCCGGTTCACGCACGTCGAGCACGGCGTCTTCTTCGACCAGTTCTGGACCGATGGGCCGGGCCGCGAGAAAGGCACGCGGGGCCTGCTCGAGGCTCTGGGCAACTACCTCGCGTGACGATCCCCCCGCATGCAGCTCCGGCAGCGCTTGGATTGCGGGCATCCCGGCAAAGACGTCAATGCGATTGGTTTCACGCCATCCCGTGCCCGCAGACCGTCCGTCGTGCGGACGCCCTGCTTGTGGGGGCGTGTGACTGTGGCGCGTGGCAAGGATAGGGATTAGGTCCCCCTCGTTGAGGAAGCCATCGAAGAGTGCAATGACGTCGTCCAGCCGTTCACTGGCGGCTTTCCCGGCGGGAAGAGATTACCGCAGATAAGAAGGGCGCTCACGAACCGGCGCGCTCTACGTTGTGAGGCCTCGAGCAGGTTTTCACGGCCCGACGGAGCCTCGATTTAGAGCCGCCTGCTGCCGCTCGCCGTGGTCGAGTGCACGCGTCCCCCAACTGGTGAGTTCCCGTACCGCTGTGCTCACTTGGCCCTTGCTAAGACCAGTCGCATTCGTCAGCTCATCGAGGGTTATCGGCTCCTTGGTGAGAAGTATGGACGCATAGACTCTCCCCGTCGCGCGCGGCAGTTGCCAATCGGCAAGTAAATCCACAAGGCTTTCCGCGAACTGTCCGCGGCGGGTCACCCATGTGGTGTCCTGGTCGTCGTGGCCGTTGCCGCGCTTTGCATGCGATCTGTCCGCTCGATTCAAGTCGCAGACTAGGTCCACTTGCCGTGCGGGCTCCCGCCGGCTGCTAGGTTACCGAGGCGCTGCCAAACGTCCAATCTTGGTCACGACCGCCCCGTCTTTTCTGCAAGTCCACACGGCATGTCCGCCAACCGCTTTTGCACCGAGCGGGTGGTTCCATGGGTGCAAGGGACACGGCGGCCAGTTGCTGGTCCCGGGGATGTCTTGCTGGTCAAACACCCACTCCTGAGCGCCGTCGGCCGCTGCCGCGACAGCGGAATCCAGAGGGGTGGCGAGATCCACGTAACATCCGTGGCCCGAACTGTCTGGTGCGGTCAGCATGGCCAGCCATAAATCATCCTCGGCTTGCTTTTCAAAACGCACCGCTGGCAGCGGTGCACCAGTGGCCCGCATGTCCCTCAAGACGGGTGCCAGGACTTCCTCAACGTTCATGACACTACTCTAGGTTGCAGTCTTGGACTCATGGCTGGCCTGGAGATAAGTCGTTCCATGGACACCTCCGGAGCGGTCTGGGCCTTTCTGCCATCAACTCAGCCCGGGTTTAGTGCCGGGCGCCCGGCACCGGCCCCTCCAAGGTGCGGTGATCGGCGTCGTCCTCAAAAGCAAAAGTGTGCGGGCCCGTGCGTACGAAGCCTTCGAAACGTATTGTCGACACCCTGGTGCCATGGGCTCAGCATCATAGCGCCTCCGCGCATCTGTCCGTTTTCAGCAGGAAAACTTGGACGGTTGGTCCACGCGCCTAGAGCGACTTGAGCATTTCCAGCTCGTTCTTCGCGGTGCCAAGGTTATAGGGAATGGTGTGCCCCGTGGCGGTGAATCCCGTACGTTCGTAGTATCTCCTGGCTCGGGCGTTGTCCTCGTGGACATGAAGTGTCAGCCGGCCGCCCTCGGTACGGGCCCATGCCTCGACGGTTTCCAACAAGGCATCGGTCAGCCTAATGTGGCGGCCACGCCATTCCGGCGCCACGAACACCCCCACCAAAAGAGGCCCCGTCACGGAATCCGGTACATAACCGCCCATGGTCCCCACCCACTGGCCGGCGCCGTCAGTGGCAGCAACTTGGATCTGCTGGTCGCCGGTCCCCCGCCCGCCCCGCCGCCGCCATTCCGCCTCATCGACCCTCAAGGCATCATCCAAGGACTCAGCATAGGCAGTCGGGGTGTCCCGGATCATCGCCAAGCGGATGTCGCGGACTTCACGCCAATCGGACGGCGTCGTGGGACGGATTGAAAATTCATGGGTGGTCATTCACAGAATCCTAATTCATGGCCGTGGACAACTGGACCGTATGATCTGAGACGAACCTGTTGTCACACCGCAAGGGAGCCTGCATGAACGCGTTGCCCGAATTCGTTTCGCCCACAGACGCCGCCGACCAGGTCGCCCGGTCGCAGGTCCTCTCCCCCGACATTCGCCCGCTCTGGTCCGGGGCCAAACTCAGCGGGCCGGCCTACACCGTCCAGTGCGCTCCAGGCGACAATTTGATGCTCCATGCTGCAATCCACCGGGCCCCCGCCGGGTCCGTGATTGTGGTCGACGGCGGAGACGCCTCCCACGCGGTGGCCGGCGGCAACGTCTGTGCCGTAGCGCACCGGCGCGGCATTGCGGGGTTTGTCATCGACGGGGCCATTCGGGATGTTGCGGAGATCCGCGAGCTGGGCTTTCCCGTCTTTGCCCGCGCAGTGGTTCCCAAGCCCGGACTCAAGGCCGTGGCGCTCCCTTTGCAGCAGACCGTCAACTGCGGCGGCGTCCTGGTGCATCCGGGTGATCTCATCGTTGCGGACGAGGAGGGCATAGTCGCCGTGCCTGCCGCGGACGTCGATGCGGTGATGGCTGCGGTATCTAGTAAGTCCAAGGAGGAACAGGCACAAACACTCGACGAATGGGAGTCGGACCACGCTCAGAAGATCGACTCAATCCTGCGGGCTGAGGGCTTGGATTGGTGATCGGCTGAACGAGCCGTTCTGTCAAAGCACGACGGCGTGCACCTCGCCAGTACTTTGGCCACCGATCCGGTTCGTGACAGATGGCAGGCGTCGCTCCACGTCGACGCGGCCTATATTGGTGTTGTGAGCACTACATGGGATGCCAGCGCGATGGGCGTGATAGGCCTGCCGTCGGGCCGGCTGCTACGCGGCCGCGGCCTTCGCCTGCCAGCACCGTCCGGTCCCACACCGGATTCCGGAATCTACCTTTTGGGACGCATCCCGGCCCCGTTTGCCTGGGAGTACCGCTGGGTGCGATGGCCCGATTTTTGGCTTCCCAGAGACCGCGCCGTTGCACTGGAGGCGTTTCGCGAGGCCTGGCTTCGTTCCGAATCTGAGCGGGTGGAGGTGGCCTGTGGCGGCGGCCGGGGACGTACGGGAACAGCGCTTGCGTGCATTGCCGTGCTCGACGGCGTGCCTGCCGACCAGGCGGTGGCGTTTGTTCGCCAGCAGTACAACCCGCACGCGGTGGAGACGCCATGGCAACGACGATACGTCGCGCACTTCACCGCGGAGTGAACCCACGGGGCAAATCGACGGAGTGACTCAGCGGGCCGGGTGCGCATCATGCCAGTGTCCCCCAGGAGCATCCAAGCGTGCGTATTGAACCAACGGCGCCTGGTCCTCGTTTAACGGGCACAACTGGCCACCACAAATGCACTGGCCACAAGATCAGCAAATCAGGTGGGGCAGTCATGATTCTTCCCAGGGACTTCATCGATGCAGCGTTGCGGATGCTGATAGCCGTGGCACTGGCCATCGACGCCATCGTCCACTTGCAGCTTGCCTCCTACTATCAGGTGGCAGTGCCGGGCGGCATCGGACAGGGGAACCTCTTCCGGATTGAGGCCGTCGCTGCCATCCTCGCCGGCCTGTATGTTTTGCTCCGTGGCAGCCGTCCTGCCTATGCTGCCGCGCTCGTCGTTGCAGCCGGAGGGGTTGCGGCGGTCCTGCTGTACCGCTACGTCAACGTTCCGGCATTCGGCCCGATCCCGGCCATGTATGAACCTGTCTGGTTCTTTCAAAAATCGTTCAGTGCGGTGGCGGAAGGAGCGGGAGCCGTGCTGGCCGCCGTCGGACTTTTCCGGCCACGCATTGCCCACTGAACCATCCAGGCCCATACTGCGTATTAGCGTCAGGAGGTGGGAATGCGCCAGGACGAGCAACAGGCATTGCGGGAGTTGCACGGCGACTACGCCCAGCTGCTCTGGCGGTTCGTGATGCGGCTGGTCCATGAGCGGGCGCAGGCCGAGGATGTTGTCCAAGAGACGCTGTTGCGGGCGTGGCAGCATCCTGAGGTCTTGGCGCGGGAGCCGGCCGCGCTGCGTGCCTGGCTGTTCACCGTGGCCCGGAACCTCGTCATCGACGATTGGCGCAGCGCCCGGCACCGGCACGAGTTCGGCACGGACCAGCTGCCTGAGCTTCCCGCCGACGACCAGACGGAGAGGGTCCTTGATGCCTGGCTGGTGGGCGATGCCCTGGAGACCCTCAGCCCCGAGCACCGCGAGGTGATCCGGCAGGCTTATTACGGCGGGCGGGACACTGCGTCGATTGCGTCGGCGCTGGACATCCCCGAGGGCACCGTCAAGTCTCGGCTGCATTACGGCCTGCGGGCGCTGCGGCTGGCGTTGGAAGAGAGAGGGGTGAGCGGGCGATGACAGCCTCCGACCCCTACGCACTGTGGGACGGCGCGTATGTGCTTGGCTCCCTGTCCGCGGCCGAACGCCGTGAATTTGAGGCGCACCTCTCCGGATGCCCGCGGTGCCAGCGACAGGTTTCGGAGCTGTCCGGACTGCCCGGATGGCTCTCCCTGACCCGTGGGGAAAACGCTGCCGTTGCCCTGTCAGCAACCCCTGCGACAGTGACCGGACCTGCTCCGCTCTATGCAGGGCTGGCCGCGAAAGTGGCCGTCCGCCGTCGTAAGTTTGTGCTGGCTGCAGCGGCTGCCGCCATTGCCTTGGCAGGTACGACGGCGGCCATCACCACCGCGCTCGACACCAGTACCTCTCCCCCACCGTTGGCAATCAGCAGTGCCTCCTCCAGCGTCCAGCTCACCTTTTCCGGCATGTTGCAGCGCGGCATGACGGCCACGGGAACACTGGCCAGTTTTCCGTGGGGCACACAGATCGACTGGCACTGCTCGTATGCCCCGGCCTCGCTGTACGCGGGCAGCCCGGGAGGCCAGGACTATGTGCTGGTGATGGTCTCCACCGCCGGGGTGGAAACTACCGTGGCCAGCTGGACTGCGGGGCCGGGCAGCGATGTCTCGCCGACTGCGACCACCGGGCGCCCGGCGCATTCCATCGCGCGGCTGGACATCCGGGACAGCACAGGGACCACGCTCCTCAGCGCGGTCCCGTGATTCTTATCTGCTGCCAATGTGCCCAAACGGGTCAGTAACCGCTGCCGACCTGTGCCGGCGCAGAAGTGGCTGCCGGTGCGGACATGACCTTTGCTCCATTGGCGTCGACCACCCACCAAATGCCGCCGTATCCCTGGCCCGAGGTGTCCCCCGGATTCTTGTCGGCAGCGTAGGTGTACAGTGGCAGCCCGTTCAGGGTGACCTGCTTGGCACCGTCCGTGCTGGTAATGGTGCCGACGGTTCCGGTAACACCGTGGATGGTTGGCGTGGCCGCGGTTGTGGTCACCGCGGGCCACAGGCTGATGCAGGGGCCGGTGCAGGCGCTGACGGCTTCATTGGGTTTGTCTTGGTCATAGAAGTAGACCGCCATCCCGGCACCGTTCACAAGAATGGTGCCCAGGGACGTGCTGGCTGTGTGCAGAGCGCCGCTGGCGGATTGGGCTTGAGATGGGGCAGATGAGCCGGCAGAATTCCCAGGGGCGTTGTAAATTCCGCCCGGTCCGGCGGTGCTGCCGCATGCCGTGAGGGCCGCCAGCGCCAGCGCGCTGAGGGCGAATCCAATTTTGGCTTTCATGACCGCTTCTCCCATTGCCTTCGTGGAACCGGAGATGGCTCCATGCACAGCACACGAGATGGCGCCCAGCCCGGTTCACACATGGCAGGATCTTCTTAATGGACAAGACCGTATTGACCGGAGAATTGCTATGCGACGGCCCCGAGCAGCTTGCCGCCGTGGTTGAGCACCTGCCCCGTCACATTGAATTGACGCGTGCCGAGCCGGGCTGCCTTTCCTTCGAGGTGGCCCAAACCGACGATCCCTTCGTGTGGGATGTTTCCGAACGGTTCCAGGACGCCGTTGCCTTTGAGCTCCACCAGGCGCGGGTCGCGGCCAGCGAGTGGGGCTGTGCAACGGCAGGCATCAAGCGGAACTACTCCGTCACCGGGTGATCTGCGCCGGCGAGAACACCGGCAATGGACTTCAGGTGAGCCAAGACCGTCTTCACATTGGCCCGTTCGAGGTTTCCTGGCGGGCCAGGCAGTCGATTTGCCGTCCCGGGGCAAACCGGGTAATCGGCAGGAGCACCAGGTCCGGGTGGTGGAGCCTATCGGTGGTGTAGCGGGGCATCAGCGCAACGCAGTCACTGGCGGCAACCACGGCGGCTGCAACGGAGAATTCGTTGCTGCGGTGCGAGATTCGGGCCTCGGTTCCCGCCACGCCGGATTCTCACGCCCCATCGATGTCCACCTGGAAATTATCGCCGACAAAGAGAACATTGCCCGGCGGCAGCTGCAATGCCTCGCACGGCACTATGAACGCCCTGCCAGAGGAGTTCAATGCCCGTCTGCCGAGCATCGAACTGCTGGGACGGAATCCGGAGCGGACTGACGGCAAGGCCATGGTATGACCTGCTGCACCATTGCGACAACGACGCCTGCTCCTCGCACAATACGAGAGCCGCGCTGCCGGTCACCAATGCGGCGGGCCCGTTTCAAGAACCTGTCGCAGCAGCGCGTGGGCACTCCAGCGCATGGACGCGGCGGCTTCTGCGCGGGACAAGCCGCCAATGTCCGTCAGCCAGACCAGGGATTCAATTCCGATCGCGCTGCGAATTGCCAGAACCAGGCGGTGCAGCTCGGTCTCACTCATTTTGCCGGACAGCGGCGAGAGAGCTTCCGTGATCCACGGAATGGCCCTGCCCTGCCGCAGCGGAAGGTCGTCGCCAGGCAACGCGGGATCCAGTGACAATCTGAGCATGGTCCGCTGCTGTGCTTCCGTTTCGAGAATCATGTCCGTGAACCTGACAACGACGGCGTCGAGCCGTTCCGCGGGGTCGCCGCTCGGGTTGTCCGGCAGCATGGAATGCAGCGCGGTCTCCGGGTGGGCGGCCGCTAAGAGCTCACGCTGCCCCGGGAAGTAGCGGTAGGCCGTGCTTCGGGCTACCCCGGCCGCCACAGCTGCCTCGTCCACGGTTGGCGTCTTGCCAGCCGCGACCATTTCCCGTGCAGCACCTACCAAGGCATCGAGGGTCCGGCGCTTCTGACCGCTGCGGCCGATTTCCACATAAGGGGTTGACATGTGATTCATGATACCTCAGTCTCGTTATGAGACAGCAGTCTCATAACCTCGTGAACCCAACAAAGAGGCGAGTCCCATGGACACGAAGAAGCAGAGCAAATCATTCATCCGCCAAGCCGGGGAAGGCGAGCGGCGGTGGTTCTATGGAGGGGGCGTCCACACCTGGCTGGCCACGGCCGAAGAGACCGGTGGCGCCTCACTGATCTACTCCGACACCCTGGAGCGCGGCAAGTTGACACCCATGCACATTCATCCAGATACGGATGAGGCCCTGTACATCCTCTCCGGCGAGATCCTCATGAATCTTGATGGGGCTGAACAGCGCGTCGGCGCAGGGGGTTTGGCCATGGCGCTGCGCGGCCAACCCCACGCCTTCAAGGTCACGGCCGAGAACACCAGCCTCCTGTGTTTCCAGACGCCCGGAAACGCGCAAGCCTTCTATCTGGGCGCCAGCACGCCACTTCCAACTGACGACGCGGCCACTGGTCCGGTCGATTTCGAGCGCATCGCAGAATCGGGCAGGCTCAACGGCGGAATCGTCATTGTAGGGCCGCCGCCTTTTGACTAACGATCGGAGCGCCTGCACCTCAGGGTTTTCTCTGTCTGCGTGTGACTGGCACATGGCATGAGCTGTTTCGGCGCGGATATTGTGGGAATGTCCATGGTGCCATCACCCAACTTGTCTGTCTGCCGGGACAGTGGCTCACAAAACACACCTGCCCTGCAATGTTGGTTTTGGGCGGCGCACCTGATGACACCAACATGCCCAGGAATTCCGCGCTCCCAACGAGCAGCCAGACGCATCGGAGGCACCACGCGTGTTCATGGCGCACGTTCACTGGGCCGCCAGCACCTTCAACTCCTTGCTGCGCGGCACCATTGCAATGGGCAATGGGCATCGGGCATCGGGCATCGCGGTGCCGGCGCGGTCGGGTTCGTGTTCCGCCACAACCGCCGCCACTGGCCCATGTCAGCATTCCAAAGCCTCTCGGACTCGGAGCACACCATGACCCAACGACCTTACGGGAAATCGTGGCACAAGGGCCCGGCACCACCCGGAGAGCCTGGGCTAACCGGATACGCACTACCCAGCTTTTCGGAACTAGAGAACACGTCAAGGAGCTGTGCGATGCAGATCCTCTCAATCTTCATGGACTGCTGCTGCTGATTTCCGTTCGTGAGAACACCAACAGCCACTCCCAGTTCCCTGAGGCGCCGAAGAGTCTGTTTCGCGGCTGTACACGGCGTCCTCGATTTCAAACCACTGTGCGGCAAGGGCTACGGGGACGTCAACCCCATAGCCCTGCATCAATCTTTTCAAACCGACATGGACGGAGGAGGCATGGTCGAACAGGGTGTTGTCCAAGTCCAAGAGAACAACTCGAATGCCCATCTCCCCAGACTAACCGTCCGGTCACAGCGACTTTGGTATCGTGAATGGCAGCCCATCTTCGACTCAGGAAAGGACTGCCCCGCCATGAAGGACTGGATCCAGCAACACCGCGTGAGCGCGGCCCTCAGCGGCCTGACAGTGCTTATTGCGGCTCAATTGTGGGTTTCCGTGGTCATCGGGACCACGTGGTCAGACGCACTTCTCCGAATACTTATTAACGCCGTGATGAGTGCCGGCTTCCTCTACCTGGTGGTCCGATATGACAGAAGACAGAAGGCCTCCTTGGCGACGCAGGGCATCCTGGTCCACGTCCGCCGCCCAGGCTCCCGGCCCGGATCTCTCGACGACCTGTGGGCCGGTGGCACCGCCACGTGCAGCCGGGGCCAGCTCGTCTTCCAGGAAGCCATGTCCGGAACCGATATTTCCTTGGGCAAGCCTGTGAAGTTCGACGTCGTTGCCGTCACCGATGAGCCGCGGAACGCCACCCGTGCAAAATCGAATCCGCTGCCAGCCAACCTGACGATTCAAACTTTTGTGTTGCCCGGCGGAACAGTTCAAGTGGCGGCCGACGCTGATTCGCTCGCACGCATCAACGAAGAAGTTTTCAGCAGCTAACGGCGGCAGGGCTCCAGGACTGCGGGTTTGGCGTCCTAGTCGTGCAGGAGAATTTGGTACAGATTGTGGTCCTGCCATGTGCCGGCAATCTGGAGGTATCGTGGCGCCACGCCAATCTGCTGAAACCCGGCTTTCTGCAGCACTCTTTGTGAGGCCATATTGTGCAGCAGTGTGCATGCTTCGATGCGGTGCAGCCCGATTTGCTCGCGCGCCTTTTTGACTACCACCTCTACAGCCGCCGAGGCGAGGCCACGTCCGGCATATTCATTGTCCACCCAATAGCTCAGGACGCCACTTTGGAGCGGGCCCCGGACGATGCCTGCCAGATTGAACCGGCCAACACAGGAACTTCCGGCAAACAGGCCAAAGGGATAACCGTCACCGGATTCATGGACCGCCAGCCGGCGGGAAATGTCGGCTGCGTGCCATTCCTCGGCGTAGTACTCTGCAGGATGAATCGGATTCCATGGTGAGAGATGGCTACGGTTGCGCACATGCGCAGCAGCCACCGCGGCCGCATCACCCGGGCGCAGGATGCGCATGCTGACATCTACACTGAGCTGGATCGACTGCGGCATTCCCCCAGAATACCGGCGGACAGCTACTGCGCCGGGATCGCCCCAACGTTCGGAAATTCGCCGGGGTCAGCGCAGCCATTGCGCCAGGGCAACAATGATCCCCTCCGGACCCACACATAGGCCATGAGCCAAGCACCTTCGTATTCGCCGATGCCGCCGACCAGCCTGTAACCGTCGGCAGCCAACTGGTCGACGACTGCGCGCAGGTCGTCCACTTCAAAGACGAGGCTGGGCAGGCCCAGCTCGTGGGCCATCGCTGCCGAGCCCGCGGTGTGGTTGGGGCGGACGAAAGGCGACAGCTCCACTGTTGTGCCGCCGTCGGGCTCCTTCAACATGACTATTTCCGTACGGGATTAGGGGATCCCACACACGGTGTCCAGGAAATCGCCCTCCAGGAACATCGGTCCGCCCTCGACCTCAAGCCCAACAAAGAACGCAGTAACTGCTTGGGGGTCAGCGACGGTGATGCCGACATAGTCAAAACGCAGTATGCGTGAGATCAGGTCAACGTTTCAATAAAGAAGCCGCGCCCGGTCCGGACAGCTCGTGTGCATCCACAGGCCGTCCCGACACGGCAAGCAGCAGGGCGATGGCCGCGCCCTGAACCGCCAACCCGTCGCCGTAGACAAAATCGGTGTCCGAAGCCACCAACTGTAAGCCTTTGGCCCGTTCCCTGCCCCCGCCCATCTTGATGGAGGACCCGAGCTGGAATTTCAATGCAGCAGCGACAGGGAGAGAGGGGTATTCACGCTTGATCCCGAGCGGGCGCCGAATGTCCTCACCATGGACGAACGCCTCCACCAGCCGGGTCGCGACCGGTGCGGGCGGGCTGCTGGTGAGTGAAAGCACGTCGCGAAAGGTCGACAGGGTTGCCTGCGGAGTCTCCCGGCGTTCCCGTGCAACCCCTACGGCATTGTCCCGATCGAAGTCGAATCCGGAAGCCACCATGCGTGCGATGAAGCTCAACCGCGTCGTCGTCGCAGTGTCGACTAGATGGGCCAGCACATCGTGAACGTCCCACCCGCCGCACAGCGATGGCAGCTCCCACTTTCCGGCTTCCAATTCCTGCAGATCATCAATGAGTGCCCTGCGTTCATCATGAACGACAGGCCAGATTGTGGAGGCGCGCCAGCTGGTCATGGCTCAACTTAACCATGACGACACCCTGGTCGCAATCAGTCTGTTCGAGTTCTACCCTGCAGTTTCCCGCGGGAGTAGACTCGGCAACGGACAGCAGTTACTGGACCAAGGAGTGCGCCATGGGCATCATTTCCGTGGACTTGTTTTTAACCCTCGACGGCGTGTATCAGGGACCCGGCGCTCCGGACGAGGACCGCAGCGGTGGTTTCACACTGGGAGGCTGGCAAGCGGCTTCTTCAGATGCCGAAGCGGGTGCGGCAATCACTGCCGGCATTGAGCGGATGGATGCCCTGCTGCTGGGCCGCAAAACATACGACATCTTTGCCGGCTACTGGCCGGCCTTGCGCGACAGCACCCCCATTGCGGCAAAATTCAACGCACTGCCAAAGTTCGTGGTTTCGCGGACAATGACCAACCCGGAGTGGGAAGGCACCACGGCGCTGTCGAACATGGCGCTGGTGGCCGCATTGAAGGGCCAGTTCCACGACATGCACGTGGTCGGCAGCGGCAACCTGGTCCGGTCCTTGCTTGAAGCGGACCTCGCGGACAGGCTGAACTTCTTCCTCTATCCGTTAATCCTCGGATCCGGGAAACGGCTGTTTGCCGACGGCACCGGCGTCCCGGCGGCCTTCAGCCTGGTGCACCCGCCAACAGCGTTTCCCAAGGGTGCCGTCGCCCTCGTCTACGAGCGGGCAGGGGTCCCGGTGACCGGCTTTGACATGGGCGAGATGACATGACGGAGGCAAGCGCTTTGGGCAGGCCGGAACCGTTCAAGGCAGATGGGTCGGGGCGGCTGTTGCACGGCACCAAGGCGGATCTTACCGTGGGTGAC
This sequence comes from Arthrobacter sp. PAMC 25486, assembly GCF_000785535.1. NCBI lineage: Bacteria > Bacillati > Actinomycetota > Actinomycetes > Micrococcales > Micrococcaceae > Arthrobacter > Arthrobacter sp. PAMC 25486. The sequence goes on along the minus strand of NZ_CP007595.1, from coordinate 561,053 downwards.
CTGCTGGAGCCGGGCCGCCGCTCAAATTTCGCCGGCGGCAGGATTGCGAACCACATTTACGTGACCGAGACTTTGGATGCGGCCACGTGGGGTGCCGAACTGGCAGTTGGCGAAGGCCGCGGACGAATCTACATCGTGGAAGCGCTGGGCTCCGTGGAAGACGACCCCAATGTCACGGACAAGAAATTTCCAGGCAATCCGACCCGGTCCTACCGCACCCGGGAACCGGTCAAGGTCATTGGGGAACTCACCAACTGGACGGGGCACCCTCCCGTCACGTTGCAGGCCATGCACGATCAGCTCGCCGATCTGACGCGCCGGGGTGCCGCTGTCATCGACGACTGAGCCCACAGGCCGGGCCAACACACCAAATCTGTCAGCGTCGACTCGCCCTGACAACCCTGAGCCGCGCGTCGGCAATGTCCCAGATCGTAACCCGGCAAGTGTGAAGGCGGTGAGTATGGCGGATCCGGTTTCTGGGCATCCAAGGCGGGCTGGTCCGCCTTGAGTGCGTCTACCTTTTCGGCGTCTCTCCGTAGGGGTACCGGTGGTGCACTCCCCTTCCCGCAGTGTGACCTCGCGCGACTGCTGGCCGCTGTCGATCAAATCAACAATGCTCTGGCCCTTGTTGCAGACCATGAAATTTGCTGGCGAGACGCTGCGCTGGGTCTCAGGCGGGAGGTCCTTGGCCTTCGTGTCGCCGCCGGCACAGAACCTGACCTGCCCCATCGCCTGGTCCGGGGCGCCCAGCCGTCGCCGGCACGGTGTCCATACCCGAGACGGTGATGGCGGCCACCGCGGCAGGCACCGCAATCCACCAGAATTTGGCCCGCTTGCTGCGACGGATGGGCCGCTGCAGCTGCTCTATCTCCACGGTGCTTTTGCATGCCGGGCGCGGCACGCCGGACAGAGGGGTGTTGAGCAGTTGGAGCAGTTTCTTGTCATCGCGGAACAGTGCCGGGTGGACAGCCAAGGTCCTGAGCTGGTTGTCAACAATAACCAGGGTGCCCGCCTGGTCATCAATGACGGCCAGGGCCGCCGCCGCTGTGGCAACACCTTCCGTGATCCGCGAAGCGAACCAAAGATTTTATGCTATCGCCCATGCCGGGTGTTTCGGCGCGAGAAACTACTTCCGGGTGCCCTCTTCCCGGCCCGTTTCCGGACCGGGATTCTCCGCACTGCCCAGGTCGACGGCGGTGCTCGAGTTCCCGGCAGGCGGCCGTCCCAGCGGTTTGAGTTCGCTGACGAGCACGCTAAGAACAATCAGGGCTGCCCCGGCCAGTGCCAGGGCTGGCAGCCGGTCCCCCGCGAGGCGTCCAATCACACCTGCCCAAACGGGCTCCCCCGCGTAGATGATGGTGGCCCGTGTGGGGTCCACCGACTTCTGCGCCCAGTTCATGGTCAGCTGGATGACGCAGCTCGCCAGGCCCAATCCGACCCCGGCCGCAAGCCACACCCAGGAGAAGGTGGGCACGACTTCCCCCGTGGCAGGCATGGCCACAAACGCCAGGACGCTGCACACCAGCAGCTGCACCACTGTCACCCGGCCCAAGTTCACCTTCGCCGCGAAGAGGCTGATCAGCACGATCTCCGCGGCGATGGCAACTGTGCTCAGCAGGGTGACCACTTCGCCGGTACCCAGACCGACTTGGAGGGCGCCCGGTCCCGCGAGAAGCACCAGCCCCGCGAAGGCCAGGGCAGCCCCGGCGAAAGCCATGATGTGGGGCCGTTTCCGGAACACGGCCCATTGCAGGAAGGGCACAATCGGGACGAAGAGCGCCGTGAGAAATGCCGAGGTGCTGCTGCTGATGGTTTGCAGACCCACGGTTTGCAGGCCGTAGCCAAAGAAGATCATGACCCCGATGGCTGCGCCGGCGCCAAGGTCGGCACGTGTCATGCCGCGGAGGGCGCGGTGGAAGATGAGGGCGGCGGCCAGCCCTGCCACGGCGAAGCGGATGCCGACGAAGAACATGGGGCCGCTGTACCGCATGGCCAGGTGTATGACGAGATAGGTGCCGCCCCACAACACCGTGATGGCGAGCAGGGCCAGCTCCGGCCGGCTCAGGGAAAGTGGGCGCGGTCGACGCGCGGTGTGCACCATTTACAACATCCTAGGTGACGTTGGGACGGCCCAAAGCAGCCCGGAGCCAAGGCCAGGTGCGGCACCCGGGCGAGGTCCGGCGTCGTGCTTAAACGCTGAAGTGCACATCCTCCGTGGCGACGACGGCCGCTGCGCGCCCCGGGGCGTCCTCGTACTGCCAGTACAGGTTGGTGTGGGCGATGACTTGCTCTGGCCCCGGTGCACCCCATTCGCTGTTGTCAGAGGTGGTGTGGGCATCACTGACGAGGGTGACGTCGTAGCCACGGGTGAAGGCGCCATGGATGGTGGAGCGGATACAGGCGTCGGTTTGGGCTCCTGCCACAACCAGGGCGCCTACTTCGCCCCGGGCCAGGACCTCCTCGAGGTCCGTGCCTTCGAAGGAGTCCCCGAATGACTTGTGCACCAGCGGTTCGGTCTCGAGGCGGACCAGTTCGGGAATGTACTTCCATGCCTCGGATCCCTGGGACAGGTCTTCGTCGTTGTGCTGGACCCAGACAACCTGGGTTCCGGCGGCACGGGCCTTGGCTACCAGGGACTGGATGTTCGCCACAACCGGCGCCCGCTGGTACGCATCGGCCACGACGTCATTTTGGACATCGATGACCAGCAGTGCTGTGTTCGGGCGGCCTGGGAGGGTGGTCATGACAATCCTGTTCATGGGTGTGCGGCGGGGGTGCCGCACAACACACTACGCCGGTGCGCCCGGCAAGTGAACACCCGCCGGGCTGGAAACACCTGGCGGGTGCTCGGATCAGGCGTGATGAATTTGGCCAGGCTACTTCTTGCCTGGTTTGCCCGGCTTGCCGGTGTTGATGGGCAGCGCCGGTACGGTGGTTTGGCGGTTGGCCGTGAGGTCGATGCCGAAGTCGTTGGCGAAGACAAGGCGGGTGTCCTTGTAGATGCCGGGGTGGTTCTCATCCAGCTCAAAGACTCGGGCCCCGCGGAGCCGGTTGCGGTCGGCACCGGGCAGGCCATAGGCGCCAAAGCCGGCACCGGGGGCGTAGCCCAGCTGCACGCCAAAGTAGTTGCCCACATAGCTGTTGATGTGGTCGTGGCCCACAAAGTACCCCTTCACGTCGCCGCGTTCCAGGAAGGCGTTGAACAATCCGGAGTTGAAAGGGCCGGGGCACTCGTCTTCATTGCGCTCGCCAACGATGCTGTGCTTGGTGAGGGCACGGGTGTGGTCCGTGTCCGTGCGGGAGTCGATGCTGTCGAACCACATGGCACGGTGTTCGTGGAGGGCAATGTGGCCCCACATGAGCGAGGGGATCTTGGCGCCGTATTTGCGTTCCGTGGCGATGGACTGCTCGCGGTACCAGCTGACCTGGTCCATGCGGATCCAGTCCCAGGTGGGGTAGCCGGAGAAGTCCTGGCCGTCGATGCGCTCCGGTGCGTACCGGCCGGAGTCGATGAGCCACAGGCCGAACGCCGGTGTCTTGCCCTTGGCCTTGGAAGATTGGATGAGCAGCTGGGTGTTGGAGGTGCCTGTCAGTCCCTCGATGTTGTCCGCGTTGCTGTTGTGCTCGTAGCTCTGCAGGAAGGCCAGCATCTTGGCTTCTGTCATGCCGCTGAGGGCTGCGGAGTCTTCGTCGTGGTTGCCGAAGGTTACGGCCCAGGGGATTTGCCGGCTTTCCATGGGGCCGACCACGTGGTTCAGTGCCTGCTGAACTTCCAGTTCGTTGTCGCAGCCGCCGTTGATCACATCGCCATTGATGACCACAAAGTCGGGCTGCTCCTGGTCCAGGGTCTTTTCCATCAGCTCGATGGTGCGGCGGTCGGTCTGCTCGTCGTCCTGGGTGTCATTGAACTGGACCACCTTGAAGGTGCCGTCGGCACGGAATTCCAGCGTCGGCTTGGGTGCCTTCGCGCCGGGCGCGGCGGTGCCCGCCGTGGCCGTTGCGAGGGTGAGGCCCAAGGCGCCCAGTGTCCCTGCAGCCAGTGCCGTCCTGCGGCTGAATTTTGCTGGGCTGGTGTTCTCCGTCACTGTTGCCTCTTCCATAATGTTGATGCCCGTTTCGGGCTGCATTCCGGAAAGACAGTAGAAGGCCAGTGTGGCCGGTTCACCTACACAGGGCCGCCAGTGCGGAAACAAGAGGTGAACGTCCCGCCGGCCCGGTGGCATTCTCGGCGATTTGCAGGTAGCGGCCAGACTTGCGAAACAATGGTGCGATGGACATTGACGCAACGCTGGACCAGGTTGAACGGCTCAAGACGGCACTGGTTGACTACGCACTCTCTCCGGGATTCGCCAAGCGGCTCGCCGCAATCCGTCAAAGGTCAAGCCTGCAGGGTGGCTCCATGGAGAAGTTGACTGACGCCGTGGAGTCGTTGCTCTACGAGGGCGGCGACGGCCGAGAACCACTGCTGGACCGGTACCTGCGCACCAACAAGACCCTGACCCCACAAGACCGTGCCGTGTACGAGGCGTGGCGGGACAGCAACGTGTTCGGGGCATTCCGCGTTGAGAAGAGCAACGGCGCCGAGCTCCTGCTGCACAACCTCCTTGACGAGATGGACTACTGCACCTACGCAACCGCCGGCGTGGACCCTTCGAGCCCGGCCGTGCGCGGCGGCTTCGGCATTCTGCGCGTGGTCCCCACAGGCGAGCTCTGGACCATCAGCGGCAATGTGAGCCTGTTCAAGCCGGCAGATCGCCCCGTCATTGAGGACTTCGCGGTGAAATTGCTCCAGCAGATCCCCCGACTGCCGTTCCGAAACCCTGACAAGCTTGAGAGCGCACGCGCCCTGGTCAGGGAGCAACACGAAGTCTTCACAGGGACATTCGGCTCGCATGTGGTGCTCGGCACCGGCGCTGAAACCATTGATAGCTACCGCACGTTCATGGAGACCTTGAACACGGAGCTGACCATCAAAAATCCTGCCGACCTCTCTGCTCCCCGGACTGGCAAGCAGATTGCTCCGGACAGCAATTTCCCGTCGGAGTTGCGTGAGGCGGGGGACGTGGCGTTGTTCCACCACCCGGTGAAGTCGACGTCATTCCTGGTTGGCTACCGCGTGGCTCGGGAGGCTCACCGCGTCCCGCCGTCCACGTCACAGGACGTCGGTGCCGAGCGCATCCGCGACTACATGTACGACGATTCCGTCCCGGCCCATGTCATTGCGGACCTGGCCGAGCAGTTCCCGGACACCGTCAACCAGGCTTACCGGGTTGCCTTCTCCGAGCCTGGCTTTGACTGGAAGAACGACGGCGCCGCCCTCCTTCGCGAGAACAAGCCCACCGACTTTGAAGATGCAGACATACCGGATATTACGAGTGTGCCGACCCCGCTGCGCAACGCGATGCTGCGGCTGGCGCAGGGCGCTTAAGCGCTGCCCGCCCCGGCTTCCCTGTCCAGCACGCCTTCCCCGAAGGCGGTACTAAGGAAGGCGAGGGCGTCCTGGTGGCCCAATCCCAAGGCTCGAATCTGGTGGGCATACTCTTCCGCAGACTTCTGGGCCTGCCTGTGCACGGGGTCATCATGGGCCGAAACGAAGGTTCCGTGCCGACCCCGCGTTTCAATGGCACCATTCAGCTCCAGTTCCCGGTAGGCCCGCGCCACAGTGTTGGGGGCGAGACCAAGGTCTGCTGCCAGTTTCCTGACTGTTGGTAGCCGAGTCTGAGGTTTGAGGGTTCCGTGGTGGATGAGGCCCAGGACCTGCACCCGGATTTGTTCGAATGGAGGAACCGCTGAGCGGGGGTCCACTCTCAGCATCATGACTGGCCCAGCCCGCTGTTGGACGGCTCCGGGTTGCCGGGCTGGAACGTGAAATTGGGCCACAGACGCTGCCGGAACCAGTTGAAGGACCTTCCGTAGCTGAATGTGAACAAGATTGCGAAGTAGCCGCACATGGAGATCGCTTGTCCCAGGGCGTTGCCCGTGGTGGTTGGCACGGTCGCGTCCAACCCGTCCAGGATGCCCATGCCGATCCCCGAGACGGCCAACCAGGCCATGACCGAGGCGAGCAGGCCTAGTTTGCGGATCACGTCAGCTTTGATGGCGTCGTCCCAGGCCAGTTCAAGGGTGTCAGCCGCCGGTTGTGGCAGTTGAAGTATCTTGCGCGCCATGACGGTGCAGATGCCAAAAACTACGGCAGCAGCAACAAGAATTAGCAGGGCAGGTCCGCGCAACAGGCTGTCCACGTCAATCACACCGATGGCTCCCAGCACCACGCCCGCCACACCCAGCCCGGCAGCCAACGCCATGAGGACAGGGGCCGCACGAAGCCTGGTGGGACTGGTGTAATCAGCGAGCGTGACCGCCTCCAACCTGGCCATGCGCGGCGTGTCAGGTTGCCGGCCGAAGAGCGAATCGCGCAGCGTCAGCGCTACATCGAAGGTCGTCACGCCGACGAAGACGGCAGGGATGGCGATTGACCACATGAAAGTGAAGGGCAGTCCGTTGGTACGCAGGAAAGTGTGCACACCAACAGCAACCAGTCCGCCTGCCAATCCCCCGAGCAGTGCAGCATTGGAACTGCGAAAGAGCCTGCGCCGGAGCGAATTGTTAATGCGTTCGGTCCCGATTGGCAGCCCGACCCGCTGCGCAAACATGAAGACTTGCTGCTGCTGGTATCTGGCGGTTTGCACGGTAATGAGGCGATAGCTGAAAACCGCGACGAGAAAACCGATCGCAATCCAATCAAGCACCGATTCGAAAGGCATTGCACTCCTTTGATTGAGGTCTGTATCAATGTAGCATTACAACAACTCCGGAGCCTACCTCGTTTTAAATGAGTCGATCACCTGCCCGCTGCCGCGGGCAGCCGTGACAGTTATGCCGTGTGGCCCGGGTGGGGCCCACCGTGCAGGTGGGCGAGTCCGCCGTCGTGGTTGAAAATGCTGAGGATCTCCACGGGACCTTCGTGGGCGCAGATGGCGTGCGGGACCATGGTGGAGAACTCGGCGACTTCGCCGGGGTGGACGAGGATGGTCCGCTCCCCCAGTTCCAGGCGGACAATGCCGGCCAGAACGGTGAACCAGTCGCGGCCGGGGTGCACACCGTGCTCCGGCGGGCGGTCGGGGGTGATGCGCATTTTGGCGACGGTTTTGCCGTACATCCCGTCCTCGCTTGAGAGTATCCAGGTGGTCAGGCCCTGGGAGTGCCCGGGCTGGGGGCGGATGACGACGTCCTCGTCGCCGGCGGATTCCACCAGCGCATCCAGCGTGGTGCCGAATGCTCGGGCGATGGGGACCAGCTGGTCGAGCGCTATGCGCCGGTGGCCGGTTTCGAGGCGGCTCAGTGTTGAGGGACTGAGGGAGCAGCGGCCGGCGAGGTTCTCCAGGGACCAGCCGCGGGCCATGCGGAGGCTGCGGATGCGCTGGCGGATTAAGGCATCAACATCGGTTTCTTGCGTCATACGCAATAGTCTATGCGCACTACGCACCAAGTCGCTATCGTGGAAGCATGACAGCACATGCACAACACCACGGACATTCACACGGCGGCCACGGCGGGGGCCATGCGCATGCGAGCGGCGCGGAACTGGCGGAGACCCTCGACCTTGACGCCCGCATCCTTGGCTCCTACCTGGACGAGGCCACGGCATGGGCCGGGGACCTTGCCGTGAAGGCGCCAGCTTCCATCATTGACGTTGGTGCCGGATCCGGCGTTGGCACCCTCGCACTGGCCCGCCGCTTCCCCGACGCCCACATCACCGCGCTCGACAAATCCGCCGAGATGTTAGATAACGCCCTCAAAGCGACCGCGGAGCAGGGACTTGACGGCCGCGTGGCTGGATTGCAGGCAGACCTCGACGAGGCTTGGCCTGCGAGCGCAACGGCCGATCTCATGTGGGCTTCCTCCTCGCTCCACGAACTCACCGACCCGGAGCGCGCCATGGCGGAGATGTTCGAGGCGCTGAATCCTGGCGGCCTGCTCATCGTTGTCGAGATGGACAGTCTGCCCAGCTTCCTTCCCGAGACACCGCCTGAGGGGTCCGCCGTCGTGCCCGGCCTGGAATCCCGCCTGCACGCAACGCTGGCCAGCAACGGCTGGAACCAGTATCCCGAGTGGACAGCAGGGCTGGAACGTGCCGGATTCGCCGTCGAACGCCGCCATTTCCCCACCACAGGAAGCACGACGCCGGAACTCGCCGCCCGCTATGGACGCATCTTCCTGGGGCGGATGGGTTCGGCGCTCGCAGGCACCGCCGCTCCTGCCGACCTCGCGTCGCTGGAGCTGCTACTGGGTGACGGCCCGGAGTCCCTGGAACGCCGCTCCGACCTTGAGGTGCGCGGGCACCGCACAGGGTGGGCCGCCCGCAAGGCGTAGACGCCAGCATCAGGTGGCAATGACCTACTGGGGACGGCGCCCATCGCGCTACTTTGTAGATGTTACGTAATTACGTATAATCAGATTATGTCTTTTGCAGATCTCGAAAAACGGCTGGCTGCCCTGGAACAAACGGTCGCTCAACTCACCGCCCGGCAGGGCGAGGCTCAAGTTGCCGCACCCCTGCCTGACCACATGAGTGAAAGCCTGTGGGCCCTCCAGGGACTCGAAGCCCGGGCGTCGAACGGCGCAGTCCTCTATACCGGCAGTGTGGCGACCCCGGCAGGCAGTTTGGTTCGATGGCAGTATGCCCAAACGGGCCCTGATCTGTTCGCTGAGGATTGGAGTGAGCAGGCGGAACGGCTCTCAGCGCTGGGGCATCCCGTGCGGCTGAGGATCCTGCAGGCCGTACTAAACGGTTCCACCAGTGCTGCCGCACTGGCGGAAGAGGTCGACGCCGGAACAAGCGGACAGGTCTATCACCACCTCAAGGAGCTCACTGCCTCAGGATGGCTGACCAGCCCCAGGCGCGGCGTATTCGACGTCCCGGCATCGCGTATCGTCCCCTTGCTGGCCATTCTGCTGGCGGCGGGAACTCCCAACGCATGACGCCTTTGATCAAAGCAGACCATGTCAGCGTGCTGGCCGGCAGCTACGTGCTGCTCCAGCCTGTCAGCTTCACCGTTGGTACAGGCGTAGCCCTCGCAATAACTGGTTCCAACGGATCGGGGAAGACCACGCTGCTGCGCGTGCTGGCAGCCCTTACCTCCCCCTCGACTGGGGCCGTGGCCATTGCCGGAGAGGTCCCCGACGATCGAAACCGGACGTTTAGGGCCCGAGTCGCAGCTTTGATCGGGTTGCCACCCCTGGCCCGCAACCTGACATTGCGGGAGCACATGATGCTCGTCGCCACTTCGTGGGGATCCACTATTTCTGAGGCCGCAGACACCGCGGACCGTCTCCTCGAAGAGCTTCGGATAACCGGGCTGCACGACAGGTACCCCCACGAGCTGTCCTCCGGGCAAACACAACTTTTTGCACTCGCTCTGACTCTCTCGCGCCGCTTTGATGTTTTGCTGCTGGATGAGCCCGAGCAGCGGCTGGATCCTGACCGGCTGGAATTGGTCGCCGGTGTGCTGCGGGGATTGGCCGATGCCGGGAAAACCCTTGTGCTTGCCAGCCACAGCAAGTTTCTGATTGAGCACGTCAGTGACCGTCAGCTGCCGTTGACCCAGGCTGCATATGTCAACCATCCCTGAACGGCTGCACACGGTCCGCCAGATGTACCGTCTCCGGGGTGACGGAAAAACTGCCGCGGACGTCAGCTATGCGATCTATGTTGGCGTGCTCCTGCTTGGTGCCGTGGCCTTCCCATGGGTGCGTGCAGTCGCGTTGACCATGGCAGAGCCGGAGGTGCTTCTCTTCTTCACGGATCCGGCGGCGGGACAGATTGCGGGCGTTGCCTGCGGCATGATGCTGGTTGGTTTGGCGGTCTTGGGCACCCTGAGAGGCCCAGCACTGCTCGCACCCTTCTTCACCGCCGCACTTGCCGGCAATGACCTGCCCCGGAGCCGCACCCTTCTGCGGCCATTCTTGGCTGCTGCATTTGGACTGATGGCAGTGCTGGTTGGTGCCGCCGTGACTATTGGTGGAGTACTCCTGTCGACCGGTAGTTCGACGGCGTTGCAGAGCATTGCTTTCGTGGCGGGTACTGCATGTTTCAGCGTGCTTGGTGGCGTTGCCTGGTTGGCAGGGCAGGCCCGGCACGAGCAAAACTCGGGACGGCTGCCAACCGTACTCTTGGCTGTCGTGCTGTTTGCCTGGCTTGTCCCTGTTTTTACGGACTTTTCCCCGTGGGGATGGCTTGGACTCCTCTGGCCGTCGGGCGAGGCAGGGAATCAGTGGGCGCTGGTGGGTCTCGCAGCGGTTGCGGGGGTAGCGGCATCGGGGGTCCCCCGGCTCTTGAACTCACTCACAGGAACCGCCCTGCTGGAACAAGCACACCACTGGCAGGCCGCCGGGACGTTTGCATGGCTGGGTGATGCGAATGCGGCGCTGGCAAACTATCGGGTCCCGCCTCGTCGGGGCCGGACGTGGCAAGCCGTGAAGCACGTCGCTGTGCCGCTCCGCTTCATCGTCCGTGACTTCGTCGGTGTGTGGCGCACCCCCTACAGGGCACTTGCCGGGACCATATCCATGGTATTTGGCAACCTGCTGCTGTTTCTCGCACCGATTCTTGAAGTGGCGCCGGCGTGGCTGTACGGTGGACTGGGAGCCTCTTTGTGCTACATGGCCGCGGGTGTTTTCAGTGACGGGTTCCGACACGCGGCGGAAACAGCGTCGGCTCCTGCGCTCTACGGCTATTCCACCCCGCAGCTGTACGGCCTCCATGCCCTGCTTCCTGCGTCATGGGCCCTGATGTGCACCGCCATTGCGGCGGGTTGTGCCGCAGTGGCGGGAGCACCCATCAGCCTTGCAGCCGCGGCGGTGCCGTTGGTCTTGGTCGCTGTCCGCGCCTACGACAGCATAAAAGGGCAGCTGCCGCTAACGCTTCTTACTCCCATGCCCACCCAATTCGGGGACATGTCAACAATCGCAGTCCTGGCATGGCAGGCCGACGCACTGCTCATTTCAACTGCCGTTGGAGCAGTGACTGTGGCCCTGGCTGCCAACAGTTCGCCAATCGGGACCGCCATCTTCTTGGGCTGCGCGGAGGCAGCAATGCTCGTCATGACCCGGCGCAGGATGCGCAACCAGTGAGATCCCTGCCTTAATGGCAGCGGCCCGATCGCCCCAACTGCCGTGCGGGTGTTGCCGGGCAGGGACAGCTCGAGGCGGACTCATGCTTGCATGGGCGGTTCACGTGGACAACCGTCATTTCAGAGATTGCAAAAGAATCTCCGCTTCTGGATCCGCCCACCCGGCATGCAGATAGGCTGCTCTTATGACAGTCATCGTGTGGGCACCCGGGGACCTGATCGTCGCGAGCAACGAGGGCGTGGATGTACGGCTGGCCGGTGTTGAGCTGACGTCTGACGCACCCGTACATCACGGCGCCAAACCGGGCGAGCGCGGCGTCAGGATCGGGCTTGAGGCTAACAGGAATCTAGAGACTCAGCACAGGGACCTCGCTTACCTTGAAGCATTCGAGGCATGGGACGCCGAGCAAAAGCTGCACGGCAAGGGCAAAGCGGGCTCTCCCCCGCCCATGCCGGGTCAGGTGGTCCTGAGTGCGGTCAAGCCCGTCATCACCGACAATCACGACACCGACTATCGTTGTGTCGGCGGGCAGTGGGCAGGGACCGGCACGGATTGGGACGGTTCTTGGACGTTTGTGCCGGAACCGCCCGCAGGTGTCAAACACCTCACCATCGAGTTCACCGTCAACGGGGATCTGACAGGCAAGAGCTGCCGGGTGCAGCTGGATTGAACACTGCACGCCTGACGATTTCAGCCCGAAGAGGTACGCCCCTGGCCGCGACCGCCCCGCCGGTAGGCTGAGCCCATGACACCAACACCCGCCACGCCGGGCCCGCCTGATCTGGATCCCACTGACTTGGATCCCGCAGCGCTGCTTGCCGGACCGCGCGGCAGGCGGTTGTGCCTCGAGCTAGCTGACATGGCCGCCACGGCAGCTTCCGTGGAAGCCGGCCAGAGTGACTTTGGCATGGCCCGGTTTTACGCCTCCTACCACCTTGACCCCGGCCGGGGGCGATCTGTTGTCATGTTCGGCCCCGGATCGGATGCCGAACTGCCCACACCAACTCCCCATGAGGTGGCGGCCCTGCTTGACGCTCTGCCGCTCCCCCTGCTCACCGAGACCGGTCTCCTCGAAGCTCTGTGTTCCACCGTGAACTCGGCACGCTATTGGCAGGAACCGGATGGCGACGACGTCCTGGCCGCGACACCAAAAATGCGCCGCGCCCTCCGCCGCTTCGCACAGCTGCTGGCGGACTCGCCCCATACGCAATGGTGGACGCCACCCACGGATCCGGCCGGTCAGTGGGCAGTCACGTTTTTTGACGATCCGCCCCGTCCCCCTCCGGCGCGCAAGGGCGCTGCGGAGACGCTCGAGCAGTGGCGCCTGGACGTGAATTCCGAGGAACTGCGCTCCGCCACGGACCGACCCAGTGACCCCACGGCGAACTTTAGCGGCGCCTGGTGGTCCCGGCCGCCGTCGGGCCTGGCCAGCAGCACGCGCTCATTGGGCGCCCATGGTCCTGCGGGCCTGTGGCTCGTGGAGGACGGATTCGGCGAAACGGAAGCCGCCATTGAGCAGTTGCACGCGCCGCACGGTGCGCGAATCTTCGAGATCGACTCCCCCGCTGCATGGGCGCAGCTGTGCCGCGAGCACTCGCTGGAGGTCACCGCCGCCAAACGCCACGACTGGTACCGCACCACCGGGCGGATCGGTTCATGGGTCATGCCTGACTGGTCCCGCTTCCAGGAGAAGTACGACGGCGTGCACCTCACCATGGGCGGCTACCTGACAACGGCGGGTGTTGTCATCCCCGTCGACGACGGCCGTGCCAGCGTATTGGCGGGCTGGGACCCGGACGCGACGTACTGGCTCCGCGATGTCAGCGGCGATCCCACCTCACGCCAGACGTGGCTGCAGGACCAGGATGGACCGGGGTGGGCGGCACAGGGAGAACGGCGGCGCAGCCTGACCATGCCGGCCCGCAGCGATTGGTCCGCCAACCACAGCGGCTACCGGGTGTCATCCGAAATGGCCAGACTGGGTGCGGGCGAGGAGCTGTGGCAGCGCGTTTCAGCCGACGTGCTGCGCTGGAAGGTGAAGACGCGCAGCGGCTTTACGGTGGACACACCCGGGCCTGTGTCCGAAGGCGACCAGGTCAACGTCACCGCCAGCTTCCTCGGCGTCAAGGTTGTTGAGCCGGTGGAGGTGGTGGCCTTGGTGGAGGAGCCGGACCGGGTCGGCTTCGCCTATCGCACCCTGCCGGGGCATCCCGTCAGTGGCGAGGAGGCGTTCATCGTGCACCGCCTTGGCGAGGAGGTGCACCTGACCATCCGGTCACTCACGCGGGCAGCACCGCAGCAGCCGTGGCGGGCCCTGTTTCCACTCCTGATGATCACCCAGAAAGTCGTACGCAGACGCTACCTGCGAGCGCTGCACTAAGGAACGACCGGAATCGGGCCCACACGCCACCGACGCTGCCAACGCGTTCGAATCGGTGTTCGAATTAGTGTTCTAATCTTTCACGTGGACTGTTCGGGCCGCAGGAACGGGGTCATCCGTCCGGTTTGGGCACCACAATCGCAAAAGGGACGCCGTTTGCGTAAAAAGCGGGTGGTAGACAACCGTCTTTTTGCGCAATCACCGTCCGATGTTGAGCGAGCCCACTATTTTGGGCGGGTTCGGTGCTGTGGAGGGAAAGACGCTGCGGGTTGCCACCGATCTCGCGCACCAGACGCGGCCAAGACAGCTGAGCCGGCCACGATGGCGGCATGATCGGCTCCCACGCCGGCGGCGTTCATGTTCCCGTCCCCGTACCCGGCGCCCGACCCGTCCCCGTACGCGTACTTCCCGCCGCGCAGGGCCGAGGCCACCGCCGCAACCAAACACGCGACGATCGCGAAGCCAAATGCCACGGTCAGCCCGTCGGCGAAGGGGCCGGAAATGAGCGCCGGGAAAAAGCCGCGACCGGTGAGGTAGGCGGCGTCGGACGGGGGAAGCTGCGACAGCGCGGCCGGACCCAACAGCGTCTGGACCGGGTTGTAGCCCAACAGTGAGGCAAACAGGACGGAGACCGGGGGCAGGTTGGCGACCCGTCCGGCGTCGACCGCGGCCACACCATGGGCGCTCAGCCCGGCATTCAAGGTGGCGGGCAGGGTGCGGGCCAGGCCGGTGACCATGAGGGAGAAGAAGATGCCGATGGAGAGCACCATGGCGGAGTTTTGGAAGGTGGTGCTCATGCCCGCACCCACGCCGCGGCGGTTGGGCGGCAGGGCGTTCATGATGCCGGCGCGGTTGGGCGCGGCGAACAGGCCCATGCCGATGCCGTTCAGCAGCAGGGCCAGGGCGAACGTCCAGTAGTCGAAGTTCACGGGCAACAGCAGCAGCCAGCCGAAGCTCAGCGCGGCCACCACCATGCCGCCGGTAGCGAGCAGGCGGGCGCCGCGGCGGTCGGAAATGGCGCCCGAGATGGGCCCGGCCACGAGGAAGCCGGCCGTCAGCGGCAACATGTAGATGCCTGCCCAGAGCGGGGCGTCAACAAAGCTGCAGCCGTGGCGCGGGAGCCAGATACCCTGCAGCCAGATGATCAGAATGAACATCAGCCCGCCGCGGCCGATGGCGGAGAGCAGGCTGGCGAGGTTGCCGGCCGTGAACGCCCGGATGCGGAAGAGGGAGAGTTCGAACATGGGTTCGTCCACCCGCAGCTCCACCACCACGAAGATGCCCAGGACGACGGCGCCGCCCACCAACGCTGCCAGCACCCACGGGTTGGTCCAGCCCATGGTGTGGCCGCCATAGGGCTGGATGCCGTAGGTGATGCCGACCAGGACAGCGATCAGGCCCCCGGCGAAGGTCCCGTTGCCCCACCAGTCAAGCCGCGCCGGCTGGCGCGTGCCAGTTTCGTGCAGTCGCAGGTAGGCCCAGACGGTGCCGAAGATGCCCACCGGCACCGAGACGAGGAAGACCAGGCGCCAGTCGATGGGGCCGAGCAGCCCGCCAATGATCAGGCCCAGGAACGATCCTGCAATGCCGGCCACCTGGTTCAGCCCCAGGGCCAGGCCTCGCTGGTCCACGGGGAAGGCGTCGGTGATGATGGCGTTTGAATTGGCCATCAGCATCGCCCCGCCCACGCCCTGGAGGATGCGCATGACGATCAGCCACATCACAGCTGGCGTGCCCTGCAGCCACGTGACCGCCAGCAGGATCGAGAACACCGTGAAGATGGCGAAGCCGGCGTTGTACATTTTCACACGGCCGTACATGTCGCCCAGCCGGCCAAAGCTGACCACCAGCACGGCCGTGACCACCATGTAGCCCATGATCAGCCACAGCAGCAGGCTGGTGTTGCCCGGGGCCAGCGGATTGATGCCGACGCCGCGGAAGATGTCGGGCAGCGCGATCAGCAAGATGGAGGCGTTGATGGATGCCATAAGCACGCCGAGGGTGGTATTGGAAAGGACGATCCACTTGTAGTGCGGCTTGGCCAGGTCCCGGGTTCTCCGGTCCGACCCTCTGTCCACACCCTGCAGCTTGGCCTGAAGCACGCCTGCCAGCCCCCTCGAATAGATCTGGGGCAGGGGAATTAGTTACCTCTGCTAACTATTAATGGTAGTCGCGTTGGGGCTCGGCGGCACTGAAAGTTGACTGACAGTTCGCTGGCACCTTCCGGTTGCGCCTCCCATGAAGCACGACGGCGCCCGGCCTCGCCAGGAGGGCGGCCCCTCCGGGCGGGCCAACCATTCCAGGAGGGCGGCCCCTGTCACCAAGGCTTTAGCGAGGTATCCGGATCCAGCGGGCCGCGCCCGGCCAGCCACGCCATGAACGCCCGGCGGGTATCGGGCGACCCCATCCGGCTGGAGGTGCTGGCGAGCAGTACCGTCAGATCCCAGTCAACATACTCCTCCGGCCAATCCAGGGGCGTGTAGCCGAGTCCGAGGTCCACGTGATGCATTTCGACCTCGCGCAGCCGGTGCGCAGGGCAGTCAACTACCCCATAATCGCCGCCGCCGAGGAAGTGTCCGTTGGGCCAGCCAGCAGCCGAACACTGTTCGAATATATCTTCGATCATGCCTTGGCTTGCCGCGAGGTCGGCGAGGATCTCCGCGGCGGGGCGGCCGGCCCCGGACTCAATCTCACTGGCCCGCTGCTCCTGTCCTTGCTCATACTTCGGCACGTCTTCCCCCACCAGCGAACCGGCTAGGCGCCGCGCGTGCGCATCCGCATTGCGGGCCAGGTGCGTCAGGACATGGCCCACGCTCCACCCGGGCAGGGCGCTCGCCGAGCGCATGTCACTGTCGTCCAACTGTTCCACCCGGCGCATGAGGCGGACCTGTGCCTCGCGGACCAGCTCGGCTGCCCGCTGGGGATTGCTCTCAAGATCCATGGAGGGTTCCTTTCCAGCCAGATCTGGTGTTGCCAGCTGACGGGTTGTCGGTCGAAGTGATGTCGCCTCAGGGGCGCACCCATGGCAGCTCCATGCCACGGGAGGGGTTGATGTCGCCAAAGCCGGCCTTTTCGTACAGGCGCCGCCCGGGCGGGTCGGCAATCAGGGTGATGTAGGGGTTTTCCGGGGCATGCCCACGAATGTGTGCCACGAGCATGTCGATGACCCGCCGCCCCAGGCCGCGGCCCTGATATTCAGGCAGGGTGGCCATGTCGGCAATGTGGAAGCACCAGCCTCCGTCGCCAATAACCCGGCCCATGGCCACAGTCCGGCCCGATGCAACCTCCCGCACGTGGCAGAAGAACCAGCTGCCGGACAAAGCCCCCGCAGCCTGCTCTGGCGTTTTTTGCGACAAGCCCGACTCCTGGCGCAGGCGCAGATAGTCTGCGAGCGCGGGAGGGCCGGCAATCAGGTCAAAGTCATCCACATGGGTCATGGCCCCAGTCTTCCATCTGCGCACGCAGCTTCGCCAACGAACAACAGTTTCCAGCAATCCGGCACGCCCCACGCCCCAAACATCAACCCTGGCCAGCGTCCACCGCCGCTGGCAAAAGCGCCCCGAACGCACGGCGCTCGCAGACATGCGCCGCATCCTGGAGCTGCTGCACATCGACAATGCCGGCCTGGACCTGCAACTGAACTGGAGCGGGCACAACCTGCCGTCGCTGAGTGAGTCGGCGAACGTCTCCCGCAGTGCGGGGCTGCCCTTCACGCTGGCCAGGGGGTCCTTCCCCTCCCGTCGGACACGGCGCCTGCCATAATCGTGTACCGGAATGTCGGAATGCCCAGGAGTCGCGGACCAACTGCCTGCGCCACGCAGCGGGCGCAACCGCCGTCGAGGTTGAAATATCCACCACCGGGGATCACGTGCACGTGGGCATTGCCAACAACGGCACTCCGCTTCCAGAGGCGAGCGCCGGCCGGGGGCTGGCCGGGTGCTTGTGAACGACCGCCTAGCTGGCGCTGACTCCCAACATTTGCCATGTCACCCGAATGACACCGAGGTGAGCACTGCCTAAAACAGCCCCCATCCACATCCTCGTCATCGACGACCAGCCGCTGGTCCGCATGGGCGGCACCGGGGCCACCAAAATCAACACCCGCCTCCGCGGCAGGGTGATCGTACTGACCACCTTCAACCTCGGCAAGTACGCCTTTGGCGGTCTGAGCGCGGGGGCCAGCGCCTTCCTGCTCAAAAGCACGACGCCGGATATCCCCACCCAGGCAATGCGCACGGTCGCCGGCGGTGAATCCGCCGTGGAGCAGTGCGTCACCCGGGCACTCGTGGAGCACTGTGTGAGGACCACTGCGGCAGTTGGGGGCCCAGCGAGACCGGGCAGATCCGCCGTCGAACTTCTTAGCCGGCGGCGACACGACGTCTTCCCGTGCATCGCTACGGGACTATCCAATACTGAGATCAACCAGCGCCTTTACCTGACGCCGACAACTGCGAAGAACCACATCAACAGGATTCTCGCGAAGCCGGGTATGGGAGACCGCGTGCAGACCGTGCTCGTGGCCTACACACTGGGCCTGGTGCATTGACCCGTTCCCGAATCACCGTTGCGCCGCGGCCCAACACCCTTCAAGTTGTTATGTTATTCATATAACAATAGACTTGCTTCATGTTGATTCGACTGACACCCAACGAGGCGCTTCCCCTGCATGAGCAGATCGCCCAGGCGTTGCGTGAGGGCATCCTCAACGGCTCCATCCGCGATGGCGAGCGGTTGCCGAGTGCCAAGGCGCTGGGTGACTCGTTGGATGTCAGTCTCCATACCGTCCTCCGCGCCTATCAGGGATTGCGGGACGAAGGGCTCATTGAACTGAGACGGGGGCGGGGTGCTGTTGTCACTGCGGTGCCGGAATCCACCCGGGACAGCGCCGCCAAAATTTTGGACGACGCCATCAACCAGCTCAAGGGCCTTGAGCTGCCAGCCGAGACGATCCTGGGACTCTTCCGTTCACGACTTGAAAGCACCCAGACACCATGACCACAACCTTGAACAAGCAACCGGTGGACGACACCCCGGACCCGCGGCTGTGGCTGGGCGTTGTTGTCCCAACCATCGGCATCATCCTGGCTGGTTTGTTACTGGCCATCAGCTGGCTGCCCCGTCTGCCTCAGGAAATCGCGCAGCAGTGGGATTGGGCGTCCGGAGCCGTCAATACGCAGGGTTCCCCGTTGGCCATCTCATTGCAAATGTCCGGCTCGGCACTGGCCATGGTGCTAGTGCTCTGCATTATGCAATGGAGCGGAAAGCTCACTGGCTGGGGGCGCCGCGGCAATGTCTGCGCACTGTCGGCCGTCGCGTTCATCATTGCCCTGTCGGTACCGCTGGTACTGCACCGGCAGCTGGGGCTTGTTGATCCGCTTGCGGCACCGGATCCCCGAAATGCCGTGCTTGTCCTGGCAGTTGCCGGCGTGGCCTATGGCCTGCTCTGCATGCTGGTCGCGGGCGGGCGCCCCCTGGCAATTTCCGACAGTGCCGGGGCGGAGGTTGCACCCATGAACCTGGGTGCCGGGGAAATCGCGGTCTGGAGCGAGCACATCACGGGCTGGGTGTTCCTGCTCGCTGGCGGCGTTGGCGGGACCGGACTGCTGGTTGCATCAGTGTCCACAGACATGTGGGCGTTGGCGCCTGTTGGAGGCGTCCTGCTGGTTCTGGGCATTGTTTGCGGCCGCTGGAACGTCACCGTGGACCACCGCGGCCTGCGCTGCACCACGTTGCTGGGGCTGGGCCGCTTCACCATGCCGGCCACCGCCTCCACGATCGCGGACGTTTCAGCGGTGCGTGGATTGGGGGAATTCTTGGGCTGGGGACTTCGAATTGGCTCCAACAGCTCTGTGGCCCTTGTTTTTCGCAATGGTGAGGCCTTGCGCGTCAAGGACGCGGAGGGGCGGAGCCTGACGGTGACGGTCAGGGATCCGGCAACCGCGGCAGCGCTCTTCAACGCACAGGCAGCGCTCGCCTCCGCAACTGTCTGACAGCCAGACTACCCAGGCGGCTGCGGCACCCATGGCGGGCAATCCGCCGTCGGACTTCCCTCACCAGGGAATTGTTTCATTCTCCCAGCGGGTGAAGATGCCAGTGGGGCCGTCCTGGCCGAGCAGCGCCCCACGCACCACTTCACGGGATCCGTCCTCAACGCTCTGGGTGCCGGCAAAGTTGTTGAGATTGGTGCTGGTGAACCCCGGCGAGACCAAGTTGACCTTGAAGCCGGTCTGCTCCAGCTCCACCATGATGGCGAGTGTGATGGTGCTCAGGACTGCCTGGGATGCCGGGTAGGTGGGGCCGAACTGCCCATGGGCTGGATAGCGCGGGTCCGCGTTCGCCGCCAGTGAGCCCACACGGTTGGAGACGTTGATGATGCGAGCGCCCGCCAGTTGCGCAAGGAGGGGCAGCATGGCCTGGTAGACGGCAAGCACACCAAAGACGTTGACGTCCCACACCGCGCGGACCTCGTCGAGCGAGGCCCTGCTGGCACGGGCCGCAGGCACGTAGTCGTCCATGGTCAAGGTGCCCTTCAAGGTGTTGGAAATGCCGGCGTTGTTTACCAACACGTCCCGGCGGCCCGCTTCCCGGTTGATGCGGTCCGCAGTGGCGGCGATGGATGCCGCATCGGTCACGTCGAGCTGCACCGCCATGGCCCCGTGACCGATGTTGCTGACCGCTTCTTGGCCGCGTGCCAGGTCTCGCGAACCGATGAACACGGTCAGTCCCTGGGCTGCGAGCGCCTTGGCCACCTGCCCCCACGCCCTGGTTGTGGCCGGTGACCAGTGCGATGCGGGTTGTGTCCATGGGAAGCTCCTCGATGTTTGTTCCGTGCTTAACCAGCGCCATTCCATGGGGGAACACTGGTCAAGGGAATTGCCGGCATTTTCAAGACGCAAAGCCACCTGTAACTTGGAAACCATGATTGAACGCGTAGGAGCACTTGCATCCATCCACTTGATTGCCTGGATCTAGATCTGATGGCCGGCTTCTACTTCCGGCTGCTCGGTCTCGAGGAAGCCTTTGCCTCACCAGACCCAGGCCGGAGTCCTGGAGACTCTTCCCCGGTTCTCATAGGAATACCAGGGAAGAGTCTCATGGCTTTTAGATAACAGCACTCTGCCACTCGCACTGATAGGCCAAAAGCGCTGCTAGGCACCGCAGGAATCGTCGAGTCGCTTCGTTACACCGATTCCCAGACGACCTCGGTAGTCGCGACAGCGGTTTCTGTGCCAAGGCCAGTTCGGTGGATCACTTCAACATTCACGCTTACACGTTCATAGGCATTATCTTGATAGAAATCACCTGAATAGTCATGCCCTGCGTTTTGATCGACGATTCCTGTGTTAGTTCGGTAGCCGTCGCGGGAACCCTCGGGCCTGTAGACACCAAAGTATCCCCCAATTGCTGTCTTGTTTACGACTACGGGCCATACCGCAGCATCCATGGGACCTGCAATCTGCGTCACACGAAGGTAGTAGTGCGGAAATACGCTCGTATGAAGCAGTGGCCGGCGCGGCATTTCCGAATTAATGTCGGCGTCTACGTCTTTGTCATAGTCAACGCGCATCACCACACGGTCTGCGATCGCAAGTACCGCTTGGACACTGATGCCGTCGGTGGAGACGTGAGTGGCGACGATCGTGATTTCACCAGGACCGGTTCGAACAAGCCCCTCAACTGCTGCCATACCACTTACAGCCTGAAGAGTCCCTTGCGTTGCGGTTGCTCCTTCGTTCGTCACAGCCGCAGGGCCAGAAGTGGTGTAGGCAATCAGCCCGTCTGCCGGCAGCCCAGCTTCCGTCAACTGGATAGCAACAGCCGAGAACCCCTGGCCGACAGCTACGTTCTTCGGTTCGGCTCCGAAAGAGACCTCAAAACTGGTACGGGATGCACTGGCGGCTGGGGCCGCGATGGCTGCCGCAATAACAGGCACCGACCAAGCCGCTCCAATGGCCACCGACCTGCGCGACGGCGAACCTGCATGCGATAATTCTTTTTTCAAAACTATTCATTCTCCAATAAGACAAAATACATTTTAAGAAGCTCTCCTGTCACCAGCGGTCAAACTTTTGAGCATGTTAGCTGCGCATGACTCGCCATGCTTGAACTCAGGCCCAGCAACCTTATGCTCGAGTAGGATGATTTACAATTTCAGCCCAAAATACTGAGCCAGGACATCCACAAAGTCCCAGCCCCACGAAACGCTTCGAGGCTCAGACCTCCTGAAGTAGGTTTTTTTGTTTTCGTTGTGATTTGGCTGGCTTCGGCGACCTTGTAGGTGAGGGTCCGGTGGTCGCCGGGGAGCCTGGTTGGGGTGTTGTTGAGTTCGTCGGTGAGCAGTGTCAGGGCACCGGCGATGCGTGGGCTGTCGGGCCGGTCGAGGATGACGGTGATGCCCTTGTCGGTGTAGGTGATGGTGCCGCCGGAGTCGCTGAGATCGCCGCCGTCTTTGGTGTCACCCGTCAACGGTCTGGTTATGGAAACAGTTGCTGGCTGAGGGCGGCATTGTTGCGTTGGTGCCGGAAAAGAAGGGCCCGAAGAAAGCATCCCGGCTGACCGACACTGTCATCACCCGAATCGTGGAACTGCACAGCAGCGGCCTGTCCCAGCAGGCCGTCGGCAACGCGGTGGGCGTCTCTGAGTTCAGCGTCCGTCGGGCCTTGAAAATCGCTGCGGAACAAGCCACTACTGACGCTGCGGAAATAGCAGCGACTGCGGGTTTACCCGAAGCATTGGAACCAGCACCAGTACCGGCGCAACTGTTTGAGCTGCCGCTCGTGCCAGCGCCGGCGCCCCGCACCGCCGAGCGTGCTGCCGCCGGTCTGCTTGAAGGTGCGGCCCCGGTATTTTTCCCGTCCGCCCATGGTCGCCATGCCGGATTGTTTCTGGCCTTTCCTGCCCTGGAAAGTACCGGCCTGCTCGCCTGCGCGAAGGACGTGTACGGGTCCTTGCCGAACGGTTTCTACGGGCTGGAAACGATCCTGATTGATAGTGTGCTGCGGGCACTGGCTGGGGCGGCCCGGGCCGAGGGTGCCACCCGTTTCGACCCGGAAGAGCTGGGCAGGGTGTTGGCGTTGGATCGGCCCCGGAAGTGAAAACCATCCGTCGCAGGATCAGCCAACTCGCCGAAATCGGAAAAGCCCAGGAACTGATTGCCGCCCTAGCCAAACACCATCTGGCCGGCACTGGTCCTGGCGGTGAGGACCTGGCCGCGATCCTCTACGTTGACGGGCATGTGCGCGCCTACCAGGGCACGAAAAAGATTGGAAAACTCTACTCAACGAGGCTCAAGTTCCCGGTCCCGGCGACCGAGGAAACCTGGGTCACCGATGCCCACGGCGCCCCCGTGTTTGTTGTCATGGCCGCCCCGGGTGCGTCCCTGGCCGCGGAGCTGCGCGATCTCCTGCCGGAACTGCGCACCGCGGTGGGTGACGAGCGGCGGGTGTTGGTTGGTTTTGACCGCGGAGGCTGGTCCCCGGCGTTGTTCAAGAACATGAATGCGACTGGTTTTGATGTTTTGACTTGGCGCAAAGGCACCACCAAAGACATCGAAGAGAAATTGTTCACCGAGGTGTCCCACACCGACGAGCACCGTGAAGAGAAGACCTGGTCGGTGGCTGACACGCTCGTAGACCTGCCCCTGGCAACAACGAAGAAGACCGGTGAAGTCTTCACCATCCGGCAGATCAGCCGAATCGTGGGAACCACCGGTGGCGGAACCCGGCAAATTCACATCCTCACCACCGACCGGGCCCTCCCAGCCGGGGAGGTGGTGTATCGGATGGGGAATCGGTGGCAGGAAAACAAGTTCCGCTACGCCCGCATGCACTTCGAGCTCGACTGCCACGACTCCTACAGTTCCAGTGATGACAATCAGGACCGTTTGGTGCCGAACCCTGCCAAGGCCAAGGCCTACCAAAAAAGTTGTCGCCGCACGAAACGTTCATTCCGAGGCCGCTGCCATCGCCGATATCAACCTGATGGCCCTGAAAACCCCGGAAGAAGGCAGTAAAGAGTTGACCGTCACGGTCACCAGTGCCATGCACAACCAAGCCATGACGCCGCTCTGGGAAGCAGAGAACGTGCTGATTGCTGCGGAGAAGGCCCACAAGAAGATCCCGGCGAAGCTCCACCTCGGAGAACTAAACCCCGGCCAACAAGTCCTGGATACAGAGGTGAAGATGATCCACACCGGGATCCGGATGGCCGCCTACAACACCGCGATGACGATCGCGAGGGAGATCCGCACCAACACCGGCTACCGGCGCGCCAACCAGGAAGCCCACGCCCTCATGCGTCAGATGTTCAACCAGACCGGCGACATCGATACCAGCGAGCCCGGCCACCTCACCATCAGGCTCGATCCGCTGCCAACCAAGGCCAAAACCGCGGCCGCCGCCGAACTCTGTGCCCACCTCACCAGCACCAAAACCCGCTACCCCGGGACCGACCTGATCCTCAAATACGCCATCAAAACCAAGGCTCCGGCTCTCATCAATTAAATCGTGACGTCAGGAGCCCTGAGTACTGGAACGGGCCCTTGACCTGCTCGTCCACAAATCGGGTCGGCACCTCCATGGCGGTGATTCGACTCGACATGTGCAACGGGAGCCCGAAGTGCCAGGCCCGCCAGGATACTTCCAGGCCCAGTTCGATGAGGCCCGATGTCACACCCGCCACAGCGGTTTCCCTGGACCCTGCCATCGACTCGGTGTGCGTGTCAATGCTCCGCGACAGGGCAAACAGCTCAGCCATGCCACGCGACGTGCTGGTGACACATTCAAAGGAGACAGCCATGTTATCCAGTGTCCCAGACTCGAGCTGGCAGGATGGCACCATGACAAGCAACGACCGGACCACGCTGCTCATGCCGGAAGTCCGCCTGGCGCTTGAGGGGCTCGGGATCGTCCACGAGGCGCGCCCCTGCCCCGGCGAGCTCCGCCTGGGGCCAACAGAACTGGCGAAGATTCCCGCCGTCGTGCTTGTCGAGGGACTGGCCACACCGAGGGAAGTCGCCCCTCCGCGGGAGGAACCGCAGCCATGACGTTCGGTACAACGCCGGTGACCCACGTCGGCCTGAATGAATTCGACCCGCCCAACCCCGACGTCTGGCCAGCCACGCTGGCCCCGGTGCAGCAGGTCCTGCGGGAGGGCCTGGACCTGGGCCGTGCCACCATCTTTGTGGGCGAGAATGGTTCCGGCAAGTCAACCCTGGTCGAGGGCATTGCCATGGCCTACGGCGTGAATCCGGAGGGCGGATCCACCGGCGCCATGCACCACAGCCGCCCCACCGAGTCCAACCTCCACAGCGGCCTGCGCGTGCGGCGCAACCCTGGTGCCAGCAAATACGGCTACTTTCTGCGCTCCGAAACCATGCACGGCTTCTTCACCTACCTCGAGGACAACCCCTCCACGGGCAGGCCCGACATCCGCTTCCACGAAATGTCCCACGGCGAGTCGTTCCTGCAATTGATCACGGACAGGTTTCGCGGCGGCGGCCTCTGGATCCTCGACGAACCCGAATCGGCGCTGTCGTTCTCCGGCTGCCTCTCGCTGCTGAGTGTCCTGACGCAGTTGCTGGACGAAGGCGATTCCCAGGTCATCCTCTCCACCCACGCGCCGATGCTGGCATCCCTGCCGGGCGCCAACATCTACGAGGTGGGCCGCTGGGGGCTGCGGCCCAACGTCTGGGAAGACCTTGAGCTCGTGCAGAATTGGCGATCCTTCATGGACGCGCCGCAGCGGTTCCTGAAGTACCTTTAGCCTCGACTATTGGCCGTCGTAGGCGGCCTGCAACTCCGCGATCACCAGCTTGCGCATGCCCATCATGGCCTTCATGGCCCGTCCGGAACCCTCAGCGTCGGGACCGTTGAGCACGCCCGGCATCATGGTGGGCACCAGCTGCCAGGAAACACCGAACTTATCCTTGAGCCAGCCGCACATGCTTTCCTCGCCGCCGTCGGCAGTCAGGGCATTCCACTTCGCATCCAGTTCCGCCTGGCTGTCAAAGTACAGCTCAAAGGAAATTGCCTCATTGAACGTGAACTCGGGGCCGCCATTCAATCCCCGGAAACTGCGCCCATCGAGTTCGAAGGCGACGGTCAGTGCCGACCCCGGAACGCCGGGCCCCTCGGAGCCCCAGCGGGCGATCTCCCCGATCCGGGAATTGGGGAACAGCCCAACATAAAAATTCGCGGCTTCTTCAGCCCGCCCGTCAAACCACAAACACGTACCAATGCCGCTCATCGCCACCACTCCCGCCAGTTGCCCCGCAGGAGGAACCCTGCGGGCCTACAAAAAAGGCTAGAACGCGAGCACCCCGGCATCAATGCCTACTGCAGGTAGTTTTACCGCGGCCGACGGCGGGGCTTGGCCTTGACTGCGTCGTTCTTCACCAGAAAGAGCACAAACCAAGCCATAAACGCAACAACCCCGGCACACAGCGCCGGTGTGGAAGTCAGGAATCCGGCCAGGCTCCGGCTGCTGGACATGGACGCCGTACCCAGCAGAAACTTACAGCGCACCGCCGAGCCCACAGACCCAGGAGGCGGTGCGGCGGACGATGCCCGAGAGCACCGTGCGTGACACGGCCGGACCCTTCCTGAGGTGGGCCATGGATCGGGCAAAATGGCCCACGCAAGTTTGCGACTAAACTGCTCTGTGTGACACAGACAAAAACCACCCCCAAAATTCTTCTTTACACGGCCGCCGCAGACATCGTGCTGGTGCTGGCGTTTGCCCTGTCGGGCCGGCGTTCACACAGTGAAAGCCTCACGGCCGGCGGCGTACTGGCCACGGCATGGCCGTTTCTGGCAGCCCTGGCCGCGGGCTGGCTCGTCACCCGCATGTGGAAGGCGCCGCTGCGCCTCTGGCCGCAAGGCGTCTGCCTGTGGCTGATCACGGTGGCGGGCGGCATGCTGCTGCGCATCCTCTCCGGCAGCACCGCCGAACTGCCGTTTGTCATCGTCGCCACCCTGGTTTTGGCGCTGTTCCTGCTCGGGCACCGGCTCATCGGCGCCCGCGTGACGCGGCGCACCCAACAACCCCGCAACTAGTAGCGTTTGCGTTACGATCGACTAGGACAAACGGCCCACAGCAAGGGCCCTGTCCCGAGCTTTTTCCATTGAACTTCCACACGACAAGGACCACACCTGTGATCACCGCTTTTGTCCTGATCAAAACCGATGCAACGCGGATTCCCGAGTCCGCCCAGGAGATTTCCGAGCTTGCGGGCATCAGCGAGGTCTATTCGGTGACGGGTGAGTGGGACCTGATCGCCATCGCCCGCGTGCAGAAGCATGAGGACCTCGCCGACGTCATCGCCGATAAGCTCTCCAAGGTGAAGTCCGTGGTCTCCACCACCACGCAGATCTCCTTCCGCGCCTATTCCCAGCACGACCTGGATGCCGCGTTCGCCCTCGGCTTCGACCACTGAGCCCGGGAATGCACCTGGAGATTGCCGTCCAGGACGTCCCCGGCGCACAGTTGGCCGCAGCCCACGGCGCAGCCCGCATAGAACTGTGCAGCGCCCTGCAACTAGGCGGCCTGACGCCCTCGCAAGGTCTCATCGGCAGTGTCAGGGCCGCTGCACCGGCGTTGCCCATCCACGCCCTGGTCCGGCCCCGTCCGGGAGGTTACGCGTATGACTCCGCCGAGGTTGCGCTCATGGTTGCCGAGATCAAGGCATTGCACGACGGCGGTGCCACCGGTGTTGTCATCGGCGCCTTGACGCCTCAGGACGGCATTGATTACGCCGCCGTGGAGACCATGATCGCTGCCGCCGACGGCCTGCACATCACCTTCCACCGTGCCATGGACCATCTTTCAATGGACGACGCCGTTACTGCCGTTCCGCGGTTGGCCAGCCTTGGGGTGCAGCGCATCTTAAGCTCCGGCGGGGCTGTGCGGGCGCGCGACGGGATAGCCCAGTTGCAGGCCATGCACGCGGCTGCCGGTGGCGCCTTGGCTGTCATGGCCGGAGGCGGGGTTGATGTTTCCGACTTTGCCTCGTTCCACGCGGCAGGGCTGCGCGATGTGCACCTCTCAGCAAAGAGGACGGTCAACCAGCGTCCCCCTGAACCCCTGACCGCCTCCGCCGAGGCTGAAGACCACAGCTACTTCGCCACCGATGCAGCACTTGTTGCGGAGGCGGGGCGGGCGGCCCGGGCACTGGCGCCCGCTTAGTCTCGGGCACGGACAGACGCGGGCCCCGGCAGGTGCGGGCGCTTTCGTAGAAAGTGCTACGCCTGTCCGTGGCTCGCCCGCGAGCGACGCGACAGCGAGTCGATGATGACCGCAAGCAGCAGCACCGCACCGGTGATCATGTAGCGGATCGACGAATCCAGGTTCAGCAGGGTCAGCCCGTTGGAAATTGACTGGATCACCAGGATGCCCAGCAGCGCCGAGTACGCGCTGCCGCGTCCGCCGAACAGGCTTGTTCCGCCGATAACGGCCGCGGCAATGGCGACGAGGTTCGTGTCACCGCCACCGCTGGACAGGCTTGCCGAGGTCAGCCGTGCCGCGGCGAGCAGGCCGCCGATCGTCGCGAACAGTGTACCGAGCATGAGCACCGAAATGTAGATCCGGTTGACTTTTATCCCGGCACGCCGTGCTGCCTCCACGTTGCCGCCGACGGCAAAGACTGCCCTCCCCCAGCGGGTGCGGACCAGGAAGAAGTTCATCACCACCACCAGCAGCACAAACAGCAGGAACATCAGCCCGATGCCGCGGTCGGTCGCCAAATAGGCGACGGCAACAACCAAGACCACCAACAGTGACGCGCTCTTGATGATCATCAGCGAGACCGGGCCGGTAGACAGCACCGCCGACCGGCGTCGCCTGGCACGCAGCCAATCCGAGATGAACATGCCCGCCGCTGCAACAACAGCCACCACGAGGGCAAGCCACGGCGGCAGAAACCAGCCCTGCGCGAATTGCACAATCCACGAGTCGTAGGGCAGGTTGATTGACCCGTTCGGGCCCAGCACCCGCAACTGCAAGCCGAGGAACGCGAGCAGCCCGGCCAGCGTGATCACGAATGTCGGAACTCCAAACCGGGTGAACAAGAGCCCGTAGATGAGCCCTATCAGGAGGCCAACGGCCAGCGCCACCACGATCGCCACCCAGATCGGCCACCCGCCGACCGTGATGCCCACACCGAGGATCGCAGCGGACAGCCCGCTGATGGAGCCGACCGAGAGGTCGATCTGGGCCACCAGCAGCACCAGCACCACCCCGATCGCGATTGTGCCGGTGGCAGCGCACTGCAGCGACAGGTTCACCAGGTTGTTTGCTGACAAGAAGTTTGGGTTCATGATCTGGAAGATGGCCCAGATGACAATCAGGCCCACCACCACCGGCAGCGATCCGAGGTCACCGCCCGCCACCCGGACACGGAATGACGCGATGGCGCCGCTGATGCCGTCGTTGCGGGCGAGCCGCTCATCCTGCCGGTCGGCGGCCAGTTCGGACGGGGGTTCGGGCGGGGGTTTGGGCGCGTGCGGGGACGGTGTCGCAGGACTGCTCGGCGTTGTCATGATGGCAGGCCCTCCCCTGTGTCTGGCCCAAGTCCCTGTCCGGCATCCCCAGCCCTGCCATCGGCGAGCTGTGCGCTGGCGCGCCGCGTCACCGCATTGTCAGTGGCACCGGTAATCGCGGAGATGATGTCTTCGTAACTGACATCTGCAATCATGAAATCACCGTTGTTGCGTCCCAGCCGAAGGACGACGACCCGGTCGGCAACTGCCTGCACGTCTGCCATGTTGTGGCTGATCAGCACCACCCCGAGACCGCGTTCGCGCAGCCTCTCCACGAGGTTGAGCACTTCCGCAGTTTGCGCGACACCGAGTGCGGCTGTTGGCTCATCGAGGATGACCACCGCCGGTTCACCGATCAGCGACCTGGCAATGGCGACCGTCTGGCGCTGCCCTCCGGAGAGTGACGCGACAGCGATCCTCACAGACGGGATCTTTGCGGACAACTGCCGCAACAACTCCCACGACCGTTTCTCCATTTCTTCCTCGTTGAGGGTGAAATTGCCCACCTCACGTCCAAGAAACAGGTTCGATACAACGTCGAGATTGTCGCAAAGGGCGAGGTCCTGAAACACGGTGGCCAATCCCAAGGTTCGCGATGCGGCCGGTGACGGTATCGAGACCGGCTTGCCGTCGAAGCTGATCGAGCCGGAATCTTGCGGATGCACCCCTGCCAGTATTTTCACGAGCGTGGACTTGCCCGCACCGTTGTCTCCAACAATCGCAACGACCTCACCGCGGAAGATGTCCAAGTCCACTGCATCCAGGGCCCTGACTGCGCCGAAACTCTTCGAGATGCCACGCAGGCTCATCACCGGCTCTCCGGTGGGCTCGGCCTGGTGGATTGAGGATGCTTGCAATGTCACGAACGTCTCCTTCGAATCGGCGTTGAAACGAGTGGCGGGCCGGACTTGGACGTACACCCGGCCGGCGTCGCTTCGCAGCAGCGCCGGCCGGGTGCAGCCGTTACTTGATACCTGCCTTGTCGCAGGCCGCCTTGTAATCTGCGGTGCAGATCTCGGCCACCGTGTAGAAGCCGTCCTTCACCACCGTGGACTCAATGGTGTCCACCGTGACCGCGACCGGAACCAACAGGAACGACTGGATCTCTGCACCGCCCTTGGTCTTCACCGTGACGTCACCCTTCGGCGAATCGCCCTTGGTCAGGTCGATGGCGAGCTCGGCGGCCTTCTCGGCTTCCGGTTTGAGGGCCTTGTAGACCGTCATGTACTGGTCTCCGGCGAGGATGCGCTGGATTCCTGCGAGCTCGGCGTCCTGTCCGGTGACCGGGGGAAGCGGTGAAACGCCGGCTGCCTTCATTGCAGAGATGGCAGCGCCACCGACTGGGTCATTTGCGGCATACACTCCCTTGATCTGGCCCTTGAACTGGGTCAGCTGGCCGGCGACCCAGTCCTGGGCCTTGGCGGGTTCCCACCCGGGTGTGTCGAACTCGGCGAGAACCTTGTAGCCGCTGGCGTCGATGACCTTGTGGGCCCCCGACTTGAACTGACTGGCGTTGTTGTCGGTTGGCGAACCATTGGCCATGAGAATGCCGCCGTCACCGGGCTTCACGCCGTCGGCTTTCAGCTTGTCAACGAGCGCGGTGGCCTGCAACTCGCCAACCTTCACATTGTCGAACGAGATGTAGTAGCTCAGATCCGCGCTGTTGATCAGGCGGTCGTAGGAAATGACTGGAACGCTCTTTGCCTTTGCCTCTGCGACGATCGCGGCCGCTGCCTCACCATCAAAAGGGTCCAACACGAGAACCTTCACCCCTTGGGTGAGCATCGACTCCGCCTGCTGTTGCTGCTTGGCTGCATCGCCGTCGGCATTGGCGTAGAGCACCTTGCAGCCTGCGCAGAGTTCCTTGACTTTGGCTTCGAAGTACGGTTTGTCTGCGCTTTCATAGCGGGCCGTGACCGAGTCCGGAAGAAGCAGGCCAATCTGGGCGCTGCTTCCACCCTGGCCTGACGAGCCGCCGCCGGCGCCGGTGGCGGGGGGATTTTGGGCCCCATTTGAACACCCGGCAAGGGCACCCAGTGTCAGCAGGATAGCGGCGCCGGCGGCAACCGATCTCATCGTCGCTATCTTCATGGAAATACCTCCAAATACGCGCCGCCCGCTTTGGCGGTTGGTCTCAGCGTGGCACTCGGCGGTGTTGGCGTCAAGGGTTGTACGGGGCTATTGGCCCAGCTGGCCAGACGATGAAATCCGGACAAATACGACTCTATGCTCTTCCGTGGGTGGGTTCACCGTGGGACCGTCGGACCGTCACGCCGTCGGACCGTCACGTCTTCAAACCCTTTCGCTCGGCTGGAGGGCTGTTGTGGCGATCCATCGCTCTGGTACCGGACACCGGCCCTGTTTCCTGGTGCAGGGGTGCGGGAAACTCGTACGGGAGGGGGTGTGCTTCGTCGAGAATGACCCTGGGCCGTAGCGTGTGGCTTCTTGTTTCGCCGAGAATGGCCCGGAGCCGCGATATGCCACCAAGGTTGCGCCCTTCTCGCGAGCCTGCACCATTTTCGACGAAACACGGTCAGAATGCTGCGAGTTTGGCCCCTTCTCGGCGCGCAGTCTCCAGCCAAACCTCGGCGGAGCCGCTGGGATCGAATGATCTGGCATGTCGCACACCGCCGGTAAGACCAGGACGGAGTGCTCTGCACCCCTGCCGGAAACAGCCAGGGCGAAAACTTCCAGGGCGACAGCGGCTTGAACGCTGACAGCCGGGATGGTGGGCCCCAGCCTGACCCACCCCACCTTCGTATTAGTCACAAGAGCCAGTTTTACACCCAATAACCAACCACCAACAGGGGGTGAAATTGGGCGGAATCATCCATTGCAGAGCCGCTCCAACAGATCAAATGTAGCCCGGGTTGGGGATGATGCCGACACTAACATGGGTGCCCTTGGCGGCTTCCGACATGGCCGAGTCCAGCTCGGACAGCGGATTGGTGGGGCTGACGAGTTCGGCGAAGGGGTAAGCGTCGTGCCGTTCCTCCAGGTAAGAGACGGCGTCGATCAGGTGCCGCGGCGTGTAGTTGTGGACGCCGCGGATGGTTTTGAGCCCGCGAACCATGGCCTCGGGGTCAACGGGGACCTTGTCTACGGGGTGGACGCTGCCAACCAAAACCGCCACTGCCCCAATGTCCAGGGAACAGATGGCTTGCGACACGGCTGGGGCGGAGCCGGACGCCTCGATGGCGAGCTGCACGCCGTCGTCAAGCCCCAAGGACGCAAGCACGCCGGCCAAGGAAGCTGCTGAGGAGGCATCAGCCAAGGGATCGACCGTCGCCACCGCGCCAAAGCGCAGTGCTGCGGCCCGCCGCGAAGGATCAGCGTCCGAGACGATGACGCGGGCACCGCGGTCGGTTGCCATGGCGGCGGCGGTGAGCCCCATCAGCACAGCGCCGGTCACCACCGTCGTGAACAATGCCCTGGCCGACTTTTCCCTCTATGGCGATGCCAGGGCAACCGCCGGCGCCATCCCGTGGACCTACTTTGAATCCCAATTCTCCGGCAGAGTGCGCGCCCTGCTGAACACCGCCCAGGCGGCGCTCCCCGGGATGAAGGCACGGGGCTCCGGCAGGATCGTCAATATCGGCTCCAACCTCTTCAACAACCCCGTGGTCCCGTACCACGATTGCACGACCGCCAAGGCGGCCCTCCTGTCGCTGACCCGGACTCTCGCCGTGGACCTCGGCCCGGAGAACATCAGGGTGAACATGGGCTCCGGAGTGCTCCTGCGCACCAGGGACGCAAGCGCCGCGACATCGGAGGAAGTGTTTGACTACATCGCCGCGGCAACGCCCTTGTGCAGGGTCACGACTCCGGCCGAGCTTGCAGATGCCGTCCTGTTTTTCGCCTCAACCTGGGCTCGTTTGGTGACCGGGCAAAACCTCATGGTCGACGGCGGATTGGTGATGAATTGGTGGAGTAGCTTCCCCCGCGCCGCCAACTGCACCTGAACGTTTTCCTGCACGGCTGCGGGCACCACGGCGCCTCCTGGCGGCTGCCCGGCGCCCCGGTCAACGAGCTGGCGGACATCCGCTACTACGGACGGCTTGCCCAGGCCGCCGAGCGGGGACTCTTTGACGCCGTCTTCCTTGCCGACGGCCAGTCCGCGGACGACCCCGCCGCCGGGTCGCTGTGGCAGCTGGAGCCACTGATCATGGTGGCCGCAATGGCCCGGGCGATGGAGTGGATCGGCCTGGTCAGCACTGGTTCATCCACGTTCTACGAGCCCTGCCACGCGGCCCGCATGCTGGCGTCCCTGGACCACATCAGCGGCGGGCGCGCCGGGGTGAACATCGTCACGTCCATGTTTGACGCCGAGGCGCGCGACCCCGGCCTGCCTGCCCTGCCGCCGCACCAGGAACACTACTCGAGGGCGGCGGAGTTCAGTGACGTGACCTTGGCCCTGTGGACTTCCTGGGTCGGCGGGACCCTGATGAGGGACCGGCAGGGACAGTTTGCCGACCCGGTGCCGATCAGCGCCCTGCTCCACGCCGGGGAGCACTCCACCGTGGAGGGGCCCCTGAACGTGCCGCGGTTCCCGCAGGGCCACCCCGTGACTTTTCAGGCAGTGGCCTCGGAGCCGGGGCGTCGACTCGCGGCCTCCTACGCCGAGGGGATATACGCCGTCGCCTACGACCTGACGAGCGCGCATGAGTACTACGGCGACGTCAAGCGACGCATTTCCGGCGCCGGCCGCGACCCGGACAAGGTGGCGATCATGCCTGGGCCTGTGACCTATATCGGCCGCACCGAAGCCGGGGCACGCGCCAAGCAGGCGGCCGTTGACGCCTTCCTGCCGAAGGAGATGTCCCTGGCGCAACTGGGCCGCTTTGTCCAGTGCGACACGAGCGGCTGGGAACTGGATGCTCCGTGCCCGTGCTCGTGCCGGCGTCGGACTTCACCGGACCGCAGCGCCGCTACGCCACCATCTTGCGGATCGTCGAGACGGGGCGGCCCACAGTGCGCCAGCTCCTGGGCCGGCCGGCTGCCGGCGGAGGGCACGCCACCATGGCGGGCAGCGCCGCGCAGGTGGCAGCTGAAATGCAGCGGTGGTTTGAGGGTGGAGGCGCCGATGGGTTCAACTTGATGCCTCCGCGGCAGCCGGAATCGCTGGACGACTCTGTAGAGCTGGCGGTTCCGGAACTGCAACGGCGCGGACTGTTTCGC
The DNA here is from genome assembly GCF_000785535.1 of Arthrobacter sp. PAMC 25486. Classification (NCBI taxonomy): domain Bacteria; kingdom Bacillati; phylum Actinomycetota; class Actinomycetes; order Micrococcales; family Micrococcaceae; genus Arthrobacter; species Arthrobacter sp. PAMC 25486. The sequence goes on along the minus strand of NZ_CP007595.1, from coordinate 526,826 downwards.
ACAGCGTATTCAGGGACGACCTTGCGTGGGCAGCTTGCCCAGGGGCGCCCCGTACCCGCCCCGCGTCCCGCAGTTAGGGGGCGTCACCCAGCCCGGCCAAAAAGAGACCCAGCCCAAAGTCAAAGGCAGCATCCGCCCCGCTGTCCGCCTCAGCCAACAGGCCCGCGCGTGCAAGCCCTGCACGGGTCTGTTCCTGGGTGACGGCACCCAGGACATAGTTGATTAACGCAGCTGCGGCCCAGCGCTCCCCCTCCGGGGACAGTCCCCGCCCGGCCAGCAGCCGGCGCAGCTGCAGCAGCGGCGAGGGTCCTTCTGGTGCCAGGACATGGGCCAACGCCACCACTTCGGCGCCGTCGCGCACGGACAGGAGGGCGGTGCGAATGGACACCGCCCATTCGTGCAGGGATGCTGCTTCCCCAACAGCGTCCAGGATCATCCCGGCCAGCACCGTGAGGAGGTCCTGCTTGTTCTTGATGTGCCAGTAGAGGGCGCCGGGCTGGACCTCAAGATCCCTGGCCAGACGGCGCATGGAGAGGTCCGCCAGCCCGTAGTCGCGCAGGATTGTCATGGCGGCATCGACTATCTGCTCACGAGTGAGCGCCACGGCATCCGGTCCTTTCAACTGTGCTGGCATACTCCAGCGGCACCCCTCCATCTTGCCTCATGTTGCGAGGGTCCAATTGACAGGTGCACCACCAACTCCCACAATTGAACAGTGTTCAATTACTTTGATGACCTCGCCGGCCGGCAGTTGACCGGCACCACCCTGACCCGCATGGAGGCCTTGGCCATCCTCGAATCCGCCGACGACCAGCTGCTCGAGGTGGTGGCCGCGGCAGCGCGCCTGCGCCGCACCCACTTCGGCAACACCGTGAAGGTGAACTACCTGGTCAACCTAAAATCGGGGCTGTGCCCGGAGGACTGCACGTACTGCTCGCAGCGCCTGGGCTCGGCCGCCCAGATCCTGAAATACACCTGGCTCAAGACCGAGGATGCCGTGGCACAGGCGACCACCGGCATCCGCGCCGGAGCCTCCCGCGTGTGCATGGTGGCCAGCGGCAAGGGCCCCAGCGACCGCGACGTGGACCGCGTGGCCGGCATGGTCAGCGAACTCAAGGACCAGCACCCGGACGTTGAGGTGTGCGCCTGCTTGGGCATCCTCAAGGAGGGACAGGCAGGGCGGCTGAAGGCCGCGGGGGTTGACGCCTACAACCACAACCTGAACACGAGCGAGGAGATGTATGCGGACATCTGCTCAACGCACGAATTCTCCGACCGCGTGCGTACCGTGGAGCAGGCCAAGGACGCCGGCCTGTCCCCTTGCTCCGGGGTGATCGTGGGAATGGGCGAAAGCCATGACCAGCTCATTGACGCCGTGTTCGCCCTGCGCGAGCTGGGCAGCGATTCCATTCCCGTGAACTTCCTGATGCCATTCGACGGGACCCCGCTGGAGGGCACCTGGCTGCTGACCCCCGCCGCCTGCTTGCGCGTGCTTGCCCTGGTCCGCTTTGCCTGCCCCGCCACGGAGCTGCGCATGGCCGGCGGGCGCGAGATGCATCTGCGCACACTCCAGCCGCTGGCGCTGCACGTGGCCAATTCGCTGTTCCTGGGCGACTACCTCACCAGCGAGGGCCAGCAGGCCACGGCGGACCTGGACATGATTGCGGACAACGGCTTCGTGGTCCTGGGCAGCAAGCAGGCCCAGGAGCCGGACGACGGCGGCACGTTCGGCGGCGGGTCCCTCACCATTCGCCGCCGCGGCGCCGGCACGGAAATGGCCCCCAATGCTTGATGGCACAGGCTCGGCGATCCCCCTCATGGCGGAGACGCCGCCTGCCCGCACCACACTCATCGAGCGCGACCAGGGACTCTTGTGGCACCCCTATGCGCCCTTGGACGGTGACGCGCCGTATGCCGTGCATGGGGCGCAGGGCACGCGGCTGAGCCTTTCCGCTGCGGACGGCACCCGCTTTGAGGCGGTGGATGCCATGAGTTCGTGGTGGTCGGCCATCCACGGCTACCGCAATCCCACGCTGGATGCGGCCCTTGCGGAGCAGGCCGGCCGTTTCAGCCACGTCATGTTTGGCGGCCTGACGCATGAGCCCGCCGTGCGCCTGGCCGAACAGCTGGTGTCACTGACCGGACTGGACCACGTGTTCTTTGCCGACTCCGGCTCGGTCTCCGTTGAGGTGGCCCTCAAGCTGGCCGTGCAGTACCAGTTGGGGTGCGGCCGGCCAGGACGCAACCGCTTCCTGGCGCTGCGCGGCGGATACCACGGCGACACCTTCGCCGCCATGGGCGTGTGCGACCCCGTGGATGGCATGCACGCCGCCTTTCCCGCGAACATTGCCAAGCAATTGTTCCTGCCGCGTCCGCCCGCGGCCCGGCTGACCGCCGGAACGCTCACCGCCTGCCCGGATGAGGTGGCTGCATGGATTGATGCCCTTGAGGCAACGGTTCATGCCCACAGCGCCGAGCTGGCGGCCATCATTGTGGAACCCGTACTGCAGGGCGCCGGTGGCATGCATGTTTATGCCCCCGCATGCTTGGCCGCCGCCCGGCGGGTGGCCGATGAGCATGGTCTCCTGCTGATTGTGGACGAGATTGCCACCGGCTTTGGCCGGACCGGGAAACTGTTCGCCTCGCAATGGGCACAGGTGGTTCCGGACATCATGTGCGTGGGAAAGGCCCTGACCGGCGGCTACCTGACGCTGGCCGCCATGCTGTGCTCGGGCCACGTGGCCAAAGTGGTCACCAACTCCCCGCTCCGGGCGCTGCTCCACGGGCCGACGTTCATGGCCAACCCGCTGGCGTGCGCCGTGGCGTCGGCCTCCCTGGACCTGCTCGCAACGTCGGGATGGCAGCATCGGGTGGCCGGCATCGAACAGGGGCTAGCGGCAGGCCTGGCCCCGGCGCGTGCACTGAATTCGGTGCGGGACGTGCGCGTGTTGGGTGCCGTGGGCGTGGTGGAACTTGCCGGGCCCGTCGATGTGCCCGCCGTGACCGCAGCGGCACTGGAATGCGGCGTTTGGATCCGGCCGTTTCGCAACCTCATCTACACCATGCCGCCCTTTGTCAGCTCGGCCGGGGATGTGGCCGCCATCGGGGCCGGCATCTGCACCGCCGTCGCCCGGGTGCACGGCTGATGCCGGCCGCAACCACGGCCATGCAGGCCTGGCTTGGCTCACGTGCCGATGTCCGCGAACGGCGCGGCCTCCTGCGCAGCACCGAACCACAGGCCGGGCTGGTCGATTTAGCCTCCAACGACTACCTTGGCCTCTCCGCCGATCCCCGCGTCATTGAGGCAGCCACCCGGGCCCTAATCGAACACGGCGCCGGGGCCCGCGGCTCCCGGGTGGTGTGCGGCACCACGGCGGCACACCAGGAATTGGAGGCGCAGCTGCGCCTGCTCACAGGCCAGGAGGCGGCGCTGGTGTTTTCCAGCGGCTACACCGCCAACATCGGCATCCTGACGGCCCTGGGCGGCCCCGGCACCCTGATGATCCACGACGCCCACGTCCACGCCTCCCTGCTTGACGGCATCAGGCTCTCCCGCTCCCCCTCCGTCGAGGTGGCCCACCACGATGTGGCAGCCATTGCGGCTGCCCTGGCCGGCCGCACCAAGCCGAGGGCAGTGGTGGTGCTGGAATCCATTTACTCGGTGCTGGGCGACGCGGCGGATCTGGCCGCCGTTGCCGCGCTCTGCGCCAGCTTTGACGCCCTGCTCCTGGTCGATGAGGCCCATGGGATCGGCGTGGCGGGCCAGGGGCGGGGCGCCGTCCACGCCGCCGGCCTGGCCGGTGCGCCGCATGTTGCCGTCACCGCGACGCTGTCCAAGGCGCTCGGGTCTCAGGGCGGGGCCGTGCTGGGCTCGGCCCAACTGCGGGACCATCTGGTCAACACGGCCAGGACGTTCATCTTCGACACGGCCCTGGCACCGGCCGCGGCAGCCGCAGCAGCACGGGCAGCGGCCATCATCCGGCAGGAACCCGAATTGGCCGGCCAGGTGCTTGCGAACGCGGCTGCGCTGGCCGCCCGCTGCGGGGTTCCGGCGGCCGCCGGCGCCGTGCAGTCCATCCCGGTGGAATCGGCCGGCCAGGCCGCCGCCGTGGCATCGGCGCTGCGGTCACAGGGGGTGTCCGTGGGCTGCTTCCGCCCGCCCAGCGTGCCCGACGGCGTGTCCCGAATCAGGCTCACGGCCCGGGCCAATATCTCCGCAGCCGAACTGGAGTGGGCTGCCGCCACCGTGGCCCGAGCTGTGGCCTTCGGGCCGGATGGAGGTCCGTCATGAGCTACCTGATAGTCGGTGATCCAACCCAGGTGCGGGACATCATGCGCCGCACGGAGGACTTTGCCCCCACCAACGCCTTGACCTCGGTGGTGCCGCTGGCCCCTGCCACCCTGCGCATCCTCAGCAAGGTCCGCTTTGCGCTGCCCCCGGTGTTGGCATCCGCGACCGGGGCCCAACACCGTGCGGTGCGCACCCTGGTGGGCAAGTTCTTCACCCCCGCAAAGGTCGCAGCCATCGAGCCTCTCGTCAGGGAGCTGGCGCGGCACAGGCTGGCGGCTGCCAGCACTGCGCTGCAACGGGGCCCGGTGGATTTGGCGGAGTCTGTGGGCAGGCACATCCCACCGGCGGTCATGGCGGAGCTGACGGGGCAGCAAATTCCGGAACTGGACCTCCTGAAGCGGTGGAGCACGGATTCCCTTGAACTCTTCTGGGGCTGGCCCGACCCCGATCGGCAGTTGTTGCTGGCTGCCAGTGCTGGCGAATTCTACTCCTGGCTGCGGCTGGAGGCGGCCGCTGCCAGGGGAACGAAATCGCTGTTTGGCGTCCTGGACGCTGCCGGGCTCTCCAGCGCCGAGGTGTGTTCACTGGGGTATTTTCTGGTCATTGCCGGCCAGGAAACCACCTCGCAACTCATCAACACGGTCCTGTTCCGTGGACTGGAACGCACAGGAGTGACAGAGTCCGTTGCGGGCCCCGCGGAGCCGGGCTCGGCCGGCGGCTGGTCCGCACTGGCCGATCCGGATGCAGCCCGCGACCATGTCAGGAACGTGCTCGCCACGGAGTCCTCCGTCCATACATGGCGCCGCGAGGCCTTGCAGGACACCCACGTGGCAGGGCGCCCCATCCCCGCCGGTGCGGAGATCCTGCTGGAACTGACGGGCCGGCACCCGGAGCAGTCCGGTCACACAGCTTTTTCTCTGGCGTTCGGACATGGCCTGCACCGGTGCCTGGGCGCCAAGCTGGCCGAGCTGGAAACCGCGCTGGTCCTTGAGGAGACAGCCCGCGCGCTGCCTGGTCTTGAGCTGGCGGGCCCACCTCCGCGGTGGTTGCGGCTGCTTTCCTTCCAGTCTCCGCTGAGCGTCAATGCCAAAGCAACTAACAAGGGAACCCCATGACCGTCACCTATGTAACCGGCACCGACACCGACGTGGGCAAAACGCTGACCACGGCTGCCCTGGCTGCCGCACTTGCGGCCTCGGGCGCCACCGTGGCCGTGTACAAACCAACCCAGACGGGCGTTGCAGCAGACGGTCACGGCGATGTTGACGAGATTGCCCGGCTCAGCGGCGTCGGCGCGGTTCACGAGGGGATCCGGTTGGGGGAACCCATGGCGCCCCGGGCTGCCGCCCAGCTGGCGGAGCGGGAGTTGCCGGACATGCAACTCCATGTGGACCGCATCATGGAACTGGCCGCGTCCCATCAGCATGTGCTCGTCGAAGGCGCCGGCGGGTTGTTGGTAGAGCTGGACGGACACGGTCGCACCCTGCGCGACGTCGCGGCGGAAACTCAGCGCCTTGTCAGGACGCGGTTCGTGGTGGTGTGCCGCAGCGGCCTGGGAACGCTGAACCACACCCGGCTGACACTGGAGGCCCTGCGCCACAAGGGCCACCACACACCAGCCCTGGTCGTGGGCTCCTGGCCTGCAACGCCGTCGACCATTGAACGGAGCAACCTCGAAGCGCTGCAAAACCAGGCTGGAGCTCCATTTCTGGGGAGTCTGCCGGCCAAGGCCTCGGAGTTGGACCCGAGCGCCTTTCGCCAAATGTCCCCCCACTGGCTGAACCTGCCCGCATGGGCGCGGGCCGACCAACCCTAGACGGCGGGCTCCTCAGTGTCGTCCGGGCCGGTGAGGTCCATTTCAAGCAGTTTGACAGGCTTGGATTTGGTGACGATCCGGTGGATGACCCACAGGCCGAGGAAGATCGGGATGCCGATGTAGGACGAGAGGACTTCCACGCCGCGGCCTGCCAGGACGGCCTCGTAGTTCTGCCCGGCTATGACCAGGATCAGGACTGCGAAGGCCAGGATGGGGCCGATGGGGAAGAAGGACGCCCTGTACGGCAAGTCGCTGACCTTGTTTCCTTGGGCGAGGAATCCCTTTCTGAAGCGGTAGTGCGAGACGGCGATGCCTGCCCACACAATGAATCCGCACAGCCCCGAGACGTTGAGGAGCCAGGAGTAGGCGGCGCCTTGGCCGACGATGGCGCTCAGGAAGCCGAACAGCCCGACGGCGGCCGTGGCCAGCAGGGCGGCCATGGGCACACCGCGGGAGTTGGTGCGGCCGAAGATTTTGGGGGCCTTGCCGTCGTGCGCCATGGCGTAGAGCATGCGGGTTGAGGCGTAAAGCCCGGAGTTGCCGGCCGAGAGGATGGCTGTGAGGATGACGGCGTTCATGAGTGCGGCGGCGAAGGCGATGCCGGCGCGTTCGAAGACGAGGGTGAAGGGTGAGGCGGCGATGTCCGCCTCACCCGATGCGAGCAGGCTCGGGTCGGTGAACGGGATCAGGCAGCCGATGACGAAGATGGCGCCGATGTAGAAGATCATGATGCGCCAGAAGACCGAGCGGATGGCGCGCGGCACTTCCCGCCGCGGATTCTTGGCCTCGCCGGCGGCCACGCCCACAAGTTCGGTGCCCTGGAAGGAGAATCCGGCGATCATAAAGACGGAGATGATGGACACCCAGCCGCCGTGGAAGACGTCCTCGCGGTTCTGCCAGTTGTTCATTCCCGGGGAGTTTTCTCCCAGGATGCCGAAGATCATCAGTACCCCGGCCACCAGGAACAGGAGGACTGCCACGACCTTGATTGACGAGAGCCAGAATTCGCTCTCTCCAAAGGCCCTGGCCGAGAGCGCGTTGATGCCGGTCAGCAGCACCAGGAAGCTGCCAGCCCAGACCCAGCCGGGCACTCCCGGGAACCAGAAGTCCATGATGATGCCGGCTGCGACGAGTTCGGCGGCAACGGTGATGGCCCAGTTGAACCAGTAGTTCCACCCGATGGCGAAGCCGAAGGACGGTGACACGAAGCGGGTCGCGTAGGTCTGGAAAGAGCCTGCCACGGGGATCTTGGCGGACATCTCCCCCAGGGACTGCATGAGCAGGAAGACCATGAGGCCAACCAGAGCGTAGGCAACCAGGGCGCCGCCGGGACCGGCTTGTGAGATGGTGCCGCCGGAGGCCACGAAGAGGCCGGTGCCGATGGCCCCGCCAATCGCGATCATCTGAAGGTGTCGGCTGCTCAGGCCGCGCTTGAGTTCATTGTCGTTTGCGCTGCTGTGCGCTTTCGGATCGAGCTCAGGTTGTACAGAAACTTGACTCATGGGTGGAATGTGACTCCTGGCTGGTGGTCCTTGTGGGGCCCGGAATGCCTCTTGAGGGACCGGTGGTGTCTGGTTCCCGGTGAAACTGCAACCCTCCATTATGTCGGGAAATTGTCACAAAGCAGGAGTCAGTGGCGCGCATCACTCGGTTCGACCGAACTAATGAGTGCTTTCCCTGCTCACCCGGCCGCCCGGATCTCTCTAGTGACAAGCCGACGCCGCGCTTTGCCTCAGGACCCCGCAACGCCCTCTTCAAGCCACTCCACCAGCGCGGCGCCCAATGCAGCGGCGATCTCGATGGGGGGTTCACGCCACTTTCCCGCCCGAGGCGGAGCCCCTCGACCACAGGGCCTGGGCTGAGGCATGGGCCGGGGTGGGGCGGACTCGTGGCCGATATTTCGTCACAGCATTCGGCTAACGCAAGGGCGCGAGTACACCCCGAAATGCGATTAGGCAAAGCGTTTGACCGCCGGATAGACAAGGGTGGGGCGATTTGAAGTCGCCCATGACTCACTAACATTCATTCAACCGCCCGGAGGCATAAATCCTATTTCGACGTCTGGCCTCGGCCAGTATCGCCATTATTCTCGCAGGCACGGGCGCAGTCGCGCTCGCACCAGCGGTATCCGCTTCCACAGCACCTGCCGCTCCTGCGGAGCCGGGTGCATCCACCACCGCAACAGCCGCATCCGCCGACAACCTCCGCGACCCTGACAAGAGCATCGCCTTTTACATCGGCAAGAATCGTTCCGACTCCGGACACACCCTGCTCGGCGGCTTTGGCCACGAGCCGTCAAGCCACTGGCTCGAGGTAGTTCCGCGCCAACAGCACCCAGCGGGATCGACGATGACCGTCGGTGCCACCGAAACGGCCGAGATGCCGGGAGTGCTCACCGAGATTCCTCAGGTCAAAGAGACCGCCCGGTACATCACCTCGAACTACTCCGAATTCGAAGGATTTCCGTCGCCCCTCACCAACGGCGGATTGAACGAGCACGGAGTCGCCGCCCGCGACGTGTGGTCGAACTCTCGGGAGGAATTGTGGGACATGACCCCCACCGACCAGAGCGGTCCGAGCTACTCCGATCTCTCCCGCATCGCCATGGAACGGGCCACCACTGCACGCGACGCCGTCGACATTCTCGGCAAACTTATCAACGAGCACGGTTACACGACCTACGGCGGAAACTCGCATATCTTCGCCGATGAGAACGAAGGCTGGGTATTCGTCGAATTCTCCGGGGGTGAGGGTCTCTGGGCCGCCGAGAGGCTCAGTGCGGATGACATCCGCGTTTCCTACCCGGGCTACATCCAGGACTTCCCGGTCGACGCGATCAAGGGCAGCAACCCCGACTATGTGGGTTCACCTAACCTGCTGGACGTCGCAGCCAAACAGGGGTGGTGGACTCCCGGCGGCGATACGATCAATCTCCAGAAGGTCTACGGACAAGAGTTCCCCACCGGGCCCTTCAACGTAGGAGTGGATGCCGATCCCACCGATCCCTCGCCGTACCGCAACCCGATCTCGCTCGAGGCCGAGCTTGAATCCATGGACGCCCTGAGTCTGCAGGATATGATGCGCCTCGTTCGCGATCCGCGCTGGTCCGACGACCGTTCCGGCTACGGGCAGGTCGCTGAGCTGCGCGACGACATCACCGATTCGGCACTGCGCACACTCTGGGTGGCGACCACAGCATCGGTGACCGCTCCTTACATCCCCGTGATGATCGGCACCGACGACGTACCTGTCGAATACTCCCAGCACCGCTACCTCACGGCCGGGGCCTCCGCCAACTATCTCTCGCCCGAGTACGCGGAACAGGAAGCGACCGAATACGCCACCCAGACCTTCAAACGCCTGATGTACGCGACGTGTGCCCGTCCCAAGGACTACCTTGCAGAGGTGACGGATGCTTTCGAGGGGATGGAAACCAGCTGGATTCGCCAGCACGAGGAGGTCATCGCCGATGCGCAGAAGCTGTACACCGACGGAGACTCCAAGGGTGGCGCGCAGGTTCTCACCTCTCTGACTCACGAGACCGCTCTTGACGGTCTCGCTCTCGGCGGATACCTGCTTGACGACATCCTTGCACGGAGCGCTGCTGACGGCGGGATCCACAGGCCCGACGTCGATGTACCCGACGGAACAACCGCGTCGGCACGCAGTCTCAGCATGGAATTGGACGGCGCCACCTCGCGCGATCGCATGAACTGCGACCTCGGCGGGGGCTGGGCGGACGGCAGCACAGCCGACCGCCAGGGCAAATACGGCGACCCGGCCAACGTGCCCGATTTCAGTGCGAACGCTGCAAAAACGGCGGCGAACATGAACGGTGCTGCGCTGCTGCCTCTCTGGATCGCGCTCAGCGGTGTTGCCGGGCTGGGTCTTGGCGCCGGCGGCCTCTGGCTTCTCACGCGTCGTCGTTCCGCTTAAGCACCAAGCCGTTGGGGCCTGCGCTCTGCTCGGTCGGTGAGGGTAACTCGCCAGCTGAGCGGAGCGCAGGGCTGCTCGATAGGAGCATGGCACCTGGCACTCCGTCGAAACTGCCAATGTGCGCCAAGGTGAACATCCGCCGTCGCGTTTTCATTGGAGGCGCTGTCCGGCGCCGCAGTTGGAGCCAGGGGCAGGTTCCCTATTAGGTATTTCTGAGGGTCCCGCGGCCATGCGCTGTGGGGCCCTCAGCTTTCCATTCACGCCAGCACTTCCACCGCCCTCATGGCATGACGTGCCTGGGTGCGGGCTGTGCTCGCCTCGCGATCGGCGCCCGGTGGTATTGCGGCGGTGCGTAGTCGACGCCGACACCCAGTGCCGCCGCGGCGCGCAGCGGGAAGTTGGGATCGCGCAAAAGGGCCCGGCCCAGCATGACGACGTCGGCCAGCCCTGTTGCCACGATATGCTCGGCCTGTCTCGGATCGTCAATGAGCCCGACGGCGATGCTCGGCACCCCTGCCTGGGTGCGCACTGCCGTGGCGAACGGAACCTGGTAACCCGGCCCCACCGGAATGTGGGTGCCCGGGACGTTGCCGCCTGAGGAAACATCGGCCATGTCGGCACCATGCCCTGCCGCCCATCGCACGACTGTGACGGTGTCCTCGAGCGTCCAGCCGCCTTCCACCCAGTCTGTGGCGGAGAACCTCACCAGCACAGGAATGTCCGGGCCCACCTCAACTCTGACGGCGGCAATGGTTTCCAGCAGAATCCGGGCCCGGTTCGCCAGGCTGCCGCCATAGCCATCGGTGCGTTTGTTGCTCAGTGGCGACAGAAATTGGTGGAGCAAATAGCCGTGTGCGGCGTGGATCTCGATGAAGTCAAAGCCAGCGTCGGACGCGCGGCGGGCGGCAGCAGCAAAAGCGTCCACCACATCCCCAATATCCCCCGTGGACATCGCCACCGGCTGGTCATAACCGGGGAACGCGAGGGGGCTCGGCGCAATGGTGGGCCATCCGCCGTCGTGCATGGGAACGGTGCCCTGGCGCGCATCCCAGGTCCGGAAGGTGGAGGCCTTGCGGCCGGCGTGGGCGAGCTGGATGCCGGCGGCGGCACCCTGGCTGTGGATGAAGGCGGTGATGCGGGAGAACGCGTCGCGCTGGGAATCGTTCCACAGGCCCAGGTCCTGCGGGGAGATCCGGCCTTCCGGCGCTATGGCAGTGGCTTCGGTGAACACGACGCCGGCGCCGCCGCGGGCCAGCGATCCGAGATGGACCAGGTGCCAGTCGGTGGGTACGCCGTCCTGCTTCTCGGCGGAGTACTGGCACATGGGTGTGACCCACAGGCGGTTGCGGACGGTGGTGCCGCGGACCGTGATGGGTGCAAAGAGTGCTGATGTCATGGTCGTTTCCCTCTGTTGGTCTCAGCTATGAAAACGCAATGAGGCGGCCGTGGATTCCCGCGCCGCATGCGGCGATGACCCACACCGTTGCGCACCACGCCGTCAGGGTGATAATTTTTTGGTACTCGTGATGAACCGGCAGGAGGTGAGACCCATGAACGCAGTATCCACAGTGGGCGCTCCCCTGCAGTCCACGAGCTCGCGGCCAAGGTAGCCGTCACCGGGAGCGCCCGACAAGGCAATTCGCGAAAGGCGACTCCCATGACTACAAATTCTTTTTCAACCCCGCATTCCACCCCCTCTGACCCCTGCGCGCGTGCACTGGTCCTTGGCGGCGGCGGATCGGCCGGCAATGCGTGGCTGATCGGCGTCATCGCCGGCTTGTTTCAATCCGGCATGGACGTCACCGGCGCCGATCTGATTATTGGCACGTCGGCCGGTGCAACAGCCACCGCCCAAATCACCGGAACGAGCCCGGGGCGGCTGCTTGCCGATATCCTTGCAGCTCCCGTGCTGCCACGGCCGGTTGATGTCATGCCCGGCGCCGGGCGCGGGCGCCAAGGATCGGCTTCCGACTCTTTGCGCAGGACGGGCGAGGTGATCGCTGCTTCTTCCAGTCCGGCTGAGATGCGCCGTCGTATGGGTGAATCGGCGCTCTCGCTGGGCGCATCATCAGACGGCGCGGCGCAGGCGCGGTGGCGTGCCACCGTCGCATCCCGGCTGTCCAGCCAGCAGTGGCCGCAGCAGCGGGTGCTACTCACTGCGGTCGATGCCAATAGCGGTGAACCCGTCGTGTTTGACCGCGACGGCGGAGTCTCCCTCACGGACGCCGTTGCGGCCAGCTGCGCCGGCAGCTTCGCCTACAGAATCGGCGACAGCCAATACATCGACGGCGGGTACCGGCGCAACAGCGAGAACGCCGACTTGGCCGCCGGGTACGGGCGCGTGCTGGTGCTGTCACCATTGGGTGGCAGGACACGCCACCCGCTGGAATGGGGCATGCAACTTGCCGTGCAGGTTGACGAGCTGCGCATGTCCGGCAGCATGGTGGAAACGATCCTTCCGGACCGCAACTCTCTCGCTGCGTTTGGCGCCAGCATGATGGATCTGTCCACACGACCGGCCGCTGCTCGGGCTGGCTACGAGCAAGGCAAGGGGGTTGCCGGTCAGCTGGCGGAGTTCTGGGGCTGAGCGTCGGGCCAGGCACCCTGGTTCATTTTCACGCGACGGGATGCGCCTCGAGCCAGGCGAGGACCTGCTGCGCGTGGGTGTTGGGCGGGAAGATCGGGTAGAACACGTGCTCGATGACGCCGGCTCTGACCACCAGGGTCAGGCGTGAGTAGAGGCGCGGATGGCCCGGTGCGGCGAAAGTGGGCAGGTTCAGGGCCCTCGCAAGCTCGAATCCGGTGTCGGAGAGCATGGTGAAGGGCAGGCGGAGGCGGGTGGTGACCTCGCGCTGGTAGTCGGGATCCTGGCTGGAGAATCCATGGACGCGTTCGACGCCGGCCGCCTGGAGTTGGGCGAAATGGTCGCGGAAGTCGCAGGCCTCGGTACTGCAACCGCGGGCGCCGGGAATGGAGTCCCAGCCTTCAGGCAGGTCGGTGCCGGGCAGGCCTGTGAGCGGGTACAGGTAGATGATGGACCGGCCAGGGCCGAGATTGGACAGGTCCATTTGCTGGCCGTCCGTTGCTTCGTGGACCAGCGAGGGCAACGTCAGGCCGGGAAGGTGGGCTGCGGCGCCGTCGTCCTCGGGGACGGGAAGGTTGTCGGGGAGGGTTGTTGCGTAGTCAGTCATGTTCGACTCCTTGATGAATGTCCGGGCCGCGCCCTGCTGTAGCCGTTCGGCCAGCAGTTGTCGGCGGGAGGTGAGGGATGCGATGGCGTGGTCCAGTTCGGTGATGCTGTCCCGGTAGGCGGCCAGGGATGCCGGGCACTCGTCGCTGTGGCGGTGCCCGGCGTCCAGGCATTCCAGGAACGGCTTCGCCTTGGCCGGGTTGATGCCATGCTGGGCGAGTTCACGGATTTCCTGGACCTTGCGCAGGTCGTCGTCCGAGTAGTGGCGGTAACCGTTGCATTGCCTTTTGGGCACGACAAGGCCGAGCAGTTCGTAGTAACGGACGGCCTTGATGGTTGTTGCTGATTTCGCGGCGAGTTCACCTATGAGCATTCTTACCTCCTGCAATCAACCTAAACGTTACCCCCGGGGGCAGGGTCAAATTCGGGTTTCGCAGCGGCGCTGACAACGTCCCTTGCACCGCATAGAAGAACGCCCCAGGAGCGTCTCCGAGGCAAGGGCCTGTGGCTCGCCACTATTATCCACGGGCCGCTTGACCTGGCCTAGTTCGCCGCGTCATCCCGAAACACGGCAACACCGACGGGGCATGCGTGCTTTTCGGGGATCGGGCGGAGCCTCCAGATCCTGTGATTGCTCCAGGACTCGGGCAGAACTAAAGAGTTGGCCGGGAATTGGAATTTGAACACAAAAAACACCAACCCCTCCGCGGCAATTTGCACTGCCGCGCCCTTGGAAGGACTGGTGTTTCCGATGTTGCAGCCGGCGTTTACTCAGCAGCCTTCGTCTGGGCGGCGTACTCTTCCTGCGTCGGCTCCAGTGCCACGTTGACGTACGACTCGTCCGTCATCGTGCCGGCTGCGGGATCAGTCGAAGCCACCTTGGCGTCAGCCCAGGGGCTGCCCTCAACCCACGTGGCTCCGGTCTTGTCGACCAGCTGGGCGAAGAAGTCATCCTTAACCAGGGTTTCGTACGCTTCCTTGTACGTCATGCCAACAACATCGGGAACGGCACGCTGCTCCTGTGTGGTTGTGGCCGTTACACTGGGCGACTCGCTCGGACTCGTTGCAGGTGCATCGGTGCCACACGCGGCGAGACCGGCAACCAGGAGTGCAGCGACGGAAAACTGAATAAATTTCTTCATGGGCCTAACCTCATCGTCAAAGTGCGGGGCGGAATTCATGCTCCACCAAGTTTCTTTCCAACCATCAATCCTAAAGCCATGATTTGGATTACACAGCGCAGAAGGCGGATTCTATGCGCCACATCACACAGCCAATCGTCCGTCACTTCAGCAGCCGGCGCACGCGGCCAGCTAGACAGCCGGGCGAGCAACGCCGTCGTGCTTGGATTTGCGCCAACCGAGAGCCGCAATCCCCCACACCGCCAGGAACAGCCCCACCAGGAGCAGCCCGGCATGGCCGAGGTCCAGGTTGGCCAGCCAGGTGGTGACCGGATCGGTCAGTCCGAGGACATCGTGCATGATCGCGGCGATGGTCAGCGCGGAGATGAACAATGCGGACGTTGCAGACAGGCCGGTGATGACCATGTTGAAACCGATCCGGCGGGCCGGGTTCATGACGGCGGAGCGATACATCTTCATCATGGCCATGCCGTTCGCCGTGTCGCACAGGGTCATTGCGGCCGTGAACGCCAGCGGCAGGGCCATCAAGGCGGCAAGGGAAATTCCGGCCAGCGCGGCGGATGCCGTCAGCAGCAGGAACGCGATGGTGGATGCCGTGTCAAAGCCCAGACCGAACAGGAACCCCAGCACGTAAATGTCTCGGGGGCGCTTGACCTTGGACAGCGGCTTGTCCATGAGCCGGGCGACCATGCCGGTGGGTGCCAGCTCGTCATCCCGGACGGTCCCTCCCCGGCGCACCCGCCGAAACAAGACGTTGGCCTTCAGGAAGGCGGAGCCGTTGAACAGGCCGATCGCCAGCAGGAACAACGCTGAGATGCTTGCGCCGAACAGTGCCAACGCCGTGTTGGCTGCCGAACCCTCATTGAGCACGGCACCCATGATGCCGGCACCGCTGACCACCAGGATGCCTGCAAGCAGAACCACCGAGCTGTGCCCCATGCTGAACGCAAAGCCAACACTCACCGGTCCCCGGCCCTGGGCAGCGAACTTGCGGCTGGAGTTGTCAATCGCCGCGATGTGGTCCCAGTCGTAGCTGTGCTTCACTCCCGCCAGATAAGCGGTGATGACCAGGCCGATGGCCAAGGGGTGCACATCGCGCATCAGCGAGAACACCATCAGGCCCACCACAATGAGGTGCAGCAGGGCCACCGCCAGGAACGTGGCGCCCATCCGTTGGGCCACCGGAAGCTTTTCACGTTCCAGATATCCCAAGCGGGCAATGGCCGACATTAGTATTTCCTCAAGTTCAGTGGTTCTTGGCCGTACCACCGCGCGCGGAGCAGGTCCACGGCGGCGGCCAGCAATTCATTCAATGACTCTGTCGAGTGGGACAGTGCCCGGACGGCAAAGCCGGGTCCGTCCAACAGCGTGATCCCCAGCTGCCCGCCGTCGTTCTTGGGTGCCAGCAAAGCGTGGAGTTCATCCACGAGTGCGCCATCAACCCGGGCATCCATCACCAGTAGCGAGCCCAAATGCGTATATTCGGCCATGAAGGCGCTGCTGTCCACGGGCGATCCGGTTCCCGGACGGATCAACAGATTGTCCAAGACCGTCAGCCTGCCGCCGATGGAAATTTCATTGCGCATGCGGATCTCGTCGTACCGGAACAGCTCACCGTCAGGGGACCAACCGGGCGTGACCACCTCGGCCATGACCAGCGACGCCGACGGATCCATGTCCACCGTTGTCACCTGA
Source organism: Arthrobacter sp. PAMC 25486 (assembly GCF_000785535.1). NCBI lineage: Bacteria > Bacillati > Actinomycetota > Actinomycetes > Micrococcales > Micrococcaceae > Arthrobacter > Arthrobacter sp. PAMC 25486. Next base: position 510,756 of record NZ_CP007595.1, on the reverse strand, counting down.
CCGTAACTGGCCTCCCGGTAGGCGATCAACGGATCCGGCAGCAGTTCCAAACGCGCGCCGGCGCCGAGATGGACGTCGATGTGCTGCTCGGCCCGGTCGTTCGGCGTCCGGTAGACCTTCGTGGCCGACTGCGTCGTCAACAGCAGGTCAGCCCCGTCGGCCACCGAAACCTCGATCAGATACTTGTCCCCACCGAGATACGCGCCGCCCGGGTTGATGATCACATAGCAAACCTGCCCCGACTCATCCAGGTAGTGCGGACGCAGGATCCGCAGGGCACCATCATGGAACTGCTTCACCGCGATGGACCTGCCGTCGCGTCGGTCGATGTCGAGTGAAAGCGTGCCAGCCCACTGGCCATGCGTTCCGAGGCGGCCGACGGTGCGGGTTTCGACGAGCTCGACCAACGGAAGTCCTAGTTCGCCAGGTCAAGCATGAGCACGTCGCGCTTGAGCCAGTTGATGACGTGTTCCAAGCCGTCGTCGGTCTTCAGGTTCGTGAAGCAGTACGGCTTGTGGCCACGGAATTCGAGGGTGTCGGCCTCCATCACGGACAAATCCGCACCCACGTACGGGGCCAGATCGATCTTGTTGATGACGAACAGATCCGACTTGATCATGCCCTGCCCAGCCTTCCGCGGGATCTTCTCACCCTGCGCCACATCGATGATATAGATCGAGAAATCCACCAATTCCGGGCTGAACGTGGCCGAAAGGTTGTCGCCGCCCGACTCGATGAAAATGACCTGCAGGTCAGGGTGCCGCGCTTCCAATTCCGCCACCGCGGCCGAGTTCATGGACGTGTCCTCGCGGATTGCGGTGTGCGGGCAGCCGCCGGTCTCAATGCCGATGATCCGATCCAGCGGCAGGACGCCGTTCGCGGCGAGGATCTTCGCGTCCTCGATCGTGTAAATGTCGTTCGTTATCGCGGCGCTCGACACCTGTCCGTCCAGGGCACGCGTGAGGCGCTCCACGAGCTGAGTCTTGCCGGCGCCAACCGGGCCGCCAATGCCAATCTTGATCGGTTTCATGTGCTTCTCCTTCTGTCTAAGTTCTTGATCTGTGGTCTTGCTGCCCAGACGATGCTGCCGCGTTCCCCAAAAGACCCCTGAAGGTGCTGCCGCGTCGGGAGGTGGGTGTCCGCCATCGAGGCTTTGTCATGACATGAACATGCGGGCGCGTTGGCGTTCGTGTTGCATTTGCGCGATTTCCAGGCCCGGTGCCGTAACACCGAAGTCCTCGCGTCCCAGCGTCAGGACAAGTGCGACGCCGTCACGCACCTCCCGGTGTGCGGCGGCAAGGACGCGTTGGCCGGCATTTTGGCCGAGCGGAATGCCGCGGATCGCGTTCTGCGTCAGCGAGGTGACGGTGGAAAACAGGTACGTGCTCAGCAGTTCCTCCAGCGGCACGCCCAGGTTCTTGCCCGCGATGGCGAAGGCCAGGGCCGGGTGGCCGGCGCACTCCCCCGAGCCGACCGCCGTCGCATAGTCCTCAAGTTCCGCGCAGGGGAAGACAGAGCCGGCGATGTCGAGCATGCGCGCACCCATCTTCACCCCGGCCTCCCGGATCTCCCGGGGCAGGGCTGCTGCGTGCAGTTCCCTGTCCACGCGGAACAGTTCGGCCGGGGTGTCCGCCTCGTAGGCGAGGCGGATCGCGAGCCCGTCCGAGTGGACGAGCTGGATGCGGATGAACTGGGTCAGCCAGTTCGCGAAGCTTTGCTCATCATGAACAATGCCCCGCTCGAGGTGTGTTTCCATGCCGAGTGAGTGGCTGAACGCGCCGGTGGGCAGCGCCGAATCGCTCAGCTGCAGCAGCGGCAACAGGTAACTCGGAGCGGCCGTCATCTTAGTGCGTGTGTTCTGCGTGGCGGAACGGCACGGGCATGACGCGTTCCTGCCGTGAGTACGGCACACCCACGTGCTTGAGGTAGTCCTCCACCGTGTGGTCGTAGGCGAGCACCATGACCTGGGCCTGGTACTCGCTGTCCTCGCCGAAGAACTGGGCTTGCATGTGCCGGTTGCCGAGGTTGTGAGCCACGACGCCCATCTCCCTGACGGACTCCGGGGCGATCACCAGGACGTCGCTGTGCTCGACGGAGATCACGATGGCGTCCTTGTCATCAAGATGGAGGACATCGCCGTCACGGAGGTCGGCCACGGCGTCTCCGGCCAGACGGATGCCCAGCTCTCGGCCATGGTCGGTGGTGACGCGCAGGATGCGCTTGACCAGCAGGGCCAAGGGCAGCACGACGCGTTCCTCATGCAGACCGTCAAGTGCCGCCGGGTCAAAGCTTGCTGTCGCCGGGTCAAACTTATTGCCAAGGATGGCTTCAATAATCAATGGTTCTCCTTTTAGAACAGGAAGTAGCGTTGCGCCATGGGCAGCACGCTGGAAGGTTCGGCCGTGACAACCTCGCCGTCAACACGAACCTCGTAGGTTTCCGGGTCCACCTGGATGTCGGGTGTTTCGCCATTGTGCTTCATGTCGGCCTTGGTCAGGTTGCGGATGCCGTGGCAGGGACGCACCTCGTGTGCCAGGCCCAGCTCGGCAGGAACCCCCGCATCGATGGCGGCCTGGGACAGGAACGTGATGGAGGAGGAATGCACCGCCCGGCCCAGCGAGCCAAAGTTGTGACGGAACGTGCGCGGCTGCGGTGTGGGAATGGAGCCGTTGGGATCTCCCATGATGGACATCACCATCTGGCCGCCCTTGATCACCATCTCCGGCTTCACACCGAAGAACGCCGGCTCCCAAAGCACCAGGTCGGCAAACTTGCCTTCCTCAACACTGCCAACGTAGTCACCGATGCCGTGGGCAATCGCCGGGTTGATCGTGTATTTCGCAACAAAACGCTTCAGCCGCGCATTGTCGCCCAACTCGGGGTCGTCGTCGTACTTCCCCCGCTGGCGCTTCATGGCGTCTGCGACCTGCCAGGTGCGCAGGACCACCTCGCCGACGCGGCCCATCGCCTGGGAGTCGGAGGAGGTGATGGAAAAGATGCCCAGGTCGTGCAGGACGTCCTCGGCGGCGATGGTTTCTTTGCGGATGCGGGAGTCGGCGAACGCCACGTCCTCGGGGATGTCCGCGCTGAGGTGGTGGCAGACCATGAGCATGTCCAGGTGCTCATCGATGGTGTTGACGGTGAAGGGCAGGGTGGGGTTGGTCGACGCCGGCAGCACGTTGGGCAGGGCGGCGATCTTGATGATGTCCGGGGCGTGGCCGCCGCCGGCGCCTTCGGTGTGGAAGGTGTGGATGACGCGGCCGTCGATGGCCTTGATGGTGTCCTCCACGAAGCCGAACTCGTTGAGCGTGTCGGAGTGGATGGCGACCTGGACGTCGAATTCATCGGCGATTTTCAAGGACATGTCGATGGATGAGTAGGTTGCGCCCCAGTCCTCATGGACCTTCAATCCGATCGCGCCGGCGCGGACCTGCTCGGCGAGGGGTTCACGGGCACTGGCGTGGCCTTTGCCGAGCAGGCCGACGTTGATGGGGAGGTTGTCCACGGCCTGCAGCATCTTGGAAATGTGCCAGGCTCCGGGACTGACGGTGGTTGCCTTGCTCGCGTCTGACGGGCCGGTGCCGCCACCGATCAGTGTGGTGACGCCGGATGCCAGGGCGACGGGGACCTGGTCGGGGCTGACAAAGTGCACGTGGGTGTCGATGCCGCCGGCGGTCATGATTTTGCCTTCACCGGCAATGACGTCGGTGGCGACGCCGATGGTGATGTTCACGCCGTCGGAGATGTCAGGGTTGCCGGCCTTGCCGATCTTGAAGATGTGCCCGTCGCGCAGGGCGACGTCCGCCTTGTAGATGCCGGTGTAGTCCAGCACGATGATGTTCGTGATGACGGTGTCCGGGATGTCTTCGTCCCTGGTGCGCTGGCCGTTTTGGCCCATGCCGTCGCGGATGACCTTGCCCCCGCCGTAGACAACTTCCTCCCCATATTTGGTGTGGTCGTGTTCGATTTCGAGGAAGAGTTCGGTGTCTGCCAGTCTGACGGCGTCACCCGTGGTGGGACCGTACAGGTCGGAATACTGCTTGCGGCTCAGTTCAAAGCTCATTGTCCGTCCTTTTCGGTGGTTGCGTTTTGCCCGGCACCTGGGTGGGCGTCTGCGCCGTCGAGCTTCCCATTGACTTGGTCACGGAAGCCGTACACATGACGGGTGCCGGAGAGTTCGATGAGGTTCACGGTCTTGGGATCACCGGGTTCGAAGCGGACGGCGGTGCCCGCGGGAATGTCGAGGCGGCGGCCGTATGCGGCGTCGCGGTCGAATTCCAGGGCGTCGTTAACTTCGGCAAAATGGTAGTGGGAGCCGACCTGGACGGGGCGGTCCCCGCGATTGACGACGGAGAGTTGAATGGCTTCGGAACCGGCATTGCAGAGCACCGGCTCATCACGCAGAATGTATTCCCCTGGTTTCATGGGTGGGCTTCCTTTGGCGCGTAAGGCTGGTGTCAGCGAATGGGATTGTGCACTGTGACTAGCTTGGTGCCGTCGGGGAAAGTTGCCTCGACCTGAACATCCTTGATCATCTCCGGCACCCCTTCCATGACATCCGAGCGGGAAAGGATGGTGCTCCCCCAGCTCATCAGGTCAGCAACTGTGCGGCCGTCGCGTGCCCCCTCGATCAACTCATAGGTGAGGATCGCGACCGCTTCGGGGTGGTTGAGTTTCAAGTTCCTTTTTTGCCTGCGGCGGGCCAAATCGGCGGCGACAACTATCATGAGCTTTTCCTGCTCACGGGGCGTCAAATGCATATATTCCTCCTCAGGAGCTAACGGATCTAAGTCTCCACCCGTTATCTGCAACCGGCAAGAGACTACGCCGGGAGGTCCGTGGAATATTGTTACAGTAGCATGGCGTTTCGGTGGCGCATAACTCGCGAATTTACGCGGGTTTTCGGGGGTGTGCCGGGTGGGTGCGGGACTTAAGCGGGGACGCGTTTATAGGGGGGTTTGTGTCGTGGATTGTGGCAGACTTTGGCCGGCGGACCCCTTTGGTGCGTTTACGTGCTAGGGAACTTGGGGCAGCGCACCACAGGCCCGGCCCCGGGAATGTCCCGGGACCAGGCCTGCCAGGTTGCGGCGGGTTGGGCTAAGCGATCAGCTCAGCCAATACAGCGGTGCGGACCACCATCTTGCCCGTGTTCGCCCCCTGCATCATGCCGAGGAACGCGTCGACGGCGTTGTCGATGCCATCAACCACCGTTTCGTCGAAGGCGATCTCACCGGCCGCGAACCATTTGCTCATGTGGCCGTTGAATTCCGGGGCCAGGTCAAGGTAGCTGCCCAGCGTGAATCCCTTGAGCGAAAGTCCGCGGGTAATCATGTTGACCATGTTGTCCGGGCCCACCTTGCGGTCTGTGACGTTGTAGCCGGCGATGGCACCGCAGAGGGCAGCGCGGCCGCCGGGGTTGAACACGTCAAGCGCGGCTTCCAAGTGGTCCCCGCCGACGTTGTCGAAGAAGACGTCGATGCCCTCAGGTGCGGCGGCGGCGAGCAGTTCGCGCACAGGTCCGGACTTGTAGTTGAAGGCGGCGTCGTAGCCGTACTTCTCCGTCAGCAGGGCGACCTTCTCCTCGCTTCCGGCCGAGCCGATGACGCGGCCGGCGCCCAGCAGGCGGGCAATCTGGCCGGCCGCGGTACCAACGGCGCCCGCAGCGCCGGAAATGAAGACGGTGTCGCCGGGCCTCATGCCGGCGATCGCGGTCAAGCCCACATAGCCGGTGAATCCCGTCATGCCGAGCATGCCCAAGTAGACCGACAGCGGCACGCCGGGCAGTTCGGGAACAACCTTGAAGCAGGCGGCGTCTTCCTGGACAACATCCCGCCAGCCGAACTGGTGGAGCACCACTGACCCAACGGGAATATTCTCGCTCGTGGATTCAACGACGCGGCCAATGGCCCCGCCAGTCATGGTCTCACCCAGTGTGAATGGCGCAGCATAGCTCTTGGCGTCACTCATTCGCCCGCGCATGTAGGGGTCCACCGACATGAACTCGTTGACGACCCGGACCTGTCCCGGCCCGAGCTCTCCAAGCTCCAGCTTCACGGTGGCGAAATCGGCGGCAGTGGGCCAGCCACTGGGTCGGGCGGCGAGCTGAATCTGGGTGCTGACTGATGTGGACACGGTGTGAACTTCCCTTGGTGTGGCAGGTGGTGTGGCTCCGCGCTCCGGTTTGCGGTGCACATGGCCTATTATGGATTGAATGATCCACTATATAGTGGACTGACTGGTTCACAAAATGAGGGGCTCCATGGGACGCGCACAAACGTTTGACACGGACGAAGTCGTCCGCGCTGCACGGGCAGTGTTTTGGGAACGCGGCTATGAGGATGCCTCCCTGCCCAGCCTTGAGCGCGCCACGAGCCTGAGCCGCTCAAGCATCTACCACGCCTTCGGCAGCAAGCGCGGACTCTTCGACGCCGCCTTGGCCAGCTATCTTGCCGAGATCATCCGCCCCCGGCTGCAGCCGCTCAACTCCCCCGATGTGGCTCCGGAGGCGATCACCGACTACTTCAGCGGCCTGCGCGCCGCCCTCGCCCAGCCCGATTCCCTGCAGTCGCACAATGGCTGCCTGCTCCTCAATGCGGCGGGGGCGCCTATTTCCCATGAGGAAGCCGTGAGTCATGCGATCGCCGGCTACCGGGATGAGCTGAAGAACTCGCTCGGCCGGGGAGTCGCCGCCCACCGTCCAGGGATTGACGACGGCGCCCGTCTCCAGTTGGCCACTGTGCTGAGCTCACTGGTGGTTGCGGCCATGACCTTGTCCCGCATCGACAATGCGCAGGCCGTGGCCACCCTGGACACGGCTCTGGCGTTGCTGCAGGATTAATTCTCCCGGGAGCGCCCGCCCGCCCGCCTGGGCAGGCGCCTTGGTGAGGATTCGCGCCGCGGTGGTGGCCGCCGTCGTACCTCCCCTGCTGCAGGACGTCTTGCCGATCCGCGCCAACTCCGCCGGGACAATCCTGTCGGGAACAAGCAACGGCGGGCTGGCCTCAACTGTGCCGGGCCGCGACATCCCAGGGGCACCGGACGCTCAAACCGGGGCAGTTGCGGCAGAAAAGATCGCCTCCAGCCTGGCACCGGGCTTCGTCCCGCCTCCGCCAAGGAGTGCCCGAACATCATGCTAAAGCACCTGCAGCGTGGTGGATCCGTCACCTCCATGACCATCGGCGGAACTGTCATCGGCGGACCTCATCCGCAGTGCTCGCGATAAGGGGGCGCGTGCCTCATTTAGAAAGTGCTCGCGAAATCTCCGGCTGTGGCCTGGAGTTCCTGGTGCGCTGGCGGAAGGGCTTGCGGGTCGCATTGTCGGCGCATGGATGATGCCCCACCCGTGCAACAATTCATTCATGAACTTAGTGTGGGGCGAGGAATGTGTAGCGAAGATCCAGCAGCAACTGGTTGGGATGACGGCTCCGGACGGCAGCAGTCTTGAGCAAACTGCAAGGAATATTTGTGCAGCCACTGTGCGGGAGGGTGTTTTGCCTGCCACGTTGACTGTCGGGGCTTTCGCCTTCAGCCTGGCGATTCTGCTGTTGAGCCTCTTCCCGAGGGAATCGATGGCACGGACCCGTCGCTTGGCCACCGTCGTCCTGTCGTCCGCCGTCTGGGCCGGGTCAATCTGGGCGGCTTATCTGTTGGGTGCGTGGTATCTGCAGTTTGCGATTGGTGCTGGAATTCTTGCCGCGCTGTTCTTTCTCATCTTCATCATCATTGCTGACCAGCTCGCCCCGTCACTCAACGGAGGGGATGCGTGGCTCAAGGGCCAGTGGCGGGCCCGGGCAGGGAAAGGGGGGCCCCGCACCTGAGGAAACGACGGCGCAATGGTGACGCACGCCGTCGTGCTTCCGTGGCGGCAATCAGCTGGTGGTGCTCACCGCCCAAAAGACGCTGGCCAGGGACCGGCTGATCAGGCAGGTGCAGGGCATGGCGAAAGACCCTGACGTGCCCCAGCCGGTTCCCCATGAGTTGCGGATGGTGAAGCGCTGGCAGGCATCGTTCTAGCCCACCGCTACCACGCAGTGCCCGCCCAGAACTGCTTCGCCGGCTCCGGGCATGGGGACGGTGCCGGCAACCTCGACGCTTTCGAAGCGGCCGTACACGGTGAAGCCGAAACCGCCGGGTATCCAGACGCCAGGCAGCCCTTCAGCTGGCTGAGCGACTGGCCCACGCGCGAGTAGGTAACGGCCCGTGGGTCCTTGGCAGCCGCAAAGCAGGAAGGCGGCGGATGGACGGCGAACCGTGTGATGTCGTACGGCCACAGAGTTTCATCACAGACGCCCGAGCCGGCGACCGACTTGATGCCGTTCTGGATCTGCGCATCGGCGTCGGAACCGACAGTGCCCTCGATGACGCGCTGGTTGTAATGGATGAACAGGTGCGACGGTGTTGAAGTGTCGGCGAGACCCTCCTTCAGCGCAGCAGACCGGATCACCCCCAACACCGCCTGCACCGATGCACCGATGCACCGATGCCAGCTCGACGGTGGACCCCTCAAGAATGTTTGCGTGCCGCGCATAGCCGTGCACCTCCAGCACCTGCCCGCCACCATGCCGGGACACATTTGGTGCACTCCACGACCAAGCTGTGAGTCAGCGACATATTGCAGACGAGCTGGAGGCAGGTCAATCCTGAGGTGGGGGTTTGGGGTTGGTTTTGTTAGAGGAGGGCGGCTACCGACTGGTACCCGTCGCCGATCTCCTGGCTCGGGACGTCCCACACCCTTGTTGTGCCTGTGGTGCCGGAGTGGGGCCAGCCCGGGTCGCCGTCGGACAGGAAGCGGAGCGCCGAGGCGTGCAGTTCATCGGCCAGCTTTTGCGGCGGGGCGTCGCCGGCAATCTCTGTCACACCCTCGCGATCCAGCAGGTCGAAGAAAAAGGGCACCTCAAGGCAGTCGAAGGCGCAGTCGTGGACCGGGGAGCGCCAGGAAAAGCGGTACACCCAGGTGGGCGCCGTGCCGCGGGCTTTCACCAGTGCCGGGATGAAGGCGCGGAAGACGGAGTCCGTCAGGTACCTGCCCATGATCGCGGCCGTGCCACGTGCCTTGACGTCCGCATTGGCGCCCAGATAGTCGCTGCGTTTAGTTCCGCGCAGCCCGATCCGTCCCAGCAAGAACCCGGCGGGAATCCATTTGAGCTTGTTCTTCATGTCGGAAAAGATCATCGAGAATTCATCGTCGTTGGAGCCAATGACGAGTGGCTTGTCTGCTCCGACGCCCGAGCGGATGGCCTCTATCGTGGGCTGGGTGATGAGCCCGCCATCCATGACGGGTCCCAGACTGAGTCCTTCCTCGGCCAGGGACTGCAGCATTTTCAAGGGTGAGCCCTGCGGCATCGCGGCCTTTTTCTGCAGCCCCAACAGCCTTTCCTCATCGACCGATTCAAAGCCGGTGCGGGTGGGCGCCACCCCGGCCTGTTCCGCCAGCTTCCTGGCAAATTCCCGCGACCTGTTCAGCGTGACGTCGGCGGTCACCCCCGATGAGCAATACACGGCGCTGAACAGCTTTTGTGCGCTCGGCAGGCCCAGCACGGTTAGCACCGCTCCACCGCCGGCGGATTGCCCGGCGATCGTGACGCGCGCCGGGTCGCCGCCAAAGGATGCGATGTTGCGCTGCACCCATTCCAGCGCAAGCAGCCAGTCCAGGACGCCACGGTTGTGCGGGGCACCCTCCACCCAACCGAATCCTTCAAAGCCCAGCCGGTAGGACATCACCACGGTGACGGCTCCGTCGCGGGCAAAGGCGGTGCCGTCGTACCAGAGGCTCGCCGGGGAACCGGAGGTGAAGCCGCCGCCGTGGATTTAGACCAGGACGGGCAATCCGGCGTCTTCGCCGGGCGACGGTGTGAACACGTTGACGTTCAGTGTCGACGGGCCTGCAACAGAGGGTTCCGGGATCAGCGTGCTCCCATTGTCTCCACGTTGCGGTGTGGCCCCCATTTCCAACGCATCCCTGACACCCTCCCACGGCCCATGCGGAACCGGGGCGCCAAACCGCAGCGGGCCCACGGGAGGTTCCGCAAACGGTATGCCCAGGAAGACAGCGCACTGGTTCCGCCAGGCGCCCCGGACGAGTCCCGCCGTCGTGCGTGCCTCAACGAAAGCTGTCACGGCGCTCACAGCCGCAGCCCGTGCCCGAGGCTCGCGTGCGGATCAGCAGTATTCACAGGTACTCCTTGTGACGGATTTGTAAAACGGTATCCCGTTCTGTTTTAGCGGTCAAGGAGGGGATGCGCCTATGCTTGGCCAATGGCTGCACGAGGATCTTACGCAAAAGGCATCGCCAAGCGCGACGAAATTCTAACCACCGCCCTTGAGGTGATTGCCACACACGGCTACCGCAAGACCTCCCTCAGGGAACTTGCCACCGCCGTCAACCTCAGCCAAACCGGACTGCTGCACTACTTTGGCACCAAGGAGGACCTCTTCATTGCGGTGCTGCGCAAGCGTGACGAGGTCGATACGGAGACCTACGGCCTGGGCAGCGGGAAAGTGATTGGCATCGAGGCGTTGCTGAATGTGGTGCGGCACAATATCGATGTCCCGGGACTGGTTCATCTCTATACGCAATTTTCCGCCGAGGCCTCCGACGCCAGCCACCCCGCCCATCATTTCTTCCAGGAACGCTCAGCTTACTTTCGGCGCATGATCACCACCAGCATTGAGGCGCAGCAGGCGGCAGGCACCTTGCCCCCGGCACTCGACGGCGAAGACATCGCCATGCTCATGATCGCCAGCAGCGACGGCCTCCAGAGCCAATGGCTGCTGGATGACACCATCGACATGGTCGGCGGTCTCACCCGGCTGTGGGAGGCATTGACGCGCAAGTAGTTCAGCGCCGACCGCACCGCCCTTCCCGCGTCCGACGGCGCCCGCGTCACCCAGGCCGGGCCCGCCCAGCTGCCGCAGGCCGGCAACCCGGGGTCCGCCGTCGCGCCTCCCACAGTCAACAAGACCCTTGCGAGCCTTGCGCTTTGAAACCGAGCGCTATACGGTATTCGTATGGGGCCCGCCTGCGGACTGCCCCCCTAGGCAACCCGTGGGCGCAGCCAGCGCCGGCCAACGACGGCCGCACCACAGTCAATCACCGCTAGCAAAGGACCGTCATGACCAACCCCACGCCCGAAGAAGTTGTAGGGTCCCTGAGCCTGGAGCAGAAGGCTGGACTGACCAGCGGTGCGGATTTCTGGACGTCGCAGGAGGCTCCCGGCGTCCCATCCATCATGCTGACCGACGGCCCGCACGGCGTGCGGAAGCAGCAGGGCGGCTCCGACCACCTGGGCCTGAACGCCAGTGTTCCCGCGACCTGTTTCCCGCCAGCAGTCGCGCTGGGTTCAAGCTTTGACGCCGAACTGCTGGGCCGGGTGGGCGTTGCCTTGGGCGAGGAGGCGCGCGCCGAAAGTGTTGGCGTACTGCTCGGACCGGGCGTGAACATCAAGCGCTCCCCCTTGTGCGGGCGCAACTTCGAGTACCTCTCGGAGGATCCGATCCTGTCCGGCGTGCTGGGCGCGGCCCTGGTCAACGGTTTGCAGTCCCAGGGTGTTGGCGCCTCCGTGAAGCACTTTGCCGCGAACAACCAGGAAACCGACCGCATGCGCATCTCGGCCGACATCGATGAACGCCCGCTGCGCGAAATCTACCTGCGCAGTTTCCAGCGCGTGGTCCAGGACGCCGCGCCGTGGACCGTCATGTGCTCCTACAACCGCATCAACGGCGTGTTCGCCTCCCAGGACCCATGGCTGCTGACCTCCGTGCTGCGCGAGGAATGGGGTTACCAAGGCCTGGTGGTTTCCGACTGGGGAGCCGTGGTGGACCGCGTTGCATCCCTGACCGCCGGACTTGATTTGGAGATGCCGTCCAGCGGCGGCCGCACCGACGCCGAGCTGGTGGCCGCCGTCGGCGCCGGTACGCTGTCCGAGACTGTTTTGGACACCGCCGCCGTGCGAGTGGTGGATATGGTGCAGAAGGCCGTTGCCGGCGCGGATTCCTCCGCCACGTATGACGCCGCCGCCCACCATGCACTGGCCCGTGAGGCGGCTGCTGCCAGCATGGTGCTTTTGAAGAACGACGGCGTCCTGCCGCTCTCCCCCGATTCTTCCGTTGCCGTGATTGGCCATGTGGCGCAGGCTCCGCGTTACCAGGGTGCCGGCAGTTCGCAGATCAACCCGACCCGGCTGGACAATGCGCTCGATGAGATCCGCGCCCTGTCCACCCTCGAGGTTCCCTTTGCTGCAGGCTACAGCGAGGACGGCTCCTCCACACCCGAACAGACGGCAGAAGCCGTGGCTGCCGCCTCCGCCGCCGGCACCGTGCTGTTGTTCCTGGGCGTTCCCGCCGCGCAGGAATCCGAAGGCTTTGACCGCGACCACCTGGAGCTCCCTGCCCAGCAGCTCGAGCTGCTGGAAGCCGTCTTGGCCGTCAACGCCCGCACCGTGGTGGTCCTGTCCAACGGCGGTGTGGTGCGGCTATCAGCCTTTGCCGAGCGTGTCCCGGCCATCCTGGAAGGCTGGCTCCTGGGCCAGGCGGGAGGCGGGGCAACCGCACAGGTGCTGTACGGCGTCGTCAATCCCGCGGGACGGCTGGCCGAAACCATCCCGGTCCGGCTCGAGGACACACCAGCCTACGGGAACTTCCCGGGCGAGCACGGCCATGTCCGCTACGGCGAGGGTCTGCTGGTGGGCTACCGCTGGTACGACGCGCGCGACATGCCGGTGTCCTTCCCCTTTGGGCACGGCCTGTCGTACACCACCTTTGAGTATTCGGATATGAGCGCCGTGGCGGACGACGCCGGGATCACCGTTTCACTGACTGTCACGAACACCGGCGGCCGGGACGGCGCCGACGTGGTGCAGGTGTACACCGGCCTTTCCGATTCGTCCGTTGCACGGGCCCCGCAGGAGCTGAAGGGCTTTGCCAAGGTTCACCTGGCCGTCGGCGCCAGCTCGTCGGTTGTTGTTCAGGTGCGCCGCGAGGACCTGGCGTACTGGGACACCCGCATTTCTGCTTGGACTGTTGAAGGCGGCCCTTACACGGTGTCCGTGGGCGCCTCGAGCCGCGACATTCGGGCCGAGGCGTCCGTCGAGGTGGCCGGAGACGAGATTCGCGTGCCGTTGAGCGTTGATTCAACCATTGGCGAAGTTATGGCGCACCCGGTGGCTGGCCCCATGATCATGGCAGCCGTGGGTGGTGATGGTTCGGGCGGGATCCTAGGTGATCCGTCGATGCTGAAAATGCTGGAGTCGGCGCCCATTGGGCGCATGATGGGCTTCCCGGGATCGGGTGTTGAGCCGGAGCAGTTGGCCCAGCTGCTGGCGGCCGCAAACGCGGAGTAGCCCCTTTGCGCCGTTGCGCCGCTGATCGGGCTTGTCAAGGGATCGAGTTTGCAGTCCCGTTCCTGACTGCAGCCGGCTTGCCAGCAGGCACGACGGCGGCAGACTAGGTCCGCTTTTGGCGCACCTTGCGCGGTTGTTGCAGCCAGGGACGCAGCAGCCGCATGCTCAATGGCAGCAGGAGGTACGTCATAAGCGGCGTCAGGATACAGATGTTGAGCAGCACCGCTAGCACCAGCGGCCAGCCTTCGGTCACAGGCTTCAAGAGGATATTGGAGAGCAGGCTCAGCGGGAAGAAGGGCAGGAAGATGCCCACTGCCTGTTTCCACCGGGGCGGCACCACCGTCTCGGGCACCGTGATGGAGACGTCGCCCGGCTGGTCAAACCAGCCCTCGATGCCTGTGCGGTGCTCCACGCGGGTCATCTCCATGAGTCCGCCGCTGCTGTCGATCCACCACTTGCGCTCGTGCGATTCATCCCAGGCACGCAGCGTTTCCACGTCGGAGAAGCGGTACATGACGTGCCATTCATTGGACTCCATGCTGCTGCGAACCCAGCCTGAGCCAAGGTAGCCGGGCCATTCGCGGGCAAGCTCCTGGCCGGCATGCGCCCACGCGGCAAATTGACGGTGGTAGCCGGGCTGGACGGTGCGGGCGATGGAAACAGTGACGGGTTGAAGTTTAGGCACTGCGCAATTGTAGTGGACTTTGGCAAGCGACATCCACCATGTGGACAGCGCGGAGGCTGCTGGGCCGCGTCCTCAGTCAACGTGGCCAGGACGGACACCCCGGCCGGGCGGCCGCACCCAACCTGCGCGCTGGCGAGGCCCAAGCGCAAAGGGAGTGCCCGGCGTCGTGCTTGACCTAGTGGCTGGGCTTCTTGTAGATGCCGTGGGTGGCAATCAGGCCCATGATCACCGTGATGACGACGATCGCTGCAATGACGATGACGAGTCCAAACATGTTCATGGTGGCTCAGCTCCTGTGGTTTTGGCCGGTTGCAAAGCGGTTGGCAAACGATTTCGACGTTGACGTCCGCCTACCACCATCATGCACCCGCCAGGCAAGGAGTGGCCAGAGCGGGGCCCAGGGGCCGTCCGATCTTCCTGGTCAAACTATGTCCCTGCGGGGATGCCACGGCTATCATCAGAGTCAGTCATCCAATGGACGGAGCACTCCATGCAGCTCGGCGCATTCTCAGTCAGCCTCACGGTCAAAGACCTCAAGGTCTCCGTGGCGTTTTACGAAAAGCTCGGATTCACCCACCACGTTGGTGATGTGGCCCAGAACTGGCTCGTGATGAAGAACGCGGACGCCGTGATCGGACTGTTCCAGGGCATGTTCGAGAAGAACTCACTCACGTTCAATCCAGGCTGGAACCAGGACGCCCGACCTGTATCGCCGTTTACCGATGTGCGCGAGATCCAAAAACGACTCAAGGCAGACGGTGTGGAATTCGTCACCGAGGCCGATGAGGCCACGTCCGGCCCGGCCAGCTTCGTGGTGCTGGACCCCGACGGGAACCCCATCATTGTGGACCAGCACGTCTGACCGGGGCATAACCATGAAGCTGACATTGACTGAATTCGTGAGCTTGGACGGAGTCTGCCAGGGCCCGGGCTCGCCCGAAGAGGACACCAGCGGCGGCGTTACATGTGGCGGTTGGTTCGTCCCGCACATGGACCAGGACTTCCTCGACCTCGCCGCCGCATGACTGGCACTCGCGGACGCCCTGCTACTGGGCCGCCGCACGTACACCGCCTTCGCCCGCGACTGGCCGCACATCATTGACCCCGCCGACCCCTTCACGGCACGCATGAACAGTCTGCCCAAATATGTTGCCTCCAACTCTCTGGTTGAGGGTTCGTGGTACCCCACCACCATCCTGTCCGGCGACGTCCGGGCGCGGCTCACCGAGCACAAGTCGCAGCCGGGCGGAGAAATCCCAGTACATGGCAGCGCCACACCGGCCCAATCACTGTTCGCAGGCGAACTGATCGACGAACTCCGACTCGTCATCGCCCCAGTCGTCGTGGGCAGCGGCCGCCGTCTCTTCCCTGACGGCTGCGCTCCTGCCGGGCTGCGCCTCATCTCCTGCCGCACCCCGCCCGGGGGCCTGTCCCTCAACAACTACCAGGTCACGGGCTCCCCCGCCTTCTCCACTTACACCGGCGTGAGTGACGTCACCTCCCACTGAGGCACGACGGCGGCGGGCGGCGCATCGCCGTCGTGCTTGGCCGCGGCTCTTGGCCGGTCGTGCAAAACTTGAGTCATGGATCTGATGGTTTCACCAACGCTGACGATTCCCGCGGCGGAGCTCGGCTGGCGGTTTTCGCGTTCCTCAGGGCCTGGCGGCCAGCATGTGAACACCTCCGACAGTAGGGTGGAGTTGCTGTGGAACGTGGCCGAATCCGAGGTGCTTTCCGATGAGCAGCGGGCCTTGCTGTTGACCGGGCTGGGGCGCAGGCTGGCGGGCGGCGTCATCACGGTGGCCGCGCACGAACAGCGCTCACAACTGCGCAACCGCGAAATTGCCATGGAAAAACTGGGCGCACTCGTTGCCGCGGCCTTGGCTCCGCCGCCCGCCTCGCGCCGCTCCACCAAACCCACCCGCGGATCGAAGCGGCGGCACCAGGCCGCGAAACAGCAGCGTTCGGCGACGAAACAACTGCGGAAACGGCCGCCGTCGGACTGACTTTCGGTACTGTTGAGCCATGACAGGCACGACGGCGGTTTTGCTGGCGGCGGGTGCCGGGTCCCGGCTGGGGCTCGGGCCCAAGGCGCTGCTGCCGTTTCGTGGCACCACACTTGTTGCCCATGCGGCGGGCGAACTGTTGCGCGGGGGCTGCACCGAGGTGGTCGTGGTGATCGGCGCGGGCGCCGCTGACGTGCGCGCCACTCCCCTGCCGGCCGGCTGCCGTGTTGTCTTCAACCCTCGTTGGGAAGAGGGCATGGGAACCTCCTTTGCCGCCGGGATCGCCGCGGCCGGTGACGGACCCGTCCTGGTGGCGCTCGTGGACCAGCCGGGCATGAACTTCGGAATCATAGAAATCCTGCTTGCCCGCCACAGGCCCGGGCGGATCACGGCGGCCGGGTACCGCTCCGGCCATGGAGTGGCGGGCCTAGGCGGCGCCGACCCATGTGAGACGGATCCAAAGGGGACGGACCGCGGGGCTTTGCGGCGAGGCCATCCAGTGTTGTTTTCGCCGGAACATGCATCCCGGGCCGCCGCCATGGCATCAGGCGATTCAGGCGCCCGCTCCTACCTCGCGGCCCATCCGGACATCGTGTCCCTGGTGGACTTCAGCCGCTTCACCGATGGCGCCGACATCGACACCCCGGAAGATCTGCACCTGCTCAAAAACCCTGACCCCGAGCCGAACTGCCCCGAGCCAACCTGACTGCTCCTACCCTTCACCCACCCATCACCCACCCCGCCGAGGTGTGAGATCGCGCCCTGTGCTCGTGCCTCGTACAGGGCGCGATCTCACACCTCGGCAGTGGCACTGCCCCAGGGTGACGGGCGCCCGACCGTGGAAGGTGGCCTCCCGTCGTCGTACTTTAACAGGAGGAACATCACCTTCAGGAATAAGGCCCGGGGCGTCGGGGGTTGTCGCGAAGGTACACCCCAACCAAACCCCTGGAGATGTCCTTGAACCTGTTTTCACCCGTCATGCTCGGCGATCTCGTACTTCCCAACCGGCTGGTCATGGCACCGCTCACCCGGTCCCGTTCCGGCCGCGACGGAGTGCCCGGGGAGCTCGTTGTCGAGTATTACCGCCAGCGCGCCTCCATGGGCCTGTTGACCAGCGAGGGCGTCTACCCCAGTTTCGCCGGGCAGGCGTTCGTCCGCCAGCCAGGCCTGGTGACGGATGCACAGATCGAGGGCTGGAGGCGGGTCACCGACGCCGTGCACGCCGACGGCGGCCGCATCATCGCCCAGGTCATGCACTCGGGCCGGGTCACCCACCCCGACACCAACGGCGGGCGGACTGTGGTCGCCCCCAGCGCTATCGCAATCGACGGCGTGACCCGCACCTATGAAGGCAAGGCGCCCTACCCCGTGCCACACGCGCTGGAACCGGCAGATTTGGCCGGCGTCGTCGACGAGTTCGTCCAGGGTTCCCAAAATGCCATGGCCGCCGGCTTTGACGGTGTGGAACTCCACGGCGCCAACGGGTATCTCCTCCACGAGTTCCTGGCCCCGTCCGCCAACCAGCGTAGCGACGACTATGGCGGCAGCGCGTCAAACCGTGCCCGCTTCGTCATCGAGACCGTCACGGCGGTGGCGGAGGCCATCGGCGCCGGCAAGACATGGCTGCGCATCTCCCCCGAGCACAACGTCCAAGGTGCCCTGGAAACCGACCCTGCCGAAACCGAGGCCACCTACACTGCGCTGGTGGCCGGCATCGCATCCCTGGGTCTGGCGGGCCTGAGCATATTGCACAAGGATCCCTCGGGTCATCTGGTCCAAACACTGCGCACCCGCTTCGGCGGCCCGGTGTTGCTGAATACCGGCTTTGAAACTGTCACAACCCTTGCCGATGCCCGGTCCACCGCTGACTGGGCGGACGCCGTCGTGGTGGGCCGGCCTGCCCTGGCCAATCCTGACCTGGTCCGCCGCTGGGCCGAGGATCTTCCGTTGAACGAACCGGACCATCGCACGTTCTACACCGAGGGCGCCGCCGGCTACACGGACTACCCGTTCTGGGCCAACTAGCACCAGCGGACGCCCGGGAAGCAACAGCCGCGACCAGCTCTGCCGGGGCGTTTTTCGACTGCCGGGCATTGCCTGAAAGTCGTTGTCTCCGGGGCCACTCGGGGGTGCAGCAGCTGGACGGGAATCCCTGTTTAGGGTGCACCCCCACACCACACGGGGAACCGGGAAAACCCTGTCTGGGGGCTCCGTTGCAAACTTCCGTTATAAGCGCTTACACTTGCATTCGTGAGTGCATGCTTCCCTTTTTTCCCTGCCTTTCCCGCGCAGGTGACGCCCAATACAAACATCTTGGTGTTGACGGCTGTTTGACGTTGCAAGTCATCCGTTGGCTGTACTGGAAGAACCACTTTTTGACCCCTGCGTCTGTCAAGGAAAGGGCTGAGGCCGTGTTGGATGGGTAAGCTGCACCGTGCCATGATCCAGGACGTGGCCATGCTGTCCGGATTGTCAATCTGCACTGTTTCACGGGCGCTGCGGGGCCTCCCCAACGTTTCGGCAACCTCGTATGACAAGGTTGCGGATGCTGCGGCCCAACTTGGGTACGTGGCCTCGTCGGCAGCGTCCCGCCTGGCAGGCGGCAGCACCGGTTCCATCGCCATCATCGCCCCCACCACCACCGCCTGGTTCTTTGCCCATGCCGTGGAAACGGCGGAGGAGGTGTTTGCCGCCAGCGGACACGACACCATGATCATCAGTTTGCGCAACGACCCGGCAGTCCACCAGCGGCTCTTTGGCGACTTGGCCGCCCTCGCTCAAAAAGTGGACGGAGTGCTGCTGCTCAATATCGAGTTGTCGGATGCTGAGATCGAGGCACTGGACGTGTCAGCCCTGGCTGTG
The DNA here is from genome assembly GCF_000785535.1 of Arthrobacter sp. PAMC 25486. Classification (NCBI taxonomy): domain Bacteria; kingdom Bacillati; phylum Actinomycetota; class Actinomycetes; order Micrococcales; family Micrococcaceae; genus Arthrobacter; species Arthrobacter sp. PAMC 25486. The sequence goes on along the minus strand of NZ_CP007595.1, from coordinate 491,866 downwards.
GCCAGTGTGGGCATGCACAACGTCCCCTGGGACAATGTGGGGATCGACAATGTCGCGGCAGCCCGCCTGGCCACCGAGCATCTTCTTGGCCTGGGTCACTGGGACTTGGCCATCCTGTCCAACCGTGAAAAGGGCAACCGTTCGGTGCTGACCGCCACCGAACGGCGGCACGGCTTTGAATTGGCCCTTGCAGAGAGGGACATTATGGTCGACCCGGATCTGGTTATTGACGCCGGCTCCAGCATTGAAGGCGGGCAGCGGGCCATGAACGAACTCATTGAAAACCGCGGTCTTCCTAGCGCCGTCTTTGCAGGCTGCGACGAAACTGCATTCGGCGCCCTGACAGCACTGCATGACCATGGACTCTCCGCACCAAGGAACATCTCCATCATTGGACTGGACGAACACCCCATGAGCAAGTTTATGGGCCTGAGCACCGTGCAGCAGCCGGTTGCCGACCAAGGCGCCTTGGGGGCGAACCTGCTCGTGGAAAGACTGCAAACCCCGGCCTCCGGGCTGGAACCGGCCAACCACCTGCTGGCCACAACCTTGCTCACCCGTACAAGCACCCGGCGCAAACGGTGAACCAGCCCGTCCCAGTTCCGCAGAGCTTTCCCTTCCCGCCCGCGCATGCCCTGCATTTGCCCGGCACCCCATTCGTCTGAAAGGACACACCGTGTACGCAAATTCTCCCCGTGATCCCTGGACTGGCGCCAAAGCCGTCCTCTTTGACCTGGACGGGGTGCTCACCCCCACCGCCGAGGTCCACGAAACCGCGTGGCAGGAACTCTTCGACGGCTACCTGGCCCACATCGGATCCACGGCCCACTACCGCGGCAGTGACTACTTTGAATACATCGACGGCAAGCCCCGCTTTGACGGGGTCCGCGACTTCCTGTCCTCACGCAGCATCACACTGCCCGAAGGCGGGCTGTCCGATGACCCATCCCTGAACACCGTCCACGGCTTGGGGAACCGCAAGAACAAGGTCTTCAACGACATCGTCTCCTCCCGTGGCGTGGCCCCCTACCCGGGGTCTGTGCGATTCATTGCGGAAGCCGAAGCCCGCGGCCTGATCCTCGCAGTGGTCTCTTCCTCCCGGAACGCACCGGTAGTACTCAAGGCTGCCGGGCTGGAAAAGCATTTCCCCATCGTGGTGGACGGGGTGGTAGCCAACGCTAAACACCTGCCAGGGAAGCCCCACCACGCAACTTACAGTTATGCCGCAGAACTGCTGGGTCTGCCCACCGCCACGTGCATCGTGGTGGAGGATGCCGTCTCAGGCGTCCAAGCCGGGGCGGCTGGAGACTTCCATTCCGTCATCGGCGTCAATCGAGGAGCCGGTGCCAGGACGCTGCTCGACGCCGGAGCCACCTATGTGGTGGATGACCTCGCCGAACTGCTGTGACTGGGCACTCCTGCACACGGCTGCAGCACATCCGCCCCACCACGGTTGCCGTCACATCGCCACCGCTGCACCAGATTCTTCATTCCACCACCACTAGATACAAGGACCGCCAACCGTTATGGCACTGATTTCATCAGATCGAACCCGCTTCCCCGCTGACCCGTGGAAGCTGCTGGAAAGCACACACACCCCCGGACAGGTGGGTGCGTTGGAGACCAACTTCAGTATCGGCAATGGCCACCTGGGGATCCGCGGCGCCCACTTCTCGCCCGAGGACACCGAACTGCCTGGAACGTTCATCAACGGATTCCACGAAACGTGGGAGATCAAACACGCCGAAAACGCCTTTGGTTTTGCCCGCACGGGCCAACGCATCCTCTATGTGCCGGACGCCAACAACTTCACGGTGGTCATCGACGGCGAAGAACTTACGTTGGCGGGTTCCACTGTCCTGGAGTACCGGCGCATCGTGGATTTCGCCACCGGTATCTACACCACGGACATCACCTGGGCATGCGAGTCCGGGGCCGTCGTCATGACCACGGAGAGGCGTGCAGTGGGCTTTGAGGTGCGCGGCAACCTCGGCCTGTCCCTGACCCTGAGCAGCGACCGGGACATCTCCGCCGACATCACCTCCACGCTTGTGAACCGGCAGGACCAGCCCGTGGAGGACCAGTCCGCCTCGGACCCGCGCCGCCCGGGCCGCCATGCCGGCAGGGTTTTGCTGCCGCTGGATTTGGACGGTGCCGGCGGATCGTTGCGCATGTCCTGGCAAACTGCCGAATCGCACCAAAGGGTGGGAGTCGCCGTCGACCATGTCCTTTCCACACAAGAGCCGCCCGCCGAGACGGTGGCGGACCAGGATCTGAGCACCGTCCGCTACGTTGTTGCCGTGCAGGCCGGGGAGGTGCTCACGCTGGAGAAATCGGTGAGCTACGCGGTGGCGGACGAGGGGTCGGACACGGATGTGCGTGCCGTGGCTGCCGCGGATCTGCGCCCGGTGCCGGAGATTTTTGCTGACAGCACCACTTACTACGCCCGGTACTGGGCCACGAGCGACATCGTGGTGGGCGGCCTGCCGGAACTGCAGCAGGCGGTGCGGTGGAACCTGTTCCAGCTCGCCGCGGCGACGGCGCGGGCGGATGTGGCGGGCATCCCCGCCAAGGGCGTCTCAGGTTCCGGCTACGAGGGGCACTACTTCTGGGACCAGGAAATCTACCTCCTGCCGTACCTGACCTACAACAATCCGCAGGCGGCCCGTGCTGTCCTCCAGTTCCGGCATGACCTGCTGCCGCTGGCCAAGGAGCGCGCCGCCGAGCTGAGCGTTGACGGTGCCCTGTTCCCCTGGCGGACCATCAACGGGCTGGAGTCCAGCGCGTACTATGCCGCGGGCACCGCGCAGTTCCACATTGCCGCAGCGGTCGCTTTTGCCGCCAACCGGTACGCGTGGGCCAGTGCCGACGCCGACTTCCGTGACCACCAGGGCGCGGACCTGCTCGTGGAGACGGCCCGCATGTGGGTGTCGCTGGGATTCTTTGGTGCCGACGGCTCCTTCCACATCCATGGTGTGACCGGCCCGGACGAGTACACGGCCGTGGTCAACGACAACCTTTACACCAACGTCATGGCCCGCTTCAACCTGCGCGCGGCCGCAGCCTGCCCGCATCCCGGGGTCACCGACGCAGAACGGACCATGTGGCGGGGCGCTGCCGACCGCATGCACCTGCCCTTTTCCCGGGAGTTCAACATCTACTCCCAGGACAACGACTTCATGACGCTGGAGGCATGGGACTGGGACACCCCGCGGGACAAGTACCCGCTGCTGTTGCACTTCCACCCGCTGGTCATCTACCGCCACCAGGTACTCAAGCAGGCCGACACTGTGCTGGCCATGTTCCTGCAGTGGCAGGAATTCACGGCCGAGGAAAAGCGCCGCGCCTTTGATTTCTACGACCCGATCACCACCGGCGACTCCACCTTGTCGGCGTGTGTGCAGGGCATCATGGCCGCCGAGGTGGGCCACCCGGTACAGGCCATGGCCCACTTCACCGAGGCCTTGTTCATCGACCTGGACAACTCGCACAACAACACGATCGACGGCGTCCACATCGCCTCCACCGGCGGCATCTGGAGCTCGCTCGTGTCCGGTTTTGCCGGCATGCGTGACCAAGGCGTGATGCTCAACTTCGACCCCCGTCTGCCCGCCGATTGGGACAGCCTCGACTTCCAGTTAAAGGTGCACGGAAACCTCCTGGGCGTCTCCCTCACCCATGGCGGGATCACGTTCAGGTACGACGGCGGCACTCCCCTCCCCCTGAAGGTCAGGGACACGGTGGTGTCCGTCGCGGCCGGGGAGCCGGTCACGGTGCCACTGGCAGAGGCACCCGCACTGGTCCCCTTGGCGGGTTAGCTGTACCGGGGCCCGCACCGGGCGGGCTGCTGGCCCGGTGCGGGGCCGGGCGGGTTTTTCTCCGCAGGGCCGCCGTCAGTTGCGCAGATCCATCCATTGCACCTGCTCGTCGGATCATTGAAGGGAAAGTCCCGCCATCGAGGTGCCGGTTTCCTCCACGCTGCGGGGACCGATGAGCGGGAATGTCGGAAATGGTTGCGCGAGCACATAGGCCAGCGCAATCGCGGTGGGGGTCACGCCCAGTTCGGCTGCCAACTGCCGGGTCCTCCCTGTTGGTCAGGTGTTCACAACCGGCCCACGGGACATCCAAGGCACGGGCCAGGCCGAAGTGATCACTCACCGCGGCAAAGCCCGCTTGCCGTGCTTGGCGGCGTACGCGTTGGCTTCAACGAAGCGGGCCGGGGTCCAGTTGGACCCACCAAAGACACGCAGCTTTCCCTCCTCAAGCTGCCGTGCAAGTGATGCCGGATCGCAGTACGGCGTGTGGGCGCCCTTGCCTATGCTGAAAACGTCCTTCCGGATTCCGCGGTTGGCAACCCATTGGCCCAGGAGCTGCTCCTGCCGGCCGCCGCCATAGATGTGGGCCGTGTCGAAGGCGTTGCCGCCGCGCTCGAAGAAATCGTCGAACATGACCGAGGCGTGGCCCAGGGTTTCCTGGTTGTCGCAGCCTATGACGAGGCGGGCAACCTGTTTCGCCACCCCGGCGACCGTGCCGTAGTGCATGGCAGCGTCGTCGCGGCGCTCCAGGGGGCGCCCGGAGGCGGTGGGGACCGGTGCGGAGTCTGCCTCGAAAGGGTATTGCAGGCCGATCGTGGAACGCCAGCTATCCAGGACCTGTGCGTTGCCAAGAGTGGCGGCCCAACTCATGTTTGGGCTCTGTTGCTGCGCCGCAAACTCGGCGACGGAGTCCGCCTCAAGGGGGTATTGGTGAGCGGGGGCAATGTGGATTGTCTCCACCGGCTCCCCCGCCCTGGCCACAACGATGTCGGAGCCGTCCGCAGTGCTGGGCAGCCACGGATCCGCCACAGTAATGGTGCCGTGGGAGCCGGGGACGGTGGTTTCATTTCTCCCGGTCAGTCTCACGCCGCAACTCACCTGCGCGGTGATGCCCTGCGGGAACCCGAGGGCAGCGGTGGCCCATTCGTCCACACCGCCCGGACCGATCGTGCCTTTCGCCGAGAGGGAGACAGCTTCGGCAAAGTTGGCCCCCTGCGGCGCCGGCCAACAGCCGTGCGGTGGAAACCGGGTATCCGCCGACGTCCAGGATGCCGACGCCGGCCAGGTTGGCGTCCATGAGCCGGTGTCCGGCCGGCAGCTCCGAGGCGAAGGAGAGGGTGAATTCTATGTGCTGCACGTCCCCGGTGGCACCATCTCGGACAAGTTCCGCCAACCGGATTGTCTGCTGGTGGAAGCGGCACATGAACCCTTCCGCGTAGTAGCGTCCGCTCCGACGCGCCGCCTCGATCACAGCCATGGCCCCGGCGTGGTCCACCGAAGCCGGTTTCTCGCAGATGACATGCTTGCCCGCCTCCAGGGCAGCAATCGCCAGAGCGACGTGGCTGGTGTGCAGGGTGGCAACGTAGAGGGCGCCAACACCGGGATCGGCGAACAGCTCCGGGTAGCTTGCATGCGCACGGACCTCCGGCCCAAAACTTGCGGCAAAGCTCTGGGCCCGGGAAGGACTGCGCCTGGCCACCGCCACCCATGTGCCGGTGCGGCTGTGTTGCAGTTCTTCAGCAAAACGTCGGGCGATTCCGCCCGGTCCAACGATTCCTCAACTGATTTTAGTGACCAACGCCATCACTTTCGCTCTCCCGGCGAGCACCGGCTTATGGAGGGTGTGAGCAGGCAGGACCGTGGTGCCGTGGCTCACACAATGCGGGTCAGCGTAGCAGCTGGAACCTTCTCCGGCAGTTGCTGACGCGTTCGGCCAGCCCTTTGCCGGGAACGGCGGAAGGTGGGCCTGCGCTGGAAGGTCAGCTCCCGCCGTCGTACATCAACACATGCCGCGGCACCTTCAAGACCGGAGGGGGTCCCTGCGTTAGTATGGCCGAATGCGATGGTTTCTACGATGAGGCGGGAGGCGTCCTTGGGCGCGCATCCCTCCCCGGGGCTACCCCGGGGCACGAATTATTGCCTGATTCATGCACCGCAGGTGCGTCACTGCGCTCCGCGCAGCAGCGCACCCGCACAGACAGCCAGGTCATCGGAGAAACCATCGCAGCCCTGACCACTCAGCACGGCCCCGAGCATGCCGAGCCGACTACAGCCTCTGTTACGGCAGCCTCGGCGACCCTGAAGCGCACACCCCGACCGTCGTCATCCACCATTGCCTCGACGCTGGCACAGGCCTTTCTCGGTTCCCCTGACTGGTCCAAGCCCGGCCTCGTGGACGCCGGCGCCCACGTTCTGGGAGCACGACGGCGTTGGCTGGGACCGCTGGCTGCCCACGTTCTGCGGGGGTATCCCAGGCCCCCGGTCGATGCCCCGAGGGAACTCGCCGCGGTGGTTCTGCAGTGTGAGCCTTTTCTGGACGCTCTCGCCAAGGCCGCCCAGCAGCGCAAGCCGATCCGTCTGGCCAATTATGTACTGGCTTCGGCCGTGGCCCGTGAGAACCTCGTGCAGGGTGCGCCCCGCATCGACACCTTGGCGGATCTCGCAGCCTTACTCCATGTTAACTGCGGCGAACTTGAGTGGTTTGCCGACACGAAGCATTGGAACCGGCGGGCGGGCGGCACATTGGCGCATTACCGCTACGAGTGGCGGACGCGCCCGGGCAGGCTCCCCCGGCTGCTCGAGATTCCGGCTCCGCGCCTGCGCTCCATCCAGCGCACAGTCCTGCGCGAACTGCTGTATCCACTGGAGCTTCATGATGCGGCGCACGGATTTGTGCCGGGCCGCAGCGCCGTCACGGGAGCGGCCCAGCACACCGGGCGGGACGTGGTGGTGAACCTCGATTTGGTGTCCTTCTTTGCCAAGGTCACGGCCGGTCGCGTGTTCGGCACGCTGCGGCAATCCGGTTTCACTGAGGCCGTGGCGCACCGGCTGACGGGCATCGCCACGCATGTGGTTCCGCCGCGTGTTTTGTCCCTGATGCCTCCCGGCGGTGATCCGGCCGAGAGGTTTGCGTTGCGCCAGGCCCTCTCCCTCCCGCATCTTCCGCAGGGTGCGCCCACCTCGCCCATGCTCGCGAACCTGTCTTTGCGCCGGCTGGATGCGCGCCTTGCTGGCCTAGTTGAGAAGTTCGACGGCGGCTACACCCGGTATGCCGACGACCTCGCCTTCAGCGGTGGTCGCGACATGGCGCGGCGCGCGGATGCTTTTGTACGAGCCGCCACCGTGATCGTGAAGGATGAGGGGCACAGCGTCAACCGGCTGAAAACCCGGGTGCGCCCGGCCGGAGTCCGCCAGAGCGTCACCAATGTGGTGGTCAACGAGCGCACGAATGTTCCCCGCGTGGACTTTGACCGCTTGAAGGCAACCCTCCACAACTGCCGCGTCCACGGCCCGGAATCGCAAAACTGGAATGGGCACCCTGATTTCCGCGGCCACCTGCTCGGCCGGATTTCCTGGGTTGCGGCGCTCAATCCTGCGCGGGGCGCCAGGCTGCGCCAGGATTTCGACCGCATCCAGTGGTGATCTCCTCCCGCCCTTCCTCCCGCCCGTGCCACTGCTGAGATGTGAGATCGCGCCCTGCCGCTGGCTCAGTAGTCGCCGCGCGCGGGCGTCATCTCACACCTCGGCGGAAGGGCAGGGGCGTTGACGAGGGTCATATGCTGGGGGCATGACGACGACGTCCACTGCTTCCGCGGCCACGCTCGCTGCCAGCCTGGCCGAAACCGGTTACCTGGCCGACGAGGGCCTGTCCACCATCGCATATCTGGCCTTGGCCATGGAACGGCCGCTGCTGCTCGAAGGCGAGCCCGGCACCGGCAAGACTGCCATGGCAGAGGCCCTCGCGGAAGCGTTCAAGCTCCCGCTCATCCGGCTCCAATGCTACGAGGGCATCGATGCCGCACAGGCACTCTACGACTGGGACTTCACAGCACAGATCCTGCACCTGCGCAGTGTTGAGGCTGGCGGCGGGAACTTGACAACAGCCGAACTCGAGAAATCACTGTACGACGAGCGGTTCCTGCTGGCCCGGCCCATCCTGAAGGCGCTGCAGCAAAGCCCGGCCGTGCTGCTGATCGACGAAATTGACCGGGCGGACGACGAATTTGAGGCGTTCCTGCTCGAGGTGCTCTCCACCTACCAGGTATCCATCCCGGAATTCGGCACGGTCAAGGCAGCGACCCCGCCGATCGTGGTGCTCACCTCGAACCGGACCAGGGACCTGCACGACGCACTCAAGCGCCGCTGCCTGTACCACTGGATCGACCATCCGGGACTGGCCCGCGAGGTGGCGATCGTGCGCACCCGACTTCCAGAGGTTCCGGCCTTGCTGGCCGAACAAGTCGTCCGCGCCGTGCAGCAAATCCGTTCCACGGACGACGTCATGAAGCCGCCCGGCGTGGCCGAAACACTTGACTGGGCCCGGGCGCTGCACCTGCTGGGCAGCGTTGAGCTGGACCTGGAATCTGCCGCGGCCAGCATCGGGGCGCTGTGCAAATACCGCGAAGACACCGAACGCGTCTCGGCAACGCTGGCCAGGATGCTGGGCTGAACCATGAGGCCGTCTCAGGTGGGGGTACTGGGAGCTGCGGGGGCAGGGCCGCCTGTGGGTGCCCCGGCCGAGGAGATCCTGCTGGCCTTTGCGTCAGCCGTCCGCGCTGCCGGCGTCAAGGTGACCGCGGACCGTTCCCGCAACTTCGTCGACGCCGTCTCCCGGCTGTCCATGGAGAACCGCAGCGACGTGTTTTGGGCCGGGCGCGCCACCCTGTGCACCGCGCCGGAGGAGCTGGACACCTACGCGCGCACCTTTGAGGCCTGGTTTTCGCCCGGACATGCGGCCGTCGGGCAACAGGAAGGTGCTGCCACCACCGTCAAGGCGGCCGCCCTGGACGACGGCGGCAAGGCGGAAAGCGACGGCGGTCAGGAGTCCTTGCAGGCCATTGCGAGCCGGCGCGAATTGCTGCGCCACCGTGACGTGGCCACCCTTGACGCCTCCGAACGGGCCCTGCTGAACCACCTGTTCAGCGAACTGACCGTCACTTTGCCGACACGTCAGACCAGGCGAAGGAAACTGGACCGCCACGGCACCATCGACCGCGTGAGAACGCTGCGCGAACAGCTGCGCCGCGGCGGCGAGCCCGGTCCGCTCAAGCATGCGAAGGCTCCCCGGAAGCCACGCCGCATCGTATGGCTGATCGACGTGTCAGGTTCCATGTCTCCCTATGCCGACAGCCTGCTGCGGCTGGCCCACCGGGTGGTGGCGGCCGCCCCGGCGCAGGTGGAAGTATTTACACTCGGCACCCGGCTGAGCCGGGTCACCGCGGCACTGAAGCTGCCCGACCCCGAGGACGCACTCGCACTGGCGGGAAAAGCAGTGCCCGACTGGTCCGGCGGCACCCGGCTCGGCGAGGTCCTGCGGGCGTTCAACGACAGGTGGGGACAGCGCGCGGTGGCAAGATCCGCCGTCGTGATCATTGCCAGCGACGGATGGGAACGCGGGAACCCGGCACTTCTGGGACGGCAGGTGGAGCGCCTGCACCATGTGACCCGGCACGTCATCTGGGCCAACCCGCATCGGGGGAAAAACGGTTACGCACCCGTGCAGCAAGGAATCAGGGCCGTCCTGCCGCACGTTGATTACTTTGTGGGGGGCCACTCATTGAAGAGTTTTGAGGAGCTGTTGGACGTGATGGGCAATGCGTGAAGTGTTGAAGGATCTATTCGAGGCAGTCGAAGCAGGGCACACCGTCGGCTTGGGGACGGTGGTGCGCACCTTCCGTTCCGCGCCGCGGCCGGCCGGGGCCTCCATGATGGTCGACGCCGGCGGGCTGGCGGTGGGGTCCGTGTCCGGCGGGTGCGTGGAGGGGGCACTCTACGAGCTCGCCACCGAGGTGGCGGAGGACGGGACGCCCGTGCTCCAGCGCTACGGCATCAGCGACGACGATGCCTTCGAGGTGGGCCTGACGTGCGGCGGCATCATCGACGTATTTGTGGAAGCCGTCTCGAAGCAGACGTTCCCGGAGCTGGCCATGGTCGCCAAGGAAGTGGCGGCGGACCGTCCTGTGTCCGTGGTGACAGTCATTGAACACCCGGACCCGGCCTGGCTGGGGCGGCACCTGGTGGTGCATCCGGACGGATTTGAGGGCTCCTTGGGCAGCGAACGCGCCGACCACGCCGTCAGCGACGACACCTTGGGCCTGCTCGCCGCCGGGCGCAACACCACGCTCATGTATGGCCCGGACGGTGAGCGCCGAGGCGATGGCATGCGCGTGTTTGTGGCCAGTTTTGCCCCGCAGCCCCGCATGCTCGTGTTTGGCGCCATCGACTTCGCCGCCGCCGTCGCCAAGCAGGGCAGCTTCCTGGGTTACCGTGTCACGGTGTGCGACGCCCGCGCCGTGTTCGCCACGAGGGCCCGATTCCCCGTCGCCGACGAGGTGGTGGTGGAATGGCCGCACAGGTACCTGCAGGCACAGCTCGACGCCGGGCTCGTTGACGCCCGCACGGTGATTTGCGTGCTCACGCACGATCCCAAGTTCGACGTGCCGCTGTTGGGGGTGGCGCTGCGCCACGACGTCGCGTACGTCGGGGCCATGGGGTCGCGCAAAACCCACGACGACCGGCTGGACCGGTTGCGGGAGGCGGGACTGTCCGACGTCGAGCTGGGAAAGCTCTCCAGCCCCATCGGTCTGGACCTGGGCTCACGCACGCCGGAGGAAACGGCCGTCTCGATCGCGGCGGAGATCATTTCGCTGCGCTGGGGCGGGGAGGGTGGGCGGCTCAGCCACATGGGCACGCGCATCCACCACGTGCCCGTGGCCGACGCCCAGCATGAAGTCCCCGTGGCCGGCGCCGAGCACGAGGACGGACAGGAGCCGGCGGACGCGGAACCCCAGCAAAAACACCGCTACAACAGGCCCTAACTTTCCGAGGGGCCGTCATGTAACGTAAGACACATCATGGGCTGGAGCGCGGCTGGTTGGCATGGGCTCCTTATGTAACTAGGAGATCTCAATGGCGAGTTCCAAATCCATCCACGTAGACGTTGACGGTGTCGCTTACACCGACGACGTCGAACCCCGGCTCTTGCTGGTCCAGTACCTTCGCGAGCGGCTGGGAAAAACCGGGACGCTGATTGGCTGCGACACCACCAACTGCGGGGCCTGCACCGTGCACCTGGACGGCGTCAGCGTGAAATCGTGCACCATGTTTGCTGTGCAGGCGGACGGACACCAGGTCACCACGATCGAGGGCATGGCGGTGAACGGCAAGCTGGCCCCGTTGCAGGAGGCGTTCCACCAGTGCCACGCACTGCAGTGCGGTTTCTGTACGCCGGGCATGATCATGGCATCTGCGTCGCTGCTGAAGGAAAACCCGAACCCCACAGAGACGGAGATCAGGGAAGGCCTCGAGGGCAACCTCTGCCGCTGCACCGGCTACCAAAACATTGTGGCCGCGGTAAAGTCCGTGGCGGACGGCGTGCAATACGGTTACTCCGGGGTTTCCGTGGCCGAGTCGCTCGTTTCCGAAGATCTGGTCGGCGACGACTCAGAAACGGCAGGTGTGTCATGACCACCACAGTTGAAGGGGGCGCCTCGCCGGCTCCCCGCGCCGAGATCGGCCAGGCAAGGCTGCGCAAGGAGGACGCACACCTGATCACCGGCCGCTCCCGCTTCACCGACAACATGGTGCTGCCCGGCATGCTGCACCTGGCCATGGTCCGCAGCCCGTACGCGCACGCCAAGATCACATCCATTGACACCTCCGCGGCAAAGGCCTCCCCCGGTGTCATGACCGTCCTGACCGGCGCCGATGTGGCGGAAGAACAGGGCTCGCTGCCCAATGCCTGGCCGGTCACACCAGACCAAAAGGCACCCGCGCATCCGGCCATTGCCGTTGACGAGGTGGCCTTCTCCGGGGAAATCGTGGCCGTCATCATCGCCCGCAGCGTGGCCGCAGCCCGGGACGCCGTCGAACTTGTTGACGTTGACTATGACGAGCTGCCGGTGGTCATGGACCTGGAAGAGGCGTACACCGACAAGGTGCTGGCACACACCACACTGGAGTCGAACAAGTCGGCCACATGGGTTTTCGACTCGGCCGAGGCCGGCACCGGTACGTCCATCACGGAAGCACTGGCGAATTCCGATGTGGTGGTGGAGCGAACCCTGTACCAACAGCGGCTCATTCCGGCCTTCATGGAACCGCGGTCCACCGTGGTGGATCCCACAGGTGAGCAGATCACCATGTGGAGCGCCACACAGATCCCCCACATCCTGCGCCTGATGCTGGCGCTGACGCTGGGCATCCCGGAAAGCAAGGTCCGTGTGATTGCCCCGGATGTGGGCGGCGGATTTGGCGGCAAGCTGCAGGTCACCCCGGAGGAGGTCATCACCTTGCTGGCTGCCCGGCGCATGGGCAAGCCGTGCAAGTTCACCGAAACCCGCAGCGAATCACTGCAGGTGGGCCACCACGGTCGGGCACAGGTGCAACGGCTGAAGATCTCCGCCACGAAGGAAGGCATTGTCACCGGCCTTGACGTGAACCTGCTGGCAGACATGGGCGCCTACCTGGGCCTGATCACCTCCGGCATCCCCATCCTGGGCGCGTTCATGTACAACTCCATCTACAAGTTCCCGGCGTACAGGTTTGAATGCAATAACATTTTCACGAACAAGGCGTGGACGGACGCGTACCGCGGGGCCGGACGGCCGGAAGCTACGTTCGCCATCGAGCGGATGATGGACGAGCTCGCCACGGAATTGAACATGGATCCCCTCGAGCTGCGCGAGAAGAACTGGATCAAGCACGAAGAGTTCCCGTTCACCACCGTCGCCGGGCTCGAGTACGACACCGGAAACTACGAGGCAGCCACCGCCAAGGCCGTGGAGCTCTTCGACTACGAGGGGCTGCGCGCCGAACAAAAGCGCCGACGGGATGCCAAGGAGACGGTCCAGCTGGGCATCGGTATCTCTACCTTCACGGAGATGTGCGGGCTGGCCCCGTCACGGGTGCTCGGTTCACTGAACTATGCGGCCGGCGGCTGGGAACACGCCTCGGTGCGGGTGCTCCCCACCGGAAACGTTGAGGTGGTGACGGGTTCTTCGTCGCACGGGCAGGGCCACGAAACAGCGTGGAGCCAGCTCGTTGCCGACCGTTTGGGCGTGCCGTTTGCCAATGTCGAGGTGCTGCACGGCGACACGCAGGTGTCCCAGCGCGGCCTTGACACGTACGGCTCCCGCTCACTGACAGTGGGCGGCATGGCAGTGCTGGCCGCGGCGGACAAAGTCATTGAAAAGGCCAAGGTCATCGCCGCGCACCTGATGGAGGCCAACGAGGACGACCTCGACTTCGCCAACGGTGCATTCACCGTCCGTGGGACCGAGACGTCCACCGGCCTGGGCGAGATCGCCTTTGCCGCGTTCTCCGCCCACAACATGCCCGACGGGGTGGAGCCCAACCTGGACTCCGAAGCCACCTTCGACCCCGTCAACTTCTCCTACCCCCACGGCACCCACCTGGCGGCCATGGAGGTGGACACCGAAACCGGCCAGGTCAACATCCTCAAGTATGTGTGCGTGGACGACATCGGGGTGGTGGTCAACCCCATGCTCGTGGAGGGGCAGGTCCACGGCGGCCTGGCCCAAGGCATCTCCCAGGCGCTGTATGAGGAAGCGGTCTATGACGACGCCGGAACGCTTGTTTCGGGGTCGTTCGTGGACTATCTCGTCCCCAGCGCCCCGGATCTGCCGCACTACATCACGGCCCGCACGGAGACACCAGCCACGAGCAACCAGCTGGGCGCCAAGGGCGTGGGCGAGGCAGGCACCATCGCCTCCACCCCCGCCATCGTCAACGGCGTGCTGGATGCCATCCGCCACCTCGGCGTGAAGGACGTCAAGATGCCGTGCACCCCTGCACGTGTGTGGCATGCCCTGCAGGAAGCCAAGACCACCGGAGGAGTGCAATGATTCCGAGCCCATTCGACTACGCCGCGCCCACAACCGTTGAGGAGGCGCTGGGCCTGCTGGCCGCCGCCGATTCAGCCGGGGACGACGTCAAACTGCTCGCCGGGGGTCAAAGCCTGATCCCCGTCATGAAGCTGCGCATGGCCGACCCGTCCCTGGTCATTGACCTGGGACGGATCCCCGGCCTTTCCGGCATCACGGACGACGGCGGATCCCTCACCATTGGTGCCATGACCCCGCACCATATGGTGGCCACGGATTCCCTGATTCTTGCCCATGCACCCCTGCTGGCGCAGGCCGCAGCAACCGTGGCCGACCCCCAGGTGCGGCACCGCGGGACGTTTGGCGGTGCCCTGGTCCACGCCGATCCGGCCGGCGACATGCCCGCGGCCGTGTTGGCCACCGGGGCATCGTTCACTCTGTCCTCGTCCGCCGGGCAGCGGAACGTTGAGGCTTCCAACTTCTTCCAGGGCTACTTCACCACGGCCGTTGAGGAGGGCGAGATCCTGACCAGCATCACGGTGCCGAAGTTCACCGGCTGGGGTTCTCATTATGAGAAGTTCACCCGGGTGTCCCAGCAGTGGTCCATCGTGGCCGTGGCCGCCCTGGTCCGGGTGGAAGGCGGAGTGATTGCCGAGGCCCGACTGGGGCTGACCAACATGGCCAGCACACCGCTCCGTGCCACGTCCACCGAGGCTGCGCTGGTTGGCTGCGCGCTGACTGAGGAGGCCATCACGGCAGCCAGTTTGCATGCAGCCGACGGCACCGAACCCGCCAGCGACATCAACGGGGACGCCGCGTACCGGCGGCATCTGGCAACTGTTCTGGCCCAGCGGGCCGTGCTGGCCGCCGCGGGAATGCAGCGGGCCGGACTGCACATGGCGGGGGCATAAGCGGACGATGGAACTCAAACACCACTTCATAGTTCCCAGTTCACTCGAGGACACGTGGCGATCCTTCAACCAGTTGGAGGAGATCGCCCCGTGCTTCCCCGGCGCCACCCTGACGGGCGTCGACGGGGACACCTTTACCGGAACGGTCAAGATCAAGCTCGGGCCCATCGCCATGATGTATGCGGGCACGGGCCAGTTCCGCTCCAGGGACGAGATCACACACACGGTTGTCATTGAGGCGTCCGGGAAGGACAAACGGGGCAACGGAACGGCGGGCGCCACCGTCACGGCGGTGCTTTCGGCAGACGGCGACGGGACCACTGTGGATGTCACCACGGACATGAACGTCACCGGCAAGCCGGCGCAATTTGGTCGGGGCGTCATCCAGGACATCTCGGACAAGCTGCTGGAGCAATTCGTGCAGTGCGTCATCCGCAAGGCCGAGGAGCCGGAAATTTCGCCGGTTGAACCCGCGCCGCCGCCGCCCATTGGGACACCAGAACCGCCGCCGCCTCCCCATAAAGGCGAGCCTGTCGTTGGGCCGGCGCCCCATGTCGGCACAGCCACGGGGGCACCGGTACCACCGCCACCCGCAGCCCGGCATGCTGCACCTCCACCGGTTGCGGCTGCTGAACTCGATTTGGGTTCGGCAATGGTGCCGGTGTTGGCTAAGCGTTTCGGCCCGTTGCTGGCGGCAGCGGCAATCCTGGTGGTATTCATCGCCGTGTGCCGCAGGGGCCGGCGGAAGTAGTCCGGAGCATCGGTTGAGCCCACGCGAGCATCGACTTCTGACGGCGCAAAGGATCTCGGCGCCGCCGCGGACCGCTCGGATGCAGCAACGAACCTTTCCTGCAGCTGCCCGGTGCGGGTATAGAGTTGTTCCTGTGTTGTTCCCAATAGCAAGTCTGCTGCCCTTTGGGTGTTTGGAGGTCGCCGGCGTTTTTCATG
Organism: Arthrobacter sp. PAMC 25486; assembly: GCF_000785535.1. Lineage (NCBI taxonomy): Bacteria > Bacillati > Actinomycetota > Actinomycetes > Micrococcales > Micrococcaceae > Arthrobacter > Arthrobacter sp. PAMC 25486. Next base: position 476,128 of record NZ_CP007595.1, on the reverse strand, counting down.
CCGGCGGCAGATAGCCCTGTCCCCTGAGTATCATTCAGCTGCACCGCTGTGCCGCTGCCCGCCCGCGCTTTACGCGTCCTGTGCGGGATCCACTCCACACTTATGCCCGCAATGCCTTTTGCCGCCGCGGGCAGGACAGAAAAGACTAAAACCTTGCTTCCCCTGACCGAAAAACAAATTCGTTCATCCTTCCTCAACGCCTCCCAGCGGGAGCGCAGCAACCTGAACCTGCCGGAGAACTTCGACTCCCTGGATTGGGAAAACCTCGACTTCATGGGCTGGCGCGACCGCAAGTATCCTGCCCTTGGCTACGTCATTGGGTGGGTTGACGGGGCGCCAGCAGGCATCCTGTTCCGGCATGTCGAGGGCCGGATTCGCTCGCGGGCACAGTGCTCGTGGTGTGAGGACGTCACCTTGCCCAACGAGGTGGTGTACTTCAATGCCAAGCGCCCCGGCCCCGCAGGACGCAACGGCAACACCATCACCACGTTGATGTGCACCAGCTTTGAGTGCTCCACGAACGTTCGCCGGCCAGCACCACCGGCCTACGTGGGTTTTGACGTGGAGGCTGCCCGGCAGGGACGCATGCACGGGCTACAGCAGCAGGTCCAGAACTTCATGCACAACATGCTGGCGGGCGCTGAGTAGCGCCGCTGGAGCCGCGAAGGGCATGCATAAAAGCATGCCAGTTGCAGCTTCAGACAGCGCTCCATTCCACCCGTCGACAGGTGAGTCATCAGCCCCGCCTAGGGAACGGCTGACACCCCCATCTCCACAGGCACCAGCACCGGTGAGAGAATCGAGCAACGCCGCTATTGAGCGTCCCCACAACACCAGGTCCATTGCTGCCGCGTTCGGGAAAACACCCCGTAAGGTGCTGCGGCGTTGGGAGTTTGCTGAAATGTGGATCTCGACATGTGGGCCCAACCGGTGGCGGGCGTCACACGTGGCGTAGTGTTGATCGAACGCGCACATTCCAGATACGGGACTCTCACTAAAACGCATGGCGAACAACGACAAAACCTCACTCTTCACTTCCCTGGCCCGCATGGGGCCACAACTAAAGCCCATCATGTGGCGCCTGATCCTGGGCCTGCTCACAGCCCTTGCCGCCAGCATCGTGGCCCTTGCCATTCCGCAGGTTTACAGGGTGCTCGTCAACACGGCCCTGGAACCCGGGAACGGGACGGGCGCGCTGTGGGTGGGGACCGGCGTCGTGCTTGTCCTGGGCATCATTGAAGCCTGGCTCATGGTGCTGCGCCGGCAGTTTGTCATTGTCCCCGCCACCACGGTGGAAACCCGCATGCGCACCAGCTTCTACCGTCACCTGCAGGCCCTCGCCGTGGAATTCCACGACCGCTGGGGCTCCGGCCAGTTGCTCAGCCGGGCCATGAGCGATTTGAACTTCATGCGCCGCTGGATGGCCTTCGGCGCGATCATGCTGGTGGTGACGGCCCTGACCGTGGCGATCGGGATCGTACTGATGTTCAGCATGAGTTGGGAACTGGGCCTGATCTTCCTGGCCGCCGCCGTGCCGATCGTCATTTTTGGCTTCACGTTCCGCCGCTCGTATGGGCACGCCAGCCGCAGGAGCCAGGATCAGGCCGGTGACCTCGCCACTGTTGTGGAGGAGTCCGTACACGGCATCCGCGTGCTGAAGGCTTTTGGCCGCGGCCGCGAAGCGCTCGACTCCTTCGCCGGCCAGGCACAGGAACTCCAAGCCACCGAAATCCACAAGGCGAAGTCACTCGCCTCCTTCTCCCTCGTTGTCACTCTCCTGCCCGAACTGGCCTTGGCCGCCGGCTTGGTGGTGGGCATCCTGTTGGTCCACGGCGGGAAGCTCGACGTCGGAACTCTCGTCGCGTTCTTCGCCACTGCCGCCGTCGTGGCCGGGCCGGTTGAATCCGTGGGCCCCCTGCTCTCGATGACACTTACCGCCAAGACGGCACTCGACCGGCACTTCGAGGTCATGGACGCCGAAAACACCATCACCGACCCGGCCAATCCCGTCCGGCTCCATGCGGTGCGTGGAGCGCTGGAATTCCGTGGCGTGCACTTCCGCTTCCCCGACACCCCCGCCGGTTCACCCGACCTCCTCAACGGCGTCGACCTGGAACTGCGGGCCGGTGAAACCATGGCCCTGGTGGGCGTCACGGGCAGCGGAAAGAGCACCCTGTTGAACCTGGTTCCGCGCCTGTTCGATGCCACCGGAGGCGCCGTGCTGCTGGACGGCACCGACATCCGGGCGCTATCGCTGAAGGATCTGCGCAGCCATGTTTCGGTAGCCTTTGAGGACACCACACTGTTCTCCAACTCCGTGCGCGAGAACGTCCTGCTCGGCGCCGCGGACCATCCCGGACTGTCCCCGGACGAGGTGTTGGAACAAGCCCTGGATGTGGCTCAGGCCGGCTTCGCCCACACGCTCCCCCAGGGCGTGGACACGCTCATCGGCGAGGAAGGGCTGAGCCTGTCTGGTGGGCAGCGCCAGCGCATCGCCCTGGCCCGTGCCATCGCGGCCAAGCCGGCAGTGCTGGTGCTGGACGACCCGCTCTCGGCCCTCGACGTCAACACCGAGGAATTGGTGTCCCGACGGTTGCGCCAAGTCCTTGAGGGGACCACGACCTTGATCGTTGCCCACCGCCCGTCCACCGTGGCCATGGCGGACCGGGTGGCGCTGCTGCAGGACGGGCGCATCTCAGCCGTTGGCACGCACACCGAACTGCTGGGCACCAACGAACACTATCGCTACGTCCTGGCCAGCCTCGATACGCAACCCAAGGACCTGGACACCGGGCTGGACGACGACCTGCCCGATGACCTCGGCACCGGCCCGCTACCCATCGCAGCCCGGTTAGACGCACCCAACCCAGCCGCCACCACCGGAAAGAGCACCCCCGCATGAGCCGGCGAAACAAGAAAACGCAAGCTTCGGCGTCGACCGTGGAGACAGACAACCGCGACGCAGCCACGGCACATGGCACCGCCGGTGAGGACCGGGTGGAGCTGAGCCGGGAGGACAGCCGCGCCGTGCGGCAGCGCTCGGTGCGGCTGCTGCGCACGCTGCTGCGCCCGGTGCGCGTCAGGTTCGCCATCACGGTTACGCTGGTCATCCTGTCGCAGGCGGCGAAGGTGGCCGGCCCGCTGTTGATTGCGTTCGGGATCGACTCCGCGCTGCCGGCATTGAGCGCCCCGGACCAGGACTGGCTGCCGCTGGCGGTCACGGGAGGCGGCTATGTGGTGGCGGCGCTCGCCGCGTCGTGGCTGACGGCGGCTTACCTGACGGCGACGGCGCGGCTGAGCCAGGCGATGCTCCTTGACCTGCGCATCCAGGTGTTCCGGCACACGCAGCGCCTCAGCATGGAATTCCACGAGAACTACACCTCGGGGCGCATCATTTCCCGCCAGACGTCCGACCTTGAGGCGTTGCGGGAACTGCTGGATTCGGGCATTTCCTCCCTCGCCTCCGGCCTGGTGTTCATGGTGCTCACGGCCGTGTCCATCTTTGCCCTCGACTGGGTGACGGGGCTGCTGGTGCTGGCCACTGCGGTGCCGATGTTCTTCCTCTCGCGCTGGTACCAGAAGCATTCGCAGGCCGCCTACCGTTCCTCGAGGGTGGTTTCGGCGCGGCTCATTGTGCACTTCATCGAGACCATGACGGGCATCCGGGCGGTCAAGGCGTTCCGCCGCGAGGAAGACAACGCGGCCCGTTTCGACGAGCTGGCCGAGGACTACCGCCGCGTCACCGTCCGCTCCATCAACCTCAACGGCGTGTTCCAGCCGGGCCTGGTGCTGATCGGTAACGTGGCCGTCGCGGCGGTGCTGCTGGCCGGCGGCTACCGGGTGCTCGGCGGCGCGTTGGAAGTGGGCGCCCTGCTGGCCCTGCTGCTGGCAACCAAGCGCTTCTTCCAACCTGTGGGCCAGATGGCCATGTTCTACAACTCCTTCCAGTCGGCGCAGGCTGCGCTCGAGAAGGTGTCCGGGTTGCTGGAGGAGATCCCCACCGTTCGGCCACCCCGCAATCCGGTCCCGCTGCCGCACGCCCGCGGCGACATCCGCTTCACGGCCGCCGAGTTCGGCTACGGTTCCGGGCCGGTCATCCTGCCGCGCATGGACCTGCACATCCCTGCGGGCCAGACGGTGGCGGTGGTTGGTGCCACCGGGGCCGGAAAGTCCACCCTGGCCAAGCTCATGGCCCGCTTCTATGACGTCACCGCAGGGTCCCTGACGCTCGACGGCGTGGAGTTGCGTGAGCTTTCCACCGCCGACCTGCGCCGTGCCGTGGTCATGGTGACGCAGGAGGCGTTCCTGTTCAGCGGCACCGTGGCCGACAACATTGCGCTGGGCCGGCCGTCCGCCAGCCGTGCGGAGATTGAGGCAGCCGCCCGCGACGTGGGCGCCGATGAGTTCATCCGGTTGCTGCCTGACGGCTACGACACCGACGTGAACAAGCGCGGCGGCCGAGTCTCCGCCGGGCAGCGCCAGCTCATCTCCTTTGCCCGCGCCTTCCTGGCCAACCCGGCCGTGCTGATCCTGGACGAGGCCACGTCCTCACTGGACATCCCGTCCGAACGACTCGTGCAGGAGGGCCTGCACCGGCTGCTCGGCACGGAGGCAGATGGTGCCGAGCCGGGCAGCGGCTCCACTGGCGGGCGGACGGCCCTGGTCATTGCGCACCGCCTGTCGACCGTGGCCATTGCGGATCGGGTTCTGGTGGTGCACGACGGGCGAATCGTGGAGGACGGCTCCCCCGCCGAACTGCTGGCCGGCGGCGGCCGTTTCGCGGAGCTGCACGGCGCCTGGCAGGATTCCCTGGTCTAGCTCACGCCGCTGGAGGCCGGGCCGCCACAGCTGGCAGAATGTAACCCGTGGCAAATGGAACAGAGAAGCGGCGGCGGAGCGCGCGGTCGAAAAAGAGGCCGCGCATGGCACGCACACACAAGAAGCGCACTGCCCGGCAACGGCTGGGCTCCTGGTTGGGAATTCTGGGCTGTTTCGCCGCCTTCCTGGGACTGTTCTCGCTGGCTGTTGGCACCGTTTACCTGCCCTCAGCACTCTCCGCCCAGCGGGCCGAGGTGGAACTCCACCAAAGCGGCTCCCCCACCGCCGGGGTGATTGTGGAGATCAAGCGATCCTCCACGCCGCATGCCCGCCCTGGAGGCGGGAGCACCACCTACTACCCCGTCACCGAGCCGGTCACCGGCGGCCAGCAGACCACCTGGACGCGGTACCAGAGCACCAAGGAAGAACGGTGGAGCGTGGGCCAGCGCCTGCCTCTTCTGTACGACCCCAACTAACCCGCGCGCATGGTCATTGACACCCCGGAGGCAACCGAGCTGCTGGTCAGCAAGGTGGATTCGTACCAGGTGCAGTTGCTGGTCGGTGGCGCATCAGCAGTGGTCAGCGTCCCCTTCTACTTGGCTGCCCGGCACCTTGACCCGTCCTCCCGCAAGAAGCGCAAGCGGACCCGGCAAACCTTGTCGCCACAGATCCTGGCCCGGCAAAAATAGCTGCCGGGCATCAACAACGTTCCGGGTGGGATTCGGCGACTTAGCCTGCCGCCAGGATTTGGGCCAACCCAATCACCGGGATGGCCGGAAATTCCACCCGTGCAGGGGCGGGATCAAATGCCGCCGCACCGTTTTCCATCCACAGGGCGGCCCGGGCCATCCGCGACATGAAGGGTGACAACGGTGCTGCCGCCACGGCCATGAGGTGCAACCCCACCGTCGGGATGTGCTGAATGGTGCCGCTGCCGTGCAGGTGAATCAGCGCCTGTGCCAAATGGTCGAGCGTGGCGCTCACACTTCCCCATTCAACAGTGCGGTTCCGCAGCGCGGGGTTGGTCAGCGACTCCACCACCAGGGCTGCCGCATCGGAGGTGCCCGTAAACGTGATGGGCGCCTGCCCCGAACCGAACACTCTGGCCTTACCGGTCGCAGCAAGCGGTTCCCCAACCACCTCGGCAAATTGTTCCAGGAGCGGTCCAATCCGGATCACCGTCCATTCCATGCCGGAGGACATGAGCGCCTCCTCCGCGGCATGCTTCATGCGCAGGAAAACCAGCGGCGCATCCGCTGCCGCGCCGTGCATCGAAAGAAGGACAAAGTGGCCCACTCCGGCCCTGGCAGCGGCCTCCATAAGCCATATGGCGCCGTCTCGGTCAACGCTGCGTGGGTTCCCGGCCCGCCGCAACCCAAAGCCGGAAGCCGTGAACACCACGGCGGCGCAACCCGCCACGGCGCCTTCGCAATCGGGACGGGAGGTGAGGTCGCCGCGGACGCGTTTGACGCCGTCGTCCACGCCAACCCCATCCACACCGGCGGGGAACGGTGCCGACCTGCCGCGCGCCATGAGTCGCACGGGGATGCCTGCGTTCGCGAGCAGGCGAACCACCTGCGAGCCAAGCCGGCCGGTGCCGCCGGCCACCAGGATCACGGCGCGCCTGGCCGGCGAGTATCCGGGACACCAGTGACCATGGCACGGACGGCGTCATCAACGGTGCCTGAGCTGTGTTCCACGGGTTCCAGGTAGAACCGTGCGGCTGTGATGAGGTCTGCCGTGACGGTGAGGATAAGCACCCCGGCCATGGCGACCGTGCCGCCGTCGGCACTGGTCCCGGCCGTGCCCCATTCAACCCAGACCTGCCCGTCAGGACCGGTGGCCGTGTTGACCGTGTGGACGCGCAGGTCCGGCACGCCGGCAAAGAGCGCGGTCCAGTTTTTCCGGACCTGGCCCCGGCCCGTGAATCCACGGTCTGGGTGGTTGGGTGATTCGTTGACGTAATCGTCGGCAAAGCACGCCACGATGGCGTCCACGTCATGGTCGGCGGTGGCGCGGAAAAGGCGGTGGACAGGGCCGTCGGGCAAGTGGTTCATTGCTATCTGGCCGTTCATGCCGCACTCCCTGACTGCCGCCCGAAGGCGAAAGTTGCTATCATCAATTTAGATACAGTGAACTGTAATGATTGGAGTATAGATCCCATGTCGGAGCCGGTCAATGGTTCGCGCGGCTACGATTCCAGCCGCCGCCGTGAGCGTGCCGAAGCGTCTCGCAGTGCGGTCCTCGCACACGCCCGCGAGCTGTTTTTGGGCCGGGGTTTTGGCGCCACCACGATCGCCGAGATTGCCCGGCGGGCTGGGGTGTCCCCCGAGTTCGTATATAAGAATTTCGGTGGCAAGCCGGGACTGGTCCGCAACATTCAGCAAGCCAGCCTCCTGGGCGCCGGCGGGCTTCCGGCTGAGGAACGTTCGGACAATGCCCAAGCGGCGGCCGCAACCGGGCGCGAACTCATGGAGCAGTGGGGGCGGATGAGCGCGGAGGTAGCCCCGCTCGCCGCCCCGGTGCTTCTGCTCATCCGCGACGCCGCAGCCGGGGGCGATGCTGACATGGCAGCCCTCATGTCCGAAGTCGATGCGGCCCGCCGTGACCGGATGCTGCATAACGCCAGGGCGCTTGCTTCCCGAGGATTCCTGGCTCCCGGCGTGGACGTGGCCCGGGCAGCGGACATCATGTTCGCCTGCACCGCACCCGAATTGCATGAGAGCCTCGTCGGCAAGTGCGGCTGGGCGCCGCAGGAATTTGGCTCCTTCATTGCCGGAACCCTCGCAGCCGCACTGCTGCCGTGAAGGGTGGCCCCGCGCTGCCTAAACATGGTGACACGCTTCCTGCCGAAAAGTATTCTTGATGGTATGGCATACGCCGTGCTTGTTTTCTGGATCATCCAGGTGTCAGTGGGAATCTCCCTGCTGGTCAGTTGGTGGCGCCACGGTCGTCGCGGAGCCGCCGTCATCATCACCCATGTCGCCTCGGTGGTCGTTGGCTTGGGGCTGTGGATCGCTTTCCTGCTCAGCAGCGCCTTGTGGCCGGCATGGGCAGCCTTCGCGCTGCTGAACGTCGGCAACGGATTTGGCGACGCCATGCTGGTGGGCCGGCATCGTTCACAAGCCGGCCCCACGGCAAGCTACCTTTCGGCAATCCTGGCGGTTGTGAAGGGGTGGATGCCGCCGCGTGTCACCTTCCATGCACTGTTCGCCGGCGTCGTCTACTTCAGCTGCCTCGGAGTCTGCCTTGGCGCCACCGTGGCAGCCCTGGGCTGAGTGCCCCGTCATCTCCGGTTCTCCGCCAAAGCCTCGGCGCGGTGCAGCAGGTATTCGCGCACGTCGGGCTGGCGGGCCAGATTGGCCGCGGCGATGAACTCAGGGGTGGCTTCGGATGCACGTCCTGCCTGCGCCAGCAGCTCAGCCCGGGCTGCGTGGAAGGGCTGGAAATGTTCGACGGCGGCACGCAGCCCAGGTGCTTCACCGTCACCGATGGCGTCAATCACTGCAAGACCTGCTTCAGGACTTTCAGCCCTTCCAACAACAGCGGCCAGGGCGACCCTTGCGCCAAGGCCGGGCGCGACGGTCACGAGTGCTGCATAGAGGGTTCGCAGTGCGGTCCAGTCTGTCAGTCCTGTGCGGGCCCGCGCGCAGTGGACGGCCTGGATGGCCGCCTCGAGCTGGAATCGCCCCGGCGCACCAACGGGAACGGCGTGGCGCAGGAGCGCATCACCCTCGGCAATCTGGGCTGCATCCCACAACGTGGTGTCCTGTTCCTCGAGCGGGCGAAAAACCCGATGTGTGCCCGCCGTATTTCGCCCCGGCATCCGTGCCAAGGAGAACGTGATCAACGCGGCTAGGCCCCACGCCTCCGCTTCGGTTTCCACCAGCCTGGCAAGCGTCAGGGCAAGGTATTGGGCCTCACCACTGAGGTCCGTTTCCCCCGCGTGTCCTTCCCTCCCACCGTGCTTTCGGGCACCGTCGTCGTAGTCGTTGATCTCCCACGACTCGTCTTGCCAGGCCATCGCGTAGCAGCCGTAGATGGCTTCCAGCACAGCAGGCAGCCGCCCGGGCATGGCCTGCCGGTCCGGCACAGTAAACGGAATGCGTGCCTCCTTGATCTTCCTCTTGGCCCGGACCAGGCGCTGCGCCATGGCCGCGGCGGGAACGGCGAAGACAGCGCCGATCCGGGCCGCATCGAAGCCCAGCACGGTTTGCAGCATGAGTGGGGTGCGCACCGCGGGGTCGATGGCAGGATGGGCGCACACAAATAGCAGCTCCAGGCGCTTGTCACCGATCGCATCCACCTCGCCAAGTTGCGCATCTGGCGAGCCCACCTGGGCCGCGGCCCCCAACGGCGCAAACTTCCGTTGGTACGCCGACTTCCAGGAATCCCGCTGCCGGTTGCGGGCCACCGTGAGCAGCCATGCCTCCGGGTTCTTGGGAACGCCACTGGACGGCCACGTGGTCAGGGCCCGTTCAAACGCAGCGGAGAGGGCATCTTCGGCCAATGCAACGTCACCCGTCGACGCTGCCAGAAGCGCTACCAGTCGGCCATAGGAGGTGCGGGCCGTCCGCTCGGCGACCACCCGCGCTTCCTGTCCGCTCACGTATTTGGCCGCCATTCGCCGTCGACCGTGAACAAGGCGCCGGGACGCACCTCAACGGCGCCCCACCCGATGGCGGGAGCTTTCCGGCCCCATTCAATCGCCGCGTCCAGGTCCGGCACGTCGATCACGATGGTGCCGCCTAGTTGCTCCTTCGTGTCGACAAATGGCCCGTCCTGCACGTGCAGCGTACCGTCGGCCATGGTCAGCGTGGTGGTGTTGGAGGATGGTTGGAGCACCTCGGCGCCGAGCAGCACGCCGGCCTCATGGAGAGTTGCCGCGTAGCTGGCGAAGGCCCGCTGCCCCTCCGCCATGACTTCCTCGCCGAGCTGTGCGGCGTCCATTTCTTGATAGTGCAAAAGCAATGTGTAACGCATGGTTCATTCTCCTTCGTCTTCACCCGGCCGTCCATGAACGACGGCGGATTGCCCGCCAAGGCGTGTGCCCCGGCGCTGCGCGGTGTTGCGCGTGCACAGTGGTGACGATCCAGCGGCCGGCAAATCGACACGCTCGGGTCTATCGTCCGGCGGGCCTGACAAGTCCCAGCTCGTAGGCCTGCACGACGGCCTGGACCCTGTCGCGGACACCAAGCTTGGCCAGGACGCGCGCAATGTGGGTTTTCATCGTGGTCTCGGCCAGGAACAGGGCCCGGCCGATCTCGGCATTGCTGGCCCCGTGGGCCAGGTGGCGGAGCACGTCCAGTTCGCGGGACGTGAGTGAATTGAAGGCCTCGGGCACGCCGCCGTCGTGCGGTGCCGGAGCCGTCACAAAGGCCTCAATGAGCCGCTTCGTGACAGCAGGAGACAGTAGGGCCTCGCTGGACATGACTTCGCGGACGGCCTGGATGAGGCGCTCCGGCGGGGTGTCCTTGAGCAGGAAGCCGGCGGCACCTGCCCGCAGCGACTCGTAGACATGCGTGTCCGGCGCTGACGGAGGCTTCGGTGGCCAGTGCCTACATCGTCAAGGAGTCGGCACCGTCGAGGGCCATCAGCCGTGCCGCGGTGCTGAGCTGCTGGCGCTAGCGCAAGGACGCCGGCGCGTCCATGGCTGCAAGTGCCGGATCGGCGTTGTGTGCGTCGTGCCGGTTTACAGCCGTTGGACTCATTGCCGCCTCGTTGAACTTGTCTTGCCTCAAAATGACCGAAGGTTCATTTTGAGGCAAGGTTCAATTCTGCCGTGCGTCAAGTGTTCGCGAGAGGTTTATTGGGGGCTGCTTTAACGTTCGCTCGAACCACAAGATGGCACCACAGCATGCGTCTAGACTGACTGCATGATCCCGTCACCAACATCGGTCAGCCTGGCCCTGGATGCCACCCCTGCCCCATGGTGGGAAGTCCTCGGTGCGCTGGGCCCGCTTGCGATTCTGTTGGGCGCTATCGTGGCCGCTGTCATCGGTGGATTTACGTTCCGGCAGCGTGCACTGGCCGACGACCGCAGCGAATGGTGGCGACGCGCACAGTGGGCATTGGACCGCGCGCTTGACGACCATCCATCCACCAAGGCGTTGGGCCTTGCCACCCTGGAGGTCCTAGCCCACAGCACGCTGGCACACGCCGACGAGCTGAAACTCTTCGACGCCGCCTGGGCATCTCTCAATGCCCCGGACGATGGAGAGCGAACGATGCTGGGAAGCAAGGACATGGCCCTCCCGGAACGCCGCGTCCAGGTTGCCGCGGCAAGGCTGCGCGTGACCCTCGACGACCGCCTTGGACGTGTTACTCCGGAGGAAGTCAAGGCACTGGCTAAAGAGCCGTTCTAGGTTCCCGCAATTTTCCTACGCCCTCCAGCGGTCCCCACCACCGCCCACTGGAGGGCTCAAATGCGATCGTTAGTGATACTAGGTGAGGACGTAGTTGCGATGGCATCCATCGTCGCTCGAGGGCTTGAGGAGTCCGTGAAGAAGCAGCTTGCCGCTCAGGCCAAGGAGCGCGGCCCTCTCTGGAAGCCGAGGTCCTCGCGCTCGGCAACAAGCTGGGCGCGGGGATCATCCAGGGACGCCACCGCATCGAGGTAGTCCATGATGTCCCTGGCGACAGGCTTGTCTAGTCTCTTGAAGGCCTGAGTTGCGTCCCGGTCATACTCAATCGTCCAAGCCAAGTTCAGCCCTAACGGTCTCAGCCGGGATCGTCTTACGGCGGCCAGCTCTGATGTCGGTGGCCTTCTGGGCCACGGAGTATTCCCACTCCAATTTATCTAGTCCGGAGGTAATGAGTTCGCGCAGGTAGCAAGACTTGGGACGGCCTGTGGATTCAGTAAGGCGGTCTCCGGTCTCTTCGGGTAGTCGCACGGCGGTAGGCATCAGCTAGGCATCCTTTAGGCGAGTCTAGGGCTGAATACCAGGCTGGTGGCAATGACCCGACAGACCTCAAGGTCGTTGGTCGATGCCCGGCTCGATTGCGGACGGGACAGGGACACTTCAAAACGGCACAGACACCGGTTGCCTACGTTTTCAGGAATAGTAGGACAGCCTTGACCCGGCGATGACCGTCGTCCGGGGCGAGGCCGAGCTTGGCGAAGATGTTGCCGATGTGTTTGGCCACGGCGGCATCACTAACCACCAGTTTCTGTGCGATCACCTGGTTCGCCAGACCCTCCGCCATCAGGGCCAGCACCTCGCGTTCCCGCGGGGTGAGTGAGGCGATGGGGCTGCCGGTCTTCCGGACCAGCAGGTGCGCCACCATCTCCGGGTCAATGACCGTGCCGCCCGCTGCCACGGTTTCCAGGGCGCGGGAAAAGTCGGCAATCCGGCCGATCCTGTCTTTGAGTAGATAGCCCACGGCCCCGTCGCTTTCGGACAGCAGCGCCGCAGCGTAGGCGTCGGCAACGTATTGCGAGAGCACCATGACCGGCACCGGACCGTGCGTGCGCCGGATCTCGAGGGCGGCGCGCAGCCCGTCATCCTGGTTGGTGGGCGGCATGCGTACGTCGGTGACGATCAAGTCGGGCAGGTGTCCGGCGTCGTCGGCAGCATTGACGGCGGCCACCAGCCCCGGCGCGTCCACCGCGGTGGCGATCACCACATGCCCTAATTTTTCCAGCAGGCTCGTCAGGCTTTCCCGCAGCAGGGTGGAGTCGTCGGCGAGGATGATGCGCATGGCTTTCGCTTTCCTTAGGGGATGGTCGACGGCGGGATGCCGGCCTTGGTGGGCAGGATCAGTGAGAGGGTGGTGGGGCCTCCGGGCGGGCTGTCCACGGCAAGAGTCCCGCCCAGGGTTTCGGCCCGTTCCATCAGACCGTTCAGTCCGGTTCCGCGGGTGGGGTCCGCGCCGCCGCGGCCGTTGTCGGTGATGGTCAGCTGAAGCCGGCCAGCTGAGTCAAGGGCGGTGACCTTGACTTCACTGGCAAGGGCGTACTTGACGGCGTTGGTGAGTGCCTCGCTGACGGTGAAGTAGGCGCAGGCTTCGGTGGCCGCATCCATCCTCCCGACCTGGGCATCGAGGGTGACGGACTGACCGGCGCGCCCGGCCAGTTCCTGGAGGGCGGCTTCGAGTCCGTGGTCACTCAGGACGGCCGGGTGGATGCCGCGGACGGTGGCGCGCAGGGTGGCGAGGGCGTGTTCGGCGTGGTCATGGGCTGCGGCCACCGACGCCCGGGCCTCCCCCACAGGCGCACCGGCGCGCTCGGCCAGCTCAAGGTCCACCTCGGCGAGACCCAGCCTGACGGAAAGGGCCACGAGTTCCTGTTGGACGCCGTCGTGCAGGTCCCGTTCAATTCGCTTGCGCTCCTGCTCGAAGGCCGCCACGAGGGATATCCGGGACTGGGTGAGACGCTGGATGTTGCGCTCCAGCTCGCGTTCGCGGGGTGCGAGCAGGACGCGGGTAAGTGCTCCCTGGCCGGCAGCCAGCAGGGCGTTCGCATAACTGGAGAGGGCCAAGGCCATAAGCACGGCGACATAGGCCAGCCACGCAAGGCCAGGGTTCGGTTCGACGGCAAAATCGCCGAAGAACACCACCCTGGTGGGGCCGCGGCTGGCCTGCGCCGCCACGGCAATGGAGCCTCCGACAGCGAGGGCCTCAATAAACAGCAGCGCCATGCTGAGACAGCCCAGCAGCAGCGTGGCAAACAGACTGCCCACAGCCCGCCAGGTCGCGGCCTCGGCCAGCCGGATGTTCAGCCAGTTGCGGCGCTCACCGCGGCCCACCGGGACATGGGCCGACTCGATGCGGGCGAACCCCAGCAGCCGCACCCGCCGCCGTTCCAGTGCCCCGACCGCGAGCGCCCACAGAGGGATGAGGACGAAGGTGACCACCACAAGCGGCAGCAGGACCAGGCCCAGGACTGCCCCGGACGCCACGTACAGCAATGAGCGCCAGGGCCAGCGTGAGCCCCAAAAGTGCCACGGCCGGCCTGCGAGCGCGTGCCACACGGTTTTGTCCATTGATTCAGGCTATCGGGTGCGGCGCCGCGAGCCGTGCAGGGTATAGCCAGCACTACCCTTGATTCGGGTGCCTGCGCGACTGTTTTCCTCCGCAGCCACTGGTGGACTGGAATCATGAGAACTCCGCTGCTCGTTGCCCACTCACTGTCCAAGACGTTTCCGCCCGCCTCGCGCAAGGAACCACCCGCCGCCGTGCTGCACGGGGTGTCCCTGTCTGTTGCCCCCGGAGAGATGGTGTCCATTGTGGGGCCTAGCGGCTCGGGCAAGTCAACCCTGCTCTATTGCCTGGCTGGTTTGGAAAGTCCGACGTCGGGCACGGTCACCCTGGGTGGGAGGGACCTTGCCTCGCTGTCGCGATCGCAACTGGCTGCCCTCCGCCGCGAACAGCTGGGCTTTGTGTTCCAACGGTTCAACCTCATCACCTCACTCTCGGCATGGGAGAACGTGGCACTGCCGGCCAGACTGTCCCGCCGGCGGGTTTCCTCCACCGGCATCGATGGGGCGCTGGCCTCCGTGGGGCTGGCCGACCATGCCCGAAAACGTCCCGGGCAGCTGTCCGGCGGGCAACAGCAGCGGGTGGCCATTGCCAGGGTGCTGGCTCAGCACCCTGCCCTCGTGTTTGCCGATGAGCCGACCGGGTCCCTGGACACTGCCAACGGGGCAGAGGTGCTGTGCCTTCTGCGCGAGGCCGCCTCCGCCGGGACAGCGGTGGTCATGGTGACACACGATCTGGAGGCCGCCGCGCTCGCGGACCGGGTGCTTGTCCTGCGTGACGGCTCCATCCACACCGAGATGCACTCCCCCACCCCAGATGCCGTGCTGGCAGCGGTGCGGTCTGCTGGTTCCGGAAACACAAGCGGCACTACTTCCGCCGGCTCCGAGAAGAGCGCCGGAACACTTCCGGCTGCCGGATCGGCGGTGGCCCCGTGACCCGCCTGTTGCTTGCCGAGCTGGGGGTGCAGTGGCGCACCTGGATCGGAGTGTTCCTGCTGGCTGCAACGTCGGGCTTTGTCCTGGCCATCGGGGTCTCCGTGGCGGAGACAGGTGTTGTGCTGGGCGGGGAGTTCCTGTCGGGGCTTGCGGGCATGGCCGGGATGATCCTCATGTTCAGTGCGGTCAGTGCCATGGGTGTGCTCAGCAGTGTTGCGGCGTTGACAGTTTCGTTGCAGCAGCGCTCCTACGCGCTGTGGCAATTACTCGGCGCACGACCCTCCGCTGTGGCGAGTGTGGTCATGGCCCAGCTGCTGCCGGTGTCCGTGCTGGGGTCGCTGCTCGGCGTGGCTGGAGCACGGCCTGTTGCCGGATCACTGTTCTTCTGGGGTTTCCCGGCAGACTCCACCCTGTACGGCATCCCAACCAGCTTTGGACTGCCCACAGTGGCAGGCACCCTGCTGGCCGTCTGCGCACTGGTCTTGTGGGGCGGATGGCGGGCTGCCCGGCGGGCTGCGGCCACCCCTCCGCTGGAGGTGCTGCGAGAGGCCGAACCGCGGCGCAAGAAGATGGGCTGGCCCCGCTGGGTGCTGGCTGCAGGCGCTGCGGCTGGCGTCTACGGCATCTGCGCCGAGCTGTTCGTCCCGGACCTTACCCCTTCCATCACACCGCTGATCGCCCCGGTGATGGCCGCCGTCGTGCTTTTCCTTGGGCCATTCCTATACCCGCTGGTGCTGGCTGCCTGGACGGCGCTGCTGCCGGGGCGGGCGTCGTCGGCGTGGTTTCTGGCCAGGCACCAGGCACGGCATCGGCTCAGCTATGGCACGGCCGCCATCACGCCGCTTTTTGTGGGGATCAGCCTCACCGGCGGCCTGTTCACGGCCGTGGCGACCCAATTTGGCACCGCTGAGCAGGTGGAAACGGAGCAGGTGGTGATCCTGCTGGGCGGACCCATTCTGCTTGCGGCCGTGGCGTCGGCCATTGTGGTGTTCATGAGCAACCGCAGACGGGGCAGGGAGCTGGGGTTGCTCCAGGCGTCGGGGGCCACCCACGGTACGATCATTCGAACATCGGTGTTCGAAGCCCTCATTTACGTGGTGACCGCTTGCCTGCTGGCGCTCGCCGTCATTGTGTCCAGCGGGGTGGTCATTGCGGCGGGGCTGGCCGTCTCCACACCGGGTTCCGTGCCGCACTTTGCTTTCGGCGCTGGCTTGGTTGTGGCGGGGCTGGGCGGATCGTTGGTCCTCGTGGCGACCGTGCTGCCCACCGTTGCCGGACTGCGCAGGGACGTCATGCGGATGGTCGGGGCGGATTGACTGTCCTGTGGGGATCCGCAGTACCTGTTTTCCCAGAATGGCTCGAATCTGGGAAAATCTCCCCATGGCCGGCCTCGTTTGCCAGCAATCCTGAACACGTTGGACCTGCAGATACCACCACGCACACGAGCGCCGTCTGGCGCTGCGAAGTGCATGCGTGCAACCATGCCACGTGTAGCTCCAGACGCTCAATGGCGTCTAGTCATATTTGTGGCAGCGATGGCGGGTTAAGCAGGCAGATCGAGGGGAGCGGGCCCCTGTCAGTCCGCAGCCACTGAGGCCTATCCCGCAGCGGCAGCACCGATGGGGAAAATGAGCAGGCTGCCGGATGCTGTGGCAACGGTGCGCCCTGCGTTGTCCAGCACCTCCCCTTCAGCAAAGGACACCCGCCGGCCGGGCTTGGTGACCCGACCTGTGCAGCGCAGCGGACCGCTGGCTGCCGTGACCGGACGCAAATAGTTGACCTTGATTTCAATGGACGTGTATCCCATTCCCGCCGGCAGCAAGGTGTGTGTGGCACAGCCCAGGGCAGAATCCAGCAATGTGCACACCAAGCCCCCGTGGACGGCACCGATCGGGTTGTAGTGCGACTCGTTGGGCTGGCAGCTAAAGGTCACAGTACCGGGTTCGACCTCCACGAGGTCCATATCGAAATGCCCGGCAATGGGCGCGCCCGGCACTTCGCGGGCGGCCATCTTGCGCAGGTAGTCGATGCCGGACAGAGTGGGCAGGACCGCCATTGCCGCCTTCGTGTCCTCCCACCGGACAAGCATTTCCCGTTCGGCCATGTCAGTGCCTGTTGATTGCCATTTCTCCATCGGATGCCACCTTTGTTCCCGAGACCCGGGCGCTGCCGGCGCCTGCTTGCATGATGGCAGCAAGCTTATGCCACGGTGCCCTGCCGCTGTGGCTCCGTTACCGCCCCAGCAGGTCCCTCTTGATCTCGGCCTTGAGTACCTTGCCCACCTTGGACCGGGGCAGATCTGTCCACACCTCGATGACCTTGGGTGTTTTGACACTGCCCAGCTCACGCTTCACAAACAGCCGGAGCGCCTCAACATCCACCGGCACAGCAGGATCAATTTGCACCACGGCGGTCACCTGCTCACCCCACTTCGCATCGGGCAGTCCGATCACGGCGCAGTCTCGCACGCCCGGATACCGCATGATGGATTGTTCCACCTCGGCGGAGTACACGTTGAAACCGCCCGTGATGATCATGTCCTTGGCCCGGTCCACAATGAACAGGTACCCTTCCCCGTCGAGATAGCCAATGTCGCCCGTGTGGTGCCAGCCGAACCTGTTCACATCCGCCGTGGCCGCTGCGTCCTTGTAGTAGCCGGCCATGACCAAGGAACTCCGCACCACAATCTCACCGCGCTCCCCCTGCCCCAGCGCCCGCCCGGCGTCGTCCATCACGGCGACCGTGACAAGAGGTGCGGCGCGGCCAGCGGAGGCCAGGCGGGCCACGGCGATGGACCCGTCGGGCAGGAAGTGTTCCGCCGGGGACATCGTGGAAATCATCATGGGCGCCTCGGTCTGCCCAAACAGCTGCGCCATCATGGGACCGATCCGGTGCAGCGCCTCCTCCAGCCTGGAGACGGACATGGGTGCCGCGCCGTACCAGAAGCACTGCAGTGAAGACAGATCCCGGACGTCAAGGTCCGCCAGCCCGAGCAGCATGTAGATCAGCGTGGGCGGCAGGAACGTGTGCGTCACGCGGTGCCGTTCAAGCAGCACGGCAAATTCGGCGATGTCAGGCTGGGGCATGATGACGATCTCCCCGCCGCGCGCCAGGATCGGGAAGCACAGCACCCCGGCAGCATGCGTCAACGGGGCCAGCGCAAGGTACACGGGCCACCCCTCAAACGGATAGCTCATGAGCACGATGGCCGTCATGGTCTCCAGGTTGCGGGTGGTCAACATGACACCCTTGGGCTTCCCGGTGGTTCCACCGGTGCCGACGATCATGGCAAGGTCGCCAACGGGTTCCCGCTGCGCCGCTTCGTTCGGCACGCCTCCCTCGGGCGCATTGCCCTGCAGCACGACGCCGGGATCCCCGGCGTGCGAGGTACCGCCACCGTCCGCGGGGCTGCTTTGGGAGTCGCCGGCGGGGAGCCAGTCCTCGAAGGAGCAAGCGTCTGCTCCGCCCGCCTCCGACCCGTCGGCACCTGCTTCCGCCCGTCCGGCATCGGGCCTCCCCAGCGTGATTCTCAGCCGCGGCCTCGTTGCGGGCGCCTTCTTTGGTGCGGACGTCTACCTCCCCTACCTCCTGACCGTCCGATACGGCTTCCCGCCACTGGCAGCGGGGTTGTCGGTGACAGTCTCCGGAACGACCTGGGCGGGCGGGTCATGGCTACAGAGTCACATTAGGTGCCAGCCTGTCCCACGTGCGCAGTGTGCAGTGCGGCGCGCTTTGTCTGTCAGTGGCGATCACGGCGGCGGGCGCCACAGCGTTCCTTGCCCTGCCGCCCGCCGTCGGGATGGGCGGTTGGGGCGTCGCCGGGTTCGGCATGGAGCTGATGTCTCCGCGCACGAGTGTCTCAACGCTGGAGTACACCACCGTTGAGAACCAGGAGTTCAACAGTTCCGCGCTCAGCATCTTCGACTCCATTGGCGCGTCGATTTCGCTCACGGCCACAGCCATCGTGTTCAGCGCCCTCGACGAACTCGGCGGCTCCTAGCCGTTCGCCGTGTGTTTTGCACTCACTGCATTACCAGCCTTGGCCGCGTTGGCCCTGGCCCGGCGCATCCGCCAGCCACAGCAGCCCAGCTCCAGTGCAGGGACCCTCCAATTCGATCCGCTTGCCCCCCGTTCCAGATCAAACTAATGGGCCACAGGGGGTTCAAGGACGCTGAACTTGCAGTACTTGAAGCCATGGCCCGCAACCCCGGGGCAACTATCAGCGAGGTCACCCGGCGGACCAGGCTCGCCCAGAGCCTATTTGCCCGCATCACCCGTGTGATGGCCGACGCCGTCGTCGTCACCATGACCTCTGACGGCCGTGACCCCCCGGATGGTCCGCGCCGGACTCGATCCCAGGACCGCGCCCGGACCATCCAACGCGCGGGCGACAGCATCTCTGATGCCCCTGCCACGCACACGGCCGCGCTTACCCCCGATGGACGGGTCGAGCTCGAGCACCACCTCGGCGAAGCGGGGCCCTCGCTCCGCATGAACGCGGACCGCACGGATCGTCAGAAGGGCCTGGCTCCACAAGACGAGTAGGCTCCACGCGCCCATCCCCCGCGCGAAATTCTGGGAGTGCGGTGACCGCAAGGCCCCCAGAGTTGGGTCGTTTCGGGGCTATAGTGGCCACAGAGGGGATGTGGTCATGGCCAGTCGAAGCAGGTCCGGAATGCCCGTTGAACAACCGGTCGAGGCAGAATCAGCTGCTGCGCTGGGGGTTGAACGCAGAGCGGTGGACAAATTTTCACTGCGCAGGGCCGAACTTGCCGCGGCTGCCCTGGCGACCCTGTCGGAGTTCGGGTACGCACGCACCAGCCTGCGTGAAATTGCCCAGGGATCCGGCTTCTCGCACGGCGTTTTCCACTACTACTTTCGTGACAAGGTAGAACTGATCACGTACTGCGTGCGCGAGTACAAGATCGCCTGCATCGCGCACTATGAAGAAATTGCCGTAAATGCAAGCTCCGCCGAGCAGGTGCGGCTGGACTTTGCCGCGGCCCTGGCAGCGTCTGCCCGTGACGACACAGCCATGCACAGGCTCTGGTACGACCTGCGCAACCAAAGCATGTTTGGAAACGACTTCCAGGCCGATGTCGCCGAAGTGGACGGCAGCCTTGAGCAGATGATCTGGCGCATTGTCACTGCGTACGCAGCGTTCTCCCATGCCGAAGTGGCACTCTCCAGGAGCGCCGTGTACGCCGTGTTCGACGGGATGTTCCAACAGGCCCTCCTCGGCATCCACACCGGAAACAACGACGCCGTCGCGGCCCTGCAGGAAGGTGTCTGGCAGGTTCTGCCGCGGCTGCTTGACGGGTTCGCCCCCCCCCCCCCCCCGGCCGGCTGACCGCCGCAGAGCTGCCCGATCGACGGGCGCATCCATTCGTTGACGACCTTCCGCAGAGCCACTTAGCCTGAGGGTACAAAAGGCAACGGAAGGAGCCTCCTCCCATGCGCAAGTTGGTCTACTTCATTTCACTCACGCTCGACGGCTTCATTGCGGGACCGGGCGACGAAGTCGATTTCTTCAACGGATCCGCGGACTACATGCAGCGCATGATGGCTGACTACACTGACCTCCTTCCCCATCAGGCACGGGAACACCTGGGACTCGCAGACGCGCCACTCACCCGCTTCGACACAGTCGTGATGGGCCGGCGGACCTATGATCCGGCACTTCAATTGGGGGTCGCCAGCCCGTACTCCCACCTGCGCCAGATCGTTTTTTCCCGCAGCCTTGCCTCCACAAATCCGCAGGTGTTGGTCACGGACTCCGATCCGGTTGCCACCATTCGCGGGTTCAAGGGGGAAGACTCACGCTTGGACATTTATCTGGCGGGTGGCGGGCAACTCGCGGCCGTCCTGCTTTCTGAAATCGACGAGCTCATCATCAAGCGGTACCCCGTTGTCATTGGTTCCGGCGTGCCCGCCTTTGACCGGAAGTTCGCGCCGGCCCACTTCTCCGTGGTCGAGAACGTAGTTTTCGAGTCGGGGAATTCAATCACCAGATTCAAGCCGCTGGCCCAGGCCGGACCAGCAGGAAATTCACCAGGAGAAATGGCATGAAACTGACGTTGACGGAGTTTGTGAGCTTGGACGGGGTGTCGCAGGGCCCGGGGTCGCCCGAGGAGGACACCAGCGGCGGATTCACCCGGGGCGGGTGGTTCGTCCCGCACATGGACCAGGACTTCATCGACCAAGCCGCCGAATGGCTCGGCCAGGCAGATGCCCTCCTGCTGGGCCGGCGCACCTACGACGCGTTCGCCAGGGACTGGCCGCAGATCACCGATCCCCATGATCCGTTCACCGCCCGCATGAACAGCCTGCCGAAATACGTCGCCTCCACCAGACTGACGGCGGGCCCGTGGAAACCAACCACCATCCTGACCGGTGACACGGCGGCCGCGATTGCCGAGCTCAAGGCGGGCCCCGGCCGGGAGATCCAAATCCACGGCAGCGCCCGGCTGGCCCAATCGCTTTTTGCCGTCGGGCTGATCGACGAACTCCGGCTCGTGGTGGCCCCCGTCATCGTGGGCAGCGGCCGCCGCTTGTTCCCCGACGGCAGCACGCCCACCGGCCTGCGCCTGGTCTCCAGCCGCACCACCCCCGGCGGGCTGGCAATCCACAGCTACCAGGTCACCGGAAACCCAGATTTTGCCACGTACACCGGCGCCGCTGACGTTTCTTCATCCTGAAGCACGACGGCGTTGGGCGCCTGGGCCAGCGGAAGGCATGTCACGCCGTCGGACTTTGGGCAGACGGGTGGTACAGGACTCGGCACTCACCCAGGCCCGACGGCGGATTGGGGTCCAACCGCTGCGGTGGATCTTCGACCTGGTCCGCGGCACCCGCACGCACCATCATTGACACGGTCTTCGGGCCAGCCAGTATCGGGGAAACCACCTACACCCCGCGCCTGCTGCGCGGCATGATCATCCTGGCGGACAGGAGTTTCGCCTCAGTCGGGCTGCTGCATCAGATCCGCGATGTGGGCGCAGAATTCCTGGTGCGGGTGATCGGCGCGAGAATCAACCTGCAGCAAGGCAGCATGCTGCGTTCAAGGACCGGTCAACTCACACCGTCGCACTGAGCACGGCCAAGACCTGATCTTCCTCGGACCAACAGTCGAGTCCCGCCATCCGAAGCCATCGGGGTGGCGTGCCCTGGCCGGGATCATCGGTGCACACGTGGTGGACAGGTTGCTGCCCGAACGCGGGACGCGCACCGGCCCACGGACCGTGAAGCGGGGCAATTCCAGGTACCAGGCCCGGGCGAGCAAGCCCCACGGGCCAACGTTCAAGGGCGCGGTTGTGCGTCGAGATCGTGGACACCGGGACCGGGTTGACACCTTTGGCCGCGGCTTAACTGAACGGCGTTGAGACTAGCGGGTGGCCTTCGGGCACCGCAGCCGACCCATAAACCACGGCTACCGTGCCCGGGTGATCAGTCCGCCCGTGCCTGCTGCGGCCGAGGAGGAGAGGACATCCGCGGTGCTGAGTATCATCTCCTGCATGGCCAGCGCGGCTCGCGTCAACGTCACGTCCTTGCGGTGCGCAAGGCTGATCGAGCGCGTGAGTCGCGGGGCGGTGAGCCTGACCGAACGCAGTCCCGGGCGGTCGACCATGACCATGGCCGGAACCACCGCGACGCCCAGCCCGCGCTCCACGCAACGAAGCACGGCATCCATTTCCGCGCCTTCGAGGACCACCCTGGCGGCGAGTCCTGCGTCATGGAAGGCCTGCATCGTCGTGGCGCGCAGATCGTAGCTTTCATGGAACGTGATTTGCGGAAGCGCTGCAAGCTCCGCAAGGGTCAGGGACGCCACGCCATGCAGCAACGGACTGTCCTTCGCCGCGATAACCACAAGTTCCTCGGTGAGCAGCGGAGCACGCTGGAAGCTGGCCGAGGAAGCGGAACTGTCCTCCGAGGTCGTGACGAGCGCCAGGTCCAGGGCGCCGCCGGCCAGTTCATCAAGCAGGCCGCGCGACCCCTGCTCCGTCAGGTGCAGGTCGATTCCGGGGTATGCAGCGTGGAACGAGGTCAGCACGTCTGCAACGAGGCTGATGCACAGCGTCGGAGTGGCACCGAGCCGTACCCGCCCCTTCCGCAAGCCGGCCAGTTCCTGCATCTCGTAGCGGACGTTGTCGGCGTCGGCGAGCATGCGCCTGGCCAGTGGAAGTAGTGATTCGCCAGCGTCAGTGAGTGTGATGTTGCCCCGGGCCCGGTGGAAAAGCTCGGCGCCAAGATCCACTTCCAGTGTGGAAATTTGTCGGCTGAGCGATGGCTGGGCCAAGTGCAATTGTGCGGCGGCACGCGTGAAATGGCCGATGCGTGCTACTTCCACGAAGCTGCGGAGTTGTTCCAGGTTCATGTTGATAGCATATATGCATCGAGATGAGTCGAAGGATTCATTAGACTAATCGTGGCCATGTTCCTAGTGTTGAAACATGAGGACAACGAACCCGAACGAACAGCAAATCTCCACCACCGTCCTGGTCATCGGCACCGGCGGATCGGGCCTGCGGGCCGCAATCGAGCTGGCGGAAATGGGGGTCGACGTGCTCGCGGTCGGCAAGCGACCGCGCAACGACGCCCATACATCGCTCGCGGCCGGAGGCATCAACGCCGCCCTGGGCACCATGGACAAGGAAGATACCTGGCAGCAGCATGCCGCGGACACCATCAAGGAAAGTTACATGCTGGCCAACCCCCACACGGTGGCGATTGTCGCCCGCGGCGCTGCCCAGGGGATCCACGACCTTGAGCGCTACGGCATGGGATTCGCCCGCGAAGAGGACGGGCGCATTTCCCAGCGCTTCTTCGGTGCCCACACCTTCCGCCGCACCGCCTTTGCCGGAGACTACACGGGCCTGGAAATTCAGCGCAGCCTGGTGAACCGGGCCGAACAGCTGAAGCTGCCGATCCTCGACTCTGTCTACATCACCCGGTTACTCGTGCGCGACAACCAGGTTTTCGGTGCCTACGGCTTCGACATCAACACAGGCAAGCGCTACCTCATCCACGCGGACTCAGTCATCCTGGCCGCCGGCGGACACACCCGCATCTGGCGCCGCACCTCCTCGCGCCGAGACGAAAACACCGGGGATGCATTCCGCCTCGCCGTCGACGCGGGGGCCCGGTTGCGCGACCCGGAACTGGTGCAGTTCCACCCTTCCGGCATCATCCAACCGGAAAGCGCTGCAGGCACCTTGATCTCCGAGGCGGCCCGCGGCGAAGGCGGCATCCTGCGCAATGCACTCGGGGAACGGTTCATGGAACGCTACGACCCGATCCGCAAGGAACTCTCCACCCGCGATAGGGTGGCGCTGGCCGCCTACACCGAGATCAAGGAAGGCCGCGGGACACAGAACGGCGGCGTCTGGCTTGATATCTCGCACCTGCCGCGCGAAACCATCATGGAGCGCCTGCCTCGCGTCTATCAGACCATGCTTGAAGTGCAGATGCTCGACGTCACCGTCGAACCCATCGAAATCGCACCCACAGCGCACTACTCCATGGGCGGGGTCTGGGTCCGTCCGGAGGACCACAGCACCGATGTCAACGGACTCTATGCCATTGGCGAGGCTTCCAGTGGCCTCCACGGAGCCAACCGCCTGGGTGGCAACTCGTTGATTGAACTGTTGGTCTTCGGCCGCATCGTTGCGCAGGCCGCTGCCAAGTACTCGGCTTCCCTGGAATCCCAGCCGCGCTCTGCGGAGGCCATCACCGGGGCCCGGGCCGAGATCGATGACCTGCTGGCCGCGGACGGGCAGGAAAATGTTCGCGAACTGCAGCGTGCCATCCGCAATATGATGACCGACCATGCAGGCGTGGTGCGGGACGAAGAAGGCCTGTTGGCAGGTCTGGCGAAGCTTGGAGACATCGAAGGACGCATGGAATCCGTAGGGATCCATCCCGACATTGCCGGCTACCAAGACCTTGCCCATGCCTTTGACCTGAAGGGTTCGGCGTTGGCCGCCCGGGCCACCCTCGAGGCGGCTCTTGAACGCAGGGAGACCCGTGGATGCCACAACCGCTCTGACTATCCGCAGATGGATGATTCACTGCGGGTGAATTTGGTGTGGTCGCCAAGTGAGGGTGTGGTGCGCGAAGAGATCCCGGAGATCCCTGCGGAGATCTCTGAATTGATCAAGGAAGTCTCGTCGGCCGGCAAACTGGTCGAATAGCACCAGACGGATCGTTGGATGCCGTGTCTTCCGCTATTAACCGGATGGAGGCATGGCATCGAACAGGTCTGGCACCTTGGCCATCAGGCTCCGGAGAACTTCCAACGCCTCGGAAGCATCTTCTGCCGGGGCGAGGGATTTTGGGATGCAGGGTAATCTCCCGCGTTTCGAAGCCGTCGCATCCAAGCGAAATCGCGTAGTACATCACCGGGCCGTGGCACGAGCTGGGCGTGGAGTGCTTCTCCCACGGCAAGGTGCCCGCCACGCTGCATTCCTCGGATTCCTTGATTGACAAGAACGGCATCAAAAATCTTATGCATTGCATCGTATGAGGTCTGGAACGACGTCAACGGACTGACGGGGAGAATAATCTGGGCTGCGTTCATTTGTTCCGTTGCGATTTCTACAAGTCGGTCTGCCCAGCCGCGATTTACGGGAACACGTTGAAGCTTGCCGATGGTTAGCATTGCGTCTATTTACTGGCACATGGGCGCCACCCAGAGCCGGTTGCGCACGGTTATACCTCGGAGGGCGATCGGCTCAAAGTGGGAAGGCGTCGCGGGGCAGGGCTTCTTGTCTGTTGCAGGCCGCTTGTAGCGCCAGCACGCAATCGGCGCCGAGGATACCCCTGTACCCCCAAAGAAAGCGCGGGCCTTTGCTTTCCGCACGCACAAACGGCGCCTCCCTGCTGCGGTGCGCAGCTGGGAGGCGCCGTTGTTTCACGTTCCTGGGCGGCAGGCGGCCTCGCCGCATCACATGTGGACGGCGGCTTCACCCGTGGAAACGGCTGTGTGATCGCGGCCGCGGTACATCAGCGCCGTCACGATGGCACCAACCACCAAGAGGACGGCACAGGCAAGGTAGGCCCCCGAGTAGCCGCTCACAAGGGACTCAAGCCGGCCCTCACCACCGTCGAGCGCGGTAATGGTGGCCCCGGCAACGAGTGTGTTGAGCACGGCGAGGCCAATGGAGCCACCGAGTTGCTGAGAAGCGTTGACGGCCGCCGATGCGGCACCGGCGTGGTGGCGATCAACACCCAACGTGCCGACGCTCATGGCAGAGGAAATAATGGCACCGAGGCCGATGGCGACGATGAACATGGGCACGGCCACGTGGAGGGCGTAGCTGCTGTCGGCTTTGGCAGCCATGAGCAGGACGGAACCGATGGCGGAAACCATCATTCCGGCTGGCACCAGCAGCTTGGCGCCCAGCTTGGGCATGAGCACCGATGTGGAAATGATGGCGGAGATCATGATCCCCAGGCACAGTGGCAGCACGGCCAGCCCTGTCTGCAGCGGGGTGAAACCGAGCACGATCTGCAGGTAGTACACCAGGTACAAGTTCACGCCGAAGATCACTGCACCAGCTACAAAGATGGCCAGCATGGACGCGCCGCGGTCACGGTGAACCACGATCGGCAGGGGCAGCAACGGGGACTTTCCCTTGCGTTGCAACAGGACAAAGACGACGAGGAGCAGAACGCCAAGGGTCAGAAACCCCCAGGTGCCAACGGCAGCAAATCCGTGCTCTTCAGCATTCGCGAAACCGAACACCACGGAGAAGAAGCCCAGGGTGGCGAAAATCGCGCCGGGAACATCCAGTTTGACCCCGCGCTCCCGCATGGTCGGTGCGATGGCAATCAAGCCGATAACGAAGGCGACTGCGGCGAAGGCAATGTTCACGTAGAGGGTCCAGCGCCAGGTCATGAATTCCGTGAGGACGCCGCCCAGCAGAAGCCCGACGGCACCACCGGCACCGGCGAGTGCACCGTAGATGCCAAAGGCTTTGCCACGTTCGGCCGGATCGGTAAACGTGGTGGTGAGCAGCGACAGTGCGGCCGGGGCCAGCAGTGCTGCGAAAATGCCCTGCAGCACGCGGGCCGCCAGCAGGACTGCGAAGGTCGGTGCGGCGCCACCCAGTGCCGAGGCGACTGCGAAGCCGACCAAGCCAATGAGGAAGATCTGCTTGCGGCCCATGAGGTCCGCAATGCGGCCACCCAGGAGCAGCAGACCACCAAAGGCAAGTGCGTAGGAGGTGATCACCCACGGACGGAGCGTGTCCGAGAAGTTCAGTTCAAGCTGGGCACTGGGCAGTGCGACATTCATGATGGTGGCGTCGAGGACCACCATCAGCTGGGACATGCCGATGGCGAGCATCGACCACCAGCGCAGGGTGGTCCGCTGGGGATCCGGCGCGGCTAGTTTGGATTGCTTGGCCTTTTTCGTTTGCGTTGTAGTGCTCATATACCTTTTGCTTCTTGCGAGTAACGAAGCCGTCCGTGCGGAACAGCTATTCCCCATAGACTACCTCACACGGAACAGCTGTTCCGCGTGCCGAGTTTCACGTTACACTGGAGCTGATATCAAATAGACGATGCCCTCCCACCGAAAGCAAGCACTGCATGACACAGCTGCCGCATCTTGACACCCAGGCGAGCTCCACCAGTCACCCGCGTGAGGAATCCGGCGTCGACCACGCCAGTGCCCCGTCTCAGGATTTCGCCACCGACTTCGCCGGCGCACGTGACGAACAGTTGCGCCAAACGGCCCATGAACTCTTCGCTGCGAACGGGCTGGGCGTGCCTCTGGCTGACGTCGCCAAGGCGGCAGGCGTGGGCGTCGCCACCCTGTACCGACGATACAAGGACAAGGACATCTTGATCCTGGACGTTTACCGCCAACACATGGCTGCCGGTGAACGTTTTGCCCTCACAGCCAACGGCTACGAGGACTCCTGGGCGGGCATCGAGTACTTCCTGCGCCGCTCCACTGACCAGCTCCTGCGCGACCGCGGGATGCGTGAGCTGGTGCTGGGCGGCTACATCGGCGGTGCCGGCTGGGCCCGGGGCTCCACTCACAAGGAACTCATCGCCGCCCTTGACGAGATGGAGGCCAAGGTCACCGCCCAGCTGAAGGTCCTCGTGGCCAGCGCCAAGGCCGCGAAGTCGGTGCGCGAAGACTTCGAGCACCATGACCTGCTGCTCATCTCCGCCATGGCCCAAGCCGCCCTGCCGGTGGACCATCGGGGAGCCACGGCCGTGGGCCAGCGCGCCCTGCAACTTCTCATCGAGGGCATCCGTCCGGCCCCGGAACAGCCCCTGTAGACAGGATCCAGTCCGGCCGCGGATGCGCTGCAGGGCCGGCTCTGGACGCCCCGAATCTAGGTCGCGCCCAAGTACGCCAGGGCGGCTACAACGTGGGCTTGAACGCCCATCGAGAGAGTTGGATCTAGCACCGGCGCGAGGTACGGGGAATGATTCGCCGGAATGTCCTGGGCAACCGTGCCGCGTGCTTCCGCCGCACGGTAGGCCTCCGGTTCACACCCGCCCAGAAGCCAGTAAGTATAGGGAACCCCAAAGGCGTCGGGGATCCGGCTGAAGTCTTCTGATGCAGTCTGCCGCGATGCCTGCTCCACCGCGGCCGCGCCGAAGTGGCGCGTGAACGCTGCCGTGACCCTGTCCGTGGCCTTGGCGTCGTTGTTTGTGAGCGGAAATTGGTCATAAAACTCGAACTCGGGCCCCCTGGGCGACCCGGCGGCGGCGCATTCACCCGTGACGATCCGCTCAATGGCGGCCAGCACTCTTGTCCGCAGCTGGTTGTCGTAGCTGTGGATGTTCAACAACAGCACGGCCCTGTCCGGGATGATGTTGGACTTGCTCCCGGCGTTCAGGGCGCCCACGGTCATGACGGCAAACTCCCCCGGCTTGGTTTCGCGCGAGACAGTGGTCTGCAGCTTGATCACTATCGAGGCGGCCAGCACCACCGGATCCACCGACATGTGCGTCATCGATCCGTGCGAACCCTTCCCGTGTACCGTGACCTTGAGCGAGTCCCCGCGGACAAGACCGGCCCGGCTGTGGTGGCCGCAACCCCCGCCGGGAGCGGCATCACATGCTGTCCAAGAGCGACGTCGGGCCGTGGCACCTTGGCGACCAATCCGCCGTCGACCATGGTCTGGGAACCTCCGCCCAGTTCCTCGGCCGTCTGGAACAGGGTAACGAAGGTGCCAGACCAGCCGTCCCGGCCCTGGGCCATGAGCCGGGCCGCGCCGAGCAGGGCCGTGACATGCACGTCTTGACGTCCTCCTCTCCCTGAAGGAAGAGGATTCCCTTGGTGGCGGTCGTGGTTAGACGGCGTCCATCAGTTGGGTGGTTACTGTTTCTTCGAGAATTGCTTCGGCGAGCCGGAGTCTGATGTTCCCTCCACAGTCGTTTAGGCTCTCCACAAGTCCTGCGGCGAGCATGAAGTTCAATGCAGCGTTGTAGTCCCTGTCCAGGCGGGCCCCGCACTCCGGGCAGGTCCAGGCCCGGCTGTCCGGCGCCTTCCTGCCGGTTTTGATCCCCCAGACGGAGCAGGTCTGACTGGTGGGTTCCCATTGGCTGATCCCGATAATGGCGCACCCATACTTCTCTCCAGCGTGGGTGAGATCGTGGATGAAGGCGCCCCAGCCGGCGTCGTGGATGGATTTCGCGAGCCTGATGCGGGCCAGGCCTTTGATGTTGAGTGTTTCGACGGCAACCGTTTGGTTTTCGCGGGCCAGTGGTACTGCGATCTTGCGGGTGAAGTCTTGGCGGTCATCACGGATCTTCGCATGAACCCTGGCAACCTTGACACGGGATTTCGCCCGGTTCCTGGAGCCCTTCACACGGCGTGAGAGTTCCCTTTGAGCCCAGGCGAGTTTCCGTTGGGCCTTGCGGTAGAACCGGGGTGCCGGGAATTTCGCCCGTGTCCCGTCACTGTAGGTGATGGCGGCGAAATCGGTCAGTCCAAGGTCCAGCCCCGCCGTGCGCTCGGCCTCGTCAGTACTGGTGCTGGCAATCATAGTGCTGGGGTCCGGGTCCACGACGAAGGAAGCATAGTAGCGGCCGTCAGCTTCACGGATCAAAGTGACCGAGGTCGGTGCCGCCGGCACGACCCGGAAATACGCCAGGTGCAGCTCCCCAATCTTAGGCAGGGTCAGCAATGCTTTTCCGGTGTTGACTTGGCGCAGGCTGTACCGGGCACTGGTGGTGAAACGGGCAGAGCCCGAGGAGGACTTCTTCCGGAACCGGGGAGGGGAAACCCTGGAGCCCTTGCCAGTCACGGAAGAGAAGAAATTCTTGTACGCGGTGTCCAGGTCGCGAACTGCCTGCTGGAGCGGAATGCACGAGACCTCGTTGAGCCATTCCCGTTCCGGGGTGCGCTTGGAAGCAGTCAGTGCGGCGCTGACCACCCTTGATGACAGGTGCGTGCAGGTCTCGGCGTAGTGGGTCTTTCGCAGGGCCAGAGCATCGTTGAAAGCCACGCGCACACAACCAAAAAGACGGGCAATAGCCGCTTGTTGAACTGTGTCCGGGTACACCCGGTAACGATAACGAAGCATACATTCAGTCAAGCACCAGGGTCTGACACTATCCGACGCACACAGACCGGTCGACCGGTCGTGACAGTGTTTTCCTGCTCCACACGCACCTGGTGTTCGTAACCAAACACAGCCACCGCGGGTTGAACGCCAACCACCTGGTGCCCTTGGAGAAAATCCTACGGGGCGTGTGTGCCGACTTTAAGGTGGAGCTCATCGATTTCAACGGCGAAGGAGACCATGTTCACCTGCTCGTGCACTTCCCACCCAAGGTCTCCCCGGCCAAACTCGTCAACTCCCTCAAGGACATCTCATCCAGAGGACTCCGCCAAGAATTCCCCGACCTCGTTCAGCACTACCGGAGGGCCCAAAAACTCTGGTCAGCATCCTACTTCGCAGGATCAATCGGAGGCGCACCCCTGGACACCGTGAAGATATTTATTGAAAACCACAACAGGCCCACACACTATAAGCGATTCACCCCGGCCGTAAAGGACGGCGCCCCCTCGCCAACCAGGTGGCCGCAAGCGTGCATGACACCGTCCACCTCTGAGGCATACGGCAGGCCCGTGCCCTCTGTGACGGGCAGGGCATCCATGTCGGCGCGGGATAGGCCCGTCGGGCCGTCGCCATTGACCAAGACACCGACGACGCCGGTGCCGCCAATGTGCTGGACGGAATAGCCGCAAACCGCCAGCTTGTCAGCGACAAGCTTTGATGTCTCGTGCTCCTGGAAAGCCAGCGCGGGATGCCGGTGCAGCTGCTTGTACGTCTCCATCAGCCCGTCCAGCTCGGGGTCGAGGCCCGCCAGGACGGTGTCAACGATGCTCATGAGTTCACTCTTCCTCGACGGATCCAACACCAGTGCCTGCCCAAACCGGCCGCGCACCCCTGATCAGCCTCAGCTGAACGCAACAACTGATGGCCTGGGTGGGGCCAGGTCTACGGGTAGCCTTGCTGGAAAGTGCCACGCGCTTTTCCACAGCGAACGAAAGCAGACCCATGCCCCACTTCGACCTCGTCATCATCGGCACAGGATCAGGCAACTCCATCCCGGGCCCGGAATTCGATCATTGGAACATAGCCATCGTGGAGGACGGCCTGTTTGGCGGCACCTGCCTGAATGTTGGCTGCATCCCCACCAAGATGTTCGTCCACCCGGCGGAACTGGCCGACGCCGCCCGGCACGGAAGTGCGCTGGGCATTAACGCACAGCTGAATTCGGTGGACTGGCCGGGCATCCGGGACAGGATCTTTGGCCGCATCGACGCCATCGAGGACGGCGGTCGGAAATACCGGGAGGGTCCCGAATGCCCCAACATCACGGTCTTTGCCGGGCGCGGGCGGTTTACCGGGCACAAGGCCCTGCACATTGACCTGCACGACGGCGGCACCTCCGAAGTGACGGCCGACAGGTTTGTCCTTGCCGCGGGTTCCCATGCCGTGGTCCCCGACATTCCCGGCCTCGCCAGCGGTCCGGACGCGGCCGGCACCGCCGCCGCCGCCGCCGCCTTCCACACCTCGGACACGATCATGCGCCTGGAGCAGCTGCCCACCAGCATCGTCATTCTGGGCGGCGGATACATCGCCGCGGAATTCGCACACGTATTTTCTTCCTTTGGCGTGCACGTCACCCAGATTGCCCGCGGGAAGCGGCTGCTCAAGTCGCAGGACGCCGACGTCTCCGCCCAATTCACGAAGGAGGCCGCGGCGCGCTACACAGTCCTGCTCGAGACCAAGGTGACAGGCGTGGCAAACACGGCGGACGGCGTCGAACTTCAGCTATACGGGCCGGGCGGGCCGCACACCCTCCAGGCAAATGTGCTGCTGGTCGCCACAGGCCGCAAGCCCAATGGTGCGAGCCTGGACGTTGAGAAGACCGGGGTGCGTCTGGACGGCCATGGCCGGGTGGTGGTCGATGCACACCAGCAAACGGACGTCGAGGGCATTTACGCACTGGGCGACATCTCCTCCAAGTTCCAGCTCAAGCACGTGGCGAACCACGAGGCCAAGGTGGTCAAACACAACCTGGCGCACCCGGAAGCACCCCGCCGCTCCGACCACCGCTTTGTGCCGGCCGCGGTGTTCACCGATCCGCAGATCGCCTCCGTCGGTATCACCGAGGACCACGCGGTGAAGGCGGACATCCCGTATGCCGTAAAGGTGCAGCAGTATGCCGACATTGCGGCCGGCTGGGCGCGCGAGGACAGCGGCCACTTCCTGAAGGTGCTGGCCGATCCCGCCACGGGCCTGCTGCTGGGCGCCCATGTGATCGGGCCGGAGGCGGCCACCGTCATCCAGCCGCTGATTCAGGCCATGCACTTCGGCCAGAAGGCCCAAGACGTGGCCAGGAATCAGTACTGGATCCACCCGGCACTCTCCGAGCTGGTCGAAAACGCGCTGCTGGGTTTGCCTGAACCGCGGCGGGCCGGGTGACGGATTCACTATGGCCGTGAACGGCGCCGGTTCTGCCCCGACTTAGGCAGGGGCCAAAGGCTCGACGATCGATCCCTCAGCGGGAATCCCGGTGTGCCCGGCTTTCCCTGCCGGGGAGTTCCTGGAGCCACGGGACCACTCGCGGAACTCCTGGAACGCAACGCGCAGGCCCCGGGCCACGGAGAGATCGGCGCTGTCCATGGCTTGGAGGTGCACATGGGGCTGGGTCGAGTTGCCGGAGTTGCCACACTCCGCCAGCTGGGCTCCGGCCACGACCGTCTCCCCCACACCCACCCGCAGCGACCCGGCCCGCAGGTGGACCAGCGCAACGAACGCCCCGCTCTCTTTGAGGACTCCGGTGCCATTGAGCTCAAGAATCACGTAATTGCCGGCAACAGCCGCGACACCCTGGTGCAACCGTCCTGCCTGTCCGAGCATGTAAGCCACCAGCGCCAGCTGGGACCTGCGCGCCGAATGGTCGCTCTCGCCGTCGTGCGCCGCGACAACGACACCGTCGGCTGGTGCGAGTATTGCCCGTCCGAAGGAAAAGAACCGCTCCGGCGGCTCGGTGGCAAGCAGCGTCCGCCAGTCACGCAGGGGTGCGCTCCAGTGTGCGTTGTCCACGCCCACAAAGTCAATGGCCCAGCTGCTGCCCAGCAATTCCGTGCCGTGGCTCGGAACTCTCCGCAACGGACTGTTTTGGACCAGCCATTTCCCCGTGAATGGCAACGCCAGCAGGACGGCAGCGCTCACCTGCCCCCGGCAATCTTCCTGCTGCGCTGCTCCTGCGCCTTGGGCCCGTACGGATAAACGCCCACGCGCGGCTCGCTGACCCGAGTGAGCTGCTCGATTTCCCTGGCGGTCAGCACCAAGTCCGCCGCGCCAAGGTTGTCCGCCAGCTGTTCGGTGGTCCGCGCCCCAAGGAGCACCGACGTCACCGCCGGCCGTCCGGCCACCCAGGCCAGCGCCACTTGCGATGCACTGACACCCCGGGCAGCGGCAATGTCCGCAACGGCCCCCACCACGTCCCAGGTATGCGGATTCGCGTTTCGTTCCGTCCATGCCTCCATGCCGCGCTGCGGGTTTTCGCCCAGGCGGGTGGCACCAGCCGGAGCCTCGTCCCGCTTGTACTTGCCGCTCAGCCAGCCCCCTGCCAGTGGCGACCACGGCAGCAGCCCCAGCCCTGCGTCGAGTGAGGCGGGCACAATTTCCAGTTCGATTTCCCGCACCAATAGGCTGTACTGCGGCTGCAGCGTCACCGGCAGGTGCCACCCGTGGGCACGGGCCAGGTGCACGGCCTTCGTCAGCTGCCAGCCCAGGAAATTGGAGAAGCCGTAGTAGCCGATCTTGCCGCTCGTCACCGCATCATGCAGAAAGCGCAGCGTTTCCTCGATGGGTGTGATGGGATCCCAAGCATGCATTTGGTACAGGTCGATCTGTTCCACGCCGAGCCTTCGCAGGGAATCATCCAAGGCGCGGGTCAGATGCTTGCGGGACGTCCCGACGTCGTTCGGGTGGATTCCCATGGGAAAGCGGCCCTTGCTGGCAAGCACGACGGCGTCCCTCGCCCCGGGCCGGCTGGCGAACCAGCGCCCGATGATCTCCTCGGAGGCGCCCGCCGTGTAGACGTCGGCGGTGTCGATGAAGTTGCCGCCGGCGCCCACATAATTCTCCAGGATGGTGTGGGAGGTTCCCTCATCCGCCTCCGCGCCGAAGGTCATGGTGCCCAGTGCGTAATTCGACACGATCGTGCCGCTGTTGCCCAAAGTCCGGTATTCCATGGTGCTTCCTCAATTCCTGTTGTGTCTTTTGATCCCCCGCGTCCAACACCGCCCGGAGGCCGGCGGTTACTGCCGAGCTGTTCGCCAGCTGTGCTCGGGTTCGTAGCCGAGCAGGCGCCGGGCCTTGTCGATGCCGAGCAGGGTTTCGTGTTCGCCCAGTTCCCGGCGCACCTCGACGCTGGGAAAAACCTCGGCGGCGAGGCTGGTGCTGGAACGCGACATGACAGTGTCGGCGTTGGCGATGATGTACGCCTCGAACCCTGGGCGGCCATGTTCCAGCGCACATGCCACCGCCTGCGCGCCGTCGCGCCCGTCAATGTAGCCCCACAGGTTCCACTTGCGGGCGAGCGGGTCGGCGTCGTAGTCCGGGAACGCCGCATAGTCGGCCTCATCCATGACATTGGAGAACCGCAGCGCTGAAATGGACAGCTCAGGGTCCCAGCGCACCAGTTCCCGCGCCAGTGTTTCCTCCAGGTGTTTCACGAGCGAGTACGTGCTCTCGGGCCGCGCCGGGTACCCCTCATCGACGGGCAGGTAGGGAGGGGCGGCGTCGAACGGCAGTCCCAGCACCGTCTCACTGGAGGCGTAGACCACCTTCTTTATCCCTGCCCGACGCGCCGCCTGGAACACGTTATAGGTGGAGAGCATGTTGTTCTCAAAGGTCGCGGCGTCCGGCACCAGGCCAGGTGCGGGAATGGCGCCTAGATGCACGACGGCATCGATTCCGCTGTGTCGATCGTCCAGGCCGAGGAGCACGTCAAGGACCTGCCCGTAATTGCGCAGGTCCACGATTGCCAGGTTGGGGCTCCGCTCCCCTGCCCGGTCCAGGTTCAGCACCTTATGCCCGTCAGCTTCCAGCCGCCTCACCACATGGCGTCCCAGTTTGCCACTGCCGCCTGTTACTGCAATTCTCATGCGATCTCCCTCATTGCGATTGCTGCATCAGCTCCACTCTAGAACTCTGCAGTTGGCATGCGCGAGGATAAAACGTTCTAAGGCGCTGAACCGGCGGCAGTTTACGGTTGGCCGGTGGCGCCAACAATCGGGCCTCACACCTCCATGAACATCACGGCACCGGGGAACATTGCGTTGATGGCTCTCACCTCGGCGTTCTCTTCCAAGGGGGTACCGCCGGGATCCTTGAGCACCTCAACGGTTACCCGACTCGGAGAATCACGGTGGCCAACAGCCTGCAGGGTCGTTCGTTTTTGCACGGCAAGACCGTTGACGCTTTGGGGCTCATCGGCCATGAATTGCCTGACAATCTTCATTTGAATTTCTGAGAGTTCCGTCCAGGACCTCTCGACCTCTTCAACAATGAAGAGCTGGCTCTGACCGCCCAGCGTTGCGATCAGATCATGCAGGCCCTGCACGGCGGGGTCGGGCGCCTTCGCGATGCTCACACTGAAATGTGAGGAGTCAACGGAGATGTGCCCCCGGCAAACACGTCCTCGTTGGCTGCCAGGTATTCACTGACCTTGGTGCCAGCCATATCCAGTTCAATGCCGATCTCACCGGTATATGCAGTGTCGGTGTAGAGCATGATGTCGCCGGGTTCTTCATTTACAGAATGGCCTGCGGCTGTTCCGTCTGCTGTCATTTCGCACCTGCTCCCGTCTATGAAGATGGTGGGCTTCTCCTTGGATTGTGGATCAATGCCAGGCGCTTGTCCACACCGAGGTTCCGGCGTCTTGGTACAAATTCCCTACATGAGCCCTGCCAGCCGCTGCACCCCCGCCTGTATCTGCGGGATGGAGGCGGCACTGTAGGACAGGCGGATGAAAGGTGCCGGAGGCTCGTCAACGTAGTAATGCTTCCCGTCGCCGATCATGACCCCGGCACTGTTGGCTGCAGCTGTGAGCGCGGTGGAATCCGTACCCTCGGGTAGTTTTACCCAGAGGTGAATTCCGGCTGTGGGGATGGTTGCGACGCGGGAACCATACAGCGCCACGTTGACTTCGGCAACCATGGCTTCCCGGCGTTCCAGCAGCCCGGTGCGCAGGCGTTTCAGGTGCCGCGGCCAGGCTGCGGAGCTGAGTAGGGCCAACGCGATTTCCTGTGTCAGCGGCGGAACGCACATGTCGTCGGCACTGCGGGCAGTGCGAAGGCGCTCTCCTGCCGGACCCCGTGCGGCCAGGGCACCCACACGCAAGCCCGGTGCGGCCGGCTTGCTCAAGGTGGCGATGGTGACCACGTGCCCGTCAGGGTCCTGCATGAAAAGCTGCGGCGGAGCGCTGCCCTCCAGTGTGAGGTTTCGGGCCCAGTCGTCTTCGATGATGAAGGCGCCGTAGCGTTTGGCCAGGGCCAGCACCGCCACGCGCCGTTCGGGGCTGAGCACGGCTCCCGTCGGATTGGCACAGCCGGGCTGCAGGTAGATCAATTTCGCACGGGTGCGTTCCAGCGCGTCGGCCAGCTGCTCAGGGATAATGCCGTCGGCGTCGGCCTGCACCGCGGCCAGGTTCAGGCCGGCGGCCTGCGCGGCAATCGCCGCCCCGGGGTAGCTGGGACTTTCAGTGATCAACGTGGATCCGGGGTCAGCCAGGGTTCGCATGGCAAACGCCAGCGACTGCTGCCCGCCGGGCATGATGAGCACCTCATCCGCTTCGGCGCCCAGCTCGGCGGCAAAGGCGGCCCGCAAGTCAGGCAGCCCCATGGGCGGCGCCATGGTCCAGGCGCGGTGGCTCTTGGCACAGCGGGATCCGATGGTGCGCAGCTCATCAAAAGGCTGCAGCTCAGGGGCCAGATAGCCCCAGGAAAGTTGCACGTGCCCGGCCGTACCGGCGGCGCCGAGACGCCCGGCCTTCCCGGGGTCCACGCGTGAGCGGCCCAAGGCTGAGGACTGCCATGCATAATCTGGTTCCGGCATTCCTGAGGGGCCGTCCGGTTCGTCGCGGCCGGCCACGAAGGTGCCGCGCCCGGGTTCGGGCCGTAGCACTCCCAAGGCCGTCAGGGAAGCAATGGCTGCGGAAATCGTCGCGGCGCTGGCGCTGTGCGATTTGGACAACTCCCTGGCGGACGGGAACTTCGCCCCCACGCGCATCACGGCGGCCTGCTGTTTTAGTTTCTGCGCGATCTCACTTGCCCTGTTATTGCTCACAACGGCAATCCTAGATAGCGTTACCGACTTTGTCGCCTAAGTGTTACTGAACGTTGCAGGATACCTAACCAACCTCCGATTCTCTTGGCCGCCGGTTCGAGTCCGGCCCGGGGCACAACAGGCCTCTGACCTGCGGTTATACCTCGCAGGTCAGAGCTATTTAGGGCCAGCTCCCCCTTAGCTCCCCCAATTCGTCAAAATTTTCCTCAAATTCCACTCCCCCTTTTCAAAAGGACCAGCTCCCCTTTTTCGCTCCAAGACAGGCATTTGCGGCGACATCCCAGACGATTGCCGGGCCGCTCAGGCGGTCAAAGTACGTATTCGGCTCCGCTGCCGCCGGCCGGTCGACGAGACGCTTCGTTGACCTGAATTTCTGAGACGCTAGGGTGTTGCAGTTAGGGCACGCCGCGCATTAATTCGGGCGGGGTATACGCGAATCAGGCGAACGCGGAAGCACACGGATTGTTATTGCTGGGAATTTTGGTGGCCACTGGACCGGTGATGGACCGGCTTGCCGGACAGCTTCAATCGACAGTCTAAACAGAGCCCGCCTCTGGACACCTGCCATGATAAAGTCGAAACTGTGAATTACTTATTCTTCGTCTACTGGGGCTAACACCAGTCTGTTCCTTGTGATTTTTCCGAGGCTGCGGGCTGGTTTTTCATGCCATCCGTCACCGGCATTTCTGTCATGTGTGGCGTCCCAGCAGATCTGAGCGCATTTCCCGCTCCACATCGCGCCCATTACTTCTAACAATGGGTTTTTCTAAGCGAGCGGTTGCGCCTCCCTTTCGGAGGAATAATGACCATCACAATTACCTTGCCTGCACGCGCCCGCGCGCAGCTCATAGCTTCGACTATTCATGTTGTCCGTGGCGGGCGTAAGATCCTGACCAACGTTGACCTCACCATCACACCAGGAACCAGAGTGGGGATCGTAGGGGAGAACGGCCGAGGAAAATCAACCCTGCTTCACATCCTTGCCGAGATACTGACCCCTGACTCCGGCACAGTGCTACGCATTGGCACGCTCGGCATAGCCGAACAAGAAATGCCCACCGATGACTGCCGCACGGTCGGGGATCTCATCACCGAGCAACTTGCCGATTCCCGTGCTGCGCTGCGCGCATTTGATCTTGGCGCAGACGCCTTGGCGGCCCAGTCACCAGGCGCGGAGGAGATATTTGCCGAAGCCCTGAATGCGGCCGAAACGCTTGATGCCTGGGACGCGGATCGCCGGGTTGACGTCGCGCTCGAATCATTGGGAGCCGTCACCGACAGGGCGAAGCTGCTGTCTGAACTATCCGTGGGTCAGCGCTATCGCGTCAGGCTTGCCTGCCTGTTGGGCGCTGAAGATGATTTCCTTCTTCTGGACGAACCGACGAACCACCTCGATCAGCAGGGGCTGGACTATCTCACCGAGCAGCTGCGTGGCAGCCAAGGGGGAATCGTCGTCGTGAGCCACGACCGGGCACTCTTGACAGATGTTGCCACCCACATCCTGGACCTTGACCCGAGCCGAGACGGGATTCCGCGCCTCTACGGCGGAGGGTATTCGGGGTACACGGAAG
Organism: Arthrobacter sp. PAMC 25486; assembly: GCF_000785535.1. Taxonomy (NCBI): domain Bacteria; kingdom Bacillati; phylum Actinomycetota; class Actinomycetes; order Micrococcales; family Micrococcaceae; genus Arthrobacter; species Arthrobacter sp. PAMC 25486. Next base: position 436,981 of record NZ_CP007595.1, on the reverse strand, counting down.
GACGCAAAGCAGAGCGGGAACGGTGGGTCGATGAGTACGAACAGCAACAGGCCGAACATTCCCGACTGACCCAAGATCTGGCAACCGCTCAGAACCGGCTCGTGTCGGGATGGCGGCCACCCAAGGGAACAGGAAAACACCAGCGACAAACCCGCGCCCCAAGTCTTGTTCGTTCCGTCCACCGACGGCGCGATGACCTTGAAAATCACAGAATCACCGCTCCTGAGCCACCGCTTGAATTTCGCATGCCAGAACTTTCCGCGCGGCCTGGTGTCACACTGATCCAAGCGGTGGAGGTGGCAGTCGACGGGCGAATGCACTCAGTGACGACCCTCATCCTTGAGTCGGGCAGCAAGTTTGTGGTCTCAGGGCCGAACGGTGCCGGAAAATCAACCTTCCTTAGCGTGTTGGCCGGAACCCTTGCACCTTCCACGGGAGAAATCCACCATGCCCGTGGCGTAAGAATCGCCTACCTGTCACAGGAGTCACCTACCGCAACAACGATGCGGGCCCGCGACGCATTCAACACCCACCTCGCAACATTTACCAGCGCCGGAACGGTCAAAGAAGGCGAAATGATTTCCCTCAAGTCGCTCGGGATTCTATCCTCGGCCGATCTTAACCGTCCGGTGCGGGAACTATCCATGGGCCAACAGCGCCGTCTCGATCTTGCGATGGCACTGGCAACCAAACCCCATGTGCTGTTGCTCGATGAACCCAGCAACCACCTGTCCATCTCGCTTGTTGATGAACTCACCGAGGGACTGCACGCGACGAAGGCCGCCGTAATCGTCGCGACCCACGACCGTCAACTTCGCCGCGACCTTGCAAGCTGGCAGCACATCAACTTGGCAAACCCCAAAGAAGACTGGTCTGGAAGCTCAACCTTCGAAGGGCGCGCCTCATGAATACGTCACCACATCAAAAACCCGCGTCTGTATCAAAATGGCGGGCCTTGGCCCCGCTCCATCATCGTGACTACCGCCTGCTACTGGGAGCGGTGGGATTGTCACTTTTCGGAACCGGCATGTGGACCATTGTCATGGTTTTCCAGGTACTCTCGATCGACAACTCGACCACGGCACTATCAATGGTCGCGGCCTGCCTCAGCGGTGGCCTCTTCTCGTTCGCCCTGGTCGGAGGTGTCACCGCCGACCGCTTCTCGAAACGGACCATCATCATCACGGTCCAGGCAACGAACTTGGCGGCCGTGGCGATGGTGACCCTCTTAGCGTTCAGTGGCGGTATCCAGCTTTGGCACATGGCTCTTGCCTCAGCGATGCTCGGGGCTGGGAGCGCGTTCTTCTACCCGGCCTACAGTGCCTTTCTGCCCACCATCTTGCCCACAGAAGAACTCTTGGCGGCCAACGGGTTGGAAGGCGCACTCAGACCCACTATGCAGCAAGGAATCGGGCCTGCGACCGGAGGAATGATCGTGGGAGCATTTCTTCCGATGCACGGCGCACTGATTGTCGCCATGCTCTATGCGCTGGCACTGAGCCTGGTCGTCTGCATACGTCCTGACCCGAGAAACCCCAAAAAGCTAGATCCAGTCTCAGGACAACACGGCATCTTTGCGGATCTACGTGAAGGAATTTCCTTTACGGTGAAAACGAGATGGTTACTCTGGACCCTGGCCTTTGCATGCCTCATGACGTTGATCATCATGGGTCCCATCGAAGTGCTGATTCCCTTCATTGCACGAGACAACTTCGGCAATGGCGAGCAGGTTTTCGGGCTTCTCCTCACTGCGTTCGGGGTGGGAGGGGCGGTTGGATCACTGGTTGTTTCTTCCCTGCGGATGCCGCGCCGCTACCTGAGTGCCATGGTGCTGGGCTGGGGTGTCGGGACCATCCCACTAGCATTCCTGGGTATCACTACATCGTTCTGGGTGATGGCTGCTGCCCTGTTTATTGTCGGATTCAGCTCAGGTGCAGGAATGGTCATCTGGGGAACTCTTCTGCAACAGCGGGTTCCTGCAACCATGATTGGCCGGGTCGCGAGCCTGGACTTTTTCATTACGATCGCGCTGATGCCACTATCGATCGCTCTGGTCGGTCCCATCGCAATGATGGTACCTACCGCCGTCATCTTCGCCGTAGCAGGGACAACACCCGTATTGATCGCGGTACTTGCTGTTCTCGCCGGGAGAATGCGACGAGACGAAATGAAGCATCCCCTCGATTCCACAACGGAGAGCCAAGACCCCATCGAGTCGGTAAGTCAGGAGCACGAATAACCCCTCACAAGTGCAGGTGTGGATCACGTGGGCGTGGGAGCCCACTAAGGATGCTCCCACGCCCACGATGGGCAGGCAGGAGGCATTCCCTCCGCTGCGCTCCCGCTGCCAAGAATGGTATGTTCCGAATCGAGGTGAACCGTTCAAAGACACGTTCGCCAAAAAACTGTCCCAGTGGAGGTCCCCAAACGGTCACGAACCTGCCGTTCCGTAGCGATCTTTCTAAGACTGCGAGTTGGGGCACCAAATGGCGGCGCTACCGCATCTCTTCACGGTGCACAGCGAGTGCGCCACGGAGCAGGTTGTCGCGCGTTGCGGAGTTCGTGCAACTCCGCGGATCATTGCTTGAATGCGTCGATGTGTGCCCCGTGTGATGCGCTCCTGAGATCGACGCGAGTGGTGTTCTGTCCTCGACTAACGAACGCGACTTCCTGTTCCTCGGTGAACATGCCGCCGTCGCTGCCCGCAAAGGGCACAGGGCAGCGCACTGGCTCCGGGTGCGCCGCCGCGATGAGTCACGCGGTGTGGGCGCCCATAGGCTGGCCCACGAGGTCCACCGGATGAGGCCCTGCCAAAGCAATGATCTCCACAACATTGTTCACAAGTGTCCTACATGATGTGGACATTTAGGACGGTTGCGTGAACTGTGCTTCGAACTCTGCGCTCGGCGCGATCGGCGTGATGACATCAACCAATACGCCGTTGGGGTCTGCGGTAATGAAATGTCTCTGGCCAAAGTCCTCATCGCGTAGTGGCGTGATTATCGGTAGGCCTGCGGCAATGAATTTGGCGTATGTGGCGTCGACGTCATCAACTTCAAAGTTGAGCAGTAGGCCGGAAGCAGTTCCTCGGTGCGACTCGGGCACGGTCTCGTGCTGGCCATCCAAGACGGCCAAGGCATGTTCTTCACGTTGCAGGTGGATATACCAGCCGCTTGAAAACAGCTGTTCAAAGCCGAAATGTTGCTGGTAGAACGCAGCGGTGGCAGCCACATTTTCGGTCATGATTACGGGATAGGAGCTCGAAATGATTTGCATGCAAGAAAACTAACATACAGACTGTATGTATGCAAAAGATTCAAGCTCAAACAAACGCCCAGCGCAGCGCTCAGACCCGACGGGCGCTGGTTGTCGCAGCACGGTCGCTTTTCGTTGAGAAAGGGTTTGCCTCCACAACCACACCAGAGCTGGTTGAGCGTGCGGGACTGACCCGAGGTGCGCTCTATCACCACTTCAGGGATAAGGGTGAAGTCCTACATTCAGTGCTCGAGGAGGAGGCCCGCGAGGTCGCAGAGGAGATAGAGAAAGCTGCGCCGACCAACGCAAGCCCTGTCGATGCTTTACGAGGCGGTAGCGTCGCCTACCTAAACGCGATGGCTTTTCCAGGACGGACTCGCCTCCTGCTGATCGAAGGTCCGGCAGCACTTGGTGCCGCTAGGATGGCCGCAATAGATGAGGGACATGCTGCTGCATCACTGCGCGCAGGACTCGAAGAGGCAATGCCCGGCCACCATGTCGCCGCCCTAACGAACTTGTTGTCGGCGTCATTCGATCGGGCCGCGTTGGATATTGAGGGCGGAGGCGAAAAAGATGCGATCCGAGCAGCGATGCTTTTCCTCATTGACAGGGTAGTGACTTCCCCCTCATGACGAGACTCGGAGCAACAGGGCTTTGCGGTGGATAGACATTCTGGGAAGTCTTTCTAAAAGCCGTGGCAGTTCTGTCCCAGCGAGGGTTGGCCTGTGGAACGTACGGATTTCCCGCGCCGTGACGAAAAACGCGGGCAGGCGTAGGGCATCATGGACTGATGGATCCAATCACGATTGCACGCTCTTATGTCGAGGAAATGCATGCCGGAGCGGAAGCATCAATCCTGGGCGGCAGCGCAGCCTTGGGCAGATCAACTCCAACATCGGATCTCGACATAGCCATCCTCTATCGAGCTGGCGGCGCGAACTACGCGGAGACCCTCCGGTATCGCGGATGGATCGTAGAAGCTTTCATTCACACCCCCGAGAGTCTGGCCTTCTGGTACGAGAAGGAAAGATCCATACGCTGTGCCGTAATCGGCGACATCTGTGCGAGAGGACTGTTGCTGACCGACAACGGGGCCGGCAAGCAATGGCAGGATGAGGCGCGCCTCTACATGCGACAGGGGCCCATGCCGTTGACCGACGCCGAACGAGACCTCCGCCGTTACGACCTCAGCTGTTCAATGGATGACCTCCTGGGATCCGGCTCTCCAGCCGAAACGTTCGCCACTGCTTCGGACGTGTTCCGCCAAACCGCCGAACTTCTATTGCTCCGTCACCAAAAATGGTTGGGCAACGGCAAATGGGTGGTTCGGCGCCTGGAACAGCTGCCCAAAGACGAGGCCGCATTGGGGCTCTTGGCCTGGGCCGCTTCCAAGGACAACGACCCCCAGAAGCTGGCCGGGATCGCTCGAGATGTACTCGACCAAAATGGCGGCTACGCCATGGAGGGCTTCTTGCGGGGTGCCCGCTAGAGGTTCCCGTTACGGGCGCTCTAGCTCAGTGCAGAGGACTTTGGACACCCAGTGCAGTCGCCTTCGGAAAATGACAACCGGCTGACGGGACACTTCTTACAGGACGAAGCAGCAAAGAATCTGCCAGTTGATTTGCAGCAAGTAGGCTTGAAACATGCCTAACTTTGATGCAGTGATTTTCGACTGGAGCGGCACACTGGTGCACGATCCCAGTAACGAAGAGCGTGTTGCTTTAGCGTTCGCAAAGCTCGGTCGCACAGAACCCCATGGGATAGATCGCATTTGTGAATCCCTGCGCCGCTGGGAGACAGATCCTGAGGTCGTCGCCGCTCAAGTTGGTTCTGATACAAGTACCAGCAGATATTACGCAGCAGAGTCTTTGCATTTCCAACGGGCTGGGCTGGACCAGGAACTTGCAGAGGTCCTATTGCATGCCGATGAGTGGCCGGAAAGTCGGCCACTGTATCCCGATGCACTAGCCACACTCCGAACCTTGAAGAAGCAAGGATGTCGAATTCAAGTCCTCAGTGACATTCACTTCGACATTCGTCCTCTTCTGGAGGATCAAGGAGCAGGCGAATTCATAGACGACTACGTGTTGTCGTTTGAGCACGGCATACAGAAACCGGAAGCTGAGATTTTCGAGCTTGCGCTTGCTCGGCTAGAAGTGGCTCCCAATCGTGCCCTGATGGTGGGCGACCGCGCCACGCATGATGGTGCGGCTACGGAGAGTGGCATCACGAGTTTGCTCCTTCCACGTATTAGAACGCCAGACAATCGCAACCTCTCGATCGTAAACTTGCTAGTCGGCTGAACCTTCCCGGTTAGCGTTCCCTACGAACACCTGCCGCTGGCATGGCATCTATCGACAAGCCGCACCCTGCTGGGTACACGTCTCAGCGATGCCCTGGTGTTCGATTCTTCCGTTTCCGCGGCGCACCAAAATGAGGCTCACGGTCGCCGCCGTAGCAATTGCTGCAGCCATGACCCTGCAACTGACCTGAGCAGGGTGTGAACGCCAAGCGATGCCGCCTCACAAGGTAGACGGTGTACGAGGGGTCTTGACCTGACCCCCTCCAGACCACGTCCAGTCCAACAGTCGTCCTCTCTACCGCGATAGACTCCATCTGTGGACACCAAAGCGCAACTGACCCAGTCAGCAAAGTTTCGTGCGGACTTGCCCAGTATTTGTTGCTTGTTGCTCGGGCTCGGGGCCCTCACGGCCTTCTTCAACGGATGGATCCTGGTCATTGGTTCGCACGTTGTCCGCACTTGGATCGTCAGTTGCGTGCTACTTGTAGCCTCGCTGGTACTCCTGTGGGTCCGCGCCAAGAAACGTCGAGGTGAAAGCGCGAATGGTGGAGTATGGGGATGGTCGCGTTCCTTCGTCATTTTTTTGCTGGTCGCCGCCGTTGGGGTGGGCAGCGCAATGGGGGCGTTTTTCGATATGGGTACACATGACTTCATGCTTGATCCCCGTGGCCCGGACGGCTGCCAGCTCGTCGTGCGGGAGTCTGCTTTCCTCATGGCAGGCGGGGGTGAGGTATATACGGTTGGTACTGCCGGTATAGGCCAGCTGGCGGGTGAATGGGGCACCGACGATGGATACCGACCAATCGAAGCCGGTTCCTACACCCTGAAATGGAATGCCGATGGCGGAGAACTCACCGTCTATGAGGCTTTTGGCTTCAGGTCGCGCCAGGAAAATACACCGCAACATACCGTCGAATTCGGAGAAGTCACCTTTTCAGGAACTACCGGAGCGGGTCGAGTCGAGCAACAACCAATCAAATGCCGCTGACATCTGAAGTCTTCCGCTCGGCAACTAAGTCTGCAGCAATCGTCAAGCGTCCCTTCTGATACCAAAAGAGCGGATTGGATCCTTGGACTGTCCCGCTTAGGGTTCCCCTTACGGGCTCACCAAGGCTGTGCAGACGAGCACTGAAAATGACACCCCTTGCGGGAAGCTGCGACAGTTCAAAAGGTCTGAAGTGCATCCACTGGTTCCCGCTGCGGACCGGCCTGGGGTGGCTTCTATTGGCAAGCCGCAGTTCAGTGGGTACCTGGCTCCACGCGCCCCTATCGTACGATTTTTTCCGTTTTGGGTCAGTCGTTCGCCGAAGCCACGGGCTTTGCCGAGCATCCGTGGGTGATGGTCCGCCACAGGGCGGCCCACGTGCACATGGTCGCCTTCCGCGTGGGCGATTCGAGCGAGGTCTGGCATGGCCGCAACGACCGCCGGGCAGCGCAGAGCGCCTGCACGCGGCTGGAGCTCGAGCACGGGCTAGAGCAGGCTCCGCGGCGACGGGTTGAGCCGAAACTTTCGGTGATTGCCGAGCGTGAACAGGCCAGAGCCCAGGAGTTGGCCCTGGTGTCACACCGGGCGCTGTGCAAGAGGCTGAGCGCATCGCGGCGAAAAAGCTTCTAGAGGCACATTTGAGGATTCACCGGGCGAGTTTCCCGTATCCGCCCATGACATGGGTGCCGGGTCAGGAAACGCAACCCGTACGACGTGATTTCAAGCAGCCAGAGATTCACCGGGACCAAGGAATCGAACGGCAGGCGGGAGCTGGTACTTCCAAATGGGAGAATTCTTGATCGCTCTTTCACCGCTGGTCGCCCACGAACCTTCATACAGTTTTAGACTTTGAATGGCTCCAGAACCCTATTCACACAAGGGTAAGTCGGCCGGTATTTCCATGGTTTCAAGAACCTTACCCGTAGCAGTTTCGATCATCACGGCGTGGTTCTTCGGCCAGGACGGATCCACATTGACTTTGTAATCGACGTTCTCTGGTGCAACGGCCTCCGCTGTCCCGTCCGATGTCCTGCGCATGGCATCAAAGATCCGGCCCGTCTCCGAAACTACCGTCACGGTCTCCTGGGGCAATTCGGATACATTGCCGTCAACTGGGGTCGAATTCCAGATGGTCTCGAATCCCCCTGAGCAGTTTTCACCCGGTGAAGAGGTGATGCCCTCTGCAGCTTCAGCTGATGCATTTGCCTGTGCCGAGCAACCAGTCAGTGCCATCATGACCACTACTGCAGTCATTGCCAGAATATTTTTCAAGTTCATTTCCCCCACTTTTACGCCCAGACAGTTTCAAAACCGAGCCTACCAAGACCTCAGCTTACCTAGTGGCAACGATGATTAATAGCAATTGTGTTCGGTGATGGTTCCATTTTTGACAGTCCGGGGCAGTCTCACTTTGCAAGCGGCGTGCATGATTTCCCTTTTGGTCCTGGCCGTCCATAACCATTCCAATCATGGTCAGTTTCCACTTCAGATAGAATCCTTCGATGGGGACAGACGAGAAGAACTACCTGCCGGTCAGGTCACGAGTGTATTTGGCCAGCTTCGTTTCTCTGTTGCTCGGCTTCGGGGTGGTCGTTGGGTTCTTCAACGGATGGATCCTGGTAGTTGGCTTGCATGTCATGCGCGCCTGGATACTAAGCAGTGCCCTTTTGCTGGCTTCGCTGGTGCTCTGGGTCCTTTGGATCGTCCGTGGCAGCAGGAGGCCAGGCCCGAGAAGGGATGAGGGGTGCTGGGGACTGATGCGATCCGTTGCCTTCTTTATGCTGGTTAGCGTTGTTGGGACGGGCAGCGCGATGGCGGCGTTTTTCGATTGGGGTATGAGTAACTACATCCTGGATCCCCATGGACCGGACGGCTGTCGAGCGGTCGTACGGGAGCAGGCAACGTGGGGTGGTAATCAAGGGGAGGCCTACGCCGTCGGCATCATCGGAGTCGGCAGGTCGGCAGGAAAATGGCATACCTATGATCTACCTCGGCCAATCAATGCGGGCGACTACACACTGGTGTGGACTGCATCCGGCGGAGAGCTTACCATCGCCGACGCTTATGTTTTCAGGACACGTACGCAAAACATCGCAAGGCACAAGGCGTTGCAGCCGCTCATCGATAGTGGAGAATTCAGCATCGACAATTTGTACGATCCGGAACCATTTGATCGGAAACCGGTCAACTGCCGCTGATGCCGAGGTGGATTGGCTCGCGAACCAAGACTCCTGTGGGACAGTCCGATCCACGCACCACTCGAAATCCGGGCTCGCAGTGTTGGCTTTTGGGGCCATATCTTCGGCTAGCCCGGGTGCAGTTCCCGCCAGATTCCCCCTCCAGCCCGACATGATCCATCGCCAAGGATTGCAGAAATGTCCGGTAAGGGTCCCTGCTACGGACAGAGTCGGTTGTGCAGGGCACTTCTGACAAAAAGGTAAGTGAACACGACTTCTGACATTTGTGCACTCGACTCTTGAAAATGACAGTGTTCCTCTTGGGCGGGATAGTCAGTGTCGAGATCGGCTCCTGAGTGGCTGATCAATACTGAGATGGCAGACACCAGAACAACTCATGGAGTTCCCGTTACGGGTCGAGCCAAGTTGAATTGAGTGTATTGCCACGTTTGCGTCGTTGCCGGACATGAGTATTCTGACGAACGATTTCGCTGGGTATAGCTTGGACTTACGGGGGAAGAATGGACAACGAAACGGATGCAAGGCTTGAAACTGCATTGCGAGATGCAGATCCGGCCACCGGATGGACACTAAAGTCGGATGCGCTCGACAATGCTCTCAAGGAACTACGCTCGACGAGGATTGGTCAACCCATTCCACCACGAGCGAGAAATCGTAGAGGCTGGATTGCATTAGTCGTTGCAGGAGTCGTTGCCCTGGCGGGCGTTGGAGTGGCTTCTCCGGCCGCGGCCGGGTTCCTGAATTTCCTTGCCCAGACGAGCGAAATACCCCCGTCCCAGCCTTCCGCTTCTGGGACACCATCCTCCGCTTCTGAATTCATCCCTGGATCAGAGCTCATTCGCCCTCTTGCGCCAGACTATGCAGACTTTGCACGGACAAAATATGGTGATCTTCCACTGCCGTCTGGCTACGACGAAGCCCTGGTAAAGTCAGAATCCGCCGAGCTCGAAGCCGAGAGTTACCGCCGTTACAGCGGCGGAAATGACGTCATCACGCAGGACATCGCATCCACGGTTCGCTACGAAGGCGTAGTTCGTTGCCTATGGCTAAATGATTGGTTGGACAGCTATTCAGCCAACGTAGTCGATGCCCAGGCCGCCGCTGTCACTGTTTTGGAGGACTCACTTACTTGGCCTGCCACCGTTGCTACCGACGGTGGCGGGGCTGTTGATCACCTAGCCTTGATCGTCCGTGCTGCGGCCGACGGTGACTTGACGTCTGTGCAGACCGGCGTCAGCACTATGGAGTGCGCAACGCTGACCGAAGGCATCACGCGATGATGCCCACGTCGACAACGAATGTCTCCAAGACGGAGTTCCCGACTGTCATTGAAGGTGGGTTCGACGACAGTATCAGGATGCTTTCACCGGCTCTGTTTGGATACTTCCTTCGCCGGGTCGACACAGCAGATGACGCGGCGGATTGTCTCTCTGAGACTTTCATGGTCCTTTGGAGGCAGAGAGACGGGCTACCTGAATCGCCGGATGGACTTCGCGCTTGGAGCTTCGGCATCGCCAAAGGTGTGCTCTCCAACTACCGGCGGGGCAAAATCCGCCAAGGAGCCCTCTCCGAGAAACTGCGGGAAGGAATGGTCCATATGCCCGTAGTCATCGAGCCAGACGATCAGGATATCTTGGCAGTCCTGAATACATTACGGGCGCGAGATCGAGAGCTTGTCATACTCATTGTTTTGGACGGCTTCGGAGTTGCAGAAGCAGGGAAACACCTCGGGCTATCCGCCACAGCTGCACGGAGCCGCTATGCACGAGCCCGTGCCCGACTTCGTACCCTCATCGGGGACCCCTACGGAACGGACAAACGTTAAGCAACCTGAAGCCGACGTTTCCGGTTTCGACAGCCTGAATGTCACAATATGGGGTCGTTACGTCGCTGTGGCTGCTACCTACACTAGCTAGTCAGCATCGGTTGTCATTACTGTTCCGCAAAGGGTTCCCCTGCTGACAGGCTTGGACGCGCATACACCCGTCATCTGAAAATGACTCCCGGCGCATAAGTTGGAGACAATAGCTTCATGCGCCTCTATCTGTCTTCGTACCAGCTTGGTGACCATCCCGAAACGTTTACGGGCCTGGTCCAAGGCAAAAGGTGCGGGTGGGTCATCATGAACGCTTTCGACGGAGTTGATCCTGCGATGCGGCGTATCGAGACCGAATTCCAGCTTTTGAATCTCGCGAAAATTGGACTCACGGCATATGAGCTCGACCTCCGGGAGCACGACGCCGAGAGCCTTTTTGTGGCGTTTGGCCAACCGGACTTCGTCTGGGTTCGGGGAGGCAACGTCTTCACCCTACGGGCTGCTCTGGCCCGATCGGGAGCCGACTCGCTCATTGTGGATCGCCTCAGAGCGGACGCCCTGGTCTACGCCGGTTTCAGTGCTGGGGGTTGCGTCCTCGCACCGAGCTTGTTGGGCCTCGAAGAGTGCGACCCAACAGATGATGCACTCTCCATGTACGGAACCGTCGAGTTTGACGGTCTCCACATTCTGGATCGGCCCTTCATTCCCCATCTGGGATCTTCGGATCACCCGGAGAACAAGATCCTGACCCAGGTGGCTGCTGCTTACGCCCGACAGGGCGAGCCCTATTGGGCGCTTCGTGACGGTCAGGCGTTGGTGGTAGATGGCGGCAGCATTGCGCTTCTCTGAGAGACCAACAGGCTGAGAATGTCCCATAGAGGGCTGGCGGACACCGAACCGATCATTCCAAACTGCGAAGAACCTCCCCTAACGAGCTGAACTGAAAGCGCCGCAATCATGGCCGAGTATCAGCCGCCAGCCACCTCCGCCAGGTACGCCATCACGGAAAAGACGGGTACCGCCTCGACTCGCGGCTGAGGGGTAAAATAGTGAGAACGGTTGGCAGCATACGCCGCCTCGAGGTAAAACGCTGACAAGCCTGTTTTTACGGCATCGGGCGCCCAAACCAAAACAGTATCGGGAACGAAAAGCATGCGCTCCCCCTTTACTCCCCCTTTTCAACCAAGAACTATGGCAAAGCACGAGATGCCACGAACTTCGAAAACTATGAAGTACCGCAGAAACACGCGAATTTTGGCGGTCGACGACAACCGACAAAATCCAGATGGCTAGATTCTCTTGGCCGCCGGTTCGAGTCCGGCCCGGGGCACCAAATGTGGCTCTGACCTGCGGTTTTGCTGTTTCGGCCGGGTGCGTCGAGGGACCAAATCACGTTTTACTCACGTTTTTGATAGAAAAAGTACCCGAAAAAAGATGCGCCGGGGCGCCCGAACCCGGCACAAATCATGACCGAAATTTCCCCTGACAGCCTTACAATACCTGTTGACGACTGCCAAAAATGCTCAATGTGCCCCAAGCTTGGCCAGCTGCCGACGAACCCGATTATTTGACCCTCCGATCGCCGTATTCTCGGCCCTGAGCACCGTCGGCTAGCCACGAACTTCCTTTGAGACTGCAAGCAGCCCGGCGCGGCAGATTCGATCATCCAGCTCTGGCAATTCGGCAATACTTCCGTGAACCACCAGCCCAACGCTGGGCTGCAGCGGGTGCATTCCAACGCAATTGCCATCCGGCCGGCCAGACTATCAACTCCTCCCGCAAGAAGACCGTCAACAGGGCATTTGTGGCGCCGTCATCCACTCACCCATGCAGAACAAACTTCCCATCCGGACCTTCAGCGAAATCCCTAGACCCAGCCGCAGAGAATACACTCACTGACCACGGCGACTCAGTATAAAAAGGGCTGAGATGCCAGTCCGAGAATCGATGGGTCAGGGTCAAGCCCGACCCGGCCGCTGCTTTATCCTGGTCCACGGGGCCGCCCTGAACGCCTGTGGTGGTTCCAACGACAAAAATACCGCCAGCCTCCAGCATTTCCACACCCCGGATAAAGGTTTCACGCAGTTCATTCGGTGAAAGAAAGGACGGGACGTTCCCTGACATGAGTACAACGTCGTAAACCTGCGGAAGGCCGTTTAGAGACAGAGTCTCAGGCGTGAGATCGACAGAAGCCATACGGCGAAACCACGACGGGTCATAGAGCTCACCGGCAACATCGAGGACTTCAGGTGTGGGATCAATTCCGTAGGCCGTGTGGCCTCGGGCGCGCAATCCATTGACTGCATTGCCGATTCCGCATCCGATATCAAGGACACGGGAACATCTCCTGCTAATCATGTCAACGAAACGTACGTCGACTTTCATGTCCGTTCCGGCAACTACATGTTGCCGCATCTTCGCTGCATATCCCTCGTAGTCGCGGCCTGTGTTCATCGCCCCAGTCTGCCACGAAACGTACATTGGTTTGAGTAATCGCTGACACGAAGTCGAAAGCTACCCGCTTCGTTGTGTGCCACAAGGGAACGCCCTGCGGCTGTGACACCGTGGGGATGCCCTTCGATGTGCCACCGTCTCGGCGACCGGCCATGTGCCCACCGTTGATGCGAGGATACTCACGGTCGTCGCCGGAGCCTGCCGCGACCACCAACAGTTGAGGTTCGATTACCTGGCACGCGACGGTGTCGCCAGCAGGCGAGTTGTTGAACCGCACCGGCTCGTCTGCACAAGCCGGCGCTGGTACCTGCTTGCATGGGACAGTGACCGGAAAGACTGGCGCACGTTCCGAGCCGACTGCGTCCGTGTTCCCTTGCCGACCGGCCCAGGGTTTACCCCACGCGGACCTCCCGAGGACGCAGCGAACCACGTCTTGCGCGGGGTCGACTTGCTGGCATGGAAGCATGAGGGCCGTATCCAGTTCCACGGTCAGGTGCAGGAAATAGCCGACCTCGTTCCATCGTTGACAGGATTGCTGCACCCAGTCGATGAGCACGCCTTCATCCTGGAGACGGGGAGTGACTCCTTACACGATCTTGTCCGCTATCTCACGAACCTCAATACGTCATTCAAGCTGCTTGACCCGCCGGAACTTCGTACCCTGCTGCGTAAACTCGCCGAACACTACACCGCAGCAGCAATCGAACCAAGGCAGCTCCAGGATAAGCGAGCACAGACGGGCGTTGAGGAAGGCAATGCCGAGATTCTTCGACACTTCACGAGAAGCGCCCCGCAAACGGAACCATGTAGCGGACACTATCGCGCGAAAATCATGTTCCATGGTCGTGGGGGACGTCCTTCATTTCGCATCCGTCGCTTGGTCATCACAAGAATGAAGGATGCGGTGCTGTCCGGGAGGGGCGTGGCGGTAAGAGATGACCCGGCAGTGGCTAGGATGATCATGGACACCCCAGTGACTAGAGACGTCAGGTCTGCAGCTAATTGCCAGACGAGCACGGTGGGCGTTGACAAGGCTCCGAAGCTGGCAGTGGGCCTCCGGGCTTACTGTTGCAGCAGCAATCCCGATAGCTGAACGGGTGTATCCGTTACCGACATCTTCGGTGATGGACTGAGCAGACAATGCTGTAATCGAGCTGGGTCAGTAACCTACTGCCGGCTTCTGCTCGATGTAGTTGATGATGAAGAAGCCGTCGAAGGGCACCAGCTCCACGTACCAGCGGGTTGGCTTGGCCAGCCCGGCCCAGTCCGTTGGATCTGCCGGCGTGCCGGGGGCCGGACGGTAGATGGCATCAAATTTCAGGAACGTGCCGTTCACTGTGGCACTGGAAGAGATTTCCTTGAGCAGTTCAAAACGCCCTTGAACCCCTTGACCGTCATTATTGGCGGCTACGGCATTGCGCAGGGTCTGGGCGGTGAGCTCCTGCTGCCCGGCGTAGTAGTCCTGCCAAGCAACATCGGTATGCGTGGTGAAGATTGTTTGCGCGTAGGCAATCCGGCCTTGTTCGGCCAGCCCCTCCACACATGCGTCTGCCACGGTGTCCGCCGTGTCGGCCCAGCCCCTGAGTACGTCCGTTCCCGCATTCACCCATGAGCTGTAGGAATTCAAGACGCTGGCGATTGATTCTGCCGGCGTGCCTTGCGGGATCCTTTCGGCCTTGACCGTGTCTGGAGGCAGGATCGGGCAGCTGGCGTCAAGGACTGATTCCGGGGATTGGCTTGCGGTGGGCAGCGGTGGCTGCGTGTGTGGCGTGCATCCGCCCAGTCCGCCCACCAGCACAAGTCCGAGCACCGCCGTCGTAATTGTCCTGCAAAATCTGCCCATGACATTCCCCCAATACTGTGCCGACCGGTTTGGTCGACGCGAACCAGTCTAATGTCCGGCGTCAGCAGTACGTGACGCGAACCGTCGGCGCCGAACGTGGGGTTTTAGACGCTGAATGTCGCATCCCCAACCGCCAGGACTCGTCACGCTCACCGCTTCCCGGGGAGCCTTGAGCGGGACTCCTGCCACTGGAAGTGGACTATTTCCCGGTGCGGATCAGTTGCCGCACAGGTTCTTCTTCATGGCGTAGTTGGTTAGCTGCACTCCGCCCATCACAGGATGTTGTTGTGCCTCGACGATGAATCCGTAGCGCTCGAAGAAGGGTCGGGCTGTGATGCTGACATTGGCGGTCAGTTCTGTCAGGTGCTCGGCGCGCGCGTGGGACTCCACGTGGCCGAGCAGTTGCCGTGCCACCCCGAGTCGTAGGTAGCCAGGGGCCACGAACATCATGTCAATATACCCTTGCGGGTCTACGTCGGAGAAGCCTGCTGGCTGTCCATCCACGGTCGCCACGTAACTGTTCCGCGCGTGCATCGCGGCGTGCCAGGTGGCTAGTTCTCGCGCTTCTGGCCGTGCCCACGCCCGAATCTGTTCCGGCGAGTAATCGGCGGCAGCTGTTTCGGTCACCGCGGCAAGGAAGTTCACCAATGTGTCTGCAGCATCTGCGAGACGGTAAGGCCGAATGGCAAATACTTGCACACTGGTGTTTGTTTTCAAGTCCACAGAACTACCATCCCACCTCTGCTGATCGCGACCGAACTGCGTTTGTCGCGGCCCGTAGCCGAAGCTCACCGGCACGTCGACAGCGGTCGCGGTGAATCAGCTGAGTTCAAACGCGACGACCCCAACCTCATCTTCATCGGAAAGTTCGGGGTAGTGGGTCCGCAGGCCACGCCGAAACTCCTCTGCGGACGTTCCCGGCGCGAGACACGCCTGTTCTGCCGTCATCTTATCCAGTCGGTAATGGCGAACGCTAGTGACCAGTCCTTTCAACGTGCGATGCTCCGCATCGTCCTCGAACGCGAATATGTGGGGTCCGGGAACCACCGGATCATCAAATCGAACCGTCGTAGTTTTGGTTCCACTTGCGACGGTGTCGTAGTAACGCTTGTTGAATCTCAATATTCGCTGGGAATCCGCGTCCGGAAAGAAGTATGTGTCCGGGAGCATCTTTCGAATCGGCCGCATCCTTGGACCGCTTTCACCAGGTACGGCAACCATTACGTCCGGGTGAAGATCCAACATCGCCTGCCGGCATCTTCCGCACGGCGGTATGAGTCCACGCCCTCCGTCGCCCGCAGCCGCCATGGTCATCAACGGTCCAGCACCTGTTGTCGCCGCCAGCCCCATCACTACGAATTCCGCGCATGGTCCACCAGTGAAATGGTATACATTCACGGACCGATGAATAACCCCGTTCGTATCCATCGCTGCCGCCGCGACCGTGTGATTCTTATCGGCACCAAGTGTCGAGGCAAGTTCTTCAGCTGCTTCGATGACTCGCAGCTCTGACTCAAATGGATTCATGGGCTCAGTCTGCCTTATCGGCCATATCAGTCAAGACACCAGTTGGACAGGCGCGAAGACGGACCAGGCGGAGAACGATGACACCGAAATTCGAACGGACTGTCCCGTCAGCCGGTCCTCTACCGGATGAACCAGGCGCTGACCTGCATTTTTCATTTTGCAGCTCACGGAGCGTCCGGTGGACCCGTCCGGTAACTCTTCCGATGAGGGGGTACCATACGGCACGGTTCTAGCACTGACTGAATCGCGTTCCTGCCAACCCATTTTGAGTTCGCAGTTTGACCCCTCACGGCGATCGCAGTTCTTACCGCCTGTGCTGCATTGACGCTCCTGCGAACGGACCCCCACTAGGCACCTCGGCGAAATTTGGCAGACTCACGTCACGTTTTACTCACGTTTTTCAACGATAGCCCACGCCAACCATTGGGATGTCAACAGGTACCCACTGACCCATGGCGCCCTGGGACCATGCGGCTTTTGACGGTCAACAGCGACGATAGGCATGAGTCTCCTGAGTTTCTCGTGGCCCTGGGCCCACCTCCCGTCCGTGGCACACGGACGCCATCCACCGGCGCCCACCCCCGATCATGCCCGCCGTGAATTCGAGTACGCACTTGTTGGACCGAATTGGCCCATTATGAGCGTTTTCCGTCGAACAACTGCGTACTCGAATTCAAAGAGGATAGATAGGGGCCAGCCTGGGGCAGCCGGAGTGACTACGAAAAGACGACGAGACCGTAGACGGCGAAGACGGCCAGGTGGGCAGCGCCGTGCATCGCCGTGAGCTTCTTGGTGGCGAAGGTGGTGACGGAGAGCAGCAGGGTGACACCGAGCAGGAGCAGGTTGGACGGGGACTCCGCCAGCGTGACGGTTTGGCCCGTGAACAGCCCGATCAGCAGCACCGCCGGGATGGTCAGCCCCACCGTGGAGACCAGGGCTCCGTGGCAGAGGTTGCCGACGCGCTGCGCTTCACCCGCCAGCGCCGCACGCAGCGTGGTGATGGTTTCCGGGAGGAACACGATCATGGCGATCAGGATTCCGGAGAGCGCAATGGGGGCGCCGGCACGGCCCAGGCCGTCATCCAGGAGGGTGGCCATGTCATGGGCGAGCAGCACGATCGGCAGCACCGTGATGACAAGGACGCCCAGGCGCAGCAGCACCTCGGTGCGGTGCTCGGCAAGAATCGCGGTGATGGGCTGGCGCGGAGCGGGGGCATCGACACCTGAGGAGGCTCCGCCGTCGGACTTTTCAGCGGGGGCAAACAGACGGGGATCAACCTCGGTGAAGTCGCCGGCCTGGGCGCCCATCTGGCGGATCAGGAAGAAGGCGTACAACCCGAGGGAGAGCACGATGATCGGGATTTCCTGACCTGTTGTGTAGGACCCGTCAACGCCGATCAGCGCCGGAAGGGCAAAGGCCAGGGAGGTCAACACGATGATCATGGCCAGGTAGGCGGATGTGCCGGTCCGGTTATGGCGCAGGCTGCCGTGCTTGAGGCCGCCGACTAGTAGGGAGAGCCCGATGACACCGTTGAGGATGATCATGGAGACGGCCATGACCGAATCCCGCGCAATGGTGGCGTGCTCGCCGGGGCCCAGCATGACAGCGGAGATCAGCACCACCTCGATCAACACAATCGAGAGCGTCAGGACCAGTGAACCGTAGGGGTCGCCGAGGCGGCGGGCAAGGTGTTCGGCCTCGTGCACCACGCCGAAGGCGCAGACGAGAATGACGGCGATGATGACGGCAAGGGCGCCGATCAGCAAGGGTGTGGGCACCGGGGGTTCCAGGAGCGGCGCGGCGAGCATGAGCGCGGCGACAGCACCCCAGCCCACAAGAATCCGGATGATGGCAGTGCGTGTGAAAATTGAGCGTGTGGTTGAGGAGACCATGGGGACAACCTGTTCCACGGGGTCGTCCCCGTGTCGCATGAACAAACGGGCCGTCCCGTCCGTGAATCTGAGCAATGAGGCGTCCGGGGCTTTGGCCGCGGCGGCTGCCTCCACCCAGAATATGCCACGGGGCATTGGGAGGCCAGTCTGCGGCCGTTGGCGCCAACGGCGGCACCGGCGATGTCCGACGTCGCACTCGGGGACATTGTTACGCGGAACTCCATCCCAGGTCACGCGAAAGTCCCGCTGCCAAGGACTGCGCTGCTACCGTGAGCCCAGAAACTCCCCCACAACAGCTTTGGAGTCACTGTGCCTTACAACCCCGCGATGCAAAAAGTTTCCCTGGCCGACGCACCCGTCGAAGTCTTTGGCAGGATCAGCAAGAAAACCGCTGTGCTCGACGGCGTATCCGTCACCGAAGTGACGTTCGGCGTCGGGGCCAAGTGGTCGGAAGACCTGAAGAACTACGCCGGAACAGAGCTGTGCGACCTCCCCCATGTTTCCGTGGTCACCGCCGGCACGCTGGCCGTGGAGATGAAGGATGGCGGCTATGAGGAATTCCGCGCCGGCGATGTCATGCTGCTCCCGCCAACGCACGAGGCTTGGTCCGTCGGCGAGACCGCCTGTACGTTCATCGAGTTCTCACGCGGCAACGACTACTACGCCTGATTACGCCAGCGGGCCGCCGGCAGCATCCGCGGGCTAAAATCAATGGGCAGCCCCAACGGTCCCGGGAAAGTCCGGCTTCAACACTGACGCATGAAAGATCAACCATGATTCCTGAACGTATGAACGTAGAGTCGTTCAACCTTGACCACCGCACCGTTTCGGCACCTTATGTTCGCGTTGCGGACCGCAAGCAGCTGCCTCTGGGCGATGTCATTACCAAATATGACGTGCGCTTCACCCAGCCCAACGTGGCCCACCTGGACATGAAGTCCATCCATTCGCTGGAGCACCTATTTGCCGAGCACTCGCGAAACCACTCGCACGCCGTCATTGACTTCTCCCCCATGGGCTGCCAGACCGGGTACTACCTGATCCTGCAGAGCGAGCCGGACCTGCCCGCCGTAATGGCGTTGATCGAGGCCACGCTCACCGACGTGCTGGAGGCCACCGAGGTGCCTGCCGCCAATGAGATCCAGTGCGGCTGGGGCGAAAGCCACTCCTTGGCCGGCGCCCAGGGTGTGGCCCGGACCTTCCTGGCCCAGCGCTCCGAGTGGGAGCAGGTCACCGCGTGAGCACCGCCATCTCCAGCACCTCCGCATCCAACACCGCCGCCGCCGCGGTTGCCGCACCCGCCATGACCGCCGTGGAGGTCGTCATCATTGCGGCCATGGCGGAGGAAATCGCCCCCTTCCTGGCACGCGCCGATGCGGTCGCCGAGCCGGTTCCGGTGGGCAATTCCGTCCACCGGATGGGCCTGCTCAACGGCCACAACACCTTGTTCGTCCAGGGCGGCATTGGCCTGGTGAACGCGTCCGGCGCCGCGACCTCCGCACTGCTCTTTGCCAGCCGCAGGAACGACGGCGGCCGCACTCCGCTGGTGATCAGCGCCGGAACCGCCGGCGGTCTCGGCGACGCCGTCCGCGTAGGTGACGTGGTCATCGGCACCGACACCATCAACGCCGATGCCGACGCACAGGCCTTCGGCTACCAGCGCGGCCAGGTCCCGGGCATGCCCGTGTCCTATCCCGTGCCGGAGTTCCTGTTGGCTGCCAGCTTCGTTGACGTGACTGGTGCGAACCTTGTGGACACGGTGCACCGCGGGCTCATGGTGTCCAGCTATTCCTTCGTGGACCGGGACCGCGCCGTGGTCATCAAGGGCCATTTTGACCAGGTCCTGTCCACGGACATGGAATCCTCGGCCATCGCGGCGACCAGCCACGCCCACAAGGCCCCATTCCTGGCAATCCGCGGCATCTCCGATCTTTGCGGCCCCGCCGCCGAGGCGGACTTTGCCACGCACGTGGACGACGCCGCCGAACGCTCGGCGGAAATCACCGTAGCCGTGATCGACTCCTGGTTCGCAGCCGGTTCACCGCGCATGGACGCAGCGTCCGCCTACGCATAGCACGTAGCGGGCCCGGCGCTGGCCCTAGGGAGTGTCCGGCGCGGGGCCCGTCATGAGCACGATGACCCTGGCAACTTCGTCAATGAACTCCCGGGTTGGCTCGCGGTGGGAGGGTTCGGTCAGCACCCGCTGCACCAGGGCTTCGGTGATGCCGCCGATCAGGATCAAGCTGCTCAGCCCCTTGGGTGCCGACTCGACGAGTCCGGCATCGGCGAAGGCATCAAAGGCGGTGTCGACGGCGACCGCGAGACGCCGGATGGTCGCCCGGCGCTGTTGTTCCAACGCCGCCGAAACGCCGACCGCCTCGATTTCCATGACCCGCGCCTTCCGTTCGTCCGCCAGCATCGGCCCCAGCGCCGCGGACACCAGGCTTCGCACTGCCGTGAACAGGTCCGGCGCATGCTCAATGCCGCCGCCGTTGATGGTCGCCAAGACTTCATCGTTAAGTTCAAGGTAGAGGCGCGTCAACAGTTCCTCATGGTCGGCATACAGTTCGTAAAAGGACCGGGTGGATACCTTGGCCAGCTTGCACACGGTCTGCACCGTAGTGGAACCGTAGCCCAGGGTGCCATGGAGTTCGAGGGCCGCCTCGAGCAGGCGCCGCCGCCGCTGCTCATCACGGGCATTGCGTGCGGTGCCGTGCCACAGGCCTGAGCCGGCTTGGGAGTGCGCTGGTGAGTCCGCCGTCATGCGCGCTGGTCCTTTCGTCAACAAATCATTGAAAACGCATATTTTCAGTGTAATACTGCTCACATGTCATATCTAGTGAAGCCTGAACACCTCGCCGCTGCGGTGACCGGCGACATTGCCGTCAATGAATCCCTGCCCCGCACCGCCGTCATCGGCGCCGGATCCTCCGGGATCACCGCCGCCAAGGCCCTTTACGCTGCCGGTGTGCCGTTCGACTGCTTTGAACGCGGCAGCGCCATCGGCGGCAACTGGCTCTTTGCCAACCCCAACGGCCAGTCGGCGTGCTATGACACGCTGGAGATCAACACCTCCGGCCCTCGCATGGCGTTCTCCGACTTCCCCATGCCCAGCGACTACCCGCCCTATCCCCGGCATGACCTGGTGCATGCCTACTTTGAAAAGTACGTGGACCATTTCGGCTTCCGGCACAAGATCACCTTCAACACCACGGTGGAGGACGTCAGCCGTGATTCCGGAGGCGGCTGGCTCGTGCGCACCAGCGGCCCCGGCGGTGAACGCACGGAGAAGTACGCTGCCGTCCTGGTCGCCAATGGGCACCACTGGGATCCCAAATGGCCGGAGCCCGCCTATCCCGGCACCTTTGATGGCGAACAAATCCATGCCCACAACTACAACTCGGGAGACCAGCTCGAGGGGAGGGACGTCGTCGTGGTCGGCGCGGGAAATTCCGCGATGGACATCGCCGTCGAAGGGTCTTTCCGGGCCAAGAGTGTGGCGCTCTCGATCCGCCATGGGCAGTGGGTGCTGCGCAAGTCACTGCTTGGCAAACCCAGCGACCAGGTCGCCCTGCCCGGCTGGATGCCGTGGTGGGTGACGGGGCTGCGGCTGCGGATCGGGGCCCTCACCTCGGGCAGCCTGCGCAGGTACGGGCTGCCAACGCCGCCGCACAAGCCGGGGCAGTCGCACCCTGTGCAGTCCGACCAAATCCGCACCCGCATCGCCGCCGGGAAGATCGCCGTGCATCCGGGCATTGAGCGTTTCGACGGCGACTCCGTGGTATTTCTGGACGGCTCACGTGCTCCGGCGGACCTGATCGTGTGGGCCACCGGCTACAAGGTGAGCTTCCCGTTCCTGGACCCCGCGCTGGTCTCGGCCGCGAACAACGACCTGCCCCTCTGGAAGCGCACCGTCCACCCCGAGCTGCCCGGACTGTTCTTCATCGGGCTGGCGCAACCCGTGGGCGCCGTGATGCCCGTGGCCGAGGCGCAATCCGCCTGGGTCGCCGAGATGCTCACCGGCCGCTATGCCCTCCCGGCCGGCGCCGAGATCCGGGCGCAGCTGACCCGCGACCATGAACGCAACAAGAAGCAGTTCTACGCCTCTCCCCGGCACACCATGGAAGTGGATTTTGACCACTACCTTTGGGACCTCGGACGCGAACGACGGCGGGGCCAACAGCGGGCGGCCACCGGCGGCACCGCGTTCCCCCGGCACAGGGACGAGCCGCGGAGTGAAGGCGACGGGAGCAAGGCATGAACGCCCCAGTGAATCTCAAGGGGAAGGTCGCCGCCGTCACTGGAGGCGCCAATGGTATCGGCCGGGAGATCGCGCGGGCCCTCGCCCAGGCGGGCGCCAAGGTGGCGATCGGGGATCTCGACGGTGAAGCGGCACGGTTGACGGCGGAAGCGCTCACGGCGGCAGGGCTCGATGGTGCGGTGTTCGGCGTCGAACTTGATGTCACGAGCAGCTCCTCCTTTGCCGGATTCCTGGCAACAGCGGAAGCCCGGCTGGGCCCGGTTGATGTCCTGGTGAACAACGCGGGCGTCATGTGGGTGGGGCCGTTCGATGCAGAACCAGAGGCAGCGGCCGAACGCCAGATCACTGTCAATCTGCTGGGCGTCATCAGGGGCGTGAAGCTCGCCGCCCCGGCGATGGTGGCACGGGGTTCGGGCCACATCATCACCATCGCTTCGGCGTCGTCGATACTGACAACGCCCGGCGAGGCGAGCTACTCGGCGGGCAAGCACGGCGTTCTTGGCTATCTCAAGGCGGTCCGTGAGGAACTGCACCGCTCCCCCGTTCAGCTGTCGGTGATCATGCCCGCCGTGGTGGACACCGCACTGGCCGCCGGGACGGGAACGGGTGCCGCCAAGCTGCTGCAACCGGCAGACATCGCGGCGGCGGTACTGGCCACGATTGACCGGCCGCGTTTTGAGGTCACGATCCCCGCCTACATCGGGCCACTTATGCGGTTCATCAACGTGCTGCCTGGGCAGGTGCGCGATCTGCTGATGCGCCAGCTCGTACCAAACCAGGTCCGCGAGGTGGACCGCGGAGCCCGCGCCACGTACGAGGCGCAGTTCGGCGAGCCCGACTAGGACCAGCGGTGCGGAGACGCTCCACACCCAACACGGTTGGCAGCAAGGCTTAACCGACTAGGAATTCCTTAGTGCATCGATCAATTCCTGTTTGCGTTGGCGCGAATACCCCTTGAGGCCGATTTCCCGTGCCTTCCCGCGGAGCTGAGCAACAGTCCATTCCTCGTAGGGGCTGGACTTGCCACCCTTGCGGCCCACAGTCGCACGCCCTGCTTTGGCGGCAGCGTTGGATATCCGGGCGGCTTTTTGCTGGGAGGCCCCGTCGTCACGCAGCGCCTGGTACAGCTCGGGATCTTTTATACTGGGGTTCTTTTTCTCTGGCATGTCCGGACTCCCCTTCATCATCGGCACCCAATCGGTGCCTGAATCGCTACTGGTGGGTATTCAACGCTAGAGGCGTGGCAGCCCAGAAGCAAGGGAAGACCCCTCCAGCCACGGTTTCCGTCCACCATCCGCAAGCTGGGCTCCAGTGACAAAATTGGAGTGACATCCCGCACAAATGCGCTGCTCCTGCGACGATCTGAGTGCAAGACCATTAAAAGTCCTCTTGTGACTTTTCCGTGGGTGGGTTCACCGTTGCACCGTCACGTCTTCAAACCTTTTCGCTCAGCTGGCGGGCTGTTGTGGCGATCCATCGCTGAGATACCGGACACCGGCCCTGTTTCCTTGTGCGGGGTGCGGGAAACTCGTACGGGAGGGTGTGTGCTTCGTCGAGAATGACCCTGGGCCGTAGCGTGTGGCTTCTTGTTTCGCCGAGAATGGCCCGGAGCCGCGATATGCCACCAAGGTTGCGCCCTTCTCACGAGCCTGCACCATTTTCGACGAAACACGGTCAGAATGCTGCGAGTGTGGCCCATTCTCGGCATGTGTTTCCAGCTCAACCTCGGCGGAGCCGCTGGGATCGGATGATCTGGCCTGTCAAACACTGTCGCTAAGACCAGGACGGGGTGCCCTGCGCCCCTGCCGAAACCAGCCAAGGCAAAAACAGCCAGGGCGACAGCGGCTTGAACGCTGCCAGCCGGGATGGTGGGTCCCAGGCTGAAGCACCCACGAAAGAGCCACAAGAGCCACAAAAAGGACTTGAAAAACGCGGCAGCTGCGGCGGATGATGATGCGTCGAACTCGCGCGTGTTTGTCATCGCGGCCCGAACGAGCTTCGCTGTCAGCGGGTGCAGGCACATTCTCATTGGCGACATCGCCATACAGCCGACCTTCGGAGAAGCGAAGCAGGCTGACCGGGGCGGCGTCCTGGCAACGCTGACCAGGAACACCTGCGGGTGGGAGCCATTGACTGCGGTGATGTCACTCAGCGTCAAGGTTTCCGCCACGACGGCGTACAGCACCGGCTAGGCTCGGGCTCAGGCTCAGGCTCAGGCTCAGGCTCAGGCTCAGGCTCAGGCCCGGGCCCGGGCCGAAGCTAGCTGCCTTCCGCCGTCCGCCGATGCGCCGGCCCCTGCGAAGCGGAGGGGCCCTCCGTCGCAGGATCCGGCGCGGCACGGTCATGCTTCGGTTGTTCCTGCGGCGTCTGCTCCTGCACAACCGGCTCCTGCACTGCACGGTCAGGGGTCGAGCGTCCTTGTGGCCCTGGATGCGAACCATTCACGTCCGGATCCACCACGTCCGCTTCGTGCAGTTTCTCCTGCGAAGCTGCTGCATCGTTGGCGGCCTGAGAGCGCTGCCGCTCCGCCTCAAGCTTCAATCGCTCGGCTTCCACCGCGGCCTGCTCAGCGTCCGCGGCTGTCCGATCGGCCGCCACATGCCGTTCACGGGCATCGAGCGCAACTGCCTTCCCCTCGTCGCGCAGCTTCGCGGCATGCCCGCGCTCCTCCTCTTTCTGCTCTTCAACCAAGCGGCGGCGCCGTTTGGTACCGACTGCCAGCAGTAGGCCAATGACGGCCAAAATGACGACGATCGCGACAATTACCCAAATCAAAGCCGTGCTGTCCATGAAAACCCATCTCCTATCGTTGCCGTCAAAACAGTGCACACGAGCCGACGCTGATCACGCTGCACACCTGATAGCGGGGCACTTCCCATCATGCACCGTTAGCACGCAATTGCACAGCATCTTGAGGCAACACAGCACCCGATGTAAAGACAGGCCGCATGCTATGAGGATGGCCGCGACGAAAGCAATGGGCGCCCACTGCAAACCCTGCGGCATCGCCGGCAACCGGGACCAGGTAGCCGCGGTCAACATTGCCAAGCGCGTCATCACAGGACAAACAACCCTAAAAGTTGACCGGCTTACCGGACGCAAACGCATCAAGACAGCCATCCGCACTCCGGGCAAGCGGGCCCCACCGGATAAGAACGCACTAACACCCAAACGGACCAGACATAAACGTGTCAAGAGCTCCGCTGCGGCAACCATGACAACGGTCAAAACAGTAACGAACTAGAAACTTCGCCCTGCACCTCAAGCGTCGGTGTGGGACACGAACCAGCCAACAGGCACTCGTGAATAACCGACCCCTACCTCTGCTGCCCGGTACCAGAGGTAGGGGTCGGTAGACGCTTCACTTTCCGTCGGGCCAAGTCGTTCACATGCCAACAAACGAATTTGAGGAGGCCGTTGACAATCACGTGGTTTGCGGGGAGCACAACTACCTGGTGATCATGTGCGCGGAAGCTGTGCCGTGGCGCTGCAACCGTTCCATGTCCTGCGGTCCGTCGCTCGCGTTGACCACACCAACCTCAGCGATCCGCCCGAGCTGGCCGACCTGGACAAGAACTAGGCATAAACGTCGTGAAGTCGGCAAGAATTTGGCCGCATCAACTGTCGTCGCGCCGTCTTACCCGCGGGTATAGGTAAAGTCCACCAACAAGTCCGAGCGCGAAGACTAAGGCAACCACCGCGCTGCTGAGGCCTCCCACTACTATGTAGAAAATCAATGTCGTGGAACCGGCGATCAATACCCCAACCAGCACCAATACAGCCTTTAATATGCAATGGCCGGCAGCGACCACTTTCTCCTTTTGACGCAGCCTAAATAATTTGCGGTGCAGAGTCACGGGCACCAGCATCAGGCAAGTCGTTACAGCCGCTAAAACAACCAGGGCCAGGTAAATGGTGACGGCGGTGGAGTCCAGTTCAGCAAAGCGGCTCTGGAACGGAAGCGTCAACAAGAATCCTGCAATAATTTGAACGCCGGTTTGCAAGACGCGCAGTTCCTGCAAGATGTCATCCCAGTTGCGATCATGCTGTTCGTTCCTTGTCTCATTGCGACCGGTTGACGCACTGCCGGCTTCTTGCCCGCCAGCTTCGTGGGATTCCATGGTTGCTACTTTCCGTTGATGCTTCCCCAAACAGGCCGCCAGCATGCAAATGTCAGACTTTTTTCAGGGCACTGCCTTTATGCATGGCCACGTGCTCGGTTTTGTCGCTCTTGATTTCATATTGTGGTTCCTCAGTGCTGCACCGACGCATGTGGCCCTTGTAGTCAACGTCGCTCGTGTGGACTTTGGTGATTTTGCCTTCCACATACCCGGCTTCGGAATTCCAGCGCACGTGGTCCCCAACGGAGAATTCATGTGACATCTTGCTACTCCTTTCCTTCGCTCTCCCACCAACTGTCCCGGGCGGCGGCGGGAGGATGGCGGACTGTTTACTTCTTGGCCCTTGCGGCAGCGGTCTTTTCAGTTTCCGCACCTTCGTGGCTCAATGTTCCCTCGCTGTTTTCCAGATGGGCACGCAAGAACCACTGGAAAAGTTCCAGCTTGGCTGTTTGGCCGATCAGCATGTCTTCAGTAATCGGGTCAAGCGCCCCTGTTGCTGCGAGGGCGTCCCGGTGGCTTGAGACGACGCCATCGTAAACGATGTCCAATGCTGCCAGGTGCTCCGTGGTCGAGGCACGTCCCACAGCGTAGTCATCCCAGGCGCGTTCCCGGACCAAGGCCCCGGGCAGGCCATTGGGGGACATACCCAGTGTGGCAATGCGCTCGGCGGTTTCGTCAATCATGGCCCGGACAAGTTCAATTTGAGGATCCAGCATTTCATGGACCCCAATGAAATCGCGGCCCACGACGTTCCAGTGGGCGTGCTTCAACGTGAGCTGCAGGTCATTCAATGCATAAAGCCTGCCTTGCAGGATGACTGCTACTCGGCGCCCAGCCTTGAGTGACAGGCCAGGAACAGTATATTTGTTGGCGGAAGTTTTCTTGGAAGCCATTAGAACTCCTCTTCAATCAAAACGGTCGATCTTCAACGACCGTCGTAGATTCACCGTAACGAGTCAAACACCGGAATTCTAGTCTGGGCTCGGGCGGAACCGGCCGATGGCCCTGAAATTCCTGCCCTCGCCCCAATCTGACAAAAATGCAGCTGCTACACCGTCGGCCGCTACTTTCAAGGTGCCACGACGGCTGGCCCGTGGATTATCCGGACGCATGACTTCTGCCACTCAAGGAAGCGGTAGGTGCCCTCTGATTTGCGGTTCTAGCGGACGACATTTTTGTCCATGGTGCGGTTGGCTGCGGGCCAGCGGCAGCCGGTTAATGAGGTGGTGTCGGTACCGTTGCCTGCACACTGAACTGGTGCTGGCATGCAGCCCGCGCAAGGCATACGGTCAAAATACGGCGTAGCTGGTTCCATGCAGTGCCGACCGGGTCGATGCGAAGAACCATGTCCTTGCTGCGGGATTGTGGCCGTGCCCGGCTGACCGGTTTGTGGTCCCGCGGCCTCTGAAGGGAAGTGGTGCCATGCTGTACAACGACGAACGCTATCTCTCCACCCATGTGCTGGTGATCGGCACCGGGGGCGCCGGTTTGCGCGCCTGCATTGAGCTCGCGGAAGCAGGGCTGGACGTGTTGGCCGTGGGCAAGCGGCGCAAACACGACGCGCACACCACCTTGGCGGCTGGCGGCATCAATGCGCCCTGGGCACCATGGATCCGCAGGATTCCTGGCAGCAGCACGCCGCCGACACGTTCAAGGAGTCTATTCTGCTGGCCGACCCGTGAGTGGTGGAAACCGTGGCTCGGGGCGTGCCACAAGGCCTTGCGGATTTGGAACGCTGGGGTTGCCCGTTCGCCCGGGACGCTGACGGTAGGATCAGCCAGCGTTTCTTCGGCGCCCACACTTACCGCCGCACAGCCTTTGCCGGGGACTACACCGGGCTTGAAGTCCAACGGGCCTTGCTCCGGCGTGCCACTGAACTTCACCTGAACATCGTGGACACCATCTATGTCACCCGCCTACTGGTCCACGAGGGGCGCGTGTTCGGGTCTTACGGCTTTGACGTGACCAATGGCAGCCGCGTGAACATCCACGCGGCTGCAGTAATCCTCGCTGCTGGTGGGCACACTCGGATCTGGCGGCGCACCTCCTCGCGAAGGGATAAAAATACCGGGACACCTTTCGTCTTGCTGGCCTGGCCGGGGCGAGGCTGCGAGATGCGGAGCTGGTCCGATTTCATCCCTCCGGAATTCTGGAACCCGAGGACATGGCAGGAACGCTGGTTTCGGAGGCCGCCCGCGGTGAGGGCGGCATCTTGCGCAACGTCAACGGCTAACTCATCATGAGCAACTATGATCCGGATCGCATGGAACTCTCCACCCGGGACCGGGAGGCCTTGGCTGCCTTCACGGAGATCGTGGAAGGCCGCGGTACACCCAAAGGCGGCGTGTACCTGGATGTTTCCCATCTACCGCGAGAAACTATTCTGGCAAAGCGGCCGCGCGTGTATCGGACCATGCTGGACCTGCAAATGCTGGACATCACTACCATCCCCTTGGAAGTCGCGCCGACAGCGCACTACTCCATGGGCGGTGTCTGAGTGGAACCGGGGCGGGCAACCCTGGCGCCTTTTGCGCGTCCCGGTCAAGGAACAGAAGAAATTCGTGTCAGCGGCGTCCAGATCCCGAACAGCCTGTTGCAGCGGGACGCTGGAGACCTCGTTCAGCAACTCCCGTTCCGGCGTTCACTTGGAGGCCGTCCAAGCAGCACCCACATCCTTGCTGGACAGGTGCGTGCCAGTGTCTGCGTAGTGGGCTTTGCTTAGGGCCAGGGCATCGTTGAAAGCCACCCGGACACAACCAAAAAGAAAGACGGGCAATGGCCGCTTGTTGGCCTGAGTCCGGGTACACCCGATAACGGTAACGGCGCATGCCTCCAGTCAATCACCAGGGTCTGACATTATCCGACGAAAACTAACCGGGCGTCACCGTCTCCAGGTGCCGCTCACACGGCCAATGCTTGACAACAGATGCAGTGTCCGTGCTTTCCGCGACCGGCACCCAGCCCGGATGGCAGAAATACTGCCGGATCAATCGTCACTCAAAGTCTGGCAGGAATTGTGGTGACACTGTCAACACGCCAGTTCAGTCGTAACTATGGGCTGCAATGCCACAGACACCTTGAAAAACACTCAGCCAGTGACGGGATCGACGGTGTAGCGTAGCCACACGACACTGTCCCCAAGGTCTTCCACACTGGAGAGATGAAGGGCAACCGGGCTGACGGAACTGTACGGTTCACGGGCGGTAAAGAAGCGCGGGGCGTCCGGGTCGCCGTTGGCGATCGGGGCCAGCACCATGCTGACCTCGTCCACGAGGCCGTTTTGTAGGAAGGACCAGTTGATGGTTCCGCCGCCGCCCACCATGAGCCGCTTGATGCCCAGCCCATGAAGCTTGGACAGCATGAGCTCATAGTCGACTTGTTCGCCGCCGGCCATGATGTAGGAGATGCGTTTACGGCGCAGAAAGTCCTTGTAGGCGTTGCTTGCCTGATCCGTGAGCACCTCAAGGAAGTGGGCGGGCACGCCCCCATACCCGAACGTGTTGTCTTCCCAGGCCAGCTCGCCGCGCGGGTCGATTGAAACGTAGTACATGCCCGCTTCAGGTTCGGCTAGGAAGTCCCCGGCAGGGACGTCCGCGGCCTGCTCGTCCAGGCCTGGTTTGTTGTAGTGGGTGATGTTGTCTTCCGTGGACGTCTTGCCGTTGAGGTAGGCGTCAATATTGAGCACCTGCCGTTCCGGGGTCAGCGCAAGATCCTGGTAGTGCTGGCTGCCCGCTTCGAACGCCGGCAGGTCCATGCCATTGATGTTTCCATCAAGAGCGGTGTGAGTATGGATGATGACATACGGGCGGCTCACTTGAGCTTCTTTCCTGGAGTGTCAACAGTTGTGTCTCTGGTCGCTATATGGATACTGGTGGCGTCTGGGAGGTCCCGCAGCGCTTCCAGGTCGTAGCTGAAACGCCCCATCCGCACCAGCCCGGGCCACCGTCCGGGACTGCCATAGAAAAGAACAAATCCCTGTGTGGGTGCGTAATAGCCAATTTCCCCTGGCTGGGGAGCATCGGCATCCGGCACGCCATGCAGGGTCAGGGACCGGCCCAGAGACGCCACCTTCTCCACGTTGTTGAAATCATTAAAGATGAGATCCAGGGGAAGCATCCCGGCCAGTTCGCCCGCCACGGGATGGTCATACAGTTCTGCCTCAACATGGATGCCGTCAATGCTCAGTGCAATCTTCATGCGGTTCCTTAGGATTAGTGGTCGGTGGATTCCTGCGCCTTGATCGAGGAACGCGGGGCACCGTATTCGGTGGCCGCCCACGACGCCAGCAGCTGCAACGCCTGCTCGGAGGCGGATCCCGGTTCGGCCGCGTAGATGGTCAGTGTCAGGCCGGGCTCGGCTGCCATCTCCAGTCCTTCGTAGGCGAGGGTGACCTCGCCGACAACGGGATGATGAAAGGTTTTTGAGCCCGTGCCGTGATGGCGGACATTGTGCGCACCCCACCGGCGCCGAAACTCCTCAGAGCGGGTGGACAGTTCCCCGATAAGGTCGTGGAGTTCCTTGTTATGGGGGTCCCGGGCCGCTTCGGTGCGCAGGATGGCCACATTCACCTCCGCGAACAACTCCCAGTCCGGGTAGAAATCGTGTGCCCGCTCCTCAAGAAAGGTATGCCGGGCAATGTTCGGCGACTGGCCCGGCATGTCATAGACGTCCTTATAGAAGGCGCGTGCCAAATTGTTGGCGGCCAGCAGGTCCATGCGCCCGTTGCGCACAAAGGCAGGTCCGGCCGTCACGGCGTCGAGTGTCCACTGCAGGCTTGGGTGTGCCACCCATGTTTTGGTATTGCGGCGCCGGGGCGGCCTGGCGACCGGGCTTGCGGCGTGGGCGAGGTCGAACAGGTGTGCGCGTTCGGCGTCATCAAGGCGGAGCGCCTTGGCAATGCTGTCCAGGACTTCGGGTGAGGCACCGCTGATGGCACCGCGCTCCATGCGGGTGTAGTACTCGATGCTCACCCCGGCCAGGGTCGCCACCTCGTTGCGGCGCAGCCCCTTGACCCGCCGGTTGGTGCCTGCCGGAAGGCCGACCTGCTCCGGATTAACCAGGGCACGGCGTGAAATCAGAAATTCACGCACTTCAGCTCGATTGTTCATACCCTCCACAGTAGCCACGGACCGCCCGGACTGGGAGTCCCTGCCGGTACCCCTCACAACAGGGACTCCCCCACTGTCCGCAGCGGGTGTTAACTGGATGAACGACAGCCAGCCGCACCCCGCCTGTGGACGTGCACTGCCCCAACCACCAGGAAGAACCCCCGTACCTTGACTTCAGAATCTGCGCCGAACGGCCAGGGCTGCGTGCGCATCTTGGACGCTGCAGCAGAGAAGGGTCCCCGCCGGACGCAGGCGGTGCCGCTCAAGCAGGAAATCCGCGCAGCCCCCGTGGGGCGCCACCTGCCGTTGCCTGCACTGTTGGTCATGGCCCTGATGGGCTTCATCCTTATAGCCACCGAAACTATGCCGGCCGGACTTCTGCCGCACATTGCGGCCGGCCTGAACATTGCCGAAGGTACGGCTGGGCAGTTGGTGAGCGCCTATGCCTTGGGCACCGTCGTGCTCACGATCCCGGCCATTGCGCTCACCCGCGGCATGCGACGCAAACCAGTCTTCCTGGTCGGAATTCTGGGATTCCTGCTCGCCAACACCATAGCGGCATTCTCGGCTGACATCGTACTGACCTTGGCCGTCCGCTTTGCCGCAGGCGCGTTCTCGGGGCTGTTGTGGGGGATGCTGGCCGGGTACGCGCGCCGCATCACGGCCCCGGAACTTGCCGGCCGGGCCCTGGCCATCGCATCCATCGGCACGCCGCTGGGGTTGGCGCTCGGGACTCCGCTCGGTTCCTGGCTCGGCTCCACCTTCGACTGGCGTTGGTCATTTTGGGCACTCACCGGAATGGCAATTCTCACTGCCATTCTGGCCTGGCTGCTCGTCCCCGACGCCCCCGGCCAGCGGGCCGAGTCCCAAATCCCCATGCTCAAGGTCTTCGCCATCCCGGGTGTGTCAGTGATTCTCCTGGTGATCTTTGCCTGGATGCTCGCGCACAACACCGTCTACACCTATATCGCCGCCTACCTGCGCTCGGCCAATATTCCTCTGGGCGTCGATGTGGCTCTGGTGGTGTTTGGCGCATCAGCCTTGATCGGCATCTGGATTACCGGCGCACTCATCGACCGTGCCCCCTGGCTCCTTGTGCTGGTGAGCCTGTCAGTGTTCCTGACGGCCGGTGTGGTCTTCTTCGCCGGCGCACACTCCCTTGTCGCCGTGCTGATCGCCCTGGTCCTGTGGGGGGTTGCCTTCGGCGGTGCAGCGCCGCAGCTGCAGACGGCTATCAGCGAGGCCAGCGGTGAGAATGCCGACGTAGCGAATTCCCTGCTCGGCGTCGCCTTCAATGTCGCCATCTTCGCCGCCGGCGTCCTCGGGGCCGTGCTGATCACCAGCTTCGACGGCATGGTCCTGCCCCTCCTCATGATCGGCCTCGCCGCCACGGCCCTGATCATCGCCTTTACCGCACGCCGCGCTGCCTTCCCCGTCCATCGCTAACCCGACCCCACCTCAGGAGAACCATGTTCACCGTCAAGGCCTATGCCGCCCCCTCAGCCACCGAAGCACTCTTCCCCACCACCCTTGAACGCCGTCCCGTCGGTGCCCTTGACGTTCTCATCAACGTCAAGTTTGCCGGGATCTGCCACTCCGACATCCACACCGTCTGAGGCGATCGGGGCCAGCAAAGCTACCCCCTGCCCCCCGGCCACGAAATCGCTGGCATCGTCACCGAGGTCGGCACGGCCGTCACCAAGCACGCGGTTGGCGACCGGGTCGGCGTCGGCTGCATGGTGAACTCCTGCCGAGAATGCATCCACTGCCAGGCAGGTGAGGAACAGTACTGCCTGGCCGGCATCACCACCTTCTCCCCTCTCAACCATTGGGGCGCCGGACCGGGAAAGAAGGTCGCTATTGTTGGCCTCGGCGGGCTCGGCCACATGGCCGTGAAGATCGCCCACGCCATGGGCGCCGAGGTCACCATCCTGTCCCAAACCCTCAAGAAGCACGACGACGGACTCAAGCTGGGTGCCGACCATTTCCAGGCCACCAACGACCCGGAAACCTTCACCAGTCTGGCCGGCAGCTTCGACCTGATCATCAACACCGTCAGTGCCGCGATCGACATCAACGCCTACCTGCGACTGCTCACCCTCAACGGCGCACTCGTCAACGTCGGCGCCCCGGCGGAACCACTCCCTGTCCAGGCGTTTTCCCTCATCACCGGACGGCGGTCCTTCGCCGGTTCCCTGATCGGTGGCATCCTCGAAACCCAAGACATGCTCACCTTCTGCGCCGACCACGGCATCGGCTCAGAAATCGAAGTCATCCGGGCCGAACAAATCAACGACGCCTACGAACGTGTACTGGCCTCCGACGTCCGCTACCGCTTCGTCATCGACACCGCCACCCTCTAAGAACGCCACCTTCCAAAGCAGGGCAACCCGAACCCCGCCAGCCAACGCAACACCGCCTACAGAAGGGAATACACCATGCGGGGAAAGCTCTTCCTGGCCGCGCCACTGGCAGCACTGGTGGCTCTGGCCGGCTGCACAACACCCACCAGGGCAGAGTCGGGACCCACCAGGGCAGAGACGGGGACAGGGACCCTGCCACCACAGATACAAGGGGCCACCACTGCCTCCGACACTGCTCCGGCACCCGCGGCAGCCACTCCGGAACCTGCCGTTTCCCCTGACGAAGACGTACTCGTCCGCTTCACCGCCGGAGAAACAACCGTTGACGTGACCATCACTCCCGACAATCCCACCGCCAAGGACTTCCTGATCCTGCTTCCGCTGACCGTGCCTGTGCCTGTGCCTGTGGAGGAATTTGCGGGCATGGAGAAACTGGCCCATCTCCCCCGCGATCTCGAAACAGCAGGATCCCCCGGTTCCGGCCCCGAGAATGGATTCCTCATCTACTACATCCCGTGGGGAAACCTCGGCTTCCACTACACCACGGACGGCATCGGATACTCGGACCAAATCATCCATCTGGGCATCTACAACGCCACCACCGAACCACCAACCCAGCTTGAAGGCGACAATATCACCGTACACATCGTCAAATAGGCACGCCGCCCGGCCCGCGGACAGCGCGAAGCCCTGTTGCCGATCCTGGATGAGCTGAATATGCCACTGCGGTGAGAATCACCACGAGAATCGGGAGAAAAACAGCCTTGGGCTGGGAAGATTGAAGGGCAGCATTTACCACTGGAGGCCCCCATGAACACCCTGATCCAAAAATTTCTTGCCCTGTTTTCCACTTCCCGGGACGAACTCTCGGACTCTTCAGAGGCCAGGCCCGAACCAGGCGGGATGCCGCTGGCCAGTGCCACCTACTTGCGCGAGTTTGCTCAGCGGCTTGGGCTTGAAGTGGACGATCTCTCGCCCGCCGAACAGGCGGAATTGAAAAGCCGGCTGGATGAGTCGATGGACTTCCGGGAGAACAACTACGGTTTCCTGTACCACGAGGTCTACCGGCTTGGACATGGTTACTCCCTGGCCGACGCCAATCGCGTCAGCGCACGGATCAACGAAATCAGTGAAGAGCAGGCTGCCAGCGCCTACTTGGATTACCGCGAGAACGCTGTGGCGGCCGAAGCCTTGATGGCGGCTGGTGCGCTGCTGCAGAAGGAAGGCGAAGCGGTCGCAGCCCAACGTTTGTTCGGCCTGGCTGATGCCAGGCGCCACCGCAGTTCACGACTGGCCGTCAGAGTGGAGAACGCACTGGTCATCGAAACTGCCCAGAATGACGACTCGGCTGTGGCGGGCCAACCCCACTCAGTGACAGACAGCGCCGCCGACGAACAGGTCCCTGAGGCCGGGCTGGAGGGGCTCATGGAGGACGCGGGTGAGGCCGATGCCGCGGCTGAGACTGCAGCTGAGACCGACAAGCCGGCCCAGTAGGACCGCATGGGGCCGAGCTACGGAAAACAGGCGTGACGAGGCCGGCGACCCCGAGCGCGACGGCCGTTGCAGGAGGCACTGGCAGCTGCGGGAGGTCCCGCCGCCGCGCCTGGACTATCCTGAAGACGGCTGGCACCATGGAGACCGATGTGTCGGCGTCACAACCACAGCAGCGGGCCTGCCCTGACGGTGCCCAGGATGGAATAATTTTGGCACTGCGAGTCCTCGTCCCCACGGCCCGGTTCGCAGAGGAGATCAGCGGCCCGGGCATTGCACCCATCGTGTGGCACCTCAACGACGACCCCGCAGAGGCCCCCGCCGCGGACGTCCTGGTCACCGAACGGCCGCGTGAATTTGCCCGCCGCGCCCGGGTGGCCAACATTCCGGGCCTGCGCCACGTGCACCTGCTGTCGATCGGCTGCGAATGGGTCCTGGAGCATCTGCCGGCCGACGTGACGCTCAGCAATTCCCGCGGCGCGGTGGAGGATTCCACCGCCGAGCTTGGCATGGCCCTCATCCTTGCAGCGCTCAGGGAGCTGCCGGACGCGGTACGGCAACAGAGTCGGCACGAGTGGGCGCCACTCTGGACGACCTCCCTGCACGGTTCGGTGGTGCTTGTACTGGGACACGGCGGGGTGGGCAAGGAACTCCTCGCACGGTTGGAGCCCTTCCGTCCTGCCGCCCTGATTCCCGTTGCCAGCCGGGCGCGGGCGCTGAAAAACGGCGGCCAGGTCCACGGACCGGAGGAACTGCCGGGTCTTCTTCCGACGGCGGATGTGGTGGTGGTGACGCTCCCCCATGACAACTCCACCAGACACCTGGTGGATGCCGCCTTCCTGGCACACATGAAGGACGGGGCACTGCTGGTCAACATTGGGCGTGGGCCTGTGGTTGACACCGCCGCACTCCTGGCAGAGCTGGGAACTGGGCGGCTGCGGGCTGCCCTGGATGTCACGGACCCGGAACCGCTGCCCTCCGACCACCCTTTGTGGGATGCCCCCGGCGCCCTCATCACTCCCCACATGGCGGGCAACACGGCCGAATTCCTCCGCCTGGCGACGGAACTGACGGTCACCCAGCTGGGCCGGATGTCCCGGGGAGAGGCGCCGCTTCATCTAGTTCAGTGAGGCGGGTCGATGTCGTCGGCCACCCACCGGCCGCCGTCCCAGAGCACGTTGGCGGCCAGCGGCAGCTGGTGTGAGGCGCTCTCCACAATGTGCATAAGATATCCAGCCGTGTTGGGGAAGGCAACCAGGTCTCCGGCAGCCACGCCCCCGGGAAATTCGAAACGGCGGCGCAGCAGCAATTCTTCCTCGATGCAGTAGGCACCCACCAGGAATGCACTGTCGAAGGTTCTCTCCCGTTGCGGGTGCGTGGCGTGGACGAGGACCGGATCAACCAGGAAGTCTGCCGAGGTGGAGCGGCATTGTGTGCGGTTCATG
The DNA here is from genome assembly GCF_000785535.1 of Arthrobacter sp. PAMC 25486. NCBI lineage: Bacteria > Bacillati > Actinomycetota > Actinomycetes > Micrococcales > Micrococcaceae > Arthrobacter > Arthrobacter sp. PAMC 25486. Next base: position 399,920 of record NZ_CP007595.1, on the reverse strand, counting down.
TGCAACCCCACCAGCGGGACACCGTCGCTGCGGTGCTTGCTGAAGGCAACCTCGGCCAGCGTGAGTCCACAACCGTCCAGCAGCGACCGCCCCGGCTCGCAGCGCAGCTGAATCTGCGCCGCACGCAACGCGGAGGCGATGGAGGATTGCCCTGATTCGGGCTTGGTGGTGAGTATGTGATCCAGCCACTCCGCTCGAACAAGTTCCTGATGGTAGGGGTACACGCCAGCTGCCGGCGGGCCGCCGACGGCGCCGAGCCGATCTGACTTCCACGTGAGCGACTCATCCCCTGCCGGCAGGTGTTCCAACGCCGACCAGAATTGCCCCCATTCGCTCGCGCTGTCCAGATACGACATGGGGATTCCGCCACCCATGTCCACAAAACTGGGATCTTGGCCCAGCGTGCGCAACTGTTCAATGAGGCTCAGTGCCTCCGAGATCCCGAGGGCGCGGGATCCGGCGTCGTAGCCGTTGAGGTGGAAGTGAATACCCGCCACCTTGACACGGTGTTTCAGCCCCTCATCCCGCAGGACTGCCAACCATTGGGTGCTTGGGAGCCCGAAGCGTGTGGGCGGAATTGACGGGTGGGCCACGGCCAGCCGCAGGGCCGCCACGAGGGGCGGTTGCCGCTCACCAGATATCTCAAGGGCGTCACGCAGCTCATTCTCATTGTCGAAGCTGATGGTCACGTGGGACTCAATGGCCAGCCGCAGCAGCGCCCGGGATTTAACGGCAGCCGTGACGATGATCCGTTCCGGGGGCACACCCCGCTCAAGGCTTTGGCGCAGTTCATTGAGGCTGGCCACGTCGACGCCGCAGTCCTCGCGGACGGCCTGGTCGATCGCCCCCAATGTCTTGTTCGCCTTGCGGGCAAAATAGATTTCAAAGTCAATCCCGTGCGCGTCTGCCGCGGCGCGCAGCTGCGCAACGTTGCGCCCCATGGCGCTGAAGTCATGCAGGTTCACAGGGGAACCGTGGACATCAATGAGCTCCCGGCACAGGGCAGGGTTGGTCAGCAGTTCCTCCATCCACGGCTCAAGCCGGGCGGTCAACGGGGCGGTGCCATGCATCGTCTGGCGCATCTTTACTCCATGTGTCGGGGTGGTCGGTGGCAAGGGTGGCGATTCGCTGAGCCCACAGGAGGTGTTCCCCGTGCAATGCACGGTTGAGGGTGTCATGGCCCAGGGTGGGGCCCTCGGTGGGGCGTCCCACGACCGCCAGTGACTCGGTCCGGGAGCCGTTGCTGGCCAGGGCGGTGCCGTCCGGGTCTGCCAGCAGGCCCCGGTCGCCCCGCCGGATCGAGACGTGCCCGGCGTGCAGCAGCCCGGCAAAAAGGTCACTGCTGGGGCGGCCTTCCGGTGCTGGTGCACGAAGCACGCCGGGACCCGGGGTCACTGCGTCGATCAGGACGGCATCAGGAGGCGGGCTCTCCCCTGCTGCTGCAACGGTGAGCAGGCCGTCGTCAAAGAGTGCCAACAACTTGCGGGCCGTGAGTTCCGGAGGACCGAAGGCGAACCGTTCGAGGTTGCCTGCCACGCGGGCAAAGCGCCGATTCTCTCGGGTGCTCCGCGGCAGCCGGTCCATCGCGGTGACCAGCTCTGTATAAAGGCCCGACCACACCCTCGCCCATAGCCACCCCGTGGTGACAGGAGCCTTGTGGTGGTTCACCGCAAGGCTGTTCCGCAGATTATCTGCGGCGCCGCATGGCCTCGCCGGTGCGGCGGGCCCGCACTCGGCGTCCGCCGAGAGTCCGGTCACTGCGGTGCGCCACAGTGACAGGGCACCCACGGTTGCGCCCATGAGCCGGGCACAGTCCTGGGCACAGCAGAGCAGGACCACCCACAATCCCGCCAGCCGGGCGCCGTCGGGCAGGTCCTTGCGGACCTGGCGCCCCCACTGGCGCAGCTGTGGTTTGTACCGCTCCAGGCAGGCGGCAATCTCAGGCGGGACGGCTTCGCTCTTGGGGTCCAGGAGCAGGCCGCTGCGGGAGGAGAGAGTGATGCGCCGCGGCTCACGGCCGCTGGGCAGGTAGCGCACCCCTGTGCCTTCCGCGCCGTCGTTGGTGCAGTGCTGCCAGGAGCCTCCGCGGCCTTCCGTAAGGAGCAGCACCACATCGTAGGCCGTCAGCGCGGCGCCGCGAATCCACACGTTGGACCGCGTAGGGACGCCCTCCGTTGTGAGTGCAGAGTAGTCGCCGATCAGCGGGTGCGTATTCAGTGACCCGGGCAGCGGTTGCCAGGGCGCCGCATCGCCCAGCCCGTGTCCGGTTGCCACCAGCACCTCATCATAGTGCTGCTGTCCGAAGGGGCCGCTCACCAGCCACTGTGACCCGTGGCGTTCGACGCCGGTGACAACGAAAGGTGCATGGGCCACAGCAAAGTTCCCGCGCTGGCACAGCAGTTGGAACTGCTCCCGCAGGTAGCGGCCCACCACGGCGCGCGGCGGGTACTTTTCCCCCGACATTTCCGGGGCCGCGCGGGCCGCCCATCCGGCGAAGCTCTCCGCGCTGAGGGTCGAGGACGCGTCCACGATGCCTGCGTTCACATTCAAGCGCAGGACGTGGGGTTGGTCCGCCCGCCACACACTGCCGGACCCGGGCGGGAGGGGGTCGTAGACGTCAACCCGGATGGGGATGGCTGGGCCGGAGCCGAGGAGGTCGTGGAGTGCGAGCAGGGCGAAAAGGCTCTTGGGTCCCCCGCCAATCACGGCTACCCGGATCACGGGTGCGGGACTTCAACCGGATCAGCGGTGAAGCCCGGTTCCGGATCCGCACCCAGGGTGGCGCGAACCCAGTCATCGTCATAGACGGTCGGCAGGTACGGCACGCCGGTGTCATGGACCATGAAGGCGATACGGGCCCCGGAATCAAGGTCTGGCAGCAGCTTTCCCATGGCCGCGACGATGGCCCCCGTGGAGGCGCCGGCCAGAATGCCCTCACGGCGCGCCAGCAACCTGCACCCGTGCACCATCTCGATTTCCTCGATCTGGAACACCAAGTCGGGCTGTGCCGCGGCGGCAAGTTCCGGCAGCACGCCCGCGCCGAGTCCGGGAAGCCTGCGCGTACCGGACGCTCCGCCAAAGAGAACGGAACCGACGGAATCCACGGCCACTATTTTGGTGTCCAGGCCGTGCGCCCGAATGTACTGCTGGCAGCCAAGAAGGGTGCCGGTGGTGCTGGTGGCAATGAACAGATAATCCAGGTCCCCGCCGGAACCGGCCATGATTTCAGGCATGGTGGATGCAAAGTGCGCCCGCGGGTTGGCCGGGGACCCGTACTGGTTGGTGGTCACGGATCCGGGGTGCTCCGCCAACAGATCCTGGACGCGGCGGCGGCGTGCGGCGAGCTTGTTGCCGTCGGCGGGCGTGGCCACAAGCTCCACCGTCGCGCCGTACACCCGCATGAGGTTCAGGGCCAGCGGATTGGCGTTCTCATCGACAACTGCCGTGAAACGTAGGCCGCGCACCACACACTGCCGGGCCAGGGCAATGCCCAAATTACCGGAGGTCGATTCAACGATCATGCCTCCGGTGTGAAGCCTGCCTGAATCAAGCAAATCCTCAATCAGCCCCCTGGCGGTGCGTTCCTTGGTGCTGCCGGAGAGCTGGAGCAGATCCAGCTTGGCGTAGATGTGGGCCGCGTGTGGTGCAAAGAGGCGGCTGAGCTTCACCGTCGGCGTCACAAACGGAGTGAGCGTTCCCGAACTGTGCAACATCGTTTCTCCATTCCTGCCCTGGTGGCGCGCCACACCCGAAAGCAGCCAACGCCTGGACATTGGACAGCCTTGGAGCGTTTGAACGGCCCACTGGCAAACCGGCATTTTTCTGACGTCTGGCCAGTCTAGGGGCACCCGGTCCACAGCGGCACGGCACCGAGGGTGAATTTGCCGATTTTTTTTCGTGCAGACTGCGTGGCCCTGCCGAATGCGGGTCTGAAGTACGACGACGGCTGGTGCCGGGCGCGCGAAAGGCACCTCCCGCCGTCGTACTTCATACCCGGCGGACGCGGACATAACCGCCCGCACCCCTATGACGTGCCCCACATGTCCATGGGCGCCGCCCGCCACAAGGACTATGGTTGATGGCGGTGCCCGCCGACGCGTGCCTCATGGCCGGTGGCCCGAGGAACGGCAAGGATGGCACCCACGCATCGCTCCGCTTCACCGGTTCACCGGTCCACAGGAAGAAGTTCATGACTCTCGCCCGCCCCTTGGCCAACAGACTATTTCCGGCCGCAACGGCCCTGGCCGCCGCCCTGGTTCTCGCCGGCTGCACCCCCGGCACAACGACGTCGGACTCCTCCGACACTGCCGGCACTCCTGTGACCGGGGGAACCTTGGTCTATGCCTCCGGCGACGCCGAACCCAGTTGCCTGGATCCGCACGTTGGCGGCAACTATCCGCAGGCGCTCGTTGCCTCGCAATTCCTGGAAACCCTGTACACCAAAGACGCGGACGGCACACTGATTCCTTGGCTGGCTGAGGGCTCCACCGTCTCCGACGACGGGCTGACCCGCACCGTGAAGATCCGCCAAGGGATCAGCTTCACGGACGGCACTGCCCTGGATGCCGAGGCGGTCAAGGCCAACTTTGAGCACCTGCTGGATCCGGCAACCGCTTCCTCCACGGGTTACCTGGCATTGGGCAAGATCGCCTCCATGAAGGCCGTGGATGCCGCCACGCTGGAACTGGCGCTGAAGACCCCGGACAACTCGCTGCTCGAGTCCTTCTCCATGCCCTGGGTGGCCATCGAATCCCCCGCGGCGCTCAAGCGGACGCAGGCGGAAAACTGTGCCGCTCCCGTGGGCACCGGCCCCTTCAAGGTCGAGTCCTGGAAGAAACAGGATTCGGTCAACCTGGTCCGCAACGCCGCTTACGCAAGCCCCGACCCGGCGGCCGCACACGCCGGCACCGCCTACCTGGATGCCATCACCTGGCGCTTCATCCCCGAGGCCGCAACGCGCATTGCGGCGCTGCAGGCCGGTGAGGTGCAGGTTATCGACAACGCCCAGCCGGACGCCATTGCGGCTGCCGCCAAGAACTCCGCCATCAAGCACCTGGACGCGCCACGCCCCGGCGCCTCAAACCGGGTTGAGCTGAACTCCTCCAAGGCGCCGTTCAACGACGCCAAGGTCCGCGAAGCCTTCATCCATGCCGTGAACATCGATGCCAGCATCGACTCCCTGTTCTTCGGCACGGCACCGCGCTCTTACTCGCCGCTGTCCAGTGTGGAGCCGCTGGCGTACTCCGACGAATCCCTCTTTGACTACGATCCGGCCAAGGCCGGCGAGCTGCTGGACGCGGCAGGCTGGAAGGAACGCGACGCGGAGGGTTACCGCGTCAAGGACGGCACCCGGCTCTCCCTCTCCTTCCCGGTGAGCACCAGCCAGTCGATCCCTGCCGAGCAGTCGATCTTCGAGCAGATGCAGGCCACTGCCAAGGAATCAGGCATCGAGATCAAGATCAATCTGTTGGACATCTCCAGCTGGTACGGGGAGCTGGCCAAGAACGATTACAACCTCGTGTCCGCCCCGTACACGAAGGTGGGCCCCAGTGTCCTGTCCATCCTCTTCCACTCCGATTCGACGATTCCCGCCCCGTCCGGTTATTTCGCCAACCTGTCCCAGGTCAAGAATCCGGCCCTTGACGCACTGCTCGACAAGGCCGGCTCGACCTCTGATGAGGCCGAGCGCAAGGACCTCTACACGCAGGCGCAGAAGCTGGTGCTCGAGGGCCACTACCTGCTGCCGCTCTACGACCAGCAGAACCACTTCCTGTACTCGGAGAAGCTGCAAAATGTGGGTGCCACCAGCGCCGTCGCAACCCCGCTGTTCACCGACACCTGGCTGGCCAACTAGGACCGGCACACGCATCCCGCGCGCATGAGCACATCCACAGCCGCCGTCCGGTCGCCCCGCAAGATCGGGGCGCCCGTGCGCTGGCTGCTGGGAAAAATCGGCGGCGGCATCTTTGTGCTGTGGGCGGTTGCCACGGCCATCTTCTTTGGCATCCGGATGATTCCCGGGGACCCGGCGCAGGCCATCATGGGCGGCCCGGGCTCCCAGGCGTCGGCCGAGGCCCTGGCCGCGGCCCGCACCGAGTACGGCCTGGACCAGCCACTGTACCTGCAGTACTTTGGGCAGCTGCGCAGGCTGGCCACCGGCGACCTGGGCACCTCGTACTCACTGAAAACCCCCGTGGCCGACGTGCTCGGCGAGCTGCTTCCGCCAACACTGATCCTGGCCGGGCTTGCACTACTGGTGGCCTGGGCCATGGCGCTGGGCCTGGGCATCCTGTCCACCCGCAGCGGCGTCCTCGGTTCCGCGGTGGCTTCCGGGTTGGAAATCGTCTCGGCCGCCGTGCCGCACTTTTGGCTGGCCAGCGTGCTGATCATGGTCTTTTCCACCATGCTGGGCTGGCTCCCACCGGTGAGCACGAATACCCCGGCCGGCCTGGTGCTGCCGGTCATCACCCTGGCCCTCCCGCTGGCCGGGTTCTTGGGCCAGGTCATGCGCGACACCATGGAGACGGCCCAGCGTTCCGCTTTTGCCCTCTCGGCCCGCGCCCGCGGCGAATCGGAGGTCGGCGTCCTGCTGCGCCATTCGCTGCGGCACGCCGCGCTGCCGGGCATTGCACTGTCGGGGTGGGCGCTTGGCTCGCTGCTCTCCGGAGCGGTGGTGGTGGAATCCATCTTTGCCCGCCCCGGCCTGGGCCGTACGTTGCTCTCCGCCGTGACGGCCCGCGACATCCCCTTGGTCACCGGCGTCGCCCTCGTTTCAGCCGCCGCTTATGTGGTGATCATGGCGTTCTCCGACCTTGCCGAACGCCTCGTCGACCCGCGGATCGGCACCCCGTGACCGCCCCCATGGCTTCCCTGCCGGCGGGAGATCCCGTGTTGGCCCCCAAGAAATCCCGTGCACGACGGCGGGACGTCGCCTTGGTCGGGCGGCTCGCCGCGCGCGTGCCGCTGATTGCTGCCGCGGCCGTGCTGCTCTTTTTTGTTCTGGCAGCCATCGCACCGAACCTGCTGGCGCCGATTGACCCGCTGGCCATCAACCCCGCCGCTGCGTTCTCCGCCCCGGGTGCCGGTCACCTGCTGGGCACCGATGAATCGGGGCGCGACATTTATTCGCGCATCATCCACGGCGCCCGGCCCTCGCTGCTCATCGGAGCTGCGGCCACGGCGATTGGCCTGGGCCTGGCGCTGCTGCTGGGCACCATTGCCGGTTTTGGCGGGCGGTGGCTGGACTTTGGTGTGGGCCGCATCCTGGAGGTGCTTTTTGCCCTGCCCGGACTGTTGCTCGCCCTGGTGTTCATCGCCCTGGCCGGGCCCGGGGTGGCAACGACTGTCATTGCGGTGGGCCTGACCACGGCACCTGGCTATGCCCGGGTGATCCGGGCGCAGATCATCGCCCTGCGCACCTCCCCCATGGTCGAGGCCGCCACGGTGCTGGGGCGCAGCCGCCTGCACATTCTCCGGATCCACATCCTGCCCAACGCGCTGGGACCCATTGCGGTGCTGGCTACCCTGGGTCTGGGGCAGGCCATTCTCTGGGCGGCGTCGCTGAGCTTTCTGGGGCTCGGTTCGCCTCCACCGGCCCCGGAATGGGGCACCATGCTCTCAACCGGCCGGACTTACCTGGCCCTGGCCTGGTGGATGACCTTCTTCCCGGGCCTGGCGATCGTGCTGGTGGCCGCCGCCGCCACAGTGCTCTCGCGTTCTTTTAAGTCCGGGGGCAGCCGATGAACCCCATCGAGCCCATCCTGCGGGTGGAGGCGCTGAATGTCTCCTTTGGCGGGAGCCGCGTGGTCCGCGACGTTTCCTTTACCGTGCACCCCGGGGAATGTCTGGCCCTGGTGGGTGAATCAGGGTCGGGCAAGTCGGTGACCGCCAGGGCCCTAATCGGCCTGGCCGGGGCCGGCTCCCTGGTGCACGCCGACGCCTTGGACGTTGCCGGCCACGACGGCCAAAGGCTGTCACAGCGCGGCTGGCGCGCCGTCCGCGGCAAGAGAGTGGGGTTCATCCTGCAGGATGCCTTGACGTCTTTGGATCCGCTGCGCACCGTCGGCAAGGAAATCGATGATGCGCTGCGTCTGCACTCGGCAGGCTCCGGGGCGGAACGCGCTGCCCGCGTCATCGAATTGTTGGCGGCCGTGGGGCTGGATGACCCGGCACAGCGCGCTTCCCAGCGCTCGGGTGAACTTTCCGGCGGCATGCGACAGCGAGCCCTCATCGCCTCGGCCATCGCCCTGGCGCCGGCATTAATCATTGCCGACGAGCCCGCCACGGCACTGGACGCGACGATCGCAGCGCAGGTCATGGACCTGCTCGGCGGTTTGCGGCGAACGGGTTCGGGAATGCTCCTGATCAGCCACGACCTTGCCGCCGTGGCGAGTGTCGCCGACACGATTGCCGTCATGCAGGATGGGCGCATCGTGGAACGCGGCCCGCGCGAGCAGGTCCTTGCCGACCCTCAACACCCCTACACACGTGCCCTGCTCGCGGCCGTTCCCGCCGGCAAGCCCCGCTTCGCCCGGCTCTCCCCCACGCCGGACACCCCAGCACCTGCTGCGTCGTCACCTGCACCTGCACCTGGCATTGCAGGACGGCAGAACGTCTCAGCGCGAGAAACGGCAGCAGCGGTTGGTGAGGCGGTGGCAGCGGGTGGTGGGCCGGACGCCGTCGTGCGTCCTTTGCTGAGTGCCCACGGACTCGCCAAAAGTTTCGCTGTGGCCAAGTCAGCCGATTTCCAGGCCGTGCGCAATGTCAGCTTCGAGCTGCTGCCCGGGCGCACCCTGGGTGTGGTGGGTGAATCAGGTTCGGGAAAAACCACCACGGCCCGCATGGCGCTGGGCCTACTGGCGCCCGACGCGGGAACCGTTGAGCTGTTCGGTGAACCGTGGAGCCGGGTTCCTGAAGCTCAACGCCGCAGCCGCCGGTCGGCACTGGGGGCCATTTACCAGGACCCGCTGTCGTCCTTCGATCCGCGGCTGTCCGCCGGTTCCCTGCTGGCCGATGCGCTGAGCCGCGGCGCCACGCGCAAGCCACGCGCTTATGTTGAGCAGATCAAGGACTTACTGGCGATGGTTGGCCTGGAATCCGGCGTGGCAGAACGCAGTCCCGCCACACTCTCAGGCGGCCAGCGCCAACGCTTGGCCATTGCCCGGGCTCTGGCCCCGAACCCGCGGGTGCTGATCTGCGACGAGCCCGTTTCCGCGCTGGACGTCTCCATCCAGGCGCAGATCCTTGACCTGTTGGATGAGCTGCAGCAACGGCTCGGGCTGGGCTACCTGTTCATCTCGCACGACCTCTCAGTGATCCGGCACATGAGTGACGAGGTGTTGGTCATGCGTGCCGGGGCAGTTGTTGAATCAGGCCCAACCGAGCAGGTGTTCACCCATCCGCAGCACGACTACACCCGTTCCCTGCTGGCGGCGGCGCCTGCGCCTCTGCGCGGACGCTGACTGAGGCGTTGGCCGAACTTTCCTTCCGATGCCGAAGGGTGCATGGGCTACGGGGCCGCCCGGCATCCCGACGCTAAGAGACCGTCGCGTTCTCAATGGTCTGGATGGAACGGCTGGCCAGCCGCGGAATGATCTGGGCGGCTCCAATGCGCTCGATGTGCTCGTACCCGCGATGGGCGGCAAAACCGGCGGTATCTCTGTATCGTTCAAGGATCACGATCTGCGCAGGGTCCTCGACGCCCTGAAAGAAATCGTAGGAGAGATTTGCTTCTTCTGCGCGGGTTGCGGCGGCCATCTCGCCCAGCAGCGCCAGGACCGTGTCGGTTTCCCCGGGCTTCACCATGTAGCGGACAACAACCTGAAAAAATGTCTCTGTCATGAACGCATACCTTGTTTTTGAATTGTGTGGAGTGACGCATTCTAGAACAACCCTAACCGGCGGCAACCGAATGCATCACTCAGGCCGCAGGATGGATAGGCACCCCTGCCGTCCCAGGCATGGCAGGCGCCACTGTTGGCCCCAGCGTCATTCAAGGCCCTGGCCTCCGCCATGCTCTTGCCTCGAGCCCAGGATGATCCGCACGTTCTCGTCCGTGGTCTGCTCGAAGTCCTGATATGCCTGACCCACCGATCGAAAAGGAGCAGGAAGCCGCAAGCAGACCAGCTCGTCCACCAGCGCCTCGATTTCCCTGCAGGTATCTCGACTCCCTACGGGCACAGCAACATTGATGCGGGCGGGAAGTTGAGACTGCACGGCGGCGACTGCTGCCCGCATGGTCGCGCCCGTTGCCAGTCCGTCATCAACGAGAATGACCACACGGCCGGCAATGGGGACCGCTGGGCGAGCTGCCCGATAGCTTTGCTCGCGCCTGTGCAATTCGGCGAGCTCCTCGTTCGCAGCACGCGCGAACATGGCTTCGGCTTGTCGCCGGGATCCCAACATGTCCAGCACATTCTCGTTGCAAACCATCTCGATGTGTCCGGAGACGACCGCCAACGCTCCCATCGCAACCTCCGGATGGGAAGGAACTCCAATTTTGCGGACGACGACGATATCCAGTCGCGAGTGAAGCGCCCGGGCGACTTCAGCGGCCACGGGAACTCCACCGCGTGGCAACCCCAGCACCACGACCCCCTGCCGGCCTCGGTAATGTTGCAGCTCCCGGGCCAGCAGCTGACCAGCCTGTTGACGATTCAGATATCGCTTCATGTCACCACCTCACGGTTCCCCCGGCGGACGGTCCCAACGGCTCAACGTTGGCCTGCACAACCAGCCGATCTGTCTCATCGGGACATTCCCCAACTGATCACTTCAATGGGCCCGTCCCCGCCTGAGGCAGATGGCGACCATCTGACCCTCCCTGAACCGGCCAAGACGTCCGCCAGCATCGGCCGTCAGCCAAATTTTACGCCCGTGGCAACACCTAAACCCGAAACGCCCTGTCACCAGAGGTCTTCGTTGAAATGTGCCCGAGGTGGTCCTTGAAGCAGATTTGCGCCCTTGCAAACACTGGGCACCCGAGAAAACCTGCCGATCCTCGGTCGAATACGTCGCGACGCCAGCCCTCGCCCCTGCAATGCATTTGATTCGATTCGATTCGAGACACAGTCCTGCGCCGTCCATCGGCGGAGCGCCCGCTTTCATTTCTCTCCGGTTAAACCCTCCCACCACCGCCGCAAGAGGGATAAGCCCATCGTGATTTCGTATCAAGTCAACTTCCCGGTGGTATTGCCATGAGGGAACAAGGTCCGCCCTGTCAGCATGTTAATGGAATTCATTCGGGGGCAGACAGGTTAACCAATTCTGTGCTGACCTGCCAGAGCCGGGAAGCGGCGGCCTGGTCGTAGCTCCGGTCAGATGATTTTCTGGCCCTGGAGTTGGCAAAATAGCATCCCGTCACCTGCTCCAGTTCGGGGGCTGAAGCGACATGGATTGACGTTGCCGCGCCTCTGCGGGGTGTTTTCATGAGCGGCCGCATCAACGGGACAAACAGGCGTTGGATGGTTCCGGGGTCCTCCGCGCCGAACCTGGTATTGACCACGCCGGGGTGCAGGGCATTGGCGGTAACCCTGCTGCCCTGCAGCTTTCTGGATAATTCGTAGGTGAAGAGAACGTTGGCAAGTTTCGATTGGTTGTACGCCCGAGCGCCGGAATAATCGTACTCTCCCTGGAGGTCGTCAAAGTCGATCCTCCCGATGGCCTGAACGTTTGAGGATACCGCGACGACGCGTGCGGGCGCGCTGGCCCTCAGCCTGTCCAGCAGCAGGTTGGTGAGCAGGAACGGCGCCAGGTAATTCAGGGCGAACGTGTATTCCAACCCGTCCGGGCTCAGGTGCCGAGTCTCCCAGCAGCCGCCCACGTTGTTGATTAGCACGTCGAGCCGGGGAAGGTCTTGGAGTATTTCCCCGGCCAGGCGCCGCACCTCTGACTGGGAGGACATGTCCGCGATGAATGCTTCCACTTGCCCTCCGCCGGCGGCACGGATCTCCCGGACCGCGTCTTGGAGGCGGCCTGGGTCCCGCCCCGTGATGGCAACATGGGCACCCCTTTTGGCCAGGCCGACGGCGGTCGCCCTGCCGATTCCTCCGGTCCCGCCAGTGATAAGCACCGTTTTTCCGGCCATCAACATGCTGCGTGGCTCGTTCATGTCCGTGTTCCTCAGGAGTTCGCAGTGCTGTCTGAAACCGTGGTTAAGCGAGTTTTGCTTCTGTGGCACCGGCCGGCGGGTCGAACGGCCCCTGGTCCAGGCGGAACGGCGGATACTTGTCCGTCATGAGCGCCATGTAGGCCATGGTGCGAAGCGCCCAACGGTTGATGCCCATAAGCAGATTGAACACGCCGACGCGGTACACGCCCGTGAAAAGCAGAATAACTGCGGCAACCAGGACCAGTATGCCAACCAGCGAGAAGCCGGAGGCCGAGGAGGAAGCCCATGCGCCGCCTGTCAGCAGCGAGACGATCAGCAGTTGCGGCAGGGCAAAGAGCCAGGATTTCAGCAGGACCTTCCAGTGGGACAGGTGCTCGGGATATTCGACGTCGAAGCCTGCCGGGTAAGCGGTGTGGGCCAGGGTGAACGGCGGGTACTTGTCAGTTCCCAGCACACCGTAGGCGTAAAACGACACCCGCCAGTTCCAGCGCAGCACGCCGACCGTGAATTGGAACCAGGGTGCCGGATATCTGCCCGTGAACAGGATAGCCACGCCGGCGGCCACGGTCACGACCAGGAAGGCAACCCAGAGGACGACCAGAACGGCGTAGTGGGGAATGGCAAGGAGCCATTTGACAAGCCACTTCCACCGGGACAGCCCCGGGTCAAGCTGCCCGGTCAGCTGTGCCGGCATGTCCGAGCCGTCATGGCCGGCTTGCTGCGGCGCCCCGGCGGCAATGCCACGGCCAAGGCCGGCGGCTCCCAGCAGGATCAAAACGATCCCGACGCCGATCCCAGCCAGTGCCGCAGGGATCGACTGAGAGGACCCCAGCTCCCCCAGGGACGCGGCGCCGAGGAGGACGCCGACGATGAGCACGAACAGGTGCACCCCTGACATTCGTCCCGCGGGCGGACCGGCGTTGGAGGGCGTTTCAAACGGTATCGAAGTTGACATGGCTTTCTACTTTCACGAGGTGGTGCTTGATGGTGTCCTGGCACGGTGGCCTGTTGCCTGATGGGTGTCCTGGCACGGTGCCCTGTTGTTTGGTGCGTGCGGCGGGAAACCGGCTAGTGGGATGCCGGCATGGTGATGGCGATCTTTCCCCGCACCTTCCCGGCTTCGAGGTATCGCATGGCCTGCGCTGCCTGTGCCAACGGAAAAGTCCTGTCCAGGCACGGCTTGACCTTGCCGGCGTCGATGAATTCTGTGATCTGTGCAAGGTCCGCGGAGTGCTGCTTTGCCGCGAACATGGTCAGTCGTTGGGAGATGAAGGGTGAGAGTGCCACTGCGTGCAGCTGCCGGCCCATGCCGGTGAGGTTGCCGCCATGTTCGCCGCCTCCGACGACGGCGGTGCCGGATGCCGTCAGTGCTCGGCGGAGACGGGAAAGGGCCGGGCTGCCGGCGAAGTCAAGAATGAGGTCGTAGCGGCGGCTGCCGTCGGCGAAGTCGTCCAGGGTGTAGTCGATGGCACGGTCAGCCCCAAGGGAAAGCACCAGTTCCATTTTTGCTGTGCTGCACTCGGCGGTGACGTCGGCGCCAAACGCCTTGGCCAGCTGGATGGCGTAGCTTCCCACACCGCCAGAGGCTCCGGTGATCAACACTTTCTGTCCGGACTGGATCCGCCCCACATCACGCAGGCCCTGCAAGGCCGTGACAGCCGAAACGGGGACCACAGCCGCCTGTTCAAAGGTCAGTCCTGCTGGTTTCAGGGCGAGTTTGTCTTCCTTGGCCGTGGCGTAGTTGGCGAAGGAGCCCCTGCCGAATCCGAAGACCTCCTCCCCCACTTGAAACCGGGTCACGGACCCGCCCACGGCGACCACCGTCCCGGCCAGATCCAACCCGGACACCGGATTGTGCGGCCTGCGAAGCCCCAGGAACAGTCTCATCACATACGGGCGGCCGGTCATCAGGTGCCAGGTTCCCCTGTCGAGTCCGGCCGCACGGACCCTCACCAGCACTTCGTCGTCCTTGACAAGTGGCAGGCTGACCTGCGCCAGCCGCAGCACGCCTGCGTCACCGTAGCGGTCCCGGACGATGGCGGACATCACTTCAGGGCCTGTGGCGTCCGGCTGGCCACCGCCTGCCTGTTTGTTGCGTTTGTGTGTGCTTGCCATGACGTCTTCCCTTGCTTGCTGTGTTCTCGAAAACCCTGCCTTACTTAGTAAGAAAGCGTATCTTACGTCGTACGAAAATGCGATAGTCTGGGGCCATGACAGCGGAAGAAATTAGTGAAGAGGTTCAGGACCGTGTTCCACTGAGCCGCGAACGGGTGCTCCAATGTGCTGTCACGATCGCGGACGAGGCCGGAATCGCGGGGCTGACAATGCGTTCCCTGGCCCAAGCCCTGGGCGTCAAGCCCATGTCGCTTTACTACTACGTCGCCAACAAGGGCGAGATCCTTGATGCCATCATTGACATGGTCTTCAACGAGATCGATCCACCCTCAAGTGGGGGCGATTGGCAACGCGAAATGCGGCGCCGGGCCAACGCCATCCGCAAAGCGCTGCGCCGCCACCCCTGGGCCATCGGCCTGCTGGAGTCCCGCACCTCCCCCGGGCCTGCCACCCTCCGCCACCATGACGCGACCCTTGGCGTGTTGAGGAATGCAGGATTTTCCGTTGCCCTGACCGCGCATGCCTACGCCCTGCTTGACAGCTTCATTTACGGATTCGCCCTTCAGGAAGCAGCCCTGCCCTTCAGCGGTGCGGACACGGCGTCGGCTGTGGCCGAACCGATCGTGGAGTTGTTTTCCGCCGGCGACTATCCCCACCTCGTTGAGATCGCTGCCGAGCACGTGCTCAAGCCCGGCTACAACTTCGGCGACGAATTCGACATTGGCTTGAACGTCATCTTGTCGGCCCTGGCGCTATGGCTTCCACCGGCACCCAGGGCCAACATCGACGGGATGGACCCGCGGTAAGTTTCAGTGCGAGCCGCAATGGTTGTGCAGGCAGGAGAGGTGTTCCGATGGCGCGTGTGGTGATTGCAAGCAAACTGTGCGTACCAAAGTTGCGGCTCGGGCTGGTGCCGCGGCCACGGCTCGTTGAACTTCTGCACCGCGGCACCACGTCAAAATTGATTCTGTTGTCCGCACCTGCCGGGTTCGGCAAGACAACACTGCTGGCCGAATGGCTCGACAGGACATTCGATAAGAGCCATGCCGTTGCATGGCTCTCCCTCGACCCGGGAGACAATGAACCTGCAGCATTCTGGCCCGCCATGGTGGCGGCGCTCCAAACCTCGGTCCCCACCGTCGGCCAGGCTGCACTGGAGCTGTCCGCAAGCCGTCCTTTCCAGACGGAGCTTGTCCTGACCACCCTGTTAAATGAGCTCATGGAAATACCACACGACGTCGTGCTGGTGCTGGACGACTACCATCTGGTCGACAGCAGGGAGGTCGGCGACGGGATGGCGTTGCTGCTGGGGCATCTCCCGTCAAAACTGCACCTGGTGATCAGCACCCGCGCCGACCCCGCGCTGCCGCTGGCACGTTGGAGGGTGCGCGGCGAGCTGGTGGAGATCCGTGCAGCGCAGCTGCGATTTACGCCAGTTGAAACCGCCGCCTACTTCAACGGCACAACAGGGCTGGACCTCACTGAAAACGAGGTCGCTGCCGTGGAACAGCGGACGGAAGGGTGGGCAGCCGCCCTCCAGCTTGCCGCCCTTTCCCTGCAGGGACGGGACGACGCCGCAGAATTCATCGCCCGGTTTACCGGCAACGACAGATACGTCCTTGACTACCTGGTGCAGGAAGTCCTCCAGCAGCAAGCTGGGCCCGTCCGCGAATTCCTTTTGCTCACATCAATTCTTGACCGGCTCACCGGGCCGCTCTGTGACGCAGTGACCGGCCGCGACGACGGGAGCCACAGCCTCATCGCCCTGGAGCACGCCAACCTCTTCACCGTGCCGCTGGACGACGGGCGCGAATGGTACCGATACCACCGCCTCTTCGCCGACATGCTGCGGGCACGACTGCTCAGCGAGCAGCCAGGGCAGATTCCGCAGCTTCATCAGCATGCCAGCCGCTGGTATGAGGACCGCGGCATGCTGCCGGAGGCTGTCGGGCATGCCATGGCCGCCGGAGACTTTGAGCGTACGGCGCACCTCATGGAGCTTGCCGCACCCTGGATCCGGCGCGAACGGCTGGACTCGATGATGCTCGGCTGGCTTAAGGAGCTCCCCGACAGCGCCATCCGCAATAGCCCCGTGCTGAGCACCTTTTACGGATTCATGCTCATGACGGACGGTGATCTTAACAGCGTCGAACCACGCCTCAAGGATGCTGAACGAGCGATGGCCGCAATACCCGAAGGGGAGGCTTCTCCCTGGGCTGACATTGAAGAGTTCCATACATTGCCTGCCACCATCGCCATCTACCGCGCCGCACTCGCACAAGCCCGGGGCGATGTGGCCGGCACCCTAAGTCATGCCCGGCACGCCCGGCAGCTGTCCGGCCCCGCCGACCATCTCGCGCGCGGTGCGGCGGCCGGGTTTCTGGGCATGGCCGCGTGGGCGGAAGGGGACATTCCGGGTGCACTGCAGGAGTTCACGCAGGCGGTGGCAAGCCTGCACTCGGCAGGCAACACGGTCGACGAGCTCAGCAGCACCGTGGTCCTCGCCGACATGTGGCTCGCGGCCGGCCGGCCGGGCAAGGCGCGCCAGCTCATGCAGGCCGCGTTGCAACGTTCACAGGCTCACGGGACGGCGGTTGCGCGGGCAAGCGCAGAGCTGCACGTTGCCCTGGGCGAGATTGACTGCGAAACCGGAGACTTCAACAATGCCAGAAGCCACCTTGACGCCGCCGCACTCCTGCTGAAGGGCGTTCCGGCGAACGAGAGCCGCTTCCGCTGGTTTGCGGCAAAGGGGCTCCTCGCCCATTGTGAGGGGGAACTTGAGCAGGCCATCGAGTGCTTCGAGCAGTCTGAACCGCTCTACCAAAGGGGGTTCTTCCCGGAAGTGCGCCCCATCGCGGCAATGAAGGCCCGGGTTTTGATCGCACAGGGCAAGCTGTTGGAGGCGGGAGACTGGGCCCGGGAACAAGGTGACCCGATCATGGATGGTGCCCGCTACCTGGACGAGTTCAACCAACTCACCCTGGTCCGGCTGCTCCTTGCGCAGGACAGCGAAACGCAGCAACGCCCGCATCCCGGCACTGGCACTGGCACTGGCACTTGGACGGCTGGCACTGCCACTGCGACTGGCGCCCATGCTGCTTCACTGCTGGAGCGGCTGGCCGAAGCTGCCAAGGGCTCCGGACGCGCCGGCAGCCTGATGGAAATCCGCATGCTGCAAGCCCTCGTGCACGCAGCCCAAGGACGCAAGGCTCAGGCCCTCGAAACACTTGGCATGGCATTCACCGGAGCACCCGAACCCGGGGAATACAGGCAGCTCTTCCGCAACGAAGGCACCCCGATGACGGAGCTGCTGCACCACGCCACACAGCACGGCGTCGCCGTCGACCATGCCCGGCGCTTGCTCCGTCCCCGTCCCCCTGCCCAACTACAAGGGGACGGTTCAAGCCCACGTTTGGGACCGGCGTCGTCCGGTGAAATGTTGAGTGAACGGGAGATGCAGGTGCTCAGGCTGCTGGCCAGTGACTTGAGCGGGCCTCAAATCGCGCGCGAGCTCTTCATCTCCTACAACACCCTGCGCACCCACACCAAGCACATCTTTACCAAGCTCGGCGTCACCGACCGGCGCAGCGCCGTCCGAATGTCACGCGACCTCGGCATGTCGTGACCCTCCCCGCTGCCCAACCTCACCCTGACAACCACATCATTGGGTGAGGCGTGATCACCCACACCGCGCCTACCTTTGAGTTATCCCGCGGCACCCGCCACGAACACTCAAGACGTAGGAGTCATCATGTCCATCACCACAACAACCCTCACCCGCACAGCCGGGTTGTCCGCCGTCGCAGCGGGCCTGCTGTTCATCGGCATCCAGATCAACCACCCACACCTGGACGCCACCTTCGCCACCACCGCCGAGTACACGATCCGCCAATCCCTGAAGATTGCCATGGCCGTCCTCTCGCTCATCGGCATCACCGGCATGTACCTCCCCCACGTGAAAAAGATGGGCGTTCTCGGACTCCTCGGATACCTCGTGTTCGGCACCGGCTACCTGATCATGATGAGCGTGGAAGTCATCGGCGCAGTGGTCATTCCAACCCTGGCCACCAGGGCCCCGGCCTACGTCAATGACGTCTTTGCCGTCGCAACCGGGGGTCATGCGTCTGGCGACATCGGCCACTTTCAGCTTCTCAACGCGGCATCCGGGCTGACGTACATCGCCGGCGGCGTCCTCTTCGGCATCGCACTGTTCCGCGCCGGGGTCCTCGCCCGATGGGCTTCAGCCGTCCTGGCCCTTGGCACCGCCGCAACCATCGCCATCCCCCTGCTGCCCATGGTCAACGAGCGGCTGTTTGCCTTGCCCACCGGCGTCGCCCTGATCGGCCTTGGATCCTCGCTCTGGCGCAAGCAACACACAGCGTCCGCTACCGCACGCCGTGAGGCTGGCATGACGCTGGGATCAGGCGTAAAGTGATCCAGCTCGGCCCGATCCGCACCGACAGGATGGGACGGTGGGTGCCGTTCGCGCTCAGCGCAGTCATCCTGATCCCAACAGTGGCCGGCACGCTGCGATTGGTGGAGCTGTCCAGCGGCCCCCAACTCAAACCCGAAGATTCGCGCCTGACGGCGTCACCAGTCCCCGTCGTCGTTCATATCAGCAGAGCGATTCCCTACGCCGTCATTGGTGCATACCAGTTTTCCCCCTGGCTGCGGCGGCGCCACCCGAAATGGCACAGAATGGCCGGGCGCGCCCTGCTGCCACTGGGCTTGGCAGTAGCATTCACGGCCCTCTGGATGACACTGTTCTACGCCGGCCAGTCCGGAACCGGAGCCCCGCACTACGCATTCAGGCTCATGCTTGGTTCGGGCATGGTCGCCAGCATCCTGCTCGGATTCACAGCGCTCCGCCATGGGGATGTGGCACACCACCTGGCATGGATGACACGCGCCTGCGCACTCGCCCTTGGCGCCGGTACCCAGGTGTTCACACAAGGCTTTGGGAACACGGTCTTCGGCACCAGCGGACTCACCACCACGCTCATGATGGGCGCGGGTTGGGCCATACACCTGGCCACCGCTGAGTTCATCATCCGCCGCAGCCGCAAACATCTTCCGGCGGAGTCGAGGCCGTCATGATTCCGCCACATATCCGTAGCAGGCCTGCCGGCTACCGGGTTCGCGTCAATGGTCACCTTGACGCCCATTGGTCCGCCTGGTTTGGCGACCTCATGCTGGTCCATGAAAGCGACGGAACGACAACCCTGAGCGGCGTGGCCCCGGACCAAGCAGCACTGCACGGACTTCTCTCGAAGATCCGCGACCTCGGCATCACCCTGCTCTCAGTGGAGGCGGCTTGCCCATCAGCGAACAATGCCGGGACAGGGACGGATCAAACCGGTCCGGGAAAAACACTGTAGGCACCTCCCCGGATGTTCACCCAGTGCTGGCAACTGCAGTGAGGCGCCGAACCAGACAAAGAACAAGGGCCCCAAGAGTCCCCCGATGATGGTGAACAGCTGCCGGGCCAGCCGGCGGGGCTCCCCCAAAGCGGCAACGGCCAGTCCAAAGGAAAATCCGGCGGGCATGATCGACGCATGGCTCCACACAGCCAACCCGGCGAGGGCAAACAGGACGACCAGCTACAGCCGTAGCTTCAGGGCGAACTTCCGCTTTTCAGACGCTCTGTGGAGGCGCTGCTGAACACCCCTGCGTTCGCCTTCCCGCAAGACCAAATGGACGACGGCAGCCCCCGCCAGCACATCAATCTGGGGTTCGCAGCCGCCCAGCGCGGTCATTTCCCGACGGACCGTGTTTCCGGGGGAATAGCGGGGCCGGCGAGACCGTTGAATAGCGCATGACAACCATCGGAATCATCGGAGCAGGACATATTGGATCCCAGATCGCACGCAAGGCCGTGGACCTGGGATACGACGTGGTCATCAGCAATTCACGCGGGCCAGAAACCCTCGCGGACCTGGTGGCCGAACTCGGACCGCAGGCGCGTGCCGCCACCGCGGCCGAGGCAGGGGCGGCGGGCGACTTCGCAGTGGTCACGATCCCGTTGAAGAACTACAAGGCGCTTCCCGCGGAGGCATTGGCGGGCAAGGTCGTGATCGACACGATCAACTACTACTGGGAACGTGACGGGCATGTCGCAGCATTGGACGCCGGCGAGGCCACCACCTCCGGGTTGGTGCAGGAGCACCTGGCAGGATCGAAAATCGCCAAGGGCTTCAACCACGTTCGTGCGGCGGACATTACCACCGCAGGTTCCCCGGCCGGCACCGAGAACCGCAGGGCGCTGGCCACCGCCAGCGACCACAAGGACGCCTCGGCGCTTGTCGCCCGGCTCTACGACGAGTTCGGCTTCGACACCGTGGACATCGGCCCGCTGGCTGAAAGCTGGCGGGTTGAACGCGACCGCCCCGCCTACGTGGTGCCGCAGAACCTGGAAGAACTGCAAGAGAACCTTACCAAGGCTCCGCGGACCATCTGACGGGCCGCCACCCGGAGGCGTTGCTTGACAACAAAAGGGGAGGCTGCCACGACGGGACCGTGACGACCTCCCGAATTCAGGCCGCCTGCAGTCCAGGGGCCGGGGTGCCTGGGTGACTGGTGTTTAACGGCTGTCTGAGAGGTCCGCTTGCCCGGGAGAATCAATTTTTTGGTGCCAGAGAGCCGATCTTGGCCGCCATGTTCTTCCCGGAATCTGCTGTCGGTAACCGTTTTCGGGTCCGCAGGACGCACCTGCGGACCTGTAGGGCCGCTCCAACGGTCTTCGAGGGCCGGGCAGCGCACTCCCGCCCCTAATACCGGGACTCCAACCGGCGTTGAGGGGACGATTCGGCTGATTCCGAGCAGGCCAAACCGGGCGATGTTCACCGCTGCGGCCAACAACGAGAAATCGGCGTCCACCTTGGTCCGGCCGCGGTCCCTCGCCCGCTGCCCGCCGTGCTTTCGCCGCATCAGCGGCCCGGTCTTTCGTTCCACCTTCGGGCGGGTGGCCCGGTATTCGGCCCGCCACCCCGACTCCCGTTGGGTGGTCCGGGCCCGGACCAGTCCATCCTCGTGGGGGCTGATGGTGATGCTCCGTCCGGACTTCGCGGTGGTGTGGGGCGTTGCCAGCGGGCAGCTCGCGCACGCGGCACCGAAGGATGCGGTGCCGCCGTCCTTGGACGGGCGGACCCGCATGGTGATGTTCGCCGGGCAAGTCGCCACGGAAGCACCGGCACGATCCGCCGTTGCGGCACCATCATCCATGCCGGTATAGCCACGGTTGAGCGGAACCGCCGGAGTGTTTTCAGGGGCAGGAATCTCGGGAACTTCGCGGTTCTCCACGGCATCGAGGCTGGCCAGCTCCTCGGCAAGCAGCTCCTTGGCGCGTTCCGCATCCCCGGTGTTCCCGGCGGTGACATCGGTCGCCGTGATGATCTCGGAATCCGGGTTCATCGCCACATGACCCTTGTAGCCATCAAAGCCAAGAGCCGAGGTCTTGTGCCCATGCGTCGCCTCGGGATCCACGGTGGAAATCACCCGGTCCTTCGCCACTCGCCGGGCAATACGGTACACCCCCGCGACGCAATCAAGATCCTGGCCCACCAACGTTGCCGGCAACTCCCCCGGCCTGGGATACAGCCTTGTCGAGCTTCAGGCCCTCCAACACGGTAAGGGCCGCCATTGCGTCTTTTGCCAGCGCATCCACCAGTTCCTTGTGGGCCTCGGCGCCATCCCACGCGGAGACCGGCTTCCCGGCACCCGCGTAATCATCGTCGCGGGTGAGTGCAGCCCGCAGCTTGGCGTCCAACTCCTTGTCGGCGAGACGCAGCAGGCCCCGGATCCCCGAGCGCAACAGCGTCACGGTGTCCATCGTGGCGACCGCGCCATACAAGGGCGTCTAATCCAGGACCCGCTTGCGGCCCACCAGCCCGGCGGACGTCGCCGCCGCCAAGGTGACCTTGAAGATCCGGTCCGGGGCCGCCGATGCCGCCAACCGGTCCCGCATGTCAACCAGTACCGTACGCACGAACCCCGGGCAGCCAAGAACAGGCCACCGGCGGCGTACTTCTGGCGGGTGTCAAAGATGAAGCGGTCCACCGCCGCCCGGTCCGAGCAGCCCACGATGCGCTGCAGGACCATCACGAGCACCACGATTATCGGCGGCACCGAGCGTCGGTCCACATTCGTACATAGGTCCTCACAGAAAGTTGCCGTGGTGCGCAGCAAGTCGCGCTGAACCTGTGTCAGTCCCAGCGTCATCGCTCACTCCCTTGTTCCCCGTCAAACCACGTCCCACCACAATTTTCCCAAGCATGCGTCTCGTGTCTGAGGACCGCCACGCCATCCAATGAAAAATACCAGGCACGCTAGACCCACTCCACGCGGGACAGCCGCCAGGGTGCGTCCGGCCCCTCAGGGACTACGGAACGACGGTCGTCATCCACTGCCTGATCTGGCTCCAATCGAAGAGTAGATTCCCACGACTCAACACCGGGTCCATGCGAGCGACCACTAGGTCCAGGAGTTGCAGCTCCATGGACATGGTGAAGTCGTGGGCGACGGCTGCAGCCTGTTCCGAGGTCTTCCTACCGTCGATTTGGGCATAGAGGTGGATTCCTTTGCTCCCACTGAAGACAAGCAGACAATTGAGGCCAAGCTGGCCCAGGGCTTCCCGAGCGATTCGTGCGACCGCCGCCCACTCGGCCACGCCAGCTCCTTCGCCCGGGTCCAGCACCAATCACTCCGGGTTCTGGGATGGGCCCTGCCGCCAACAGTCCCTTGCGGCACATGCATTTCAAGACTGGACAACTGCGCCAACCACATAAGGGTCCTGGCATCGTTAACAACTGGATAAATATTGTCGTGTTCCCGGCGGTGCATGATGTGGCCCTGCACTCCATTCCGGCGTTCCGGGCCCCAAACCGTCGTCTTACCGGCAAGGCTCCTTGATGGCGGTCTTCGATGAAGGGACGAAAGACACTGTCCGGGCTGGCGGATGGCTGTCACGATAAAGACACCATTCATGGTTGGCAGCAGCGACGTCTCGTTCGTGCCATACGACCGGACTGGCACGAAAGGCAATGTGCACGATGGTTCAAACCAACAAGTTATCGAGTGGCTGTGGAGAAGTGGCGCCCCCGTGGTGCCACCAGTGCGAAACGGACCAGTTCCTGCTCATCGAGTCTGTGGCACCGTGCTCACGCGGCATTGCAGGAGTCGTGGGTCTGGGCTATTCCTGCCTGGAATGCGAAGGTTTCGCTGCCCACTGTGTGAGAGTCATTGACGTGGGGGATGCATTGTCGCTCATGGTGAGAGCGATGAGGCGATGAGACAGTGTCGAAACAATGAAGAAGAGCGGACACTGACGCAGGGACTCGGCGCGTACAGCCTGATTCTGCCAATACTGGCTAGTGTCAGGGCAAGAGAACTGCCCTTGTGGTGGGCGTCAGCGGTGGGCTTGATGGCCACGCTTTCAGACTCGAGCAGACTTGGATGAGGCAGATGTCCCCAATATCGTCCCAAGCCGCACCGTGGTGCCAGGTTCTCCCCACACCGTATTCTGGTGATCATCGCCGCTGTCATGCGTCTGTTCACCGGCTGACACCAGTGGGCACTCCTGGACCTGACCATGGGAGTCAACAGGTGTAGCCATTTATGTACTCCTGCTCCGGGACGAATATCCGCTGTTTAGACTGAACCAAGTGCCAGACGAACCGGCCGATGCAGATCACCAATGACGGGAACAATCCATGGGCAACCATTTTGAACGGTATGCCGAGGTAGCGGAAATTTTGGCGCGACATGGTTTCGGCTCCCTGGCCGCAAGGGTTGGTCTGGGACGATTGCATCTGGGCTCCGGACCTTGGCAGCCTGAAGATCTCACGAATCCTGAGCGGTTGAGGCGCGCGCTGGAAGAACTCGGACCGACCTTTATTAAACTCGGCCAAGTGCTGTCCACACGGCCAGACATCCTTCCACCGGACTTCCTCACAGAGCTGTCCAAACTTCAGAGCGAGGCGCCGCAGGTGCCGGCACATGTCATCCGTTCCCTCATCGAGCAGGAACTCGGGGCAACGCCCGAAGAGCTCTTCAGCACCTTCAGCGACGTTCCCCTGGCAAGTGCCTCGATTGGCCAGGCACACGCAGCAACACTGCATGACGGCACCGCCGTCGTGGTCAAGGTTCGACGACCAGGCGTCGTGGCCCAGGTTCAGGAGGACCTGGAGATCCTCCAAAACCTCGCCCACCAGGCTGGCCGCAACTGGGCTGCGGTGGCAGATTACAACCTTGAGTCCATTGCCACCAGGTTTGCTGCAACACTTCGCGCCGAACTCGACTACCTGCAGGAAGGCGCCAACGCGGAACGCTTCGCCAAGAATTTTGCCAATGATCCAAGCATCCATATTCCGAGAATCTTCTGGCCCACGACCACATCCCGGGTACTGACCATTGAACGAATCCATGGATTGAAGATCAACGACGCCGAAGTCCTGGCCATGCCTGCCGGCGACAGAAATCGCCTGGCGGACCTGGCAGCCAAGGCTGCCGTCAAAATGATCTTTGAGGACGGCTTCTTCCACGCAGACCCACACCCGGGAAATCTGTTTGTTGAATCAACTTCACGAATAGGCCTGATCGATTTTGGCATGGTGGGCGAAGTTGGCAATGAACTCCGCGGCCACCTCGGGAACCTATTGTTGGCATTCAGCTTCGACGACCCAGACAGAATCGCCCGGGCACTGCTGGAGCTCGCCGTCAACCGCCCAACCTCGGATCGTAACCATCTACGGCAAGACGTCTTGCACTTCATGGAGCAATATCAAGGACGTCAACTGGGCCAAATCGAAATCTCACCCCTGATCAGACAAATATTGGCCATTCTGCGCAATCACCATCTTCAGCTACCCAGCGAAATGGCGATGCTGACGAAAATGATCTTCATGACCGAAGGAATGGGCGCTCGATTGAATCCGGACTTCAATCTCGGCACAGTGATCAAGTCCTATGCCAGCAAGTTGGCCTTCAAAAGGGCGATTCCCCGCAATCTCCTACGCAACCTCTCCCAATGGGGTTTGGACGCCGCAGACCTGGGTGCCAATCTTCCCGATAAGGTACGACGACTACTTGACCTTCTGGACGACGGCGTCGAGGTCCACTTGCGTTCAGAGGAATTGGTGCCTTTGGTGGCCCGAGCTGAACGAATCGGCAACCGCCTCGTTGCCGGGATGATAGTTGCAGCATTTGTTCGAGGGATCGGAGAGCTTACAGCCGCAGACAGGGAACGGCTGCAGACATGGCAAAACGCCCTGGTTGCCGGCGGCGCTGGTGTTGTTGCTGCATTGGGCGGCTACTTGGCGTGGACCGCGCGGCGTAGCGCCGGGGGTAACCGTTAGTGCCGCTTTGGCTCCTGCCGCTGCCAGCGTCCTGGTCTCGGCCCCAGAGTTCGGGTCCTTGTACCCTGTTTCATGGGGCCCCTGAGCCATAGCGTCATGGGTATGACAAATACAAACGTGGTACCAAAACCAGAGATTCTTAACCTCCAGCAATGTTGGCACCTCCTTCAGCAAACGTCGATTGGACGCTTGGCGCTCACCGTCGAGGGTCGTCCTGATGTGTTCCCGGTTAACTACAAGGTGGATCAAGAGACAATCTTCTTCCGCACAGGGGGCGGAACCAAGTTCAGCTCCTTGGAGGGCGGCACCAACGTTGCATTTGAGGCCGACGCCGTGAGTGCGGAATTCGGCACCGCATGGAGCGTTGTCGTCAAGGGCCGCGCCGTGGTGGCGACCTCCACGAACACCAATCTCGACACCATCAGCGGGGCCCTCTTTCCCTGGCAAGGCGTCGAGCAGGAGCACTTGATCCGTATTGTTCCCGAAACGGTGACGGGTAGGCGTTACACGTTAACGGCTTCCATGTCGTGGCGGACACCCCTTAGGGAGGCAATCCGTGCCGGACTCGAATAGAGTCCGACCGGCTTTCCGAATAGCAGTTCCGGAACCTTGAACCGGTCATCGCCCCAGGCTGAGGCTACGGCGGGAAGAGCATGATCCGGGTCGACTCGGGCACCGTGGGCGTGCGCGGCAGGTCTTTGGACTCTATCGGCACCGCTCCAACCGATCTAGGATCGGTGCCATGACGAACAAATCAGCCACTGCCCCAACGGAGGAACTACCTGTCCACGAGTGCTGGGCGTTGCTTCGCGGCGTCTCCGTCGGACGGCTGGCACTCTGGGTCACGGACCATCCGGACATCTTCCCCATCAACTACGCAGTTGATCACGGCACCCTCGTCTTTCGCACCGGTCCGGGAACGAAACTTGATGCAGCGCTGGGCGAAACCCCGGTGGCTTTGGAAGCCGACGGAGTAGACGCCAGCAGTGGCGTTGCCTGGAGTGTTGTTGTGAAAGGCAGTACCGCGATTATCAACTCAACGCAGGAGGTTCTCGACAGTTTTTCAATCATGCTCTTCCCCTGGCACTCAGGCAGTAAGAACACATTTATCCGTATTACTCCGACGTCGATCACGGGTCGCAAGTTCACCGTGGCCGCGCCGGCCGAGTGGTGGACGGCCCAAGCGAATGCCCCCCACACTTCACCTGAATAAAATTCTCCGCAGCCCGGCTCCACCACAAACACGCATTCCCCTCTGAAAGGCCCTAAAGCCATGGAACAAATCACCATTATCGGCAGCGGAAATATGGCCCGCTCCATTGCCGTTCGCATGCTCCAAGCCAGGCATTCAGTGCAGATTTTGGGACGCAACGGGGGAAAGACCCGTGAACTCGTCGAGTTCCTCGGAGCCGGAGCCCAAGGCGGCGGAGAGGGGGCTGTCATTGAAGGAGGAATTGTCTTCCTGGCGGTCCCTTTTGAGGAGGCCAAGAAATCGGTGCTCTTCTATGGCGAAGCATTGGCAGGCAGGGTCAGCGTGGACATCAGCAACCCCGTCGACCTGGCCACCTTCGACAAGCTCTTGACCCCCGCTGGAAGTTCAGCAGCCGAGCAGACCGCCCTCCATGCAAGCCCTGAGGCGCTCGTGGTCAAGGCTTTCAACACCTGCCTGGCCAAGCCCTTGGAAGCCGGGACTGTGGCAGGGATACCGTTGGACGTGTTCATCGCCGGCGACTCCGAACAGGCAAAGGTCAAGGTAAGTGCCGTTGTTGCAGCCTCGGGGCTGCGCCCCATCGATGTGGGACCGCTCCGAAGGGCGCGCGAACTCGAGGCCATGATGCTGCTGGTCATGGGTCTGCAAGTCAGCCCCGCACACGAGAACTTCAACTGGGACACGTCATTGAACCTCCTCCCCTAAAGGGCACTTGCCCGGGGACCCAGCAGGTGAACCAGAAATTGTTCGCGGGCACGCTTTTGCGCAGGGCCGCATCACCTCTCATGCTGCTTGCCTTGGACCCGGCCGGACCCGCTGCCGTCCCGCGGGGCGCTTGCATGATCAGCGCCTTGCCCCATGGGCAGCAGCGCGGGCAGGAACACCCGCCGTCCCCTGGCACCATTCGAATGCCGCCCGCTCACCGCTGAAAATTTGCTTTGATGGCTTCAAAGGACTTTCGGCCCTTGTTGGTCCACGACGCGTAAGAGAGACTGACAGGACTGGTGCACCATAGGCAAGGGATGGGTAGTGCCTTGCGAGATCCCCAGGCAGGAACCACGATCACGGACGGAGAATGAGGACTATGGATCGGCTGGTTACCCCCGATGAAGTAACGACACCAACCCCTGTGGAGTCGATCACCGTCTTCATCCTCGACGATCACGAACTCGTCAGGCGGGGACTGAAAGAGCTGCTCGAGGGCGAGGGGTTCAGAGTCATCGGCTCCACCGGTTCCGCGCTGGCAGCGACCAGGCGCATTCCAGCCTTGCATCCAGACGTTTCAGTGTTGGACGCGCGCCTGCCCGATGGAACGGGGATTGAGGTCTGCCGTGATGTCCGGTCCGTGGATCCGTCCCTGCGGTGCCTGATACTCACCAGCTACGACGACGAGCAGGCCTTGCGTGGTGCTGTGCTTGCCGGAGCTTCCGGCTATGTGCTGAAGGAGATCGATGGCACGGACCTGCTGACGTCCCTGCGTCGCACTGCCAAGGGCGAATCACTTTTCAGTCCCGATGTTATGGAGAAGGTGGTTCAAGGCCTGGCCGAACCTGAACGGGCAGATCCACGGATCGCTGCCCTGACCCCGCAGGAGGGCCGCGTACTAAAACTTATTGGGCGCGGCTTGACCAATCGGGACATCGGCCGTGAGATGTTTCTGGCAGAGAAGACTGTGAAGAACTACGTATCCTCACTCCTGGCCAAGCTGGGTTTTGAACGCCGCACGCAAGCCGCCATTTTCATTACGGATACAACTTGGAAAACGCCTCCGGAGCATCATTGAGCAGCTGCCGCGGGAACACACCAGGCCAGGCGGGTCCCGGTGTGTGCAGTGCTCTCTATCTCAAAGGTTCCATGGAGAATTTCTGCCCGCTGTTTCATGTTCAGCAGCCCGCTTTGACGATCCGGATCGCCCACACCGACTCCGTCGTCGTCAATAATGACCGTCACGTTGTCCGCCGTCACCTCAACGGAAACGTCGATTGCCCCCGCGTCGGAATGCCGAACGGCGTTGCTCAACCCCTCGGTCAATACTGCCAGTAGATGTTTGGCCGTCTCCTCGGAGATTGCAGAGTCTATGGGGCCGGCCAAATTCAACCGGGGAGCGAAGGCGAGTGGCTTGGCAGCATTGCGAACTGCGCGCAAGATCAAGTCGCTGAGCAGCTCTGTTTCACCGGAGCTGACCCGCAACGAGTAAATGGTGTTCCGCAGATCCCGAATGGTCTCGTCAAGCTCCGTGGTGACGGCCCTGATCCGCCCTGACGCCGTCTTGTCCGTGATGAATCGCTGTAGGCTCTGAACGCTCAGGCCAGCCGCAAAGAGACGCTGGATGACGACGTCGTGCAAGTCCCTTGCAATACGATCCCGGTCGGTGAATACCATGATCTGTTCACGCAACCTGTGCGTCCGGGCCAGTTCCAGGGCCAAAGCCACGTGGGAGCCAAACACGGCGCTCATCTCCACGACAATCTTTGAATAGGTGCCTGAACCTTGACTCCGCGCCAAGATCAACAGGCCCTGATTCGTTCCTTGGGGGCCCAACGCAATCACAACGATGGGGCCAAAAGCCTTCCCGTCCTCATCGCCGAGCAGGTCAGTGGCGTCATCGAATACCGTCGGGACCCCCGTTCTCAAAACCTCCGAGATCGCCGGTGAATCCAAGGCCAACGAGCGGCCCGCCAGCAGCGGTGCCCGCTCCCCGGCCGCCGCTGCAACATACAATTCAGGTCGCGTGTCAGAAGAAACCCCGATCATGGTCAGGGCTGAGTCCGACTCCGCCAACGCAGTGGCCGCAATCATGTCCAGGCTGCTTTCAGTGATATTGCGTTCGTCATCCATCATTTTGCCAGTGACATCCATGCAGGCTTCCAGCCAGCGCGAACGTCGTCTGGCATCCTCAAACAAACGGGCATTTTCAATGGCGACGCCTGCGGCAGCAGCCAGGGCCACTGCCAGTTCCTCATCCTCCGTTGTGAAGTCCTCACCGCCTGCCTTTTCGGTCAGATAAAGGTTCCCAAAGACCTTGCCTCTCACCCTTACGGGAACACCGAGAAAGGTCACCATGGATGGATGGTGTTCCGGAAACCCATAGGAAGCGGGGTGCTCGTGCAAATCGTGCAGGCGCAACGGGTGCGGGTCACTTGTCAGCAGTCCCAGGACGCCGTGCCCCGTGGGCAACGGGCCAATCTTGCGAATGAGTTCTTCATCGATTCCAACGGTAATGAAATGACTCAGTGATTGGTCGTCGCCGATAACTCCCAACGCTGCGTAGCGGGCGTCCAGAAGTGTGCAGGCGGATTTCACCACCCTCTCAAGAACCGCATCCAGGCTGAGGTCTTCTGCTACGGAAACCACGGCGGCCAGTAAGCCGCGTATCCGTTCCTGTGTGGAGAGCAATTCGCCCGCCCGATCTACAAACTCCTTGAGCAAATCCTCAATCCGAGTACCTTCCGCGGCCGGCAACAACGGCACGTCCGTCCCCGCATCAGATTCCGTCACCAGATCCACCTTCGAACGAACTTGGGCCGCTGTGGCAATGGCCCAAAGACACGCAGCCAATGTTGACAGACTACGCCCGTTGCCAGGAGGACGTCTGTGACGGGGCAACCAAGGTCCACCAACCCAAGCACGGCAGGTGGGGACTTTGTACGCTGCATCTCCAAGACCCTAGGGACTACAGTCATACCATGACGAACAAGACGACAGCTTCAGCGGCCACACCGGATGTCCCGGACATTGAAACTCTGTCAAAGGATCAATGCTGGGAATTGCTGCGTGGACGGGTCGTCGGGCGCTTGGCTGTCGTCGTTGAGGATCATCCTGACATTTTTCCCATCAATTACGCGGTGGACAATGAATCACTCGTCTTCCGAACCGCCGAAGGCACCAAACTGTACGGCTCGACGAACAACACACCGGTCGCCTTCGAAATTGATGGCTATGACCCTAAAACAGAGCAGGCCTGGAGCGTTGTCCTGCGAGGCAGTGTTCTGGCGATTTGGTCTGAAACCGAACTTGCCGAGGCGCAAAGCCTGATACTGCAGCCGTGGCAGGGCGGCCCCAAGAACCACCTGATGCGTATCCTCCCCCTGAACCTCAGCGGGAGAAGATTTCACGTCACAAGACCCGATATTTGGACGACTCCCTTGGCGGATGCACGGCGCGCCTCCTTTGAGTGAGTGAATGGGCCATCTCGGTGTCACTGTCCTCCCACACGATCTGTGCTTGGAGGCAAAAACGCATTGCGACCGCTGATCTGGCCAGCGGTGTCGTCCACATGATCCTGCTGGATCAGGACAACGGGACAGGGAACCAGCAGAAGCAGGCCTTGTAGGACCGACGCCTTGGGCGCGTGTTGCACAACTCCCCTGCCACGGTTTCCAACCACGAGCATCTCAGCACCCTTTCCTGCATCGATCAAGGCCCGCGCCGGCACATCGCAGTGCTCGAATCGCTCGTCCATTGTGAGGCCTATATGACGGGCGCGCAGACAGGCGACAGCTGTCTCCAGGGTCATACGTCCCGCGGTCTCATCCTGTTCGGCGCTTGTCGCTTGGGCGGCGGTGAAGCAGGCGGCCATGGACTGTGAGGAACCATCAATAGCCACGACGACGCCGGCCCTCACGGCCTTCTGGGGAGTTGGAATGACAGCCACGGGGCATCGCCCGATCGTGGCGAGCTGCATGTTGACCGCACCGAATCCTTCTCCGTGCACATCGGCAGTCCTGTCCGTGCCGACCACCACCATGGCGGAACCTGAATAAAGTTCAGCCAGTACATGGGCAGGTTCGCCAAAATGAAGGCTGGTCCGCACCTCCACGGTCGGCGCAAACTCACGCGCCCGGCTGGCTTCGTTGTTCAGCAAGCCCCGAGAGCATCCCGCACACTTTGGCATTCAATGCGCCCGGGCGAGACCAGGTAGTCCGGGACGGCGTAAACCAACAGCAGGGACAGCGTTTGCCGCGGGGCCCGGAGTGCGGCCCACTCGAGGGCAGCCCTGCTACGGGGTGAGCCATCCACCCCCACCACAATCCGCGGTGCTACAACCATGGGTCTTCGCCGTTTCTACGTTCGGGCCACAGTCAGTTGGTCCGGACAATCCCGTAGGAATCTGCCTGTCCCTGTTCCGTACCGGCTGGAAGAGGGGCCGTGACGCCGACGGGGGTTCCCAGCGGGACGACGGGCGGATCTTGTACTGCCTTCGCTGACGCGGTTTCGCGGGCCAGGAAAGCGCCCAGCTCGCTGATGGTGCTCATCAGCGGCGCAGGGAAGACAACTGTGGTGTTCTTGTCAACGCCGAACTCCACCAGACTTTGAAGGTTTCTCAGTTGGAGGGCCAGGGGGGTGGGCCATCATGGCGTCCGACGCGTCGCCGAGCGCCGCTGCTGCCAACGACTCACCCAAAGCAGCAATGATCTTCGCCCTCTTTTCCCGCTCGGCTTCCGCCTGCCGGGGCCTGGCACGCTTCATGCTGTCAGGAAGTTGAATGTCCTTGAGTTCGACCAACGTCACTTCAACACCCGATTCCAAGGTGGTTACATCCAGAATTTCCCTGATCCCTGATCCCTGAGTTGATGGCATCCGTTTCGGCGAGTGTTTCATCGAGGGTGTGTTGGCCAACTACTTTTCTGAGCGTGGTCTGGGCTATCTGGTCGATCGCGGCGTAGACGTTTTCAATGGCCCCAACTGACTTCACAGCATCCATCAAACGAAAATAGGCGACGGCTGAAATGTCCACGCTGACGTTGTCCCTGGGACTGGATGGGCATGGTGATGATGCGCATCGAGACTTTGTGCAGCCTGTCTATCACCGGGATGATCACTGCCAGGCCAGGCGGCTTGATGCCTGTGACACGGCCCAGCCGGAAGACGACGCCGGATTCATACTGGTTCACCACGTGGATGGCCAACAGGGCAGCGAGAAGTAGCAGTACGACGGTAACTACAATGATGACAACGAGGAGTGTCATGGCGTGTCCTTAGCGATGAATAAGGCTCGTGAAGAATCATGAGGCTACGTCCAACGGTAAGGCTGGCTGTTCTCTGAGTGGAGAATCCAAAGACCCCAATTCAACCCCATTCCCGTGCGTCGACCCCGTCCATGTCGACAATGACGGCACCTTAGCCGGCGGCTGGAACCGTTCTTCCCGGGGACGGAGACTGGTGGTGGAGTTTCACGGTGACCTGAGCGGACGTGACACGCTGAACCGGGCCGCGCGGCGTTGAATGTGGGGGGCGCGGCCCCGCCGGCGCACTGTTGGGGATTGCTGGACGGGGCGGGAGAAGAACCACTGCTTGGCGAATTCGACCAGCACCAGATACACCACGGTCATGGCCAGGAGGGCCAGGAAGAAGGGCACCGGCAACGGGTCAAAGCCCAGGACTCCTGCCAAGGGGGAAAGCGGAAGGTAGATGCCCAGGGCGACCACGCCCAGTGATGCCCAGAGCAGCCCGGCCGACGGGCGGCTGCGGAAAAACGGCACGCGGCGGGTCCTGATGGCGAAAATGATCAGGGTCTGTGTGGCGATGGATTCAATGAACCAGCCGGCCCGAAATTCGCCCGGTGCAGCATTGAACACGAACAGCATCAAGCCAAAGGTGGCAAAGTCAAAAACGGAGCTGATGGGACCAAACAACAGCATGAACCGCCGGATGAAGGCGATGTCCCAATGCGACGGGGCCAGCAGCAGCTCCTTGTCGACCCGGTCACCGGGGATGGCCAGCTGTCCGGTGTCATAAAGCAGGTTGTTGAGCAGGATCTGGCCCGGCAGCATGGGCAGGAAGCTCAACACGACGGAGGCCGCGGCTGCGCTGAACATGTTGCCAAAATTGCTTGAGGTTCCCATCAGGACGTACTTGATGGTGTTGGCAAAGATCCGCCTCCCCTCACGCACCCCCTCCGCCAGGACACCCAGGTCCTTGTCCATCAGGACGATGTCCGCGGCGTCCTTGGCCACGTCGGTGGCGCTGTCCACGGAGATGCCGACGTCGGCCTGGTGCAGTGCCAAGGCATCGTTGACGCCGTCGCCCAGAAAGGCGACGGCGCGGCCTTGTTGGCGCAGCAGTCTGATGATGCGGGCCTTTTGTTCGGGTGACACGCGGGCAAAGATGCTCGCCTCCCTCGCAGCGGCACCAAGTTCGGGGTCCGTCAGGGCCCCGACCTGGATCCCGGTGAGGGTCCCGCCCGAGACCAGACCAAGGTCCCTGCACACTTTTTCGGCAACCTTGGCGTTGTCGCCGGTGGCGATTTTGACGGCAATGCCCAGGCTGGCCAAATCAATCAGGGATTCCTTGGCGTTGGCCTTGGGCTTGTCAAGGAAGATCAGGAACCCGGCCAGTGACAGCTCACGCTCATCGGCCGGCCCAACCGCGGTCATTCCCCCGGCGGCACGGGTTGCGACGGCGATGACCCGGGCTCCGGCGTCGTACTGTTCATCGAGCTGGGCCTGCGCCTGCGGCGGCACATCGCTGCAGAGCCGCAGCACGTCCTCCGGCGAACCCTTGGTGACGAGGCTCCGGGTTCCGGCACGGTCGGCCACCAGGACACTGGTCATCCGTCGCTGGTGGTCAAAGGGAATGATGCCCAAGCGTTTTTGGCTGCCGGGCTCAAAATCCTGGGCCAGCTGCGATTCCCAGAGCGCAGCGTCCAGGGGGTTCTGGCCGACGGTGGACACTGTGCCGTGTGAGTAGTCGGCCTCCGTTGATACCAGCCCCAAGGCAAACAGCTCGGCCTCGGAAGTCCCGGACTGAACGGGCAGCGCCGCCGTAAAGCTGATGCGGCCCTCCGTCAGCGTCCCGGTCTTGTCGGTGACCAGCACGTCCATGTCGCCCAGGTCCTCGATGCAGATCAGGCGCTTGACCAGCACCTTCCGCTTGGCCAGCGCCCGGGTGCCGGCGGCCAGGCAGGTGCTGACGACGGCGGGCAGCAGCTGGGGCGTGATGCCGACGGCTATGGCGAGGGAAAAGAGCAGGGAGTCGATCAGGGGCCTGCCCAGCAGCAGGTTGGCGATGAAAATCAAGGTGGTCAGGACGACCGCCACCTGCAGAAGCAGGAACGAGAATCGCTTCAGGCCCAGCTGAAATTCGGTTTGCGGCTGGTGCTCACCCAGTCCCAGGGCGATCCGGCCAAACTCGGCCCGGCCGCCGGTGGCCACGACGACGCCTGTGCAGCTGCCGGTTTGGACGATGGTCCCCATGAAAAGACAGCAACCCAAGTCCCCCAATGACGCGTCCCCGACGATTGGTGCCGGTTCCTTCTCCACTGGCAGCGACTCCCCCGTGAGAATGCTTTCGTCGCACAACAGGTTTTCGCTGTTGAGCAGCCTGATATCCGCCGGAACGATGGCACCCAGGGCCAACCGGACCACGTCACCGGGCACGAGATTCACGACGTCGATCTGGCGCGCGTTGCCATCCCGGAGGACAACGACGGTGTGCGTGACGCGTGAATGCAGTGCTTCGGCGGCCAGTTCGGCCCGAAATTCATTGCTGAACCCCAAACCGATGCTCACCACCAAAATGACGCCAATGACAATCGAATTTGTGGCGTCCCCAAGGAACAGGGACAATCCAGCCGTGATTATCAAAAGAATCAATATCGGGCTGCGAAGCTGCCGCCCCAGAACCGACCAAGGGTTGGCTTTGTGTGTTCGCAGGGCGTTGGGCCCCACCACTGTCAGCCGCCGTACGGCCTCCTCGCCGCTAAGACCTTGTTCCGTGGACTGAAGATTCTCCAGCACCAGCCCACCAGCCCGGTGGGCTGAATCAACCATGGACAACGGGGCTGCGCTGGCTGCCTCAGACGTTGTCGGCAGGCTCACAGGCAACCTCACGCTCAGAATCGCCACCGGCCGGCGCCTGCGAACCACTGTGGACCACGAGAACGGGACAGTTCGCGTGTTCTGTACAGGCCGAACTGACTGACCCCAGCAGCAGCCCTGTGAACCCGCCATGCCCGCGGGAGCCGACAATGAGCATCTGCGCGGATTTTCCCGCTTCCAGCAGAACTTGTGCCGGACGGCCCCGATCCACCTGGCTGCTGAGGCCGGCCGGGAGCTGGTCGCCAAAAGCTTCGGCCAGCGCATCCTGCAAGATTTTCTGCGCATCGGCTTCGGGATCCCACTCCGCAGCCGCATAGGGCCCAAGGGAGGTTTCAAAATGCCACGCAGTGACAGCAACGATGGTCGCATCAAGTGCGGGCGCCAAAGTTTTCGCCCAATTCAGGGCCAGCACGGACTCAGGGGATCCGTCGACCCCGACCACAATGTGCGAATCTTCGCGGGTTGTCTGGTCTTCCATGCGTTCAACCGTCCTTCATTTTCTTTGCAGCCACGATGCCCTCTCAGTTAAGGGCACGGGGTGCCACCGGTACCGTTTGGGCTCCAGACGGTCCTTCCATCTCAATGATCGGGGCCGGACGCGCAGGCTGCACAGGGTCCAAGGTCCCTAACTGCCAGGGCTGCATCGTGCCACTCTTGAGGGAACGGACGTAGACTACCTGCGTCAGTGAGTCAGTCACTTGGGCTCGCAGGGGACCAACGAGGACACGGAGTCAACCTTGAAGAACCGGCTCAATCAAGTCAGCACCAAAGCTCAAAACAATGCCGACGCTGTAGATGCCGAACCCATACTGGGGCCGTACGAGCTTGAGCTCCTCAACCGATATTGGGATGCTGCCAACTACCTGACAGTGGCGCAGATCTACCTGCAGGAGAATGCCCTGCTGCAGTCCCCCCTTGGAGCGGAACAAATCAAGCCGCGCTTGCTCGGCCATTGGGGAACCAGCCCCGGACTGTCCTTGATCTACGTCCATTTGAACCGGCTCATTCGCAATACCGGAGCCAAAATACTGTTCGTGGCCGGCCCCGGCCATGGCGGCCCGGCCGTGATTGCAAATCTCTATCTGGAGGGGACCTACTCTGAAATCTATCCCCGCGTCAGCCAGGACCCTGAGGGGCTTCGGCGCTTGATCCGCCAGTTCTCCACCCCCGGCGGCATCCCCAGCCATGTCGGTCCGCCGACCCCCGGGTCCATCCACGAAGGCGGGGAACTGGGCTATTCGCTGGCACATGCCGCGGGAGCAGCCATGGACAACCCGGAGCTCATCGTGGCCTGCGTGGTTGGCGACGGGGAAGCCGAAACCGGCCCCCTGGAGGGTGCATGGAAGGCTCCTGCCTTCCTCAACCCAGGCCGGGACGGAGCCGTCCTTCCGATACTTCACCTCAACGGCTACAAGATCTCCGGCCCCACAGTGCTTGGCCGCCAGTCCGACGAGCAGGTCATGGCGCTGCTGCGCGCACACGGCTGGGACCCCGTCGTCGTCTCCGGCAACGACCCCGCGCTGGTGCACCCCCAACTGGCAGAGGCTGTGGAGAACGCCCACGCCCGTATTCTCCAGATCCAGGAGCAGGCGCGCCGATGCGGCATCACCGGCCCCGCTCACTGGCCGGCGATTATCCTGCGCACGCCCAAAGGCTGGACCGGCCCCGGTGTTGTCGACGGAATTCAGGTGGAAGGCACGTTCCGCGCCCACCAGGTCCCACTGGCAGGTGTCCGTGAAAATCCCGCCCACCTGGCCCAGTTGGAGGCCTGGCTGCGCTCCTACAAGCCCGAAACACTCTTTGATGCTGCCGGCCGGCTGGTGCCGGAACTGGCTGCCCTCGCCCCGCAAGGTGACTTGCGCATGGGCGCCAACCCCTGGGCCAACGGCGGCGCGGACACGGCCCCGCTGCCTCTGCGCCCCCTTGAAAACTATGCCCTTGACGTGCCCGTTCCGGGGTCCCTCAAGCACGAGACCACCAGGCCCCTGGGTGAAATGCTCCGGGACATCTACACGGACACCTCCCACGATCCCCGTTTCCGGCTGTTCAGCCCTGACGAGACCAACAGCAACAGGCTGGGCGCCGTCTTCGAAGTCACCGACAGGTGCCAAATGGAGGCCATCCGGGACGGTGATGACCATCTGTCCCCCGACGGGCGCGTCATGGAAGTCCTCTCCGAACACCTCTGCCAGGGCTGGCTCGAAGGCTACGTCCTGACGGGGCGGCACGGGCTGTTCGCCACCTATGAGGCGTTTGCCATGGTCAGCGCCTCCATGACCATCCAACATGCCAAATGGCTCCAGCACGCCCGCGAACTGGCGTGGCGAACCCCCGTGCCCAGTCTCAACATCTTGCTCACCTCAACCTGTTGGCGCAATGACCACAACGGCTTCAGCCATCAGGGACCGGGCCTGATCGACACCGTCCTCTCACTCTCGGGTTCCGTCATCCGCGTCTACCTGCCACCGGATTCCAACACCTTGCTGGCCGCAGCCGAACATGTCCTGCTCAGCAAGGACTACGTGAATTTGGTGGTCGTGGACAAGCAGGCCCACCCCCAGTATTTGAACCTCGACGACGCCCGCAAGCATGCGGCTGCCGGTGCCTCGATCTGGCATTGGGCAGGAAATAACGACACACCCAGCGAAGAGATCACCCACAGGAGCGCCTTGTCCGGCACCGATTCCTCCATCACCACCCCTGACGAGCCGGCGGGGGCAACCGAACCGGACATTGTCATGGCCTGCGCCGGCGACGTCCCAACAGAGGAGACTTTGGCCGCCGCGTGGCTGCTCCAGCATCATGTCCCAGGGCTGCGGGTGCGCGTGGTCAACGTCATGGATCTGCTCGTGCTGCCGCCACGCGACACGCACCCCCACGGGCTCTCCGACGTCGACTTTGAAAAGCTCTTCACCGATGGCGGCGAGGTGATTGTGGCCTGGCATGGATATGCCCGGGCCTTCCACCAGCTGCTGCACGGCCGCCCGAACCCGGGCAGGTTCCACGTCCGTGGCTACAACGAGCAAGGCTCCACAACCACCCCGTTCGACATGGTGGTCCTGAACAGGATGAGCCGATACCACCTCGCTTTGGAGGCCCTGAACCGGGTGATCGGCCACTTTGACGGCGCACAGGAATTGGCGGACCACTGCCAGCAGATGCTTGCCAATCATGAGAGCTACATTCACGAGCACCTGGAAGACCTGCCGGAAATTCGCGACTGGGTCTGGACGCCGCCGGAGGACCGCAGGAATGCGCCATGACCACCGAGCACGGACCCGTCACCATCCTCGTGGGTGTCGACGGACCAGAGTCGTCCATTGAGGCCTGCTTCAAGCAGCATGGTTGGCGAACCCGCTCAACGCGCGCGTGACGGCCTTGACATGCTGGAACTACCCCAGCGCCTATGCAGTGCCCTACGCGTTAGATGGCTTCGATTTCAAGGGGGCTGCGCAAAAAATCCTCGACACTGCCGTTGAGAAAGTGTTCGGCCTGGACTGGCCCAGGACTCTCACGACCCAGCTTGTTCAGGGACCAGCCCGGCCACCACTGATTGAAGCCAGCAGGGATGCGGCGCTGCTGGCTCTTGGCCGGCGGGGCATGGGTGGTTTCCGGGGGCTGCTGATGGGTTCCGCCAGCACAGTCTGCACAGCCCACGCCCATTGCCCGGTGGTCGTAGTCCACGCGCCAAGGTGGGAGAACACCAGACATAGGCTGCCAGCGGCCGCCCCGCCCTTCACGGACAAGCTGGTGCAAGGGCCCGCCTGCTAGTTTGGGCCCATGAGTAACTTAACAGGGTCCCACGACAATGAACCGCACACGGCCAACATTGCGGGGCGCCTGAACTGGCTTCGGGCCGGAGTCCTCGGCGCCAACGACGGCATCGTCTCGGTTGCAGCCACCGTCGTCGGAGTGGCCGGCGTGACCAACGCGCCCACCCCGATTCTTGTGGCAGGCATTGCCGCCCTGGTGGGTGGCGCCGTGTCCATGGCATTGGGCGAATATGTCTCCGTCAGCAGTCAACGCGACAGCCAGCGGGCACTGATAGAAAAGGAACGCCAGGAGCTGGCCGAGGACCCGGAAGCGGAATTGGCCGAGCTCACCGGTCTGTACCTGGCCAAGGGGCTGAGCGCAGCAACGGCGGAGCAGGTGGCACTCGAGCTGACCGGCCACGACGCCCTGGCCGCCCATCTCTCCGCCGAACTGAACATCAACGAGCACGACGAGGCCAATCCATGGCAGGCCGCCTACGCCTCGGCGGCCGCATTCACCATCGGAGCCATACTGCCGCTGATCGCCATCCTGCTGCCGCCCGCCGGATTCCGGATCCCGGTGACGTTCGCCGCCGTCCTGCTGGCCCTTGCCCTCACCGGCACACTGAGCGCCGCCATCGGGGGCAGCTCGAAGACCACCTCGGCGACACGCCTTGTCATCGGCGGCGCCCTGGCCCTCGCAGCAACCTACGGCATTGGCCGCGCGCTTGGGGCAACCGGGATCATTTAGTGGCCTTCGGGCTGAGCGCCAGCTTCGGGCTCGGCTTGACCGCGTCCCTTGCGGCCTCAACGTCCATGGCACTGATCGCCAGGTTTGTACGGGCACCGTTGGGTCCTGCCTGTCAACTCAAACCGACCTGCGCAAGCTCCGCTGCTCTCGGCCTCTCCCTGATGCGGTGACCGGCGCGTGCACGGCTGATCCTGCCATGACGAAAAGCGGCCGGTACAGCAAGTACGCGAAGACCGATCCTGCACTGGCAAGTGCCGCCATGCCACCAAACTGGGCGACTGATGCGTCGGGGTCCCCGTTGAGCAGCATGCTAAACGCCATTCCGGCAACCGACCAAGCGAGCAGTACATATGCGCCAAGGATCCCGTACGCCGGTTTGCGGGCCCACAGGTAACGTCGAAGCAGGCCTACGCCAACGCACAATGCTGCCGGAGCAACGATACCCAAGTCGTAGAATTTGACCACCCAAAAAGTCACTGGTGTGTCTAGGTAGGCGGCGCCGGCCGGTTGCTCACTCATCGCATCAACCAGCGACCGCAGGTGCAGCCCAACCACGACAAACACCGCTATGACCACTAGCAAAATGCCGCTGCCCCGCCCGAGACGTCCGGACATCGGCGGCAGATTGCCGGGCACAATCTGGGTCCAACCAAGTAGCACCACAGCCGCAGAGACCAGAAACATGGCCAGCAGCAAGGGGAAGTACCGTTCAACGTTGCCTGGCAGCTTCAGGTATTCATTACCCAGGATCAGCTGAGAATAGGTGTACATCGCAAACAGTGCCGGTGCGAGAGCCAGCA
This sequence comes from Arthrobacter sp. PAMC 25486, assembly GCF_000785535.1. Classification (NCBI taxonomy): domain Bacteria; kingdom Bacillati; phylum Actinomycetota; class Actinomycetes; order Micrococcales; family Micrococcaceae; genus Arthrobacter; species Arthrobacter sp. PAMC 25486. The sequence goes on along the minus strand of NZ_CP007595.1, from coordinate 359,013 downwards.
CGGGAGCGGCAGGATGGTTGCGCCATGCCAAGACGCCAACCACCACGCACACAGGGACGACGACGGCCAGTGCCGCCAGATCCCCGCCACGGATCTGGTTAAGACCCGAACTCGAGGTCCTGAAATGGATCTGATTCAGGATGAGCGGGCCCAAGATGGCATAGCTGACAACCAGTGCTGCGAGCAGCCCGAGGCCAGCGGCCAGACAACGATTGGTTCTCATTCCTTGAACATACGCCTGGGATTTTCCATGGGCCAGGGCCGAACGTCCCGCCCCGTGCGGGACGTTCGGCCCTTGCGGAAAGGACCAGGGCCAGCAAGCCTTGAAGCAGCACCCTGCCACCCTTCATCCGCAAGAAAGGCACTCAAGATGAGCATCGTCGTCGTCTATGAATCCATGTTTGGCAACACCCGCAGAATCGCGTTGGCCATCGCTGAGGGACTTGCACCCTTCGGCGTGGTGGTCACGGCAAATGTCAACGACAAGCTCGCCGAAGAAGCCGCACGTTCCGCCAACTTGGTGGTTCTCGGCGGCCCCACGCATGTGCATGGCATGACAAGGCCCGCCTCACGCGAAGAAGCAACAACCTGGGCGAACGACACATCAAGGAACCTCACGCTGGAACCCTCGGCGCCAGGAACGGGGGTGCGCGAATGGATCAAGGACCTTGAACTGGTTCCTGCCCTCTGTGCTGCCTTCGACACCCGAAGGGACATGGCGCGCATCCTCTCGGGAGCAGCATCAGGGCACATCGAGCACGCGCTCACGAAACGGGGCTCGCGCGCCGTCATTTCGGCGGAGAGCTTCCTGGTGTCCAAGGACAACACCCTTGACGACGGCGAACTGGCCCGGGCCCGCACCTGGGGCACGAGCGTGGGCAAAGCCATGGAAACGTTCATCCACCACTGAGCCGTGCTGGGACACACCACCCGCACACGGCCCGCCTGCCAGTAGAGTCGGCAGCAATGGTGGATGCCAAAACAGGAATCGCCGGAATCAGATAAGGAGCCAACCATGGGTGCACAGCAGACTTTCGTGATTGTTGGGGCCGGTCTTGCTGGTGCAAAAGCTGCGGAAGCACTGCGGTCCGAAGGGTTCAACGGGCGCATCCTGCTGTTCGGGGCGGAACCTGAGCGGCCCTATGAACGGCCGCCCCTGTCCAAGAGCTTTCTGCAGGGCACCTCTGAAAGGGCAAAGATCTACGTCCATCCGAAGCAGTGGTACGCGGATCATGACATTGAACTTCACACCAGCACCAAGGTCACAGCCATCGATCGCGCTCAGCGGGAAATTCAGTTGGGCAACGGAAATCGCCTCGCCTACGACAAGCTCCTGCTGACCACAGGCGCCTCCCCGCGTGAGCTGCCCGACGCCGGACCCCACAGCGTGTACTACCTCCGCAGGGTCGAGGACTCCATCCAGCTCCGCTTTGCCTTCACCCAAGCCAAACGCGTGGTCATCATCGGCGGCGGGTGGATTGGACTGGAAGTTGCCGCCGCGGCCCGCGCGGCCAACGTCGAGGTGGTCCTTTTGGAGCGCGGTGACGTCCCCCTAATGCGTATTCTTGGAAGGGAAACTGCCGCGGTTTTCGCCCGTCTCCACCGGGCTCATGGCGTGGATCTGCGGACAAGCACCCACCTCCGGCGCATCATCTCCAATGCTGACGGCAGGGCGACGGGCGTGCAGCTCAACGATGGCACACGGGTGGATGCGGATCTGGTGGTCGTTGGCGTCGGGGCACTGCCGAACACCTCCCTAGCCGAGGACGCAGGCCTTCATGTGGACAACGGCATCACCGTCGATGAGCACCTGCGCACCTCGGATCCGGATATTTTCGCAGCCGGTGACGTCGCCAACGCCTTCCATCCCATGCTGGGCCGGCACCTCCGCATGGAGCACTGGTTTAACGCATTCAGCCAGCCGGCCGTCGCCGCCAGGTCCATGCTGGGCCTGGCTGCCAGCTATGACGAGGTGCCGTACTTTTACAGCGACCAGTATGAGCTCGGCATGGAGTATTCCGGTTTTGTGGAGTCCGGCGGTTATGACCAGGTCATTGTCCGCGGCAACATGGACACCCTTGAGTTCGTTGCCTTCTGGCTCAAGGACCTCCAGGTCCTCGCGGGCATGAACGTTAATGTTTGGGATGTCACCGAGGTGATCAAGGACTTGGTGCGTTCGGGCCTGAAGGTCGACGGCGTGAAGCTCGCCGATGCGTCCATCCCCCTGGCCGAGGTTCTCGCCGACGCGAAGAATGCCGAGCCGAAGAATGCAGGCGCAGAGAATACAGTACCCACCCCGTTAGGCAGTGGGCAGGACCAGCCCCGATAGCCTTTCGCCACGCAGGTATCGGCGCAGGTTTGCGGTAAAGCGCTCCGTGTTGCGGGCGTTTTCCTGGCGTGTGTCGGCAGCCGCGTGGGGGCTGATCAGCACGTTGGGCATCGACCGCAGTGCACTGTCGCCCGGCAGCTGTGCGGCGGAATACGCGTCCAACAGAACCGCTGCCGGCTGTCCTTGTTCAAGCCCTTCGATGAGTGCCTGCCCGTCGAGAACCCCGCCGTGCCCCACATTGACCAGGATGGCGTCGTGCCGCATCTTGCGGATCGCCCCCGTGCCGAGCAAGCCTGTCGTTTGTTCGTTCTGCGGCAGGGCCAGCACGACGGCGTGGGAGACCGGGAGCATGTCCCCCAAAAAACGTGCTGGACGGAGCTCGTCCACATGGGGTGCTTGGCCATTTCCGGTCCGGGTCATGGCCATGACCCTCATGCCGAAGGCTTTGCCCAGGCGTGCGACTTCGGCACCGACGCGGCCCAGTCCCACGACGAGAAGCGTCTGGCCGGCAAGTTCTGACGGGCGGTCGGTTCCCGGCGATGCGCAGGTGCCGGGCTTGGCTTTTTGGCCTTGCTTGGCGAACGTAAGCAGGCCAAGCATGGCGAATTCGGCCAGCGCCGCGGCATGACTCCCCCCGGGTCCGGTGAGCTGGATTCGTTCGCGTGTTTCGTCGCTGAGATCAGCGTTCTGCAGCCGCTCAAGCTCGTCCTGATTTGTGGCGTGGACCCAGCGCAGTCCCGCATTGCCGTCCAGCAGCTCCTTCAATTGCGCGGGCGTGCCGGCCGGAATTCCAAAGATGACCTCCGCCTGTACCAGCATCCGCCTTAGCGCCGCCGGATCCAAGGGCCGGTCATGGCGAACATCAATGGTGCTGTCCACGTTCTTGATGGCACCGATCACGTGTTTATCCGCCGGGACGCCGACAACCACGGATATCCGCCGATCCGGTGATGACTGCTCGTGGGTGGTCATGGCTTCATCGTAGGTCACGGCACCAAACACACAAGTTTTCACGTTCGCAACGTTTCATGGTGCATTCAGCCAATGGTGTCTACAGTGGGGGCATGCCCGTCAACAGTGTTGGAGCACGGCAAAAGGCACTACGTTCCTCCGTGGTGCTGCACGCAGGGATGGCTGTTTCCGGACTGGTCATGCTCCTTTTCCTGCTGGCCCACATGTACGGCAACTTGAAGATCTTCGAAGGCCAGCAGGCGTTCGACGGTTATTCGGAGTATTTGCGTGAGATCGGTGAGCCGTTGCTGCCACACAGTGGGGCGCTGTGGATCATCCGCGTGGCCCTGCTGCTGAGCGTTGGCATCCATATATATGCGGCATTTACGCTGTGGTTTCGATCGCGGGCAGCAACACGCGGCAAAGGCGCGTGGCGTTATGAGAGTACAAAGAACCGCCGCGGCGTCCAGCGCAGCTACGCCTCCTTCACGCTGCGGTGGGGCGGCATCGTCATCGGCTTGTTCGTCGTTTACCACATCCTGCACCTGACTGCCGATGTCATCGCACCCGGCGGGACGTCGTCGAGCCCGTACCAGCGCATGGTCAACGGCTTCTCCATCGGGTGGGTGGTGCTCTCCTATGCCGTGGCACTGATCGCCCTCGGCTTCCATTTGCGCCACGGGGTGTGGAGCGCGTTCGCTTCCCTGGGCGCCAACACCTCTGTTGCGCGCAGGCGTGTCCTCAACGTGACGGCCACCGTGGTCGCCGCGATACTACTGGTGGGATTCCTCATTCCGCCGCTGGTGATTCTGGTGGGGTGGGTGCAGTGACGACAGGGCTGTTTACCGTTGGGGAGCCCATCCGGGACACCAAGGCGCCGGCCGGACCGGTCCAGGACCGCTGGGAGGCGCGCCGCTTCGGCGCCAAGCTGATCAACCCGGCGAACCGCCGCAAACTCTCCATCATCGTCGTCGGCACTGGATTGGCAGGGGCCTCGGCGGCGGCAACGCTCGGCGAGGCCGGCTACCAAGTCACGAGTTTTTGTTACCAGGACAGCGCCCGGCGCGCCCACAGCATTGCAGCACAGGGCGGCATCAATGCCGCCAAGAACTATCGCAATGATGGCGACAGCGTCCGCCGACTCTTTTACGACACCGTCAAGGGCGGTGACTACCGTTCGCGGGAATCCAACGTCTACCGCCTGGCGGAGGTCAGCTCCGCCATCATTGACCAGTGCGTGGCCCAGGGCGTCCCCTTCGCCCGCGACTATGGCGGGCTGCTGGATACGCGCTCCTTTGGCGGGGTCCAGGTTTCCCGCACGTTCTACGCGCGGGGCCAAACCGGCCAGCAGCTGCTGCTGGGCGCCTACCAGGCGCTCGAGCGCCAAGCCGCGGCCGGCACGGTGGAGGTCAACACCCGCCATGAAATGCTTGACCTGATTGTCATCGACGGCAAGGCCCGCGGAGTTGTTGTCCGTGACATGGTGACCGGAACGCTGGAGACCCACCTGGCCGACGCCGTCGTGCTGGCAAGCGGGGGCTACGGCAACGTTTACCATCTCTCCACCAACGCGATGGGGTGCAACACGACGGCGATCTGGCGGGCCCACCGCAGGGGCGCCTTCTTCGCGAACCCGTGCTTCACCCAAATCCACCCGACCTGCATCCCCGCCAGCGGCGAGCACCAGTCGAAATTGACGCTCATGAGCGAATCCCTGCGCAACGACGGCCGCATCTGGGTGCCGGCCACGGCCGGGGACACCCGCAATCCCAGGGACATCCCCGAGACGGAACGCGACTACTATTTGGAGCGCGCGTATCCGTCCTTCGGCAATCTCGTTCCCCGCGACGTTGCCTCCCGGGCCGCTAAAAACCAGTGCGACGCCGGACGGGGCGTGGGCCCCGGCGGCCGGGGCGTGTACCTGGACCTGGGCGACGCCATCGCCCGCCTGGGCCGTTCTTCGATCGAGGAGAAGTACGGCAACCTGCTGGACATGTACCAGAAAATCACCGACGAAGACCCCTACCAGGTGCCCATGCGCATCTACCCGGCCGTGCATTACACCATGGGCGGGCTGTGGGTCGACTACGATTTGGCGAGCTCCATCCCCGGGCTGTTCGTCATCGGGGAGGCAAACTTTTCCGACCACGGGGCGAACCGGCTCGGCGCCAGCGCCCTGATGCAGGGCCTGGCGGACGGCTACTTCATCCTGCCCAACACCATCGGCGACTATCTGGCGAAAACCCAGCCCTCCGGCGTCGTGGATGAATCCCATCCCGAGGTGGTGGCAACCATGGAGGAAGTCCGCGAACGCATCAACACGCTCCTGTCGATCAACGGTGAACGCACCGTTGATTCCTTCCACAAGGAACTGGGCGCCATCGTCTGGGAATACTGCGGGATGGAGCGCAATGCCGAGGGGCTCGTGCACGCCGTGGCGCTCATCCGGGCGCTCCGCGAGGAGTTCTGGAGCAACCTCAAGGTCACCGGCAGCAACGAGGAGCTGAACCAGAGCCTTGAGCGTGCCGGTCGCGTGGCAGACTTTTTTGGGCTGGCCGAACTTATGTGCATCGATGCGCTGCACCGCGGGGAATCCTGCGGCAGCCATTTCCGCACGGAGAGCCAGACCGGGGACGGCGAGGCGTTGCGTGACGACGACGCGTTCGCCTACGTCGCGGCCTGGGAGTTCGACGGCGAGAACGCCCCGCCCAGGCTGCACAGGGAACACCTTGACTACGAGTTCGTGGAGTTGACGCAGAGGAGTTACAAATGAAAATCACCCTGCGCATTTGGCGCCAGCACAACGTCCACTCCCCCGGCAGCATGGTCAGTTACGACGTCGACGGCATCAGCGCCGACATGTCGTTTTTGGAAATGCTGGACGTCCTGAACGAACGGCTCACTATCACCGGGGAAGATCCCGTCGCCTTCGACCACGACTGCCGGGAGGGCATCTGCGGCATGTGTTCACTGGCGATCGACGGCGTGGCCCACGGCCCGGAGGGGCTCACCACCACCTGTCAGCTGTACATGCGCCACTTCAGCGACGGTGACACCATCGACGTCGAACCGTGGCATGCCGAGTCATTCCCGGTCGTGCGGGACTTGATTGTGGACCGCAGCGCATTGGACCGCATCATCCAAGCAGGCGGCTACATCAGCGCGCCGACCGGTGCAGCCCCCGAGGCATCCGCCACACTCGTGCGCAAAGACGCAGCAGACAGGGCTTTCGATGCGGCCACCTGCATTGGTTGCGGCGCCTGTGTCGCCGCATGCCCCAACGGTTCCGCCATGCTTTTCACTGGGGCCAAAGCCACCCATTTGGGCGCACTGCCCCAAGGCCAGCCCGAGCGGGGCTCCCGGGCACTGGCCATGGTTGCCGCGCACGACGCCGAAGGCTTTGGCGGCTGCACGCAGATTGGCGAATGCACGGCCGTGTGCCCGGTCGGCATCCCACTGGACATGATCTCGCGGTTGAATGCCGACGTGCTTTCCGCACTGGGCGACCCGGGACTCTGAACTGCTTCCTGGATTCCGGCCTTTTAAGGGCCAAGGAGGGATACGCTCAGGACAACGGACGCTGTACGTGGCCCGGATCCGCGGGCGGGATCTTGTGACAGGGGCATGCCAAGGCGAACAAGCGCCTTCAGCTACTCGATCGGGCTGCTGCTGTTAGGGGTGAGCGCCCTGGTGGCGCTCGTGTTCACCCCCGCTGGCGGGCAGGACCGCACCGGGGCGGGTCTCGCCGAGTACGGAAGGTAGGAACCATGGATACAAGGATTGCCACCACGGCCGATGGGATCATGAGCCGCCCCGTCGTGACCGTTCCGCCCGGACTGGAGGTCGGCGCAATCGCCGGCCTCATACGCAAGCACCGGATCAGCGGCATTCCCGTCGTGGATCCGGAGGACCATGTGCTGGGGTTAATCAGCGAATACGACCTGCTGGCCAAGACCGGGGGCACCGCGGCGGAGATCATGACCACTGCCGTGATCAGCGTCAGCCCCGACACAGCCATCTCCGACGTCCGCCAGCTGCTGGTAAGCCAGCATATCGGCCGGCTGCCGGTATTGTCCGGCGGGCGCCTGGCCGGCATCATCAGCCGCGGCGACCTGGTGGCGCTGCTCGCCACCGAGTGGGTATGCGGCGTCTGCGGCGAACCTGCCCGCGGTGAGAGTCCACCGGCCAGCTGTCCAAAATGCGGCGGGGACACTGCCGGGTTCACGCTGCAGGAACAGCCCCCTGGGCCGTGAATGCCGCCACCGCGCCGCCCGCGGATGGACGCGCCGGATGCAGGCGGAAAAGCGCACCGGCGCGAACTCAGTACACAGCACACTTGGAGGAGAGCGCATGGCGGAGCGACGGAAACCTGCAGCGACGCGAGGGAAGGAGCCGGCAGCGGCGCAGAAGTTTGGGAACTCCGGGCTTTCCCCCGCGGACGACCCCCCTGAACGCCTTCTGTGCTATTACGCCGACATGGTCCTGATCCGCAAATTCGAGCTCATCGCCGACCAGATGTACAAACGCGCCAAGATCGGCGGCTATTGCCACTTGAACCTGGGCGAGGAGGCCACCGTCGTCGGGCTGATGGCAGCGTTGCGGCCCACCGATTATTTGTTTACCAACTACCGCGACCACGGATACGCCCTGATGCGCGGACTGGAACCGGGCCGGGTGATGGCCGAGCTCTTCGGCAAGTCAACAGGAGTGTCCAAGGGCCGGGGCGGATCAATGCATATGTTTGACACCGGGGCCCGGCTGATGGGTGGTTACGGCATTGTCGGGGGCCAGATTCCGCCCGCCACCGGCGCAGCCCTGGCCCTGACCTACCGCGGCGGGCCAGGGCCGGACGCCGAGGTCGTGATGTGCCAGATGGGCGACGGCACCACCAACATCGGCGCGTTCCACGAATCACTGAACCTGGCCGCCGTCTGGCACCTGCCCATCGTGTACGTGGTCGTCAACAACCGTTTGGGCATGGGAACCACCGTCGAGGCCGCCGCCGGTGAGCCGGAACTGTACAAACGCGGCAGTTCGTACAGGATCCCCGGTGAGCGCGTTGACGGAACCGATCCGGTGGCGGTGCGCGAGGGCGCCCAGCGTGCCCTGGACCGTGCGCGGCTGGAACGCGAGCCCGCACTGCTGGAAGTCATGAGCTACCGCTTGCGGGGGCACTCGGTGGTAGACCCGGCACGTTACCGCTCCGCGGCCGACGTCGAAACCGCGCAGGCCGCGGATCCTGTCCCCCTGCTGCGCCGGCACCTGCTGGATACAGGCCTGCTGGACGAGGCCCAGGCACAGGGCATTGAGGCCGACGCCGGCAAAAAGGTCGCCGCCGCCGTCGCCTTCGCCGACTCAAGCCCCGATCCCGCCCCGGGCCAGCTCTTCGACTACGCCTACGCCAGCCCGGTCGCAAACGCCGCCCACGCCCTGCCCGGAGACCCCGCGGTGGCGGTCCCATGACCAGTGAACCCAGCGCCGGTAATCCCATGCCCATCAGTCCCGCCGAGGGAAGTCCCAACCCCAGCGTAGGATCCACCATGCCCGTCATCACGTACCGCCAGGCGCTCAATGATGCCCTCCGGGCCGAGCTGACCCGGGACGACAACGTCATCCTGCTGGGCGAGGAAATCGGGATCTTTGAGGGCTCCTACAAGATCACCGCGGGCCTTCTGGCCGAATTCGGCCCCGAACGGGTGCGCGATACTCCGATCGCCGAGGAAGGTTTTGTTGGCGCCGCCATCGGTGCCGCCATGTTGGGGATGCGTCCGGTGGTGGAAATCATGACGCTGAACTTCAGTTTGATTGCGATGGACCAGATCATTAACCATGCTGCCAAAATCTATGGCATGTTCGGCGGCCAGACGCCCGTCCCGCTGGTAATCCGGATGCCTGGCGGCGGTGGCCAGCAGCTGGCCGCCACCCACTCACAGAATCTTGAGGTCTGGTTCGCGCATGTCCCAGGTTTGAAGGTCGTTGCTCCCTCCACCCCGGCCGATGCCAAGGCGCTGTTGCTCGCGGCAATCCGGGACAACGATCCGGTGATCTTCCTGGAAAACCTATCCCTTTACAACACCAAGGGCGAGGTGCCCGACGGCGAACACGTCGCCGAACTCGGCAAAGCCGCCGTGGCGCGGAAAGGGACCGACCTGACCGTGATTACCTACTCCCGCGCGACAACGGTGGCCCTGGAAGTGGCACGCCAGCTGGCGGAAGAAGGCATCTCCATCGAAGTAGTGGACCTGCGCAGCCTCCGCCCGCTGGACCGGGAAACGGTCTGCGCTTCCGTCCGCAAGACCAGCAGGGCCGTAGTCCTCGAAGACGACTGGCTCAGCTACGGTGTCGGCGCAGAAATCTCCGCCACCCTCATGGAGGGGGCCTTCGACTACCTGGACGCGCCGGTCCGCCGGGTGGCAGCGGCAGAAGTTCCCCTGCCCTATGCCAAACCCCTGGAACTCGCAGCGCTGCCCGATGCAAACGACCTAATCAAAGTCATCCGCGAGCTACTCGACGCCAGCCGCTTCAGCCCGGCAGCAACCGACCCCATTGCCCCCGCCACCCGATAGGAAGATTCCATGCCCGAAGTAGTCATGCCCAGGCTTTCCGACACGATGGAGGAGGGCGTGCTCAGCCGTTGGCTCAAGAAGGAAGGGGACGCGGTCCGGCAAGGGGACGTGCTCGGCGAGATCGACACCGACAAGGCCACGATGGAGTTGGAAAGCTTCGACGACGGCATCTTGGAAAAGCTGCTGGTCCAGGAGGGCACCACGGTGGCGATCGGCCAGCCCCTGGCGGTGATCGGCGACGGCCACAGCACCGCCCGCCCGGAACCCGCGGCTCCCGCACCGGACAGCATCATCCCTTCGGCTCAGGAGGTCACCTCCCCGGCCGCTTCGAAACCCGTCCCTGCGACGACCGGCGTCCAGCCGGGTGCCGGCTCGCGGCGGCTGCTGAGCTCCCCCCTGGCTCGGCGAGAGGCTGCCCGGCATGGACTAGACCCGGCAACGATCACCGGCACCGGCCCGGGTGGGCGGATTGTGCGCGCGGATGTGTCAGCGGCCATAGCCGCGGCGGAAGTGGACCGGTCACGCCTTGCAGGGCAAGCGCAGCCGACAGACCAGGGCACACAGCCGGTCAGGCCGCCGTCGTCCGTCCCAGATTCGGTGGAGGTCCCGCTGACCCAGGTGCGCAGGGTGACCGCGCGCCGGCTCACAGAAAGCGCGGCCGCACCGCACTTCTACCTGACCGTTGTAGTTGGCGTCGACGCAATGTTCCAATTCCGGAGCGAAGTCAACGAACGGTTCGCGGACCAAGGTATCAAGGTCAGCGTCACAGACTTGGTGGTACGGGCGTGCGCCGTCACACTCAGGTCACACCCGCAGGTGAACTCATCGTGGGCCGGAGACAGGATCCTGGCGCACCGGCGGATCAACATCGGTGTGGCGGTGGCCTTGAACGAAGGCCTGATTGTCCCCGTGGTCACCGGCGCCGATGCCAAGAGCCTGGACCAGATTGCCGCTGAAACCCGGTCCCTGGCGGAAAAGGCCCGCGCCGGGACACTGACCCTGCAGGAATTCAGCGGCGGAACCTTCACCATCAGTAATCTGGGAATGTTTGGCATCGATAACTTCACGGCGGTCATCAACCCGCCCGAGGCCGCCATCCTCGCTGTGGGGGCGGCCACCGAGGAGCCGTTCGTCGAGGACGGGGAGCTGCGCAGCCGGCGCATCCTGAAGATCACCATGACCTCCGACCACAGGGTACTTGACGGGGCCACCGCCGCGGCGTTCCTCAGCGACCTGAAGCGACGGCTGGAGGATCCGCTGCGGATTGTCATCTGAGCTGTGGAATCGCACTGCTTTCCCTGAAGTACGCGGACAGTTTGTCGCCTCATAGCGAGGCCTCCGGGAAGCTGACGGCGGTGTCTCATTTAGAAACCTCCGCAAAAGATTGTGGTTTCGCCAGGTGTTTCCAGGGCGTTTCACCGGCCCGGCCTCTTCGGCCATAGAGAGCTTCCCGAGCTCGTCTGTAAGACACAGGATGTTGCCTCGGAGCTGTGCTGTGCAAGTGCGGCCGGAATGGTGCCAGGTGTTGCGGATGCAATGGGCATCAGGTCATTATTCATCGCCTGTCCCTTTCAGGGGCGGGTGTTCCTCCGCGTGGCCTTTGCGATGCTCCCGACGGACCATCTGCGGACGCCGAGGAGGGAACGACCTTCGCATCCAGGGTCGTACATTTATCTCACTGCTTTGTTCTGGCATCGTCAAGGGCTAAGGCATAGGGCCTGGCCGTGGGGAACAACGAGCCAACCGGATAGGCCATGCCGGTTGCCTTCCCTTGGGGGTAAACTGGCGGCACAGAAGCTGGCCACAGTTTTTACACTTGGTGATCGAGGAGTCGATGGCTGCCTACCCTGTTGAGGGTCGTCCCGATTGGCGAAGAGCCGGGAAACGTCGCTGGCTTACCCGCCATTGGCGTCGGCGCTTCCTTGTCGCGACCGGAACCAACCCGGTTGACCGGTGCCGCCAAGTTACCGCTGGCGACGGGCAAACGCAACACCGGACACCGCAACGGCGCAGTCCCTGGCTTGGCGATCGCTTGGGCGGGATCTGGGCCACCGGGTCTGACGCGCCGCCGCAAGCGGTCAGCTGGCGTTGGGTTCCTAATCTACCCGACACCAGAGAACTCCACCGCGTCGGCGTCCACGCCGCGGCCGATCTGACGCTGCCACACGCACGCCAGCCGCGTGTCCCACGCGGATCAGTCACACAGGGGGCTGCGAGTCCTTTGCCGCCATGAGTGTGACTTTTTCACCACCGGTCCGGCTTGCACCGGCATTGTGACCGCCCAACGGTCCCCCAGTGCCGGTTCGCCGGCCTATCCCGCCACCATTCGTGAACCACCGCGGGCGATACACACACACCCTCGGCCCACTTGGCACGATGCGGACAGGGATGTCACTCCTCGACAGAACGAAAACTCCTCCAGTACGCGAAAGGTATGAACATGAACCCCAATCAGTCCAATACCACGGAACCAAATAGCCCCGATCAGTACGCGGCACTGGGCGCACTGGCCGCCCAGCTGCGCGTTGACTCCATCCGGTGCAGCACCCGGGCCGGATCCGGCCACCCCACCTCGTCGCTGTCCGCAGCGGACCTCATGTCCGTCCTCCTGTCCCGGCACCTGCGCTACGACTGGGACCAGCCGTCACTGGCCACCAATGACCACCTCATATTCTCCAAGGGACATGCGTCCCCACTGCTGTACTCCATGTACCGGGCCGTCGGGGTGATCGGGGAGGACGAACTGGTCAACACCTACCGACAGTTTGGCAGCCGGCTCCAAGGCCACCCCACACCAATCCTTCCCTGGGTGGACGTGGCCACCGGATCACTGGGACAGGGACTGCCGGATGCAGTCGGAGTGGCCCTGGCCGGCAAATATCTCGACAAACTTCCCTTCCACACTTGGGTGCTGTGCGGGGACAGCGAAATGGCCGAGGGTTCTATGTGGGAGGCCCTGGACAAGGCCGCTTACTACAAGTTGGGCAACCTCACCGCCATCATCGACGTCAACCGACTGGGACAGGACGGACCCACCGAATTCGAATGGGACATGAACAGATACGCCCAACGGGTGAAGGCCTTCGGCGCCCACGCCATCATCATCGACGGACACGACCTCACCGCCATCGACGACGCCCTCACCCGGGCGCGCTCCAACCCTGAGCAGCCCACGGTCATTCTGGCCAAAACCATCAAGGGCAAAGGTGTGCCCGAGGTCGAGAACAAAAACGGCTGGCACGGCAAGGCCATTCCAGCGGACATCGCCGAACTTGCCATAGCCGCCCTCGGCGGACCCACCGGCCTGCAGACCACCAGCCCCCTCCCAGACCCCGGGACCCCTGCAATCAGCCCCAACCCCCACGCCGACATCACACTGCCCCGTTGGGAGATTGGGGAGAAGGTCGCCACCCGGGCAGCCTTCGGCGCCGCCATCACCGCCCTGGCCGCCCGGCCCGACGTCGTGGTCCTTGACGGTGAAGTTGGAAACTCGACCCACGCCGGCGAATTCAAGGACGCCGCACCGGAGCGCTTCTTTGAAATGTTCATCTCCGAACAGCAACTCATCGCCTCCACCATCGGGATCTCGGTCCGAGGCTATGTCGCCTTCGCGTCCAGCTTCGCCGCGTTCCTGATCTCCCGCCCCTTCGACTTCATCCGCATGGCAGGAGTGTCCGAGGTCAGCATCAGGCTCGTCGGCACCCACGCCGGCGTTGAAATCGGCCAGGACGGCCCCTCCCAAATGGCACTCGAGGATATCGCCGCCATGCGGGCCGTGCACACCTCCACGGTGTTGTACGCCGCCGATGCGCCCTCCACCGCCCAACTCATCCGCACCATGTCCGACACCTCCGGGATCTCCTATCTACGCGCGACCCGCGGAGCGTATCCGGTGCTCTACGGACCCGATGAACAGTTCCCCATCGGCGGGTGCAAAGTCCATCACGCCGGGCCCGACGACGGCGTGGCACTCATCGGAGCAGGGGTGACCGTGCACGAATGCCTTACCGCCGCCCGGCAACTCGCCGAGGCCGGCATCAACGCCCGCGTCATCGACCTCTACTCCATCAAACCCCTCGACGCGCACACCCTGCGCCGGACCTGTCTGGACACCGGCGGTCGGATCGTCATCGCCGAAGACCACTACCCCCAAGGTGGCATCGGCGCCGCCGTACTCGAAGCACTCGCCAGCCCGGACACGCCGGAGCTGCACATCAAGCACCTTGCCGTCAAAGGGCTCCCCACCTCCGGCACCCCGGCCGAACTCCTCGACGCCGCAGGCATCTCCGCCCGCCACATCACGGCCGCCGCCCGGGAACTGCTCCAAGGAAATCCCTGACTTACTCGGCATGCCTATCGTCGGGTCCCGACACAGGGAGCACAGTGCCTGTAGCGGAGAGGAAATCTAGGTTCGTTAGGTCATGATGGGCGGAAGCTGACCCTTATGTCCCTGACCCGGGTATCCCACCCAACGCAGCGCTATCCCGGCAGATGATGATGATCTCCAACAACAAAGCACCGGCCGCCAGCGGGGGCCCACAGGTCACGGCCGGACTGGCCGGCAGCTCGCACCTTCAAGGTCCGGGGCTGTGAACCCGAGACTGTGCGTCCTGCCCCGCCCCATGCGCGGGGAGGGGAACCGATGAAATAGTATGGGCGAGCCTGGTTGTCGGTGCGCAGATTCCTTATGCCTATCAGGTTCTGCTTGGCGATCGTCGCCCACCCGTTGTCGATGACGATCACACTGTGGTGTGTGGCTGTCGGCTTCTGCGCAGTGGTGCCGTACTTCACCCATTCTCAAGATGTGAGCGGGGCGTTTACGTGGTGCAGTATGTTCCGTGGCGAGGCGATCAACGCCCTGGCCACGGGATGAGCGGTCCGCATTCCATTGGACATGATCTCGCGGTTGAATGCCGATGTGCTTTCCGCACTGGGCGACCCGGGACTCTGAATTGCTTCCTGGATTCCGGCCTTTTAATGTCCAAGACGGGATACGCTCAGGAGCATGGACGCTTCACCGAACGGCCAGCACGAACCCGCAGCGGACAGTGGCGCGGGCGGGCGCAGGGCGAGTTTTCGGGATGAGCTCGACAGCACGCGGTACACCGTGGTGGACGAGGACTGGGCCGGAGGTGTTCCCGCGCAGTACGGTGTTTCCCCGAGGGTCAGGATCGGGCAGGGCAAGTGGTTCAACCTGCTCTGGCTCATACCCATCGGACTGCTGCTGCTGATTGTGGGCATTGCCGTCGCCAAGGGCATCCGCGAACTGCCTGCCGTGCAGGACTTCATGCTCCGCTACCCTGGCACCTCGGAGCAGCCTGACAACGCACCCGTCGGATTCCCCGCATGGCTGGGCTGGCAGCACTTCCTGAACCTGTTCCTGATGATCTTCATCATCCGCTCAGGGCTGACCATCCTCTCCGACCACCCCCGCCTGTACTGGACCAGACACTCAACGCCTGGCAAGGAGTGGTTCCGCATCCAAAAGCCGGTCCCCACGGACCCGCTGTACACCGCGAAGCAGGATTCCATCACACTGCCCAACGGCGTGGGCCTGCCCGGCCGCCGCCACTCCATCGGCCTGGCCCGGTGGTGGCACCTGGGCATCGACACGCTGTGGCTGCTCAACGGCATCATCTTTTACATCCTGATCTTCTCCACCGGCCAATGGATGCGGCTGGTGCCGTTGAGCTGGGACGTCTTCCCCAACTCCCTCTCGGTTGCCATCCAGTACCTGTCCCTGGACTGGCCACTGGAAACCGGCTGGGTCAACTACAATGGCTTGCAGCTACTGGCGTATTTCATCACCGTGTTCATCGCCGCCCCCGCAGCCCTCATCACAGGGTTGGGGATGTCTCCAGCACTTTCCACCCGGTTCCGTGCCATCAGCACCGTCTTCAGCATCCAGGTCGCCCGCTCATTGCACTTCATGGTGCTCTGCTGGTTCGTCCTGTTCATCGTCATCCATGTGACACTCGTGCTGACCACAGGGGCCCTGCGCAATCTCAACCACATGTACGCAGCCCAAGACGCCGAGTCGTGGACGGGTTTCTGGATTTTCGCAGCCTCCATGGTCGTCGTGATCGTCGGCTGGGTGGCGGCCACTCCCTTCACCTACAGGCATCCGCGTGTTGTCCAGAAGGTTGGCTTCGCCCTGATCGGCCCGGCCCAGCGCCTTTTCGAGCACATTGATTCCAAGCCCGGCCAGTACACGGAGAAGGATATTTCCCCGTACTTCTGGCATAACGGAAAATACCCTGAAACCGAGGAATACAAGCAGCTTGAAACCGGCAACTTCGACGCTTACAAACTGCGCATCAACGGCCAGGTGGAAAATCCGGTGGAGCTGGACATGGAACAACTGCGGGCGCTCCCCCACCATGAGCAGATCACCCAGCACTTCTGCATCCAGGGCTGGTCGGGTGTCGCAAAATGGGGTGGCGTCTCCATGCAGACGATCCTCGACATCGCCAAGCCCAGGCCGGAGGCCAAATGGGTGATCTTCTACTCCTTCGCCGCTGGCCCGGACGGAGGAATCTACTACGACGCCCAGCCCATTGAGCAGATGAGCTACAAGCTGACCATGCTGGCGTACGACATGAACGACGAAACGCTCTCGTTCGGCCACGGCGCACCGCTTCGGCTCCGCAACGAGACCCAGCTCGGATTCAAACTCGTCAAGTGGATCAAGGGCATCGAGTTTGTTGAGGACTTCGACGACGTCGGCGGAGGACTGGGCGGCTACAACAACGATCACGAGTTCTTCGGCTACCGCCAATCGATTTAAGTCGGTGAATGCAGCCGCGGGCCGGCCCGCAACCGTCGCCTGCTCAAGGCCACGCTTGGAAAGTCACGGGCTGCCGATCATGGGCCATTGTGGGAAACTTCCCTGCAGCTCCTTAATAGCCTAGTGTCGTGAAAGTGCTGACTCCTGACACCGACATGCCCCAGTTTCCCGTCTTCGGTGAACCGTCCGACGGTTATGTCCGGGTTCGCGGTGCCCGTGAAAACAACCTCAGGAATGTCGACGTTGATGTTCCCCGTGACGCGATTGTCGCCTTTACCGGCATCTCAGGCAGCGGGAAATCGTCTCTGGCTTTCGGGACCATCTTTGCCGAAGCCCAACGCCGATATTTCGAGTCGGTCGCACCGTATGCCCGCAGGCTGATCCAGCAGGGCAACAACCCCCGGGTGGAAGCGATCACAGGCCTGCCGCCTGCAGTTGCCTTGCAGCAGCGCCGTGGCATGCCGAGCACCCGCTCCTCGGTGGGCACCGTGACGACGTTGTCAAACTCCCTGCGCATGCTCTTCTCCCGTGCCGGGCGCTACCCGGAGGGTGCGGGCATCCTGTATTCGGATTCCTTCTCACCCAACACGGTCGCCGGGGCCTGTCCGGAATGCCACGGCCTGGGCACCTCCCACACTGTCAGTGAACAGTTGCTCGTGCCGGATCCGCTTCTCACCATCCGGGAAGGCGCGGTCGCGGCATGGCCGGGCGCCTGGCAGGGCAAAAATTTGCGGGACATCCTCATCCAGCTTGGCTACGACGTCGACATGCCCTGGAACCAGCTGCCCCGGGAGCAGCGGGACTGGATCCTCTATACCGAGGAACAGCCGGTCGTGGATGTCACTCCGCAACGGGACCGCGTGGAAAAACCCTACAAGGGCAGGTTCTGGAGCGCGCGCAGCCACGTCCTGCACACCCTCGCCAATTCCAAGAGCCAGCCGATGCGGGAACGCGCACTGGCCTTCATGCATTCCGGGCCCTGCCCCAGCTGTGGCGGCAGCGGACTAAAACCCGACGCCTTGGCCGTGACTGTCGGGGGACGAAACATTGCCGCGATGAATGTGCTGTCCCTGACAGACCTTGCGGCCGTGCTGCGGGACCTCGGCGCCGCCCACCACGAGGCTGAAGGAACCAGCGAGGCTGTCGCGGCAGCCATTGCCAAGGACCTGCTCCAGCGGGTGTCGGTGCTGCTGGATCTTGGACTCGGCTATTTGAGCCTGGGCCGCGCCACCCCCACCCTCTCCCCCGGTGAGATGCAGCGGCTGCGGATTGCCACACAATTGCGGTCGGGACTTTTCGGGGTCATTTATGTGCTGGATGAGCCGTCAGCCGGCCTGCACCCCGCAGACGCAGAACCGCTGCTGGAGGTGTTGGAACAGCTGAAGTCTTCGGGCAACTCCGTGTTTGTCGTCGAGCACAACATGGACGTGGTGCGACGCGCGGACTGGTTGGTTGATGTGGGCCCCCAGGCCGGCGAGAACGGCGGGCGGGTGCTTTACAGCGGACCGGTGGCGGGCTTGGCGCAGGTGGAGGAGTCCGTGACCCGTCCCTTCCTGTTCGGGGCGAAGCCGCCGTCCGCAACATTCCCGTCCGGCGCATCAGGCGCGTCCGGCGTTGCCGACGGGGGCAGGGACCCGGCCCGCCGCCGTCGGGCTTCCCCAGGCTGGGTGCGGATGGAAGGCATCAGCCTGCACAACCTGACGAATGTTGCTGCCGACGTGCCGCTGGGGATCCTGACCGCGGTCACCGGAGTTTCCGGGTCCGGCAAGTCAACCCTGCTCCAGGTGCTGGCCAAGGCGGCAGGGACCCAAGTGCACACGGCCGATCCGGCGTCGTTGCCGGCGGATGGCGAGGTGACAGCTGTGGAGCCCCAGGAAAGGACGGGCGGTCCGGTTGTGAGCAAAATGGCCGGGATCGATCCCGTGGACCGGCTGGTTCAAGTCGACCAGCGTCCCATTGGCCGCACACCACGGTCCAATTTAGCAACGTATACCGGGCTGTTTGACTCCGTGCGCCGCGAATTCGCGGCAACGGCCGGCGCCCGGGCCCGCGGATTCGGCGCAGGACGGTTCTCCTTCAACGTCGCCGGCGGACGGTGTGAAAGCTGCCTGGGAGAAGGATCAGTGGCAGTTGAGCTGCTGTTTCTGCCCGGCAGCTACGGTCCCTGCCCGGTCTGCCATGGCTCCCGATTCAACGACGAAACCCTCGCGGTGGAATACCACGGGCGCAACATCGCCCAGGTTCTGGCGCTGAGCGTGGATGCGGCAGCAGGGTTCCTGGCCGAGATTCCGGCAGCCGCGCGCAGCCTGGCAACCCTGCGTGAGGTGGGGCTCGGCTACCTGCGTCTAGGCCAGCCCGCGACCGAACTGTCCGGAGGGGAGGCCCAACGCATCAAATTGGCGACCGAACTTCAGCGGGCCCGCCGCGGCCACACCCTTTACCTTTTGGACGAACCAACCACCGGCCTTCACCCCGCGGACGTGCGCCTGTTGTTGCACCAGCTCAACCGCCTCGTGGAAGCCGGAAACACGGTGGTGGTGGTCGAACATGACATGGACGTCGCTGCTGCCGCAGATTGGGTCATTGACATGGGCCCTTCCGGCGGGTCCGACGGCGGCCGCATCATGGCCGCTGGCACACCCGAACACGTGGCGTCGGTCAGCGGAAGCCGAACCGCCCCGTACCTCTCGAGGGCACTGACCCGGTCGGACGGAACTCGCCCGGCAAAACAAGTCCCTTAAAGCCGTTCTACGTAGGTGCGCCTCAGCCATCCAGTGCGGCTGTGAGTGCAGGACCCGCCGGCTCCGCAACATCGGCGATGACGACGGCGGCTGGCAGGCGCGCTCGAGGGGAGGGACGTCGTCGTGGATCAGTAAAACTTGCCACTGCGGCGAGTATCACCAACCCGCCTCTGGAGAAAGGCCGCCTGAGACTGGGTGGGACTAGAACTGTTAGGACGGAGCTTTTGGTAGCGGGTGGTGTGGGACGATCCGGTGTGTAACCTCGCAACATCGTGGACAACGAATCTCCTAACTTCGTAGGCGATGAGTCTCATGGCTTCGTCCCACACCCGCTACCGAAAGCCGCGTCTAAACACCTGAGCGAGCAAGCCGTCACAGGGATGTTGAAACTGGTCACTGAAGCCACTAAACGCAATTGCCCCGATGCCCTTGTGGATCCAGCTGATGCACAGCAATACGTTCTGGAGGAAGGTCCCTGCCTGACCCCATGGGTTACTTGCGAGACCGTGCTGGTTGACGTCGTCGGCCTAGACCCTCGCTGGACCCACAGGTCTGCAAGAGTTGGCGCACTTGAGACAATCGCTTCCATCACAATTTTTATGACGTCAGCTCTGCACTGTTGCGCCGGATCCGGTGAGCTTCCGGGGTCCCACTAGAAGCTCCTTGGTATTTCTGGTGATGCTGGCGTCAGCGGCGCACACGTGCCAGTGCAGACTGACCCCGTCTACCCGATCCTTCAAACATCAGCTAACAGCTCACGGGCCGGACTCAGCCATCCTGTCGCCGTCAGTGTCTCCGTGGGTGACACAACACCACCAGTTTCAAGACCGGTGATGGTGTCACGAGCACACAGGGCAAGCATCTAAAAGGGGCAGCCGGTATGTGGACCTGCTGCCCCTTTTCTTCTCGGGGTCCTGTGGGCCGAGCCGGACATCCTGTGTGTTTACGCTCCTCCGGTCGTCGAAGCGCCGCCCTCTGTGTCATCGGTGTGGATTTCAGTTGTGTCTTCCGTCAGGGGGACCCTGGCGTCGGCCAGCCTGTCCTTGGCCGTTCCCTTGGCTTGGTCAAGCTTGCCTTCCAGCACCTGGGACTTGTCATCGGTGGCCTTGCCAACGGTTTCCTTGATCTTCCCTGTTACCTTGTCCTTGGCTGCATCAAATTTGTCTGCGACACCCATGGCATTCCTCCTGTTATGTTTGCTTTTTCTTCTCCCGCCGAGTCTTCACCGGCGGGGAGTGCCACATGACTGGCACGCGTGGGGCGTCATTCCTTGGCGGGGCCAGCGTCCTCAACATACGTTTTGCCTTCTTCATCAGTCAGGATACGAAAATCCGACTGCGGCGTGTTCGCTCCGGCGTCCGCGGACCGCTTGGTGGGAGGCTCGTCAATGGCTGAGCGCTCCGCGTCTCCCAACACGGCGCCGAGACCTTGGGAGTCCTGCGTGCTCTCCCCCGCTGGAATGTTTTCCCCATGGCCGCGTGAATTCTCCGCTTCCACCGCGGTGCTTTGGCCCTGGCCCATGTTGGCGAACGTGTGCACTCCGGCATGCTGCCAGCTGACATGGACCTTGGCAGAGCCATCATCAGGCGTCTGTACCACGGTCTCAATTTCCTGCTCCGGCGCACCCATCTCCCGCAGCTTCTGCTGGTAGGAGCCCACCAATTCTTCCAAGGACTCCGCGGTCCATTCCCCGGGCCTCATGCGGGTGGAAATTTCTACAGGTTCAGTACTGTCATTCATGTCATCATCCTCTGTTTTGTTCAAGGGAGCCGCCTCGCGCTGCTCCCTTCCCAACTACGATTTGCGTAAAGCCTTGATAAGCTCGGACTTGCGCTTTTTTGAGTATCCCATGAGCCCGATTTTTTTGGCTTCGTCCTTGAGCTCGGGCACGGTCCAGTCTTCATAATCACGTGATTTGCCGCCCTTTCGCCCCACAACCGATCGTCCGTTCTTGGCAGCGGCGTTGGAGATTCTGGCCGCCTTCTGGACCGACGCCCCGTCATCACGGAGGGCTTCGTACATCTCTGGATCCTTCAGGCTGGGGTTGTCCATCTTGGGCATGGTGCGGTTCCTCTCCGTGCAGGGCCGAAACGGGACTAGATGGCGCCAGGCGGCAGGTACGGCGGTGCCCCAACTTCCGGCTCAGGAGCAGGGTCAGTCCGGGCCCGATCTTCCGCATTTGCCTGGACAATCCAATTCGCGGCTGTCTTGATCTTCTCAAGAGCGGATTGTTCCTGCAGCAGATTCTTGCTCAACAATTCAACAGTCCCTGCTGCCCCCAGCGCCTTGGCCTGGGTGATGAGGTTTTCGTAGACCGCCATCTCATGGTGTTCGGCCTCCAATAACGCTGCCAACACGACCGCGTCGACGAGAATCTCGTCCGTTTTCACAATGAACGACTTGGCGTCCTTGGCCAACCCCTTGGTGGCTGGCGAAGGCATCTGGTTAACTTCCTGCCCCAGCGACGCAAAACACCGTTTCAGGTTCTCAATCTGCTGGCGCGTTTCATGGGCATGTTCCCGAAAAATTTCTCTCAGTTCGCTGCGCATGGCTTTCTTTTCCATGTACTCGAGCATTTCGAGGGAATCATATTCCATGGTCAAAGCAGAACCCAGCTTGTAGCTGAAGATTTCTTCTGGAGTTGTGAAGTGTTCAAACATGGTTTTTCCTCCGCATTCGCGTTGGTACACGTAGTGCAACATTCCAGTGACGCAACGATGCCTCAGGCACCGCCACAGCTGGCACCGCCAGGGCTCCATGGGCCGATGGCTGCATCCGCCACTCCGACTCTAACGAGGACCAGTGGAAATATCTACACCCTCTGCGGTGGGCTGGCGGCGGCCCAGCGGCATCACTCGCCCAACGCGGTTGCCAATGCCATGGACGCGTCGTAGCAATCTCGCTAGCATGAGAAATACCCCGGAACTTGAGCAGATAAGTGCGGCGCACGTTCCACCGAAATGGGCCCGCGAGCAGAACTCATTGATGAGAGGGAACACACATGAACGAACAACAGCCCACCGAACCACAGCCAGTGGTTCCGGGACCAGTCCCGGGGACTCCGCAACCCGATTTCCCGGCGGATCCCACCGAACCAGCTGTCCCCAGTGAGCCTCCGACGCCTGTACCGGAGCCCAACACGCCCGGGCATCCGGATCCCTTCTTCCCAACGCCTCCTCCGGTTATTTAATCATCATCAACGACTGCCCCCGGAACCGCGCTGGGTCCCGGGGACAATTGTGTACGCTCAAGTACGTAAAACAAGCCAGCAGATTCCAGTGAATAGCGGCCTGATTGCGGATCAGCCCTGCGGAGGGCCCTGAGCGTTGCCACGGTGGCAGCGAAAGCCTGAACCGACCCCGGCTTCCTGCAACAGGCGCTGCAGGGAGCCGGGGTCTCGCTCATGACGTTCCGCACGTCGAGACTGTGGGGTTGAACGACGATCCTTCGCTTTCCAACGTCATCGAGGATCATGCGGATCAAATCCTGCTCGACGTCCCAGGCCCCTTCCACCCGTTCATTGTGCAAGGGTGCTAGCTAAATCTCAGCGCCACGCATGCTGTAGCGCACCTAGCACGCCAACCGTCCGGAGACGTAGCCCTCAGATTGTGACAGTGCCAAGTTGCGAACAAGGGCTAGGGCTGACATCCCCGCCAGGCCTGCCTCACCAAGGAAAATCATGGTTTCAGGCCTTCGACGTTGGATCCAAGGCGTGCTCATTTTTCAAACTCACTCGGCCCCGTGAACGCTAGTCCAATTCACGCCCTCCGGCGGCAATGCGCTTCACCAACCCTGTGCCCGATGCGGGCGTCGCCAATCATCACGGCTGCAGTCTCCGGCCTGAACGCACTGGTGCGCACTTCCAACTACTGCTGCAGCCGCCGCCGAGCAATACTGAACGACAGGCAATACGTCAACCGCTCCCACGGGAACGCCGAGGAGCCCGCTTTGACACACTATTTAGGGAATTCCTAGCCCGCCAACAAACAACCGCCCAAGTTCTCAACGACAAGCATCTTGGTATTTCATATGAATATTCTCTTTGCCGTGGAAAAGACAGCAGCAGCCCTTGTCACCGGGTCTGCATCGATCGTCGCGGAGGCCGCACATTCCTAGACCGACACGGCAACCTGATCTTCCTTATGGTTGCAGCTCGGAAGTCTGCAAAGCCCAACGACGCCGCACACCCCACGGGCCATGGCATGGCAGCCTTCGTATGATCGATGTTTGCCGCGTTTGATTTGTTCATGGCAGGCGCTGCCGAATCCATCATGCACGCGATCCAGCAACTCTTTTCCCCTGAACCAGCCGCGGACTTTGCCATGGCGTATATGGTGCTGGCACTAGCGTTTCTGCTCGAGCGGGCCACCTTCGCCCCAGCCTTGCGCCAAGTTCGTCCGGCAGCCCCGAAACAAGCCCGCCCTGACCTTGACCAAGTATTGAACAGTTCCAACACCACCATGAGGTCCGCTTTCGCCGGCAGTGTGGCACACCAACCCTCCGGCTCGGGCATACCCAACTCCATCGGCTCCAGGGCATTGGGGCTGCTGTTGGGGGCTCATCGCCGTCATCCTCATCCCAAAGAACAGGCGCTTCCTGGTTGGCCAGGCCGCCACGGCCGAACGCTGGCAGTCCGTGGCGCAGCAGCTCGTGGACCGTACGGAAAGCGTCCGCCTGGCCTACCTGCACCTGGAGTTTGCCGGACCAAACAGACTGTACCTGACGGCCATCTTCGACCTTGCCGGGGACAGCATCGAATCGGAAGTGGCCGTCAGGCTGCGCGCCATAGAGCGGCGCATTGCAAGCCACGAGTGCGTTCAAGAGGCACTCCTGACGCTCGCCACCGCGGTGGGCCTTCGCTGGGTTTCCAAGCCTTTTCTACGGTGCGCACAATCCGTCACGTCCGCCCGGACCCGGCCGCCTAGACCTCAGCCGGGTGCTGCTCCAAAGCAACAACGGCCTTGCGGGCCAACCGTTGGGTTACCACTTGGATGACGGCACCCGTTACGGCCGTGACCAGGGCGAACACGAGCACTCCCGGCAAAGGGTTTCGGAGGTCATCTGCCTTCTTGGGTGGTTCATGCCCGGCGCCTTTTCGCCACCCTACTTCCAGGGCCTTGCGGGCGGCGGCACCGGCTGCCACACTGGCGCCGAGGCTCAGTAATTTTATGAGTATTTTCATTGCAGGGTCTCCAAAATCTCGCAGGAACTTTAAGTATCGCCCCTCTCCACCGTGACCAACAGGGTGGGCTTCCGCAAGCGGCTGTCAGTGGTTACAGTGAGAGCAACGGGCCGCGGACTAAACGGTGGACATGCCCCATGGACCGGCGCCGAGACGGCGAAACTGCTTCTACAGCGGTCTCCGGCCCCGGAGAGGGGCACTGCACCCGTTACCAGGGCTACAGGCCGAGGCTCCGGGCACGAAACTTCCGAATGAGCGCATCAAAGCAATAACTAAGGAGATCATCATGAACAGCGACGAAGCCACCAATCCGGAACATCGCCGGGAACCAGCCGAGGCCGGCTACGGTTCACCGACCCCGGAACAAGAGATTCCCGAGGGTGCTGCAACCAATCCTGGCTCCCCCGACCCCACCCTTGGCCAAGAAGACGATGAAGCAGCGCTGAACGACGACAAGAGTTTAGGGGCACCTGACCGAAACTTTTTCGAGAATGAAGACGCGGGCAGCGATGGCGAACCAGGTGCCGGGCGTCTGGGCGGCACGGACGATCAGCTGCGCGAGGAACTCTCCCGCTCGGATGCCGAGGCGGCTCCGGTAGGCCCCGCCGATGCGACACCGCATGAAGCGCCATCCACGGAAGCCCCTCTGGAGGAAGGAAACTCCGGTCCCACGAGATCGGAGCGTGAGTCGTTTTCCTCTGAGTCGGACGAAGACGCCTCCGGTGCCCCGGCGTAACCTCCCATGAGGAGCGGCCCGTCCAGATGCTGCCTACGCCGCCCTGGCCGACCTACTCAATTTCTCGCGGGTCGTAATTTGATCCTCCGCATATCGCAGGAGGTGTTTCCATGATGGACGCCCCCCATCTAGGCCCGAGCCACTACCGCCCCTGGACCGGACGCCCCCGCCGGGTCCGGCGACCGCAGCCATGGAGGCCCCCATGAACCTCAACTATTCGACCTGGTCGGGTGCCCTGAACTGCGGAAGTACCTCTACGGCGGCCCCCTCCGGGGTGAACTATTCTCAAGGTGGACAAGCCGGTCAGTGTTGGCTCGCGCCAACTGACGGCTACGCCAGCACAGTGGTGTCGTACTGCCTGCACATCGCAGCAACCTGCCCTCGTTCAAACTACGCAATGACACGCGCATTAACATAGGAATACCTGGCAATGGCAGGGGTGTTGTGAAGCCATTCGGAGGCTTCGCGGATGGCAGAGGTAACGGCCATCAGGTGACATTGTGCCGGAACGTTGAGAGCGTGCCAGCGAGAGTGCCGCCACCACCGTGCCCTGCCCTGCCAGGTAGGGAAATCCTTGGCGGTGAACCCGGCCCCGGCGGCCCTGCCAACGGAGGCATTGACCTCCGAGTCGGCGATGGGCTGCCAGTTTGCGGCGGCCGGACATCACTGGGCTGCTGAGCGCAGGTGCATGACGCGGGGTGTGGGACATGGAGTCGACGTAGCCCCCGGCAAGTCGTCGGACAAATGCAGGTCCCACGCACCTACCGACCGCGGAACACCAACCGCAATTCCCAACCTGGCGCATGCACATGGCGCCGTTGCAGCGTGGTGGTGCCAAAGGACCCGTTTTCATCGGCATACGCCGCTCCTGCCACCCGCAGCCCGGCCCGGTCCATCAATCGGACGGCTGCGACCAACGCACAGCGTCTCGGATCCCGCTGCTGCTTGAGATCACGCGTGACTATCCTGCGCAGGGCGGGCAGGCTCTGGGCGAATGCTAGGGACCGGATGAACTTTTCGCCGTCCCGCAGTGCCCGTCAGCACCACGATCCGAGCCAGCAGTGCAGTGGACGTCACGCGCCACCCGATGCAGCTGCCCTGCCATTGGGTCCCCCTCCTGCTTTGGGTAGTCCCGCGCACCTCATGCGATCCTTTGCAGTTGCTAAGGCTGTGGCATGAACCGCTCCCAGACGCGGTGTTTTGCCAGCAACCTTGCCAGGCCCTCGACCACTTCCCCGGGGTAGCCGTGCACTATTCCAGGAGCGGCGGCGTCCACGCCGGCTGCCGCCAGCACTTCCCCAGCGCTGCCCCACCCGCCGATGGCCTTGGCATGCCGGAAGGCCTCTGCTACCAGCACTGCCACCCTCGGGTCCGGGCCGGTCCGTTCTTCCGTTGCCAGCACGACGGCGTCAAACTCCACCGAGCGGGCGGTTGCGTAACTCCTCTGTACAGCTTCGCCGGTTCCGGCCAGTGTGCCGGCGATTGGCGCGACGATCAAAGCCAACATGCCGGCAGCGGTGATGGCCTCGCGGGCCTGCAACACCTGCTCGGGATCACTGGCGGGGTCCGTCACAATGCCGATGACCCGGCCCTCTACCGGCCAGCTGTGGCCCAGCTGCGACACTGCCGGGCTGGGGGTCTGATCGGTGGGAGGTTCCGCCGCTTCCGGCACCGGCAATCCCAGTTCCTCTGCAACGGTCCGACACAGCTGGGCATCAATGTTGGCCAGGGCGGCCAGCTGCCGCTCGCGGATTGTTTGTTCGTAGCACTTGCCCAGTTCGAAAGCGTAGGCTCCGGCGACGTGCCCTTGTTCAGTGGCCGTCAGGCTCCGGTAGAACAAGGTTGCCTGGGAAAAATGGTCGCTGAACGTCGCCGGGTTGGCCCGCTCCTTGGTCCCGGCCTCCACTGCCTGGGGAAAGTCAATGAAGGCGGAGGAGTCCAGTCCGGCGCTGAAGGGACAGCCGCCGTCCAGCGAGTTTGGCTTGTACGGAGCGACGCCTGCGTAATCTGCGCTTTGGTGCATGCCATCACGCAACATGTCATTGACCGGTGCGTGCGGCCGGTTGATGGGCAGCTGGCCAAAATTGGGTCCCCCCAAACGGCTGATTTGGGTGTCCAGGTAGGAAAACAACCGTCCCTGCAGCAGCGGATCGTTGCTGACATCAATGCCGGGGACCAAATGTCCGGGGTGGAAGGCCACCTGTTCCGTCTCGGCAAAGTAGTTCTTCGGATTGGCGGTGAGCGTCATGCGACCCAGCATCTGCACGGGCGCCAGCTCTTCGGGCACAAACTTGGTGGGATCCAACAAGTCAATTCCTTGATACATTTCGTCCTCGACGTCGGGGAAGACCTGCACACCCAACTCCCAGGACGGGAAATGACCCGCCTCAATGGCGTCTGCCAGGTCACGCCGGTGGAAATCGGGGTCCACACCGTTCACTAGCTGCGCTTCTTCCCACACGAGCGAGTGCACGCCCAAGGCGGGCTTCCAATGGAACTTGACCAACGCCGTCGAGCCTGCATCGTTAATCAGACGGAAAGTATGAACGCCAAAGCCCTCCATCATGCGGAAGGAGCGGGGAATGCCGCGGTCGGCCATGAACCAGAGTGTGTGGGCCTGGGCCTCGGTGTGCAGGGACACAAAGTCCCAAAACGTGTCGTGGGCGCTTTGTGCCTGGGGGATCTCCCGGTCCGGGTGCGGCTTGGCCGCGTGGACCACGTCCGGAAACTTGATGGCATCCTGGATGAAGAATACCGGGATGTTGTTGCCGACCAGATCGAAGGTTCCTTCCTCGGTGTAGAACTTCACGGCGAAACCGCGCGTGTCCCGCACAGCGTCGGCAGAGCCGCGAGACCCCACCACTGTCGAGAAGCGAACAAACACCGGCGTCTCCACCTCGGGGGCCAGAAACCCCGCCCGGGTCAGTCCGGAGCCGGTCCCGTAGGACTGGAAGACGCCATGGGCGCCCGCACCGCGCGCGTGCACCACACGCTCCGGGATGCGCTCATGATCAAAATGGGTGATCTTCTCCCGCAGGTGGTGATCTTGGAGGAGGATGGGGCCACGCCGCCCCGCCTTAAGCGAATGGTCCGTATCCTGCAGCCTCGCCCCTTGGGCCGTGGTCAGGTAGTCGCCGCTCTGGCTCCGTGACCCCTCCGGCTCGCCGGTAGGCGTCCCCGTGGGGGAAACCAGTTCCGGCCCGTGCTGGTCGGGCTTCGGCGGCAGAGGCTTGCGCGGCTCGGTTGGCTCCGCAAACGACGGTGGTTCGGCGGACGGTGCCCCGGGAACGGGCGGGCTGGGATGTGCCATGGTTCCTCCCACAGGATGAAGTGGATTGCGTTGACACTTCCAACCTTGGACGCGTCAGCGGGAATGGTCAAGGGTTTGTTGGGCCGTGAAAGCCGGAGGATCGCCGCCGTGGAGGGGTGTGCGGGAATAAAAGTTCGCCGAGGTGGGCGCGGTTGGGTGCAGCAGGGTGCCCGCAGGAATGACGACAGCATGTACCGTGGTTTCCGCCGTGCATCCCGGCTGAATTGGAGACGTCAGTGTTGACCTTCGGCATGGAGGAAGAGTTTGTCGTTCTGGATCCCGCAACTTTGGCCCCGGTCCAGGTGGCCCCGGCGACCCAGCGTCGACTTCTGGCGGCCGGCTACGCTGCTGCCGTGGTCCATCGGGACATTCTTTCAGTCCCGAATTGAGTTTGCCGCCCCCGTTTTCCAGACCGGGGACGCTGCCGCAGCCGCTCTCGACGCATTTCGGGCCGCCCTGCTGGCCGCCGCCACGGAACACGGCGTGTTGGTCGCCGGAACGGGGACGCCGTTCCAGAAATCACCGGCACCCATCGTGACCGAGGGCCTCCCTTCATGCAGCATTGCGGGCCACGTGGGGCGCTCAGCGGTGAGCATGAAATCAATGGCCTGCACGTCCATACGGGCATTCCCGACCAGGAGAGCGGCGTCCACGCCTTGAACGCCGACCGCCGCTGGCTGCCGACCCTGTTGGCCATTTCCGCCAATTCCCCGTTCTGGTGCGGCAGCGACACCGGGTTCGCCAGCTGGCGCGCCATCCATTCAAGGCGCTGGACGACGGCGGGATGCCCACCCTGGTTTGCTGACGCGGCGGACTACCGTGCCCGGGTTGCAGCACTCATGGGGATCTGATGCGCGCCGGCCCCCGGCGCCATTGCGTGGTACGCACGGCTGTCCGAACACCAGCCCACTCTCGAGTTCCGCGTCGCCGACGCACAGCTCGAGCCGTCGAGATCGGTCCTGCTGGCTCTTCTGTGCCGGGCTTTGGTGGCCGGGCCTATGGCTCCGGCACCAAAACAAATAGCCACCCCGCACCCGGATTTTCTCGAGGCGGCCCTGTGGCATGCAGCCCGGTACGGGCTCGGTGCACAGCTGATCCACCCCGTGCGGCAAACCCTTGTGCCGCCCTCCAAGGTGGTTGCGGCACTGCTGGAGTTCACGGCTCCGACCTTGGATGCGGCCGGGGATCGCCGGGCCGTGACAGCCATGGTCCAGGGCTTGCTGGCAGTGGGGACTGGAGCCGGGCAACAGCGCGGGAGCTACGCCGACGGCGGCCGCGCCTCCCTCGCGAAGCTTATTGTGCAGCGCACTCCCAGCTGACCTGACCGGGTCTTGACAGGCGCGATTCGTGACCGTCGCGGCATCGCTGGGTCCAGGCATACACTTGCCCCGGCGGTGACAGCTGACGTGGGTGAGGAGTCATTGACGGGGCAAGGTCCGTGCGCTGCTGGCTCCCGGCCGGCGTTAGGTTGAGGACGTGGCCGGGCCGGCGGGTGTGGCACCCCCTTCATCGGTCCAGTCCTGACCCGCTTCGTCATTGAGCGCAGGATCCGATTCAACATCCTGCGCATCCTTGGACGGCACCGTTGCTGGTCCGTTCTGCATTCCTCCATTAATCACAGAACCGGTGCCGACTCCATTGCCGGCACTGTCGGCGTTATTGGCGTTGTCTCCGCTATTGGCGTTGTCTCCGTTGCCGGAGGCTTCGTGTGATTCCTTGTCCTGCATCTCTTGCTCCTTTTCTGGGGCCGCTGCCGCATCCGTCTCGCGATTCGCGGTCCCACACGTTGAAACGTCATGCTGGTGCCCC
This sequence comes from Arthrobacter sp. PAMC 25486, assembly GCF_000785535.1. Lineage (NCBI taxonomy): Bacteria > Bacillati > Actinomycetota > Actinomycetes > Micrococcales > Micrococcaceae > Arthrobacter > Arthrobacter sp. PAMC 25486. Next base: position 328,602 of record NZ_CP007595.1, on the reverse strand, counting down.
GGCCGGGCACTATCTACTATTTCTTGGCCTTGCCCGCAGCGCCCTTCTCCGTGGGCGCAGCGGTGTTGCTCAACACCCCTGCGTCATTTTCCAGATGGGCCCGCATGAACCACTGGAAGAGCTCCAGTTTGGCGGTGTGGCCAATCAGCATGTCTTCCGTCACCGGGTCCAGCTCGCCGGTGGCCGCAATGGCATCCCGGTGGCTTGAGACGACGCCGTCATACACACGGTCCAACGCCGCCAAATGCTCCAGCGTAGCTGCCCGCCCCAGACTGTAATCGTCCCAACTGCGATCTCTCACCAACGCTCCGGGGAGACCATTGGGAGAGCGGCCCAGCGTGGCGATGCGTTCTGCCGTCTCGTCGATCATCCCCCGGACAAGCTCAATTTGCGGGTCCAGCATCGTGTGAACACCAATGAAATCACGGCCCACCACGTTCCAGTGTGCATGCTTGAGCGTCAATTGAAGGTCATTGAGGGCATGGAGCCTGTCCTGCAGGATGGTTGCCACCTGGTGCCCTTCCTTGATGGAAAGCCCGGGAACAGTAAAATTTGCTGTGGAAGTCTTCTTGGTAGCCATGGGAACTCCTCTCGAAATCGGTCGATCTGCAACGACCGTCGTATCCTCCACGCTAACGATCAGACCACGACCGCGCCAGTCCCCCTGCACCCTGAACGCGCCCAGACGGGCGCCGGAGCCCGCCAGGGCAGGGTTCCGGAGCCTTTCCCAAGACCTGTTTCCAAGTGCAAAAATGCTGCAGACAGTCTCACCATCGCCGCCCTAACCATCATGTACGTTGCTGTCTCCATGCTTGGAATCAGGCACGAGCCGGCCCCGGAGAGCATTGAGTATCCGCTGCATATCCAGCGCCACGGCGCCCCCGGGGGCTAGTGCCGCAACATCAGATGACTGGGTCGCAGCGACCGCTTCCGTGAGCGCGGACAAGGACTTATCCGCGCCAGTGAATGTTTCCGGCCCGACAGTCCCCTCGTCCCACGCACGCAGTACAGCTGCTGTCGCCGACAGACACCGCTCCATGGGCTCCCGGAGTCCGTCCCTGAGCCAGAGGTCCAGCGGCCCCTCCCAGATCGCGCCGGCCAGGACCTCCGTCAGATCCCGAACGTAGAACGTAATGCTTTCCAGGACAGCCAAATCCTCATAACTGTCGGCGAGGACCCGGTGGCGCGAACGGCGGTAGGCCCGGGGATTGGCACGCTGGCTTTCCGCCGCCTCGTTGACCGATCGGCGAACCTCAACAACAGCGTCATCCAGCACATGCCGACGGCCCGCCCAATCTTCATGAGAAGGCGGCCATTGTTCAATGAGCGCTGCAGCGGCATCGTCGAGTTGGTCGATGAGTGTACCCCGGGCCCGGGCAATTCTGGCTTGGGCGGCATCCAGGACCACCGGAGGGAAGATCGACACATTGACGACCAAACCCACCAGTACGCCAAGCGCCATTTGCAGGCCGTATCCCAAGGAAAACGCATCGGCGTTGTTGCCGCCGATGATCAGAACCAGCAGCGTGGCCACTGGAACGTAGTCACTTCCAGCGCCCAGACGCGGCAGTCCGGCCAGCAACACTCCGGCTCCCACCGCAAGGGAAATTGACAGAACGTTGGGGGTCCCCAAGAGTAAAACCCCTGCCGCAAGCGCGACTCCCAGCAGAATGCCGACGAGTGTTTGCAGGCCCGTCCGCACCGATCCCATGAACGTTGGATACATGCTGACCAACACGCCCAGCGGCGCGTAATAGGGGTAGTCGTCCGCCGTCCCGGGCATGAGCGGGGCCAGCAGCCACGCTATGCCCACCGCCAAGGCAGCCTTGAGGGCGAGCAACACGCGTTGGCCGGTCACAGTGGACTTCACCCATGTCTTGCAGATTTCCACTATGCTCCCGCTTTCTGATGCCGCCATCGGCTGGTATCTCCCCCCCCAATGGTGTCGTCCACCTGCCTGAACCCGCCGACACGCACGGCTGCTGCGGTTGGAAAGAATTCGCAATTGGCAGGTTTCCGCGTGGTTCAAGGGATTCGCGCTGCCCCTGCTACAACAAATCAAGCACCTTTTGGCGATTTTGGCCATGAATGTGGTTAGGCTGTGGTCATCGGTCATTGCAGATCGATGACCGTATTTTCCGGAAAGCAGTTCCCGGATTCTCACCGTATAAATTCACCAATCTTTTCCAAGGAGGAATCATGGGTTTCATCGGATGGATCGTTTTGGGTCTCATTGTCGGAGTCATTGTCAAGGCAGTCATGCCGGGCAGGGTGGGCGGCGGCTGGATCACCAGTCTCATCCTGGGCGTGGTCGGTGCCATAGTTGGCGGGTGGATTGGAGATCTGCTCTTTGGCGGCGGCAAAATGGAATTTTGGAACCTCGGTTCCTGGATCCTCGCACTCGTGGGCGGTTTTGTCGTTGCCGGCGTTTATGGCGCAATTACCGGTCGCAACAAGTCCGCCGCATAGCCTGCACTGATCCAGCGCTGCCGGCATCCTTAGTCGTTGTCCGCAGCGCTGTTGATCCCTTCTGGCGCCAACCAGCCAAGTGGTGCTGTGCTGTGCTGTTCTGCACGTTCCCGGGCAGGCCGTTGATCGACTGATACCGACGTCATGTAGAGCCGGGACAGCACACCGTGAACCCGAGGCTGCATGTTGGTGCCCTGAACTCCGTTTTACAGAAGGAGAACATCATGAAAGCCAAACTATCTTTTCTTCTCGGCGCTGCAGCCGGATACATTCTGGGTGCCCGCGCAGGTCGAAGCAGCTACGAGAGAATCAAGGCCTCCGCGAAGTCGGCATGGGCCGCAGAGCCCATACAGGAAACCGTTGCCGCCGTGCAGGACAAGTTCAAGAAGCAGACCGGAAGTGCCGTGCACAAACTGGTCGACCAAGTCATCCCCTCCGCCAAGTCAGATACTGCCGGAGGGACGCCTGCGGACGGTCCCAATTCCACCGGCGCCAGCCCGCTGGACATCGTCCCGGAAGTGTCTGACGAATTTCCTGACGCTGCCCTGGACGGCGGCGAGTCGCAGCACTGGAGGGAGAAGCACAGGTCGCGGCGCGACCAGCCGAGAACTGAAGGATGAAGCTGGCCCGCTGCCACATTCCTTGCCAGCAGTATCAATCAGAAGCCCGTACGGGGAGCCGTTGAAAGGAATCCATGATGACAATCGATGACCAGTACACTTTTCAGAATCCCGTCACCCGGTACCCGAGCATCAGCCCACCAGTCCAAGACCAGCCCGAACCGGGTTTGGACCGGGACTTGGAGCCGCGCACGGATCGCGGTGAGGAGTCCTACCGCGGCACCGGCCGCCTGGCCGGACGCAAGGCGCTCATCACGGGGGCGGACTCAGGCATTGGTGCCGCAGTTGCCATTGCCTTCGCCAGGGAGGGGGCAGACGTGGCACTGTCATACCTGCCTGTTGAAGAACCCGACGCCGAGAGAATCTCGGCAATCATCCGGGACTGCGGTCAAAAGGCCGTCCCGCTGCCCGGCGATATCTCCGAAGCGCATCAGGCCCGCAAGCTGGTGGCGGACGCCGTCGAACAACTGGGAGGCCTGGACATCATCGTCAACAACGCCGGGCGGCAAATCGCCGTTGAGAAACTTGAGGACCTCAGCGACGAACAGTTCGAGGAGACCTTCAAAACCAACATCTTCGCGATGTTCTGGATTACCAAGGCAGCCCTGCCCCATCTCGCCCCCGGATCGACCATCATCAACACCACATCGATCCAGGCCTACAATCCGTCCGCCACGTTGATTGACTACGCATCCACCAAAGCAGCCATCAACAACTTCTCCAAGGGACTGGCCCAACAACTGGCACCACGGGGCATCCGCGTCAATGCTGTGGCCCCCGGGCCCATCTGGACCCCGCTGCAGGTCAGTGATGGCCAGCCCAAGGACGCCCTGCCCACGTTCGGCAAGAACACTCCCCTGGGCCGTGCCGGGCAACCGACGGAGCTGGCTCCCGCCTACGTTTTTCTCGCCTCCCCCGAGTCCAGCTATGTGACGGGCGAAACCCTCAACGTCAACGGCGGAACACCCTCACCCTAGGGCTCCTGCCGTGACGTACTGGAGCACCTCCGCACCCAGCTGCGGGCGTGCTCCAGGCACAGTGGCCCAAGAATCCCACCCAACAGATCAACGAGGAAGCTGCGACGATGAGCGAGGGATTGCAGTGAACACCCCCAGCCCGGCCCACCTGGACGAAGCTGCCTTGGCCTTAGCTGCTTCGATCTCGCGCAGTGCGACGAGACTCAACTAGAGTGCTCGCGAAATCCGATGCGTGCCTCATCTCGCGAGCACTTTAGTTGAGTCTCGTCGATCTGTTGTGTCAGTGGACGCCCGTCGATAGACTTGGAACGCGCTTACGCAGACGCAATCGTCGCAAGAAATGCTAGGACATGACTGGAAACAGCGGGCCCAAAGAGTCAGTGAAGCGGGCAGGCAGCGCGAACAGTCCCGAAACCACCAAGTCAGAAACAGATCACTACACCGAAGGTGACTATTCTGCAGCCGGGATACCAGACCCGGAGCCTGAGGCGGAGACCGAATCAGAGTACCCCGCGCACAGCTAAGAAGAGAACTATTTTTCGGCCACAGGGTGGAGCGCGAAAATGGCAGGACTGACAGGAGAAACGATGGCTCCGGATACTGACTTGGATCGATTCCTTGAGGGTCTTGACTATCCGATGTTCATCGTCACCGTGGCGTCGGAAACGGATTCTGGTCCGGCGTCCCGCTCAGGGTGCCTGGTCGGTTTCGTCACGCAGTGCAGCATCGATCCGCCACGACTCCTAGTGCTAATCTCCAAAAACAACCACACCTATCAGCTGGCGTCCGGCGCCCAGACCATGGGCGTGCATGTGGTGGGTTCGGGCCAGCGTGGGCTCGCGGAGTTGTTCGGTGGAGAAAGCGGGGACGACATCGACAAGTTCGCGGCGTGCAATTGGTTCGCCGGTTCCGGTGGGGTGCCACTGCTCGCCGACTGTCGGCGACGAATGATCGCTGACGTGCTTGACCGGGTCGATCTCGGCGACCATGTCGGCTTCATTATCACTCCGACAGAAGTCCAGAGTGAGGCCGATGCGGCCCCCTTGTATTATTCCCAGATCCGCGGTTTGCAGGCGGGACACGCTGCCTGAGGAGCGCCCAGGATCCGGGTATGAGGGAGCTAGGGTGTGTTTCCAAATGGTGGTCCCGTCTTTTTGAGATGATTTTCAAGTGAACTCTCGTTATTCCCCGCTCATCGATGCGCAGTGGGAACTAATTGCCCCATGTATGCCCAAAACCACTGGCAAGGCCCGTCGCTCAATGACCACCGCCTGATGACGATGGGAATTATTTACCGGTACCGGGCCGGGAGTCCTTGGCGGCGTGGGCCTGAGTACGCTTGCAACAATATCCCCATGACAGCTCGCCTATACGACCTCTCTTCCTCATGGACGCTTCCCACCAGTCAGCAGGAAGTCTGGGATGTCATTGCCTGTCCCAGTATGGCTATCCCAATATGGCTTGGCCGGATTGGTGGCCTGGCTGCTCGTTGGACGAACCATTGGAACGGGCACCCCTACGCTGGCGCATCAGCCGCGGCTGCACTTCTCGCAACGACCACCACGTTGAATTTCAAGGCGTCGCTCGGATACACACTGTCCGTCTCCTACCACCCAACTCTTGTCGGCAGCCCGAATGAAACCATCTTCGAGGCCGGCAGCGAAATGGAAGGCGAAGCCCGGGGCATCCTCTCATCAACCAACAACGGCCAACCCCAAGTGGACGGTGAATGGCGTGTACGGCCCACGCGCCGCTGGATGACATTCGCCAGCCCGATAGCAAGCCCGGCATTCACCTACGCCGACACCGCACGAATGTGACGCGGCGAGCGGGGCCTCAAGGATTACTTGGCACGGAAGACCGCGCAGAAATCTTTGGGAAAGTCAGGCCCACCTATGGTCAGCCGAATCGGACAGACTTAGCATGAATTACACAGCGAATCACCGCAACTCTTGAAGCATGCCGATGGGTTCCGGACATGAAAGGCCGCCAGCAACACCAAAAAAAGCTACACCACCACGGCTTGCAATGTGACCACGGAGCAGGCCGGCGGCAGGGCAACGGCCGCATCGTCAATGACCGGAAGATCCGCCACGAAGCCCGGAACGCCAACCGTCAACTCGGCGTCAGTGACCACCCTGAGCTGCACAGCATCAAGTCCTGGCTCGAGACCAAGCGCGGTCGGCCCATCACCATCGTGGAACTGCCAACCCTGCGCGGGGACGACCTCTGCGGAATATTTGTTTCCAACAAACATCTCGACGTCGTCGTCCATGCCCACCCCGCTCAACCTGGCACCAGCAGCAGATCATCCTACACGAATTTGCCCACCTGATCCTGAACCACCAACTCACTGCCACATCCATGGACCTCGTGCAGCTACCTCGCTGCCCCGGAAACCCTGTTGAAGGTACTCGGCCGCACCAGCTTTGACGACGAGGCCGAAGCAGCCGCAGAATACTTAGCTGACCTTCTCACGGCCCGCATCCGCCCCCATATCCAGGACCCGCAGGATGACCAATCAGGCTTCAACAAGGTCTTTGGGTAATGGACTACGTTCCGGCCGAAATGTTATGGCTGCTCACCATCATCAGGATCCCCACGCTCCTGAACAGTGAACGTGCCTCAGTCCTGCGCGCCACATTCCTCGCCGCCGTCGCCTGCACCTTGTTCATCCCCGCCGTCTACAACGCGGCAGATCCCATCCTCGGCGGCCGCAACCACGCGGGCGTGGTCCTGGTCGTGACGGTCATGGCCGGCTTTTTGGCAATTCCACACCGCTACTATCCTGGCTACTTGTAACGATGAAGCACGACGGCGGCGCCACCTCATGCGCGGACGCCTGACTGCCGCCGTAACTGGGACATGCGTTGTTACGGGAATTTCCGTCAGCCACGTCGAGGTCACCAACCAGAATCTGCCGCTGGTCTATGGCGATCAGCCTGGCATGTATTTGTTCCCCTGGATGGGAACGGCATTCATCATCGCAGGTCAACATCGTGTCAACACTTAAAACACGAAAACCCCTGAATTATCAGGATGTTTGTCGTGGAAGTGTGCCCGAGGTGGGACTTGAACCCACACATCTTTCGATACTGCATTTTGAGTGCAGCGCGTCTGCCATTCCGCCACTCGGGCCCTTGCTAAAAGTGTCATAAACAACACCGTTACAAAGATCACGCTCCCGTTCCTGAATCTCTTCTGAACGAGTGCGCGGAACTACTCTACATGCATATAGGCTGTTTTGTAGAACCGAAGCCCACGAAGGGCTAAAAAATTACATGATGTGGTGTAACTCACCTCTCACAAGGAGTCTTTGTGTCTGAACAAACGGAATCAACCCCCATCTCCCCCGCACGCCGTGTCATTGTTGCCGAGGATGAGACCCTAATCCGCCTGGACATCATGGAAATCCTCCGCGGCGAGGGCTACGACGTCGTCGGCGAGGCTGACAACGGCGAAAAGGCCGTACAGCTCGCCAAGGAGCTCAAGCCCGACCTGGTCCTCATGGACGTCAAGATGCCGGTCATGGACGGCATCACGGCCGCCGAGCACATCGTCAAGGCACGCATCGCTCCCGTCGTGCTGCTGACCGCGTTCAGCCAGAAAGAACTCGTGGAGCGCGCCCGCGACGCCGGCGCCATGGCCTACGTGGTCAAGCCTTTCACCCCCGCGGACCTGATCCCGGCCCTGGAAATTGCACTCTCACGCCACGAGGAAATCAAGGCACTCGAGGACGAAGTCTCCGACCTCCAGGAGCAGTTCGCCACCCGCAAGCTCGTCGAGCGCGCCAAGTCCCTGCTCACCACCAAGATGGGCCTGACCGAGCCCGAGGCCTTCCGCTGGATCCAGAAGACCTCCATGGACCGCCGCCTGAGCATGCGCGAGGTCGCCGAGACCATCATTAACCAGGTCAACTAGACCCGGCAGGGGCGGCCTTCGAACGTCCGCCAAGCGAAAATGCCACCGATCGCGCTTTCCGATCCCGGGGTTCCGGGCTCCGAAGGCGGGATGGGTGTCATTTCCCGTTAACTGGCCAACCAAGTACGACGGCGGCACCCACCGAACGCATTAAGGGCGGATTCTAGGAGTCGTTGCAACACGACTGGTGGTTAGGCTGTCAATAGTACGTCGCGTAGGCGCTCGGCTGGTGTATTCCAGTCGAGCGTTTTGCGTGGGCGGGCGTTGAGTTCCTGGGCGACGTGTTCGAGGTCTTCGGGACTGTAGACGGACAGGTCGGTGCCTTTGGGGAAGTATTGACGCAGGAGACCGTTGGTGTTTTCGTTGGATCCGCGTTGCCAGGGGCTGTGGGGGTCGCAGAAGTAGACGTCCATGCCGGTGGCGATGCTGAAGGCCTTGTGCTTGGCCATTTCCACGCCTTGGTCCCAGGTCAGGGACCCGCGCAGGTGGGCTGGCAGGGTGCTCATGGTCTGGATGAGCCCGTCACGGACGGATTCGGCGCCGTGGTCCCCGGGCAGGTGTACCAGCATGACGTAGCGGGTACTGCGCTCGACCAGGGTCGCGATCGCTGACTGGTTGTGGGCGCCGGTGATCAAGTCCCCTTCCCAATGTCCGGGCACGGCACGGTCCTCAACCTCTGCCGGGCGCTCGGAAATGTTGATCATCGGGTCCCGGAACCTCGATGTGCGTTGTTCCGGGTTTTTACGGGTTATTCGGCGGGTCCGCCCGCTTCTAAGTGCCGCGGATACCTCACGACGAAGCTCGCCGCGGGGTTGGAAGTAAAGGGCTTGATAGATCGTTTCGTGGCACACGCGCATGTCCTGGTCGTCGGGGAAGGTCAGAACAAGCTTGTGCGATATTTGCTCCGGTGACCAGCGCTGGCGCAGGCCTTCTTTAATGAAGGACTTCAGCCGCGGGCTTTGCGAGATTTTTGATGGTTTAGGTCGTGGTCGCCGAACCACGGATTTACGGTGTGCATCATAGGGTCGATAGCCACTGATCGGACTGCTGTTGCGCTTGATCTCCCTGCTGATCGAGGAGGGGCTTTTCTGTAAGGCGGTGGCTATTGTTCGGTGTGATGCCCCTGTGGAGAGCATGTCGTAAATGACCTCCCGATCGGCCAAGCACAGATACCGGCTGTCAATGACGCGGTCAAGTTGCTGCAACGTCGCTCGAGGGCGGCCGGAGGCGTTAGTGCGAGAAGTCATTTCCTTGTTATAGTCCACAGCCCGGCCATTGGGATAAACACGGCCGTTTTTTGTTCTGTGGATCCCGGCATCCCACTCCTGCGCGGTGGTGGAGTGAATGCCCAACCGTACGGTTGCTTCATAGCGTGTGAGCCCCTCGGAGCGAAGCCGCAGGAAATCCTCCCGGCTGGGCTGTTCGGACCGCTTACGAGCCAGTCCTGCCCGCCGCACCCACTGATAACAGGTATTCCGATTCAGACCCAGAACCTTGGCCGCTTCAGTCACACTGCCAACCGTCGCGAGCAGATCGAAGAACTCTTGCTGCTGCTCCGGGGAAGTCTTCACCTGCCGAACTGACGTTCCTGCAGCCTTCCTTGCCTGATAGGCCCACTGATCACAAGTGCCCCTATTCAAGACCAGCTTCGCCGCAGCCAAGGCGACGCTACCGGTATCTGCGAGCAGATCGAAGAACTCTTGCTTCTGCGCCGGCGAATACTTAGGCCCTCCCGATGGCTTCTGATTCCCACGGGCTTCTTTCGGTAAAACGTACTTTTCCGTTAAAGACGACACGGTCGTTGCAACTCCCAAAATAATTAGGTGTTGCAACGACCGCTAGAACTCGCCAAGCGAAAGGTGGGTGCCGCCGTCGTACTTTAACGCCCAAAGAAAACTGACCCGCAGGAAACGGCGAAAATTTCAGCGAAAGCGTGACTTTTCGTCGTTGTCTGCGGGTCAGCTGAAACAAAGGCTAGTCAGTCGGCCAGGGACCGATCTTTTCCTTGCCTGAACGGTCGCCGGCCTTGCCCAGGTCGGCGAGGTCTCCCACCTTGTGGACCTTGACCAGGTTCGTGGAACCTGCCTGTCCGGGAGGGGAACCGGCTGCGATGACAACCAGGTCGCCTTCGGTGACGACGCCCTTTTCCAGGAGCGCCATGTCAACCTGCTCGGTCATGGCGTCCGTGTGGGCGACCATGGGGACCAGGACGGGCTCGATGCCCCAGGCCAGGGCCAGCTGGTTGCGCACGCGCTCATCCGGGGTGAAGGCGAAGACCTGCTTCGACGGGCGCAGACGCGACAGACGGTGGGCCGAGTCGCCGGACTGCGTGAACGTGGCAATGTACTTGGCGTCCAGCTGGTTGGCGATCTGCACGGCAGCTGCCGTGATGACGCCGCCGCGGGTGCGGGGCTCGTTGGTGAGCTTCGGGATCAGCTTCATGCCGGCTTCGGCCTCTGCTGCCTCGATGATGCGGGCCATGACCTTGACCGTCTCGATCGGGAACGCACCAACGCTGGTCTCGCCGGAGAGCATGACTGCATCCGCGCCGTCGAGCACAGCATTGGCACAGTCGGAAGCCTCTGCGCGGGTGGGGCGCGGGCTCTCGATCATGGACTCGAGGACCTGGGTGGCCACGATGACGGGCTTGGCCCAGCGGCGTGCCATCTCAACACACTGCTTCTGCACCAGCGGGACATCTTCCAGGGGAAGCTCCACGCCCAAGTCGCCGCGGGCAACCATGATGGCGTCAAAGGCGTCAACGATGGCTTCCAGGTTGGCAACAGCCTGCGGCTTTTCGATTTTGGCGATGACCGGCACACGGCGGCCTTCTTCGTCCATGATCTCGTGGACGCGCTGGATGTCGGCAGCGTCACGCACGAAGGAAAGAGCTACGAGGTCCACGCCGCACTCAAGTGCCCAGCGCAGGTCGTCCTCATCCTTTTCGCTCAAGGCCGGAACGTTGACGGCAACGCCGGGCAGGTTGATGCCCTTGTTGTTGGAAACCTTGCCCGGAACGGTCACTTCGGTGACGACCTTGACGGCGTCAACGGCGGTTGCCCGTACGGAGACCTTGCCATCGTCGATCAGCATGATGTCGCCGACCTTGACATCCTCGGTCAGTGACTTCAAGGTGGTGGAGCAGATGTCCTTGGTGCCGGGGACGTCTTCGGTGGTGATGGTGAAGACATCGCCCACGGCCAGGTCGTAGCCCTCGCCATTGGCGAAGCGGCCCAGGCGGATCTTGGGACCCTGCAGGTCGGCCATGATGGCGACCGGCTTGCCCAGTGCCTCGGCGGCCTTGCGCACGTTCTCGTACGTGTTTTGGTGCACGGTGTAGTCGCCGTGGCTCATGTTCATGCGGGCTACGTTGACGCCCGCCTCCAGTACCGCAAGTGTGTTTTCATAGCTGGCAATAGCCGGCCCGAAAGTCGCAACAATCTTTGCGCGTCTCAATGTACCTACCTCATGTGTGGTTTTCAGCAGAAATCTTTGGTGCCCTCAGACAGCCTATCGTCTCGGGGCTAGACACTGATAGCCGAATCAGTGGGTGAGACGGGTGCGGGTAAAAATGTCTCGCCCATGAGGAACTTGTCCACGGCCGCCGCGCAGGCCCGGCCTTCCGCGATGGCCCACACAATCAACGACTGTCCGCGCCCGGCATCGCCCGCTGCAAAGACTCCTTCCCGGTCCGTCATGTAGTATCCGTCACGGTTAATATTGTTGCGTCCATCGAGGCCGACGGGCAGCTGGTGCGTCAGTTCCGCCGTCGCCGGGCCAGTGAAGCCCAGCGCCAGGAACACGAGGTCGGTGGGAATGATCCGCTCGGTCCCCTCCTTCGGCACCCTGCGACCGTCAACATACTCGGTTTCGGCAATCTTCAGACCCGTCAGCACCCCGTCCCCACCCATGAATTCAACCGTGGACGCCAGGTAGGTGCGTTCGCCGCCCTCCTCATGGGCGCTGGCAACCTCAAAAAGATTCGGAAACATGGGCCACGGCTGGTTGGTGGTCCGCTGCACCGGCGGCTGCTGGCCGATGGCCAGCGTTGTCACGGAGGCCGCCTGCTGGCGGTGCGCCGTGCCCAGGCAGTCGGCGCCAGTGTCCCCGCCCCCGAGGATCACAACATGCTTGCCGCGCGCATCAATCTGCCCCGGCACCTGGTCCCCCGCCACCACCTTGTTGGCCTGCACCAGGTAGTCCATGGCGACGTGCACGCCTTTCAGTGCCCGTCCCGGGATGGGCAGGTCCCGCGGCACCGTTGCCCCCGTGCAAATGACGACGGCGTCATAGCGCCTGCGCAGTTCCTCCCACCCGATGTCGCGGCCCACCTCGATGCCGGTGCGGAAACGGGTGCCCTCAGCCCTCATCTGGTCGACGCGGCGGTCCACGCTGTCCTTCTCCAGCTTGAAATCGGGGATGCCGTAGCGCAGCAGCCCGCCGATCCGGTCGTCGCGTTCGTACACGGCCACGGTGTGCCCGGTCCGGGAGAGCTGTTGGGCTGCTGCCAGACCTGCCGGGCCTGAACCCACGACGGCGACCGTCTTGCCTGTGAGCCGCGCCGGCGGCAGCGGGTGGACCCAGTCCTGGTTGAAGGCCTCATCAATGATGGAAACCTCCACCTGTTTGATGGTGACTGCGGGCTGGTTGATGCCCAGCACACAGGCGCTTTCACACGGAGCCGGGCACAGCCGGCCGGTGAACTCCGGGAAATTGTTCGTTGAGTGCAGGCGCTCGATGGCCTCCTGGCCCTTGTCGCGCCAGGCGAGATCGTTCCATTCGGGGATCAAGTTGCCCAGCGGGCAGCCCTGGTGGCAGAACGCCACGCCGCAGTCCATGCAGCGTCCGGCTTGGGACTTCAGCACGCCCTTTTCCTGTGCCTCGTAAACTTCCTTCCAGTCCATGATGCGCACCGGCACCGGGCGCCGGGCCTGGGTGATGCGTTCCCTGTTGTTCAAAAAGCCGTGTGGATCAGCCACCGGTGACCTCCAAAATTTTCTGCCAGACGGTTGCCCCGTCCGGGTCCTCGCCCAGCTCGGCAGCTGCCAAGCGGGTTTCCAAAACTGCCGCATAGTCGCGGGGAAGAACCTTCGTGAAACGGGCCAGCGCTGAAGGCAAGTCGCCCAGCAGGGCCGCCGCCACCGCGGAGCCCGTCTCCTCCAGGTGGCGGCGCAAAAGCGAGCCGACAATATCCTCATCAACGCCGTCGAGCATCAACAGGGACAACTCACCGGACTCCAGCGCACCCTTGTTCAGTTGCCGCGGGTCCAGGTCCAGGACGTAGGCCGTGCCGCCTGACATGCCGGCGGCAAAGTTGCGCCCCGCGGGCCCCAGGACGAGCGCCCGGCCGCCTGTCATGTATTCGCAGCCGTGGTCGCCGATGCCCTCAACGACGGCCGTGGCGCCTGAGTTGCGGACCAGGAAGCGCTCCCCCACGAGCCCGTTGAGGAACATTTCCCCGCTTGTGGCGCCGTAGCCGATCACGTTTCCGGCGATGACGTTGGCTGCGGCGTTGAGGCTGCTGCTGCGGTCCGGGCGCACCGTGATGCGGCCGCCGGAGAGGCCCTTGCCCACGTAGTCGTTGGCGTCGCCGAGCAGGCGCAGCGTGATGCCGGCCGGCAGGAAGGCGCCCAGGGACTGGCCGGCTTGGCCCGTCAGGGTCACGTCGATGGTGTCCGGGCCGAGCACGTCGATGCCGAACGTTTTCGTCACCCGCCAGCCGAGCATGGTGCCCACCGACCTGTCCGTGTTGACCACGGGGACGCTGATGCGGACCGGCTGGCGGCCGTTGAGCGCCTCGGCCGCCATGGTGATCAACTGCTGGTCAAAGTGGGCTTCCAGCTCGTGGTTTTGGCTGACCAGGTGCCGCAGCGGCGCGTCTGCCGGCACGCCGGCGTCGGAGAGAATGGGGCCCAGATCCAGGCCCTCCGTCTTCCAATGGTTGATGGCGGCCGCCAGCTCCATCACCTCCACATGCCCCACGGCTTCCTCGAGGCTGCGGAAGCCGAGCCTGGCCAGGATCTCGCGCACCTCCTGCGCCAGGAACTCAAAGAAGTTGACCACGAATTCGGGCTTGCCGGTGAAGCGGCTGCGCAGTTCGGGATTCTGCGTGGCCACACCCACGGGGCAGGTGTCCAGGTGGCACACACGCATCATGACGCAGCCGGAAACCACCAGCGGCGCCGTGGCGAAACCGTATTCCTCGGCGCCGAGCAGGGCGGCGATGACCACGTCGCGGCCCGTCTTCAGCTGCCCATCAACCTGCACCACCACACGGTCGCGCAGCCCGTTCAGGCGCAGCGTCTGCTGGGTTTCGGCCAGGCCGAGCTCCCACGGCATGCCCGCATGCTTGAGCGAGTTCAGCGGGCTGGCGCCGGTTCCGCCGTCGTGCCCTGAAACAAGCACGACGTCGGCCTTGGCCTTGGTCACTCCCGCCGCCACCGTGCCGATCCCCATTTCGGACACGAGCTTGACGTGGACGCGGGCCTCGGGGTTGGCGCGCTTGCAGTCGTGGATGAGCTGGGCCAGGTCCTCGATGGAGTAGATGTCGTGGTGCGGGGGCGGGGAAATCAGGCCGACGCCGGGGGTGGAGTGCCGTGTCTCGGCGATCCACGGGTAGACCTTTTTGGCCATGAGCTGGCCGCCTTCCCCCGGCTTGGCGCCCTGGGCCATCTTGATCTGGATGTCCGTGGCGTTGCTCAGGTAGAGGCTGGTGACGCCGAAGCGGCCCGAGGCCACCTGCTTGATGGCGCTGCGCCGCTCCGGGTCAAGGAGGCGCTCAACGTCTTCGCCGCCTTCGCCCGTGTTGGATTTGGCACCGAGGCGGTTCATGGCAATGGCGAGGGTTTGGTGGGCTTCGGCCGAGATGGAACCGTAGCTCATGGCGCCCGTGGAGAAGCGCTTGACGATGCTGCTGACCGGTTCCACTTCTTCCAGCGGGATAGGCTGGCGGTCCTTGAAGCCCAGCAGGCCGCGGAAGGTGTTCAGCTTTTCGGACTGGTCGTTGACGCCGTCGCTGTATTTTTTGAAGATGTCGTAGCGGCGTTCCCGGGTGGCGTGCTGCAGGCGGAACACGGTGTCCGGGTTGAACAGGTGCGGCTCGCCGTCGCGGCGCCACTGGTATTCCCCGCCGCCCAGAAGCGGGCGGTGCGGGACGTCGACGCCGTCGACCGGGTAGGCATTTTGGTGCCTTGCCGCGACCTCCGCCGCGATGACATCCAGGCCTACGCCGCCCAACTGGGAGACGGTGCCGGAGAAATAATCGTTGATGAACTCCTGCGACAGGCCCAGTGCCTCGAAGGTCTGCGCACCGCAATAGGAGGCCACGGTGGAGATGCCCATCTTCGACATGATTTTCAAGACACCCTTGCCCAGGCCCTTGATCAGGTTGCGGACGGCCTCCTCAGCGGTGACACCGGTGACGTCGCCGGTGCGGATCAGTTCCTCCACGGATTCCATGGCCAGGTAGGGGTTCACGGCGGCAGCCCCGTAGCCTACCAGGACGGCCACGTGGTGGACTT
Organism: Arthrobacter sp. PAMC 25486; assembly: GCF_000785535.1. NCBI lineage: Bacteria > Bacillati > Actinomycetota > Actinomycetes > Micrococcales > Micrococcaceae > Arthrobacter > Arthrobacter sp. PAMC 25486. The sequence goes on along the minus strand of NZ_CP007595.1, from coordinate 313,095 downwards.
CACGGACGTCGCCCGCCTCCACGACGAGGGAAACCTTGGTGCGGTTGGCGCTGCGCAACAGGTGGTGGTGCACGGCGCTGAGCAGCAGCAGGGACGGGATGGGCGCCCAGCTGGCTGAGGAGTCCCTGTCCGAAAGCACAATGTATTGCACCCCTCGGTTGATGGCGCCGGATACCTGCTCGCAGATTTCGGTGAGCCGGGCACGCAAGGCGGGCTGTCCGCCGTCGAGCTTGTACAAACCGCGCACCTTCATGGAGATGTGCTCGCGGCCAAAACCGTCCTCCTGCGCGGCGGATTCCATGTTGGCGATCTTGGCGAGGTCGTCGTTGTCGATCACGGGGAAGGTCAGTGCCAGCTGCGGGGCGCGGACCTTGCGGCGCGAGAGCAGGTTGCCTTGGGGACCGATCGTGGTGTTGAGGGAGGTGACGAGTTCCTCGCGAATGGCGTCCAGCGGGGGGTTGGTGACCTGGGCGAACTGCTGGACAAAGTAGTCGAAGAGCAAGCGCGGGCGCTTGGAGAGGACGGCCACCGGGGTGTCGGTGCCCATGGCCCCGAGCGGTTCGGCACCGGTTTTCGCCATGGGGCCGAGCAGGACTTTCAGCTCCTCGGTGGTGTAGCCGAAGGTGCGCTGGCGGTGCACGACGGAGGCCGTCGTGTGCACGATATGCTCACGCTCGGGCAGCTCGGCGAGGCGGAGGGTGTTCTCCTGGGCCCAGTCCGCGTAGGGGTTGGCGGCCGCTGCCTGCGCCTTGATGTCGGCATCGCTGACGAGCACGCCCTTGTCGGTGTCGACGAGGAACATGGTCCCGGGCGCCACGCGGCCCTTCTTGACGATGGACTCCGGGGCCAGGTCAAGGACGCCCACCTCGGAGGCGAGCACCACCAGTCCGTCGTCGGTGACCCAGTAGCGGGCGGGGCGCAGGCCGTTGCGGTCAAGGGTGGCGCCGACCAGCGTGCCGTCCGTGAAGGACACGGCGGCCGGCCCGTCCCAGGGCTCCATCATGAGCGAGTGGTATTCGTAGAACGCCTTGCGGGCCGGGTCCATGGTGGCGTGGTTTTCCCAGGCCTCGGGGATCATCATCATGATGGCCTCGGTCATGGGGCGCCCTGACAGCCAGAGCAGTTCGGCGACCTCATCGAAGGAGGCGGAGTCCGATGCGCCGGGCGTGCAGATCGGGAAGAGTTCCTCGGGTGTGTCACCCAACAGCGGGTGCACCATGGTGGACTGGCGGGCGCGCATCCAGTTGCGGTTGCCCTTGACGGTGTTGATTTCGCCGTTGTGGGCGATGGTGCGGAACGGCTGTGCGAGGGGCCACGAGGGGAAGGTGTTGGTGGAGAAACGCGAATGCACCACGGCCAGCTTCGTGGCGAAGCGGTCATCCGAGAGGTCCGGGTAGAACGGTTCAAGCTGGGCAGTTGTCACCATGCCCTTGTAGACGATGGTTTTGGAAGACAATGAAGGGAAGTAGACGCCCAGCTTCTGTTGTGCCCGCTTGCGCAGGCGGAAGGCCTTGCGGTCCAGTTCGTTGGCCTCCTGGTGCTGCAATGGCGCTGTGGAGTCTTCCAACGCGACGAACAGCTGGCTGAAATGGGGCATGCAGGCTGCGGCGCTGGCACCGACAAGACCGTCGGTGATGGGCACTTCACGCCAGCCCAGGACGGTCAGCCCTTCGCTGGCTGCCAGGGATTCCAGCCCGGCCCTGGCAGCTGCCAGTTCCTGCGGGTTTGTCGGCAGGAATGCCGTTCCGACGGCGTAGTTACCCTGCTCGGGCAGCTCGATTCCCGCAACCTCACGGAAGAAGGCATCGGGAATCTGCGTGAGGATGCCGGCTCCGTCGCCGGTTCCCTCATCGGCGCCGACGGCGCCGCGGTGTTCCAGCCTGCGCAGTGCGGTCAGTGCCTGCTCCACAATGTCGTGCCCTGCCGTGCCGCGGAGGGTGGCGACGATGGCCAGCCCGCAGGCATCCTTTTCATTCTCAGGGCGGTACAGCCCTGCCGGCCCGGGCATCGCTGCGAAGCGGGTGAATGGCGAGGTGGCCGGTGGCTGGTGGGAAACACGTGCGAGGTGAGTCATTCCGTGTATGTCCTTCCCCTAGATAAGTGATGGTGGGGACGACGCTGGCCCGTGCGTTGGGGAGTGGCTCCCGCCCAACGATGTAGTTGAACACATGGTTCGCAGTGCATCTGCACAATGAACGCCAGCCTCTTGGGACCAACGTTTCTGCGCGGCGGTTTTTACTATATAGCGGCAAAATGAGGCGAAATATACATATCTCATATTTTGACACTATATGCAGGATCAGTACTATTTGAGTTCGAGCGACACTGTTCCCGGAGCCGTTCGCGTGGCAGGATCGCCTCGGTGGACGCGCATCGTGGGAGCCTGTGGGTGTCACTGGCGCATTGAGCCTCGAACTCGCAGTTGATGTCCTCTAATGGCGGCTTGAGAGCATCAACTGCGAGTTCGAGGCGGGTGGTTGAGCGCGACCTAGCCTGGAGCTGCTGGGCGTGTCACGACAGGAGCGGCGGCAAGGTTCCGGCCTGGATCAGTGCATACAAAAGGCGGCCCCGGGGTTCCGGGACCGCCTAATGTCAGTTCACTCGTGTCTGTGCAACGTCCGCTCACGCAGGCCATTGCGTGCCAAACTACTTGTCCTTTGTCGAACTGCTGTCGGTCTGTCCCGACTTCACCGATGCGGAATCAGCGCCAGCTTCGCTCGAGGAGGACTTCGCGGCGTCCGTTGCGGACGGTTCCCCAGCGGCACGCTCCGCTGCACGGCGCCCGGTTGGAACGGCGTCGTGCTTGGCCGTAGCATCCTCGGCAGCAGAAGCCTCGGCCGGCTCGGTCGCAACGGCACCTTCCTTGGCCGCGTCACCCTTGGCATCGGATACCCTGGCCGCACCTGTGGCAACCAGCTCAGCGGCAGGCTCGTGGCCGGGCAGGTAGACGGAGTCGTCGGACTTGCCGCGGCGCAGCATGCCGATCACGATGAACAGGACCAGGGCCACCACGAACACCAGGATGCTGGTCCAGACGTTGAGGCGGGCGGTGATGCCGAAGAAGGTGATCTGCTCGGCGGAATCGATGCGGAGCATTTCGATCCAGACGCGGCCGGCGGTGTAGATCATGGCGTAGAGCAGGAAGAGTCGGCCGCTGCGCAGGCGCAACTTGCGGTCGATCAGCAGCAGCGCCACAACACCCAGGACATTCCAGATGCATTCGTACAGGAAGGTGGGGTGGAACAGTGTGTCGGGGCTGAAGCCGGAGGGCACAAATTCGGGAGCAACGCTCAGGCCCCAGGGCAGGGTGGTGGGGCCGCCGAACAGTTCCTGGTTGAAGTAGTTGCCCCAGCGGCCTATGGCCTGGGCCAGCAGGATGCCGGGAGCAGCAGCGTCAATGAACGCTGAAATCTTCACGTTGGCACGCCGGCAGCCGATCCAGGCACCGACCACGCCCAGCACCACGGCACCCCAGATGCCGAGACCGCCGAGCCAGATTTGCGGGATCAGGGAGAGGTCGCCGGTGCCGTCAAAGCCGGGGCCGAAATACGCGTCCGGAGAAGAGAACACGTGGTACAGCCGGCCGCCGATGATGCCGAAGGGGATGGCCCAGATGGCGATGTCCCAGATGGAGCCTTCGGGCCCGCCGCGGCGATTCCAGCGCCGGTCGGTCAGCCAAAGCGCGGCGACGATGCCCAGCAGAATGCACAACGCGTAGGCGTGGATGCGCAGGGGGCCAATGTCAAAACCGGACCAGGCGGGTGCCGGGATGGCCGCCGCCACGCTGCCGGCCAGGCCGTGGGGTGCAAGTGTGGAGATCACTGGGCTGCTTCCGTGTTGGAATTGGAGGGCGCGTCGAACCCTGAGCTGAGTTCCTTCGTCAATGCGCCCACTGCGGGCACACCGCCGTCGCGCAGGGCTGCCACGAGGGCGGTGCCCACAATGACACCGTCTGCGTAGGCGGCAATTTCACGGACGTGTTCCGGACGGGAAACTCCCAGGCCCACGCAGGCACGCTCGGCGCCCGCATTGTGCGCAGCAGCCACAACAGCCTCCGCCGCGCTGGAGACGGTGGTGCGGGCGCCGGTGACACCCATGATCGAGACGGCGTAGACAAAGCCCCGCGTTGCCTCCACCGTCATGGCGACACGTTCGGACGTGGACGACGGCGCCACAAGGAACACCCGGTCCAGACCGTATTTGTCGGAGGCGGCATACCATTCCGCCGCCTCGTCCGGGATCAGGTCCGGGGTGATGAGTCCCGCGCCGCCGGCCTCGGCCAGGCGGCGGGAGAATTCGTCAACGCCCATGCGCATGACGGGGTTCCAATAGGTCATGACCATGACGGCAGCATCGGTTTCGGCCGTGATGGCGGCAACAATGTCGAAGACATCCGAGACGTGGAAGCCATTGGCCAGGGCCGCCGTGGTGGCGGCCTGGATGACGGCGCCGTCCATGACGGGATCCGAGTAAGGGATGCCGATCTCGATGATGTCGGCGCCGTTGCGGGCCACCGCGATGGCCGCGTCAATCGAGCCCTGCTTATCGGGGAAGCCTGCCGGCAGGTACGCGATGAGCGCCTTGCGCCCGGCAGCCTTGGCCCGGTCGATGGCGGCGGCCGACTTGCTCACGATGGCGCCGGTGTTGGTGGTCTCACTCATTGCTGGCGTCCTCTGCGTTGATATTTGCGCTCTCCGCAGCGGCCATGGGGTCTGCTCCGGCGCCGTGGGCTGCACCCTTGGCGGTCCGGGTGGAGAGCATCGTACCCTTGACGTTGCCGTTTTCATCCAGCATGCCGAACCAGTCGGCTGCCGTTTGGACGTCCTTGTCGCCGCGGCCGGAGAGGTTCACGATGATCACAATGTCCGACGGCGTGGCCTCACCTTCCGTGAGCCGCTGGCCGACCTTGAGGGCCCCCGCCAATGCGTGGGAGGACTCAATGGCCGGGATGATGCCTTCGGTGCGGCAGAGCAGCTTGAAGGCGTCCATCGCTTCGGTGTCCGTGATGGGCTCGTACGTGACACGGCCGATGTCGTTCAGGTAGGAGTGTTCGGGGCCGACGCCCGGGTAGTCCAGGCCGGCGGAGATGGAGTGGGACTCGATGGTCTGGCCGTCGTCATCCTGCATCAGGTAGGAGCGTGCCCCGTGCAGCACGCCGGGGCGGCCCAGCGTGATGGTGGCGGCATGGCGGCCGGTGTCGACGCCGTCGCCGCCTGCCTCAAATCCGTAGATTTTCACGGATGGGTCATCCAGGAAGCCGTGGAACAGGCCGATGGCGTTGGAGCCGCCGCCAATGCAGGCGCAGACGGCGTCGGGGAGCCGCCCGATCTGCTCGATGATCTGGCCGCGGGCCTCTTCGCCGATCACTTCGTGGAAGAAGCGCACCATGGCCGGGAACGGGTGGGCGCCGGCTGCGGTGCCGAGCAGGTAGTGGGTGTTGTCAACGTTGGCGACCCAGTCGCGCAGGGCGTCGTTGATCGCGTCTTTGAGCGTCTGTGAACCGTTCGTCACAGGCACCACTGTGGCACCCAGCAGCTGCATGCGCGCTACGTTCAGCGCCTGGCGCCGGCAGTCCTCAGCACCCATGTACACAACGCATTCCAGGCCCAGAAGGGCGGCGGCCGTGGCGCTGGCGACGCCGTGCTGGCCGGCACCGGTCTCGGCAATCACGCGGGTCTTGCCCATGCGCTTGGCCAGGAGGGCCTGGCCCAGAACGTTGTTGATCTTGTGCGAACCGGTGTGGTTCAGGTCCTCACGCTTAAGGAACACGCGGGCCCCGCCGGCGTGCTCGCTGAAGCGTTTGGCCTCGGTCAGCAGCGACGGCCGGCCCGAGTAGTTCTTGTTCAATTCGGCGATCTCGGCAAGAAATTCCGGATCGATCTTGGCCTTTTCAAAGGTGTCTTCAAGTTCATCCAGGGCGGCGATGAGCGATTCAGGCATCCAGCGTCCGCCGTAGCTGCCAAAGTACGGTCCTGGCGCGTGGCGCAGCGAATGCTCCGCGGCCGGGTCTGCAGGGGCATGGCCCTGCAGGAAAGCTGTTGCCGGATCCACCATGTCGGCGGGATCTTGTGTCGAAGCTGCTGGCATGTCAGCCATCAGTTCCACCGTCCTGTTCCTTGGATAGTTGTGCACTAATAATCAATCGGCGGCAGGACCCGCCAGGGTCCCGCCGCCTCCGCACTGCGCCACTGTGCAAAAGTTTCCCGACGCTGCCCGTGCGGGCCGTCTAGCGTGTGCTGATGGCCAGCGCCCCGGCAGCCTTGAATGCACCGATCCGCTCGCGCGGGGTGGCGTCCTTGACCAGAGCCTCCCCCACCAAAATGGCGTGGGCACCGTGTGCGCTGTAATGCTCGACGTCGGACACGTCGCGGACACCTGACTCGGCCACCACCACGGGACCTGCCGGGATATTGCCGGCAAGCGTGGCAAACACGCCGCGGTCCACGTCAAGTGTCTTCAGGTTGCGGACGTTGATGCCAATGATCTTGGCACCGACCGCCACGGCCCGCTCGATCTCTTCAGCGGTGTGCGTCTCCACCACGGCGTTCATGCCGAGCTGGTGGGTCAACGCCAGGTAGCCGGTCAAATCCTCGTCGGTCAGCGCAGCCACGATGAGCAGCACCAGGTCGGCGCCGTGGGCGCGGGCTTCCCAGATCATGTAGGGGTCGCAGGTGAAGTCCTTGCGCAGCACGGGGATGTCCACGGCTGCGCGCACAGCGTCCAGGTCGGCGAGGGAGCCGCCGAAGCGGCGCTCCTCGGTGAGGACACTGATGACGGAGGCTCCGCCGTCGCGGTATTGCTGTGCGAGCTCGGCAGGGTCGGCGATGCCGGCCAGCTCACCCTTGGACGGGCTGCGGCGTTTAACCTCCGCGATGACCTGCAGCTCGGGTCGCTGCGCCGACGGTCCGTCCAGCGCGGCCCAGGCATCGAGTGCCGGGGCCACGTGCGTGATTCGTTCCTGGAGGTCTGCCAGGCTCACCAATTGCTGGCGGGCCGCCAGGTCCTGACGGACACCGTCAATAATCTCCTGCAAAACGCTCACTGTCAGTGGCCGTTGCTCTTCAGCTTGCTTCCGCCGACGCCGTAGCCCGCCATTTTCAGGACGGGGCCCAGGATGACGCCAACAGCAATGACGCCGACACCGATCCAGAACAGCAGGGTTGCGCTCTCGCCCATGAGGAAGGCGACGCAGCCAATGAGCACACCAATCAGCATGACGGCGACGCTTGTCCACGCTGCCGGGCTGTTTCCGTGCCCCAGCTCAATGCTGTGGTCAATGGGTTCCTGCACGGATACTGAGGCAGCCGTCTTGTTGCTCATGGTAAATCTCCCTATTTTAACGCGGATACTAAAATTACATTCTGCCATTACTTGCCCGTGGAAGCCGAAAGCGGCGCACTCCGCGGACTCGTGCCCCACTCAGGCGGTGGGGTCCTCGCCCCGGCTGAGCTGGTCCCAGCTGTCAATCTCGTCCACGGGACCCGACGATTCCGCCTGCGGAGTGGTCTTGGCCGCATCATATTTGGTGCGCACATTCCAGGAGCGGCCAAACCACAGGATCAGCAGGGCGGCCAGGGCCAGCACTGCTGCGGCGGCAACGGCCAGCACCGGAAAAATGGTGGTGGTGGCATCCGAGGACTGGCCGTCGATCCCTGTCGCCAAGCCCACCTCCGCTGCCGCAGCACCCACCGGATCAGCCAGTACGCCAAGTACGACGGCGATGATCCCCGCCGCGCTCAGGAAGACTATGGTGCTGGTGATGATGCGCGCGATTTTCCCGGCGATGCTCGTGGCCAGGGCTCCTGCCAGGGCCACCAGTGCCAGGGCGGAGACGGCCACGGCAGCCTTGCTGCCGGGAATGTTCAGGTCGCTCTGGACCACCTCGCTGGGGCCGATGGCCACGTGGATCCAGGTCTGGGTAGTGGTGCCAAAAACTGCTAGTGCGGCCAGCACTGCCAGCAGCATCAGCGACGACTTGCGCCGCCATTTTGGCGTGGTGATGGCGCTGCTGTGGGGACGTTCTGTGCTCATGATTGCGTTCCTGCGTTCTGTCCAGGGACTGTGTCCTCGAGTGCGCGCAGGGAAGCTGCCGCATACACGGCCCGCAAGGGTGCGGCCGCCTTGTTCACGGTTTCTTCCGCTTCGGTCTCATTCACCGAGTCGGCGACGATTCCGCCACCGGCCTGCACATAGGCCTTGCCGTCGCGCAGCAGTGCCGAGCGGATGGCGATGGCCATGTCCATGTCACCGGCGAAGTCGAGGTAGCCCACGACCCCACCGTAGATGCCGCGGCGGTGCGGTTCCAGTTCATCCAGCAGGCGCAGCGCCCTGGGCTTGGGTGCACCGGACAGTGTCCCGGCCGGGAACGTTGCTGCAAGGACGTCGTAGGCGTTCTTGCCGGGGCTGAGGGTGCCAACCACTGTGGAGACCAGGTGCATGATGTGGCTGAAGCGCTCCACCTCCATGAACTGGGTGACGTCCACGGTGCCCGGCGCGCACACCTTGGAGAGGTCGTTGCGGGACAGGTCAACGAGCATCAGGTGCTCGGAGCGTTCCTTCTCATCGGCGAGCAGATCCTTCGCCAGCCATTTGTCGTCCTCCGTGGTGGCCCCGCGCGGACGGGATCCGGCGATGGGGTGCGTGATAACTTCCTGCCCAAGCACGCTCACGAGTGCTTCCGGGGAAGAACCCACAATCGAATACGGTTGGCCCTGGCCGTCCTCAAAGCTGTACAGGTACATATACGGGCTGGGGTTCGTGTTGCGCAGTACGCGGTACACGTCCAGGGCTGAGGCCTCACACACCATTTCAAAGCGGCGGGAGACCACCACCTGGAACACCTCACCGTCAACGATGGCTTCCTTGGCAAGATCAAGGGCCTTCAGGTATTCATTGCGGTCCCAGCGTTCCTGGACGCTGTCGGCAAAGCTGGCGGCAGGAACGTCCAGCACGGACATGGGCTGGGCCACCGGCGCGCTCAGCTGGGCCAGCATGGCCTGGACGCGGGCGACGGCGTCATGCCAGGCACCGTCCACGTTCTCATCCGTGCCGTTCGCGTTGATGGCGTTGGCGATCAACAGCACGGTGCCTTCGTTGTTGTCGTGGACGGCCATGTCGGCCACCAGATTCAACGCCAGCTCGGGCAGGTGCAGGTCATCCAGCGGCGGGGTGGGTAACTTCTCCCAATGCCGCACCGCTTCCCAGCCAACAAAGCCCACCAGGCCGGAAGTGAACGGCGGCAGTCCCTCAAAGCGTTCCGTGGCGAGCAACTTCAGAGTCGCCTCCATGGCATCCACCGGGTTACCTGCCAAGGGCACGCCCACGGGAGGCTCCCCCTGCCAGAACGCCCCGCCGTCGTGCGTGGTCAAGGTGGCACTGGAGCGCACACCGATGAAGGAATAGCGCGACCAGACGCCGCCCACGGCAGCCGACTCCATCAAGAAGGTGCCTGGCGCGCCGGCCGCGAGGGAACGGTAGAGGCCGATGGGGGTTTGTGCGTCGGCGAGGACCTTCAGGTGGACGGGGACGACCCGGCGGGTGCGGGCCAGTTCCCGGAACTCTGCCAGGGAGGGGCTGATGACACCTAGATCTTGCATGAATTGTTTGGCTTTCTTCTTATCAGTTACGAGGAACAGCGGCGGCTGTGCAGGCGAATTATGCGCCGCGGCTGCCCACGACGGCGTTCAGCGCCCGGGCATCAAAGCACGTGTGTGTGCCGGTGTGGCAGGGGGCGCCCACCTGGTCGACGTTGATCAGCAGGGCGTCACCGTCGCAGTCCAGGGCCACGGACTTCACATACTGGAAGTGCCCCGAGGTGTCGCCCTTGCGCCAGTATTCCTGGCGGGAGCGTGAGTAGAACGTCACCCGGCCGGAGGACAGTGTGCGGCGCAGGGCCTCGTTGTCCATCCAGCCGAGCATGAGCACTTCGCGGCTGTCGAATTGCTGGATGACCGCCGCCACGAGCCCGGCGTCGTCATGCTTGAGCATTGCGGCAACCTCGGCGGGCAACTCGAAGGCGGCATGGCTGGTGGCATCTGCGGATGTTTTCTGGGGGTCTGGACTTTGCTGCATCAAGGCCAATTCTAGTGCCACCGACGCCCGAAACGGGCCATCCTGACCGTTGCGTGGACGTCCGGGGCAAGGTATTGCGGAACAAGCCGTGCCAAAGTGGTGGTTCATGCTGCCGTCCGCAGCGAATACATGCTAATTTCACAAGTGATGCAATTTGTAGAACCTTCCCGTGAAGTCCTCGCCGAGACCCTGCTGGCCGCAGGGCCGGGAGCCCCCACGTTATGTGAAGGTTGGCGCACCCAAGAGCTGGCCGCGCACCTAGTCCTGCGCGAACACAACCCGCGCGTCGGCCTCGGCATGGTGCTCAAGCCCTGGAAGAAGGCGACCGACAAGGCCATCGCCGAACTCGCGGCTGCCTCCAGCACACCCGAAGCATTTGCGGCACTGGTGCAGAAGTTCCGGGCAGGTCCCCCCAAGCTCTCCCCGTTCGCGGTGAAGGCCATTGACCACAATGCGAACCTGACCGAGTTCTTTGTCCACACCGAAGATGTACGTCGCGCCCGGGACCGCTGGGCGCCACGGTCCCTCGACGCCAGCTACTCCGACGCGCTGTGGGCTGAACTGCTCAAGCGGGCAGCGTTCCTGTACCGCAGCGTGGACCTCGGCCTTGTTTTGGTCAACCCTTCCGGCCCGCGGCATGTGGCCAAACGGGCCCCGGTGTCTGTGGCCATCATCGGCGATCCCGGCGAGCTGCTGCTCCATGCCAGCGGTCGCACCGGTGAAGCCCTGGTGTCCTTCGAGGGCCAGCCGGACGCCGTCGCACTTCTGCAGACAGCCGACATAGGCCTGTAGCCCTCGCCTCGTTAAACATCTATGACGCAGTTGTTGCAGTGGAAAGCGCTTTCTGGGGCGATTTTCATGCAACAACTGCGTCATAGATCCGGAGAGCCACCCGTGAACATCAAATGGTGCGGTTACCGGACCTCGTAGCCTGCTTCGCGGATGGCCTTCTTGACGTCGGCGATGGCGCTGTCCGGGCCAAAGTGGAACACGGATGCGGCCAGCACGGCATTGGCACCGGCGGCAACAGCCGGCGGGAAGTGCTCGGGTTTCCCGGCGCCCCCCGAGGCAATGATCGGGATGTGGACGGCGGCACGAACGAGGCGAATGAGCTCCAGGTCGAAGCCCTCCTTGGTGCCGTCGGCGTCGATCGAGTTCAGCAGGATTTCGCCCACACCGCGGTCGGCCGCCTCCTTCGCCCACTCGATGGCGTCGAGGCCGGTACCCTTGCGCCCGCCGTGGGTTGTCACTTCAAAGCCCGACGGCGTGATCCCGTCCTGGGTGCGCCGCGCGTCTACGCTGAGCACCAGGACTTGGGAGCCGAACCGGCGGGTGATCTCATCGATCACGGACGGGCGGGCAATGGCTGCTGTGTTGATGGAGGCCTTGTCGGCACCGAAACGCAGCAGCTTGTCGACGTCGGAGACCTCGCGCACTCCCCCGCCCACCGTCAGCGGGATGAAGATTTGCTCGGCGGCGCGGGAGACGACATCGAAGGTTGTTTCCCGGTTGCCGGAGGATGCGGTGACGTCAAGGAACGTCAGCTCATCTGCACCGGCACGGTCGTACCGCTGGGCCAGCTCAACTGGATCTCCGGCGTCGCGCAGGTTTTGGAACTTGACGCCCTTGACCACGCGGCCGTTGTCAACGTCAAGGCAGGGAATGACTCGGATGGCAACACTCATGGCAGATACCTTCTTAAGCGAAAAATGATGGGCACTGCCGGACGCTGGATTAGATGCGGCAGGCGTGGATGTTGCTGACCAGGATGGCGCGGGCGCCAAGTTCATAGAGTTCGTCCATGATCCGGTTCGTGTCCTTGGCCAACACCATGGAGCGCACGGCCACCCAGTCGGTGTCGCGCAGCGGTGAGACGGTGGGTGATTCCAGGCCGGGGGTCAGCGCGGTGGCCTGGTCCATGAGCGTCTTGGGAACGTCGTAATCCAAAAGGACGTACTGGCGTGCCACCAAAACGCTGTGCAAGCGGCGGATCAGCACCTCGACGCCGGGGGGCGGGGTGACGCCGCGTCGGCCAATCAGCAACGCCTCCGAGCTCAGGATGGGCTCGCCGAAGATTTCCATGCCGGCGGCCTTGAGCGTGCTGCCGGTTTCCACGACGTCGGCGATGGCGTCTGCCACACCGAGACGGACGGAGGATTCAACCGCACCGTCGAGTCGGACCACCTGGGCGTTGATGCCCAATTCGGCGAGGTATTCGCGGAGCAGTCCGTCGTAGCTGGTGGCAAGGCGCTTGCCCTCCAATTCGGCGGCACTGGAGAAGTCACCCACCGGACCGGCAAAGCGGAAGGTGGATTTGGCGAAGCCCAAGGGCAGAAGTTCCTCGGCGTCGACCTGGGCGTCCATCAGCAGGTCGCGGCCGGTGATGCCCACATCAAGAGTGCCGGCACCGACGTAGACGGCGATGTCGCGGGGACGCAGGAAGAAGAATTCAACGTTGTTCTCGGGGTCAACCATGACCAATTCGCGGGAGTCGCGACGCTGGCGATAGCCAGCCTCCGCCAACATTGCAGAGGCGGATTCTGACAGGGAGCCCTTGTTCGGGACGGCAACACGCAGCATATTAGTAAGTCTTTCAGGTTGTTTCAAGCAAAGGTCCAGGCGTTGTGGGCAACGCCTTTTCAGGGTTGGTCAAGCAGCCACGGCAGGTGGCTAGAGATGCTTGTAAACGTCCTGAAGGGTCAAACCTTTTGCGATCATCATGACCTGCAGGTGGTAGAACAGCTGGGAAATCTCTTCGGCACAGGCCTCGTCCGATTCATATTCGGCGGCCATCCACACCTCAGCGGCTTCCTCAACCACTTTCTTGCCGATACCGTGGACGCCGGAATCAAGTTCGGCGACGGTACGTGAGCCAGCGGGCCGCGCTGCGGCTTTCGCACTGAGCTCATCAAAAAGGGAATCGAAGGTCTTCACGCAGTCCACCTTACTGGTTGGCGAGCGGGATCGCGGATTTTGAGACGATGCGTGTCCAACATGTGAACACATGGTGTGGTTGAACACCCTGCGCTCGTGCTGGTCTACATTTGGCAAGGTCCCGCCCATTCCTGCCGAGATGTAAGATGAGCCCTGTGCGTGCCGGCTTGAGAGGGCGTCATGTCACACCTCGGCAGTAGTGGAGGGCGTCATGTCACACCTCGGCAGTAGTGGAGGGCGTCATGTCATATCTCGGCAGTAGTGGCTAGACGCCCAGGCCGGCCAGTGTCAGGGCGGTTGCCACGGCGGCCGTGATGGCCTCGTGCCCCTTGTCCTCCACCGATCCGGGGAGCCCTGCACGGTCCAGACCCTGCTCCTCGGTGTCGCAGGTCAGCACGCCAAAGCCGACGGGGACCCCGGTACGCACGCTGACATCCGTCAGGCCCATGGTGGCGGCCTGGCAGACGTAGTCAAAGTGCGGAGTGCCGCCCCGGATGACCACGCCCAGCGCCACGACCACGTCAAAGGAAGCAGCCAGCCGTGCGGCTGCAACGGGCAGTTCAAAACTGCCGGGCACGCGCACCACAACAGGGACCGCAATGCCGGCATCGGCGGCCCCGCGCAGGGCCCCGGCCAGCAGCCCGTCCATGATTTCGGTGTGCCAGCTGGCGGCAACGATCGCCACCTTCAAGGAGGCAGCCTGTGCTTGGCCGGCCGCGTCAAAGCCTATGGTTGGTGCTCCGTGTCCGCTCATGATGAAAGTCCTTCCGGGCTGGTGTTGGTGGGGGTTTTGCTGGGTGTGCTGATGGTGAGCGCATGGTGCATGCGGTCCCGCTTGGTCTTCAAATAACGCAAATTCTCGGCCCGGGCGGCAATCTTTGTGGGCACCACCTCGAGCACCTCGATGCCGTGGCGTGAGAGGTCCGCCTGCTTCAGCGGATTGTTGCTCAGCAGCGCAATGCGGGTGAGTCCCAGCGCCTGCAAAATACCCGCCGCGGCCGCGTAATCACGGGCGTCAACGGGCAGCCCCAGCTGTTCGTTGGCCTCCACCGTGTCCGCACCGGACTCCTGCAGGCTGTAGGCGCGTATCTTGTTCGCCAGCCCGATGCCGCGCCCTTCATGTCCGCGCAGGTACACCAGGGTGCCGCCGCGCCGGTGAATATGCTCAAGGGCGTAGTCCAGCTGTTCGCCACAATCGCAGCGGTACGAGCCGAAAACATCCCCTGTGAGGCATTCCGAGTGCAGCCTGACAAGAGGCACGACGGCGGCCCTTGGCTTGGCGACGGCCGTGTCACCTTCCGGCCACTCACCGGGGGCGCTGAGGCTCAGGTGCTCGGCGCCTGTGGCCGAATCGATCCAGGCCTGGGCGGTGAAGGTGCCGAATCGGGTCGGCAGCGAAACCTGCGGCCCGCCGCTCACCGACGCTGCCGTCGCGTTCATTGCGACACCTCCCCGACAACCTCAGACACGCCCATGTGGGCAATGAGGTCGGCGATGGAGATGAGTACCAGCCCGTTGGCGTTGGCAAAGTCACGCAGCCCGTGCAGGCGCACCATTTCCCCGCTGTCGTCAACAACTTCGGCGATGACGGCCACGGGTTCGCACCCGGCCAGCCGGCACAAGTCCACGGATGCTTCGGTGTGCCCCGGGCGCTGCCGCACTCCCCCGGCCACAGCGCGCAGGGGGAACATGTGCCCGGGCCGGGTGACGGCGTCGTGCATGGAAGTAGGGTTAGCCAACACCTTGGCCGTCAGCGACCTGTCGGTGGCGCTGATCCCGGTGGTGACGCCGTGCGCGGCATCGCAGCTGACGGTGTAGGCGGTGCCCTTGGCGTCCTGGTTGTGCAAGACCATGGGCGGCAGGGCCAGGCGGTCGGCGTGGGTGTCGTCCATGGGGATGCAGATGACGCCGGAGCTGTGCCGGATGGTCCAACCCATGAGCGCGGGGGTGCTGTGCTGGGCGGCGAAGATGATGTCGCCCTCGTTTTCGCGGTTCTCGTCGTCAACCACCAGCACGGCCTCGCCGCGGGCGATCGCGGCAATGGCCAGCGGGACGGGATCCAACAATGTCAGCGGGTTCATGCCGCGCCTCCGGTGGTGAATTCGAGCAGGCGCCTGGCGTATTTTGCCAGGACATCCACTTCAAGGTTGACGCTCCCGCCCGCTGCCTTCTCGCCGAGTCCGGTGTTGACCAGGGTGACGGGGATGAGTCCCACCTCGAACCATTGTTCGGTGTCAGTGGCGGGGCTGACGGCGGTGACCGTCAGTGAGACGCCGTCGACGGCGATGGAACCCTTCTCCGCAATATACTGCGACAAGTCGCGGGGCACGGCAAAGCGCAGGGTGTCCCAGGCGCCCTGATTTTCCCGGCGCACCAGGGTGCCCACGCCGTCCACGTGGCCCTGGACAACATGCCCGTCCAGGCGCCCGCCGGCCAGCACACAGCGTTCAAGGTTGACGGTGTCGCCGGCGGCGAGGGCGCCGGTGGTGGTGCGCAGCAGGGTTTCGCCCATGACGTCCACGGAGACGGTTCCGGCAGCCAGTTCGACGGCGCTAAGGCACACGCCGTTGATGGCGATCGAGCCGCCCAGATCCAGCCCGTCAAGAATATCTCCGGCTTCGAGGACAAGCCGTGCGGTGTCTGATGCGGGCTGTTTTTTCAGGCTCAGTATGGTGCCGCGTCCTGCAACAATTCCAGTAAACATCTAGAGTCCTTCTGGTGCGGCCTTGGCCGGCATGAGCGTGAGCTTCAGGTCCGGGCCCAGAATCTGTACGGGACCGGTGGTGGTGGCGTCCCATTCCCAGCGCTGGGCCTGTTCGAGGGTGCCGATGCCAAGGTCGGTTAGGGCGGGAATGCCGGAGCCCAGCAGGGTCGGGGCCAGGTACACGACGAGCTCGTCGACCAGTCCCCGGGCCAGGAATGCGGCGTTGATCGTGGCGCCGCCTTCAATCATGAGGTGGCCCACGCCGCGGCTTTTCAATTCATTGACGACGGCGAGAGGGTCGTGCGTGCGCAGGGCCAGGAAGTCGTCGTCCCCCAGCCGGTCGGGGCTGCTGGGTGTGGCGGAGGTGCCCTTAACCGCAGCATCTTCAGGGATGTCACGCAGGCCCATGACGACGCGCAGCGGCTGTTTGGCCGAATCGCTGCCGTCCGCGGCACGTGCCGTCAGTCGTGGGTTGTCTGCAATGACGGTTCCGGTGCCCACCACGATCGCATCAACCCGTGCCCGCAGTTCGTGGGAGTCCTGGCGGGATTCCAGCGACGTGATCCACTGGCTTGTGCCGTCGACGGCGGCGATCCGCCCGTCAACTGTTTGGGCCAGCCGTGCGGTGATGAATGGGCGGTTTTCCCGCACGGCCACAAACCACTGCCGGTTGAGGTCTTCCGCCGCGGCGTCCATGAGGCCCATCCGGACGTTGATGCCTTCGTTGTGCAGGATTTCGGCACCGCCGGCCGCGGGCTGGTGCGGGTCGCGCACGGCGAACACCACATTGCCGATCCCGGCATCCAGGATGGCCTGCGTGCAGGGTCCGGTCAACCCAAAGTGGCTGCAGGGTTCAAGGGTGACGATGAGTGTTGCCGCCGAGAGGTCCCGTTTGACGCCGGTGCCCAGGAGCCGGTTGATGACGTCCGTTTCAGCATGGGCCGTGCCGGCTCCCCGGTGGTAGCCGATGGCCAGGAAGGTGCCGTCGGCGTCGATGATCACAGCGCCCACGAGCGGGTTGGCGCCCCTGACACCTTGGCGTGCGGCCGAGAGCGCTGTTTCCATGCCAAGGATCTCGGCATCGCTGAAAACCTCGGGCTCGTTGTTCATGGCCTCGGGGAACAGTTCACTGAAATTCATGGTTTGGCCTCTCTGTTGCTCACTGTGATGTCGGGAAAAGTGGTGTCCACGGACACTAGCCGGTCCTGGAGATCCTGGTTGTGCCGTACACGCCACCAGACAAAGAATCCGATCAGCGTGAAGGCCCCGTAGAAGACGTACATGAAAGCAGAGGCGTAATATCCTGCGCTGAACAGCAGCGGCACCCCGACAAGGTCCACTGCCACCCAGATCAGCCAGAACTCAACCCAACCCTTGGCCATGCCATAGGTGGCAAGCAGGGAACCCATGAAGATCCAGGCATCCGCCCAGACCGGTTCGTAGGAGCCCATTGCCGTGAAGATCGGGGTGAGTATGGCTGTGCCGGCGATCATCGCGCCCACCAGAAGCCAGCGTACGCGAACCCCGGCCCAGCGGGGCTCAACGGCATCGCCCACGTGGGTGTCGGCGTCGTTATTCCCGTGGCGGGTCTGGTTCCAGCGGTGCCAGCCGTAGACGGAGACGGCGATGAACATGATTTGACGCCCGGCCTGGCCCAACAGGTTGACATGCTCGGGCGAGCCGAAGACCGAGCCCATGAAGACCGTGAACAACAGGAGGTTGCCGATAATGCCGACCGGCCAGGCCCAGATTTTACGGCGCATGCCGCCGAGGGCGCTGGCGAGCCCAAAAAGATTGCCTATGACTTCACGCCAGAGGAGGAATCCACCGCCGGCGAATTCAAGCTTGGCGTCAAAGAGCCATCGCAGAAAGTCCATCGTTACCTATACCCTTTCGAGACCGCGATGGCTCCGGGGGTAACGTTCAGCGAGGCGCGCAGGGTGCAAGGATGCGCGGCGTTCATGCATGCCACCACACCCCTGACCTGACGGCCAAAGCTGTTCGTGCTTCTCCCATCCAGACTTTAACTGTCGGTTCCGGAATTTCACCAGATCAACCGTGCGCTGCCAGCTGTTTCCAGTGGGCTGCGCGCGGGTCGCGGACTATAACCGCCGGTTCGGAATTACACCGACCCCGGAGCACGTGATATTTCTGTTGCGCGCCCGCGATTGCGGGCGACTTCTATAATTATGGCACCTTTTCGGTGCCGCCTTGCTACTAGTGGAAGCGTGGGGGCGCCGGTTTCATTCCCGGCGCACCAACGGTTCCCCACTCCCCCTGAATTCGAGTACGCAGTTATTGGACGAAAAACGTCTCGGAAAGCGCCATCCGGTCCAACTACTGCGTACTCGAAAATTGGGTGTTGGCGAGGGGCTAGCCGAAGGCGAGCTGGCCCTTGGCGCGCAGTGCATCGATGGCCTCGGCCGGTGATGGCATGCCATAGACCGCCGAGCCAGCCACGAACACGTTCGCCCCTGCCTCTGCCGCACGGGTGATGGTCTCCTCGGTGATGCCGCCGTCGACTTGGATGGCAACGTTGACGCCGCTGCCCTCGATGGCCGCCCGGGCGCGCCGGATCTTCGGCAGTGTGATGTCAAGGAATGCCTGCCCGCCAAAGCCCGGCTCAACCGTCATGATGAGCAGCATGTCCAGTTCGGGGAGCATGTCCAAATAAGGTTCGACGGCGGTTGCCGGACGCAGCGCCATGCCTGCCTTGGCACCCCTGGCACGCAATTCCCTAGCCAGCTTGATGGGCGCGTCGGAGGCTTCCACATGGAAGGTGACCGAGGCGAGTCCGGCGTCGGCGTAGAGCGGCGCCCATCGGTCGACGTCGGAAATCATCAGGTGGGCATCCAACGGCACGGGGCTGATCTGCTGGATCCGCTCCACCACCGGCAGCCCAATGGTCAGGTTTGGCACGAAATGGTTGTCCATGACGTCGACGTGCACGGCATCGGCGTTGGCAATCCTGGCCAGTTCCGCTTCAAGGTTGACGAAATCGGCGGAGAGGATGCTGGGGTTGATGCAGCATGCAATGGCTTGGCTCACGTAAGTTACCTCATCATTTTCTGGTGGGATTCTTCTGCTGGGAACCGCTGCCGGCGGCAGGGCCGGCAACCGGCGGGGGTTAGTTTTTGCGAATCAGGGCCAGGAACATGGCGTCGCTTTGGTGGATGTGCGGCCACAGCTGGGCCATCATCCGGTGAGACGGCACGGCCGAGGTGGCATTTCCGGCCCCCAAAGCGCCGCTGATGCTGACAGCGTCAAGGGCTGCGCCGGCGTCGAGCAGTTCCAGGTCATCACGCTTGCGCATCACGTCCTCGACGACGGCGATGGTCTCGGCCACATGTGGTGAGCACGTCACGTAGGCGACGACGCCGCCGGGCTTGACGGCGGCCAGGGCGGAGTTGAGCAGTTCCCGCTGCAACGGACCGAGCTCGGCAACGTCCGAGAGCTTGCGGCGCCAGCGTGATTCCGGCCGGCGGCGCAGGGCCCCCAAACCTGTGCAGGGCGCGTCAACCAGCACCCGGTCGAAGGCTTCGGGATGTTCCTTGCCAATGTCGCGGCCATCGCCCGTGCGCACGGTCCAGCTGTCTGCTGGGACGGCGGCCAGTGCCTGGGAGACCAGCTTGGCGCGGTGGGGTGCGGGCTCGTTGGCCAGCAGCCACGCTTCCTGTTCGGCGGCCAGGGCGGCCAGCAGTGCGGCCTTTCCACCGGGTCCGGCGCACAGATCAAGCCAGCGTTCCTCGCCGTCGGGCTTCTCCGAGGAAATCATCACGGCCGCCAGCGCGCGGGCCACCAGCTGGGAGCCGGCATCCTGCACACGGACGGTGCCGTCCCGGACACTGTCCAGACGGCCCACATCGCCGCCGGAGGACAGTGCGGAATCGGCCACGAGTTCCCCCGGCGTGAAGCCGGCTTCCAATGCTTCGGCCAGGTTGCCCACACCGGGCAGCGCCACGAGGTTCACCACCGGGGCGGCGTTGTCGGCCTCCAGGAGTGCGGTGATCTCGCTGACGTCGCGGCCGTGGGCCACCAGGGCCTGGCGCAGGGAGCGCACAATCCATTCCGGATGGGCGTGCGTGATGGAGGCGATCTTGACCTCGTCAGTGAGTCCGTCGGTCAGTTCTGCCAGCCACTGCGGCAGTTCCTTCGCGGCAACCTTTCGCAGCACGGCATTGACCAGGCCGGACGGCCCGGCACCGATGACGGCACGGGCCAGTCCCACCGTCTGGTCAAGGGCGGCGTGGGTGGGCACGCGCATGGCCACGAGTTGGTGCACGCCGATGCGCAGGGCATCCAAAATGGCGGGGTCAAGTTCGCTGAGGGGACGGTCGACGCACTTGGCCAAGATGGCGTCGTACGTGCCTTGGGCGCGCAAGGCGCCGTAGGTCAGTTCCGTGGCGAAGCCGGCGTCACGGCGGTCAAGGCCGTGTTTGCGGATGCGCGTGGGCAGGACCAGGTTTGCGTAGGCATCATCGGCCGATACGGCGCGCAGCACCTCAAAAGCCACCAGGCGTGCGGGATCTGCGACGCGAGTTCGCTGCCCCGGCGCCGTTTCCGTCCTGTTGCGGCCCGTGCTGCGATTGCGTTCGCGTCCGGCGTCGTCACGACGCCGGACACCTCCTGAGCCTTGTCCCGCACCTGAGTTGAGGTGGCTCGAACGTCCGCCTTGCTCGCTGGTCATTCAAACACCACATCTTCCTTGTTGGCCAGGCCACGGGCCCAGTCTGTTGCTTTCATCATCTTCTTGCCGGCGGGTTGCACCTCCACCAGCTCCACAGCGTGCGAACCGGTTCCCACCAGCACCGCCTTGCCCTCAACCCGCAGTTGTGCAGGAGCCAAGTCAGTAACATCGGCGCGCATCGCAACCGGGCCCAGCTTGAACCGCTGGCCTCCCAGCATGGTCCAGGCCCCTGGCTCGGTGGTCACGCCCCGGACGCGGCGGTTGATGGCCAGTGCGGGATCGCCCCATTGGACATGGCCGTCCTCCAGCGTCAGTTTCGGCGCCAGCGTGATCTCACCTTGTTGCGGAACACCGGAGATTTGGCCTGCCGCGATGCCGTCAATGGTTTGTGCCAGCAGTACGGCGCCGCTGTGGGAGAGCCGCTGAAGCAGCACCTCACTGGTGTCGGACGCTGCAATGGACTCGGTCATGGTGCCGTACACGGGTCCGGTGTCGAGTCCCTTTTCCAGCAGGAACGTGGATGCCCCTGTGACTTCATCGCCGTTGATGATCGAGTGCTGGACAGGCGCCGCGCCGCGCCAGGCTGGCAGCAGGGAGAAGTGCAGATTGATCCAGCCGTGGGCGGGAATGCTCAGGGCGCTTTCCGGGATGAGTGCACCATAGGCGACGATGGCCGCCACGTCGGGGCCGGCTGCGGAGATGGCTGCGGCAGCTCCGGCGTCGATCTTGTCTGCCTTGATGACGGGCAAGCCGAGCTCCTCTGCCCTGGCGGCAACGGGCGACGGCGTCAGGACCCTTTTGCGGCCAAGCGGCGCATCCGGGCGGGTCAGGACGGCGACGATTTCATGTCCGGCAGCGCGCAGGGCCTCCAGTGACGGCAACGCAACAGCAGGTGTTCCGGCAAAGAGGACCCTCACTGGGCGGCACCGGCACCGAACGCCGAGCCGACGCTCAGGGACCGTTTGGCGACGGTTTGGGCGGTGACGTCATGGTAGTTGGCCATGCGGATGGCACGCAGGGCATCCTTGCGGTCCTCGCCCTCCAAGCGGTCAACGTAGAGTTTGCCGTTGAGATGGTCCGTTTCGTGCTGGAAGCATCTGGCCAGGGTGCCGGTGGCCTCGATGTCGATAGTTGCCCCGTGCATGTCGACGCCGGTCAACCGCACCCAGCGGTGCCGCGGGACCGTGTAGCCCAGCCCGGGGACCGACAGGCAGCCCTCGGGCTCGCCCGGGGCAAAATCGTCGCTGGCCACAAGAATCGGGTTGATCACATGGCCTTCTTCACCGTCGATGGAGTAGGTGAAGATGCGCTTGTTGACACCAATTTGGGGGGCCGCCAGCCCGGCGCCGCGCACGTCATGCATGGTTTCAGCCATGTCCGCCACAAGTTTGGCCAGTTCAGGGCCGAAGGTTGTCACTTCGTCGGCAACTGTCCGAAGGACCGGGTCGCCAATGATGCGAATGCTCAGGATGGCCATGGGTTGGCACCTCACTTTGGAATTGACGTGGACCAGTTCCGGTCCACTGACTGCTGGCGCCTTCCAGTCTAGTTGGACGGCTGGCGTGTGGGAGGCGCAATGTCCAGCAATGGCGTCCCGGCTTCGGCTGCCTCCAATGAGGTTTGCCACACACGCCGCAGCGAAGCGAACTTAAACCAGTGTGACTTGAGGACTTCAGGGTTGGCCCGCAACGTGCGAACCTCCGTTTCACCGATCGCCACACCGAGCAGGATGGGGTCCTGACCGAATTTCCACGGCTCCCATGTCCCGGCGGCCTCATCAACCACGGACTCTTCGGCCTTCATGCCGGCCACCAGCTGCATGACGACCTTGGCGTCCAGTGACTTCACCTGGCCGTTGCGGTCTGTGCCCTTGGTTTTGTAGTCGATGATGCACAGCTTGCCGCCAATGGTTGCCACCAGGTCAAGGGTTCCGGCATAGCCCAATGTCTCGTTCCAGACGGTAACCTCGGGTACCAACGGCTTGACGTCGTAGTCTTCCCACCACTGGTCAAAGCGCAGGGCAAAGTTTTCCTCACCGTTCTCGGCCAGGGCCTCGCGGGCCTCGGCCAGTTGATGCGGGCGCTCGAGGGCGCGCAGGGCTACTTGTTCACAGTATTGGTGGACCCTGTCGCCGCGGGCGGCTGCGGCGTCCCGGAACTGCTCGGCGGCGTTGGAGCTGTCACGGACCACCGTGCGCAATTGCCCGGGATTGCCCACGGCAGCGCCAAGATCAGGGTGCTTCGTCACTGCGGTTGCGGCCATGTAGCCGATCCACCCGTCGAGCGTATTGGCTTGCTGGCCGATGATGGTGGTGATGGAGGGGACTTTGGGCGGGTCCTGCAGGGAGCGGGCGTACATGCGCCCCAAGTCTGTGCTGTGGGCCAAGGCTGGTGCTGTCATGCCTCTACTATTCCACTGACCGCAGACACTTCCCAGCGCACTCGCCGCCACCTGTGGATAACCGGGCAGCATCGAGGCCGCCGCAGAGCCGCCCGGAGCCGCCGCCGCGTGATAAAAGCCGGTGTTTGCGGTTAAAGCCGGCGTTCTACCGCCGGCTTTAACCGCAAACCCCGGCCCTTTTCGGATCCAGGTCCCGGTCCGGTCCGGGCCGGTCCGAACCCCGTCCCTTGAACCTGCGCACCAATGGCGCACGACCATGCGCAGCTCTCCTGTAGTGGCGCACAGTTACGGCACAATCGTGCGCAGAAATAGTGCGGCCTTCGCAGGAGAGAGCCAGGAACGCAAAAAGCCCCCGCGTCGGCAGGGGCTGAAACTATGTGGGCGATACTGGGATCGAACCAGTGACCTCTTCCGTGTCAGGGAAGCGCGCTACCGCTGCGCCAATCGCCCAAAGCCGCCCCACACGTTCATGGGGCCGGCTGAGGATTGAACAAAGCTGCCGAAACGCGAGGGTTTCGGCAGCTTGTCATACATGCGAGCGGTTGACGAGATTCGAACTCGCGACATCCACCTTGGCAAGGTGGTGCTCTACCAGCTGAGCTACAACCGCATGTTACTGCTGCACTACACTAACTTATTTGCATCAGTTCAACGAACCGCCAGGTTCATTGCGTGGGCGATACTGGGATCGAACCAGTGACCTCTTCCGTGTCAGGGAAGCGCGCTACCGCTGCGCCAATCGCCCAAATGCATCTCGCCACAATATACAGCAAAATACTTTGGTTCAGCCAAATGGAGGTGGGAACGGGATTCGAACCCGTGTGCACGGATTTGCAGTCCGTTGCCTCGCCTCTCGGCCACCCCACCGTGAAAACTGAACGGTGTCCTACGAGCGGTTGACGAGATTCGAACTCGCGACATCCACCTTGGCAAGGTGGTGCTCTACCAGCTGAGCTACAACCGCATAAGCATCATTTCCTGCCGTTTGCGTTTCCGCTTCGGTAGTCCGTGTTGCTGCGGTGAAAACATTACCCGAGCCCTTTCCTAAACACCAAATCGTAAGCTCCCCCGCCAGCCTGCCCGGAGCCCGAATCGACTCCGTTCGTTGAATTGGCGCGGAAGTTGGCCACAATATTCGAATTACAGGCATGTCATTTAGGGCCCGTTTTGACCCTTTTTGGGGCTTTTCGGCGAAAACGAGTTCTGAGGTGCTCGTCACATTTATCCTTTAATGTCCGACGCCGGACACCCACCAACGGCGTTTTCGCCCCACTGGCGCCACTCCCCTTAGGCGACGGGAGCAGCGGGTGGTGCACCTTCGTACGTGGCCGCCATCCGACGTGGGGCATTCGAACACGGGAAATTATGCGAGTGGGAAACTTTGGGCTATTGTTTTGAACGCACCAAGGAAGGCGCACGATCCGCCCGCGGATACGTGGACTTCATTATTTGGGCGATTGGCGCAGTGGTAGCGCGTTCCGTTCACACCGGAGAGGTCACTGGTTCGAACCCAGTATCGCCCACCCAGAGAAAAGCCCCCTGACCAGCACAAACGCTGGCCGGGGGGCTTTTTCGTGCCTGGAATCAGAGGGCAGAACAGGCGGTGCGCACCAGGCGTGCATCAAACCCGCCAGTTGTTTCGCAATAGTCATTGACAATGTGAGTCGGGGCACTATGCTAAGAAAAGTTGGGGCAGCAATGGCCCCAGGGACGAAGGGAGGTGCCTGTTGTCTATTTTTGACGATATTAAGGGCAAGGCCGAAGGACTCATCAACGGCAAGGAAGATGCCATCAAGGGTGGCATTGAAAAAGTCGGTGACGTCATCGACAGCAAGACCGGAGACAAGTTCAAGGGCCAGGTCGACCAGGCCCAGAAGGCTGCTTCCGACTTTGTCGATGGTGCGAACAAAGTGCCTTAAGCCCTTCGCCCTGTAATTGGCGTCAAGAAAGGCGTCGGTCCCGTCGAGAGACGGTTCCGACGCCTTTTCGCTTTAATAACTTTTCGAGCCGGCGCCAGAGTCTGCAACGGGTATTGGATCATTGGGGTGGTTGGACCCCAATCCCGCTTCCGGACGCAGGGATCCCGGACCCCCAAGCGGAAGGCTTGATTATTGGCCCTCGCTGACGCCCGTCCCGCGGTTATCCCACGGGTGCTGGCACAGCGGTTTCCTGTGCCTCACGGGCCAGCGCTGTCAGGCGCGAGACAGCTCGGAAGTACTTCTTCTGGTAGCCGCCCGTCATCATTTCAGGGGTGAACAGCTGGTCAAGGGGTGCGCCGCTGGCAAGGATCGGCACGTCCTTGTCGTAAAGGCGGTCGGCCAGCACCACAAACCGCAGCGCAACAGACTGTTCGGTAATGGTGTGCACATTGCGCCACACAACAGCATCGATCCCGTCCAGCAGCTGCCTGTATCTGGAGGGATGCACACCGGCCAGATGGTCCACGAGGGTGGCGAAGTCGTCAACTGCCACGGTCCGGCCGGCAAAGTCTCGGCGCATGCGTGCGTCCAGATCGCTTGCGGCCACCGGTTCCGGAGGAGTGGGCAGGCCGCGGTGGCGGAAGTCCTCACCATCGATGTGCAGGATTTCAAATTGGTCAGCCAATACCTGGATTTCGCGCTGGAAGTCAACGGCAGCGAAACGTCCATCACCCAAGGCCCCCGGCAGGGTGTTGGAGGTGGCAGCCAACTTCACTCCGGCGTCGGCCAATTCCCGCATCAATCGGGACATCAGCACCGTGTCTCCCGGATCATCCAGTTCAAATTCGTCAATGCAGACCAGCTTGTAGCTGCTGAGCGCCTCAACGGTTTTGCGGAACGACAGGGCGCCCACCAGGTTGGTGTATTCCACGAAGGTGCCGATGGCCTTGGGTCCCTCAACCTGGTGCCACAGGGAGGAGAGCAGGTGCGTCTTGCCGACACCAAATCCGCCGTCAAGGTAAATCCCGGCGCGTTTGTCCGCACCGTTGGATTTGGCCTTGCCGCCAAACAATTTCCGCAGCCCGCCCGCCGGCTTCTTCTTGGCCGCACCGTTGGCAAATCCCTGCAGCAGGGTCACAGCCTCCGACTGGGACGGCTGCGAGGGATCCGGGCGGTAGGTGTCGAAGGAGACCTCGCCAAATCGGGGCGACGGGACAAAACCCTTCAACAGTTCTTCCACCGATACTGCCGGGCGGCGGGTGGAAAGTTGTTCAACGTTTACCAAGGCAGATTTTCCGATCATGGACGAAAGTTCATCGGGCCAGTGGCGTAGCGCCCACAACCCACGCCTACAAGAATACCCACGGCATATTGCGTTTCGTTAACGCCCGGGAAGTTAAGCGCACCCCAACTCGTTACGCTCATAGACAGGAATAGCGGCCGAACCCACTTTTGCGTCCGGCACGCTAATCTGCACCTCACGGCTACGGAACGGCCCCAGATTTTCCTGGGGAGGCCCCGGCCCGAGCAGTTTATTCAGAAAGGGGCATCATGCCTGTTGCAGTTGAATCAAATGAAAAGTTCGCGGCCTACGCACACCCGGAGCGCCTGGTATCCACCGCGTGGCTGGCCGAGGCTTTGGCAGGCGGCGCCACCCAGGACGGGCGCCTCGTAGTGGTTGAGTCCGATGAGGATGTGCTCCTCTACGAAACCGGGCACATTCCCGGGGCAGTCAAGATTGACTGGCACACTGACCTGAACGACGACGTCACCCGCGACTACATCGACGGCGCGGCTTTCGCGTTGCTCGCCCAGGCCAAGGGCATCTCCCGAGACTCCACGGTCGTTGTTTACGGCGACAAATCCAACTGGTGGGCTGCGTACGCGCTCTGGGTGTTCACCTTGTTCGGGCACGAGGACGTCCGCCTGCTCGACGGAGGCCGCGACAAGTGGATTGCCGAGGGTCGCGAGCTGACCACCGACGCCACCGATACCACCCCGTCCGCCGGCTACCCGGTGGTGGAGCGCAACGACGCCCCCATCCGGGCCTACAAGGACGACGTCCTGGCCCACCTGGGCAAGCCGTTGATCGACGTGCGTTCCACCGAGGAATACACGGGCGAACGCACCCACATGCCCGCCTACCCGCAGGAAGGCACGCTGCGAGGCGGCCACATTCCCACGGCGGCATCCATTCCGTGGGCCCGGGCGGCTGCCGACGACGGCACGTACCGTTCACGTGAAGAACTCGAAGCGCTCTACCTTGACGAAGCCGGACTCGTTCCCGGCGACGACGTCGTTGCGTACTGCCGCATCGGCGAACGCTCCAGTCACACCTGGTTCGCACTGAAGTTCCTGCTGGGCTTTGAAACTGTGCGCAACTACGACGGCTCCTGGACCGAATGGGGCAATGCTGTGCGCGTCCCGATCGCCGTTGGCTCCGAGCGCGGCGCACTGCCCACCTCAAACTAATCCCCAGCCTCTCCCCGTTGTTGGGTCGCTAGCGACCCAACAACGGGGCCCCTCGAGGCTGTGGGCCCAAACACTCGAGCCGTTCCTCGGGCGCGTGGGCCCCTACATATGGACTCGTCGCGGCGTGTGGGCCCTACAGTTAACCTGCGGGCAGGAAAGCCTGTCTGTTTCGCACCCATGAGAAAAGAATCGTACGCTTTAGGTGATGACTACTTCACAAGCACTCCCCCCAGCATTGGCTGAGATCGTCAACGATTTCAAGGAACTGGAAGAACGCGACCGCCTGACACTGCTGCTCGATTTCTCCCGGACGCTGCCTCCGCTGCCGGAACGGCTCAGCAACCACCCCGAATTACTCGAGCAGGTACTGGAATGCCAGTCGCCGCTGTTCCTGACGGTTGAGTCGGAAAAGACCGACGACGGCGACATCATCCGCCTGTACTTCCAGGCACCGCCCGAGGCACCCACCACCCGCGGCTTTGCCTCCGTACTCTTTGAGGGCCTGGACGGGCTGACCGCCGAGGAAATCATGGCCGTGCCGGACGACATGCCCGAACAGTTGGGCCTCACGCGCGCCATCTCGCCCCTGCGCATGCGCGGCATGTCCGCCATGCTGGGGCGCATCAAGCGCAAAATTGCCAACGGCGTCCGCCCCGCGGCATAGCTTCCACCGTGGCGAAGAAATCTGCGGCCGGGGCCGGAACCCCAGCAACTGTTGCACTCACCAAGGCCGGCATCGCCTTCGTGGGCCACGCCTATGAGCACGACCCCGCCACCACGAATTTCGGCATGGAGGCCGCAATAGTCCTGGGTCTCGAGCCGGGGCGGGTGTTCAAGACGCTCATGACCGATGTTGGCGGGACCCTGGCGGTGGCCATCGTCCCCGTCAGCGGCACCCTTGACCTCAAAGCACTGGCCCACGCACTAGGCCACAAAAAGGCCGCCATGGCGGATCCCGCGTTGGCGCAGCGACGCAGCGGCTATGTCCTGGGCGGCATTTCTCCCGTGGGGCAGCGCCAGCACTCCCCCACAGTCCTGGACGAATCGGCCCTTGCCCACGACAGCATCTTCGTCTCCGGCGGCCGCCGCGGTTTCGACATCGAGCTGGCCCCTGCAGACCTGATCACCATCACGAACGCCACAACGGCCCCCATCGGCCACCCGTCCGCTTAACAAACGGATACGCAGAAAAGGGCGCAAATCACCGCGAAATCGCATTTTTCGCCGTTTTCTTGGGCCACGCCGGCAGGGTTCCCTGGCCGAGGTACGAGGTTAGGGTGCCGGTGGGGGTGTCAGTTCGCATTCGCTTGGCCGCACGCGCCAGGCCTTAGTGGCGGGGCAGGCTGTGGCGCCCCAGACGCGGGCGCAGCCATGTTTCAACCACGTTTTCCCAGCGGTCGGGGTCCACGTTCCATTCCTTCGTGTGCCGGGCCTTGCTGAACGGTTCAAAGGTGACCATTTCCGGGTTGCGGCGGGCAAGTTCGGCGGTTGGTTCGTACGGTACAAAGTCGTCGTCGATGCTGTGCAGGATCAACGACGGCGTCCGCAGCTCGACTGCCCGGCTCACCCAGTCCATGGCCTTGAAATCGACGGGAGCGGCCAGCCCCGTGATGCGCCGCCCCAGTGGATGGCTGAGCATGAGTTCGCCGTATTTGCCCACATAGTTGGGGATCCTGTTGAGCTGTGCCTGGTGGGCCAGCACATCGACCCAGTTGATGACGGGGGCGTCGAGCACCATGGCCAGCACGTGCTTCCTGTTCCGGGCCAGGTCGGCGGCTTGCAGGCTGATGGCACCGCCCATGGAGTAGCCAAATAACACCACATCCTTGGCGCCGTGGGCGATGGCGTAGTCGATGGCCACTTCGACGTCGGCCCACTCGGTGACCCCGAGCCCATACCTGCCGTCGGGCGCATCGGGGGCATCGCCGTCGTTCCTGTAGGAGATCAGCAGCGCGTTCATGCCAAGCCGGTGCGCGGTGGGAACGGCGCGCAGACCCTCATTGCGCCGGGCGCCGCGCCCGTGCACCATGATGGCCCAGGTGGCGCAGGGATTTAGCACAGGAATGTACCAGGCGGGTGCCGGACCGCCGGGAAGGGACAGCTCCACCTCCGAGAAATCCAGGCCCAGCTGGCCCGGATCTGAGTACAGGCTGCCCGACCACCAGCCAGCAGTTGCCGTGCGCAGCTCGCCGCCATGGACGGAGAGAACTTCGCGGGTGACGCTGCCTTCGCGGGGCACATAGGAGAGGATCCGCCCGATGACGGCGTGGGCGCTGCTGTCGTTAAAGTAGAGCCCATACGTGCCGTCGATGATGGTGTCCGGCGTTGCCTCCAGCACCACCTGCAGCGCGGGTCCGTCGGCAATGACCGCCAGGATGGCGACGTCGTCGACCCGGTGTTTCTCGGGGGTGACGACCCGCCGCGCAAAGAATGCGGCAAGCCCCGAGGTGGCGGTGACCACCACGGCGGCGCAGGTGCCCGCTGCTGCGGCGCCCAGGGCACCCCACTTGAGCCATGAACGTGACTGCGTTTCTGAGGAAGCCATGCCCCCATTCTGCCCACGGTGCCGGGCCGCGTCGAGCGGCTCACCGGGCGTTTGCGTAACTTTCTTCGCACAACTTGGTCAACGGCAATGGTTTCTGGTGCAGGGGAGCCTATGCTGGTGCCATGAGCGAGGCGATCATTATCCTGACCGAAGAACCATTAACCTCCGTCGATGTCGGTAACATCACCGATTTATACGGGCCGGGTGACGACGTTGAGCTGGTGCTGCTTGTTCCATCGGACACCAAACGTAATTTGTTTGTGGATGTCATCGACCAGCTGACCATGCTTGATTTGCCCGGTGCACTGCGCGAATTCCGCGAACAGCCCGACGCCCAGGCCCGCCTCCTTGAAGCCCAAGACATACTGGCGCTTTCCCTGGCGGCCCTGGCCGAAGGTGGCGCGCGTGCCTCAGGCGCTGTTGCCGAGGGCGACGCCGTTGCCTCCCTCGTGGCCAAGGTCACCGACACCGGGGCCCGGCAGGCGGTGGTGGTCACGCGCCCGCATGCCGTCGCGGACACCTTCCGCCAGGACTGGGCGCACCAGGCACAGCGCAAACTGGGACTGCCGGTTTTGCATCTGTACTCGGATTCGGGATTTATTGGCGACTCCTGAGCGTTGTGCAATATATGAACTCTCCTGAATTTTCCCCTGCCGTAACCAAGACCGACGACGAATGGCGCGAAGAACTCAGTCCGGCCGAATATCAGGTACTTCGCCAGGCGGGCACCGAGCGCCCCTTCACGGGCGAGTACTGGGACTCCATGCAGGAAGGCGTGTACGCGTGCCGTGCCTGCGGCGCCGAACTGTTCACATCCAAGGAGAAGTTCTCCTCACACTGCGGCTGGCCGTCCTTCTTTGCACCCCTGGCAGATGGCACCGTGAGGTACCTGCACGACAAGTCCCTCGGCATGGAACGCATTGAGGTGCGCTGCACAGCCTGCGATTCCCACCTGGGCCACCTGTTCAAGGGCGAAGGCTACGACACCCCCACGGATGAACGCTTCTGCATCAACTCAGTCTCGCTGACGTTGAAGGAAGCCTGACCTTAAGCCTGCGGGAAGGCCCACGCCAGCTGGCGCCCACGCGGCCCACAAGCCTCCGAGCATGAGAGTTACTTATGCTCGGAGGCTTTTCTCATTAGTCCTACTCTTCCATTGCTACGCTCACAGGAAGGCCGTGAGGCACAGCCGCGGAAGGAAACGAACTATGAACATCACCATCGAAAACACCGACCAGGGCACCACCTTTGACTACTCCACTTTGACACTGGATCCGACCTGGCTCGGGCTCAAGCACGCGGCCACAGAGCTGCAGTCGATGCAGGCGAAGGACGGCTCCGTTCCCGAAACTGGCGACCACGCAGCGGCGGCTCAGCTCATCGACGACATCAAGGCCTCCATCGCGGAGCTTGCCCCGCACTTCCCCCACGATGCCCGCTACCTGGAACTGCTGGGCGCCGACTTCAGCAAGTGGGTGGACGCCGGGCTGGGCGTGCCGGACTTCCTTGACTCGCTGCTAGCCTTCCACCCGCAGGAGCACCGCATCAACGGCCTCGGTCACCTGGTGGTGTTCCCCATGTACACCCAAAACGGCTCCACCTCCCGCCTCGTGGAGGCGGTCCTGGTGGAGGTGATCTGGCCCGAATTCATTGGCGAACTCGAGGCCGAACACTACTCCAACAAACTCTTCGTGCCCCTGCGCTTCCTTGACTTCACGCCGGGCTACAACACCAACTCGGCCGTACTGTTCCCGGAAAGTGTTGCCGTCCGCGAAACTCCCAGCTTCACGTGGGGTGCCATCTTCCAGGACAGGGAAGCCGCCCGCTTCCGTCGCGTGGTCCGGGAGGCAGCTGCGGTGACGCGGCTCGATTTGCCGTCGGACGCCGTCGCACTTCTGGAAGACCAGGAACTGACGCAGGAAACGTTCGTCATGTGGGACCTCATCCACGACAGGACCCACATGCGCGGTGACCTGCCGTTTGACCCGTTCATGATCAAACAACGCATGCCGTACTTCCTGTACTCGCTCGAGGAACTGCGCTGCGACCTCACCGCATACCGCGAATCGGTGGCCGTGGAAGCTGACGCGACGGCGTCCCCCGAGGCACGCAGGCACGCGAAACTGGTCCAGTATGCCGTCATTTTCGACAGGATTTTCCGCTTCGCCATCACCGGATCGCGCGTGCGCAATTACGACGGGCTCGGCGGGCAGCTGCTCTTCGCCTGGCTGCACCAACACCATGTACTGCACTGGACAGACACGAAACTGACCATTGACTGGCCGCAGGTGCCGGAGGTCGTGATCGCGTTGGGGCACGAGATCGAGGAGCTGTACTGGCGCTCGATCGACCGCCCCAAGCTGGCACATTGGCTCGCCGCCTACGAGCTTGTCTCGGCCACCCTCACCCCGAACCCGGCCTCGACCTGGGCCAAGGGTCCTACCGCCCTGCCGCTGAGCGCCCCGCTGCGCGAAATCACCGACCAGGTCATGGACGACGAATTCCCGCTCTCCATGTTTTACGAGGCGCTGAACAAAAAAATGCGCGGCGTTATCGAATCCACCGCCGGCATTACCGGCACCAGTGCCGCCTAGCAAAGGTACTGTTGGAAGCATGAACAGTCCCTTGATTTTGATTGCCGGCGGCAGCAGCGCCGCCGGCGTCGCCGTGGCCGGTGCCCTATTGGGCGCCGGCATGCGCGTGCTCACTGTAGGGTCCGACGCCGGACGCATCAGTGCGGCGGCCGGTCTCACCCCCGGCGCCGTCCCCCTCGTGTGCAATTTGGCCGATCCCGAGGACGTTGCCGAGCTGGCCTCCGACATCCGGGAAGGCTACGGACCGATTGACGGCCTCATCCACCTGGTTGGCGGCTGGCGCGGCGGCGCAGGGCTCACCGGGCAGTCCGACGCCGACTGGGAGTTTCTGCACACCTCCGTGCTCACCACGCTGCGCAACACGAGCAGGGAGTTTTACGGCGACCTTTCCGCCTCCCCCGTGGGCCGGCTGGCCATCGTTTCCTCGACCACGGTGACCGCTCCTGGCGCCGGAGATGCGAACTACGCCGCCGTGAAGGCCGCGGCTGAAACGTGGGTGCGCTCGGTGGCGGCCGGGTTCACGCAGGACGCCCGCAACGCAGCGGCACCTGCTGTGGCGGCTCCTGGCGAAGGGGCCAGGGAAGGTGCCAGGGAAGGCGACGGGAAGGCGGAAGGCGGGGCGGCCGCCGTCGTACTCGTTGTGAAGGCACTCGTGGATGAGGGCATGCGCACGCGCTCCCCCGAACGGCGCTTCCCTGGATTTACCGACGTGGCGGTGCTGGGGCAGGCCCTCGTGGACCTGTTTGGCACGCCGGCGGCCGGCATCAATGGTGCACGGCTGCTTCTTGACACCATTTCCTGACATATTTCCACTGCAGAAAGACAACTAGTGAGCACTGGCAACAAATTTGAAATGCTTCATGACCCCGAGTTAATGAGCTTTGCCTCGGATAATTATTCGGGCTTCCATCCGGAGGTTCTGGCGGCGGTGGCCGCGGCGAACGGCGGGCACCAGGTGGCGTACGGCGAGGATGTTTACACGGCCCGGCTGCATGAGGCGATGGGTTCGCTGTTTGGGCGGCCGGTCGAGGTGTTCCCTGTTTTCAATGGCACGGGGGCCAATGTGGTGGGCCTGCAGTCGCTGCTGCCTCGGTGGGGTGCTGTTGTGTGCGCGGCAACGGCCCACATCAACATGGATGAAAACGGTGCCCCCGAACGCGTGGGCGGCATGAAACTGTTGGCCGTGCCCACACCCGACGGCAAGCTGACGCCCGCGCTCATTGACAAGGAGGCCTGGGGATTCGGCGACGAACACCGCGCCCAGCCCCTCGCCGTATCCATCACCCAGACCACCGAGCTGGGAACCTGCTACACCCCGGACGAGGTGCGCGCCATCTGCGAGCATGCGCATTCGCTGGGCATGAAGGTGCACATGGACGGTGCCAGGCTGGCCAACGCCGCCGCGTTCCTTGGTGTGCCGGTGCGTGAGTTCACCTCGGATGCCGGCGTGGATGTGCTCTCCTTTGGCGGGACCAAGAACGGGATGATGTTCGGCGAGGCGGTGGTGGCCCTGAACCCCTCTGCTTGTGACGGGCTGATCTACCTGCGCAAGATGAACATGCAGCTCTCCTCCAAGATGCGCTTCATCTCGGCCCAGTTCCTGGCCCTGCTCACCGACGACGTCTGGCTGCGCTCCGCCCGCCACTCCAACGCCATGGCGGCCAGGCTGCGGACGGCCGTTGCCAACCTGCCGGGCGTGGAATGCACCCAGGCCACTGAGGCCAACGGTGTCTTTGCCGTCCTGCCCGAGGGTGTGGCCGACCGGCTGCGCAGCACGTTCCGCTTTTACGACTGGGACGCTGCCGCGCGGGAGGTCCGCTGGATGTGCTCCTATGACACCTCGGAGGCCGATGTTGACGCGTTCGCGGCAGCCCTGAAAGTGGAACTGGGGGGCTGATCACCATGCAACAAATTCTCCCTGCCCTGGCCGGGCTCTTTGCTGTGGCCACCGTGGTGCTGGGTATTGTCGGCCTGTTCGGCGGTCAGGGAATCAGCCCCTTGGCACTCGTGAGCCTGCTGATCGCATTGGTCTTGCTGACGGTATTTTTCGCTGTCCGCCAAAAGGATGCCGCGAAAAAGTAACCGGGCTGCCGCCTTTCCCGTTGTGGCAGCCGCATTGAGGCGCGAACAGCTCCGCGGCCGAGCCGTGGAGCCAACACGGCTGCGCCGCTGCAGGCTCGCTCCGGCGCGCCTGCAGCGGTTTCCGCCGCCGCCGTCATAGCCTGCCAGTGTGAGCCCCCTACCTGAGCTGCCGGCTGAGTTCCACAGCGCCCTGGCCTCCTTGCGCGATGCCCGGCACCGCAGTGAATTGACGCTTGCCGAAGTTCCGGCGCCCGCCCGGCTGGCACCCTTTGGTGTCGCCATCGGCGCCGAAGTCCGCCTTGAGGGCGAGGAAATGGCCACGGGCCGCTTCATCCTGCTGCACGATCCCCACGGCTCGGAGCTGTGGGGCGGCAAGTTCCGGATCGTCACCTACATCCGCGCAGAGCTGGAATCCGACATTGGCAACGACGCCCTGCTGGGCAACGTGGCCTGGGCTTGGCTCGTCGAGGCACTGGAATCCCAAGGCGCCCAATACAGCAACGCCGGCGGCACGGCGACCAGGATCCTCTCCGAAAGCTACGGTGCACTTGCGGCCCGGCCTGACTCCATCGACCTTGAATTAAGGGCCTCCTGGACCCCCGAGGGCACCTCGATGACGAGCCAGCTTGAGGCCTGGGCCAACATTGTATGCACCTTTGCCGGCCTGCCGCCGGTGCCCGACGGCGTGACGCTGCTGTCACCGCGCCGCAGAAAATCCTAGCCGTTGCACCCCGGAAGCCGCCCGCACCCTTTCCCCTGCACCTTCCCAGCCCACCCTGCCACCCTGCCACCCTGCCACCCTGCAGACGCTCGCTCAGATCCGGGGCACTTTCCCCAGACGCTCGCTCAGATCCGGGGCACTTTCCCAAGACGCTCGCTCAGATCCGGGGCACTTCGACAGATCCTTCGTCACCTCGCTACGGGGTGTATCCCCAATCCCTCCCCCTCCCGGGCGCGGAAACTTCAGCACCCTCTGCGGGAGCCACGAACCGTACCCAGCACCGGCCGGGCACATGACAACCACTGATCAACATGCCATTGGACCGAATGCTTTGGCTGTTCGGTAGACTAAATACATCATGACTAACCCAACTTCAAGCGCCCACAGCCGCGCAAGGGCCAAAATGTCCACAACGCACCAGGGCACCCCTTCCGGCAAACACTCCGTCAGCACAGGCGGGACCAGCACGGAAGTGGCCGCAGAACCGCTCACCTCAGTCCTCATTGACGGAGTGCAGGTTGAATTGGGCACCCTCCCAGAGCTTGTCGACCTGGACATGCCCCGGGACGGGATTCCCGCCGTCGTGGATACCGAACCCGCCTTGCGCCGGTGCGCTGCGGCTCTCGCCGCGGGCCACGGACCGGCCGCCGTTGATACCGAACGGGCCTCCGGATTCCGGTACGGACAGCGCGCCATGCTCGTGCAAATCCGCAGAGAAGGCGCAGGTACCTGGCTGATCGACCCCGAGGCCTTCCCAGAACTGACCATCATTGACGAGGCCTTGCGCGGGGTGGAGTGGATCCTGCACGCCGCCAGCCAGGATCTGCCATGCCTTGCCGGGGTGGGCATGTGGCCGGACAAGCTTTTCGACACCGAACTTGCCGCCCGCATCGCCGGACTGCCTCGGGTCGGGTTGGGTGCTGTGGTCGAATCCCTGCTGGGATTCCACCTGGCCAAGGAACATTCAGCCGCCGACTGGTCCACCCGCCCCCTGCCCGAGCCGTGGCTGCGCTACGCGGCACTGGATGTCGAGGTGCTGGTTGATCTCGAGGAAGAACTGCTCGCCCTGTTGGAAGACAGCGGCAAGCTTGAGTATGCAGCCCAGGAGTTCCAACACCTGATCGACGCCGGCGTGCCAGCACCTCGCGTTGACCCGTGGCGCCGCGCGTCAGGCTCGCACACCATCCGCAACCGGGTCCAGCTGGCCGCCGTCCGCGAACTTTGGTACACCCGGGAAAAGCTGGCTGAGCACCGCGATATCGCCCCCGGGCGCCTCATTCCGGACTCCGCCATCATCGCCGCAGCCAAGGGCATGCCCACCACTGTCCCCGCCCTTCTCGCGTTGTCCGGTTTTCACGGCCGCGCCGCCAAGCGCGATGCCCCCAAATGGCTGCACGCCCTCCAGAGCGCCAAAAACAGCACCGACCTGCCACCCCTGCAGGTCTCCAACAACACTCCCCCTCCGCCGCGCGTGTGGGCCGAGCGCGACCCCCAGGCGGCTGCTCGTTTCTCCACCGCCCGCAACCGGCTGGCCGAGTTGTCGGAGGAATTGACCATTCCCGCTGAGAACATTTTGACTCCGGACTACCTGCGCCGCATTTGCTGGCGCCCGCCGGCCGAGTTCACGGTGGAGAGCATTTCCGGCGCCCTTGCTGAATTGGGCGCCCGCCCCTGGCAGATCGAAAAGATGACCCCGCTGCTGGCAGACGCATTCAACAACCCCGACGCGCTGGAGCCCAAAAAGCCCAAGCACGAGGACGAGTAGCCTCACCGCCCACCGCTCGCTCACATCAGGGGCAATATTCACCAACGCTCGCTCAACCACAGAGCGGGCGTTTGGCGTTAAAGCCCAGGGCCTGCGGGAGCATTTCGGCTGGATGCTCCATTGGAGAGCGAGCGTTTGGATTTTAACCCCCGGATGTGAGCGAGCGTTTGGATTTTAACCCCCGGATGTGAGCGAGCGTTGGTAGGGGGTAACGGAAGCGATTTGGCCTGCAAGTTACTGACAAGTAACATGAGATGCGACACATCCGCCGCAATGGCCTCTAGGCTGGCGGTATCCGTTGCACGCAATCGAGGAGCTAGACGTGAGCCAAAATCGGCAGATCAGGGACGTGGTCTTTGTTGACGGCGTTCGCACACCTTTTGGCCGGGCCGGCGAGAAGGGCATCTACGCAAACACCCGCGCCGACGACCTGGTGGTGAAATGCATCCGTGAATTGATGCGCCGCAACCCGTCCCTGCCCGCCGAACGCATTGATGAGGTCGCCATCGCCGCAACGACCCAGACCGGCGATCAGGGCCTGACCATCGGCCGGACCGCAGCACTGCTGGCCGGGCTGCCGCAGTCGGTGCCGGGCTTTGCGATCGACCGCATGTGTGCGGGAGCCATGACGGCCGTGACGACGACGGCGTCGGGCATTGGCTTTGGCGCCTACGACGTTGTCATCGCCGGAGGCGTGGAGCACATGGGTCACCACCCCATGGGTGCCGGCGCCGATCCGAACCCGCGCTTCATGTCCGAACGCATCGTTGACCCGGCCGCACTGAACATGGGCAACACGGCCGAAAACCTGCACGACCGTTTCCCGTTGATCACGAAGGATCGCACCGACGCATACGCCGTGGCCAGCCAGAACAAGCTCGCCGCCGCCTACACCAAGGACCAGATCCAGCCCGACCTGGTCCCTGTTGCCACACTCAAGCCCGGAGCCGGTTGGACCGTAAATTCCGTTGATGAGCCGCCGCGTCCCGGCACCACCCTTGAGGACCTTGCTGCGCTGCGCACCCCGTTCCGTGCCCACGGCCGGGTCAGTGCCGGCAATGCCGCAGGCCTGAACGACGGCGCGACGGCGGCCCTGCTTGCCTCCGCCGAAGCGGCCGCCGAGCTGGGACTGCCCGTCAAAATGCGCCTTGTCAGCTACGCTTTCGCCGGCGTGGCACCCGAGGTCATGGGGATCGGCCCTGTCCCCGCCACCGAGAAAGCACTGCGTCTGGCCGGTCTGGGCATCGAGGACATTGGCCTGTTTGAAATCAACGAGGCCTTCGCA
This sequence comes from Arthrobacter sp. PAMC 25486, assembly GCF_000785535.1. Taxonomy (NCBI): domain Bacteria; kingdom Bacillati; phylum Actinomycetota; class Actinomycetes; order Micrococcales; family Micrococcaceae; genus Arthrobacter; species Arthrobacter sp. PAMC 25486. The sequence continues at coordinate 274,916 of NZ_CP007595.1, read as the reverse complement.
GTCCAGGTGCTCAGCTTCCTCGACCACTTCGGCATCGCCGACGACGACCCCCGCGTCAACCGTTACGGCGGCGCCATCGCCGTGGGCCACCCGCTCGCCTCCTCCGGGGTGCGGCTCATGAACCAGCTGGCCCGCCAGTTCGAGGAAGACCACTCGGTGCAGTACGGCATCACCACCATGTGCATCGGCCTCGGCATGGGCGCCACCGTCATCTGGGAAAACCCGCACTTTACTGCGGCCGACGTCTCAGGCTCAAGCAACTCAACCGAAGGGAGCGCAGCATGAGCGCCCAGGACTTCTCAAGGCGCGCAGCAATGTTCCCCGACGAGGTGGTGACCCACTCGTACGTGCAGGACATTGCAATGCCCGGCGTTGACGGCGCCCCGAGCGCCGGAACTTTTGCCCTCATCACCCTCGACAACGGCTTGGACCACCGCCGCCCCACCACCCTGGGCCCCAACACGCTCGTGGAATTCGGCACCCTCTTGGAGGCCCAGCGCGAACGCGCCGCCCGAGGCGAGATCAAGGGCGTCGGCGTCACCGGCAAGCCCTTCTTCCTGGCAGCCGGCGCTGATCTTTCCGCCGTGAAGAGCCTCACGGACCCCAACGCAGCACTCTGGATGGCACAGCTGGGCCACGACGTCTACTCCACCCTGAATGATCTGGGTGTGCCCAGCTTTGTGTTCATCAACGGCGTTGCCCTGGGTGGCGGCCTCGAAATAGCGTTGAACGCCAACTACCGCACCGTCTCCTCCGGTGCCGGCGCCCTGGCCCTGCCCGAGGCGTTCCTTGGCCTGGTCCCCGGCTGGGGCGGGGTGTACCTGCTCCCCCGCCTGATCGGCCCGGCCAACGCCGTGCAGGTCATGATTGAAAATCCGCTGTCCAACAACCGCACGCTCAGCGGCCCGGCAGCCTTCAAGCTCGGCATCGCCGATGCCGTGTTTGAGCCCGCCGATTTCATTGAACAGTCGCTGAACTGGGCGGCCCGCGTCCTGGCCGGCGCCGAAAGCCCCAGCCGGCCCAACGCGGTGACCGAACCGCTGAGCGAGGAAAACAGCGCGGCCTGGGATGCCGCCGTCGTGCGTGCCAAGAAGTTTGTGGAGGCCAAGACCTCCAACGCGGCGCCCGCCCCGGCGAAGGTGATCGAACTGCTGGAAAAGGGCAAGCATTGGACCAAGGCGGAATCGTTCGCGGCCGAGGATGCGGCGCTGGCCGAGCTCATGGGCACGCCGCAGTTCAAGGACACCGTGTACGCATTCCTGGACCTGGTGCAGAAGCGGGCCAAGAAGCCGGCCGGTGCACCGGATCCGAAGCTGGCGCGCCCCGTCACGAAGGTCGGCGTGGTGGGTGCCGGGCTGATGGCCGGGCAGTTTGCGCTGCTGCTTGCCCGGCAACTGAAGGTGCCGGTGGTCATGACGGACATTGACCAGGAACGGGTGGACAAGGGCGTGGCGTACGTCCATGGCGAGGTCGACAAGCTGCTCGCCAAGGGCCGGATCAGCCAGGACGCGGCGAACCGCACCAAGGCATTGGTCACCGGTTCGGCCACGAAGGACGTGTTTGCCGACGCCGACTTCGTGATCGAGGCAGTCTTTGAGGAGCTGAACGTCAAGAAGGCCGTGTTTGCCGAGGTGGAGGCCATCGTCTCCCCCGAGTGCATCCTGGCCACCAACACCTCCTCGCTCTCTGTCACAGCCATGGCCGAAGATTTGAAGCACCCCGAACGCCTGGTGGGCTTCCACTTCTTCAACCCCGTGGCACTCATGCCGCTGCTGGAGATTGTGCGTGCTCCCAAGACCGACGACGCCGCCCTCGCCACCGCGTTCGCCACCGCCAAGGCGCTGCGCAAGACCGCCGTGTTGGTCAAGGATGCGGCAGCGTTCGTCGTGAACCGGGTGCTGCTGCGCCTCATGGCCGAGGTCTCCCAAGCCTTCGACGAGGGCACCGACGCGCACACCGCCGACACCGCACTGCGCCCCATGGGCCTGCCCATGACCCCGTTCACGTTGCTCGCCATGGTCGGCATCCCCGTGGCCCAGCACGTCACGGAGTCGCTGCACGCGGCGTTCGGCGACCGCTTCCACGTCTCCGCCAACCAGCAGGCGCTCATCGACGCCGGCAAGAAGGGGCTGTGGGAGACTACCGCGGACGGTGCCGTGGAGATCCCCGCCGACACCCTGGCCCTGCTTTCCTTTGGCGATTCTCCCTCCACGGGTGAGGAGCTGCTGGCCAAGACGCAGGATGCACTGGCCGAGGAGATTGGCCTCATGCTCACCGAAGGCGTTGTGGCGGCCCCGGAAGACATCGACCTCTGCATGATTCTCGGCGCGGGCTGGCCCATGCACCTGGGCGGCATCACGCCGTACCTGGACCGCGTGGGTGCCTCCGAGCGGGTCAATGGGAAGCCGTTCCACCCCGCCGTGTAGCTGTCCCAAAACCAGTACGACGCCGGCCCCCCGCCTTGGCTGCCAAGGTGCGGGTCCGGTGTCGTGCTGGGTTAAGCGGCGGTGGCCGGGTGGGCCGTTTGGCTTTCAGGCAGTCACAACTGAAAGAATGGGGCATGACTTTTGAGCCTTCCCTGACCCGCCGTTCCACCTTGCGCGCCACCACCGCGGTCACCGGCGCCGCCTGCGCGCTCGCCCTGGTGGGCTGTTCGCCGTCCGCTGCTGACATTAAGAAGAAGGGCAAGACGGCCGCCGACATCCCCACGGGCGGAACGCCGCACCAGGTGGGCAAACTGGCTGATCTGCCCGTGGGAACCACCGCCGCGGCGACCGCCGGCGACGTCGAGGTCATGCTGTTCCGCGCCGATGAAGAGACCGTCCTGGCGTACACCGACATCTGCACGCACGCCGGCTGCAAGGTGGCCCCGCATGGGGAAGACTTTAAGTGCCCGTGCCACAGCACGGTGTTCAAGGGCAGCGACGGAACGGTGGTGTCGGGCCCGGCGAAGGAAGCACTGCCGCGCTTTGCCGCAGCCATCGACGGCGAATGGATCACCGTTTCGGTGTAGCGCAGACCGGGCGGCCCGTCGGCACCCAGGGTGGGCCGGGCGCCGTCGAACTTCCTAAAATAGCGCGACGTGCGGGACCTTCGGGAAGATCGCGTCAAGTTCGGCGAGGTCCGCGGGAGTGGGCTGCCACGAGGCGGCGCGGGCGTTTTCGCGCACCTGTTCGGGCCTCGTTGCGCCGGCTATCACGCTGGCCACCGATTTTTGCGCCGCCAGCCAGCTGAACGCGACCTGCACCTCGGTGAGCCCGCGGTCGGCGGCAAAGTCACCAAAGGCCTTGAGCTGGTCCAGGTCGGCGCCTTCCACCATGTGCTGGCGCGTGTAGCTCAGCCGGCTGCCCTCGGGTGCCTGGCCGGCGCTGTACTTGCCTGTCAGCAGTCCGTTGGCGAGCGGGTAGTACGGCATGACGCCCAGCCCGTAGGCCTCAGCGGCCGGAGTGACTTCGAGTTCGGCGCGGCGGTCCAGCAGGTTGTAGTGGTTTTGGCTGGCGATGAAGCGGCTGCCGCCGGAGATCCGTGCCGTAAATTCGGCCTCGGCAATCTGCCAGCCGGCCATGTTTGAGTGTCCCAGGTACAGCACCTTGCCCTGCTTGACCAGGTCGTCCAGCGCTGCGAGCGTCTCGCTGACGGGGGTGAGCAGATCCGGGGAATGGTAGTAGTACAGGTCGATGTGCTCGGTGTTCAGCCGCCGCAGCGACGCCTCCACGGAGGCCAGGATGTACTTGCGCGAGCCGCGGCGGCCCCAGTCCACGCCGTTCGCGCCTCCTGCGTCGAGGCCAAACTTGGTGGCCAGCACAATGTTTTCGCGTTCCCTGCCCAGCGCTTTGGCCAGCATGGTTTCGCTCTGCCCGGCGTAGGAGCCGTACATGTCGGCCATGTCAAAGAGCGTGATGCCTTCTTCCAACGCGGCATGCACGACGGCGTCCGTGCCCTCCTGTGTCTGGGTCACCGACCCCGTGCGGCCCAGGTTGTTGCACCCGAGCCCCACGGTGGAAACGGTCAATCCGGAACGCCCAACCTGGCGGTACTCAATGTGGTTCTCAGTCATGTACCCACAATAGCCAACGCCGACTGCCTGCCCCACACGAACGCTCGCGCAGATCTGGGGGACTTTTGACGCTCGCTCGCTCATCCAGTGAGCGAGCGTTCGTCAAAACCCACCCTCTAGTGAGCGAGCGTTCGGGTAGAGTGCCCCGGATCTGAGCGAGCGTTGGGTTACAGGCTGAAGGCGGTGCCGCCCGTGGCACTGTGCTTGGCGCGCAGGGCAGCAGGTTCGTCGATGGGGCCGGTGGCGACAGTCAGCTTCGTGTAGTCGAGCTTTTCCTCGCGGATGCAGACCTTGACGTTGGCCACTGCGCGGGCCGCATCCGGGGCGATGATGTAGACGTTGAGCTTGCCCAATCCGTGCCCGGCCGCCGTGAACTCGATCTTTTCCAGCACACCGCTGCCGCGCCACGCCAGGTGTGCGGTCAGGGTCTCCTTCACCCGGTGGGCCAGGTGCTTGTCGCGGTCGCTGACGCGGTCGCTCTTGAGCGCAAACTGGGCCACCACAAGTGACTGTTCGTCCCTGGTGAGTTCGGCGTAGCCGTCCGCGGCGCACTGTTCCGCGAAGGCTGCCAGCATGGCCTCGGCGCCTTCCACGGTGTCCACGGGCGCGTCCTTGGACGTGCTGATGTGCCCCACGGTTCCGTGGTTGACAACAAAGAAAACCTCGGGCGCAGCGCCTCCGGGCTCCTCCGTCTCTCCGGCTCCCCCGGCGTCAACCCACGCTTCACGGAAAACCAGGGCTCCGTCGTCGTCCCTCTTGAACATGCGCACAATGTTGGGGTCCAAACCCGCCAAAATGGTCTCGTTAATCAGCTCGCTCATGCTGGTTGCAGCATCCTTCCTTGGGTGAACCAGGCCGCCTCGCGGCCGTCGAATGGGGCATGTCCGGCAGCCACGGCCTCGGCGAGGTCCGCGCAGGCGGCCAACATGGCCGTGCGCAGCTCTTCCGGATAGGAGAACTTCACGCTGTGCTCGGCAAACTCGTCCTCGTCATCGATGAACAGGCCTCGGGATTTGGTGCGGATGACGTCCAGGTCCATGTCGATCATGTGGAACTCGACGACGGACGGGCGGATGCGGTGCCAGGCCAGGTCAATGGCCAGGTCGATGTACAGTTCCACGCCGTTGGGGTGCGAGTCGTCGTAAAACGTGGCCACCCAATCGCCGGTGTACGGGATGAGCAGGATGGCGTCCGACTCGGTGTAGAGGGCCGCGCCCGGGCGGGAAATGAACTCGCCGGTGTCTTGGAATACCCAGTGCCCGTGTTCGTCGGCGCCTAGGTAACGGCCCGGGACGACCCAGTGGGCGCCGCCGTCGTACTTGCGATTGCGGGCCACCACCAGGTCCCCGGGCCGGGGCGCGTCCTGCAGCGGATCAGCCGTCGGCACAGTTTCGGACGCCGTCACAGGATTGGCATCTGCCCGGTGCGCGGGGCGGGCTGGCCGGGCAGGGGGCGGGCGAAGGGAACCTTGGTGCCAAGGACCTGTTCGACGACGTCCTGCGCCACCCGCTGTGCCGTTAGGCCCACACGGTCCAGAACTTCGCCGCGGCTGCCGTGGACCAGGAACTCCACCGGCAGCCCCACCTCATTCAGGGCCGTGTCGATGCCGGCCGCGCGCAGTTCCTGGCGGATGCGCGAGCCCACGCCGCCAACCCGGACGCCGTCTTCGATCACAATGACGATGCGGTGCTGGGAGGCGAGCTGCACGATGGATCGCGGCACGGGCATGACCCACCGCGGATCGACCACGGTGGAGCTGATGCCCTGGTGGCCAATCCGCTGCGCAACATCAAGGGCGAGTTCGCTCATGGCGCCCACACTGACAATGAGGACATCGGTCTGCGGGTCCCTGGCGGCACCCGGCATGTCGTGGTGGGAGCGGGCCAGGACGTCAACGCCGTCGTACAGGCGCTCAAGTGCCACCACTTCCGGACCAACCTTGCCCTTTGAGTAGCGCACAACGCTGGGTGCGTCGGCGATGGCCACGGCCTCGCGGAGCTCCTCCCGCAGCCTTTCGGCGTCGCGGGGTGCGGCAAGGTGCAGGCCCGGCACGATTTGCAGCATGGACAGATCCCACATGCCATGGTGGCTGGGGCCGTCGGGCCCTGTAACGCCGGCGCGGTCCAGCACTATCGTCACTCCGGCCTTGTGCAGGGCAACATCCATTAGCAGCTGGTCAAAGGCCCGGTTGAGGAACGTGGCGTAAATGGCCACGACCGGGTGCATGCCGCCGAAGGACAACCCCGCCGCCATGGTCAAGGCGTGCTGCTCGGCAATGCCAACATCGATGACCCGGTCAGGAAATTTCTCGGCAAACTTGTCCAGCCCCACCGGCAGCAGCATGGCTCCGGTGATGGCGACGATGTCATCACGTTCCTCGGCGATCCTGGTTATTTCCTCACCAAAAACACCGGTCCACGACTTGCCACCGGGCGCCTCGACCGACGCACCGGTCTCGGGGTTGATGACACCGACTGCATGGAACTGGTCGTTGACGTCGGCACGTGCGGGCGCGTAGCCGCGTCCCTTCTCGGTGAAGGCGTGCACGATGACGGGCCCGCCAAAGTTCTTCGCCGTGATCAGGGCTGCTTCCATGGCTTTTTCGTCATGGCCGTCAACGGGGCCAATGTACTTCATGCCCAGGTCGTCAAAGAGGCCCTGGGGGGCCCACCAGTCCTTCACACCCTTTTTCGCTGCGTGCAGGCTCTTGTAGATGAAGCGGCCGGCGGCGTTGCCGTCCTGCAGGCGCTTCTTACCCCAGTCCATGGACGCTTCGTACTTCTGGTGGGTGCGCACCTGGTCGATGGCAGGGCGCAGGGAGGCCAAATAGTCGGCGACGCCACCCACAGTTGGCGCGTAAGAGCGGCCGTTGTCGTTGACGACGATGACGACCTTGCGGTCCTTGTCAGCGGCGATGTTGTTGATGGCTTCCCATGTCATGCCGCCGGTCAGGGCGCCGTCACCAATGACGGCAACCACATAGCGGTCATGGTCGCCCTTAAGCTGGTGGGCGCGGGCTATGCCGTCAGCCCATGACAGGGACGAGGATGCGTGGGAGCTTTCAACAATGTCGTGGTCCGATTCGGCCCGGTCCGGGTAACCGGACAGACCGCCCTGCTGGCGGAGCGTGGAAAAGTCCTGGCGGCCGGTGACCAGTTTGTGGACATACGATTGGTGCCCCGTGTCGAACACGACGCTGTCGCGGGGCGAATCAAAGACCCGGTGGATGGCCAGTGTCAGTTCAACAACGCCAAGGTTGGGTCCCAGGTGCCCGCCCGTTTGGGACACATTGGCAATCAGGAAGTCACGAATTTCTTGGGCCAGGATTTCCATTTGGCCCTCGCTGAGCTTGCTCAGGTCACGCGGATGCGTGATGGTTTCTAAAAGTCCCATTGGTACCTCCCGGGTGCACAGTCAACGTCTAACAATATCGCGTCCCGCCGGGCTGCGTGTGCCGGGAACCGCCGGTGCGGGGAATAATGACACCGATCCCGCCATCTGAACCCGGGATCCCGGTGTCCGAAAGCGGGATCGGTGTCGGAAAGCACGTTGCCGTCGGCAGCTGTCACCCACAGTGTCCCGACGGGCCCTACTTTGCGGGTTCAAAGGACCAGGCCGGATCAACGGGCCCGTGGAGCATGCCCGGGTCCTGGGAAACGGTAGTGGAACGCTGTTTGGCACCACCAAAGTGGTGCCAAACAGCCCGTGTCAGATACAGCCGTCACAGCTCACTAGTGGAGATCGGACTCCGTAAACAGTTCACGGTGCCCTTCTACAGTCTGGGCACCTGCTGCTGCGCCCGGGCTTTTCAGCAGCGTCATTTTGGAAGCCGCGGCCGCCCCGGCAACACCCGTGGCCGCTGCAGCGCCGGTCTGTGCAACTGTTGCAGCCAGCTTGCCTGCAGCCGCCCCTGCAGCATCGCGCTTGTCCCAGACAGCCCGCATGGCCACGGACATCTTGCGCCGAAAAATGAAGGCAAACGCTGCGGCTGCCAGTAGGACCAGCACCAGGACGCCCAGGAAAATGAGTCCCGAGAGCGTGGGTCCAGAGATAACGACAGCAATTTTACTGGCTTCCTCGAGCCCGCTTACGATGAGCTTGTTGCCACTGAACTCCTTGCTTGGATCCGTCGATTCCGAAGACACAAAACGGTACATTGCGGGTAGCTCTAGGCTGGTTTTCACAGCTTCCGTGACACCGCCACTGGCCAAGCCATCGGCCAGGGGAAGATACTGCTGCACCGTGGAATCGGGCCACAACGCCCATCCTCCGGAAACGGTTCGTTCAAGCACGGCGCCAGGGACGTAGGACTGGATCTTTTTGTTATACACCTCAATGCTGTCGGCTTGCACGACAGCTTTGTAGGTGGTGGCATCCTCACCAGCAACAACTTCAAAAGTCCCGGTGTCGTCGTTTGGGGCAAGCAGATCCTCAAATGCGGTCCCGACTCGTGCCACGCTCTCTGCGGAAACCACAAACTCAAAGGTCTGTGTTACCCCGCCATTGAATCCCAACACGGTATTGACAACCATGGACTGCAGCGGAGTTGCCCGTTCGAACACGAGACGATAGTCCTGGCTCGACAGCGTGACTGTCTGCGGCTCCGGACCGTTTAGATTTTGTGCAGCTTCCGATGGACCGCTGACATAGTCCCATTCAGCCGGGACGATGAAAGTTTGTACTGCGGGTATTCCTGAAGGAGAGCAGATGCTTGCACAATCGGTGGTGCCCGTGAGTGTGGTCCTGAGCAATGTCGGATTCGAGGGCGCAGGGACCTCCTCAAGAGCGTAGTTGCTCCTTTCCGAGCCCAACGCCTGATTGGTTGCAGCGTTAAGTTCCGCAAGGCTGGCAGCCTTAAACGTCAAGGTCCAGCCATCCGCAAAGGATCCGGTGTCGAAGGTCTCGTCTAGGACACCCCCTTCGGGGGTCGCCTTGGCCAGGAACTCATCAAGTTTCTTGCCGAGGCTTGCCCGGCGCCCTTCGGCCATCAGATAGGTAATCACCTGGGAGAATGTTTTATCCGACGCGATGGTGGTCGCCAACTTGATCTGTCCGAATCCGTTGTCTGCCACTTCCGTGACTGACAACATATTGCCCGAACTGTATTTCTTACCGTTGAACAAGACCTGGGAATCGCCGGTGCTTGAAAGCACGCTGTCTTTATTGTCCAGCGAGATTACCCCGTCCCCAACCAAGCCGGCACCCAGCCAGCGGATGAGATCACTCGAGGTGAAATTCTCATCAATGGTCAGCCCGGAGACGAAAACAGAGTCTTCAATACCGATCCTGGTCTCGGGTTCAGTCTCGGAGTTGCTGGCGCGCAGCAGTGCCGTTACCTTCTCCACATAATTCTTCTCGGAATCAAAGTTCAGCGTAAAGGTGACCTGGACGTTTTCTGTCCCAACTTCGGTCCCCCCGTAGTTGAGTTCGGCCGGAAGGTGTTTGCGGATGCTGGCATCAATCGCGTCCACCCCTCCCGTAACATGCGATTCAATATCTGAGTTGGAGATCTTGGCTGTGATAGTCCGAGTCCCCTTGACCCCGTCCTGCAAATCAAACACGGTATCGACCTCGGCACCACAAGCGCTGATGAGGAAGACCAATGCGACCAAAAGTCCGGTATAAACACGTGCCCTGAAGCCTTGGTGACGTTTGCCTGTAGTTTTCATAGTGACATTCACGGGCTAGAACATGTTCTCGAGAGTCACGGTGAGGATGATTGCGTAAACGGTCAACGTCAACGCAATCCAGACACCGGTAAAGACTGCATGGGGAATCAACGAACTCTTCTCGAAACGAGCGGTCCGGTTAATGCCGATGTAAATCAATACCTCCGAAATCAAAACGAGGGGAACGCTGACAAGGCCGACAAGCAACAAAACCAGTCCGGAAATGACGGCACTTGGAATCATCAACAGGACAGTGGCCGCAAGCAGGACTGTCATCTGCATGACGTAGGAGGTGGTGATGACATTGCCAACGACCCCCATCGATTGCCGCACCCCGCGAATGGAAAATGTCCATTTCAGGCACAAAGCCCGCAGTACGAACGCAATCAGGGCCAGGATCAATCCGGTAATAAAGAGGGAAATCCAGTTTCCAACGGAAAGCCCAAATGTTCCCCGCGTGCTGTATCCGATGAAGCTGCTGGTCATGGATCCCAACATCTCGTCAGCACTGTCGACGGACCGGGCCACCAGCGTAGCCGTCAACAGGCCAAGGACAAGCGAATAGCTCAAGAATCCGACTACCCAGAACTTCTTGGTGCTCGCGCCGAGACGAAACGCCTCGACTGATTTACCCTTCCAAACACTGCCCAGCGACACCCAGAGTGCAGTAATGGTCCCGAGTATTTCAGCGCCGATTCCCTGCACCGGCGCTTGCGGAGCAGCCGCAGGATCGGAAATGGGAGCCGTGGTGGGCGTGGCGGGGATAGTGGCTGTTTCATCCCCAGGGAGCTCTGAGATCTGTTCGGTGGGTGGAATTGCGGAAGTCATTTATATTCCCTGAATCTATGGAGGCAAGTGAAGTGTTCCCTGAAAAGAGCGCATAAAACACTACAAATGCCTATCACCCCAGTCAAAGCAAATTCAAGGATAGTCCATCGATTCGAAGAAACGTTACCCGTGGTCGCCGTATGACGACTGGTCAACAACACTGCCGGTGTCGCAACACACCCCGGAATGTGCTGCAGCGTCGGGGCAAACACCCCGTCACGTGGCTCTTGTGACTCTTCCGTGGGTGATTAAGCCGGATACCCACCATCGCGGCTGTCAGGTTCCAAGTCGCTGTCGCCGTGGATGTCTTCGACCAGGGAGGCCGGGCGGGCCATCCTGGTCTTCCCGACGTTGTGTGACATGCCCGATCATTCGATCCCAGCGGCTCCGCCGGGGATGAGAGGTAAATGCACGCCGAGAAGGGGCCAAACCCGCATAGATCTGAATCTGTCTCGCCGAGAGTGATGCAAGCTCGCGAGAAGGGCGCAACCTTGGTGGCATTTCGCGGCTCCGGGCCATTCTCGGCGAAACAAGATGCCACACGATACGACTCAGGGTCATTCTCGGCGGAGCAGACACCCTCCGGCGCGGGTTTCCAGTACCCCTGCGAAAAGAAACGGGGAAAGGAAACAGAGACGGTGGCCGGTACCCGAGCGGTGATTCACCCAGCAGCCCATTTCCAGTGCAAGGGACTGAAGCCGCGTCGGGGAAAGCACCCCGGAAGGTGCTGCCGCATTCGGTGAAAACACCCGTAGTGCGTATCCGGTTAGCTCAGGTGTACGTTGGGCCCATGACACGTCCAGACTTTCCTCGGTCGATTCTGGAGTTCCAGGCAAGGTTCGGTGACGAGCCGTCCTGCTTGGAATATTTGTTTGCCTGCCGATGGCCGGAAGGCTTCGTTTGCCCGCGATGCCAGGGGCGTAAGGGCTGGCCCCTTTCAACGCGGATTCTGTGGGAATGTGCTCACTGCCACTGCCACTGCCACTGCCACCGCCAAACGTCACTCACGGCCGGGACTGTGTTGCACAAGACCCATCTGCCGCTCCAATACTGGTTTTGGGCGGCTTACCTGATGACCACGAGTACCCCTGGAATCTCCGCGGTGCAGCTACAGCGCCAGCTCGGGCTCAGCCGCTACGAGAGTGCCTGGACGATGCTGCACAAGCCGCGCCGGGCCATGGTCAGTCCCGAACGCACCATGCTGACAGGAGAGGTCGAGGTTGATGAGTGCGAGGTCGGCGGCGTCGAAAAGGGCCGCAGCGGCGGACGCAGCCGGATAGCCAAAGCGGCCCATGTTGTTGTTGCTGTTGAGGTCCGAGGCCAAGGCTCCGGGCGCACTCGCATGCAAGTCATTCCGGATGCCTCAGGATCGACGTTGTACAACTTCGTCCATGAGACCGTGGCACCGGGAGCGGTGGTCCACACGGACGGATGGGGACCGTATGTCCTGCTCGCAAAGAACGGTTACGACCACCGGCCGCGTTCCCAAAGGGCGGCCAAGCGCACCGGCGACACGGAACCCGTCATGCCGCGTGTTCACAGGGCCATCAGCGACTTCAAATCCTGGCTGCGGGGCACCCACCGCTCCGTTAGCAATGAACACCTGCAGGTTTATCTGGACGAGTTCGCCTTCCGCTACAACCGCCGGCGTTCACCCATGCCAGCCTTCCAAAGCCTGCTCGGGCTCGAGTCACACCATGACCCAATGACCTTCCGGGAAATCGTGGCACAAGGGCCCGGCACCACCCGGAGAACCTGAGCTAACCGGATACGCACTACACCCGTTATGTGAAGGAGCGTCTAAAGGGGCGGGTTAAATGCAGCGGGCGGGCACCCGGTTTCCCGGATGCCCGCCCGCTCAAATGCTGCCAGCGATGCGCTAGCTTGCGGTGATCTGACGCAGCACGTACTGCAGGATGCCGCCGTTGCGGTAGTAGTCGGCTTCACCGGGGGTGTCGATGCGCAGTGGCGCATCGAAGCTCACGGTGGTGCCGTCTTCAGCAACTGCTGTGACCTTCAAGGTGGCGGGTGTGGTGCCGTTGTTCAGTTCGGTCACACCTTCCACGGAGAAGGTTTCGGTGCCGCTCAGGCCCAGCGACTCGGCGTTCTGCCCAGCCGGGTACTGCAGGGGAAGGACGCCCATGCCGATGAGGTTGGAGCGGTGGATGCGCTCGTAGCTCTCGGCGACAACAGCCTTCACACCCAACAGTGCGGTGCCCTTGGCAGCCCAGTCACGTGATGAGCCTGAACCGTATTCCTTGCCGGCCAGGACAACCAGCGGGGTGCCGGCTGCCTGGTAGTTGATGGAGGCGTCGTAGACGTAGGCCTGCGGGCCGCCGGCCTGGCTGAAGTCGCGGGTGAAGCCACCTTCAACGTTGTCCAGGATCTGGTTGCGGATGCGGATGTTCGCGAAGGTGCCGCGAATCATGACCTCATGGTTGCCACGGCGTGAACCGTAGGAGTTGAAGTCCTTGCGCTCCACACCGTTGGCCAGCAGGTACTGTCCGGCGGGGGTGTCCGACTTGAAGGAACCAGCGGGGCTGATGTGGTCGGTGGTGACGGAGTCGCCGAGCTTCAACAGCACACGTGCACCGGTAATGTCCTCCACAGGGTCGGCCTCGGCCTTCATGCCCTCAAAGTATGGGGGCTTGCGGACGTAGGTGGACTTGGGATCCCATTCGAAGGTGTTGCCTTCGGGGGTTTCCAGGGCCTTCCAGCGGTCGTCGCCATCAAAGATGGTGGCGTAGGAGTTGGTGAACATCTCGCGGTCAATCGAGGCGTCCATGACTTCCTGGACCTCCACCGGGTTGGGCCAGATGTCCTGCAGGAAGACGTCGTTGCCGTCGGCATCCTGCCCCAGGGCGTCTGCCTCAAAGTCGAAGTCCATGGTGCCGGCCAGGGCGTAGGCGATGACCAACGGCGGTGAGGCCAGGTAGTTCATCTTGACGTCCGGGTTGATGCGACCCTCGAAGTTGCGGTTTCCGGAGAGCACTGCGGTCACGGACAGGTCGTTCTCGGCAATGGCTGCCGAAACTTCGGTGTCCAAGGGGCCGGAGTTGCCGATGCAGGTTGCGCAGCCGTAGCCCACGGTGAAGAAGCCGAGCTTCTCCAGGTAAGGCACGAGGCCCGACTTTTCGTAGTAGTCGGTGACAACCTTGGAGCCGGGGGCAACGGAGGTCTTGACCCACGGCTTGGACACCAGGCCCTTGTTGACGGCGTTGCGGGCCAAAACGGCCGCAGCGAGCATCACCGAGGGGTTGGAGGTGTTGGTGCACGAAGTGATCGAGGCGATCGAGACTGCACCGTGGTCCAGCTCGAATTCAACGCCTGATTCGTTCTTGACGTGGATCGGGTTTGACTGGCGGCCGTTGGCACCGGTGGCAGCGGAAACCACTGTGCGCGCGGTGTCGTGGGTGTGGTTGTCGGCGTGCGTGAACGACGGTGCGTCGGAGGCCGGGAAGGATTCTTCCAGGGACTCGTCCACCGTGTTGCCTTGAGCGTTTGCGTCGGCGGCAACGTAGTTGTTCAGGTCCGAGCGGAACTGGACCTTGGAGTTGGTCAGTTCGATACGGTCCTGCGGGCGCTTGGGTCCTGAGATGGAGGGAACCACCGTGGACAAGTCCAGCTCGAGGTACTCGGAGAACTTGATCTCCACCGAAGGATCGTGCCAGAGGCCCTGCTCCTTGGCGTAGGCCTCGACCAGCGCGAGCTGTTCCTCGGAACGGCCCGTCAGGCGCAGGTAGTCAACCGTGACGTCGTCGATCGGGAACATGGCAGCCGTGGAGCCGAACTCCGGGCTCATGTTGCCAATGGTTGCGCGGTTGGCCAGCGGCACACCGGCAACGCCTTCGCCGTAGAACTCGACGAACTTGCCGACAACGCCGTGCTTGCGCAGCTGCTCGGTGATGGTCAGCACGACGTCGGTCGCGGTGGCACCGGCCGGGATGGACCCGGTCAGCTTGAATCCGACGACGCGCGGGATCAGCATGGAGACGGGCTGGCCCAGCATGGCTGCCTCGGCTTCGATGCCGCCAACGCCCCACCCCAGCACGCCCAGGCCGTTGACCATGGTGGTGTGTGAGTCGGTGCCGACCAGGGTGTCCGGGTAGGCGCGCAGTACGCCGTCGACCTCGCGGGTCATGACGGTGCGGGCCAGGTACTCAATGTTGACCTGGTGCACGATGCCCATGCCCGGGGGGACAACCTTGAAGTCCTCGAAGGCGCTCTGGCCCCAGCGCAGGAACTGGTAACGCTCCCCGTTGCGCTGGTATTCGATTTCCATGTTCCGCTCAACGGCATCTGAGTTGCCGAAGACGTCAATCTGCACCGAGTGGTCAATGACCATTTCGGCCGGAGCCAGCGGGTTCACACGGCTGGGGTCTCCGCCGAGGTCCTTGACGGCCTCGCGCATGGTGGCCAGGTCAACGATGCAGGGGACTCCTGTGAAGTCCTGCATGATGACGCGGGCCGGGGTGAACTGGATTTCCGTGTTGGGCTCCGCACTCGGGTCCCAACCTGCCAACGCACGCACGTGCTCGGCCGTAATGTTCGCACCATCTTCGGTGCGAAGCAGGTTCTCCAGCAATACCTTGAGGCTGAACGGAAGGCTCTTTGCGCCTTCTACCGAGTTCAGTCGGAAAATCTCGTAGTCGGTTCCGCCTACATTAAGTACGCCTTTGGAACCAAAACTGTCCACATTAGTCATCGATGGACTCCTCTCGCCACTGCTTTTATCTTTGTCACGCACGGGACGGGATGCCAGTTAGGCACGCCTTACTCGCGTTCGGACACAGCTCCGCGCTTCTTTAAGAACCGGTAGAGCAGTTCGATCGCAATGCATCCTGTTGCTGTTACCGCCATCGTAGCCGTTAACAGGCCACCGCTTGGGATATCGAGTGCAAAGAAGCTGCGGGCGAACGGTACGGCCATGACGAGCACCAGGCCAAGGACCATGGCGGCCACCAGCAGCGCCCGCCACCGGTCGAACGGCCGGGCCAGGGTTCCAAGCACCCACATGGCCACCAAAAGCACCGTCATGGTGACGGCGGTCTGGGCCTCCCGGATCACGTGCTCCTCCCCCAGGGACGTGTTGGGGAACGCCTGCGCATAGGAATAAACAGCCATGATGCAGGCGGCGATGATGGTTCCGGAGGGAATCGCGAACATGAGCGTCCGGCGCAGGAATCCTGGCTGGTAGCGGCGGGCGTTGGGCAGCAGTGCCAGGAAGAACGCCGGGATGCCGATTGTCATGGAGCTCACAATGGACAGCTGGCGGGGCAGGAACGGATACCGCCACATCAGGATGCCGATGACGATGGAAATGATGATGGCGTACGTGGTTTTCGTCAAGAAAAGGTTGGCCACGCGCTCCACATTGGCAATGACACGCCGCCCCTCGGCCACCACAGACGGCAGGTGCGAGAACTGCCCGTCCAGCAGCACGAGCCGGGAGACCGCCTTCGTGGCGGCCGCCCCGCTGCCCATGGCGATGCCGATGTCGGCGTGCTTCAGGGCCAGGGCGTCATTGACGCCGTCGCCCGTCATGGCGACAACATGGTCGCGGCTCTGCAGGGCCAGCACGATGGATTTTTTTTGCTCCGGAGTGACGCGCCCCAGCACACTTTCGCGTTCCAGAACGTCGGCCATCGCCTCCAGCTCGTCAGGGAGTTCGCGTGCGTCGTAGCCGTCGCCATCAAATTCAAAGCCCACGTCACGGGCCACGGCTGCCACGGTGCGGGGGTTGTCGCCGGAGATGATTTTCAGCAGCACGCCCTGTTCGCGGAAATACGCCAGCGTCTGGGCTGCGTCGGGGCGCACCTTTTCACGGAACACGAGCAATGCCACCGGGGTGAGTCCGGCCAGGCTGAAGTCATCGGCCGACGGCGGATGGCCCACCTGCCGCTGTGGCCCGCGGTGGGCGAGCACCACGGCGCGCAGGCCGCGTCCTGCGGCCTCATCGGAGGCGTTCAGCGCCTCGGGGTGGTTTCCGCCGGCCAGGACCACCTCCGGGGCACCCAGCACCCAGTCACCGGCAAGGGAGCCGGCATCCGGCGGACCGCCGAACGTGACGGCACTGAACTTTCGGGCGCTGCTGAAGTGGACTTCGGCGACCGGCAGCTCGTGCGGCACGTCAGTGTACGTGGCGGCCAGCGCGGCGGCTGTGGCGTTCGCATTGGGGTGGGTGCCCTGCCAGGCGAGCACCTGTTCCCACCCGGGAACGGTGTCAAAGAGGCTGGTGCCGGCCAGTTCCATCCGCCCCTCGGTCAGTGTGCCGGTCTTGTCCAGGCAGACCATGTCCACGCGGGCCAGACCCTCTACGGCCGGCAGTTCCTGCACGAGGACCTGCTGCCGGGCCAGGGTCACGGCGGCCAACCCAAAGGAGATGCTGGTCAGCAGCACCAGGCCCTCCGGGATCATGGCCACGATGCTGGCCACGGCGCTCACCACGGCCACCCGCCAATCGCCGGAGGAGATGGCGGCGGACCAGCCTCCGTGGGCGCTCATCTGCCCGTTGATGACGAGCACAATGATGGGGATCAGCGCCCAGGCGATGTACAGGATGATGCGGTTGATAGAGTTGCGGATCTCGGAGTTGACGAGGGAGAAGCGCCGCGCCTCGGCCGTCAGCGCCGAGGCGTACGACTCCGCACCCACGCGGTGCACCCGGGCCGTGCCGTAGCCGGCCACGACGGCGGACCCGGAAAGCGCCAGGTCACCGGGCGCCTTCGTCACGGGGTCGGACTCCCCCGTCAGCAGCGACTCATCAATTTCCAGCGCCTCCGCGGCCAGCACTTTGGCGTCGGCCGGGATCTGGTCGCCGGTGCGCAGCAGCAGGACGTCGTCCTGGACCACCTCGGCAACGGCAATCTCCAGTTCCGCCCCGCCCCGGCGCACCCGGGCCCGCGGTGCATGCAACACCGCGAGCCTGTCCAGGGTGCGCTTGGCCCGGTACTCCTGCACCACACCGATGGCGGCATTGGCCAGCACGATGAAACCAAACAGCGCATCGCGCGGATCCCCCACCAGCAGCACCAGCACCAGGCAGCTGCCCAGCACCGTGTTGAACAACGTGAACACATTGGCCCGGACAATGGCCCAAATACTGCGGCTGCTCTCGTGCGCCACGGCGTTGCTGAGCTCGGCCGTGCGTCGTTCATGGATCTGGGCAGCGGACAGCCCGTCTTGTTCCAGCACGGCGGCGTCCACGGGCGCCAGCTTTTCGCGGGCATCCGCCATGGCTGCGCGGCGGTGTTCGTCGCGCCGCTCGGCCAAAACCGTGCCCTTGGGCTTGTTCCTGGTCAGGTCACGCCGCGGCGGGCGCACCTTTGCTGCCGGTTGGTTCAAAACGTTCCTACTCCGTCGCGGACGCTTTCACGGCGGGCACCAACAGCGCCACCGTCTCCACATGATGCGTGTGCGGGTACAGGTCAAAGGCGCGCAATTGCTCCACCTGCCAGCCCACGTTGGCAAAATATTTCACGTCGCGGGCAAAGGCGGCCGGGTCGCAGGAGACGTAGGCGATGGCCGACGGCGCAGTGGCCGCCAGTGCCCGGACCACGGCTTTTCCTGCTCCTGCCCTGGGCGGATCCAGCACGACGGCGTCAAAACTGTGCCGCTGTCCGCCTGCGGTTTGGGAGGCGCGGGAAGCAGTGCCGAGGATTTTCTCCACCCTGCCCTGTGCGATTTCAACCTGCTCGGCCGCGTGCAGGTTCTTGCGTGCGTCGCGGCTGGTGCCCGGCGAGCCTTCCACGGACAGGACGCTGCCGTCGGAGCCGACGGCGTCGGCCAGCGGCGCCGTGAACAACCCGGCACCGGCGTAGAGGTCGGCGACCTTGGCACCGTCGTTCAGGTAACCGCCCTGCAGAAGGTAGCCAAGCGCCGCGTCGGTCAGGACCTTGGGGGCCCGGCGGTGAATCTGCCAGAAGCCGTCGCCGGTGACCCGGAATTCGTGGTCGTCGGTGGTTTCCCGCACCCAGCCGCGGCCGTTGACAGCCTCGACGGCACTGTTTTCCGGGTTCCAGCGGGCCACGTTCGGAGGTGTTTCCAGGCCGGCCAGTGCGCGGGCAATGCGCTTGACGGCGGCACCGGCGGCTTTTTCACTGA
Source organism: Arthrobacter sp. PAMC 25486 (assembly GCF_000785535.1). NCBI lineage: Bacteria > Bacillati > Actinomycetota > Actinomycetes > Micrococcales > Micrococcaceae > Arthrobacter > Arthrobacter sp. PAMC 25486. The sequence goes on along the minus strand of NZ_CP007595.1, from coordinate 256,259 downwards.
GCCGGGCATCGGGTGCCAGCAGCACCAGGACGCCGGATCCGTTGGCCGGGGCGGCCACCTCAACGCGTTCCATGCCGGTAAAGTCCAGCTCCCACAAGCCCAGCTCGTTGATGGCGGGAACAGCCAGCGGCATGTCCTTGATGGGCAGCACGGTGCGTGAACGGTGCGCGTGCATGCCCAGCTTGCCCGACGGCGTCACGGCGAAGCCCACGCGGGTGCGCCAGCCCAGTCCCGCCTGCTGCTCGGGCGTGCCCTGCGTGTCGACGTCCTCGACGCCGGCGCTCAGCAGCGCGTCGATGCGCTCCTGCGACAGCCCGCCCAGGCGAGCCAGCTGCTCCCTGACCACGGCGGTCTTCAGCTCCAGCTGGCCCTTGCGGGAAATGTGGCCGAATTCCGCCCCACCCACCGGTGCGGTGTTGCGCGCGGCAGCCCGCAGGGAGTCGGCCTCGGCCCAAAAGTGGGGCACCCGCTCTGGCGAGGCGAGAACGACGTTGGTGACGTCTGCACGCCAAAACTTGGCATCGGCGTCGTGCTCGGTCAGGGAAATTTCCACCGTCTCGCCGGGGATACCGTGGCGGACGAAGATGACACGGCCCTCATGCCGGGCAACGCAGTGGCCGCCGTGGGCTACCGGCCCCACGGTCACTACAAGTCGCGGGGATTCGGTGCGGCGGGGCGTGTCGGCAGGGCTGGGGGTGGTGCTGGGCTGGCTCATATTGCTCTATTCCTGATATTTCTTCGCGTCGGTGGAGGACTTCAACTGCCATGGCACGCTGGCAACCACCACCCCTGGTTCAAAGTGCAGCCGCGTCTTGATGCGCAGGGCAGTCTGGTTGTGCACCAGCTGCTCCCACCATTTGCCCACCACGTATTCCGGGATGTACACCACGATCAAGTCCCGGGGCGCGTCCTGGCGCATGGTCTTGATGTGGTCGATCAGCGGCGTCAGCGTTTCCCGGTACGGGCTCGCCAACACAGTCAACGGTACCGGGATGGAGAGCCTCTCCCAATCCGCGATGGTTTGCTCGGTCTCCACGGGATCCAAATCAACGGTGATGGCCTCCAGCGTTGACGGCCGAGAAGCCCGTGCAAAGGCGACTGCTCGCATGACGGGCTTGCGCACGTGTGAGACCAAAATCACCGCGTGGATGCGGGCCGGCAGCGCCTTGATGGCGGAGTCCGTCTCGACGGCAAGTTCCTTGGCGACGTTGTCGTAGTGCGAACGGATGCTCCACATGATGACAAACAGCACCGCCATGGCCAGCAGCGCGATCCAGGCGCCCTGCTCAAACTTCGTGACCAGCACGATCAGCAGCACCGTCAGGGTCATGCTGAAACCGATGGTGTTGATGACCCGTGAACGCTTCATGCGGAAGCGCACGGTCTTGTCCTTGACCTTCAGCAGCTCCCGGGTCCAGTGCCGGATCATGCCGAGCTGGCTGGCGGTGAAGGAGATGAACACGCCCACAATATAGAGCTGGATGAGGCGGGTGACGTCGGCGTTGAAGGCGATAATCAGGACCAGGGCGCCCGCGGCCAGCAGCAGCACGCCGTTGCTGAACGCCAGCCTGTCCCCGCGGGTGCGCAGCTGGCGGGGCAGGTAGCCGTCCTTGGCCAGGATGGAGGCCAGGACCGGGAAACCGTTGAAGGCGGTGTTTGAGGCAAACACCAGGATGGTGCCAGTCGCGGCAACGATGAGGAAGAACGGGATGGAACCGGCACCAAAAATGGTGGCGGCGATCTGGCTGATCGACGGGTTCTGTACGTAATCCTGCGGCGGGGCCACCCCATTGACGAGGAATTCGGTGTGCGGGTCGGCCACAATGTGCACGCCCGTGGCGTTGGCCAGGAACAGGATGCTGGCCATCATCCCCGCCGCAATGGCACCCAGCAGGAGCAGCGTTGTGGCGGCATTTTTGCTCTTGGGCTTGCGGAAGTTCGGCACCCCGTTGCTGATGGCTTCCACACCCGTCAGGGCGGCGGCGCCCGAGGAGAAGGCGCGCAGCAGCAGGAACGCACCTGCCAGTCCCACGAGCCCCTGGTTGAACGCTGCCTCGGGGACAATTTCGAAGTCGGCCGACGGCGCCCGGCCAAGCGTTCCCGTCGCAGCCTGGAAGATCCCGGCGGCCGTCATGGCGAAGATGCAGAACATGAAGATGTAGGTGGGCACGGCAAATACCGTGCCGGCCTCCTTGATACCGCGCAGGTTCACGAGTGCCAGGATCATGACACCGACGACGGCGATCGCGGCCTGGGTGCCGTGCCAGCCGGGTATCGCCGTGGCCAGATAGTTCGCGGCGGAGGACATGGACACGGCAACGGTCAAGACGTAGTCGACCATGAGGGCCGAGGCCACCGTGAGACCGGCACTCTTGCCCAAGTTCACCGTGGCGATCTCATAGTCGCCGCCGCCTGATGGATACGCGTGGACGTTTTGGCGGTAGGACGCCACAACCGTGAGCAATACGACCATGACGGCCAGGCCCACCCAGGGCGAGAGCGACACCGCGGCCACGCCGGCAAGGGCAAGGGTCAGCAGAATTTCATCCGGGGCATAGGCCACCGAGGACAGCGCATCGGAGGCAAACACCGGAAGCGCGATGCGTTTTGGCAGCAGCGTGTGGGCGAGGCTGTCGTTGCGGAACGGACGTCCCACCAAGACTCGCTTGAACGCGTTGAAGAAATTCAGCACGCGGGTAACGCTAGCACCCATGGGGCCGCCGGTCCCGTATCGCCGTGGGGCCTTCTCCCTTGATGCTGTGGGCGCCTCCCCGTGACACACTGGAATCCACACAGCTGGAATCCAGAGCGCCGTGGCCGAAACACAATCCCAGACGACTTGACCAACGGGGCCCCGGCAACGTGAAATTGGATCCGCACCGCATGCCACACGCATGCGGGCCCAACAGTGGAACTGCGGCAGGCGCCGCAAGTACCGCAGGAGTAAGGAGCATCAGTGGCACACTTTGTGATCATGGGTTGCGGCCGTGTGGGGGCAACACTCGCCCACACCTTGGAGGACTCCGGACATTCGGTGGCCATCATCGACCAGGACGAGCGCGCGTTCCGGCGCCTGCGCACCGGCTTTGGCGGACGCAAGATCACCGGTGTGGGTTTTGACCAGGAGACCCTGAAGCAGGCCGACATTGAAAGCGCCTACGCCTTCGCGGCCGTCTCCAGCGGCGACAACTCGAACATCCTCGCCACCCGGGTGGCCCGCGAAACGTTCCATGTGGAGCACGTTGTGGCCCGCATTTACGATCCCGGCCGCGCCGAAATCTACCAGCGCCTGGGCATCCCCACGGTGGCGGCCGTGCGGTGGAGCGCCGACCAGGTGCTGCGGCGGATCCTGCCGGAGACCGCCATTAAGGGCGACTTCCGCGAACCCTCGGGCAGGTTGTTCCTGACCGAGCTTTCCCTGCATCCGGACTGGATTGGCCGGCACATCCTTGACATTGAGAATGCGGCGCGCGTGCGCGTGGCGTACCTGACCCGCTTCGGCGAGGGCATGCTGCCCGGGCCGGACACCAGCTACCAGCAGGGCGACACGGTGCACGCCATGGTTGTCGGGGCGCAGTCGGCCGAGATCGGCCACATCCTCTCCAACTCACCTCCGAAGGAGATTTAGCATGCTTGTTGTCATTGTTGGTGCGGGCAGCGTGGGTTGTTCCATCGCCAAGGAGCTGCTCTCGAACGGCCATGAGGTGCTGCTGATCGACCCCAAGCCGGAGGTCATCGGCAAGAGCGGGCTGCGCGGGGCACGCTGGCTGGTGGGCGATGCCTGCGAGATCAGCACGCTGCGCGAGGCGAAGCTGGAGGAAGCCGACGTGGTGGTGTCGGCCACAGGAGACGACAAGGTCAACCTGGTGGTCTCGCTGCTGGCCAAGTCCGAATTTGGGGTGGGCCGCACCGTGGGCCGGGTCAATAACCCCAAGAATGACTGGATGTTTGACGACTCCTGGGGAGTGGATGTGGCCGTGAACACCCCAAGGCTCATGACGGCCCTCGTGGAGGAGGCCGTGGAGATCGGCGACCTGGTCCGGCTGCTCACCTTGCAAGCCGGGGTGGCCTCCCTGGTCGAGTTCACGGTGCCCTCGGATTCGCACATTATTGGGCAGACGGTGGGCACCATTGCGTGGCCGCAGGATTCCACCCTGGTGGCCATCCTGCGCGATGAAGCCCCCATCACGCCCAGCCCCGACGACGTGCTGGAAAACGCCGACGAACTGTTCTTCATCACCACCATCGCGGCGGAGCACGAGTTGCGGGAGCTGCTCTCCACGCACTAACCGCAGCTGCATTAAATCGATTACGCACTTAGTGGACCGGAAACCGCCTTCCTGGCGGTTTTTCATCCAACAAGTGCGTAATCGAATTTTGCGGCAGGTTCAGGCTGCGGTTTTGGGGCTCGGTTCGGGCTCCCCGACGGGGCGGCTGATCAGCCAGGCGATCCACAGCCCGAAGGCGTACAGCGGCACACCCATGATCAGGCGCATCGCCCCGAGCGCGTCGACCTGCTCCGCCAGGTACAGCGGCAGTTGCACGGCCAGCCGCAGCGCCATGACACCCACCAGAATCCAGGTCGCCACCCGGTAGGCGCGCAGCCGTTCGGGCCTGCCGCGCCAGCCGACACCTTCGTTGCGCGCATAACCAAACAGCAGGCCCAGCACCGGCCAGCGCACGGCAATGGAAATCACCATCGCCACAATGTAGCCGGCGTTCGTCAGGAATCCCACCAGGTAAAAGTTCTCGGCCTTGCCGGTTTGCATCGCCAGAAATGCTGAAAGTGCGACGCCGGCAATTCCGGCCAGCGCCTGCGTCAGGGGTGTGCGCTGGATCAGCCGGGCAACGAGGAAGATGGCAGCCATGGCCACCGACCCCACCAAGGCGATTCTCAGGTCCCTGGTGAGCGTGAAAGCCACCAGGAACACCAGGCCGGGGAGGATGCTCTCGGCAATGCCCCTGACTCCCCCGGCCGCAGCCAGCAGGTCGATGTGCCCGTTTTCCTTGCGAACAAGAGCGTTCTTGGCGGCCATTTCCTGGGCGATCTGGGCGAAGCTGGCGGTGGAGTTCTCCGCCTGCGAGTCGTCTTCAGGGTTCTGTTGGCTCAATTAAATCTCCTGGATTCCAATGATTTCGTAGCGGGGGTTGTACATGGTGGGCAGCCCGTCACGCAGTGAAACCATGCCTTCAACGCGCAGCCGGGTCCCCGCCACGACGCCGGGCACCCGGCGTCGGCCAATCCACACCAGCCGCAGCCGGTGGTTCAGGCCATCGCTGGCCAGCCGCTCAGACTCCCGATCTGTCAGGATCACCAGGTACGACGGCGCAGCCGACTCCGGGAGGATCGTGACGGCACTGATGACTCCGGTGCACACGGCACGGCCGCGCACCGGCAGCTCGCTGATGGCGGTCGCCTCAGGCCATTCCCCCTGTTGCATGACTGCCAATGGTTAGCCGATCGCAGTGATTTCAGGGCCACGGCGGAACGGTTCCCCGCCCTGGGCAGGTGCTGCGTGGTCAGCCGCCATGGCGCCCTCGGGCCCGGCCACTGCGTCCTTGGGCAGGCGCAGCAACAGCAGGTCGCGCGGGGGCAGCGGTGTCTCGCCGCGCACCACAACGACGCCGCGGAACAGGTCCTCGAGCTCCGCTGCTGCCGCAGGGTCCACGGCAGCAGGGCCGCCCAGAACACCGCGCAGGAACCAGCGGGGGCCGTCGATGCCAAGGAACCTGGCCACCCGGAAGCCCTTGCTGCCATCGGTTCCCTGCGCCGGAACCTTGGCGAGGACTTCCTTGCCGAAGGTGCCGTCAAGGATCTCAATCTCGCCACCCTGCGAGCCGACCGACAGGCCGATTTGTTCGCGAATGTCGCGCCACAGCTGCTCCGAGCGGGAGGCGGCGAAAGCCTGCAGCTGCAGGCTCGAACCATTCAAGTCGAGCGTCACGGCGATAACGCGGTTCGTGCTTTCCTCCACTTCAAGGCGCAGCGACAGGCCCTCACGCGGGGTGACCATGAGCGCACCCAGATCGACGTAGCCCTCAATGCTGTCAACTTCCGACTCGTCGAGCGGGCCGTGCGTTGCACGGTCATAGACGGTGTCGGAGGGGTCCGGGGGGAGGTCAAGCGTCAGTGCCGCGCCGCCCTCAGGTGAGGAATCGGCGTCGTTCTTCCCGCCAGCGGTTTCATCCACGCCAGCGGTCTGAGCTGTCTCGTTGTTCTTTTTCTTACCAAACCCAAAAGCCATGGGATTTACGACTCCTTGTAAAGATGGATGAGTGGCTGCTTAGCCGTTGCTGGGTGCGGATCCTGCCTGCGGGGCCGGGGAAAACCCGCCCGTGGAACCAAAACCGCCCGTGCCGCGCACCGAGTCAGGCAACTGAGCCACCTCGATGAACTCAGCCGTTTCCACGCGCTGAATCACCATTTGTGCAATTCTATCGCCCCTTGACAGGGTGACGGAATGGTGAAGGTCCGTGTTTAGCAGAGTGACAGACAGTTCCCCGCGGTAACCGGCATCAACGGTTCCGGGGCTGTTGACAATGGTCAGCCCCTGCTTCGTGGCCAGGCCCGACCGTGGGTGGATCAAGGCAACAAAGCCAAACGGCAGGGCCATGCTGACACCCGTGGGAACCAGGGCTCGCTCTCCAGGGGCCAGCACAACGTCGATCCGGGTGCGCAAATCGGCACCGGCATCGCCGGGGTGGGCGTAGCTGGGAGGTTCGATCCCGTCGTCGAGCATGTGCAGCTGCACAGTCAACGTTGGCGGGTTATCACTGGGCAGGTTGGCGTTACTGGGCTGGTTTGCATTAAAAGTCTCGTGGCTCACAACAGGACACTCTATCGCGAACTGCTGGTGTCTTCGCTTTCCAGGCGCAAGATGAAAAGCGGGCCAAAAGATGAAAAGCTAGTGCCATGTCTTCCCCTACGCCCCAGAGCGCAACCTCCCCTGCCACGGCCAATTACACCGAAAAGCTATGGCCCAACTTCTGGGGCTGGGTGATTGTTGTTGGCCTCTCGGCGGCGGGGATCCTGATTTTCATGCCCATCAGTCCCATGGCCGGCTACGTTGCCTTCTTTGTGTTGCTGCTTGGCCTGTCGACTGCGCTCATCGCGTCGACCCCCACCATCAGTGTGACCCCCGACTCGCTGCAGGTGGGCAGGGCGCACATTGAGCGGGAATTTGTTGGTCAAGTGACTGCCTACCACGGCGATGCGGCCACCGAGCAGCGTGGCATCAAGCTCAACGGGTTGGCGTACCTGTGCATTCGCGGCTGGATCAAACCGGTTGTCAAGATTGAAATCACGGACCCGAACGACCGCACACCCTACTGGCTCACCTCCTCACGCAACCCCGAGCACCTTGTGGCAGCACTGGGCGGCACTGTGCACCGCGAGACCGCCGAGCAGTAGGTTTTGCGCTTTGACCGTTGCCCGGTCCTGTCTCGGGCATTCGTCCCCGCGGGTCAGCGTTCGCCGCGGGCCAGCGCGAACGGCGGGTCAGCCTTCGCCGCGGGTCAGCCTTCGCAGTCGCTGCAGAACAGCAAGTCGTTCTTTTCCCGTGCCAGCTGCGAACGGTGTCTGACGAGGAAGCAGGAACCGCAGGTGAATTCATCGGCCTGCTGGGCGAGAATCTCCAGTTCCAGCTCGTCGGGAGCCAACTCCGCACCCGGCAGTTCGTACGCCTCGGCCAGTTCGGCTTCGGCGATGTCGATCAAGGTGTCGCGAGGGTTTGCCCCGCGGTGCGGGTTTTTGGCGGCACCCGTCCGGTTGACTCGTTGATTGGTGCGCGGCTGCTGGTAGCCCGTGGTCATGGTTGCCCCCTTGGAATGAACTGCAGTTTTATGCTCTGCTGCGGCCAATAGTAAACACTGCCAACACCCTAAAATGGAAACCGGCGCCTCCGGACTGCACGGAAGCCACGTTCGCAACCGGCTTAAGGATGCCGCCTTGCCGGCACACAACTGCCCGCACGGCAGAAAAACCCGGTAATTCCCAAGCCATCTCACGCCACGCCTGCGGCGGTAGTAGGAAATCAGGCACATCGGTGGCAAAGTTTCGAAGTGAACGAACAGACTTTTGGGAGGACGGCATGGCTGAGCTTCGGCTAGTGGGTGTCCACGACGACGGCGGTCATCTGCTGCTCAGTGGACCCGACGGAGGCAACTACCTGCTGCCCCTGGATGAGGCATTGCGCACGGCTGTGGGCAAAAGCGCCATCCACAGCGCGCGGGTGCCGGCAGCATCAACTGCACGGATGAGCCCCCGAGAAATACAATCCATGATCCGCTCCGGGTCCACGGCTGCTGAAGTGGCGGAGGTTTCCGGACACTCCATCGACCAGATTCGCCGCTATGAAGGCCCTGTCCTGGCCGAACGGGATTACATCGCCAACCGGGCCCGCGCTGTCGAGGTGGCTCCTGCCACGACGCACCACGACAGCTACCGCACAGCCTTTGGCGACGAGCCGGTCACGCTGGATGAAATGGTGCGGCACCGTCTTGCAGAGTTCGGCATCGACGCGAAAACACTGCGGTGGGACGCCTGGCGTGATGAAGCAGGTTCGTGGACTGTCTGCGCCGATTTTGATCCCGGCAATGAACGGGCAGCCAGCAGCATTGGCGAGCCGGCCCCCGCACTGTGGCGCTTCCACTCAGGCCGCAAGGCCCTCCACAACGCCAACCGCTGGGCGCAACAGCTCAGCGAACTCGAACCACTGGACAGCCCCGTTCCTGAACGCCGGCTCAGCGCAGTGGTCGACCAGCCCTTTGACGTGGAAGCCAACGGTGAGACATCCGCCGTCGAGCTTGCCGAACAGCCCGCCGAGACACCTGAGGCACCGGAGTTCCCCGGCCACGGCCTCTTGGACATGCTCCGCTCACGCCGGGGTGTGCGCTTGGGCATCGATGAAGACGGCGACGACGAGCTGGCCGCCATGCTTGGCAGCCACGTCCCCGGCGCCCACCCTCGCGATGAAGCATTGTATGGTGCACCCGTCACCGACGTCACTGAGGACGCGCCAGACGATGAGGTCCAAGGAGACGACCGGCTCAAAAACGTGCCGTTCCTCCAATTGGCACCCAGCCTGGTTGACCAAGATGAACCCGTCGTGGACCGTGTCGACAGCGTCGCTGAAGTCAGCACCGAAACCCGCGAGGTGGTGCTCTCCGGGGAGCCTGTGACGCTCTTGCGTCCTGGGGTACCGAAGCCGGCTGCCCGTTCGTCCGTTGCTGCGGTGGAGCCTGCCGCCAGCGAACCTGAGGACGACGGCCCGTCAGACAGTGAAGTTGCCGAACGCCTCGAACGCAAGGCCGCAGCCAAGCCCAAACGCTCAAGCGTGCCCAGCTGGGATGAAATCGTCTTCGGCACCAAGGGCGACTGACTCAACATGGCCCGGCCATGACAGGCTCGACCGGCGGCCCTCGAGCCTCGGCCCCGCGCCTGACGCAAAGTTGGGGTGCACGTGGCGCCGGGCGACACCCCGCGGCACGTTGACCGCACGTTCACGGCGTACGCAGCGTAAAAGGAACCTCGCAACCCGAAGCTATGCGCATGCGGCGGGTTGCAGCAGGCGCATGGCAAATGCTGGTTTGGCTTATGAGCAGGGCCCCGTCGGCGGAGTGCGCATAGAGTTCAGGTGGCTTGGCGTATGCGCCTGCAGGGTGCCTAGCATGGCGCCTCTGTCGCTGTGGCACCATGGGAGCGGCCAGCCCGGAGCATGCGCAAAGCCACCCTGGCAAACGGGACCAACATGCGCCCAGCAAGATCCCAAGGTTGCGCGTCAGCTGCACACAGCGAGCTGCGCGGACCACAGCGAAGCGAAGGCGCCGGCTAGCGGCGCTTGGACTTCCTGCCCGGCGCCTTGGCCGTGACGGGGATGCGCAGCAGCGGCACCTCACGTTCGGCCTTCGTGATGGAGCCGTGCTGGCCCACCACTTCAATGGCCTGGGGGCGCACACGGCGCAGGTCGTAAAACGCCACAGATTCCCGGGCGACAATGAGCACATCACCGATGCGGGCGCTGACGCTCTCCGAGACCTCGCCGAAATAGCCGGCCGCGATCGCCTGCTCGCGGGTGATGACCCAGGCGAGCTTGCCGAAGCGCTCCAGCCACGAAGCCATGAGCTCCGCCCGGTTCGCCGCGGTGGCACCGGGCTCCAAGTACAGATGCACCATACGCGGCTCCCCCGCCGTGTGCCGAACGCCCTTCACCAGTTCAGGGAACACGGAAAAGTCGATGCGGTTTGAGCGCGGCACGTCCACCATGCCGTGGTCGGCTGTGAGCAGGATCAGCGTGTTGGCAGGTGCCGTGGCAGCCAGTCGCTTCATCCCGGCATCGAGCTCCTCCAACGCCCGCTCCCATTGGGGGGAATCGGCGCCGTGGGCGTGCCCGGCCTTGTCCAGTTCGCTCCAGTACAGGTACACCAGCGCCGTGGGTGTCGCGGCAAGTGCCTCCACCGCAGTCTCCACACGGGCGTGCGTGGACGTCGCTCCCCGGAATTCGCTGCCACGCAGGGCGGCACGCGTCATGGCGGAGGTGGCGAATTTTGGCAGGCTCACGGTAGTGGAGGGTACCGTGGTGCCAAGCTTTTCAAAGATCGTGGGGCAGGGCTGCCAGCGCAGCGGGTCAACGCCGCCGTCCCAGTTCCCCAGGAGGTTGACCACCTTGTCCTGGCGCGGGTCCAGGACGTCGTAGCCAACCATGCCGTGGCGTCCGGGCACCTCGCCCGTGCCCAGTGAACTCAGCGAGGTTGCCGTGGTGCTGGGAAAGGCCGCGTGCAGCGTGCGGGGGTGCTCGCCGCTGGAATCTGCTGCCATGACTGTGCGCAGAAAGGGTGCGTGGGCGCTGCGTTGCTTCAATAGCGACTTGCCCAGCCCGTCCACCAGGACCACACAAATCCGGGGCGCTGCGGGCAGTTTCAGGACGTTCTCGGCGCCGGAAAGTCCCAGTACCGCTGCGGCGCTGCGCAGGACGTCGCCAATGCTGGCCTTGCCGTACGACGGCGGCGACGGCAAGGGTGGTTGGGCCGCCAGGAGTGCCTCGACGGTTGTTTCAGTGGCGCCGACGGCGTTATCGGCGGTAATGTGAGCGGCCCAATCGTGCACCGAAAGCGGGGAACTTGCTGGCGGCGAGCTCCGCGTGGGCGGTTGAGCCGACGGCCGTGTTGACCGCGCGCAGGGCCCGGGCGAACGCCTTGGCGTCGGCCACTGCCTGCAACCCTTCGGCCTCGGCACTGATGCGCAGCACGATGTCTTCTTGGGCAATGTTGCCGGTGTAGCCGTGGTCCGCGTCGCAGTCGGGGTCCCCGCACGACGCCGGACCCATCTCCACCCGCTGTCCACCGGACCAGGCGATGGACAAGGTCAGTTCCCGGGCCGGGTCTGAGGGCTTGTAGTCCTGCGGCTGGGCGTAGATGTAGCTGAGCACCACGGATTTGATTTGGCTGACGGGCACGGACTCGGTGGACACTTGTGCCACCATCTGCTCCCCTGAGTCGTCCAGCTGGTGATCGTCGACATGGGTGATGACCAGCATTTCGCTGGTCAGCACCAAAACCGTAATGTGCCGCTGTATCTCGTTGTGGTCAAAGTGGGTTTCCAGGTGGACCAGGTGCGCAAGGCTCTCTTGCCCGTCCAGGGCATCGTTGACCACATCGGCGACTAGACGGGGATAAAAACCTGAGCGCTGCAGTGCTGCTTCCAACTCGCTACCTCTGGTATTGGCCGGGGCGCCGGCTCCGAAGCTGTTCATGTGCCCCATTTTCGCACTTTGGCGCCGCCGTTGCGAACTGGGCTCGACGCATCAGGAGATCATGGCACGCCGTGCACTGTCGGTGCGTTGGGCGGGGTTGCCGATGCGCAGGTCAACGGCCAGCACGGTCACGGTGGTGGGTCCCACCAGGATGGGCTTGAACTCGATCAAGGCGACTGCTGGATGGTTGTCCTTCAACAGGGCCACGCGGGCCGCCAGATCCTCCAGCGCTGCCACATTGCCGGCCGGCAGCCCCTCGTAGCCGAACAGTTTCACGGCGGCCCGCGGCGAACGCACCAGTTCGGCGGTGTCGGCGACGGACAGCGGCGGCACCCGGTGTGCCCAGTCATCGAGCAGGTTCACCGCGTCGCCGGAGAGCCCAAAGGACACGACCGGGCCAAGCAGGGGATCTTCGATGGCCCGCAGGGTGCAGGACTGTCCCACCTCGGCCATGGACTGCACCTCGAGCGCCTTCTCACCGTACGGTTTCAGGAACTTGCGCATTTGGGCGATGTTGCGCCGCAGCGACTGCTCGTCTTCAATGTTGATGCGCACCCCGCCCAGGTCCAGGCGGTGGCGCAGCGACGGGTCAAGGGTTTTGATGGCCACCGGCCAGCCGAGCCGTTCGGCCGCGGCCACCGCCTCGTCTTCGCTGCCAAACGGCACCGATTCCAGCACGTCAATTCCGTAGTGGCGCAACAGTTCCTTGGCTTGTTCGGGGTCCAGGGTCACCAGTTCGGTGCCGGAAACATTCTCCAGCCAGCCATCCAGCAGGGCCTCGGCCGCGTCGGAGTCAACACCTTCCGGCGGTTCAAGGACGGGGGTTTCCAGCGTGAGCCAGTGCGCGTACCGTGTCACAGCGGCCAGTGCGGCGATGGCTGCCCCCGGACTTGAATAGGCCGGCAGCGTGTCCGACATCTGCCGGTTGACGTGGATGCGCGGATCGACGATTCCGGTGAACACGGCGATGACGGGTTTGCCCGCTTCAACGGAGCAGGCATGCAGCGTCTTGGCAATGTTCTCAATGCTCAGGCCAATGACCGGCAGCAGCGTCACAATCGCCGAATCCACCCCTTCCCGGGCCAGCGCTCCCAGGACCGTGCGCTTGAGCAGTGGCAGCGCCTTGGACTGGCCGGTGTCCAGCGCCAGCATCGACTCGACGGCGGCCACGGTCAGTCCGTGCTGTTCGGCGGCGTCGGCCACCACCGTCCCCATGGCGCCCGAGTTGCCGATGATGGCAAGCCCCGGCCCCTGCGGCAGCGGCTGGCCCACCACCAGCTGGGCCACATCGGAGAGCTCCTCAATCGTGTTGACCCGCACGACGCCGGACTGCCGCAGCATGGCGTCCAGGGCACCTGCGGGGGCTTGGGTTGTGCGCACAACATGGCCGGGAGGCAGGCGCAGGCCCATGGCATCTGATTTGGCGACGATGACCGGCTTGGTGCGTGAGAGCCGCCGGGAGATGCGGGAAAATTTGCGCGGGTTGCCAATGGATTCCAGGTACAGCCCGCACGCCGTGGTGTTGGGGTCGTCCTCCCAGAACTGCATCATGTCATTGCCGGAAATATCGGCCCGGTTGCCGGCCGAGAGCACACTGGACATGCCCACACTGCGCCGCGACAGCGAGGCAAACAGGGACACACCCAGGGCAGCCGACTGGCTGAAGATGCCCAGCCCACCCTTGGCGGGCAGCTCCGGGGCCATGGAGGCGTTCAAGGAAATGGCGGGGTCGGTGTTGGCCAGGCCCAAGGAGGCTGGACCCACCAGCCGCATGCCGTTGGCTCGGGCGCTGCGCACCAACTCCCGCTGACGCGCCAAGCCGTGTTCGCCGTCGTCCGCAAAACCTGCCGTGGCAATCACCAAGCCCTTGACACCGGCGGCACCACACTGCTCCACCACCGACGGGACCTGGTCATAGGGGACGGCGATAATGGCCAGGTCCACGGGCCCGGGAACCTCGGCGATGCTGGCGTACGGCATCATGCCGGACACCTCCAGGGCCTCCTGGTTGACGGCGTAGACGGCCCCGGTGAACTTGCCCTCAACCACATGTTCCAGTAGTTGCTGGCCAATGCTCCCCCACGCCCGGCTGGCACCAATGACGGCAACGGAGGACGGTGCAAGCAGGCCGGCGACGCTGCGGGCATCGGCCCGGTGCTCGCGGGATTCCATCACCGCCCGGGACTTTTCGGTGGGGTCGATGTCGAAGGACAGGGAGATGACGCCGTCGTCAAAGCGCCGGTGGACCTCGTAGCCTGCCTCGGAGAAGACCTGGATCATCTTGCGGTTTTCCGGCAGCACCTCGGCGGAGAACTTGTCGATGCCGTTTTCGCGGGCCGCGACGGCCAGGTGTTCTAGCAGGATCGAGCCCAGGCCGCGGCCCTGGTTGGCGTCCGACACGTTGAACGCCACCTCTGCCTCGGTGGGGTCATCCAGCCTGTCGTAGCGGCCAATGCCAATGATTTCCTGCCCGCGCGTTATGACAAATGCCACACGGTCGCGATAATCAAGTTCGGTGAAGCGGCGCAATTCCTTCGGTGTGAGCTTCGATTTGTACGTAAAGAAGCGCATATAGATCGAATTTTGCGATTGGGCCATGTGAAACGCCTGCACGGCGTCGGCATCGGCGGCCGTCATGGGGCGCAAATGCCCCGTGGCACCATCACGAAGAACAACATCAGCTTCCCAATGCGCCGGATATCCGGGCGCTAGCTCTGGCTTCACCATAGAATCACTGTACCGACATGATGTGGCTTTTACCGATCATGAGCGTCCGCAACACCCCCATGCAGAAAAGGAACCACCGCAACCATGGCCAAGCGCCAACCTCCCGCCGCAGATGACTTCACCGAAAACATCGTCGATATTGATGTTTCGACTGAAATGGAAGGCTCCTTCCTGGAGTACGCCTATTCGGTGATTTACTCGCGCGCCCTCCCTGATGCACGGGACGGGCTCAAGCCGGTGCAGCGGCGCATCCTGTACATGATGAGCGAGATGGGGCTGCGCCCGGACAGGGGCCACGTCAAGAGCGCCCGCGTGGTGGGTGAGGTCATGGGAAAGCTGCACCCGCACGGCGACACCGCCATCTACGACACCATGGTGCGCATGGCCCAGGACTGGACGCTGCGCCTGCCGCTCATTGACGGGCACGGCAACTTCGGCTCGCTCGACGACGGCCCCGCCGCCCCCCGCTACACCGAGGCCCGGCTGGCCGCCGCCGCCCTGGAGCTGACGGGCAGCCTGGATGAGAACGTTGTGGACTTTGTGCCCAACTATGACAACCAGATGCTGCAGCCGTCGGTGCTCCCGGCCGCCTACCCGAACCTGCTCGTCAACGGGGCCAGCGGCATCGCCGTCGGCATGGCCACCAACATGGCCCCGCACAACCTGGGTGAGGTGATTGCCGCCGCCCAACACCTGATCGCGAACCCCGATGCAACGCTCGAAGACGTCATGGCGTATGTCCCGGGTCCGGACCTGCCCTCGGGCGGGCGCATTGTGGGCCTGCAGGGCATCCGCGACGCCTACGCCGGCGGCAGGGGATCATTCAAGACGCGGGCCAAGATCGCCGTCGAACAACTTTCCCCGCGCCGGGTGGGCCTGGTCGTCACGGAACTGCCGTACCTGGTGGGCCCGGAGAAGGTGAAGGAGAAACTCAAGGACGCCCGCAACGCCAACAAGGTGGTGGGTGTTGCCGACTTCATCGACCTCTCGGACCGCAAGCACGGGCTGCGCCTCGTCATTGAGATCAAGAACGGCTTCAACCCGGCCGCCGTCATGGAACAGCTGTACCGGTACACGCCGCTGGAGGAATCCTTCGGTATCAACAACGTCTGCCTCGTGGACGGGCAGCCGCAAACACTGGGCCTGCTGCCGCTGCTGCAGGTCTTCGTCAACCACCGCATCGACGTGGTGCGCCGCCGCACCGCGTTCCGCCTCGGCAAGAAGCAGGACCGACTGCACCTGGTTGAGGGCATGCTCATCGCCATCGTGGACATTGACGAGGTCATCCAGATCATCCGGACCTCGGACGAGGTGGCGGCCGCCCGTGAGCGGCTCATGGCCATTTACGACCTCTCCGAGATTCAGACCAACTACATCCTTGACCTGCAGCTGCGCCGGCTGACCCGCTTCTCCATGGTGGAGCTGGAAACCGAGCGGGACGAGCTGCGCCGTGAAATTTCCGCGCTCGAAGCCATTCTCGGCTCGCAGGAACTGCTCCGCCAGCTCGTCTCGGATGAGATGGGTGAGGTGGCCGCCAAATACGCCACGCCGCGCCGCACCGTGCTGCTGGAATCCGAGGCCATGGCCCCGTCCGTGGCGAAGGCCCTCGCGGCCGGGCCCGGCGGGAAGCCCGGCAGGGCCGCCCCGTTGGCCCTGGAAATCGCCGACGATCCCTGCTGGGTGCTGCTCAGCGCCACGGGCCAGATCGCCCGGACTTCCACGGCCGATCCGCTGCTGGAATCGGGCAGCCGCAGCAAGCACGACGTGTTCTCCACCGTCCTGAAGTCAACGGCCCGGGCCGAGATCGGTGCGCTGACGTCGCTGGGCCGGATGCTGCGCATGCAGGTCGTGGACATGCCTGTCCTGCCGCCTACGGCAGCCCTGCCGAACCTGGCAGGAGGTGTGGCCGCGAAGGACTTCATCACCTTGACCAAGGGCGAAACGCTCGTGGGCTTTGTCCCGCTCAACACCACGTTTGCGGTGGGCACGGCCGCGGGCGTCGTCAAGCGTGTCAGCCCCGACTACCCGCTGAACCGGGACGACTGGGAGTACATCGCGCTGAAGCCCAAGGACTTTGTGGTGGGTGCCGCGATTGCCACGGACGACGACGACCTCGTGTTCATCACGCAGGGCGCCCAGCTGCTCCGGTACAGTGCCGCCAACGTCCGCCCACAGGGCCGCACGGCCGGTGGCATGGCCGGCATCAAGCTGGCGGCCGGGGACACCGTCCTCTCCTTCAGCGTGGTCTCCCCCACTGATCCGCAGGCCGTGGTCGTGACGGTTTCCGGTGGGCAGGATGCACTGCCCGGAACGCCGTCGGGCTCGGCCAAGGTCACCGCCCTCTCCGAGTACCCGGCGAAGGGCCGCGCCACCGGCGGGGTCCGCGCGCACCGCTTCCTCAAGGGTGAGGACCACCTGATGGTCGCCTGGGCGGGCCACGGCCCGGCCAAGGCGTCCTCCAGTTCAGGCGTGGTGCGGGCGCTTCCCCTGGAGCATGGACACCGGGACGGCTCCGGTGTTGCGCTGACGGCTGGCATCGAGCTCGTGGGTCCCAGCTTGTCCGGCCCTTCCCCTGAAATGTCCGACGCCGGCCGCCCACCGGCCGCCGATTCGGCACCTTCCGCCGGGGACGGTCCCACCACGGGACACGTGCCGCCGGCTCCGACCCGTGACCCGAAGCCAATTCCGGACTCCACCCAGGAAGCGTTCGAGCTGCCCCTGGAATAGTCTTTTCGGGTTCGCCCTGAGGTATTCCGCTGGAGTTCCGCTGGCGCGGATCCCTCAGGGAGTGCTAGCTGAAACGGCCGTCGCGGACACTGAACGAGTTGCGTTTCTCGGCGTCGCTGGCAGCCGAGCGCAGGAAGCAGCCGGCCCGGCCGCTGCTGCTTGGCCAAATTTGACGCAGCAGCATCTTCCGGGGTGTTTTCTCCGACGCCGCAGCATCTTCCGGGGTGTTTTCTCCGACGCCGCAGCATCAACGCACCAGAACGCAACACCCTCCGGTCCGCGGCTGGACACCGAGAACCACCGAGGACGGCCGCGTTGGCTGGATCACCCCCACCGGCAGCTACCAGCTGCCCCTGGCCACCGACACGCCACGACCCAGGTACCCCAAACGGCTGAGAAAGAGGGCTCTTGTGACTGTTCCGTGGGTGGGTTCACCCTCACCCTTCAGACTTTCAGCCTGATAGGGGCTGGTGTGGCGAGCTACCGCCCAGGTACCGGCCACCGTCTCCGCTTGCTATCGCCGCTTCTTTTCCCCGCTTCCTTTCGCAGGGGTGCTGGAAACTCGTACCGGAGGGTGTGTGCTTCGCCGAGAATGGCCCTGGCCGTGTCGCGTGGCATCCGGTTTCGCCGAGAATGGCCCTGAGTCGTGTCGCGTGGCATCCGGTTTCGCTGAGAATGGCCCGGAGTCGCGAAATGCCACCAGGGTTGCGCCCTTCTGGCGAGCCTGAACCATTCTCGGCGAAATAGGTTCAAAACCATGCGGGTTTGGCCCCTTCTCGGCGCGCATTTACCTCTCAACCCCGGCGGAGCCGCTGGGATCGAATGATCCGGCATGTCACACAACGTCGGGAAGACCGGGATGGCGCGCCCGTCCTCCCCGGCCGAAGACATCCCGGACACCAGCGACTTAAAACCTGACAGCCGCGATGGTGGGTATCCGGCTGAATCACCCACCGAAGAGTCACAAGAGCCAAAATGCTCATCACCAAAACCACCCAAACACGCCGCGACTAAAACGTGTCGGGAAAAGTTTTCGCCTACCAGGGTCTTGCGTGGACTACACCCCAGACACTCTCAACCGGAAAACAGACACTCTCAACCGGAAAACGCAGGCCCGCACTGCCCTTTGAGCCGGCCAGGGCGGGCGACGCATAACGCAACGCGCAACCGCCCCGGCATAGACTGGCCGCATGGCTATCATTCCTGATCAAAAAGACTGGACTTGGGTGCTCGAGCGGCCGTGTCCAGAGTGTGGTTTCAGAGCAGGCAAGGCGACCCCCGCAACGGCGGCCACCATGTTGCCGGCGCTGCTGCCCCGCTGGCAGACGGCCCTACGCAGGGCAAATATCGAGGAGAGACCCGACCCCGGCACGTGGTCCGTCTTGGAATACGGCGCCCACGTCAGCGACGTCTTTGAGGTGTTCACGGCACGTCTGGAACTGATGCTGCGCGAGGACAATCCCACCTTCGCCAACTGGGACCAGGACCAGGCCTCCATTGACGGCAACTATTCGTCATTGGACCCGGAAGAGGTCTCCTCGGAACTCATCCAAAACGGCCTGGACGCGGCGGCGGCCTATGGCGCCGTCCCCGAAGAACACTGGGAGCGTCGGGGATTGCGCAGCAACGGCGCAGAGTTCACAGTCGTAACACTCACTGGATATTTCCTGCACGACGTTGTCCACCACCTCCACGACATCGACGCCTGACACCCCAGAATTTCCGGCCTGCACCGGGCCGAATCAGCGGGCCAGGTCCCACGCGACGCTTTGGCGCCCCGGCAGCGGCCGATACCCCAGACGCTCATACAGGGCCACCGCGCCGCTGGGATTCTCGGTGTCCACATCGAGGCACGCCCGCTCCATGCCCGCCGCTGCATACCGCGCCATGGCGTCAATCAACAGCGCAGGGGCGAGGCCGCGGCCCCGCCAAGCACGGCGAACTCCGAGCAGTTCCGTATAACCGTCCTTGAATCCACTCGCGTCCTCGACCGTGGGGTCAAACATGGAGATTTGATAGCCTGCCACCTCACCGGTGGTGTCGTCCACGGCGAGGGAGCTCCATTCGGGCCTGAAGTTTTCATGCGTGAGCAGCGACGCCCATTTAGTGACAGTACGTGGTTCCGAACCCCAATGGTCGGCAAAGGCCTCATTGTGGGCCAACCGCACAGCTTCGGCATATTCGGCCGTGAACGCCACGACCCTCACACCTTGGAGCGGCGGCGCTGCCGGCACATCGTCCAGGCCGCGGGCCAGTTCGGTGAAGGTCCGCACCGGCGCAAAGCCCACCGCCCGCAACAGCTTCGCGTGCCCGGGCGTCATTTTTTGGACGTAGCTTCGCACGACCGCGGCCGCCTGCCCGTCGGCCTCGGAGCGTTTCCCCAGCACCTCCCGCTGCCACGCCAAAATGGCCGAACCGATCCCTTGGCGCCGCAGCGACGGGTCCACCCCGCCAAAGGCATAGCCCACGAGGCTGGCGGGATTTTTGGACACATACCCATAGGCCGCCAGCACGCCGTCCACGTCGAAACCGGCCACCGTATTGTGTGCGGCCGGGTTTACGGCCGACTCAAGCACCTCCAACAAATCGGATAATTGCTCGTGCCACGGAGCCACGTCGGCCTGAGCAATCCGCCGCACCAGGGCCAGCCACGCCTGCGCGTCGGCGCCCGCCATGGGGCGAAACAGCAATCCCGGAGCTTCCGGCAGACGGATGGGCAGCATGGGTGAATCAGTAGTCATGGGACCAGCTTAAGCGCCCATGCCCGCTGTTTCGAGCGCACCCTGCCCCAGCGACAGGTGAGAGTCGGCACGTTGGGCAAGTTCGCCGTCGTGCGTCACCAAAACCACTGCGGCGCCGGAGAGGGCCTGCCGGAGGTCGTCGATGAGGGCGAGCGATTCGTCCTGACCAAGGTGCGCTGTTGGCTCATCGAGCAGCACGACGTCGGCCCCCGCCACGAGCGTGCGGGCCACCGACACCCTGGTGCGCTGCCCGCCGGAGAGGTGGTGCCCGCCGGGCCCCACGCGCGTGTCCAGTCCCAGCGGCAGTTCCGCCAGCCAGGGGCCGAGACCCACGGTTTCCAGGGCCTGCGCCAGCTCGGCTTCAGTCGGAGGGGTGGACGCCGGGCGGGCTAGGGACAGGTTCGCCCGCAGCGTGGAATTGAACAAGTAGGCGTCCTGCGGGCACCATGCGATCCGGCCCAGCGTGGCTGCCGTGGCGGGCGCGCCGTTTAGCACGTAGCTGCCGGCCTCGGGTTTCAGGAAGCCGAGCAGGACGGCCAGCAGCGTGGACTTTCCGGAGCCTGACGGGCCGCTGACGCTCCACCAGTGTCCGCGCTGCACACCGCCGCTGAGCCTGGTGAAGACGGGCCGGGCAGCGGAGGGGTAGCGGGCGGTGATGCCGTGGACGGCAAGGCCGTCGACCGGTTCCTCCACGGCCGGGTCCACTGCCTCCTCCACGGCTTCCTGGACTGTGGCAGGGGCATCGAGCAAGGGAAGCGTCCTGTTCATCAAGGTGACTAGAGCCGGAAGGGCACTGACGGCCTCGATGTACATGCCCAGGGGTTCGGCCAGCGCGAGCATGAGCAGTGCCGCAACGGCGGCGGCGCGGGGGTCAACCCCGGCGGCGATGGCCACCGAGGCAGCGGCCACGGCGGCCAGCGAGGTGAGCAGGGCGACCGCACCCTGGCCCAAGCCGTCGGCCCAGGCCAGGCGGCGCAGCGGCTTCGCGATGGTGGCGTCCGTTCGGCTGAAACGGGCTGCCTCGTTGGCACCCACCCCGTTGGCTGCCAGCTGTCCGGCCGCAGCAAACAAGGTGGTCACACGTCCGGCAAGCCATACCCTGTGGACGGCCGCTGCCGCAGAAGCGCGGCGCTGGGCTGCCAGCACAAGCATGGGCAGGAGCAGCAGGGCCAGGGCACCGAGCAACAGGACAATGCCGGTGGCTTCCGGCACCAACAGGAACACCGTCAGCAGCACGGCACCGTAAGAGATGAGGGCGGACGGGATGGGGACCACGACGCGGGGAACGGCGTCACGCAGCTCGTCAACGTCGGCCACCAAGGTGCCCAGCGCGCCTCCGGAGCGGGTCAGCCGACCCCAGTGCACCACCGAGGAACCCAACGAGTCCCAGAGCCTCAGGCGCAGTTCGGCGGCCCAGCGGAACACGGCGTCGTGGGTCAGCAGGCGCTCGGAATAGCGCAAGACGGAACGGCCGATCCCGAAGGCGCGCACGCCCACAATCAGGGTCAGCAGGTACAGGATGGGCGGCTGCGCGGCAGCCCACACGATGAGCCAGCCGGAGATGCCGGAAAGGGCCGCGGCGCTGAGCGTGGCCAGGGCAGAGACCAGCACACCGGCGGCAAACCGGGGCGAACGCAGGGGCAGCTGGCGCAGGTGGCGCCACCTGAACCGGGCGGGTTCGGGCAGCGTGGCTTGTTGACCGGGCCCGAAGGTTTCAAGTCCCGGCACCGTGGCTATATGGCCCGCGGCGGCCGGGAATCCATCAAGCGCCGCTTCCAAGGACACACCGGGAGCAGCAGCGTGCCGGGCGTCGGTGTGCTGTGCGCCGCCAAGCAGCTGAGCCAGGATCGGATCGTGGGTTGCCACCACCACGGCCACGCTCCCCCGCAGCGCCGCCAGCTGATGCCGAACGGCCTGCGCCGAGACGGGGTCAAGGTGGGCTGTGGGTTCGTCAAAGAGCGCCAGCTCCACGGCGGGGTCCACGGCGATGCGGGCCAGGGCGCGGGCTACTGCCACGCGGCGCAGCTCGCCGGGGCTGCAATCCACCACGTCACGCTGGGCCAGGTGTGCGGCGTTGACTGCCGCGAGTGCGTTGACGACGGCTGCATCGTCAACAGCGAGCCGCCCCGGGCCGGCGGCGTAAAGTACTACCTCTTCCGAAACTGTGTCTTCGGTGAAGACCGGGTGCTGGGAGACAAACACCACGGCAGCGGAATTTCGCACAGCCAGGTGCCCTCCCACAGCGGCAGCCCCGTCACCGGCAGCGGGCAGGATCCCGGCCAGTGCGGCCAGGATGGTTGACTTTCCGGTGCCGCTGGCTGTGGCCAGCACGAGCGCCTCACCTGGGGCCAGGGCTGCGGTGAACCCGGAGATTGCCGGCTCCGTCCGTCCGTGGTAGCGGACGCTGAAGTCCGAGGCCTCAAACACGGCGCCGGAGCCGACAGTGTTCGCAGCGCGCTGCGTTGCAAATGTGCCGACCTGGGCCGTCGTTCCAGAGGTTCCCACGGCACCCGCCGCACCCAGGGCACCAGTAGCACCAGCGGCGCCGACAGTTCCCACAGCGGCCGGTGCGGCCGGTTGGGAGGGGGATCCGCCGTCGAGAATGTCAGTGGCGCGGCGCAGGGCCTCCACACCGTCCTCGCTGCCGTGGTGGGCGGCGCCCAGGTCACGCAGCGGCTTGAAGCACTCGGGGGCCAGCATGAGCGCCAGCAGCCCGGCTTCCAGCGGCATGTCTCCGGCCACGAGCCGGACGCCGATGAACACGGCCACGACCGCAACGGAGATGGTGCTGATGAGTTCCAGGGCCATGGAGGACAGGAACGCGGTGCGCAGGGTGGCCATGGTGGATTTGCGGTAGGCCTCGCACACGTCGGCCAGGGCCTTGCGCTGGGCGGAGGCGCGGCGCAAGCCCACCAGGACGGGCAGTCCGCGGGCCAGTTCCAGGAGGTGGTTGGAGAGACGGTCCAATCCGCTGGCGGCTTCCTCAACGCGTTCCTGTGTGTGGTGGCCGATCAGGATCATGAACACCGGCACCAGCGGCAGCGTGAGCGCCACGATCAGGGCACTGACCCAGTCGGACATGAGGATCTGGAGCCCGAGCGCCAGGGGCAGCACGGCGCAGCCGACGAGTGCCGGAACGTAGGTGGCGAAGTAGTTGTCGAGGCCATCGAGCCCACGGCTCGCGAGCATGGCTTCGGCGCCGACGGCCCCGCCCTGCCCGCCGTTGCGCGGGTCGAGGCGGTGGGCCACCAGTTTGGCGCGCAGTTCTTCCTTGGCACCGAGTGCGGCGCGGCGGGCCAGGATCGACTGCCCCCACACGGCCGCGGCAAGCAGGAATGCGCCCACACACCCCTGCACCAGCAACTTGGTGCCGTCCAGGGCGCCGCCGCCGGCCCATTGGCTCAGGGCGTGGGCCAGCGCGCCGAGGGCGAGGACCAGGCCAACGGCCTTGAGGGCGGCCAGCCCGGCCAGGCCAGCCAAGGCCAGCTTGGTGGAGTTGCCGGGAGGGAGTGTGGGCTTCATGTTAGTGCCTGCTTCCTGCTGTTGCCTGCTCCGCCGAACCATTTCCGACGGCGGGGGCAAAGTCGTGCGGTTCCGGCAGGTGCGCCACACTGATGCGCTTGCGGAAGATCCAGTACGTCCACGCCTGGTAGGCCAGGACCAGCGGTACACCAACAGCTGCCACAATGGACATCAGGCCCAGGGTGTAGCTGGAGGATGAGGCGTTTTCAACTGTCAGGTTCCACAGCGGATCCAGTGTTGAGGGCAGCACCACGGGGTAGACGGCACTGAAGATCGCTGCGGCACCGGCCAACAGGAAGACGCCCATGGCCAGGAAGCTGAAGCCTTCACGGTCCGCCTTGTTGGCAATCCAGGAGGCCGCGGCGGCAGCGACGGCGACGGCGATCAGCAGCCAGCTGAACCACTTGCCGTGCTGCAGGGCCACGGCGATGGCCCACACAGCCATGGGCGCCAGTCCCACGGGCAACCACCGCCCGACCAAGCGGCGGGCGCGGTGGCGGATGTCGCCGTCGGTCTTCAGGGCCACAAAAGCTGCGGCGTGGATGAAGGCAAAGCCCACAATGGCGAGCCCGCCGACCACTGCGTACCAGCTGAACCAGGCGAAGGGGCCGCCCACGCGGTCACCGTTCTCGTTCAGCGGCAGGCCGGTGGTGGTCAGGGCGAGCATGGCGCCAATGCCGAAGGCGGCTGTGAAGGAGCCTAGGGCGATGGCCCAGTCCCAGACCGTGCGCCAGGTGTCGTGGTGCACCTTGCCACGGTATTCAAAGGCTACGGCACGGAAGATGAGGCCCAGGAGCACGAGGACCAGCGGGATGTAGAGCGCGGAGAACAGCGAGGCATACCAGAAAGGGAACGCGGCGAACGTGGCGCCGCCAGCGGTCAGCAGCCACACCTCGTTGCCGTCCCACACCGGACCCACGGTGTTGAGCAGGACGCGGCGTTCCTTCTCGCCGCGGGCGAACGTCTTCATGAGCATGCCGACGCCGAGGTCGAAGCCCTCGAGAAACAGGTAGCCGATCCACAGCACGGCAATCAGTATGAACCATAAAGTAGGCAGAAAATCCATCATCAATCCTCTTGCTTCAGCAGCGGGTCGGGGAGGTTGGCAGTGCCTGGGAAAGGCGGGAGGGGAAGGCGCTCGAGGTGCGGGTCATCAGTACGCAAACGCGAGTACATCGTCGTCCGCCTCCCCGCCCGGGCCGTTTTCGCCGTCGTCCTTCTTTTTCGTCTGGTCCAGCTCGGGCATGGCTGAGACCACGCCGCCACGGATGTATTTGGTCAGCAGGACCACCTCCACCACGAGCAGCACGGCGTACACGGTGGTCAGCGCCACTAGCGAGAAGATCACCTCGCCGGCTGAGACGCCGGGTGAGACCGCGGCGGCCGTGAACATGAAGACCTGGTCAATGCCGCTCATGGCCGGATTGGGCGCCACGACGAACGGCTGGCGGCCCATCTCGGTGAAGATCCAGCCGGCCGCGTTGGCGCCAAAGGGTGCCAGGATGCCGATGAGTGCAAGGCGCATGAGGCCCTTGGAGCGCGGCACGGTGCCCTTGCGGGTCAGCCACAGTGCCACGGCGGCGGCCGCAGCGGCGAGGCCGCCGAAGCCGATCATCATGCGGAAGCCCCAGTAAGTGACAGGCATGATCGGGACATAGTTGATTTCCTGGCCGGCGCGCGAGCCGTACATGGGATCATCCGGGAGGTACTTGCCGTACTTTTCCTGATACTCGGGAATGAGGGTGTTGACGCCCTTGATCTCGGTGGTGAAGTCGTTGTGCGCCAGGAAGGAGAGCAGGCCCGGGACTTCCATGACGGCCACGACGTCGGAGCAGTCGCGGCTGCCGAGATCCCCGACAGACAGGATGGAGAAGCCGGTGCCGTCATGGCAGGCGGCCTCGGCGGCGGCCATCTTCATGGGCTGCTGCTCAAACATAAGCTTGCCCGACAAGTCGCCGGACACGGCTGATCCAGCAAAGGCGATCATGGCGACAACCGCGCCGAGGCGCAGCGACTTGATCCAGACGGAGTGGTCCAACTTGCTCCGCCCCGGGATGGTGGCGGATTCGCCGATGATGACGCGTCCCTTGGCGTCCACGGTGTCGATGCCGTCCTTGCGGCGGCGCCACAGCTGGTACCAGGCGATGCCCAGCAGGAATCCGCCGGCCACGGCGAGTGCGCCGGCGATGGTGTGGAAGAAGGCCACAAGAGCCGTGTTGTTGGTAAAGACGGCCCAGGCGTCAACCATGACGGGGCGTCCGTCCAACATTTCCACGCCCACGGGGTGCTGCATCCACGAGTTGGCCACGAGGATGAAGTAGGCCGAGACAATGGATCCGGCCACGGCGATCCACAGGCAGGCGAGGTGAATCCTGGCGGGGAGCTTCTTCCAACCGAAGATCCACAGACCCAGGAACGTTGACTCAACGAAGAAGGCCAGCAGGGCTTCCATGGCCAGCGGCGCACCGAAGACGTCACCGACGAAGCGGCTGTATTCGCTCCACGCCATCCCAAACTGGAACTCCTGGACGATGCCCGTCGCCACGCCCATGATGAAGTTGATCAGGAACAGCTTGCCCCAGAACTTCGTCATGCGCAGATAGGCCTCGTTGCCGGTCTTGTGCCATCGCGTCTGCAGAATCGCCACCAATGTGCCCAGACCAATGGTGAGTGGCACCATCAGGAAGTGGTACACCGTTACTATTCCAAATTGCCACCTGGCAATGTCCAGTGCTTCCACCAGTTACCCCTCATCCACGAAAATTATCAGGCTCATGCGCAACTTCTACATGTTGTAGAACATACTATTTCTACCCTGTGTAGAACATTGCTGTCAAAAGCTGTACATTTGGTGGAGTGCGCGCAATTGGCGTACTCTCAAACTTTTGGTGCCCGCAGTGAAACAGAGGAATTTTATGGCAACGCTTGGAGAATTGGAAAGAGCTGTCATGGACCTCCTGTGGGCGCACCAGGAGGCCATCACGGCCAACGTCCTGCGCGACCTGCTCTCGCAGCGCCCCGCAGAAGTGGAGGCCGAGGCCCGTCCGCTGGCAGTCACCACAGTGCTGACGGTGCTGTCCCGGCTGGAAAAAAAGGGCCTGGTTGAGCGCGAACGCGCTTCACGCCCGCACCGCTACCGGGCCGTCACGAGCCGCGAAGAGCACACGGCGGAACTCATGATGGAAGTTCTGGGATCCGCGCCCGACCGTGAGGCTGTTTTGGCCCGGTTCATTGGCACCGTCAGTGCCGGCGAAGCGGAAACCCTGCGCAACCTGTTGGGACATTCCTAACTGTTGGGACATTCCTAACATCCGCACCCGCCAACTGCGTTGTTGCAGCTGGACACGGTAAGTTGTAGATCATGTTTTGGACCTCTTGGTTCCTTGCCGCACTGGCCGTGGTTTTGGCGTGGCCGGTTCCCGTATTCCTGTCCCGTGCAGCATGGCCCGCCCGGGCGCCTTTTGCTGCCATGGTGCTGTGGCAGTCCATCGCCCTCGCCGGTGGGCTGTCCATGATCGGCGCGATGCTTTGCTACGGTCTGGTCCCCTTGGGTGAAAATTTGCCCAGCGGGCTGCGGGGCCTGCTCCGGGTCTTTCTGGGCCGGGAATCCCTTGACACTTTGGGCGTATTGCATGCCTTCGCGCTGAGCGCAGCAGCCCTACTTTCGGCCCACCTGGTGTTCACGCTGTGGCTGACCTACTTCCGCATCCAGCGCCAGCGGCGCCGCCATCGAGACCTGCTGCAGCTGCTTAGCTCACCCTCCCACGACCGGCCAGACACCCTCGTCATCGATCATCAGGCGCCCGTTGCTTATTGTTTGCCAGGCGGTTCACGCTCCGTCACGGTGCTCTCAGAGGGGCTGCTGAAATTGCTCTCCCCCGACGAGTTGCGCGCCGTCCTGCTGCACGAACAGACCCACCTGGCCCAGCGCCACCATCTGCTGCTGTGGGCGTTTGCCGCCTGGCGTTCGGCGCTACCCTGGCTGCCCACCTCGAAACTTGCCCAGCAGGCGGTGTCGTCCCTCATTGAAATAATGGCCGACGACGTGGCCTTGCGTTCGGTGGACAAACCCACCTTGGTCACCGCCATCGCCTTGGTGGCCAGCGGCTCCGCCCAGTTACCTGCCGACACACTCATGGCGGACAACGCGGCCCAGATTGATACGCCCACCACCACATCGGCCAGGCTCGGCAAACTACTGACACCCGCCCCGGCACTGGCCCCAGGGATCCAGCTGCTCGTCATTGCGGGGGCATTGCTGCTGCTGGCAATTCCGACGGCCCTGTTGCTGGTCCCCGGCTTCTTCCCCTGACGCTCAAACAGCTGGCCCGCGGAAAACGGCGAAACTCACTGCGAAATCGCGTTTGTCGCCGTTTTCTGCGGGTCAGTTCGTGCGGGTCAGGCGTCGATGCGGTCCTGGTCCAGGTTCTCGCTGCCGGCCACAATGAATTCCTTGCGGGGTGCCACATCGGATCCCATGAGCAGTTCGAAGGTGTGCTCGGCACGGTCGGCGTCGGCACTTGTCACCCGACGCAGCGTCCGGTGGCGGGGGTCCATGGTGGTTTCCGCCAGCTGGTCGGCATCCATTTCCCCCAGGCCCTTATAGCGCTGGATGGGGCTCTTGTGCTTCTTGCCCGCCTTGTCCAGCTTGGCCAGGAGTGTGTGCAACTCTTTCTCGGAGTACGTGTACACCATCTCATTGGCCTTGGAACCGGAGTGGATGATCTCCACCCGGTGCAGTGGCGGGACGGCCGCATAGACGTTACCGGCGTCGATCATGGGGCGCATATAACGGAAGAACAGGGTCAGCAGCAGGGTGCGGATGTGTGCGCCATCCACGTCGGCATCGGTCATGAGGATGACCTTTCCGTAGCGGGCGGAGTCAAGGTCAAAGCTGCGGCCGGAGCCGGCGCCGACCACCTGGATCAGGGCGGCGCATTCGGCGTTGGCCAGCATGTCGCCCACCGACGCCTTTTGCACGTTCAGGATCTTGCCGCGGATGGGCAGCAGCGCCTGGAAGTCGGAGGAGCGGGCCATTTTGGCGGTGCCCAGTGCGCTGTCACCTTCCACAATGAAGAGTTCACTCTTGGCCACATCGTTGCTGCGGCAGTCCGCCAGCTTGGTGGGCAGGGAGGAGCTTTCCAGCGCGTTCTTGCGCCGTTGGGTTTCCTTGTGCACCCGGGCGGAGATGCGCGACTTCATCTCGGACACAACTTTTTCCAGCAACTGGGCCGACTGCGCCTTCTCATTGCGCTGCGTTGATTCCAGCTTTGCCTTGAGTTCCTTCTCGACAACCTTCGCCACGATGTTTTTCACGGCCGGTGTGCCAAGGATTTCCTTGGTCTGCCCCTCAAACTGCGGTTCCGCCAGGCGGACGGTCAGCACGGCTGTCAGGCCCGCCATGACATCGTCCTTCTCAATTTTGTCGTTGCCGGCCTTGAGCTTGCGCGCGTTCGCTTCGATGACCTTGCGGAACGTCTTTAGGAGCGCCTGCTCAAAACCTTCCTGGTGCCGGCCGCCCTTGGGCGTGGCAATAATGTTCACGAAGCTGCGCATGGTGGTGTCGTAGCCAACCCCCCAGCGCAACGCAATGTCCACCTCGCAATCGCGTTCGACGGCGGTGCTCTCCAGGTGCCCTTCCTGGTTCAGCACAGGCACCGTTTCGGTGAACGTGCTGTGGCCCTGCAAGCGCCAAATATCCGTCACCGCTCCCCCAACGGAGAGGAAGTCAACAAACTCCGACAGGCCGCCGTCGTGGTGGAACACCTCCTCGTGCGTGGCGAATTCGCCCGGTGTCCCGGCCAGCCGGCGTTCATCGACAACCCTGATTTTCAGGCCCGGAACCAGGAATGAGGTCTGCCGGGCCCGGCCCACCAGCTCGTCGTAGGAGAATTTGGCGTCCGCGGTGAAGATTTGCCGGTCAGCCCAGTACCTGATGCGGGTTCCCGTGACGCCGCGCTTGGTGGTGCCGACAATGTCAAGAACGGACTTCTCAGTAAATGGTTCAAACGTGACGTCCGGGCTCAGCGTCTTGCCGGTGTCCTTGAAGTGGCCGGGCTCGCCGCGGCGGAAGCTCATCTGATAGGTCTTGCCGCCCCGGTCAACTTGGGCGTCCATGCGCGCCGACAGCGCATTCACCACACTGGCCCCCACACCATGGAGACCACCCGAGGCCGCATAGGAACTACCGCCAAACTTACCGCCGGCATGCAACTTGGTGAGCACAACCTCAACACCGGTGAGCCCCGTCTTGGGTTCCACATCCACCGGAATTCCGCGACCGTCGTCGTGCACTTCGACGGAATTGTCCTTGTGCAGGATCACCGTGATGTTCTGACCGAAGCCGGCCAGCGCCTCATCCACCGAGTTGTCAATGATTTCCCAGAGGCAGTGCATGAGCCCGCGGGAATCTGTGGAGCCAATATACATGCCGGGCCGTTTCCGGACGGCTTCCAACCCCTCGAGCACAGAGAGGTGGCGTGCACTGTAATTGGAACTCTCGCGTGCCACTGTGGACATACTCCTTGCAGGTTTTGGTCGGCCGGTCACTACCTAGGTTAACGGTTCCCGGGCCAAAAGCTGGCAACGCGCGGCCGCGGTCAGCTGCGGGCCCAGACGGATACGCGGTTAGCGAAAGTCCCCCGCTCCATGGAAGGAAGTGCCCCGGGAGGTGGTTGTATAAAGTACAGGAACTAATGAAGGAGGCCATCATGACCACCACAGCCATCAGCAGCCCCCAGCTGACCACCCTCGATCGCTGCGACCGTTGCGGCGCGCAGGCATATGTGCGGGTAGTTTTGGAGTCCTCCGGCGGCGAGTTGCGCTTCTGCGGCCATCACGCCCGCGCCGTGGAAGCCACCCTGAAGCCGTTGGCGTCGGAGTGGCTTGATGAGACCAGCCGCCTGACCGAAAAAACTCCTGTGTCGATCGACTAGGAAATTTTTCCACAGCAAGGGTCCCGGATGAGTCCGGGGCCCTTACTTTTTTGCCCCACGTACGACGGCGGGACGTTGCCTTCCGCCGATCCCCGCCACGGCGCAGCCCCGCCAAAGCGTGCCGCCCCCACCCGACCCGCACCGTCCAGGGCGCACCGCCCGCCGCCGCTCGACTGTGTTGTCCAGACCGCGCCTCCCGACCGCACCGCCGCCACGGAAAACTGCCATCAGCTAAGGCAGCCTGGGCGCCTTAGGCAGGGCCGGCCGGGTCAAAGATAGGGCATTCACCCCATGTTCGCAGGCGTCTGGGACGGAAGACTTGAGTCATCACGAAGGCTCCACATCCGCAGGAACCTTCACGAACAAGGGGTGACCATGTCTGACTTCATAGCTTTGCTGATGTCCCACCAAAACGAACGGGAAATGGCGATTGCCTTGGAACGGCGCCGGCTGCAGAAGGAGGCCATGGCCGCCAAGGTGCCGGCCCGGCGGGCTTCCGGCCGGTGGCACCAGCTCCGGGCCAGGACCTTCCGCCCCGCCAAACCTGTAGGCGGCAGGGTGCAGGCCGGTTAGCGGCCCAAAATCCTCCCTGCCACTGCCGGGGTCACCGGATCGTGGCAGGATTGGGATATGCAAATGACCCCGGCAAGCACACAAATGATCGGGCGCGACGCCGAGCTGGCAGCCCTGATGGAGTCCTTCGCCGACGCCGCGGACAACAAGCCCCAGGCGGTCATCATCGGCGGGGAGGCCGGGCTGGGCAAGACCCGGTTGCTGGAGGAATTCCTGGCCGGCATTTCCCACCGGGCCCGTGTCATCAAGGGCCAGTGCGTCGACCTCGGCACGCTGGCCCCGCCCTACGCACCGCTCACCGGGGTGCTGCGCTCCCTTGCGGCACAGATCGGCCTTGACACCGTGCTGGACTTCGCCGGCCCGGGGCGGGACGCCTTGTCGCTATTGCTGCCGGAGGTCGGCGCGGAACTCGAGGGACTCCCCACCGCCAACCGCGTCCTGGAGGCGGTCAGCACCGTTTTGGAACGTGCCAGCGCAGGCCAGCCGGCCGTCGTCGTGGTGGAGGACCTGCACTGGGCCGACGATGCCACCTTGACCGTGTTGCGCTTTATTCTCCGCGCCTTCAATGGCGGGCAGTTCCTGCTGATCTTGAGCTATCGCAGCGACGACATCCACCGGGGGCATCCCTTGCGGGACTTCCTGGCCGAATCCGAGCGCGGCCGCTACGCCAAGTCCATCCGCCTGAGCCGGCTCACCAAGGACCAGGTGCGTGCCCTGGTCGAGGCAATCACGGGCCAGGATGCCGGTTACGAACTGGTTGAAAACGTTTTTGCGCGCAGTGAGGGCATTCCCTTCTTTGTGGAGGAGTTACTGGGACTTGGGGACTGCGGCCCAGCAGGGGACCTTCCTGCCACCCTGACCGACCTGCTCCTGGCACGGTACGAGCGCATGGTTGATTCCGCCCAGTATTTCCTGCGTGTCCTGGCTGCCGGGGGCCTGTCCGTGCCGCACACCCAGGCGTTGGCGGCTTATGACAGGTCCTTCGAGGAATTTGAGGCCTCCGCCCGTGCGGCACAGCGTGCCAACCTGCTGACGTTGGACGGGCGTTGCTACACGTTCCGGCATGCCCTGGTTCGTGAGGCCATCCATGCCGACCTGCTCCCCGGTGAGCGCACCCGTTTCCACACCCGTTACGCGCAGGCCCTGGAATCCACGGGCTCCGGTCACCGCGACGCCGTCGAAATTGCCTATCACTGGCATGCCGCAAACGCGCAGGAGAAAACATTCCGGGCCTCCATGGCCGCATTCGCGGAGGCAGAACGCAGCTACGCCTATTCAACGGCGGCCCGCATGGGTGAGCGTGCGCTGGAACTCTGGGACCGGGTTGAGGACGCAGCGACCCTGGCCGCCATGCCCCGCTTCGCCCTGATGGCACGCACCGCCTCCGCGCACAACCAGGCTGGCAACGGCGAAAGGTCACTGGCGGTCATCCGCCTGGCTGCGGCAGAGCCTGATGTAGACGGGACCGACTTGGCACGGTTGCTCGCCGACCAGGCACGGTATCTGGGGTTCAATGCACAACTGGGCTCGGCCGAATTGCTGCTGCGGGCCCTGGATTTCACCCCTCGCGGCAGCGACGACCGGCTGCGGGCAACCCTGTTGAATCATCTCGCCGCCCGGTACATGCTGGAGGCGCAGCCAAACCAGTCGATCAGCATGGCCAGCGAGGCACTGGAGCTGTCCAGAACGGGCGCGGACCGCACCGAACAGTCCATCGCCTTGAACCTGCGTGGCTGTTCGCGCGCCATTGCCGGTGACATCGACGGCTGGCGGACGGATCTCGAGGCCGCAAAAGACCTCGCACAGGGCGACGCCGCTGCCCTCCTGCGCTACCGCATCAATTATTCGGATGCCCTCAACCAGCTGGGCATGTATGACGAGTCCATCAGTGTCGCCGAAGAAGGCATCAGCCAGGCTCGCGAGCTGGGTGTGGAGCGAACAACCGGGGCCATCCTCTCATCCAACGCCGTGGAACCCCTTTTTGCCCGGGGCGACTGGGACAAGGCCCATGCCCTCCTGGAACGCAACCTGTCCCTGTCCCCGCCCAGTTCCTTCCACGCCTACCTACTACGTTCAAAGAGCTGGTCAACCCTGTGGGGCGGCGACACTGCCGGAGCGGTGGCCCTGTTCCAGCAATGGCAGCCGCTGCTGCACGAGTTGGCCCGCGTGGAGATGCAGTCACGGCTCCCCCTGGCGCTGTTCGCTGCGGAACTGGCGTGGGTGCGCGGGGACCTCGATGCGGCCTGGCACGAAGCATCGTTCCTCACGAGCCCGGAGTTCCGCTCACTCCCGGGCTACGACCTGCCATTGATTGCTGTCGCAGCCAGAATTCTTGCCGCCAGGCGCAACGCCGGGACAGGCCGTGACGATGCCGCCGAGGCGCGGCTGCGGAGCCAGTTGTCACGGGACGGTTTCTGGCCCACGCACGCGGCATGGTCAGCACTCTTCGAGGCCGAACTTGGCGGAGACGGGGGCACCGGCAATGATCCGGCCACCTGGCACAGGGCCGCGGAACTATGCCAGGCACTGCCAGCCCATCTGAGATGCTACATCTCACTTCGAAAAGGACAGGCCGAACACTTTGCCGGGCACAAGTCCGCAGCAGCCGCATCGCTCCGGGACGCCATCGAGGGGGCAGAGGCAATCGGGGCAGGCCTGGTCACGGCCCTTGCCAGGGACTTCGCCACCAGGTCCGGGCTGCACATTGACGGTCCCAGCCCACGCCCCAATACCTTGGAACTAACGGCGCGGGAGTCCCAGGTGCTGGGACTGGTGGCGGAGGGCCTGGGCAACAAGCAAATCGGGGAGCAACTGTTCATCAGCGCCAAGACTGTCAGCGTCCACGTCTCGGCAATCATGCGCAAGCTGAACGCGACGAGCCGCACCGAAGCCGCCAACCATGCCAGGGTGAAACACCAGCCCCGAGTCTGACCACGCGGGACCCCCGGCACACCACTAACCAAAAACCGACCTTCGAAGGTCCCCACTCAGTCGCAGAGAATCGCCTTAACGAAAAACTGACCCGCAGAAACGCCGAAAAACACACCAAAGTCGTGCATTTTCGCCGTTTTCCGCGGATCAGTTTCAAACATGTCAGTCCAGGTAGTCGCGCAGGACCTGTGAGCGCGACGGGTGGCGCAGCTTGGACATCGTCTTGGATTCGATCTGGCGGATGCGCTCACGCGTAACGCCGTAGACCTTGCCGATTTCGTCTAAAGTCTTCGGCTGGCCATCGGTCAAACCAAAGCGCATGGCG
This sequence comes from Arthrobacter sp. PAMC 25486, assembly GCF_000785535.1. Lineage (NCBI taxonomy): Bacteria > Bacillati > Actinomycetota > Actinomycetes > Micrococcales > Micrococcaceae > Arthrobacter > Arthrobacter sp. PAMC 25486. The sequence goes on along the minus strand of NZ_CP007595.1, from coordinate 222,028 downwards.
ACCACGCCGGCTTCACGCTCGGACAAGGTGTCGAGCACCGAGTGCAGCTGTTCCTGCAACAAGGTGAAGGACACGGCATCGGCGGGAACAACGGCTTCGGAGTCTTCAATCAAGTCACCGAACTCCGAGTCACCGTCCTCGCCCAGGGGCGTGTGCAGGGAGATGGGCTCGCGGCCGTACTTCTGGACCTCGACAACCTTTTCCGGGGTCATGTCCAATTCCTTGGCCAATTCCTCGGGTGTGGGTTCCCGGCCCAGGTCCTGCAGCATCTGGCGCTGCACGCGGGCCAGCTTGTTGATGACCTCCACCATGTGCACCGGGATGCGGATGGTGCGTGCCTGGTCGGCCATGGCGCGGGTGATGGCCTGGCGGATCCACCAGGTGGCGTAGGTGGAGAACTTAAAGCCCTTGGTGTAGTCAAACTTCTCGACTGCACGGATGAGGCCCAGGTTGCCTTCCTGAATCAAGTCAAGGAAGAGCATGCCACGGCCGGTGTAGCGCTTGGCCAGTGAAACGACGAGGCGCAGGTTGGCTTCGAGCAAGTGGTTCTTGGCACGCTTGCCGTCATGGACGATTCGTTCAAGGTCACGCTTGAGCTGCGCATCCATCTTGGCTGAGGCGGCCTTGAGCTTTTCGACGGCGAACAGGCCGGCTTCAATGCGCAGTGCCAAGTCGACTTCCTGCTCAGCGTTAAGCAAGGCAACCTTGCCAATCTGCTTCAGGTAGTCCTTGACCGGATCAGCTGTGGCGCCGGCGGACATGACCTGCTGGACAGGGGCGTCGTCATCATCCGAGTCAGAGTAGACGAAACCTGTTCCGGTGGCAACAGGACGCTCCTTGGCGGGCTCGTCCTGATCGTCATCTTCGACAACAGTCTCCGCTGAGGAATCTTCGTCATCTTCCTTGCTCGCAGCCTTGCCACGACGGGCAGGCGCGGCCTTCTTGGCAGGAGCCTTCTTCGCGGCGGCAGCAGACGCTCCACCGGCCTCAGCCAGTGCAACCTTCTTGGCGGCGATGGTGGCAGCACGCTTCTGCGCTGGTGTCAGCGGCACATCAACTGACGATGCTGGGTCCTCGATCTCCTTGGTTTTGGAGACTTTGCTCTTGGCAGTAGCAGACACAGAAAACCTTTCTTACGGCGGTCTGTGGAGTTACCTTCGGGCAACACCACTATGACCCTGTCAAGTCCATGTTGCTTGGCGCAGCACATTTGCTTGGAGGGTCACTAGGTATAACTCCCGGTACGGCTGCGTTGTTCCCGCCGCCGTGGAAGAAAAATCTTCCGGCCCTTTTGTCCAACTCATGAAAACTGCATCAACACGGACCCAACCGGGTCTTAGCTACTAGTGTCTCACGACTTGACCTCTGCTCGTTGCCCATGAGGGCCCCTGAACACTGTGTTGTTGCCATGATCTTCACCGCACCTGCTGCGTTCCGCTGCGGCAGCGGCGGTGAGGCGAGCACCTCATGCCGCCTCATCCACGCCCTGAGGCTCGTCATCCTGCTGGCCGTGCCAGGCAGTGCCCGGGTTCTTGGCGCAGGCGGCGATGTATCCCACTGACAGCAACCGGTCCAGCAACTCGGCCAGCCGGTACCCCGGCTGCATTTGCAGGCACAGCTGGAAGTAATTTCCAGCCCACGTCCCCCGGCCCTTGCACCATTCAATCCAGCCCAGCAGGCACAGCACGGGAGCCTTGTCGGCCTCGTTCGTGGCCCCGGCCAGAAATTGCAACAGCTGCTCCGCCCGGCCGAGCCTCTGCCAGTCGGGCCCCAACAGCCCGCTGTTGTCCCCATTGGAAATCTCACCCACCAGGATGTTGCCAAAGTCGCGCGTGGCTTTCATGACCGCCTCATCACTGACGTCGGCAATGGTCGCCTGCCATCCCTCCGCCTGATTGCCGCCGTACCAATTCGCGGGGGCTTCGACGTTTCCACTGTCGGGCAGCAAGGTTCCCGTACCTGCTGCGCCGGCAAAGGCCGCGTTGGGATCCGTGGCGATGGCCACAATGACGGCATCACGGGCGGTGGATTCCCCCAAGCTGGCCAACAGAAATGCGGCCATGCCAGGGTCCGGCTTTTGCGGCCACTGGTGCAGCGCAAACTCCCACGCCCCCAACGTCACCGCCAGCTGGTGGGCGCCTGATCCCGTGAGAGACAGGGCCTCCCTGAAGCGCGCTCCGGCGACAACAACCTTGCCCGCAAATTCCTCATCCCCGACGGCGACCACCGCCTGAATCTGCTGCTGGGGACTTTCCCGCACCATGCTGCCCCGGAAGATGAACTCGGTGTTCACAAAGCTTTCCTTGATGGACGCATTGTCCTTGCCAGGCCAGGGACAGCAACTCTCGTCGGCGCACTCCATGCTGCGCCAATGCCGTGGACCCACATACCAGGCGTCACGGACCGGCAGCCGGAACTTTTCAAAGGCCCGTCGAAGCTCCTGGTACAGGACTGCCTGCGGCAGGTCCCTCGGCGCGTCCCAGTCTTCGATGCCGAAGATGGCCAGCAACGCGCCATCGGCCTCACGGTCACTGGCCAGCTGCGACGCGGCAAGGGCCGCAAAGCCGGCGACATCGTTCATGTCCTCAGGCGGCAGGTCCACACGCATGGTGGCTCGAAGGCTTTTGCCGCTCATGCCGATACACACGATGCTGCGCTCCGGCCAGTACCCCAGCATGTGGGGAATGAATGCCAGGAGATCCTCACCGGCACTGACTTTGATCTTGTCTATTTGCTTTCTCATGACTCAAGCGTGGCGCCCCACGCACCGAGAAAATAGGGCGTTTTGCCCAAACCGGCAAATCTGTGGATAACACAGGGCTGCTGCCGCATGTTTGCATTGTCTGGAGGCGTGCCGGAAACAAGCAGGAGCGTGCCGGAGGCTCGCGAACGAGCGGGCCGTGTGCCGCCGTGCGGGTCAGTGGGCGTCCCGAGCCACTTGTTCCAGCTTGCCGCGGTAGTCAGCCCACCATGCCCGGTCGCGTTCCGGAAGATTCGAGTTCCCGTTGCGCAGTCCGGCCGCGCCGTCGATGAGCTCGCGGAGAATGTCCGCGTGACCGGCATGCCGGTGCGATTCAGCAATCATGTGGATGAGGATCTGGTGCAGTGTGACATCCTGCCGGGCCGGGGCCCACCACGGCACCCGGCCAGCGGCGTCCAGGGGCAGTGCGGCGATCGTGGCATCGGTGTGTTCGCGGACCCGCCTGGACAAGGTGGTGATGGCTTCGATCGTTTCATCGGGTGCGGCCCACATGTCCGCGTTGTCATCGCCTTCTTCCTCCGACCAGGCAGGAACGGGGCCTGACGGACGGCCAAAGACATCCCCGAAATAGCCGGCCTCGGTGATCGCCACGTGTTTGAGCAGGCCCAACAGATTGGTGCCGGTAGGTGTGAGCGGGCGGCGGGCGTCATACTCGGAGAGCCCCTCCAGTTTCCACAGGATGGCCTCGCGTGCGGCGTCGAGATAACGTTGCAACACGGTTTTCAGCTCAGCTTCGGACATGTCGGAAGCCTACAGGGCAGGCAGCGGCCCGAATAGGGTCAGAGGGCGCGAGTCCCCCGACAAGGCCAATGGGGCGCTAGTTGGGAGCCGCTCGCCTCTGCCTCCGCATCTTAACAAGCTTTCCCACATCTCAGTCCTTGCGCGACTGGCGTTCCTGGTGCTGTTCCGCCCGAAATTGCCGGCGGCGGCGCTGGTTGTCCGCCAGCACGTCACGCAGCGCCGGGACCAGCTCACCGCGCTCGGCCATGGTGCGGCGCACCTTCCGGCGGGTGGCTATCACGGCAAAGACACCGATACCCAGGACAATGAATTGGAAGGAAAAAGCCACCCGGAACGCGTCAAGTGAGTACAGTCCGCCACTGAACACGCCAGCCCCGTTGAGCAGGTCGAGGATCAGGCCAATCATGTACATCGTCACCAGCGCGGCAAAGAAGCCACCTACATTCACGATCCCCGTGGCGGTGCCGATCCGGTGCGAGGGATTGAAGGTGCGTGCGAAGTCGAAGGCGATCATGGAGGCCGGTCCGCCGATGGCCAGCACCAAAACCAGCAGGACCAGCAGCCACAGCGGTGCCGGCCGCGCAGGCAGCAGCACGGCAAGCCACACGGCGATAATGGCAAAGGTTACGGCCAGCACCATGGTTGAGCGGCGCAGCGGATGCCGCCCCACCCAGCTGCCAAGAAAGGGCCCGAAAATGATCCCCACAACAACAAAGAGGCTCAGCAGCACACTGGCGGTGGCCGTGGACAGGCCCTGCCCGGAAACAAGGAATGGGTAACCCCACGTCAGGACAAAGACGGTTCCGGAGAATTGGGTGGCAAAGTGGCTCCATAAGCCCAGCCGCGTCCCCGGCTGGCGCCACGCCGTGCCCAGGTCGCTGCCGGTTTCCCTGAAGCTTCGCTTGGTGGTTGCCGACGGCGCACCCACGGGTGAATCACGGAGCAGCGACGCAGCCAGCACACAGGCCAGCACGCCCAGCGCGGCAAGCCCCAGAAAGGCCGGGCTCCACCCCGCCGAATGCAGCACGAAGGCGAAGGGGGCAATGCTGATGAGCTGGCCAAACTGCCCCAGCTGCCCGGTCAGCTGCGTCAGCACGGGAACCCTGCGGACCGGAAACCACAAGGGAATGAGCCGGATGACGGCGATGAATGTCATGGCGTCGCCGGCGCCAACAAATACCCTGCCCACCACACCGGCGGGCACAGTGGTTGCGGCCGCCAGCTGAAGTTGGCCCACGGCCATCAAGGCGGCCCCCGTGGCGATCATGATTCGCGGCCCAAACCGGTCCACCATGACACCAACAGGAATTTGCAGGCCGGCGTAGACAACCAGTTGAATGACGGTAAAGGCTGAAAGGGCCGATGCCGTGGCGTCGAAGCGTTCGGTGGCGGCCAGGCCGGCCACACCAAAGGAGGTCCGCTGGCTGATGGCAATCAGGTAGGCGAAAACGCCCACTCCCCACACTAACCAGGCACGTTTACCATTCACTCAATCAGCTTATGCCAGTTTCCGGGCCACTGTGCGGCTTGGCGTCACGGCTGGCCAGGTACGCCTCGACGGCGGCACCCAGCTCGTCGGCGTCGGGCAGTTCGTCATTGTCCCCGGCCAACAGGGAACGCCGGGCCACTCCGTCGCTGTGCTCGTCATACTGCTTTTCCAGGTTGCTGACAATGGTGGCGACCTCGGCGGAACCCTCAACCTGTTCGGTGATCTGGCGTTCCACGGCACGGCCTGCCTCGCGAAGACGTTCGCTGGGGAGCATAAGTGAGGCGGCGGCACCCAAGTATTCCAGACCGGCAACAGCGGCAGGCGGGTACTCGGCGTCGGAAAGGTAATGCGGGACATGGATGGCATAGCCGACCACGTTGCGGCCGGTCTCGGCGAGCTTGATCTCCAGCACATGGCCAATCGCGGCCGGAATCTCCATGGTGGTTTTCCAGGCGGAGATGCCGTCGATGAGGTCTGGCCGGTTTCCGTGGACGGTGGCACCGATGGGGCGGGTGTGCGGGACGGGCATCGGGACCGAATGCACCCAGGCCACCAGGTTCACGTCGAGGCGCTCAACGAGGCCCAGCACGGCGCGGGAGAACCGCTCCCATTGCAGGTCCGGCTCGCTGCCGGTCAGGTACAGAAACGGCGTGCCCAGCGCGTCAACCATGCGGTAGAGCACCAGCGAGGGTGCCCGGTAATCGCTGAGGCGGTCCTCCGTGAACGTGATGCGGGGCCGGCGCGAACGGTAGTCAATGAGCTGGTCAATATCAAAAACCGCCAGTGGCTCAGCAGATAGCTGCTCCTTGAGTTCCTTGGAAATCTGGGAGACAACCTGGCCGGCATCGGAAAATCCGGTGAAGGACATGAGCAGATTGGCACCCTGAAGTTCCTCATCGGCAATCAGCTCTTCATTGACGACGTAGAGGGATTCCGGATGGTGAAAAGGGGTGTACTCAGTAATATTCATGTTCTTCCTCGGCAGCTTACAACTCTGAACAGCACAACACCGCAAGCGCCCCGATCATTCCATGACGGCCTGATCGACGGCGGCTTGCGGTGCCCGTGGTTCGTTACGCCTTGACGTTGACCTGCACAAACGGCGGCTTGACCACGGTGACGCCCAGGCGGCGGCCGCGGATGTCAAGGGCCAGCGCATCTCCGAGCGCGATGGTCGGATCCACCAGGGCAAGTGCGACGCCGTTGCCCAAGGTGGGCGAAAATGTTCCGGAGGTTGTGTGCCCCACCACGGTGCCGCCGGCATCGAGAACATCGACACCCGCCCGCGGCACGCCACGGTCTGTGGCCAGCAACCCCACGGACTTGCGGGGTGCGCCGTCGGCCTTCTGCGCAGCGAGCGCATCCTTGCCCCAGAAGGACTCCTTCTTCCAGCCCACAGCCCAACCCACACCGGCCTCGACGGCGGTGATCCCGGTGGACAGCTCGTGTCCGTGGAGGGCGTAGCCCATTTCGGTGCGGAGGGTGTCGCGGGCGCCCAGCCCGGCGGCCCTACCGCCCGCATTCTCCACCGCCTCGGCCAGGGCGGCCCACACCACGGCCGTGTCCGCCCAGGCGGGGACAACCTCGTAGCCGATCTCGCCCGTGTAGCCGGTGCGGCATACGGTCAAGGAAATCTCCTGGCCACCGATGGTCACGGTGGTGTCCACGAAGGACATGTAGGCGGAGGGCTGCGGCAGGCCGACGGCCTCCATGACGGCGTTGGCCTGGGGCCCCTGGACGGCAAACACGCCAAATTCGTTGTGCAGGTTCAGAATTTCCAGCTCCGCACCCTCGGCGTCGCGGGCGGCGACGAGGGCGGCCACAACGGCGGTGTTGTTAGCAGCGTTGGGCATCAGGAACAGGTCATCGTCGGCACGCAGGTAGGCGATCAGGTCATCGGTGACGGTGCCTTCAGGTGTCAACGCCAGTGTGTACTGGGCACTGCCGGGAGTGATGCGGGACAGGTCGTTGGACAGGCAGCGGTTGGCAAAGGCAACGGCACCGGCCCCACGAATTTCAGCCTTGCCCAGGTGCGAGACGTCAAAGAGGCCAACCGACGTGCGAACTGCCGTGTGCTCGGCAACTACACCTCCGCCGTCGTACTGCAGCGGCATCAGCCAACCGCCAAAGTCGGCCAGCTTCGCGCCGTGGTCAACATGCCACTGATGCAGCGGTCCAAGCAGCAGTTCTTCGCTAATTTCACTCATGGCTCATACGGTACCGCAGGCAGGGCGCCCGGTTCAGCCCGGCGAACACGGCCAGCGGGCAAACGCGGCGCGATGGCGATACGATCGGAAGGCAGCTCCACCCATTTACGCCGTAACTCAAAGTGAGGACAAAATTTCAGTGAGTGCGAAAGAACCCATCAGCTTCCATGTGGTCAGTTCAGATTTGTCGAAGGTGTCCGCCGACGCCCTCGTCATCGCCGTCAGCAAGGGTGCAGACGGCCCCGTCATCCTGGACGCCCCCATCTCCCCCGCGGCACTGACGTCCCTCAAGGCGTCCCTGTCGGCCTTGGGCGTTACCGGCGCCGCCGACCAGGTGGTCCGGCTGCCGGGCCTGCCCGAGACCGGTGGCAAAATCTTGGTCCTTGCCGGCATAGGCAAGCTCAAGGACGGCACGGCCAACGACGAGGCACTGCGCCGTACCGCCGGGGCTGCCCTCCGCCAGCTCTCAGGGCTCAAGCATGTCGTCTTTGCCCTGCCGACGACGTCGGTCGCCCAGTTGGGTGCCATTGCGGAGGGTGCCGCCCTGGGTGCGTACCAGTACGCCAGCCTGCACTCGAGCACCGAGGGCAAGCTGGCCCCCGTGTCCAAGGTCACCATCCACTCCACCTTGGCCAAGGACCCTGCCCTGGCCGCCGCCCTGGAGCGTGCCGCCATCGTCGCGAAGGCCGTCAACGCCACCCGGACCCTTGTCAACGAACCCCCAAGCAAGCTGTATCCGGCAACATTTGCCGAAGCAGCGAAGGACCTTGCCAAGGGCCTGCCTGTCAAGGTCACCGTGCTGGATGAGAAGCGCCTCCTCAAGGAAGGCTGGGGCGGCATCATGGGCGTAGGCCAGGGCTCCTCGCGCCCGCCACGCATGGTCAAGCTTGAATACAAGTCCGAGCGCTCCGTCGCCAACCTTGCCTTCGTTGGCAAGGGCATCACGTTTGACTCCGGCGGCATCTCCATCAAGCCGGGCGCCGGCATGGTGACCATGAAGTGCGACATGGCCGGTGCGGGCGCCGTCCTGAACGCCGTTTTAGCTGTTGCCGCCCTGGGCCTGCCGGTAAATGTCACGGGCTGGCTGTGCATTGCCGAAAACATGCCGTCCGGCACCGCCATCCGCCCCTCCGATGTTTTGACGATGTTCGGCGGCAAGACCGTTGAGGTCTTGAACACCGACGCTGAGGGCCGCCTGGTCATGGCCGACGGCCTCGTGGCCGCCTCACAGGAATTCCCCGACGTGATCATCGACGTGGCGACCCTGACAGGCGCCCAGATGATGGCCCTCGGCAACCGCACCGGCGGTGTCATGGGTGATGAAGGCGTCAGCGCTGCACTGAAGGCGGCCGCCGACCGTTCCGGCGAACTCATTTGGCCCATGCCCCTGCCCGAAGAGCTACGCCCCTCACTGGACTCCCCCGTGGCGGACATGGCCAACATTGGCGAACGCATGGGCGGCATGATGACCGCTGCCGTGTTCCTGCAGGAGTTCATAGGCAAGGGCAAGGACGGGGAGACCATCCCCTGGGCTCACCTCGACATTGCCGGGCCCGCCTTCAACGAAGGAGCGCCCTATGGATACACGCCCAAGCAGGGCACCGGCATGTCGGTGCGCACCCTGGTGGCCTACGTCGAGGACGTTGTGGCCCGCAGCGCCTAATCCGTTTCGGGCACTGCAACGTGCGGCGCTCCAACGCACAGCAGCCGGCGCATTCCCCCGCCCGTTCACGGGCGGGGTAATGCGCCGGCTGCTTGTAGAAGTGAGTATGACCACATTCACCTTTACTGTGACAGCCGTGACGGTACAGCACGGACCAACTAACGTAAGGTAAATGCTGAAAGTATTTGTCTTTGACTTCGAAGAAGTTTGAGTGTTCCAACAGGAATCTCAGGCTTTTCTCAAAAATTGATGAGATGACGCGCCAAAATGAGCGCGTCACCCGAACGCGAGGGAGCGTCTAAGTGGCCGAACAGGCAGCTGGGCAAGAATTCGATATTTTGGTTCTCGGCGGTGGCAGCGGCGGATACGCAGCTGCACTGCGCGCAGTCCAATTGGGCATGACCGTTGGTCTCGTGGAGAAGGGCAAGTTGGGCGGCACCTGCCTGCACAACGGCTGTATCCCCACCAAGGCTCTGCTGCATGCAGCAGAAGTTGCAGACCACGCCCGTGAAGGTGCTTCCATTGGTGTAAACAGCCAGCTGAACAGCATCGACCTGGTGGGCGTCAACAAGTACAAGGACGGCATCATTGCCGGCAAGTACAAGGGCCTGCAGGGCCTCATCAAGGGCAAGGGCGTCACCGTCATCGAGGGCGAAGGCCGCTTGACCGCGGCCAACACCATCACCGTGAACGGCGTGAACTACACCGGCAAGAACATCATCCTGGCCACCGGCTCCTATTCGCGCAGCCTGCCCGGCCTGGAAATTGGCGGCAAGGTCATCACCTCCGACGAGGCACTGTCCATGGAGACCCTGCCCAAGAGCGCCATCGTGCTCGGCGGCGGCGTCATCGGCGTCGAATTTGCTTCCGTCTGGAAGTCCTTCGGCGTGGATGTGACCATCATCGAAGGCATGGCCTCACTGGTGCCCAACGAGGATGCCTCCATCATCAAGGTCCTCGAGCGCACGTTCCGCAAGCGCGGCATCAAGTTCAACACCGGCACCTTCTTCCAGGGTGTTGAGCAAAATAACGACGGCGTGAAAGCCACCCTGGTGGACGGCAAGACGTTCGAGGCGGACCTCATGCTCGTGGCTGTCGGCCGCGGCGCATTCACGGCCGGCATGGGCTTTGAAGAGGCTGGCGTCACGATTGACCGCGGCTTCGTCATCACCAACGAACGCCTGCACACCGGCGTCGGCAACATCTACGCAGTGGGCGACATCGTCCCCGGCGTGCAGCTGGCACACCGCGGCTTCCAGCAGGGCATCTTCGTCGCCGAGGAAATTGCCGGCATGAACCCCGTCATCGTTGAAGACATCAACATCCCCAAGGTCACCTTCTGTGACCCGGAGATCGCTTCGGTGGGCTTGAACGAGAAGCAGGCCAAGGAAAAGTTCGGCGACGAGAATGTCGAATCCACCGAATACAATCTGGCCGGCAACGGCAAGAGCGCCATCCTGGGCACCGGCGGCATCATCAAGTTCGTCCGCGAAAAGGACGGCCCCGTGGTGGGTGTTCACATGATCGGCAGCCACATTGGCGAGCAGATCGGTGAAGCACAGCTCATCGTGAACTGGGAAGCCTACCCGGAAGATATTGCGGGCCTGATCCACGCACACCCCACACAGAACGAAGCCCTGGGAGAAGCGGCAATGGCCTTGGCCGGACGCCCGCTCCACGGCTAGCAACAATCCTGGCTTAGTGCACCCGGCGTCCACGCCGGGTGCACTAAGCTAAAAAACAATACTTAGAATTCACAAGCTTTTCGCAGGCGATGCACAAGTGGGCATCAACAGCGAATGCAGCGCATATGAAGGAGAACGGGGACGAAATGTCTGAATCCGTGAACTTGCCCGCCTTGGGTGAAAGCGTCACTGAAGGCACCGTCACACGGTGGCTCAAGCAGGTTGGGGACCGCGTCGAAGTCGACGAGCCCTTACTGGAAGTTTCCACCGACAAGGTTGACACCGAGATCCCGTCGCCCTTCGCCGGCATCCTGGAGGAAATCCTGGTACCCGAAGATGAGACCGCAGAAGTAGGCGCCGCCTTGGCACGCATCGGCACCGGAGCTGCTGCTCCCGCCGAGGCCCCTGCCGCACCGGCAACTGTCGCCGAAGCGCCTGCTACCCCGGAGGCTGCACCTGCCCCTGTTGCCGAGGCACCCGCCGCGGCTCCGGCTGCTTCCGAGGCACCGGCCGGCGATGCGCACGAACTCGTGCTGCCCGCCCTCGGCGAGTCCGTCACCGAAGGCACCGTCACCCGCTGGCTGAAGGCTGTTGGCGACTCCATCGAGATCGACGAGCCGCTGCTTGAAGTGTCCACCGACAAGGTCGACACCGAGATCCCCTCCCCCGTGGCGGGCGTCCTGCTGGAAATCCGCGTCCCCGAGGACGAGACCGCAGAAGTGGGTGGCGTCCTGGCATTGATCGGTGCCGCCGGCTCAGCTGCCCCTGCCGCTCCGGCACCCGCGGCCGCTCCCGCACCAGTTGCAGCACCGGCACCCGCTGCACCCCCGGCCGCTCCCGCACCAGTTGCTGCTCCGGCACCCGCAGCTGCCCCGGCCGCTCCCGCACCGGTTGCAGCACCGGCTCCCGTTGCAGCCCCGGCTGCGCCGGCACCCGTTGCAGCACCCGCAGCCCCCGCCGCAGGTGCCGAGTCCAACTACGTGACCCCGTTGGTGCGCAAGCTTGCCAACCAGCAGGGCGTTGACATCGCCACCGTCACCGGCACCGGTGTTGGCGGACGCATCCGCAAGCAGGATGTTGTTGCAGCAGCAGAGGCCGCCAAGGCCGTTGCCGCACCGGCCCCCGCAGCTGCTGGCGCTTCGGCACCCAAGGCCGCTCCCGCCGTCGTCCCGTCTTCATTGCGCGGCACCACGGTCAAGGCACCCCGCATCCGCCAGGTCATCGCCCGCCGCATGCGCGAGTCGCTGGAAGCCTCCACGCAGCTCACGCAGGTACACGAGATCGACATGACGCGCATCGTCAAGCTGCGCAACCAGGCTAAGGGACCGTTCCAGGCTGTCAACGGCACCAAGCTGACGTTCCTGCCGTTCATTGCCAAGGCTGTGACCGAGGCGCTCAAGCAGCACCCCAAGGTCAATGGTGAGTACAACGAGGAAACTCAGGAAATCACCTACCACAACGCCGAGCACCTCGCGATTGCCGTGGACACCGACAAGGGCCTGCTGGTTCCCGTCATCTCCAACGCGGGCGATCTGAACCTGGCCGGCCTGGCCGGCAAGATTGCCGATGTTGCCTCACGCACCCGCAGCGGCAAGATCGGTCCGGACGAGCTCTCCGGCGGCACGTTCTCCATCACGAACATCGGCTCCGTCGGCGCCCTGTTCGACACCCCCATCATCAACCAGCCCAACGTTGCCATCCTGGGCACCGGCGCGATCGTCAAGCGCGCAGTGGTTGTTGCTGACGCTGACGGCGATGACACCATCGCCATCCGTCACATGATGTACCTGTGCCTGACGTACGACCACCGCCTGGTGGACGGCGCGGACGCCGGCCGCTTCCTGCAGACCTTGAAGGTCCGCCTGGAAGATGGCGCGTTTGAGGCTGATCTGGGCCTGTAACACCCTGATGTTCGACGGCGGCCGGCGGCTTGGATTTTTCAAGTCGCCGGCCGTCGTTGTTCTCTCAGGCGGTGTTGTCTGCCTGTCATGTTTTTTGCCGCCCTGTCATATTTGCCACATAAGGCAGCCCTTGATAGACACTGTGTCAGTAAATTGCATAAGCTGGGGTCATGGACTTTTTACGCTTAGTGCTCGTGTTTTTGCATATTCTCGGTGCCGCTGCGATCGTTGGCGGTTGGCTCGCTGCGTTCAAGACGCCGACCGTGACTCAGTGGCAGTGGATTGGGGCGTTGACGCAGCTCATCACCGGAATTTTGCTGGTTGGCCTGGCCTCCATGGGAGATGGTGATGGCCCCAACAACACGAAGGTGGCCGTCAAGCTGATCATCGCCCTTGTTGTTGCTGTGGCAGCCTTCATTGGCCGCCGCAAGGCCAAGAACAACGAGGTTGTTCCGAAGGGCCTGGCCCACGCGGTCGGCGGCATGGCGCTGATCAACATCGGTGTAGCCGTTTTCTGGGTCTAATTCCCCCGAGCTGCAGGGCCTAACGGCGCTGTGTCCGCTTGACAGCACGTTTCCCGCGTTTTGGGTGGTTACTCAACCACCGACACGCGGGGACCGTGCTGTTTTGCGTTAACCGGTCCACTTTCGGGCGCCAGGAGCCTGGCACAACGCCCCATTCCTGGGTCAACTTCGAAAATGACGGCGAGAACGGGGCCCAGCAGCACGCCCCCGAAGCCGGCACTTTGAGGCCCGTGGCAACCCTGCAAGGGCTTCATCCCGCGCCAGCTCAGTCGAAGCACACCGGCCTGAGGCGGGCAGCGATGTAAGGCCACCCCACGCCGTCGTACTTGAGATGAAGGTGCTCTCAGGTGACTAGCCGCTAACCGTGGTCTGGGGCGATGCAGAACTCGTTGCCATCGGGATCCGCCAGCACCACCCAGCGAAAGTCGGGGAAGGTGTGCTCCTCGAGGCGGGTGGCACCGAGCGAAATGGCCCGCGCCACTTCGGTGTCCACGTCATCGGTTGCAAAGTCCATGTGCAGGCGGCGCGGCCCTTCAGATGGATACATGACTTCCTGCAGCGCAATGCGAGGTCCGCCATGCACCGCCTTCAACCAGGTGAATCCCGGCGCAGTGGACTCCACTTCGGTGCACATAAACGCGGTCCAAAAGTTTGCCAAAGTGGCCGGATTTTCGGTATTGATGACTATCGTGGCGAGCCTGATCATGTGCCCAGTGTAAATGGTGCCCGGGGATGCCGGTCAAGGCATAGGGTGGAGATACCTGCCCCGTGAAAACTCTCCGGGGCAAGGATGAAAGCAATCTTCATGAGGAGTGAACATGGCAACAACTCGCAACGCCCATGCAGGCTGGGTCGGAGACCTTCCAACAGGTGCCGGTCAGGTCACCTTGGACAGCTCTGAACTTGGCACCTTTGACATCACCTGGAAGGCTCGCACCGAGACCGCCGAAGGCAAGACCAGCCCCGAAGAGCTCATCGCAGCAGCGCACTCTTCATGCTTCGCCATGGCCTTCTCCCACGAACTGGCCGGCGCCGGCCACGCTGCCGAATACGTCAACACCAGCGCCGCAGTCACGTTCGTGCCCGGCACCGGCATCACCGGCAGCCACCTGACACTGGCTGCCAAGATTCCCGGCATCAGCCAGGAGGACTTCGAGACGATCGCCAATGCTGCAAAGGCCGGTTGCCCGGTTTCGGCAGCACTTGCCGGCGTTGAAATCACACTCGAGGCAACGCTGGAGGCATAGTCCCCACCTCCGCCCCGACGGGAGGTCGCAAGCGATCTCCCGTCGGGGCCCTTGGAGTTATGGGCCCACCCAACCGCTGGTGAGCGTGGGACCTCCCTCTCGCTAGACAGGCCGCGCGGGCTGGTGGCACGGAACTTGTCCGTGCCACCAGGCCACGCGGCTTTCTGCTTTATTGCGTGCCGGTTGATTGGATCTGCTGAATCCGCCACCGGACACCGATATTGGCCATGACAATCTCCAGTTCCTGAACCTGTTCCTCACTTTGGTGATGGACCAGCACCCCGGCCTGATCCTGTTCCGCGAAGGCACTGGTTGTAATGGTGGCCTGCACCGTAGCGGTGGCACCGGCCGTGGGCAGTGCACCTCCCTGGGACCGCGTTCCGGCAGAACTGGTGCCGGATGCGGTCAGACTGCTTGTAGTGCTCGCCTGCGATACTTTCATCTCCAGGCCCGTCAGGGTGTGGGCGCGGTCCACGAGTTCCTGCACGATAGTGCTGTCTGCTCCGAGCGCTGCGGATCCCGGGGCGTTGACCATGTCGATGAGTGCCTGGTTGGCATTGGACAGGGCGTAGCTGCGAACCCAGGCCAAGGCATGCAGTGCAGCCACCGGCTCCACTGCGGTGAGGCCCCGCTGAATTTCTGCCGGCAGCCCCGCCGCCCAGGCCATGTCTGCTTCCACAGCGGGCACACCGTGAGATTCCGTGGCCGTTCCCTGTGGGGTCTCGCCGGAACCGAACCCTGCCCAGCTTCCGCCAAACACCATCGCCGCCACCAGCACCGCTGCCACCACCGCTGTGGAGCCGGCGGCAAGGATGGCAATGGCGATTCTCTTGCCGCCACGGCCGGCCCGACCGGCACGACCGGCACGACCGGCAGGCTGTGGCCCGCTGGCCCACAAATGCGCCAGCCTTCCGGGTTGGCGGGGTGCGAAGTAGTTTGGCAGCCGCCACCACCCACCTCGGGCGGGCTCTTGCCGCCGTCGTGCCTGTCGGAGAAGCGCCTGTCGGGGATGTGCCTCATGGGCACGGACCCGACGGCGCCACGACCGCCGGATCTTGCGGCCACCCCGACCGACAGGGGCATGCCGGGTTGGCAGTTGGGGCACGATGCTTGGGTGGACAGCGTTCCCCAACGCCAGCGCCTCTGCCGGGGAGCTGCGAAAGACCGCTTGGGCGAAGGCTGCCGCGGAGGGCCGTTGGGCCGGGTTTTCATTGAGCCCGGCCTCCAGGGCGGCGACCAGCTCAGCGGGCACGTCCCTGGCAAAAGTCCCAAGGGGCAGTCGCTCGCGCGTGGGTGGGGCGGTCCGTCCTGTCAGGGCGAACCACCCGATGGCGGCCAAGGCGAACACGTCCGCTGCCTCGTCACGCGAGGCGTCCTGGGGGCAGTGGAATCCGGGCGTCCCTGTGGGCGCGCCCGCCTCCTGTCCAAGTAGTCGGCCGAAACCAAAGTCGGCCAGATATGGCTTCCCGGCGGCGCTGAGCAAAATATTTCCGGGTGAAATGTCCCCATGGATGGCGCCTCGCCCGTGCAGGAACGCCAAAACCTGCCCCATGGGCGTGAGCACGGTGACGGTCTCCCCCACCGTGAGAGGCCCCCTGGCCTGGATGATCTGGCTCAGGGAACCGCCGGCGGCAAAGTCCATGAGGAGCACCTGCCCGCCGTTGGAATCCTGCACGAGCCGGTGCACGGCGATAAGGTGCTCGTGCCGAAACTGTGTCAGCACCCGCCATTCGTGTGTGATCTGAGTTTCATTGTGACGTGCCGCTACGGTGTTCATGTCGTCTGGGCCGGCACCTGCTGGAGGTGCCAAAAACTTGGCCGCGACCGGCGACGAACCATTGTGCGGGCCCATCAACCAAACCTGGCCCTGGGCGCCGCTTCCCAAGCAGCGCACAGCATCGTAGCCGGGGATGTCCGGAGGCCGGTCCGGCAGCGCCTGCGAGTCAAAAGTCTCCATATATAAGTAGTAGACCTGTTTGGACTTTTCCGCTTGAAGTTATCCACAGGCTGCACGGGCGGCGGTCAATTCTGATTTAGGCGAAAATGCATCATCCCCTAAAGTGTTCCCTATGAGTCTTCAGTTTTCAGAGCTCGGATTTGAACCCAATTTCATCGACTACATCGGCGCCTGGGAACAACAGCGCGAACGCCATGCTGCTGTTGTTTCCGGCGCCGCACCCAACTCTGTGCTGCTGCTGGAACACGCCGCTGTGTACACGGCCGGTAAACGCACGGAAGAGCATGAACGCCCCTTCGACGG
This sequence comes from Arthrobacter sp. PAMC 25486, assembly GCF_000785535.1. NCBI lineage: Bacteria > Bacillati > Actinomycetota > Actinomycetes > Micrococcales > Micrococcaceae > Arthrobacter > Arthrobacter sp. PAMC 25486. The sequence goes on along the minus strand of NZ_CP007595.1, from coordinate 205,550 downwards.
AACACCCGTCGTCAATGTTGACCGCGGCGGCAAGCTGACATGGCACGGCCCCGGCCAGCTGGTCATGTACCCCATCGTACGTTTGTCGGATGCCCACAGCATCAGGGCCTATGTACACGCCCTCGAAGACATCATCATCGAGGTGCTGGCCCATTTTGGCGTCGACGGCGTACGCGTCGACGGCCGGGCAGGCATCTGGCTGTTGGCGGATGCCAAGGGTGGGGACCGCAAGATTGCCGCCATCGGCATCAGGGTCCACGACGGCGTGACGATGCACGGTATCGCCATCAACGCCAACAACAGCCTGGCCCCCTACACCCAAATTATTGCGTGCGGCATCCAAGATGCGGGCACCACGACCTTGGCGGCCGAGACGGGCCGCGACATCACCCCCCGGGAACTGTTGCCGGTGCTCAAAGAAGCCACCCAGAAGTTCCTTGTACCCCTGATCACCGACATTCAGCCTGAAGAGGCAACAACCACCGGTGCCGTTGATACGGGCCGGTCAGAAGGAGCACTGCTGTGACGTTGGCACCTGAAGGACGCAAGCTGCTGCGCATTGAACAGCGCAACGCGGCCGTCCCCGTTGAGCGCAAGCCCGACTGGATGAAGACCAAGGTTTCCATGGGCCCCGAATACATCGCCATGAAAAACCTGGTCAAGGGCCAAGGCCTGCACACCGTGTGCGAAGAGGCCGGTTGCCCGAACATTTTCGAGTGCTGGGAAGACCGTGAGGCCACGTTCCTCATTGGTGGTTCCGAGTGCACCCGCCGCTGTGACTTCTGCCAGATCGATACGGGCAAGCCGTCACCGATCGACAGGTTTGAGCCCACCAAGGTGGCCCGCTCCGTCGTGAAGATGAACCTGCGCTACGCCACCGTCACGGGTGTGGCCCGCGATGACCTCGCCGACGAGGGTGTCTGGCTTTATGCCGAGACGGTGCGCAAGATTCACGAGCTCAACCCGAACACCGGCGTGGAGTTGTTGATCCCCGACTTCTCCGGCAGACCCGAGCACATCACGGCCATCTGCGAGTCCAAGCCGGAAGTGTTCGCCCACAACGTGGAGACGGTGCCGCGGATCTTCAAGCGCATCCGCCCCGCCTTCCGCTACGACCGCTCCCTGGATGTCCTGACCCAGGGCCGCGATGCGGGCATGGTCACCAAGTCCAACCTGATCCTGGGCATGGGTGAGACCCGTGAGGAAATCTCGACCGCCCTGCAGGACCTGCACGACGCCGGGACCGACCTGATCACGATCACCCAGTACCTGCGCCCCTCCGAACGCCACCTGCCGGTGGACCGCTGGGTCAAGCCGCAAGAATTCCTGGACATCTCCCAAGAAGCAGAGCAAATTGGTTTCCTGGGCGTCATGTCCGGACCGTTGGTGCGCTCTTCCTACCGGGCCGGGCGCCTCTGGGCCACGGCCATGCGCAAGAAGGGCCGCGACATCCCCGAACACCTCGCCCACATCGCCGACGGCATCGAGGATTCCGGCTTCACCCGCCAGGAAGCCGCCTCCCTGCTCGCCGCACAATAATTTCACCCAAACCCGCTAGAATTGAATCACTATGGCCAAAACTGACTCCACATCCAGCAACGCTGACGAGACCAAGCGTTCCCTTTTCGCGCGCAAGCCCAAAGCTGACAAGCCGAAGAAAAACAAAAAGCCCAGCCGCATCAAGCAGATGGTGGACATCTTCAAGATGACCCGCAAGTCTGACCCGATGATCACCTGGCTGATGATCGGCGCCTTCCTGCTGCCCATCGCCGTGGGCCTGGGCATCGGGTTCTGGCTGGACAACTGGATCACCGGCCTGATGGTCGGCATCCCCCTGGGTTTGCTGTGTGCACTGTTGATCATGTCCCGCCGGGCCGAGCGTGCCGCCTACGCCCAGATTGAGGGCAAGGCAGGTGCCGCCGGTGCCGCACTGAGCTCGCTGAAGAAGGGCTGGATCTTTGACGAGCAGCCCGCCTCGGTGAACCCGCGCACGCAGGATGTGGTGTTCCGCGCCATCGGCAAGCCGGGCATCGTCCTGGTCACCGAGGGTCCTTCCACCCGGGTCAAGGGCCTGGTTGATGCCGAACGACGTCGTTTGAACAGGATTCTGCCCAACGTCACCGTCACCGTGTTGGAAACCGGCAAGGGTGAGGGGCAGGTCCCGATCGCCAAGGTCACCAAGAAGATGGGCAAGCTCAAGAAGGAACTGACCAAGGTTGAGGTCAGTGCCGTCAACAAGCGCATCACCTCGATGGGCAACAAGCTGCCCATCCCCAAGGGCATCGATCCTTACAAGGCGCGCCCCGACCGCAAGGCTTCACGCGGACGCTAGAACTTTCTTACACATGATGCCCGGTGGGATTCTTCCCGCCGGGCATCATTGGTTTAAGGCCTGGTACGGCTTCGATGACTACTTCGGCGGGTGTTGAGGGAATCGGCCCGTGCCAGGCCACCCGCTTTTTGTGCAAACACCCGCCGAATCCGCATGGCGACGTCACGGACGAAGGTGGCCAGCGCTGGCCCAGGCGGGCACAGCGTAAACCACGCCGTCGAGCAGGCCGTGAGGGCCGCCGTCGGACTTCACCAGCTAAACCACCAGAGGAACAGCAGCAGCTGCGCCTCGACCCTGAAATTCACCGTCTGGCTTAAACAATCGTCTGGATTAAACAGCAGCACCCCCGGCGGACCAGGGGCACAATGCAGGACGGGTTTGCGGTTAGCGGCGGATCAGGATCGACTTGATGGCCCTGTCGTGGAGGCCGCGGTGGTCGGCGTCGACGATGATGACCGGGATCACCAGGCAGAGCAGCACGGCGCGGATCACGCCGTCGAGCAGGCTGGGCTGGCGGCCGTCGAGCCGCACCACCTCGATGCCCATGATCCGGTGGCCCACGCTGTAGCCGAGCAGGCCCACCAGGAGCATTTGCTCGGCGGCAAAGATGGCAAGGATGGCGTTCGGGTTGGCGTCAAAAAAGGCGATCGCGATCAGGTACGACAGGCCCCAGTCGATGCAGATGGCAAGGATGCGCCGGCCGGCTCGGGCCATGGATCCGCGGCCGGATTCGGGCTGACCCAAACGCTCGCCCGGAAATTTGGATATATTGGAAGTGTCCGGGCCGCTGAGCCAAGAACCGATGTCTTTACGATTTACCACCCCTCCAGCCTACCGGTGTCCGCCCTACCCGGCGGAACCTGGGAAAACTGGAGACTTGTAACGTGCCGGAAACATTTCCGACATGGTGAAGTAATGGCCCTGTTCTAAGCTTGTGTTCGTTGCACAGGCACCATGGCCGCACCCGAGCCGGCAAAATTCCCCAGCGCCAAGGAGCGTAGATGTTCAAGAACGCGGAAGAAGTCCTCCAGTTCATCAAAGACGAAGACATTAAGTTCGTCGATATTCGATTCACCGATCTCCCCGGCGTCCAGCAGCACTTCAATGTGCCCGCCAAGACCGTTGACCTTGACTTCTTTGTCAACGGCCAACTGTTTGACGGCTCCTCCATCCGCGGCTTCCAGGGCATCGCCGAATCAGACATGCAGCTGATACCGGATCCCAAGACCGCTTTCGTTGACACGTTCCGCCTGGAGAAGACACTGGCGTTGAACTTTTCGATTGTGAACCCGCGCACGGGCGATCCGTACCACCGTGACCCGCGCGGCGTGGCCGAAAAGGCCGAGGCCTACCTGGAGTCAACAGGCATTGCCGACACCGCGTTCTTTGGTGCCGAAGCCGAGTTCTTTGTCTTTGACAACGTCCAGTACGAGTCCTCCGCGAAGGGTTCCTTCTACAAGATCGACTCCGAAGAGGCGTACTGGAACACGGGCCGCAAGGAAGAAGGTGGCAACCTCGGCTACAAGACCCCCCAGAAGGGTGGCTACTTCCCCGTTGCCCCGATCGACCACCAGGCTGACCTGCGCGATGCGATGTGCCTTGAAATGGATGCGGCCGGCCTTGAGGTTGAGCGCTCCCACCATGAAGTTGGCGCCGCCGGCCAGGCCGAGATCAACTACAAATTCAACACCCTGGTCCACGCTGCCGATGACCTGCAGAAGTTCAAGTACGTCGTCAAGAACACCGCCTGGGCCTGGGGCAAATCCGTCACGTTCATGCCCAAGCCCGTCTTTGGCGACAACGGATCCGGCATGCACTGCCACCAGTCGCTGTGGAGCAACGGCGACCCGCTGTTCTACGACGAGAAGGGCTACGCCGGCCTGTCCGACATGGCCCGCTGGTACATTGGCGGCCTCCTCAAGCACGCCGACGCCGTCCTGGCCTTCACCAACCCCACCGTGAACTCGTACCGCCGCCTCGTCAAGGGCTTCGAAGCCCCGGTCAACATGGTTTACTCGCAGGGCAACCGCTCCGCCGGCATCCGCATCCCGATCACGGGCTCCAACCCGAAGGCCAAGCGCCTCGAGTTCCGTGCACCGGACCCCTCCTCCAACCCTTACCTGGCCTTCTCCGCCCAGCTGATGGCCGGCCTTGACGGCATCAAGAACCGGATCGAACCACCGGCACCCATCGACAAGGACCTGTACGAGCTGCCCCCGGAGGAAGCCAAGGACATCCCCAAGGCCCCCGAGTCGCTCGAAGAGGCCCTGATTGCACTGGAGAACGACAACGACTTCCTCCAGGCCGGCGGGGTCTTCACCCAGGACCTGATCGACACCTGGATCGACTACAAGCGCGAATACGAGATCAAGCCGCTGCAGCTGCGCCCGAACCCGTATGAGTTTGAGCTCTACTACGGCTGCTAGCTAGAACACGCGGCGAAACTGGGGTCAGTCCGCAACCAGTCCGCAAGCGTTTTATCTTGATGCAATAAAGAAGGACCGGAACGCAATGTTCCGGTCCTTCTTTTCCTTGCCCGGAATGTCATGTCCCAGACTTCTCGCCCTGTCCGCTGAGGGACTGTTTGCGGGCAGCGAGGACGCCGGCCACGGCTGTCCGCGAGGCTTCGTCTTTGTCCGGCCACATGTGGCTGTACGTGTCCAGAGTCGTCTTGGCTGATGCGTGCCGCAGCCTCGCTTGGACAACCTTCACATCGAGCCCCTCGGAGATGAGCAGTGACGCGAAGTAGTGGCGGAGGTCGTGGAAGCGGAAACCCTCAGGTAGTCCATCGATCATCACTCGAGCTTCACGGAATCGCGTTTCAAACGTGTAGGGTGCCATCGGCCTGCCGTGTTCAGCCGCAATGATCGTTTCGGCGCCGAGGATCGAAGGGTTGCGATTCAGCATCACAGCCAGTTCCTGTGGGATGGGGACAGGCGTCTTTGACGTCTCGGACTTGAGCGGCTCTTCCGGGTATTGGATGGCGGGTGAGATGACGCCTCGCATGAAGTCCACATCTTCAACCCGGAGCGCGACTGCCTCTGCAACGCGGAGTCCGGCGAACGCACCCAGGAGGATGCCCGGCCGAGTCCATGCGTCCATAGCGTCAAAGAGCGCCCACACTTGCTCCGTGGTGGCCACGTAGGGGCGTTGCTTTCCCATTGGCGGCGACGTGCGCCTACTTAGTGGCGACTTGGGTAGAAGGCCGTCGTGAACTGCATCGGAATAGATGTGCGACAGTCGGGCATGCAGTGCGTAGATGGTGGAGTCTGCAAGACCTTCGGCCTTGAGTCTCGCCGTCCAGGCTTTCACCTCGGATGGGCGCACACTACTCAACACCCGATTCCCGAATGCTGCCTCAATGCGCTTCACATGGGTTCGCGCCTGCCGCACTGACGATGGGCGGTTGTTCGCGTATCCCTTCAGCCATATGTCACACCACTCCCCCACTGTCAGCTTCGCGTTCTTCGGATCAACATAGGTGCCGGCGACCATCGACGCGGTGACTTCATCCAACCACTCTTGCGCACTCATCTCGCCAGGCTTCGCAGTGTCACTCTTGTTCTTCAGTCGAAAATGGCGGGAGTGTTCCTTGCCGTCGGCGTCCCGATACCTGGCACGCCACTTGCCATTAGAGCGCCTCTTGATCGATGCCATTATCTGCCTCGTCGTCATCGGGGACACCAATATGCAAGGCAATCAATTGCATGAAGACGTTGAACATGGCATCTGTTTCTTCTTGCGACTCTGTACGTACGAAGTCATCCTCCACTACTTGCCACTTGGCGACACGCTTGGCGATCCAGCCCAAATATTCGTTCACGTCAGTAGGTGACCCTAGGTCTGGATCGCCAAGTTCGGTCAGAAGTTCTGGGTGCTCCCTCAAATGATAGTCGGCCGCCCACAAGTCATAGGCGGCAGCAGCAATTGGCTCCCGCAATTGCCTCAGTGAGTGATCGAGCCGCTTGCGGATAGTGCGAAACTCCTGCGTAGGTGTCTTGGATCCGCTGATCAAGAAATCTAGCTCCACATCCAACACTTCTGCGATTGTCAGCGCTTCGACAAGCCTTATAGAGCGAGTGCCCTTTTCAATCCGCGACACCGCGGACGCATCAACGGCCATGCCCTTTTCGGTCAGTCTTGAGGCGAAGTCACGCTGACTTAGATGGCGGGCGTTACGAAGCATGGACACCGCCAGGCCGAAATTTACTTCAGGAGACACTGGTCCGACTGTTGTTTGTTGCATGATGAACATCGTATGCGCTTGACAGCAACTCTGCCAACACCTATCGTTAAATTGTTCGCAACGACAAGCGTTGTCAACCAGAGCAATTGGAGAATGGGATGAACCAACTCATGGCCGCAGCCGCAGTCGCAAAGCTACTCACACTAGACGAAGTGGCTCAGATGCTTCGCAAAACTCCGGCGTCGTTACGTTGGATGATTCATGTCGGAACCGCGCCGGCATCCGCACTTATTGGAAACCGGCGAATGTTCCGTGAGTCCGATGTTGAGGCATACATAAACGCCGCGTTTGACGGGGCAGCCAGGTAATGGGGTTCAGCACCGGGGATCAGGTAGCGAATACCGCTACCAAGATCACAGGAACAGTAGCAGGCCACTCTCGCGGGCCGATAAAAGCCGAGGGCGCCGACTGGCCCATCGTTGATTGGGAGGGTTGGGGACTCGTTCTGACAGATCCATCCACAATCGAAAAAGTAAATGACCGTGACGCACTCGCCAAAGTAATCGTCACGGCCGAAGAAAATACACCTTACAAGGAGCAGATTCACTTGCAGTCTAGCAACAACACCACCATTCCCGCAGGTTACACACAGGCTGAGCCCGGTTCGCCGGTCTTCTTGGCGGATGCCACCGAGGGTCGCGGGCACCATATCTACCGCGAGTTCGACCGCAGCACTAACGAGTTCCAGCTGCACTTCGAGCTAGACCTTGACCGGGACATGTCGCCTGCCGAAGCTATCGGGTTCGCGCAGAACATCCTGAAGCTCGCCGTTCCGATGCAGGAAGATCAGCTCACCCGGGCAACCGCAGTAACGGGCTTCCCTTCGTGGGCAGAGACCTCCCACTATGACGAGGAGACGAACACCTTCTCAGGCCGCGGCCCCAGCATCCAGCTGAATGACGACCGCCAAAAGTGGGACATTCACTCGAACTGGTTCGAGGGCGGTGATGAACAATTCACCCTTGCCAAGCGCTACACAGACTTGGACGACCCGACCGAAACGCCTGGCGAGTACTTCTCATTCTCTTCTCGTGACGAGGTTTTGAGCGTAATGGCCGGTCTCGTCAATCTTCTGGCAGCAACCACGGAGGGTACGAAGTGAACGCGACTGCCCTCTCCCCCAGCCCCGCCCATGAGTACTTCGCCGAGCTGTCTGCAGTACCCGTAGAGTCCCTGACGGACGAGCTCGAATCACGCCTCCGGGCACGACACGGCGCACCCTCTGGCTTCCACTTGAACCTGACTGCTGGCGATATTACAGACATGCTGGCTAACCACGACTGGTCCGGCGAATGGGACGGCCCCACCATACAGCTCGACGGCAGCAAGATCACTACGGGCTGGAACCCTGACGCGGGCACCTACTTCTTCATTGACCATGACGGCGACGACGCGTGGCCCATCAGCCAAGCAGGAGCCCTCAGCGCAGCTATCCAGTCGCTGGCCACGATCTTCGCACCTGACGACGCATCCGAACGGCCGGAGGCTAGCAAGTGAGCGGTAGTTGCTCTGCCAGCCTCAAGTCCAAGGCGACGGAACATGACTTCAACCCCACGGTGTACCACTACGTCAAGAAAGCCAGCATCGCCCGGTCAATGACTCACGGAGCGACGGCCAAGGCCCTCTGCGGTGACCGTAGCGTGTACTCACACCCCATTGCAGGAAAGTCCGTGGACGCGACCAAAGGGCGTGTGATCTGCCCTCTCTGCAAGATGGTTTACGACAGCCTGCCCCAGAAGAAGGTGACGCCCAATGGCTAGGGACCGCGCAAACATCCGCACTGACATGCTGGGAGCCGACGCCTACCGCAGCCTCTCAATGGCAGAACAGCACCTGTACAAGCTCCTGATGATCCACTCCACACTTTCATACGCAGGAGTGGCTGAATGGAAGCCTGGCAAGCTCGCAGCGACAGCAAGTGACCTCACGAAGGAGTCGGTTCGTGCAGCCGGTAACGGCCTTCAGTCGAAGCACTTCATCTACGTGGACGAGGAAACCGAGGAGGTGTTTATTCGGTCGTTCGTTCGCCATGACGGGCTCCTGAAGCAGCACCGCTTGCCGGTCTCCATGGCCAATAACTACACGGACATCTCCTCATCAGAGATCCGTCAGTTCTTCGTTCACGAACTGCGGCGTCTCTTCGAGGAATATCCCGAGTACAAGTGCTGGGAGATTGATCGAGTCAAGCGACTCTTGAAGAACCCGTCAAAGGACATGAAGTCCATGAGCCATGCCGATGCCCACGGCGCCACCCATGCTATGCCGGATGCCGCGGGCTATGCCATAACCGAAGAACCGGGCTATGGGTCGCGAACAGCTACTGCTACTGCTACTGCTACATCTTCTAAAGAAGATAAAAGAGAGGCGCCGCAAAAACGCGGCACCCGCATCCCAGAAGATTTCCAACTGACAGCGGAGATGTCCCAGTGGGCAGCCAGCAACGCCCCGAACGTGGACATCAATCTGGAAACCATGAAGTTCAAAAACCACTGGGAGTCCAAAGCTGGCCGAGACGCCACCAAGCTCGACTGGATCAAGACGTGGCGCAACTGGATCCTCAACAGCCGGTCCAACGCCGCTACGACCAGCAAGCCTTCCACCATGGACCGGATCCGCAACACCGTTGCCGCAGGGCAAGCCCTGCAAGCGCAATCAAACCAAAACCCTCTGCTCGAGCTAGGAGAATGACCATGGAAATCCAAGACACCTCAAAAGTTCTAGCAAAGGTCCAGTCCTTCGACAACCGCAATGTCGACGAAGCGAACATCCTGGCATGGCACGAGATCCTGGCGCCCTATACGTTGCGGGATTGCCTGATCGCAGTCAGCAAGTACTTCGCCAAGTCGACAGCCTGGATTATGCCAGCCCACATCATTGAGCATGTTCGGAGCATCGAGGCGGCGCGCCGGAATAGGTTCCACAACGGCGTGTACCCCACCCAGAACGACGAGCAGTCCGGGAACTGGGTCGAGGTGACCCGGCGCCTGAACCGGGCCATAGCGACCGGAGAACTCTCACCAGCGGCCTACCAGCGCTACCACGACCAGAACCTCACCTTGAGCGCTGCGCTCGGCCTGGTGGCCATCCAGTGACCCCGGCAGAAGAAGAAATTCTCAGCGCCGCGATCATCACCAACGGCGAATGCCTCGAAGGTGTCAACCTGACCGGGCGAGACTTCAGCACCATGGCGGGCGGATTGCTGTTCGACCTCATCAAAGCCATCGCTGAGTCTGGTGGCCACGCAGACCTGATCACCATCACCAAGGCAATCAACGAGCTGCCTGCAGATGAAAAGCGCGGATACCCAGCCATCTCAGTGATGAACGCATTGTTCGCGAAGGGAGCCAGTGGAGCGGCCGCCTCGTTCCACGCCGAGGTGGTTGCCGAGGAAGCGGCTCGTCGCCGACTGATCGCTGTAGGCCAGTGGCTAGTCCAGTACGGCACCGAGGGCATGGACGTTGATGCCCTCGCCGACAAGGCCATGGAAGCCGTGCAAGGCGCTGTTGCTGGCGTCTCCACCACCGTTGACTCCATCGGCGCAACACTCGCCGACACGATCAACTCCTTCGGCGAACCAGTCACCTACTCAGCAACCCCGTGGGACAGCATCAACCACCTCATCCAAGGATGGCGACCAGGCGGGCTCTACATCATCGGCGCCCGCCCATCAGTCGGCAAAACCATCGCCGGACTGCAAGCGGCGGTCAAGCTCACAGATTTGGGACCGGTGGCGTTCATCTCACTGGAGATGTCCGAGGTTGAACTGCAAAAGCGGATGATCTCGCTTGATGCGAAGGTGGACATCGGCCACATCACCAGGAACAACATCACCGATGACGACATGCGGCGCATGAGCCCGGCCATCCATCGCTGGGAAGCCATGCCGCTGTACGTCGATAAGACCCATGGTGCGAAGTTTTCCGACATCAGCCGGCACGTCTGGTCTGTGAAACGGCAGCACGGTCTGGCTGCCGTCGTTATCGACTACCTGCAGCTCATGGAACCTTCTGACCCGAAAAAGAACGAGTACCAGACGGTCACGGAGAACTCACGAAAACTGAAGCTCCTGGCCCAGCAGCTCGAAGTCCCAGTCATAGCCCTGTCGCAGCTGAACCGCAGCTCTGAACAGCGAGACGGAAAGGTCCCACAGCTGTCCGACCTGCGTGCATCAGGCGGCGTCGAACAGGACGCTGACGTGGTTATCCTGCTGCACCGAGACCTCATGAAATCACCACATGAGATTGACCTGATCGTCGCCAAGAACCGGCACGGCATCACGGGAACCGCGGACATGGACTTCGTCGGCCACAACTCCGAGATCAGGGACCGCTACCAACAAGCGGCATAACACCAGGGGTACGCGATTATGCGTACCCCTACCAAAAAACCACTCGACAGGCTGACACCACCCGGTGTCCAGTCATTCAACCAACCCAGAAAAGAGAAAATCATGACCATCCAGCACAGTGAACTCACTTGGCAGATCCCCAACGAAGCACTCGAGATCCCGTGGAGCCCGTCAGACAGGCCACGCCTGTACCGAGTCCACATCACCACCTACCCCGCAGGCAGCTGGGCCCAATACGGATTCCCAGACGGCACAGACTGCACGCCAACACTGCGTACCAGCTGGAAGCCCGAAGGCTGGGAATCAGATCCTCGCTCTACGGACCGTGACGGCAACACCGCTGACTTCTGGTGGCCGTCCACCAGCCGGACGTATGCGTCCCGCTCAGCAGCCCAAGAACGTGCCGCACTGATCGAGTCTTACGGGGCCACCGCCCTCGTGCTCGAAACGGAAGCTCACTGGGTCCCTCTCGATGAGGCCGCTGCCAGCCGCAAGACGGAACGCGATCAGGCACGGATCCAAAAACTGGAAGCCAAGATCGAACAGATCAAACAGGCGTAGCGCCTTGAATTAACCGGCCGGCACCCAGCCGACCGATAAAAAAGTGGTGGCCACCTCGCACGGTGGCCACCACAGAAAATCCATCCAACCAGAAAGAAATTCATTGACCACCTTAGTTCAGATCCCCTTCCACGGCACACGCATTGAGGCACACCTCGCAGAAGACGACCTGCACGTGGTGTTCCGGCCCATCGTGGAATCCCTCGGCCTCGAATGGTCCTCCCAGCTCCGACGTATCAAACGCAGCCCATGGGCCAGCTATGGCCATATGAACACAACTGGCTCGGACGGCAAGAACTACGACATGGTGACCGTGTCGCGAAGGACTTTGACGATGTGGCTTGCGACTATCCAGGCAAGCCGGGTCAATCCAGACTCGCAAGAACTGCTGGCCGCATTCCAGAACGAATCTGCTGATGTGCTCGACCAGCATTGGCATAAGGGAGCCCCAGCCAGCGTTGAGTCGGCACCAGTGCCTGCACTGACACTGTCGCAAAAGACCCGGGACCAGATCGAGCTTCTTGGCATGGCTCGTGGTCTTGTGGATAAGAACTGGCTTGAGGGGAAGGCCCGCATTGTCTTGGCCCGGGCGCTCGACGAAGCCCCCGAGATCCCCGACGCGCAGGTTCCCCTCTACGTAGAGTCCTACCTGAACGAGAAGCCCGGACTGACCGCGGTACAGACCAAGGCTCTCCGCTCCCCCTTTGGCCGCAAGGTCTCGGCAGCCTACAAGGCGCACCACGGCCGAGTCCCGCAGAAGTCCCCTGGTGAAGTTGGCTCACGCATCCGAGAAATCAACGCCTACATCGAAGCGGACCGTTGGCTGTTCGACCAAGTATGGAACGACGACTACGAAGCCGTCTTCGGCGCCACACTCTTCCAGGCACTCTCAGCATGAGCGTCACCCCCGCAACGTTGCCGAGCCACCAATCACCCAAGCACCCTGATTCTGTGGGCCTAGTGAGGGCCATCAAGGACTCTATGAAATCCATAGGTACAACTCGGGCTGAAATAGTGGCCGGCACCCATCTGAGCTCCCGCGCCTTGGGCAAGAAGCTGAACTACCAAAGCGTGCTGAACATCAGGGATTTCTTTGCCATCGCGAGAATTCTAGATGTTAGTCCCAGCTCGCTGATCGCCGCGGCCGAAAGCCGCTAAAGCCCGCTCGCAGGAGGCGGGGTGCGACCAGCAGTCCGCCCCGCCTCACTGAGATCGGCCAGCCGGCATGGGACGATTTCAACGTCAATAAGTACTCAAACTCAGCGCTCATGAGACCGACCGATGCCCGAGAATGAAGAAGTGGTCCAGTACCTAACCCCCACCGACCTGTCAGCACGCCTGCAAATTTCCCTCAGCACCCTCGGTACGTGGCGATCCGTTGGCAAGGGCCCCAAGTTCTACCGAATGGGCGGACTAATCCGATACCACCCCGACGAAGTTGCCGCATGGGCCCGAGAACAAGCCAGCCAAAAATAACCCGACTCCGGACAGAATCAGACACACGAATGGAGATAAGTTGACCAGCCAGAAGATAAACTACGCTGCAGGACTCACGAACTACATAATTGCCAAAGACCCGGTCACCGGGCATAAGGCACCACGGCTCAAGGACAACCCCGGACAGGTCCACGCGGTCTACAACGACTCGCGCCGACCGGCTATGCAGGAACCATTCTTCGTTGAAGAAACCTGGGACTACCGGGCAGCGGTCTGCGGAAAACTGATCCGAGTGATCATGCCACTGTCTTTCAAGGAGACCGAGGAAAACGCCTGCCAAAGATGCGTAGCCAAAATGGCGACCATCGATGCCTCTCAGCCCCTTCGATTTGAAGGAATAATATCAGAACAGTTCCACCTTGGCTGGCGACCACGCTGGGCTCGACGCTCCACACAACAGCGCCCAACGCGACCCAATAGAGACCCGCAAAACCCCTAGAACAAAGGCCTCACCATCTTTGTGGGAACACCTGAACGTGTTAAAATTAGCTCAGCCGAACAAGTCTTTGGAGGACACGGAATGCAGACCGCTGACTACGAGCACATCCAGCTGAAGAACCGACTTACCACCCACCTCAACCGGATCCCCGAGCTTCTCCGCGACCTCGACATTACAATCACCATGCAGGCCAAAACAGGCGAACAGGTCGGGGGTGGCGGCATTGCCCCCAAGGAGCGCAACGTGTTCCATTTCGGCGCAAGTGAGATCCGCAGCAGGTATCACGCACTGCTGTCCGGGCTCTGCATCATCATCGACAAAGATCTCGGCCGGTACGAATACGTCACCGACACCACGAAGCTCGCGCAGAAGGCCAAGGCCCACGCAGGCTGGCTCGCAACCCACGAAGAAGCAAACGACTGGGTGCGAGACCTCGATGGCCTAGCTAGGGAACGCAACCGCGTAGTGGACCGCCAAGCCGAAGGACGCGTCTTCGCAGGTCAATGCCCCACCGAGGCGGACGGAGTAGCCTGCAACACTCCCCTATTCACCAACAAGGGTGAACCTAACGCCCGATGCCCCAAATGCAAAGCAGTCTGGGACGCCACCACCTGGCGACAAGAAGCACTCCAAGCAGCAAGGATGCACCAAGGCACCGCCGCAGAGATCAGCCGCGCAGTATCCGACCCCGTCACCATGGAAGGCATCAAACCAGCCACCATCAGACAATGGGCATCCCGTGGCAAACTCGCACCCATCGGACACAACCACCTCGGCAAACCCGTCTACCAAATCCGCAAAGTCCGAAACCTCTGGACCAGGATGAAAGCCAACAGCTACGCCAAGGCAGCGTAGACATTTTCGGGAAGCAATTTGACTTCTCGAACACTGTCACATAGATTGTTCTTAGCGTCGAAACAAATGACGAAAGGCTCGAAGCAAAATCAATCGCTTCGAGCCTTTGCCATTCCCAGATTCTCCTTCGCAACCAAGCCGCTGGGCTCGCCGTTTTGAGCCAGCATGCCAAAGTGACTGACGATGCCAATCCCATCCAAGAAAATATTGCTTTCCATCCCGCCTCGCTTTCAATTCGAATGAGCGCCTACGAGCGACACCAAGGAGCACCATGGAACGGACCTTCGATCATTCATCGTTCTTGTTGGACGTCCCTCGCTGGCTGTTCGTCATGTGGCCCGGTCCAAAGCGTAAGGAGATTCTAAGCCGTCAGGTTGAGCCACTGGAAAATAAAGGCTCCGAGAAGACCGATTGCCAACGAGCTAAGAACCCAGGCGAATCCTTTGAGTAGCTTTTGGGAAAATCTAGGCTCGTCAGTGATCTGTATGTTTGGCAGGAAGTAGTTTTTAGGCACGATGAGAACCATGGAAGTGACTGCTAATAGCAGAAACCCGGACAAGTCGCTGGGGTAAATATTCGTCAGCAGAAGCAGCGAGCTCACTGCAGCTACCGCCAGGCCTACGAGTGCCGCCCCTCCATAGGCGAAAAGCCAGCTCAGTGGATGGCTGACTCTCTTGAGGGAATGAGGGATTTTCAGTTTGGCAATCTCATAGAACTGCATGTCCCCTGTTTCGAGAGCTACAGTGACACCCAAATTCCTGTGCAATGAAATGTCAATACTTGGGAAAGACATTCGTCCCGATGGCCGAACAGAAACTGAACTGTACTTCGAAATAACATTCTCGCGAACAAACTCCTCCGGTGTTCCCGTGTACCTTTCGGATCTATTCCCATTGCCACGCAACGAAACAGTCATCTCCACGCTTCTCACCACGCTGTCAATATCCCGGCTGAGCTGCTCCTTCGCATCGTCGATTTGCTTCTCCGCCGCCCCTCTGATGTATTCGTTGTCCGAATCCAAATCGGTCTCTAGGCGCGCAACTGCTGACCGCACGCTGGCGGTCATTTGAGTCACATACTGCTGTCGCTTTTCGCGTTCAAGTTCGCGCATTTCCTCCAAAAAAATCTGCAGCCCGGCACTGTCAGTTCGGAGCAAGTTTCGCCTGAAATTCTCACTGATATGTCTTGATCCCATCAGGCAATCCTAAGCTGACCCAACTCGCTACGGAGAAAGACCATGACCACTGATGGGTGCACGGGGAATTAGCTCACTTGGTAGAGCGCCTGCCTTGCAAGCAGGAGGTAGCCAGTTCGACCCTGGCATTCTCCACTCTCCACCCGCTGTCTAGTTGCACGCTCCCGTAAAAGGGCACTGTGCGATGCAACGTCAAGGTGTGAGACAGCCAAGCCATTGGCTGCTAGTGACCGGATCGCTACCGGAAATGGCACCGAGTACGTGCCCCCAGCACGGGCGCCGCTCATCATCCGGCACTCACAGATGATGCACACTTCCCGCGCCGCCACGGGATCGCATCCCACACTGTTGAGAATGAACGTGTTCAGATCATGATGTTGGCAGAACACCCTGCCCGCATCAAAGAAATGAGCGACAAATGTCCCAGCAGCCAGTGACTTACCAAAATCATGACCGCGTGAGAGTAATTTCATCGGGTGAGCTTGGCAACATCGCATATCGGACTGGAACCAAGATGTTCTATATGGACACCGTCGCAGGTGGCCTGAACACGAAAACTGTGGTGGTTCACATGGACGGCACCGGAGAATTCAAGGCCTACGCCCTTTCTGCGCTAGAAAACAGTGACGATAAGAACTAATCCGTCCGTTCAGCAATGAATCAACCGGCCACCGTCTCAGGCAAACCGGAAGCACAACCCGAGACGCCACTTCTCCACACCCCGACACAGCTACAGCAGCGAGCGGGCAGATGTGGGGCATTACTTCGGGTAGGTGAGTAAGTGGCCTACAAGGTTTGCTCACGCCCCGGCTGTCACAACATCTTCGATGGCACAGGCAGATGCGCTGACTGCAAGCAGCAGTCGAACCGTGGGCGCCGCGCATCCAACGCCCCATACAAGACCAAGGGTCACCAAGGGTTCCGCCTCGCCGTCCTCGACCGCGATCCAATCTGCGTCAACTGCCACATACGCCCCAGCACCGACGCCGACCACTACCCAAAGGACCGACCAACACTCGTAGCGCTCGGCTTCGACCCAAACGATCCAGTCCACGGCCGCGGCCTCTGCCACGGATGCCACTCCACCTCCACCGCCCAAGAACAACCAGGCGGATGGAACATGCGGGACGAATAGCCACCGAACAACAGGCGACAGCGAGCGCACCGAACAGTGGCCCACCGAACACCACCCCAGCACACGCCACCCACCACCGCGACCCAGCGCAATACCAAACCAGCGGCAAGAAGGTAGTGGCCACCGGCAACGACGCCACCCCACCACATACACCGCGCACCACGCTGACAAACAAGCCGACTTCAACGTCAACAAAGAAGCTCCACAAGCTCACCACGCGACACCGAATAAAACCAAGGCAAACAAGCCTCACAAACACCTCCCGCCGCGCACACGCAGCCCACAACAAGCCGCACAACACCAAACCAGCGCAACGACAAGACCAACCCCCAACAAAAGAGGGGGGAGGCCCCATCAAGGCCTAGGGCAGAGGACCGCGGGAGAGGTCGGAAAAACCCCGGGAGGGTTCAAACGCTTTTCGGGGTGACCCGATTTTGCCGTTCAGCGCAACGCTGTCCGGCTTTCAACGCCCGCGCAATGCGGGATTGGAGGGAAAGTATGGGTAGGGGTGGAGCTCGTCCGCGCAGTGGCCCTGCCGCTGACCTGGATGCTTTTGCGCGTGAGCGTGACAAGGGCGATTGGGTCCTTTTGCCGATGTCTTGGGATCATCCAGCGCCGGAATGGCCGCTGCTTGATCCTGTTGACACTGAGACGGGCGGTTCTGAGTACAACAATGTGCGTGAGGCCGAGATTTGGGAGCAGTTGTGGTCTCAGGGGCAGGCGCCGGCTTGGATTCTTGATGCTCAGGAGTTCGCTGTTGCGCTTTATGTGCGCCTGGTCGTGGTTGTTGAGTCCACGATTGGCACGAAGTCTGCACCGCTGCTGGCGGAGATGCGCAGGCAGCAGGAAATGCTTGGCCTGTCTCGTGATGGGCTGCTGAAGAACAAGTGGCGATTCCGTGACCACGACGGCATGACCGTCGCTGCCGATGAAGGCCAGCCAGAAGCGCCGCAGGGTGCGGGGACGGTGGTTGACCTGTTTGCCGGAGTCAAGGTTCGTGGGGCCTGAGTACTCCATCCCGAAACTGCATCTGGGCCGGTTGGTCACGGGGTGGATTCAAGCTCATTGTGTGATTCCGGAGGGCGACAAAGCGGGGGAACCGTTTGTGCCGACTGTGGACCATGCGGTGTATTTGGCGAACTTTTATGAGGTGCGGCCGCAGGCGCAACTTGGCGAGCTGAACGTTGCGTTCACTCACCGTGCTGGCTTGTGGATGGCGGCTCAGAAGGTTGGCAAGTCTCCCGGCATCGCTACCCAGTCGCTGGTCGAGTTCATTGGCCCGTCGCTATTTGCGGGGTGGGCCAAGGCTGGCGACATGTTCAAGTGCATCGATCATGATTGCCCTTGCGGCTGGGTGTACTGGTACACGCCGGGCGAGCCTATGGGCCGTCCGAGACCGACGCCACGTATCCAGATTGCGGCTGTTGTTGAGGATCAGGTGGAGAACACTTGGGGCGCTCTTGTCCCGATGATCGACAACGGCCCGCTGGCCAACATTCTTCGTACTGGTGAAGCGTTCATCAAGCACCCGAACAAAAACCGTGATTCCCGCATTGAAACGGTGACATCGAAGGCTGACGGCCGACTTGGTGCCCGTATTTCTGCGGCGTTCCCGGATGAGATCGGGCTGTGGACTGACAGCAACAAGATGAAGAAGTTCTACCGCACCCTGTCCCGTGGCCTAGCGGGTATGGGCGGGCGGATGTCCTGTTCCACGAACTGCTACGACCCTGCGGAGAGCTCGCAGGCTCAGTCGTTGCATGAGTCGCGGCAGAAGGACATTTACAAGCACTATTTCCCGCCACCGGCCACGCTGGACTTCAAGCTGAAGGCTGACCGTAAGAAGATCTTCACGTTCAACTATCAGCACTCGCCTTGGGTGGACATCAGGTCCATTGAGGCTGAGGCTGCGGCGTTGATGGAGGAAAACCCTGGCGAGGCTGAGCGGTTCTTCGGTAACCGCATCGTTGCTGGTTCACAGTCTTGGTTGAAGGTTGGCCAGTGGGAGAAGAAGTTCGCCTCTACGTCGGTCCGGCCGCGCACGAAGGTGTGTGGCGGGTTCGACGGTTCTGAGACGAATGACCTTTCCGGGATCCGGCTGGAAACACTCGACTTCCACCAGTTCACACCGACCTACCACCGCGGGGAACGCAAAACGATTTGGGACCCTCGCGAGTGGAATGGGCGCGTGCCTCGCAATGAGGTGCACGCTGCTTGGGCTGACCTCAACAACCAGTACGAGTTTGTGCGCGTCTACTGTGACCCTTTCAAGTTTGAGACTGAGCTTGACGAGTGGAAAGCCCTCTACGGAGAGAAAACTTTCTTTGAGTGGAGGACTAACCGTGTCAGTCAGATGCACGCCTCGTTGGAGGGGTTCAAGACTTCCATTGTGGAGCCTGATTCGAAGTTCTCCCATGACGGGTGTGAGACGACTGAGTTTCATATGCGGAACGCGGTTGAGCGTGCCCGGCCTGGGCAGAAGTACATCCTGGGCAAGGCGTCCGAGTTGCAGAAGATTGACCTTTCCATGTCCTCGACTCTTGCGCATGAAGCCACTGGTGACGCCGTTGCCTCTGGTGCAAACAACAACGCTGATGAGCATGTTTACGTGATGTAAGGGGGCAACATGGCATTGACTCCTGAACAGGCCGTGCGGATTGCAAACAGGCTGGCCTCCGAACTTTCGCAGCGTAGGCCTGAGGCGAAGCAGCTGAAGGACTTCTTCCTTGGCGAGCAGCCTTTGGCGTACGCGACGAAGGAATGGGCTGAGTCTCATGGTTCCCGGTACAAAGGGTTTTCGGACAACTGGTGCGGCGTCGTCGCATCATCGTCGTCTGAGCGTCTCGGGGTTATCGGGTTCAAGCTGCCTGGCAGTGAAGGTGCTGAGTCTTCGGATATTGAAAAGAAGATCTGGGATCAGTGGCTACTCAACGAGCAGGACTCGCTTTCCTCCCAAGGTTTTCTTGATGCTGGGATTGCTCGCCGTTCGTTCTGCCATGTGTGGGGAGACGGCGAGGGCGACGCGATTATCAACTGGCGCACCGCGTCGGAGGCGATTGTTGAGTACGACGCCGAGACTGGCCGTAAACGCGTCTATGGGCTGAATACGTGGGTTGACCGTGAGCAGGGTTTCGAGTTCGCGACCTTGTACACGGCCGATGAGGTGTGGAAGCTCCGTAAAAGCATGATTGGCGGGTCTACCTCGCTGATTCTTCCGGCGAAGGTTCTTCTGGCGCTTGGCGGCTGGGATTTGGTCCCTGGCGATGAGCGCTACGGTGCGAATCATCTTGGCATGGTCCCGATTGTTGAGTTCCTGAACCGCCCTGTGTTGGGTGAGGGGCCGCTGTCGGACATTGCTGGCGTCGTGTCGATGCAGAACGCCATCAACCTGTTGTGGGCGTACCTGTTCAATGCTGCTGACCATGCGTCGATGCCGGCGCGTGTGGTGATGGGCCAGTCACCGCCGTCAATCCCGATCCTTGACGACAAGGGCGTGAAGATCGGCGAAAGGCCGATTGACTCGAAGGCGCTGACCGAGGGCCGCATGCTGTGGCTCACCGGCCAAGCAACAACTGTCAGCCAGTGGGATGCGGCGAAGTTGGATGTGTTCACGGCCGTCATCGAGCAGGCTGTGGGGCATATTGCGGCACAGACCCGCACGCCACCGCATTACCTTGTGTCAAACAAGGGCCTGTCCAACCTTTCTGGCGATGCCTTGAAAGCTGCTGAGACTGGGCTTGTGCAGAAGGTCTATCAGGCGCAGGAGTTCTTTGAACCTCGCTTGCGGGACGTGTTTGAGCTGATGGCCATCCAGATTGGTGAGGATGATGCGGCGAAGGCTGCACGTCTTGGCCAGGTGCGGTGGAAGGACGCGGAGAACCGTTCGGACGCGCAGACTTCCGACGCGATGGCGAAGGACAAGCAAGCCGGTTACCCGTTCGAGTTCCTGTTGGAGAAGCGCGGTCACAGTCCTACTGAGATCACGCGGATCATGGCGATGCACCGGATAGAACTTGAAAATGATCCGTTGCTGGTGGCTCAGAGGACGATGCAAGAGGCGGTCTGATGTCTGCTGAATCGTTGGCTGTGCTGCATTATAACTACGGCAAGCTTGTCACTGCGGCGGTCGCGGCCCGGCTCACTTCTTTGTGGGTTGGGGTGGATCAGTCGAACATTAGTGGTTCGTGGGCTGAGCGGTTGCCGTCTGCTGTTGCGGCGGTCACCACTGGCCAGTCGGCTTTGGCTGCCGATGCTGGCGGGTACGTGAATGCTTCGCTGATCTCGCAGGGAATGAGTCCTGAAGGGTCAGCGCTGGTTCCTGCCGCGTTTGCTGGTGTTGCGTCTGATGGGCGGGCGCTGGCGTCGTTGCTTTCCTTTCCGGCGTTCACAGCTTTGCAGGGCATTCGCCACGGGGCTCCTGTGGGGCGCTCCATGGGCGCTGGCCTAGATCAGTTGCTGAGGATTGGGCAGACGCAGGGGGCGGACGCCCATAGGGCGGCTACGGGCGTTGGGATGACTTCCCGGCGCGCACGGACTGGCTATGTTCGCATGGTTGACCCGCGGGCCTGCAGTCGCTGCGTTCTGCAGGCGGGTAAGTACTACCGGTGGAATGACGGGTTTCTCCGTCACCCGGGCTGCAACTGCCGCCACATTCCAACCAGCGAGAACATAGCTGGCGACATGATGACCGACCCTTACGAGTTCTTCAACTCCCTTTCCGAGGAAGAGCAGGACCGGCGATTCACAGCCGCCGGCGCGCAGGCTATCCGTGACGGCGGCGACATGTTCCAAGTCGTCAACTCGCGGCGTGGCATGGACGTGGCCGGCCTGACTACCAACGAGGGTACGTCGCGGCGGGGCTCTTATGGTGAGGGCCGAGAGCCGAGAATGACCCCGGATGCGATCTATAAGGCGAACGGCAATGACCGGCCTGGCGCTCTCCGTGACTTGGAAAAGTACGGGTACATCCTGCCGGGCGGGCAGCAGCCGGAAGGCGTTTTGCGCGGCACGGGCTACGGCTTCACATCCAAGGAAACTATGACGGCGGCTCAGAAGCGTGTGCAGAGGTCGCAGCTGAACTGGGATGCCGTGCAGCAGGGCCGGAACCCTTACGGGCGGGCTCGGCTTACTCCACAGATTTCGGCGATGGTCGAGGCTGACTATCGCCGCTGGTTGGCCACAAACGGCCAGATTTTCATCAAATAACCCCCTACGCCCGCAATGGGCACTCGCAATGAGAAGGAAGTAATCCCATGGCAAAAACAATTCACGGCATTGACTTGGCAGCGCCCGGTGGCATCGCTGCGCTGATGGCGTTCCATCGGCTGACGTTCGGCGATGCCGTCATGGAGCTGGACCCCGAAGCGCCGGCAGATGCGGTGACCGCCGTTGATCCTGCCGCCGATCCCGAGGCTCCCGCGGTTGACCCCGCCGAGGACCCGGACCCGGAAGGTGCCGAGGCGCTGGGCGATCCCGGCAAGCGCGCACTTGACTCCATGAAGGAGAAGCTGCGGGAGGCCCGTGCCACGCTCAAGGAACGCGACTCGGAGCTGTCCACGCTGCGTAAGCCCGCCGAGCCGTCCACGGACCCGGAAGCGATCCGTGCCGAGATCCGCGCAGAGCTGACCAAGGAGAGCAGTGGGAAGCTGCTGCGCGCCGAGGTGAAGGCTACAGCGGCCGGCGCGTTCCAAGACGCCGAGCTTGCGCTCAGTCTCGTGGACCTTGAAGCCATCCATGTTGGGGCGAACGGTGAAGCCGACCCCGACGACATTCAGGACGCCATTGATGCTGTCCTGGCGAAGTACCCATATTTGGCCGCGCAAAGCGGTTCGAAGAAGCGCGTGCCCAACGTACCCGCTGATCCCGCCAAGCCTGACACGAAGGCGCCGACGTTGGCTGAGCAGATCAAGTCTGCCGAAGCTGCGGGTGACTTCCGGAAGAGCATGGCACTGAAAAGTCAGCAACTCGCTGGCATCGCAACCAAGTAACAAGGAGGCCATAAATTGGCTGGAATTACCGGTATGGGCACAACCTTTGAACTGCCCAACTACACGGGTGAGCTGTTTCAGGTCACCCCGAACGAGACCCCCATCCTGTCCGTCATTGGCGGGCTGACTGGCGGCGAGTCCGTCAGCTCCACGCAGGTGGAATGGCAGGAGTACGACCTTCGCACGCCGGCTGCCCGGCAGAAGAAGGAAGGCCAGGATGCGCCCGCGGGTGAGGGGCGCAAGCGCTCCAACGTCACCAACGTTCTGCAGATCCATCAGGAAGCTGTTTCCGTGTCCTACACGAAGCAGGCCGCGACTGGGCAGAAGGCCGGGCTGAACACCAGCGCCACCAACCCGGTGCAGGATGAGCTTGGATGGCAGCTGACGCAGGAGCTGAAGCAGACTGCCCGCGACGTGGAGTGGTCGTTCCTGAACGGCACCTACCAGCTGCCCACGGACAACACCAAGGAGCGCCGCACCCGCGGCCTGCTGCAGGCCATCACCACGAACAAGAAGGCCGCTGCCGGTGAGCTGCTTTCGCTGGAACTGTTCGGCGACCTGTGCCAGATGGCCTACGACAACGGCGGACTGGCCGAGGGTGACACGGCGACCATCATCGTCAACTCAACCCAGAAGCGCGCCCTGTCGTGGATCTTCTCCAAGGGCGGCACGCAAAACCAGCCGGATTCACGGAACTACTTCGGCGTGAACTTGCAGACCATCGAGACGGACTTCGGGAAGCTGAACATCATGCTTCACCGTGACATGCCCGCCGACAGCCTCGTGGTTGCCTCGCTTGAGCAGCTGGCCCCCGCATTCCTGGCGATCCCGGGCAAGGGCCACTTCTTCGCGGAGCCGCTGGCGAAGACCGGCGCATCCGAGAAGGTGCAGGTCTACGGTGAGATCGGCCTGAAGTACGGCAATGAGCGCACCCACGCCAAGCTCACGGGCTTGGCCACGGATCTGGGCCCGCTGTTCACCCCGCCCGTTACGCCCCCCGTAGGCGGCTAGACCTGAGAGGGGTTTGACATGGAAGCGTTCGCGACGATTGATGACCTCTCAACGAGGGTCAAACGGGTTTATGAAGACGATGAGGTCCCGTCAGTGGAGGCAGCGTTGGAAGACGCTAGCGAATACTTGCGGGACCTCATTGGCCAGAACGTTTACCCGCAGCAGACAGCCACGTTTCGCACGCGAGTGCGTGCCGGGGACTTGCTGGACCTCCCGCAGCAGCCGGTGGTCGCCGTTGATTCGGTGACCATCGGCGGCTCGGCCGTCGTGGCCGATATGGCTGATGGCGGCTTCTATGTGCACACGTCCGGTATTGCTGAGGTGACATTCACCTACGGCTTTTCGGAAGTGCCAGGCGCTTTGAAGCTCTGGACGTGTGTTCTGGCATCCCAAGCCATTGAGCTTGTGGAGACACTGGGCACGCTGGGCACTGGCGGGCTTAGCTCGACGGGTGTTGATGACTTCCGCAGGGCATGGGCTGACGCTGGCGCAAACGCCGGTTATGCACTGCCTGAGCGGCAGGAGGTCAAGCTTGTCGAGCGTTACGGGCGGGCCGTGTTCGTGACTGGTGAGCGATGAATATCGCTGGCGAGGTGCGGGCTGGCCGGCGTCTGGCTGAACGGCTCATGATTGACCGGTTCCGGTTCACACGGGCTGTGCTTGGCCCGCCCATTCGGGATGATGAAACCGGTGATCTTGTGTATCCGCCGCGTGAAATTGTCTACGAGGGCAAGGGCAAGGTGCAGACCTATGAGGCGCACGAGGTTGGCATTGGTTCCGCTGGCCGGCTGTTCACTGTTCAGCGGTATCAGATCCATGTTCCTGTGGCGTCTGGCCGGTTCATGATCGGTGACGTTGGCGAGTGCACCAAGGCGACCCTTGACCCGGAGCTGCTTGGTCGTGAATACGTCGTGGCCGCGCTGCTGCACAAGACTGCGGCGACGGCGCGGCGGCTGCAAGTGGATGAGGTGACAGCGTGAGCGACTTCTCCCAGCTGCGCGGTTTTGCGAATGAGCTGCTTAGGTCCGAGGGGCCCGTTGCTGAGGGTGGGCGTGCTGCTATCAAGCGTGGCGCTACGAATGTGAAGCGAAAGAGCGTGTCCACGATCATTGCTGCTGTGGGTGCGCGTCACGCCAAGCACTATGGCAAGTCGATCACTTTCGACATCTTCAACGATGGCATGTCAGCGGAAATCGGCCCGCAAGTCGGGAAGAAGCAGGCGTTCCTCGGGAAGATCCTGGAGCACGGGACTTCCACGAGCGCGCCTCACCCACACCTGTTCCCCGCTGCTGACGAAGAGCAGGAACTGATTGAAGAAGGCGTCATGAAGGCCGTGGCGAAGGCGTTGAAACTATGAGCGCCCAAGACACACTGCTGGCGATGGTCAAAGCGGCGATCCCGTCCGTCACGGTGTACGACGGGATTATCACGGACAAGGAAGATTCCCTTCCTGCCCGATATGCGGTCCTGTACGCACCGCCCGGCCTAGCTGTCGCTGGAGATGTTGGCGTGACGGCGACCGGCCGGCACTATGACTGGTCAATCACGTTCGTTGCTGCTGCCCCCGATGTTCACAATGCGGCTGAGCTGCGCTGGCAAGTCCAGTGGGCACAGCAACGTGTCCGCGACTACCTGACGGCGCGCAAGCTCACCGTAGGCGGGCAGAAGATCGAACATGTCCATGCTGAGCTGCCAGGACGGGATGAACAAATCCCGGCCCGCGTAGTCCTCTACGCGTCCGATAAGTACCGGGCGCTCACCTAACCAAACCGAAAGGCACTCAGTGATGGGGGTCTTTTTCATGCCTGAAAGGTGGCCAAATGGCTGCACGCGAATGGGTGAAAGTCCGGGACACGCGGACTGGTCGAATCCTGCCGAGCAAGGTTCTCCGGTCCCATCTTGGGCTTGCCCCGTATCTGAAAGAAGTCCCGTCGTCTCGGGCAAAGAACAACCCGCCTGCGGGTGACAGCGGCCCGGTGTCGCGGAAAGTGAGTAAGAAATGAGTGCACGGCTCGTTGACTCCGACATCACACTGCTGATCGCAGTGCTTGGCGGCGTTGCAGACATCAGCAAGCCCACTGTTACGGAACTGACCGCGGGGGTGAACATCACATGTGCAGTCGTGGCCGGGTATGACCTGGGCATGGACGCATCGGAAGAAATCACCGGCAAGGGCGTTTGCGACAAGGGCAAGGTCGTCAACTTCGGTGACGCGAATTACAAGGGCTCCCTCCAATTCTTCCTTGAGGCTGAGGATGACGCGACGGCGGCAACGTCCGCGTACATCGCGGCTGAAGAGTTCTTCACCACGCGAGGGATCAAGTTCGACCTGTTCCGCCGCATCGGCAAGGCCTCTGATGTTCCGATCACCGCCACGGACAAGGTTGAAGGCTATGGGTTCGTCACTGACTACCCACAGTTCGCTTCCGGCGCCGACGCTTCCGGTTATGCAATGTTCACGCAGCCGTTGGCGCAGCAGTCACGTTTCACTGACGGCAAGGTCGCGGTCGTCGGTCCGTAACTGGCTGACCCATTTGACTGGCGGCGCGGGATGCTCACAGGCTCTCCCGCGCCGCTGCACCACCTCTGAGCCTGTGACCCGCAAATTTAGGAGCCTGTGAAGCCATGCAAAGAATACCGCTCAACAGCCAGAAAGCCCCGAACGCGGACGTGATCGCTTTCGTCGCAGCCAACGGCATTGACCCCAACGAGGTCATTGCTGACCAGCTGGCGTACATCGCCAACAGCCAGCTGACTGTGGACGTTTTTGTGCGACGCGATGACGGCACCAAAGTCCTTGACCACAGCGGTGACCGGTACACCAGGGGAAGCCTGACAGTGCCGCTGCTGTCCGCCCCCGAAAACCATAACCTTAGGAGCCTGTGATGACTGAAATTACTGAAGAAACGTTTGACCTTGAAGCATGGATCGGCGGGGCAACCACCAAGGAACGCCGAGTGACGGTCTACCAGAAGTCTGGACTGATCGGCCAGATCGACATCCTCAAGGAAGAACTGACCATCGCCCGCCGCATCCCGACCGGCCAGCGCGGCATCTCCGACCGTTCGCCCGCGAAGATCGAGGCAGAGATCCGCACCTTGGCACAGTCGTTCGCTGACTCTGCCCTGGTCGTGCGAGTGAAGGGCCTCACTGAGGACCATTCCTCCCGGCTGCGGAAGAACGCCGTCGTGGACGCCGAGAAGAACCGGCGCAAACTCTCTGATGAGGCCCGCAGCGCCTTGGGCATGCGTGCTGTCCTGCTGGAATCCATCGTCTTCCCGAAGTTCACAGACGAGAAGCAGCTCAAGACATTCGCCGAAGCTATCGGTGATGGCCAGTACGTGCAGATCATCGAGGCGTACCAGGATGCATCCTTCATGCCGTCCGAGGTGAACCCGGGTTTTTTGCTCGAGTCCTCCGACGAGGAAGATGGAGCCGACTCCTACTCGGGCTAAAAACGTCCCGCACCTATGGGGTGGCACCGCTGGTCTGGCTCGGGATCACCAAGAAAGGGTGGACCGAGACAGACCGGCTACTGACCATGGGCCTGCAGGTGTTGGAGCAGTCCACATGCTCGGGCTGCGGGCACTCTGTGGACAGCACGGTAGGCGCTCAGAACGCGGGCTGGTTCAAGGTCGAGACATTCAGCTGTCTCGGGTGCGAGGCCAAGGACAGGGCATCAAGCACTGCCGATCATGACCCAAAAACACGGGTACGTATGCAAGTGATTGACGACCGGTTGAAAGACACCTAGAGGCCCGCGGATTCCATCTCAGCGCCAGCTTCTTGGCACGCTTCAATAATGTCCGGAACTGACATGTAGTAGGCAATGGCCGCGTCTCTTGTGGCCTCGGTAGCGTCCATTCGTGACGCCATGCCGGCGAGGGTTTGAAAGTCTGACGCAAGTTCCCCTTCGGACTGCTCGTATGCCTTTTTGATCAGTCCTGGCCGCTTGCTGGACGCAACCTGCGCAAGGTTCTTGTAGTAGTCGTCATGCTCGTTTGCAATTGCCAAGGCTACGGTGTCTTCGACGTTCTTGTGCGCGAAGTCGAATGTTTCACAGGCCGATATGTTGGCTTCTGAAACGCCGCTTCCGCATGAAGACGCCAAGAATGCCATGACAACAATAACCCCAACTGAAAATGATTTACGCATAACCGAATGATAGCTGAGCGCCCCGACCCGGGCGCTTTTTTGATGCCCCTTGGAGGTGCGATGTCTGCCAGCGAGAGGACACTATCGGTTCGGCTTGATCTGATGATCGGCGACTATAAGGCGAAGGCTGGGCAGGCCGCTCAGGCAACAACTCAGATTGGCGACGCCGGGGAAAAAGCTGGCTCTCGAACTGGTGCCGCGATGGGGTCAGCGACCAAGGCAGTCGGTGCACTGACAGCAGCCGCTCTCGTTGGTGGCGTGGCTCTGCTGAAGAATGCCATGAAGACTGGCATCGCTTACAACCAGTTGGAACAGACTGCCCGGATCAGTTACAAAACTATCCTGGGTTCGACTGAGGCTGCGGCCGAAATGATGGAAAAGGTTGCCGCGTTTGCGAAGACCTCACCTTTCCCGCGCCAGGCTTTTATCTCCGGTACTCAGCAGCTGCTCTCCTTCGGCATGCAGGCGGAGAAGGTCATCCCAACCCTGTCAGCAATTCAGGATGCGGTGGCCGCCTCCGGTGGCGGCGCCCAGGACATTGACGAGATCGTGCAGATCCTTGCCAAGATCACTTCTACTGGCAAGATCACGGCCGTTTCGCTGAACCAGCTCGGCCTACGCGGCGTTGACGCTGCAAAGCTCATCGGCGAAGGCATGGGCCAGACCGGAAACGAGATCCGCGAGGCCATCACTGATGGTGCGCTGGACGCTGGCGAAGCTGTTGATGTTCTGGTTGCTCAGATGTCGAAATCCTTTGCTGGTGCAGCTGCTGGCGTGAAAGATACCTGGGTTGGGTCTGTTGACCGCATCAAGGGTGCTTGGCGAGATATTTCCAGCATCATTGCTGAGCCGTTTGTTCACAAGGCTGGTGGCGGTCTCGCACTGGACTGGGCCAACTCACTGGCTGATGCTTTGCGCGCCGCCGAGGGTAAGACTGGGCCGCTGGTTGCTGTCATGATGGACCGCCTCAAGCCTGCCTTTGATCAGGTACTGCCTGCCATTGGACGAGTGAAGGACGGCATCAACTCGTGGGATGTTTCCGCCGTTGATGGGCAGCTGGATAGCCTCGCGAAGAACGGGCCCGTGCTGGGTGCAATCACGGCGGCATTTGTTGCCATGGGTACCCAAATCCCGATCCTGCAGAAACTTGGCTTGGCCATGAATCCGCTGGTGGCTGGAATTGTGGCTCTGATTGCTTTGTCCCCTGAATTGCGGGGGGCGTTTGGCGATTTCATTGGCGCTCTTTCCCCGTTGCTGCCGGTGGCAAAGCAGACGGGACAGGCGCTCATTGACACTGCCACGGCCGTGCTGGTTACGCTGGCTCCTGCACTGCGGGATCTGCTGTTGGCCGTCGCTCCGGTGGCTGTCCAGCTGGGTGAAGCTCTAGGGCCGGCTGCTGTCGTAGTGGCTCAGGCGCTTGTGCCGGTGGCGCAGGTTGTTGCTGATGTGGCGTCTGCGATCTCCAAAATGCCCACCCCTGTCATGGCCGCTGTCTTGGCGTTCGCCGCTGTGGTGGCCTTGCGTGGACCGATTGGGGCCGCACTGGGTTCGATGGGCACAGCGTTTGGTGTCATGCGGGCCCAGATGGCTACTTCACGTGCGATTGCTGTTGAGACTGGCGGAGCTATCTCGGTCATGTCAGCCACAACGGCAGCAGCAACTGCTGGGGTGACCGGGCTTGGAACAGCACTGAAGGTCGCGTTCCTGACTAACCCCATCGGGCTAGTCATCACTGGTGTTGGGCTGGCTCTTGGCGGGCTGGCTATGTACCAGTCCGGTGCTGCCGAGAAGGCGCAGGAGCACAAGACCGCTGTGCAACAGCTGACGGATGCGCTCAAGGAATCCAACGGCGTCATGGATGAGAACGTGCAGAAGGTTCTCAACCAGCAACTGGCAGACGAAAAGGGCACGCGATCTAAGGAAAACGCGCTTGCTTTGTTCCAGCAGCTGGGGATCTCTCAAAAGGATATGAACACCGCCATACTCGAGGGCGGTCCGGCGCTGGATATCTTGCGGGACAAGCTCACGGCAATTGCTGAGAACGACACGGTTCGCAGCTACGGAGGGTCAGGAACTTACGGCGGAATAGCCAAGAAAGCCCACGACGCACGGGACGCTCTGGATAAGTACTCAGGCGCATCCACTGAAGCTGTCCGAACTGCAAAGGATCTTGCGTGGGCGAACAAGGGAACTAAATCTGCGATTGAGGGTGAGACGGCTGCGCTCGAGGCGAACATTGCTAAGAAGCAGGAAGCGGCCGGGACCACCCTGTCCCAGTCTCAAGCTGAGCTGCGCTACGCGGAAACCAAGAAGCGGTCCGCGGAGCAGATCCAAGAGACCACGGACATGTGGAACTACGAAGCTGACACGCTGAACATCCACACGGAGGCGCAACAGAATAATGCTGGCGCTTTGCTGGAAACGGCAACGAGTGCTCAGCAGGTCATTGACGCGCAGAAACGAAACAATGTTTCTGGCGAGGAACTGCGGAAAACTGTTGACGGTTTGCGTGATGACTTTGTTCAGCAAGCCATTGCATCCGGTGTCGCTGAACACCAAGCGAATGTCCTGGCTAACGCGTATGGGCTCATTCCGACCGATGTTGTCACTGATATTCAGATCGAGAACGCGGCGGCTGAACAGGCTCTCAACGATTTGGCGAAGCAGATTCAGGAGACGCCGGATAAGACGATCACGATTGATGTACCTGATTCGCCCGCCATTGTGGAGGCGATGAAGCTTCTCGGATACGAGATCGAGCACCTACCGAATGGGCAGATCAAGGTCACTGAAACTGGTGCTGTTGAGGCTGGCGACAAGATCGATGGGATCGCCAGCAAGAAGCGAACGGCGGAGATCCTTGCCGAGGCCAATACGAACGTTGCGGAATCCTGGCTGAATGATCTGACTCGTCCACGGTATGCGTCGATCATCGTTTCTGAGAACCGCATCAGCACTGGGCAGGGCGGCGCTGGTGGCCTGACTGGCAACTACGCAGGTGGACGCTTGCCGAAGCACTCGGGCGGCGGACGCTTGCCGCGGTCTGGCCCGGGGACCAACAAGGTTGATGGGATCTTGGGTCTCGGCACTGATGGCATCCCCACCTCGTGGGTGGACAAGGGTGAATGGGTCATCAACGGCCGATCTTCGGAACGGTACGACAGTGAGCTTGCGGCGATCAATGCTGGGACGTTCCCGCAGGGGGTGAGTATGGCGCACGCTTCCGTACCGCAGGCTGCGCCGTCTGGACCATCTACACAATCAGGTGGTGGTGGCGGCGTCAATATTGACATGACCGGCGCGCAGTTCACGTCCCTTGACCCATCCAGCCTCAAACGTGAAGTAGTCGATGAGATCTCGTACAGGCTGGGAGAGCAGGGGGTGCGTCTTGGTAGCTGATCGAATCGAGTGGGCCGGTCGGCTCCTTTCGGGGACCGACCGGTTCGGCACCTGGACCACTAACAGCATCGATGGCTGGTGGGATTCACCTGACGTCAAGGGTGAGACCGTGGACCGCGAGAACTCAGACGGCGAGTATGATCTGCCGACGTACAACGCGGCACGGGTGGTAACGGTCACCGGCAACCTGCAAGCACGGTCGCATATGGACATGCACGAGGCCATGAACTTCCTCACGGGTCCGATGCGTGGCCGCTTGCAGGTGTCTGGGCACAGCTCCACTCAGTGGGCGGACGCTAAGCGCAACGCCGGCGTGAAGTTCACTCCGATCACCGACACGTTGGCGACGTGGCAGGTCCCTTTGAGGTGCCCTGACCCGGCCAAGTACGGGGACCGGCACACCTACGACTTGGCCCCGAATGTTGCGGTTTCCGCTTTTCATCGCGGGAACTATGCGGCGTCTCCGGTGGTGCAGGTGAATGGTCCGCTGGTTGGCGGTTTCACGATTACGCATCCTGGTGGCTTGTATACGGCGCTGGGTGACCTTGGCGCTGGTGGTTGGGTGCGGGTTGATTTCGCTACTGGCCGGCTGCGGCTGAACGGCAATGACCGCAGTGACCTTGTTACCCGCGCCGATCTTTTCAAGGTACTGCCGGGCAATAACGCATCGGTGAAGATTTCCAAGGGCACCGGCTATGTCGAAGTGATCGACACCTACATGTAAGGAGGCGCCGTGGCGTGGTTGGTGCGTGTGGTGCATACGGAGACTGGTAGACGTGAGGGGATTCTTCCTATTGAGAATCCGCCGTGGGCTAGGAAGCTGAACGCGTCCGGCAGCGGCCAGGCGTCTTTTGTGGTGGGTGATGTTGACTCATCGGGGATGCCTGGCCGCTATTTGTCGGAACCGATTCTCCGCACACTGGTCTTTGAAGAGTCTGGTGTGCCGGTGTTTGCTGGTGTGATTTGGACGAGGACGTATGACCGTGAGGCCGGGAAAGTGACCGTCTCGTATACGGACATCAATTCCATCTTCGGCAAGCGCATGTGTGCCGCGTACTCGTCCGCGGGGATGCAGGGCACTACGGTGGGTTGGTCGAACCTGGATCTGCAAACGCAGTTGAAGCGGGTAATCCAGCAGGCAACGACGGGCACCAAGTTCGCTTTGCCGATCATCTTCCCTGCTGACAAATCAGGGTCTGCGGAACGTGAGTACAAGGGCTATCACATGCCTATTGCGGCTGACGCGATGCGGGATCTGATCGATACGCAGTATGGGCCGGATGTGGACTTCATCCCGGAGTACGCATCGAACGGGGAGCTGCGGCACCGGCTCGTAACAACCCCTGCGCCGTCGTTACTGGTCTGGAATCTGACGGCGCCGAAGGATGGTGCCATCGGGCTGACCGTAACCGAGGACGCGGGCAACGTCGCCAACCATGTCATTGCCACCGGCGAGGGTACCGAGGTGGACATGCTGGTCCGGTCCGCGATCTCTGGTGCGTCACCTTACCCGGCGCTGGTGAAGACGGTGGCATTCTCGCAGGTGAAAGATGCCGGGGAGCTGCAAGCCCTAGCCAATGCGGAGCTGGCTGCGTCACTGAAGCCGGTGGAGCAGTGGTCCTTCAGTGTGGTCATCGGGGAAGAATACAAGCTCTCTCAGCTCTTCCCGGGCGCTGGGGTGAGAGCTTATATGCAGAACGATCCGTGGATGGACGACGGCTTCTACCGCCTGCGCCTGATTGGTTTCTCTGGTGATTTCGGGGCGAAGGTCAAGCTTGAATTCCAGCCGATGGAGGCATGATGGGCAAAATCATTGACCTCTCCAAGGGGAACATGGGCGAACCGGCCCGGCAGCAACGCAGGGACCAGTACGCGACGCCGCTCAACGGGTCGTCTGTCGGCCATGGTGGTCAAAGGTTCTACGGCACGGGCAGGCTCACAGTGCAGAACGAGGGCCTGTACGTCACTGGTGTGGCGTCAATCTCCGGCACCTTGACTGTCGCAGGCACGTCGCGCTTCTCCGGGCAGACATTCATCTACGGTCCGCTCGAAGTCACTGGCGATACCATCCTTGACGGCAAGACCGACATCGGAGGCAACACCAGGATCACGGGCACGCTGGACGTTACAGGCGTGACCAAGCTTGGCGGCAACACCACGGTGTCCGGGAAGCTGGACGTCACTGGCGCCATGGCCACCAAGGGCACGCTCTCTGTTGAGGGTACTACCACGCTCAAGAGTGACCTGAACGTCACGACTGGCGGGAAGATCACGGCCGGAGGTATGGTCATCGACCCGATAGCAAACGGCGGCTCCCTGCGATTCCCAAGCGGTCACGTGCTTTACGGCTCAGCAAGCGCTCTCAATTCAACGAGCCTCAATCTAACTGCCAACCTAACCGTGGCTGCCGCAGTTCGATTCACGGGGCTTACTTCGATATCGAAGCCAGCAAATGTCTTCTTCGATGTTTCAAGTCAGAGGCTCTATTACACCGTCTAGTCGTTGTCTGGGTTGTACTCGATGCAGTAGTTTCGGCCAGCATAAACTGCCAGCCGGTCGGTGTTGCGAATATCTTGCCCGCTATCACCTTCGATAAGGCCCATTTCTATGCGCGGTATGCCCGCCGCATATTTGTCGCAGGCAAGCATCGCTGCAGACACGAGAGCATCGTCAGAAGGCACAACACCTTCCCAGCCTGCCTTTACTCCAGCAAGAAAAGCAGCATCTGTAGCGGGGTCTCCGAACTCGCCACTCAAGGCGACCGTTGTTTCTTTCGGTGCCGTTTGAGCCGGGATGGGTGCCGCGGTGATTGTCTCGGTCTCAGTTGGGGCCGTCATCTCGACCTTGGCACTCACGGACGGCGCCGGCGACGTCTCAACGGGTGCACTGCACGCGGTCAACGCCAGCAACCCAATGGCGAGTATTCCCCCAAGTTTTCTCATGCCCGGAGTCTACCGGACACCACCCACACGATAGGAGCCCGCCTTGGACGCTGACGAACAGATTTTCCACGAGCACATCCACGCCGCCAACCGCAGTGACGTTGACTCGCTGCGGTGGGAGCTACTGCAGGAGCGGGCGCGGGGCAGGGTCAAGGACGCGCAAATTGCCGAGCTGACCGCGCTACTGGATGCCGCAACCGACCCGGGCGAATAAGCCCCCCAGATTCTTTCTAGCCGTCACGAAACCGTGGTGGCTTTTTCTATGCCCTGAAAGGGGGACCGTATGTCTACAGTTTCGGGGAATATCCGTGATGTTGGTGGCATCTCCATGGTCGGCAAGCAGGTGCAGCTGGTGTTCACTTTGAACCGGCCGAACCTTGTTGCTGCTGGTTATGCGGCGGGACGTGTTCTGCCGACTGAGCCGGTGAAGGTTAAGCCTGATGCTCTGGGTGAGTGGACCACCGTACTGAACGATACGGATGTGATGTTCGATGACGCTTGGTACTCGCTGCAGATCGAGTGGATCAATGGCGAGTATGGTCCGGTTGATTTCCCGGATTGGCGGATCGCGGTCCCGGCCGGTGGTGGCATGCTCCAAGACTTGGTTCTCGGTCCGGGTGGCGTCGGGCCTGGTGGTGGAGGGTCGAATCAAAATCTTGTCTGGGTGTCGTTGACCGCACCGAAGAACCCCAAGCCGTTCCAGCTTTGGCTGCATCAAAACCCTGACGACCTCAAAGACCCACGCAACACCAGCATTCTTTACCGATGGGAGAAAAAGCATATGGGAGGGGTATGGAAACGACTCGCTGATTTGACCGGGGCGCCCGGTGACGCTGCAGCAATGGGCAAGTTTGCTGCCATCGAAGCTGCCCTGGCGAAGGCTGTCTACGACGGTGACGACCGGCTGCTGACACACGTGGACCAGGGCGAAGGGTGGGCAACCCCGTTCGTCATCGAGAACAACCGTGTTGCTGGAGGTATTCGCACTGACGGTACTGCGGAGTTCTTCAAGATGCGCGCACCAGTCACCCGATCAGATCGGAAGCGTGTTGTGTGCATCGGTGACTCGCTCGTTGCGGGCGGGTCCCTTGGCGTGCTGTGGCCTGCCGGGCAGTCATTCCCGGCCAAGCTGGCCGGCGCTCTCCCCGACGTGGCCGTTTTCAACCGTGGCATTAGCGGCGCCCCTGTTGATGAGATCCTCATTCGGCTGGGTGCAAAGCCGCTCTTGCTTACCGGAACAATCCCCGCCATTGGGCGCGAGCTGATGACTACCAGTCAAGAGATTGGGTGGTATGCGGGGCGGTCCTTTATCCAGTCGGGAACACTTGCCGGGGTCCCTGGTGATCTGTGGCGCAGCGAGGCTGAGGGCCTTTCGTTTAAGCGCTCCGACACGGGCACGGCCATAGCGATCAAGAATGAGCCGTTCTTGTCATCCACATCTGATCACTTCTCTGACACGGCCATTATCTTCATGGGCCGCAACGACGTGACAGCGAATATCAAGGGCATGTCCGCCACGGTTGCTGACCATGTGGTGGACGCGTTCGTGCAGATGGTGGAGTTCCTTACGCCGAACGTACGCCAGTTCATCGTGGTGGGCACGACGACCCGCACCGATGAGGAAACGGGCAGCGCCGGTCATTCCACGGTGGTGGAGATCAATAGCCGTGTCAAGGCGCTCTACCCTGGCCGGTTCTTTGACATGCAAAATTATTTGCGCACAAAAGCGATGGTGGACCTTGGCATGACTCCAACTGCTGACGACCTAGCAAAGATCGCGGCTGGCACCCTGCCACCCTCGATCATGGACGACGTCACCCACTACAAACCCATTGTCGCCCCAGCGATTGCTACGAAGGCGCTCGCGCCGCTATTGAAGAAGAAGGGGTACGTCTGATGGCTGTTCTTGCTAAGGGCATCCGGACTGCTGCTGGTAAAGCAGACCCGGCTTTGCCTCATATCAGCATGAGGCTTACGAGCCCGGTTCCTGGTGCGGTCTTGTATTTCTCTGCGGAGCGTTCACCTGTTGGGCCTACCCCTATTTGGCGCGACACGGTTTCCGGCGCGGAGTGGAAATCGAACGACGCTGCCGGGGCGCCTGAGATCATGGTCGACTCGGTCGGGAAGAAGGTCCTCTTCTTCGACGGAGTGGACGACATGCTCACCATGCCACTCGCTTTGAGCCAGCCCAGCACCACCATTGTGGTGGCCCGGTTCCGCGAGGTTCGAGACTCGTCCGTGGTGGTATCCGGCGCGTCTGGTCCAGTGACAAGCATTGGCGCCAATAGTGCCTCCACGTATTGGATCTTAAATGCGGGCAAGGGCCTCGCCGCCCCGGGGACTGCTGCGGTGGATACCGGCACGCACATCTTCATGGGTGTTGCCAACGGTGCGAACAGTGTGATGCGCGTGGACACGAGCGAGAACACCGGTGACGCCGGATCGAACAACCGCACACTCATGCGGGTTGGTTATGGGGCCGGATACGAGCGCCTGAACGTTTATGCCGTCATCGTCTTGCCCTACGCCGCCGATAAGGCTGAGCGCGACAGGATCTATGCCCAGCTGCGCACGGACTACTTCGGCACGTAACGCCGACACAACCCTTCGCTGACTGGCTCTACGCCATCCCAAACTTTTAGGAGACTATTTTGAAGCCATCAAACATGGGCACTGGCCGGGTTGTTGGTCAGTTCGGCATCGGCCGCGTGGACGGACCTGACGTGGATAATGAGCCGGAAGTTGTTCCCCTCAGCGGATCAATCACCTTCACACCGTCTGTGCCGTACTTTCCAAACCGGACTTCCAGCCCGAACCCGATCACGGTTCTGACGGCACCCATCACGGCTGTACTGGACTATGACGGCTACGTGTGCACACCGGCTGCGGATGGCGTGACGCCGCTATACCGTGGCATTCAGCTATTCGCAACGGATGACCCTGACATGTCGGTGGAGAACTGGACGTACTCTGTCGTCTACCGTTTCAACGCGGTGAACGGTGCAGCGCCCACTATCAAGGCGCATTCCATGGCGCTGCCGGAGGGTGCTGAGATTGATTTGACGAAGGCAGTGGAGGTGCCGTCATCTCCGGGCGTTGGTACTCCGCAGGCGTTGGCGTTGCTGGCTGAGGCGGAAGCGGCGGCCAGCGCTTCTGCACAGTCCGCAAGGGTTGCCATGTCCGTGCGTGATGATGCTGACGCTGGACTGTTCGACGGCAAGCCTGGCCCTCCCGGTGATCCGCTAAACCAGGCAGGCGCCGACTTCATGGTGAAGAATTACGACTTCCTCACCGGCTGGGACCGACGGGCCCCGATACTCGGAGGTGACGGACACCTTTTTGTCGCTACGGATCGAACCTCGCGTGAGACCTGGATAGGGGCGCGGCGCGAGGATGGTGGGCCCACGGACCTATCCCTGTGGCACATGCAGAACCGGTTAGGCATTCATCAACACGCTGATGCGTCGGTAAGTTGGGCGGTCCTCGATGCTGCATGGCGATACACCGAGATGCAGCTAAACAACGACGGCAACGTCCCTGATGAGGTCTTGCGACGGTGGGCATCTAGGATGGGTGCCGCCACTGGTAGCGGTCTGGCAGTCGGCGACCGGTACGTGAATTCCGATAGCTCATTATCGCCGGTATTCCCTGACGTGAAGAACATTACGATCTGGGGATCATCTAGTGCTGAGAGGATCGGCACTGCCTTGGCTGCGGCACTGGCAGGCACAGGTGCGACGTTCCACAATGAAGGTAAAGGTGCTGAGACATCCCAGCACATTAGCGCCCGTCTCGGCTCTGTGCCGGCATCACTCACCGTCTCCGGCGGCTCAATCCCTGCAAGTGGTGCCGTGACTGTAACGGCAGCAAACATGCCCAATAGTGCCGAGATGAAACCGTTCACTGGCACGCTAAACGGTGTCCGAGGGACACTGAGCAGCACCTCAACGGTGTTTTCTTTTACCCGCACGACGGCTGGCGCTGCTACCCCGGTAACTTCGGGCACTGCGTTTATTCCTATCGTTGGCACAGCGTCACGCCAGCACGTCACGCTTCTATGGACGGGCAAGAATAATCTGTCCGGCGCCGGGTCCGCGCCGCTGGTCACAGATCAAACACATGCAGCGTTCAATTACCTGTCCCCTTTGGTTAAGCGTGTTCTCGTGCTGGGGCATTTCGTGGATACCGCCCAAACCAGCGGCTCAACACAATGGACAAATGTCCGTACCGTCAACGCCGCACTGGCCGCCCTGTACGGCGATCTATTCCTTGACGTGGACGCATATCTTTGCTCCCCGCAGCTCTGGGTGGACACTGGCATTTCCCCAACCCCCACAGATTTGCAGCACCAAGCAGACGGCATCAAGCCACCAAGCATTGCCCATGATAGCGGGCATATGAACGCCGCAGGCTACACGTCCGTGTCGGCGCTGATCCGCACCAAACTGATCAGCCTCGGCTGGTACTAAGGAGACCTAGAATGTCTATCATCATCCGCTCAAACCAGCTCATGGGGAGTGCGCCCATGGTCGCGCCATACGCTCCGGGGCGGCAGCTGTACAGGGCGAACTTCAACGACGGAAACAAGGCCAGCCTCGCGGGCGAAGTAACAGCCACCGATGTTGGGCTGGTCCGAGGCACATGGGAAGGCAATGCAAATAACTTCGCCGTCCAGAACTCCACAGTGGTTCGAGGATCTACAGCCGGATCAATAGGCGTGGGGCTGCCGCTGCTGGGTGCGGGTGCCATGATGTCGTGGGACGTGATCACCGTGCCTCAAGGTGCGCCCGTGTATTTGGACTTGTTCGCCTCCACGGTCGGTGGTTCCCCGGACGTCTACCGTCTAGGTATCGGCACAACCGCCTCGAGCCTTTCCCAGCGTGTGGCTAACGCGAGCACCGTCCTATCCCCATTGTTCGCCACATCTAACGGTGACCGCGTTGGCATCCGATGGGTTGGTGGCCTGCTGACCGCCTTCGTTAACGGGATTGCGGTTGCCGAGGCGGTAACGAGCGCAGTCAACCCGAACGGTTTCGCACGCCTCAGCGCAGGCAGCGGCGCCACAGGGTTCGCACTGGACACCATGGCCATCGAAATCTACTAAGGACGCGGCCATGACTAAAAATCACTGGACCCTCGCGGTCTGGCTTCGTATCCAGGAGCCGCGGATCGTGACTGTAATTCAGTTCTTCATCTATCTGGCGGCGACGGCTGGGGGCCTCTCTGCTGTCCTGTTCCCGCCGCGGTCGATTGAGGCGACGGCGGGCGCGGGCCTGACCCTGTATTGGGCCTGGCTGCTGCTACTGGGGGGTGTGCTGGGTGCTGTTGCGGTGTTGCCGGGCATTTGGTGGCTGGAACGGTCTGCCGTCATTGCCTGTATCGGCGCGTCCTTGATTTACGGGGTGAACATCCTTGCGCTGCACCTCAGTGAATCCGGCAACCGGCTCGTTCAGTTCTTCATGATCGTCATTGTTGCGCTTCACTTTGGGGCGAGGTGGTTCCGTATACGGCGGTACGCCTACGACCCGGAGAGGTGACCGGGTGGACACGGCACAGATAGTTATCACCGTCCTGGGGGCGGGTACAGGTGGCGCGATCCTGACTTCCCTTGTGAATGGTCTCATCAAGTACTGGACCGGCACGGCTGGTCGGGAGCGGGCGCGTAACGCTGACATGCGCACGCAACGTAACGAGGCGTGGGCCGACGCCGAGCGGGAACGTGCACGGGCGAACCGGTCCGACCGCAACCGTGGCCGGCTCGCAGAATACGCCGCCCGCTGCCGCCGCATGCTCATCGAAGCCCAATGCGTCGAAGAAACCGGCATCCCACCCTGGCCCAACCTCGAACCAGAACCCCCACAAGCCACCTAACCCGGGTGGCTCTCTACTTTAAGGAGGGCCTATGGCTTTCAATCAAGCTGCCATGTCTGCGTTTGCGGACTACACGGTAGCGAACTGCAATGGCCGCTACCAAGATCTTGCTGGCCGCGATCTGAACGTTGATGGCCGGTTCGGCTACCAGTGTATGGACCTGTTCATCTGGTTCCGGTACCGGCTCGGCTTCTTCGACAACCTGCCGACCCCGACAGCTGCGGCTGTGTGGGAGATGAACTGGACCGACCCGGGCAGCACCATGTGGCAGGTGTTCGACGGCATCACCCCGGACCAGCCGGCAATGCCTGGTGACACGTTCATCATGAACCGCGGCTTCTTCGGCAACGGTGTCGGCCACATTGGTACGGTCCTCGCTGATCTGGGTGACGATATCCGTGTGCTGGAGCTGAACGGGCTTGGTGACGGGTACGAGGACGACAATGGCGGCCAGCACGGCTCACCTGCCCGCATCCATGTATGGCCCAAGACCTACCTGTACGGCTACCTGCGCTGGATCGGTCCGACCCCGGCCGTGTCCGGTCAAGCCATCATCATTGAACCGATTGTTCCCACACCCCCCAAGGAGGACACCTTGTCCGCAGCAGAAGTGAACACCATACTGAAAGCCATTGGCAGCACCGAGGCAGGGCTGCGCAAGTACATTGCAGACCACATGTTGCATGGCACGGTCTCCGGCGGCACATGGCGTCCGGGTGCCACCGCTCTGGCCATCGAGAACCAGCGCCGGATAAACACCGCGAACGCCGGCATTGGTGCACTCGAGTCCCTTGTTGAGCAGCTGGCCAAGAAGAACGGCACCCCGGTCGACTACGACAAGATCACCGCCTCGATCAACAAGGCACTCGCTGACGGCATCGAGATCACCGGCACCATCGCCGCCAAGGACGGTGCCAAGTGACGGGGCAGCGTGTGGCGACCCTCGATAAGGCGGACGCGGTACAGCGAGCCTTCCGCACGCTCTGGCAGGGGTTCGGCTTCGATGCTGTGGCGGCGATCGGCGCTGGCCTATTGCTGCTGCTGGACGGTGGCGACGTTCTCTCGCCCGTGTTCTGGGCAGCGGTCGGCGTGCTCGTGGTCAAGTCCGTCCTGGTAGCGTTTGCCAGCTACCTACAACGCCTCCGCAAAGCACCCAAACCACTGCCGGAACCGCCATTGCCGGAGCCGGACCCTGCACTCACCGCTGACTACCACAAGGCCGTGGACCGCGACCGTCAAGCCATCTACGGCGTCGACGGCAAATAGCGCACAAGAAAAGCCCCCACCCTTCAACGGGTGGGGGCCTCTCGTCGTTTAAGTCATGATGACGTTGGGTACTGTCGGTGCGGGTAGGTTATGTTCATGCCTGAAGGACGCCCCGAGATACCTGCCCAGATGAAAAGAGACCTACTCGAAGAGGTCGGACACAGGTGCGCAATCCCCACCTGTAAGTCGACAGAAGCGCTTCAATTTGCACACATCGATCAATGGGCGAAAGTCCAGGATCATACGTTCGACAACATAATCGTGCTCTGTGCGAATGACCACTTCAGATACGACA
Source organism: Arthrobacter sp. PAMC 25486 (assembly GCF_000785535.1). NCBI lineage: Bacteria > Bacillati > Actinomycetota > Actinomycetes > Micrococcales > Micrococcaceae > Arthrobacter > Arthrobacter sp. PAMC 25486. The sequence continues at coordinate 164,016 of NZ_CP007595.1, read as the reverse complement.
ACAAGAAGATCTCCCGCCAGTCAATGCTCGCCTACAAGCGAAATTTGGCGACCCTCAATGGCCGGTACTCAGATTTTGAGCAGCGGCTACTGAGGCTCCTTACTCAACTGCCGACAGTGCTTCTGGAGGGCGGGAATGTCCTGTTGATAAATACGATGAACCTCGAGGACGACGGCCTGGTGGAGACCGTCCAGACACGCGGCAACATCTCCATTACGAATGCCCTCATGGATGACCAAGGCAACCGTATGGGGCTATGGAGCACTCCACACCCCGTCCAGTATTCGCTGAGCGATAGGGGCAACGAGTTTGTTGACAAGTGGTTCAACGCTCAAGAGCTGGAGTGACCCGTTCATCGCGAATGAACTGTGCCCCAAACTTCAATACCGCCGCGGTCCGGTTCATTTCACCAAACTGAGCTTCGTACTCGGACGCCTCGGCCACGAGCGTTCTAGCTGCTGACTCGCGGCCGGCCAGAAATGCTTGCTCCAAAGTATCCATACAAAGATTTTAATCTTGGCAGTCTGCAAATGGAAGTCAAGGCTGAAACTTTAGTACTCCGGCCGGACGCTGAGCAGGCGCATACCCGCGGGCACTGTGCGTCGTAGCTGTTCGAAACCTGAGGTGTAGTCCTGGCACTCGACAGTGGTTTCCTCGACGGCGCCGGTCTCGATGGTTTCCAGCATTGCTTTGATGATCATGGGGTAACCATAGCCCGACCACTGACACGATAATCACTCGGCCTAGTAGTCCTCGCCGTACGCCTCGTACTTGTCGTACACGTACTGCCAGGACGATTCACTGCGCCGGATGCGGGTCACCCGGTCCACGGTCACCCAGATATTGTAGGCACCCTCTGGCGTCTCCCAATGAACCAGGACGTGCGTGTCCGTCCACCGCTGCACCTTCGCATCCTGAACATCCTCCCCACCACCCACCAGCGGCACACGCGCCCGCACGTACGGTTCGCGCCTGTCCTCGAAAGAATGCGCCGGATGAGAACCAAAGTCCGGACGCGCTGACACATACCGACCAGCTGCCGGATCACCCAACAAACCCATGCCAGCAGGATACGCCGACGGTCTGACAAAGTGGCCGTGAGCGAGTTGACGAGGCGGGTAACGGCAACGGTCCTGCACCACCTGCACAAAACGAACGCACCTGCAGGCAGCACAAAACCCCACCCACTTAAGCGGACGGGGCCTGGGGGTGTTTAGTTCACAGTCTGACCACGGCGCAGCAAATGACGACTACGGGTTATAAGCTGCGGGAACCGGCGTTGAAACCTGTTGGACAGTTTTCACATAGGCCCTCCCGTTGTGATTCTCAATCAACTTGACGGCTCCGCTCATGGACAATGTGTGATTGACAATATGATACGCGGACAGCACAGCGTCCTGCAGTGCAGAGTCATCTTCAAGATGTTCGATCACTAGAGCAGGCAAGTCTTGGATCAGCTGGTCCCGGGCGATCCCTCGGCTATGAGAGATGTGCCGTTCCGTGTCAGCGAAGAAATCTGCGGCTTCTGAGGCAAGCTGCTCACGCTCAGGTAGGCCCTTGAACATGTACTTGGCCAGCCACTCGCTAACCATGGCCCGCGACAGCTTTTCCGCGTCAGAGCAGATCTCTAGTAGTCCCGGAAAAAACTGCTGTAGCGTCGGTACCCAAGCGCTTAGCTTTGCTGGGTCGTCCGCACACTCGGATTGAGCCGTCTTGAACTGCTTCCGAATTGCGGCCGCCGGGACCATGTACCCCATAGGGTTTGGAAGTTGTGGATCGATGGGACCAAGCTGAGAATGCTTGCCCATAAGGATGCGGTCGGCAGACAGCGCCCACATTGTTGCAGCCGACATGGCGGCTACCGGGACTATGACTCGAACATCATCAAACTTGCTTCTGGTGTACTGGACTAAACTAGCGGCTGCGGTGGGGTCGCCTCCGGGACTATGGAGGATTAGATCAAGGCCAGCTGACTTATCCAAATCCCTAAAGACTTCCATGAGACCTTGGATGTCTTGCAGATTTATGGAGTGTGTCTGCCCTGGGCCCTTCGGCTCTAGCCAGTCGGTCGCGTAAACCACAACGTTGCGCCCAGTCAGTTCATGTAACCCGCCTAGGTAGGCGCGCCTCATGCCGTCAAGATCAACGTTTCCATCGTTTTGTGCCGCTGACGCCTGGATCTCGTTAAGAATATCCCCCCAACTTGGCATGACTACCGCAGGCTGGTTGACGTAGAGAAGCTAACGGAAACACGCTGCGCCGTGAGAGTCGGAACCCGTGGGGCCGCTGCGAGATAAATACGCATCGCTTCGGCAACCGCCGGGATTTCGAACGACGACTCAACGAGCCGATCCCGTGCAGCGTCCATTGGTGATGTAATTTCGACAGTCATGTTTGGATTGTAGCCCATGATAGATGCCCCAGAGCTTGGATCCCGCGCCGGCAAGCTCTATCAGCGCCGAGTTACCATGCCTGGCCACCACGTACGAATCTCACGAGCGCACCCTCCATCGCTTCTAATTCCACGCTCTCGATGTCCGGCACACTACAGCTAGCCACCGACAAAGTCCGTCGTCGTCCTTTAGGGTGGGGTCATGCCGGACTGGGAGACTTCACTGCACCCCTCATGGGACCGCATGTATCTGTCGGGCATGACAGTGCGTGAAATCTCGGACTACACGGGCCGTCCGAGGTCGACAGTGCACCGGCATTTGCAAGTCCGTGAGCAGTACAGCGACGACTTCCGGGCCATGCACGACGCGGCGAAGGCGGCGCGGGGTCCGGGCTGGCCCACCATCAGCTGGCAACACCGCTACAAAGAACTGCAGGACTTTACCCGGGAGCACGGCAGGCTCCCCCGGCGCGACGGCGACCTTGCCGAGCGGTTGCTGGCCGGGTGGCTGGCAGAGCAGCGGCGAGAGCACCGCCGCGAGACTCTATCTGACACCAAAGCCGCGCTGCTGGGCGTACTCCCAGGCTGGGACATACCGCCACGGCAACGGGCCGCTGATAAACAATGGCGGAAACGACTAGCCCAACTTGTGGCCTACGTTGCCGAGCATGGACACTTGCCCCGCTACAGGCGTCACACCACCGAGCACGAGCGCATCCTTGGCGTCTGGCTCCATACCCAGCACCAGGCCCGGGCAGAAGAACGACTCCAAGACTGGCGGGTGGACACCCTCGACCAAGCACTACCCCGCTGGCACAGCACGATGTGACTACTGCAGCTGTTCTTTCTGCAGATTCTTAATCCAGTCGGGCGTTTTCCCGAATGCCCGACCTGCTTCCTTGCGAAGGCGGTTGGCACTGTGCTCATCTCCTGCCCGTTCAAGGGCATCAAGTGCCCTTCCCAGAATCTCTGAGAGGCGAGCATTGTCAGCTCTCACCCGCGATAATGTTGACCATCGAGCAAGCGCGCTCTCCCCGCACCAGCCACGGACAATGTCCCATGCAGTCTTTTGCGTCTCATATTCTGGCCAAGGCTCCTCTAATTCGATGACTTGTCGTGAGCTCATGGGCTTGTAGTATCCAAATTCCTCCGCAGAATCACCCCAGGATTCGACGTCTCGCTCAACTGCGTCAAGTACAGCCTCGGGTTTCAATCGACATTTGGCCATGGCGACTGCCTTCATTGCGGGCCAGGGCAAATAGGTAACCCCTTGCTCATCAAAGCTGCCCTCAACAAATAGCTGAGATTCAGTGAGCTGCAAGAGTTGGCGGAGAAGAGGTGCGTCATTTGTCTGGAGGATCCCATGGTCACGGTCGCGGGCTAGGGCATCGTCCATGGTTTCTGTTATTACTAAAGCTGCCGCACAGGTGAGTCCGAGTGGCACGTCCCAGTATCCACTTTTAGCATTGGCCCATCTTTGCTCTCGATCAACGAATGCCTGGCGTTCATCCCATTTAACTTTCAGGTACGGCCGGCCAACCCATTGGGTCTCCCCCGCGTTGGGCCCATCTTCGAACTGCACACTGACTTTGCGATGGCCGCTCTGCGAAACGACTTTCACAATCGTGACATCTTCGAATGGCAGGCTTCCCTTGCGGTAAGCCCACCGCTCGCCCTCAGCTATCGGTGCCATTGCCATGTGCGTAGCCTATCCGCGCTCCGGCAGAGATTACCAGCAGTAGTATCGAAAAGATGAGCAAATGGAAGATCGCCTACACGTTCGACGAAGCGGCCGCACAAAGCGGCTTTAGTTTGCCAACTCTCACCCAACACATTGCAGAAGGACGTCTTCTGGCGCGTTTCGCGAACAATGAGAGCGCAATCCGACACGAAGATCTAGCCGCATGGTTGGACGCCCTGCCCACTTGTCCGATTGGCGGTGCCATCCCAGAACCTACGCCCACCGGCCCAAACGAAGCTGCCGTGGAACTCAGCCAGACAGTGACCGCGGAGCACAATTTCCGCAGCCCAGATGACGTGGCCCCGGAGCTTGGGATGACCAAGACTGAACTGCGCCGCTACTGCAAGGAATCTGGCCACTACACCAAGCTCAGCATGCGCCGTGTCATGCTTGATGCCGAGAACATCACGGCACTTGTTGCCTGGGTAAAGACCCGCGACGCCCCGGTCGCCGAGACTGGCGAGAAAGACCCCTTCGCCTAGTCTCAGTCCGCAAACAGTCCGCAAGAGGTCCACAATAGCCCGGTTTCCACCAATCACTAACAACGTAAAAATGCCCTAGAACACACGGCAGACAGCCATTCTCAACCTCACCCAATTGCAGTCTTGGACTTTGAGCTGTACTACGGCTGCTAATCGCTTTTGAATGATGGAGGGCCGGAACATTGCGTTCCGGCCCTCCACTGTTTTAATGGTCGACGGCGGCCCCTGGCTTGGGCGCCCCCCCGCCGCTCCGGCTAAGCCTTCCCCAGGCCAAGATAGCTGCGCAGATGTTGGGCGGTGAGAGTTGAGGTGCAGGAACGTGGAACGCCTCTCTCGCCTGCGCGGCTCAGCGAGCGGATCGGACTCACCTCCGGCGCAACGTCGTCACTGCTCAACCGGCTCGAGGCCAGCGGCCACATCGAGCACAGCCGTGTGCACGCCGACAAGCGCATTGTTGCCCTGCACACCGCACCCGGCGTCCAGGAGGTCGCCAGCGTGTTCTTCGATCCGCCGGGAATACGGCTGGGCTCAACAATGAGCGCCTACCCGGATGAGCTGGTGGAGCAATTGGAAACACTCCTGACCCAACTGCGCACCACGACGGAAGCCTACCTTCACGAGCTGCCCTCCTGAGGATTCCGCACGAGGTACGGCACTGGACCCTGCTGGCAGGGGCGGCACGAGGGCAAGAATCACGGTGCACAGGACTTCAGCGACGCCACCGTCAAGACCCGTGCAACGCCCTCTTCAGGGAAAGCCGTTGCCCCGCATTTTGGACTACCGCTCAACCGCCTTGCGGCGCACCCAGCCAATGGCGGCGGTTGCGACGAACAGGATGACGGCAACAATGGCCAGCCACATCAGGCCCTCGAAGACGAACCCAATAACCGCCAGAATCAACCAGACCGCGAGAAGTACAATCACGAGAGTAACCATGCGCCGAGCCTACTACCGTCTCCCCATGAATGGAACGGGGCCCGAAGGCCCGGAATCCACCACTTCTGAAGGGGCGCACCCTTGCATTCCATCCCGCCACAGTTTGCACGTTCGGTCGCTTAAAGCTCGACGCCGACCCCTCCTGCCACTTTCGGCCCGCCCCCGCTTCCTCCCGGACCGGTTGGTGGCGTTGAGTACTTCCGGCCCCTTGCTGGTTCCAGTACGGTTGAGGCATGACACTTAGACCGTTCTTGATGTTCACGGGCCAGGCTGAAGAGGCCATGAACTTCTACGTTGAGGCCTTCCCCGATGCCGAAATCCTCACCATGGACCGCTATGGAGCAGAGGAGCCCGACCGGGAAGGTACCGTGAAAACGGCAAGCTTTCGGATCGCCGACCAGACACTGCTCTGCATCGACAGCCCGGACGTGCACGCCTTTGGATTCACCCCTTCGGTCTCATTCTTTTTTGACTGCCCCGACGAAGCATCCCTCGACGCGCTGTTTGACCTGCTGTCTAACCAGGGGCAGGTCATGATGCCACCGGGTGAGTACCCTTTCGCCAAGAAGTACGCCTGGCTCAGCGACCGGTTTGGCGTGTCCTGGCAGTTGAGCGTCTCAGCCCGGTAAGGGCGTCAGGCGTGATCACGGCAGATCCCGGCCCGCTACCGCTTCCCGAACTTCTTGTGAACTGCCTGCTTGCTCACACCCAGGCACAAGGCAATCGCTTCCCAGGAAAGGCCTGCGGCACGGGCACGCGCCACCATTTCCGACTCCATGCGTGCCAGTTGCTTGCGGGATTCCGCCACGGCGTACAACGCCTCGACCGGGCCCATTCCGTCCATGTTTCCCACTAGTGTTTTCATGACCACCACCCTCAAAAGTCAACTTTAGTTGACCCTGTCGGGCACGTCAATGAATGTTGACGTTACCGGCTGCGGGAACGGACTGTACAGGATCCGTCGCGGTCCGGACCTGCCGCCCAAGTGCCGGCCCCTGTCCATGAAACCGGCCTTGCGGTACGCGTGCTGCCCGGCTACATTGCGCTCATCGACGCTCAACACCACCCCGAGCGCAGGCAGTTGCAGTTCGGCAACCAGGCTGTGAGCAAGTTCGACGGCGGCCATGGTCGCCTCGGTGCCGTACCCCAGACCCTGCGCGCGGCGGTCAATAAGGAATCCCCGCAAGAGAACGGCGCTGTCATCATCGGGCCAGCTTGTGTCAGTGGCCGCGCCGACGTGCAGAATGCCCATGCCGACAACCTTGAGTACCGGCCCCGGCACGATGATGGCGAAGAGATGGCGCCGGGGATCATCCAGGGCTTTTTCGGCCATGGGCCACGGTTCACCGACAAATCCTTCTTGATCCGGCGCCAGTTCCAGTGCGGAAATTCCAGCCAGCAAAGTGGAGCGGGCCGGCTCCGACGCCTGCTCGACGGGCACGAGGGTCACGGAGGTAGAAATCTTCACGGAATAGAGCCTATGGCACGGCAAAGGGGGTTCGACCAGCCACGCCGCCCGCTGCGGAACCCTGAACTTATGCGCACCAACCGCCATGAGTGGTGCGCCCTGATGCCTAGACGCGCCAGTAGCGGTGAACAGTACGCATGAGCATGGCTGCCGGTCCGCCGGCGCACCAGTCGACAGCTGTAGCTGGGAACGCGCTGCGGCGTCGGGAAAAACACCCCGGAAGGTGCTGCGGCGTTCGCCTTGACCAGGACCGGCGGCGGCTAGAAGATGGACCAGCCCGTGCGGGCCGTGAACTCGTCCAACGCCGCGATGCCGGCCACCGAGTTGCCGTTGGGGCCCAGCGCCGGACCCCACACCGTGATGGAGCAACGCCCGGGCACGATGGCGACGATGCCGCCGCCCACACCGCTCTTGCCGGGCAGGCCCACGCGGTAGGCGAACTCCCCGGCAGCGTCGTATGTTCCGCAGGTGAGCATCACGGCGTTCACGCGCTTGCTCTGGTTGGGGCTCAGGAACGGCGTGCCGCCGGCCGCGACGCCGTGACGGGCCAGGAAAAGTGAGGCCTTGGCCAGGTCTTCGCAGCTCAAGGCGAGGGCGCATTGCTTGAAATAGCTGTCCAGCACATCGTCCACGGAGTTTTCAAGGTTTCCGTAGCTGGCCAGCAGGTGCGCCATGGACGCGTTGCGGTGCCCGTGGTCGGCCTCCGAGGCTGCCACCACTGCATCGATGTCCACGGAGGGGTTGCCGGACTCAAGGCGGAGCAGTCCCCGAATGGAGGCGGAGGCGTCCCCCGTCAGCGTCAGCAGCCTGTCGGTGACCACGAGGGCGCCGGCATTGATGAACGGGTTTCGTGGAATGCCGTAATCCGCCTCGAGCTGGATCATGGAGTTGAACGGCGTGCCGGAGGGCTCCCGGAAAACACGCTTCCAAATCGAGTCGTAGTCGTACGACATGACCAGGGCCAGCGAAAACACCTTCGAGATGCTTTGGATGGAGAAGGACTCCTGCCAGTCCCCTGCCCCGTAAACTTCCCCATCAGCCATGGCAACACAGATGCCAAATTTCTCCGGGGAGACCTCGCCGAGGCTGGGAATATAGGAGGCAACGTCACCCCCGCGGCACAGCGGCGCCACGTGCTCCGTGATCTCCTCAAGCACCTCCTGCAAATCTTTCACCTGCGCTCCCATCTTTTGAAACGGCGTCGTACACTAAATTCCATTAAGCACTTGTTGGACCAAAAAGGCCGAAAAATGGCCAAATCAGTCCAACAAGTGCGTAATAGATCCGGTTGAAGCGCTAGAGCACCTTCGCCAGGAACTCCTGCAGGCGGGGCTGCTGGGCATTGGAGAAGATGGCCTCGGGGCTGCCTTCCTCACAAATGTACCCGGCGTCCATGAAGATGACGCGGTCGGCGACCTCGCGGGCGAAGCCCATCTCGTGCGTGACAACCACCATGGTCATGCCCTCGGCGGCGAGGTCGCGGATGACCTGGAGGACCTCGCCCACCATTTCGGGGTCAAGGGCGCTGGTGGCCTCGTCGAAGAGCATGATGTCGGGGTTCATGGCCAGCGCACGGGCAATCGCCACACGCTGCTTCTGCCCGCCGGAGAGCGAGGCGGGGCGCGCATCAGCCTTCTCGGCCAGGCCGACGCGGCGCAACAGGTCCATGGCCTGGGCACGGGCGCCCGCCTTGTCGGACTTCTTCAGCTCCACGGGTGCCAGCATGATGTTCTGGATGACGGTCATGTGCGGGAACAGGTTGAAGTGCTGAAAGACCATGCCAATGTTTTGGCGGACAGCGTTCAGGTCGGCCTTGGGATCCGTCAGGTCAAAGCCGTTGACGGTGACGGTGCCGCCGGAGATGTCCTCGAGCTTGTTCAGGCAGCGCAGGAACGTTGATTTTCCCGAACCCGACGGGCCAATAACGCAGACCACCTCGCCCTCGGCAATGTCAACGTCGAGCCCCTTGAGCACCTCGTTGGCCCCAAATGACTTCTTCAGGCCACGGACAGCAATTTTCACGTTCGTCTCGCTCATTTGTTGAACTTCCTGTCAAGGACGTTGGACAGCTGGGTCAGGATGGAGATCACGATGAAGTACAGCGCCGCCACGATCAGCAGGGTTTCACCTGTACGGAAGTTGGACGCGTAGATCTGCTGTCCCTGGTAGGTCAGTTCCGCGAAGCCGATGACGGCCAGGAGGGAGGTGTCCTTCAAGGTGATGACGAATTGGTTGATGAACGACGGCGTCATGATCTTCACCGCTTGCGGCACCACTACACGGCGCATCGAGGTGACGTAGCCCAGGCCGAGGCTGCGGCTGGCTTCCAGCTGGCCGGGATCCACTGACTGGATGCCACCGCGGACGATCTCCGTCATGTAGGCGCCGGCGTTAAGACTCAACGTGATGACACCGGCGGTGAGCACGTCCAGCGGCTGGCCCGTCATCTGCGGCAGGCCGAAGTAGAAGAAGAACGCCTGGACCAGCAGCGGGGTGCCGCGGAAGATCGCCACATAGGTGGTGGCGATGCCGCGCATGATCCTGCTTTCGGAGACCTTGAAGAAGCCGAAGAGGACACCGAGCACCAGTGCGATGGCCAGTGACAGCACGGTGGCCACCATGGTCAGCCAGAGGCCCTTCATGAGTGCCGGGAAGCTGTCCTTGACGAGCTGGAAGAAGCTGCCCTGCTCCTGCACCTCGGTCTTGGCCAGGTACTTGTCCAGGATCGCATCGTACTCGCCGTTCGCCTTCAGATTGGCCAGGCCGGTGTCGAACGCTGCCAAAAGGTCCGCGTTGGCGCCCTTGTTGACGGCGAAACCGTAGGAGCTGCCCTGCTCCTTCTCCGTGACGATCTTCAGCCCGTTGTTCTGGCTGACACCGTAGGCAAGCACCGGGTAGTCATCGAACACGGCCACAGAATTGCCGGCCTTGACGTCGTCGTACATGGTGGCGGAATCGGCGAGGGCCTTGACCTTGAAGCCGTACTTGTCCTTGATGGAGTTGGCGAAGGTCTCGCCCTCGCTGCCGCGCTTGGCGGTGACGGTCTTGCCGCGGAGGTCCTCGTAGGACTTGATGTCCTGGTTGTTCTTGGCAACGGCCATCTGCACGCCGGAGTCAAAGTACGGTGCCGAGAAGTCGAAGATCTTCTTGCGCTCATCCGTGATGGACATGCCGGCGATGACGCCCGCCACCTGGTTCGACTGCAGCGCCTGCAGCGCAGCGTCGAAGCCGAGTGACTTGATGTCAACCTTGAAGCCCTGGTCGTCGGCGATGGCGTGCAGCAGGTCCATGTCGATGCCCACAAGTTCGCCGCTGCCGTCGCGGAACTCAAAGGGGGCGAAGGTGGTGTCGGTGGCAACGGCGAAGGTCTTGCCCTTGACGTCGGCCGACTGCATGGTCGCCGCGACGGGGGCGGCAGGCGCACTCAACGCCGAGGCGCCGCCGATCCCCAAGAACATGATGGCAACAGTAAAAAAGGCGGCGAGGGCAGCAAAGATGCCGCCTCTGCGCCGCCGTATGGGTGAGTGCCTGCGCATATATTTTCCCTTACAACGTCTGATTCGTCCGTGTCCAGGCGAATGAAGTACCCCCAAGACGTTACAGCCTTAAGGACCATCAGGCGAGACGAAATGGTCATCCGGAAACTAAATCGTCCCTTCGGACGTACCCGTTCCGCCGGGTCCGGCCCTGATTTCGCATAGGCTGTTTGTGGTCCAGGTTACCCTGCCGGGTCCGGCCCTCCCTGCCGAAAGCAGTCCATGAACAGACCCCACGTGATCTTCATTTGTGTCGACGAGTGGCGCGGTGACTGCCTCGGCGCGGCAGGGCACCCTTTTGTGCAGACCCCGCACCTGGATGAGCTGGCGTCCAGGGGGCCCGCTTCCGCCACCCCCACCTGCGTCCCTGCCCGGGTTGCCTTGTTTATCGGCCAGTCCCAGGAGCGCCATGGCCGGGTGGGTTATGAGGAAGGCGTGAAGTTCGACGACGTCGATCCCGTCACGCTGCAGGGAGAGTTCCGCCGCGCCGGCTACCAGACCCAGGCCATCGGCAAGCTGCATGTGTATCCGGAGCGCTCCCGGGTGGGCTTTGACGACGTCGTGCTGCATGACGGTTTCTTGCACTATGCCCGGAAGGAACACCGCCGCGACTACAAGTTCTTTGACGACTTCGTGCCGTGGCTGCGCCGCCAGCCCGGGGTTACGGCGGATGAGGAGCATTTCGACCACGGGGCCGGGTGCAATTCCACCGTGGCAAGGCCGTGGGACAAGGCCGAGCGGCTGCACCCGACGTCGTGGACCGGATCGCAGGCCGTTGAGTGGCTGTACCGGCTCGACCCCCCCCGCCCCTTCTCCCTGTACCTTTCCTTCCACCGCCCGCACCCGCCCTACGATCCCCCGGCCTGGGCACTGGAGAGTATCTCGACCTGCCGGCTTCTGAGCGCCGACTCGGCGATTGGGAACACCATTACGAATCGGTGCGCACCAACGGCAACCACCAGCTGGCGTTCGGCACCCTCGCCCCCGCAGTGACGCACCGTGCACGGGCAGGCTATTACGGGTTGATGACCCAGATCGATCTGCAGCTCATGCGCGTCTTTGAGGCACTGAATGAGTTTGGCCTGGCCGAGGACACAGTTATTGCTTTTACCTCCGACCACGGCGAGATGCTGGGCGACCATGATTTCTACCGCAAGGCGGTGGGCTATGAGGGCTCGGCCCGGGTGCCTTTCATGGTGGCGCCGGCCCCCCACGACACCGTCGCGCTGCGCGGGACCGTGGTGGATGAGGTGGTGGAACTGCGCGACATCATGCCCACCCTGCTGGAGTTGGCCGGCGTGCCGGTGCCCGAAACGTGCGACGGGAAGTCGCTGGTGAGGTTCCTGCGGGAGGTGCCGGCCGCCGTCGAGCATCCCGCAGGAGAGCATCCGGCCAAGGCGCACTCCGCCGATGCGCTGGAGCCGTGGCGGGAATGGCTGCACGGCGAGCACGTGTACTTTGGCCAGTCGCTGCAGTGGGTCACGGACGGGTGTGTGAAGTACTTGTGGGCGTCTGGCTGGGGCACCGAGGAACTCTTCGACTTGGACGCCGATCGCGGGGAACTGCACAACCTCGCCCCCCTTGCCCGCACGTGCCGATTTGTTGGCGCTGTGGAAGGGCCGACTGATCCCCACCCCTGCCAACCCTCGCTCAGATAAGGGGCGATTCCGGTCAACCCTCGCTCAGATACGGGGCGATTCCGGCCAACCCTCGCTCTCTCCCACCCTAACGACGACGGGGATGTGCCGAGCAGTGCGCGAACGTTTCAAAATAGTGCCCCAGATGTGCGCGAGCGTTCCCAAAAAGGCACCCACAACTGCAGGAGCGTTGGGAAAGGGGAAGGGGTTAGCCGTAGAACAGGCGCTCGAAGACTGCCCGGGCGCGGCGGGTCAGGCCCAAGTAGTCCTCTTCAAAGGCGGCGGCGTTGCCTGGTTCGTAGCCGCACCATCTGGCCACCGCCTCCAGATCACGCCGCGCGGACGGCAAAAGGTCCGACGACTTGCCCGTCCACATCACATTGGCGTTGCGGATGCGGCTGGCCAGGCGCCAGGCCGCTTCCAGGATGGCGGCGTCCTCGACGTCCACGAGGCCCAACCGTGTGGCGGCATGCAGGGCCGGCAGTGTTTGCGTGGTTTGCAGTTCCGGGTGGTTGCGGGCGTGCTGCAGCTGCAGCAGCTGCACGAGCCATTCGACGTCGCTGAGCCCGCCGCGGCCCAGCTTCACGTGCCGGGCCGGATCTGCCCCGCGGGGCAGCCGTTCGGACTCCATACGGGCCTTGATGCGTTTGATCTCCCGCAGGTCGGCCTCGGCAAGGGTCGCGGGATAGCGGATGGGATCGGCCATGGCGATGAAGGCTTCGGCCAGGGCATCCGCACCGGCCATGGGCCGGGCCCGCAACAGGGCCTGCGCCTCCCAGGCCGAGGACCAGCGCTGGTAATACTCGCGGTACGCGTCCAAGGAACGGACGAGCGGGCCGTTGCGTCCCTCGGGGCGCAGGTCCGCGTCAACACTGAGCACCCGTTCGGCCTGGATGGCAGGCTTCAAGGGGGCCGTCAGCAACGCCGTCAGTCTTTGCACGATGGCCTTGGCCTGCTGCGTGGCCAGCCCCTGATCTGCCTCGGCCAGCCCGGCAACCGGCTGCTGCACAAACAACACGTCAGCGTCGGAGCCGTAGCCAATTTCGCGTCCGCCCTGCCGTCCCATCGCCACCACCAGCACCCGGGTCAACGGCGCATCCCCCGCATAAATCTCATTCTCCGCCACCAACAAGGCGCCAAGGACGGCCGCCCTGTCGGTGTCACTCAACGCCAGCGCCACCTCGTCCTGGTCCAGCAGACCGCAGGAATCCGCGATGGCAATGCGCAGGATCTCGCGCTGGCGCAGCAGCCGGATCAGGCGGATGGCCTCTCCACTTGATTTGTGGCGGGACAATTTGGACTGGATTTCCGCCCATTGGGCATCGAAGCTTTGCGGCACCAGCTCCTTTGAGTTCCCCAGCCAGGCTGTTGCTTCCGGGGACACCGCCAGCAAATCGGCCACGAGGGACGAGCTGGACAGCAGGTGGCACAGCCGTTCGGCAGCGGCCTGGTGGTCGCGCAGCATGCCCAGGTACCAGTGCGAGGTTCCCAGCGCATCGCTCACACGGCGAAAGGCGAGCAATCCGGCGTCGGGGTCAACGCCGTCGGCCAGCCAGCCCAGCAGCACCGGCAGGAGCTGGCGTTGCAGGGCGGCACGCCGGCTGATCCCGGCGGTGAGGGCCTCAATGTGCCTGACCGCACCCGCCGCATCACGGTAGCCCAGCGCGGCAAGGCGTGCTTTGGCGGCATCGGTGGTCAGCGCGGCATCCTCGGCGCTGAGGTTGGCGGCGGTGGCCAGGATGGGCCGGTAGAAGATGTGTTCATGCAGTGAGCTGACGGAGCGCTTGACCTTGGCCCAGTCCGCCAGCAGGGAATCGGCGCTGGGCCGCTTGACGTTCAGGGGCCCGGTCACCGAACGTGCCAAGGCCCGCAACTGCTGCGGATCACTGGGCATGGTGTGTGTCCGGCGCAACTGCACCAGCTGGATCCGGTGTTCCAAAACCCGCAGGTACGTGTAGTGGTTGAGCAGCAGTGCAGCATCCGTGCGCCCGATGTAACCGCCCTTCGTCAGGGCGTCGATGGCCGCCGTCGTGGCACGGGTGCGGATGCCGGGGTCGGTCTTGCCGTGGACCAGTTGCAGCAGCTGCACGGTGAATTCAACATCCCGCAACCCGCCCTTGCCGAGCTTGATCTGCCGGTCGGCATCGGCGTCGGGAATGTTGGCCGCCACCCGACGGCGCATGGCCTGCACGGCCTCCACGAAGCCGTCACGTTCCGACGATGCCCAAATCAGCGGGGCGACGGCCTCCTCGAAGGCGGCACCCAGCGCGGCATCACCGGCGACGGCCCGGGCCTTCAACAAGGCCTGGAATTCCCATCTTTGCGCCCACCGGTGATAGTAGGCCAGGTAGGAATCCAGGGTCCGCACCAGGGGCCCGTCCTTGCCTTCGGGGCGCAGGTTGGCATCGACCTCCCACAGCCCGGGCTCGCGCTCGGGGGCATAAATGGTACGGGAAATGGCCCCTGCCAGGGCGTTGCCCACCCTGACCGCGGCAGCCTCGTCCAGGCCCGCACCGAACGGCCCGGGGGCACCGGAAAGTCCATTGGCAGCCGTGGCGGAACCAGGCGTCCCCCGGGAGCCGGACGGATCAGCGGTACCGGACGGCCCGGCGTCGTACCGGTGCGCCACAACATACATGACGTCCACATCCGAAATGTAGTTCAGCTCCCGCGCCCCGCACTTGCCCATGGCGATGACGGCGAAGTCCAGTGCCGCCACCTTCTCCGCACCCATCGCGGCACCCACCTCGGTGCGGGCAACGGCCAGCGCGGCTTCCAGTGCCGCCGCCGCCAAGTCCGCCAATTCGGCCCCGACCAGCGGCATGGCCTCCTGCGGTGACGCGGCCGCCAGATCCCGGATCACCAGCTCGCACAGATGCCTGCGGTACCTGGTGCGCAGGGCTATCCGGGCGGCCTTGCCCTGCATGCTTGAGGCCGGGATGGCCGACGCCGGGTCCGCACCCACCGCACGCAGCAGCGAGTTGCGCAGCACCTCACCATCGGTGGGAACCGGTTCGGGGGAAGGAACGGCGTCGAGCACGTCCAGATGCTCCGGATGGCGCATGAGGAAGTCTGCCAGCGCTTCGGAGGCGCCCAGCAGCCGAAAGAGCGATTCGTTCACGACCCGCCGGCCCGTGTCCGGATCAAGCACGTGCAACTTGTCGTAGCTTTCCGGAACGGCGCACAGCAGCCTGACCAGGGATTGCAGGGCCATGTCGGGGTTGTCGGCCAGGGCCAGCGCATCAAGCAACTGCGTTTGATCAAGACCGAGCCTCTCGAGGTTGGCCAGCTCGGGGAAGCCCAGGAACCTCTCACACATTTCTAGGTCGGAAAAGCCCCGGGAGATCAAGATGCGGGTGAGTGAACTCATGGTGGTCTTTAGAGCACTCCCAAGTAGCGGTTGATTTCGTAGGGGGTGACCTGGAGGCGGTACTCCTGCCATTCCTCCCGCTTGTTGCGCAGGAAGTTTTCAAAGACCTGCTCGCCCAGGATTTGGGGCATGAGCTCCGACTCTTCCATTTGGCGCACGGCATCGTGCAGGCTGGAGGGTAGCGGGTCGTGGCCCAGTGCCCGGCGTTCGGCGTTAGTCAGCGCACTGATGTCCTCGACGGCGGCCGGCGGCAGTTCGTACCCTTCCTCGATCCCCTTCAATCCGGCACCCAGCAGCACCGCGTAGGCCAGATACGGGTTGGCGGCCGAGTCGATGCCGCGGTATTCAATTCTTGAAGCCTGGCCCTTGCCTGGCTTGTACAGCGGCACACGCACCAGGGCGGAACGGTTGTTGTGCCCCCAGGAGACGTAGCTGGGGGCCTCTCCCCCGCCCCACAGGCGCTTGTAGGAGTTCACAAACTGGTTCGTCACGGCCGTGAATTCCGGGGCGTGCTTGAGAATGCCGGCCATGAACTGCCGCGCCGTCGTGGACAGCTGATATTCGGCGCCGGGCTCGTGGAAGGCATTGCTGTCACCTTCAAACAAGGAAAAGTGGGTGTGCATGCCGGATCCCGGGTGTGCGGAGAACGGCTTGGGCATGAACGTGGCGTAGGTGCCCTGCTGGATGGCAACCTCACGGATCACGGTGCGGAACGTCATGATGTTGTCGGCCGTGGCCAGGGCGTCGGCGTAGCGCAGGTCAATTTCGTTTTGCCCGGGCCCGCCCTCGTGGTGGCTGAACTCGACGGAAATTCCCACATCCTCCAGCATGGTCACGGCCGTGCGCCGGAAGTCCTGGGCCACCCCGCCCGGGACGTGGTCAAAGTAGCCGGCCTGGTCCACGGGCACGGGGATGCCGTCGGGTCCGGGCGTATCGCTCTTGAGCAGGTAAAACTCAATTTCGGGGTGCGTGTAGCAGGTGAAGCCCATGTCGGCGGCCTTGGCCAGGGTCCGTTTGAGAACGTTGCGCGGATCGGCTGCGGAGGGTTCGCCGTCGGGCGTCAACACATCACAAAACATGCGGGAGGTCTGCTCGGATTTGCCGTTGCCGCGCCAGGGCAGGATCTGGAACGTCGAGGGGTCCGGCTGGGCCAGCATGTCGGACTCAAAGATCCGTGCCAGTCCCTCAATGGCCGAGCCGTCAAAGCCCAGACCCTCCTCGAAGGCACCCTCAACTTCGGCAGGCGCCAGGGCAACGGATTTCAGCGAGCCCACGACATCGGTAAACCACAAGCGCACAAACCGTACGTCGCGCTCTTCAATGGTGCGCAACACAAATTCCTGTTGACGGTTCACGTAGCTGCCTCTTTTCTAATGACGCCCGCACACCATCGATGGCCGAGTGGCTGCGGGCAGCTAAGTTCCTGCAGTGTTCACTCTACTAAGGACTACACCGCACCGGGGGCAA
The DNA here is from genome assembly GCF_000785535.1 of Arthrobacter sp. PAMC 25486. Classification (NCBI taxonomy): domain Bacteria; kingdom Bacillati; phylum Actinomycetota; class Actinomycetes; order Micrococcales; family Micrococcaceae; genus Arthrobacter; species Arthrobacter sp. PAMC 25486. Next base: position 146,987 of record NZ_CP007595.1, on the reverse strand, counting down.
ATCGCGTGCGGGGCCGTAACGGCGCAAAGTCGTAATAAGCTGGTGCCATGGCACCCACAAACACCCCTGAATCCCCCGTGTCCGCGCAGGACGCGCCTTCCAGCGAACCGGCCCTCGCCGCAGAGCTGCCGGCACCCTACGGTGCCCCGGCCGCAACCGGCGTTCCGGCCAAGGCCACGAAGGTCCGCACCCACCATTTGCAGGCGGCCAAGCGTGCCGGCGAGAAGTTCGCCATGCTCACCGCCTACGACCAGTACACGGCGCAAATTTTTGATGAGGCAGGCATCGAGGTGCTCCTGGTGGGCGATTCGGCCTCCAACAATGTCCTGGGCAATGAGACCTCCCTGCCGATCACCCTGGATGAGATGATCGTCTTCTCCCGCGCCGTCACCAACGGTGCCACGCGCGCCCTGGTCGTCGCCGACCTGCCCTTCGGCAGTTACGAACAGTCACCGGAGCAGGCCATCGCCTCATCGGTACGGCTTATGAAGGAGGGCCTGGTCCACGCCGTCAAGATGGAGGGCGGCGCCTACTACGCACCCACCGTCCGTGCCCTGACCCAGGCCGGCATTCCCGTCATGGCGCACATTGGTTTCACCCCACAGGCCGAGCACGTGCTGGGCGGCTACCGGGTCCAGGGCCGCGGTGAGCTGGCTCAGACAATGATTGACGACGCCGTTGCGCTGGTTGACGCCGGAGCGTTCTGTGTGCTGATGGAAATGGTTCCGGCCGACACGGCTGCCGCCGTGGACGCCGCCATTGCCGTGCCCACCGTGGGCATTGGCGCCGGCAACTCCACCACCGGACAGGTGCTGGTGTGGCAGGACATGGCCGGGCTGCGCACCGGAAAGATGGCGAAGTTCGTCAAGCAGTACGCACAGTTGAGCACCGTTCTTGCCGATGCTGCCAAGGAATACGCCGACGAGGTCCGCTCAGGTACGTTCCCGGGTCCCGAGCACACCTTCTAAAGCCCACTCCCTCAAACTGTGTGGCAGTTATTTGACGAAAACCATGACGAAAACCGCGCCAGAAAGCGCTGTCCAATCGTGCTGTCCAGTCGAGTAACTGCCACATGGATTATGGGGATGCGGCGTGGGAGTGCTGCGGCAGGATGGCCTGGTGAGACTATTCGTCGTCGTCCTCGTCATAAGCGTCAGCAGCCTCGTTGCGCGCACGCACCTTGTCGAGCGCTTCTTCGGCCTGCTCACGGCTCTCGTACGGGCCGATCAGGGACTGCCAGCCCGACTGGGCATCCTTTTCAACCTCTTGGGTTTCCACGTTGTACCAGTACTGCGCCATGTTTTTCTCCTTGGAACCGTGCGCAACGCATGTTGCCTTAGTCATCATCTTAGGCTCAGCCACCACGGCACCGGCGGAACCCTGCGGCTCGGAAAAACTTATAGGATGGATGCATGTCTTCCTCAGCACCTACGGCCCCCATCGGCACGCTTGTTCCCGGCACCATCAGCCCGCAACTGCCTGTTCCCGTCTCAATTCCGCGCCCCGAATATGTGGGCAAGGCCGGTCCGGCACCGTTCAAGGGCTCGGAGGTCAAGGACGCCGAGACGTTGGAGAAGATCCGCATCGCCGCCAAAATCGCCGCTCAGGCCATCGTCGAAGTGGGCAGGCACATTGTCCCCGGCGTCACCACGGATGAGCTGGACCGCATCGGGCACGAATTCCTGCTGGATCACCAGTCCTACCCGTCAACGCTGGGCTACCGCGGCTTCCCAAAGTCGCTGTGCTCCTCCATCAACGAGGTCATCTGCCACGGCATCCCCGACACCACCGTCGTTGCGGACGGGGACATTATCAACATCGACATCACGGCCTTCAAAAACGGCGTCCACGGGGACACGAACTGGACATTCTGTGTAGGCGACGTTGATGAGGGGTCCCGCCTGCTGGTGGAACGCACCCAGGAGTCGTTGCGCCGGGCCATCCGCGCCGTTGCTCCGGGCCGTGAAATCAATGTCATCGGCCGCACGATCGAGTCCTACGCCAAGCGTTTTGGCTACGGCGTGGTGCGCGACTTTACCGGCCACGGCGTCGGCGAGGCGTTCCACACCGGGCTGATTATTCCGCATTATGACGCCGCCCCCGCGTACAACACTGTGCTGGAGGAGGGAATGGTGTTTACCATTGAACCCATGCTGACCCTCGGCACCATCGATTGGGACATGTGGGCCGACGACTGGACAGTTGTCACCCGTGACCGCAAGCGGACAGCACAGTTTGAACACACCATGGTGGTCACCGCCACCGGCGCCGAAGTGCTGACGCTGCCGTAACGTCCCTTGTCCTTTCGCCATTGAACCACTTCTAATTTTTGGAGCCTGCATGTCTAAGAAGCACTCATCAGCCGCAACAGTGATCGGCATTGATATTGGTGGCACCGGCATCAAGGGTGGCATTGTTGAGCTGAAAACTGGCGAGGTCCTGGGTGAGCGCTACCGCATTGACACCCCATCACCCTCCACCCCGGAGGCTGTGGCCAAGGTTGTCAAGGCCATCGTTGATGAACTCTCCACCCGGTCCCACGCACCCGGTCCGGACGCCCCCGTCGGCATCACCTTTCCGGCCATCATCTCCCACGGCATCTCACTCTCGGCAGCGAACGTGGACCAGTCATGGATTGATGCCAACGTTGATGAGATCTTCACCAAGGAGCTTGGCCGCGACGTCCAGGTCATGAACGACGCCGACGCAGCCGGACTTGCCGAGGCCCGTTACGGCGCCGGCAGGGGCGTCAAGGGCACCGTCCTTGTCATCACGCTCGGTACCGGCATCGGCTCGGCCTTCATCCATGACGGCGTGCTCATACCAAACGTTGAGCTGGGCCACCTGGAACTTGACGGCTTTGACGCCGAGACGAAGGCATCCGCCAGCGCCCGCGAACGCGATAACCTGACCTGGGACGAATACGCTGTCCGGTTGCAACGCTATTTCTCGCATGTCGAGTTCCTGTTCTCTCCCGAGCTGTTCATCATCGGCGGCGGCATTTCCAAGCGCAGCGAGGACTACCTCCCACAGCTGAAGCTGCGCACCGAGATCATTCCGGCCGAACTGGCCAACAATGCTGGAATCGTCGGTGGCGCCCTGCAGGCAGCCATCCACTTCAAGCTGACGAAGTAGTAGTCCCTGGTGGGCGGACCCAAGACTGTCGGATCCCGGGGGGTCGCGATCGTGACAGGTGCCAGCAGGGGCATCGGCGCTGCCACAGCCGTCCTGGCCGCCCAAGCAGGGTACACCGTCGTCGTCAATTACAGCACTGACGACGACGGCGCCGCCCAGGTGGTCCAGCGGATCACCGCAGATGGCGGCACCGCCCGGGCCGTCAAGGCCGATGTGAGCAACCCCGACGACGTCCGGATGCTCTTCGATGCTGCGGAGGCCTTCGGCGAGGTGAGGGCTGTGGTCAACAATGCAGCCGTCACCGGCGATCTCATCGCACCGCTCGTCGATGTTCCGCCGGAGACGATCAAGCGAGTCCTTGACGTCAATGTGGCGGGCGTGCTGTTCATGTGCCAGGAAGCCCAGCGGCGCATGTCCACCACAACCGGCGGCAGTGGCGGCGGCATAGTGAACATCTCATCCACGGCCGTCAAGGCCGGTTCCCCCGGAACCTGGGTGCACTACGCTGCTTCCAAAGGGGCGGTTGACGTCCTGACGGTGGGTTTCGCCACCGAGGCCGCCGCCCATGGCATCCGCGTCAACGCCGTGTCCCCCGGCAGCACCAACACGGGGCTGCATGCTGCCGCAGGAATGCCTGACCGGGTGGCACGCCTCAACCACCTCATACCACTGGGACGCGGCGGGGAACCTGAAGAGGTTGGCGCCGCGGTCCTGTGGCTGCTCAGTGCTGAGGCGTCCTACGTCACTGGCGCCATCCTGCCGGTGGCCGGCGGCCGCTAGGTCCTCCCACGACGTCTGTGTCGCAGTTGTTGCATCCAGCAAGCGCTTTCAGAGCGTTTTTGGGCTGTTTTTGATGCAACAACTGCGACACAGATAGTTAAGCGGGTTACATCTCCGCAACAGCAGCGGAGGCGGCCACGGCCTGGGCCTCGCTGCGCAGTTGCGCAATGGACGCCTCAAAGTCCTCCAACGACTCAAACGCCTGGTACACGCTGGCGAAACGCAGGTAGGCGACCAGGTCCAGGCGACGCAGAGGATCTAGGATTGCCAGGCCAACATCGTTGGCATCGATCTCGGCCGCACCGCTGGCCCGGATGCTCTCTTCCACTTCCTGCGCCAGCTTGGCCAGATCGTCATCGGTGACGGGCCGTCCCTGGCAGGCCTTGCGGACGCCGCTGATGATCTTGGAGCGGCTGAACGGCTCGGCAACGCCTGAGCGTTTGCTCACCGAGAGGCTGGCAGTTTCAACGGTGCTGAAACGGCGGCCGCATTCGGTGCACTGCCGGCGGCGCCGGATGGATGAGCCGTCGTCCGACAGGCGCGAATCAACCACCCGTGAGTCGGGATTACGGCAAAACGGGCAGTACATGCGTTTCCCTTCGGGTCGTGGTGCTCCCCAGTCTAGGACTAGAAATGAGCAAATTACAATCGCGTAACTACCCCCTGCCCGTCGCCGGGTCAAGGGGTTTCACGAAAAAGTTATGGGAAGCGGACGGCCACCGCGTCGCCGTGTGCCGGCAGCCCCTCGGCCTTGGACAAGGTGATGACGTGCCCCGCCACCTCGGCCAGGGCGTCCTTGGAGTAGTTAATCAGTTGGACGGCGCGCAGGAACGTCGTCACGTTCAGGCCGGAAGAGAACGCCGCAGTGCCGCTTGTGGGCAGCACATGGTTGGAGCCCGCGCAGTAGTCACCGAGGCTGACGGGGCTGTACTCCCCCACAAAGATGGCTCCGGCACTGGTGATTCGGGCAGCCACCACCGCCGCATCCGCCGTCACAACCTCAAGATGCTCGGCCGCGTAGGCGTTGCACACGGCCACGCCCTGGTCGATGCCGTCCACCAACACGATGCCGGATTGCGGGCCGGACAGCGCAGTTTCCACCCGTTCCCGGTGCGTCGTCGCCGCCACCTGCCTGCCCAATTCACGTTCGACGGCGTCCGCCAGCTCGGGCGAGTCCGTCACCAGGACGGAGGCCGCGTTGGGATCGTGCTCGGCCTGGCTGATCAGGTCGGCGGCAACAAAGACGGGGTTGGCGCTGCCATCGGCCAGGACGGCAATCTCGGTGGCGCCGGCCTCGGAGTCGATGCCGACAACGCCCTTGACGAGGCGCTTGGCCGTGGCGACAAAGATGTTCCCGGGACCGGTGACAACATCCACCGGTTCGATGCTCTCGCCGGCTCCGTGGGCCCCGCTGCCGGCGGTGACACCGTAGGCGAACGCGGCAATGGCCTGGGCGCCGCCCATGGCGTACACCTCGTCAATGCCCAACAGCGCAGCCGCTGCCAACACCGTCAGGTCGGGCAGCCCGCCAAATTCCTTCTGCGGCGGGGAGGCAAGGGCCACCGAGCCCACACCGGCGGCCAGGGCCGGGACGACATTCATGATGACCGAGGACGGGTAGGCGGCGAGGCCGCCCGGGACGTAGAGTCCTACGCGGCGCACGGGAATCCAGTGGGAGGAGACAACGGCGCCGTCGGCCACCGGGTAATCAACGTTGGCCGGCTTCTGCGCGTGGGCAAAGGCCTGCGCCCTGGCAATGGACTCCTCCAGGGCGGCACGCACCTGCGGGTCAAGGTTTTCAAGTGCCTGGGTGAGTGCCGCGGCAGGGACCCGGGGATGTTCTTGGCTCACGCCGTCGAACTTCAGTGCAAGGTCTGAGAGGGCGGCATGGCCGCGCCCGCGAACATCGGCGATGATGGCCGCCACAGCATCCTGTGCCGTGGTGACGGTCGATTGTGCCGTGCGGGGAACCGCGTTTTTCAGCTCGGCAAGGCTCAAGGTGAGCCCGCGCAGGTCTGTGCGTTGCAGGGTCAGGGGTGCCACTGGGGATTCAAGGTTGCTCACAATGCTCAAGTTTACCCGCGTAGGAGGTCATGGCTGCGCAGCGGCTCGGCCTTGGGTTCGGCCAGGAACGAATATGCGAAGAGTTTGCTCGCGAAAATGACGAGGCTGGTGCTGAGGGGCCACAGCATCAGCACTGTGGGGCTGCGCAGGGAGAACAGCATGCTGGGACTGGCCATGTTGGCCGGCGGCGTTTGGAAGAGATCCCCGGCAAACACGCCGATGCGCCACGCGAGGACGGAGGCCGCCAAGCCGCCCAGCAGCAACCCAAAGTACAGGGGCAGGGATGGCTTCTCGGCCGTGCCCGGCCGCCGCGTCCGCCAGGGTACGCGCGACCCACGCAGGGCAAGGACGGCGCTGAGCACGCCGGCCAGGGTCAGCAACAGTGCCAGGGTTGCGTCGCGGGGCAGCCACACCTTAAAGTCGCTACCGTCGCCGTAGAACGCGCCGCCGGGTGCCAGCAGCCACCACAAGACGCCTGCGCCGGCGCCCGTCACGGCGAAGAAGAACGGCCAGGAGCTCCACGGGGCGGCCGCCGTTGCGCGGCGGTGGCGGCGTGTGAGTCCGTCGACCGGTTCAAGGGCAGCGTCGGGCCCGGTATGAGCCATCAGCCTTCCAAACAGGTGGGTCCGAGCAGCACTTTCAGATCGCCGAACAGGGCCGGTGTGGGGTTCACCCTGTGGTGCAGCGGCAGCTGCATGATTTTCACCGAACGGCTGCCGGCCAAATGCATTTTGACCTCAGTGTTGCCGCGGTGGTCGTTGAGCACCGATTTCAGAGATTCCAGGACTTGTTCATTGGCTTTGTGCTCCGGCATGGAGATGACCAGCGGTCCCGACAGGCCTTCGCTGAGGTCGGGGACCGATAATTCCATGGCGTTCAGGGTGATGGCGCCGTCGTCGCGCTTTTGCAGCCTGCCCTTGATGACCACAATCAAGTCCTCGGCCAAGACGTTGGCGATGGGTCCGTAGACCTGACCAAAGAACATGACTTCGAGGGAACCGCCCAAGTCCTCGACCTCGCAGCGTGCGTACGGGTTCCCGCTGCTCTTGGCGATGCGCCGCTGCAGGTTGGTGATCATCCCGGAAATCGTGATGATGTGCCCATCCTGGGGGCCGTCGTCGCCCAGCACCTGTGTGATGGACATGTCCGCGTTTTGGCTCAGGACACCTTCCAGGCCCCGCAGTGGGTGGTCGGAAACGTACAGGCCAAGCATGTCGCGTTCAAACGCCAGCTTGTCCTTCTTCTCCCACTCGGGCAGGTCTGGGATCTCCGTGATCAGTGCCGATTCCGGCTCGACATCGCCACCGAGACCGGCGAACAGGTCAAACTGCCCCACAGCCTCGTTGCGTTTGATGGTGATGACCGAATCCACGGCCTCTTCATGGATCATCGCCAGGGCGCGGCGGTGATGCCCCAGGGAGTCAAAGGCACCGGCCTTGATCAGCGATTCGATGGTGCGCTTGTTGCACACCACAACGGGGACTTTCATGAGGAAGTCGGAAAAGTTCTCAAAATTTCCGCGCTCATTCCGGGACTCCACCAGGCCATTGACAACGTTGGCACCCACATTGCGGATGGCACCCATGCCGAAGCGGATGTCGCTGCCCACAGGGGTGAAGTTCAACGCTGATTCGTTGACGTCCGGGGCCAGGACGGTGATGCCCATGCGGCGGGATTCGTTCAGGTACAGGGCCAGCTTGTCTTTGTCGTCGCCGACGCTTGTCAGCAACGCCGCCATGTACTCTGCCGGGTAGTGGGCCTTCAGGTACGCGGTCCAGTAGCTGATGACACCGTAGGCGGCCGAGTGGGCCTTGTTGAACGCATAGTCGGAGAAGGGCAGCAGGATCGCCCACAGGGTGGTGACTGCCGCGTCGGAGTAGCCGTTGTCCAACATGCCCTGGTGGAAGCCGGCGTACTGCTTGTCCAGCTCGGACTTCTTCTTCTTGCCCATGGCACGGCGCAGGATGTCGGCCCGGCCCAGGGAATATCCGGCCAGTTTCTGGGCAATGGACATGACCTGTTCCTGATACACGATCAGCCCGTACGTGCCGCCCAGGATTTCTTCGAGGGGTTCCTCCAGCTCCGGGTGGATGGGCGTGATCGGCTGCAGGCCGTTCTTGCGCAAAGCGTAGTTGGTATGCGAATCAGCACCCATGGGACCCGGCCGGTAGAGGGCCAGGACGGCGGAAATGTCTTCAAAGTTGTCAGGGCGCATGAGCTTGAGCAGCCCGCGCATCGGACCTCCGTCAAGCTGGAACACGCCCAATGTGTCCCCACGGGCCATCAGCTCGTAGGACGCTACGTCGTCATACTCCAAGCCTTCAAGGTCAAGCTCAAGGCCTGTGTTGGCCTTGATGTTCTCCAGGGCGTCGGTGATGATGGTGAGGTTGCGCAACCCCAAGAAGTCCATCTTGATCAGGCCGAGGCCTTCACTCGTGGGGTAGTCGAACTGGGTGATGACCTGCCCGTCCTGGATGCGCCGCATGATGGGAATGACGTCGATGATGGGATCTGAGCTCATGATTACACCGGCGGCGTGCACGCCCCACTGGCGTTTGAGACCCTCCAGCCCCTTGGACAGCTCAAAGACCTTGGCCGCCTCCGGGTCGGAGTTCATCAGGTTGCGGAAATCCGCTGCCTCGCTGTAGCGCTTGGCCTCGGGGTTTTCAATGTCATTGAGCAAAATGTCCTTGGCCATGACGGCAGGCGGCAGCGCCTTGGTCAGCATTTCCCCCATGCTGAAGGGGTGGCCCAGGACGCGCGAGGCATCTTTCAGCGCCTGCTTGGTCTTGATGCTGCCGTAGGTGACGATCATGGCGACACGCTCGTCGCCGTACTTTTCCGTCACATACTTGATGACCTCGTGGCGGCGCCGATCATCGAAGTCCACGTCAAAGTCAGGCATGGAGACGCGTTCCGGGTTGAGGAAGCGCTCAAAGATCAGCCCGTGCCGAATGGGGTCCAGATCGGTAATCCGCATGGCGTACGCCACCATGGAACCGGCACCGGAACCACGTCCCGGGCCTACACGAATGCCATGTGCCTTGGACCAGTTGATGAAGTCGGCCACCACAAGGAAGTAGCCGGGAAAACCCATCTTGATAATGACGCCAAGCTCATAGTCCGCCCGTTCCCGAACATTGTCGGGAATGCCTGCCGGATACCTGTGCTTCAGACCGGCCTCGACCTCCTTGACCAGCCACGAGGTTTCGTCTTCGCCTGGCGGGCAGGGGAACCTGGGCATGTAGTTGGCGTCGGTGTTGAAGGACACGTCGCAGCGCTCGGCGATCAGCAGGGTGTTGTCGCAGGCTTGCGGCAGTTCGGCGAACAGTGCACGCATTTCTGCGGCTGACTTCAGGTAGTAGCCGCTGCCGCTGAAGGCGAAGCGCTTGCCGCCTTCGTCGTAGGTCGGCTCAGTCAGGGTGGATCCCGATTGCAGGGCAAGCAGCGCCTCATGCGCCTTCGCATCATGCTCGTGGGTGTAGTGCAGGTCGTTGGTGGCGACCAGCGGAATCTCAAGTTCCCTGGCGAGCCGCAACAAGTCCTTGGTCACCCTGCGTTCAATGTCCAGGCCATGGTCCATGAGCTCGCAGAAGTAGTTTTCCTTGCCAAAAATGTCTTGGAATTCGGCTGCTGCCGCCTTGGCCTCGTTGTATTGGCCGAGGCGAAGCCGTGTTTGCACCTCCCCTGAGGGACAGCCTGTTGTGGCGATCAGCCCCGGGTGGTATTCGTTGAGCAGTTCCCGGTCAAGGCGGGGATACTTACCCATGGGGGAATCAAGGGAGCCCAGGGATGATGCCCTGAACAGGTTCCGCATGCCCTGGTTGTTGTAGCTGAGCAGGGTCATGTGCGTGTAGGAGCCGCCGCCAGAGACGTCGTCCCGGCGCTGGGACTCATCGGTGCGCCACTTCACCCTGGTTTTGTCGGTGCGCGCCGTGCCCGGGGTGACATAGGCTTCCACGCCAATGATGGGCTTGATGCCGGCATTGGTTGCTTTTTGCCAGAAATCAAAGGCCCCGAAAAGATAACCATGATCGGTGGTGGCCAGGGCCGGCATTTCAAGCCGCTTGGCCTCGTCAAACAATTCGGTCAGGCGCGCGGCACCGTCCAGCATTGAGTATTCGGTGTGATTATGGAGATGGACAAAACTGTCAGTCGATGAGCTAGCCACCCCACCATTCTACGTGCCGAAAATGGAACGCCTCCCAGCCGCGCCGGGCGCCGTCCCCCATCCGCCGAGATGTGAGATCGCGCCCTCCGACCGGACGTTTGTCAGCACGGTCGTGTAGCCAACGAACCTTCAGTTGATTTTCCTGCCCTCCAGGTGCTGGTATCCGGACCTTGCGACTTATTGTTGTCCTCAGATCCGCAACCACCAAAGGGCACCCATAGAAAACACCCCAAAACAGTCGCCGAGATGAAGGAGGAACTGGCCGCAGCCGTCCATGAATACCAGGACTTGGCCGCACGCATCCTTGGGTTCGGGCTCATCCACCACGGCACTTGAGTGCACCGCTACGCGAATCCAACGCTCGGCACCACCAGCCGGGCACCGCTCTACCAGAGGAGCAGCAAAGTCAACGGCGAAACCACCATCCGGATCCTCACCGAAGACCATGCCGAGCGCTACAAGGAATAGATCGACAACGACCGCGAACTGCGCACCATCTTCAAGGCCAGGTTGATTGACGAAGCGAACGATGATCCTTCGAAACTGCCCGTTAAGTGAAGGAGCGTTTGGCGCTAGTGTTCGCCGCGGAGGTGGTCCAGGGCGTAGTTCAGGTCCTGCGGATACGGGCTGGTGACGCTGACCCACTCCCCCGACGTCGGGTGGGTGAATCCAAGCTTGTGGGCGTGCAGCCATTGTCGGGTCAGGCCCAGTTCGGCGGCGAGCGTGGGATCTGCACCATAGGTCAGGTCGCCCGCGCAGGGGTGGCGCAGTGCGGAGAAGTGGACACGGATCTGGTGGGTGCGCCCCGTTTCCAGGTGGACCTCCACGAGGGTGGCCTTGCCAAATGCTTCAAGCACCTCATAGTGCGTGATGGAGGGGCGGCCATCTTCGATGACAGCAAAACGCCAGTCATGGCCCGGGTGGCGGCCGATCGGTGCGTCGATGGTGCCCTGCAGAGGATCGGGCAGGCCCTGCACCACGGCATGGTAGATCTTCTCCACCGTTCGTTCACGGAAGGCCTGTTTCAGCAGCGTGTAGGCGTGCTCGGTCTTGGCGACCACCATGGCTCCCGATGTGCCGACATCCAGGCGGTGGACGATTCCAACACGCTCCGGCGCGCCTGAGGTGGAGATGCGGAAGCCGGCCGCGGCCAGCCCGCCCACCACTGTCGGGCCCACCCAGCCGGGTGAGGGGTGTGCGGCCACACCTACGGGCTTGTCGACCACCACGAAATCGTCGTCGTCGAGCAAAATGTTCAGGCCTTCAACGGGTTCAACGACCACTTCCAGGGGGTCGCGCCGCTCGGGGATGGTGACCTGGATGCTGGCTCCGGACTGGAACTTTTCGCTCTTACCCAGCACAGCACCGTCCTGGCGCACATTGCCTTCCGCACATAACAGGGCTGCGGCGGAACGGGAGATGCCCAGCAAGGCTGCCAGTCCGGCGTCGGCCCTCCGCCCTGCAACCGCCTCCGGAACCAGGAAAGTCTCAGTCATTGTTCTCACCTTTTTCTTCCTGCGCACCGGCTTTGGTTTTGGGCGCATCAACCACCTTGGTGCCGTCCAATCCAACGCCCAGCAGGGTCAGGAGACAGATGACGATGACGCCGCCCACCACGCCCATGTCGGCCATGTTGAAGATGGCGAAGTTGGGGAAGGAGATGAAGTCAACCACGTGTCCCATGCCGAACGACGGCGGACGGAACAGCCTGTCTGTCAGGTTGCCCAGGGCGCCGCCCAGGACGAGGCCCAGGCCGATGGCCCACCAGACGGAGCGGATCCGCCGGGACATGACAATGATGACGACGGCCACGAGCGCCATGATGATGCTGAATACCCAGGTGAAGTTCTCACCGATGGAGAACGCAGCCCCGGAATTGAGTATGTGATACCACTGCAGCACGCCCGGGATCACGGGGATGGTTTCGCCGATCTCCATGGTGGAGCTGACCCACCACTTGGTCACTTGGTCGCAGGCATAGGCAAAGGCGGCAACACCGAGCCAGAGCAGCCAAAAGGACCATCGGAAGGGTTTGGCTGCGGCCTTCTGGCTGGGCAATGAATTCTCGCTCATGATGCTTTCAGTTGGTCTCGTCAAAAGGTTCTTCTCAATCATAGGCGGCTATTTTCACCCGGCTGCCACCGCCTCCATGCCGGAAGGTGCTGCGGCGTCGGGACAAATATGCCGGAAGGTGCTGCGGCGTCGCGACAAATACCCCGGAAGGTGCTGCGGCGTTAATAAACGAAAGGCCGGTGGTGCAAGTTTCCTTGCTCCACCGGCCTTTCATTCAATGCTTAGGAATCCGAGTTGCTCTCGGAGAAATCCGGTGCTGCCACCGATCCGCGGGCATCCAAGTCACGCAGCTGACCTTCAATGTAGGTCTTCAGGCGTGTGCGGTAGTCGCGCTCAAAGCCGCGCAGCTGCTCGACCTTGCGCTCGAGCACCGAACGCTGCTGTTCCAGGGCACCGAGCGTCTTACGGCTCTTCTCCTGGGCGTCGTTGACAAGCGTGCTGGCTTCGATCTGTGCCTCGGCAATGATCTTCTCGCGCTGCTCAACACCTGCATTGACGTATTCGTCATGGAGGCGCTGCGCCAAGGCGATGACGCCTGTGGCTGATTCAGCAGTGCTTGCAGCAGCTGCCGGAGCAGGAGCAGGGGCAGCCACAACAACTGGTGCCTTTTCAACAACCGGCTTGGCCTCGGCCACAACAGGCTTGGGGGCCTCGGGCTCGGGCGCAGCAGGCTTCTCCTCGACGGGAGCTTCCTTGGCAAGCAGCGGAGCTGCCTGGGCAGGAACAGTGCCCGTGTTGGATGCAGCTTGAGCAAGTTGCTTGCGCAGGTCATCATTTTCTTGATGCAAGCGGCGTAGCTCTACGACGATCTCGTCAAGAAAGTCGTCGACTTCGTCCTGGTCGTAGCCTTCACGGAACTTGGTCGGCTGGAACCGCTTGTTGACAACGTCTTCTGGCGTTAGCGCCATCTAGTCACCTCATTGGTCTTAGTGAGTCAGCAACCGGCCGAAACCATACCGACTACGGTGCCGAATACAAATCTGGAGATCTGCACTGGGGGTCTATCGCTTTTTACAATATAACTTTTCCGCGGCGAAAACGAACGACGCGGCGCTAACTTGCCAAACTTCTTGTGACACTCATCCCAATGCCCACCACAATGATCAAAAGCAGGAAGCCAATATCGAGGGCAACCTGCCCAATTCGAAGGGGAGGAAGCATGGCCCGGAGCTTACGCAAGGGTGGGTCCGTGAGCCGGTAAACCACGGAGGCGCCCACGAGTGCTGCACCTTTGGGCCGCCAGTCGCGGGCAAAGACCTGGACCCAGTCGAATGCCATGCGCAGCAGGAGCACCAGGAAGTACAGGAACAGCAACAAATATAGGAGAGCGAAAACAATTGTCACGCGGGTGCACACAATCTCTAGGTTGAGAAACGACGGGGACTTTAGACCAAGAATAGACCAAGCTGCTCACGATTGGCTGGGAGGCCTCATGAACGCCTTGGACGTGGTGGACGTTAAGTTAAACGAACTGCCCGGGCAGTTTGTGCCCGGGCAGTTCAAATAAGTGTGTGGCGTTCGCTAACTCTGGTTGAAGAAGCTGGCCTGCGTGTCGGAGATCTTCTTATCGTCGCCGAGCACCTCAATATAGGACGGGGACAGCAGGAACACCTTGTTGGTCACGCGCTCAATGGAGCCGCGCAGGCCAAACACCAGGCCGGCGGAGAAGTCCACGAGCCGCTTGGCGTCCGCTTCGCCCATGTCCGTGACGTTCATGATGACCGGGATGCCATCACGGAAGCTCTCGCCAATGATTTTCGCGTCATTGTAGGAGCGGGGGTGAACGGTGGTGATCTGACGCAAACTAACTGCCTCTTCCCGATTTGATGCGGCACGCTTGATGGGGGTTACCGGAGCCCGGTATTCTTCGTCGCCAGCCTTGGGTGCGGCGGCTTCCTGGACCGGGGCTGGAACCGGTGCACTTTCACGCACGGGTGACTCAGCGTAGTCGTCATCCTTGGGCAACGACGGCGCATGCTCGGCATCGTAGTGCTCGTCACCGTCGGCGAGCCCAAGAAAGATCATTGTCTTGCGCATAGCGCCAGCCATGGTTGCTCCTCATTAGTTATGCAAAGCACAAAACTCTTTATTGATACGTTGTGCGGGAAATTCCGTTGTTGCCAACACCCAAAACGCTACAGCACCGCCGGGCGGGGGCCGAGTATATCGGAACCGACACGCAGGTGTGTCGCCCCGCAGGCAATGGCGGCCTCCAAATCGTGGCTCATGCCGGCTGAAATCCCGGTGGCCTGGGGATGGGCGGCAACAAGTTTCGCCGACAGTCTGGCGAGCAGCTCAAAGGCTGGTTCGGGGGCGACACCCAGTGGCGCCACCGCCATGACTCCGGCCAGGTTCAGCCCGGCACTGGCGGCAATCTTGTCCGCCATCTTTTCCATGTCCGACGGCGTGAGCCCTCCCCTGCCGCCTTGGGCGTTGTTGGCTTGCGCTGCCAGCTCGGGGTAGGCGCTGGACAGGTCAAGCTGCAGAAAGCAGTCAAGGTTGGCGCGTCCTGTTTGCTGCTGTTCCACCACCATGGTCTTCTCCAATGCCGCAATGAGCGATGCCCTGTCAATGGAGTGCACCGCATGGGCATAGCCGACCACCGATTTGGCCTTGTTGCTTTGGAGCTGGCCGATGAAGTGCCAGCGCAGGTGCGCGTCGGCCACCTCGGCTGCCTTGGCAGCGGCTTCCTGGTCCCGGTTTTCACCCACGTCGGCCACACCCAGGCGCCGGAGCCTGAGCACGTCGGCGCCGGGATGGAACTTGGTGACAACAATGAGTGTGGGATCCGCGGCGGCACCACCAGTTGCGGCAGTGGCGGCGACGGCTGCGCCAATGCGCTGGCGCACAGCAGCCAGGCGCTCCGCCAGAATACCTGTGCGGGGATCATCAAGTGTCATGGTGTGTTGCTCTTTCGCAGTATGCACCCGGTGGTGCGGTGAATGGTTGGCACCGGCTTAGGCCGCAGGGCAGAGCCGCAGGGTCCAAGCGCAGGGTCAGCGCGGTGTTGCGGCAACAAATCCGATGAAGCGCCCTTCCGGCTCGCCGTCGCGTTGTGACCGGCGGTGGGAATAGTAGCGGGGGTCTTCGAGGGTGCAGATGCCGCTGGCGTGGGCGCGCACCCCGTTGGCGTTGAGTTGGGCCAGCACCGCGGCCGGCAGGTCCAGGGCGGGCGTCCCCCACGAGGTGGTGGCAAACGCCTCCGGGACATGGAGTGAGACCTGGGCACGCATGCCCTCCGGCACCTCGTAGCATGCACCGCACACGCTGGGCCCCAGCCAGGCCTCCACGGAGCTTGCCCCGGATGCGCGCAGGCGGGCCACGACGGCGTCAATGACCCCAGCCTCCACGCCCGGGCGGCCGGCGTGGGCCACGGCTAGCAGCGGCGCTCCCCCGGGCTTCTCCCCGATGAGCACCACCGGGACGCAGTCAGCCACCATGACCGCCAGGCCGCAGGCCTGCCCGTCAGGCTCAAGGACCATGGCATCCGCGGTGGGCGCCGCGGCACCCCGTTCCCCGCCGGACACCATGGCCACGTGGGCGCCATGCACCTGGCTCATGTAGGCCAGGGCCACACCGGGGCTGCCAACGCGGGCGTCAACGGCTGCCCGGCGGCCGGCTACCAGGGCGGGGTCATCAGAAACGTGAAAGGCCAGGTTGCCGGCCGTGGTGTCGGTGAAGCCGACCCTGATGCCGGGGCGGACTTCCGTGATGGACCACATGCAAACAACCTGACCAATCATGATGCGCCGGCAGCTGTGCGCTGCCGGCTGGGACGTGCTTACTTCAGGAAGTCGGGGACATCCAGGTCATCGGCGCGGTGGCCGGTGAGATCGGGCTCGACAATGGCGGGCAGCTCAACGTCAAAGCCTCCGTCGGCGGGCACGTGGGCGCCCGACTGGGTGCCCCACTGGTTCAGGTTCGTCACCGTGGCGCTGGCCGGATCCGCTGACGGCGCCGGAGGGGCGACGGCGGCTGCCGGCTCCACTGCCGTGGTCTCGGCCTCGGGTGCGTCAAAGCCTGCGGCAATGACCGTCACGCGGACCTCGTCACCCAGGGCGTCGTCGATGACGGCACCGAAGATGATGTTTGCCTCGGGGTGCGCCACCTCCTGGACCAGGCGGGCGGCCTCGTTGATCTCGAACAGGCCAAGGTCGGAGCCGCCCTGGACTGACAGCAGCACGCCGTGGGCGCCGTCGATGGACGCTTCCAGCAGCGGGGAGGCGATGGCCAGTTCCGCAGCCTTGACGGCACGGTCCTCGCCGCGGGCCGAGCCGATGCCCATGAGGGCCGAGCCGGCACCCTGCATGACCGACTTCACATCGGCAAAGTCAAGGTTGATCAGGCCGGGGGTGGTGATCAAGTCGGTGATGCCCTGGACGCCGGACAGCAGCACCTGATCGGCGGAACGGAAAGCATCCATGACGGAGACGTTGCGGTCACTGATGGACAGCAGGCGGTCGTTGGGGATGACGATGAGCGTGTCAACCTCGTCGCGCAGCGCCTCAATGCCGTTGTCGGCACTGGAAGCACGACGGCGGCCCTCGAACGTGAACGGGCGGGTCACCACACCAATGGTCAGGGCACCCAGGGTGCGGGCGATGCGGGCAACAACGGGCGCTCCGCCGGTTCCGGTGCCGCCACCCTCGCCTGCAGTCACAAACACCATGTCAGCCCCGCGCAGGACTTCCTCGATCTCTTCCGCATGGTCCTCCGCAGCCTGGCGTCCAACGTCGGGGTTGGCGCCTGCACCGAGGCCGCGGGTCAGTTCCCGGCCGACGTCGAGCTTGACGTCGGCGTCGCTCATCAGCAACGCCTGGGCGTCGGTGTTGATGGCGATGAATTCCACGCCGCGCAGGCCCACGTCAATCATGCGGTTAACTGCATTTACGCCGCCGCCGCCGATACCGACGACTTTGATGACTGCCAAGTAATTCTGGGGTGCTGCCACGTTACGTGTCCCTTGTTCGTTTGTTGCTTCGAAGATCAAAATTGGTGCTGTGCCGGCAAGCTGACGGTGACTGAAAGTCCCAGCGTCGATTCTGGGAAGCGTCAATCCTGGGCAAACCTTTCAGTGTCACTTGAAGCTTTGCCAGCTTAACCTTCAGGTTGAAGGTTATAGTTATGTCAACTAACTCTTGTCAGTGACGCTATGGTGCATCTGCCCCGCATGCAATTACCACTGCCGCGTGTCGCGTGAATCCGCCCAAAAAACCTGTCAAACACCTCATTATGTGGTGCAGTCGGCATATTCTTCACGGCTCCCGCCGACGTGGCACTTTCCACCACGCCCTGTCGTGCCACCTCTACCGTCACCCTATCGAGTCACCGGGCGGCGCGGGGCGCTCACGTCAAAGACCTTGACAGGTGCCGGGGCAGGAGCCCCGGCCTCCGGTGCTGGCACCGGGGCATTCAGCAACGCCTCCAGCACCACTGCCTTCAACTCCATGTCGCTGGCATCACCCCAGATGACGCTGCGGCCATCCACGAGTTTCAGCTCAACAGCATCCGGGGATGCCGCCGAGGCGTTGGCCAGCTGCGCCAGGATGGACTGCGGCAAATTGGCCAGCACCGCCGTCATCGCATTGAAGGTGTCCTGGCCAATGACAGCCTTGCCGCCGTCGATCAACGGCAGCGACACGGATGCCGGATCCGTTGTGGTTCCCAGCTCCACGCCTTCCTGGTCTACGAGCAGATACGTGTCCTCGTTTTTCAGCAGTGCCACCGGGATCCGCTCCACGATGCGCACGTGCAGCGTGGACGGCGGCCTGGCCTCAATGCGTGAGCTCTTGACCTGGACCACCTGGCCCAGCAGCGCTTGGACCTCCTCCGCCGTCACCTGCGGCAGGGGCTTGCCAAAAATGGGCGCCACGGCGTGTTCCAGGATCTTGGGATCAACAAGCTTTTGCCCGTCAAAAACAACTGTCTTGACGGCAAGCACAGGGGAAAAAAGTGCGAAGGACATGACAAGAGCCAGGACGGCCACAATTCCCGCCACCGAGTACACAATGGTGCGGCGCCTGCGCTTGAAACGAGGCACGGGGAACGCCAGGACCTGGGCATGGGGCGCGTCCTGTCCGTCAGCAGCGTTGGACGGGCCAGTCCTTGGTGGCATGGACGCCGCTGCCTTTGGTTTCCGGGGTTTTGGCCGCATGGGCGAACCAGTCTTTAACGACGGAAGCCCTGACCGCGCAGCTTTTGGCGACGCGCGTTTAGCCGGAGCAGGCGTTGAATCAGCAGCCTTGTCGCTCGGCAACGGTTCCACGGACACCTTTGAGCTGGTGTGCCGGACCGCACCGGCTGCAGGCTTCGCCGCAGCTTCAGCGGCGGGCGTCACAGGGGTGGACTTCGCCGCGGGAGGTTTCGCGGTGGCCAGCGCCTTGTCCTCAGCCGGCGCGGTTGCAGCAGCCGCACCCCCTTCGGGAGGTGTGGCGCGGGGGCGCGTCTTGATGACGCGCGGTTTGCGCGGTTCAGCCATCGCCGTGCCCCTGCAGGGCGGCCACAAGCGCCGACCCCAGGTCGGTGACATCCCCGGCTCCCACCGTCAGGATCACATCACCGGCAACGGCACCGCCGGCCAGTTGGGCCACGGCGGACGCACTGTCCGGGGCGTAACCAAACGGCGTGTGCAGTTCCGCGGTGATGAGTTCGCTAGTGACACCGGGGATGGGGTCCTCACGGGCGGGGAAGATGTCAAGGACGGCCACAGTATCCGCCAGGTCCAGGGCTTGGGCAAATTCCTTGGCGAACTCGGCCGTGCGGGAGAACAGGTGGGGCTGGAACAGCACATGGACCCTGTGGTCGCCGGCGACAGTCCTGGCAGCGAGCAGTGCGGCCCTGACCTCGGTGGGGTGGTGGGCGTAGTCGTCAAAAACGGCAACACCGCGCCCCTCCCCCTTGGCCTCAAAGCGGCGGGCGGCACCGCTGAACGTGGCCAGGGCGGCGACAGCCGCAGCGACATCAACACCCAGCCCCACGGCGACCGCAAGGGCGGCCCCGGCGTTGCTGAGGTTGTGGTCGCCCGGAACGCCGAGGTGCAGCGTCACGGTGCGTCCCTCCCCGTCCGGGAGCAGTCCGGCACGCACTACGACGGTGGCGCTCGTGCGCAAACCCTCCTGAGCTTCGGGGACCAGGCGGATGTCCGCCGTTGGGGCGAAACCGTAGCTGAGGCAGCGCTTGCCCGTGGCGGCGGCGTGGGCAGCCAAGGCGGCGGATCCGGCGTCGTCGGCGCAGGCGATCAAGGTGCCATCGGCAGGCAGCAGCGCCACAAACTGCTCAAAGGCGGCAAAAACAGCCTCGGCCGTGCCGTAGTGGTCAAGGTGGTCGGCCTCAAGGTTGGTCACCACGGCAAGGTGCGGGCGGTAGTTCAGGAAGGAGGCGTCGGACTCGTCGGCCTCGGCCACAAACACGCCAGCGCTGCCGTGGGCCGCGTTAACTCCCAGCCCCTGCACCGTGCCGCCCACCGCGAACGAGGCGTCAACGCCGGCGCCGCGCAGCATGACGGTGATCATGGAGGTGGTGGTCGTCTTGCCGTGCGTTCCGGCCACGGCAACAACAACGTCATCCGCCATGGTGGCGGCCAGGGCTTGGGAACGGTGCAGCACCCGGAGCCCTGCGGCCCTGGCGGCTGCCAGTTCGGGGTTGGCTTCGCGGATGGCGGTGGAGACCACGACGGTGTCTGCCCCGGCAACGTTGTTGGCGGTTTGGCCGATGAAGACGGTGGCACCGAGTCCCTGCAACTGTCCCAGCCCGGCGGAGTCCTTGGCGTCGGAGCCGCTGACCGGAATGCCTTGGCCCAGCATGATCCGGGCGATTGCCGACATGCCGGCCCCGCCCATGCCGATGAAGTGCACGCGGCCCAGCTCGGCCAGTGTTGGTGGAATATAAGCCACGGGGGTTGTTTCCTTTCTCATGCGCCCGGCGTCCCGCCAGCGGCGAATACCATGTGCGCCATGCGTTCGGCGGCATCTCGAATCCCAAGACCTGCCGCGGCTTCGCCCATGCGGGCCAGCCGCGGTGCATCAAGGCACAACGGCACCAGTTGCGTTTGAATCCAATGCGCATCCAACTCGTCATCGGCAACGAGCAGGGCGGCCTGGGCCTGCACCAACTCGTCGGCGTTGCGGGCCTGCTCGCCGTTGCCGATGGGCAGTGGGACAAATACTGCGGGAAGCCCGACGGCGGCCACCTCCGACACCGTCCCGGCACCTGAGCGGCATAACAGCAGGTCCGCAGCGGCGTAGACATCGGCCATGACGTCCACGTATTCGCGCTGCTGGTACAGGGGTGCGGTGAGCGGGGTGCCGTCGGCGTTGAGCACCGGCTTGCCCTTGCCGGTGATGTGCAGGGTTTGGATCCCGGCCGCGGCCAGGGCGTCCACGGCCCCGGCCACGGCACGGTTCAGGCGCAGGGCGCCGAGGGATCCGCCCGTGACGATGAGCGTTGGCCGGTTGGCGTCCAGGCCCAGGCGTTCCCGGGCACCGGCCCGGTCGGCGGCCCGGTCCAGGCCTGCGATGTCTGCCCGCATGGGCATGCCCACGAGGTGTGCGTGGCGGATCTTGGTTGCGGCGAAGGCGGTGCCCACGTGGCTTGTGTACCGGGCGCCGACCTTGTTGGCCAGTCCCGCCTTCGTGTTGGCCTCGTGGATGACGATCGGCACGCCCAGCGACTTGGCCGCCAGGTACATGGGGGTGCAGACATAGCCGCCAACACCGACGAGCACGTCTGCGTTGGCGTCGGTGAGGATCGCCTTGGCTGTGGTGATTGCCTGACGCATGCGCACCGGCAGCTTCAGGAGGTCCCTGGATGGTTTGCGGGGCAGCGGGATGCGCTCGATGAGCGCCAGTTCGTAGCCGGCTGCGGGCACCAGGGTTTCCTCCAAGCCCCCCTTGCTGCCCACGGCCACGATGGCGGCCTCGGGTGAGCGTTGGCGGATGGCGCCGGCAATGGCCAGCAGCGGGCTGACATGACCTGCGGAGCCGCCGCCGGCCAGGACCACCGACAGCGGCTGGTTTTGCTTGTGGGTCATGTTTTGCTTCGGCGTCATCGGGGTTTCGTGGTTCTTTCTGGTTCAGTGCGGGAAAAGGAGAGCACGACACCGACCGCGGCAAGCACCATGATCAGTGCCGTACCGCCGTAGGAGATCAAGGGCAGCGGGACGCCGATCACCGGCAGCAGGCCGACAACAACGGCAATGTTGACGGCGGCCTGGCCGATGATCCAGGTCAGGATCATCCCGCACACAATCCTGGAGAAGGTGTCGTTGCGCGTGTTGATGACGCGGAAGATGGAGAAGGCGAGCACCGCGTACAGGCCAACGATGATGATGGTGCCCATCAGGCCGAACTCTTCTCCGATGATCGCGAAGATGAAGTCGTTGTGGGCTTCGGGAATCCAGTTCCACTTCTGCCGGCTCTGGCCGAGCCCCACACCAAACCAGCCCCCCGAGGCCAGCGCGTAGGCGCCGTTCAGGTACTGGTCGCAGGCGCCGGGCTGGCTGCAGTCGCCCAGCCAGCTGGCGAAGCGGCCGGTCCGGTTTTCACTGGTCAGGTTTGAGATTATGGCAACGGCGCCGCCGGCGGCCACGGCAAGGGCCAAGGTCCACCAGCGCACGCCGGCAAACATCAGCCCGGCCAGCACCATCATGCCAATGATGACGGCCGTGCCAAGGTCGTGACCTAGCAAAATCAGTCCCAGGATGATGGCCGCCCCCACACCAACAGGCACGATCACATGCCAAAATTCGCGCACCAGCCTGCCTTTGGCTGCAAGCACGGCGCCCATCCACACGGCCAGGGCAAGTTTTGCCGCCTCAGATGGCTGGAACTGCAACGGACCAAACGCCAGCCAGTTCAGGTTGCCGTTGACGTTGACGCCAAGTGGGGTGAAGATCAGCACCAGCAGGACCACTGCCAACAGGAAGAGGAACGGGGCAGCCTTTTTCCAAAACGTCGCCGGCATGCAGGACAGCACAAACATCAGCAACAGGCCAAGCGCGGCAAAGCCCGACTCCTTGATGAACAGGTCGTACGGATCCTTACCCTGCGAGATCGTCTCGGCCGTGGAGGCCGAGAGCACCGTCATGCGCCCGATCAGGGTCAGGGCCACCGTGGTGCCGATGATCCAGTAGTAGGAGACGGTGGGTCGGCCCACCCTAGAGTTGAACCGTTGGCGGTAGCGCTGAAATGGGCGTTGGCGACCGGGCTTGGCTGCTGTTGGTGCGCCGGCCTTGGAGGCGGCCGGTGCGGCCTGGTCGCCTTTGGCCGGATCCACACTCTTCTTGGCTCGTGCTGCGCTGGTGGCAGCCTTACCTGGCTGTGTGGGGGTCCTGGCCACTATGACTCCCTTGAGGCGCTTGCCCGTGCTTCCAACAGCTCCCGGACGGCGTCGATGAACGCTTCGCCACGGTGCGCGTAGGAGGTGAACTGGTCCATGGAGGCCGACGCCGGTGCCATCAGCACCGTGTCCCCGTCACGTGCCAGTGACGCCGCCATGGCGACGGCCTCGGCCATGACTGCGTCCCCGCGCAGTGCGGAGGCGTCGGCGTGCCGTCCGCCTTCGGCGCGGGTTTTCAACAGTTGCACGCCGGGTGCGTGCCGGGCCAGCGAGCCTTCCAGCGCGGAACTGTCGGTGCCGATGAGCACGACTGCCTTCAGCCGGGCCGCATGGGTTTTGATGAGCGCGTCGTAGTCGACGCCCTTGGACAGTCCGCCTGCGATCCAGATGACGGGGTTGAAGGATGCCAGTGAGGCTGCTGCCGCGTGCGGGTTTGTGGCCTTGGAGTCGTTGACCCAGAGCACGCCCTCGGAGGTGGCGACAGGCTGGATCCGGTGTTCGCCGTTGTGGTAATTGACCAGGCCTGCACGGACATCCGCCGGCTTGAGCCCGTAGGCAAGCACCAGGGCTGCCGCGGCTGCCGCGTTGGCCACGAGGTGCCGGGGCACAAGTTCGCCAATGTCGCTGACGTTGGCCAGTTCGGCCGCCGAGTCCTTGCGTTCTGCGATGAAGGCCCGGTCAACGAGCAGACCCTCAACCACGCCGATCATGCTGATCGCCGGCATTCCGGTGGTGAAGCCCACGGCGCGGCAGCCTTCGCGCACATCGGCGTTTTCAACCATGCGTTCGGTTTCCAATTGTTCCGCGTTGTAGACGCAGGCAACTTTGGTGTTGGTGTAGATCTTGGCCTTGTCGGCGGCGTAGGCGTCGAAGCTGCCATGCCAGTCGACGTGGTCCTCCGCCAGGTTCAGGCACACGCTGGAGACGGGCTCCAGGGATTCGCACCAGTGCAGCTGGAACGTGGATAGTTCCACGGCGAGTGCATCCCAGCCCTCAGGGTCGCGGACGGCGTCGAGGATGGGCGTGCCGATGTTGCCGGCGGCGATGGCGCGCAGCCCGGCAGCCTGCAGCATGGACTCGACCATGGTGGTGGTGGTGGTTTTGCCGTTGGTGCCGGTGATGGTGATCCATTCCGCCGTTTTGCGGCCTTCCTTCACCCGGACACGCCAGGCCAGCTCCACATCGCCCCAGATGGGGATGCCCGCCTCCGCTGCAGCGGCCAGCAGTGGGTGGCTCGGCCGGAAGCCGGGGCTGGTCACCACCAGTTCCGCACGCTGTCCGTCAACCAGGGGCAGGACGGTGGAGTGCTCCGGTCCAAGGATGACCTCCTTGACCCCCACAATCTTGAGGGTGTCGGCGTTGGCCAGCGCCTCGGCGTCGTCCGCGGCGGCAACCACCACAACGTGGGCACCTAACTCGGCCAGGGTGTCCGCCACGGAGAAGCCGGTCTTGCCTAAGCCGGTGACAACAACGCGCAGGCCGGCCCAATTTGCGTCCCAGCTGGTCAGCGCATCAAGTCGGTTGTCCACGGCGCTCACAGTCGCACAATCCATTCAGCGTAAAAAGCGCCCAGACCCACGGCCACCATCAGCCCGGCCAGAATCCAGAAGCGGACCACAACGGTCACTTCCTTCCAGCCCTTGAGCTCAAAGTGGTGCTGGAGCGGTGCCATGAGGAAGACGCGCTTGCCCTTGGACAGTTTGAAGAAGCCCACCTGGATGATGACGGAGCAGGAGATCAGCACGAACAGGCCGCCAATGATGGGCAGCAGCAGTTCGGTGCGGGAGAGGATGGCGAAGCCGGCGATGGCACCGCCGATGGCGAGGGAACCGGTGTCGCCCATGAAGATCTTGGCCGGGGACGTGTTCCACCACAGGAAGCCGATCAGGGCCGCGAACATGATCGCGGCCAGCAGGGCCAGGTCCAGCGGGTCGCGCACCTCGTAGCAGACCGAGTCCGAGGGCACCTTGCGGGAGCCGCAGGCCTGGCTGAACTGCCACATTCCGATCAGCGTGTAGGCGCCGAAGACCAGGATGGCGGCGCCCGTGGCCAGCCCGTCCAGTCCGTCGGTGAGGTTCACACCGTTGGTGGCGGCCGTGATGATCAGGTTGGACCAGAGCACAAACAGCACCACGCCCAGGCCTGCCCCGGCAAAGGCCAGGTTCAGCGAGGGGATGTCGCGGGCAAAGGAGATGAACGTACTGGCCGGGGTGAGCCCGGCACTGTTCGGGAAGCCGAGGGCCATGATGGCGAAGGAGATCCCCACCACCGCCTGGCCGATGAGCTTGCCCTTGGGGTTCAGCCCTGTGTTGTGCTGCTTGGTAATTTTCAGGAAGTCATCAAGGAAACCAACCAGCCCCATGCCCACCATGAGGTAGATCATGAGGAGTCCGGACGCGGTGGGCCCGGTGGATTTGTCGTTGATGAGCCACACAATCAAGTGCGTGATGAAGTAGGCCGCCACTACGGAACCGACAACCACGGTGCCGCCCATGGTGGGGGTGCCGCGCTTGATCTGGTGCGAGGTGGGCCCGTCTTCACGAATGATCTGTCCGTATCCCTGCTTAACAAGGAAACGGATGAAGATGGGGGTCCCGATCATGGCAAAGGCCAGGGCCAAGCCGACGCCGATGAGCAATGCAATCATGGCTGGGCAGTCCTTTCGCCGGTGGTGGTGTCGCTGGGCTTGGTGGGGTCATTCCCCGTGGGTAATGCTATCCGATCACCCAGGAAGCGCAGGCCTGCGCCATTCGAGGACTTGAACAAAACTATGTCGCCGGGGGCGAGCTCGGCGCGCAGGATCTCCTCGGCGGCGTCGGCGTCCGGGAGGAACATTGACTCGTTGCCCCAGGAACCCTCCATGACGGCCCCCACGTGCATGGCCCGTGCGCCGGTGCCCACCACGAGCAGGCGGGAAATGTTCAGCCGCACTGCCACACGGCCCACCGCGTCGTGTTCCAGGACCGAGTCGTCTCCAAGTTCGAGCATCTCCCCCAGCACCGCCCAGGTGCGGCGTGCGCCGCTGCCGCCGAGTTCGGCGAGGGTGCGCAGTGCTGCGCGCATGGATTCCGGGTTGGCGTTGTAGGCGTCGTTGATGATGCTCACCCCGTCGGAACGGTCGGTGCGCTCCATCCGGTGCCGGCTCGTGGCAGTTTGGCTGTTGAGCGAGGCCGCTATGGCCTCGGGGGCCATGCCCAGGGCGTGCGCCGCAGACGCTGCGGCCAGCAGGTTGGTCACATGGTGCAGGCCCAGGAGTTTGCTGCTGACCTGGAAGGCGCCGTCGACGCCGGGGAAGGTCAGCTCAAACTCGGGCTGGCCGTCCTCGTTGGTGCGCACCTTGCGGGCCTGAACCGCGTCCGCCGGGGCGGCGCCTTCGGCGGCGTCGGCGCTGCTGAAGAACGTCACCGGCGCACTGGAACGTGCCGCCATGGCACGGACGCGGGCGTCGTCGTAGTTCAGCAGGGCGCGGCCGTTGGGGGCCAGGGCCGCAACCAGTTCACCCTTGGCTTGGGCGATGTTGTCGATGGAGCCGAATTCGCCGGCATGCGCGCTGCCAACGCACAGTACAACGCCGAGGTCGGGGTGCACAATATTGCTCAGGTAGCTGATCTGCCCCATCTTCGTGGCGCCCATTTCAATGATCAGGTAGCGGGTGCTTTCCACGGCGCGGAACACCGTCAACGGCACACCGACCTCACCGTTGTAGGAACCCACCGGGGCCACCGTCTCCCCTGCGGCGGACAGGATGCCGGCCAGGAGGTCCTTCGTGGTGGTCTTGCCGGCCGAGCCGGTGATGCCAATGACGTCAAGGACGGAGTGCTCGCGGATGCGGGCCACCACGGCGGCGGCGAGCGTCCCCATGGCGAGGACGGCGTCGGCGACGATGACAGCCGGGAAGGGAGTTCCGGCGTCGTCCATGGCAACCTCGCGCTCGGCGAGGGCCAGCACGGCACCGGAGCCGAACGCGGCGGCCAGGAAGTCGTGGCCGTCGGCATTTTCGCCGGCCTTGGCCACGTACATGCCGCCGGGGACCAGCTCACGCGAATCGGTGGCAATCGTGGCCATATTGATGCGTGTGGCGGGGTCGGTGCCGGCAGACAGCGTGCCGTTGGTCAGTTCGGCAATCTGTGCCGCGGAAAAATCAATCATCAGTTGAGGACTCTATCGTGCTTGCATTGGTGAGCGGGAATCCGCGGGCGGCCAGGGCGGCGCGCAATTCAACCCGGTCGTCGAGGGAAATATTGATTCCCTTGACTTCCTGGAAAACTTCATGGCCGCGTCCGGCGACGAGGATCACGTCGGCCGGTCCGGCCAGTTCGACGGCGCGTGCGATGGCGTCGGCACGCTGGCCAAACTCTTCGACAACGCGCCCCAGCGACTCCTTTTCATTGGTCTCACGGGCGCCGGCCAGGACGTCGGCGCGGATGGCGGCAGGGTCCTCGTCGTGTGGGTCGTCGTCGGTGATAATGACCACGTCGGCACCCCTGGCCACCACGGCACCCATGATGGGCCGCTTTGTGGCGTCCCGCTCCCCCGTGGCGCCAAAGACCGCTATCAGCCTGGCGCCTGCCTCAACGGGCCTCACTGCGTTGAGGGCGCGTTCCAGTGCGTCGGGGTTGTGGGCAAAATCAACCACGGCAACGGGGGCGGTGCCCACGAGCTGCATGCGCCCGGGCACCTCGATCGTGAACGGGTCGTGGGTGTCGAGAACGGCCTGCAGGCGGGCCAGCACGGCTTTTTCGCGCCCCTCTTCAACACCTCCGACGGCGGAGTCCCCCTGCCCTGCCTGCGCCAGCAGCGCTGTCGTCACCATGAGCAGCGCAAGGGCGGCGTTGGCAACGTTGAAGTCCCCCGGCAGTCCGGTGCGGGCATGCAGCGCGGCATTGTTGGGGCCGCGCAGGGTGAAGGCGGATCCGATGCCGTCGCGGCGCACGTTGTGCACCTGCCAGTCGGCGGCGGGGCCGGATGTGGTGTCCGGGCCGTCGGCTGTTTCCGTGGCGGCCGATGTGGACAGCGTGGTGGTGGGGACCGTTGCCGCAGCCGCCATGCGCGAGCCCCACTCATCGTCGACCGTAATAACGGCCGCTTTCGTGTGGGCCGGGGTGAACAGGGCGGCCTTCGTGGTGAAATAGCCTTCCATGCCGCCGTGCAGGTCCAGGTGGTCTTGGGTGAGGTTCGTGAAACCTGCAACGTTGAACTCCACGGCATCGACCCGGCCAAACGCCAGGGCGTGCGATGAAACTTCCATCGAGGCGGCGGCCAGGCCCTTTTCCGCCATGAGTGCCAGCAGGCCGTGCACATCCGTCGACTCAGGGGTGGTCAGCTTGCTCGGGATGGCTTCGCCGCCGGCCAAAATCTCAATGGTGCCGATCAGCCCGGTGGTTTTCCCCAGCGCCTGCAGCAGGGAGTTCAAAAAGTAGGTGGTGGTGGTTTTGCCGTTGGTGCCCGTCACGGCAAAGAGCTCGAGGGCGGCCGTGCCGGCGCCACCGTAAATCGCGGCAGCAACGGCACCGGTGACGGCCCGGGCATCTGCCACGGTGAGCACCGGAACACTGTATGCAGCCCCCAAAAGCCGGGATCCGGCGTCGTCCGTCAACACCGCAACAGCACCTGCCGCAATGGCCGGACCCGCAAACTGGGCGCCGTGTGCCTTGGCCCCGGGCAGGGCAAGGTACAGGTCGCCGCGCTGAATGGTGCGCGAATCCAGGCTGGCCCCCGTCACCCGGAGGGAGTCCTCGCCGCCGTTCAGGGCAGGATGGGGCGCGCCCACAAGGTCGGCCAGCTGCGCCAGCGTGGCACCATGGGGATGCGCGGGACGCAGCGGGGCGGGCGGGTTGTTCACAGGCACGTGCTTGAAATCCTTTGGTTGGTTCGGTGCGCGGTAGGCACGCGGCGGGGCGTGCATTGCTTACTCGAAAAACTTGGGCAGCTTGACGGGTTCGGTGGTGGACGGCGGTACATCGAAGCTGCGCAGCACCTGGCCCATCACCTGATTAAAGGTATACCCCTGCGTGACGCCGTAGATGTCGCCCTGCGGCCGCTGGACGGTAATGCCCACCACATACTGGGGATCCTCCATGGGTGCCATGCCGATGAAGGAGGCGGTGTAGCCGTCAAAACCCACCCCGTTGTCGGCGGGGGCTTCGGCGGTGCCGGTCTTGCCGCCGGTCCGGTAGCCGGGGATGCCGACCACCTTATAGTCGGCCATGGTGACAACGCCTTCAAGCATGTCGCGGGCGTCCTGGGCGGTTTTGGGGCTCAGCACCTTCACACCGGGGGCCTGCGGCAGCTTGTCCACTGTGCCGTCTGCCTTGGTGAAGGAGTCCACGATGGTGGGCTTGAGCCTGACACCGTCATTGGCCACCGTCTGGAAGACCATGGTGGTTTGCAGCGGGGTTTGGGCCACGCCCTGGCCAAACAGCACGGTGTACTGCTGGCGGCCGTCCCACGTGGGCCAGTCGGCGAGGATGCCGGGGCTTTCGCCCGGCAGCTGGATGCCTGTCTTTTCGCCGACACCGAACTTGCGCATGTAGTTGTAGCGCTGCTCCGGGGTGAGCTTGGAGCCGGCCTGGACGGTTCCGGTGTTCATGGAATCGGCGATGATGCCAGCCAGCGTGCGTTTCTCGGTACCGTGTTCGAAGGCGTCCGTAAACGTCTGCCCGTCGATCGTGTAGGACGGCTCCACCACGTACTGGCTCATGGGCGTTGCCAGGCCTTCTTCCACCAGGGCGGCGGCCGTCATGATCTTGCTGGTGGAGCCCGGTTCAACCACGGAGCTCACGGTGCGTGAACCGATGTTGGCCGGGTCTGCGGCGCCCACGTTGTTGGGGTCATAGGAGTCGCTGTCGGCCAGGGCAATGACCCTGCCTGTGGCAACTTCAATGACGGAAATGCTGGCCCATTGGGCGCTGTACTCTTCCTTCTGCTGCTGCGCGGCTTGTTGCGCGTAGTACTGGAGGTCCTTGTCGATGGTCAGTTGGACGGTTTGGCCGTCAATCGCGGGAACCGTGCGCACGGGTGCCGTGGGGATGATGATCCCGTTCTTGCCGGCCTGGTACGTCCTGGTGCCGTCCGTTCCGGTGAGCTTGTCGTTCATGGTCTGCTCAATGCCGGCCAGCGGGTTTCCGTCCGAGTCAACAAAACCCACGATGGGGCCACCCACGGCACCCGTGGGATAGACGCGCTTTGTGACTGCTTCGGAATAGATGCCGGGTATGCCCAGCTCGGCAACCGTTTTCTCCACCAGCGGGCTGACATCCTTGGTGATGTAGTTGAAGTTCTTGTCTCCCGTAGCGGCCGTCTTCACATCCTCAACAGGCAATCCCAGGACGTCGGCGAGTTGCTGGAGTCCCTCGTCGCTGGTGTATGTCACGGTCGTCGTCTTGCCGGTCTTCGGATCGGTGGTCCCGTGTTTGTACTCCGGGTACGCCTTGAAGTTAATCTGCGAGACGGTGATGTTGTAGCGGACAATGCTTTCCGCCAGGACGTTGCCCTTGGCGTCAATGATCTTTCCGCGCACAGCCGGGAGCGTCTGCACCACCATGCGCTGGTTTTCAGCAGCCTGGGCCATGTTGCCCGTATCCAGGCCCTGCACCATGACCAGGCGCCCCGCGATGACCAGCAAGGTGACCATCATGACGATGAAGCCCAGGCGCATGCGTCCGCGGCCAACTTTATTCAGTTCTTGGGCAGTTGCACCATGTGCTGACTGGGCGGAATTTTGTGCCACTGCTGTTCCTTGCTTTTTCGCTGTGCGCGTTGCCGTTGCCTGCTGTGGGCACGTTGTGTGGGTTAAAGACTAACTGTCCTTTTGGGCCGGGGCCGGGATGGTGCCGCCGTGGAGATCTGGTGTCACGGGTGCGGGCGGCACCTCGGCCACTGGAGCCTTGTCCTGCTGTTGCGCCGCTTTTTCGTCCTGGGCGGCAGTGGCTGCGGGACTCACCGGAGCATCTCCGGCAGCCTTGCTTTCGGCATTCGGGGTGACCGCAGGCGGTTTGTCGATGAGTGCCGGCGGAATGTTGACGAGACCCTTGGTGTCGGCCTTGGCGGGCTGCGGCGATCCGCTGACAGTCTTGGTCCGCACATCAATCTGGCCGGTGGTCCCGGCAGGGACCATGCCCAACGCAGCGGCGTTGGCAACTAGTTCCTGGGGTGCCGACTTGGCAGCAATTTCCTGCTCCAGCGATTGGTTGGCCTTGAGCAGGTCGGTCTGGTGGTTCTTCAATCCCACCAATTCGTACTGCCCCTTGGACACCGAGATGCTCATGACGAGAACCACTGCCAGGGCAGCAACAATCACCATGAAGAAGATCACCACCAGTTGCTGTCGGCCCCGCTTCGGGGTGGAAACCACAAGTGAGAGCGGGGTTCGGGGCTTGGTGCGCTCCGGCGCCGGGGTGTCTGGGACCAGATCAGGATCAAGCAGAGGCATCGTCAACGCGCGCGCACTCGTGCCCTCATTGATGGGAATGGTGCGTCGTGCTGCCTTGCTCATATGGCACTCCTGACCCTGATCTTTTCCACTGCCCGCAATCGTGCTGATGCGGCGCGGGGATTTTCTGCTATTTCTTCGGCTGTGGGAATTTCGGTGCCCTTGGTCAGCCGCTTCAAGGTGGGCTTGTGTTCTTCCAGTTCCACCGGGAAGCCTGCCGGGGCAGACGATGTTGAGCCGGCGGCAAAGACCGCCTTGACGATCTTGTCCTCCAGCGAGTGATAGGACATGACCACGGCCCGGCCGTGCAGCGCCAGTGCATCGACGGCCGCAGGGATGGCAGCTTCCAGGACGCTGAGTTCTTCATTGACTTCAATGCGCAGGGCCTGGAAGGTGCGTTTGGCCGGGTGTCCGCCGGTCCGTGCCGCACCGGCCGGGACCACGTTGCGGATGATGTCCACCAATTCACCGGTGCGGGTCAGCGGCGCCTTGTCCCGTGCGGCAACGATGTGGTTCGCAATGCGGCCGGCAAACTTTTCTTCGCCCCATTTGCGGATGATCCGCACGAGCTCTTCCTCGGAGTAGCTATTGACAACATCCGCGGCCGTCTGTCCACGGCTGGTGTCCATGCGCATGTCCAGGGGCGCGTCGAAGGAGTAGGCAAAACCCCTGTCCCGCTCATCCAACTGCAGGGACGAGACGCCCAGGTCCATCAAAATTCCATCAATCGCGGGAACGCCAAGATCGGCCAGGACCTCAGCAATCTCGTCATACACCGCGTGAACCAGGTCCGTGCGGTCCGCGAACTGTGCCAACCGCTCCCCTGCCAGGCCCAAGGCTTCGGTGTCCCGGTCGATGCCAATCAAATGAAGGTCGGGGTAGCGCTGCAGCATTGCTTCACTGTGGCCGCCCATGCCGAGGGTTGCATCAATGACAATGGGGGTACGCCCGGCCGCTCGTGCCACGTCAAAGGCAGGGGCAAGGAGGTTGATGCAGCGATCTTTTAGAACTGGAGTGTGGCGTTCGGACGTAGGTGGCGTGGGGTTTTCCGACGTCATCACGACTCCGTTTCTCTTCGGTCAAAACCGGGAGGGAAATTCTTATCCCCCGTGGCAATGCAATTCTTCGACTAATACTTGTTGCTGCTGTTGCTTGTTGCTCTTTTATGCTTTGGCCCAAACTGCCCCTTGCGTCGTTGCAAGGTGCTTTCTTGAACCAGATCCCCCTCCGCGCCACGCCGTACCACGCCTGGCACCGGGGAAGGTGAGCCAGGATTGGCCTTGCGGGGCGGCTGGAGATCTCATACAAGATCGCCGTCAGTGCCCAGGAAAGAGGTGCGAAACGTCTTACCTGCCGTGCTTGTTGCTGGTGTTGCCGGTAGTGCTGCTAGGGCCAGACCTGTTGGACGGCTTGCTAGTTGATGCCCGGGATGCCTTGTTCATCAGTTGCTGAGAACGCACCTTCCTTGGCGCTGAGGTACTGCGCCCAGGCTGCGGCATCCCAGATCTCTGCCCGGCTGCCGGCACCAATGACCACCAGTTCCTTCTCGAGACCTGCATACGCACGCAATGGTGCCGGAATGGTTACCCGGCCCTGCTTGTCAGGAACTTCGTCCGATGCTCCTGAAAGAAAGATTCGAATGTAGTCCCGGGCCGCCATGTTGGACAGTGGTGCATCCTGCATTTGGGCCAGAACTTTTTCAAACTCCCGTGCGCTGAAGACGTAAATGCAGTTTTCCTGGCCCTTGGTCAGGACAAGTCCACTGGAAAGTTCCTCCCGGAACTTTGCGGGAAGGATGATCCGGCCCTTCTCATCAAGGCGCGGAGAGTGTGTTCCGAGAAACATTCCCCACCACCTTAATTGTCGAGACCTGGAGACTCATCCAGCCCCATTCCCCTCCTACGTGCTCCACATTACTCCACAATCCTCCACCGTCAACTTCATTTGTGGGCGTGTTCGATGCAGTTCACATTAAAGATTGGCGCGATGCCGCGGTTTTCGGCAGGTGGACCATGGTGGAGGGAAAATTCCACCGCGGCGCGGCTTGTGCGGCCGGCGTTGACTCAAACACCCCTCGAAAGCACGTTTGGGGCGTCTGGAAGTCCTACTGTGGGGGAAAGTGGAGGCGATGGGGGCGCCCTGTGGAGCGGCTGGCGGGTCAGCCGGCGGGCCATCCTCGGCGCCGGTGCGCCACGCCCGGAACCGGCGGGCCACGATGGAAATTGATACTGGTCCCGCTTTCGGTACCCGGGATCCCGGCATCGAAAAGCGGGATCGGTGTCATTTCCTGCCACCGGACACACGTCCACCTCCGCACACTCCGATTGTGTGCAAAAAGGACGGCGTTCGCGGAAAAGGACGGTGTCCTACGCCCGTCTTTTTGCGCGAACGCCGTCCTTTTTGCACTGAAAGTGTCCGGTGGCACCACGAAAGTGAATCATGTCACGAAAAAAGCCCCCGGTTGGGGGCTCTTTGGCTTCGTGGTGGCGCTCCGCGGTGCGACTGTCCAATGGGGGGCTGACATTCGAGGCCGTGCGTTCAGTCCGCAGCGCGTTCCATCCGGCCAGCGAGTTCCGCCTTAGGCCGCAGGTCTCCGTTCAGGCACCATGTGCTGACCCGGGACGCGACTACTGCCAGCCACGGTCCACAGCTACTGTTCGCGTCGGCGCTCTTCCCACTTTTCTTCCAGGCCGTTCATGAAGCCGCTCTTTTGCTTGGCGCCGGCTCCGTGGCCCGTCTTGTTCACAGATTCTGCTTCGGCAGCAAACCGTGGCCGGGATATGGCCACGTAAACGCCGGCACCCATGACAAGGAAGCCCAGGATGCCTAGGACAATCAGGTGGGTTGCGACACCGCCCAACAGGACCAACAGTCCGGCGATGCCGATGAGCACACCAATGACGATGTTGCGTGTCGACATTGCTCGCGACGGTGCTGCTGACAGGGCGTGGGCAAATTTGGGATCTTCTTCGTGCAGCTGCTGCTCCAGTTGATCCAGCAGCCTCTGCTCGTGCTCAGAGAGGGGCATGACGACCTCCTTCAGGTCAGGGCCATCGGCGTCTTAACTCGTTAACGTTTCTTGCACTTCATTTAGTTCCCACGGCGCCCGCAGCATCTCCGGCACCCTCGCCGAATGCTGCAAACACCGTGAAAACCAACAAACTTGGAAGTCATCAATGAGTCAACTCCTACTACTAACAATAGGCTTGATTCCACTGAACTAAAAGCCGTGTCGCGAACCCCCGACATACTGCCAGGAAGGGCACATTTTTAGCGCAGCTCCGGCGGCTTCAACAGGCGGGCCGGGACAATTTTTGCGCTGCCAAAACGGGCCGCGATGGCATCACCCACCACCTCGGCGGTGCGGGAATTGTCTTCGCGCGGATCGAGGCTGAATTGCAGCGGGGCGCTGTCCACGGAATCCAGCCGTTCCACCCGGACCCCTATCAGGCGAACACTTTGCGGCCGCCGCCCCAAGGCCTGCAGCAGGGCCACGGCGCCCGCATAGATCTGCCCGGCACTGTCGGTTCCGGCACCGAGCGCCTTGGACCGGGTGATGGTGGAAAAGTCACTGTACTTAATCTTCAAGGCCAGGGTCCGCCCGCTGAGTCCTGCCTCACGGAGCCGGCCGGCCACCTTGTGTGCAAGTCTCAGCAGTTCCCGGGTGAGCAGTTCGTCGTCGAACGTGTCCTGCGCAAAAGTCTCCTCGGCACCGATGCTCTTTTCCTGGTGCCAGGACGTCACGGGCCGCGGGTCGATCCCCCAGGACAGCGCATGCAGCGCCGCCCCGGTGCTACCCAGCGCCTTTTGCAGGGAACTGACCGGCGTTGCCGCAACATCCGCCACGGTGAAGATGCCCAGCCGGGCAAGCACCTCCCGCGTTTTGGCACCCACACCCCACAACGCCTCAACCGGCAGCGTGTGCAGATACGCCACCGTCTGTTGCTTCTCGATCAGCAGCATGCCGTTGGGCTTGCACCTGGTCGAGGCGACCTTGGCAACAAACTTGCTGGCGGCAATGCCCACCGACGCCGTGATGCCAATTTCCGCGGCAATGCGCGTACGGATCAGCGCCCCAATTTCCAGCGGCGTGCCGAGCCTGCGCAGCGATCCGCTGATGTCCAGAAAAGCCTCATCCACGCTGAGCTGCTCAACCGTGTCGGTGATCGAATGAAAAACGGCCATGATCTGGGCCGAGACCTGCTGGTACAGCCCGTGTGTCGGGGCAATGACGACGGCGGAGGGCGCCATCCGCATGGCCGTCACCATGGGCATCGCCGACCGTACGCCAACGGCCCGCGCCTCGTAGGATGCGGAGAGCACCACCGAGCGGCCCTCGGGCTGGCCAACGATCACCATCTTTCCGATAAGTTCCGGGCGCGTGCGCAATTCGACGGTGACAAAGAACGCATCCATGTCTACATGCATGATGGTGCAGCCGTCCTGCACGGGCGTTGTGCCGTGTGGCGGAGGCTGGATGGGGTTCATGCTTCAATTCTAGTGAGCTGGCGGGCGCTTCACGAACATACTTTCGTGAGCCGCATAACAGGTGCCCCGGGGTGGCTGCCCAACATGGCTAAACTTAGTGCTGATGCCATCGCGTCCGCACCATTGACCCCACAGCAAGGACCCCTGAAAGCATGAACGCAACGCCTGTCCCCTCTGGCGCCACCATTGCTGCCGCCCATGATGCCTTCATTGCCGCCGTAGCCGAGACGTTGCATGACTTCCTGTCACAGAAACGTGAACTGATGGCCACGATTTCCCCGGCCACGCTGGTTCTTGTGGACTCGATCAAGACCCTTGTTACCGGTGGGAAGCGGATGCGGGCGTTGCTGTGTTACTGGGGTTGGCGCGGTGCCGGGGGCGCCCCGGATGCCCTGGCCATCGTTCAGGCCGGTGCTGCGTTGGAGCTGTTTCAGGCCGCAGCGTTGATTCACGACGACATCATTGACCGCTCCGACACCCGCCGCGGCGGTCCCAGTGTGCACCGTCAGTTCAGCACACTCCACAGTGACAGCGGCTGGGCCCTGGACGACGAACGTTTTGGGCATGCGGCAGCCATTTTGACAGGGGATCTTTGCCTGTCATTGAGTGAGGAAATGTTTGCCAGCATTGGGGCGGGTGCCGACAGCCGTGCCCGTGCCGTCTTTAACCTCATGCGCACCGAGGTCATGGCCGGGCAGTACCTGGATATTTTGGAAGAGGTGGCCGGGCCGTCCAAACCGCATGAGACCGCTGTGGCCCGCGCGTCGTCCATCATCCGTTTCAAGAGCGCGAAGTATTCATCCGAACATCCCCTGGTTTTGGGCGGCGCCCTGGCCGGGGCATCCAGGGAACTCCTCGCAGGTTACAGCGCCTTCGCACTGCCGCTGGGCGAGGCCTTCCAATTGCGCGACGACGTCCTGGGCGTGTTTGGCGACCCGGCCCAGACGGGCAAGCCGGCAGGCGATGACCTGCGCGAAGGCAAACGCACGGTGCTGGTGGGGCTCACGATTGACGGGGCAGGGGAAGCCGACCGCAGCTTTGTTGACAGCAACCTTGGCCGGCAGGACCTCAGCGATGAAGAGATCAGCCGCCTGTGCGCCATCATGGTTGACTCCGGGGCGTTGGCGCGCACGGAAGACATGATCACCGAGCTCAGCGACACTGCCTTTGCAGCCCTGGCCCAGCTGCCGATCGAGCCGTCCGTTGCCGGGGCGTTGTCGGCACTGGGCCAGGGAGCAGTTTCAAGGACTTCTTAGGCGCCTTACCAGCCCAGGGCTGAGGCGCGGCGGCGGATTTCGGTCTTGCGTCCCTCGCGGAGCGCGTCGATGGGGCGTCCGGGCAGTGACTCATCCGCTGTGAAGAGCCACTCAATGGCCTCTTCATCTTCAAAACCTGCGTCTTGCAGGACTGAGATGGTCCCACGCAGGCTTTCCAGGATGTGGTCCTCCACAATGAAGTCCGCCGGGACAGCCTTGATGTTGCGCTCCCCCACGCGTGCAGCCAGCAAGGAACCATCCTTGACAAGTGCGTGGACCTTGGTGACGGAGACGTCAAGCTTTTCGGCCACGTCGGGCAGGGGCAACCATTCATTAACTATGTTTTCAACTTTGCTCACCCTCAAAGGTTCCCACATATTGGGTCCGGGCGTATAAATATTGTGCCTAAATCCACAGGAACCGCCCACTTCTTCGGCATTTAGTGTAAATTCACACATAGTCACACTAGTAACATCATCCCCAATGGCATCATCTGTTACGGAAAATTGAGGTATCCACCCATGACTCCCCCACGCCCTCCATCAGCCACCGGCAAACAATTAGTAGCCGTTGCCACCGCAGCAATTCCTGTGGTTATGCTTTCTTCGCTGGCACTGGCCAGCCCGGCGGCAGCCGCCCCGGCCAAGGCTGAAATGAAACCGGCGGGCCTCCACGGCGCCCTTGACGGCCAAAAGGTCCTCGCCGCCGTGCAAGCCCGCACCCTCGGCAACAATATTTCGGCAGCAGCCGTTGCCAGTTCAGTGCCCCGCGCCGTCACCGCCATGAGCCCCGGCCAGCAAGCCTCTGTGAAGTCCATGCTGAGGGCACAATCCGCAACCGTACACACCGTGGTTGCAGGAGACACCGTCTCCGACATCGCGGCCAACTACGGCGTTTCAATGCAATCGGTGCTTGATCGCAACAAGATTTCAGCGGCCGGCCTGATCCACCCCGGCCAGCTCCTGACCATTTCCGGGTCAGAGACCGCCGCCGAGCCGGCAGCGGAAGCCGCGGCCACGTCGTCGTCGGACTACATCGTCAAGGCCGGGGACACGCTCAGCGGCATTGCTGCAGAGCAGGGCGTCGGCCTGTCGAGCTTGTTCTCCCTAAACGGTCTCACCGCAGATTCCGTGATCCATCCGGGTCAGGTCATCAAGGTCGGCGGGAGTGTTCCACCGGCACCCACCGAACAGCCCGCAGCCGACTCACAACAGAGTCCGGCCCCCTCCGCGAACTCCCATGTCATCAAGGCCGGCGACACCCTGTCTTCCATCGCCGCTGAGAACAATGTCAGCCTGGGCGCGCTGGTGGCCGCCAACAGTCTTGATGTGAAGGCACCCATCTACCCGGGCAAGACGCTGTCCATCCCCGGTGTGAACGCCGCCGCCAGCACCATCACGCCGATCACGGCCGTGCCCGAAACAGCACCCCCGGCAGACCCGGTGGAACTGACAGCGGAGCAGCAGGTGCCCAGCACTTTCCTGCACTATACCTACCCGCAGGCGGTGGTCAGTGACGCCAACAAGAACAAGGCGGCCTTGCTGGCGGCTCCCTCTCCCGACCGGGAGCAGATGAAGGAGATGGTGGCCCGCACAGCGGCCAGCATGGGTGTTGACCCGGCACTTGCCCTGGCGTTTGCCCAGCAGGAATCCGGCTTCAACCACCAGTCGGTGTCCCCGGCAAATGCCATCGGCACCATGCAGGTCATCCCCGACGCCGGAGACTGGGCCTCCGGGCTCGTGGGCCGGGACCTGAACCTGCTGGATCCCGAGGACAACGTCACGGCCGGTGTAGCCATCATCCGGGCGCTGCACCAGGGCGGAGTCGGCGAGGATACCGCCATTGCGGGCTACTACCAGGGCCAGTATTCGGTCAGCCTGTACGGCATGTTCCCCGACACCGCCAACTACGTTGCCGGCATCAAGGCCAACCGCGAACTGTTCCGCTAAACCCGACCGGGCATTCCGGCGCGGTCAACCCGCACCAAAGTACGCTCTCAACGAAAAGAGGCCCCGGCACGGTGTTGCTGGCGGCCCCTGCTCAATTCAACTCCTAAGCTGGAAGAGTGCAAGAAGTCTCCGCTGACCCGCTGATCGGGTCCACTGTCGATGGCCGCTACCTGGTGTTGTCCAAGGTGGCGGATGGTGGCATGTCCACGGTCTACCGCGCCAAGGACCTGCGGCTTGGGCGGAACATCGCGTTGAAGATCCTGCCCGCGAGCCTGGCCAATGACAAGGCGTTCATTGCGGCGCTCAGCAGCGAGGCAGCCAGTGCCGCCAGCCTGTCGCACCCCCACGTGGTGCAGATCCACGACCATGCGGTCAGCCCCGAGCATGCGTACCTGGTCTATGAATTCATTGACGGCCACACCCTGCGCACGGTCATTGATCAGCAGGGTCCGTTGAGCCCCCGTCACGCCCTTGACCTGCTGGATCCCGTTGTCGAGGGGCTGGCCGCCGCCCACAACGCGGGGATTGTGCACCGGGACGTCAAGCCCGAGAACGTGCTAATCTCCCGTCAGGGCTGGGTCAAGATCGGTGATTTTGGCTTGTCGCACGCCGTCAACGCCGCCAACCATACCGGCGAGTTGCTGGGCACCGTCCACTACCTTGCCCCCGAATTGGCCCTGCGCCAGGGCAG
Source organism: Arthrobacter sp. PAMC 25486 (assembly GCF_000785535.1). NCBI lineage: Bacteria > Bacillati > Actinomycetota > Actinomycetes > Micrococcales > Micrococcaceae > Arthrobacter > Arthrobacter sp. PAMC 25486. The sequence continues at coordinate 107,614 of NZ_CP007595.1, read as the reverse complement.
TGATGCGCGCAGTGACATTTATTCGGCCGGCATCATGCTCTATGAGCTGCTGACGGGCCGCAAGCCCTTCCACGGCAACCAGATCGCCGTCGCCACGGCCCAGGTCCATGAGGAGGTCCCGGCCCCGTCCCTGCTGGTTCCGGGCCTGCCCGCCGTCATGGATGAGCTGGTCCGCTACATGACCGAGAAGGATCCGGACCATCGCCCTGCCGACGGCGCCGCGCTGCTGGAGGATTTGCGCCACATCCGCCAAACCCTGAGCCCCGCCGAACTGGATTTTGGCGCCCCCGCCGCCGCTCCCCCACAGGCCGCAAATCCCGGCCACTTCACGGAAGTCATCTCCGTCCAGGACGCCACGAGTGTCATCTCCGCCCCCACTTTTCCCACTTCGGTGCTCCCCCTGCCCGCCAGTCTGTATCCCGATGGGATGGTGCAGGACAGGGACGACGGCGGACCCGGCGCCACCGCGCCCATCGCCGGCACCCTGGTCCCCGCCTCGGCAGACGAGCAGCCGGCGTTTAGGCTGTCCAAGCGCCAGGCTGCCAGTCTGGCCAAGGCCGACAAAAGGGAACAGGTCAGGGTGGCGTCCACCCCGCGGACGACGTTGGGACCTGCCCATCCCCGCCGCCGCGCGCTGCTGTGGACGGCGCTCGTGGTGTTCCTTGTCGTGCTCGCCGCAACGGCCGGCTGGTTCCTGGGCTTTGGCCCTGGCGCCCTGGCTGTCGTCCCTGACGTGCACAACAAAACCATCCCGCAGGCAACTGAGTTGCTCCGAACGGCCGGTTTTGAACAACTCCCCACGTCCGAGATCTTTGACGAAAAGGTAGCGGAAGGTTTCATCGTCGCCACCGACCCCACGGCTGGGGAATCGGTGCGCAAATTCAACTCAATTACCTTGCTGGTCTCCCGCGGACCGGTGCTTTATCCTGTGCCGCAACTGGTGGGCACAGCCCTTGCCGCCGCAACGACCGCCCTCACGGACGGCAGCCTGGCTGTGGGAGACGTGAGCGAGCATTACGACGAAAAGGTGCTGGCCGGCGTCGTGCTTAGCCAGGATCCGGCGGCGGGCAAGGAGTTCCGTGCCGGAACCACGGTCAACCTGGTGGTGTCGAAGGGGCCCAAGCCGGTGCCCGTCCCCGCTGTGACAGGCCTGGCCGAGGCCGACGCCGTTGCCGCACTGCAGGCAGTTGGCCTGGTCGCCGCTGTTGCCCCGGAGCAGCAGAACAGTGTGAGCGTGCCGGCCGGTGCTGTGCTGGCGCAGAGCCCCGAATCGGGTGACTTGAAGGCCGGGGACACCGTCACCCTGACCCTGTCCATGGGCCCGAAGATGATCGATGTGCCAAGCATGGTGGGCAAGCAGGTCGGCGCCGCCACCTCAGAATTGAAGGCGCTGGGCTTTGATGTCGAGGTGAAGAACCTGTTGGGTGGCTTCTTCGGCACCGTCCGCTTCCAGACGCCCAATGGCGGACAGGCCCCCGAAGGTTCCACGATCGTCCTGCAGGTCATCTAGCCACACGCGCTGGCAGGCCAAGACCAAACCCTCCTGCAGATAAGGGGTTGTTTTCACAGACGCTCCTGCAGATCCCGAGATCAGGGGTGTTTTGCGAATCCCTACCGCACGTCTTGCGGGCGGCTGTTGGAATACCCTGACCCGCCAGTGCGCTGCCCACATCTCCCGAGTGTCTGTTAAATAACCACGGCAGCAATCGCCGTGGGGGCAGACAATATGAACAGATGACGCCCCACAGGGGCGAATCATCTTATCTGCCCCCGAACATGCAACGCAACGACGGCGGCCCCCACATAGAAAGGTGAGGGCCGCCGTCGTGCATTGTGGGAGGGCGTGGGGACTAGACCGACTTGCGCAGTTCCTCGGAGACGAGGAACGCCATTTCCAGGGACTGCTTGTGGTTCAGGCGGGGGTCGCACACGGACTCGTAGCCGGTCAGGAATGCTTCCTGGTCGATGGGGTCGGCGCCGCCGAGGCACTCTGCGACGTCGTCGCCTGTCATCTCCACGTGCAGGCCGCCCGGGAACGTGCCTTGCCCCTGGTGGACCTCAAAGAAGCCGCGGACCTCGTCGATGACATCGTCAAAGTTGCGGGTCTTGTAGCCGTTGGGTGAGGTGACGGTGTTCCCGTGCATGGGGTCGGTGACCCAGAGGACCTGGGCACCTGAGGCGGTGACCTTCTCGACGAGGTTCGGCAGCTTTTCACGAATGTTCTTCGCACCCATCCGGGTGATGAACGTCAGCCGGCCGGGCTCGCGGTTCGGGTCAAGCTTCTCGATCAGCCGCAGCGCGTCGTCGGGGGACGTGGTGGGGCCAAGCTTCACACCGATGGGGTTGCGGACACGTGAGAGGAACTCAACGTGGGCCTGGTCGAGGTCGCGGGTGCGTTCACCGATCCACAGGAAGTGTGCCGAGGTGTCGTATGGCAGGCCGGTGCGTGAGTCGATGCGGGTCAGTGCACGCTCGTAGTCCAGCAGCAGGGCCTCGTGGCTGGCAAAGAACTCAACGGTCTTCAGCGCATCGAAGTCTGCGCCGCAGGACGCCATGAACTTAATGGCACTGTCGATGTCCTTGGCCAGGCGCTCGTAGCGGCTGTGCGCCGGGTTGGAGGTGAAGCCTCGGTTCCATTCATGCACGCTGCGCAGGTCGGCGAAACCGCCCTGCGTGAACGCGCGGATCAGGTTCAGCGTGGAAGCAGAGGTGTGGTACGCCTTGAGCATGCGCTCGGGGTTGTGCTGGCGGGATTCGGGGGTGAAGTCGAACCCGTTGACGATGTCTCCACGGTATGCCGGGAGGGTCACGCCGTCGCGCGTTTCATCATTGGAGGAACGCGGTTTGGCGAACTGGCCGGCCATGCGCCCCATCTTGATGACGGGCAACTGGGCGCCATAGGTCAGCACGACAGCCATCTGCAGGATGGTCTTGACGCGGGCGCTGATCTTGTCGGCTGTGGCGGCCTCGAAGGTTTCGGCACAGTCACCGCCCTGCAGCAGGAAGGCCTCACCCTGTGCGGCCTGGGCCAGGCGGGAACGCAGCACATCGACCTCGCCGGCAAACACCAGCGGGGGGACGGAGGAAAGCTCCTTGACCGTGGAGGCAAAGGACGGGTGCTCGGACCAGGTGGGCTGCTGCGCAATGGTCAGTTCGCGCCAGTCGTCAAGGCCTGGGTAGACGGCGGCACCGGGGACGGAGATTGCGGCAGCGGGTGCGGGAGCAGCGTTGAAAGTTAGATCAGTCACCCCTTAAGCCTATCCCTGAAAGGGGCGCCCCACTAACCAGTCCATTGCATGAGACAACGACGCTCTCCTAGTCAGCGTCGCCTTCCGGCTTCGGCTCGTCCTTTTTTGCACCAATGACGGTCACCGCGCCGGGGGCAATGACCGCTTGTGGGTCGATCCGCACGGCGTCAGCCGTGTTTTTGCCAGTCTTGTCGGCGGCCATCTTGTCCTTGACAGTGGTGGCGTAGGAGTCCACATATTCCTGGCCGGAAAGGCGCATGAGCTCGTACATGATCTCGTCCGTCACGGAGCGCTGGACGAACCTGTCATCGGCCATGCCCTGGTAGCGGCTGAAGTCCATGGGTTCACCAAAGATGACACCGAGGCGGCGGATGGTGGGGATGCGCCGGCCGATGGGCTGGACCTTGTCGGTGCCGATCATGGCGACCGGGATGACGGGAACGTTGGCGCTCAGGACAAGTTTGGCCACGCCAACCTTGCCGCGGTAAAGCCTGCCGTCGGGGCTGCGGGTGCCCTCCGGATAAATGCCCAACAGGCCGCCACCTTTAAGCACGTCAACGCCCGTGTCCAGGGAGCCTGCCGAGGCGGCGCCGCCGGAGCGGTCCATGGGCAGCTGGTTCGTGAGCTTGAAGAAGGCGGCCGTCAGCCGGCCCTTGATGCCGCGGCCGGTGAAGTAGTCGCTCTTGGCCAAAAACACCACGGGCCGCGGGACCATCAAGGGCATGAAGATGGAATCGGAAAATGACAGGTGGTTGCTGGCCAGCACGGCGGGGCCATCCACAGGCAGGTTGTCCAGGCCCTTCGTCCAGGGCCGGAATAGCACCTTAAGGACAGGGCCAAGAAAAATCTTCTTCAATACCCAATAGATCATGGTGGTGCTTCTCCTCGTGGCGCCGGGTGGCCAACTATCCCGGTTCAGTGCTGTGCCCCGCTGTGGGCTTAACAACAGTAGTCTAGTGAAAGCTAAACATTACAGCGGCAGGAAGGGCTCACCAGCATGGCGCAATCTTTTGCTTCCCCGGCATCGTTCCGTTCTCAGGGACGCGGAGACCTGGCCCGGGTGGGTGTGGCCGTGTGCCATGGCTTCACCGGCTCCCCCGTCAGCATGCGAGCCTGGAGCGAACACCTGGCCGACGCCGGCTTTGCCGTGAACATGCCGCTGCTGGCGGGCCACGGCACCTCCTGGCAGGAATTATCCAAGACACCCTGGGAGCATTGGTACAGGGATTTCGAAGCCGCGTACCTGGAATTGGCCGCCCGCTGCGACACCGTTTTTGTCGCCGGCATGTCCATGGGCGGCGCCCTGGCCCTGCGCGTGGCAGCACTGCACCCCGTAGCCGGCATTGCCGTGGTCAACCCGGGCCTGACCTTTGATGACCCGCGGGCCAAGTACTCGGGGCTGCTCAAGCATGTGATCAAGAGCGTGCCGGCCATTGGCGATGACATCAAGGTGCCCGGGATCAGCGAAGGCGCCTACACCCGCACCCCTGTTGCTGCGGTCCACGAACTGTCCCAACTGTTCACCGACACCATTTCCCTGCTGCCCCGCATCACAGCACCCACCGTCGTGTTCCGGTCGACCGTGGACCATGTGGTTCCCGATTCAAGCCTTGAGATTCTGCAGCAGCGCATTGGCAGCACCGACGTTCAGGTGATCTCCCTGGAAAACAGTTACCATGTAGCCACCGTGGACAACGACGCGCCGCTGATCTTTTCCGAGTCTGCGGACTTCTTTCGAAGGAACCTTCATGCAATCTGACCCCGGAGCGGGCGTGCCGCACACCGGCGGAAACGACGACGAGGTGTGGCGTGACCTGGTGGCGCGCCTGGAAGAACCCGACGACGCATTCCTGGACAGCCCGCAGTCTCTGCCCGACGCCGACACGGACACTGACCCCCACGCCGACGCCGGGAGTGGCGTGCCAACTGGCACCGATACGAAAAACAATGACCCGAAGAGCGTCACTGATTTTGATCCGCTCGGTGTCTGGCAGCAGTTGTCCGGGCCGGCACCTCACGAACCTGCGGCGCCCGGGCAGCGGGGGGATTCCGACTTTGGCCCCCGCGATTATGCGGTGGAGGACGACGAAGGCGAGTTTGTTCCGGAGGAACTTCCCAGCCTGAGCCAGTCCGATCCAGCCATCATGGCGTCCTGGATCGGAGCCGCAGGCGGGCCGCTATTCCTGGTCTTTTCAGCCATTTTTTGGCGCCAGGCCCCCCTGCTGCTGGTCATAGCCGTCATTGTCGCCTTCATTGCCGGCACCGGCTACCTGCTGTACCGGCTGCCCAACCACCGCGACCACGACAGTGGCGACGGCGCCGTCGTCTAGGCCGTCGCTGTTCCGTGTCCTAGTCCTTCTTCTGGGCAGCTAGGCTTGCGCGGCCGGGCGGCCCTGGCCAGCCGTCAAGCGTCAGCGTCAAGCGTCAGCGTCAGCGTCAGCAGTCAAGCGTTGGCGGGCCAGGTCCGCGGCCCCGACCAAGCCCGCCACCGGCCCCAGCTGGGCCGCCGTGATAAGTGCCTCCTGGCGGTAACCGCGCCCCGTCAGGTTTCGTGAAAAAGCACGACGCGCGGGCTCAAAAATGAGGTCCCCCGCGGCACTGAGTCCGCCTCCCACGATGAAAAGTGCCGGGTCAAGTGCCGCCGCCAGGTTGGCTATGCCCAGGCCGAGCCAGTCACCCACCTCGGCAACCAGTTCCATGGCCGTTGGCTCACCCGCCAGGGCAAGTTCCGTGACCACGTTCCCGGTGATCTCCTTGTGCCTGCCACCAACGGCCGTCAGGAGCCCTGCCGCCATGGGCGATTGCTTCTTGGCCAGCTCCCGGCCCTCACGGCCCAGTGCATTCCCTGAGGCGTACTGTTCCCAGCAGCCCCGGTTGCCGCACTCGCACCGGTGCCCTCCGGGCATGATGATCTGATGCCCAAACTCCCCCGCCATGCCAAAGCTGCCACGCTCGATGCGTCCGTCAATCATCAGGGCGCCGCCAATTCCTGTGCCCAGTGTCAGCATGATGAGCCGGTTGTGGCTGCGGCCCGCGCCAAACCGCCATTCCGCCCACGCCGCAGCATCGGCATCATTGCTGATCAACACGGGGCGTTGCAGCAAGGTCTCCATGGTGTCCCTCAGTGGTTCGTCACGCCAAGCCAGATGAGGGCTGAACACCACGTTGTCTCCGGCGAGATCCATCCAACCGGCAGCCCCGATGCCCACGGCGCCGATGTCATGGCGGGCGGCCAGTTCAGCGACCAGCTCCACGATGACCTGCTCAACAGCGCGGGCGTCACGTCCCGGCGTCGAACGTCTTAATTCGGCCAATATTTCGCCGTCACCATTGACAACGCCGGCGGCAACTTTTGTCCCACCAATGTCGATGCCAATGGCCAGAGGTTGCTGAGCGCCACGGACTGGACCTGAAGCGGCACTGTCAATAGTTGCGGGATGAATTGCAGGGAACGGTAAGACCATGGTTTCGAGTCTAGTTGTCCTCGTGGCGCGGTCTGCTCAAATTGAAACTGTGAGCTGGACAACATAATGTTACTCATCAGTAACAAAATGTTCCCGCTGGATCGGCCGCTTCGCAGATAGAGTGAAGCAACACGATCGCACGCCCACATATCAAAGGAGCTATTGTGCAAGAGATTTCCGTTCCGGCCAAGGTAGTCAGTCCCCGAACCATGAACACCACCGATTTTGTGCTCCGTCAGGCGAAATTGGCCACCAACCCGGCGCTTTTTGCCCGGCGGAACGAAGACAATGTGTGGGTTGATGTCTCCGCCAAGGAGTTCCATGCGGACGTTTGCGCCATAGCCAAGGGGCTGATCGCCTCCGGCATCAACGTAGGCGACCGTGTTGGCATCATGGCCCGCACCCGCTATGAATGGGCGCTGGTTGACTTCGCCATTTGGTTTGCCGGCGCCGTGTCCGTGCCGATTTATGAAACATCGTCGCCGTCGCAGGTGGCCTGGAACCTGGGCGATTCCGAGGCCGTGGGCGTTTTTGCTGAAACCGGCTCCCACGAAAACATTATCCGCCAGGCGGCCCACAATGAGGCTCTCACCACTCTTGCCCACGTCTGGCAGCTCGAAGGCGATGGCTTGGACGTCCTGCGTGAAGCAGGCAGGGATGTCGCCGACGACACGCTCGAGGCAGCCCGCACGGCGAACGGCCTGGACGACGTGGCGACCATTATTTACACGTCCGGCACCACGGGCCGCCCCAAGGGCTGCATGCTCATGCATCACAACTTTGTGGAACTCAGTGAAAATGCCCTTGCTGTGCTTGGCGACAGCGTAGTGCCGCCAGGCTCGCAGACAATCATGTTCCTACCCATGGCGCATGTTTTTGCCCGGTATATTTCAGTTCTGGCAGTGGCCGGCGGCGCCAAGGTCGGCCACACCCCCGACATCAAGCACCTGCTCGAGGACCTGCAAAGCTTCAAGCCAACTTTCATTCTGGCCGTCCCGCGCGTCTTTGAAAAGGTCTACAACTCTGCCGCACTCAAGGCTGAGGGCGAAGGCAAGGGCAAGATCTTCGCCGCAGCCACCAAGACCGCCGTCGAGTACTCCCGTGCCGTCCAGGACGGCAAGGTTGGCCTGGGTCTGAAGGCCAAGCACTTTGTCTTCGACAAGCTTGTCTACGTTAAGCTCCGCAATGCCATGGGCGGCAATGTCCGCCACGCCGTTTCCGGCGGCGGCCCCCTCGGGGAGCGTCTGGGGCACTTCTTCCAGGGCATCGGCCTGCAGATTTTGGAGGGCTACGGCCTGACCGAGACTACGGCCCCGATCACGGTGAACCGCCCCGAGCGCATCAAGATCGGTACGGTGGGCGCCCCTCTGCCGGGCAATGCCGTGAAGATCGCGGACGACGGCGAAATCCTCGCCAAGGGTGTTTGCGTCATGAAGGGCTACTTCGGCCGCGATGACCTGACGGCCGAGAACTTCATCGACGGCTGGTTCCGCACGGGAGACATCGGGGAACTGGACGATCAGGGATTCCTGAAGATCACCGGGCGCAAGAAGGAAATCATTGTCACCTCGGGCGGCAAGAATGTTGTTCCAGCACTATTGGAAGACCAGATCCGGGCCGATGCCATCGTCTCCCAATGCGTTGTCATCGGCGAACAGCGCCCGTTCATCGCGGCCATCATCACCATCGATGAGGAAGCGCTGCCGCAGTGGGGGAAGGCGCACGGTCTGCTCACGGGCATCACGGTGGCCGAGGCTGCCAAGCACCCAAACGTCATCGCAGCCGTGCAGGCAGCTGTGACCAGGGCCAACTCCTCGGTATCGTCCGCTGAAGCCATCAAGCAGTTCCGGATTGTTGACTCCGACTTCACCGAAACGTCGGGTCACCTGACGCCTTCCCTGAAGGTCAAGCGGGCCCAGGTGATGAAGGACTTCGACGCTGTGGTGGAAGAAATCTACCTGAGCAAGAAACCAGCCTAGCCACGCCAAGTGGGCCGCAGCACGGCTGCGCACATACATCGGCGCAGAAATGCCGCCGTTTGACGCAAATGCCACAGTTTGATCCCTGGCATTTGTGTCAAACGGCGGCATTTCTCGTTTCGGTGTACGCGGTCCATCGTCAGGCGGCGGGTTGATGCAAAAAGGACGGCGTTGGCGGAAAGAGACGGTGTTAGACAACTGTCCCTTTCCGCAAACACTGTCCCTTCTTGCGGGATGGCGCGGATGCTAGGAGATGACCACCAGGAGGTCCCCGCCCTGCACCTGGGCGACCCCGGCGACGGCGAGACGGGACACGGTGCCGCCGACCGGCGTCGTGATTGACGCCTCCATTTTCATGGCCTCGATGGTGGCGATGGTGGCACCAGCCTCAACCACGTCGCCGACGGCCACCTTGACGGATACGGCACCGGCGAACGGCGCGGCAACCTGCCCGGGCACGGACTCATCGGCCTTCTCGGTTGCCTTGACGGTGCTTTCGATGCTGCGATCGCGCACCGTGATCGGGCGGCTCTGGCCGTTGAGCTTGCACGTCACCGTACGCATGCCCTTCTCGTCCGCTTCGGAGATGGTCTCCAGGGCAGCGATGAGGCGCACACCCTTGCCCAGGTCGATCGCGTGCTCCACGCCGCGGCGCAGCCCGAACAGGTAGTCGCGGGTGTCCAACACCGAAACGTCACCGTACGTCTTGCGCACAGCCTCAAATTCCTTCGTGGGCCCGGCAAAGAGCAGCCGGTTCAGCGCCGCACGGCGGGTGTCGCTGTCGCCGGCAAGCTGCTCGCTGTCCGCCTGGGTGAGCGTGCCCATGCGGTCCACGACGGTGCGCCCTTGCAATGCCTTCGTGCGGAACGGTTCGGGCCAGCCGCCGGGCGGGGTGCCCAGCTCGCCGCCAAGGAAGCCCACCACCGAGTCGGGAATGTCGTAGTTCTGCGGGTTCTCCTCAAAGTCGGCCGGGTCGGCCTTGATGCCAACCAGGTGCAGGGCCAGGTCGCCCACCACCTTGGACGACGGCGTGACCTTGACCAGGTGCCCCAGGATCTTATCCGCTGCCGTGTACATGTCCTCGATTTCCTCGAAGCGCTCCCCCAGGCCCAGCGCAATCGCCTGCTGGCGCAGGTTGGACAGCTGGCCTCCGGGGATCTCGTGCTGGTACACGCGGCCCGTGGGCGAGGCAAGGCCGGACTCGAACGGGGAGTACAGGCGGCGCACGGCCTCCCAGTACGGCTCGAGCGAGCTGATGGCAGCCAGGTCGATGCCGGTGTCGCGGTCGGTGTGCGCGAGGGCGGCGACCAGGGCCGAGGCCGAGGGCTGGCTGGTGGTGCCGGACAAGGCAGCCGAGGCGACGTCGACGGCGTCGACCCCTGCATTGATGGCGGCCATCAGGGTGGCGAGCTGGCCGCCGGCGGTGTCGTGGGTGTGCAAGTGCACGGGCAGGTCGAAGCGCTCGCGCAGGGCCGTGACCAGCTTGGCCGCGGCGGCCGGGCGCAGCACGCCGGCCATGTCTTTGATAGCCAGGATGTGGGCTCCGGCGTCGACGATGCGCTGGGCCAGCTCGAGGTAGTACTCGAGGGTGTAGATGGTCTCGGCCGGGTCAAGGAGATCACCGGTGTAGCAGAGGGCGACCTCGGCCACGGCAGTGCCGGTGGCGCGCACGGCCTTGATGGCGGGCTCCATCTGATCCACGTCGTTGAGCGCGTCAAAGATGCGGAAGATGTCAATCCCGCTGGCCGCGGCTTCGGCAACGAACGCGTCGGTGACCTCTGCCGGGTACGGCGTGTAACCCACCGTGTTGCGCCCGCGGAGCAGCATCTGCAGGCAAACATTGGGCAGAGCCTCGCGCAGCTGCGCCAGCCGCTGCCACGGGTCCTCACCGAGGAAACGCAGGGAGACGTCGTAGGTGGCGCCACCCCAGGCCTCGACCGAGAGCAGCTGCGGGGTCAGCACCGACACGGCCGGGCCTGCGGCGAGCAGGTCCCGGGTACGCACCCTGGTGGCCAGCAGTGACTGGTGTGCATCGCGGAACGTGGTGTCCGTGACGGCCACGGCGGTTTGTGCGCGCAGCGCCGCGGCAAAACCGACCGGTCCAAGTTCGGCCAGCTGCTGGCGGGATCCGGCGGGAGCATCGGCAAGGTCGACGGCGGGCAACTTGCGGGCCGGGTCTTCCAGCACCGCCAGCTCACCGTGGGGCTTGTTGACAGTTGTCTCAGCCAGCCAGGTCAGCAGCTTGGTGCCACGGTCCGAGGACACGTGCGAGTTCAGCAGTTCTGGACGCTCGTCGATGAAGGAGGTGGCCACGTCCCCGGCGTTGAACGCCGGGTCGGCAAGAACCGCCTGCAGGAAGGAAATATTGGTAGAGACGCCGCGGATGCGGAACTCGGCCAGTGCGCGGCGGGCACGGGAAACTGCTGACGCATAGTCGCGTCCGCGGCAGGTGAGCTTGACCAGCATGGAGTCAAAGTGCGGGCTGATCTCTGCACCTGCGTAGATGGTGCCGCCGTCGAGCCTGACACCGGCACCGCCAGCTGAACGGTAGGTGGTGATCTTGCCGACGTCGGGGCGGAAGCCATTGGAGGGATCCTCCGTGGTGATGCGGCACTGCAGCGCAGCACCCTTCACCTGGACGGTGTCCTGGCTTAGTCCCAGATCGGCCAGGGTTTCCCCGGCGGCGATGCGCAGCTGGGCCTGGACCAGGTCCACGTCGGTGATTTCTTCGGTGACGGTGTGCTCAACCTGGATGCGCGGGTTCATTTCAATGAACACGTGCTGGCCGGCGCGTTCGCCCACGGTATCAACAAGGAACTCGACGGTTCCGGCGTTGACGTAGCCCATGGCCTTGGCAAATTTCACGGCGTCGGAGTGCAGCGCCTTGCGGATGTTCTCGTCCAGGTTCGGGGCCGGTGCGATTTCCACCACCTTTTGGTGGCGGCGCTGCAGGGAGCAGTCCCGCTCAAACAGGTGGATGACATTGCCCTCGTTGTCGGCCAGGATCTGGACCTCGATGTGGCGCGGGCGCAGTACGGCCTGCTCCAGGAACATGGTGGCGTCACCAAAGGCGGCGTCAGCCTCACGCATGGCGGCCTTGAGCGCCTCTTCGAGGTCTTCGGCCTTTTCCACGCGGCGCATGCCGCGCCCGCCACCGCCGGCAACAGCCTTGGCAAAGATCGGGTAGCCGATCTTTGCGGCAGCGCCCAACAGGTATGCAAGGTCGTCACTGGGCTCGCTCGACTCAAGGACGGGAATCCCGGCCTTGCGGGCTGCGTCAATGGCGTGGACCTTGTTGCCCGTCAGCTCCAGCACTTCGGCGGGCGGACCCACAAAGGTGATCCCGGCGTCGCGGGCGGCAGCGGCCAGGTCGGGGTTTTCGGAGAGGAAGCCGTAGCCGGGGTAGATGGCGTCGGCGCCGGCTTCCTTGGCGACGCGAATCACCTCTGCCACGTCCAGGTAGGCCCGTACGGGATGGCCTTCCTCACCGATCAGGTAGGCCTCGTCAGCCTTTTGCCGGTGGATGGAGGTGCGGTCCTCATAGGGGTACACCGCAACCGTTTTGGCACCAAGCTCGTAGCTGGCACGGAATGCCCGGATCGCGATTTCGCCGCGGTTGGCAACCAGAATTTTCGAAAACATCCCACTCCTGTGTGAACGATGGTGGTGCGGGCCGTACGCCACATGCTGTTGCGTACGGCCCGCCTTCGAAGGCAGCGACGGGCTTCCAAAGGAACCCGGGCCGTCTCTCTTTGTAAAAACCTGTACAGCTACTGTGGCCGGAACTCGCGCCGCTACTGGAACGACGCCGACCCTTGCCCTTATGCCGGAGCATAAAGTTGTGCCAGTTTCGCCCCACAGGCCATGGTGCACCAAATCGTGTGGCGCAGCTCACGGATGTCAGCGTAACAAAGCATATGCTGCGAACACCCTGGCCGCCGTCACGGCCGGCCAGGGGTCCGGCATGTTAGAACACTTCTGCCAGCTCCTCCAAGGACGGGCAGGAGCAGACCAGGTTGCGGTCGCCGTACGCCTGGTCGATGCGGCGCACCACGGGCCAGTACTTGGCGCGCGGGTCCACACCTGCCGGGAAGACTGCCTCTTCACGGCTGTACGGGTGTTCCCACTCCTGCGTGATGCTCTGGGCGGTGTGCGGGGCGTTGACCAAGGGGTTGTCCCCGGCCGGCCACAAACCGTCCTGGACTGCGGCAATTTCCTTGCGGATGGCGATCATCGCGTTGATGAACCTGTCGATCTCACCCAGGTCTTCCGACTCGGTAGGCTCCACCATCAAGGTGCCGGCCACGGGGAAGGACATGGTGGGTGCGTGGAAGCCGTAGTCGATGAGGCGCTTGGCCACATCGTCCACGGTGACGCCCGAGTCGGCAGTGATGCCGCGCAGGTCCAGGATGCATTCGTGCGCCACGAGGTCGTTGGCGCCGGTGTACAGCACCGGGAAGTGCTCGCTGAGGCGGCGGGCAATGTAGTTCGCGGACAGGATCGCGGTCTGGGTGGCCAGGCGCAGGCCATCCGGGCCCATCATGCGGATGTACGCCCACGAGATCGGAAGGATCGACGCCGAACCATACGGTGCGCTGGAAACCAGGCCCACCGAGGTGTCGGCTCCGAGCTCGCGGGCGGGGAGGTGCTTGGCCAGGTGCGCACCAACAGCGACGGGTCCCACTCCGGGTCCGCCGCCGCCATGCGGGATGCAGAACGTCTTGTGCAGGTTCAGGTGGGAAACGTCGGCACCAAACTTGCCCGGTTGGGCCAGACCGACCAAGGCGTTGAGGTTGGCGCCGTCAACGTAAACCTGCCCTCCGGCGTCGTGAATCATGGCGCAAATGTTGCTGATCTCCGTCTCAAACACGCCGTGCGTCGAGGGGTAGGTGACCATGATGGCGGCAAGATCATTTTCATGGATGGTGATCTGGCGCTTGAGGTCGTCCATGTCGACGTTGCCAAAACCGTCCGTGGCGACCGGGACAACCTTCAGCCCGGCCATGACGGCGGAGGCGGCGTTCGTGCCGTGCGCCGAGGTGGGGATCAGGACGATGTCACGGTCCGGGTTGCCGTTCTCAACATGGTAGGCGCGGATGGCCATAAGCCCGGCAAATTCGCCCTGCGAACCGGCGTTGGGCTGGACGGAGACGGCGTCGTAGCCGGTGATCTCGGCCAGCCAGGCCTCCAGCTGCGTGGCCATTTCCACAATGCCCACCGTGTCGGTGGCAGGCGCGAACGGGTGCAGCTTGGAGAACTCCGGCCAGGTCACGGCGGCCATCTCGGCGGTCGCGTTCAGCTTCATGGTGCACGAACCCAGCGGGATCATGCCACGGTCCAGCGCATAGTCGGCGTCGGAGAGCTTGCGCAGGTAGCGCAGCATCTGGGTCTCGGAGTTGTGCGCCTGAAACACGGAATTTTCCATGTAGGCGGTAGCCCGGGACGGTGTGGGAAGCACGACGGCGGCCGCATCCTTCGCGGTTTCCGGCGCCTGGGTGCCGGCAGCCTGGGCACCGAGCAACCGGGCCAGAGCGGCGACGTCGGCGTCCGTGGTGGTCTCGTCCACGGCGATCTGCAGGTGCTCGTGGTCCACCTGGCGCAGCAGGTAGCCGGCTTTGTGGGCGGCGGCAACGAGTTCGGCGGCAGAGTGTCCGCTGCCGGCGGCGATGCGGACCTTCACGGTGTCAAAGTAGTTGGCGTGGACCACGGTGTGGCCTGCCGCCGTTGCGGCTTCCGCCACGGCCTGGGCCATGGCGTGGACGCGGGTGGCGATCCGCTTCAGCCCTTCGGGGCCGTGGTAGACGGCGTACATGCCGGCCATGACGGCCAGCAGCACCTGGGCGGTGCAGATGTTGGAGGTGGCCTTCTCGCGGCGGATGTGCTGCTCGCGGGTCTGCAGGGCCAGGCGGTAGGCCTGGTTGCCGGCGGCGTCCTTGGAGACGCCCACCAGGCGTCCGGGCAGGGAACGTTCCAGGCCCTCGCGGACGGTCATGTAGCCGGCGTGCGGTCCGCCGAAGCCCATGGGCACGCCGAAACGCTGTGAGGTGCCCACGGCCAGGTCTGCGCCGAGCTCGCCGGGAGATTCCAGCAGGGTCAGTGCCAGCAGGTCGGCGGACACTGCGACCACGGCCTTCTTCTCGTGGGCGGCGGCAATCACGGGGGCGATGTCGCGGATCCGGCCGGAATCGCCGGGGTATTGCAGGAGCACGCCAAAGAACTCACCGTCTGGGAGTCCGGCGTCGAAATTGTGGGAGCGCACGGGGATGCCCATGGCCTTGGCGCGGGTGTTGACCACGGCGAGGGTCTGCGGGAAGACATCGGCGTCAATCAGCAGGACGGCGTCGACCGATGCGGTGCGGTTGGTGCGGCGCATCAGGGCCACGGCTTCGGCGGCGGCCGTGCCCTCATCCAACATGGACGCGTTGGCGGTGACCATGCCTGTGAGATCGGCCACAACGGTCTGGAAGTTCAGCAGCGCCTCGAGGCGGCCCTGGGAAATTTCGGGCTGGTAGGGCGTGTAGGCCGTGTACCAGGCGGGGCTCTCCAGCACATTGCGCTGAATCACACCGGGAGTGTGCGTGCCGTAGTAGCCCTGGCCGATGAAGGACTTGTTGACGGTGTTTTTTCCCGCCAACTCCTTCAATTCGGCGAGCATGGCCTCTTCCGACACGGCAGCCTGCAGCTTCATTGGCTCAGTGGTGTAGATGGATTTTGGCAGGGCAGCCGTTGAAAGCTCCTCCAAAGAACCAAATCCTAGGGTGCTCAACATATGATGAATGTGGGGCTGTGCAGTAACCCCAATGTGTCGATCACTAAAAACGGCCGACACAAGGTTGTTTGTGTTCTGGCGCCCGGGCAAAATATGAGGGGTGTTTGTCAATGGGTTCTCCAAGTCGCGAACGTTCCACAGCTATTGTATGTGTCAGAGCAATTGAGGGCAGCACATGATTGAGTCGGCAAGGCAAAGGGTAATGGTTTCTCCGTGCAAGTAGTGAGTATCAGCAGCCTCAAGGGCGGCGTAGGCAAGACCTCGGTCACGCTCGGGTTGGCCTCCGCAGCGTTGGCCGCCGGGATCCCCACGTTGGTGATTGACCTTGATCCCCACGCCGATGCCACCACGGGCCTTGGCGTTGCGGCCCGGGACCAGCTCGACATTGGCCAGTTGATCAAGGCCTCCCGCAAGGCCGACCTGGGCGCCAACGTTGTGCCCAGCGGGTGGCTCGCCGCACACGAGAACGACGGCGCAACTCCCCCTACGCTCGACGTCGCCATGGGCTCCGCGTTCAGCGGGATTTACGACCGGCCCGATCTTGGCAAGCGTGATTTGCGCCGTCTCGCCACGATCCTGGCCAATGCCGACCGTGACGGTACCGCGCCCTACCAGCTGGTCTTGATCGACTGCCCGCCCTCGCTGAACGGACTGACACGGATGGCGTGGACAGCAAGCAGCCGGGTGCTGTTGGTGGCCGAGCCCGGCCTGTTCTCCGTGGCCGGGACACAGCGGACGCTGCGCGCGATTGAGCTGTTCCGCACCGAATTTGCCCCTGCCCTGGTGCCGGCCGGGATCGTGGCCAACCGTGTCCGCCCCGGCTCCAGCGAGCACGCATACCGCCTGGCGGAGATGAAAACCATGTTTGGCGAGCTGCTGCTCTCCCCCACCATCCCGGAGCAGGCCAACTGGCAGCAGATCCAGGGTGCCGCGCATCCTGTCCACCAGTGGCCCGGCGACTCAGCCAAGAACGCTTCGGCCCTCTTTGACCGCCTGCTGGACTCCGTGCTGACGCAGAGCGCCACAAGAAGCCGCCTCTACCGCGGCTAGCCTTTACCAGTCAGCCCGCCCCTGTGGTTGCCGAGTCAGTGTTTAGGGCTGGTCAGAGGGCGCGGTGTGCCCGACTTATGCACCGTGCCGCCAGCCAGCGCCGCGCATAATGCAAAGCGACTTTACTCATGCGCTGCCGGGACTCCGGCAGAGGCGCCACCATGAGAGCTGCGCAGGCCAGGCCCCCGATGTTGCGCAGCACCCTGCGACGCTTGGGCATGCGCCCACCAGCGGGCGCGAGCGACGCAGAAGTCAAGGTCGGAGACGGGACCGAAGCAGCCCTGCAGTGGGAGAGAAAGAAGCGCCTGGTGCGGGCCGTCGTCGTCCGTTCACGTCCGGCCCGGCACCACAGGGTTAGGCCGTAGCAACGGCCCTGCGGCAGTGCCATTCCAGCGCCCAACGGGTGGAGTTGCGTGCCATCGGCGCCCGAAAAGGTGACGCATCTGCCGCTCCGCAGTGGGAGGGTGTGGGCGTCAGTTGAAAACGGTTAGGAGATTTTGCGGGCTTCGCGGCGCTTGCTCAGCTCATCGTTGGCAAACGTGGCAACGGGCGCGTGTTCGCTGGGAAGTGCGGCCAGGCTGCCTTCAACCTCGCGCCAGACACGGCCGACGGCGATGCCGAAAACGCCCTGTCCGCCCTGGACCAGATCGATGACCTCATCGGCCGAGGTGCATTCGTAGACGGAGGCGCCGTCGCTCATCAAGGTGATCTGTGCGAGGTCTTCAACACCGCGCTCGCGCAGGTGCTCAACAGCCGTGCGAATCTGTTGCAGGGACACCCCGGTGTCCAAAAGCCGCTTGACAACCTTCAGCACCAAAATGTCGCGGAAGCCGTACAGGCGCTGGGAGCCGGAACCGGCGGCACCGCGTACGGCGGGCTCCACCAGGCCGGTGCGTGCCCAGTAATCCAGTTGGCGGTACGTGATGCCAGCCGCCTTGCAGGCAGTGGGCCCGCGGTAGCCGGCGTGTTCGTCAAGAACGGGAAGGTCCTCTGTGAACAGCAGGCCCTGTGAGCCTGCACCCAAGGCAGCGCTGGGCACAGCTGCTGTGCTCATTCCGCCGGCGTCACTCTTGGCAGTCACGTAGTTCCTCCTGTTCACAGTTCCCCGAACGGGTGTCTTGCCTGCGAGCAGCCAAGACACAAGACATCATGGGTGAGCTGCTGGGGCCCTAACCTCAAGTGTGCCTGTGCCGGCCGAAGCATGCAATGGGGAACTCAATACTTTGACGTTAGAGCGGTGTGGGGACAAGGTCAAAGACGTCCGCACAACTATTTAAGCGTGTCGAAAGTTTCAGCCTCAGCTTTAACGTTAGAGATGGTCCCAAAACGGCGGGAAACAGGGACTTTACTTCTCAAAATCTTCGGGTTCAACGTCGTTCAGGAATTCTCTGAATTGACGAACCTCACGTTCCTTGGCCTCATCGTCAGGAACACCCGCGGTGTGCTCATGGCCGTCACCGTGATCCCCAATCACCACGCCGGCTTCCTCGACCAGCTCTTCGGTCGCCCAGATGGGGCACTGTGCCCGTTGAGCTATGGCGATGGCATCCGAGGCCCGCGAGCCGATGCTGGTGCCATTGTCGAAAACCAGTTCGGCGTAAAAGACGGCGTCCTCCACCTTTGTCAGGTTAACGCGCACAATGCTGTGTCCCAGTGCCTGGACGACGCCGCACAGCAGGTCATGGGTGAGTGGCCGCGGCGGGACCACGCCTTGTTCGGCCAAGGCGATGGCTGTGGCTTCCGCTGCACCGATCCAGATGGGGATGTGCCGCTCGCCCAGGAGTTCGCGCAGCAGGACCAGTGGCTGGTTTGAGGGCATCTCGATCCGCACGCCCACGATCTTGACCTCGATCACGGCGCTTCCATCTCCGCAATGCGTGCATGCACCAACGCGCTGTGCAGGCTCAGGCACTGCTCGGCAATTTCCCTGGCGGTCTCTGCAGCACGCATCACCGAGGTGCCGTCACGCTTGGCTGAAACAGGCCCGACGGCGCGCTCCACGAGACCGAATTCTCGCTCCGCCGCAGCCTGGAAGGGCCTGAGATGCCGAGGCTCAAGTCCGTGTGCGGCCAGTGCAGTGCAAGCCTGGGCGACCTTGAGTGCGTGGTCGTCGAAGCCTCCGTCGCGCAGTTCCAACAGACCAAAGCTGAGCATTGTTTCGTAGAGCTGTTCATCGGCGCCGGATTCGGTCCGTAATTGCTCGGGGGTGAGCCGGCGTGCGCGGCTCTTGAGTTCATTCGCCAGTTCATCCGAAACCATGCGGGGGGCGATGGAAACGCCCGGCGGAAGATTGGCCGGGGTGCGCCCCTGGTCAATGGCGGCAAGGTACTCGCCGATGACCTTCAAGGGGAGGTAGTGGTCGCGTTGCAGCGCCAAGACAAACCTGAGGCGTTCGACGTCGGGCTCCCGGAATTGGCGGTAACCGGCCGGCGTGCGCTGTGGGGTGATCAAACCCTTTTCTTCATAAAAGCGGATCTTGGATGCGGTCACCGACGGGAAGTCTGCGCACAGCAGCGCCAAGACTTCACCAATGTTCAGGACTGCGGCAGCACCGGCCCGCCGGTTGGTGGCGTGTACATCCACCAATCGACGTCCGGCGCCGGAGTTCATACTCGCCACAGCGCCCTTAGGAATCCGCGGCGGGGCTGTTGGCGCTGAAGTAGTAGGTCAGTCGGAACTTGCCGATCTGAACTTCATTTCCAGTCTGCAGGCGAACAGCATCCACCCGGTCCCCGTTGACGTACGTGCCGTTAAGGCTGCCGGCGTCGAGAACTTCAAAGCCGCCGTCATACTTCATGAAGTTCACATGGCGGCGGGACACCGTGACATCGTCAAGGAAGATGTCGGCGTCTGGATGGCGCCCTGCCGTGGTGACCTGACTATCTAGCAAGAAACGTGCACCTGCGTTCGGCCCCTGATGCGCAATCAGCAGTGCCGAACCCGCAGGAAGCGAGTTCACCGCATTTTGCTCATCGGGTGCCAGTACCGGAATCGATGTTGGTCCGGTCTGGACGGGAGGGAGCTGAATCGAGGTGGTATCTGATGCACCGGGCTGATCCTGGGTGCTCGCCTGATCATTCACCCCGGCGCTGTTACCCCTGTCAACCATTGGTACTCCTCCTTGCTGGGTTAGTGACTGGAGCGCAATTGCGTCCCAGCGTCGAAAACGTAAGAGCCATCATTGTGAAAGCTCTGGGCGGGGGCTCAAACGTTGTTATGCATTGGTGCCCACCGGTGAAACCTTGCTGCCTACTAGCCTACCTTTTCCTGATAGTCGCCTGCGCTGAGCAGGGCACCGTAGCTGGCCGCGTCGCTGAGCGTGATTTCCACGAGCCAGCCGGCGCCGTAGGGATCCGAGTTGATCAAGGACGGGTCGGTGTCGAGGGCCTCATTGCGTGCTGTGACGGTGCCGGTCAACGGCGCGTAAATGTCACTCACGCTCTTCGTGGATTCAACCTCACCGACCACCGTGTCTGCGCTGACCTCGGTGCCAACCTCGGGCATTTGGACGTATACAACGTCGCCCAGTGCGTCTTGTGCAAAGTCGGTGATGCCAACGCGCACGACGCCGTCAGCTGTAGGCGCCACGACCCACTCGTGCTCTGCTGTGTAGGACAGATCTGCGGGAATGTTGCTCATATTGCGCACCTTTCGGGGTTCATCGCTGCCGCGCGAAGAAAACGTGAAGTCTAAAGTCAATCATGGTCCGGAGCCAGATTTCGCCCACAAACCACAACCAGTCTTTAGTGTGCAGGCGTTCTTGACAAGTCGAAGGTAGTTTCTAGCCTATTTTCACCAAATTGCACCCGTCCGGACCGCCGACTCTGACATGATTCAACTATGACTGACTCAACAACGCCCGATTCCCCGGACACGGGGGCGGCCCCTGCCACACAAGGTGCCGGCACAGCGGGGAGCCCTGCCGTCAAGGTGCCCAAGGCCAAAATGCCCGTGTGGCTGTTCCGGACTATTCTCGGTGTAGGTGCTGCTGTGCTGCTGGTGGTGATCTACCTGATCGCCTCCGTGACGGTGCCGCTAATGTGGGCCAACACCATCCGGGACCAGGTGGCCGGCCAGCTGGGCAACAGCATCCCGATCGGCATGTTTTACGGTTTCGTCTTCACGTTTTTCCCCATCCTGATTGGTTGGCAGGCGCACCGGCGCAACCTGAACAAGTGGGTGCGGATTTCCCTCGTTGCCATCGGCATCCTGCTGCTGATCCCCAACCTGCTGACCCTCGGCGTCATCTATGGCACCACCCAAACCGCCGCCGATGCCCGCTCCATTTGGGCCAACACCGCCAACTGGTTTGGCACCTGGAGCCAGATCTTCATGGTGGTTGGCGTCGTCGCCGCCGTGGCCGGAATCATCCTGGGCCGCATGTGGTTGCGCCGCGGCAAGAAGATTCGCGAAATTAAGGCCGCGGAAAAGCTGGTGCGTGAAAACCAGCAGGCAAAGGATCGTGTGGCCAGGGATGAGGCCAAGGCGGCTGAAAAGGCCGCTGCCCGGGCCGCCCGCGGCAAGCCGGCCGCGCCGGTTGATGCCGCCGGACCTGCCGACGCCGGACCGTTTGACACTCCGCAGGCCTAGATGCCCGAGCCCTGCGTCCTTGCCGGCGTCTTCCCCGGCCAGTCCCCCGCCGTCGTGCAGGCGGCGGCCCGGCTCGCCGCAGCCCTGGGCCAGCAGCTGGTCTGCGCCTACGTCAACCCTGCCAGATACCTCGTCGCCGAGGCCGCGGACGGCACTGTGACATCGGCGCCCGTGGATCCGGATTTCCTGGACGACGCCGGAGCATCCTTCCCAGCCCAACTCGCCTCAGCGCTGGAGCGGGAGTTGGCAGGGCTCCCCTGGCGCCCACTGCTGTTGGCCGGCGACCCGGCCCAGGCCCTGGGTCGCTGCGCCAATACGCTGTCGGCCGGCCTGATCGTGGTGGGCACCCACGGCGACAGCCACGCGTCACTGCGTGAGATCCTGAACCATTCAGTGGCAACCCAGCTGGCCCGCAAACAGCTCCGCCCCGTCCTTGTGGTGCCCACCCACCATGGGCACGATGGACAGGACGGGTTGGGCGGGCGGCCAGGGCTGGGCAGGCTGTGACTTCGCAGCTCATCCGTTCACTGCCCCTTGTGGCCCTCGGCGGTGCCGCGGGTGCTGCTGCTCGTGAGGCCCTGATCCTGGGAATGCCCGCCACGGGGTCCTTGCCGTGGGCCATCATCGTTGCGAACATTGCCGGGGCCTTCCTGCTGGGCCTGCTTTATGCGGGCCTGGACCGCCCGGGCGGACCCGGCCGCCAGGTAGCCCCCAATTCTCCCGGAGTTGCCTCGCACACCGTCCTGCTGCGCAACCGCCGGCTGCGGTTGCTGCTTGGAACGGGGTTCTGTGGCGGTTTCACCACGTACAGCACCCTTGCCGTGGGTGTGCTGCTGCTTGCCGGTTCCTCGGGTGTGGTGTGGGCTGCCGCCTATGCAGCCGGGACCGTTTTTGTGGGTGCGCTGGCCACATGGGCGGGAATCGCTCTGGGTATCGGCTCCAGTGCCGGCCCTCATCAGCACCCCACCCTCCGGAGAGGGCAGCAGCCGTGACACCTCTGGTGTTTGCCGCGCTGGCTGCCGCGGGCGGGTTGGGCGCCGCCGCCCGCTATGCCCTCGATGCCGCCATCGGCAGCCGCTTGCGCACCGTTTTCCCGTGGGCAACCTTCATCATCAATGTTTCCGGTTCCCTGGCACTTGGCCTCGTGACAGCGTTGGCGGCCGGGCACCTGCTCCCCCAGGAATGGGCATTGGTCGTCGGCACCGGCTTTCTGGGCGGCTACACCACCTTCAGCACCACCACCTATGAAACCATCCGTTTGCTCCGCGAAGGGCGCCTTGCCGCATCATTGGGGAATTCCCTGGGAACCCTGGCCGTCACAATCTGCGGTGCAGCGCTGGGCTATTGGTTCGGCTCCCGGTTCTGAGCCACACCACGTGTTAGAGGGCCGTGCCGGTGCCGCCGTGGCCAGCTTCCCATCGCAGGTGAACCAGCGGGTGCGGGAAACCATTGGCGTCGGTTTCCGAACGGCCCACGGGGATGAAGCCGCGCCGGACGTAAAAAACGGCAGCTCGCGGATTTTGTTCATTCACATCCAGTGTCAGGGGCCCGCCTTGGTCCTTGGCCCAGTCCAGCAGCCTGCTGCCAACACCCATTGAGCGTGCCTCATCGGCCACAAACAACATGGCAACGTGCCGGCCGTCCATGCCGATGAATCCCAGTGTGCAGCCGTTTATCTCGGCCACCTGAATCCGCAGGCCCGGCAGGTGCTGATCCCTGATGAGGGGTTCAAGCCTGTCGATGGCCTCGAGGGACAGGAAGTGGTGTGTGGCCTCGACGGCGTCCCGCCAAACATTGGTCAGTTCCTCAATGTCATCGGCGCGTCCAGGACGCAACAGCAAGGCAGGGGCAAGGCGCATGGTTCACCGCTTCTTCCGCCGGCAGTTCCGGGCATGATCACGGATGATTTCTGCTCCAACCATCCTCGGGCAATCCTCAGCCTACTTCCACTCAGCAGGGCTCCGCGGGGAAGTGATGGAAACGTTATGGCTTCTCGATAAATCGTTGCAGAGCCCGTGACCTGCCGCTGCAGCCCGGAGTGGTGCGCCTTCCGGCGCCTTCACAGTGCCACCGCCGGAAACCCGTTTAAATAAGTCAGCCCGCAGGAGCATCGGCGAGATACTCAAGCGGGCCTAACCGCGGCTGACTCTGAGAAGAGCGCCTTGGCTACCAAGAACATTACCTGCCGCCTCGCCAATGTGCCGCATCGAAGTGCGCTGGTGAGCTGTACTTCACATCTCAGCGGGGTCGGCGAGTGAAACAGCCATGGCACGCCCGGAGGTGGTGCCGGGTTCCATGACGTCGGGCCACTTCGCGGCCATGACCAGCAGCGTGTTGGCGTCCTCCCCGCCGACGGTGCAGGAGAAGGCTCCCCTGTCCAGTTTAACTGTGCGCAGCACCTCGCCGCCGCGGGCCACCAGGACACAGTGCCGGTTGGGGACGTCGGCGTACCAAATGCCGCCGGCACCTTGGCAGATCCCATCCGGTGCACTGCCCGGCACGGCCGCCCACACATGCCGCGTGCCCAGCGTACCGTCGCCATGAATATCGAAAGCCGAGAGGCACCCGGCGTTAGATTCGGCAACAACCAAGGTGCCGCCGTCGTCCGTCACGACCATCCCATTGGGGAAGGCGAGGCCATCAGCCACAACGGTTGCGCCGCCGTCGGGCACCACAAGCGCGATCAACCCGGACGACTGCGCAGGCCCGGAGTAGTCGTAGCCGATGCAGTTGACATACGTGTTCTCACCGTGGGTGACCACCTCGTTCCAGGGAGTGGGCGAGAGCCGGGCAAGGTTCGCCACATGCGCAAAATCGCCGGCCGGGGTCAGTGTCAGCAGTTCGCCGTCCGCGCCGGAAACCACCAGCAGCTCACCATCAGGGCGCCAGTCGAAGGTAATGGGGAAGGACGGCACGGAGAAGCGCTGGTGCTCGGTGCCGTCGGGATCGATCGCGTGGATGCGCAGCGTCTTCCAGTCGGCGAACCAGAAACGACCCCCGTGCCAACGCGCCGACTCCCCCATGCCGATCCCTTTTGTGATGACGTGCTGGCGTTCCATGGCTCTCCCTGCATGCTGCATTGGATGGGGAATAGAGCCAGTTTAAGCGTCTTGTCCGGGCGAAGGAAGAGCCAGGGTGAGGGCGTGGGCAAGTACAGCTGCACTGGCACAAACTTGTCGGTGGAGTCCGACGGCGGAGGTGTGGCCGTGTTCCCCGCGTTGGCTGAGCCCTGGGTCAGGACGGTGACGTAGCCGTCAGTTGCTGCTTCCCGTTGCCGGTCTGCACCGCTGCTATGGGGCGAGTGCCACGATTCCCGTGATGGTGGCCGCCGTGGCGCCACCGTAGGCGAGCACCACCATCAGGATGCGCGCCTTGCTCGGCGCTATCGACTTGGCCAGCACCTCCCCTGCCACCAGGCCGGCAATGATGGCCGCGCCCACGGCCACCCACTCCCACGGTTCCATCACGGGCATGGATGACGGCGCGGCCACATACTTGGCTACAACGGAGGCAATACCCAGGGTGAGAAAGTAGGGCTGCATGGTTGCCGCAAATGACCGCTGGTCCCACTTGGCGGCGACGGCGTAGACGCTCATGGCCGGCCCGCCCACCCCGGCCGTGGTGTTCATGACGCCGCTGGCCGCTCCGGCAACCAGCATGGGTTTCACCCCTGATTCCGGAGGGAACGACTTCATCCGCAACGACACCGTGAGGCTGATCAGCACAACGAGGCCCACTCCGACCTGCAGCCAGGCCCCGGGCACGTACTTCACGACGACAGCCCCGGGCACAACCCCCACCAACGCAGCCGAGACCAGGATGAGATATTTTTTCCAGTCAACATGCCGAAACACCCTGAACAGCACGAGCAGCGAGGCTGCCACTCCGCAGACGTTAACCAGAACAATTCCGGTGACGGGCCCCATGAGCAGCACCAGGAAGGGTGCGGCCACCAGGGCGAATCCCATGCCTGTCAGGCGCTGCATGGCGGCACCAACAAAAATTGCAAGCATGAGGAGCACAGCCACCGCCACCGCCATGCCCCTCTCACTTCATGTCCCGCTTACTTCACGTCCCGGCCGATTGTGCCACAAGTGGAGGCGGG
The DNA here is from genome assembly GCF_000785535.1 of Arthrobacter sp. PAMC 25486. Lineage (NCBI taxonomy): Bacteria > Bacillati > Actinomycetota > Actinomycetes > Micrococcales > Micrococcaceae > Arthrobacter > Arthrobacter sp. PAMC 25486. The sequence continues at coordinate 82,409 of NZ_CP007595.1, read as the reverse complement.
GATGCTCCCGCCCGGCCCCATTCGAGCACATCCCGGGCAGTGATCCACGCAACATTACTGGTTAGTAACAAATTTCCACCACAAACAGCCCTTCCCACGGTACGCTGACGATTATGAGCCAATACCAGCCTCCCATTGCAGACATTGCCTTCGCCCTTGAGCACGTTGTGGGTTATCCGGACATCGCCAAGCTGCCCGGTTTCGAACACGCTGACCTGGACACCGTCGTCGAACTTCTTGAACAGTGCGGTGAGTTCATGGCCGAGGCCGTGGCCCCCCTGAACCAGCAGGGCGACGTCCAAGGTTCCCACCTCCAGCCCGACGGGACGGTGGTCACCCCCGACGGTTTCAAGGAGGCCTACCAGCAGTACGTCGACGCCGGATGGGGTTCCGTGCCGCTGCCGGAGGAATACGGCGGCGGCGGTTTCCCGCGCACCATTGGCCTCGCCATCCAGGAAATGTTCAACAGCGCAAACCTGGCCTTCTCGTTATGCCCGCTGCTGACCCAGGGCGCCATCGACGCACTTCTGCACTACGGTGACGAGGCGATGAAGAACCGCTACCTGCCCAAGATGGTCAGCGGCGAGTGGACGGGCACCATGAACCTGACCGAGCCGCAGGCAGGCTCGGACGTTGGTGCCCTGACCACCAAGGCCGTCAAGAACGCGGACGGCAGCTATGCCATCACCGGTCAGAAGATCTTCATCACCTACGGTGACCACGACATGGCCGAGCAGATCGTGCACCTGGTCCTGGCACGCACCCCCGGCGCCCCGGAGGGCACCCGCGGCATCTCCTGCTTCATCGTGCCGAAGTTCCACATCAACGACGACGAGTCGCTGGGTGAACGCAATGGCGTGCAAACTGTGTCATTGGAACACAAGATGGGCATCCATGCCTCCCCCACCTGCGTGCTGTCCTACGAGAACGCCACCGGCTATCTCATCGGCGAAGAGAACAAGGGCATGCGCATCATGTTCGTCATGATGAACGCCGCCCGCCTGGGCGTCGGCGCACAGGGCCTGGCCGTGGCCGAACGCGCCTACCAGCAGTCACTGCAGTACGCCCAGCAACGCCAGCAGGGCCTGGCCCCTGGTGCCACCGGCACCAGCTCGGCCATCATCGACTTTCCGGATGTGCGCCGCATGCTCATGACCCAGCGCGCCAGCATCGCCGCCCTGCGCTACCTGATCCTGCTGGATGCCAGCTATGTGGACCACAGCACGAACGATCCCGACCCGGGCGTCCGCGCACGGGCCGATGAGATTGTGGGCCTGCTGACCCCGATTTGCAAGTCCTTCGGCACGGACCTCGGCAACGAACTGACATCTCTGGCCCTGCAGATCCACGGCGGCATGGGTTTCATCGAGGAAACCGGCGCAGCCCAGCATGTGCGCGACGTTCGTATCGCCGCGATCTACGAAGGCACCAACGGCATCCAGGCCGCGGACCTTGTGGGCCGCAAGCTGGGCGTCCGGGGCGGTGACTCGGTCCTGGAGTTCCATGCCACCATGCGTGAAATCGATGCCGAGCTGGCTGCGGCGGGTGCCGACTTCGCGGGGATCCGATCAGAGCTGGACCGCCAGTTCACGACACTGGAAACAGCGACCAAATGGATGCTGCGGACCGGCCAGGGCGATCCGAACTCCGTTCTGGCAGGTTCCACACCGTACCTGCGCATGTGGGGGCTGTGCACGAGCGCCTGGATGTTGGCACGCGCGGCGGTTGCGGCGGCGAAGACCGATGACGCGCGGCTGGCAAACGAGCAGTTGGTGCTGGCCCGCTTCTACGCCCAGCAGCTGCTGCCCCAGTGTGCAAGCCTGCTCGGTGCCGCCACAGCCGGCGCCGATGACTTGTTCGCCCTGGATGCGAACTCTCTGGCAGGCACCGGCCACAAGGTCAGGAGCTAGGAGCCGACTCGTTGGCGGCTGCGGCAGGGTCCGCGCTGCTGGCGGGCGCCACCGGCTGGCGGAGAATGGTTTTGAGCTTCTCCGGGGACGAACGGCGCGGATCGCTCAGGTAGATCTCATGGTGCTTGCCGTTGAAGGCAAGGTTGTTGGCGGGCATGAACTCATGGTGCAGCCGCGCCAGGACGGGGCCTTCGTTGTCGTAGGGGCCAATGTGGAGGATCTGGACACTGAGGCCTTCGTACAACTCGTCAATACGCAGGCGCGACAGCCCCGGCAGCTCCTTCTTCGCGGCCACCTGCGCCAGAATGTCCGTCACAAGTTCGGTGGTGATCCAGTCCGGCTGGCTGATCATCATGGTCCAGTCCCAACCGGCTTTGTCCCGGCTTGCGCCGTCCGTGCCCCCAGCACCGCCGGCGGTGAAGGCGGCCATGTCTTCCGCCCACCACAGGCCCTCCAACGGCGCCACCACATAGTCGCGGTCCAGCTCTTTCTTGCTGTGGAACTTCAGCGCATAGGAGGAGGCGTACAACGCCTCGACCGCCTCGGCGTATGCGGCGGAGACGTTGGGATCACCGTGCCCGTCGATGGCCAGAAAGCGCATGGGCGGAACCTTGACGAGGCTGAAATTTTTGGCCGAGGGCGCGTATAGCGGCCTGAGCGCTCTTTTGACATCGTATTTTTCCATGGCTGTCCCCATCCCCGCTGGTTCATTGTTGTCCAGCCTAAATCGTTTACCGCAGCGGCGACAGGTGGCCGCTGCAGGCAAGGAGTCCCATGTCTGCTGAATTGACCGTGCGACGGCGGCACTCCCGGCCTTTGTGGTGGGGTTTTGTGCCCTTTGTGCTGGCCTCCGCAGTCCATGTTTTCGCGCTGTTTGCCGCGAATGAGGCCGTTGCGGGGCCCACCAAGTTGCTGCTCATGCCGGCACTGGCCTTGGCCGCGGTGTGGGGCATGCGCCGGTTCACCAGCACGGTGGTCCTGTGGTTGCTCCTGGCCGGGCTGTTCTTCTCATGGTTGGGCGACGGTGCCGGCACCTTCTTCCCGTTTGCCCCGACACTGCCACTGATGCTGCTGTGCTTTGGCATTGCCCACCTTTGCTATATGGGGGTGTTTTGGCGCCATCTCGCCGTCAGGCCGCTGCCGTGGTGGGCGCTGGTCTTTGCGGCCTGGTGGGTGGTGCTGCTCATCTTCCTGTGGCCCCGTGCTGGTGGGCTGGCCTTCGCCGTGGCAGCCTATGGCCTGGTGCTGGGCGGCACGGCGGCCCTGTCCACCCGCTGCCATCCAGTCATCTTGTGTGGCGGCATCTTCTTCCTCGCCTCGGACACCATACTGGCGTTTCGGATCTTTGCCCTGGAGCTCATGCCTGGATGGAGCAGCGCCATGGTGATGCTGACGTACACGGTGGGTCAGGGCCTGATCATTGCCGGCGCACAGCTCAGCGGCAAACCTGCCACGATCCGCAGCTAGCCGCACACGTTGGCGCCGGTTCACGGCGCGCTTTCACTGCTCTCGGTTACGAACGCACCCACGTGCCAAGGCCGAGCGAGTCAAAGAATTCGAGCCGCAAAGTTGTGCTGCCGCCTGCACCGACCCCAAAAGCCGCCGAAGACAGTGAACCCTCCGGCGCGTTCTCACCTGTTGGCACAAAGGAAAAAACGTTGGCATCCCAGTGGCGCAAGGGCAGCGCATAGTTACCTTCGGGCCCCAGCGAAACCGTGAGCTTGCCGGCGTCGAGCTGCACCGACGCGGGCCCGTGATAGGCGTTGGCATACTTCCCTGCCAGCCCTTCCAGGGAGTCCGACGGCGCGGGCCGGGACGGTGCGGCAGCGCCGGCCAGGTCTCCCTCGGGCGCGAAATACCCGGCCATCGCCATGCCATAGTCGGCCACCCAGTCCCGTCTGACGGCACCAAATTGGGCGCAGTCCAGGAACTCGGCCCCCACGGCCTCCGCAGCACCAATGGGACCGGCGTTGGTCAGCACCACGATCCCGACATCCAGGGATGGAATGAGGGACGTGCAGGTCCCCGCACCGAGGAGGAAGGCACCCGAATGCGAGAGGCTGACCCTGCCGCCGGGCTGTGTGCCCACCCCGAATCCATAGCCGTAATGGCTGGCACGGTCATCCGCGGAGGATGAGTGGGCGGCAATCATGTGCGCCGTCACCGCTGGCAGCAGCGCCTCCGGCTTGATGAAATCTTGTCCTTGCAGCGTCCCCTGGCCCAAGATCAGCGCCATCCATTTCGCAAGGTCTTCAACGTTGGAGCTGACCCCGCCGGCCGGGGACTGGGCATCGGCGTTGCGTTCAAAGAGTGCAGCAAATCCTGTGGCTGTTTTCGCATGCAGCGCCGCCCGATTGGCACGGGCAAGGAAGCCTGCATGGGTGGAACTTGTGGAGTCCATGCCCAGCGGCGTGTACAGCTCGCGTTGGGACAGCTCTACCCAGGGCAGGCCCGCCTGCTGCGCCACGGCTTCCGCCGCCGCTGTCAGGCCAAAGTTCGAATAGTTGTAACTGCTTCTGAAGGGCTGCAGTGGAACCAGGGCCAGGCGGCGCAGAACCGTACTGCGGTCATGGCCGATGTCTTCCAGGCTGTCGCCGGCCGCCTTGGGCAGCCCCGACCGGTGCGAATACAGGTCACCCACGGTCAGGGTTCCGCTGATGTAGGGGTCGTTGAGTGCAAAGCCGGGCAGCAGGGCGGAGATCGGGGTCTCCCAGCTGAGGGCTCCGTTGGAAACTTGCGAGGCCACCACGGTGGCCCCCACCGGCTTGGACAGTGAGGCGATTTGAAATACTGTTTGGGCATCGATCGCCGCGGTCCCGCCCAGCTTTTTCACCCCGTATCCCTGGGCGAATACCGTTTTTCCGGCATGCACCACGGCAACTGCCATGCCCGGAATTTTAGTCCTCTTCAGGTTTTCCTCAATGATCCCGGGCAGCTTCTCCAGCGCGGTTTCGATGCTGTTCGCGGGCGCCTCCACGACATCTTGGCTGGGAAATGCTCCGGTGGTGATCTTCACGTGCTGCTGCGTGGCAGTTCCTTGCTTGGCGAGCCGGGTGGGGCTTGGCGCCCACTTCACAGTAGAACAGTGATCGCCGGGCCTGTCGAGGGCGGGTTCACTGCGTTGCATCCCACACCCCCCTGTCCCGTGCTGCGGCCACGGCGGCGGCCCGGTCCCGCAGGGACAGCTTGGCCAGGATGGTGGCCACATTGTTCCGCACGGTCTTCTCGGAAAGGTACAGCCTCCTGGCGATCTCATAGTTGCTGCGGCCGGCAGCCACGTGGGACATAACCTGGTTCTCCCGTGCGGTGAGCTCAGCAAACACCTGTGGGGCAGCCCCCGAACCGGAGGCGCCCTGCAGGGAAATGTCCGCCATTCCGACACCCCGCAGCAGGTGCGCCGTAACCCGCCTGCCCACATCACTGCCAAACACGGTGTCCCCCGCGGCAACCGTCAGGACCGCCCGCACAATCTCGTCCCTGCCCGCGCCCTTGAGCAGGTAGCCTCTGGCACCGGCCCGAATGGCACCCAGAACTGCAGCGTCGTCGGCGTGCATCGTCAGGACCAGCACGCCGATGTCGGGGAAGGTGTCGCGAATGTTCGCAATGGCACTTGTGCCGTCCACACCCGGCATTTCCAAATCGGTCAGGACGACGGCGGGACGTTCCGCGGCCACCACACGGGCCAGCGCTTCCCCGTCCCGGGATTCCCCCACGACCGTCACTTCGGTGCTGCCTGCGAGCGCAGCACCGAGTCCGTAAAGGAACATGGGATGGTCGTCGGCAATGACGATGCGCACGGGGTCGTTCATGGCACCGCCTCCAGGGGGCTGACAGCCGCGCGGTCCCCCTCCGGCAGCGGCAGCGATAGGGGCGAGGACAGCGCCGGCGATGGAGGCGGGGACAACGGCAGGGACAACGTCACCGTAGTCCCGTCGGGCGAGGAGGCACCGTCCACAGTCCCTCCCAGAGTCGCCGCCCTTGCCCGCATGGAAGCCAGCCCAATGCCGGGGATTGCGTCGGCTGGAATTCCCCGGCCGTCGTCGTGCACCCTCAACGTCAGGAGCCGGGCAACGGCCGTGACCTCGACGGTGACCGCTGTGGCGTGTGCGTGCCGGGCCGCATTGGCGACGGCCTCGCTGGCGACGTTGTACACAGCCTCCTCAAGGCCTGGCGGAAGGACCGGCAGGGCGCCGATCTTGACCTGGCTGGGCAGGTGACCGGCCACGGCGTTGATGCGTTGCGGCAGAGCCCCCGCCAACGTCCCGTCCGCGAGCGCGGCCGGAGCCAGATCGTCAAGGATCCGCCGCACCTCGGCGACGGCCGCCGTGACCTCCCTGTGCAGCACGTCAACCAGTTCGCGCGGGCGTGCATCGCCCACGGCATCGCCGAGCCCCTGCAACCCCAGGCCCACCCCGGTGAGCAAGGGACCGAGCCCGTCGTGCAGGTCCCTGCGCAGCCGTTCCCGTTCACGGCCGGTTGCCCCCAGCACGGCGTCACGCTGCTCCTGCACCTGTGTTGTCAGCGCCAGGGCATGCACGACGGCGGCCAGCTGGGGCGCCATGGCCCGGAGCAACCGCTCGTCCCGACTTGGGTAACGCTCCCCCGGCGTCCGCCCACCCACCTCCAAGTCGCCAACAACGACGCTGCCCAGGGAAAGCCGGGCAGTGAAGTCGGCCGTTCCGGCACCCCCGTCCGTGTCCGGATCAATGGCCGGTCCTGCACCTCCGACTGCCGGGGCGCCACCCACATGGGCGAGGGTCACGCCGTCGGGCTTCACAATGCGCACATAGGTCGCCTTGACGGCATCCTGCACTCCGGCAAGGACCACGTGGAGGAGTTCACCCTCCCGCGCACCGGCGGCGAGGGTGCCGAGCTGGGAAACTGCGCTCATGGGATCGGACCGGCGCCCGTACAGGAGCACGTCGACGCCGCGCTGCAGCCACGTGCGCAGTGGACTGAGCCCCACCGCCACGAGGGCCGCGCCCACCACGGCCACGAGCGGCTCGCGCGTGAGCTGGACCCCGGCAGCCGCCAGGGCCGCTGCATACACTGCAATGATGCACGCGGTCAGCAGCCCGTACACGAGGCCGCGGCGCAGCACGGTCTCGATGCCCAGCAGCCGGTACCGGAGGATGCCTACGGCGATCGCGGCGGGGAACAGGTACAGCAGAGGGCCAGCAGCCAGCGGCCGGGAATGCTGCCTCCGGCCAACTGTGTGGCCAGAAGAGCAGCCACGGTGACCAACAGCCACAGCAACTGTGCACGCTCGGGCGCCCGGGCCCGGACCAGGCGCACCACGCACATGGCCCACACTGCCAGCACACCCAGGGCAAAGGTGGCTCCCGGGACCAGCACCATCCAAGCAGGCGGCCCGTCCAGGGACGCAATGCCCGCGGGGCCCGGAACCGAGAGTGCCGCCGAGGCCAGCACCCCAGCGGTCCACTGGATCTGGAGCAGGATCGCACCCGCAATGACGGCCGCCGCAGGCAGCAGCCAAGCACGCCCCGGCCACCGGCCTGACGGATACAACACGGGCAGCAGCCCAATCATCACGTAAATGGCCAAGCCCGTAACTATGGAGAGCACCAACCCTCCGGCCCGACCCTGCCAGGGGGCGTTGGGATCCAGCACGCCGTACCAGCCAGCGTTGGCAACACTCTCCTCCGCCAGCCCCACCTGGGCCAGCGTCCCCACACCCAGCATGATCCAGCCGAGCACGTTGCCTGGCCGCAACCAGGCCAACACCCCTCCCACAGCTGCCCAGCCCAGTCCGGCAACAGCCTCCGCGACCGCGGGGATGAGGCGCAGCAGCGCGGTGTCTGCAACCGAGCGGTGTTGCCACTCGGCGATGCCGGCCACGACGGCTGCCGCTACGGCAAGCAGCAGCAACGAGCCCGCCACCGGCTTGCTTCGTGCCATGCACAGCTTCACCACCCCATGCAGTGTCATGGCCTTAGTCTCCCTGCCCCCGGACAAACGGACAAGGGCGGATTATCCCGTCCATCCGGGCAAAGTGCCCGTCCTGCCGGGTCTCCCGTCCCTGACGCCTGCGAGGTCGGGCAGGCCACCATGGAGGGAGCAACACGTCGGATACACGCTAGAACACTTGTTCTAATTCTTGTTCCAACACTTAAGGAAGGGTCAACCATGTCCAGCCATTCCAACCGCATCACTGCCCCAGAAACCGCGTACGGCGCCGACGAAACGGACGCCAGCCTGACCACAGTGAACGCAGGCCCTATCCCAGCCCGGGCCGGCGCATTCCGGGTGGTCATGTTCAGGGTCACGGCAGCTGTCATCGCTCTGCTGCTGCTGGTGGGTTTTGGCGCCTGGCAGTCGATTCTCACCCCGTGGCTGGCACTGGCTGATTCTGGCGGCCACGGCTGGGAGCGCACGCCGGAACTGCACCGGCTGGCCGACTCCGCCTCCGCGCTCCTCATGGCGGGCGTTGGCCTGGCCGCCCTCTTCCTGGCCATCCGGCCCGCAGGCCACACGGCGCTGGTGTCCTGGACGGCTGCCACGCTCGGTGCCATCGGGGCCGTCGGCACTGTTTCGGCAGCCATCCAGGGCCAGGACGTACTCAACGCGCTCCTGTTCACCGTGGTGTGGATTGCCGTGCTGGTCGTGCCCTTTGTGCTGCTGCACCCGGAGCGAGCGGCCGTGTTGCGCGGCGGCCCCTTCGGCGGTTCCTTCGCCACCACACTCGGCGGCCCGTCCCCGTTGGCCAGGGCTGGGCTGCTGGTCCTTGGCGCCGCGGGACTGGCCATGGCAGCCGCCGTCGTGCTCTGGCGTGTGGGCGGCGGCATCTTCGAGAACCCGCAGGAGGACGACGTCGTCGGGCTGGCCCTGCTCGGCCTGTCCCTCACCCTGGGCGCCTTCCTGTGCGTTCGACGCCGGACCGGCTGGCGTGCGCTGGCCTGGCTCCTGTGCGGGATGGGCGCCTATTGCGTGGCGGCCGGGGTCACTATTGCCCTCGGCTGAGGGCCGGCCGCGGCTAGTGTGGTGCCATGAAGATTCATGCTGCCGCCCCCGGCAGGGCCTTGCGGACGTTCACCGTTGATGCGCTGCTGTTTGATCTGGACGGGACACTGATTGATTCGACCCCGGCCACCGAGCGGGCCTGGCGACTCTGGGGTGAGCGGATGGGACTGGAAGGTTTCCGCTACGGCAGCCACGGTATGCCGGCCCAGGCCCTGGTGACCCGCCACATTGAGCCCAAGCGGCAGGCTGAGGCGTTCGAACTAATCAAGGCCCTTGAGCTCGCCGACACCGGTGGCGTGGTGCGCAAGGACGGGGCCGTTGAGCTGCTGGCGTCACTGCCTGCAGGCTCGTGGACCATCGTCACCTCATGCACCCTGGACCTGGCGCTTGCTCGCATGGCCGCCGCCGGGGTGGCCAGACCCGAGCACCTGGTCACCGCTGACCAGGTGCTCGACGGCAAACCGCACCCGGAGCCATTCCTGCTCGGGGCCTCCCGGCTCGGCGTGGACATCAGCCGCTGCCTCGTGGTGGAGGACGCACCCGCCGGGCTGACCTCCGGGCGGGCGGCCGGTGCGGTGACGCTTGCCGTGGTTGGGACGCAAATGGCCAGCGAGCTCGACGCCGATCATACGGTCCACAGCCTGGCGGATGTGAGCGCCACTCGCCTTCCGGACGGGCGGATCCAGGTCAGCCTGCGTCCGGCTGGCTGACCCGCTAAACAGGCTGACCCGCTGCACACGCTCCGGGCTTTGCGGAACCTGCTTTAAAATTTCAGCCGGTCAAGTTCCCGCAGCAGCCTTGGACGGTTGCGGTTCGCCTCCCGGATTGCAGCGAGCAGGGTCGCTGTCGCCTCGGGGCGCCCGGCTGCGGTGGATATGGCGCGGTGTTTTCGCAGGCGCGCCGTTGCGGTTCTATAGTTGCGGGCATCCGCAACAGCGAGGCCCCCGACGATGAGTTTTTCGAGCACGAACAGGACGGCTGCGGGATCATGGACCCGGTGGGCGTCGATGAGCTTTTCCCAGAGGTCACCCCGGTCCAGGCCCACCCGGTACGCTTCCGCCCAGGCCAGGGGAACGTCCTTCAATGTCAGCAGCAGGAACTGAACATAGTCATCCGGCCGTCCAGCCAATGTTGCCAGCACCTCTGCGCGCATCGACGGCCAGGCCCCCGTTGGCACTGCGGCGTCATGGAGCCGGGATGCCTGAACAAAACTTGGCCACCGCTCAAACACAGCGAGGCGGGCAGCCAGTTCCTCCCCGGGAGCATGTTCGTGCAGCAGCGCGCACCAATATTCCCCTGCGGCTTCGCCTTGGTGGCCGTTTTCCAGCAGCGCGCCACGCTTCGCCCAGTCCATGGCCAGACCCGTCTCGCCAATTTCCGCGAGCGCTTTCGCCGTGTTGTGCAGCTTGTAGGAGCGTGATTGGTCCCCTGCGTGGGTCTCGATGATCCGGGGCACGTCCCTGTGGGCCACGGCAAGCCGTTCGGCGTTGTACGCCAGCACGAATCTGGCATGCGTGTGTTCGCTGAACTGTTCCCAGGCGGCGGGATCGTCGAGGTAGAGCCTGCGCGCAGCTTGTTTCTGGGCCTCGTCCATCTCGGGCGGGATTCCCGCAGCCACCTTGTCGAGTTCGGCCCTGTACTTTTCAAGCCCCTTGGGGCCAAGGGCCGCCGCGTAGTCGACCGGATCGGGCATGACGAAATCCTGCCCGTCGCCGAACTGGAACTGGATCGTCCACGACACCAACCGGCCCGGCGCCGGAGGCGCTTCCCGGCACAGTCTGGCGTGGAGTGTCATCAGGCGTTCGAAGGTGCCGCCGATGCTGCCATTCGAGTCGTCGGCGTGCAGCATGACCCGTCCCATCGCTGCCAGAGCTTTTTGAACCACCGGGAGCACCACGGCCGCCCCGTCTCGTCCTACCGCTTCTTCCAGCAGCCCAATGCCATCCTCGGCCTGTCCGCAGTATCGACGGACCGCATCCCATCGATGCAGATTTGCCCGGCTGCGGAACAGCGGCAGCACCTGCTTGCCCAACGTTGCACCACTTAATTCCACCATGGCACCATCCTTCCATCGTTGCGGTGCCCACTTCGACCCAACTGGCCGACGTCACAGGGGCAAGGTGCCGCCGTCGTTGGTTTCTTGCCGCTTTTCCTCCGGCGGATACCAGAGGCGCGTTCCCTTGGTCCGGGCGAAGCGGGTCAGGGCATGCGGCTTGACGGACGATTTACCCATGATGTCCATGACCGCGATCTCGCGGACCAGCAGGGCGTCACCGATGAGCGAGCGGTGGCAGCGCCACGGTACAGCCTCGGCGCACATGATCACCACCACCTGCTTGGCTGCTGCGTCGATCAATTCCCCCACAGCTGCGGTGAATTGGGTGGTTTGCATGTAGTCGGCATAATTTCGGAAACTTTTATTCCGCCACGCCCCGTTGATGGACTGCGCTGCAAGGGCCGCGGGCGTATGCCGCAGCCCGCCGAGGTCCTTCATCTGCCGGTACTCGATGCCATGCCTGGGCATGCTGGCGGCCAGCGCATCCCCGCCGAATTGCGGATTGTGCCGGGAGCCGGGCACGGTCCGCACGTCAATCAGCAGCTCAATGCCGCTGACCCCGAGGATGTCGACGAACTCCTCGAGGGGATGCGTCGAGTGTCCAATGGTGAAAACTGTTGTCGCGCCCATGGCTGCCTCCCGTAGTGCCCATGGTAGCCGCACTCCTGCCCACCCGCTTTGGGCATGAAACAGCCGAACGTAGAGTATCCCTGCGAAAATGACACCGGTCCCGGGTAACCCGGGCGCATTGCCCAGATGGCCGGGACCTGGTCCGCTAGCGGACCGTGCGTACCTGCTTAAGCAGGGAAGAACCCCCACATCGGCCGGCGTGCCCGGCCGCTGTTTCCGAGTCGGTAAATAGTCAGGAGTCCACTCATGTTGACGCACTCGGCCAGAACCTCGCGCAAAGGTCGGCGTTTTCCTTGGTCGATGTTGGCGTTTCGCTTCTTTGCCGCTTTGGGGGCATTCATCTTCCTGGTCCTGTTTGGGGAGGGGCGCAAGATGCTCAGCCCGGGGATCTCCCAACCGGAAAGCGACAGCCTTGACTTCGGCTGGGACAGGCATGCTGATTTGTTCCTGATTCCAGATGCTGCCGCCACTCTTTTTCAGTTCACTTTGGGAATAGCAGCATTGATCCTGGTAGTCCGCCCGCTGGGGCGCTCGGCGTTGTTCCACCCGCAGCGCAAGGCAATCATCCGGGGTGGGCTGCCCGAGAAAGAAGCGGCGCCCGGAAACCTTCTCGGGCTTGACGTTGGGGTGATCGGCCTTGCCGGGTTGGGGCTGCCCGCCGCCTCGACCCTGTGGCGGGCGGGCGGCGGCGTCTTCGAGAAGCCACACGAAGACAGCGTTCTTTCACTCGTGATGTTCGGCCTGGCCTTCGCATTGGGAGCGCTTCTTTGCTGGGTGGGGAGGGAAGACTGGAAGACGCTGGCTTGGATCCTCAATGGCATGGTTGCGTTTGCCGTGGTGGCGCTGTTGACCATCACAGTCTCGTAAGACTCCGCTGATTATTTACGATGGTTGTGGCGCGCCTCCTTGGTTTTCGGTGGGGTCTCTAGGGCATGTTGCATGCAGGGCATGCAGGTCTCGCAGCGCTGATTTCTGGATGTAGAGGCACTGGCCGGAGAGTTATTGGCTCCGGACAGCGCTTTCGCTTTTGTGGCGCAACATCAGGGGCGGTTGTTTCCGGACTCGATGACGAAGGATATGTTTCTCTCCCACCGAGGAACGGCCCGTGGCGGCACCAACCCAGTTCCGGGGCAGCCATGACGATTCGAAGTGTGTCTACACGGTATCCGGCCGGCTGAGGCAACATCGGGCAGTTCCAACGGGCGCCTCCACGAAAGGGACGGCGTTTGCGGTTAAAGCCGGCGTTAGAACACCGGCTTTAACCGCAACCGCCGTCCTTTTTGCAAAAGGGCAACAAAAAACCGCCCAAACTCCGGGTGTTCCCAGTGTTTGAGCGGTTTCGTATCGGTCGGGCTGACAGGATTTGAACCTGCGACCCCCTGACCCCCAGTCAGGTGCGCTACCAAGCTGCGCTACAGCCCGATCGTTCATCTTGGGAAACTATCTCCCGCGGCTGAACCACCGGAAAAAGTTTACCCCATATTTTGTACCACTTTGACCACTTTGGCTGTGATCGCCATCTCATGCCCGGCCGGAAGCCTGTCCGCACCGGGCATGAGGCATGGAGCTACTTCTTCTTACTGCGCTTTTCACGCACGCGCATGTTGACCTCGATGGGCGTGCCCTCGAAACCGAACGTCTCACGCAGGCGGCGCGTGATGAAGCGGCGGTATCCGGGGTCCAGGAAGCCTGTGGTGAACAGGACGAACTTGGGCGGACGGTTGGAGACCTGGGTGCCGAACAGGATACGGGGCTGCTTGCCACCGCGCACGGGGTGCGGGTGCTCGGAGACGAGTTCGCCCAGGAACGCGTTCAGGCGGCCCGTGGGGATGCGTCGGTCCCAGTTTTCCAGGGCCAGGTCCAGGGCAGGCACCAGCTTGTCCTTGTGCCAGCCGGTCTTGGCCGAAATGTTCACGCGGGGTGCCCACTCCACGTGGGCCAGGTCGGTTTCAATTTCGCGTTCCAGGTACTTGCGGCGCTCGTCGTCCATCAAGTCCCACTTGTTGAACGCCAGCACCAGTGCCCGGCCGGATTCGATGGCCAGCTGCAGGATGCGCACATCCTGCTCGCTGAGCACCTCATCCACCGCAATGAGCACAACGGCGACTTCGGCCTTTTCCAGGGCTGTCTGGGTGCGCAGTGAGGCATAGAAGTCAGCACCCTGAGCCATGTGGACGCGGCGGCGGATGCCTGCCGTGTCCACGAAGCGCCAGGTGCGATCGCCCAACTCGATGAGCTCGTCAACAGGGTCGCGGGTGGTGCCTGCAACGTTGTCGACCACCACACGCTCGGTCCCGGCCAGCTTGTTCAGCAGCGAGGATTTACCCACGTTCGGACGTCCCAGCAGCGCGATGCGGCGGGGTCCTCCGGTGCGTTCCAGTCCGGCGACGGCGGAGAACTCCGGCAGGACCTCCATGACACGGTCGAGCATGTCGGCAACACCGCGGCCGTGCACGGCGGAAACCGGCATCGGCTCACCCAGTCCGAGGCCCCACAGCATGGCCGCGTCGGCTTCCTGAACGAGGTCGTCAATCTTGTTGCCGATGAGGATGACCGGCTTCTTGGCCTTGCGCAGCATCCGCACAATGGCTTCGTCCGACGCGGTGATGCCAACAATCGCATCCACCACGAGCAGCACGGCATCAGCCATTTCAACGGCGATCTCGGCCTGTTCGGCCACGCGCAGGTCCAGGCCGCGGGCATCGCGTTCCCAACCGCCGGTGTCCACGAGGGTGAAGTGGCGCCCGTTCCAGTTGGCCTCGTACTGGACGCGGTCGCGGGTGACACCGGGGGTGTCCTCCACAACTGCCTCGCGGCGGCCAAGGATACGGTTCACCAGCGTGGACTTGCCCACGTTGGGCCGTCCCACGATGGCCAGCACCGGGTTCTGACGGGTCGGATCAAAGTCGGAACCGTCCTCGAACTCGCCGGACAGCAGTGCTGCATCATCGGCGTCGAGCTCGTAGTTCGCCAGGCCGGCCAGCAGCCCGGCCGCGCGGGCGTCGGCGTCCTCGTCGGAGATGGCCGCCACCCGCTCAGCGATCTGGTCGGTGCCGGTGGGCACGTATTCCTGGTCCTCGCCGGATGTGGCTGACTTGGGGTCGCTCATGGTTGCTGTCCTTTATGCTTTGAAGATAGGTCATCGTCCGCAGGCAAATCCTGCCCAGTTGCGGTCTGTGCGGCGGCAATGTGACCCGCCAGCCGCAGGCGGATTTGTTCGGTTGCTCTGTCCATTGAAACACGCCCGGAAACTCCCGGCTCACGCGTGATCATCAACGGCTCCCCAAACACCACGTGCAGCTTGCGCCGCGGTGCCGGAATCTTGTTGCGGTGTTCCCCGCTGCGCCGGGTGCCCAGAATGGCAACAGGCACGACGGCGGCCACCGAGTTAAGTGCCAGCCACGCCACTCCGCTGCTCACGGTTGCGGCGTGCCCACTCCCCCGGGTGCCTTCCGGCAGGATTCCCACGCAGTCACCCCGGTCAAGGACGGCTTTGGCGTATTGCAGCGCTGCCCGGTCCCCGTCACGGTTCACGGGGATCTGTCCGGAGGCGTGCAATACCCGGCCCAGTATTCCCTTGAACATGTCGTGGCGGACCATGACGTGCATGTAGCGGTTGCTGGCGCCCACCATGACGGGTCCGTCAAGGTAGCTCAGGTGGTTGGCGGCAAACACCACCGGGCCACCTGTTGGAATGTGCTCTCGCCCCGTAACAGTGGTTGTGTACACCACATGGTCAATGACACGTCCCAACGGCCTGCTCCAGCGGGTTTTCCAGGGCGGCGGGGCGCCCGTCAAAACACGCAACGGTTTTTCCTTGGTGCTCATCCAGCCGGGCCTGCTTTGACGGCCTGGCGGATAACGCCAATGACGGCGTCGACGGTCTGTTCGAAGTCCAGGTCGGAGGAGTCAACCGTGTATACGCCGTCGGCGGCGCGCTGGAAGTCAACGACCGTTGCGTCCTTCGCGTCGCGTGCGAGGACCTGTTCGGCGAGCTGTTCGGCACTCTGGGTGCCGCCGAGCTGCAAGCCGCGGCGGCGCAGGCGGGCTTCTTCGCTGGCAGTCAGGATCAGGCGGGCCTCGGCATTGGGGGCGACCACGGTGGTGATGTCCCTGCCTTCAACCACGATGCGGTGGCCATGTTCTGCAATGAGTTCCTGCTGGCGGCGCACCAGCTGCGCCCGGGCACCCAGGTTGGTGGCGACGGCGCTGACAGCCTCGGAAATTTTGGGTTCCCGGATGGCCTCGGTGACGTTGATGCCGTTGACCCTGACCAGTTCGGTCTCGGGAACCATGCTCTGTTCCATGACGATGGTGCGTGCGGCGGCCTCGACGGCGGCGGTGTTGCTAAAGCTGATGCGCCCGTTCAGGCAGTGCCAGGCCACGGAACGGTACATGGCGCCCGTGTCCAGGAAGGCCAGGCCGAGGCGCTGGGCAACGGCCTTGGACACACTGGATTTGCCGGATCCGGACGGGCCGTCAACGGCGACGACCAGGGACTTGCCCTGGCGCAGCGCACGCTCGTCGGCGCTGTCCGCATCGGTGTTGTTCAGTTCAGCGTTGTTCAGTTCAGCGTTGTTCATTGGATTACCTTCCAGCCACGTTCCATCAAATCTTCCACGAGGGCCACACGCTTGGCGGGCAAGACCGAAAGCTCCACCATGCCCACCTGCAGCCCTGCCGAGTGGTCAAGGCGCAGGTCTTCAACGTTGACGCCAATCTCACCAATCTCCGTCAACAGGCTGGCGATCTGCCCGGGCTTGTCATCAACGAGCACCGTCAGCCACGAGTATTGCTGGGCGGGGCCGCCGTGCTTGCCCGGAATCCGGCTTTGGCCTTCGTTGCCTTCTGTCATCAGCTGCGCCAAATCCAGCCGCGCCCCCGGAGCGGTGGGTGCAGTGAGCGTGTTGATCAGCCGGTCCAGGTCCGTCCGAACCCCTTGCATGATCTCCAGTAGTTTCGGTGCGTTCGCACCAAGAATCTGCACCCACAGGGCGGGGTCGCTGGCTGCAATACGGGTCACGTCCCGCAGCCCGTTTCCGGCCAGGGACAGCGAGGCCGACGGTGTTTCCGCCAGCCGACTGGCCATGAGGGAGGCCATGACCTGCGGCAGGTGCGAGACGAGAGCCACGGCGCCGTCGTGCTCGTCCGGAGTGAAACGGAAGACGACGGCGTCCAGGTCAATCGCCAGCGAATGTGCCACCTTGAGGGCGTGCGCGCCGCTGGCCTCCGACGGGCACAACACCCACGGCATGGAGTTGAACAGCTCGCCGCGGGCCGCCACCGGCCCTGAACGTTCCCGCCCGGCCATGGGGTGCGTGCCCACATAGCGTTCAAGGGAGTCCGCCGGCAAGGCATCCATGGCCTCAAGTTCGGCCAGGATGGCGCCCTTGACGCTGGCAATGTCAACCACGACGGCGGACGGGTACCGCAGGAGCGCGGCCGCCACTACCTGGGCGGTGACATCAGGCGGTGCCGCCACAACCACCAGCTCGGGGTGCAGCTCCTCGGCGGTGCTGAAGGCGCGCCCGGCGCCAATGTCTACGGCCACTGCCTGGGCAGAGGGTGAGGGGTCGCTGAGCACCACGTCAATGCCGCGGGCGCGCAGCCCCAAACCAATGCTGGCCCCCAGCAGCCCGCTGCCAAGGACCAGCACAGGCCCGCTCAAGTGCGAAGGATTCATCTACTTGCTTACATCCCCACGTCGGAGCGGAGGTAGCCCACCTCATGGCGGCCGAGGAGGCGGATGCTGCCCTGGCGCTGGTCACCCAGTGCGATGGGGCCAAACTTCACGCGGACCAGGCGCTCAACCGGGTAGCCGACAGCGTCAAACATACGCCTGACAATGCGGTTCTTGCCGGAGTGCAAAACAACTTCAGCCAGGACGTGGCCGGGCGTTGAGTCGACCAGGCGGAAGGAGTCAACCTTCTGCCAGCCGTCCTCCAGCTCCACACCGTCCTTGAGCTGGGCACCAACGCCGTGGGCCATCGGTCCGCGCACCTGGACGAGGTAGGTCTTGGGGATCTCGTATTTGGGGTGGCTCAGGCGGTTGGCAAGCTCGCCGTCGTTCGTCAGAATCAGCAGGCCCTCGGTGCCGGTGTCCAAACGGCCTACGTGGAACAGGCGCTCATTGGTCTGGCGCCTCTTGAGGTAGTCGCTGATGCAGGGGCGGCCCTCGGGGTCTTCCATGGTGGAGACGACGCCGCGCGGCTTGTTGAACACCATGTAAACCATGGAGTCGTTGGTCTGGATGGTCATGCCATCAACCACAATCTCGACGGCGTCCGGGTCAACGCGCAGGCCCAGCTGGTTCACGGTGACGCCGTCAACCTGAACGCGGCCTTCGATGATCATGTCCTCACACAGGCGGCGGGAGGCAACCCCGGCCATGGCCATGACCTTTTGCAGGCGCACGCCCTCGGCATTGTGAATGTCAATGTCGTCGGTGGTGCGCAACGGGCGGCGGTTCTGCTCGGTGGGGCGGTTCTTGCTTGGGCTGACGGTGCGGCCGTACTGCTCGTTCTTGAACGGGCGGGCGCCGGTCTGGGACGGCTTGCGGGCACCCGGCTTGTTGGTGGCCGACTTGGGGCCGCCCAGCTTGGGTGCGCCGGACTTGTAACCGCCCGCGCTGGCCGCATTAGCCCTGTCGGCGTTGTAACCTGCGGCGCGCAAAGCGCCCGGCTTGAGGTTTTTCTCGTTGTCGTTGGACTTGGATCCCGACCTGGGGCCGCCTGACTTGGGTGCGCCAGACTTAAAGCCACCGGATTTAAAGCCACCGGATTTGGGGGCGCCGGAGCGGGGATTGCCGCCACGCGGCTGGTTCTGCCCGGAAGAACTTCCGGAGCGGGGCGACGGTGTCATGAGTTTGTCCTTAAAGTGCTAAATATTGTGGTCATGCTAAAAGTGTGAATCGTCAAAATCTTGGAGGTTTTCAAGACCGGGCAGGTGCGGTGCAATTTGCGGCAACTCGTCGACGCTGCCCATTCCCAACCGTTCCAAAAAGTACGCCGTGGTCCGGTACAGGAATGCCCCGGACACCGGATCGGTGCCCACTTCCTCAATCAGTCCGCGCTGCGCAAGCGTCCTCACTACGGAGTCCACGTTCACACCACGAATGGCGGAAACGCGGGCCCGTGAGACCGGCTGGCGGTAGGCAATCACCGCCAAGGTTTCCAAGGCCGCCTGCGTGAGCCGGGCCGTTTGGCCGTCCACAACAAACTGTGACACGATCTCGGCGTACGCGGCACGTGAATAAACACGCCATCCCCCGGCCAATTGCCGAAGTTCAAAGCCGCGCACCGGTACAGTGCCACCTTCCCTAGTATAACCGTCGTACTCCCGTGCAAGTTCGTGTAATTGCTCACGTATGACGGCCACGGGAACGGCCGTGACGGCGGCCAACTGTTCTTCCGAAACAGGCTCGTCAACCACCATCAGCACGGCTTCCAGGGCAGCCTTCACCCCTGCGATGTCCTCACTGTTGTCACTCGCCACTGTCTCCGCCTCCCCCGCCAGCCGGTGCAAGACTGCCAGTTTCGTTGTCAAAATCACTCGCCGCCGCCTCAGCCACATCCGCATCGGTGTTCCAGCGCACCAGCAGTTCACCCAGCGGGTTCAGCTGGTCAAAGGAGATAAATTGGTCCCGGAACAGTTCAAGGAGCGCCAAAAAACGGGCAATGACCACCATGGCCGAGTCGGCGTCGGCGGTCAGGGTGGCGAAGGAAAGCGGCGCTCCCGCCTTGAGCAGCGTCATCATGAGAGCTGCCTGCTCCCTGACGCTGACGGGCGCCACATGCAAATGCGCCAAACCAATTTCGGTGCTGGGCGCCTCTCTGGCCTCCATGGCCTTGGCCGCCAGCTGGGCGAATTGTTCCGGGGTGTGGCGCCAGACAAGTTCCGGCAGTAGCGCGGCAAAATGGGGTTCCAACCCTACTTGGCGGGGGAAGCGCCTCGCCTCGCGGTCAAGTTCACCACCCATCAGGGTGGCCACTTCCTTGAAGGCCTTGTATTGCAAAAGCCGTGCGAAGAGAAGGTCACGGGCCTCCAGAAGGGCCAGGTCGTCGTCGTTCTCCACCTCACCGGCGGGCAGCAGACGGGCGGCCTTCAGGTCCAAGAGGGTGGCGGCCAGCACAAGGAATTCGCTGGCCTCATCCAGGGCCCACTCTTCGCCGATGTCCTGCAGCGCCTTGAGGTAGCTGATGAACTCGTCGGTGACGGTGGCGATCGCGACGTCCGTGATGTCCATTTCATGTTTGGAAATCAGGCCGAGGAGCAGGTCGAAGGGACCGGTGAAGTTCTCCAGCCTGACCTCGAAGCGCCTGGCGCCAGGTTGCGCATCGTCCGGTACTGCTGCGTCCGGTTCTGCGCCCTCGTGTGTGGCGCCTGCCGCGATCCCCGCGACTTCTTGTGGTGACTTCAAGTTAGGGCGAGCCGCCGCGTGCGATCAGTTCCTTGGCGAGCCGGCGGTAGGACTCGGCGCCCTGGTGGTTGCTCGCGTAGGACGTGATGGGTTCGGCGGCCACGGACGCGTCGGCGAACTTGATGGTGCGCTTGATCACTGTTTCGAAAACCTTGTCGCCAAAGGCTTCCACCAGGCGGGCCAGGACTTCACGGCCGTGCAAGGTGCGGGAATCATACATGGTGGCCAACACGCCGTCGACCTGCAGGCCGGGGTTCAGGCGGTCCTGGACCTTGTCAATGGTCTCCACCAGCAGGGCGACCGCGCGCAGGGCGAAGAATTCGCAGATCAGCGGGATGATGACACCGTGGGCAGCCGTCAGGGCGTTGACTGTTAACAGGCCCAGGGAGGGCTGGCAGTCGATGAGGACGACGTCGTAGTCGTCTTCCACCTTGCGCAGCGCACTGGCGAGGACCTGCTCGCGGGCCACCTCGTTGACGAGCTGCACTTCCGCTGCGGAGAGGTCAATGTTCGCCGGAAGAATGTCAATGTTCGCAACGTCGGTGTGGATGATGGCGTCACGGATGTCCACCTTCCGGTCCATCAACACGTTATATACGGTGACGTCCAGCTCGTGGGGGTTGGTGCCGAAACCAGCCGACAGGGCGCCCTGCGGGTCGAAGTCAACCAGCAGGACCTTGCGCCCAGCTTCTGCGAGTGCGGCACCCAAGTTGATGGTGGACGTGGTCTTTCCCACGCCGCCTTTTTGGTTGACCATGGCGATGATGCGCGCCGGGCCGTGGGATGAGAGCGTGGGAGGCTCGGGGAATTCCGTCAGGGGACGCCCCGTGGGGCCCAATACGTCCTCGCCGGCGAGTGCTGTTGCACCCTGCTCGTTGCTCACCTGTCAGTCCACGCTTTCGTTTCTGGCCACTGTGTCGCCGCCATTTTGTCTCACCACTGCCATGTACTACGTTACCGGCTGCGGGGTGCATGTTTTGGACATTTGCCGCTGATGGGTTTTGAGCCTTGACCCTCAAGCTGAAGTTGAATGTTCCACAAAGCCTATACTTTGCAATGATGAGCAAAGCTACCAGCCCTTCCCCCAGTAAACCCCCGCGGCGCCAGGATGTGGTGCGCGCAGAGAAACTGCAGGCCGGCTATTCCGGCAAGGCCGTGTGCGGGGTGGTCAGTTTCAGCCTGCACGCGGCGCAGTCGCTGGCCTTGGTGGGGCCCAACGGTGCCGGCAAGTCAACGGTGGTCAAAACGGTGGTGGGCCAGCTGGAGGCGGTGTCGGGCACCACGATGATCAACGGTGCCGAAGTTGACGACCGGACCCTGGATTTCCGCCGCGAAGTGGCTGTGGTGTTTGATGACGACGCGTTCTTCCCCGCCCTCACGGTTGAGGAGCACCTGGCCATTGTGTCCGCCGGACACGGCGTGGAGGATGTGGAAGAGGTGATCGCCTCGGAGCTGGAGTTCTTTGGCCTGACGGAGCAGGCCAAATCACGGCCCTACAACCTGTCCTCCGGGCAGCGGCGGCGCATGCTGCTGGCTTCCGCGTTTGTGCGTCCCCGGTCCCTGCTGGTGCTCGATGAACCGGAGCAGCGCCTTGACACCAACATGAGACACCGGCTGGCCGCCCGGCTGCGCGCCGAGGTGGACGCCGGACTGGCACTGCTGGTTGTCACCCACGATCCCGATTTCCTGTCCGCCGTGGCCACGAAGGCCCTGTTCATTGCCGACACCATCCACACGATGACGCCGACGCAGGCAGCCGTGGCCATCGCCTCCGAGAACCCACACGCGGACTAGACCATGAAAACCAGTGAGCGCTTCAGCGCCAGGGAAATCCGGCAGTACACGTTCCGGGCAGGGTTGAGCCGCACGGAGGGCGGGCTCATGGAGCTGGTCTCCGAGGTCTACACCTCCATCCTCGGCGGCCTGACGCTGCTGACCATGGCAGGGGCGCTCATCGTTGCCCTGCGCCACAGTCTGGGAGTGGGCGATGAATCGGCACTGGTGGCATCCGCCGTCGCACCCGGTTTTCACTCCGTCACCTTGCTGCAGGCCAGCGCCACAGTGCTGCTCACGCTTGCGGCCGCCCTGTTGAGCGTGGAGATGACCATGGGGCCGGTGGCCATGACCCTGCCCCAAACGGCCTGGTGGCTGGGACTGCCTGTCCGCCGTCGGGGGTTCATCCAGCCAGGTTTCCTGAAGTCGCTGATTTGGCCGTCCCTGGCCGCCACCATCGTGGTGCTGCCCATGGCCCTGGGCATGTCCGCCTCGCCGACGCCGGGCAGGCTGGCCCTCTCCGTGCTGTGCGGGCTGGGACTGGCGTGGCTGCTGTACGGCATTGCCTCCTGGTGCCAGATCACCGGTTCGGGCGTGTGGCTGAAGAAGCTCATGGGCGCCATTACGCTCTTGGCGCCACTGACGCTGGTGGCCACGGCCCTGTACAACAATGTGGCCGGGGTGGATGCCATTACGGCGTCGCAGACGGCCTGGATGGAGTACCTGCCCACGAGTTGGCCGCTGCTGGTGGCCGACGGCGCCACCTGGCCCCTGCTGGTGGTGGCCCTTGCACTGGGGCTGCTGGTGCTGGTGTACAGCAACCTTGAGCGGATCACTACCTCCGCTTTGAAGAAAAGCGCTGCGGCAGGCGCCTATGCGGCGAGCTCGCTGCTGTCGATGGATGCCACCGAGTTGTCGCGCTCACTCAGCGCGGGCCCCTCCACCGGCACCAGCAGGGTCCGGCTCCCCGTGGTTTTCAAGCGTGGCACGGTCATGGCCCGCAGCGTCAAGACCTTGGCCAGCACGCACGCCACCATGACCCTGCGCTCCCCCGCCGTGCTGCTGCGGGTGTTGGTGCTGGCCGCGATTCCGGCCTCGTTGGCGTCGGTGGAGTTTCTTGGCAACGCCGTGCTGATTGCCGTGGCACTGTATTTGTGTGCACACTTTGCGGCGACGGCCCTGGGCGCCACAGCACGCTTTGCCAATGGCAACCCGGCCGTGGACACGCTCATGCCGCTGCCGGCCAAGACGGTGCGCCAAGTGCATTTTTTGGTGCCAGGCCTTGTCATGACGCTGTGGGCGCCGGTTTGTTTCGGGCTGCTGCTCGCCTTGGGTGTGGGCTCCCCGGCGTTGTTGGTGCTGGCCGTCCTGGCAGGTCCGGGCCTCGGTGCGGCAACCCTGCGCGCATCGTTCAGGCCGGCACCGGATTGGAACATGCCGGCTGTGGCGTCCCCCACCGGCCCCATCCCCACGGGCGCGATCCGGGCGTTTTTGATCGGCCCCGACCTGACACTGATTGTGCTGCTGCCGGTGCTGATCTGCCTGATTTCCGGCGGAGTGCCCTCCATTGCCTTCCCCATACAGCTGACGCTGACGTTCCTGGCGTACTTGTGGGGCACGCACATCCGCAAGCCCAAGTCGGCGAAGGACGGCAGCCTGTTCGGCATGCCGGCGGCGGCCGGCCAGCCGGCCAAGTAGCCAGGCCCGACGCCAGACTAGCCGAGGTGTGAGATGACGCCCTGCCCCACGAGCCCTCGCCGGCGTGGAGCGGGCGCGATCTCACACCTCGGCGAAGTGGAGCGGGCGCGATCTCACACCTCGGCGAAGTGGGCTAAGTCTTTGGCGCTGCTGTGGAATCCCTGACGACGAGCTCCGTGGCCAGTTCCACGTGCTGCGAGTCGAGCACTTCCCCGCCCGCCAACCGCAGCACCGACCGCAGCGCCGCGCGCCCCATTTCCTTCAGCGGCTGGGCCACCGAGGTCAGCCGCGGCAGTGTCTGCTCCGTCAGGTTCGTCCCGTCAAAACCCACCAGGCTCAGGTCCTCCGGGATCCGCAGGCCCTGGCGCCTGGCCTCTTCCAGGACGCCCAGGGCAATGGTGTCGGAGCCGGCAAAGATGGCCGTGGGCGGCTCCGCCAGGGCCATCAGCTGCTTCGTCCCTCTGACACCGAATTGGTGGTAGAACTCACCCGCAAGCATGTAGT
Source organism: Arthrobacter sp. PAMC 25486 (assembly GCF_000785535.1). NCBI lineage: Bacteria > Bacillati > Actinomycetota > Actinomycetes > Micrococcales > Micrococcaceae > Arthrobacter > Arthrobacter sp. PAMC 25486. Next base: position 58,438 of record NZ_CP007595.1, on the reverse strand, counting down.
CGGGGCGGGCCGGGACGCCGTGCCCCATGAGTGCTGCCAGGTAGCCGTGCTGGCGTGCCACACTGCACTCCGCGGCTTCGGGTCCTCCCAGGTAGGCGATGCGCCGGTGCCCCAGAGCCAGCAGGTGCTCCGTGGCCACCTTTCCACCGGCCCAGTTTGTTGCCCCCACGCTGACAATGCCGCTGTGCGGTGGATTCAACGGGTCAATCACCACCACGGGAATGTTGCGTCGGCTGAAGGAGTCGAGCTGCTTGTCGGTCACCTCGGAGGTGACAAGGACCAGCCCCTGGCGCCCCCGTTCCAGCATGTGCTGGGCCCATTGCTCATGGTTGGTACTGCGCAGCTTGCCCGGGGTCATGTTGCCCAGCACCACCTCCACACCCGCAGTGGCGGCGTAGTCAAGGATGCCGGTCAGAACCTCCTGCGAGTAATGGGTGTTCACCCCGTCAATCACCAGGTCCACCATGGCCGGCCCTGATGAGCGGGCCCGGCGCTGCACCGGCGATTCATACCCCAGCCTGTCCAGGGCCTCTTGCACCCTGGCGCGGGTGCCGGCCGCAACATCGTCACGGCCGTTGATCACCTTGGAGACCGTAGGTGCGGACACTCCGGCCAGCGCCGCCACGGTAGCCAGCACGGGCTTCTTCCCTCTGTCAGCCACCACCAAGGCAAGCCTCTCATCCCCATCGATTTTCCGAAATGTTTCTATTCCGAAAGTCTGGCGCAATCCCGGCAGTTCGTCAACTTCCTCAACTAGACCGTTGACATGTGACGCGAAGCACGATTAGATACGTAACGGAATCAGAATTAATTGCGAAATGTTTCGAACTGCCGCTTTCAGCCCTTATCAATGGAGACAAGATGAAGCACCAGCCCACGTCACGCCGTTCCTTCCTCTCACTGGCAGCCCTGCTGCCGCTGGCCGCCGTCGGCATCAGCGCCTGCGGCACCTCCGGACCCGCAGGGACCACCACAGGCACGTCCATGTGGTCCGTCAGCGGAGACCCGAACGAGACCATCCGCAAGAACTCCGTGGACGCCTTCGGCAAGGCCAATCCGGACGACACCATCAAGGTCACGTTCTTCCAGAACGACGCCTACAAAACCAAGGTCAAGACGGCCATCGGCGCCGGCCAGGCCCCCACGGTCATTTATGGCTGGGGCGGCGGGATCCTGAAGTCCTACGCGGAGGCTTCCCAGGTGGAGGACCTGACCGGCTGGTTTGCAGAGAACCCCGAGGTGAAGGACCGGCTGTTTGCCTCCTCCTTTGGGGCAGCCACGGTGGATGGCAAGATTTATGCGATTCCCGCCACCACCGTCCAACCGATCGTGTTCTTCTACAACAAGGAGCTGTTCGAGAAGGCCGGCGCCCAGCCGCCCAAGACCTGGGATGACCTTTTGTCCCTGGTGGCGACGTTCAACGGCATGGGCATCGCCCCACTTTCACTGGGAGGGCAGTCACGCTGGACGTCCATGATGTGGCTGGAGTTCATGTTTGACCGTGTGGGCGGACCGGAAGTTTTCAATGACATCTTCGCGGGCAAGGCCGATGCCTGGTCGCACCCGGGCGCCCTTGAGGCCCTGACCAAGATTCAGGAACTCGTTGCCGCCGACGGGTTCATCAAGGGTTTTTCATCCATCACGGCCGACAGCAATGCCGACCAGGCGCTGCTGTTCACCGGAAAGGCCGCCATGATGCTGCACGGTGCCTGGACATACGGCGGCATGAAGAACGACGGCGCCGGGTTCGTCCAGGACGGCAAACTGGGCTGGGTCGACTTCCCCACAGTGGCCGGCGGCAAGGGCGACCCCAAGAACACCGTGGGCAACCCTTCCAACTACCTCTCCATCTCAGCCAAGGCCACGGATGCGGAAAAGGCCTCGGCGAAGAAGTTCTTCAAGGAAGGCCTGCTGGCCAAGGATGAGATTGCCGCCTACATTGCCTCCGGCGGTGTGCCGGTCGTCAATGGCATCGAAGACCAGCTGGCTGCCACCGACGACGCGGATTTCCTGGGCTACCTGTACAACGTCAGCAAGGAGGCGCCAAACTTCCAGCAGTCCTGGGACCAGGCCCTGAGCCCCGTGGCATCCGAAGCTCTGCTGAACAATATCGACCAGCTGTTCGTCAAGTCGATTACACCCGAGCAGTTTGCCAGCAACATGAATGCGACACTCGGCAAATGAGCACCGGACAGATGGCAGCCACGGTGGCACCTCCGCAACGCCGGCAACGTGCTCCAGAGATCTCCAAGGGCAAGACTGGTTCACTGGGATGGCTGGCCGTCCCGGCCCTGGTCTTCTTCATCGCATTCGCCATCATCCCCCTGGCCGGCGTACTGGTCCTCAGCTTCACCAACTGGGACGGCATCGGCGCCATCACGCCGGCCGGCATCGCCAATTGGCTCAGTGTCTTTGTTGACCCCGGCATGTACCACGCACTGTGGCTGACGTTTGTGGTGATGATCGTTTCCTGGCTGATCCAGACCCCGCTCAGCCTGCTGCTGGGCGTCTTCACGGCGGGCAGCCAAAAGTACCGGGCGATCCTGGCCGTGCTCTACTTCCTGCCCCTTCTGTTGTCCTCGGCCGCGATCGCCATCGCCTACAAGGCACTGTTGGACCCGAACTTCGGACTGGCCGCCGGGCTGAGCATGCCCATCCTGGCGCAGGACTGGCTGGGAGATCCGAGCCTGGCCCTGGGTGTGGTCATTTTTGTCATCGCCTGGCAGTTTGTCCCCTTCCACACATTGATCTATCAAGGCGGCGTACGCCAGATCCCGCGCTCCATTTATGAGGCTGCCGAGATTGACGGAGCCGGGAGGGTCAAGCAGTTCTTCTTCATCACGGTCCCGCAGCTGAAGTACACCATCATCACCTCCTCAACCCTGATGACAGTGGGTGCGCTGACCTACTTTGACCTGATTTTTGTCCTGACCGCCGGCGGGCCCGGCAACGCCACCCGCATCCTGCCGCTGGACATGTACCTGACCGGGTTCCGGGCAAACCTGATGGGACCCGCCAGCGTCATCGCCGTGATCCTCGTAGCCATTGGCTTGTTCCTGGCCCTGTTCCTGCAGCGCCTGGGCGGCAAGGACCGCACCGGCAGCCAACTGGAAGGCATGTGACATGGCAACAACACTGACCCCCGCCGCCACAGAGCGCAAGGAAACCCTCCCGCCGTCGGGCATCAAATTGGGAAGCAAGCTGCGCAGGCTCAACCTGCCCGGCGGCACGGCCGGCTGGCTGTGGCTGGCCGTCACCATCGTCCCGATTTACTACATTGTCATCACCAGCCTGAAGACACAGGCCGGCTACTTTGGGCAAAACCCTCTCGCACCACCCAGCTCGCCCACCCTGGAAAACTACAAGATGGTGCTCGAGGCGGATTTCACCCGCTACTTCTTCAACAGCGTCATCATCACCGTCGGCGCCGTGATCCCCACCCTGGCCGTGGCATTCATGGCTTCCTTCGCGATCGTCCGCGGCAACGGAAAATTCCTCAAAGGCGTCAACGCCTTGTTCTTGATGGGGCTGGCCATTCCGCTGCAGGCCACCATCATCCCGATCTACCTAATGATCATCAAGATGAACCTCTATGACAGCCTGCTGGCGATCATCCTGCCCTCCATCGCCTTCGCCATCCCGCTGAGCGTGCTGATCATGTGCAACTTCATCCGCGACGTGCCCAACGAACTGTTTGAGTCAATGCGGCTTGACGGTTGTAGCGAATGGCAGACCATGTGGCGCCTGGCCCTGCCCCTGACCAAGCCGGCCATCGTCACGGTGGGCATCTACAACGGCCTGGGCGTGTGGAACGGCTTCCTGCTGCCGCTGATCCTGACCCAGAGCCCGGAACTGCGTGTCCTGCCCCTGGGCCTGTGGACGTTCCAGGGCGAATTCAGTGTCAACATCCCGGCCGTCCTGGCATCAGTAGTGCTGAGCACCCTCCCCGTTGTGGTTCTTTACATCGTCGGCCGCCGCCAGCTCCTGAGCGGACTGACCGCCGGATTCAGCAAATAATCACGCCCCGCACCAACCCCGAAGGAAAACCTCAATGTCACAGCAATCTCCCCCCGCCTTGCGGGTGGGCATGGCAGGCTACGCATTTATGGGCGCCGCCCACTCGCATGCCTGGCGCACGGCACACCGCTTCTTCGACCTGCCGCTCACCCCGGAACTGACGGCGATCGCCGGACGCAACAGGGCCGGCGTCGAACAGGCCGCCCAACGCATGGGATGGGGTTCAGTGGAAACGGACTGGCGCGCCCTGATCGAACGCGACGATATCGACCTCATCGACATTTGCACCCCCGGCAACACTCACGCTGAAATCGCCATAGCCGCCCTGGAGGCCGGCAAGCATGTCCTGTGTGAGAAGCCCCTCGCCAACAGCGTGGCAGAGGCCGAAGCGATGACAGCCGTCGCCGAAGAGGCCGCCAAAAAGGGTGTGTTCGCCATGTGCGGCTACTCCTACCGGCGCACCCCGGCCCTCGCCCTGATGAAACGCATGGTCGACGACGGCCGGCTTGGCACCATCCGCCACGTTCGCGCCCAGTACCTGCAGGACTGGCTGACCGATGACAATGCACCGTTGACCTGGCGCCTGGACAAGTCCACGTCGGGTTCCGGGGCGTTGGGCGACATAGGCGCCCACATCATCGACGCCGCCCAGTATGTCACCGGGCTGAACATCACTGGTGTCTCCGCCCTGCTGGAAACCTTCACGAAGGAGCGCCCCGTGGACGGTGAATTGGTGGGGCTCGGCGGGCACGGCGACGTCACCGCGGACACGCCCCGCGGCCCGGTGACGGTGGACGATGCCGCCCTTTTCACGGCCAGGTTCGACGGCGGCGCCATCGGCATGTTTGAAGCCACCCGCACCGCACTGGGGCGGAAGAACGCGAACCGCCTAGAGGTCAACGGCACCCTCGGCTCCGTGGCATTCGACTTTGAGGACATGAACTTCCTGCAGTTCTACGACGGCACGGACGCCGAAGATGCCCGCGGCTTCCACCGCATCATGGTCACCGAACCCGTTCACCCGTACGTGGGCAATTGGTGGCCCACGGGGCACGGGCTCGGCTATGAACACGGCTTCACCCACCAGGTCGTGGACCTCGTGACCGCGCTGGGCAACAAAACCCAGCCCACGCCGTCGTTCAGGGAAGCCCTCGGCGTCCAGAAGGTGCTCGCCGCCGTGGAAGACAGTGCCACCAACAACAGCCAATGGACCACCATCAAAGGAAACAACCCATGAGCAACAGCAAAAATGCGCTCGTCGTCCGCGGCGGCTGGGACGGACACCAGCCTGTCGAGGCCACCGAGCTCTTCATCCCCCACCTGGAGGCCAACGGCTTCACCATCCGCGTCGAGGAGGGCCCAGCCGTCTACGCCGATGCTGCCTACCTGGCCGGCGTGGACCTGATTGTCCAGTGCAACACCATGAACACCATCGAGAAGGAGGAGTTTGAGGGCCTGCGGGCCGCGATCGAGGCCGGCACCGGCATGGCGGGCTGGCACGGCGGCATCGCCGATTCCTACCGCAACAACTCCGACTACCTTCACCTGATCGGCGGCCAATTCGCCTGCCATCCCGGCAAACACCCCGACGAGCGCACGGGCGGGCAGCCCGACAACTATGTCCCCTACACCGTAAATATGGCGCCCGCTGCCGCGGCGCATCCCATCACGGCGGGCATCGGCGACTTCGAACTGGTCACCGAACAGTACTGGGTGCTGGCCGACAGCTACATCGACGTCCTCGCCACCACCACCCAAAAAGTGCGCGAGTGGGACCCATGGCACCGCGAGGTCACCTCCCCCGCCATTTGGACGCGCCAGTGGGGCAAGGGCCGGATCTTCGTCGCCACCCCGGGCCACAATGTTGACGTCCTGCAGGATTCCAACGTCAAAACCATCATCGAAAGAGGCATGCTTTGGGCCAGCCGCTAAGCACCAATTCCATCCCCATGAACATTGGCATTGTGGGCTGCGGCAACATCATTGCCCAGTACGTTGCCACCCTCCCCGCCCTCGACGCCCTCCGGCTGGTGGCCGTGGCCGACCTGGACCTGGACCGCGCCGAGGCCGTGGCCGCCGGGCTGCCGGGTGTGCGTGCCCTGTCAGTTCCGGAGTTGATGGACGACGCCGAGGTGGACTTGGTCTTGAACCTCACCATCCCTGCCGCGCATGCGCAGGTTGCGCTGGCCGCCATCGCGGCAGGCAAGCACGTGTACGGCGAGAAACCCCTGGCCGCCACGACGGCCGAGGGCGGTGAGGTGCTGGCGGCGGCCGCCGCAGCCGGCGTCATGGTCGGTTCTGCCCCCGACACGGTCCTAGGCACGGGAACGCAAACCGCGCGGCGGGCCATCGATGATGGATTAATTGGGCGGCCCATCTCGGCCACCGCCACCATGGTGTGCCCCGGGCACGAGCGCTGGCACCCGAACCCGGACTTCTACTACGTTCCTGGTGGCGGCCCCTTGCTGGATATGGGACCCTATTACGTTTCGGCCCTGGTGACATTGTTGGGTCCGGTGGCCTCGGTCATTGGGGCTGCCAGCCACACGCGTACCGAACGCACCATCGGCACTGGCCCACGCGCCGGGGAAAACATCCCGGTGAGCACCGACACCCACGTCACGGGCGTACTGATCCATGAGTCCGGGGCGCTCTCAACCCTGGTGATGAGCTTTGACGCTGTGGCAACGCAGTCGGCCAACATTGAGGTTCACGGCGAAACAGGTTCATTGATCGTGCCGGATCCGAACCACTTTGACGGGGATGTGTTGCTTCGCCAGCTCGGCGGCCCAGCATGGGAGGTGCTGCCCGTTTCCGGCGGCTACGTGGATTCCGGCCGTGGCTTCGGCGTGCAGGACCTGGCGCTCACAGAGCCCGGGCAGGAGCCGCGTGCCGGGGGAAAGTTGGCGTTCCACGCCTTGGAAATCATGGAGTCTGTGCTACAGTCCGCCCATACCGGGCAGGCCGTTGCCATCACCAGCACCTGCGAAAGGCCCGCCGCCGTGCCACTCACACAGCCGGCAGTGGTGGCGCACTAGCCAGTCGCCAAGGACCAGGGACGGGCACCCCCGATTAGCACTCCGGGGCGCCCCACCCCTGTCGAGGTGTGAGATGACGCCCTGTCGATCAATGCCTGGACATTGCGCACCGGGCGTCATCTCACACCTCGGCGAAGGTAAGACGACCGGAAGGAGGCGGCGGTGGCGAGCAGTAACCGCCACCACCGCTGGCGGTCAGTCGCCGAACACCGTGCGCTTCAGGAAGCCGTTGCGGAGCCTGCCCTGCGGATCCAGCCGGCCGGCCAGCGCTTTGAAGTCCTCGAATCGAGGGTACAGCGGAGCCAGGGTGGCGGCATCGGCGTCAAACACCTTGCCCCAGTGCGGGCGGGCGCCAAAGGGTGCCAGTGCCGCCTCAACAACTTTCACCACATCCTCCACCGCTGCCTGGTCGCGGAACCAGGTGAAGTGGAAGGCAACGCTGTCGCGCCCTTGGGCCGTGCTGAGCCAGAGGTCGTCGGCGGCCACGGAACGGACCTCTGCCACCTGCAGCAATGGCGTAATGACATCCGTCAGGGCGCGCAGTACGTTGATGGCCGGGACGGCGTGCACCCGGTCCACTAGGTATTCGGACTGGATTTCCTCCCCCGCGCTGGGCATGAACTCCATGCGAAAGTGGGACAGCCGGTCCTGCCACGGACCGGGCACACCGAGTTGCGCCGTGCAGTTCAGTGCCTCGACGCCCGGAAGCGGGTGCTCGGCTGCAGTCGCCGCCCGGCCGCCGAGCAGTTCCGCCGGGAAGTCGCCGCCACGCCCGTCACCGATCCGCTGCTTGAACCAGGCCTGGCCCACGGTGTCCCCGCTCCAGTCGGTGAACAGGCTGACCGAATAGGCCCGGCCGGTCACGGCGTCGTAATCGGCCAGCACCTGCTCCCACTCGATGCCGCGATAGACATGCTGGGCCACGGCAAATGCCGGCTCAATGGCCAGGATGGCCTCCGTGACGATTCCCAAAGCACCGAGACCCACAACCCAGCCGGCAAAGTCGGGGGTGTCGGCCCGTGTCACCTCATGCAGTGTTCCCGTACCGTCCACCAATTTCAGGCCAACGACGGCGGCCGCCAGGTTCATATTCCCGTCGCCGGAGCCGTGGGTCGCCGTCGCGATGGCACCCGCCACCGAGATGTGCGGCAACGAGGCGAGGTTTCCCAGGGCAAAACCGCTGGCCGCCAGTGCCACGGCCAGTGCCCCGTAGCTGCTGCCGCCGTCCACCGTCACCGTCAGGGCTTGTGCATCGATGGTCAGGACCGGAGGCATCCTGTCCAGGCAGATCTGCACGCCGTCGCAGTCGGCGATGGCGTTGAACGAGTGGCCGGACCCCAAGGCCTGAACCGACAACGAGCCACGCACCAGCTCCTGAAGTTCCTGCACGCTCTCCGGGAAATGGACCGCTGAGGCCCGATAGCGGTAATTGCCGGCCCAATTATTTTCCCGGCTCCGGCGTTCCGCCTGCTGCTGTGTCATGCCTGGCCTCCCATAGCGCCCAACGATTTTGATGTGACTAACAACATATCAAATGCGGCCTGCCACCGAAGGCGTTTCCGCTGCCTGCGCACGGGTTGGTTCACCGTGGCCGCGAACCGGGGCACCCGCCGGATTTCGAGGAACGGCCCGCACAGCCTACGATTGCTGAGGCGTGTCCTGCGCCACACCTAAGCTGCGCATACCCGCGCACCCCGATCCCATCACCCTGAGGACGACAATGAAGTTGCTGAAATCAATCCCCCTGCTCGGCTGGATCATCATAGCCATCGTTTTGGGCATTCTGACCGGCCCGGTCATGCCCGTGTGGCTCGGCGGTGTGTTTCTGACCTACAACTCGATCTTCTCCGGATTCTTGGGCTTCATTGTGCCGCTGATCATCCTAGGGCTTGTCATGCCCGCCATCGCCGAGCTCGGCAAGGGCGCCGGGAAGTGGCTGGGGATCACCGCCGTGATCGCGTACGGCTCCACAATCCTCGCGGGGTTGCTCGCTTACTTCGTGAGCCGGTGGCTGTTCACCTCGACGCTGGCCGGTGGCGGCCTGGACGCGTTCGGCGAAGATTCCGGATCGGGCTTCACCCCCTACCTCACGGTGGTGGCCAGCGCCGGCGACTCGGCGACCGAGATCGTGCTCCCGCCGGTGATCGGCGTCATGAGCGCACTCGTGCTCGCATTCGTGCTCGGCATCGGCCTCACCGCTTTCCACAGCAAGGTGCTCTTTCGCGGAGCCGTCGAGTTCCGCACCATCATCGAGTCCGTGATTCGGCGCATCATCGTGCCTGCACTGCCACTATTCATCTTCGGCATCTTCATGGATCTTTCAGCCAGCGGCTCCGCCATGACCGTCGTCACGAAGTTCCTGCTCGTCGCCATCGTTTCCTTTGCCCTGACGTTCATCGTCCTGCTCGCGCAGTACTCGGTGGCAGGGGCCATGTCCGGCATCAACCCGTTGAAGGCACTGTGGAACATGCGCGATGCGTACTTCACGGCACTGGGCACCTCATCCTCGGCCGCAACGATTCCGGTAACGCTCGCCTCAGCAAAGAAGAACGGGGTCTCCGACTCGGTTGCAGGCTTCGTGGTCCCCCTGTGCGCCACGATCCACCTTTCGGGTTCGATGGTGAAGATCACTTGCTTCTCCATCGCGGTGCTGCTGCTCACCGGCGGTGACATCTCCTTCGGCGCCTACCTGCCGTTCATCCTGATGCTCGGCGTCATGATGATCGCCGCCCCGGGCGTTCCAGGCGGTGCGATCGCCGCGGCCGCGGGCCTGCTCGCGCAGATGCTCGGTTTCGGCGAGGTTGAGGTGGGCCTCATGTTCGCGGCGTACATTGCCTTGGACAGCTTCGGCACGGCAACGAACGTGACCGGCGACGGTGCGATCGCCCTGATCATGAACAAGCTCACGCGCGGCCACCTCGGCACGCAGGCGCAAGATCCGGCGGACGAGAAGGTGGATGCGGGAGTGGGCAGCGAGACAGAATTGCACGCCCTGGCCCAGTAGGCAACACTCCGCTTACGGCCCCATCTGCATCACCACCAGCCCCAAGTACGACGGCGTGAGGTGCCTTCCGCTGCCCTGCTGCTGGGCATCGAGTCCCCTCCCGCCGGGCGCCCCGGTTGCGCGGTTCCCGGAAGGAAAAGTTCGACGCCGGCCACCCGCCCCAGGCGCGCGGGTGGCCGTTCCGCTCCGCCCGCCAGCAAAACCCTGGAATCCCTGGCGCTGCCTGATTCACTGCGGGAACTGCTGCGCAGCGGCCGCACCGCCACGGACGAGGTCCACCTCGCCGGCGACCGGCTGCTGGTGGTCAGCCAGCGCCCCGCCCGGGCCCGGGGCAGCAGCACGGCTGCGGGAACAGTGGTCACGCTGCGCGACCAGACGGAGCTGACCCGCCTGGCGGGGAGCCTCAGCAGCACCGAGACGCTGGTAGAGGCACTGCGCTCCCAGACCCATGAACACGCCAACAGGCTGCACGCCATCATTTCCCTCATTGAACTGGGCCGCCCCGGGGAGGCCCTGGAGTTTGCTGCCGCGGACCACGCCGCCACCGTGGCGCTGGGCGCCGAATATGTCAGCACCCTGAACGAGCCCTACCTGGCCGCCCTGTTGCTGGGCAAGGCGGCACAGGCGGATGAGCGGGGCGTGAAGCTGGAGATCAGCGGCGCCGGCATGCTGCCGCCGGACACCCTGGATGCCCGCGAGCTCGTCACCCTGCTGGGCAACCTGGTCGACAACGCATTGGAGGCTGCGGCCAGCCACACCTCCTCCCCCACCGTGTGGGTTGACCTGCTCGTGGCCGACGGCGCCCTCACCATCACCGTGGCGGACAACGGCCCGGGACTGCCCACCACGGACCTGGACGTACTGGACCGCATCGGCACAACCGGCAAGGAGTCCGTGGCCCCGGGCGGGCGCGGCTACGGGATCGCGCTGATCCGCCGTGCCACCGCCGCCCTGGGAGGCACCGTCACCGGTGAGAATGACGGCGGCGCCCTCATGACCGCCATCGTGCCCCTCCACCACGGACCCCAACCCCAACGGCAGGATGAAGCATGAACGCAACGGAACCCATCCGGGTGCTGGTGGTGGACGACGAACCCATCGCACTTGCGGCGCATGTCGACTATGTGCGCCGGCTGGGCGGTTTTGAGGTGGCGGCGCAGGCCCACGGCACGGGTGCGGCGCTGGCGGCCCTGAACGATCCCGCCGTGCCGCCGGTGCCGCTGATCCTGCTGGACATGAACCTGACCGACGGTCACGGCTTGGACCTGCTGCGGCGCATCCACGGACTCGGCCTGATGCCAGACGTCGTGGCGATCACGGCCGTGCGCGACATCCATGTGGTGCGCTCGGCCATTGCGTTGGGCCTCACGGCTTACCTGATCAAACCCTTCACATTCGCCGCGTTCCGGGAAAAGCTGGAAAGCTACCAAAATTACCATACGGCGCTGGCGGACACGGCCCACACCTCGCAGGATGCGATTGACCGGGCGTTGTCAGCACTGCGACCCTCGGGGAAAGTGACCTTGCCGAAGGGCATGCTGCAAGAAACACTGCGTGGCGTGTCCGATTGGCTGCGGGCGCAGTCCGGTGCAGCATCTGCCACGGAGACTGCTGCGGGTCTGCCCATGTCCCGGGTCACCGCACGGCGCCACCTGGAGCATCTGGTCGAAACCAACTCGGCTGTGAAGGCGCCGCGCCACGGCTCGCCCGGACGCCCCGAACTGGAGTACAGCTGGTCCGGTCCCCGGCAAGCGTGAGGGCCCGGCAGTAACGGCGCCGCACCGAGGCCCCGGTACCAACTGCGCGGCACACGCCAGGGTCAGACGGCGGAGAAAGCCACCACGCAGTTTTGCCCGCCAAAGCCGAACGCGTTCGTGACTGCGTTCCGGTCCGAGGGATCTGCACGGGTGAACGCCGCCATCTCAACTGCGGCACGGTCCTCTTCCCAACCGACAATTTGATCGAGTTCAACATCTTCAACGACCCTAAGTACCACCTCTCCCACTCACCATAAATAGCCGTAACCTGGACGGTCAATAGGCACGGGAGCGGCGTGAAATCAACCGCGTCACAGCCTGACCTGGGATGCCCACAAGCCGAGCGGCTACCAGGCATGGCGGTACTGCTGCTCCGGCGAGGTCAGTGCGTGCCGACCTTTGAGCCCTCAATTACCCTCGACTCTCTCGATGTTCGAGACAGCCACCGGGAGCTTATGGAGAAACGCCGTGATACGGGACCTTGTAGGACACTGAGGCCACCGCTGGCTACGAGAGCTCGGCTACAGGGCTGAGGAGAGTACGCAGCTGTTCGACCTGCTCACGCGGAAGGCGATCGAGTAGCCAGTTCTCAACGGAGTCGTCAGCGAGGCGGGCTGCTTCATCCACGAGTAATGTGCCGCTGGAGGTCAGCTGGAATAGACCGTCATCCGTACGTTGAAGCCAACCGAGCTTCTCCAGCGGGCGCACCAAACGAATGGTCTGCGATTGGGTTGCGTGCATTCGTTTCGCTAGTGTGACACGATCAACGCCGGTGATGCCGGCGGCTGTAAGAAGTTGGAGATCGTCAACGCTGATTCCGATCTGGGCGAGTCTATTATTAGCTGCCGCGGCAGCCGCTGACTGTGCCGCGGTGAGCAGCATCACTAACTCGAGGCCAACCGTGGCGCTTGTACCCGAGTAGCTCTTGCCGTAGGACTCTGGTGGTGTCATCGTCACTGCGATGCTCCTTTTCTGAAACGCATGTCATTGACGCATTCGGCCGATATCTCGACGATCCGTCCTTGGTAACCAAGGTTCTCCAAGTCGGTGGTCGCGCTTTCCTGCGCCTGCATCCGGGCGAGCAGCTCTGCGCCATCGGGGCTCGGCTCCTCGACCAGGACTTCGTATCGGAACTGATAGCCGACAAGTTCCGGGCCGTACAGGAACGTTCCCTCGGGGCTGAAGCGGGCACTGAACATTCCGTGGTCATTCTGCTCAGCCAGCAACTGAGCACGCTGATCCGATCTCAGGTTGGTGAATCGGCCCCGAACGGTCATCCGATAGGTGTGCTCCATTAGCGAGTCTCTTTCCGTGTTGCCAGTTCAAATATGGTGACGATCTCACCGATCGTCTCGTCCACCGAAGTCGGCAGCGCCCTCGCCGCGAGACGGGCCGCAGCAGCATCCAGCGTTGTGCGGAGCATGTACGCCATGAGCCAAGGGTCGAAGGGCCGCATTTCGTCGCGCTGTTGGCCGTCTTTGAAGAGCCCGATGATGCCGCGGAGCGACTCTTTCATCCGGGATTCGAACCGCACCGTATCGAAGCGACTCTGGAAGCCGACCACGGCGATCAACGCGCTCGTCTTGAGTGGCTCGTCCGCGCAGAAGCGCAGGTAGCTGCGAATGTAATCCTCGAGTCGCGCGCCACTTGCAATTGGGCTGACCAGTAGTGCGTCGATCGTCGGACCGATCATTGAGGTCGCGCTGAGCGCCACGGCTTCTGCCAGTTCCGCTTTGTCGCCGAAGTTGCTGTGGAATGCGCCCCTGCTATACCCGGCATGCTCGGCCACCGTGTTAAGTGAGGTATCGGAGACGCCGAACTGGGTGAAGAGCTCTGTTGCGGCATCAACTAGCCTGCGTCGAGTCTGCTCGCGACTCTCATCGCGCGATAATCGGGCTCGACCGTCCGGGATTTGAATCATCATGACCACAAGGATACCACGTGGTATTTCGATGTTCCTCGGTATCACGCATGGTGCTTGTCACCGCCCGAAGGCGACTGCTCTGAATGTGAGAAGTCATCTGCACCGCCTAGATCTGTTCGCGGGCGGAACGCTCCACGGGACGAGATCAAGCGCCAGCTGCCTAATTTTGGTTCCACGAGTGGGAGCTCGAAGCCGATTGCTTTGACTACGCCAGTGTCTGTTCTAGGTATTGGTCTTTTTCGTTAAACACCAGGTGGCCTTGGGCTCCGTTGACGATTGGGAGTTGCGGCGGAACGTGGCCGCATTCCACATTGCCGATGATGGGTATGCCGAGCACTCCCAGGGCATCGAGGACTGCCTCGGCCTGGGAGAGGGTCGCAGAGTCGGGGGCTCCGGTGCGTCCGACGAGAATGGCTTTGGCGCCGTCGAAGAATCCGGCCAAGCGCATGCCGTGGAGATGTCGGCAAATCGTCGTGGCATCAACGCTGGACGCTTCTACATAGACGATCAAGGAACCGCTTCGACCAGTCCGCAACACCTCGGTGCTGAGATACGGGGTACCGGCAAGGTTGACCATGGTCTCAATGCAGCCGCCGATCAGACGGCCTGTAACGCTCACCTCGCCCTGGCCCTTGTCGAGTCTTTCCCAGGCCCCGCTGCCGTTCCATGCTTGGTCAGTTACTTCGGGCTTGTTTTCCCAATCGTCCCAGTCGTTGACACGATAAATGCCCGGCGATGCTTGTTTGAAACTTGCTCCTGCGGGGAGTGAAGCGATATCGATCCAGGACATCAACAATTCCGGGACACGATATGGAGTGTCCATGAGGTTGCTCCCGTGGAGCGTTGCCATTCCCGTCCGAAGCGTGATCGGGGTGAGCAACGTTGAAATATCGGAATATCCCACGAACCAAGTCGGTTCCGCGGAAGCGAGTGCATCAAAATCAAGATAAGGAATAAGGTCAATGGCGGTTGCTCCTCCCCACGGAGGAACAATGGCCTTGATCGTGGGATCCAAGAGCATCCTCATTAGTTCCCGGGCGCGCTGTTCAACAGATGCGCTGACGTGCGTGGAACCGTCCATGCAGTCGCCCATATCCACCGCGAAACCTCGGTCTCGCAATTGCTGTACGGCAAAGTCCATACGTCCCACAAGCGATTCGGGTACTCCGCTCGACGGGGATGTAACGCCAATGAGGTCGCCTGATGCTAGCGGCTGAGGGTATCGAATCTCCATGAACTCATACTTGCATGCAAAAGTGACTAGCGGAAAAGTCTTCGCGAGCGTCGTGGTGCTAGAGCCACCCGGCATCAGCAACACCCAAACTATGACTACCCATCGTCATATCTGGGGTCGACTTCATAGCGGATAGATGCCGTCACGTTGCCGAAAGGGGCGTCCCATTGTGACGCGGGTGCGGCGTGCCGTAAGCCGGCCCGGGACCGGTCAGGTTGCAGCCCGAAGTTACAGCGGTGTCAACATCAATGGCACTGTCCGCATGGGAACCTGAAACGGGACCATATGCCCGTTTGTAGTCAGGAATTGTTGATTCCGAAGCGGATTGGCTACTCGCTCTCAGCATCCTCACCGTTCGCTGTTTGCTCTATCCAGTCGGTTGCCTCATCCGAGAGGGTAAGTCCTTCGCGCCCGTCGTCGCCAACCCAAGAAGCGTCTGCCGTGGGTTGTCCTGCCACAGCCATGATCTGATCCAAGATGCTTGGTGGCACGATGTCACCATTGTTGTTGATCAACCATTGCTGGGTTGAAGAGTCAAGTAGTGGCCACCAGTCCTGAATGTTCATGGCTTCATTCTGACACCGAACCGCCCGTAACTGGGATGCTCTACGGGACGCCGGCTCTTTGTAGTCGTTCTGGTGCCTGCCAGGTGAGCGCGTCCAGTGCGACCGGCGGGGACTGGAAGAGACTTTCGCCGCGGGCGTTATGCAGCGCAGGCCACAGGCTTGCGGCCCAGGCAACCTCTCGCTCTTCCTCGGTAAACGATCTACCCCGTGATTGCTGGTAGGTGTCGATGAATTTTTCCGAGCTTTCGATGGTTGCCAGCGTTGGGACGGCGGTGCTGGCAAAGGCGCCTGATGCTGCGCCGACGATGGCTGCTTCCGGGAGGGCAACGAGGCTGTCCCAGTCGTGGACCGCCCAGGGGCGGTCCCCCTGCCAGCGAAGATTTTGGCTCTCCCAGTCACCGTGCCCAACAACCAGGGGCAAAACGCCTTGTGCCAGCCGTTCCGAAACGGCGCGGGCAATAGCGTGAACGTGCCCTGGTACGAGGTCTTGGTCCATGGCGTCAACCACAGGATTTGTTGGCCATAAGCCGCCCGTTGGGGGATTCCAATGCATCCACGGAGGTGGTGTGCCAAGCCCGGTTGGAGACTGTGTTTGAAGAATCTCCATCAGGTCCGCCAAGAGTTTGGCGGACCGGTCGGCAAAGCAAAGGTCTCCACCGGGGTACATTTCACCGCCGGGAAGCCACGTCTCAGCACTGACAACCAAACCCGGTTCGAGTAGGTCAGCCCTGGTCAGCGGCCGGGCACAGGGGAATTCAGCATCCGCTGCAACGCGCTGAAGTTGAAGGCATCGATTGATTTTTTCGGCGGAATCAGGCCGGACTTTGACGGCAACAATGCAGTGCTCGTCGGAGTCGTATTGGAACTGATGAGACATTTGACCGCCAGCTTCTGCACGCAACGACGTGAGGGCACCATGGCCGAACACGCGAACACACCACGCCTCAACTTGAATGGATATTGCTCTTATCGCCATTGTCCGATTCTATAAACAGGGCCCCGCAGCACGTTCCACCGTTGGCCATTGTTCTCAGGTGTGGCGCCTACTACCGCCCCGGAAGCGGAACCTTGGCCGGCACAGCATTTGCTTGGCGGGGCCAACCTATTTGGCAGGAGCACCGCGTGCGTGCACGCGTGCGTGCAATCGAGGCAACTTCATTCTTGGTAGCCTCGATCAGAAGCTGAATGTACCAGCGGAGAATCATCCAACCGTCTTTGAACCTAGGAGAAGAATGATCAGCGTTTTGGTGGGATCTTCGGTCGCGCCGGGGAATCTCGAAGAGGCTCTCAGCGCCTATCGAGAGCTGGCTGCCGCAACACTTAAAGAGCCCGGATGCGTAAGCTACGAGCTCCTTCAGCTTCGCGATGATCCTTGTGAATTCATGCTTGCGGAACGATGGCTCTCGCAAGAGCATCTGGACGCGCACACACGAACAGATCACTTCATTGAAGCCATGCACAAGCTCGAAACTCTGGAGACGGCTGCGCCAGCGCTGATCTACACCAGCGCGGTCTAGTTCAGGAAACTACCGACGGTTGCTTCCATTGCGTGCAAATGGTGGACACAGAGTGGGGTCAGCCCGTAGCGCCAACGGTCCACGGGACAGGGATCACCAGTTTTGATTGATGCTGGATGCTTGGCAAGATGTCAGCATGATCCGTGCCGTAGTTTTCGACCTTGATGGAGTCATTCGCCACTTCCTTCCGGACCACGCGGCCGAAATTGAGCGTCGTCATGGTCTCGATATTGGTAGCCTCGACGCCACAGCATTCGCTCAGCCCCTTCTCACTGAAGTTACAACGGGCCGCATCTCACGAGCTGAATGGGTGCGCGAAATCGGTCGGGCACTGGCTGCCTACGCCGCAGCGGAAGAATGGGGCAAACTGACTCCTCGGCCTGATCCTGCCATTTTAGAACTAGCCGATGCACTACGGAGTCGTGGAACTACCGTGGCAATATTGACGAACGGCACAGACACAATCTCCGACGAAGTTGAAGCCCAGGGTGTCCGGCAACACGTCGACCATGTCTTCAATTCGGCAACCATCGGCCACATCAAACCAGATCAGCGCATATTCCAGCATGTTATTGACGCCTTAGGGATCGATGGGCCAGAGATCTTCTTCACTGATGATTCCTCATCCAAACTTAGCGGCGCCATTGACCTTGGCTTTGTCACGCATCATTTCAAAGGCGTTCAACGGCTTCGTGAGGCGTTGATCTGTACTGGAGTCCTATAGCGAACTGGAGTCCTATAGCGAACGTCTACTGGGACAGTTTTTTGGCGAACTTGTCTTTGAGCGGTTCACCGCGATTCGGAACGTACCATTCGTGGCAGTGTGATCGTGAGTTCTGCACTCGTGGCATCGGGAGCGCAGCGGCGGGAATGCCTCCTGCCTGCCCGTCGTGGGCGTGGGAGCATCCTTAGTGGACTCCCACGCCCACGTGTTCCAGACTTACGCCTGTGAGGGGCTATTTGTATTCCTGACTTATCGACTCGATGGGGTCTTGGTTCTCAGTGGTGGCATCGAGGGGATGCTTCATCTCGTCTCGTCGCATTGTCCCGGCGAGTACGGCGAGTACCGCGATCAATACCGGTGTTGTCCCTGCTACGGCGAAGATGACGGCTGCAGGTACCACCATTGCGATGGGACCGACCAGGGCAATCGAAAGTGGCATCAGCGCGATCGAGATGAAAAAGTCCAGGCTTGCGACGCGGCCAATCATGTTTACCGGAACCCGCTGTTGCAGAAGCGTGCCCCAGATGACCATTCCTGCCCCTGAGCTGAATCCGACAATGAACAGGGCAGCCGCCATCACCCAGAACGATGTAGTGATACCCAGGAATGCTAGTGGGATGGTCCCGGCACCCCAGCCCAGCACCATGACACTCAGGTAGCGGCGCGGCATTCGCAGGGAAGAAACAACCAGCGATCCAACCGCCCCTCCCATCCCGAACGCAGTGAGGACAAACCCAAAAACCTGCTCGCCATTGCCGAAGTTGTCTCGTGCAATGAAAGGAATGAGCACTTCTATCGGACCCATGATGATCAACGTCATGAGGCACGCAAAGATGAGTGTCCAGAGCAGCCATCTCGTTTTCGCTGTAAAGGAAATGCCTTCACGCAGATCGGCAAAGATACTTTGTGGCGCTGCGGCTCGATCTATTTCTTTGGGCCTTCTCGGGTCTGGACGTATGAAGACCACCAGGCTCAGTGCTATCGCATAGACCGCGGCGACGATCAGCGCGCCGTGCATCGGAAGGAACGCTCCCACGATCATTCCTCCGCTTGCCGGCCCGATTCCTTGCTGCATGGTTGGTCTTAGCGCGCCTTCCAAACCGTTGGCCGCCAAGAGTTCTTCTGTGGGCAAAATGATGGGCAGGAAGGCACTGTACGCCGGGTAGAAGAACGCGCTCCCAGCCCCGAGCATTGCTGAGGCAAGGGCCATGTGCCAAAGCTGGATACCGCCACTGAACGCCAAGAGGGTCACCATTGCCACGGCAGCCAAGTTCGTTGCCTGGACCGTGATGATGATGGTCCGTTTCGAGAAGCGGTCGGCGGTGACACCTCCGACCAGGGCGAACGCGAAGAGGCCACCGCTGAGGCAGGCCGCGACCATTGATAGTGCCGTGGGCGAATTATCGATCGAGAGTACCTGGAAAACCATGACAATGGTCCACATGCCGGTTCCGAAAAGTGACAATCCCACCGCTCCCAGTAGCAGGCGGTAGTCACGATGATGGAGCGGCGCCAAGGCCCGCCATTTTGATGCAGACACGGGTTTTTGATGTGGTGACGTATTCATGAGGCGCGCCCTTCGAAGGTTGAGCTTCCAGACCAGTCTTCTTTGGGGTTTGCCAAGTTGATGTGCTGCCAGCTTGCAAGGTCGCGAAGAAGTTGACGGTCGTGGGTCGCGACGATTACGGCGGCCTTCGTCGCGTGCAGCCCCTCGGTGAGTTCATCAACAAGCGAGATGGACAGGTGGTTGCTGGGTTCATCGAGCAACAGCACATGAGGCTTGGTTGCCAGTGCCATCGCAAGATCGAGACGGCGCTGTTGGCCCATGGATAGCTCCCGTACCGGACGATTGACATCGGCCGAGGATAGAATCCCGAGCGACTTGAGGGAAATCATTTCGCCTTCTTTGAGCGTTCCGGCGCTGGTCAAAGTGCCGAGGTGGGCGTTGAATGCGTCGCGGGCCCGCAGCGTCGTTGCGGTAGGTGACTCCTGTGACAGGTAGGCGATTCTTGCTCCACGGGCATGATGGATTTCTCCCGTGGAAGGTGCAAGGGTTCCGGCCAACACGCTAAGGAAGGTTGATTTTCCGGCACCGTTCGGCCCTGAGACCACAAACTTGCAGCCCGACTCAACGATGAGGGTCATAGCTGAGTGCATTCGCCCGTCGACTGCCACCCGCACCGCTTGGATCAGTGTGACACCAGGCCGCGCGGAAAGTTCTGGCATGCGAAATTCAAGCGGTGGCTCAGGAGCGGTGATTCTGTGATTTTCAAGGTCATCGCGCCGTCGGTGGACGGAACGAACAAGGCCTGGGGCGCGGGTTTGTCGCTGGTGTTTTCCTGTTCCCTTGGGTGGTCGCCATCCCGACACGAGGCGGTTCTGAGCCGTTGCCAGGTCTTGGATTAGCCGGGAATGTACGGCCTGTTGCTGCTCATGCTCATCGACCCACCGTTCACGTTCTGCTGCGCGTCCTTCCTGGTACCCCGAATACCCACCGCCGTAGAGGCGTGGAATCCCGTCTCGGCTCGGGTCAAGGTCAAGGATGTGGGTGGCAACATCTGTCAAGAGTGCCCGGTCGTGGCTCACGACGACGATTCCCCCTTGGCTGCCACGCAGCTGCTCGGTGAGATACTCCAGCCCCTGCTGATCGAGGTGGTTCGTCGGTTCGTCCAGAAGAAGGAAATCATGTTCAGCGCCCAATAGGCAGGCAAGCCTGACGCGATAGCGCTGACCCACAGATAGTTCAGACAGCAGTTGCTCCCTGTCGGTGACGGCTCCCAACGATTCGAGCGCGACGTCAACCCGGCGATCCGCGTCCCAGGCATCAAGCGTTTCGGCCGCATTCAGGGCTTCGGCAAATATCTTCTCCGCGCCTGGTGACTGTGCCGCTATAGCTTCTGCGCCAAGATCAAATGCGCGCAGCGCAGCACGGGAATCGGCCAATTGCTCGGTGATGAGATCCCCGACCGTGCGCCCGTCATCAGTGGGCATTTCTTGTTCGGCAATGCCGAGAGTGCCAATGCGTAGCACTGTGCCCGAGTCAGGTGTCAGTATCTCGGCAAGGACGTGAAGCAGGGTTGATTTTCCACGGCCGTTTTCGCCGACGATCCCCACTCGGGTTCCTGGTGTAATGGTGAGGTCAACGTTGGTCAGGACCTTACGCCCGCCACGAACAACATGAATAGTGGATGCTATGAGCTGCGCGCGGGCGCGTGCAGGCAAGGTAATTGTGATGGTCATTATTCCTCCGAAAGGGAGGCGCAACCGCTCGCTTAGAAAACACCCATTGTTAGAAGTAATGGGCGCCATGTGGAGCGGGAAATGCGCTCAAATCTGCTGGGACGCCACACATGACAGAAATGTCGGTGACGGATGGCATAAGAGCCAGGCCGCAGCCTCGGAAAACTCACAAGGAGCAGACTGGTGTTAGCCCCAGTAGACGAAGAATAAGTAACTCACAGTTCGAACTTTACCATGGCAAGTATTCAGAGGCGGGCTCTGTTTAGACTGTCGCTTGAAGCTGTCCCGCAAGGCGGTCCGGCTCCGGGCGTTTGGTTCGCCCAAAGCAATGGCGGCAGCGAGATCGTTGAGCTGTCCACAGGGGAACGCTCACTGGGGCAGGGCTAATTAAGGCCATTGTCCCTCCAGCATCCCTGCGAGCAGCAGAAAAACGGTGCTGTGTAGGACAAGGGACTACGCAGTGGCGGGAGAGGCCACCATGCGTACATCCCTATTTGCTACAAGCAGGGCGGTGTCATCCGGCAGCATCGTCAGTCCGAGCATTCCGCCCAGGCGACGTGCCACCTCAGCGATTGCCTCCGGCGAGTACGGCGACAGCTGCCCATCAGCATGAGGCAGAATCACCGCATCCAGGAGTCCGAGACCGCTGAGATTGTCCAAGGATGTTCCGTCCGTGTGGCCGTCGAGTGCAATCGCAGTATCAATGCTTTTCCGCATGATTACAGCGCCGGCGGTGGCTCCGACATAAGGCAGCCCTGCGCGGACCCGCTCGATCAGGACTTCGTCAGCGCCCGTGCTGCGCAGAACAGCCATCAGCCATACCACCGGCTACATAGACCGCGTCGACGGTATTGAGTGCGGTAGAAATATCAGCAGCAGTACCGTCTCCGATCGTCAGCGGGACGAGCGTGTATCCCAAACTTTGAAGCTGAAGACGTTCCCGCTCAACAAATGGAGCATCACCGAGCGGCTTGGCTGCGTCGTTGATATAAGCGATACGGATGTCCGAGAGGGAGTCTGATTTCAATGTGCTGAGGAAATCTGGAACAGCTCCGAGAAATCGGGACGGTAGGAGAAGCTTCATGTCATCACTGTGGGCGGAGCCACTGACAGGCTCTGCGCCAGATGGATCGTCGCACACGTGGGGATCATTTTCTAGGATCGCATTGAGACGACTTCAAAGTCCCGAAGGCCGGACGCCAAGCGAAGCGGGGACCAGGACGTCCATCGTCGCGATTCACGGTGCTCACCGCCTTCGTGTCGGAATCAATCAGTTTCGGGCGGTCACGGATTCCAGCAAACAGGTCGGCACCATGGCACGAGATCCCCACATTGACAGAGGTCACCCTCGGCGGTTCGGGGGTGACTGAGTCATACGGAGTGGGAGAATTGGGTGCAGCTCGGCATCGACGGGGATGCTCATCCCAACCCACCTCATGAAAGAAGTGTGCATGATCTCGTTGTCCGCCGCGGCCGGCATCGCTCTCATCGAGCTTGGTCTCGCCCTCACCCCCGGGCCGAACATGATGTACCTGGTCTCTCGCAGCATTAGCCAGGGATGGCGTGCCGGGATGATGTCGCTCTCCGGCACGGCAGTTGGCTTCGTCGTGTACATGGTGATGGCAACCCTCGGGCTAGCAGCGGTGTTCCTCGTTGTCCCGTGGCTGTTCATCGCACTGAAGGTCGCTGGTGCGGTCTACCTCCTCTGGCTCGCCTACAAGACGCTTCGCCCGGGAGGAAAGTCGCTGTTCGAGACCAGCGAGCTCCCGCGCGACTCGTTCGGCAAGCTCTTCCGCATGGGACTCCTGACAAATCTTCTCAACCCAAAGGTCGCGATCCTCTATCTCGCGCTCATCCCCCAGTTCATCGACCCCGCCGCCGGCAGCATCGTCGCGCAAGGCTTTCAGCTCGGCGCGATCCAGATCCTCGTCGGCGTCGCGGTCAATGGTGCGATTATTGTCGCCGCAGGCTCGGTCGCCACATTCCTGCAGCGTAAGCCGACGTGGATGCGGTGGCAGAAGTGGGTCACCGGCACGCTCCTCGGTGGGATCGGCGTAAAGCTCGCGATTGAGGCCCCCACCCCCGCTGTCGCCCCGTAGCGTCGAGGCCGCCGTTTCGCGCGCTGTGAGGCGCGTGCGTGCGTCCACTCCCTACCGGAACATCATGTATGGGGCCCTCGTCCCTGTAGTCGCAATGACATTTAGTGCCGAGAGAATGCCGCCATTTACAGTTGCGATTTACACGCAAGTGGCGCAAGGGGTCTGTCCGGATAGGAGTCCAGAGCTGTCCCGTAGGCCGGTCCCTCACCGGACAAATAGCCCTCTGACCTGCGCCTTCGACCTGGCAGGCCCTGGAGCGTCCCGTAAGACCTGCCCGGTGATCTGTCCGGTGAAGCGCGGCGGCCCCATACGGGGCAGAACTTCAGTCCCCCGCGGGCCCATTCACCTGGCTCCGACGAGCACCAGCCCGGCCTTGGCAAATGCCCGCCTGATCCCAAGTGACTGGGTTGTCCCGCTTGGCATCGCGAGCCGTGGTATTCATCGGCGATGACGCGCATCGCAGGAAATGAAGCAAACGGGGATTTCCAGAGTTTGAGATCCGGACATCGTCGAAGGCCGGCGTGCTCCGCTGGCGACAGACAGCTCGGGATCCGGCGCGCCTGTCCCCCGCGCCAGGCCTCCGCCGAACGTAGACTTGGCGCCCGTACTTTAAGGCCGCTTGCCCGTGAGGACTGGGATAAGCGCATCAATCACCGAGCGGTCCTCAATGGTTGAGGGCACCACATAGTCGTCGCCGTCGGCAATCTGCCGCATGGTCTTGCGCAGGATCTTCCCCGAACGGGTCTTCGGCAGGGCCTCCACCACCACGGCTGCCTTGAAGTCCGCCACCGGCCCGATCTCCCGGCGCACCAGCGCAATAAGTTCCTTCTCCAGCTCCGCAGCCGCCATCGAAACCCCGGCCTTGAGCACCACGTACCCCACAGCCTTCTGCCCCTTGAGCGCATCGGCAACCCCGATCACGGCGCACTCGGCGACGGCGGCATGCGTGCCCACCACCTGCTCGATGGCGCCCGTGGACAGCCGGTGGCCGGCAACGTTAATGACGTCGTCGGTGCGGCCCATGACAAACACGTAGCCACCCTCATCTACATAGCCCGAATCTCCCGTGGCATAAAAGCCGGGGAAGGCACCCAAATATGAATCCACAAAGCGCGCATCGTCCCGCCACAGCGTAGGCAGCGTCCCCGGCGGCAGCGGCAGGCCCAGCACAATGTTGCCCTCCTCCCCCGCCGGTACGGGAGCGCCCAACCCGTCAACAATGCGCAGGTCGTAACCCGGCATGGGCAGCGTGGGCGAGCCGGCCTTCAACGGCAGCAGTTCCATGCCGCGCGGATTGCCCACAATGGCCCACCCGGTCTCCGTCTGCCACCAATGGTCCACCACCGGCACACCAAGCACCCGCCCGGCCCAGTGGTACGTGTCGGTGTCCAGCCGCTCGCCCGCGGTGAACAGCGTTTGGAGGTGTCCGACGTCGTACTTCTTCAGCAGCGCTGCCTCCGGGTCCATCTTGCGGATGGCGCGCAGGGCGGTGGGCGCGGTGAACAGGGCCTTCACCCCGTGCTGCTCGATGACGCGCCAGAAGGCGCCGGCGTCGGGGGTGCCCACGGGCTTGCCCTCGTACATGACCGTAGTGGCGCCGGCCAACAGCGGCCCGTACACAATATAGGAATGCCCCACCACCCAACCCACATCCGACGCCGTCCACCACACGTCGCCCGCCCGGATGTCGTAGAGGTTCGCCATGCTCCACAGAAGTGCGACGGCGTGTCCCCCGTTATCGCGCACCACCCCCTTGGGCGTGCCGGTGGTTCCGGAGGTGTAGAGGACGTAGAGCGGGTCCGTCGCCTTCACCGGCACGGGCGCCGCGGGCTCGACAACGGCGATGGCGGCGTCCCAATCCGTGGCATTCCAGTCGAGGGACGCGGGGTCAGTGGCGAAGCCGTCGCGATGCTTGATGATGACGGGAAGCGTTTCCATCCCGGCCTTGGTCAGGGCCTCATGGACCGCGGGCAGGTACTCGATGGCGCGGTTAGGCTCCAGGCCTCCCGACGTCGTCACCACCACCTTGGGTGCGGCGTCCTTGAGCCGGGTGGCCAACTCGCTCGCGGCAAAGCCGCCGAACACGACGGAATGGATGGCCCCGAGCCGGGCTGCGGCCAGCATGGCGATGGCAGCCTCGGGGATCATGGGCAGGTAGATGACCACGCGGTCCCCCTTGCCCACACCCTGGGCGCGGAGCACGCCGGCGAATCTTGAGACGAGGTCCGTCAGTTCGCTGTAGCTGTACGTGCGCTGCTCACCGGTCATCGCGGAATCATGGATCAGGGCCGGCTGGTCCCCTCGGCCGGCGGCAACGTGGCGGTCAAGGGCGTTGAAGCAGGTGTTGAGCTCGCCGTCAGGGAACCAGCACCCGGCAGGCGACGGCTCGCCATTGGGTGCTTTGCCGTCAAATGCCCGCGTTGGCGGCACCGTCCAGTCCACCGCCTGCGCCGCCGCCAGCCAAAACCCTTCCGGGTCGCTGAGACTGCGTTGGTACTCTTCCCGGTAGTTCCTGTCCTGCAATCCGGTCTCCTGCAATGCCATGGCACCACTCCATCCGCGTTGATGTGATGTGAGCCATAATATCGTCTCCGAACGGACAAAAACAAGCACCAATGTATACACAGAAACGGATACGTTAAACAATCACAGCAAATTCATGCAAAAACATTGATCTTTGTATACAATGGAGAGGTAGTCTTCAATCAACGCGCCAAGCCAACACGGCGGAATGGGAGGAACCATGCGAGCCAGCGACCGTGCCTATGCAACGCTGCACAGCGACATCATCAACTGGCGCCTGACCCCCGGCACCATTCTGGGCGAGGTTGAACTCTCGGAACGCCTGGGAGTTTCCCGCACCCCCATCCGGGAGGCGCTGGCGAAACTGATGGCCGAGGGCCTGGCCGAACCGCAGAGCGGGCGCGGCATGGTTGTCAGCGAGATCTCCCTTGACCACCTGGATGAACTGTTCGAACTGCGCTCGGCCCTGGAGTGCCGGGCGGCAGAGCTGGCTGCCCGGCGCGGGGACCGCGAGGTCTTCCTGGAACTGCATCGCAAGCTCGCCAACGCGGGTGAGCTGATCACCGAAGCTGACCCCAGCCGCAGCGACTATTACCGGCTGGCAGGCGAGCTGGACAGCGCAGTGGATGCCGCCGTCGCAAATCACTACCTGAACCAGGCGCTGAAAAACCTGCGCGTCCACCTTGTACGGGTGCGGCGCCTGGGCAAGGACAACCCCGCCCGACTACGCGACGCGGCCCGGGAGCATGCCAGCATTGCCTTGGCTATCGCCAACGGCAACCCTGTCGTGGCCAACGCGGCCACCACTGTGCATCTGGACAACAGCCTGCGGCACCTGCTAAGCACCGCCCCCGAACTTTCCCCTGCACCACATAGCTGAACAAAATAACCGATCCACCAAGATTTGAACCCCCGGATTTGAACCCCTGTGAAAGGAACACCATGACCATCGATCACAACGTTCGCGTGTACAAGAGTGAAGAGAACCTGGCCCACGAGGACCAGCTGGCGTACAAGATCGCCAAGGTTGCCGCGGACCCCGTCGCCGTGACGGCTGAGGTCACCGACATGATCATCAACCGTGTCATCGACAACGCCTCCGTGGCCATCGCCTCCCTGAACCGCGGCCCCATTGTTGCGGCCCGCGCCCAGGCCCTAGCCCATGCACCCTCAACGGGCGGCTCCGGCGCGTCTGTCTTCGGCATCACGGAGAAGGTTTCCCCCGAGTGGGCTGCCTGGGCCAACGGCGTGGCCGTCCGCGAGCTTGATTACCACGACACATTCCTGGCGGCAGACTACTCCCACCCGGGCGACAACATCCCGCCGATCCTGGCAGTCGCCCAGCACACCGGCGCATCCGGCGCTGACCTGGTCCGCGGCCTGGCCACGGGCTACGAAATCCAGGTGGACCTGGTCAAGGCCATCTGCCTGCACGCGCACAAGATTGACCATGTGGCCCACCTCGGCCCCTCGGCCGCCGCCGGCATCGGCACCCTGTTGGGGCTTGAAGTGGAAACCATCTTCCAGGCCGTAGGCCAGGGCTTGCACACCACCACCGCCACCCGCCAGTCTCGCAAGGGCGAAATCTCCACCTGGAAGGCGCACGCACCTGCCTTCGCCGGCAAGATGGCCGTCGAGGCGGCAGACCGTGCCATGCGCGGACAGACCTCCCCCGTCCCGATCTACGAAGGCGAAGACGGCGTTATCGCCTGGCTGCTCGACGGCCCGGACGCGCAATACACCGTGCCGCTGCCGGCCGAGGGCGAAGCCAAGCGCGCCATCATGGACACCTACACCAAGGAGCACTCGGCCGAATACCAGGCACAGGCGTGGATCGACCTGGCCCGCAAGCTGCACGGCGAACACCCCGAAGCCACCGACCCGGCCAACGTGAAGTCCATCCTGATCAAGACCAGCCACCACACCCACTACGTGATCGGCTCCGGCGCCAACGATCCGCAGAAGTACGAGCCCACCGCGTCACGGGAAACCCTTGACCACTCCATCCCGTACATCTTCGCCGTGGCCCTGCAGGACGGTTCATGGCATCATGTGGACTCCTACTCCCCCGAGCGTGCCGGCCGCCCCGACACTGTGGAGCTGTGGCACAAGGTCACCACGGAAGAGGACACCGAGTGGACGCGCCGCTACCACTCCCTGGACATCGCCGAGAAGGCCTTTGGCGGTTCCGTGGAGATCACACTGAACGACGGCACGCTCATCACCGATGAAATCGCTGTGGCCGACGCCCACCCGCTGGGCGCCCGCCCCTTCGCCCGTGAGCAATACATCAACAAGTTCCGCACCCTGGCCACCGGCCTGGTCACGGAAGCTGAGATCAACCGCTTCATCGCGGCAGCAGAGAACCTTCCCAACCTGGCCGCAGGGGAACTGAACCAGCTGAACATCACGGCAGCTCCCGGCGTCGTCGATCTGGCAGCCGCACCCAAGGGCCTGTTTTAACATGCTGTACTCCAAGAAAACGCCCGAGCAGAAGCGCCGGGACCTGCGCGCCATGCTGGTCCCGGGCGCTGCCCGCCAATTCCCGGGCGCCTTCAACCCGCTCTCGGCCCGCCTCATTGAGGAAAAGAAGTTCGACGGCGTCTACATCTCAGGCGCCGTCCTCGCCAACGACCTGGGCCTGCCGGACATTGGCATGACCACGCTGACCGAGGTGGCCGCCCGCGGCGGGCAGATCGCGCGCATGACGGACCTGCCCTGCCTGATCGACGCCGACACCGGCTTTGGCGAGCCCATGAACGTGGCCCGCACCATCCAGGAACTGGAAAACGCGGGGCTGGCTGGTTGCCACATCGAGGACCAGTTCAACCCGAAGCGCTGCGGCCACCTGGACGGCAAGAACATGGTGGACCTGGACACGGCGGTCAAGCGCATTGCCGCAGCCGCCGACGCCCGGCGGGACCCGAACTTTTTGATCATGGCCCGCACCGACATCCGCGCCGTGGAAGGCCTGGATGCCGCCATCGACCGGGCCAAGGCGCTCGTCGACGCCGGCGCCGACGCGATCTTCCCGGAAGCGATGAAGAGCGTGGCGGAATTTGAGGCGGTATGCAAGGCCGTGGATGTCCCCGTTTTGGCGAATATGACGGAGTTTGGCAAGAGCGAGCTGTTCACCCGTGACCAGCTTGCCGCGGCCGGCGTGGCCATGATCATCTACCCCGTAACACTGCTGCGCAGCGCCATGGGTGCGGCCGAACGGGTCCTGGACGCGATCAGCGCGCACGGCACGCAGGAAACTGCTGTCCCGGAAATGCTGACGCGGGCCCGACTTTATGATCTGGTTGACTATGAGGCGTACAACCAATTCGATACGGGCATCTTCAACTTCCAGATCCCCAGCCTGGACATCGACGGCAACAACTCAAACCTCTAGGCCTGCAAAGAACACCAGAAGAAGGAGTGCACACTGTGAGCGAAGAAGAAGTACGCAAGGGCCTTGCCGGGGTCGTCGCCGACTACACCGCTATTTCCAAGGTCAACCCCGAGTCCAACTCGCTGCTGTACCGCGGTTATCCGGTGCAGGAATTGGCCGCCGGCAAGTCCTTTGAGGAAGTGGCACTCCTGTTGTGGACGGGCGAGCTGCCCACGGAGGAAGAGCTGACGCTCTTTGAGGCCTTTGAACGGGCCAACCGGGCACTGGACTCGCAGGTCAAGGCGGCCATTGACCTGCTGCCACTGGACTGCCACCCCATGGATGTGGCTCGCACAGCCGTCTCGGTCATGGGCGCGGTGCATGCCCTGGCGGAGGACTCCTCACCGGAAGCGGAGTTGGATAAAGCCCAGTCGCTCTTTGCGCACTTCCCGGCCGTGGTCGCCTACGACCAGCGCCGCCGGCGCGGCCAGCCGCTGGTGGAACCGCGCACGGACCTGGACTACTCCGCGAACTTCCTGTGGATGGCCTTTGGCGAGGAGGCGGCGCCCGAGGTGGTGGACGCCTTCCGCGTGTCCATGGTGCTGTACGCGGAGCACTCCTTCAACGCCTCCACGTTCACGGCCCGGGTCGTCACCTCAACACTGTCGGACCTGCATTCGGCCGTGACCGCTGCCATCGGCGCGTTGAAGGGCCCGTTGCACGGCGGTGCCAACGAGGCCGTCATGCACACCTTTGACGAGATCGGCATCCGTGCCGAGGAGTCCCGCGAGGAGGCCGCCACCCGCGCCAAGGCGTGGATGGAGGATGCCCTGGCCGCGAAGAAGAAGGTCATGGGTTTCGGCCACCGGGTCTACAAGAACGGCGATTCCCGCGTGCCCACCATGAAGGCTGCGCTGGAACGCATGATCACCCATTACGACCGCCCGGAAATGATGGGCCTGTACGACGGGCTGGAACAAGCCATGGCCGAGGCCAAGGCGATTAAGCCGAACCTCGATTACCCGGCCGGCCCCACGTACCACCTGATGGGCTTCGACACGGACATGTTCACGCCGCTGTTCATCGCCTCGCGCATCACCGGCTGGACCGCGCACATCATGGAACAGCGCGCCGCGAATGCGTTGATCCGCCCCCTGAGCGCCTACAACGGTGTTGACGAGCGCCACCTGAAGTAGTTCCTGGACACCTGGGTGGGCCCACGGCCGCGAGGGTCCCGCTGCGAGCTTGCGAGCAGCTGGGTGCGTCTGGGTGGGCCCACGGCCGCGAGGGTCCCGCTGCGAGCTTGCGAGCAGCTGGGAGCGGCTGGGGAACGACGGCGGGAGGTCACCTTTTGGAAAAAAGGGGACCTCCCGCCGTCGTACTTTTTGCACCCCACCCCCATCGATCCCTCACCAATTGGGCCTTTTCGTGATCGTTCCCTCACTTCCTGCGAAGTTGGCGGTACTGTGAAGAAACGTACCTGCAACCGCTACAAAGGAGCATCGTGGAAAAGTCATCCCTGACAGCACTGGCCCGGGAACTCCTGGCATCCGCCAAGACCAAAAGCAGCGGGCGCAGTGCCCGGACGGTTTATGGCGGGCACGAGCGGGTCCTGCGCCAGACAGTGGTGGCCCTGACGGCGGGATCCAGGCTGGACGAGCACGACAACCCCGGTGAGGCAACGGTGCAGGTGCTCAGCGGCAAGCTCGTATTGAAGGCCGGTGACGTCGCCTGGGAGGGCTCCCCCGGTGACCACCTGGTGGTGCCGCTGGCCCGCCACTCCGTCGATGCATTGGAGGACTCCACGTTCCTGTTGACGGTGGCGAAGCCCTAACTGCCCGTCTGGGGGCCAGGGGTCTAGCTGCCCTGGTCTTCCGTGGGGACCGGTCCGCGGGGTGGGGTGTGGGTGCTTGAGGCGACGGTTTCGTTGTCGTCGTTCAGGACCACGCGCCAATGCCCGCGTTCGCCGGCCAGGAAGGCGGGCAGCCAGTGGCTGGCGTCGGCCCACATCTGTGCGTGCGGCAGGCGGTTCACCGGGTACCATTGGGGCCGGATCTCATCGCTCTCAACGGCGTGGCCGGCGAATTTTCGGCACAGGAATACTGTGGTGAACATGTCCCATGCCGGCTGGGCCGGGAACACAAATTCCACCGTCCCCGCAGGGATCAGGTCCAGGGCTTCCACCGTGAGGCTGCTTTCCTCGGCAACCTCGCGGCAGATTGCCGCCACCACGCTCTCACCGCGCTCCACGTGACCGCCGATCCCCACCACTTTCCCCACGCCGAAACCTGTTTTCTTCAGGCCCAGCAGCACCTGGTTCTGACTGTTGTGGGTGCGGAGGAGGAAACACAGGGTGACGGAAGCGCTCATAAATCCAGCGTAGGGCATGGCGGCGACCCAGGCCGGTCGCCGCCGCCACGATCGTCGCTTCTAGCGCAGCAGGGCCGTAAACGCAGCAGCCCTCGCCGTGATGTCGGCCCAGTCCCCTGCCGCCACAACAGCCGGCGGGACCACAGCCGTGCCGCAGCAGACCGCGAGCGCGCCTGCGGCCAGGTAGTCGTTGGCATTGGCCGCGTCAATGCCGCCCGAGGGCAGCAGCTTCACACCCGGGTAGGGGCCCTGCAGGTCCTTGAGGTAGCCGGGCCCCAGTGCGCGGGCGGGAAAGATCTTTACGACGGCGGAGCCCAGGTCCAGCGCCATCGCCACCTCGCTGGGAGTCAGCGCGCCGAGCGCAAAGGGGATGCCGGCGTCGGCGGCCACCTTGGCCACCTCGGGACGGATGCCGGGGGTGACCAGGAATTGGGCGCCGGAGTCAATGGCGGCCTTGGCCTGTTCACGAGTCAGTACGGTGCCCACACCGACCACGGCACCGTGTTCGGCTGCCGTCTCGGCGGCGCGGGCCACGTGCTTGAGCAGATGGGGGGTGGTGTAGGTCAGCTCGACGCCGCTGATCCCGCCTGCCACGAGGGAGCGGCACAGCTCTGCCGCGTCGGCGATGGCGGGGGCACGGACCACGGCGATGGTGCGGTCTGCTTCAATCCGGGCGATGAATTCTGTGTTTTTCATGGGATGCTGCGGGTTCCTTCCTGGGTGTGGCGCAAGGCCCGTCCGGCAAGTGCGCCGGTGGGTTTGCCAGCCATGATGGCGGCAACGCCGTTGACAAAAACGTAGTGGATTCCCGCTGCTGCCTGGCGGGGGTTGGTAAAGGTGGCCGTGTCGGTGACGGTCAGCGGGTCAAAGAGGACGAGGTCGGCGGCATGGCCGGCCTTGACGTGGCCCCGGTTGCGGAGCTTCAGCCGTGTGGCCGGTCGACCGGTGAGGTGGTGGATGGTTTCTTCCAATGTCATCAGCCCCAGGTCACGGCAGTAGTGGCCAAGGTAGCGTGGGAAGGTGCCCCACGCCCGTGGGTGTGGCTTGCCGCCCACAAGGATGCCGTCACTGCCGCCGGTGTGGGCGCGGTGGACCATGATGGTCCGCACGTTTTCCTCGTGGCCCACATGTTGCAGGATTCCGGTGCCCAGCTTGTCGCGGCGCAGGATGTCAACAAACACGTCAAAGGGGTCTGTGCCGGTGTCAGCGGCGATGCCGGCTACTGTGTGGCCCACGAGCGGCTCAAGTTCTGGGTTGCCGACACCGGAGATCTCTATGCTGTCCCAGTCGGCCACCACCCCGTGGCAGCCGTCGGAGCCGTTGACTTCCAGCTCTTCCCGGATGCGCCCCAGCAGCTCAGGGTGGTGGAGCCTGTCAAGGGTGGTCCCGTTGCCGTCGGCGGAGGCCCAGCCGGGCAGGATCGCGGACAGGGTGGTGGCACCCGCCAGGTAAGGGTACGAGTCCAGGGTGAGGTCCACGCCGTCGTCCATTGCCTCATCCAGCAGGGCCAGCAGTTCCGGCGCACGGTCCTTGTTGGGGGCGAAGTTCATGGTGGCATGGGCCAGGTGCAGGGCGCAGCCGGTGTCGCGGGCCAGGTCGATCATCTCCGCGTACGCCTCCAGGGCGCCCTTCCCGTAGGAGCGGTGATGCGGGGCGTAGAAGCCGCCACATTCGGCAACCGTGGCGCACAACCGGGCGAGTTCCTCGGTGGTGGCGTACATGCCGGGCGTGTAGCTGAGTCCCGAGGACAGGCCCACGGCGCCCTCCGCCATGCCGGTGCGGACCAGCTGCTGCTGCGCGTTGATCTGGGCCTCTGTGGCCCCGCCGTCACCAAATCCGCAGACCAGGGCCCGGACGGTGCCTTGCGGGATAAGGTAGGCGGCATTGACGGCAATGCCGTCATCGAGCCGGTCCAGGTACTCCCCCACGGTGCGCCATGTGAAGTCGAAACCGTCCGGGTCCCCGTTCCAGCCGGCGATCTTCTCCCTGATCCCGGCCAGCGTTTCCTCATCCACCGGGGCATAGGACAGACCGTCCTGGCCCAGCAGCTCGGTGGTGACGCCCTGACTGAGCTTGGCGTAGTGACCAGGGTCCGCCAGGAGCGCCAGGTCCGAGTGGGCATGCATGTCGATGAAGCCCGGGCTCAGCACCAGCCCCGCCGCGTCGATGGTGCCCGGCTCCCCCGCGTGACTGCCGGGGGCGTCGATGCTGGCGATGGCGCCATTTTCAAGCACGACGTCGGCCGCGTATCGTGGTGCGCCCGTCCCGTCCACGACGGTGGCGTTGCTGATGGTGGTCCGCGCGGTGGAGGCGGCGGCTTCTGCGGTGTTGTCCGGCATGGGGTTAGAAGAACGTGTGGATGAGATCCACCAGGGCGTTGTCGTTGCCGGTGTCGGCCAGCACCGGGATGAGCGTCCACTTGTCAAAGGCGGTGCAAGGGTGGGACAGGCCCAGCCGGACCACGTCGCCCATGCCCACGGTGGTTTCCGGGGTGCAGCGCAGGTAGGCGTGCTGGTCGTTGACGGCGCTGATACTCGCCCCTTCCAGCACCTCCATGGGTCCGCCAAGTTCACGGCCCAGCAGTTGGGGTTCGGGCATTCCCTCGTCCACGGGCATGTCGCGCTTGCCGGCGTCGAGGATGGCCAGCCCCGGTTCGGGTACCGATACGACGCGGGCCCAGACATGCATGGCGGACACGAACGGCCGCTCCGTTTTCCCTGCGTGCGAACCGCGGGCGAAGGGGGAGATGCCCCGGTAGAAGCCGTCATCGTGCACCATGTAAGCGCCGCTGCGCAGGATCACATCAACACGGCGGCCACCATCCACCCGGTCCGATGCGCAGCCGGCGAGAACGTCCACGACGTCGTCAAAGTAGGCGCTGCCGCCCGCCGTGATGATCGTTTCGGCACCCTGTGCGTAGAGGTCTTCGGCGAGCAGTTGTTCGTGCAGTTCCTTGACGCCGGCGAGGTAGCCGCGCACTGTGGCGAGGGCTCCAGGCTCGGCGGAGTGGGCCAGGGATCCCTCATAGCCGCCCACGCCCACCAGTCGGTGGTGCGCGGAGGCACTAACAGCCCGGGCAATCTCCACGGCCTGCGCAACGGTGCGGGCTCCGGTTCGCCCACCCCCGCTGCCCAGCTCCACGATGACGTCCAGGACGGAGTCCCGCTTATCGGCGAGCGGCTTGTCGGCGAGCGTGGCTGCCTGCAGGGCAACCGTCTGCACAGAATCAACCCACGACACCACCTTGAAGTCGGGGCCTTGGCGCTCCGCCAGCCAGCTGACGGCTTGCGGATCGGTCAGGCTGTTGGCCAGCATGACCCGTCGCACCCCAAAGGCGTGGCCCACCCGCAGCTGGGACGCGTTGGCCAGGGTGATGCCCCAGGCCCCGTGCACGAGCTGCTCGCGCCACATTTGCGGGGCCATGGTGGTTTTGCCGTGGGGCGCCAGCAGCACGCCCTTCGCTTCACACCAGTCCGCCATCTGCGCAACATTTGAGGCCATGGCCTGCGCACTCAGCGTCAGCAAGGGGGTTTGCAGCTGCGCCAAGCCAACACCCGAGGCCACATAGCCGGCAGCCGTCTGGCCGTGGGCCGCAGCAGGGACGGCCTTGTAGCGCCACGACAGCTCCACTGCGTCAAGCCCGTCCACGAGCGTGGAGTCAATGCCGGGTGCTCCGCCGTCCATATTCCGTCCCTTCACGGACCCCCAAGGCCCGGCTGCGTTGCGCTATCTGCAACGACTGTTGCAAAGTTGTTCAATGCATGTCTAACATGGTCAGGATTCGCCAGTCAAGGCGGGCCGTGCCAACCCCTGAGAGGAAGTGCCGCAAGCCCATGCTTTCGGTTGTATGCATCGGAGAGACGATGGTAATGCTCACCCCCACCGGCCAGGTCCCCCTGTCGCAGGCCCCCGAACTCTTTTACGGCGTCGGCGGCGCCGAGTCCAATGTGGCCATGGGCCTGGCCGCCATGGGTGTTGACACCCACTGGGTCAGCCGGGTGGGCAGGGACGGGTTCGGCACCCGCATCCTCAACGACCTCCACGACCACGGCGTCGGTGTCGGGGCGGTGGAAATTGATGCGGACCGCAACACCGGGTTGTACGTCAAGGTTCCTGCCGTTGCGTCGGCAGACGGCTTCGAAGCGTCGGACGCCTCCGTGATTTATTACCGCAAGGGTTCGGCCGCCTCAGCCATGGGCCCTTCCCTGCTGGAGCTCCCCGCTGTGGCGCCCTTGCTGGACCAGGCCTCCCTGATCCACCTCAGCGGCATCACCGCCGCCCTCTCCCCCGAGTGCCGGGCCATGCTTGCCGCCGTCATGGCGGCACCCCGCAACAGCCGGCTCATCTCCTTTGACGTCAACTGGCGCGAACCGCTGTGGAGCCACGCCGACAAGGGGGTGCTGCGCACCTTGGCCAACCAGGCCGACGTCGTGCTTGTCGGGACCGATGAGGCGCTGCCGGCCTTTGGCACGAACAACGAAGCCGAGCTGCGCGCCCTGCTGCCGGATCCGGCTGTCATCGTGCTCAAGAATGCCGACATTTCAGCCATTGCACTGCTGCACGACGGCTCTCGGGTTGAGGTGCCGTCGCTGAATGTGAGCGTGCTGGAACCTGTGGGTGCCGGGGACGCATTTGCCGCCGGCTATCTGAGCGGCATGCTTTTTGGTCTGGACCAGCGTTCCTCACTACGCCGCGGCCATGTCAGTGCCGCCTGCACGCTGACAGTGCCCGGTGACCGCGGCCCACTCCCCGAGCCGGATGTGTTGTCGAAGATACTGGGCTGCACCGAGGAGGAATGGGCGGCAACGCAGGTGACCCCCGGGTGGTTCCACTCCCCCGCACTGGCTGGAAACGCGCACACCTACGACTCCTCCATCAGCGTCGCCTCCACTGGCGGTGCCCGGTGAGCCAAAGCCTTGTCCGCGCCTTGGGGCTGTTGTCCCAACTGGCGGAACGCCCCGCCACGCTGGATGAGCTGGCGGCCACCGCGAACGTCCACAAGACCACTGTCATGCGCCTTCTGCACTCGCTCGAGGCAGAGCATTTTCTGGTGCGCAACGGGGCCGGGCAGTTTCAGCTGGGACGCAAGCTTTTTGAGCTGTCGTCCAAAGCACTGGAGCAGCGCGACATTCGGGCGGTGGCGCGGCCGCACCTGGCCAAGCTGAACGATGCCACCGGTCACACCGTCCACCTGGCCGAGTGGGAGGGCTCGGAGGTGGTGTACATCGACAAGTACGAATCCCACCACCCGGTGCGCATGTACTCAAGGATCGGCCTGACGGCAGCGCTGCATTCGGCCGCTGTCGCGAAGGTGATCCTGGCGGATATGCCCCGATCCCGGCAGGAGCACATCGCCGCCGGCCTGGACTATGTCAGACTGACGGAGAACACGCTGGGGACACCGGAGGAACTGCTGGCAGAACTGGCACAAGTCCGGGAACAAGGGTGGGCGCAGGACAAATCGGAACATGAATCGTTCGTGCACTGCATTGGCGCCCCCATCCGGGACGCCTCCGGCCGTGTTGTGGCTGCGGCGTCGTTCTCGGTGCCGGTGGTACTGCTCAGCTATGAGGAACTGTTGAAGCTGCTACCCACGTTAATGAACGGAACACAGGCCATCTCCAAGGATCTGGGCTGGGCTCCCCAGAAAGAGAGACTCCATGACTGACAAGACTGTTGTATTAACCGATGATGCCCCGGCACCCGCCCATGTCTTCTCCCAAGGAGTGAAAAAGGGCAATATGTTCCAGGTGTCCGGCCAGGGCGCCGTGGATCCGGCCAGCAATGAGTACATTGGCACCGGTGACGTCCGCGCCCAGACACGCCGCACA
The DNA here is from genome assembly GCF_000785535.1 of Arthrobacter sp. PAMC 25486. NCBI lineage: Bacteria > Bacillati > Actinomycetota > Actinomycetes > Micrococcales > Micrococcaceae > Arthrobacter > Arthrobacter sp. PAMC 25486. The sequence continues at coordinate 21,221 of NZ_CP007595.1, read as the reverse complement.
CTGGAAAACGTCAAGGCCATCCTGGATGCGGGCGGCTCCTCCGTGGAGGACGTCATCATGTTCCGCGTCTACCTGACCACGCGCGACGACTTCCCCGCCATGAACGAGGTGTACGGCGAGTTCATCAGGGAAAACGTCCCCAGCGGCGCACTGCCCTCACGCACCACGGTCTTTGTTGACCTGCCGCACGAGGTCATGCTGGTGGAAATCGACGCCCTCGCCGTCACTTCCTAACGCCGTCACTTCCTAACCCACGCCCCGGCCAAGGAAGAATGTGGTTCTTGTGACTGTTCCGTGAGTGAGTTCACCGTCACGCCTTCAGACTCTCCCCCTGATAAAGGGCTGCTGGGTGGACTACTGCTCGGGTACTAGCCACCGTCTCCGCTTCCTTTCCCCTGCTTCCTTATCGCAGGGGTACGGGAAACCCATGCCGGAGGGTGTGTGCTTCGCCGAGAATGGGCCTGAGCCGTATCGCGTGGCGTCCTGTTTCGCCGAGAATGGTCCCAACCCGTGACCTGGCGTCAAAGCAACGCCCTGCTCGCGAGCCTGCACCATTTTCGGCGAAACACGCTCAGATCTATGCGATTTTGGCCCCTTCTCGGCGCGCATTTACCTCTCATCCACGGCGACAGCGGCTTGATACCTGACAGCCGGGAAGGTGGGTGTCCGGCTCAATCACCCACGGAATAGTCACAGGAGCCAAAAAATTCCCCCGTTTGGGACGAATGCCATAGCTCAAAATCTGGCATTCTTCCCAAACGGTGGTGATGCTGTCGAAGGTTTCCACGGGCAGGCCGTTCCTGGCCCAGTATTCTATGCCACCGATCATTGCTGGCATCGGGTAGCCCAATTCGGCAAAGGCCAGGGCGGCAAGGGTGCTGCCGTTGCAGCCCAGACCCCACGAATACACCACCACGGGCGTGCCCGCTGGGATGAGCACATGGGCCTGGTTGGGGATGAGCACGGTGGGCAGGTGCAGGGCACCGGGGATGTGGCTGTGCTCCCACGAGGCGTGCCGGCGTGTGTCCACCAGCACAAATTTGCCGGCGTCCAAGCCGGCACGGACGTCCGTGACGTCAATCTCCAAACTGCAGCTGGGTGCGAAAGAACTCAGCGGCGTCGCTCATGTACCCAGTTTAGGACGCCAAGCTGGCGGCCGGCAGATCTCGAAGCGTCACGTCCCGGACCTCATAGGTGGCGGTGTGAATCTCGCCGAACTCAAAGTTCGAGCAAGGTGATGACTTCCTCCGTCAGCAGCACACGGTACGGCAGCTCTCGCAGTGTTGCCTCGTCGACATCGATCCCGCGCTTCCGGGCCGTTTCTGCAAGCTCGTCCCATGGATGTTCACCCGGGCGGTCCGCATCATCCACCTGCACCAACGTCAGGATCTCTGCGATCAGATTATCCGCCGACCGCTTCCAGGAGACAACCTCGCTGATTCCGTGCTTGACGGAGGTGACTCCTCGATCCATGTCGAGTCGTATCAAGGATTCGTCGGATAGGCGGAGGTACTGCGTGACCTTGATACTCATGTTCGGCCGTACGTTGGCCGTAGGAGTCTTATCGACCTCGCAAATGGCGTCCGTCCCGATCACACTGAGGGTGGACGTGTCGAAGGGGAGACTTTGAGCGTAGAACCCTGGTTCTGGTGTTCCGTGGAGCGGGACGTAGTGAAACTGCTCGTGATTATCGGTCATGCCGGGGCACATGGGAGCTCTTTCGCTGTCGCATAGTCGCAACCGAATGGGTCGGCCTGCCATCTCAGACCCACGTCCATCGAAGTCGTCAGCGGAGAAGCGACGACCCTCCCCGATACCTTTGTCCAGTTCTTCATCGAACGTGCACCTACCCCCTTCTCTTGTGAACGGTTCCCACGATCATGGACGGGTTCGAGGGGTGGCGTCAAGGCATCTTTCAGCGCACTGCGGCGTCCCCTGAAAATCTGTGTGGCAGTTGTTGGGCGTGGACAACAGGACGTGAACAACGGTTTCCAGCCGTTTTTGGTCCGTTTTTGGTCCAACAACTGCCACACAGATCCAATAGCGCAGGGCGGGTCAGCCGAGGGCGCGGGGGTGCGCCGCCGCGTAGACCTCGCGCAACGTCTCCGCCGTGACCAGCGTGTACACCTGCGTGGTGGTCACGGAGGCGTGGCCCAGCAGTTCCTGCACGACGCGCACGTCGGCGCCACCCTCCAGCAGGTGGGTGGCGAAGGAGTGCCGCAGCGTGTGCGGGGAAACATCCGCCTCCACCTGCGCACGCTCGGCCACGGTTTTCAGGATGGTCCACACACTTTGCCGGCTGATGCGTCCGCCCCGGGCGTTCAGGAACAAGGCAGGCGTGCCCGTTCCCTTCGCGACCAGGGCCGGCCGCCCCCGCACCAGGTAGGCGTCCAACGCTCTCAGTGCGTAGGAACCGATCGGCACGATGCGTTCCTTGGAGCCCTTGCCGAACAGCCGCACCAGGGAGGGTCCATCGTGGGACGCGTCCGGGAACACCAAATCGTCAACGTCGAGCCCCACGGCCTCGCTGATGCGGGCGCCGGTGGAGTACAGGAATTCGAGCATGGCGGCATCGCGCAGCCCGGTGGGGGTATCGGTGCCTGCCGCTTCCAGAATCCGGGTCACGTCGTGGACGCTGATGGCCTTGGGCAGGCGCCGGCCAGGCTGCGGCGGGTGGATGTCGGCGGCGGGGTCAGCATCGCAGACTCCCTCGAGCGCCCAGAATTTGTGCAGTCCGCGCACAGCAACAATGGTCCGCGCCACCGACCGCATGCCCAGGGCGGAACCGCCATCGGCGCCGTCGGACAGGCCCTGCGCAAACTCGCTGACCTGGCGCCGGGTAACCCTGCCCGGCTCGCTCACCCCGGCCGCGGCCAGAAAGGCTCCGTAGCGGCGCAAATCCCGCTGGTAAGCCGCCAAGGTGTTGGGGGCCAGGCCGCGTTCAACACCGATGTGCTGTACATAGTCGGCCATGGCCTGTGAGAGCGCGGTGGGCGCTCCCCCGTCGTCCGTGCTGCCCGTGGCGGTCACTGTTGGCGCTGGGAGGGGTGCTCGGGCCACGGCGCATTGCCGGGACGCAAGTCCGCAAAGCCAGTGCGCACGGCCTGGGCTGCTGCCAAAATACCGACGACGGCGGACGGGTTGTGTATGCGCCCGCCCAAAACCGCCGCGGCCGCCTCCTCGAGGTCAACCCAGGCAAACTCGATCTCGGCTTCCTCGTCGGTGCGCACATGGCGCAGCTCTTCGGGAACCTCGGTGATGCCGCGTGCCAGATAGATCCGGATCGCCTCGCTCGAGGAACCCGGGGAGTTGAAGAAGTCGGTCAGCACGTCCCATTGGGCCGCCGCAAGATCGGCTTCTTCGGCCAATTCGCGGGCGGCGCCCACAACAAAGTCCTCACCCTTCACATCCAGCAGACCGGCAGGAATCTCCCACAGGTTCATTTGGACGGGGTGGCGGTATTGGCGCAACAGCAGCACTTGGTGGCTCTCGTTGAGCACCACCACAGCCACTGCCCCGGGATGGTCAATGTAATCCCGGGTCAGCGGCTCGGAGCCGGGTGTCAGTGAAAACGTGTCTGAAACAATGTTCCAGATTCGCCCTTGGTACACCGTGGACTGTGAATGCAGCGTCCGGTAGCTTTCTTCATCCGCAACTGATGAAGTCCAGCCGGCGGAGGAAGTTTCATCAGCGGCACGCGGCTCTGCTGTCCCCGATGCACCAAGGTTTCCCACTTAGACCTCCAGCAGCCGTGTGGCGTTCTGGCGGTCCAGGGCTGCGGCAACAAGCCCGGCAAAGAGCGGGTGCGGCCGGGTGGGACGCGAGCTCAGTTCGGGGTGCGCCTGGGTGGAGACGTAGTACGGGTGGACCTCGCGGGGAAGCTCCACGTACTCAACCAGTTTGCCGTCGGGTGAGGTGCCTGAGAAGACAAGCCCGGCTGCTGCAATCTGCTCGCGGTACTTGTTGTTCACCTCGTAGCGGTGCCGGTGGCGCTCGGAGACATCCGTGGTGCCGTACGTTTCCGCTACGACGGAGCCTTCGGTCAGCACTGCCGGGTAGAGGCCCAGGCGCATGGTGCCGCCCAGGTCACCCAAGCCGGCCACAATGTCCTGCTGCTCTTCCATGGTGGCAATGACGGGGTACGTGGGGTTCTCATCAAATTCCGAGGACGATGCCCCTTCGAGGCCCACAACGTTGCGTGCATATTCAATGACCATGGACTGCAGGCCAAGGCACAGGCCCAGGGTGGGGATCTGGTTTTCGCGGGCGAACTTCAGCGCACCCAGCTTGCCTTCGAGTCCGCGGATGCCGAAACCTCCGGGAACACAGATGGCATCAACGTCGGCAAGTGCCTTGCGGGCACCAGCCTCGCTGGCGCAGTCATCGGAAGGCACCCACCTGATCTTGACCTTGGTGGCGTTGGCGAAGCCGCCGGCGCGCAGGGCCTCGGTCACGGAGAGGTAAGCGTCAGGCAGCTCGATGTACTTGCCAACCAGGGCAATCTCAATGTGGTGGGCGGGGTTGTGCACCACTTCTAGGAGCTTGTCCCACTTGGTCCAGTCAACATCCTTGAACGGCAGGTCAAGGGCACGCACAATGTAGGAGTCCAGGCCCTGGGCATGCAGCGTCTTGGGAATGTCGTAGATGCTGGAGGCATCGGGGCAGCCGATGACAGCTTCGACGTCCACGTCGCAGGCACGGCCAATCTTGGCGTGCATGGCGTCGGGCAGGACCCGGTCCGAGCGCAGGATGATGGCATCGGGCTGGATGCCCAGGGAGCGCAGCGCAGCAACCGAGTGCTGGGTCGGCTTGGTCTTCAGTTCCTGGGACGGGCCAATGTAGGGAACCAGGGAGACATGCGCGAAGAACACGTTGTTGCGGCCCACGTCCTGGCGCACCTGGCGTGCTGACTCCAGGAACGGCTGGGACTCGATGTCGCCCACCGTGCCACCAATTTCGGTGATGATCACATCGGGCGCGTCGGCACCTTCAGAGGGCAGGCGCATGCGGCGCTTGATCTCATCGGTGATGTGCGGGATGACCTGCACGGTGTCGCCCAGGTATTCGCCGCGGCGTTCCTTGGCGATGACGGTGGAGTACACCTGACCTGTGGTGACATTGGCTGAGCCTTCGAGATTCTCATCGAGGAAGCGCTCGTAATGGCCAATGTCCAGGTCAGTTTCGGCGCCGTCGTCGGTGACGAAGACTTCTCCATGTTGGAAAGGATTCATTGTGCCTGGATCCACATTGAGATAGGGATCGAGTTTTTGCATTGTGACCGACAGGCCGCGTGCACGGAGTAGGTGACCGAGGCTGGAAGCCGTCAGTCCCTTGCCGAGCGAGGACGCGACTCCGCCGGTGACGAAGATGTGTTTGGTCGTCTTGGACTGACCACTGAGCCGGGAATTTGATCGTTGCACCACGGAGTTCGAGCCTATCATCTAATGAGCCGATTATCTGTTGTGAGAGGCCGTGAATTTTCTCCACCGCCACCCAAAATACTATTGAAGGGGGCGTGCTGCCTGCGCCAAAAGTTCCTTGGCGTGGGCCTGCGCCGTCGCAGAATCCTCCTGCCCTGCCAGCATTCGGGCCAATTCCACTACCCGTTCCTCGTACGTCAAAAGCTTGACATTGCTGGTGGTGATGCCTGTTGAGTTTTTGCTCACAGAACTCTTGGTCACCAACACGTGCTGGTCGGCAAATGCTGCCACCTGGGGCAGATGCGTGACCACCAAAACCTGTACGTGTTGGGCCAGCATGGCCAGTCGGCGGCCAATTTCCACGGCTGCCTTGCCGCCCACGCCGGAGTCAACTTCGTCGAAGACAAATGTTGGGACAGGGTCGACGGCGGCCAGCACCACTTCCAGCGCCAGCATGACCCGGGAAAGCTCACCACCGGAGGCACCCTTGCCCAGCGGGCGCGGTGAGGCGCCCGCGTGCGGGGCCAGCAGGAAGGCAATGTCGTCTTCACCGTGGATGCTGCGTTCTGCGGCGGAGATCTCGATGACGAGCCTGGCATCCGGCATGGCGAGGGCCTTCAGTTCGGCACTGACTGCCTTGGCGAGTTTCTCGGCTGCCTTGCGGCGCAGGGCCGTCAACTCCCCGGCACGCACGCCCAGGTCGGCCAGGGCGGCAATTTCCTCCGCCTCCAGCGCCTCAATCCGGCCCGAATCATCGCTGAGCTCGGCCAGCCGCACCCGCGCCGCATCGGCCCATTCAATGACCTCGTCAATGCTGGGTGCATACTTGCGCACCAAAACAGCCAGTTCCCCGCGCCGGTCCTCAACCTCGGCCAAGCGGCCGGGCCCCTCGGAGTCCAGGGAGGTGGCGTAACTTGCCAGGTCGCGGGCGATGTCGGCCAGCAAATAACCAACTTCGGAGAGCCGCTTGGTGGTTTGCAGCAATTCCTCGTCGGCCTCCGAGACGGTTTCCACAAGCCGCTTGGCCGTGTCGACCAGGCTGGCAGCATCGGGGCCGTCGCCATAGTCGGTTGCACTCAGCGCCTCATGGGCGCCCAGTGTGGCCTTGCGCAGCTCTTCCACGTTGCCAAGTTTCACCGCCTCCGCCTTGAGCAGTTCATCCTCTGCGGTGAGAGGTTCGACGGCGTCAATCTCGGCCAGCGCCGTGGTCAGGGACTCCGCCTCCCGCAGCCGCTCCCGGCTCGCAGAGCGCAGCTGTACCAATTCCGCCTGGACGGCACGCCACCGCTCAAACACGTCCCGGTAGTTGCGCACAGTGGCGGCAAAGCCCTTGTGCGCCTCGGCAGCAAACTTGTCCAGGGCAAGCCGCTGCGCCGACGGGTTTTTCAGCCGGATCTGGTCCGACTGCCCGTGCACGGCAACGAGCGCCTCTCCCAGCTCATTGAGCACACCGATGGGGGCGCTGCGCCCGCCAACATGCGCCCTGCTGCGCCCATCGGCGTTGACGGTGCGCGCCAGAATCAGCTGCGCACCGCCGTCGAACTCGTCAATGTCGGCACCGGCCTCCAGCGCACGCACCAGGGCAGGGTGGCCCGCCGGCAGGGTCAGCGTGGCCTCGGCCGAGGCGCTCTTGGCACCATTGCGCACGGCCCCCGCATCTGCCCGGTTGCCCAGCAGCAGTCCGACGGCGGTCACCACCATGGTCTTTCCGGCACCGGTTTCGCCGCTGACGACGCTCAGGCCAGGTCCCAGCGGAAGGGTTGATTCGGAGATTACCCCGAGATCCCGGATCCGGATTTCCTCGATCACGTGCGGTCCTCTTCGTAGAAGGAGGTGGTCCCCGAATACGTGGTGGTGGGCGGCGGAACTGTCAGGTCAGGCAGTTCGGGGATGCGGTTCACGGGCGGGCCGCCCAAGGGGGTCTTCGGTTTGGCCGGCTTGATGATGGGCAGCTGCGTGGTGGGCGGTTCGGATTGTTCCGGGGACGGGCCGCGCCAGCCCTGGACTGGCAGCTCGAATTTGCGCACGAGACGCTCGGAAAACGTTGACTGCTGTGTGCGGGCCAGCTTCACCGGCGTGGGTGACCGGGTGACCTCGATGCGGGCGCCGGGCAGCAGGTCCACGGTGCGGCGGCCGTCGCACCAGATGACGCCGTAGGCGCCGTTGCGGGTCAGCACCTCCACCGCGAGTGTTGATGAGGGTGAGACGACGAGTGGCTTGGCAAAGAGGGCGTGGGCGCTGATGGGCACCATGAGCAAGGCCTCCACTCCGGGCCACACGACGGGACCGCCGGCGGAAAAGGCGTAGGCCGTGGAGCCTGTAGGGGTGGCCATGACGACGCCGTCACAGCCGAAGGAGGTGAGGGGGCGCCCGTCCACTTCGGTGACGACCTCAATCATGCGTTCGCGGTTTCCTTTTTCCAGGGCCACCTCGTTCAGGGCCCAGGTGTGGGCCACCACCTTGCCCGCAACCCTGACAATGACATCCAGGCACATGCGCTCCTCAACCGAGTATTTGCGTTGCACCACGGCAGCCACGGTCTGGATCAATTCCTCGCGCTCACTTTCGGCCAGGAATCCCACATGGCCAAGATTCACGCCCAATAGCGGAACGTCGTAGTCGCGGACGATCTCGGCCGCACGCAAAATGGTGCCGTCCCCGCCCAGGACCATGACCAGTTCAATGTCGGCGAGCGTCACATCACGGTCGAGAATCTCCATCTTGACCCCGGAAACGCCCAGGTAGCCCGTCAAATCTGCCAGTTCTTCGGCATACATGACGGGGACTATGGCGTTTGCGTGAAGCTCGACGCACGCCTCCAGGGCGGCCAGCATCGACTCTTCGCGGCCCGTGTGGGCCAGAATCAAAACGCGCCGTGTCATGTATATTTTCCTATCTTTGCGGCCAGATCCCGGCCAGCAATGTGTCCACTGCCAGCTCTTCCTCTTCGATCTTATGCGCAGGCTCCGACACTACCCGCCTGGCGAGCAGAAAATACTCAACATTGCCGTCCTGGCCCGGCAGCGGGCTGATGCCCAGGCCCTGCAATGCCAACCCGTTGGCGACTGCCGCCTGGGCAACCAGGGCGACTGCCCGGCGTCGTTCATTCTCACTGCTGACGACGCCGGTGCGTGCCAACCGTTCCCGGCCCACCTCAAATTGTGGCTTCACCATGAGCAACAGTTCCCCGCCCACTTTGGTGGCCAAGGCCAAGGGCGCCATGACGAGGGTGAGCGAGATGAAGGAGAGGTCGCAGACGGTCAGGTCCACGGGCCCGCCGATGTCGTCTGCGGACATATAACGGATGTTCAGGCCTTCGTGGACCGCCACGCGCGGATCCTGGCGCAGGGAATCGACGAGCTGGCCGTGGCCAACATCGACGGCCACGACGCTGGCAGCCTCTTGGCGCAGCAAAACGTCGGTGAAGCCGCCGGTGGAAGCGCCGGCGTCAAGACAGCGTTTGCCGGCGACGGTGACCTGTGGGAAGTGCGCCAGTGCGCCGGCCAGCTTGTGGCCGGCCCGGGAAACGTAGTCCTCTTCGTTGCCGGGCAGGAGCTCCAGAAGTGTGTCCGCCGTGACGGTTTGGGCGGCCTTGAGCGCCGGGTTTCCGGACACGGTGACCCGCCCGGCCTTGATCAGGGTTGCCGCGACGGTGCGGGAGCGAACGAGCCCCCGGGTCACCAATTCGGCGTCGAGGCGGCTCACTGTTCGCTGCCCTGGACCGGAACAGTCCCTTGGCTGGCATCTGGTCCGCGCAGTGCGGCCACAGGATCGGCGTCGAGCTCACGTTCCAGCCCTGCCAGCACCTCGGTGTAGCGTCCCTGGTGCTCCCCCGCTGGCAGCTGGGCCGCCTGCGCGGCCAGTGCCACGAGCGCGTCAACGCCTGGATCGCCCGTGGGCCCGGCCTGCTCAGGCTGGAGCTGCCCGGCTCCGCTCTGCTCAGGCATGCTCGGCCGCCGACCAGCTCACGACAGGGTTGGTTGCGTCAGCGACGTTGGGCACGGCGGCCCACCAGGCGGCACAGGCGGCACGCCATGCGTCACTGTCGGCCGGGTCGCCCGCAATATGCAGTCTCTGCTGTCCTTCTGCGTTGGTGACGGTGGCGGCAGCGGCACCACAGGTGACCCGGGCGCCGTCGTGCTTGATCTTCGGATACGGCTGGTACAGCTGGGCCAACGTGTCGATGATGAAGTGCGGCCGCTCGGCGGTGCAGGCCCGCAGCGCTGTCTCGCCGGAGTCGACGCCGGTGAGCACCAGTGCGGTGGTCATGCCGGCATTGTTGCCGCCGAGAATGTCGGTGTCGAGGCGGTCGCCCACCACCAGGGGGCGCTTGGCCCCCAGGCGGTTTGCGGCCGTGTGGAACAGCGGCGCCTCCGGCTTGCCGGCCACCAAAGGATCATGCCCGACGGCGGTCCGCACCGCTGCGACCAAGGTCCCGTTACCGGGGGCGATGCCGCGGTCCCGGGGAATGGTCATGTCGGTGTTGGTGGCGATCCAGGTGGCGCCTGCATTGATGGCGTACGTGGCTTCCGCCAGATCCGCCCAGCCAAGTGTCGGGTCAAAGCCCTGGATGACAACGTCCGGTGCGTCGTTGGCGCTCTCCACCACGGTCATGCCCAGGGCCGTCACTTCCTGGGCCAGTGCGGCACTGCCCGTGACAAGAACCTTGGAACCGGCAGGAAACTTCTGCGCCAGCAGGGCAGCGCCCGCCTGGGCGGAACTGACAACCTGGTCATCGTTGGCGGGAGCGCCCAGCTGACGTAAATGGGCGGCAACCTGCGCCGGCGTACGTGAGGCGTTATTCGTCACGTACGCCAGCGACACATTGGCGCCGGCCAGGCCGGTCAAGGCCTCGATGGCACCGGGAATGGCATCCGGGCCGGCATAAACCACGCCGTCCAGATCCGCCAGAACCGCATCAAAATGGTTCAGCAAGGATTTAGCGCTCACTGTTGAAAGCGTCGCCGGATTCCTCGTCTGCAGCACCCTCGTCGTCAGCTTCGGCACCGTCTGCGTCCGCGCCGTCTTCATCGGCGCTGTCTGCATCGGCGCTGTCCTCGTCCGACTCGGCATCATCGGATTCAAAGTAGGAGGACTCGGCGTCGTCCGTATTTGTCTCGTCCTGCTCGCCATCCTGGGCATCAGCTGAGGTGAGCTCGGCAGCTGCCAAGGTGTCGTCGTCGTTCTTCACAGGCGCGACGGCCGGTTCCATAACATCGGCGACACGCACGCGCGGGGAGTCCAGGGGAATGTCCTCGTCGTCGCCGAGGTCCATGATGATCTGGTCGGTGCCTTCGTCTATGCCGAGGGCATCCTCGGCAACCAGCGCCTGGCGTTCCCAGGTCTTGGCCTCATCCTTGCGGTCGGCCGCGCGCAGCACCATGCCATAGGCACGGAACAGGCGGGGGCTGAAGGAGAACGCGCGGTTGAGGTCCAGCTGCGGGATCTCGAGTGCGGACAGTGCTGCATCCAGGTCACCAAGATCCCCGCGGGCACCGGACTCAACAATGGCCAGTTCGACCTTGCCGGCCGTGTCCAGGGTTTCTGCATCCTCGGACTTGATCAGGTCAAGGGCGCGGTCGGGACGGCCCAGGCCGCGCTCACAGTCAGCCATGAGGGGAAGGTGGACGTTGGAACCGCTGATGCGGCGGAAGGTGCGCAGCTCGCGCAGTGCCTCGCCGTACTTGCCTGCCGCGTAGGCAGTCATGGCAACAGCTTCGCGGACACAGGCCAGGCGGCCACCGCGACGGCTGGCAGCCAGTGCGTGCTCAAAGGCGAGCTCGGGAACGAAGTCGATCAGGCGCCCGGCCATGACCAGGTGCTTCGACACCCACTCGTTGTTGCGTGAATCAAGAATGCGCAGCTGGGCGCGGGTTACCTTGTCCAGCTCCTCACCGGTGACGTCGGGATCGATTTCCGGGGAACGGTCGCGATCGGGACGGTTTGAGCTGCGCAGGTCTGCCGCGTTGCGTTCAGGGGCAACGCGGGGGCCGCGGTCTTCACGTGAGCCGTGGTCGCGTGAGCCACCGCGGTTGTCCCGGTCACCGTAGGACGGGCGGTCGTTGCTGCGTGCCGGACGGTCGTCACGGTTGCCGTAGGACGGGCGTGAATCACGGTCACCGGACGGACGGCCACTGTTACCGGCGGGACGGCCACCCTGGCCACCGCGGTTGTCCCGGTCACCGTAGGAGGGGCGGTCGTTGCTGCGTGCCGGACGATCGTCGCGTGCACCATATGAGGGACGGTCATTGCTGCGCGCCGGCCGGTCACCGTATGAAGGGCGTGAGTCACGGTCACCGGATGGACGGCCACCCTGGCCACCGCGGTTGTCCCGGTCACCGTATGAGGGGCGGTCGTTGCTGCGTGCGGGACGATCGTCGCGTGCACCATATGAGGGACGGTCATTGCTGCGCGCCGGACGGTCACCGTATGAAGGGCGTGAGTCACGGTCACCGGACGGGCGGCCACCCTGGCCACCGCGGTTGTCCCGGTCACCGTATGAGGGGCGGTCGTTGCTGCGTGCGGGACGATCTTCACGTGCACCGTAAGACGGACGTGAGTCACGGTCACCGTAGGGGCGGCCGCTGTTGCTAGCGGGGCGTCCACCCTGGGCGCCGCGATCATCGCGTGCACCATATGCGGGACGGTCGTTGCTGCGCGCCGGACGGTCACCGTATGAAGGGCGTGAGTCGCGGTTGCCGTAAGAAGGGCGTGAGTCGCGGTCACCGGACGGACGTCCACCCTGGCCACCACGGTTGTCGCGGTCACCGAAAGGCTTGCGGTCTTCACGACGCCCGTCGACCATGGGACGGTCGGCACCACGCTTGTCACGATCGCCGAATGACGGGCGTGAGTCGCGGTCACCATAGGAGGGTCGGTCATTGCTACGTGCGGGACGGTCATCACGGTTGCCGTACGACGGACGTGAGTCACGGTCACCGTAGGGACGGCCACTGTTTCCAGCCGGACGCCCACCCTGGCCACCGCGGTTGTCGCGGTCGCCATATGAAGGGCGGTCGTTGTTGCGGGCGGGACGGTCATCGCGTGAACCGTACGACGGGCGTGAGTCGCGGTCACCGTAGGGACGGCCACTGTTGCCAGCTGGGCGTCCACCCTGACCTCCACGATTGTCACGGTCACCTGCTGGGCGTCCGCCCTGATTGCTGCGTTCGTTGTAGGGGCGTGCCGGCTGGCGGTCATTCGTTGCCGGGCGGTCGGCGTAAGGCCTGCCGCTGTTCCCCTGGTTGTCGCGTCCGCGGGAATTGTCCTCGCGCTTACCTTCGTACTGCTCAGCCATGCCGACTCCTAAACCTTCGAGCGCACTAACTGGCACAGTAACAGCCGCTCTTCACTATTGATGTACTACGAAAAAATCTCTGGACGCTTTGGTCCATCTACCAGTCTAGTCGAGCTGAACGGCTCCACCCATGAATCTGGCGTATCTGGACAAGATGAGTGACCAATCACAAGCAAATGTGCCATCTTCAGCTGCTTCGGCACCCGGGTCGTGATCGTAAGTGACGCTGACCTTGGTCATGCCACCATCTGCAAGCTCAAAAGAAATGTCCACTTCTTGGTGATTCTCGGAAACGTTCCCCGAGACCCACTGCAGGGCGAGGTGGCTGGGCGATTCCCAAGCAGAAATGTCGGCCCACACGATCTCTTCCCCATCGGCTGATTCCTCTACGAGATGATCGCGAAGCAGCGCCACGTGGCTCCCCTCGCCAAATACGCTTTGCTCCGACACAGGCCACCATAGATGGATCCCGTCAGTGAAACCATCAAAAGCCTGATCCATGGGGACATCAATGAGCACGACGCCCTCAAGCTGTTCAGTCTCGCGTGAAGCGACGTAGTCCGGCTCGTGTGCGTGGGAAAAAAGATTCTGCATCAGGCCACCCTACCGTTGAAGTGAGTAGCAGGTCTGCCCCAACTACTAGTGACTATCACCTCTATGGGCAGTCAACCATGTGCGACGGCGGTGCCTGGGTAGACGGTGAGGGTCGCCTGTGTGGGTGGTTGGTGGGGTGGGTTAAACAGCTGTGGCCACCGGGTGGGGTGGCCGTGGTGGTGGGTTGGGTGTGTTTAATGCAGGGAGGCCCCCCCACTGGTGGTGTGGGGCCTCGACCCTGTTTATGTGTTGTCCGGCGGTGTCCTACTCTCCCACATCCTCTCGAATGCAGTACCATCGGCGCTGTGGGTCTTAGCTTCCGGGTTCGGAATGGGACCGGGCGTTTCCCCCACGCTATGACCACCGTAACTCGTTCCCCAAGACCAAGTGATTGGTTGGGTGGCTTGTTGGGTGTTCTGTGATGAACAACAGTATTTTATTATACGGGATGTTCCTGTGGGTGTCCCGCCACTGTGGGGTGGGGGTTATCACAGGTGTTGATCCCTGGTTTGGTTTCCATTAACAAACGGGTGGGTTTGTTGTTTGGGAACCACATAGTGAACGCGAGCAGTCTTTTTAGTTATAAGAGTGTGTGGTGTAAGTTATCGGCCTATTAGTACCGGTCAGCTTCACGAGTCTTTAGTCCTCGCTTCCACGTCCGGCCTATCAACCCAGTGGTCTAGCTGGGGGCCTCTCACACATAACTGTGTATGGAAATCTCATCTTGAAGCGGGCTTCCCGCTTAGATGCTTTCAGCGGTTATCCCATCCGAACGTAGCTAATCAGCGATGCACTTGGCAGTACAACTGACACACCAGAGGTTCGTCCGTCCCGGTCCTCTCGTACTAAGGACAGCCCTTCTCAAATTTCCTGCGCGCGCAGCGGATAGGGACCGAACTGTCTCACGACGTTCTAAACCCAGCTCGCGTACCGCTTTAATGGGCGAACAGCCCAACCCTTGGGACCTACTCCAGCCCCAGGATGCGACGAGCCGACATCGAGGTGCCAAACCATGCCGTCGATATGGACTCTTGGGCAAGATCAGCCTGTTATCCCCGAGGTACCTTTTATCCGTTGAGCGACGGCCATTCCACAATGTGCCGCCGGATCACTAGTCCCGACTTTCGTCCCTGCTCGAGGTGTCCCTCTCACAGTCAAGCTCCCTTGTGCACTTACACTCGAAACCTGATTGCCAACCAGGCTGAGGGAACCTTTGGGCGCCTCCGTTACTTTTTAGGAGGCAACCGCCCCAGTTAAACTACCCATCAGGCACTGTCCCTGACCCGGATTACGGGCCGAAGTTAGATGTCCAAAGTGACCAGAGTGGTATTTCAACGATGACTCCACCACAACTAGCGTTGCGGTTTCACAGTCTCCCACCTATCCTACACAAGCCACTCCGAACACCAATACCAAACTATAGTAAAGGTCTCGGGGTCTTTCCGTCCTGCTGCGCGTAACGAGCATCTTTACTCGTACTGCAATTTCGCCGAGTTTATGGTTGAGACAGCGGGGAAGTCGTTACTCCATTCGTGCAGGTCGGAACTTACCCGACAAGGAATTTCGCTACCTTAGGATGGTTATAGTTACCACCGCCGTTTACTGGGGCTTAAATTCTCAGCTTCGCACACAAGTGTGCTAACCGGTCCTCTTAACCTTCCAGCACCGGGCAGGAGTCAGTCCGTATACATCGTCTTGCGACTTCGCACGGACCTGTGTTTTTAGTAAACAGTCGCTTCCCCCTGGTCTCTGCGGCCCACACCCGCTCACGGAACGCTAGGTTCCTTCACGGGGCAGGCCCCCCTTCTCCCGAAGTTACGGGGGCATTTTGCCGAGTTCCTTAACCATAATTCTCTCGATCGCCTTAGTATTCTCTACCTGATCACCTGTGTCGGTTTGGGGTACGGGCGGTTGGAACCTCACGTCGATGCTTTTCTAGGCAGCATAGGATCACCGAATTCCCCCGTACGGGGGTCCCATCAGATCTCAGAATCGTCATCAAAGACAACACAACGGATTTGCCTATCGTGTTTCCTACATCCTTAGACCGGGACTACCATCGCCCGGCTCGGCTACCTTCCTGCGTCACACCTGTTAATACGTTTACCTCCCCGGTTCAGGTCCCACGCTCCCCACACACCCTGGTCCCGAAGGACACGCAGTGGTGGTTTGGGTGGTTAGTATCACCGGTTCAATAGGGGCGGTTCTTCACCGGTACGGGAATATCAACCCGTTGTCCATCGACTACGCCTGTCGGCCTCGCCTTAGGTCCCGACTTACCCAGGGCAGATTAGCTTGACCCTGGAACCCTTGATCATTCGGCGGACGGGTTTCTCACCCGTCTTTCGCTACTCATGCCTGCATTCTCACTCGTGTGGGCTCCACTGCTAGTTCACACTGCAGCTTCAATGCCCACACGACGCTCCCCTACCACTCCAAACCCCTGAACCAAAGCAAGCTTTGGCTAGGGCAATGTTTGAAATCCACAACTTCGGCGGTGTACTTGAGCCCCGCTACATTGTCGGCGCGGAATCACTTGACCAGTGAGCTATTACGCACTCTTTTAAGGATGGCTGCTTCTAAGCCAACCTCCTGGTTGTCTAAGCAATCCCACATCCTTTCCCACTTAGCACACGCTTAGGGGCCTTAGTTGGTGGTCTGGGCTGTTTCCCTCTCGACTATGAAGCTTATCCCCCACAGTCTCACTGCTACGCTCTGACTTACCGGCATTCGGAGTTTGGCTGACGTCAGTAACCTTGTAGGGCCCATTAGCCATCCAGTAGCTCTACCTCCAGTAAGAAACACGCAACGCTGCACCTAAATGCATTTCGGGGAGAACCAGCTATCACGAAGTTTGATTGGCCTTTCACCCCTACCCACAGCTCATCCCCTCCATTTTCAACTGAAGTGGGTTCGGTCCTCCACGCGCTCTTACACGCGCTTCAACCTGGCCATGGGTAGATCACTTCGCTTCGGGTCTAGATCACGCCACTACACTCGCCCTATTCAGACTCGCTTTCGCTACGGCTTCCCCACACGGGTTAACCTCGCGACGTAACACTAACTCGCAGGCTCATTCTTCAAAAGGCACGCCATCACAAGAACAACTACACCCCAAAGGATGCACGCTTGCTCTGACGGATTGTAAGCACACGGTTTCAGGTACTATTTCACTCCCCTCCCGGGGTACTTTTCACCTTTCCCTCACGGTACTTGTCCGCTATCGGTCATTAGGTAGTATTTAGGCTTATCAGGTGGTCCTGACAGATTCACACGGGATTTCTCGGGCCCCGTGCTACTTGGGATACTCACCAGGGAGTGCACTGCATTTCAGTTACGGGACTCTCACCCTCTACGGTCGGCCATTCAAAACCGTTCACCTATACATGCACCATTCCCCTTCCTAGTCCGGCAGAACTAGATCGGTAAGTCCCACAACCCCGCACCATGCAACGCCCGCCGGCTATCACACATGACACGGTTTAGCCTGATCCGCGTTCGCTCGCCACTACTAAC
The DNA here is from genome assembly GCF_000785535.1 of Arthrobacter sp. PAMC 25486. Taxonomy (NCBI): domain Bacteria; kingdom Bacillati; phylum Actinomycetota; class Actinomycetes; order Micrococcales; family Micrococcaceae; genus Arthrobacter; species Arthrobacter sp. PAMC 25486. The sequence goes on along the minus strand of NZ_CP007595.1, from coordinate 4,394 downwards.
GGAATCACTATTGTTTTCTCTTCCTGTGGGTACTGAGATGTTTCACTTCCCCACGTTCCCTCCACACATCCTATATATTCAGATGCGGGTCACCACCTGGTCTTGCAACCGGTGGCGGGGTTCCCCCATTCGGACACCCTCGGATCAAAGTTTGGTTATCAACTCCCCGAGGCTTATCGCAGATTCCTACGTCCTTCTTCGGCTCCTAATGCCAAGGCATCCACCGTGCGCCCTTAAAAACTTGACCACACACATGCAGTCAAACACAACACACCACACCAAAGCGGGTGCATCATGATTTTTGATTATCGAGAAAACCATGGAAACCAGCACCACCCCAAAAGGTGGTGTCAGATCCAGGTTTTATTTCATATTCTCAAAGAAATTGCTTTCTTATAAAAGATGCTCGCGTTCACTATGTAGTTCTCAAACAACAACCCCTTCACACACGTTCCCCAACCACCAGACACACAAAAATGTGTGTCACCCAGTGACCGGTTCAGTTATGTGAGGGAAACCAGAAATCAACAACGATCGACGATCCCCACGAAGGAAATCGATGACCCGTTGTTGTTTCAGGACCCAACAGTGTGCCAAACACCACCCACCAGAACACACCAATCCTTGATGAACTTTTCCCCACAACCCCAAAAGGTTGTTGTACTCGATTCAGATTGGCCCGTGCCGGCAGGCACCTATTTTATTGATATTCCACCCTTGAGCAGCACGCCGGGAAACTTTCGTTCCCGCTACGTACTATTCTCCTACCACGCAACGCTCAACACCCATGCGGGGTTGTGTTGGTGATTGGTGCTCCTTAGAAAGGAGGTGATCCAGCCGCACCTTCCGGTACGGCTACCTTGTTACGACTTAGTCCCAATCGCCAGTCCCACCTTCGACAGCTCCCTCCCCACAAGGGGGTTAGGCCACCGGCTTCGGGTGTTACCAACTTTCGTGACTTGACGGGCGGTGTGTACAAGGCCCGGGAACGTATTCACCGCAGCGTTGCTGATCTGCGATTACTAGCGACTCCGACTTCATGGGGTCGAGTTGCAGACCCCAATCCGAACTGAGACCGGCTTTTTGGGATTAGCTCCACCTCACAGTATCGCAACCCATTGTACCGGCCATTGTAGCATGCGTGAAGCCCAAGACATAAGGGGCATGATGATTTGACGTCGTCCTCACCTTCCTCCGAGTTGACCCCGGCAGTCTCCTATGAGTCCCCACCATCACGTGCTGGCAACATAGAACGAGGGTTGCGCTCGTTGCGGGACTTAACCCAACATCTCACGACACGAGCTGACGACAACCATGCACCACCTGTAAACCGACCGCAAGCGGGGCACCTGTTTCCAGGTATTTCCGGTTCATGTCAAGCCTTGGTAAGGTTCTTCGCGTTGCATCGAATTAATCCGCATGCTCCGCCGCTTGTGCGGGCCCCCGTCAATTCCTTTGAGTTTTAGCCTTGCGGCCGTACTCCCCAGGCGGGGCACTTAATGCGTTAGCTACGGCGCGGAAAACGTGGAATGTCCCCCACACCTAGTGCCCAACGTTTACGGCATGGACTACCAGGGTATCTAATCCTGTTCGCTCCCCATGCTTTCGCTCCTCAGCGTCAGTTAATGCCCAGAGACCTGCCTTCGCCATCGGTGTTCCTCCTGATATCTGCGCATTTCACCGCTACACCAGGAATTCCAGTCTCCCCTACATCACTCTAGTCTGCCCGTACCCACCGCAGATCCGGGGTTGAGCCCCGGACTTTCACGGCAGACGCGACAAACCGCCTACGAGCTCTTTACGCCCAATAATTCCGGATAACGCTTGCGCCCTACGTATTACCGCGGCTGCTGGCACGTAGTTAGCCGGCGCTTCTTCTGCAAGTACCCTCAACCAGACAACGTCTGGCCTTGTTCCCTACTGAAAGAGGTTTACAACCCGAAGGCCGTCATCCCTCACGCGGCGTCGCTGCATCAGGCTTTCGCCCATTGTGCAATATTCCCCACTGCTGCCTCCCGTAGGAGTCTGGGCCGTGTCTCAGTCCCAGTGTGGCCGGTCACCCTCTCAGGCCGGCTACCCGTCGTCGCCTTGGTGAGCCATTACCTCACCAACAAGCTGATAGGCCGCGAGTCCATCCAAAACCAATAAATCTTTCAACCAATCCCCATGCGAGGAAAAGTCAATATCCAGTATTAGACCCCGTTTCCAAGGCTTATCCCAGAGTTAAGGGCAGGTTACTCACGTGTTACTCACCCGTTCGCCACTAATCCCCCCGCAAGCGGGGTTCATCGTTCGACTTGCATGTGTTAAGCACGCCGCCAGCGTTCATCCTGAGCCAGGATCAAACTCTCCGTTAATAACTAAACAGACACACACGAAACCACCGGAAAATGGTGAGCAACGCATGCACTAAATTCGAAACCAGCTAAACGATCATGCATCACCACAGGGGCGGCAACACACAACCAAATAACCAATTCAATATAAATAAATTGGTATCAATAAAACTTGGCACACTATTGAGTTCTGGCGATCAGCGCCGAGGCAACTTTTCAATCTTACCCCCAAACATTCAGCAATGCAAACCCGGTCAAACCCGATCCACATCCCTCAACACACGGCAGAACAACCGGCAAAAATACCGGCTCAAATACCAGGGAGTCCGCCGCTCCCGCATCAAGCGGGGCAACTCGAAAAACAATACACACCTTTACCCGCCAACACCAACTCCACACCCTGTGACACCCACCACCACACCCTGGCGCCCCGAAACCCCGCGGAAACTCCCCGGAAAAGCCCGGGGTAACGGCCCGGAACACCACCCCACCCACGGCCCGGGCACCCCCGCCCGGCCACCCATCAGGCCACCCACCACCCGATACTGTGCCCAGCACCACACCCCGAACCCCCTCAACAGCCAGCGTCCACCCCACCAACCGACAACGCCATCACGCCATCTCATTTCCCTACCACCACGGCGCCGTCGAACTTCCCTGCCATCAAGCTCCCTGGCTGCCTGGCTGCCGCGAGGATCTGGAGGTGGGCCGCTTCCACGGCATCCCCGTCAATGCCCGGGACCGGCACCACCACATCAAAAAAAGTGCGACAAGCACCAGTTGGTGCCCGGCGCAGCCGGCCCCGGCAATCCGCACCAGCACACCATCGCGACTTCGCGGCATCGCAGGGTTGAGTGAACACCACCTGGCCCCGGTCTCCAACATCCCTGGCCGGGCACTGCGACCCTGCCACACCGACGGCGCGGTGACTCCAGGGCGCCGGCAGGGAAGAACACACCGGCGGGACGACGGTGCCGACCAACGGCACCACACACCCAACCATGGCCTCCACCCGGCCGGCCCGGAACCAGCAGATCCCCGCCCCAGGTCATCACTGACGTGATCCAGGAAGTTACCTCCATCAATGCCCCTAACACCAACAAGGAACGAGTGACATCTGATGCGCTGTCAGGAACCACCCCGCACGGTGATCAGGGCTGGGCTACTCAACACTGGGTTGTTAAACAAGGACGGCCACTGGGTGGGGTGGCCATGGTTTCGGGGCCCGGTCATTTCCGTCCCCGGACGTTTCCGTCCCCGGACGTTTCCGTACCCGGTCGTTTCCGTACCCTGTCGTTTCGGTGGATCGGTGGCTTCGGAACGTGAGGGAGGATCCGTCGATATGGCCCGGAACGTGAGGGAGCGTTCTGGTGGGTTAAACAGCTGTGGCCACCGGGTGGGGTGGCCGTGAGGGTAGGGGGTGGTGTTTGGTGGTGGTGTGGTGGGTTGGGTTGTTAATGCAGGGAGGCCCCGCACCTGGTGGTGTGGGGCCTCGACCTGTTTTTATGTGTTGTCCGGCGGTGTCCTACTCTCCCACATCCTCTCGAATGCAGTACCATCGGCGCTGTGGGTCTTAGCTTCCGGGTTCGGAATGGGACCGGGCGTTTCCCCCACGCTATGACCACCGTAACTCGTTCCCCGGGACCAAGTGATTGGTTGGGTGGCTTGTTGGGTGTTCTGTGATGAACAACAGTATTTTATTATACGGGATGTTTCTGTGGGTGTCCCGCCACTGTGGGGTGGGGGTTATCACAGGTGTTGATCCGTGGTTTGGTTTCCATTAACAAACGGGTGGGTTTGTTGTTTGGGAACCACATAGTGAACGCGAGCAGTCTTTTTAGTTTATAAGAGTGTGTGTGGTGTAAGTTATCGGCCTATTAGTACCGGTCAGCTTCACGAGTCTTTAGTCCTCGCTTCCACGTCCGGCCTATCAACCCAGTGGTCTAGCTGGGGGCCTCTCACACATGACTGTGTATGGAAATCTCATCTTGAAGCGGGCTTCCCGCTTAGATGCTTTCAGCGGTTATCCCATCCGAACGTAGCTAATCAGCGATGCAC